>BQWY01000001.1:1447500-4199816 GCA_036984305.1 Nitrospira sp.
GCCTCCAAAAAGGTATCGGAGGCGCCCAAAGGTTCCCTCAGGCTGGTCGGCAATCAGCCGTCGAGTGTAAAGGCAAAAGGGAGCTTGACTGTAAGACGGACGCGTCGAGCAGAGACGAAAGTCGGTCATAGTGATCCGGTGGTCCCGCGTGGAAGGGCCATCGCTCAACGGATAAAAGGTACGCCGGGGATAACAGGCTGATGACCCCCAAGAGTCCATATCGACGGGGTTGTTTGGCACCTCGATGTCGACTCATCGCATCCTGGGGCTGAAGCTGGTCCCAAGGGTTAGGCTGTTCGCCTATTAAAGCGGTACGAGAGTTGGGTTCAGAACGTCGTGAGACAGTTCGGTCTCTATCTGTTGTGGGCGGAGGAGAGTTGAGTGGGGCGTTCACTAGTACGAGAGGACTGTGAAGGACGGACCTCTAGTGTGCCGGTTGTCGTGCCAACGGCAGTGCCGGGTAGCTATGTCCGGTTGGGATAACCGCTGAAAGCATCTAAGCGGGAAGCCTGCCACAAGATAAGCTCTCCCAGGGCGCAAGCCCTCTAAAGGCCACTCGTAGACCACGAGTTTGATAGGCTGGGTGTGGAAGGCCCGTAAGGGCTGTAGCTGACCAGTACTAATCGGCCGTGCGGTTTAACATATACGGTGCTCCTGACAGACATGGGCTTCTGACACACACGAAGATCTATTCAGTTTTCCCGGTGACCATGCCGGAGGGGTCCCACCCGTTCCCATCCCGAACACGGAAGTTAAGCCCTCCAGGGTCAATGATACTGCTGCTGCGAGGCAGTGGGAAAGTAGAACGTTGCCGGGGTAAAAAAGGGCCCGCTGATCGAAAGGTCAGCGGGCCTTTTAATTTTAAGCGGCGGCGCGCAAGGGTTCAGTCGCATACCTTGGCTCCGGGGCGACCCTTCCGGACTCTGTGCCACGTCCGCTCGGGAATTTCCGTGGCCGCGACCGAGCGATCGCGATGCCGTGGTCAGTTCCCGTCTTCCGTGCCCATCGTCTCGGTGGGTTCCCCGCCCCTTCGCCAAAGTTGGCTTTGAAGCCTCGCACGCCGCCTTAAGGCCCACATTCCCTTTCACTGCTCAGCGGAATCTTTTCCCCAGTAACCTAGAAAGCGTGCTGCTCGTCCGTGCGAAGCTCTGCTTGAACGGAACTGCGCTAGCATCTATTGGAAACATATGTGTGGCATGTCCGGTAACCACAGACCATCCTCTGCCGGGCGTTAAAGCGGTAGTATGGGTGGGTACAGAGACGGGCAGCTGAAAGACCGTAAGTGTTCAGATAGCTATCATATCCATGAAGTCATGGACTGGGTCTGGACTTCCCAGCCTTTAACGGACACCTTTAGGGTGGTCGTTAGAAACCTGGGAGGGCCTATGGGCAATCGGCACCGATCGCAGGGCGTCCGAGTAAAGTATGCGTTCATCAAGGCACATCGTCATGAGTTCGATACGGCCGTCATGTGCCGGCTCCTGGACGTGTCGCGCAGCGGATTCTATGCGTGGTTGCATCACCCTCTATCTGATCGCGCGGTGGAGGATCAGCGGTTGCTCGGTCTGATCCGTGCGTCATATACCGCGAGCCACGGCATCTACGGGGCCCCGCGTATCTTTCTCGATTTGCGCGAAGCGGGTGAGACCTGTAGCAAACATCGGGGCGCGCGAATTATGCGAGTTAATCACATCAAAGCACGGTACGGCTATCGAGCTCCCCGATACGCCAGAGGCCCCACCTCACTCCTGACACCCAATACGCTGCAACGAGGGTTTACCGTCCCCCGGCCGAACACGGCCTGGGTCACCGACATCACGTACGTGCGCACCTGGGAAGGCTGGCTCTATTTGGCCGTCGTGATGGATCTCTACTCCCGCCGCATTGTTGGCTGGTCAACAAAACCCACGATGGCGCGAGAACTCGTGCTGGACGCGGTCCTCATGGCCGTGCGGCGACGCAAGCCAAAGCACACACTGATTCATTCCGATCAAGGCTCGCAGTTTGGCAGCGATGCGTGGCGGCGCTTCTGTCAGGCGCATCATCTAGAGCCCAGTATGAGCCGACGTGGCAACTGCTGGGACAATGCCGTGGCCGAATCGTTTTTTAGCAGCTTGAAGAAGGAACGGATCAAAAAGCGCATCTACAGGACTCGTGAGATGGCCACGGCCGACATCTACGACTACATCGAAATGTTCTATAATCGCACCCGGCGACACAGCCATCTCAGCGGGGTCAGTCCGGAAGCATTTGAAGCCGCGTTGAAACAGGCTTACTAATGTGTCCACAAAAGGCTGGCAAGTCCACCCCCTCTATTTAGATCCGTCGATGACTACGTTCGACTTTATCGTTTGTTCGGGCGTACTATACGGGTCTTGCCTACTCATAGTTAGCCGCCAAGGCGTTACCGAGACATTGAGTGAGCCTTTTCTACAAATTCCAGTATCTGGTCGGCTTAACGCCGTGGGAACGGATGCCGTCACTTCCTATCGGCGACCAGGCCATTGCGCTCCTTGACCGAGAAGAGAGCGGTCGAGAGCCGCCCTATGGGCACAGCCTCGATCTCGGATGCGGCACCGGCTTCTGGTCGGTTCGCCTGGCTCAACGCGGGTGGGAGGTGACCGGGGTCGACATCGTGCCGAAGGCCGTGCGCCTCGCCCGCGAACGCGCACGCGGAGCCGGTGTGGAGGTTCGATTCGTCGAAGGGAGCATCACGGCGCTCACGGCTGCAGGCATCGGCTCGGGATTTCACCTCATCCTGGACTTTGGTGCGGTACATGGTCTCCCGCCCGAGCAGGTGCGGGCGGTGAGCCGTGAGGTCACGGCGGTGGCCACCGAGGATGCCACGCTTCTGATGTACGCGTTTTCACCTGGTCGCCGAGGACCGCTGCCGCGAGGAATCAGTCGGGAGGAGATTGAGCACGCTTATAGCGGATGGAGGATCACCGACGAGAAAGCATTCGCTTTGGCGGGGGCACCTCGTTTTGTGCAGAAAGCACGCCCCCGCTTTTACTGCCTTCGCCGCACCGGTGACGGGGCAGGAGACCCGTGAAGAACATGGCAGCTAACAAGCTGATAAAACGGACGGGCGTCCATGGTGCCCACAGCTTATCGGCGAGGCGTTAGGCGAATACCATTGAACCAAGAATAGAGGACAGGCTGATTTTCTAGAGGCATCCGATCGTCACCCGTGCGTAATCCTTAGGCCGATGGCATCGCAAGCATTCCGCTAACACTTTCTGACGCATTGCACAGGTCAGGTGCGGGTCGATTGTGAGTTGGGCGGCGCAGGTCTTCCAAGTGAGAGTGAGGCCTACATCGAAGGGAGTCCGGCATGATCGGGGTATTCGTCACATTTCGCTATGCAGACAATTTCGACGAGCTAGCCGTGCGGAAAATCGCTGAGGGCGCACGCGCGAAGTTCAAGGGCTTGCCCGGACTGCGTTCCAAGGCTTTCACGGTCAATGCCGGAAAGCGTGAAGCTACGAATTTCTATATCTGGGATTCAGAGGACGCAGCGAGAGCGTTTTTCACCGACGCCCTGCTGGAGCGTGTCACGGGTCTCTACGGAGTACGCCCCAGCGTGGAGTTCGTGCAGATAGCCGCCCTAGTGGAGAACGCTCGAAAGGGCTAAAAAGGATCAGGCGTCTTTTTAAGAGAGCCAAAATCTTAGGCGCACAAACGGTCTTGCATTAGGGTATTTTGAATGAGCAGAGTACCGTCAGCCCGGAATCAGGCACGACCTTGCGTTCCGATGACCGGACCTTGCATGATGCCGATTACGGGTCATGATTTTGCACTGCACCACCAAGTTGGCGACCAAGTTGCCCCGGAGTCTTTGGGAGGAGGCAGCTGCAGCTGGTTCTTCAGATCGGCTTCCTCAGTTCGAAGACTGGCATGGCCATCTGCTCGTGTTGGATCGTCGCCAGTGCGTAATCTTTTGTCATGATCTCACCCGCTATGTCCTTTTCATTCCGGGGCTCCGAGCGCCTCAGTTTGCCGAATTAGAGCGCTGGCATCGCGAATTGTTTACCGCTACCCTTGCCGCTCAGAGTGTGTCTTCTTTCGACCTCGAACGCCTCGAACTCGCCTTGGGTCCGATGCGAATTGATCGGCGAACCGATCGATCAGTTCTAGGGTCGATGCGGGTGGTGGTCGATGATCTGCAACATCGGTTGCTGACACGTGTCCCGCATGTCTTCGACCTAGACCCAATCGCCACGTCACTTCAGCTCAATGAACGCCCTTGCACGGTACGCAATTCGTTGGTGTGGCCGATGCAGGCGATGCAGACACTGGTCCAGCAACAGGCACGATCAGCAACGGCCTAATCAGAGGTCTGACAACGCTCCGCACTTCATTGCCAGGGTTTTTCAGACCAACGCGGGTGCTGTACCGATCCGGGGAAGGCAGCCTGAGGTGCGGCATCTCCTTCTGCGCAGTCGATTGGGTGGCGCACCGAACTCACCGGCAAGCTCGACAGGGGCCGCTGGCCCGCAATGTTGGACGGCTTTGCAGATCGCCCGTCTCGTCTCGTTAAGGCCGTGTCACGGTCAGGGTGACTGGCACGCCGGTATTGCCGGCGGAAGAGCTCGCCGTCACACTGACGGTCGACGTGCCGGCCGGTGTGCCGGTCGCCGCACCACCACCGGAATTCGTTGCCGGTGTCGATGAATCACTCCCGCCACAGCTCAGCAGCCCCGCGACAGCCAGCATGATCACACAGCCTGAGAGGAGGCTGAAGAGGCCTCGACCGGTCCCGCTTCGTCGCATGAGGAAACCGGCAGGGAACAGCACGATCGGCGCGAACAGAGCGGCGAACATCGTGGCGGGTGGTCCGGAAGGGAGAGACGCGACCGGTCCGCCGTTCGTGGTGATGGTCAGGACCGTGTTGATGGGTCCGCCGGCGGGTGTCACGCTCGGCGGGTTGAAACTGCAGGCCGCGCCTGGCGGCAGGTTGCCGCACGCGAAGCTGACTGGTTGAGAAAATCCGGCATCCGGCGTGACGGTGATCGTCGCGGTGCCGCTATTGCCGGCTGACACGGTGAGTTGATTGGGAGTCGCGCCGAGCGTGAAGGGCGCCGTCCCGTCGGTCGAGCAGGGCCCCCCGATGGCCTCGTCACAGATTTGGGCGACGAAGGTCGTTTCACCGGTCGGCGCCTGCGCTTGGCCCTGTATCCATTGACCGTCCGGCGACATGCCGGTGACGGACAGCAACGTGATACCAGTCATATTGACGCCGTTGGCGATGAGCAGATCCCTCAGATCCTTGATTCCAGCGTTGCTCCCGGATTCGGCCCAGCGAAACGCGGTTCCCGGATTCCATCCCAGAACGACACCTTGATACTGGAGAAACGTGGAATTGGAGATCCCCACGACAATCTTGCCGTTGTCGCTCACGGCGGTGGCTGCCGCGGTCGTGTGTCCGGGGAGGGGACCGATCGGTTGCATGGTCGGCTGGCCGGTTGCACTTGGAATGACCCATCGGAAGGCAGTCGATGATGTGGACGTTCCAACCTGTCCGACGACGACCGTTCCATCGGCCGAGACTGCCGTGGCCTGCGAGGGTGCGGTTCCCGGAATGAGATCCGTGAACGAGCCACCCGTCCACCCGGAATGCCCCTTTCCGTTGAAACGCCCCGGCCGGAAATTCCGCTTCACCGACGATCACATTGCCATTGCTGCTCACGCCGTAAGCGCGAGAAGGGCCGGTTGCACTCGCCAGCGAGTTGAGATCTTGCATGCCATTGGCTTGTGTCCAGCGGAATGCATGCTCGGTCGTGCCGGCGACGACTTGCGAGTACCCTACCACGATGGAACAGTCTTGGTTCGTGTCGGTCCCGAACGACGTGCGGCTGCCGTTGTTCGCCGGATCGAGTGTGCCGAGGTCCAGGGAAGCGCCCTCCAGGAGCCAGCGAAACGCATGGTAGGGCGTACTCGTCCCATTATCCTGATAGCCGACCACGCACGTCCCAGTACTATTGAGATTGGTTCCACCGCCTTGGATATTGGGGGGATTCGCCGGCTGAAGTTGCTGAGTCGAAAAGACCTGGGTGATTTTGATGATCTCTACTTCGACGGGAACGGGCGTACCGCTGACTTCACCGACAATGATTTGGCCTCCCGATTTGAGTTTGCCCTCGGAGATACTCTCATAGAGCCGACCTAAGGCTTCAAGGTTCTGCCCGAGGTCGGCATCAAGATACTGGGTTCTGGTGGTTTGCGCGGCCGCCATGTCAGCCGTTAGCCACGATACGAGTAGTACCAGCACACCGGCGAGCATGTGCCGGTGATGAAGAACGGAACACGACACGGTACGTTGGAGCATGACCGACCCTCCTTCAAGTCATACGGCGGGTGAGTCTACATGTCCGTGGAAAACGGAGGCAAGACAGACCAGGGCCAAATCTGTGCACTAATACTTAAGAGGGGTGAGAAGATTTACTCCAGCAGCTGTTTGACAGATTCGCTGACGACGCAGTAGCCTGGCTCCCGTTCTGCCCCACCAAGGAGGTTCGACATGCGTGCCTCACCAACCATCCCATTGATTTCTTGCTCGAGACGGTCGGCGGCTCTGGCTCTTTTGCTGTGCTGCCCGGGCGCAGCCCTCGTGCTCCCTGTCGAGGCTCAGGCCGCTGCCTGTGAGGCTGTCGTCGGCGCATGGACTTGGTTCGTCGGGGGAGAGGTGACGATCAAGGCCGATGGGACGTTCACGCAAAAGTCAGGCAACTCGGGTACATGGGAATGCTTGGATGCGGCCAAGAGCGAGGTTGCCCTCAAATGGAAGCAAGGTGGCTTCCTCAACCGGCTCGCTCTCGCCGATGGAGGAACCAAATTAGTGAGTACCGACCCCTCCCAGTCCTTCGTGAAGGCGACCAGGATCAATCCCGAAACCCCGCTCGCCGACTTGTTGACTCCTCGTCAGGACACGAACAGTGGCGCTTCCTCTTCGTCTCGCCGGCCCAGTGGGCAGCCTGGTGGCACCGTGCCGATTAAACCGTCCACACCTCTTGCAAGTTCGAAAAAGAAAGGTCCCCCTTCATATGAATCTCCTCAAGGGTTTGTGAGCTCCGATCCGAAGGTCGAGGCGCGGTTCAAGCAAGGTTATGACTTGTTCACCACCAAGAAGGACTATGCCGCGGCCTTTCCGATCCTGGTGGAAGTGGCGAATGCCGGCCATCCCCGTGCTCAAGCGCTTTTGGGGCGGATCTATCAGGAAGGATTGGGCCGCGCAAAGGATTACAAGCAGGCCGCCGAGTGGTACGGCAAGGCGGCGGCGCAGGGCCATCGCGCCGCGCTATTTTCGCTGGGAAATTTGTATTTCGAAGGCGACGGCGTGCCGAAGGATCAAGTCAAAGCCATCCACCTCTATCAGCAGAGCGCAGACAAAGGCTACGACCAGGCGGAGTTCATCTTGGGACTCTCTTATGAATTCGGCTGGGGTGGACTTCCCAGGGATCGTCGGACAGCGATCAAGTGGCTGGATCGAGCCGGCCGCCACAAAAACGGCGGGGCTGGTTTTATTGCGACCTGGTTGGAGAAGCCCGACACGCCGCATTTCAAGGATGAAGTTCAATTGGGGAAATATATCGGCGCCCAAATCAATCGAAGGGCTGCTGCGGCGTTCGGCGGTGGCGGGAGTAGTGGCGGCGATAACCCCTGCAGCAGCTATTCCGGACCTGCGGCGGCCGCCTGCAATCAGGGAGATCGAGGAGCGATCGACCGATACAGGGAGCATCAAGAAACCGGGGAGGATAAGCGAAAGTATGGTGTCCAGTGATCGTCTCTTCCGCGCCACCACCGCGATAGGCGGTGTGCGCAGCACGCCGGGGCTCACGGCAAGGCCGGCTGCGGCGCGTCGGTTATTCGATGCAGGGGCTGTGGACTCAAACAACCTGTCGGAAGGAGACAAGAAGACTCATGCACCTCTCGTTCCCATGAGTCTCAAGCATTCGTGGACGAACTGCACTGCCATGGCCCCCTCGCCCACAGCCGAGGCTACACGCTTGGTGGAGCCGAGTCGCACGTCGCCCGCTGCGAAGACGCCAGGACGACTGGTCTCGAGGAAGAAGGGACTCCGATCGGCCGTCCAGTACGGAGAGGCTGACACCAGTGGTCCTGTCTTCACGAATCCCTTTGAGTCGGTCTCTATCTCAGCCGGCAGCCAACCGGTGCAGGGGGTGGCGCCGATAAAGGTAAACACGGCAGGGGTCTGAACCGTGCGTGTGCTGTCGGTGCGGCAGTTCTTGATTTCGACGGCCTCCAACCGCTGGTCCCCCATCAAGCGACACACCTCCATGTCCAACAGCACTTCGATGTTGTCAGCACTTTCGATACGGTCCGCTAAGTAGTTGGACATGCCCTTACGCAGGTCTCCGCCACGAAGAAGGAGGTACACGCGCCGGGTCTCTTCCGACAGAAACATAGCGGCTTGCCCGGCAGAATTGCCCCCGCCGACGACAATCACCTCCGAGCCGCGGCAGAGCTGCAGCTCGGTCAGGGTCGCAGCGTAGTAGACGCCCAAGCCCTCGTATTGTTCGAGTCTGGGAACGCTCAGCTTGCGATAGTCGGCGCCCGTCGCGATCAACAGACATCGCGTCGAGACATGCTCGCCGTCGAACCATACGAGTGTCTGGCCCTTCTCAAACTCGAGGCGCGTCACAGGGGAGGGAGACGAGAACTGTACGCCGAATTTCTGGGCTTGCAAAATGGAACGGTTCGCGAGGTCGCTACCGGAAATGCCGGTCGGGAAGCCGAGATAGTTCTCGATTTTCGAAGAGGTGCCGGCCTGTCCTCCCGGGGCACAGGCATCGATCACGACGGTGCTCAACCCCTCCGACGATGCGTATACGGCTGCAGCCAGCCCCGCTGGCCCTCCACCGACGATCACCAAGTCATAGCTCCGTTGCGTGAGCGGCCGTCTGACGCCGATGAGGTCGGCCAACTCTCGAGTCGAGGGATTGCGCAACAGCGGCTCCGATCCAAAGACAATCACCGGCACGTCAGCCTCGGTCAGGCCGAAGCTCTGGAGCAGGATGCCGACCTGAGGGTCATGATCGACATCGACCCACGTGAACGGCACCTGATTTCTGGCAAGGAAGTGACGGATGCGGAGGGTGTCGCGCGAGGAACCGGCCCCGACCACTCGAAGCCCTTGAAAGTCGGATGCCACAAGCAACTCACGGCGCGCAATAAACGCCCGGAACAACAGCTCGCCGAGCGCTGGGCGTTCGCTCATGATACGTCTGATATCGCCGGCTGAGATTTCGAAGACCTCGGTGTCGCCGCGAGCCAATGCACTGATCAGAGCTGGGCGGCCGGTCATCAGGCTGACGTCACCGCCAAATGCGTGCCGTTGGTGCAAGGCCACTCGCTTTGTTTCGCCGCTCGAATGCTCGACAATCTCCACCGCGCCGCGCTCGACGACAAAAAACTTGTATTCACGGTCTCCGGCTTTAAAGAGGTACTCCCCATCACGTAACACCCGGTGCGTCCCGAATTTGGCCAGCGTGGCAACGTGGACGTCGTCGAGCGTGGGAAACGCGATTTTGTGCAGGTCCAATTCGGCCATCTCTCCACCTCCTCACGCCGGTAGCAAGTTCTTTCCGTCACTACCGCAAGGACCGCGTGACACGCGCCGGCACGTCCAGCTCCATTTGATCCAGGTAGCACCAGGCCCACCGCTCGCCGCGCTCGAACGAGGCCATCACCGGATGAGTCGTCTGCGTGAAGTGTTTGGTGGCATGGCGATTGGGCGAGCTATCGCAACAGCCGACATGACCACAGGTCAGGCAGAGACGGAGATGAACCCAGGACGATCCAATTTTCAGGCATTCCTCACAGCCTTCAGTGCGAGCCGTCACGGGCTGAACAGAACCCACGTGTGCACACGACATGAGTCACCTCCGCGGCTGATCGTCATGAGAGGGTCTTATTCCCCCATGATCGTAATCCCTGGACCTTCGAGAATCCACTCTGTTCCAGTGGGACTGTTCCAAACGCCATAGTCGGCCTGCGAAAGGAGACGGCAGGTTGAGCCAATCGTCACCTGGTGAGAGATCTCACAGCAGGTCCCCCTTTCTAGCTCGACTGTTCTAGCCCATGCCGAGAAGCTCATTGAGACGGCGATTGTCCCTTCGAATGCCTGTCGATTTTTCCTATCTCGTTCGACTACAAGATAAGAAGGGCGCCGCTGGCAAAGCCATGTCGGCGGTGCGGCGAAGCCGTCGGGCTACCTTATCAACCGTTATATGGAAAACGAGGAGAATGTCATGGGAACCAATACGATCCGGCTTCATCGCGTGTTTGGAGCAACGCCAGAGCGAGTGTATCGTGCGTTCTTGGATGCGGACGCCATGGTGAAATGGTTGCCGCCCAATGGCTTTACCGGCAAGGTGCATCACATGGACCCCACAGTCGGTGGGAGCTTCAAGATGTCATTTACCAATTTCACGACTGGCAAGAGCCATTCGTTTGGGGGGCAGTATCTCGAGCTCGTGCCGCATGAACGGCTCCACTACACGGACAACTTCGACGATCCAAATCTGCCAGGAGAGATCCACGTGACCGTCACGCTGAAGCCAGTCTCATGCGGTACCGAGGTCCACATCCTGCAGGAGGGGGTGCCCGACGTCATCCCGGCGGAAGCCTGCTACATGGGTTGGCAAGAATCGCTGATCCTGCTTGGGAAGCTGGTCGAAGCGGAGATTTCAGACTGATTCGCACACAGCGCGGCGAAACGCTGTTCTGCGGTAAGCCGGTGCAGCTTATCACGGCATCAGTTGATGCTCCACTGGCTTAGACCCGAAAAGATTCTCATAACTTAATAGGCTTGATATAGTCCATTGTCGGAGCTGACTTCTTGCTCAGCGCTCCTTCCTCGATCGTGCCGCAATTCGCGACTCGGCCGATGCCCAGCCGGCATCGAAGGAGCAGCCGTGGCGGTCGATGTCGATGACCAGGGGAGTATGATCCGACGGTAACGGTTTGCCCTTCCGCGCCTCGCGATCGATCTCGGCCCAGACCACACGGTGTTTCAAAGGCTCCGTGACGAGCAGGTGGTCGATGCGCATGCCGGCATTTTTGTGAAAGCTGCCGGCGCGATAGTCCCACCAGGTGTACCGCCCGGGTTCCGGGTGATGTAATCGGTACGCATCGGTGAATCCCATACGTGAAAGTCGCGCAAATGCTTCCCGCTCGCGATTGGACACGTGCGTGCCGCCGTGACAAGCGGCTGGGTCCCACACATCGATGTCTTCTGGCGCCACGTTGAAATCACCCCCGATGACGGCCGATGTCGTCGGAGCAACGGTCTCGGTAATCCAACGAACCAGCGTATCGAACCATAGGAGCTTCGCTTCATAAAAGGGCGAGTCCACCTGCCGGCCGTTCGGCACGTATACAGAGATGACCCGAACGCCGCCGCATAGGGCTGCGATCATCCTCGCCTCCGCCAGCGGTTCATCGTCACCGGTTTCAGACGTCCGTGCCGGCCGCAATGGCTCCCCAAAATTTGTGATCACGTCGTCAAGGCCGCACCGACTGGCGATGGCGACGCCGTTCCATCGACCCTCCCCATGGTGCGCCAGCTCATATCCAGCTTGCGTGAACGCTTCGACAGGTGCGTCCATATCCGCCAGCTTCGTTTCCTGCATCAGAAGCACGTCCGGCTTCGCTCGATCCAGCCACCACTTGACCTTCTCCAGGCGAGCCTTCAGGGAGTTGACGTTCCAGGTGGCGATCCGCATGCCTAACAATCCTCCTATCGGCGTCGCGTCGTGTGGCGGCCCTTACTCGGCATCGTGGAAGATGACGCCGAGCGTAACGCGTGAGCCGGAGCGAACCGTGCTCACGCCATGCCGCATGGTGACTCGGTAAACGCCTCGGCTGCCTTCTACGGGACGGTATCGCGTCGCAAAGATCACGATTTCGCCTTGCTTGGGAGCCAAGACCTCGCCGCGCGATTGCGCCCTCGGTCGTTGCTCCACGAGCAGAAACTCACCACCGGCAAAATCGCGTTCAGGACGACTCAGGAAGGCGGTGAGCTGCAGCGGGAACGTGACCGCTCCATAAAGATCCTGATGAAGGCAGTTATAACCCCCGGCAGTGTATCGAAGTAACAACGGCGTGGGTTTCGTCTGCCCATTCCGACGACAGAGGGCGAGCAACTTATCGTGGCTCAGCGGAAAACTATCGGATTGACTCAATGCCCGTGCCCAAGCATTGGCGGTGACCGCAAGATGGGGATAGATGGCTTCGCGCAAGGTTTGCACCAGCGGCGGCAACGGATACGTAAAATATTTGTACTCCCCTTCGCCCAATCGAAAGCGCTTCATGTCGATCCGACTTCGGAACAGGTGCTCATCGCTGCATAAGGCGGCGAGAGACTTGCACTCCTCAGCCGTAAGCAGCGGATGAGTTGTGGCATACCCTCGTTGCCATAAGGATGTTGTGATCGCCTTCCAGTTAAGCTGGGTCAGTCTGTCTTGGATGGTCGTGCTCATCATGGCTTCTCTATTCCTGTCGGACACCGCTCTCGCCGATGTCGATTTTGGTCATCTCGAACGACTATCTGTCAAGAACAGCGCGTCACAGTTGACCTGGTCCCCTAATCCTTTTCCGGAATGGCACTCAGTGTCAGATCAAGACGCGTCGATCGTTCGTTCTTCGGGTACAACACTGGAGAGAAACCATGAGAAAGATCATTGCAATCACGCAAATCACCCTTGATGGCGTCATGCAGGCGCCCGGTAGCCGCGAAGAGGATCCGAGTAACGGGTTCACCTACGGAGGCTGGGCCATGTCCTACTTGGACGATGGCCTGAACCGCGCCATTAGCGAGACAATCACCGGTGAGTTCGACATGCTTTTGGGGCGCCGGACCTATGAGATCTTTGCTGCCTATTGGCCGAACCAGGGCGACAACCCGATCGCCAAGGCGTTCAACAAGGCCACGAAATACGTCGTCACGCACAGCCTCGACCGCTTTGAGTGGTTGAAATCGCAGCGTCTCGGCGGCGATGTGGTTGAAGAGGTCCGCCAGTTTAAGGGATCGGAGGGGCCGGCGTTGCATATCTGGGGCAGCAGCGAATTGCTGCAGACGCTGATCATTGCCGAACTCGTCGACGAATATCGCATCTGGGTATTTCCGCTGGTGCTTGGAGAAGGAAAGCGGCTGCTCGAGAACGGCGTGCCGCCGTTCAGCCTCGCTCTAGTTAAGACGCGAAGCACGCCCACAGGTGTCCTCGTCAACACGTACCATCCAGATGGTCCTCCAAGAACAAGTGCGATGGCGATATAGAGAGATGTGTTGCAACATTCGCGCTCATTGCGTAGCGCTCGACGTCGGTTAGCGGCCTAGCATCACCTCCAGTGGGGAAGTGGTGCACCAAGGCAAACGCAACATTATCCCGCAGGAAGGAGATCGATCATGACTATGCTGACAAAGCACAAGAGAGGGACTCGTCAAGAGTGGCTTGCCGCACGGCTTGACCTCCTCAAGGCGGAGAAGGCTCTCACGCGACGCAGCGATGAGGTTGCGGAGCAGCGGCAGGCACTGCCGTGGGTTCGCATCGACAAAGAGTATCGTTTTGAGACCGACGAGGCAAACGCCTCCCTGGTTGACCTCTTTCGAGGGCGCTCGCAGCTCCTCGTGTATCACTTTATGTTCGGGCCGGACTACAAAGCGGGCTGTCCGTCCTGCTCGGCAATTGCGGATGGTTTCAACGGCATTGTCGTGCACCTGGCCTACCATGATGTCATGCTGTGGGCCGTCTCGCGTGCGCCGCTCGCGAAGCTGCAGGCGTACAAACGGCGGATGGGATGGACGTTTCCGTGGGCATCTTCTCTCAGCGGCGATTTCAACTTCGACTTTAACGTCTCGTTTACCGAGGACGAACAGGGTAAGGGGAACATCGAGTATAACTACGAGTTGGGCGGCCACGCCATGGACGCGACGTCAGCACCAGAGTCGGTCACCCAATTGGCGGTCGTATGTGGAACCGACGCGTCCACGTACTCACGCGATCGGCCGGGCATGAGTGCATTCGCGCTCGAGGATGGCGTCGTGTATCACACCTATTCCACCTATTCACGCGGCGTGGATGCCATTTGGAGCATGTATCCGTGGCTCGACCGTGCCCCTCAGGGACGCAACGAGACCGGTGTCTGGTGGCGGCGCCACGATGAATATGATGAGCGGTAAACCGATAGCCGTGAATATATGGTACGGCGGGAAAATGAGTCATGAACTCGGATGCGCTTCGATTATGCCTGGGCGCTTCTTGATGACAGCTGTAAGAAGCAAAGCTTGATCGGCAGAATGAGCGTCGCCTCGGAGAGGCATGGACTCCTATTCCTGTGGATCCAACAACCACTAGTGCTGTATGTGAGAGAGAATATTTGGTCTCCACGCAGGAAGGGAGCAAAAGTATCTTACGGAAACAACAGTGTCTTGATCGCGCGACGCTCGTCCATCGCGCGGTAGCCTTCGGCCACTTGGTCGAGCGGCAGCGTCAGGTCGAAGACTTTGCCGGGGTGGATCTGTCCCATCCAGACCAAGTCGATCAGCTTGGGGAGGTAGCGGCGTACGGGGGCAGGCCCGCCGTGGAGGTGAATTTCTGCAAAAAACAACTCGTCGCCGGAGAGCTGCACGCCGTGCGCAACACCGACGTAGCCGACGTACCCGCCGGCACGCGTGCAGCGGATCGCCTGCATCATCGATTCCTGCGTGCCCACGGCTTCGACCACAGAGTGAGCCCCGAGCCCACCGGTGAGGTCCTTGATCTGTGCCACGCCCGCGTCGCCCCGCTCGCCTATGATGTCGGTCGCGCCGAACTCACGCGCGAGCTTCTGTCTCTTCTCGTGCCGGCTCATTGCAATGATCCGTTCGGCACCGAGTTGCTTCGCGGCGAGCACCGCACAAAGGCCAACCGCCCCGTCGCCGACAACGGCCACGGTCTTGCCGGGGCCGACGGCCGCCGCGTCGGCAGCAAACCAACCAGTACCGAGGACATCGGAAGTCGCGAGTAGGCTGGGAACCAGGTCTGTTGATGGAATGTCCGGCGTCGCAACCAACGTACCATCTGCCAGCGGGACGCGTAGCAGTGGCGCCTGGGCGCCGCCCGCCCCCACGTATTCGGCGTGGACGCAGCGGCTTTGATACCCCGCGCTGCAAATGGCGCAGGTATTGTCGGAGGCAAAGAACGAGCCGACGACAAACTGACCGCGCCTGACCGTCTTCACCTCGTTCCCAACTTCCTCGACGATGCCGCAGTACTCGTGCCCCATCGGCGTGGGCTGCTCCGACGCCTCGATACCGCGGTACGGCCATAGATCGGATCCGCAAATGCAGGTGGCCGAGAGGCGAAGGATGACGTCGGTCGGTGCGAGGATCTTGGCGTCTTCCCTCTCGACATAACGAATGTCGCGCGGACCATAGAGTATGGCACCTCTCATGATTGCCCTCCTTCCGAATGACATGCTCCTTCGTGTGCTGCGATGTGTCGAACTACTCGGCTGTTGCTCCGGCTCGGTATTGTTCGTCGCTCACTTTTTCCATCCAGTCCACAACCTTACCGTCGAGCTGCTCCTGAATGGCGATATGCGTCATGGCCGTGGTGGATGTCGCCCCGTGCCAATGTTTTTTATTTGGCGGGCATGATATCACGTCCCCCGGCTGAATCCTCCTGATCGGACCTCCCCAGTATTGGACCAGGCCGCAGGCGGATGTGACCATCAAGTGTCTGACCAAGCGGATGGGTGTGCCACGCTGTCCGAGCACCCGGTTCGAACGTGACGCGTGCACCGGTCGAACGCGCAGGCTCATTGGCTTGAAATAAAGGATCGATGCGCACCGTGCCGGTAAACCAATCGGCCGGTCCTTTGGACGACGGTTGCGAACCGATTCGCTTGATCTCCATGTCATTCTCCTTTGACTTAGCGATTTCTGCTGTGCCTGAGCCAATAGCGGTGCGCGGTAGACCTGCTATCAGCGGCGAGTCCGTGTGATGTATCTGCGCCCATAGAGCGCTCGACCATGTCAGGCGTGCGGGCCGAGGTGGCAATTGTTACATGAGCGTACCGTCGATGACCCACCCTGTCGCCGAGGTATTACCCCAGCGACTGATCCGACCGGCGACCATCGCGACCATCATCCCATAAGAATGACCTCATTCTGCACGGAACTGATGCCTCCGGTAGACAGGCTGTTCGTCAAGCGCTTTCTGGGCACTCGAGAATCACCGAGCAGCATTCATCGCGGCGCTACAGCCGTATACACCGATCTACTGAGGCTTGACCGTTGCCGGGTGGCGACCTTGAAACGGTCACATGTGAGTCGGCATGATGAAGCCGAGGCAATGACCATGCCGGAACTTCCCGACGTCGAGGTCTTCAGGAAATATCTTCGGTCACGGGCGCTGCACCGGTGTATTCGCACGATCCAGGTTCTAACACCTCGTCTAGTCCAGAACGTTGGCGTGAAGAGCCTTCAGCGGCGCTTGCAAGGAAGACAATTCGTCTCGACCCAACGCCATGGTAAGTACCTGTTTCTCAGACTTGATCGTGGAGGATGGCTGCTGCTGCATTTCGGCATGACGGGCTATCCGGTCGTCTCCAAGGACCTAGTATGTTCCTCTGATCATGCTCACCTGCGGATACAATTCAGCGATGGAAGAACTTTCGCCTACTTCGACCCTCGCAAATTGGGACGAATCGGACTTGTAAATGAACCCTCTGAATTGATTCGAGCCAAAAATCTGGGGCCTGACGCTCGAACGGTGGATCGAGTACAGTTTCGCCGCCAGCTGCAGCAAAAGAAGGCCCACGCCAAGGCGGCACTCATGGACCAGCAGACGCTCGCAGGTATTGGGAATGTGTACGCGGATGAGATCCTATTCCGTGCCGGCGTTTCCCCGCTGGCTCGTCTGACGGATGCGACGCGGGCGACATGGAACGTGTTGTATCGCGCGATGCAGCACGTGTGGAAGGAGGCCATCCGGAAGGGAGCGGATCCTTCGCATTTGCCGAGAACGTACCTGCTTCCCCATCGCCATCCCGGCGGCCATTGTCCACGCTGCCATCGTCCGCTCCGAACCATCAAGGTACATGGGCGGACCACTTATTATTGCCCCCGTGATCAACGAAGCGTGAATCGAAAGGATTCTCGTCAGTGATCGTCGCGGCTGCCGCAGCGGAGCGTGATGTGAATAATTCGATCTTGGTCTATGAGGGACGTCGAGGCCCATCATTCTGTGATAGCCCAACGGACGAGCGCCCGATGCGCGTTGGCTGCTAGGGCTCCCTGTAGCTGACCCGATAGATCACGCCCGCCGAATCGTCAGAAATCAGCAGCGCCCCATCGGGCATGACCAGCACATCAACGGGGCGTCCCCAAGGTTTCTCCCCCTGAAGCCAGCCTTCCGCGAAGACGGAGTAGCGAAGGGTTCCCTGGTCATCCCGCGACGCGAGAGTAATCCGATAGCCAATTTTGCTGCTGCGATTCCAGGAGCCATGTTCCGCAATGAAAATTTGATTGCGGTATTCCTGAGGGAACATCGTGCCCGTGTAGAAACGCATGCCCAGCGCGGCGACGTGCGGCCCCAGTCTGAGAGCGGGTGGAGTAAACTTGTGACAGGTGTGGTGGTCGCCATACTCCGGGTCTTTGATCGTGCCGCCATGGCAATAGGGATATCCAAAGTGGAGGCCGGCTTTCGTGGCATGATTCAGCTCATCAGGAGGCTGATTGTCCCCCAAATAGTCGCGACCGTTCTCCGTGAACCACAGGTTGTGCGTCTCCGGATCCCAGTCGAATCCGACCGAGTTCCGCACCCCGCGCGCGACGATTTCGTAGCTGCTTCCATCCGGAGTGATACGGGAAAGCATCGCATAACGATCGGGATCGGGCTCGCAGATGTTACAGGGGGCCCCGACGGGGACGTACAGCTTGCCGTCCGGACCGAAGGCGATGAATTTCCACCCATGTGCCCTGTCCTTGGGGAATCGGTCTGTGATGGTCACGGGTGACGGTGGGTTCGTGAGCCGCTGCTCGATGTCGTCGAACCGCATGATCCGATCGACAGCGGAGACATACAGGGAACCCTTTTGAAAGGCGACACCCACGGGCATGCGCAATCCGCTGGCTATCGTCAGTACCGTATCGGCCCGGTGATCTCCATCTTTGTCGATGACCGCATAGACGTCGCCCTGCGCCTTTGTGCCAACGAAGAGCGTCCCATTCTTTCCGAGGGCCATGCCGCGGGCGTTTGGAACATTGTGTGCATAGAGCTCAATGGTGAAGCCGGGTGGTAGCTTGATGGTTTCTATTGGAAGCGCGGCCGCGAGGCTCGGGTTGGCCGTGAACAGTAGGATCAGGGAGAAGAATAACGGCAACATCATGTGATATGGACCCATGGTCAGATCAGGGCTGCGGAGCCGTCCCACCGGGACGCGAGACGGACGGTACATCAGTCTGTGATGAGCTGAACCTATCGTCCTTGAACGATTGCTTCGACTGCCTCGACATCACCGCGTTCCATGGCGACTTGCACGCGTAGTGAATCAAGGTCGCGGTTGATGGAAGCCACGGCCATTGTCTTGCCGTGCTTCCGGTACGCCGCGAGGCAGTCGCGATCTGGGATGCTTCCCACCACCTTCACGGCCTCCCACTCTTGAGCATATCCCACATAACCAATTGCCACATCGTAATGCATGCTCCAGAAAAACGGAGCGGCGGTGAATGGCTCATGACGACCCAGCATATTGCGGGCAACCGCTTGGCCGTGCCGCTCGGCTACGACCCAGTGCTCGACACGAATGGCGCTACCGGAATAACGATCCGGCCATCGGGCGATGTCGCCGGCGGCCCAAATTTCCGGGACACTGGTACGCAAATATTCGTCTACCAGGACGCCGCGGTCCATCCGCAGGCCCGCCTGTTGCGCGAGTTCAACATTGGGTTGGACACCAATTCCCACCACGACGAGATCAGCCTCCAGCTTTGTCCCGTTCTTCAAGTTGACCGAGTGCTCGGCAATCGACATCACGGTCTGCCCCAGGTGAAACCGAACGCCATGCTGCTCGTGCAGCTCTCGCACGACGCGTCCTAATTCGACGCCGAGCACCCGCTGCATGGGAATTTCATCCGGCGCCACGATATGTACCTCGACGTTCCGAGCCCGGAGCGAGGCTGCCGCCTCCAATCCGATAAAGCTCGCGCCGATCACCACGGCTCGGCGTGCCTGCTTGGCGTGCTGAATGATGGCTCGGCTGTCGGCCAGGGTGCGCAGATAACGAACATGTGGCAATTGCGAGCCGGGAACGTCCAAGCTGGTTGGCGATGCCCCCGTGGCGAGCAACAATGCCCCGTACTCGAGGTGTCGGCCATCCTCCAGTTCAACGGATCGAGATTCCGGCACGACCTTCACCACGCGTCGGCTTTTGATCAGCTCAACGCGCGTCTGTCCATACCACCCCGATGGGCGCAGGGGAATCCACTCCTCCGGCGCGTTACCGGCGAGGTAATCCTTCGAAATGTTCGGACGGTCGTAGGGAGCGGCCTCATCGGCCGTGATCATCGTGACCGGTCCTCGATAGCCTTCCCGTTGAAGCATCTCGGCGGCCGCAAAGCCTGCGGCCCCTCCGCCGATAATGAGGACGGACGTAGGCGCGGAGACGGGCGAAGGGTGCGTCGGAGCGGCTGATTTCGAGCCCGTCACGAAGTAGCGGCCACCACGTTCCACAACGTTGTAGCATGAGACCGGATCGATGGCTGGGGCGTGGACGGCTTCGCCAGTTTCAGGTCGAAAACAGGCGTGGTGCCAGGGGCAGCGGACAGTCGATCCGTCGAAGAGACCCTGCTCCAGCGGGCCCCCATAATGGGTGCACTTCCCACCCATGGCAAGCACGGCAGCGCCTTTGCGAACCAATAACACCGGTTCCCCGTTGAAATGGCCGAGCGACATAGCCCCGTCGCGCAATGCGCTCGATGGCACGCCTTCGGTTGCGAAGTCAGGGCCGGACAATGTCTCGCCGTCTGTACCACTCATGTTCCCTCCCGCGCCATCTCTTGAAAGTTACATTGCTCATTATCGATCGTACGCGGCCCACCATCCTAACGCAACGAGGTGCGGACGGAGTCTTCCATGACCGGGTAGGGGATTGTGGGAAGGGAAGGCAACGAGACGATCTGCCTACAGCGCGAGCCACTTTGTCGCAATAGAGCAAAAAGCCTCGGCTATTCGCACCGGCAGTTCGCTTTATAGTCCGTGCAGATGGGGCCGAATGATCGAGTACAGTCGCAACTGCATTTAGGGGTCTTGTCGGTCGGACAGGTGATCTTATATGTGTCCTTGAGCGCCATTCCGCAGGAAATGATTTCGCAGGAATTGGATCCCTCTGCGACGAGAATCGGCATCGGGAGACAGGAGCCACGCTGTGACATCGAAAAAGCCTGCACAGGATTAGGCAAAGGAAGTGTTCGCTGAAAAAATGAAGACGATGAGTTAGTGCCGGCTATGACAGATTCGTCAACAACCAACTGCACGGAGAAGAGCACGAATACAGTCAGAGTCAGACGAAGAAAATGCCGACATGTTCTCATAGAGGGCGCCTGGCAGAACGTTGAGGGCACCGAGCGCTACGTTGCACCGGCTAGGAAACGGTCGTTGCTTGGCGTCGTACGCCAGGTTCGAGCAATCAGGACGCGGAATTGTGCTGAAATGCGCTGTTAATTGCAATGGGCTGAATGCCCCTTATGGCGACTGACGGATTTTAGTCGAGGGTCGCAATCTGAACGGTGGGCCTCTACACGGAAGGTCCACGAGGTCCCGGATCTACGGTCCGTGCACCGAGAATCTCCTTCGGCCCTCACGATCCGTGCAGTGCGCGGTACAGGAGTCGGGTGTGTTCCGCCGTAAAGCGCTGTGCCGTATCGGAATCAGCCGCAAACCCATCGAAGCCATGAAAACCGTCTGCATAGACGTGCAGTTCGGTTGGGACGCCGGCTCGCATCAAACGTTGCGCGTACGCAATATTCTCGTCGCGAAATAAGTCCGTCGTCCCAACACCAATGTAGGTCGGCGGCAAGTCGCTCACGTTTTGAGCACGGATGGGTGCCGCATATTCCGAGACGCCGTCGCTGCCTGGCTCCTGTCGAAGATAGGCCCGCCATCCCGCCAAGTTGCTCGCCCGTGTCCAAACCGGCGAATCCGGCATGTTGGGTCCAGCCGGTTGTACGTTTGAGTCATCGAGCATCGGGTAAAGTAGCAGCTGGTAGCGGACCGTAATCTCTCCTCGGTCTCGTGCCAGCAAGGCGAGCCCTGCCGCCAGGCCACCCCCTGCACTGGCGCCGCCAATCGCGATGCGCGACTGGTCGATGCCAATTTGAGGTGCCGTTCGCGACAGCCATGCGAGCGCTGCGTAGCAATCATCAAGGGCTGCGGGGAAGGGGTGCTCCGGTGCGAGCCGATATTCCACTGAGGCCACCACACAACCTAACGCGCGTGCCATCGTCTTTGCCTGTAGATCGGTTGCTTGGACACTCCCGAGGACGTACCCGCCACCGTGAATCCAAAGCAGTGCCGGCAACGGTTCAGGACGGGTTTCAGGTCGGTAGAGGCGTACCATTACATCCGGTGCCCCCTCCGGCCCTGGGACAGAGTGATCGCGACTGTCCACACCGGGAATGTTGGGCGCCGCCGTAGCCATAGTGGCCCGCAGGTCGTCCATCTTCTTGCGAGCTGCGGGAATATCATCGAGGGCAATCCCGCCAGGAAGCGCTCGCTCGAAACCAGCTAGCCCCGCAGCTAATTGCGGGTCCGTAATCGGGTGCATCGAACCATCCTCCAGTATAAAACGATGTTGAACATACTGCTCTGTGTGCCAATAGGGATCGCACACAGGCCCTGCTGAATGTCGACCTGCGCCATCGGACCGTGATCCTCCGGCGACGGGCTTCCAGTAGGTTTGACCATCAAGGATTGTGACGGGAAGGCTCTGATGGGTCGGAGACCGCAAGCCCGGGGACGCTCTCAGGGTGAGTCGAGGACGTGAGGGCAAACGCGTCGAAAGCGAGCGGACTACTTCTTCCCTTTCTGCGAATCCTGAGGCGAGGTCTTGTCGGACTCCTTTCCAGCGATTTTATTCAACGTGGTCCCTATCGCCGGGCCGATCTTCGGGATTTCCTTTTCGACATTCTGGACCGCGCTTTTCAGGCCTCGCTTAATATCCTCGAGACTCGTCCCTTTGTTTTCAGTGTCCTGCTTTTTCGATTCTGCTACCGCTGGATTGAGCCCTAGTACCCAGCAGAGACTGAACGACCCCAGGCAGAGACCGATCATTCCCCGTGTCATATGCCACCTCCCTGTTCGTATTGAAGGGTACCACGAAACAGGAAATTGAGAATGGATCGATCTTGGGCCCGCTTGTCCAGGATGTTATGGAACTCCGTATGCCGTCCAATGTCGATAGGTCATAGGTTTGCCTGGCTGTCTCGTGTTAGTGATGCAACGTGTCGTTCGCTCTCACTTTTACCGCGGAGTCGAGGCCGGCGGGCCGGTCGACACGGGAACATAAAGCCGGACTCTAGCTCTCCATCATTTCAAGCCGTGCGTCCAGTTCCTGCCCGCACTGGATGCACCGGATACAATCCCGCTCAATGGACACTTCCTCGGTTCGGATGCCCATTCCGCCGCACTCGGGGCATCGCGCCAGATGAAGCTGCCGGTCGTCGAGCGTCTCGTATCGCACGCCATGCAAGCAGTACACCGGCTGCCCCTCGAATTCCCACGGTTTCCCCTGCTTGTCGGTTTGGGGTAACACGAGATAATGATGAGCGGCGTAGTCCTCCAGCGCTGCTCGGTCCGGAAAACTATCTCGGATGGCTTTTCCTGTCTTCGCGTCACATATGGCATTGCCTTTGACGAGCGCTTTGGTCGGTCCCACTAGGTACCTCCTCGTTTGGGCGTGATAGGTGACCGGACAATGGGAAGGAGGATACGCCGGACGTGACTGGACATCAACCTAGGGAAGCCGCCAGTAGGGCTGCGGCGAGCTTCGGTCCGTGGTCCGCGGACAGCAATGCGGCATTGCACTGTTACGACGCTGGCTTTCCGATAGCCAATTCCAATAGCGATGGGTTATGATCCCTCCTTACGTCGATTCCAGATTCCTTGATTGCCAATGACGATGGCTCAGAAACCGGCGGCACAATCGGACCCTGCAGAACTCATCCGTAGGCTCCACGAACGCCCTCAAATGCCGTTGGCGGAATGGCTTCGAGCGCCCGCTCATGTGCATTTTAAAGCATTTCGCATGGCCGATCCGCCGGTTCAACGTCCCGCGAGCCGCGACGAATTTCTGGCGATGCTGGAGGTCTTTCAAGTTCCCTCGGAAGCGAGAGTCATCCGTGACGGGTTCGGGTATGGTGTGAAAGTCGCTCCCAGCGGGGATCGTCTCATCCTCGTCTGGCAAGCTCACACCGAATACTATGCGTATCAGGTTTGGCATGTCCCGCCGCCGAATCAGGGCCATGTGGCCTTTGGGCCGATGGGCTATCCCGGTTATCAGTTCCCGATCAAGCCGCTCGGCGGTGAGGTCTGCCGGCTCGATATCGTGATCACCGCACATCCGCTCCCCGATCGCGAGGCGCTACGGGACGAGATGCCCGGGCCGGTCATCTACGGCAGCCGCATCTTCGACGATGAGACGTCGGTCGTCGCCAGTTTCACACACGATGATTTCGGCCGGGAACGCTACCGAGTGAGTGTGGGGGCAACGCGATCTCGAGCCTCGCATCTGAAGGACATCGTTGACGCGATCGTCCGCATCGAAACCTACTATCACTTGTTGCTGATGCAGAAGCCGCTTTTCTCTGCTGCGATCGATCAAGTTCACAAATTCGAACAGGTCCACCTCAAACAGCGGGAAATCATCGCCAGCCATATCGGTCATGCCGATTCGGTGACGTTGGAGCGATGGCTCAATGGGTTGACGCAGGATCTTTTGAAGACCAACCGACTTGCCGGGACTCTACACTTCGAATTGTCCGCTTCGGTACCCTATGACAAAATCGTGCATACGACTTTGACTGCACTTGAGGAACGGCCGCTGGCAACGTATCGTCCGCTGTCTGACTATGTCTTGAGCGGTGTCACGGGCGTCGCGGAGGGATATCAACAGTTGTTGAAGCGGATCGACACCCTCCGCGCCGGATTCGAGGGGATTATTTCGATTATCCGAGCGCGCGTCGACCTGATGCTCGAGGCTCAAAACCTGAGTTTGCTCCGTAGTGTCGATAAGACGACCAAGAGCCAGGTGATCCTGCAACATACGGTCGAAGGGCTGTCGGTTATCGTAATTGCCTATTATCTGAGCGGGTTGATGGGGTACGTGTTCAAGGGACTGAATGAAATCGGATGGCTTGCGAATCCCACGCTTGCTTCGGCGATATTTGTTCCAATAGCCATTGGCCTGGCGTTTGCCATCACGGTCGTGAGTCGAAAGTTTCTCCGTAAAAAATTGGCACCTGCCGAATTGTCAGAGCCGCGTGTTGAGTCCCCGAAGGTATGATTCCATGCCACTCTGCCCCCCTGTTTTGGGGGGATAATTATGGACTAGCCTCTGGGTCCGTTGTCATGGGTCCCAGGATGGCGTCTTTCGCTAGGGGAGAACGGATTCGTGCGTTGACCACGCCGGAGGCCTCCGGTAGGATGGTCGTTCATGCTGATCTCGTGGTGGAGTGACGGTTTGGTCGGGGGGCAGGGCAAACACTTTGGGGAGGCAAATCCGGCAAACCTAGACGCGTGAGCCAGGGCGAGGGGCAGTAGTAAGCAATCGTTAACCGCTACAAGGAGTCTGGAACATCATGACAGATGGATTGCGGGATGGAGCAACAAAGCCTTGGGTGCGGATACCAAATGGTACATTGGTCCGCCATCGGGAGGGTGGACGTCAAGGCTATATCGATGGTTTGACGGAACTGGTCATCGGTCCGCTTCGAAATCCAGATGGACGGACCCAGTATCGGGTTAATATCGGGGAAGCGGAGCGGTTCCTTGCTGTTGAAGATGATCTCTTTATCCTTACCGATGAGCATGGAATGGTGCTCATCCAGAAACAGAAACCGCCCTACAGGTCGCTGATTAGCACACAGCTCCGTAATGCGTTCCCGGCCGATCGCTTTGTCGTTTCAAGCTGATCTCGCACGACTACATTTTCAATCTGGGGATCGCTCAATAGACCGGCGGCTGCGGTCCCCAGGTTAGTCCCGCAAGATCTGGATCCCCTCCATCGACTGGGGTCGGTTTGACGTTCTTCTGCTCCTTCCGGAGTGCGCGGCGGGCTTCCTTATCACGTTGTTTCTGTTGGCGGGCCTTTTCGCGGTCCCGCTTGGCTAGCGTCGTTTTGGCTGCTCGTGCGATGGTGTACTCCTCTCTAGACGACGGTCTGGACGTGCCTGCTACCCAACATGGCCTATTCCGTATGGGGCTGTACGTCGTCTTCGTTGGTAGTAATTAGTGTACCAATCCCAGCCTAACATATCCCTTCACAGGTTGTATCTCCGTTTGGTAGTCGACGAAATTTTGCAGGACAAGGCCGTTCCACCCTTCACGTCACATGTGAACTGGGTTAGCCGGCGAGTGCACGCCATCCGCTTGTCAATCATGCGGGGTAGGTGCCCACTCTGAGGATAGGAGGCAGACGTCATTAGGACGAGAATGAACAAGCAGAGCCGAGGCGACCGCGCCGGCTGGAAACTCGATTCTAAAGTGGCCAGGCAAACGCTATCACGTGAAGGCGATGGAGTCAATTGGGACAATGTAGACGGAGCAGGACACAATGGGGAGAAACCCTTAGTGCCTTACGACGTATCTCTGTACGTCAGTTACTCGAATCCTCCCAGTGCGTAGGTCAGAAATTCACGACTATCTTGCCCGAGCGATAGGATCTCGATTCCAAACGTTTTCCCTGTACTCCAACGCACGACCGCCTTATCGACCCAAAACCAGTCATCCCCAAGGTCGTCTGGGAGTTGGATGTGGACGATCAGTTCGGCTCCTATGGGGACGGCAGTACTCCCACACGCCCGCCCACCTTTCAGGGAAAGATCCCAAACTGTGCCGGTACCCAAGTAGTCTTTGCCGAAATAGCGAATGGAGCAATGGCAGGACGAACGGGGTGTACTGCGTACTGTATACGGTCGATTCATGGTCATACTGCCCCCCAGGATTCAGAGAACTTTCCGGTTCTGTTTGTTACGGTAGCAGCGACTACTCAATCCAGAAACCCCAACGCCTGGTGTCCCCCGAATGGCGGGAATCACGGTCGGCGTGAGCAATCCTTCATAACTGATGGAAAACATATGAAGAAATCATTCCTCCGAGATGTCGATGTCTACATGAAGATTATGTGGGAGACACTGGGCTCAGAGATGACCGGGGTGTCAAAGACCGGGTCGCTCGGCGATACAATCTGTCAGCCTGCGCTGGTTGGTCTCGCCAGTAGCGCAAATGATAGATTGTAGATCCATCGGAAAGCTAGAGGGGGAGAGGATATGGACACGGACGCATTTCGTCAAATGGTCGCTAAATATCCAAACGGTTTCTTGGGGCGCTATGGGCTTGGGAACAAACTTTTAGAGGATGGAAAATATCTGGAAGAAGCCGTGGAGCATTTGCAGGTTGCGGTCAGGCTGGACCCACTGCACGTCGCCTCCCATTTATCCCTGGGGCGAGCGTTAGTGGCACTCGGACGAAAGGATGAGGCGAGAACAATTCTGCAGGCAGGGATTGCGGCAGCGCGATCCGGCCGCTCCAGCGGCGGTGGAGACTTGGTTCCAGAAATGCAATCGTTGTTGGCGAGTTTCGGGTAAGCCCGATCCTGTCATATCGATGTGGGGCGGCACGAAATGACAATTGGGTTCGCCCTCGTAAGAGGCTGGTGTAGAGTGGGTGAGAGAAGGAGAGCGCCCCCATGGAAAACACCATCCGTTTGGATCTCGAAGGCTCGTTCTTGGATCTTCGGCGACACCCTCGGGTGCGCGTCGATGCACCTTTCACCTGCGCGGTAGCTCGGAAGGGGATCCGGTCTTGGTGGTCATCGGATAACAGAAGCCTGGGCGTGGTCTTCGACGTATCTATGAACGGCGCTAAGGTCCTGACCGAATCACCGGTACGACCAGGGGAACGAATGAGCCTCACGCTCAACTTGCCGCGACAGGCCGCTCCCACCCAGGTCGAGGTGGCTGCCGCACGCTGGGTCGCCGGACCGACGATGGGTGTGGAATTCCTATCACTCTCGCCTGAGTCAGAATGGCGGTTGCGCAAGTTTTTATCTCAGGCCATTAAGTCGAGTTCGCTCAGTCCATCATCTATCTCCATCACATAGCCCGCGGTTTGTCCATCCGGCGTCACTGGGTTGTTGGTCCGTCCGAATATGTCCCGGCCAAACCGGACTTTGATGCGAACCTATTCTGATCGCGGTTCGGTATCCACACGTCTCGGTGGCATCATGCCTTGGTGTGCCGAATATCCCGCCCAGGTCGATCAGGGAACCATCGGTCCATAGACTCGAAGCAGGTATTCGAAGACTGCCGGAGCCTCTCGAACCAGACGTTGTTGTGCCTCTCGATCTGGACACAGCCCCGCTTGCAACCATCCCATGGCATGCTCGTGGTCGCCACGCCGATACTCACGCACGGCCAGCGTCATACAATCGTGGGGCGCGATTCGGCCACGGAGTACATTCTCCGCCCAGGCCTTGACGACGAAGTAGAGACAACGGTCGTGGGCGATGGGGTTGCTGTCCGCCCACATCGCATCGAGCAGAGCTATGGAGGGGGTTTCCGCCCAAAGGGGCGCCGAAGGGTGGGTGAACCAGAGCAGGGCGGAACACAATAACAGCCCTATGTTGGCCGACCGCGCGCTGCAACGCCTTTGATTGCCGCAAGCTTTGATCATGTCGACCGCGGTCATTATGCGGGGTCCTGGCGGCGCGGGCAAACAGTAAAACTTACCTATGGTTGATGCCGGGCGGGGAGGCTTTGCGAGGCCCCTGCCCGCTTAGATGGTTTGGGTGATGTACGTTGAAGCGAGGGGCGTGGGGAGCACCTGCGGACTACATTGCTTCGTCTGGCTGTCCATATCACTGCAAATATGGCGGCGAGCTATTTGATGGCGACGGCTTTGACCTCGAGATAGGTGGTTTGTCCCTGAAGCACTTTCGCGATACCGTCCTGCACCAGGGTTGTCATGCCGTCTTCTATGGCAGCCTTCAACATCTCTTCGGTCTTTGCCTTTTGCTGGATAAGGCGTTTCATTCCGTCGGTCCCAAGCAGCAGCTCATGGAGAGCGATTCTTCCCTTATAACCGGTTCGCGAGCAGGTCTCGCAACCCTTGCCCTTCCAAAGCTTGAATTTGGGATCGTAAGTGGTGCCAATCTGTTTATCCCATAAATCCGGGCCGTAGCCGTTCCGTAGTTCCTGGAATTCACGCTCCTCCGGATGATACTCCTCCTTGCATTCCTTGCAGATGCGCCGCGTCAAGCGTTGCGCCAGCACTCCCAACATGGCATCCGCAAAGCTAAAAGAATCGCAGCCCATATCCAGCAAGCGGGTAACGGTTTCGACGGAACTGTTGGTATGGAGGGTGCTTAACACCAAGTGGCCGGTGAGCGAGGCTTCAATGCCGATCTCAGCGGTTTCCTTGTCTCGCATTTCGCCGACCATGATGACGTCCGGATCGGCGCGGAGAAACGCGCGCATGGCTTTGGCGAAGGTGAAGTCGATCTTTGGTTGCACCTGCACCTGCCGGAGCCCCACCTGTGTGATTTCGACCGGATCCTCAGCGGTCCAAATCTTGATATCAGGAGTGTTGATGTAGCCCAACACCGAGTGGAGCGTGGTCGTTTTTCCCGAACCGGTGGGTCCCACACAGAGAATGATCCCGTATGGCTTTTCAGCTATCTCCTTCAGCTCCCGCAGGTTACGTTCCGAGAACCCCATTTTTTCAAGCGGTAACGGTTCGCTGGCCGCCAAAATACGCATGACGACGTCTTCGTTGTAGCCGGCCGTAGGAATAGTCGCGACGCGCAGCTCGATCTCTTTGTTTTCGCCAAGCCGAAATTTAATCTTTCCGTCCTGTGGTTTGCGGCGTTCGGCGATATCGAGACTAGCCATGATCTTCAGTCGGCTGACGATGGCCCGGCGGTAACTGGGTGGAATTTTCATGTACTCGAAACAGCTGCCATCGACTCGGAAGCGCACCATGGTGTCACGCTTTTCTCCATACGGCTCGATGTGAATGTCCGAGCAGTTCATCTTGTACGCGTCAAAGATAATTTGATTGGCCAGGCGAACGATGGCGCTATCATTTTCGTCCAGCCCAGTGCCCCCGCCGGCATCGGCTGCTGCCTCTTCCTGGGCCTCATTGACGAGGTCTCCCAGGATGTCCGAAATGTTTCCGTCGCCCATCGTGCTCTTGCCCGAATCCGAACCGCCGCCCATGGCGTTGTTCAGGAAACTGGCGATGTCGCGTCGCAGGCTGACTGCAAAGCGGATATTCAAGCCGGGAAACGTTCGTTTGATGTCCTGTACGCGGTCCAGATCGCTGGGGTCGTCGGTGAGCACCTCCACGGAGAGCCGGTCACGCTTGAGGGGCATCCAGTGATGGTTTTTCAAGTAATCTACGTTGAGGTTCTTGAGCAGCTCGATGTCGACGAGGGTGCGTTCGCTGTATTCGATATACGGGCACTTGTAGTACTGGCTGAGAGACTTGCCAAGGTCCGCCTTGGACACCTTGTATTTGTCGATGAGAAGAGCCTCGAGCTCTTGAGCCCCCTTTTTGGCCTCGGCGATGGCATTGTCGAGGTCATTTTGCGAAATCCGATTCGATGTCAGCAGGTAGTCAAATCTACTCGGAGCCTTCTTGCCGCGCTTCTTGAGGTTGTGAAAGGCCGCTCCGAGCGCTTTGGCAATTTCGGCGACGAATTCCTCGTCCTTGCGGGTGAAGCGCGATCCAGTCTTCTTGTTGGCGAGTTGAATCACACCGACCAAATACTTGTTTTCCGCTACCACCGGATAGGTGAGAACCTGTTTCGTTCGAAATCCCGTCTTTTTGTCCGATGTGGTATCGAACGTGAGAGCCGGGTGAATGCCGGCCAATTCCGATGGGTTGTACGCGTCGATGATGTTAACCGGACGAAGATACTTCGCCGTGAAGCCGGGCAGGCTCTGCTCCGTGATCGGAAGCCGGGTGACTTCAACGGCGTCCATCCCAGGCTGTTTGGCGACAATCTCCTTTTTTTCGGTGTCGACGGCGTAGAGCGTCAAATCCTCGGCATCGAAAATTCCAAGGATGTCCTTGTGCAGGTCCAGGAGGATTTCGTCGATGTCGAGCGCCGCATTGATGCGAATGGAGAGCCGCTTAACAATTTCAGCCTGTTCTGCTTTTTGCTGGGCCAGACCGGTGGGTTCGGGTGTCGGCTTCGATTGCAGTGTCATGGGTGTGCGTGCCAGGCTCCTGTCGCGATGGCGCTGGTAGAGGAAGGCCGGAATGCGCGTGCAATCGGGCGTCCTCCACTGTCTCGTCCAGTCTAGCGCAGTCTCTGCAAGAGGCAAGGAGATTGTCCTTTTTGGGAATCTGAGAAGAGCGTCCCGGTGGATGGCGTACGACGCAGTCCGAGCGTGATCCTGAACCGTGGGACAAGGTCAGTTTTAGGGGACAGAGATGGGATGTTGCGGGCGGGAGAATCTGTAAACTAAGTATTGATCTGGTCCCGTGCATGGGCCAGTACTTGATCTGGCGCAACTTTCATCGTCCGACCGGTACGCCGAGATTTCCATTCCACCAGCCCCTGCGCCAGGCTCTTGTCGCCGATCAGAAGATGAAACGGCACGCCAACCAAGTCGGCGTCATTGAACTTCACACCGGCGCGTTCGTCGCGGTCGTCCCACAAGACGTCGATTCCCGCCTCACTGAGCGATTCGTACAACTCTTCGGCGAGCTTCAGAACCTGCGCGGACTGGCTCAACGGGAGCAGTTGAATGTGGAAGGGTGCGATGGGAACCGGCCAGATGATGCCTTTTTCATCGTGATTTTGTTCGATGGCGGCCGCGGCTGTGCGGCTGACGCCGATGCCATAGCAGCCCATCACGGCGAGGCACTCTTGGCCCTGGGCATCGAGAAAGGTGGCCTTCATCGATTGGCTGTATTTGGTCCCCAGCATGAACACGTGCCCCACTTCGATACCCTTGGCGACTTTCAATTCCCCGTCGCCGCGAGGCGAGGGATCGCCGGCTTTGGCATTACGCAGATCTGCAAAGCGAGGTGTTGAGAAATCACGCTCGAAGTTGGCGTTGATGTAATGGGTGTCGGCCTTGTTTCCGCCAATGACCAGGTTTCGAGTGTAGCGGAGTGCCTGGTCGGCGAATACCCGATATCCGTCCAAACCGATCGGCCCGGCAAAACCCACCGGGGCCCCAGTGGCGGCGGTCACTGCCTCGGGCGAGGCCAAGGTCACTTCCACGACGCCGAGGAGCCGCGCCACTTTGATGGGATTGACCTCGTGGTCGCCACGCACCAACACCGCTACCGTTTCCTTGCCGGCCGTGTACAGCAGGGTTTTGACCACCTGTTGAGGGGCTACCTTGAGAAATCCCGTCACCTGCTCAATGGTCGTCGTTCCCGGCGTAGCCACGGCCTGGATCGGCGCAAGGGGAGGAAGCGTGGGCGGTTCCGGTTCGGGTGACAACTCAGCTCGCTCGACGTTCGCCGAGTAGCGGCCTTCGTCGGTGTACACGATCGTTTCTTCACCGGTGTCGGCCAGGACCATGAACTCGTGCGATGACGATCCGCCGATCAGCCCCGTGTCGGCTTCCACGGCGCGAAATGTCAATCCGCATCGCGTGAAGATTCGTGAGTAGGCGTCATACATTTTTTGATAGCTGACACGCGCGTCCGACTCGTCCCGGTCGAAGCTGTAGGCATCCTTCATCAGGAATTCCCGTCCGCGCATGAGTCCGAAGCGAGGACGAATTTCGTCCCGAAACTTTGTTTGGATTTGATAAAAGTTCACAGGGAGTTGTCGATAGGATCGAATCTCGCGGCGGAAGAGATCCGTGATGACTTCCTCATGCGTCGGGCCGAGGCAAAAGTCTCGTTCGTGTCGATCCTTGAAGCGCAGCAATTCTTTCCCGTAATACTCCCAGCGCCCCGTTTCCCTCCAGAGTTCGGCAGGGGAGGCGATGGGCATCAACACTTCTTGGGCTCCGGCCCGGTTCATCTCTTCCCGGACGATGTGCTCGATCCTTCTGATGACGCGCAACCCGACTGGGAGAAACGTGTAGATGCCAGCCGCGACTTTCCGGATCATACCCGCCCGAAGCATGAGCCGATGGCTGACAGTTTCAGCTTCACCGGGATCGTCGCGCAGCGTGGGAATCAGAAGTCGAGAAAACCGCATGCGGGCTTAGCGAAGGAAGAGACGCTCGATATCGTTCCAGAAGGCAAACACCATGATGCAGACCAACAAGACGAGCCCCACTTGTTGGGCAATCTCCCGTTGCCGCTCGCCGAGGGGCTTTCGAAGAATGCCTTCTAGAGCGAAGAAAAACAAGTGTCCCCCATCTAGGATCGGAATTGGGAGCAAGTTCAAGACGCCCAGATTGATGGAGAGCATGGCGATGAGGAAGACTAAGCTGGACGTGCCTTGGGATGCGGCTTCGCCCGAGATATTCGCAATCGTCAAAGGACCACCGATGTTCTTACTGGAAATCTCTCCGGTGAACATCTTGTAGATACCGACGGTGGTCAGTTCCGTCCATCGCCATGTTGCGACCGCGCCGTATACGGGGATTTCCCAGAGGGTTTCGGCACGAATGATCGACTGGCTTTGGGCGGAAATACCAATGCGTCCGAATTCGATTGGCTTACCGGCGGCGGTGCCCTTTTCAACGGCCGGTACGACCGTGAGCGTCACGGGGTGTCCCTCTCGCAAAACCTCAAACTCCAGCGGTTGACCGGGATGGTCGCGTACAATGGATGTCATTTGGGACCAGGTGTGGATTGCCTCGCTGGCGATCCTGGTCACCCGGTCACCCTCGGCGAAACCGGCCTGAGCGGCGGGCGATCCAGAGAGGATTCCAGTGACGACCGGCGCTCGTTCTTCAATGCCCAATCGGTAGGCGGGCCCTCCGTCGGCGCTCTCCGGGCCTTCCACGATCGCCGGGGCGACCACGAACGTCTTCACGGCGTCGCGGCGGCGTACGTCGATCGTCAAGGCCTTCCCGTTGCTCTTTGCGACCGCTTCGTGGAGTTCCGTCGTGGTTGAAACATCGCGATCGTCGATACGGATGATGCGATCACCGGCCTTGAGGCCGGCTATGTCGGCCGGCGAACCCGGAAGGACCGCCTCAATTTGCGACACGATATCCTTGAACGATGGGACCGGTACCGAAAAACCGGCCGCAAGCACACCGGAATACACCAGGTAGGCCAGAATGAAGTTGAATCCTGGACCCGCGGCGACCACCAGCATTTTTTTCCAAAGGTCTTGATGCACGAAGGACCGGCGACGGTCGTCCGGCGTGAGGGCTTCCGCCTCTTCCTCACCGAAAAGCTTGACGTAGCCGCCCAATGGAATGGCCGAGAGCAGATATTCAGTCTCGCCGAATTGTCTCGAGAACAGCCGTGGCCCGAATCCAAGGGAAAACTTCAAGACCTTGACACCGACCCAGCGCGCAGCCAGAAAATGTCCAAGCTCGTGAAAAGCAACCAACACACCGAGGACGACCAGAAACCACCAGGTCTTCTGGATCAGAATCCACAGCGTGTCGGGCGACCAGGCTGGCAATGAGGTAGGTATCATTGTGACTTCGTGATCGAGGAATCTCTTCTCACCTTACCATTATCGATGCCAAAACCGAAATAGACTGCACTACCGCGCCAAGGCGCTGACGAGCGCGCCAGCCTTTTCTCGCGCCCATCGGTCTGCCTCGAGTGCGTCCTGGAGCTCCTGAAGTTCCCGCCGGCAATGGGCTTCCATGGTGGCGCGGATGACCCCGGCGATTTCACCGAATCGAATGCCGTGCTGGAGATAGGCATCGACCGCGATTTCATTGGCGGCGTTCAAAGTAGCGGGCATAGTACCACCGATCTCCAAGGCCTCGTATCCGAGCCGCAGGCACGGGAAGCGCGCATGGTCCGGGCGATCAAACGAGAGTTTTCCGATCTCTGCCAAGTCGAGGCTCGGCAGCTCCAGTGGCAAACGCTCCGGATACTTCATCGCATAGGAGATAGGCGTCCGCATATCCGGGAGTCCCAGCTGTGCGATTACCGACCGATCGGTATATTCTACCAGAGAATGGACGATGCTCTCCCGGTGAATCAGCACTTCGATCCGATCCGTCGGGATATCGAAGAGCCAGCGGGCCTCGATGACTTCGAGCCCTTTGTTCATGATGGTGGCTGAGTCGATCGTAATCTTGTCTCCCATTTTCCAATTGGGGTGTTTCAGCGCGCGCTCCGGCGGAACGTTCTGAATGGCTTCGGCCGACATGTTCCACAGTGGCCCGCCCGAAGCCGTGAGGATCAACCGACGGACATCTCCGATCCGATGGCCTTCGAGAGACTGGAAAATGGCGCTGTGCTCGCTGTCGACGGGAAGGATCCTGACGCCGTATTCTCGCGCCTCCTGCTGCATTAATTGGCCGGCCATGACCATCGGTTCCTTGTTTGCCAGTGCAACATGTTTGCCCGTTCGGATGGCTGACAGCGTGGGGACGAGGCCGGCTGCGCCCACGATTGCCGAAATGGCAAGTTCTGCAGTCGGTAGTTCGGCGATCCGAGCGAGGCCGTCTGGTCCGGACAGGACTTCGACCGGTAGGTCCCGGCATCGCTGGCGTAGGCGGGCGGCCGCCTGTGGATCCGAGAGGGCCACAGCCTCAGGGCGAAACTGCCGAAGTTGTGCTTCGAGCTTTTCGTCGTTACAACCGGCCGTCAAACCGACCACCCGAAATTCACCTGGAAAGCGAGCCACGATGTCGAGTGTATTCGTACCGATCGATCCGGTCGAGCCGAGGATGATGAGGTTTTTCATGCGTGTGATTTCAGTATTATGGCCGAACGCCTCAGAGTCCAGGGATACCGTTGAAAGCGACATAGTAGTAAAACGCGGGACCGGTGAACAAGAGACTATCGATACGGTCGAGCATGCCACCATGCCCCGGCAGGAGTCCACCGGAATCCTTTGCGCCGACGCTGCGCTTGATGGCGGATTCGACTAAATCACCGGCCAGACCCGCTAAGGTCAGGATCATTCCGAGCGCGATTGCATCCAACAGCGTGAAGTCGAGATACGGCAGCCAGGAGCGACCGATGTAAGTCGCCGTGACGGCCAGGACTAATCCTCCAAAGAGCCCTTCGATGGTCTTATTGGGGCTGATGGAGGCGGCGAGGGCATGCCGTCCGAGCATTTTCCCGACGTAGTAGGCACCGGTATCCGCGGCGAAGGTGACGAGCAGCACGAAAAGGAGAAGGAACTGACCGTCAGTAAGACTTCGGAGGAGAATCAAATAGCTGAGGCCGAGTCCAATATACACGATGCCGAGGATCGTCACGGCGCTGTCGACGGCATGACACTCCCGATAGGTGCCCGCAATCATCGGGAGCAGCAGGACCGCGACGACCCCGAGGAACAGCGTCTCTATGCTGGGCCCCTGCCAATGGCACTCGGCAAACCACGCGCCGGTGGTCGCCAAGCCGACCAGGACATAGACGTGATTCGACCGCCCTCGAAAGCACAGGCGATACAGCTCATGGAGCGCGAGACCGCTCGTCAGGTACACAAGCAGGGTGCAGGCGATCGGAGGCAGATATCGGATAATCACGTACAGCGTGGGGATGAGAAGCAGTCCGGTGTAGACCCGCTTGACGTCGAATTTCGATAGTGCGGCATCACTGCCCGTGGGAGTCGTGGCATGAGAAGGGGAGGCGTGGTCCACGGATCGCGCGCTCACCGTCCGTTGGATGGCGATATCGCGGGGGCGACACGGCCGAAGCGGCGGTCGCGGCCCTGGAATTCATGCAACGCCAAGAGCGTTTCACGGCGTCGGAAATCGGGCCAGAGGGTCGGCGTGAAATACAACTCGGTGTAGGCCAACTGCCAGAGCAGGAAGTTGCTAATGCGGCTTTCCCCGCTGGTTCGAATGAGGAGGTCGGGGTCGGGCAGTTCCGACGTCGAGAGGTAGCGGTGAAAGGTTGCCTCATCGAGTTGTTCCGGCCGCAGCCGTCCTGCCTGCACATCCTGCGCAATCTGACGGGTCGCCTCCACGATCTCCGAACGTCCGCCGTAGCTAAGCCCGACCGTGAGGTTGAGCCGCGTGCATGGATACGTGTCTCGCTCCGTGGCACGGATACGCTCTAAGGCGCTCTTTGGCAGCAGTTCCAGGCGACCGATTGTGCGCAGGCGAATGCCCCGCTTCACGAGTTGGTGCTGCTCGTTGGAGAGATATTGCTCGAGCAACCCCATCAATGCCGTGACTTCGCTGGCTGGCCGGTTCCAATTTTCTTGGGAAAAGGCATAGATTGTGAGCGCCGGGATACCGAGATCCAAAAAGACGTCCAGTACTTCCTTCAGTGAATTGATGCCTTCCCGGTGTCCGGCGATCCGCGGCAGCCCCCGTGCGCGCGCCCAACGGCCATTACCGTCCATGATGACGGCCACGTGTCGCGGGAGTGTCTCGGCATTCAAGCCGGCCAGGAGGTCCTGGTCTGAAATACTGGCGGCCGGTGCGATGTTCGCCATGCAAATAGGTACGGAAGGGTCTCGCGTCAGAATGTCGGGGAGGTTGCGGCCAGTCTAAAGAGAACCCCAGGAAATGTCAAACTAGCAGCGGACTTATGTCAGGCCGACGGGTCTGTCCATTGCGGTTGCAAAGACGCCTCGGCTATACTCCGAAGACTGACCGACGAATGTCGCGACTCTCATGCCCAGCCATACCACCCCAGCGTTGGCGCAATTTGGATTTACGGACGGGGAAGTCCAGCAAGCCCTGGCCCGGGTAAAAGTACGGGATGTCGATTATGCTGATCTCTATTTCGAGGCGTCTCGAGGCGAGTCTGTCGCCATGGAAGAAGGACTGGTCAAGCGCGCGACCACGAGTATTTCGCAGGGGGTGGGGGTCCGGGCGATTGCCGGGGAAAAAACGGGGTTTGCGTACTCCGACGAGCTGACCAAAAAGGATCTGGAATTGGCTGCCGATGCGGCGCGCTACATCGCCGCCAGTCCACAGCAGAGCGGGCCGGTTCCGGTCGCACAGCAAGGGAAGCTCAACAGAAATCTATACCCCATCGTTGAGAACGATCGAGCCGTATCAACTGAGGAGCGCGTCGCATTGCTCAATCTCATCGATGCGGAGGCGCGGCTGTACGATCCTCGCATCAAGAACGTGATGGCCTCTATTAACATGGAACACAAGGTCGTCCTGGTTGCCAACCACGAAGGACGTATCGTGGGGGACATCCAGCCGCTTGCCCGGCTTCAGATCACGTGTATTGCCGAAGAGAATGGAAACAGGCAAATCGGCAGTTACGGGGGTGGCGGGCGCATCGGGTTTGAATGGTTCAAGGATGAAGAGCGGTTCAAGCGCTACGCAAAGGAGGCGGCGCGGCAGGCCATTCTCAATCTCCATGCCGTCGACGCGCCTGCTGGCGTGATGCCCGTGGTGTTGGGCGGTGGGTGGCCCGGCATTCTCCTGCACGAGGCCATCGGACACGGCTTGGAAGCCGACTTCAATCGCCGGAAAACGTCCGCGTTCTCGGATCGTATCGGTCGTCGGGTGGCCTCGGAACTGTGCACGATTGTCGATGATGGAACCATCCCGTACCGACGCGGCTCGCTCAATATGGACGATGAAGGCACGCCGACCAGCCGGACGGTCCTCATCGAAAATGGTATTCTCCGCGGCTACATCACGGACCGCTTGAATGCACGGTTGATGGGCATTCCGCTTACCGGAAACGGGCGACGAGAGAGTTATCAAAGCGTGGTACTTCCTCGCATGACGAACACGTTCATGTTGGCGGGGCAGGACGACCCCCAAACCATCCTTCGCTCGGTCAAGCGTGGTCTCTACGCAGTTTCGTTCGGCGGTGGGCAGGTGGATATCACCAGCGGCAAGTTCGTCTTCTCCGCCAGCGAGGCCTATTTGATTGAAGACGGACGGGTCACAAAGCCGGTCAAGGGAGCGACCCTCATCGGCAACGGACCTGACGTGCTCACAAAGGTTTCGCGGGTGGGACACGACATGCAGCTTGACGAAGGGGTTGGAACCTGCGGCAAGGAAGGGCAATCCGTGCCGGTCGGCGTGGGCCTCCCGACCATTCTGGTCGACGAACTCACGGTCGGAGGAACACAAGCCTCATAACCCTCTCCACGTCAGGGCGTAAAGCGACAGAAGGGATCCAAGCGGAATAACCAGCGTGTATCGGCTGTAATCAGGCGGAACCGCATCATTGAGGCATCGTGACTCTCTCGCTATAGGCAGGGCCCAAAATGAGCACCGATTTGACACGATCCGCGTCGTATCCGCAGCTGGCCTTGTCGCTGCTGGATCGCGCCAAGCAACAGGGCGCCACGGACGCGGAAGTCATGGTCGCCGACGGGGAAACCCTCGCCGTACAAGTCAGGTTGTCGGCGGTCGATCGACTCACGAAGGCCCGCGAAAAACGACTTGGGCTCCGTGTGTTCGTGGGGCACCGTTCGGCCGTCACCTCCACATCTGATTTCTCTCGTGACTCTCTCGCCCAGCTCGTATCCGACACCTGCTCACTGGCCCGCGCCGTCGTCGAAGATGATAAGTCGGGTTTGCCTGATGCCTCCCAGTTGGCGAAGGATCTCCCTGACTTGGACCTGTACGACGACACGCGTTTGTCGATTGAGCAGCAGATAGAGCTGGCCCGCACGTGCGAGCAGGCCGCTCTCTCCGCCGATCCTCGAATTACAAACTCCGAGGGCGCCGATTTTGACTGGTCCACGGGGCGTGTCTTTTTGGTTAGTACGCGGGGGTTTGCGGGTGACTATCAGGCGTCAAACTATTCGCTCGCTGTCTCACCTGTGGCTCGGGATGGGGAAACGGGCGGCATGCAGCGAGATTCCTGGTATGCAGTGCAGCGTAAATTTGCCAAGATGGAGAGTGCCGAGTCCGTGGGGCTGGAGGCCGCACGGCGCACGGTTCGTCGATTGGGGGGACGCAAGGGACCAACCAAGCGCGTGCCGGTGGTCTTCGATCAGGAGTGTGCGGGAAGTCTGCTTGGGAATTTGTGCGGCGCCGTTTCCGGCTATGCCTTATACAAAGGGGCTTCGTTTCTAGTGGGGCGCCTCGGGGAACGGCTGGCGCCGGACTATGTGACGGTACATGACGACGGCCGAATGGTTGGTGGGTTGGGCTCTAAACCCTTCGATGGAGATGGGCTGCCGACGCGCAAGAACACCATACTGGACCGAGGCATGCTCAAGAGCTATCTGCTCGACACCTACTCGGGGCGAAAGTTGGGTATGCCGTCGACAGGCAATGCGGCCCGTAGCGTGGGTGATAGTCCCGGAGTGGGTCCAACGAACTTCTACATGGTTCCCGGAACGAAAACGGCGGAACACATCATCGAATCGGTAAAGGACGGACTGTACGTCACGGAACTCATCGGTTTTGGCATCAACATGGTGACCGGTGACTACTCGCGAGGCGCGGCCGGTTTTTGGATTGAGAACGGTGAGCTGGCCTATCCGGTGGAGGAGATCACGATAGCAAGCAACCTCAAGAACATGTTCGCCAATATCGAACTGGTCGGCAGCGACCTGCGGTTTCGCGGGAGAATTGCGTGTCCGACGCTCAAGATTGCAGAAATGACTGTGGCGGGAAGCTAAGCGCGTTTTTTCGCTCGGGTAAATATGGCCGTCGAACAAGTGAAGCGCGCGACGACAAAGATTTGCGGTGCCTGTACGTCGCAAGTGACCTGGGGACGACGAAGAACGGCTCTCGCGCACGGATATGGATCGTATAATGGTAGTTACCATATGGCTATGGCTGTAGGTTTGCTCTGAGCCCGCCGTTTGGACGCCGGATGTCGGATCTGAATGAACGGATGGTGGAGTTCTCCAGTGACGGGATTGCGGTGACGGCGTATCTCGTGACCCCTACGGGCGCGCGGCCAAGGCCAGCCATCATTGTTATCCAGGAGTGGTGGGGGCTTAACGAACACATCAAGGACATTGCGCGGCGCTATGCCCGAGAGGGGTTTGTCACGATCGCTCCGGACCTCTACTCCCGCTTGGGGCACCCGGTGACGACGAATTCACAGGATGCCAGCCGGCTTATGCAAACACTGCAACAGCAAGATGGTCTGAAGGACGTCGCGGCCACACTCGCGTACTTGAAAACGAGGCCGGAGGTGGATTCCACGTACATCGGTATCACTGGGTTTTGTATGGGCGGTACGTACGCGCTGCTGTTCCCTTGCGTGAACTCCGGGCTGAAGGCTGCTGTGCCGTTTTACGGGCAAATTCCAGATCCTGATACGCCGATCCGAACGCTATCCTGTCCGATCTTGTTTATCCAAGGTGAAGACGATACGTGGATTACCACTGCGGAAGTACAGCGTCTCGCGGATGCTCTTTCCAAGTACCGGAAACCCGGTGAGATCAAGACCTATCAAGGAGCCGCGCACGCCTTTTTCAACGACACGCGAAAAGACGTCTACCGTGAGAATCAGGCCCATGATGCATGGGCCCGGGCAGTGAGCTTTTTCAAACAGCATTTGCACGCGTGAGGGATACCGATGGCACTCAATACCGAGGATGGTCAAAAGATGTTGCAACTGGTCACGTCACGCTACAACGACTGGCGGTGGCGGAAAAAGATCGAGAAGACTTTCAGCCTTCCTCATTCGGGCGTGGGGGACGAGAAGCAACAGGCAATCTTCCTCTATCTGAAACAGAATCTGAAGGCATACAAGTCGCGTCGGGCGGACCCCGACGCGTGGATGGTCGGTGGATTTGCCACCAAACAAGTGGTGGATCGCATCAAGGGCTCGCCAATCGTAGTGGGCGCCGATTTTACGTCGGCGGATACAGCGTACATCGGGATCGATCCGGGAGAGGGCGTGACCGAGGCTTGGTGGGAAGAGATGCTCGTGTCCTGGTTCGATCAACCCGAGCCTGAGGCGTCCGGTGCGGAGGAATCTCCAGAATCGACCGATGCCGGGTCTGGTGATCCATCGGCAAAGGAGCCGCGCGAGGGTCAGCGAGTGTGACCAGATCAGACGTGCCGCGGGGCGATCAAAACAAGCTCATTTGACTGGCCGCTTCCTGCCCTTTGTCCGGGCTGCTGCTTGGGCTTGAGCCCGTGGCACCGGCGTCCGCCTTCTGCATTTTTTCCAGGTACTCTTTCAACTTCTTGAAATCCTCTTTGAGCGTCGGGAGAAGATTGCCCTGATGAAGGGCCGCAGCCGGGTGAAAAAGCGGAAACATCACGAAGTCCTTCATGTAGAAAGCCTGCCCTCGAACTTTCGTAATCCCGACCCTGCGTTCCATTAACGTTTGCGTAGCCCAATTCCCCAACGTGCAGACCAATTTGGGTTTAATGAGCGCGATTTGCTCCATAAGAAACGGCTTGCAGGTTTCGACCTCGTCCAATTCGGGATCTCGATTGTTTGGCGGACGGCACTTAATGACATTGGCGATATAGATTTCTTCACGCGACAAACCCGCCGATTGAAGTAAGTCGGTTAGGAGTTTCCCTGCCGCCCCCACGAACGGTTCGCCCTTTTGATCTTCGTTAAACCCTGGTGCCTCGCCCACGAACATGATCGAGGCATGTGGGTTGCCGACACCGAAGACCACCTGGGTGCGTCCCAGCTTGGCGAGCTTGCAACGCTGGCAGTTGTGAAGCGAGGCCTGAAGATCTTGAAGCGTCGAGTTCATCATCGGATGGCAGGAGGGTAGAGCGGCATCATAGAAATCCCATTCGGAGAAGTCAACGACGCCCTGGACAACATGAAAATACAGCGCCACTTCGCTGGCTTACGGCTACCGTGACAAATCTCGTAGCCGCGCTATAGTTAGAGGAAGTTCCTGTAGCCGAAGGGATCCCTATGAGGCCGCACCATTGTCGAATAGTGGGAGGATTGTTAATTTTGGCCGGCGGTCTGCTTGCAGATGGGCTGGTTCGGGCTCAGTCGGCCGTGCCGATCAAAGACATACTCATGAATCCCCCTGCGTACCACCGGCAGGCCATCGTCGTCCATGGCAAGGTCGTGATGCCGGGTGAAGTACGCGGAGTCAATGCGTGGGGACAGCAATTGTGCGGGCAGCAGTTTCTTCTCGATGACGAGACCGGTCGGATGCTGATGAGAAGTCTCATGATTTGCCAACCCGATAACGTGTCGGAATTACGCGTGAGGCACGGGGAAACGGTCACGATCGAAGCGACGGTCGAGGCTGCTCCGGCGAACATGCAAACGGTGACGGGCCGGGGTCTTGGCTTCGGCGCCATGGTTACCCACGTCACTCACGAAGATCTCGGCGGCACCCGCATCAGCATAGACCCGACCCGGTAGAGATCTCTCCACCCTCCGCGCATAGGACAGCCCCTTCAGGTCTTAGAGGCTTGGTACAATTGCCTCGACAATAGGTGCCCTGACCGCTCTCCTAGCCGCGCCCGCCTAGCGGCTCCCCTCGAACGTGCCTTGTGCCGCGCGATCCTGGCAGGCTAGCGGCCTGCGTATCACAAGGAAGAGAAGGGGCGTATCAGTTTCGAGCAATTCATCGACAAGGTGGTGGCTCTCGTTCCCGACGCGATGGCAGAGTATGCCATTATGGGGAAAACTATCTATCACGCGCGGCGCGATTCCGATGACCAGGGGGCGCCCAACAGCCCGGAGCAAAAAAATGGCCGAAACGAGTCGTGTCCATGCAGCAGTGGACGCAAATTCAAACGGTGCTGCGGCGCGTCGTAGCCAGTCGGATTGAACTGCGGTGCACGACATGGGGTCGGGTCTTGCAATCCAATATCAGTGATTTCCCTGTCGACGGAGGTAATCGCTGGAGACGTAGAATCCCGGCGGCACTAATGAAGAAAGGGTATGCCTGAAGAGCTTACGACGTGTGACGACCTGTACTGAGAGTCCCTTTAGTCTAGAGCTACCAACGGAGGTATGCGAAGGTGAGCACAACGGCTGGCAAGAGGGATCTGCCGCCCAGATGAGCCTGGGTGGGTAGGAAACCGATGTTTTCGTGACTTTCCGTCGGCCTTGGCTATGATGGTGGCTGGCTTTTCACCACAAATGGAACTCCGGCGTCATGTCGACAGCAGCTCCCTCTTCCGGCCCCGGAGCCACCCAGGCACACGAGTCTGCCTCGCGGCCCTCCGCTCCTACTGGTACCGACACCGGGCTCGTTAGTCTACTCATCCTCGCGCGTTTCTTGGGGGTTCCCGCCGACGGCGGTCAACTTCGGCATCAGTTTGGCCAGACCGGGCGTTGCTTTACCGAGGCCGACCTGCTCCGTGCGGCCAAGCATCTTGGGCTGAAAGCCGGTCTCATGCAAGTTGACTGGTCGAAACTGAGCGGCATCGCCTTGCCCACGCTGGCCCAACGGAAGGACGGTGGTTATGTCGTGCTTGCCAAAGTGGAAGCCGACAAGATCTTGGTGCAAGATCCCGTGGCCGGCCGGCCACTCGTTTTGACCCGCGAGCAGTTTGAAGCCATCTGGTCGGGTGTGCTGGTCCTGTGCACCAAGCGGGCGAATCTCCGACTCCAAGACCTTACGTTCGACTTCACCTGGTTCATCCCATCACTCGTCAAGTACCGATGGCTCTTGGGCGAGGTGGTCATCGCCTCGTTCTTCTTGCAACTCTTTGCGCTCCTCACGCCGTTGTTCACCCAGGTGGTGATCGACAAGGTCCTGGTCCACAAGGGCTTCACCACGCTCCACGTGTTGGCCATCGGGATGGTCGTGCTGGCGGTCTTTGATGCGCTGTTGGGCGGGCTGCGGACATATCTGTTTTCGCATACCACGAACCGCATCGACGTGGGTTTGGGCGCACAACTGTTTCGCCATGTGTTGGCGCTCCCGCTCGCCTATTTCGAGGCGCGGAGGATCGGCGACACGGTGGCGCGGGTGCGGGAGTTGGAGCATATTCGACAGTTCCTGACGAGTAACGCCGTGACCGTGGTGCTCGATCTTCTGTTCACTATCGTGTTCTTGGCTGTCATGTGGATGTATAGCCCCCTCCTGACCGGCGTCGTGATTGTGTCCTTGCCGCTGTATGCGGTGCTCTCGATGTTCATCACGCCGATCATTCGAACCAGGCTCAATGAGAAGTTCACTCGCGGCGCCGAGAATCAGGCCTTCTTGGTCGAGGCCATCAATGGCATCCAAACCGTAAAGGCGCTGGCCGTGGAGCCACCCTTGCAACGTCGGTGGGATGAGCAACTCGCCGACTATGTGCGGACGAGCTTTCGGGCGACCCGCTTAATGACCATTGCGAGCCAAATCGCGTTGCTGATCCAGAAACTGACGACAATCGCCCTCCTGTGGGTGGGTGCCTATCAGGTGATCGGCGGTGGGCTGAGCATCGGGCAGTTGGTCGCCTTCACCATGTTGTCCGGCCAAATCACCGGCCCCTTGCTCAGGATCGTGAACCTCTGGCAGGAATTTCAGCAGGTCGGCATTTCGATGGCCCGGCTCGGCGATGTGCTCAATACTGCCCCGGAGGGCTCATATAATCCAAATCGGACGACGTTGCCGCGTCTTGCCGGACAGGTCCAGTTCGAGGAGGTGACGTTTCGCTATCGGACGGATGGGTCGGAAGTGCTGCGCAAGGTTTCATTCTTGGTGCAACCAGGGCAGGTCGTCGGAATCGTGGGCCGCTCCGGTTCGGGCAAGTCCACCATCGCCAAGCTGATTCAGCGTCTGTACGTGCCGGAGCGCGGTCGAGTCTTAATCGACGGAGTGGATCTCGCGCAGGTCGACCCTGCTTGGCTGCGGCGGCACGTGGGGGTCGTCCTTCAGGAAAACTTTCTTTTCAATCGATCGATTCGAGACAACATCGCACTGACCGATCCGGGGCTGTCCATGGATGCTGTCATTCAGTCAGCCAAGCTGGCCGGGGCCCACGACTTCATCCTGGAGCTGCCGGAAGGGTACGACACCCGCGTCGGTGAGCACGGCTGCGCGTTCTCGGGCGGGCAGCGGCAGCGGATTGCCATTGCCCGCGCATTGGTGGCTAATCCGAGAATCCTCATTTTTGACGAGGCGACAAGTGCGCTCGACTACGAGTCCGAAGCGATCATCCAGCAGAACATGGCGCAGATCTGCCAAGCCCGGACGGTGTTCATCATTGCCCATCGGCTGAGCATGGTGCGGCCCGTGCATCGCATCCTGGTGATCGAAAAGGGGCAGATTGTCGAGCAGGGAACACACGATGACCTGCTGCGCAGCAATGGGATCTACGCGAGGCTCTCTCGATTACAGGCCGGGCTCCAGCCTGCGGCCTAGCGGACACTCGCGCCCCTTTGTTCGAGGATCGGATTATGCTCAGGTTTGTATCAAAACATCTGGCGCTTTGGCGTGCGGCATGGCAGGCAGAAGCTGGGTGGCCTAGTGGCACGGCACCTTCCGGTCAGGCTGTCGAGTTCCTACCAGCGGTACTGGAGATCCAACAGGCGCCCCCGTCGCCGATCGGCCGAGCGATCTTGTGGACGATCATGGCGGTGTTTATCTCCGTCGTTCTGTGGGCGTCGTTCGGCTGGGTGGATATCGTGGCCGTGGCGCCGGGGAAAATTATCCCCAGCGGCTACTCGAAGGTGATCCAGCCCTACGAGACAGGCGTGGTGGCGACGATCCATGTGCAGGACGGGCAGATCGTTCGGAAAGGTGAGTTGCTAATCGAACTGGACCCGACACAAAACCGAGCCGACCAGGAGCGGGCTGCGAACGAATTGCAGGCCGCGCAGGTCGAGGCGGCTCGATTGCGCGCGCTGATTGCCGGGGAAAACGCTTTCGAGGCGCCGGCTGGCGCAGAGCCCAGATATGTCGCGCTGCAGCAGCAGCTGCTCCGCGACCAGTTGACGGAGTACCGGGCACGTCTGGATGCGGCTGACTACTTGATCGACCAGCGCAAGGCGGTGTTGGGCCAGACAAAAGAGAACATCCGTCGCTTGGAGGCGACCGTGCCGATCGAAGTAGAACGGGCGGCCGCCTATAAGAAACTCCTGGACGATCAATACGTCTCCAAGATGGACTATCTCCAGTTCGAGCAGCAACGGATCGACAAGGCTCAGGAACTGGCCCAACAGCGGAATAAACTGGTGCAGGATGAGGCCGCCCTGTCGGAGGCACAGAAGAACTTCCATGCGTTCGTTTCCGAGTTTCAGCAAAGCAAACAAGCGGAACTGTCCGCAGCCGAGACCAAGGCGGTATCGGTTTCTCAAGACGTTGTGAAGGCCGGACAAAAGGCAGACCTTCAACGTCTCACGTCGCCCATCGACGGCGTGGTCCAACAATTGGCCGTTCATACGGTTGGCGGAGTCGTCACGCCGGCGCAGCCATTATTGATCGTTGTGCCACAGGATCATCCGGTGGAGGTCGAAGCACAGGTTGAAAACAAAGACGTGGGCTTTGTGCAAGAAGGCCAATCGGTCGAGATCAAAGTGGAAACCTTTCCTTTCACGTTGTATGGCACCATCTCGGGCAGGGTGCTGAGTGTCTCGGATGATGCGGTTCCCCTTGACAAGCAGAGTGGCGGTTTGGTCTATGCGACGCGGGTGAGCCTGGATCGCTCAACGCTACAAGTCGAGGGAAGGCACGTCCATTTATCGCCAGGAATGGCTGTGGCGGTGGAGATCAAGACCGGTCAACGGCGCATTGTCGAATACCTACTCAGCCCTCTTCTCAAGTCTGTGAAGGAGAGTCTGCATGAGCGGTAAGTTCGCCCCGGGGGCTGCCCGCTTCGAGCGAGGCAAGGCCGCGTTAGTGCGGACGCGGATTTAATCTCAGACCGTCTGCTTAAGCCTACAGTCCCATTGACTGATTTCTCCGATGATCGAACCCGATCGCTAATGTTTCGCGTGGTTGCCTGAAACAAATTATTTGAAGTCACGGCCTGTCACTTGCTCTTATTCTTATGGTAGATCTGAACGGCTGATCAATCACCCAGGGGCAGCCTCAGTCATGAAATACAGCTCGCATCTCGCGCTCGTGAAAACCCAGTTGGGTCCGACACAGTTCGACGTCTTGCACAGCGAAATGTATCGGCTTGGGCGCAATACGATGACTGCTTATGTTCTCTGGGCTTTTCTGGGGTGGGCCGGCATTCACCTGTTTTACCTCGGAAAACGTTGGAAGGGCGTGATGTACTTGGCATTCGTCCTCCTGAGCATGGCGGCTTTGACAGCAAGCTTTCTGCTACCCGTCGAATTTGAGGAACCGTATGTCTTGATTTTGCGGGCGGTCAGTCTCCTTGCGGGAACCATTTTCCTGTTCCTCATGGTTGTGGACATGTTCAGTTTGCACCGTCAGGTCGACCTCTGCAATGAACGCATCGAGGACCAAATCATTATGGCCTTGGTCGATAACGTTCAGGCGGCAGAGCAGCCGACAACTCGGTCTCATCGTCCGCAAGCCCGCCCGCTCTATTTTGAGTAACCGAGTCCTCGCGCGTCGAACTCGCTGCGGTGCCTCCGTGCTGCTTCCCGCACTTGCCTGTGTGTTGATCGGTGTGGCACGTGCTGCAACTGTCTCTTCCATTGCCATTCTCCCATTGGATCACCACCTCTGCGCCCGTTTGGCCGGTGCCTTGGATACGGCGCAGTTGATCCGGGGCCGGCTCCACTTTTCGGCAGGGGAAGTCGCGTCCGTGGACTGGTCTCCCGTCAAATTGAAAGGGGATGGGCCCAAAGAGACAGTGTGCTCCACATTCGAGCAGGCCCGGGTTGACCTTCGTCGCAACGGGACGACCGATCTCGTCATCCGCTCTAGTTTTTGCATGAAGCGAAGGCCCAGCGACAGCTTGTACGTGTTCCCGGCGGAAAGCGACGTGCTGGCACGTGCAACCTGGCAAGAACTCGGTCCGCTGCATGAGACGCAGATCAAGGTCGAGCACACTGGAGGGAGCTATTCCTTGAATCAGTTGCAGGACTCCGAGCAGACGGTCGAGCTGAGGGAAGTCTTTTCCCTCAATGTCGTGCAGGTCGAGGAGCAGGCGTTGATTGCCTTGACTGCCCCGCCCTTCGAATGGATCGTTGTGGCGCGGCTACGGGGTGCCGGCCCGCTGGAGGATGTCTGTTATCTTCGACGGGATAAATGAGCAGTCCTCAGGCTTCCTAGTTTTCGTGGTCGAAGGCGCCGACGCCAAGATGGCCTCATCGCTCCCTGTAGGAACCGGAGACCGTCCTTCATGAACAGAATGAGGATGGTAAGGGGAAAGATGCTCAGCAACAGGTACCATCCAGACCATACCATGGTCGGGCCTCCTTTCGCGCTGAGATAGAGTAATCCTCCGCAAACCTCGTGCCCGCCCACTGCTCAATGAGACTCAACGTCGCAAGTCTGACAACCCGTTGGAATGACACGATCGGGAGACATGAAAAACGGTTGTCCGCACAATTGGGCGCCATTGGGCAGGCCGTTGCGCGTGGCGGAAAAGAAACGGTTGTCGGATGAACGACACGAGATTCGTGGGACGTGTCAGCTTAGACGGGTGAGACGGTCACAGGCGTCCGCGAGGTCTGCCGCCGTCTTGGCATAGCAGAAGCGGATGAAGCGGTGCCCGGTATCCCCTCGGAAGAAGGCCTCGCCGGGTACCCCAGCTACTCCGGTTTTCTCGAGCAGGTACATCGCCCGGTCTTTGCTGGTTTTCCCCGGTAAGCGGCTCACATCCGCCAGGACGTAATAAGCCCCTTGCGGTATCGAAGGGGTGAGCCGTGCTTGCTTGAGTGCCTCGCAAAACTGATCCCGTTTGGCTTGGTATTCGATGGCCAAACCTGTGTAGAAATCGGTCGGTAGTTCGTTGATCCCAACCGCGACTGCATGCTGAAGGGGAGATGGGGCACAGACGTAAAGCAGATCGTTCATCGAACCAATCGCCTGAGCCCATTGGGGTACCGCCACCGTATGGCCAATGCGCCAGCCGGTAATCCCGAAGGTCTTCGAGTAGCCGGAGATGGTAATCGTTCGTTCGCACATGCTTGGCAACGAGGCCATACTGACGTGGCGTCGTCCGTCGTATATGAAGTACTCATAGATTTCATCGGTGAAGACGAACAGATCCTGTTCCTGTGCCACCTCGGCAATGGCCTCCAACTCAGCCCGGCCGAATATCTTCCCGGAAGGATTGGCGGGCGTATTCACGACAATGGCCTTCGCGCGTGGCCCGAGTGCCCGCTCCAGGGACGCGAGATCCAATGTCCAGTCCGGCGGTTCGGTTGGGACGATGATTGGGACGGCACCCACCGCCATAAGAGCCTGAATATGGTAGGCATAGTAGGGTTCGAAGACCACGACCTCGTCCCCGGGGTTGAGCAGCGCCATGCAGGTACTATGAAAGGCACCTGTCGCGCCTGCCGATACGGTGACGTCCGATTCGGGATTGACCACCATTCCATTAAATGTTGCGCTCTTACGGGCGATAGCCTCGCGCAATTGTGGCAAGCCGTCGAATCGCGTGTAAATGTTGTAGCCCAGATCGACGGCCTCCTGCGCAGCACGGCTGACGACGGACGGAACACCAGTGTCGCATACGCCTTGAGCCATGTTGATGCCCCTCAGTTTGGTGCAGGCTTGGGTCATGGCGCGTATTTCCGATTGGCCCAACCCCGCAATACGATGACTCAACTTTCTGGCCATGACCCTAATCCTTCCTTCCTGGTGCCGATCCGCCCCGTCGTCAGAAGAGCCGCGCAGCGATCCGCGCTGACGACGGCGCTCTCAATCGAATCCGGCAGTCCGGTGTCAGTCCACCCTCCCGCCAACAGCAGATTTGGGATGGGCGAGGCGGTTACGGGGCGGAATGCGGTCGCGCCAGGGCGGGTGACAAGGCAGGCCCGCTCCCGCCTGATGACGTGGGTGCGTAGGGCGGGGACTCCCGTCAAGTCAGGAATGGCGGTGTGAACGTCGGTCAAGGCGAATTCGCCCAAGGCCTCGTCGGTATGGTGCAACAGGTCGGCACGACCGGTTGCGACAAGAGTAACCACGATAGCCTGGTCGGCGTGCCGGACGACCAGCCAGTGAAAGGTATGTCCGACGAGGAGGAGGAGCCGCGGAGTGGAGAGTCGAGTCTTGAACCAGACATGGACGGTCAGGCCCGCTGCGTCGGACAGTTTACTCAGCTGATGAAACGTCGCATAGTGAGTGATCACTGGTTCGGGCAGCAGCGCGGACAGCCTGCGTGGCGGTGTGGCCGCGACGTACCAATCGGCTGTCACCGTCCGCCGATCCTCAAGGCGGATGCCGTTAATGCGGTTGTGACGCATGGTGAAATGCTCGAACCGGGTTCCCTTGCAGACCGTCACGTGGTGCTTGTGGAGCCAAGCTTGTGCCGGATTGAGAAACAGTTGATCCCACGAATGATTGGCGATGCCGATGCGCGAATCCGCACGTCGAGTGAGAAAACTGCGTGTGAGAACATCGACGAGCATTCCGGCCGAGACGCCGGAGAGTTCGCTGTTAAGCAGGAACCTGGCCAAGGGAGCCCAGACGTTGACCTGGGCCCCCTCGGATTGCCGGATTTCACTCAGCCATTGATCGGCGCGGCGGGCCTCCAAGTCCAACGGGAGAGCGGGATTGTTCTCCCAGGTTTGTTCGAGAAACACGAGCGCTCGCCAGAGGTCTCGAATAGTCAGGCCGCGTGAGGCGGCTAGGCCCAAGATGCTATGTAGTGGGGCAGGCAGCCACAGATATCGAAGCCGCTTCGTGCCGTGCCCGCGCTGACGAAATTCAATATGACCGGGTGTCCTGAGTTGGGTCAGGCGCGCTGTGCCGAGCTCTCTGAGCAAACGGAGTGTCGCGGTCTGGTGTCCAAATACGATGGGGGGTAAGGCATCGAGCAGGTCTCCATCCGGACTTTGAGCCACCATGGCTCCGCCGAGACGATCGCGTTCCTCGAGCAAAGTCACCGCGTAGCCGGCTTGGCTCAGTCGTATAGCGGCGGCCAGTCCGGCAGGGCCCGCTCCGAGCACGACGACTGTCTGGCGTGTTGTCATCACGAGAATGGTCTCGAAGCCCAGCGGGACCGAATCCAGGTTGCAGCCGCGACTCCGAGCCGATGGGGCGACGACAATCGAATTCGTGGTCCGAATACACGGTAGTGCGACGTTTCAATCCGTTGCAAAATGCGGCTGTATACCCCGCGCATGATTTCTGCGACGGTCAAGGCTCGGCGATCCGCGGCCGGCAATGCCTCCAGCGACGCGCGTGCCTGATCGTAGTAGTCATGCGCTCGAGCACACTCGAACCGCATGAGTTCCAGAAACGCCGGGGTCTCTCGACGGGCCAGCAAGTCATCCTCCGTGTATCCGAAGCGTGCGAGATCGTCCAGCGGCAGATAGATGCGCCCCTGTTCAGCATCCACGCCGAGATCACGAAGGATATTCGTGAGTTGGAAGGCCAAGCCAAGCTGCACGGCATACTCCTCGGCTCGCGGGGACTCGGTTCCAAAAATGCGGAGGCAAATGAGGCCGACGACAGAGGCGACACGGTAGCAATACTGGTAGAGCTCCTCGAATGTCCGATACCGGGAGATCCTAAGATCCATCTCTACGCCTTGGATGAGTTCCTCGAACAGGGTCTGAGGAATATGAAACCGCCGGGCATGCTTGGCCAGGCTGACCGTGACGGGCAAATGCGGCGCTCCGCTATACGCGGCTGCCAGCTCGGCTCGCCAGCGAGCAAGCTCGTCCTGCGGGCGACTGCCGGGAGGGGGCTCGTCGACGGCACTGTCAACTTCCTTACAAAAGGCGTACACGGTGTACATTGCCTCTCGCCGTTCTCGCGGGAGAAACAAAAACGAGTAGTAGAAGTTACTCCCACTCCGTTTGGTGACGGCGGTGCAATAATCTTGGGCTTGCAGCGCGTCCATCGGTCAGGGTTCCATTTCTATGTGTCGGCGAGAACTTGGGCACCGTTGCGATCCCTGCGGCGGAGACGCGGCGCTTGAAGCGGTAAGCAGGTCCGCCAAGATCTCGAGGCCATGGAACAGCCGCGGCCCGGGACGGCTGAAGTAGGCGTTGGCGTCGACGGCAAAGACCCGCTCCGATCGTACGGCGGGAAGGGTGCCCCAGGGCCATCGGGATTGGAGGCGCGCATACTCCACGCTGGCCTGCAAGGCTGAGAATCCGCACGGCATGAGAATGAGAATGTCCGGTCGGCTGTTCACGACCTCACTCCACTCGACCCGACGCGACGGAGCTCCGGCTTCCCCCAATAACTCCCGACCGCCGGCCAATTCGATCATCTCGGGGATCCAATGACCGGCCGTGTAGAGTGGATCCAGCCATTCGAGGCAGATGACACCAGGAGGTGTCCCGTGTACGCGGCTCTCCTGCCGCACGGTCTCTCGGCGCGCGCGTAAATCCTCGATGAGTCCCGCTGCGGGATCCGGCGCGCCGATCGCATCCCCTATTCGAACAATGTCCGTCAAGACATCCTCCAGGCATGATGGACTGGAGGCGAGAAGTCTTGGCGGCCGATCGTACAGTGGACCTGCGTTCTCCACGTGCGATGGCGTAATGCCACAGACGTGACACAGTTCCTGGGTGATGACGAGATCAGGTGCCGCCGCCGCGAGGGCCGCAATATCGACAATGGACAAGGGGAGTCCCGAGGCGACACGGGCGCGCACTGCGGAGTCAACGTCGGCCGAAGAGTCTGGTGCCGGCTGCAGGGTCGAACGGCTTAGCACAGGTACAGAGGCGAGATCTGGTGGGAAGTCGCATTCGTGACTTCGTCCCACGAGTGAGCCACCCAGGCCGACGGCGGCCACGATTTCGGTTGCTCCCGGGACGAAAGAGCAAATGCGCATGGCGTTTACGACGGTTCCACATCCGGTGCCGAACGCCACAGCCGCCGCTGGATCTCATCGAGGGTGACGTCGGCCAATGAATAAGCGATGGCATCCGCTTCTCCCAGTTCTTGGATTGTATGAGTATTGGCCACCGCCAGTACCTTCATGCCGGCCGCGCGCGCTCCTCGGATACCTGGCAGTGAATCTTCGATGACCAGGCATTCGCTGGCTGTGATCGGTGTGCTATGGGTAGTGCGGTTCAGAGCATCAAGAGCGAGGCGAAAACCTTGGGGATGCGGTTTGCCCTGAGTCACGTCCTCCGCGCTGGTGATGTGCCTGAAACACGGTCGAAATCCTGCGACGTCGAGAATCAACTCGATTTCGCCCCGCAGGGCTCCCGAAACAATAGCCAATGGAAACCGAGACGCCGCCAATCTCACGAACGGCTCGACGCCCGGGAAGATCCTGATGTGGTCACGCACGGTTTGCAAATACACGGAGGCCTTTTTCTTTACCAGTTCGGTGATCGCGTCCGATGGAGCAGCGCGGCCACTTGATCGCAGGGCTTCCGTGAATGCTCCCCTATCGTCAAACCCCAGATAGCGTGCATAGTAATCAGCCTCGGTCAGGGGGATGTCGATGTCGGACAGGATCTGTTGGAACCCACGAAAATGAAGCGGTTCGGTATCGGCAATGACGCCGTCAAAATCAAAAAGAATCGCCCGTAACATGGCTGGGGTGTCCGCTCAAAAGTCTCTCAGTATATCACAGGAGCGCGAGTGATTCGGAGACGGATCTTCGTGCCGAGGTAGGATTGAGGAAACATCAATCTGTCAGACGATTGTGCACGGCTGCCCGAAGGGACAGCCGTGCAGGCGGGCACTGTGAATGAGAGGTCCACCCAAGTGTGGACGGACGGTCTGAATCAAGGCGCAACGCGCAACTGCTTTTCGGTCACCCACCCTTTCGCGCCGGCCTCGGTGCGCACCTGGTACATCCAACCACCTGCTTGTAATTCCCCGTCCAACACGATCAGGATTGATCCCGGTTTCACCGACGGGCCAGGCGCGGAACCAGCGGCGTTCTGAGAGAGGGTCATCGATCCAAGCCCGGACACCGTCACCCGTTGGCCCTCTGCAAAGAGCGGCGTCGTTGATTTTTGCGCCAACGGCGCAGAAGTGACCGGTGTGGTCGCCGACGATGGAGCAGGGGCCATAGGAGCGGGAGTCGGTGCGGGCGACGGCGTCATGGTTGGTGGCGGGGTTGTCGATGGTGCTGCGGGCCCGGAACCCGAGGATGGTGGCGGTGTGGAGGCTACAGGCGGTGCTGGCATTGGGCGAGGCGGTGCCTGTGCCACGGGCTGGGCGGGTTCGCCCGTCAACGTATTGATCATTACCATGAAGCCGTCGGGGTCCACCGCAAAATATCCACCGATCCCGATCAACGCAAGAAGCAAGATCCACAGGAGTGGGCTGGTCCCTTTCTTCTTCGGAGGCTTTCCTGGACCGGGACTCTGACCGCCGATTTGCTGTGTGTCCTCGGCGAGATCCTCCTCAAAGTCCAAGTCCGGCTCTGGTTGCCGGGCGAATAGCAGGCTCCAGTGGCCGAATGGATGCTGCGTAGGGATAGACGCGGCATGCGCGAACATGAGTCACCTCTTGTCAACGTGAAGAGCGAAAGGGATCACGAGTATCTCTTCACAGATAACACCAAAGGGACACTCTGTCAAACTTTCGCTGGATTCGTGCGGGCTTAGCAATTTCTTCATCCTACTCTGCCGTCGACATATGGTCAGTATGATCAAATCGCTGAACTCCAGGGTTTACGTCTTCCCGGGAATCAGTCAGCAGAACTGAATATTCGCACAGGACAGGACTTGCGTCTCCCGGCTCCCGTCTCGGAACACGGTCAGTCCCTTACAGCCCAACCGGTAGGCTAAGCGATAGGCGTCGGCCACGTCCTGCACGGTAGCCGTGTGCGGCATATTGATAGTCTTGGAGACGCCGCTGTCGCTATGTTTCTGAAATGCCGCTTGCATGCGGACGTGGTACTCGGGGGAGACGTCGTGGGCGGTGACAAATAGACGTCGAAGGTCGGCCGGGATCTGCCCAAGGTGCTGGATCGAGGCATTCGCGGCGACCTGGCGGAGCAATTCGTCGCTGTAGATCCCCGCGGCCCGCGACCGACGGACGAACTCCGGGTGTACGGTTACCAAGTGAACGTCCTCCATAACCGTCCGGGCGAAACTGACACCATAAAGTGGTTCAATGCCGGGTGAGCAATCGGCAATGATGCTGATCGTGCCGGTTGGTGCGATCGTCGTCACGGTGGCGTTCCGACGTCGGTGTCCCTGAGGCTTCAAACGAGAGCGATGGAAGTTCGGAAACGTCCCCCGCTCCTGAGCCAGGTTTTCGGAGGCCGCATAGGCCTGCATTTGTAGGAAGTGCATGAGCCCCTCGCCGATGCGTATCGCTTCGTCCGTGTCGTAGGGAACGTCCATTTGGAGCAGTAGATCGGCAAATCCCATCACACCGAGTCCGATTTTGCGATTCCGGCGCGTCAGCGCTTCAATTTGTGGAAGCGGGTAACGATTCATGTCGATGACGTCATCGAGAAACCGCACGGCGTCGGGGATGACGGAGGCGAGGCGGTCATGGTCGAGCCCGCGGTGCCCTGGAGGGCCGGTGACGAACTTTGCGACGTTGATCGATCCCAGGACGCACGACTCATAGGGAAGGAGGGGCTGTTCCCCACACGGGTTCGTGGACTCGATCGGCCCCAAGGACGGGGTAGGTTGCGCACGATTGACGGTATCCAGAAAGACGACACCCGGTTCGCCACTAAGCCACGCCGATTCGACGAGATGCTCGAAGACCGACTGTGCCGGTACGCGTCGCACCGCTTTGCGTGTGTGCGGATTGATCAGCGGATAGAGACCGTTTCGCTCGACCGCGCGCATGAAGGCGTCCGTGACGCCGACGGAAATATTGAAGTTGGTCAACTCATGGGCGCGCCGCTTGGCCTCGATGAATTCGAGAATATCCGGATGATCGACGCGCAGTATCCCCATATTGGCCCCACGGCGCGTCCCTCCCTGTTTGATGACGTCCGTCGAGGCGTTAAAAATGCGCATGAACGAAACGGGTCCGGACGCGATACCGTGGGTGGAGGCCACCACGTCGTCCTTCGGACGCAGGTGGGTGAAGGTGAAGCCGGTCCCGCCGCCAGATTGATGGATCAGCGCCTGGTGCTTGAGCGCGTCATAGATCGATTCGAGTGAATCTTCGACGGGTAGGACGAAGCATGCGGATAGCTGTTGCAACGGTGCCCCGGCATTCATGAGGGTCGGGGAGTTGGGCAGAAACTCGAGTGAGCGTAACAGCCGGGCGAAGCGTTCGGCGACCTCCACGTGGCGTCCACGCGCCCGATACCGACGCTCCGCCTGTGCGATGTTCGACGCGACACGGTGAAAGAGTAGGTCTGGCGTCTCGATATGGGCGCCGGCGGTGTTCCGTCGCAAATAGCGTCGCTGGAGCACCGTCAATGCGTTCTTGGACAGACGAGGAAACGGTGGTTGAGCAGGGGATCCCGATGTTCGACGGTGCATCACCATATTATAAGAGAACCCATGCGGCGAGACCATCTGGTATTGTTTTGTACGCGGAGACTTTCTGGCTTGCAACGAGCGGCATCGGTGAGGCATGATTCCTTTCCGCTAGCCTTTCCATGAAGCATTTTCGGAAAGAATTGTCGTTCGAGACGTTCACTCGTCGCGCATATCTCAACATCACGCCGCAGGTTGCCGAGGCCGTGCGCCTCAGTGGAGTGCAAGAGGGGCTCGTGCTCGTGAACGCAATGCACATTACCGCCAGCGTCTACGTCAATGACGACGAGCCGGGACTCCTGCGGGATTATGATGAATTTTTGGAACGATTGGCCCCCCAGGTTGGGGTCTATCGGCACAACGAAACCGGAGAGGACAATGGCGACGCCCATATCAAGCGCCAGCTGATGGGGCGCGAGGTGGTCGTGGCGATTACCCAGGGCAAGCTGGATTTTGGGCCGTGGGAGCAGATTTTCTACGGTGAGTTCGATGGGCGTCGACGCAAGCGAGTACTCGTGAAGATTATAGGTGAGTGAGCGCTGCCCCGAATCCTCGAGACGCTTGCCTCCCGTCAAATTCTTTGGCAACATCAGTTAAGCGAAGTCCTCACGTATCCGACCACCATGTTTAATCTCAGCCGACCGGACCCGTTGACTCGCGATCTCATTCATTTGATCAATGCGCGGCGTCACGACCACGGCGACAACGGCGCGGCGGTCGAGACCCTCCAGGCGTTTCTGGATCAAGGGCGTGAGCAGGAACTGCTGATGGTCATGGCGGCTCTGGACGAGGAGATGGCCGAGTGGTTATTCGACCTCCTCGCGGAGGCCGCCTGTTCCGTTCTCGTGGATCATCCTGACCCGGATGAAAAGCCCAACTATGCCGTGATGGGAGCATTGGCGTTACCCCTTCAAGCCAATCTAAACCTCCCTCTCGGGCTGAAGATTGATCCGGTCACGACTGCGGATCTGCTGCACCGCCATTTGCGTGTCCCGCCCGGGACCGTGGTGACGGTGGAGCCGCGGTTGCTGACGGATGCGACGCTGGATCTGTTGTCACTGCAATCCATTCACGATCATCTCTCTCTCCTGTCGGACTCGCAACGGCCGCAGCCGATTGCCGCGAGATTGCATCCACCGGTGGAGAATACAGCCTTCCTACTGTTCGAGTTGATCGGAACCACTGAGCCGGGGCTCCCTGAGGACTTGGAAGAAGAGGACCGGCGAGGCTTGTTGCACGGCCTTGCCGAGCAATGCGCCGAATTGACACTGGCTCCGCAGATGCTCGAAGCGCCCGTGTATGCGGCCTATGCGATGTTCGATGCGCAAAATGCGGTCCGGCTCCACCGACTTGCCGACGAAACGGCCGCCGTCTGGCGGGAATTGGACGCCGCTGTGCGTGGCCGAGCGATCGTCCATCTCCACACACAGTGTGGAAACGGTGTCTATATGCCCGTATGGACCGACCTTTTGGATCCAGAACTGCCCGACGACCATGGGCCGATTTGGACCTCCCCGGATGTCTGGGTGTTCACTGCAGATCTGCCGATCGAATGGCCCGGTGAAATGCTCACGAACCGTCTGTTGGCCGAAGGGTGCACAAAATTTGAAAACCACATTGTCGAGACACCTGAGAATTAACCGCTCGCACCACCGTATGCGCCCCCAAAGGTAGGCTGCGCTGTGAAGCGTTTAGGACCATCTCATCGTACAGAATCGGGCCGGTCGTTGGCCGCCTTGCTCGTCACGCTGGTCGCGCTCGCCTCAGTATGGGCCGTCGTCTGGCTCAACGTGCCAAGGGTTATGACTCAGCCACCACCGCGACCCTCGCCTCCCGCGGCGTCTGAAGACATCTCGACGCTGATCCCGCCCTCGTTGCTCAAATCGTCGAGTGGGACCGCGCCTTCTCCTCCGCCCGCGGTGTCCGAAGGCCACGCTATCGATCAAGGCACAAGTGAGCCAGCAGGAGATAGAGCCCAACTGGATCCCCCGCTAGCTCGAGCAGAGCCTGGGCTTACTCCTGCACTCAACTGTCGAGAGGAAGCACGCAAGCTCTGCGGAGAAGCGGAGCCCGGGAGCGGACGGTTCCGCGATTGCATGCGTCAGCATCGTGAGCTGATGCCGGTTGCATGTCAGCATAATGGGGAGGACACCGTTGCGGGGCGGCGCCTGGGCGCCCGCGCCATCTTGACGGCTTGTCAGGCGGACTTGCGCCGCTGGTGTCCGAGTAGCCCGCTGAAGGGGGCTCCGATCATTCGCTGCCTGCGCGAGCACGCTTCGTCATTGTCAGCGGAGTGCAACGAGATTTTGGTAGAGGAACGCGTGTTATAGGATGCGGCTGGCGGCAATGGAGCCACGAAGCCAACACCCGGCAGAGTGGGAGATGGTGATTCGGTCCAACGAATGGTCAGGCCGCTTTCTTCTCCGTCTTGAATGAAACACGGAATATGATACCGGCCACCTCGATTCGGTCCCCTTCTTCCAACTGCAATGGCTCCTTGACTGGCTGGTCGTTGATTTTAATTTTCCTGCCCGAACCTGCGGGGGTGAAGACATAGCCGGTCCCGCGACGGGCAATCAGAGCAGCCACTTTCGGTGTAAACCATCCGGTCAGTCGAATCGCAGCATCTTCCTTCGATCCGATCACGGTGACTTGCTCCGTCAACTCGTAGCGGTCCTGCGCCGTTCCGCCGGATAACACGTGGACCGTGGCGTAGGGTATAGGCTTCTTCGGAGCAGCCTGACCACCTTGGCCCGTAAACGCTATGGTCTGATCGAGGTCCGTTGCAGCGGTCGTGCGGGAGGCTTCGGTAGCGACCTCGCCTCGGTAGACCAATCGGAAGGGGCCTATCGCGATGACGTCGGCATCCTGCAATTGGCGTCGGTCTGTCCGTTGTCCGTTGACGTGCGTGCCGTTCGTGCTCTTGCAATCTTCTATGAAATAGGCAGCCTGGATCCTGGCGATACGAGCGTGATGGCCGGAAACGGTCGGGTCGTCCAGGACGAGGTCATTGTCGGACTTTCTCCCGATGGTCAATCCGTCTTCGGTCAGGCCATGCTCCTCGCAAGTCCCATCCTTTCCACGAACCAGTAATCGCGGTGTGCTCCTCGTATCCGACATCACCATCCTCCTTGTTGGGGCGAGCCCCAGCCATGATACCGGAGTAGACGCAGATACCACCGCTTCCACCACCGGCTTGAGCCTGATCCATCGTCTGTGATGAGCAACGCGGGGCGCATCGGATCACGCAGCTGCGGCCTGCAGCGACACACGTAGGGCTTGCGCGAAGTCGCCGGCCCTGGCGTATCGATGGGCAGGCTCCTTTTTTAACGCTTGATCGATGGCCTGGATCAGTCCAGGTGGAACATCCGATCGATAGGTCGAGATCGGTGGATGGGGCTCCTTGCAGATTTGAAACAGAAGGGAGACGACGTCCTCCCCCTGAAAGGGGCGCCGTCCAGCGACCAATTCGTAGAGGACGATGCCGAGCGAGAAGACATCGGCACGGCCGTCGACCTTCTTCCCGGACGCTTGTTCCGGCGACATGTACGAAGGGGTGCCCAGAATGACGTTGGTATGGGTCTTCGTGGAACTCGCCATCTTGGCAATCCCGAAGTCGGTCACCTTGATGCGGTGATCCTGAGTGAGCATGATATTCGCCGGTTTAATGTCCCGGTGAACGATACCCTGACGGTGCGCATAATCCAGAGCATCTGCCACCGTGAGGACGAGATTGACTGCCTGTGAGAGCGGCAGCAACTTTCCCGGCTGACATACGCTTTTGAGCGTGACGCCTTCCAAAAATTCCATCGCGATATAGCCGAGACCGTCTTGTTCGCCGGCATCGTAGATCGTGACGATATTGGGGTGCGACAGTCGACCGGCAGACTCCGCCTCACGAAAAAAACTCTTTTTGATCTCTCTGTCGGCTTCCTCGTCATCACCCGTATCGAGCGGCACGGTCTTGATCGCGACGAATCGCTGAATGGTTGGGTCCTTCCCGAGGTAGACCACGCCCATCGATCCATGGCCGATCTCTTTCAAGATCTTATAGCGGCCAAGTGTGTTGCCGACGACTTCCTCGCCGACTGCCGTGGAGACCTGGACTTTGACCGTGCCCTGTAGCGCGGGTGGCGACGAGGACTCGTCTGCACCTGCTGGGCCGAGAGGTTCGCGGACGGCTACGGTTCGTTTTGGAGCCGGTAAGCTATGCCTCTCTAGGAGACGTGAGAGAGCCGGGAGGTTCTGAAGCCATGCCACGGTGATCCAAAGTCCGGTTCCGATCAGTCCCCCGAGCAATGCCCATTGGCCGTACCGGTGCATGTCCACGCTCACGTGGGGGATAAGGAGATCGCCGACTCTCCGGCCGATGAATACGCCGAGAGCCAGTGCCGCCACTGGCCGCAGGACCGCTCGGCCAAACGTGCCAGCACCGCCGTCATCGGGAAACTGATTGGCCAGACGATGTACGACCCAGAAGACCAGCACGAGGTTGAGCAGATTGGTCAATAGGTGAATCGCGACGGTCGCCGGCAGACCCGAGGAACCAAACTCGATCCCTTGCAATTGCGATCGAGTGCTGATGAACGGTCCCGCGACTAGGGTGCCGACGATAGCCAAACTGTAGGGAGTGAGCCACGCCCACCCTTGAGGCGACGATTGGGATTGCATCGAAGTCAGCTCCAGTCTAGCTGACGCCGAAGAGCTGTCAACGAATTGACTCTTTTTGTGCTCGGTGTCGGGCAGACGTGGATTCTCCCGGCGAATCGTTCGCCAAGCTTGTACTCAGGCCAGGTTGGAAGCGGGGGATGCTGACTTGATGGACGTCGCCGCGCAGTTGCTATTTCGTTCCGCGGTGGGCTGACTGTCAGCGGCAGAGTGTTCCATGATCAGTCAGGACGAAAGGATGGCGCGTATCACGCATCGAAACCGGATACCCCGGTCACCATGTCGATACAAATGGAACGAGCGGCTTTACGACTTTACGGAAGCAGCTGGTTCGGATGAATCCAGGGGGAGGGCTGCAACAGTGGTCGAGTCGCTTCCGTCGGGTGCAGCGCCGGGTGCGGGTCGGACTTCAGGATTGGAAATGGTACGAAGTCCAACGATGCGGTGTCGGATTCCAATGGAATCCGATGACCAAATGTGAGGTTGCCGTTCGGCAACGTAATCGGGTCATCGAACCGTGCGGCGCCCCGGGGCAGGATGGGAGTATGGATCCCGTGCGCGTTCGAATAGATTTGGACGTTGTTACCTAAATCGGACAGATGGCCTTGAAGGCCATCCCGGCTCCTAAAGGGCCCACTCTCGGCATGCACGATCGAGCCGATGGCAAGGATGATGATGAGCCCGCCGCAAATGGATGCGGTGCCTGTGGCCTGTCTACGGTACTGGTCTGAGGGAGCCATCACCATCGACTAATAGAAGATCTAACTGGGGCAAAGAGTTATTCTGCGAACAGAACCAATTAGGAAAGTGCTGCCGCCTGAAGGGGGCCCAGCAGCTCTAATGGGATTGTGAGATCGCCCCGGCCCACCCCCACATTGATGTCGGGTTTCGCAGTCCCATGGAAGTCGCTGCCTCCTGTGGGCTGCAGCCCGACCTGCCGGGCAAGGGCCAGATACTCGCCTGTTTGTTTTGCCGTATGGGTGCTGTAGTAAACCTCAATTCCGCCAAGCCCGGCAGTTTTCAGTTCACGGCACAAGTCTACCAGCTCTTGTCCGGAAACCGGCGCCCAGGTTGGATGCGCCAATACCGGCACTCCTCCTGCCTCGCGTATCCATTGGATTGCTGTCCCAGGATCGGGTAACTCGCGTGCCACATAGGCGGGCTTTCCGTTGGCCAGATAACGGTCAAAGGCTTCCTTCGTGGTCCTCACGTATCCTTTCTGCAGCATCACACGCGCTATGTGTGGACGTCCCACAGCATCGGTTTCCGACAGTTTGATCACTTCGTCGTAGGTGAGTTCAAGCCCCAGGTCATTGAGTTTTTTAACGATCTGAGGGTTCCGTGCATGCCGGCTTGCACGCAACCGAGCCAAACGGTCGTTCAGAACAGGATCCTGCCAGTCGAAGAAATAACCTAGGATATGCAGCTCCGAGTCGCGATAGTGGGAACTGATCTCGACCCCGGGAACGACGTCTATCCCTAATTCGACTCCTGCTTCGAAAGCCTCGGGAATGGCGGCGGTGATGTCGTGGTCCGTAATGGCCAGCGCCTTCACACCGGCTCTGTGGGCCAACGCACACACCTCGCGCGTGGAGAGGCTTCCATCCGAATGGGTCGTATGAAGATGAAGATCGAGGCGCTGCGCTTGAGGCATGACATGAGGTGCCGGGCTATCCCGCCGGCGACTCCTTTTTGGCGAGCAGCTGCGCGGTACATAGCGGAGTCGCGCCATCGCTGCCCTGATGCTCACCTTCATCATAGAACATGACGTGAAGCGGCGACAAGAGCCGCAGCAGTTCATTCGGTTCCAGGCAGAACTCCCGCCGCTTGGGATGCTGATGTTTGAGGTGATTGGCGACGGTGAAGGTTTCGTAGACGAGGATTCCGCCCGGTTTGAGAGCCTGAATGAACCGAGGAAAGAGCGGGCGGTAGAGATAGAAAAAGACCATGATGACTTCGTATTGTGCGGTACCCAGATCGGGAATGTGAGCGGGATCGGTTTCAAGGTCGATCGTGCGCGTAGAGAGCGTCGACGACAGGCTTCGCGCCTGCGCCATCGAGTTGAGGGCGATCAGGGCCTGCTCGTCGCGATCGATACAGTCCACCTGAAAGCCGTTTGCGGCCAGGTACATGGCATTGCGGCCGGCGCCGCTGGCCACGTCGAGGGCGCGACCTCTCGGCAAGCGGTACAACTGTTCGACGAGAAAGCGTGCGGGTAAGGGGTCGTGCTGCTGCATCATATGCGTATGCCTCGTGCGTTTGATCTGGATGCCGACGGAGCCCTGCACGGACTTCACAGGCGGATTGAGCTTCCGTACCCACACGTAAGCGGCCTCCACCGGAAACTCGAGAAAAAGAGTCGCGAGCAACCGCTCGGCCAACGTTTCCAGCAGCTTGTCCTGCTGCCGGCCTGCGGCCTGAATCAGTCGTTCGGCCACCTTGGCATAGTCGATCGTATCGCGCAAGTTGTCGGTCACACCGGCCTGCTCGGCAGGGCATTCCAATTCAACATCGACGCCAATCAACTGCGGCACGCGGCGTTCTTCCGGCGTCACGCCGATACACGCATGAAATTCCAGTCGCTCGATGACGATTCGTCCGGGCATGCCGGCATTCTTGCGGATCGCTTGAGTGGAGTCAACGTACTGGAAACATGTGATTGTTTCGCAGGGAAGTACACCCCAACGTCGAGACTGAGAGTTCTTTCATGAAATCTGAGCGCTTCCTCCCTAGACCGGTCCGGAGGCATTGACTTCTGAGCAGCCCCCACTTCTCGTCCTTGACTCGTCTTTTCTACGGTCCCTATAATTACCCGTTTGCCGCAGCGTTTCAGACCTTCTGGGCAAGGACAATCGGACGTGGCGGACCTCACGCATTTCAACGAGTCGGGCCGAGCCCGTATGGTCGATGTCAGCGCCAAGGTGTCCACGGAGCGCGTGGCGACCGCCCAGGCCTGCGTCTACATGAGACCGGAAACTCTGGAAGCTATCCAGAGGGGCAAGATCGCAAAAGGAGACGTGCTCGCCGTGGCCCAGGTCGCCGGAGTCATGGGGGCGAAACGAACCCCTGATCTGATTCCCATGTGTCATCCCGTGCTGCTGTCGAGCGTCGACATTTCCTTCAAAGAAGAGCCGCAGCCCAATCGGGAGGGGGATTGCTCCGTGACCATCACGGCCACGGCCAAGACCACCGGCCAGACCGGAGTTGAGATGGAAGCGATGACGGCCGCCTCGGTTGCGGCGCTGACGATTTACGACATGTGCAAAGCCATTGATAAGCGGATGAGTTTCGGGGACGTGTGCCTGCTGGCGAAATCGGGCGGCAAGTCCGGAGTGTTCACTCGCGAGCGAGGGTAACGGTATGGTGAGCAATGTAACCGTTTCGGTCCGTCTGTTCGGCATGACGAAAAGTCTGGCAAACAATCAGAGTGTCTTGGATATCACGATGAACGACGCACATCGCGTTTGCGATCTGGTGACTCAGCTCAACAAGGGGTATCCCGCGATCGGTGAGTTGGTGCTGAAGAAAAAAGTTTTGGTCTCAGTGAACCAGGAAATCGCCCACGAGGATATGGAACTGAAGCCGGGAGATGAGATCGCGTTACTGCCGCCCTTTGCGGGAGGAGGCGGGGTCATCACGGACGAAGAAGCCATGCTCGTGCGCGTGCAGCGGGAGGACTTTTCAATCGATGCTGAATTGACCCGCGTCCGCCGGCGATCGACTCGGATCGGAGGTATCGCTCTCTTTCTGGGGACGGCACGCGATCGTTCCAAAGGCAGGGACGTGAGCGGGATCACCTTCGAGCATTACGAAGGGATGGCACAAAAGAAATTGCGTGAAATTCGCGAACGGGCGCTCAAGGATTTCGATATCATCGAGTTGCTGATTCTGCATCGATATGGACCAATCGAGGTCGGGCAAAACATCGTGCTGATTATCGCGGGTGCGGAACACCGCGCGGATGCATTCAAAGCGTGCAAGTGGGCGATTGATGAATTGAAGCAGATCACACCGATCTGGAAGCTCGAGCAAACGACTCAGGGAGAGGTCTGGGTCGAAGAACACCCCTGATTCCTTTTGCAACGCGTATGAGCGACATGCCACTTTCGTCTCCAGGACATGTGTCGCCTCCGGCACTACCCGATGTATTCGGACGGCCGCTGCAGAGCCTCCGCCTATCCGTGACCGACCGGTGCAATCTCCGCTGCAAGTACTGCATGCCGGAAGAAGAGTACACGTGGCTACCTCGCGAAACCGTCCTGACCTTCGAGGAAATGGCTATCCTCACGCGGGCGTTCACCGATCTTGGAGTGGACAAGGTCCGGTTGACCGGCGGAGAGCCATTGCTTCGGCGCGATCTTCCCCTGTTCGTTCGAATGCTTCGGCAAAACAACCGCATCAAAGATTTAGCCCTGACCACCAATGGAATCCTCATGGCCGATCAGGCGCCGCAGCTCTACGAAGCTGGATTGGACCGCGTCACAGTCAGTTTGGATACGCTGAGGCCGGAGCGATTCCGACAGTTGACGCGTCGGGACAATCTGCACCAGGTGCTGGAGGGAATCGACGCGGTAAATCGAGCCGGTTTCTCAGGCTTGAAAATCGACACCGTGGCCATCAAGGGATTTAATGACGACGAAATCCTGAAATTGATCGAATACGGCAAGAGCGTGCAGGGCGAGGTTCGTTTCATTGAATACATGGACGTGGGGGGTGCCACGGACTGGTCTATGGCGAAGGTCCTTTCTAAGGATGAGATCCTCGCTCTGGTGGCGCACCATTACGGAGGCGTGGAGGCTGTCGTGGAAAACTCCTCGGCCCCAGCCCAGCGGTTTTCCTTGCCCGATGGCACGATCTTTGGCATTATTGCCTCCACGACGGCACCCTTCTGCGCCACATGCGATCGCAGCCGCCTCACAGCCGATGGGATGTGGTACCTCTGCCTGTATGCCAAGCGGGGCTTCGATCTACGGGTGCCGTTGCGGCGCGGTGCATCAGCGGAGACCATTGCCGCGTTCATTACGTCGGTCTGGCGGGAACGGCGTGATCGGGGCGCCGAGGCGCGCAAGGCTCTTGAGCCGGAGGGGCTCCGCGAGCTGCAGCTCATCGATATTTCCCGTCTCCGTGAAGATCCTCACCTCGAAATGCATGCCCGGGGGGGCTGACCGCTCCGCTACACCGCTTCCATGTTCGGAAGCAGGCTGCTTTGTGCGAATACCACTTCATGTCTGACTGGCACGTGCTCACGATGTTGGGGCTCGGTTTTCTCCTCGGCCTGCGGCATGCTCTCGATGCCGATCACGTGGCTGCGGTATCCACCGTGGTGGCAAGATCGTCGTCGATATGGCGATCGGGGGCCGTAGGGGCTTGGTGGGGACTGGGCCATACGCTGATGCTGATGGTCGCCGGAGTCGTGGTAGTCGGATTCAAAGTCGTCATCCCGGAAGAGCTCGCACAATGGTTTGAATTCGTCGTTGGGATCATGCTGGTACTCCTGGGTGTGTCCCTTGCCCGCGCTGTGTTGCGCGAAGATTGGCATTGGCACGTCCATGAGCACGATGGCAGCCATCACCGCCATCTCCACCATCATCGCTCGACCCCGGACCATGTTCATCCCCACTGGCTCGATGGAACGTTTCAGCCGTTTGTCGTGGGGATGGTCCACGGTCTGGCAGGATCCGCTGCGTTGCTGCTTTTGGTGGTGGCGGCCGTCGAGACGATGACCGAAGCGCTGACGTATATCGCTGTCTTCGGGGTCGGTTCAATCTTGGGGATGATGGCGGTCGGGGCTCTTATCAGCTTGCCGTTGGTGTATGCCGAAAAGTGGGGACCTCTTGCCCGCTTGTCGATGCGCGGCGTCCTTTCGTTCGGGAGCGTGGTGGTGGGAGTGTGGACGATGATTTCGACTGGGCTCCTTCGCGGTTTGTTCTAGGCTTGGACGGGCCTATTGGCGAATTGAGACTCACTGCGGGTTTCCGTCGTTCCGTCACGTCGCTGATTCTGGTCTGGGTAAAGTGGTTCGGTTGAACCTGCCCATCGTCGTGTGTAAAAAGGGTATCGCACTGAGGAGATTGCATGGCGTGGTTTAAGAAACAGAAAAGCCCGGTCGAAGAGCCGCCTCGCAAGTCGAAGGCCCCCGAGGGCATGTGGCTCAAGTGCAACCATTGCCGGGAAATCATTTATCGCAAGGAGGTCGAGCGGAATTTTCGTGTGTGTCCGAAGTGCGACTACCATTTTCCCATTACCGTTATCGAACGGATCTCGCTCGTGATCGATGTTGGCACGTTCAAAGAATGGGACATCGAGTTGGAGGCATTAGACCCCCTCAACTTCCACGATCAACGAGCCTACAAAGAACGGTTGAAATCACAGCAGGAGAAAACGGGCCGCAAGGATGCCCTGGTGACCGGCGAAGGGCAAATTCATGGCCGCCGGGTTGTACTCTGTCTGTTTGACTTCGGATTCATGGGCGGAAGCATGGGGTCCGTGGTCGGAGAAAAATTCTGTCGCGCCGTGGACCGTGCCATCGAGCACAAGTTGGGAGTGATTTTGTTTACCTCGTCGGGTGGAGCTCGGATGCAAGAAGGCACACTCTCGCTCATGCAGATGGCCAAAACCTCCGCGGCGGTGGCAAAATTGTCGGCTGCTGGACTTCCATTTATTTCCATTCTCGCCGATCCGACGTTCGGCGGCGTCACCGCTAGTGTGGCGATGCTAGGGGACATCATTCTCGCAGAGCCGAAGGCCCTCATCGGTTTTGCCGGACCACGTGTCATCGAACAAACCATTAAGCAGCAGTTGCCGGACGGATTCCAGCGAGCGGAATTTCTGCTCGAGCACGGGATGATCGACAAGATCGTAGAACGCAAACAACTGAAGGATACGCTGGCGACCCTGATCAGCCATTTGTAGCCGGGGCGAGATGGGGCGTTGACGGCATGCCGGGTCCCTCCTACGCGGATGCAGTTGCCTACCTGTTCGGTTTGCAGCGCCATGGTATCAAGCTCGGGCTTGAGTCGATGGGGCGCCTGCTTCAAGCCTTAGGTTCTCCTCACGAACACCTGCGCACTCTCCACATCGGGGGAACGAACGGGAAAGGATCGACGGCGGCAATGGTCGCCTCCATCTTGAGGGCGGCAGGATTGCGTGTTGGACTGTATACGTCCCCGCATCTCGTGGATTTCCGCGAGCGTATTCGGGTTAATGGCCTCATGATCAAGGAGGAGGACGTCGCCGACCTCACGGCTCGCCTCCGCCGTGCCTGCCCGCCAGATGTGCCTGCGACCTTCTTTGAATTCACGACAGCCATGGCCTTGGAGTACTTTAATCATACCGGTGTCGATGTCGCGGTGCTGGAGGTGGGGATGGGAGGGCGTTTCGACGCCACAAACGTCGTCATGCCGGTGGTCTCGTGCATCACGACGGTGGCAATGGACCACGAACAGTACCTCGGCGCCGATCTTCGCGCGATTGCGTTCGAAAAGGCGGGTATTGTCAAACCGGGGGTGCCGGTCGTGCTCGGGAGACTCGAGGCCGAAGCGCGGACGGTCGTGATGGAAGCGGCGCGCGGACGCGGCGCGCTGTTGCGAGAACTCGGGGTCGACTTCGCCGTGGAAGGAAGTTTACCGTCGGACTGTACCTACCATCGTCGCGGCCGCAGCATCCGGAATCTCGCTTGTCCCTTGCGTGGACGTCATCAATTGGATAATCTCGCGTGCGCAATTGCGGTCATCGAGGAGGTGGTCCGATGCGGCCTATCCGTTGAGGAGTCGGCCATCCGCCAAGGCCTGGCCGAGGTGCAGTGGCCGGGACGGTTGGAGGTGATGGCCGAGCGCCCGTTGGTGCTCGTGGATGGTGCGCACAATCCGGCGGCAGCGGCGGCCGTCGCCGAGTACCTCGCCAGTTTTCGGGCTCAGTGCCCATCGTCCAAGGTGTGGCTGGTCTTGGGGATGATGCAGGACAAAGACCATGCGGGATTTGTGCACGCGATGATGCCGCATGTAGACGAGGTGATCCTAACCGTCCCGCGCGTCTCCCGGGCGGCCTCCGGTGAGACGCTTTCCCAGTGGTTCCCCTCAGATGGTCCCCCGGCGCGGGTCATCCCCGCTGTCAGCGATGCGATGTTCGAAGCGCGGAAGCGGGCTTCACCTGAGGATCTTATCTGCGTGACCGGATCGTTCATGCTCATCGGGGAAGTCAAAGCCATCCTTCACGGAATGTCGATGTCACCGCTTCGGGGATGACATGGGGCTGACCCCCAGGCGGATCCTCAACACAGGCTGGGCGCTCTTTCTCGTACTGTCCTGGACCACAATGCTATGGGGGGCAGGACCGACTTCGGAGGGAGCTGGTATTGCGACGACCGGGTCCCAACCCGTTCAGATCAATGCCGACCGGTTGGAGTATCAACAAGATCGCGAGGTCTACCTTGCCGACGGCAACGTCATTGTGGTGAATGGTGATCAGAGATTGACCGCCGATCATATGACGGTGCACCCGCTGACAGGATTGGTTCAGGCCACTGGGAACGTGCATCTCACCGGGCCAACGTCGGAGGTATGGGGAGATCAACTCGAGCTCGATATCAATACCGAAGCCGGTGTCGTTACCAATGGGCGCGTGCACTTTCGGCAAACCAACACCTACGCCACCGGCCGCCTCATGCAGCGCTTTTCCGAGGACCATTATCGCATCAAAGAGGGAACGTTCACGAACTGCGACGCCAAGGATGGCGAGACACCCGCTTGGCGATTCACTTTCGATGATCTCGATTTGGATGCGTCCGACAGTGTTGCGATGCGCGGAACCTGGTTCTGCGTGCTGGACAAGCCGTTGATTCCCTTTCCGACACTGACGTACCCAATTAGCTACCGGAAGAGCGGTTTTCTCATTCCCCAACCGGCGTACGACAACCGATTTGGGATCGGCTATCGGCAGGGCTATTTTTGGGCGATTAACCACAGCCAAGATTTACTCGTGACTCCCAACTACTACAGCAAGCTTGGATACGGAGCGGATCTACAATACCGATACTGGTTGAATAAGCAAGCTCGTGGCGAATGGTTCCTGAGTGTGCTGAATCAACAGGAACTGCCGAATGTCGCCGGCGTCTCGCCTGACAGTGCGGACGCACAACGAGTCCGTGCGCTGGTCAGTGGGAGCCATGTGCAGCAAGTGAACGCCGATTTGCGTGTATCGGCCCAGGCATTCTTGGTCTCCGACCCCGATTATCTGCAGCAGTTGAGCAATTCCGGCGTCCTGCGTGCGCTTCCCAGCGGCGAGTCCAATTTGCTGGCCACGAATCGGCTCGGCAATGGCAATCTCTTTTTCCTTGGTCGTTACCTTCAACCACTTCAATCGGGCGGGAGCGACACGTTTCAGAGTTTGCCGGAGCTGGGGTATAGCCTGGCTGATGTCAGCGCATTCGGTACACCGCTGCTGACAGGCCTGGATACCAGTATGGTGCACTGGTACCGAGAGGAAGGGTTTCAATTCACCCGTGCGCATGTCATGCCGGAATTAAGCGCCAGGCCGTGGAATCTCGGCCATGTGCTCGGGATGACGCCGAGGGCAAGGTTTCTTGAGGCCTATTACACGCGAGGAATTACGGACGAAACCCCATTCGATCGTCAGACCTTTTGGGGATCGATTGACATGACCTCCCGCTTGAGCCGACGGTACGGTCTCGAGGGAGGGCAAAGCCTCCTGCACGTTCTTGAGCCTAAAGTGGTCTACGAGTACGTCCCAGCATCGCCCCAGTCGCAGATTCCGCAGATCGACGGCATCGATGATCTTCCCAAAAAAAATCTGCTCACGTATTCACTGCACTCGCGACTGCTTGAAACGAAGTCCAGCGGAAACGCCTTTAACTGGCTGGATCTGACTCTCGCCCAAAGCTATCATGTGGGTGCCGTACAGACGATGGCGCGTGATTTCGAGCCTGGGGCCATACCAATATATGGAACGACGACGCAGCCGCTTACTCCCGCCATGACGCCGATCCAGGGGACTAGGCTCTCTGATATCTGGGTTAGGGGTCTTATCGGCAATACGACACCCGAATACATCCCAGGGTACTCGCCGCTGACGATCGACACGTTGAGCCGGCAGTACTCGTCGCTCACGCAATACGTGATCGTCGATGCGTTCCTTGACCCCTATCGAGGCAACTTGACCCAATTCAACACTGATTGGCGGGTTCAACAAAGCAACGCGTGGTATCTTGAGATAGGACAACGGTACGCCACCGGTGGCAATCGTCCACGGCGTGGTGACATTTGGAATCCGATCTCCTTCAACGAAGTGTACGCCCCCACGCCCGAGGTCCAATTCGTCACTGCCACGGGGGCTGTACGGCTCCCATACGGTATGACCGTCGGGGGACGAGCATACTATGATGTCAAAAACAACCGAAGCCCCGAGTATGATCTTGTCGGCCTCTACCAGAATCCATGTAAATGCTGGTCCTTGGGGTTTTATTATTTGCAATTCCCCGACAGGTTTAATGCCATGGTCGTCTTGAGTCTGACGGGCATCGGCTGGACCGAAAGCTTTGGCACGGCTGTGATGAGACAGATTCTGACGCCGATCACTATCGGTGAGCGCGGGCTCCCGTGGGGAGCGGTCGGTGGACCGTATGGTCGGCCGACTCCGATGGTATCCCCAACAGGCACATCGGATCGATAGCTCCAATCTGAAGCGTGGCGAGGTTGGAAGGAGGGTGGCTGTCATGAGCGTGCCGGCTTTTACTTGGGCGTGGAGTAGCTACCTTGTCTTTATCCTTTGGATAGCTGGTGGCCCGGGAGCCGTACAGGGTGGCGAGATCTTGGATCGGTCGCTCCCGGACGCCGGATCGCGTGCCTCGTCCGACGCGCTGAAACGGGCGCGCGTATACCTGGAGGCTGGTGATTTCCGTCGAGCAATCGAGGCCTGTCAGGAGGAGGTTGACGCTCGTCCTTCGGCGGCCAGTTACGTCTATTTGACCTACGTGTATCATGCAGTAAACGGGTATATGGAGTACCAGGCGTCCCAAGACCGGTGGGTGTTGATCGAACAGTTGGTGCGGAATCTGAGCGGCGATCGGCCGGACGTGCTTATTGATCCTCCAGACATCCTGCCTCGAATTGCGAAAGAAATCATTGGCGTCAGTGTCCAGCGCGAGTCGGATGTCACGGCTGCGATGGCCACCCGATTGAACCGGACGACGACGGAAACGCTGTGGAAGCAACAAACAGACTGGCGGGCCGCCCATCCGGAAAACTGGTGGTATGGCATTCCGGAAGAGTGGCGGTGGTAGGGGGGGCCGCGGTTGACAGCCGTTAAAAGGACGGATTAGGATTATTTTTTAGTTCTCTACCGAAGGAGGCTGCGAGTGGGAAGTCTGGCGTTGAAAGTCGACGATAAGAGTTGGGACGCGGAGGTCGCCAAGGCCCCCGAGCTCGTCATGGTAGACTTCTGGGCTGTTTGGTGCGGCCCGTGCCAGATGGTGGCGCCCATCGTTGACGAGCTCGCGCAAGAATACGAAGGCAAGCTCCGTGTGAGGAAGTTAAATACCGACGAAAATCCGGAGATTGCCGGTCGCTACCAGATCATGAGCATCCCCACAATTCTGTTTTTTAAGAACGGCGAGCTCGTTGACCGCTTAGTGGGGGCGCGTCCAAAACGACAATTTAAGGAATTGATCGACAAGTTGTTAGCCCAATCTTCCGCGAAGGCATGAGCGTGGAACCCCTCAGCGCGGACGGGGCGGGTTGTGCGCCCAGGTTCTGCTAGTGGTTGGGCGCGAACGACGACGGAAACTCCGGGATACGGTACGAACCGGTTTTCCTGTGGTTGGAAGCGAGCTTGGACTTGGGACAAATAATATAGGTTGGGCAATCTAAGCCGCCCGCTCTACCGTCGCGGGCATTCGCCGGACAGCTCGATTCTGGAAAGGCAGGCGGCAACAATTCTCCTCCACCTGTCGGCGCGTGGTGTGCCATTATGTTGACGGAGCTGCGCGTCGCCAATTTCGCCCTCATCGAGCAGCTGCAATTGAGCATTCCAGCCGGGTTTGTCGCCCTGACGGGAGAAACAGGGGCCGGTAAATCCTTGCTTGTCGACGCGCTCTCATTGCTCCTCGGACAGCGCGCGGCGACGGAGCAGATCCGTACTGGAGCGGACGAAGCCGAACTGGAAGCGGCGTTTAGCCTTTCGTCGGATAGTCCCGTACTGGCTCGTCTTCGTGCCGGAGACATTCTGGGACAAGACCAGACAGAGGTTGTGCTCAGGCGCATTCTATCCCGAACCGGGCGCGGCCGTAGCTACATCAATGGCCGCCTGGTCTCTCTCCAAGAACTGGAGCGTCTCTCCGGCCTGCTTGTTGACATCCATGGCCAGCATGAACAGCAGTCCCTCCTCACCCCCGCTTCGCAGCTCGACGCGTTGGATCATTTTGGCGGGTTGAACGCCCTGCGGTCGCGATTTGTTCGTGCCTATAACGAGTGGCAAGAATCGAAGCGGGACTTGGAGGAGACCGAGGCCCGGACAGAGCGTCTCCGGGAACGTGAGGATCTGCTTCGGTACCAGGTGCGTGAAATTCAAGATGCGGCGGTCCAGCCCGACGAAGAGCGGAGTCTTCAGGAACAATGTCTTCGGTTGGAGCAGGTCGAGCGGCTGCGGACGGCAGCAGAACAGGGGTATGCCGCGCTGTATGGGGAGGAAGGCGCGGTGCTTGAACGGTTGAGTGCGGTAGTACGGAACCTCCGGCAGTTATCGGCGATCGATGCAGCGACTCAGCTATGGAGCGAGCAACTCGATCACGCGGTACTGCTCCTACAAGAGGTGGCAGCAGGGGTACGTGCGTACCGGGATGGCCTTGAGGATGATCCGGCACAGCTGGCCCATGTCCAAGCTCGATTGGTCAAATTGGAGGCTCTCAAGAAGAAGTATGGTGGTACGCTGGAAGCCGTCATGGCAAAGGGTGAGGAATTACAGGCTCTATTGTCGCTCTTGGAGCACGGAGAGGACCGGCTGATCGGATTGCACCAAGAGGTCGAGGTGCGATTCCAGAGAGCCAGTGCCTTGGCGCACGAGCTTTCGAACCAGCGTCGTGCCGCGACAAAACAATTTGAGGATGCTCTGAAAAGAGAACTGGAGGGCTTACACCTCAAACAGGCCCGCATCACGGTACGAGTCGAAGCAGTCCAGCAGGCGAGCGGGCTGACTCCAACCGGCTCGGACCATGTCCAATTCTTGTTTTCAGCCAATAAGGGCGAGGCGCTTTACCCATTGGCTCGAGTTGTGTCGGGTGGGGAATGCTCGCGGGTCATGTTGGCGCTGAAGTCTGTTTTGGCAGAATATGACACGATCCCTGTTCTGGTATTTGATGAAATTGATGCCGGGGTAGGGGGGGCGGTTGCCACGTCGATTGGTACACGGCTACGGAGCCTGTCCCGTTACCATCAGGTTCTGTGTGTGACACACGCCCCGCAGGTCGCCGCCAAAGCGCAAGCTCAAATTCAGGTCGAAAAGGCAGCGCAAGCGCGGCGAACCGTCACGTTTGCCAGAACGCTCAGTTCGGGTGACCGGAAGGATGCAATTGCAAAGATGTTGGGCGGGCAGACCGTGACGGCAACGATGCGGCGTGCGGCGGCGGAACTGCTCGGAGAGAGCGAGCCTGCTTGACGTTAGGCAAGTTGTTAGAGGTCTGGAGGGGATAACGGGCTGTTGCTCATTGCCAAGGCCGGTAGCGACGATTTACATTCGGTCACGACTTGGAGGAAGACATTCACCAGCTCCGGGTCAAACTGAGTGTCAGCTAGATTTTTAATGATCTGTAGGGCCTCATCGATCGAACAGGTCGATTGGTTGCCGCGACTCGACGTCAAGTGGTCGAAATACTCCGCGAGACCGACGATTCGTGCGAGTCGGGGAATGCCCTCACCCTTCAGGCCATGTGGATATCCTAGACCATTGAAGTGCTCATGGTGGTAGGAAATGATTTGACCAACTTCCGCAGGAATGCCCAAGGCCAGCACCATTCGCGCCCCAATTTCGGTATGGCGTTTGACGTAATCCGACACGGTCTCATGACATTCTTGTTCTTCTGTCCCCGCTGATTCCATGCCAATCATGCCGAGATCGTGCAGGAAGGCGCCAATTGCCAGAGACCGTTGTTCGGTAGCGCTCAGATTCAGACGATTCGCCAGAAGAGTGGCGTAAAAGCTGACACGACTAGAGTGATTGAGCAGGCTGCGATCTTTGGCTTCCAAAAGGCTGGATAGGAGAGGAACCAGTTCCTGGAAATCGGTCGGGTCGCCCGGTCCTCCAGGTTTACCCTTGGTGAGCGCAGCATATTTCTCCCGCAGGGTGCCCCAGGCTCCGTTGGCCTGTGCCTCAGAATTCCACAGGGCGTGACTATTGGATAAGAAGGCTCGAAGGAAATCCAGCCGATTCTTTTTCTCAAGTGTTTGATTGATCAGCGTGATCAATTCTGTGACATTGAAGGGCTTGAGTAGGTAGCCAGCCGCCCCATGCCGGATGCCGTCCATGGCCGATTTGAGGCTTCCGTAGCCGGTGATAATAATCACCTCGATATCACGGTAGAGGTGTTTGATGTCCTGGAGGAGATCGAGCCCCTGGCAGTCGGGAAGCTTTTGGTCGAGGGTCACGAGGTCCACACGGTGTTCCTTCAGTAGCTGCAGGGCGCGTTGAGCATTTTCTGCAGACTCCACGTGAAAGAAGGGGCGCAAAATCACCTTGAGTGCATCGCGGGGACCCGCTTCGTCGTCGATAACAAGTATGGTCGGCTTGGCTACAGTCGTACCCGCTAGCGCAGTCATCGTCCCGCCATGTTAGATCGAACGGAAAAATTGTCAAGCAATTCACATACCTTTGCGGTTTTTCACGGCAGGAAAAATGGCCCTACGGGTTAGGGCCTACTAGATGTGGTGGGTGTGTCTTGAAGATGTTCTATATGTGCTGTGGATTCTTATGAAAACTTGTGCATAAGGGGTGAAGAACATCGGCGAAGCCTGTGAAGAAGGTGTGTAGCTATTGTGGGGATTCGGATGCGACTGTGTCGAATTCGACCTACTCTTGGACCAAAGAGGACGGTTCCGGAACGGTGGGCGCTGCGTCCGGGCGGCCGATCCCCAAGGTATCCATCCGATACTTAAGCATGCGTCGGCTGATTCCCAGGAGATTGGCGGCATGTGTCTGCACATAGTTGGTGCGCTTCAATGCATCTAGAATAATGTCTCGTTCGAAGTCCATGACCGCCTTTTCCAGCGATACACGACCAGACAAGATATCTTCGCGCAACGAGCCCCCTCGGGAATCCGATTTCAACGTCGCGGGAAGGTGCTCGGGGTCTATTGTGTTCCCTTGAGACCACAGCATCGCTTGCTCCACGACATTTTGCAGTTCTCGAACGTTTCCCGGCCATGGATACCGGCAGATCACATCCAATGCCTCCTTCGAAAACTCCTGTGGGGACCGTTTCTCTTCCTCAACACGCTTGGCTAGAAAATGCTTGGCCAACAGGACGACATCCTCACCACGCTCCCGAAGCGGCGGTAAATATAGGGAGATCACGTTGATTCGGTAGTACAGATCCTCCCGAAATGTTCCACGCCGAACGAGTTCGTCGAGACTCTTGTTTGTCGCCGCGACAATTCGGACGTCTACTTTGATGGGCTGCACACCGCCGATCCGGGTAAATTCACGCTCCTGAAGGACTCGCAGCAGTTTGGCTTGTGTAGTGGGACTAAGGTCGCCGATTTCGTCTAGGAACAGGGTGCCGGTGTGGGCCAACTCGAACTGACCGACGCGCCTCGCGGTGGCATCAGTAAACGACCCCTTTTCGTGACCGAACAACTCGCTCTCAATGAGGGTTTCGGGCAGGGCGGCACAATTGAGCGCGACAAACGGCCGGTCCCTCCTGGCGCTGTTATAGTGGAGTGCTCGAGCCACCAGCTCCTTTCCCGTCCCACTCTCGCCCGTAATCATGACCGTTGTTCGGCTATCCGCTACCTGCTCGATCTTCCCATAAATTTCCTGCATTCCAGGGCTCTTCCCAATCAGGTTGTGAAACGCGTAGCGGTTCACAACCTGGGCGCGCAGTAAACGTACCTCTCGTTCCAATTCTTGGTTTTCTAAAGCCTTGCTGATGATGATTCGTAACTCATCGATTTCGAAGGGTTTTGAAATATAGTCGGCTGCGCCCAGTTTCATGGCATCCACCGCAGTTTTCACCGCTTTGGTTCCTGTCAGCATGATCACTGGCGTGCTGCGATCTTCACTCTGCATTTTTTCGAGGACGGCCAGACCATCCATGCCCGGTAAGATCACGTCGAGGAGCACCAGATGTGGGGCTTCCTTTTTGAACAGATCAAGTCCCTCGTGGGCGTCGGCTGCCTGAAGCACGTCGTAGGTCGGCTCCAGCACAAGCTTGAGCGACGTGCGCACTCGAGGTTCATCGTCGACAACAAGGATTCGTTTTTTCATAGGGATAGGGAATAAATGTGAAATGAGGTGCCCCTTGGTCCGTTCACCCACACAACGGGGGCGGGGCCACCTATCGCCATCTGAAAGTATACACCCAGGAGGCAGTTTCAGCTAGTGGAACTAGGCATTCCTCTTAGCCACAGCGCAATAGAATTGATGGTCCAAGACCGTATCGATCTGTACGACTGGGGTCCCGGCGCGCGCTAGAAGATTGCGCAGATCCTCAAAGCTGAAGCGATGTAAGGTTCCTTCCAGCCAGCCACGGTGTTGTTCCGCCAGGACTGCCTCCAGGCTATCCTCGTCCGAATCAGGAGTGAGAGCGGCCTCCCCGGGCGCCAGTGAGGAACGGAGCCAGTGGAAGAGGTCGGCGGAAAAGTTAGGCACCGTGACGACGAGCTGGCCATGTGGTGCTAGGACACGAACGCACTCTTGTAGGGCGACCAAGGGGTCACGCATGTAACCGATGATGAGATTGGCGAAGACGAGATCAAACCGGGAAGCCGGAAAGGGGAGGGCTGCATCCAGCGTTCCACGGACAAACCAAGGGGATAACAACCGTCCCCCAAATAATCTCGGGTGCTCTGCGACACTGAGGGTGTGTTGCAGGGCGAGGATGCGAGCATGGGCTGCCCTGAGAGTGTCTTGACAGAGGTCGAGCCCCACGTATTCGGGCAGGTGAACGTCACCCGTGGGCCTCTTGGCGCGATGCACGGGGTGTGCCATAAGGGATAGTATCAACTCTCCATTTCCACAGCCCAATTCGAGCATTCGCTGCGCGCTATTGAGGGGCGCCAGTGGGGCGGAGACCTCCGCCAACATTCTTTGATAGCCGGGAGATTGCACGATTGGGCGGGAGTGCTGGACGTACGCTTTCCAGTGACGTTCTCGCCGCTCACGCGTCCAATAATGGACGCATTGTAGTCGTTGAAATTCGACCAGGCGTTCTTGAGAAATTTCCCAAGGTATAGTGGATGGCCAAGCATGAACAGAGTGCTTGATGTCGACTTCCTGTGAGAAGAACCGCACCATTTCGTAGTACCAGTGGTCCGATCGAACAGAATCTTCAAAGTGATGTGCATGCGCAGTGGATACCACGGTGAGTCGACGGAAGGCATCCTTCACAGTGGCGCGCGTTTGATTGAGGATCTCGTGCTGTCGCTCAGATTCAACAGCATCCATGACGATCGAGATCGGAGTGACAATGTTGGCCAGGTCGCGTAACCATTCCTCGCCGCTCACATAACGTGACATGACCGCATCGTGCACGAACGGGGCTATTTGGACGCTGACTCGACGTATGACACCCGTCCCTGGTTGCCGATCGGCGAACGTGTGAGGGACTGGGGCGGTGTGTCGAAGGCGGTGCAGTTCAAGCGACAGATCGACCGCCGGATTGATCAAGGCGACCGCCGAGATCAGCCGCCCCGAATGGATGGCCCGGACGGAAAGTCGCCCTCCGATCCCCTCTCCCAGGAGGCACACTGGCGTCTCTGGCCAAAATTCGGTCGTGAAGTCGAGGATCGCATACAAATCCCGTTGCATGTGGCTCAGGAGTGGATATCCCTTGGATATATCGCTCTCACCGGGGTGATCGGTTGGGTCGTATCGAAGCACTTGAAACCCTTCGCGTACCAAACAGTATGAAAGGAACAGATACGCTTCCTTCGCATGACCGACATCAGGGACGATGACGATAAGCGGTCCTGTCGCATCGCCCTGAAGATGATCATGATAAATGGCGATGCGACCGTCCTCCACATTATGAGTCCAGAGCAAATCCGTCGTCAGTGATCGATTGTGTCTGGCTGCGGTCATGCCCATATAAGCTGTCAGCTCATGGTTGGCGAGGGCACGAAGTTGTGCAAGTGTCTCATCGGTGGCTGGGCCGAATTGCACGCCATAATTCCACGTCAGAGCGACCCGGGCCTGGTCGTTGGCGCCAGACGTCACCTCACGGACAACCTGAAAGGGAAGGCGCTCGCCCGTTCGCGTGAGATTGGTTGCATGAGATCGCCAAAGGTCGTGCTCTGTACGGAACTCCAACGTGCACGAGCTCAAGCGGGGCGGTAACGGTTCGAGGAGTCGAATTCGCGCACCTCGCAGATGGATATCCAACATCCAGCCGCGGCAGTTGGAGGTGACCCCATGGGCGTTCGAGCAGATGACTTCAATGGCGACGTGGCACGGCGCCCGGAAGTCGAGGCGCCTGTCCCCGACGATTGGGGTACCCGATGGATGGACAAGTGAATGGAACTGCAGGCGGTCGTTTTCGTTCGGTATGTGGACCTGAACCTTGAGCGAATCGGGATGATCGGTCAAGACCTCTAAGAAGGATTGGAGAACGATTCGCTTGACAGGCTCCAGATCTTCGAAGCGGATCCTGACCAACACTTTCCCGTTGTGGTGCCCCACGACCGTCACTCCGGTCACCTGCAAGAATAAAACGTCGGAAAGCAAAGACACCGTCGCCCATTGAGGCCTGTGTCTTTCCGGCATGTGCGGGGCCTGTGCGCACAGTCCCGATTCACTCAACGAAATCGTGACCCCCTCCTGAACGTGTCCATCGAACGAAAATTCCGTCTGAAGTTGAACGCGCTTTCTGCTGGAGTGGCGTCGCTCGGGTCCCGACCATTCCTGCGCAGGTACAGCAGCCGGAACAGCTTGTGCTGTGCGGGTAGGCGATGGGATCGGCAGGGGATCATGAGGGGAGGCTAGACGGACGGGCATGAACGTCGGGGCGAGCTCCTCGACTCGAGGAGATGGTGCTATGCGGATTGCCGCAGGGCGTGGCTCTGATGTCGGAGTGCGCAACACGTTCTCTGGAGCAACCACATCCAGTTTCCCAAGAAAATGTTCGACGGTTTGCCAGATAGTTTCAATTGAGGGGTACAGGATCGGCGCAGCGCGCTGAGTAGGTTGAGGCGGAAGATCCCGCAGCGCCAGAAATGTTGCGGGGGTCGAGGATTGCCTATGGCCGGGCTGTCCGGCTGATGCGACGGCGTGCTGAATGAGTCCAACGGTCCCAAGAAAAAGCGCCGGCCAGGCGTAGACTCCTCGTGCGCTGATTCGAGCGGCGCAGACATTAGGGACCGGTCCGATGCTCGACTTCGGCATGAGAAAAACTTCCAGCCGACGTGTCGCACGAGCTCCCGCACGCCGTTCATTGAAGCGCTGTTCTGCGAGACGCCGAGATTCGCGATGCAGCATGTGCGTGTAATGCGTTCCCAGGAGTTCCTGTGCGTCATAGCCCAACACCGTTCTGACGGCTTCGCTGAGGTATGTGAATTGACCGGTTGAATTGAGCTCATAGAGGATTGCGCCAGTTCGCTCGACAGCATGGACACTGTGCAGCGGATACACGTCAGAGGGTGGCTCCACAGCAGGGGCTTGTACCAGGTGACCGATCAAGCTCAGTAGGTCGAGCAGAAAGGTCGGCGCAGACCGATACAGCAAGGCCGCGGCACCACTGCGCATGGCCTGAAGTGGGCTTACGTCTGGTAGCCGACTATGCAGGATGACGGGGATACCGGCGCGACGAATTTGGAGATCTTGCACGAGTGCGAGGCCGGAAGAGTCCGGTAACTCAAGATCGAGAATGATCAGTGACCAGGCATGCTGAGTAATCCACCCACGGGCTTGATCGGCGGTGTAGACGGCCTCAACGCGGCATCCAGCAAAATGAGATCGGATCCCAACCGTCATGAGCTTGACGTCATCTGCTGAATCGCTCACGAGCAAGACCGACATGGAATCAGGAGCGATCACGGGAGGTGCTCCCCCGTTTCCTTCGGCGAGTCTGGCCCTAGAGTGGGTCTATTAGTATGTGCGTAGCGTATTTTCGTAGTATCGAGCGGGGCATCCAAACGGTTCGGCGTAGCCTGGAGTCCGAGTCCGACATTGTCTTGCAATATGAATGGAGATGTGTCCTCGCAAAACCACGAGGGTGGTCGAACCAAGATGTTTGGAGCAGGACCGTAAGGGTACGAAGCTGCCGATGCCATTGAAAATGGGATAACACACTCCTGCTCCTGCAGGGAGCCGGTAGCTTGGGGGGGATATCCTACTTGCGGCGGGAAGGATAAATCCAGGCCAAATGGCCCTATTTATACCTGTTTTTACGGGATTTTAAATACGGCGGGAGATGGCACAGTCAAACGAGAAAAATGGTCACTCGTCAATGGGTTATGAAAACGGTATGAGCGGAGGTCTGTGCCAGGTCCTAACCGCCTTGAGCCTGACGTGTATCGCTTGGGCAGAGTCCCGGGGTCATGTACAGCAAGTAGTTGCCCATGCCGTGCTGGAGTTGGTCTTTCTGAAGGGGATGGTGGTGGACCATGATCATCTCATAGTCATCGGCTTGTGAGACACTAAAGCCTTGATCGCTGCTGTACACCTGATGAGGACGAAATTCCAAAAATGTGCCGTCACGGTCCACGTCCGGAACCGTGCGGAGCAGAGTGCGATTTTTCGTTTTGTTCTCCAGACCGATCATCAATAGCTCATCGTGTCCATGCGGATAGGCAAACTTCACGCAGCCGTTCATCAGAAATTTGAGGGGCGCCGTGTGAATTTGCACTCCTGGGCGAATCTCGATCCCCTCGTCAGTTTGATCCGGACCGCGTTGGGCAAACTTGCTATAGCACACGACGTTGACTCCGACTTGATACACGTCCATCTCTTTGATTGGGGCATCGTCTGGAGCCATGTACATGGTAAAAGTTGCGACCACGTTCTTGGTCGGTGGAGCTCCATGATAGAAGGCGACGATCGACATGAGATGGTCACCCTTGCCCAGTTTCACCCCGTACCCGTCAGGGAATCGTGTCTCGGTCATTTCGAGGCCGGCTCCGGCGAAGAAGAGAGGCTCGCCGGGACATGACACGCTGGGTTTGTCGTTGTTTAACATGAGAATATGGTGTAAGTAATTTCTCGGCAGTTCTTTGCCATCCTGAGTAAAGACCTGGGTCTTGTACCCCACCATGTACATGTCCTTCGGAAGTGTGAAATGGTGTTTGGGCATGGAAGCGGCCAGTTCGCCGTCATGCGCGGCCGGCAGATCGATCGGGCCGAACGTCAGGGTGACGGTATCTTTCGCAATCGTCACTTTGGTGGTGGCCTGATTCTTTAAGGTGGGAACGGCATGATGATCGTGAGCATCGGAGGCGAGTGCCGAGGTTAACGACCATACCAAAATTGAGAACAGTATCTGCCACCTCATAGTACCTCCTATACTCCTGATGATCGAGTGCGATCGAAACGCCAACATGTTTCGGTGAGTTCGTGAGTCGTTCGAGGGCACATTCATGGGGCGTCGAGCACGGGGGAGAGCCGTTTCCACAGATACGTGCCGCCATGTTCCCGAGGTGGAATATTCTTATGGTTTCCCACCCGCGAATACCACCACACTCCCTTCGCTTCTTTCCCATCTTCAGAAAGAAGCAATTCAAAGCCTCCTTCGCGATCATTACCTGGCTGATGCCAGGTGCCTTGCCAGAGCCGGTCTGCAAAACGGGTGGTCACAAATCGCCCCCCCTGCTGCGTATACGGGCCGTTGCCGGATCGGTCGAGTGTCGCCCGGTAGTGCTTGTCGTCTTCCACCTCCGTAATCTCCCATTGGCCGCTTAAATCTGGAACAGCCGGTGACTCCGTGCCGACGACTTTGGTGCGCGGATTGGTATGGCCAGGCTTGGACGCACCGTGTACCCCTGGCAGCGAGCGCAAGGATTCGTGCCAAGAAAGCAGTTGCCATCGCCCTTGTCGACGTTCGAGCACGCCGCTCTCTCTGAGAGGAAGCACTTCCTGCCGCCCTGGCTCACTGTCGCGTACATGTCGAATGTAGTCGAGTTCCATTGTGAACCAGGCCACGTCTCCCTTGCGCCAGACGTTCAATTCACGGATCGGCAGCTCCAAACGCTGGACGAGAGCAAACTCCTCTTTGAAATCCTTGGCCAGTTGCTCCCAGCCGACATATTTACGTCCGCCGATCGAGTAGCTGACAATGTCGGCATCGTGGGCGATGTAGTGTGAGATCGTGGGGAAATCCATTTCTGCATTCGCCCGCACGAGTGCGCGGATGATGGCTTCTGGATCGTCCGCTTGAACCGCGTGGCTTTGGACCGGAAGCCACAACGATCCCAATACCACCACCGCCCTCGAGAGGCTCAATAACGGATTGAACCACATAGCATCCTTGCTGAAACGGAAACTCGTCGTGGGTTGCTGAAGCGATGGAAGGGCAGGCTACAGACGCCTCGGGGGTTTGTCAATGGAGTGCGGGCTCCGCGAAGCGACTGGTATGCGTGCAGATGACCACGGTGATATTGTCATCACCACCGCGGCGGTTGCATTCGTCGACGAGTCCACGACACAAAGAGGATGGGGTGGCGACCAGGCGGTCGATGAATTCTTCGATGTCCCGGTCGCTCATCATCTTCGTGAGCCCGTCGGTGCAGAGCAACAGGACATCCCCTCGCTCGAACGTCTCCGCCAAATAATCCGGTTCGACCGTCGCGTCGATTCCTACGGCCCGAGTGAGCGCATGACGCTTGGGATGGGTGGCAGCCTCCTCGCGACTTAACAGGCCCCGTCGCACGAAATCTTCCACGACGGAGTGATCCTGCGTCATTTGACGCAGTCGCCCCTGCCGAAAGCGGTAGGCTCGGCTGTCGCCAACATGAACGATACGAACAACCGACCCTTCGTCGGAATCGAGAATGCTGGCCGCTAGGAGTGTCGTGCCCATGTTATGCAGTTCGGGTGATCGGCGTGCAGTCTCAAAAATAGTCGTGTTGGCAGCGGCAACGATCCGACGAAGAGCGCTTTCGGTATGGACACGAACGTGTTGCTCCGTCGAGCTATCCATTCCCTGAGCCGCAACGGCATTTTGAAAGCTTTCGATGGCGAGGCGACTGGCAACATCCCCCCCAGCGTGGCCCCCCATGCCGTCAGCTACCACGTAGAGACCCGTGTCATTGATAACCAGAAACGCGTCCTGATTGTTCCTTCGGACTCGCCCCGTGTCCGTAAGCCCAACGCCCAACCACCGGGGAATCGAAGATGTCATGCTTGCAGGCTGAAGGCCGACGGTTCGGCGTGTGGACGTAATTGCCGGGACACGCGTTCGTAAATGTACTCGGCCAATGGCGCCAAATGTTCGGTGTCGGCTCTATTATATCCAAGAAGGCGCTCGAGAGCCCGTGAATTTCCCTGGCGGTGCTGATGCCAGAGCAACACGGCATCCCAACCGGTCAATCCGGCGAGATCGTCAGCCCGAGCCAAACCGACTTGATGTTCCACGGACTTGAGGCCGCCATGAAGCCCGACTCGTCGCGCCAAGAAACACAGATCGACATGAAGAGGGGGGACGCGAAGATGCGGGTAGGCACGCCTCAGAAAGGGTACATCAAACACAGACCCGAAGAAGGTCACCAACATGGCTGCGCCGTCGAACATCTCATTGATTGACCGTTCGCTCAGGTTCTCGTGGGCGACCAATTGCAATGTGCACGCGTCACGATGTATTCCCACCACTGTGACGCTATCCGGCGAAGCGTCTGCTCCGGTCGTTTCAATGTCGAGATACACAACGTTCTGGCGACAGACGGGGAACAGGCGCCAGTGGTCCCGGGGACGGAGGCACGACGCAAAGTACGCGGTATCGCGCCGGAGCAGAGCCTCAGCCGCGCGATGCAACGCCCGGTCGTGGTGGTGCTTTCGTCCCGCGGAAAGCCCAGGAATCTGGGTTCGCCTGAAAAAGTCGGACCAGTGGAGCACTCCCATCTCCCACCAGCGACGCTCGGTTGTTTCCCCGACTCCCTGGAGGTGGACGAAGGTGGACTCGATCACGACAGCTCAGCAGTCTGCCAGAGCGTGCCGAGTGAGTCCAGTCTTGATTTCGAGCGGGGCGCCGGATACAGTTTGCGCCGCATCTTGAATCATGCGGTGGGGTAAGGAATATTTATGGTAGACGGGACCACGGGAAAGCGCATTATCATCAAGGTGGGTGGGGTTCAGCTCGAGGCGGTCCTCAAGCCAAACAAAACCGCCGACAGTGTCTACGCAGCGTTGCCCGTGCAGGCCGCGTTGAATGTGTGGGGAGAAGAATACTTCTGTAAGATCGCGGGGGTGAAAGATTTTCGGGAAACTGCCACGACCAAAGTGAAGATTGGCGACGTGGCTTGGTGGGGACCCGGAGAGGTCCTGGCGATCTTCTTTGGGCGCACCCCAATGAGTACGGGGCCGGATCCGGTCCCTGCCGACCGGGTCAATGTGATCGGGCAGATTATCGGAGACGCGTCGCTCCTGCGCCAAGCGTACCAGGCGAGCACCATTCGGATCGAACAGACATAAGATCCTGCTATGAAATTGTCGAAAGAACGTGTTCGCCACTTGGCACAAGTTCTGAACCTTCGTTTGCAGGAGGAAGGGCAGTTGAGCGTGACCGGCGATACCAACGCATTTATGGATCGGCTCGAGGCCACGATCACCGCCGAGTTATCAGTCGAAGACCGACTGAACGCCGAAGTGCGGGAGATGCTGAAGGCCTATGCCGATCAAATCGAGCGGGGGCAGGTCGATTACCAGAAGATGTTTACCATGATAAAAAGCAAATTGGTGCGTGATCGAGGCCTGATCCTGTAGGGAATGGGATGACGCTTCTAAGCGACGACAAAGTGACCCATCTTTCCCACGTGATCCTTGAGACCATCAAACGTGCGGAAGGGGTGACGCTGCGTGGGGATGAGGTCAAGGTATTGCGCACCATCAAGCGAGTACTGGCGCTTGAGCTCGCGCAGGAGGCAGCGGTTGATCAAGCTGTCCGGAAAAGGCTGGCCTCGTATTCGCGTCCTATCGTGGAAGGCAGTCAGGAGTGGGACGTGATGTATCGAAAGTGCGCTGAAGAGGAACTCCGTAAACAGCTTCGCGGTTAACACTACACGTTCACTCGGCCGGAACGGCTCGGGCGGTTCGTCAGGAGGTGCATCATGGTTGCGATCTGTCGTCTATGTATGATCGTGGGGTTAGCGGTGGTGCTGGGATGCTCCAAGACACAGAAGGCGGTCCCATTGACGCCATTGCCGTTGGACACTCGGGCAACCATGCAAGCGATCACGCTCACCGAACAAGGAACTACTGCGTACCAGAGCGGGCAGTATCCGGAAGCCAAAGCGTTGTTCGAACAGGCGGTGAGCACGGCGCCTGACCTTGGGGCTACGCACTACAATTTGGCATTGGCACTCAATGCCTTAGGCGATACTCAGGCGGCACATGACCAGTTTTTGGAAGCGGCCACACTTGAACCAGGGGATAAAATCATTTGGGATTCGCCCGCACTTCGGCCCTATGGAAATCCAGAGGGCACCAAGAGTTCAGCCGTACCGACGAATCCAAGCCGACGCGGGGCGATGGGTGGAGGATATGGCTCCGGTTCAATGGGGTCGCCGCGGTGAGCTCTGGCCGGATCGGAGAGCTGAGATGGTACAACGGTCGAGGACGATGAGGCACGTTTTCTCTGCGCCGGGAGCAGGTGCGAACAAGCCGAGCCGATGGCCCGTGCAAGAGTGCGTGGAATTGGCAACGGATGTCCGATTGCCTCGGTGAGGTTCCTGAGCAACCCCTACTGGTAGCAGTCCATCGGTTGAACTCGAATCTGGCTAAGCGACCCTCCCGCCGCCGTTGGCGGTTCGCTTGATCCCTCTCAGATGAACAGAGACCGGAATCAGACTATTGCACGGCTGCTCATCGTATTGCTCTGCGTCTGTAGCATAGGCCGTGAGACTGTGACGGTGGCTGATGCCGGAAGTCGGACGAAAGTTACGGTTATCGTGGCTGATGCCCTGGCCCGATCCGCACAACCGGTACGAATCGAGTCTCGAGTATTCCAAGAGGGGTTGTTGTTTGGCGCGCGTGGTGTGGGCGGGGAACGGGTCCTGCTTGAGGTCAACGGCGACGAGGTGGCGTCGAGTCTGACTGGAGGCGACGGGCGCGCGTATTTTGAGTTCGAACCTCGACGGTTGGGCCTCTTTCCGATGCGAGTCATTTTGAGTGATTCGCCGCGTGTTCTGGATGCGATCGGTACTGGAACGCTAGCCGTATGGGAACGAAGGCGGCCGATCTTGCTCGTGGAGCAGAGCGTGTTGCTGGACCACGATGCCGGCCCTTCCGGTATGACCGCCGCTGGACGCGTGCTTGGTGAACCCTCTTCCGGTGCTGCGGAGGCCCTTTCCCGTCTTGGGAAGTTTTACTTCAATCTTGTCTATCTCATGCCGCCTGCAGCCGACAGGGCGGCCGATGCGTCTGAATATCACGCGTGGCTCGAGGCCAACGGCTTTCCTTCTGGTGTGGTACAACAGGTGCCCCCCACGGGTGCTGCATTGGAAGCGTTTATCGGGACATTGAAAGAGCAGGGGTGGGAGAACCTGAAGGCGGGGGTGGGGAGCAGTGAGGCATTTGCACAAGCTCTGGTAGCGCATCGCTTGAAGGTAGCCATACGGACGGACAAGCCCCGTGCAGACTTTCCGCGTCGTGCCAAGGTGGTCCCCGACTGGACCTCGGTACGGAAGCAGTTGCAGGATTGATACGTGGGTCGGAATGACGGCAGGAGCATTGCGATCGCGATGGCATCGTGAGTCGTGTGCTGGCCAGTCCGTGCTGGATGTGAGGCCATGGAACCGCAAGATGTACGACCGCAGCCTACGCCAAAAGGGCCGTTGATTGTCGGGAGCATGATTGTCTCCCTGGCGGTCGCAGCAGCGGTCTTGCAGGTTCTGTACGATCCTCCGAGAGAAACGTCGGGTTGGCGAACCGCTACGATCATGGCCGGTGATATCTCGGCTCGAGAACTCAACGAGCTCGGATTTCGTGGACAATCTATTCACTATAGCGACGGCGACCGGGTGGTGGTGCTACTCGGGGATTCTCAGGTCGAAGCCAGACCAGGGTGCGCCTTTGGGTGGATGCCCGAGCGCCGGTTGCAAACGCATTTGGAAAGATTGACGGGCCTTCGCGTCAAGGTCTTCACCCTCGGATCGAGCGGATACGGACAGGATCAGCAACTGCTGGTCCTTCGCGAATATTTTGCGCGGTTCCGCGCAGACCTCGTAGTGCTTTGGGAAACTCCAGCGAACGATATCTGGAACAATCTCTTCCCGACTCATTGGCCGGCCAATGGCATGCCGAAGCCGACCTTTCGATTGGAGGAAGGACAACTTGTAGGTCCGAGTGAGGTGATGGGCGCTCTGCTGCCGGTGCCCAGAACCTGGGTGGGCTTCCTGTTGCAGCGTTTCGGCCGGACCCCTGGTCGTGACGAACGATGGGAGCAATTTCTTCCTCCTGCCTATCAAGCGTTAGCGTCGTACGATGGTCCGGTGAATCTGGCCTGGGAACGAGATGAATCCCTGCTCGTCGATGAGAATCTGCTCACCGAAAAAAGCCATCGCTCCCTGTATCTGACACCGATAAGTCCTCGAATGCGCTATGGCATCCAGCTCACCCGGGCACTGATGCAGGAGGCTCGACATCTGGCGCAAGAGCACGGTGCGACGTATGTCACGCTGGTCTCCAGTCCTGCTCGGGTCGACTCGTTGCCGGTCAAGAACCTGGAAGCAGAAGTGTACCGGTTTCGCGGCAGGTACTACCGCGCATCTCAACGACAGCGGTACGATACGCTCCGCGAGATCAACGAGGGATTTCTAAGCTATGACATTCCGGTCACGGTCGATGAACCCGAGATCGGTCCAATGGACGGTCACTTGAACGAACATGCCGTAGACCAGGTCATGCGGGATTTGGCGGCCAAAGTAGGCCCTTTGCTCCTCGATCATTCAAGCCACACCGCGATTTCCCTTCAGCTGGAGCGAGCTGGCTAGTCCGAGCCGTTGGTGAGCGCGCCGGCGTGTCGCTTCCTTTTTCTCTCCACATTCCATTAAGATACTGCTGACATGCGGGCGAGGAATACCTTCCACTGTCAGGCCTGCGGACACCAGTCACCTCGATGGCTCGGCAGGTGCCCCGATTGCGGGCAGTGGAACACGCTCAGGGAAGAACGCGATCCCGTATCGGCCAAAGGGCGTCCGGCACCGCTCCAGGCCAGTCCCTCCCGTCCCACCCCTATTACCGACATCATCCTTGATGCCGAAACACGATGGTTAACCGGTATCGGCGAGTTCGATCGTTCGCTCGGCGGGGGAGTGGTCCCTGGGTCCGTGCTACTGATTGGAGGAGATCCGGGTATTGGCAAGACAACCTTGTTATTGCAGGCCCTCCCGAAACTGGCGATGGGCAGCGCACGTGTGCTCTATGTCTCGGCTGAGGAATCTCCTCGTCAAGTCAAGATGCGGGCCACTCGGCTTGGTGTGGAGACACCGTCGTTGGTGATCTACTCCGAAACGTCACTGCAGGAGATCATGAAGGTCGTAGGCGATCTCCGACCGAAAGCCCTGGTCGTGGACTCGATTCAAACGGTCTATTCCGATCAACTGACTTCGGCGCCGGGGACGGTGAGCCAAGTTCAAGAGGTGGCGGCCCAGCTCATGTGGCTGGCTAAGCGAACCGGGATGCCGGTGTTCGTCATCGGTCACGTGACGAAAGAGGGGGCGATCGCTGGCCCTCGACTCCTAGAACATATTGTCGATACGGTATTATATGTAGAGGGCGATCGGAGTCACGCCTATAGGATTTTGCGCGCGGTGAAGAACCGATTCGGTTCCACCAACGAAATCGGGGTGTTCGAGATGAAGGACGCAGGACTGGAGGAGGTGTCGAACCCATCCGAGTTGTTCTTGGCCGAACGTCCAGAACGCGGAACCGGGTCGGTGGTGGTATCGAGCATGGAGGGTAGCCGCCCAATACTCGTTGAGGTTCAGGCCTTGGTCTCGCCGACAGGATATAGCATGCCCAAGCGCATGGCGAACGGAGTCGAGGTCAATCGGCTCTCGTTGCTGCTTGCTGTCATGGAAAAACGGTTAGGACTGCACCTGTCCAGTCAGGACGTCTATGTCAACGTAGTGGGAGGATTGCGGGTCGACGAGCCAGCTATTGATTTGGGCTTGGTTGCGGCTGTGACCTCGAGCCTGAGGGACATCCCGATCGATCATCGTACCATGGTGATGGGAGAAGTAGGACTTGGAGGCGAAGTGCGAGGCGTCTCGCAGGCGGACATGCGGATTCGCGAGGCCGCGAAGCTGGGCTTCACTCGCTGCCTGCTGCCCGAGCGGAACCTGACCAGACTCGATGGTGTGGAACGTCTCGCCGGCGTCGATCTCGTCGGGGTCGCAGAAGTCGGGGAGGCGCTGGATGCGGTGTTGGCCTTATAGGCTGCGGTTCGTGGTGTTGAGCGTTCTCCTCGCCGTATCTGCTTGTAAGGGGGTTCCCACGCAGCCGGAGGCGGGGTTACAGGAGGCGACAGCAGAACAGTTAACGGCACTCCTTCGCGCTCGTGCTGAAGCGACCCGCAGCGCCAAGGGCCTGTTTCGGGCGCACATCAAAGGGCCCGGGTTGATTTTGCCTGCACGAGTAAATGGTACGGTCTTCTATAGCAAGCCGGATGCGTTCCGAGTTCGAGGCTTCAGTCTTTTCGGGGGCGAATTGTTCGAGCTGGTCATCAACCGCGATGCGTACCGCTTGGTTTTGCCGACCGAGGGACGGGAGCTCAAGGGCGATGCCTCTGAGCTGGGTCGGGTCGCGAAATTCGGCCGTCCGGTGCAATTGAGCTTGTGGGCCGTCCATGGGGCGTTGGGTTTGACCACGATAGGAGAGGAAGACGTGGTGTCGCTCGGGGAAGATGGTGATCGGTACCGACTCGAAGTGCGTGGGCCGGCCGAGCATGGAATTGAGGGTACCCTTCGCCGACTCTGGTTCGATCGGCGGACCTTGCTGATGGTCCAAGAGGAGTGGCTTGGGTCTGGGGGAGAGGTCGAGGCCGTCATGCGGTATGAAGACTATCGTTCCGTTCCCGAGGCGATCCTGTCGTCCGAGCCGCCGCCCCTCGCCACGCTGCTACGTCCGTACCGAATTGTAATGGAAGACGGTCGGGGGCGGGGTAGTGTGCAGCTGACATTTCAGGAAATCGTACCCAACGTCCCGGTTCGACCGGACGAGCTGGGAGTGATCTGACGGCCTGTGGATGTGAAGGTGCTCGCGATCGAGACGGCCACGAGCCGCCAGAGTGTCGCCATTGTGGAGGAGTCGCGGGTGTTGGCCAGTGCGGCTCACGACGAGCCGGGAAGTCACACTCGCTGGTTGATCCCCACGATCGATCGGCTGTTAGAGACAGCCCGGTGTACGCTTGCCGAGCTGCACGGTTTCGTTGTGTCTGCGGGTCCTGGATCGTTCACGGGGCTGCGGGTTGGAATTTCAACTGCCCTCGGCTTGCGAGCCGTCACCGGTCGGCCTATTATTCTTGTGGGGACCTTGGAAGCCATGGCATGGGGAGCACGAGGACTGGCCGGACCGCTGTGTCCCATTCTGCCCTGTCGGAAAGGTGAGGTATTTTGGGCACAATACGAGTGGGCGGTAGACGGCCAAATCAAGACGCTGGTAGAACCCCACGTCGGACCACCTGAAGCGATCAAGAGGATGGTCGCAACACCAACGTGGGTGCTCGGTGACGGATGGAAGCTCTTGCAGGAGGCGATGGCTCCGATGCTGACCGATCGCGCGCGGCGATGGCGTGAGGTGCCGGTCGGGCTGCGGCATCCCTCCGCAACTCATGTCGCCATGGCGGGGTTCGAACGGCTTCGGCGCGGCGACGTAGCCGGACACGTTGTCATTCCAAATTACGTCCAGCGAGCCGAAGCCGAACTCCAGCGAGGTCAGGTGGAAGGAAAGGCCGCCAAGATTCTACGGGGGGCGGGGAAGGCGCCCCGCAGGGCAAGCCGACGGTGAGAAACCCGGTAGTGAGAAGCGGGGGAGAGCGCAGCACTCAGGAGACCCTCGGAATGTCACCCACGGTCAGGGAGACCAGTCTGCCCGTAAATTGTACCGTGATTCCGGGTTCGATGTCCGATCTTGACGAGATCCTGGAATTGGAAGGCCGCTCGTTCACCTCGCCATGGACCCGTAAAATGTTCGAGGGAGAATTGTCCGGTAATCCGTTCGCGCGCTTCCTGCTTGTGCGGGAAGAGGCGGGGGGGCGAGCGCGCGTTCTGGTAGCCTACCTGTGCTATTGGATCGTGTTCGATGAGGTGCGATTGATGAATTTGGCGGTGGCATCGGAACGTCGCCGGCGAAACTTGGCGACCAGTCTTGTGCGGCAGGCCCTTGATGAAGCACGTGATGCTCAGGCGAAACGAGCACTCTTGGAGGTACGTGTCTCCAACGAGGCGGCACGGAGGTTGTATCGCGGATTAGGGTTTCGGGAAACAGGCAACCGAAAAGACTACTATAGGAATCCTGTGGAGGATGCCATCCTCATGGCATTAGAGCCGCTGGTGCCCACGCAGGGATGATCGTGCGTCACGCAATGGGCGGAACAATGCATGCCTCACTTTCGGAAGGAGGTGCCTCATGGTTTCAGATGGGACGATTGCAGAGCAGTTGCGAGCCTCCAACAACGAATATCGTCAGCTTGAGGAGGCGCATCACCGGCTCGATGCCGAACTCGCCGAGCTGCAACGTCGACATGTACTGACACCGGCAGAGGAGTTGCTCAAGAAGCAGCTGCAGAAGGAGAAACTCTCGAAGAAGGATCAAATGGCGGATATGATCCGGCGTCACCGTGAGGGAGAGGTAGGAGCGACCGCGCGGTAGACGGTCGGAGTAGTGGGTAGGGCGGCTCCGTCGAGGAGCCGCTTCCGAAGAAACCGTTGAGGTACCATGCCAGCAGTCATCGCGCCGTTGCAGGCGCATATTCAGTCCGTGAAGCGACGGTTGCTGATCGTCGGCGCGACCGTCATGGTGGCTTTCGTCGCGACCTTTGCCGTGGCGCCGGAGTTGGTCGCTTGGCTGCGGCGACCGCTTGCCGACGACTTGGTATTCTACGGGCCCACCGAAGCATTTTTCGCGACCGTCAAAGTCGCATTTTTTGCGGCGTTAGTGCTGAGCCTTCCGGTGATCTTCCACCAATTCTGGAAGTTTATCGAACCCGCATTGCTCAGCAAGGAGCGCCGCTGGGCGATCCCTCTCTTCGCCTTGGCTGCAGGGCTATTCGTGTTGGGTCTGGTGTTCTGCAATTTGGTCATTCTTCCGCTCGTCATCGCATTCTTTGTCGATTTCGGGATGGAGCGGGCCGTGACGCCGGAACTGGCCGTCGGCACCTACATCGATTTCAATACCAAGTTTCTCATGATCATGGGCTGCGCGTTCGAGCTGCCTCTTGTGATGACGCTGTTGGCCCGCGCCGGATTCGTCCATTGGAAGATCTTCGCGAAATTTCGCCGGCACGCCATATTGGTGGCGTTGATCATCTCGGCGATTGTCACCCCGGATGCCACTATGTTCACGATGTTGCTGATGGCTGTGCCCTTGATGGTGTTGTATGAAATCGGTGTCTGGGGCGCGTGGTGGTTTGGGCGTGCACTCCCGGTGGATCCTTCAAGGGAGAAGGTGACGGTTGACGGGGAATTACCCATCGAAACGGCAGGGCATCGTGCACGGTGAGTCCGCAGTGACAGGCCTGGCGGGGGTAACGACATTTCGCGCGAGGTCTATAGGGCGGGCCGCCGGTTTGGCGGGGGCGCTGTGGATTCTATGCGTGGCGGTTGCGCTTGCGCAGCCGAGTTCGGATCCGCGCCACGGCGGCGATTCCGGGGGCGGTATGCCATGGGAAGGAGCGGCCAGTATTCAGGCTTTCGCCACGGTTGGCGAGAACGAGATTTATGCCGGCTCGTTCGGCGCCGGGATGTTTCGGAGCGAGGACCGTGGGAGTCAATGGACCGCCGCCAACGAGGGGTTGACCGATCCCTTTATCCTGTCGATGGCTGTGGGTGGTGACAACACTATCTACGCCGGAACCTTTCGAGGCGGGGTCTTTCGGCTTTTGCCGGGGCAGCAGGCGTGGGAACCTGTGAACGGAGGACTGAAGCGGCTCGAAGTCAAGGCCCTGTATGTCAGTCGTGGGATACTCTATGCGGGTACGGGCGACGGAGTCTATCAACTCAAAGAAGGGGACACCCGCTGGGTGACCGTCACTTCGGGTTTGGACGACACACTGGTTCATGCCGTCGGGCAATCGGATGACGGGACGCTGTTCGCCGGCACTTCAGGGAAGGGCGTGCAGCGATATCGAAAACGGATACCCGGGTGGAGTCGCTTGCGGCAAGGGCTCAAGGATCATGAGGGACTGATCGAAAATTACATACGCGTCGTTACCATCGGTGAGCAGCGTGGTGTCTATGTCGGTACCTTCGATGGAGGCGTGTTCTATAGCTCCGACCAGGGTGAGACGTGGCGCCCGATCAGCCGCGCCCTCCCCAACGATTCCATACGCGGCATCGTCTGGTCTCCCACACGACTCATCGTGGCCACTGGGAGAGGCATCTTTCAGACCCAGAACAACGGTCAGAAATGGGCTCCCTTAAACAAGGGACTGACGGAGTTGTCGATCCAAGCCCTCGCGATGACTGACAAGGGCACGCTCTATGCGGGTACCAACGGGGGTGCATTCAGGAGCGACGACAGCGGCGCAACGTGGGTTCAGATCAACGACGGTCTTCGAGTTCACGCCGAGGTTCCGTTTACCTTTCAATAATCGATCACTCGACAAGGGAGTACCGGACTTATGAGCACCGTTTCAGCGAACACGACAGCGACATTGAGCGTGACCATGAAGGGCGAAGCGTTGGGAGACATCGTGCTGCGATTCTTTCCGGACGTGGCGCCAAACCATGTCGAGAATTTCGTCAAGCTGGCTCGGGATAAATTCTATGACGGCACGACCTTTCATCGCGTGATTCCCGGATTCATGATCCAGGGCGGGGATCCGAACAGCAAGAATCCAGATCGAGCCATGCACGGGATGGGCGGGCCCGGCTACAAGGTGAAGGCGGAGTTCAACAGCAAGCCGCACAAGCGCGGTGTAGTCTCGATGGCGCGCGCCAATGATCCGGACAGCGCTGGCTCTCAATTTTTTATCTGTGTCGCCGATTCAAACTTTTTGGACTGGCAATACACGGTGTTCGGAGAGGTCGCCAGCGGAATGGATGTGGCCGACAAGGTCGTGAATGCCAAGCGGGACGGGCGGGACAATCCGCTCGAACGGATCGAAATGAAGGTGGCGATTATGGAGGGATGAGGGAAGTGGGAGCAGGAATTAGGACATGCGCCTTGGACTAAATGGCTGCCTTTTCTCGGTTGGCACTGCGCTGCTCATCGGCAGTTCCCTCTTCATCCTGTCGGCTTGCACCATTCCGCAAGTCCCCTATCGTACCACCTATGAGGATCCGGTCAACTTTGTCCGGCTGGAACCTGATCCGTACGTTTTGCCAGAGTGGCCCCCCTCGGCCCATACTCACCCGGTCAAATTTCCAGAAAGTACGGTTCGCCGCATCCTGAGCGGGCTCCAGGTGCAGGAGCACCGCATTGTGATCCAAAAGAAACTGATTGGGTTGGCGCCTCGGGAGCCTGCGTTTCGGTCCGAGGAATTGGAGTTGCTCGTGCCAAAGCTCACGGAAGCATTGGCCCAGGCCAAGTGGAACGAGCGGGTTGCGTTCTACCTCAGCCAGCCCGAAACGTCCATTAAACGGGAGATCACCTCGGGAGGTCTTTATCTGCAGGGAATGCAGATGCATATCATTTTAGCCAACCGCCAGATTATGTACGGCATTCCCGCGTACGGATTGATCTACGATAAGCGTTATCCAATGCGGCCGACCGGACCGAAAGGCTTCGATTTGTATTTTGATGATGGGGCGGCCGTTGTCCATGAGAAACCAAGTTTCATCGACAAGCTGCTCGGACTCGAGCGGGACGAACTCGTCATCGACCTCGCACGTGTGCAAAGCCCTCCCGTGCATGTGCGTGCCGTCGTGCCCTAAGGATTTCCTGGCAAGCGCGTCTGGCCAGCTCGAGTGGGTCACCTCCCCGACACGCGTCGACACGTCTAATTGAGTCGTGGTGGGAGAGCAGCCTCCGATGTGGACGGTGCCGTCATGATGCCCGCCGAGTAGGCCAACGTGAGATCGGCGATTTTGTAGTCGAATTGAGCCTCGGCCAAGCGTGTCTCTGCCGCTGTCAACGCCACCTCCGATTGGGTAACTTCGACGATCGACCCCAGCCCAAGCTTGTATCGTTGCTGGGAGAGATGCAACGCCTCCATCGCAGTTTGCACCTGCTCCTTTGCTAGTTTGATCTGCTGGATGAACGTGACGGTATCCAGATAGGCGTTCGTCACTTGCTGTGTCAAAGTCTGCTCGATGGCCGAGGCTTGTGCCTGGGCCGCAGTCAATTGAGCCATGGCCTCGCGGATCTGACCGTCGATCAGTCCACCGGTGAACAGAGGAAACGAAACGGTAGCGCTGGCCGCCCACCACCCTCCGGTTCGTTGCGATGGATCGCGGTCGAACAGTTGATAGTCCCCTGCGCTACCGACGGCGCTGATTGTCGGGAGGTACTGTTTCTTGGACGCCGTGAGTTTGGCCTCCGCCGATCGCGCTTGCTCTCGGGCGCGCTTCAGTTCGGGGTGCGTGAGGCTTTGTTGAATGAGCGAAGGAAGACCAGCCGGCTGGTCGACCTCCACGATGACGTCCTCCAGAATATATTCGTTTTCCCCTGGAAGCCCCATCGCGCGATTGAGTTCAGCGAAACTGGCCTTTAGATTGTTGCGGGCGCGCACGAGCGCCGATTCGGCGTTGGTCAGTTCCACCTGGACCAGATTCAGATCGAGCTTGGATTTGAGTTGTTGACGATAGAGCGTCTCGACCTGCGATTTGATCACGCCGCGTTGTTTGATAGTTTCCTCCGCGATTTCCACAAGTTGACGCCGCTTCAGACTATCGAAGTAGGCCCGCTGGACTGCATAGACGACCAAGCTTTGCTGAGCTTCGAAGTTTTGGATTTGGGCACTGGCCGCCAAGTCGGCGGACTCCACGATGGCGTTGGTATACCCAAAATCGTAGAGGCGCTGGTTGGCAATCACTCCACCCACGTACTGCCCAAGGTTCGGCCGAAGCAACGCGCCGGCGGGCGAGACGAATCGAGGATTGACGCCGGCGGCGCCCCCTGCCGCAACGAAGTCGGCATAAATTTGTGGATAGTAGAGCGAACGGGCTTGGCCCGTTCGTGCCTCTGCAGCCCGTTGATTGGCCATGGCGACATGCAGGGCTGGGTGGTGTTTGATCGCCGCTTCCACGGCTTGTTGTACCCCAAGGAATCGGCCCGGTGCGGGCATGTGGTCGGATGGGTCCACTGCCGGGGACACAGGTTCCGGTGCCGATCCGTTGGCGGCTCTCGCAGTTGCACAGGGGGCGAACCCCACCAGTGATAGTATTACGAACACACACGGACCAAGCCGCTTGAAGATTGAACCTTCAATCATACGGGCCTCCTCGTTCCGATGCGGGTTACATTTTCTGGCGGGCGGGCTTGCCCGGCGGCAGATTGTACGGGGATGTCTGGACGACTTGGCCGTCCTTGAGTTGCCCGCGTCCCACCACGACGACCTCTTGGGTCTCGTCGAGACCTTCGGTAATTTCCACCCAGACCCCGTCGTCCAATCCGGTTTTGACGGGCACCTTCGTGACGGTCCCTCCCTGGACAACGAAGGCGGCACGGCCTTGATCATTGGGCACCAAGGCCGCTGGCGGAACAGTCAAGACCTGAGGGTGTTCTTGCAGCAGCAGCGTCATGGTTACAAACATGCCGGGGCGGAGCATACCGTCCGGGTTCGGCAGATCGACTTCCACCAGCAAGCTTCGCGTCGCCGGGTCCAGAGCCTCAGTCGTTCGGGTAATGGTCCCCTCGAAATCACGGCCGGGAAGCTCACGGGCGGTTAGAATAGCCCGGACACCTGGAGAGGACAGGAGAGCCGCTTCTTGCGGTACGCTCACATAGACTCGGACCGTCGTGATGTCCATGATGGTGAAGAGCGGGACGGCCTGGGTCGCCGATCCGGTGGCTGCTTGAATCATGGCGCCAGGGTCTGCAAACCGGGCGGTGATGGTTCCGGCAAACGGGGCGATGACCTGCGTGTAATGCAGCAGCGTCTTCCGGCTGTCCCGAGCATGTTTGGCGGCTGAGGCAGCCGCCTCCGCTACATCGACATCCTGCTTGGCGATCACGTCGGGATTGTCTTTCCAGACGTTCATGAGGCGTTCAGCGGTGATTTGTTTGATGCGATAGTCGGCATCGGCTTGCTGAAATTGCTGTTCGACCTCTGGTGCATCGATGGTCGCCAACAATTGCCCTTTTTTGACGTGATCGCCCTTATCGACCCCGACCCATTTGAGGTAGCCGGGGACTTTGGCGTACAGCGTAGCCTGCTGCCACGGTGAGACATTGGCCGGCAGCGAAAGTGATTTGACGAGATCTCGTCTCTGGGGTTTGACTGTCTGCACGGAGATTGGTGTGGCTTGGATCGGTGTGGCCATCGCTGGGTTCGGCGACCGGGTTGATGAATCGCCCGTCGGGGTATCTGGTCGGTCGCAAGCAGCTAGCGGGCATGCAAGCAAGGAGGCCAGCCAGAACGGCGCGAGTCTATGCATACGTGGTCTCCCCCGAAGCGGGTGTCAGTTGACGCCGTCGTGCGAGAGCGTGGAAGACTGGAATGACCAACAGGGTCATCGGTGTTCCCGCGAGGAGCCCGCCGATCACCGCTCGGGCAAGAGGCGCGTTCATTTCGCTGCCTTCGCCGAGGGCCAGAGCCATGGGGGCCAGGCCGAGAATCGTCGCCAGGGCGGTCATCAAGATCGGTCGGACGCGTAACCGGCCGGCCTGAATGAGGGCATCCTTCAACGGAAGGCCTTCCAACAATTGACGATTTGCAAAATCCACAAGGAGCACTGAATTCGACACGACGATCCCGATCATCATCAGGCTTCCGATGAGCGACTCCACATTGACCGAGGTGCCTGTGAGCAGAAGCATCCAGATCACGCCGATGAACCCAAGCGGAACCGCCCCGAGGATCACGAGCGGGTCGACGAACGAACGGAAGAGACCGACCATGACGAGGTAGACGAGCACAATCGCCAGCGGGAGCGCGCCTCCGAAACCTTCGAGCGCGCTACGCATGCTGTCAGCTTCCCCCTTGGTCAAGACACTTATCCCCTCGGGAAGCTCTAGATGTGCGAGCGTCTCTTCGACGCGACCGGCCACCCGTCCAAGATCGTTCCCGGAGACACTGACCAATACGTCTACGCTGCGTTGAAGATTGTAGTGGTCCACGGTCTCAGGGCCGGTCCGTCGGTCTACTTCAACCAGATCTCTCAGAACTACGGGAGAGCCAGCCCCATCTCGATTCGGCTGTGGGAGGGCAGCTCGATTGGCGAACGGCGTCTGCTGGAGAGCAAGGGCACTTCCTCGGTCCGCCATGCCAACAGCGGACGCGATGCCTGGTAGATCCTGTCCACGCCCGGCCAGCGGCATGTTCAAAAAATCGTCGAACTGCACGAGTGTCTGTTCCGGGTATTGAGTCACCACAAAGTAGGCGTTGCTCGACTTGGGGTCCACCCAGTATCCGGGATTGAGCTGTCCGTTGGAGCTCAGACTCGTCAGGATGTCCCTGACGACCTGCTGTTCGGTCAAACCGAAGTACACGGCGCGGTCGCGGTCGATGGTAAGGAACAACTCAGGATACTCGCTCCCCTGGCGGACTTGCACGTCTTCCGTACCGGGAATATCGGCCACAGCGGCGCGGATCTTGCCGGCGGCCTCATACAGATCGCTGAGTTTTCGTCCGACCAGCTTGAGGTCGATCGGCGCGGGCAGACCGGCATTCAACACGTCGCTGATGATACCCCCGCTTTGAAATGTGAGTTTGACGCCGGGAAACTGCGTTGTCACCCTTGCGCGCACACGATCGATCACGTTGGTAGTAGCTGCCGTGTGGCCGGTATTCATGCTCACCAGCATGAATGCTTGATGGGGTCCTGTGACGGGGGTATACAACACCATCCATCCGTGGGGAAGGCCGATATTCGAAACAATCTGATCAAGCTCTCCCGCCGGAATCTCCTCCCGTACGATGTCCTCGATCTGGCCGACGAGCGCCTCGGTCTTTTCCACGCGCGTGCCCTCGGGAGCCGAGACGTTGATGATGAATTGTCCGGCATCGACCTTCGGAAAGAATTCTGTCGCGAGCCGTGTTGCAAAGACAAGGCTTATCGCAAGGCCGGTGATTGAGACGAGCACCACGAGCGTGCGATGGTCCAGGCACCAGGCGAGCACGTTCGTATAGCGTGCGACGAACCAATCGAATACGGCGTTGAACCAACGCATGCCATGGGTTTCGCCTTTGATCAACGACATGATGGTTACCGGGGCCACCGTCATCGACGCAAGGTAGGACGACAGCATGGTATAGGCGACCGCGAGCGCCAGGGGGACGAAGAGAAACCTGATGATTCCCGTAAAGAACATGATGGGCAAGTATACGATCAGAATGCTCAGTGTGATTACGAGCATCGGCAGAGCCACCTCGGCGGTGCCATCACCGGAGGCTTGCTTGACGGATTTACCCATGCCGAGATGGCGGAAGACGTTCTCGAGCACGACGATATTATTGTCGAGCAGCGTGCCGATCACGAGGGCGAGCCCGCCGAGGGTCATGACATTGATCGATTGGCCCGACAATTTCAGCAGTGTAAATGCACCAAGGATTGAGAGCGGGACAGCCAGGGCGATGACAAACGTGGCGCGAAAGCTGCCCAGGAACAAGAGGACCATCAGACAGGCCAGGCCGCCCCCGATTAAACCCTCCTCCTCCAGGGTGTGAATCGCCTGGCGAATGTAGAGGGATTGATCGAACAATAGTTTCGTGACGTAGTCGGCGGGAAGACCCGTCAGTTTGGGCACCATCTCCTTGACGCCGTCCATCACCGCGATCGTGTTGGCGCCAGCCTGTTTCAAAATCGGCATATAGACGGCACGCTTGCCGTTCACCCGAACGACGTTTCCCTGGATCATCGTGGAATCGACCGCCTTGGCGATGTCTTGGAGCCGAATCGGCACTCCATTGACGATTTTGATGGGGATGTCGTTCATTCGGTCGACGACTTCCACCAAGCTGTTGGCGTACACGTTGTAGTCGAAATCCCCTATTTTGACCCCCCCTGCCGGCAGGAGCAGGCTTTGTGCATTGACTGCCGACACGATCTCTTGTGCCGACAAGCCGCGAGCGAGCATCCGCTCACGATCCAAAAAGACCGTGATTTGACGGACCGTCCCGCCGAAGCTCGATGCGACGAAGATACCGGGGATGTTGGCCATTTGGGGGCGGACCTTGTAGTACGCATTGTCTCGGACTTCTTTCTCGCTGGCGGTGTCGCTGCTCCCCGTCAACACCCCAATGGGCATGCTTGCAGCGCTGAACTTGACAATGATGGGAGGGAAGACCCCAGGCGGCAAATACTTCAGGGTGGAGTAAGTGAGGCTCGTCACTTCCGCGACGGCAGCGTTGACGTCGTAGGAGGGATGAAAGAACACCTTGATGAGGCTGACTCCAGGGAGCGATCGGGATTCGATATGCTCGACGTACGATGCCTGGAGGAGGAGTTGTTCCAGTCGGAGGGTGATCGCACCCTCGAGTTGCGTCGGGCCCATGCCTTTGTAAAACGTCGCAACGGCAACGACAGGGAGATTGATCTCCGGGAAGACGTCGACTTCCATTTTCTGATACGACACCACACCCAGGATGACGACGATGAGACTGATCGCCACAACAGCGTACGGATTGCGAAGGGAGCCTGAGACCATCTCAAATACAGTCCTTCGGAAGACGGGGACCGGCTAGCGCTCGAATTTCAAAGGACGCGCCTGGATCAATTCTCACTTTCATCTTACGGATTTCACCTGGGATTCAAAGTCATATCTGCTCTTCGACGGGCAGGATAAAAAGTTTCATTGGAATCTCCGCACCTCGTTGGGCCTCTTGGAGTTTTTCGAGCGTCGCGACGAATCCATCTTTTAAATGTTGCGCCTGCCTGTCAGAAACGACGGTAAGAAGGAGTGAATTCTGCCCCGGTTGCAGAAGGGTTCCCAGGGCCGTTCCGCTGCCGCCAGCGCCGAGGGCTCCTTGAAGTTCAGTATAGGCGACAATATGACATCTTTTGAGAAGTGCATGCAACTCGTCCCCAAGCGATTCGCGGAACACGATCGCCACCATTTTGAGCGTCATCGTTTGCCCCATTCGTCTGCACCCGAATGAGATGCCGACTGGATTGTAGCGCATCACACAGCATCACGTAAGCTCTGACCAGGGACCGTCGCGTAAATAAGCCAGATTTAACGGAGATTTAACTAGGGCGTTGCGCATTGGTGCAGGAGCCAGTGTCGCGCGATTGGTGGACGCGCCGGTTCCGACCGGCTGCATGCGATGAAAAGTATGAAGGGCATCGAGAACGGATTCGGTTGGGGTTACATCGACTCATGCACAGGATAGAACAACTCCTTGTGACCTCTGCGTGGTCAGGCTTCTTGATGTCGGCCCAACTATCCAGCGGGGTGCGGCATTCAACAGATGATGCGAGCGGAGCACAGGAGCGATCAAGACGTGGGCAATGACCAACGAACCGTGGCTGCCAAGACGCTAAGCGTCGTGGTGCATGTCGGTCGCGGAAGGTTGAACTCACGCGAATAAAAAGGCGAGTGGAGAAGTCGCAGGCGGGCGAGAACAATTCAACGAAGGAGGGAATTCACTCCCCTGCAAACCGCAGTTCCGATCCGAGAGGTCGGGTCGACAACTCTGACCCAGAGTGTTGCTTGGTAGCGCGCCGGTTATCCAACGTTGGCTGTGATAACAGCCAGAGCCATAGCAGCCAGCATTAAAAGGAAGATTTGAGTGTCCTTGAATGATTCGAAGCGCCGCATGAAGACCTCAATATTTAGGAGAGGAACATTTCTAGGACTACCAACAGCAAGCGACATGCCGTAGGACCACTATTCTATTGGTTCGGGGACTTTATGACGCATGACACGATAAAACGAGCGAATTCGCACGTCGCGCTCAGAGCGATTGTGCAACATGAGAGTGTGCATGCCTAATGGTGGGGCTGAATCAGGGGTCACATGATTCAGTGGGGACTTGGTACAAAGATTGCGGTTCAGCAAAATCAGCCGTCCCATTGCGAGGGGAAGGTTTCCCGGCATGGAAGTCAAAGTCACTGTGCGGAGTCCGACAAGGTCCAGTACTCGTTCTGGAGAAGTGAGCACGGGGAACTTCCGGTTCAGTACCCAACGGCACTTCCTACCGTCTGCCGCTGACCTCAGCACTGAAATCTTGCCGGACTTGTCCCACAATGTAGGTAGGCATCGCGGTATCGGACAATTCATTCGCTCGACGTTCATGGAATCGCTACTGCGCCACCAAGCGCTCTGAAGCCGTGAAGCCGCTGTCCTGTGTAGGAGGTCGATGAATAGCGGACAATCGGTATAAAACCGACTGACAGTTTGACATGTGAAGTTTTGAATTGTGGTTTTGAATCGCGACCGATCGGACCAGCTGACGGAGGGCGGTTATGGAATTGGGCAGAGGTGATCGAGGAGTTCGTAGGTTGATTGCAGAAACGGTGGCCGTATTCGTGAGAAAATCGACGCATGAGTGCCTTGCAGATGAATATCTTAGTGATCCAGCGGGACAGAGTTGAATCGGCCCATGTGACAGGCCATGGCCGGAATGACTACTGCGAATCAAGGGCACTGGGTAATCTTCGACTGCGTGGAGCAAGGACACAACCAGCCGACAATGGGACTGTCGTCTTCCCGTGCGCTGGCAAGCTAAGCGAATGGAGCGTGTTCGAACGGTCTTGGCAGCTATGGTCGTCAATGCCGTCCTGAAACGGTGTGTCGACCTTCGGAGGAAAGTCGCATTGACAAGCGATTGCAAGGGCGCTCAAGATTTTACAAAGTAGGGCATCTATGCCATTTCCTCGTCCGTTTGCCAATCTATCGATCCGATGGAAGTTACTTCTCACCTCCATCTTTCCGGTTCTGACCCTTATCATTCTCAGTGTTGAGACGTATCAGAGTGTGCAGACCTACTCGGAAGACGAGGAACGGCTGGGGAATATCTATTTTGTTCAGCGTAAGGCCTCGGACTACATGCGTCTGGTTGTCGACCTTGAAACCGGATTTCGCGGGTATGTGTTGACGCAACAGCCTTCATTTTTGCTTCCCTACCGGATGGCACAGGACCACATCCTTGAAGTCGGGACCTCGATCACGGATTCGGTCGAGGGGCGTACAACGCAAATGACACTCATGCGGGAGGTCCAAGGGCTGGTTGTGCGATTGATGAAGGAGAAGGACGAACTTATTTCCGCAATTAAGGCGGGCCGGAAGGTCGATGCCATCCACTACGTTGAGGCGGGTCGCGGGCGAGACCTCATGAAAAACATCCGTGAAAAGATGAATCGGTTCGATCAGCTGGAACAAGCCTTGCTTAACGAAGCGTTAGGTAAGATTGGGCGAGACCGGTCCTCACTGGCTCAAATTGTATTGGGTGGCGGGGCACTCACTCTCCTGCTGTTGCTATTAGGGCTTCTCATGATTGCGCGATCCATTACAACCCCTCTGGTGAGCCTGGCGGAGGCTGTAGAGAAGACCCCTGCTGGGGCGGTGCCGCAGGTTCCAGTGATCGAGCGCGGGGATGAAATCGGGTCACTGAGCCGAGCCCTTCGGACGACCTCGACACAATTGCAGGACCATGTCGCTCGTCTAGAGCGATCGGAAATGGCGCTCCAGGGAGCCTACAGAGAGCTGTCCGCCTCGGAGTCGAAATATCGCGACATCGTCACGAGTGCTCCGCTCGGCATTTTTACTCTTCGCGGACGCTCGATTTTGTTCAGCAATCGGGAAAACCGAATGCTGGCCGGGATCGGCGAGGACCGTGCGGAAGACTTTGAGGCCTACTGGCAAGCCATCCATCCGGACGATCGTGATCGTATCATGCATGCACTGGCGCGCTGCCAAGCTGAGCAAATACCGTTCGAAAGTGTGTTTCGATTCCTCCACGCCGACGGAACCGTCCGTATCGTACTGAGCCGCGCCGTGCCGATTTACGACTCTGTCGGCATCGTCGTGGCCTATCAGGGACTGAACGTCGACATCACCGCTCGAGAGCAGATGCAGGAGTTGATGAACCGCTCGAAACGCCTGGCGACCCTCGGACAGGTTGCGGCCGGCATTGCGCATGAAATTCGGAATCCACTCGTCGGCATCGGGTCGAACCTGACACTGGTGCGAGAGGACATGGCGGAGTCTGATCCGCAGCGTGCGGAAGTGGACATCGTGCTTCGGGAGGTCAAACGTCTTGATCGAATTGTCAATCAGATCGTCGAATTCGCTCGGCCTCGGGGGTTGATGCCACAGGACTTCGCGATGGAGCAACTCGTGGGAGAGGTCTTGTCATTGCTGGATGTGCCGATTCGGCAGCGACACATCGTGATCGATTGCCAATTCCATCCGACTTTGTCGTCGATCTACGCGGACCGTGATCAGATCAAGCAGGTGCTCCTCAACGTCGTGCAGAATGCCGTGGAAGCCATGGAAAAGGGCGGTAAGTTGCGGATTGTTGCGCGAAATTTCATGCGTGATTTCAAGCCTGGGCTCTTGGTCGAGGTTGTGGACCAGGGGAAGGGTATTGCCCCGGAGGATCTATCCCATGTGTTCGAACCATTCTTTACCAAAGGCAAGGTGAGGGGAAGCGGACTGGGTTTGGCCATTTCACAGAATTTGATCGAGGCGCACCAAGGGTATATTCAGACCGCCAGTCAACCCGGGATCGGGACGACGATGACCATCTGGCTGCCTCTGCGGCATGATGGGTTGACGTCAGAGAGGACTCACCAATGAAAGCTAGTATCTTTGTCACGGATGACGACAATGCCGTCAGGGGTGCGATCGTGAAGCGGTTGTCCCGGCGTCAGCACCGCATTCGACCCTGCGAATCCGGGGAAGTTCTATTAGCGGCGCTCGACCAGGAAGTGCCGGACCTCATCCTGCTCGACCTCAAAATGCCAGGGTTGGGCGGCCTGGAGGTCCTCAAGGTGTTGCGGGAGAAGGCTCCGCATGCATTGGTGATTCTGCTGACGGCCTATGGAACGATCGAGGACGCCGTCGAGGCCATGAAGCATGGAGCCTATGATTTTCTCATCAAGACCGTCGACCTTCAGAACATTGATCCAGTGGTGGACCGAGCCTTAGAGTTTTTGACGATGCAGCGCCGTCTGGCATTTGAAACAGAACACTTGGCGGGTCGTTACGGTCTCGCCAATCTGGTCGCGGAAAGTCCATCCATGCGGTCTTTGTTGGCCCAAGTGCGGGACGTCGCACAGAATGCGAAAACGACCGTGCTGTTGGAGGGAGAGACCGGTACGGGGAAAGAGTTCCTGGCTCGCGTGCTCCATCATAACGGTGTTCGGGCTGCAGGGCCGTTCGTGGGCATCAATTGTACTGCCATACCTCACGAATTGTTCGAAAGCGAGCTATTCGGGTACGAACGCGGCGCGTTTACGGGCGCGCATCAGAGAAAGATTGGCCTGCTGGAGCGCGCGGAGGGCGGCAGCCTCTTCCTAGACGAAATCGGAGACTTGGACGCGAGCATGCAGGCGAAACTGCTTCGTGTGCTGCAGGAGCGCACATTCAGGCGCTTGGGAGGGACCGAAGATATCCCAGTCGATTTTCGATTGATCGCCGCCACGAATCGGGACATCAAGAAACACGTCGCTGCGGGCCGATTTCGTGAGGATCTTTATTTTCGCCTGAACGTCGTGAGTTTTGAGTTGCCTCCACTGCGCAAGCGTGTCGAGGATATTCTGCCGCTCAGCTTGCGGGCGGTGGTGCAATTTGGGCAGGAGTTTGGAAAGGACGTTGTTGATATCGATGAGGAGGCGCGTCTCGTATTGCAGCGCTACGCTTTTCCTGGGAATATCCGGGAATTGCAGAATGTGATCGAACGGGCCATGATATTTTGTCGCGGCCGAATGCTCACGGCGACCGATCTTCCTAAGGAATTGCACGAGCAGGCAGCCAACGTAGCCACGTCTGTGATACAGGGAACGGAGCAGGTCGTTCGGGTAGAAATGACGCTCGGCAAGCAATCCTTGGCAGAGGTCGAGGCGGCGGTGATTGAGGAAGTCATGCGGGTGGCCGAGGGCAACAAGACCTTGGCCGCAAAGCACTTGGGCATTACGAGATTTGCACTGGATCGCCGAATCAAGAAAGCCGAAGGGGAGCAGGAGGAAGAGAGCGAGGGGTCGATGGCCCGCTGACGAAATAGTCAATGGAGCGACCGACAGAGCGGTCACCCCTTGGTGTGCCAAGGCCTTCTGGAGGCGTTCGGAGTGCATTGTGCTGGATGATAATTCGGTCGGGGAGGCGAAACTAACGATGATCCATAGGTGTCGGCGCCTCCCAGGTTGCACGCGCTCGCTCACATGAGTCGCGCAATCTCCGTGCAGATCAAACAGAACTAAAGAATGCTCTGAGCTGTGCGGAACGCTCGGCTACGTGGTTTCGCTTTCGAGGACCTCCTTTACCAATTCCTTCAGTCGTTTTTTCGCCTCGCCCAATGCCCATCGTCCATGTGATGTGATGCTGTAGTATTTGCGAACTCGGCCGTTCTTGACCTTGGAATAGCAACGTAAATAGCGCGCAGCAGTCAGACCGTGCAACGTGGGATACAACATCCCCGGACTTAAATGGTACCCATGTCGTCCCAGTTCGTCGGTGATCTCCACTCCACAAATGGGTGACTCGGAAGCATGAAAAAGAATGTGGGTGCGTACGAAACCAAGGAACAATTGACGGTCGAGTTTGTCCGCCCGTCGGAAAGTGTCAGACCCAGGTGCCTGTGTACGGCGTCGCTTCATGATTGGTAAGATGTCGTTCCCGTCATGGATGAGGAAGCGGCATCATGGCCACTGTGGTGCCAGGGCGCAATTCATCGGTTCCTCTCGCCGCAACCTCGTCTCCTGGCTGCAAATCGCCAAACACTTCTACTGTGTCCGTAAAAGCGTGTCCCTTTTGCACTTTGACCCACTCGACCGTGTTATTTCGAATCCGGATCACAAAGGTGAGTTCCGTTGTCGTGACGACGGCTTTAGTGGGAACAAAAAGCGTAGGTTTTGACCGTCGAACCGGCCAGTCCACATGCGGAAACATTCCAGACGTCAGCTGACTGGATGTGTTATCGACATCCAATTCTACCGGCATCGTTCGAGTTTTTACGTCGATTGAATGCGCGACTCGGGTGATGGCGCCATGAAAGGTCTGACCGGGAAAGGCCGGCACGGTAAAGGCCACTTGCTGACCCAATACAATCTCTCCTGCATAGGCTTCCGGGACGGGCACCATGAGTCGAAGATGGTCCGTTTGCTCCAATCTGATCAACGGAGCATTCGTTGCGACTCCGCCGCCGCCCGTTGGCCCTACAAGTGCACCGGGATGCACGTTCCGGGTGGTAATGACGCCCGCGAACGGGGCTGTGATGGTGAGATAGCTCTCCAACTCTTTCAGTGAACGGACTCGAGCTCGATCCGCTTCCACGGTCCGTTTGGCGATCTCCAAATCGTTAGGGGCGATGACTCCAGGCGTCGCAGCTGCTGTGGTCAGGCGCTCATACGTAATGTGATCGGCGCGAAGCTTGGCTTCTGCTTCCGCCCGCTGTGCGGATAGCTCTGGGGCTATGAGTCGAACCAACACTTGCCCGCGTTTGACAGTCGAGCCGCGATCGACGCCGATCCATTGGAGAATTCCCGTGACCTTGGGATAGAGATCGACACTGAGGTATGGCAACAACTCGCCGGGTAGACGGATCGTCTCGTGCGGTTGTCGTTCCTCCACGGACACCACAGTGACTTGCGGAATCCCATGTGAGGGCACCGCAGCGGCCGAGACATGGTGGGACACTGTTCCCTTTTCCATGGTCCCTACGTCCCGTTGTGCGAAAAAGAGTACGAGTCCGGTCACCATCACCATTGCGAGGAAACCGCCGACAATGAACCACAGTTTCATGAGGCGTACTCCTCAGGGCGCACGGTTATGGGTGAACCGTCGTAGTGTGGACTCTGGGGATCGTCCGGGTCCAGCGATGCGACAACTGGCTTGCTTCGACGCTTAATAAGGACAAATACGGTGGGCAGGATCAGTAGCGTGGCGCCGGTAGCGGCGAGTAAACCTCCGATGACGGCGCGACCAAGGGGCGCAGTCTGTTCTCCTCCTTCGCCGATGGCCAGCGCCATTGGGATCATGCCGGCGACCATCGCGGCGCTGGTCATGAGAATGGGGCGCAGACGCCCTTGGGCGCCTGCGACGGCAGCCTCCGACGCCGAGCGCCCGGATTGCCAGCGAGATTCCGCGAAGGATACGAGGAGGATCGCATTGGCCACGGCGACGCCGATTGCCATGATCGAGCCGAGAAACGATTGCACGTTCAGCGTGGTGTGAGTGAGCCATAGGGCGATCACGACGCCTGCCAGAACCGCCGGCATGGTAGAGAGCACAACGACCGCGTTCCAGATGGATTGAAAATTCGCGGCCAGAAGGAGAAAGATGACGACAATTGACAGAGCGAGGCCGATCCTGAGACCGTCAAGAGTCTCGCGCATGGGGGCAGCCTGTCCGCGAATGGCCACGCTGACCCCGCGAGGTGGTTCACCGGCTCGCGCGATGGCGGCCGACACCTGGTCCGCTGCGTGCCCGAGATCTTCCCCGGAAACATTGGCGGTGAGGGTGACCATTCGTTGCATGTTGTACCGCGCATACTCGCCAATCATTTTTCCTGGAACCACCTGTGCCAGATCCCGGACCAGTGGACCCGCGACACCATTTGGCATGACGGGGACATTCTGTAGGTCCTCGACTGAGGCCATGCGGTGTTGCGGAATTTCGATCTGCACTTGGTACGCATTCCCCGAAGTGGGGTCCCGCCAGAACATGGGTTGGATAAACCGACTTGAGGACGTGGCTGAGACGAGTGAGCGGGCCACGTCCGACACGAAGAGTCCGAGTTGGCCGGCCCGGATACGATCGACGATCACTTCTGTGGTTGGATATTCCAGTGGCTGTCCGAACTGAAGGTCGCGAAGCGAAGCGACCTTCGTCATTTCGGAGAGCGCACGCTCCGCATACGCTCGACTGGCGTCTAGTTTGGGGCCGCTGATCGCCACCTCAATCGGTGTCGGCGATCCCATGCTCATCACCTGGCTGATAATATCGCCTGCTTCGAATACGTATTTTGTGTCAGGGAGCAATCGTGGAAGTTTTTCGCGAAGTCGTTCCTTGATGACTTCAACTGAGACACCGGTTCCGGGCTTGAGAGCGACCAGCAGTACCGCCTCGTGGGGCCCACTTGTCCAAAGATGGACCGTATTGACTGGGTAGCTGGCGGGTTGGACACCGACGAATCCCTGTGTGATCGCGATATTGTCACGCCCGACTTCTTCTGTAATGACATCGAGCACGTGCTGAGCCAGCACTTCCGTTCGTTCGATGCGTGTCCCATCGGGGGCGCGAACGCGGAGTTGAAATTGCCCCGTATCGACGCTCGGGAACATTTCCATTCCCAGGCGCTGGTTGAGACCCCAAATAATCGACACAGCAAGGAGTAGATAGAGTCCAATGACGATCCATCGGAAACGAATGAGCGCGGTAATGAACTGTCCATACCGCTGCTGCATTCTATCTAAAAGGGTAACGTCGCGTGTGGCATGCGGTGCCGACCGCAGGAACCATGTAGACAGCACGGGGACAAGAGTGCTCGCTAGGAGGTAGGAAGCGGCCATGGCAAACCCGACTGCCAGGGCCAGCGGGACAAAGAGAGCTCGCCCGACACCCGCCATGAAAAATGAAGGAATGAAAACGGCCAACACGCTCAGCATCGCCACCAACCTGGGAACCGCAACCTCGCGACCCGAGTCGACGACCGCGCGGGCACGAGTTTGACCTCGGGCCAGATGAGCGTGGATGCTCTCGATTGCGACGGTCGACTCGTCCACGAGAATGCCCACCGCGAGTGCCAAGCCACCCAACGTCATGATATTGATGGTTTGTCCGGCTGCCCAAAGTGCCACCACGGCCGACAAGAGCGCGAAGGGAATGGTGAGAAGGACAATCGTAGCGCTCCGCCAGTCGCGGAGGAATAGCAAGACCATTAATCCCGTCAGAAGCGCGCCCAGCAGTGCTTCCATCGTGAGTGATCGTACGGCATTCTTTATGTAGACCGATTGATCGAACTCGAAACTGATAGAAATATCTTCGGGAACGAGCGCTTGGAATCTGGGGATCGCTTCCTTGACCCGATTCACCACATCGAGGGTCGAGGCATCGGCTCGTTTCGTGACCGGAATATACACAGCACGTCGTCCGTTGATCAGGGCATAGGCCGTCACGATGTCGGTGCTATTTTCCGCATAGCCGATGTCCCGCAAAAACACAGTCGGACCAGCTCCTGTTCGGATTGGGATTTCGCCAAACTCTCTTATCTTCGGGATCACCGAATTGACGGTCGTAATGGTCGTCAAATCCTCAATTCGGACGTTCCCCGCGGGGACGATCAGATTACTGCGGTTGACCGCTTGGACCACTTCGTCCGGTGCCATGCGATAAGCCCGCATCCGTTCCGGATCAACATGGACAACTACCGTTCGTGCGTTGCCTCCGAAGGGCGGGGGGGCCGACACGCCGGGCAGCGTGGCAAACATGGGGCGGACTCGAAACAGGGCCAGGTCCTGGATCTCTCCGACACTTCTCGTATCACTGCGAAAGACCAATGAACCGACCGGGACGCTACCAGCATCAAACCGTACAATGAACGGTGGAACCGTGCCCGGAGGCATGAAGGCCCAGGAGCGGTTCACATACGCCACCGTCTGGGCCAGCGCCTGATTCATGTCTGTGCCGGGATGGAAGAACAGCTTGATCAGGGCTGCGCCTTGAATGGATTTGGACTCGACATGCTCGATACCTGTGATGTAGAGGAAATGGTACTCATAGAAGGAGACGAGATAGCTCTCCATCTGTGCGGGATCCATGCCCGCGTAGGGTTGGGCGACATAGATGGCGGGCAAGCCAAGACTGGGGAAAATATCGATTGGCGTCCGATTGAGTGCCAATACTGAGGAAACCGCGATCGCGACGATCGCGATCAGAATCGTGATCGGCCGGCGCATGGCAGTAAGAATTAGCCACATGGCACTCAAGGACCTTTCTCTTGTGACCCAACGGCTAACTCCAGAAACGGCCGTAGGTCGCCCCTTGCTCCAGCGAGCCCCAGCAAGGCTCGCCAGAGGCCCAAACGAGCGAGTGCGTCGTCTATCGTAGCCTGGACCAACAACTGCTGTGCTTCAGCGACCTCTAATACCGTCGCTAAACCGGTCTTGTACCGTGTGCGGGCTTGTAGTTCAGTGTCGCGGGCTGCGCTTAGTTGGACAGGTGTATTCTCAGCTACCTTCAGGGCGGCCCTGACTGTCGCGACGGCTTTCGCATGTTTCCCGGTCAACGCTTGAATGACCTGATCATAGGTTGCACGTTCAGCGTGTTCATGATGACGTTCGATTGAGCGCTGCGCGCGGATTGTCGCAAAGTCGAACAATGCAAAGGTCATCGTTAGCCCGGCCGCGACATTTGGGACGTCGGGCGACAAACCCGAACCCCCTGCTTCCCGGTTTCCCTGATTGTCCCACCCACTGCCGCGCCCGAACAGTGCAGCCTGAAGGTTGAAACGGGGAGCCCAGGCTCGATCAAGAGCTTCTTGACGTTTGCGGAAGATGTCGGCGGTAGCGAGTTGAGCAATTGCTTGTGGGTGCGTCCAAGGCGCCGGCTCTGGCAATGAACTGACTGCGGGCAGGGTCAGCAAGGGAGCGCTCTGGATCGCAATCGACGTCCCCGCCACTCCCAGTACCTCGGCTAATGTGGCACGCGCAATTTCTTCAGACTGTTCCGCCTGAATAAGTTGGGTTTGGGCGAGCGCCAGTTCGGCTTGGGATCGAGACAGATCCACGCCTGGCCGCAGACCGCTCGCGACCAGGACTTCCACGGTGTTTTTGAACACACGCCGGCGTTCGAGGTTACCCTTCATGGCCTCTACGGTTTGGGACGCCATGGCGACAGTGAAGAATCCATCCCCGACACCGAGCCCCACGTCGAGCTGTGTGAGGGCTGCCCCGGCGGCAGCCTGCCGCTCGGTTGCCCGCGCAGTCTCCACATTACGCGCTCGCAGTCCGAAATCGAACGGTTCCCATCCCGCTGTTGCTCCCGCAATGCTGCCCCAGGCTGTCGAATACGATCGTGTGCCAAGATCTGGTCCAGAAATGGGCTGCGTGAATGCATTTGGAAAGAAGAGACCCGAAACGTTGTTGAAGGTGGCGCGGCTGGCTTGGAAGCCCATGTCCAGGCGTGGAAGATAGGCTGTTCTGGTGAGGTCTATGCCCGACTGAGCGGCAGCCACGCGAGCGAGCGATGCTCGAACGGCCGGGAAGTGATCGATCCCGAATTGTACGGCCTGTACGATCGTCAGTGGGGAGGGTGGTAGCTCTGGAGGGTGAGCCGTAATTGAAGCGGCCGAGTTGAACAGCATGAGAGATACGACCAGGCTCACCGTCCAAGGTCGATCTACCCAAGCTGCCCAAGTCCAAGATCTTATATTACCAAATCCTATGTATCGTCGATTCTTCGTCCATGACGTGCAGGTCGTAAACAAGGTATCGTACTCCGATATCGCAAACTGATATAGTCAATATGACTCACAGCAGTGAAACTGTCAATGCGTGGCTTGGGTGGGACGAGGACGCGGCCACATGCCTACAATCTGAATCCTGGGGAGTAGCCGGGCGCAGGCTGATACTACAACGGGTATGTACAGGGGGCCAGGGGATGGGACGATGCTAATTGCTCTTCTGAAACTGCGGGGGAATGGAGGTAGGCGGGGGAGGTGGTGGGAGCGGCTGGCGGATGATAATGGGTGGATAGCCCCAATAGGGATAGCCCCAATAGGGATAGGCACCGTAAGGCCCCCACCCATATCCGAATGGGTAGGCGTATGGAACGGCGTACCCCGCTCCAGTATTCCGTTCCTGAGCCGCGACGGTATTCCAATCGATGACGTGTTTGATGCTCAAGATCGGATAGGTATACCGGCTTTCATCGAGTGATCGGGTCGTGTCACCGCTGACTTCACCGATGATGGTCAGGGGTGTGCCGCTAGGCACCACCGCCGGATCGAGAAACGCCTGCTGGACTGCCAGGAATCGGCCTCGGGAGCGCATCCGGTCAGCGGTTTGGGGTATGCGATCATGCAGGGGAAGTTCGAGAATTTCGATTTCCGTCTGATCGGCCGTTCGCTTGGCCGAGAGGACGATGCCCCCGAACATCACAGTCCGGCCGACGTACTGCGCCGGATTCGCCTGGACCGCCGGAAAGTCCACGGAGGTATCGAGTTGCTGTTCCAACTCAGGCGGAAGCGGTGGACGCCAGTTTTCTGATTGCAACTGATGGGAGGACTCGGCACACCCGGCTAAGAACAGGGTTGTTCCCGCAATGGTCAGAAGCACGAGGTTAGGGATGCGCAAGAAGCCCTCTCTTTGGTGCAAGTTTCACCTTAATTTGTTGACTCATCAGCTTAGATGGAAGTCGATCGGAGTGCAATCTGGAAGCCCGCTGGCACCGCTCAACTACCGCTTGCCGATCCCAGCCCTATTGGTTCCCCCGAACCCCTCTGAAAAGTAGTCCCATGCAAGGAATGCCGAAGTGCCTGAGGAGCTACGGCCTGGATATCGAATTGGCGGCGAAAAAGTTCCCTCCTTTCACCGTCTCGTCATCACTACCCCAGGCAATGTGTTTATCCACGCGCTGCATGAGTGGGACGTGCTTGGCGCAATGCACATAGGCTTGTTCAACGTCGATGATGACCCACGCTTCGGGACGGCGCCCCCCTTGTACCTGGACCGCATTGCGCATCGCCGACGGCACATGAGGGAGTTCCAGAGCTTCCTGTGAGGTGAGCACACGGGCTCGGCCGTTCACGTGGAGTCCGATGGTGGTGCGGGTAAAATCCAAGAAGAGCAGCCCGATGTGGGCATTCTCCAGTATGTTGCCAATACTGGCAAACACGCCGTTGCCGCGATATTCGGGGTAGGCGAGTGTGGTCTGGTCAAGCACGTAGACAAACCCGGTAGCGCCCGCCCGAAATGAGCTGTCGCATGCCCCTTGGGCGTCAGCCGTGGCGATAAAGACCATGTCCTGTCGCGCAACGAAGTCGCACATTTCCTGGTTCAGATGGGACAAGACCTGAGTAGCCAAAAACGAGGCTGCGCGACTCATTGTCCCGAATCGCTGTTGGGCCGTCCGTTCTCCCGTTGAGTCCTCTGTCGCCATGGTCCCTCCCGTTGACATCGTTAACCCGCAGCTACTCAGGGCATTATCCACCACAGCTTTTCCACTTGTCGATCCTGGAAACTAATAGACCATCGCGTGGGTTTCGAGAAGGATGCCCGTTCCCTCGATGTGGCGCCCAACGATGCAAGGCAGCGGGATCATTGACCAGGTCCGAGCGCAAGCGTAAGGTTCAGACGAGGCGCGTGTATGAGTCCCCCACAGATTCTGATCGTCTGCGTTGGAGTGGTAGCCTCCCTAACGACGTTCGGCCTGATGCGCTATCCACATCTCCGGCGTGCGCAATATCGGCGATATGGTGCATTTTCGCTGATCATGTCGGCCTTAGGTGCTGCTGGTGTCTTCCTGTTGACCGTGTTGATGGCGCTGGCCCAAGGTGCTTCATAGGGAAGGCTACCCAGTCAGCAGGGAATGCCAGCCAGTCCTCTCACACGGCCGCCATCGCGAGACTCCTGGAGTCCCTTCCCCGCCTCTTGCTATGATCAGGCATGTTGAAGACCGTCGTACACGACGGGAAGCCTCGCACCCTACCGATTCAAGGAGCGAATTGGGCGCTGACAGCCCTCATTGGACTTCTGCTCCTGACCGCGGTCTCAAGTGTGCCTCTGACGCTCACCGTACTCCAGCTTCGACAGTTTGACGCATTGGTGATCGATCTCGCGGGTCAGCAACGTATGTTGCTCGAGCGGCACATGAAGGAAGTATTGCTCGCTGCGGACAACGTTGCGAGCGCCTATCAGGAGTCCCGCGAGATCCTGAGCGAGCGCCTTCGCGTCCTTATCGGTGGCGGGCTCACCTACGCAGGGATCGACCGGCAGGAGCAACTGGTGCTTCCTCCGGCGCCGAGCGAGGATATACGCAACATGTTGATCCGGCAGCAGGACCTGTGGAGTGCGTTCGTTCAGGAGGCGGACCACCTGCTTGAAGTGCCGCGCGGGTCCACGATGCACCAACGGTTGCGGCAAGACCTGCTCGAGGACAACGGCCGGTTACTGCGCGTGGCGAACGAGGCGGTCGCGATGTTGGCACGGCACGCGGAGTCGAGGGTGCGGACGGTCATCCGGTGGGAGATCGTCGTGGTCGTGCTGGTCGTGGTGGTGGCCTCACTGGGAACAGTACGATTCGTGCAGACCGAACACGCGCTGAAGGAAAGTCAGGCCACGGCCATGGAAGCGTTACGGCAGAGCGATGCGCTGAAGTCGGCTTTGCTTTCCTCGGTCTCTCATGAGCTACGGACGCCGCTCACTGCGATCAAGGCGATGCTGTCGAACCTGCAGGCCGACCAGGGCACCCAATCGGCAGAAGTCCGCCAGGAGTTCATGGCCGGGATGCACGAGGAGTTGGACTATCTCAATCAGTTGGTCGGTAATCTGTTGGACATGTCCCGAATCGAAGCCGGTACGCTGAAGCCGAACCGTGAATGGCACATGCTGGACGAGTTGGTCGAGGGTGCGATCCGACGGGTCGGCCCGCGCCTGGAACGGCGGACACTCAGCGTCGAGTTGCCCGTGGATTTGCCCCCCATCCATGTAGACGGAATGGCTGTTCAACAAGTGCTGATCAATCTACTGGACAATGCGGTCAAATACTCCCCCGATGGTGCGCCCGTACGTGTCGCTGCTCGTATCATCGGTCAGAACATCGAGGTGTCGGTCACCAATGTGGGGATGGGGATCCCTGCTTCCGATCTGGAGAGGATCTTCGACCGGTTTTATCGGGTGACGGGGCGGTACCAGAAGACGACGCCCGGCGTCGGATTGGGCCTGGCGATCTGCAAAGGTATCGTCGAAGCGCACGGCGGGCGAATCGAGGCTCGATCGCAGGTTCCGGGCGAGACCGTGATCGCGTTCCGACTCCCGCTCAGACAAGACGTACCTCGCCATGAGACGACGGTCGCGCAGGCACATGAGTCGGAGAGGCCCCGATCATGAGTCAGGGTGCTCGCATTCTTGTGGTCGATGACGAGTCGCATATTCGACGATCGCTGCAAGTGCATCTGGAAAATCATGGCTACGCAGTGGAAACTGCGGAGTCGGGCGAGGAAGCCATGGCGGTCCTTGGGCAACGCCGTCCCGACGTGATGATTCTGGATTTGCTGTTGCCCGGTGTAAACGGTGTTGAGGTTACACGTCAGGTTCGCAGTACCTCGCCGCTGCCCATCATTGTGTTGTCTGCGGTTGGCGACGAACGACGGAAGGTCGAGGCGCTTGAGGCTGGCGCGGACGATTACATGACAAAGCCGTTTGGGATGGAGGAATTGCTGGCGCGCATTCGGTCGCTCCTGAGGCGGGCAGCGGGTGCGAAAAGCAGGTTGCCGGAGTTCGTGGCAGGCGGTATGCGGGTGAACTTCGATCGGCGGGAAGTCATGCTCGATGACATGCCCGTCAAGCTGACACCGACCGAGTACGATTTATTGAAGTATTTCATCGAACATGCCGGCAAAGTACTGACCCACCGGATGCTGTTGGAAGCGGTGTGGGGACCTGCCTATGCCGACCAGGCTCAATATCTGCGTGTGTTTATTGGCCAGCTCAGGAAGAAGATCGAAAAAAATTCAGCCCGTCCCGCGTTTATCATTACAGACCCAGGCGTCGGTTACCGCTTTGCAGTGGGCGGAGATGCAACATCGTGAACTGCAGGCAGCGTCTCTGTGCGCCGCATCGGTCTCCACCCCGCACCTTCCAGCTATTTTCGGAATCTTTACACCTTCTTTATAGGTTTTCACCCATCCCGGTATCGATCCCTTAGGTCTGTTTTCAGTAGGCTGGATACACGGTCCGGTTGTCTCTGACCCGAATGAAAAGGAGAGACGCCATGACGCACATGAAGGCCCTGAAATGCGTGTTGGCAATTGCAATCGTTTGCGGCGGATCGGTCACAGCATCCGGTGTTCGCGCAGAGCGTGCCGGCCTGCAATCGACCGTGGATATCGCGTTTGACTCCGGCGCTCCATATTACCTACCGAACCGTGTCGTCGTGGGGGCACAAACCGCGATTCGATGGTGGAATCCGACGGCATCACCCCACAGCATTCGACACGATGGCTGTGCCACGGATGGGCCCTGCGCGTTCCACTCCCTTGCGGTGTTGCCGGACGAAAGCTTTGTCATTGCTCCATTGCCGCCGGGCAGGTATCCGTACCACTGTGAACTTCATCCGATCATGCGGGGTCTTCTGCTCGTGGTCGAGGGAAATGGGGACGCTGACCTGGTACCCCCTCTTGTCGGGGCACATGCTGAGAGGTGACGGCCTGGATTCTGCGTGTGCCAGCCGAGTGGCCGTGATGCTGAGTAGGGCCGATGTCATTGTCGCCGAGGGTGCCCTCGTCCTGCAAACCGGGCGTGATGGATGAATAAGGAGACGATTCTGACGTGTCAACCGAACAGCCCGCACTCCGACGAATCATGATCATCGACGACGACGGAGATATCGGCGAATCCTTGCGATGTTGGTTCGAGGTTATTGGGTATGAGGTCACAGTGTTCACTGATGGCTGTTCGGCGCTCGCCAGTATCGCGCTCGAATCGGAGCGCTCACCGCTCGATTTGGTGCTGCTGGATCTCAATATGCCGGGCATGGACGGCATGGCAGTCCTTCGCGAATTGCGCGCCCGACACCGTGAAATACCCGTCATCATGATGTCGGGAACCTCGGATCCGCAAGCCGTTCGCGATGCGGTGCGAGCCGGCGCCCGCGATTATGTTCAGAAGCCAATGGACCTGCGTTTCCTGCGGGAGAGATGTGAGCGTGTGCTTGAGCAGCGGGGGTTGGCCTGAATGGCCGGCCTTCGCGCGTCTCGCCGGGCTGGACGCTATCCTCAATCCAGGCACCAGGGTTACGAAGCCGAATCAGGGGAACCGACGATTCGAAATCGTACCTCGTCGACGTGAGTATCGGCCGAAGTCTTTTCGCCGGCGTATAGTCCGCAACGGTACAGGCCCGGGGTCCATCCTGTCGTTGGCCGAACCAACGCAAAAAACCCGCTCTGGTCGTTCGTCGCCATGATGACCCGGTCCTGAGCGGCAGCTTGCTGGTCTGGGCTGGTCTCCAGAGTTTCCACAAAACAGCGTGCCGTGAGCGGCACCTCGTCGTAGGACGATGAGACCAAACTGAACACGAGATACACGTCTTGTTGAGAGGAGGGAAATGTATCATTGGGGTTCAAGGGGATGAACTCATGCGCGCCCATCGGCGAGTCATCCCGCATCACTTTTCCCGCCGGAATCACGAATCGAAACCAGCTGAAATCGGCGTCTCTTCCCATGAGCGATGCGCGCGTGTCCAGTGCCTTCTGTGGGTTGAACGGCATGTCACGCACTTTCGCGGATAGTTCCTCCGGGGTCATTTCCGGAGACAGCGGCGCGGCCTTCGGTGGCATCAGCTCCGCCGGCACGTGGGGACGTACCGTCTCCAGCCATTTGGCGATCTTATGCTTATCGAGCACGCGCGTGCCGGGCGGAAGGGTCACGCCTTTATTCGCCTGCTCAAATTCCATGGCGGCATCGTACAGCGTTTGAAACTGAACGAAAGCTTCCTCCCATCGCTCGAGTTCGACGAGGCATTGCCCCATTCGAAAAATCGTATCCGCATAAGCCTCATCGGTGGCATCCAACTGCCCCATCTTACCAAAGACCGCAACGGCCTCCTCGCATCGGCCGATTTCCATGAGGGCGATTCCCAACTGGTGAGCCGCCGTGGAATCGGTTGGGTTCAACGCGAGAATCCTTTGATAGATCGGCACCGCCTGTTCGTACCGTCCTTGGGAATAGAGGGTCCACGCCTCCGCCCGAACCGCAGCCCACTCTTTCAGACGGTCTTCCGTGACTTCGGGTGTCAGGATCGGATTGAACCGTCGGCCGCGTTCCTTCGAGGGCGCATAGATTATTTCGAGAAGATTCTTCGCAGGAATTACGATGGGCGATCCCGGCGGCACCTGTTTCAGGACATCCTGCACCTCTTGGTAGGCGCCAGCATAATCCAAGACGTCGTAGCGCGCGCGGGCGAGACCCAATCGCCAGGTCAACAGATCAGGTCGGAGGGCCACGGCTTTTTCGTACGCTCCGACGGATTCCTCAAGATGGTCGAAGCGGCGGAGTTCTTGGGCCAATCGCAGGTGAATCAAGGGATTGTCCGGTGTTATTTCGGCCAGCTTCCTGAGCTCATCCAGAGATTCTTCGGCGCGGCCGGACCGTACCAGGAGGCTCCATTTAGCCCATCGCACCGCCGATGCCGTTGGTTGAATCGACAGGGCCGCATCGTAGGCTGCCAGCGCGCCATCGGTCTGGCGATCTGTGGTCAGCAGGTCTCCCCGAAGTTTGTGGAGCGAGACGGCTCGGGGATACTCCCGTAGCCCGGCATCGAGAATGTCGAGCCCGCGGGTGAGTGCGCCAGTTTCCCAAGCAGCTTTGGCCTGCTGGGCGAACTGCTCCCCTGTGGCGACCAGAGAAATAGGCGAGGAAGGCGAGGTGCGTACGGAAGCATTCGGTTGCGCGGAAAGCGGGAGAGCCCAGGCCAGCAGGATGCCAGGGAGCATGTGAGTCATTCGCCAAGGGCGATGCAATCGGATAGACGATTTCAGAGGTACGATTTTCGCTCTCGATGATGGCAACATCGTCCTCGTACAAATCTTGGTTAACAGAAACTTAAAGACTCAGAAACCAGAGTACGACCGCAGAGGCCAGCGTCATCATGATACCATACGAAACAATTGTCATTCTCAACGACCCGGTTTGACGGTGGTACTGCTGGCAGATGACCCAAAGCTCTCTCCATAGATCTGTACCAAGTGGAAAGGATTCAGCCGCTCTGGATTGCTCGTGCGGCCCACCACTCTGATCTCTTCCCCTCATGATCCAGCGCGATATCTGTCGGTTGGATCATGATTTCAATCGCTAGGTTTTCGAATGACAGGGTCATCAAGGCGTTCGCCTCACCCAGCTGGGGCCCCGTGTATCCTCAGATATGGATGTGTGTCGATAACATCCAGCCCGTTTGTAATATCGACAGGGCGTCTCCGATGACGAAGCACTTGAGAACTGATCAACCAGCGTTTCTCCGAGTGCCTGTAGGCTAGATCATTCACTACACTAGGTCTGCATTTTTAGAGGAAGAAAGGTGATCTGTGTCTGGAGGAGCATCGTCAGTTGTAAATAGTGATCTTTAAGGGTTATAAACTAGCAACGTTTTTTTGAGTCAACGTAACCTGTGTGGGCGATGGGGTTTGCACTTTATCGGTTACGTCTCCCAGCACAGGGTGCAGCCTGCGAACGCTCGCATACACGAAAGCGGATCCATGATACAGGTAGCGATAGAGGCACACAATCTCTCGAAACAGTATCGAATCTCGGGTCGATCTTCGACAACGTTGAGTCTAGCGGAGAGCGTGACGCACGGGCTCCTGTCATTATTGAACGGACGCCCGCGGCTGCGTAGCCGCAGCTCTCAGGTTCCTTCAAGCGAGGCGCTGTGGGCACTGAAGGATGTCTCGTTCACGATTCACCGAGGGGAGGTTGTCGGAATCATTGGCCGTAACGGTTCGGGTAAGAGCACGCTCCTAAAGCTCTTATCCCGTGTGACCGAGCCCACGACCGGTCGCGCGACCGTACATGGACGGGTCGGAAGCCTGCTCGAAGTTGGAACCGGATTTCATCCTGAATTGAGCGGCCGGGATAACGTCTATTTGAGCGGATCGATACTGGGCATGAGCCGTGAGGAGATCGACCGCAAATTCCGTCAGATCGCGGAGTTTTCCGGTGTTCAGGATTTTCTGGACACACCAGTAAAGCGATTTTCAAGCGGCATGTATGTTCGCCTGGCCTTTGCGGTCGGCGCGTATCTCGAGCCCGACATCCTGTTGGTCGACGAGGCGCTTGCGGTTGGCGATCTGGAGTTTCAGCGCAAGTGTATGGAAAAGATGCGCCGTATCGGCGATCAGGGGCAGACCGTCATTCTAGTGTCGCACAATATGGAAGCGACTGCTCGGCTGTGCCACCGAGTCATTCATTTGGATCGAGGCCGGATTGTGGCCGATGGTCCGGCGCAAAAAGTGGTGGCGGAGTATCTGCACGGAGGGTCTGGGTCGTGGTCACAGCGGGTCTGGGCCGAGGACGAGGCCCCCGGCGACGAGACGGTGCAATTAGGTGCAGTGCGAATTATGAGTGCGCAGGAGGGACTTGCGGACACGATCGACGTCAGGGACTGCCTGACCGTGGAAATGGAGTACAACGTGCTCAAGAGCGATCATCCGATCGTACCCAGCGTGACGATCCGAAATGAGCACGGATTGGACGTGTTCGAGACGTTCGATCTGGACCCGGAGTGGCGCGGGGTGACTCGTCCTCCTGGTCGCTATGTTGGTCGCGTGCGGATTCCGGGGAATCTGCTGACGGAGGGCACGTATTATGTCAGCCCGGGGTGTTTCCGGTTGAGGCCGTTTCAGATCCATTTCTTTGAGCCTCAGGCGGCCGCCTTTCATGTGGTGGATCGGGTCGAGGGCGATTCTGCGCGCGGCGATTTCACCGGACACATGCGCGGGATCGTGCGTCCGCTCCTCAAATGGTCAAATGAATACGACCCCTCACAAGGACGATCCCGCCCGTGCATCGTCGAAGTGAGCGACTAGGTCAGCAGAATCCAACATCCCCCTCACGACGTTTTCGACGGAGCAGGGTCCACCTGCCTGGCAGCGTCATAGAAGCAGATGCGGAACTGGCGCGGCCAGAGGCCCAAACGCACCGCTGGATCGCCGCTCCCTCTCTTGGGTACACTGCCTCTCCAATACATTCAACGAGTGGAGACGGTTGGAGCGCATCCGCATGTTCGAGATTGTGCTGTTTGAACCTGAAATTCCTCCGAACACGGGCAACATTATCCGCCTGTGCGCCAATACAGGTGCGAACCTTCATCTCATCAAGCCGATGGGATTCAGCCTCGAAGATCGGCTCCTGCGTCGAGCAGGGCTGGATTATCACGAATACGCGAATGTCATTGTCCATGACACGTGGAACGACTACGCGAGGACCGCAAAAGAACATCGCCATTTTGCCGTCACGGTCAGAGGAACACGACGCTATGATCACGTCGCCTATAGACCCGGTGACGCGTTTGTGTTCGGGCCTGAGACGTGCGGCTTACCCGCGGAAACATTGAACCGGTTCTCAGAATCCGAGCGACTGCGCGTGCCGATGGCAGAGCGCAGCCGGAGCATCAATCTGTGCAATGCCGTCGCCGTCGTACTGTACGAAGCGTTACGGCAACTTGACTTCGGTTCCTACCGATAACCCGCGATCAGAGATGACCCGAGCGCGAGTTGTGGACGGCTCGCGAGCGGATAGCGATCGGTACCAAAAAATGTTTCGATGTTCACGGAATACGTGTCTATACATCGTCCTCGGTGAGACATCGATCGAGCCCCTGTTGTTCGGCAAAGAAGTATGCGTAGTGCATCGCGGCGAGATTGGCCACGCGTTCTTCCGCGTCCTCCCGAGTGTCCGCAAAAATAACCGGCAGGCTGAACCGAGCCGTCAGCGCGTCACGAAAGTCTGCCAGACCCTTCTTGTGGTACTCCGCCAGTCGCCCTGGAGCAGCATGAGCGGGCATCGTTCCCTCAATCACCAGAAAGCGGTGCGGAAATTCGAGCAACGGCTCAATCTCGTGCAAGAAGCGTGGCCGGTTATCTGAGGGGTTGGAGAAGATGGTATTGAATTCTTCGATCCGGCGGCGTTCGACGCGGAATATCTCGGGGGCTTCGGCGATCGCATAGTCGCCGCCGGCGAGTTCGTCTCGCAACGTTCCGGCAATGCGCACGAAACCTTGAAATTGGTAGGGATCCTGCTCGCCTGAGTCCACGATGATGTGGATGGCGGGCACCATGCGTTTCGGCACCCCATGGCGGGAGATCATCAAGGGGGCCTGCGGGCCGCGCGGCCCTGAACCGCTCCGCGCGGCCTGCGGAGAACGTGGGGGCGTGGGACGCGGCGGTGGTGTCGTGGCGGAGCGACCAGGAGGCGGAGGGGCATGCGCCGCGTCGTACCGTACCCGCGCTGACGGATCGCTCAACGTCTGATAGGCCTGGTTAATCGCCTGTGTTCGGATTTCTGCCTTGCGGTAGAGGGCTGGCGCATGGGTGAACCGGTCGGGGTGCCAGACTTGTAGCTGCTCCAGCCAGGCGCGTTTGATTTCCGCTTCGGTGGCTGTGGGTGCGAGTTCCAGGAGCACGTAATAATTGACTGAGCGGTCCATTTGATACGTCCACACCTACTTTCCCGGTGAGTGTAACCGGAGTGCGTGTGCCAGTGCCAGCCTCTCGACGATCATTCCGACATCCATCGTGTCCCATGTATGAGAGGAACCAGCGGTGAAACCTAGGAGCCGTTGCCGTGGCTATGGTACACTGCCGGACTTTTATGACGAGTGATTTGACGGACCAGGGCGAATTAGCGGCGGCAACTGCGAAGCGACGAACCTTTGCCATTATTAGCCATCCGGATGCGGGAAAGACGACGCTGACGGAGAAGCTGTTGTTGTATTCGGGTTTGATCCGTACCGCTGGAATGGTGCGTGGGCGAAAGGGCGGCAAAGCCACTTCCTCGGACTGGATGGCCATGGAGCAGGAGCGAGGTATCTCGATCACAGCGTCCGCCATGCAGTTTCCGTATAAGGGTGCCATCATCAACCTGCTGGATACGCCAGGGCACCAAGACTTCTCGGAAGATACGTACCGAACCCTCACTGCGGCTGACAGCGCCATCATGGTGATCGATGCGGCCAAAGGAGTAGAGGCCCAAACCCGCAAGCTATTCGCCGTGTGTCGGCTGCGAAAAATTCCCGTGCTGACTCTGATTAACAAGATGGACCTACCCGGGCGCCCGCCGCTGGACCTGATGACCGAAGTAGAAGAAGCACTGGAAATTCATGCCAGTGCCATGAACTGGCCGGTGGGATCCGGGAGCGACTTCACCGGCATCGTTGATCGAGGCGACACTCGGGTGCACCTCTTCCAGAGGACCGCGCCGGGCGGGGCCGCCAAAGCGGCCCTCGAAACGATGACCTTGGATGAGGTGGCGCAGAGCGGACGTGTGGCCGCGGACGTGGTGGAGCAAGTACGGCACGACTTGGAATTGATCGACATTGCCGGCAATCCATTTGCCCGTGAGCCGTTTCTCACCGGTGACGTGACGCCCGTCTTTTTCGCCTCCGCGCTCACGAACTTCGGTATCGAGACGTTTTTGGATGCGTTCGTACGGCTGGCACCCAGTCCCGGCGCTCGTTTGGCTGAGCGGCTGGACGGGACCGACTTCTCGGTGGATCCGATTACGACGCCGTTCAGCGCCTATGTATTTAAACTGCAGGCGAACATGAATCCCAAGCACCGGGACAGTACAGCGTTTCTCCGTGTCTGTTCGGGTCGCTTCGAGCGGGACATGGTGGTCCTGCATCATCGGCTGGGAAAGGAGGTCCGCCTGTCGAGGCCACACAGCCTGGTGGCCCAGGACCGAACGACGGTAGAAGTGGCATTTCCTGGGGACATCATCGGGATCATCAATCCGAGCGTCTTCGCAATCGGCGATACCGTCTCGGTTGAGGGCGGCTTCAATTTCAAACCGTTGCCGCAGTTCCAACCCGAGGTCTTTGCGCGCATCCGTCCGAGTGACGTTGGAAAGCGAAAGGCCTTTGACAAAGGGATGTCCCAAATGGCGCAGGAAGGGACGGTGCAAATCATGCGAAGTCACAACGAATTGGAGTCGTTTGTGGCTGCGGTGGGGCGTCTCCAGTTCGATGTCCTGCAATTTCGCTTGCGCGAGGAATATCGCGTCGAAACGGTACTCGAGCCGTTGCCGTATACTTGCAGCGCCTGGCTCGATGGCGATCCGGCGACGTTCAAGCCCCCCAGTACCTCGATGGTGGTGAAGGACCAGCGGGGCCGATTGGTCGTCTTGTTTGCCGACCAGGTGATGAAGAACATCGCTCGGAAGGTCAATCCTGATCACGTCTTGTTGGACATGGGATAGCGAGGGGGCACATCCTGGTCCCGATGGTCCGCATCTCGAGCCGGAAAGAGGGAACGTACATGCTCGCTCGAATTCTTCGTCTGTCGGCAAAGCCTGGTCGTGCCTCGAGAGTCCCCCTTGGTGCTTCCCATGCGGCCATCGCGCTGGCGACCGTCATGTTTGGCTGGGCAGCGTCTGGCTGTGTGCCTCTGGTCGTCGGAGCGGCCGGGGGTGTGGCTGGCGCCGTCTACGTCATGGGAAAGTTGACCGATGAACTTCCACACGACGTTCCCACCGTGCATCGCGCAACGGTCCTGGCCCTGAAGGATCTCGATCTCACGCCGTCGGAAGATCGCGTCGACAAGCTGTCGGCCCATGTAGAATCGGTCTTCGCAGACGGCGAACGCGTGTGGATTGATTTGGACACGGTCATGGACTCGCATACGTCACTGACGATACGGGTGGGTCTGACCGGCAATGAAACGCGTGCCCGCCGGATTCATGACGCTATCAAGCGTCATTTACCAGGGGGTTCCACGCCCTCATAGCATAGCGTTCCGGCGCAACAGCTGGATGATCGCTAGTCCGATGCTTTTGACAATACGCATGTTTTAGCTGCGAGACGAGGCACTGCGCCGCGCGATCTGGTGATTCCCCCAGTAGGCCCGCCTACGTTCCTGTGGTACGGTTCCCCTGTCTCGTTCGCCGAGTCATAAGCACCATCCTGACCAGTTTAGAAGCGGGTCGAGCACGAATCGCCGTCTTGTCGTTTACCGCCCGTGAGCGCGTTTAGAGCATTTGTCGCCATTACCCATAGGAAAGGAATGGAGGTTGCCTCATGCAGATTTCAACCGGAAAGCAAGTGAGCTTCGAGTATACGTTGAAGTTGGACGATCAGTCCGTCGTGGACACGAACGTGGGCAAGGAACCATTGACGTACACGCATGGTGGTGAACGACTGATACACGGCTTACAAAAAGGTTTGGAGGGGATGACCGCCGGGGATACCAGAACCGTCACGGTTTCGCCCGACGAAGGTTATGGAGGAGTCGACCCAGAAGCGTTCCGTGAGGTGGACAAGGAACTGGTTCCTGAAACAGCGAGAAAGGTAGGGGCACAATTGCAGGGTAAGACGCAAGAGGGCAAAGAGGTCTTCCCGAGGGTGGCTGAGGTGAAAGGGGAGAAGATCATACTTGACTTTAATCATCCCCTGGCAGGAAAGACGTTACACTTCGATGTGAAAGTATTGAATGTCTCTCAGGGCTAATGGGATTGCGATTTTGTCGTACAACGGCTAAGGAGTAAACTCACCGGCTGGTAACGGAGAGCGGCTCGCAACACTTTGAAATTGTACGTCTTTCTTACTTTCTTGAAAGGCAGAAAGTCGGAAGTGTACAGTCTCCTCGGGTATCCTGAGCGCTCGCGAGGCCTGGGTGGGAAACGGTGTGCGGTCAATCACGATTCGGGTAGGCGTCACGATCTGCCTATTCGGCTTGGTCCCCCTGGACATGTCCGGATGCAGCGATGGAACTGCCACTTCCCCGGAGGCAGGGCTAACGAGCGTGGCCGGAGCCGACTCTGACAGGAATGGAGTACGGGACGACATTGACGCCTATATCGATCAGACATACGCGGACGCGGGAACTCGAACGGCCCTCCGCCAATACGGACGGGCCGTGCAAGGCGCGATGCTCGACGCTGACAATGCCGTCCTCTCGCTTACGCACGCCATCGAGCGGTTCCGGGCGATCGAGTGCGTGATGGCCCGACGGCCGAATGACTTTCCAGCGGTGTTCAGCGACCTGCGCTCGCGAATCCTCGACACAGATGCACGGACGAAGGCCTATCTGCAGGCCGATGGCCAAGTGAAGGCGAATACACCGTCGCTTCTGCCGGCCGATCGATGGTTGTCCGCATGCACCACATCCTGACCGTACCGACGGCGGTGCGAACGTTCTCCCGGATGCTGTGTGGATTGGCCGTACTGCTGTTGCCTTGGCCGTCTCTTGCGGCGGGCCAGGTGACGGCACAAGTGGCTTGCAGCAACCCCTCTGCTTCCAGAATCGAGGTGTTTTATGTGAACGGTGTGACGACGACCCTGGATGAGGCGCGTGTCAATGCCGGCTACTTGGAGAGGGAATTCCTCAGTAGGCTATCCGGATTCCCCGCGGAGTTGCAAGCCGTTTGTTATGAATTTCAATTGAATTACAACCCGACGGATGGGGAGATGGGGGATTTTGCCGAGGCCGGGCAGCAGCGCGTTGGTCTCTCGCCCACGGCGTTCTGGCAGGGATTGCACAGCGCGGTGGTGTTCGCACCTCTTCTCGGAGAACTCCAGCAGCGGGTGGCCAGCGCGAGCCAAATTGACCAGTCGGCCATTGACCAACATGCCGCTCGCTACCGCCAAGAGATTCTTCCGCCTTCCTGCCGGCGCGTGCTCGTGGTCCCGCATTCGCAAGGCAATCTCTATACGAATGCCGCAGTCGATTTGGTGTATACCGGGCCGCAACCCATCCCGGCTGCAGGGTCACTAAAAATCGTCGGCGTGGCCACTCCCGCTTCGATAGTGAAAGGCGATGGCCGTTACCGCACTTCGTCGGGGGATAGCTTGATCAACGCGATTCGGCTAACTTTCCCATCGACGCTTCCGGCTAATACGAGTTGGGGGCCGATGCTCCTCCCCTTGCTGACGCCGATGTATTCAGGGGGTCATAGTTTCATCGGGTATCTGACCTTTGATCCTAGTCGAACCGACGTTCTGGCGGATATGCAAGCCAGTCTGCTCGAGCTCATGGCCGCCAATCCCTGCCCCTAATCCGCATCGGCGTGAGGTTCCGTTCGCAGCCCTGCCTTCCGATTCAGAGGATATGGTTCATCTATACTTGACAGATCATCAAGTATACAGGTATATGGCCATGTCATGAGTGAACGAGGCCGAGCGGAGCCGGCAGAAAACATTGAGAATCGGCTGCGCCACGTGCGGATGGCGCGGGGTCTGTCGCAGACGGAATTGGCGAAGCGCTCGGGGATCACCCGCCAAGCCGTGTGCGCGATCGAAGGCAATCAATATTTGCCGACCACAGCGGTAGCGCTTCGATTGGCCGGTGTCCTGCACTGCCGTATTGAAGACATCTTCAGTTTGTTGACGAGCGGCGAAGAAATCGAGGGCGACGTCGTCGGAGGGGATGGCGTCGAGTCGCCATCGATTCTTCATCAGCGTGTCAAAGTGACGCAGGTCGGCGAATCCGTGATCGTGAGGCCTCTCACACAACTGGGCGAAGTCCTCACCTATACGATTCCGGCAGATGGCGTCGTGTCGGGAGTGACCTCGCGAAGCTCGAAATATGGACATCCACGGGTGCGGGTGCGGTTGTGGCGTGAGTGGTCGGCCATTCGAGAGGAAATCGCCGTCGCTGGATGCGATCCCGCCGTGTTCCTGGCGGGAGATCATTTGCGGCGCCGCCAGCATGGGGCCTCGGTCGTGGGATGGATGGCGGGAAGTTCGGCCGCCGTCGAGGCGTTGAAACGGGGCGAGGTCCACGTTGCCGGAGTGCACGTCGTGGACCGAAAGACCGGGGAATCGAATTTGCCGTACCTCCGACAACGTCTCGATCCAAAGCGGTACGCGGTCGTGACGTTTGCCTCCTGGGAGCAGGGGTGGCTGGTCCGCCGCGGCAATCCGAAGCATATTCGTCAAGCCGGCGATTTGGCGCGGAAGGACGTGAGATTCGTGAACCGCGAGGCCGGCGCCGGCGCGCGGCTCCTCCTCGATCAACAGCTGGCTGACGCAGGCATCAAACCGACGCAGGTTGCGGGCTATCGCTCGCATCTCGGATCTCACTTTGCCGTGGCTCGGGCCGTCGCGGATGGGGTGGCGGACGTCGGGGTCGGTGTGGGTGCGGCGGCCGCCGCGTTTCAACTCGACTTCATCCCGCTGCAGGCCGAGCGGTACGATCTCGTCATACCGAATGCATTCTTGAACACGCATCCCTCCATGCGTCAATTGCTCGATACCATTGTCAGCCGTCCCTTCAGATCGGAGATTGAGGCGCTCGGGGGGTACGATACGCGGGAGACGGGGAAGCTCTGGACCCTGTCTGAGAAAGGGCGGCTTGATAAAACAGCCATCTCAGTGTGACGTTGAAAGACGGAGGAACCCAACGATGAAGCGCAATGGGCTCACAGTATCGCTTGCGGTCCAACTTGTGATCGTGACCTTGTGGAGTGGAATGCCCTTCGCAGCCGAGCGGGAGACGCTGGTGATCGCGGCCTCGCCGAGCCTGACCGCTCCGCTCAGGGCGCTTGCTGAGGGCTATGAACAGACCCATCCCCAGGTTCATGTACGTCTCCATTTCGACAATGGCCTTAAACTGAGGGGGATGATCGCGGGCATGCAAAATAGTCCATCCGGGAAATTTGGCATCGAGAAGGGGCCGATCCATCTCGTGGCTCCCGGTGGAGACGAACTGATCGCCAGACTCGAATCGAAGTATTATGTGCTGCCCGGGACCAAGCACGAGTACGCAGAAGAGCGGGTGGTGCTCGTCGTGCCGGAATCATTGGTGGACGCTCCCAATTCCTTTGAATCCCTCGTTCAATCCAAACACCTTCGGGTTGCGATTGCGGATCCGGAGCGGACGAACTTGGGCGCCCAGACGCAGGGGATCTTGGATGCCTATGGAATTAGAGGGAAGGTCGCGCTTCACGAGGCCAGTGATTTTCGAGGCGTATTGGACCACATGCTACGGGGGGATGCCGACGCGGGGATCATCTACATGCATCAGGCCGTCAAGGAGCAGGAACGCGTCCGGATCGCGGCGGTCGCTGACCGGGGTTATCGGCCAATCGTCCATTCCATGGCAATGGAGCGCTACTGTCCGAACCGAGCACTATGCAAAGATTTTCTGGCCTATGTCCAATCCTCCGAGGGACAGCAATGCGTCCGGCTGACAGGGTACGCGGCCCCATCCGGTATCAAGAACCTGGTCGCAACTCCTCAAAAGGAGTGAGCAATTTTTTTATGATGTGTGTCAAGTATACAAGACTATAAGTTAATCATGATGAATTACTTACGGAAGGAGCGAGAGATGGGGCATCTGTCGACCGGTACGCCGTTACGGGTTTCGGCTGTGGCTGCTTTGGTAGCAGCCTTGCTGGCAGGTGGGTGGGGCTGCGCCAGGATGCCTTTTACCACGAAGGTGATTCATGAGGACCAGCGGGCGATCGTCAAACTGCAACACGAAGTGGACGGGACAACATATACGCATCCCGCATTGCTGACTACTCAGGACATCCATTCGATTCTTCAAGGTTTTTCACTTCGGGAGCAGCAACAGCTTCCGCTCCGGTGGTTTGCCGAGGAGCAGCCTCCGAAAAAGCTGTTCCATGACGATGAGTTGGCGATTTTGGCCGGCTCCTTGGCGGATGCGCTCGGCAAAGCGAAGCCGCAAGAACGGGTGGCATTCGAACTGCGGGCACCGGGCCACAATCCCGCGGAGGAAAGAGATGTCACGGCCGGCTGGCTCGCGATTCGGGATGATTTGCTTCACCTCGAGGTTCAGTACTTTCACGTGATGGTCCCGAAACATCGAATTGAAACCTACGATGTCAACTACGCGACGGTCCCTCCGCCCAAACGAGACTACTTGCTGTACTTCGAGCCTGGACGGTTTTGGGGCAAACAACCGGGGTTCGACGCCCCGGTCCTCAAGTACAAGGCATTCCTTCAGGCAAATATGGGCGGCGCGGCCAACTAGACGCACCGATTGTCACCATCTTACCCGACAGGGTGCGACTAAACGGGGAGGAACTATGGACGGGAGTGACGGGCGTCGGGGAGTCGTGTGGGTTTCCAGCGTGCTGCTGCTGGCCGCTGTGGTGGCGGCGGGAGGAATTACCCCCGTATCGGCCGGCCAATCAGGCCGTCTCGTCGAAAAGGATGGGGAGCATGTATTCGTAGAAAATACGGATCCGGCGGTTCAACTGCTCTTGGAGCGTGCCGTCAAGCAAGGTTTGATCACTCAGGAGGAATATGAAAAGGTTCAGCAGGCCTCGGAGGAACGGGCCTATGCCCTGACGCCGAGCTTTAGAGGGTGGTACGACCGCGGCTTCAACCTCTCGATGAACGACAATGCCTTCTTTCTAAAGATTCGCTTCCGTGCCCAATTGCGGTACACCCAGCGCATCCGCAATGAAGCCTATCGGAACCCCGGCGATGCCAAAAATTTTCCCGAGTTACTGGGCGTCTTTGGCGACTATCGCGCGAATCGTTCGGACGAGTACGGATCCTCGTTCAACGTTCGTCGCGCACGGCTCTATTTCATGGGCCATCTGTTCAATCCGGATTTCAAATATTACATCCAGTTGGCCGGCGAGACGGCCGAAAATTCCCAGTCTCCCGGGGCGGTGCGCCTACTGGATTTCGCGTTCATGAGTTCACACTTCCCACTCTTCAATATTCAGCTTGGACAATACAAGGTGTTTTTCAACCGGTCGCAGATCAATTCCACGGCTTCGATGCAATTCGCGGAACGCGCCTTGGTCCAAGACGCGTTTACGGCTAGTGGGTTGGATCGTCGCGATATCGGCATCACGATCATGAACGATGAAGAGATTTATCCGGTCAACTATTATCTCGGCATTTTCAACGGCGCCGGTCCAAGCTTCAACCGTTTCGGCGGATTCTTCAGCGAACAACCGACAGAGGGGTGCCCGGGCGGGACGACCGGGCAAAATCCGTTTCCGTCTCCAGCCAGTTGTCCCGCGCCCCAGCGAAACATCAACGCCAACCTTCGTAACGATGTCAATCAGCTTATGTACACGGCCCGCTTGAACTGGAACGTGCTCGGACGCCCCGGGTACGGCGAGGGCGATCAAGTATACTCCGAGACGCCACAATTGGCAGTGGGCGGGGGCATTGCCTATAACCCGCAAGTGAACGCCAGTTCCAATAGTTCGTATATCGGCACCGACCTCGCCAACCTGAATTTCCGACGCCAACTCGCCAACTTCGGTAACGGGCGGCAACTTGGGTGGGGGATCATGGATTACCTGACCTATGCGTTTGATGGTGTGTTCAAGTATCGAGGGTTCTCTCTGCAAGCAGAATGGTACTTCAAGAATACGACCCGGCACGAAAAGGGGCTGCCGTGCATGAATACGACCTGCACGCTCACGGCGCCGGGTCTCCTAGGCAACTCGACTGGGTGGTATGTGCAGAGCGGGTACTATTTGATCCCTCGCTATCTGGAGGTCGCCGGCCGTTATGCCTATTGGGACCCGGACACGAATTCGGCTGACGACCTGGTCAAGCAAGTGGACTTGTCGCTCAACTGGTTCCTCAACGGCACGTATGACCACCAGATCATGGTGACCTACAGTAACATCGCAATGGGCACCGGTGGATATGCGATCGGACGGAGCGCGCCGCTGCCACCGCAATCCGGGACCATCCCGCTCGATGCACAGGGAGGCACGCTGATCGAGAACCTCATTCGCGTGCAATATCAATTGTTTTTCTGAGATAGCACCCATCCGGAAAGGAGACACAGCATGAACACAGAACCACGGACGCCGACCAATGAGCAGAAGGATCCAGCAGGCACGTCGATGCGCCGATCGTCGATGTCCGATCGCGTGAGCGTGTTGCATGGAGAGGTGGAATTGGTCCATCGCGGATTAACGCGGATCGCCATTCGCCTGCGGGTCGGACGTCAAACACGTGTCCGCGTGCGGCGACCGGCAGATGTCGATGACGGTCTGCCCTGTCAGGTCGGTCAGGGCGCGACGGTACAGATTTCTGATGAGGCTATCTCCATTGAACCCGGCACGTTCCGGCAGGGAAGGCGCCGATGGAATCGCTGGCTGGGGCGCGTCGTGCTGGTCGAACGTGACGGCACGCGGGTGCATGTGAGCGTCAAGGTCCAAGGTGATGACATTGTATTACGGAAATCCTATCCGGTTGAGGATTCGTGCGCGAGCCTGCGCACCTGGGACATCGTGAACCTTGTGGTTGATCCGTCTCGGATCGGGCTGCACTTCCTGCCTCATCGTGGTGCTTTGCAAGATGCGGGCATGCGCTCGCGCCTCTGGCACCCTCAGTGGGACGCCCATGTATGGCTACAGGCTCGTCTAGGCGCCGTTCAGCAATTGGAGAAAGGTTATTTGCTGTCGCTGGATCTGGGGGCCACGTTGATCGCGGCCCACGTGCTGTCGACCGACTGTCGGTCGGTGAAGTGGACGCCGGGTAGGTTCCTTCGCATCCAAGTCGGGGTGTGGGAGGCGCACATCGATCCTTGCACAATCGGAGCCGAACCTGTTCCCTGCCAACTCTTGCATCTCACGGATGCTACGAGCAAGGCTTCGAGGATGTAGCACCTGGTCGCCATCACGATGGTAAGGAATGAATCCACCTAGCGTACGTCAGGTGGAACCTGCCCAGTGCAGGTGAAGAAGAATGGTGGATTGAGTAGCGGCGGAGCCGGTGCTAGCGTAAAACAATCGGTATGCCGTGTGGGGATGCAGGATGGAGGACTGTATGAAGGTTCTAACAACATGGGGGGCGCCGTTCAAGTGGTGCCGGCTCATTATCGCGCTGCTGGTCTCAGTGACGGCCTGTCCATGGGCGGCGGCCGCCGGCGATCTCACGATTGCAGCGGCGTCCGACCTGAATTTTGCCTTCAAGGAACTGGTGGGAGCTTACGAGAAGAAGGCCGGCGGACACGTGAAGCTCAGTCTGGGTTCCTCAGGGAATTTTTACTCGCAGATTAGGAACGGAGCCCCGTTCGATGTGTACTTCTCTGCCGATATCGCCTACCCAAGGAAGTTGGAGGAAGCGGGGCTCACCGTACCGGGCACTTTGTATCGATATGCGATCGGGCGCATTGTCGTATGGGCTCCCTCGCAATCGCCGCTTGCCGTGGAGACACAGGGTATACAGGTGCTGCTCGATCCGTCGGTGCGTAAAATCGCCATCGCCAATCCCAAACATGCGCCGTACGGCCGTGCGGCCGTCGGCGCGCTCGAGCATTTCAAGCTGCGCGAGCGTGTCAGTGATAAGCTGGTGCTCGGCGAGAACATCTCCCAGACGGCTCAGTTCGTACAGTCTCGGGCTGCTGACATCGGAATCATTGCACTGTCCTTGGCGTTGGCTCCGGCGATGAAGGAACGCGGCAAGTACTGGGAGATTCCGACCAATGCGCATCCGCCTCTCGAACAGGGGGTGGTCGTGCTCAAGAGCAGTACGAACCAGGACGGGGCGAAGGCCTTTCTCGACTTTCTTCGTAGCGAAGAGGGACAAACTATCATGAAGCGATACGGATTCGTGCTGCCGTCTTAGACCATGATCGACCGAATACCCGACGCGAGCTGTATGGTCGGCAGTGCATACCGTTCAGCCATGGCGGGAATAGCCGTTGTACTGTCGTTCGTGCTCGGGTGCTCCCAGGCCGTGCAGATGGTCCGAGAGGATTCGACCGGAGGCGTCGTGGCCTATTCATTTAAGGATGATCGCGGCGGACCCGTCATGTCGCGATATCGCAAAGAGGCGATGGCCCGGATCGACCAGAAATGCCCGAGGGGGTTCAGAATCGTCCGGGAAGGGGAGACGCGCGGATATACCAGCATGTTGGGCATCTATGAAGGGACTGAGGACGAGAGCATTGGGAGAAAATGGGGAATTCAGTTCGAATGTAAATAGCGCGTCACTACCCCGGCAACGGTCGGGGAGTCGTGGACTCAGGCTGTTCTTGGCGCAATTATACAAGGGAGGAATCCGTGAAACTCAGCGCACGCAATCAGTTTCAAGGGACTGTCAGCAAGATCACCGAGGGGCAGGCCATGGCCGAGATCACGGTGAAGGTCGGGAATCTGGAATTCGTCTCGGCCATCACGGAGGGATCGGTAAAGAGCATGGGGTTAAAGAATGGCGATGCCGTCACGGTTGCGATCAAGGCCACGGAAGTGATGATCGGAAAGTAACCCCCGCCGTTGACAAGGCCGGAAGCGCCTTTCTAGGATGGCACGCTTCCGGCCTGTCGGCTCGTGGAGGTGTAGGCGCGTGAATTGGTCGGCCATTCGTCTCACCCTTGAACTGGCGGTCTTGACGGCGTCGATCTTGATGCTGATCGGATTGCCGCTCGCGTATTGGCTTACCTTCTCGCGCCGTCGTTGGACGTTCCTGGTCGAGTCGGTCGTCGCGCTGCCACTGGTGCTGCCTCCGACTGTCCTGGGGTTTTACATCCTGGTGGCCATCGGTCCCCAAAGTCCCCTCGGTCGGTTCTACGAGCAGATTGTCGGTCATCCGCTTCCCTTTACGTTCGAAGGACTCTTGTTTGCCTCGGTCCTATACAGTCTCCCCTTCGCGGTGCAACCCTTTGCGTCTGCATTTGAACAAGTCGATCGGCGATTGATCGAGGCATCCTGGACTCTTGGCGTCTCGAAGCTGGCCACGTTCGTGAAGCTGGTATTGCCGCTCTCCACCGCCGGGCTCGTCACGGGCTTCGTTTTGAGCTTCGCGCACACACTCGGTGAGTTTGGTGTAGTCCTAATGGTCGGGGGAAACATCGAGGGGATCACGCGGACCGTTTCGATCGAGATCTATGACGACGTGCAGTCCTTGAACTATTCAGCCGCGGCGACGACCGCGGCCTTCCTCTTGGCGATTTCCTATCTCGTCCTGCTCGGAGTGTATGGCCTCAATCGAAGAATGTGGGCGGCATGGCCGCAGAAATAACGCTCGATTTTCGGAAGTCCTTCCGTGAGCGACTGACCATCGACGCTCGGCTGCAGGTCTCGCTGACGCCTCCATCCGTCCTCATTCTCTTTGGCCCCTCCGGATCTGGAAAAACCACGGTGCTGAGATGCGTAGCCGGCTTGGAACGGCCCGACGAAGGGAACATAGGATTCGACGGCGAGAGTTGGTTCGATGCCAAGCGCGGGCTTCTTGTCCCGCCACAAAAACGTGGATTGGGGTTCATGTCGCAGGACTATTCCTTGTTCCCACATTGTTCCGTGGCCAGAAACTTGGAGTTTGGATTAGGCGACGTGACAAAGCGTGAACGGGGGATTCGCGTTGCTGATACGTTGAAACTCCTGCACATCGAGGATCTCGCCGACCGCCGCCCGAGCGAACTCTCCGGAGGGCAGCAACAACGGGTGGCGCTGGCTCGGGCCATCGTTCGTCATCCTCGGCTTCTTCTCCTCGATGAGCCACTGTCCGCGCTGGATGGGCCGATGCGCGCTCGCGTGTGCGTTGAGTTGAGGAACCTGCTTCACAAGCTTGCGATTCCGGCCATCGTGGTGACACACGATTGGGCTGAGGCTCTCGCCTTGGGCGACCACATGGCGGTGATGAGCCATGGTCGGTTTGTTCAACAGGGGAGCCCCCAGAGCGTCTTCAGCCATCCCGTGGATCAGGAAGTCGCGCGCGTCGTGGGAGTTGAGACGGTGCTACCGGGGCAAATAATCGGAGAGGCTGATGGACTCGTGACGGTCGAGGTTCAGGGCCAGCGGCTCACGGCGATCGCCACCGAACAGCGGGGACCCGACGTGTTCGTGTGCATCAGGGCGGAGGACGTCATGCTGGAGCTCGCGGGGCAGGGTCCAACCAGCGCGCGTAACCATGTGATCGGTACGGTGGCGCATTTGCAATCGGTTGGTGCCTTGGCCCGAGTCCAAATCGATTGTGGCTTTTTGCTCACGGCGCTCATCACTCGGTCCGCGTTACTTGAACTCGGTCTTAAACCGGGGATGTCGGTTCAGGCGGCCATCAAGGCGGGCGCGATCCATCTCATCTCCCACTAGTCTGTGCGCCGAGTCGCGCGGAACATTCAGGGAAATGACTTACGAGCAGCGCCGAGCTCGATTTGCATGAGGATCGCACCTCGACGCCTCTTGGACTCAGAAACGACGCTCGGTCGTGAAGTGGCGGTGGACAGTACGCGAATAAGATGCATAGAGTCAATTGACTAGGGCGCTGCTCGGGTGTTCACATCCGGATCGTGAGCCAGTCCGGGTTGTACGGGCATCGCTTCCAGTGCGGCTCGATATCGGATCTGTAATTCTTCTCTCTGGTCGAGGGCAAAGATGTTTCCTGCGGAGCGGACCCGGGCCAGATAGGCTTCCGGCTCGAAGGTGACGTCAAAGGCCGCTGAGACTTCCGGAACGTTCGGCATCTGGCGGTCATACTTGCTGATGTCCGGCGCCGGGCCGTGGCGGTCGTGCGCTTCACTCAACGAGAGGTACAATAGGGGGTCACGAATCGAGAGCCATCCCGTAGTCGTTTCTTGTTCGCCATACTCGGTTGCATGGCTCAAGTGAAAGTACACACGTTCAGACGGTGTTGCTTGGGCGAGCGCCTTTGAGAGAGCCTGGGCGAGTAACGCGATTTCTTCGTCGCGAAAGGCGCGCTTGCGGTCCGCCGGACCGACGACCCAACGGTGAATGAAATTGCGCTGCTCCCACGTTCGGATTCCCCGAAGGAGGGTGCCGATCTCGGTGGGCGTCAGGGCGGCCGGGTGCGTATTGGAAACCGAATCAGGGTCGGGTTCCAGCAGAACCCGATTCAATCCCGACTCGTAGACAGATCGGTGAGGCGGACTGGCTGGGGTTGCGCAACCGGCGGCAAGAATCAATCCCACGAGGGCAATCGTCGTGCGAACAATCCTTTGATAGTATCGATGCGAGCGTGGCCATCTCTGGTCGTTCATGGGCTCACCTCCTGATGCTGTGCCTTCCCGGCCTCACCCTTCACCGGGTCAAATCCAAACTCTTGTAAGACACTCTGAACGTGCGGTGTGATCAGAAATTTCATGAAAGTTTCGGCGCCGGAGACGTTTTTGGCGGTCCACACCGCGGCGACCCCATAGTGCACCGACGGGAAAGGGTCCGCTGGCATGATGTCGAGCACACGGATTTTCGCATGTGGCACGGCATCAGTCCGGTATACGATCCCTACATCCGCTTCCCCGCTGGCCACTAGATCGACGACGGCCCGTGAGTGTTGTCCGTACACATACTGCGATCCGCGTTTTGGTTCGAGCCCCCGCAACTTCAGAAACTGTGCCGCGACTCGTCCCACCGAAGATGTCTTAGGGTCGCCAATAGCGATCCGGCGGAAATCCATGGTCTTGAGGTCCCCGATCGAGCGCTCCGGGGTCGGCAGTGCGATGCTGGTGATGAATGTCAACGACGTGGAGGCATAGACGCGCCTGCTCCCTCCAATCACGAGCCCCTTCTGTTCCAATCGATTGATTTCTTCGACCGACGACGGAAGAAACACATCCACGGGTGCACCCTGTTCAATCTGTGCGCGCAGGGTTTGTGAAGGCCCATAGACGACGCGGACGGCAAACTCAGGATGTTGGGTCTCGAAGAGCGGCAATATTTTACGAAACGCATCGCGGAGGCTATTGGCCGCCGCAATCGTCAGAGGCTCCGGCTGTGCCCAAACGGGTGTGGCCGTCCCCATGCTCAGCATCAGCAGGCTGGCGAAGAGAATTATTCTCACCTTCCCACCGCGGTGCGACATGTGTCTCTCTCCTTTCCGAGTTAAAAGAAAAATTGGTACTGAACCGAGAACCGGTTTTCGATCAGATCACGACCCGCCCCGGGCAATTGATCAAAGATCGTCCGATGAGGGGTAAAGCCGCCGGTTCCCATCGTGATGTTGGCATAATCCAGAATGAGCCGATTATTGTACGTGCCATCGAAGCTATAGCTGGCAGCGATGCCGGCTTCCTTGATGAGGTCGTCCACCTCCCGTGTGGCCGGGTCCATCACGCCGTAGCGGGCAGCGATTTCCAGTTTGCGGGGAATGACATACTTGCCCACCTGCACGTACCAGCCCCAGGCCTGACCAGTATCCTTCTGTTCTCCCACCGGCGCGGTGCTAGGCTGAAAGGCGATGACACCAGAGTCATGGGTGACCTTCTGATGCCGATAATAGCCCTCAGCCTGGAAGGACCACCCTCGGTATTTGGCAATGAAGTCGACTTCGTGCGTCTGCAAATCCCAGCTGCCACCTCCCAGAAGGCGACCATTAAAGCTGGCGGCCACCCGCTGGCGCAACGCGCGGAGGACGATGTCGGAACGAATGGAAGTCAGCAGATTCAATTGCGGGTTGTAGGCATAGCCATAGGCCAAGGCGATTTGCGGAACACGTGACTCTTGAATATCGCCCTGGCCGTATCCGGGACGTCCCGAGATATTCCATAAGAATCGTGCCGTGTACATCAGCTCGGAGTTCGAAAAGCGGGTATTCCAATTGTAGGTTCTGGCCTGAGCGGCATCCGCTCCAGGTACGGCCTGACTGACAGCGGCGCTTTCGTCCGTCAGACCTGGGCCCAAGCCGCCGAACATTCCAATTGCATAGTTGAAGCGATACAGAGTTTCGTCACTCATGATGGCCAGGCCAATATCCCGCTTGTTGATGGCGTTTGCCGCGAAAGCCTGTTGAACGATCATTTCGTCTGAAAAGGATTGCGTCGCCACTGAAGTGATGAGTGCCCGGTTGAACCAGACGCGCTGCTGCCCCAGTTGAACGGTTGCGTAGGGAAGGTGCCAGGATGACACGTACGCATCGAGGAGGGTGCCTCGTCCATTACTGCCTTCCTGGTCGGTCTCCGCACGTTGGTCGAACGCAAAGGACACGTTGTAGCGGAAGTCCGGGTCGAAGGCGTATCCGAGAAATTGAAATTGGACGCGACGCATTTGAAATGTGTTGGTGTCGTCCTGCTTTTTGACGGATCGGAACTCAACCTGCCCCCCGAGGACTTCCGGATTGTTTTTCACTTCCCCGATCGTTCCCCATGCCTCGTTGTAAGCATGATGAGTGAATCGGGCTTGGATCAGCATCCGGAGTTTCAGGAGAAATTTCGATCCCACCCGAATGTTCAGGCCGTTGTTCACATCGATGTGAAAGTTCGGTTTGGACAAACGTTCGCGGGTTTCGAGCGTGGCCAGTCCCTTGCGGTATTCGTCTTCCGTGATGATTCCTTTGAGATACAGATATTTGAGGCCGGGATCCTCGTTGGAGTAGTACTCCCAACGGCCGTCCTTCTGGACGAATTCTCCTTCCTCCACCGCATGCACGGCCTGAACACGATTGAGCCCGATGAGGCTCAGGATGATAAGAACAATACGACCGGAAGCTCTCATGTCGGTGGTCCTCCCTAACCTGAACATGGGAACTTCCGGTCGTCCGGTCAGCTCGAATGATCAATTGGCGAGCATGTATGGCTCCTTCACGTGAGATGGCCTCGAACCAGGTATTAGCGACAACAGCAGAGGAGGGGGGCGAGCACGATCGATTTCATGGGGAGAAACGCCATTTCTCGTTGCGGGCGATTTGCACGATACGGGAATTGTGGACCACGATCTCTACAGAGCCGAAGCGCAACCCCTCGAGCGCTTTGAGGATGTGCCAAATGCGATCGTCATGGCCCGTGCGTTCAGATCCGACGATTGGGTGTGTTTGCGATGGGCCGTCGTCGTAGTCAGTCATGACCTGTGCTCCATGAAGGACAAGGCGAGCCGTCGACTAGCGCACCGCGGCTTTGCCAGGGAAGAGCGGTTACACAAACACGAGCGGATCGAATAGTACATAAACTTGATTTACTTAGTCAAGAATTATCACCAAATGCTCATGTGGGCGGCGCAGGGGTCGACATGAATGAGCGCTGCACTGGATGCGGGACAAAAGGTGGGCTGAGAGGTCGGTGAACCGTCGACAGGGACGAGGAGGGAGCGCGTTAGTAGCCGCGATAGTGTCGGATGCGGTCGTATCCCTGGGCCAACAGCCAGATTGCGAGGCAGGGAAGCACGAGTGCGGCAATGCCGCCGAGCAGGAGGATGGCATGATGGAGCCAATGGCGGGCGACCTGGGCTTGCCATAGAGCGGAATAGATCGTGAACCAGACGAAGATGGAAAAGAGGGCTACGGCCGCCGCTGTGCATCGCCGTGCGAGGTGCGGGTGGGGGGTGGATGAGTTTTCTCGAGCCACGCGTGAATCTCCTTAAAGTGGCTGTGGCGGCCGATTCCCTTTGAAACAGAAGTGTAGCACGCAGATTTTTGACTCAGGGTCTTGACTCTGGACCTCCGGTATGTAACCATTGGATACATGCGGCCGGATGAACTGAAACGACAACGACTTGCACTTGGCCTTACCCAGGACCAGCTTGCCCAAGAACTCCGTACAACCCGCATGACCGTCACTCGGTACGAATGTGGCACGAGGCGTATCCCCGGGGTGGTGGCAGTACTCCTCCAAAAATTAGCCGAAAAAACGGCCCTTCCCATGTCCGGGATCGTGGCAGCAGGTCGACCGATCGAGCCGATACCCCAATCTGAGTTCGTTGAAGTCCCACAGGGCATGATCAGGGCGGGCGGCACCTACGCGCTTCGGGTGAAAGGGCAATCGATGCAGGACGAGGGGATCTTGCCCGGCGATTTGGTCGTGGTGAAAAAACAGGCGACCGCCAGGAGCGGTCAAACGGTCGTTGCGTCACTGAATCGCGAAGTTACGGTCAAGACGTTTATTCAGAAGAGAGGAAATGTCGAGCTGCATCCGGCCAATCAAGCCATGGACCCGATCATTGTGTCGTCAGCGGATGATTTCCGTATCGAAGGGATCGTTGTCGGCGTCATTCGACATTGTATGTAGAAAGGGGGCTCCTCATGCTCACGGCTGCAAATTTGGAACACCAGGTAGTGACGCTCGAACGAAGGGTCAAGGCATTGCAACACCACGTCCACAAACTCGAAGCGGTGATCAGCTCCGGGCGAAGCGACTCGCCTCGGCGCCGTTCGTGGTGGCAAGTCATGTGGAGACGAGACAGCGGGGGTGGAGGCTGGACGATGGCTTCACCGCGATCGGTGCGCGAGAACAAGAGGAGAGCGAGCCATGAACACATTCAACAATCACAACTGTACTGTGCCTGACATTTATTGTTCGGACTGCGGACGTACGATGCCACCCGGATATCGCCAACACCATGAAAGCCACGGGTCGTCTGCGCCGCTGTGTCCTATGTGCCTAGGTGCTGCACTTCAGCGACAGGAATTTGCGAACGGCTGCTGTGAGTAGATGCGGCGGTGAGCAGGGCGGGTGGGATTCTTTTCATGAACATCAGAGACCGGCTGTAAGTTGGCATGGCCGGTACTCGCCGACAAAGTGTGGTGGCGGTAACCCGGGTTCAGCGGGTGATTCGTGGCGTATGAATCTATATCCGATGTATTTAACCCCTCCCATGCAAAGCCTTGTACTTGCCACAAGAGCACCGGATAGAAGCAGCCTGAGGGGGCACCCATCCCGCACGCCTGGACCCAGGATACACTCATAGGTGGGCTCCCCTCGTACTGAAAGCCACTATCGTCGCCTCGTCACATTGGACCTGGCCACCGCACCAGTTTTTGAAACCCTAAAACTGCACCCGACCGCCAGCCATTGATGCCCTTCCGGCAATAAGGCGCGCTCCTGCCCTGTAATTGCCAGGACTGGGGACGGCGTGGAGGGAGCGTGTGCCGTCGGTCGGCCCGTCGACCAGTCGCTCGGATAGGCATTGAGTTTCAGTGCTTGACTATATGGTCTAGACTATATAGTCTAGTAGCCGTATCGACTTCCATCCTTGCGACGGAGGGACCACTATGACGAGTCACGCCGTTCGAATCAGTATCTGGCAGTCAGTCCTTGAACTCTTCGGGATTGTTTTGATTCGCTTCCGTCCCGTGCAGCGAGTCTGGGGCGCGTGGCTTATTGCCGTCAACTCGGCGTGCCTGTTGTTTACCTCGCACATTGAGGCCCAAGTTGCACTGGGAGCCGTAGGGGTAGCTGTACTGGCCCAAGCCCTGATCTACCAGCACAGGCGCTTCATCCGGCTACTCGGAGTGACGCATGTCCTCTGGGTGCCCATGCTAGCGTGGATGGTCCTGCGTCTTGGCACGCTCCCCGAGGATGAAACTGCGTTCCATGTGTGGCTCATCATGCTCATCATTACCAACACAATGTCTTTGGTGATCGACGCCTGGGATGCGATGCGCTTCGTATTTGGCGAACGCTGTCCCCACTACGTGTGGTGATAATGAAGAGCACAACGAACAAGACAGGCGTACCCGGTTCCGCGAGCCCAACAGGTCGCAGGGGCACTCGCGAGAAGATCCTCCGCACCGCTGAGAAGCTGATGCTCAGGGACGGTTATTCCGCGACACCTGTCGATGAGGTAATACGCATGGCGGGGTTGAGCAAAGGCAGCTTCTACCACTTCTTTGACAGCAAAGAGTCCCTCGGCCTCGCGGTTTTGGACAGCTACTACGAAGATCGAGTGGGGCGCTTGGCTGCCGGGCGCTATGCTCGCGAAGCCAATCCACTTCAGCGGGCAAACGGCTTCTTGGAGCATGCGTCTCGTATTGCCACAGACTTATGGGCAACCGGATGCCTGCTAGCCAACCTCGCGGCTGACCGAGGCGGATCGAGTCGCGTCATATCGAATGCACTCAAGAAGCGAACGAGCGAGCTACGGGGGTTGCTTGCGGACCTGCTCAGTCCCTTCGCGACGACAGAGGTTCCCGCAGCCGACTTGGCGGAGCAGTTCCTTGTCTGCATTGAGGGGTCCATCGTGCTGGCACGCATCTACGACGATCCGGGGTATTTGCGACGGGGGCTGGAGCAATTTCAACGCTGCCTCACCAAGAGCGGAGGACGCGAAGCATGAGACAACGCTGTGGGCGTTCGAGCCTCCGCCGATCGGCGGGATGCGCCTGTCTGGACGCTGGCCCGCGCGGATACGGCCAGCTGGACGGCTGACCTATGGTACTTTACTGTAGAGTGGTTGACGCGACCCTCCTCCCTAAGCCGGGGGTACAGCCTCAACGTATTCGATGTCGACCTGTCCTGGTTCGAGTTGTTTGAGGGTGGGTGCCAAGGCTTCGGACGTCTATGAAGCTCCGCCGCGGAGCAGCCGCACACAAGGGGAGCGCTTCAGCGACCCCTTCCGTTCGTGCGTGACCACCTCGATGAGAAAAGTTGGAGTCGTTACTTCTGTGGCTGTTCTACTCACAGCAAGACCGCAGGATTTAACATGCGGTATTGGTCTTTCTTCAGTCTGACCGCCGAGACTGTCGCCCTTACACTCTCCCAGCCAGTTGGTCCCTCACGTATCCGCACCTCTTGAACCGAAAGCATGTTCATGACTGCATTCCATCTCGTCCACAGCATTCGACTTATGCTGATCTACACCCAGGAGGTGGAGGGAAAGAAGGAAGAAGAGCAGGTGGGTGATAAGCCGTTGGAATCCGGCGAGGATTTGATGGTGGCGGTGACCCGGATTGAACGGGTGACCCGCGGCTTATGAGTCCGCTGCTCTACCAACTGAGCTACACCGCCACGCGTCTGAATTATATAGCAGATGGAGGGGGGGGCTGAAAAGGCACTTGTACGAGGACGTGCCAGCAATCGCGGATCCACTGTTCCGAATTGCAAGGGCACCATAGCATGGCTGTTTTGCAGCTGTATACTGCCGTGCAAGGCCTCGACCCGGATTGATCAAGTCGCGATGGGGCAGCGAGTGTGAATCGGTGCATGATGCAACGGTCACGAATGTTCGAAGCGCTTTTAACTGTATCCGTTCTCCGCTCGTAAACCCAGCCGTCCGGACCGACGGTGGCAGCTTCTATTGGGGATCTTGGGCGCACTGAAGGTCTTAGCAATGCCCGCTCCGGTCCTTCCTCTCCACTCGACTATCCTGCGAATTCGGACGAGAACACTCGATGTCGCGCTTCAATATCGGCTCGATCACGCGGCTCGGGGACGCTACGTTCAGCGTCGCGCCACACCATATCAGCGTGACGTCGCAAGGCCTCTCGGATGTCCTTGTCCTTGGCCTGGGCGAGGACGGACTCCAACGATTCAAGCAGGCGGATGAACAGTGCGGGTTTTCCAGCCGAGGCCTGCCGGATTTGGTGAAAGGCTGCGTCGACCAATCCCGTTAAGCAGGGCCGCTGGGCAATGACGCGCAGGCGTCCATTGGTGTCGATACGATGCGAATCGGGGAGGCTGCACCGAGACAACCGGCACAGAGCTGCGGCCAGCCAATCCAGGCACCGTATGGCCGTATGTGGATCATTGATGCCGGGCGAAAGCGCTCTGAGTGCCACTTCCACCAACTGGAAAATGGCGAATTCAACGTCCTGCTCGGAACTGCGTTCTCGGCCGAGAATAAACAAATCGCACACCGGTTGGTTGAGATCCTCGACCTTCGTCTGTTTGTCCGACCGGTACACGGTTGCAAGGATTTGACTTTGTATGACGAAATGCCCGGGACGACGATCCAGTCTGATCAGCAGGTCGTGCTCCACCGCTAAGGCCAGAACCGCCTCGGCGTCGATCGCTTGAATGTAGCCGGTCGAACTTGATCGGATGGAAGCCCCTGCTTCGCCGAGGGCGAGAGGGGCGGCCTCCTCAGTGGACCGATCGACAGCTTTGAGGCGCGCCATGCCTTCCGATTCCCTCCCGATTTGTTCTGGAAACATGCGGTCGATGGATTCCATGAGGTCCGCATAAACCTGACTGATAATGGTATCGGCTTGAATGGCCTTAGCGATATGGTGAATGAAAAAGATGAGGACACCAACACTGGCGAGGGCCAAGGCGACGGCGACCGTCACCGAAAGATGCGGTACGACCGCCGGCTCCCCATTCACTTGGACCGATCGAAGGACCAGGAGACTGAAGATGAAGGTGGCCAGAAATGTCCCAAGGACGATTTGGCTGCCTGGCCGACGCATGAAGTTTTGGAGGAGCCGGGGGCCATACTGTGAGGCGGTCAACGTGAGCGCGACCAGGGTCATGGAAAACGTCACGCTTGTGGCAGTAATCATGGAGCCGACGATTGCAGACAGCAGGGTACTGGCCCCCTCGCCGCTGCCGGAATAGATCCACCCAAGGCCTTTGTAGTCCTCCCACGCTAATGTCTCGTCGAGCTCCAGCGTGACCTGCGAAAGCACGGCGGCTATGATCGTAATGAGACTGGGAATGAACCAAAAACTGTGCCGGATTTGATGCCAAACGTGCGCAATCTGCATGCGTCCTGTATCTCGCGTTTGTCCAAACGGATGGGTTGGCGCGATGTGGCCGTGAGGCGCGTCATCGCGCTACAAGCACTCACCAGGAGCCGCGTGAATCGTCCTGAAGCACGGCTCCTAAATCACTTCTCGCACCTTATTTTCCACAAGCGTTTCCATCAACGTCAATCGGTCATGTTGACCCTTCGCCATGGCTTTGGCAAACGTCCACGCTTGCTGCATGGAAACCGTGCCGGGTAGGGGAGGTTCCGCCGGATCGACGAGTGCCTCGACGAGGGCCGGCCCCGGTTCGTTGAACGCCTTCCTCAGCACATTGTCCAGACGTGAGGGGGCGTCTACCGAGTATCCAGCAGCCCCACAGGCCGATGCGAACGATGCGAAATCGATGGGTTGAAGCGCGACGCCGTACTCCGGGTTTCCCTCCATCCCGAGTTGCTCCCATTTGATCATCCCCAACAGATTATTCTTGATGATGATCACTTTGACGGGAAGCTGGTATTTCACGAGGGTCGCGAGTTCGCCCATCATCATCGTAAAGCCGCCGTCTCCACAGATGCAGACCACCTGACGTCCAGGGTGCCCAATCGCAGCTCCCAGTGCGTACGGCAGTCCATTGCCCATTGTGGCCAAGGTGCCGGACGCGGAGAAGGCCATGTCGCCGCGCATCCGAAGATGTCGTGCCACCCACGTGGTGACCGTACCCGTATCGCAACACACAATGGCGTCGTCTCGCAGAAATCGATTGACCTTTTCGATCACCACTTGCGGCTTCAGCGGATGGTCTTTACGTCCCGATCGGGTCTGCATGAGCTGGTTCCAGTCGCGCATTTGGGATTGCGCACGATAGAGGAAGGTGGTGTCCGTTTTGGGTTCGAGCAGGGGCAACCAGGCGCGCAGGACGTCGCGGCATTTGCCCACCAGTCCCACGCTGACCGGGTAACGCAGTCCGATTCGCGAGGCGTCCAAGTCGATCTGGATGGCGCGCGCCTGCCCGGGTTTGGGGTAGAACTCGAGATAGGGAAAGCTGCTACCGGCGATGATGAGCGTATCGCATTCCCGCAAGACCTCCTGAGACGGAGCCGTGCCCAATAGTCCCACTCCACCGGTGGTATAGGGGTCGTCGTCCGGGACGACGGCCTTGCCGAGCAGGGCTTTCACGATCGGCGCGTGCAGCCTACGTGCTAATGCCTGAATTTCGTCTCTGGCGTTGAGACAGCCGCTGCCAGCCAGAATCGCGATTTTTGAACCGGCCCGAACGATTTCCGCGGCTTGTTCCAGCAGAGGCAGGGGCGGCAGCGGTTGGGGATCGGCGTAGACCCTGCCGCTGTGAGACGGAACGTTCATGGGAGACCGTTCGTCCGCGTCCCAGCTCTGCACGTCCTTCGGGATCGTCACGTGGGTGACCGTCCGCCGGGCAATGGCCGTTTTGATGGCCTGATCCACGACGCTGAGGACGTGAGACGGGCTGGTAATCCGGACGCTGTACGCGGCCACGTCCATGAACAGCTTGTCCAAATCCAGATCCTGTTGATACCTGGTGCCGATGAGATCGTGAAACGTATGGCCCGTGATTGCGAGCACGGGTTGGCCGTCGAACTTGGCGTCATACAGGCCATTGAGCAGATGGACACCTCCGGGACCCGACGTGGCCACGCACACCCCGAGGCGCTGCGTGAATTTGGCGTACGCACAGGCCGCCAATGCAGCGGCCTCTTCGTGACGGACCTGCACGAGGCGAATCGTCTCGGCCCGCTTACGAAGCGCCTCGTAGAGTCCGTTAATACCGTCCCCAGGCAAGCTGAAAACGACACGAACGCCCCATTGTTCCAACCTGGCAACGAGTTGATCGGCAAGCGTCATCGTTCCACCTCCTACAACGAGTGTCTCACGGATTCGAAGCAGTCCCGTACGATGTCAAGTATTCCTGAGCAAGGATTTTGACGCAGGCGGCGATCGGAATCGCCAAGAGGAGACCGAAAAATCCTCCGATGGCTCCGCCGATCAGCACGACGATCAACACGGTCGTCGCGCTGAGATCGAGAGACTGGCTTTGAACCCATGGCGTGAGAATCCAGCTTTCGATGAACTGAACGATCAGATAGGTGGCGCTTGGCCAGATCACAATGGCCAACCAGCCAGCCCCGCTGTCCTGGGACGCGAGCACGTCGACGTATTTGAGTAATACGGCGAGCGGCCATCCGATGGCTGAGGCATAGGGAATAATGGTCAAGACGCCCGTCATGATGCCCAGCAAGAACCAATAGGGCACGTCCGAGAGAGCCCACCCGAATGAATACAATGCGGCAGTAATAAGACCGACGAGAAGGCGGCCTCGGAAAAAGCCGCTCACCGTCAAGTCGATCCGATGCAGGATGCGCTCGGTTCGAGGACGGTGGCGAGGTGGAATGAGAGCCAGTGTGTGCGATTCGATCCGCTGAAAATCCCACGCGAAGAGGATGAAGAAAATCGGCACGAGTACGATCATGAGCGTTACGTTCAACGTGGAGCCAATGATCGCGCCGAGAATCCCGAAGGCGCGTCCGGTTCCGGAGAACAAGGGACCCAGGATGTTCAGGGGATCTTCCTTGATCGAGTCCGTCAGGTCGGTCAATTGTGAGGTGAGAGAGCTGACCTTGACGTCATATCGAGAAGCAAGCGTCGTCAGATATTGGGGGAGCTTCTCGGCCAGCGTCATGAATTGTTCGGAGAAGGTCGGGCCAAGCCATATCAGCGCCGCCACCAGCACCAGGAACAGCACCAGGACAATGGCACAAATCGTCACAAGCCGCGGGATATGCCATCGCCGTTCGAGTGTGGTGATGAGGGGATTGAAAAGATAGGCCACGCCGAATCCGACGAAGATAGGGATGAGGATCGACCGCAGCACATACGCCATCCAACACAACAGTGCAATGCCGACGAGCCAGAGGATATCCCTGGCCGCAGCGATCTCCCATATATGGCGGTCTAAAGGTTGACGATCGGGCATGTCCGAAGTCCGCGATTTCCGTTGCACTTATGAGGGCTCATCGACGGCGTCCATGATTCGACCACAGCGAGTTTCACTCAAGTGCAAACCGGCGTCGCACGCGGTTGCTTACCATGTGTCAGCGAGTCACTCAAATCGCTGAGGTGCCGGTCCTGGACGCACGTGACGCCGGGCGGCCGCCTCGATCTCGGAGTTGATCTCTCCTCCGAGCAAGATCACGATGCCGCTGAGATACAGCCACAGCATCAGCACGATCACGCCGCCAATCGACCCATACGCGGCGTTGTAATTAGCGAAATGCGCGACATAGTACTTGAAGACCAATGACACGAACAGCCACATCAGGACGGCAAAGACCGCCCCGGGGGTAATCCACCGCCAATCCTGTTCGACATCCGGGCAGACGTAGTAAATAATGGCCATGGCCAGCAGCATGAGCGCCATGGCCAAAGGCCATTGTAGAAGCTTCCACGTCAGCTCGAAGGATCCGCCAAACCCAAGGTAGGTCGTCGCCCACTCGGCCAATCGACCACCATAGACCACGAGGACGGCCGACAGGATGACGAATCCTGCCAGCCCAATGGTGAGAAGGATCCCGATCAGTCGGACCTTCCAGAGCGGTCGCGTTTCGACCGCATCGTAGGCGACATTCAATGCGTCCATAATCGCCGTAATCCCGCTCGACGACGCCCACAACGCTCCCAAGATACCAAGCGACAGAATATCCGCGCCGCTGCCTGCCACGACGTTGTCTAAGTAGCGCTGGAGGATCCCGAAGGCATCGGGAGGAAGGATTTCTTCGGCATATTGGAGCAGCGATGAGGTGGAGGTATTGATGGGGAAGAGCCCGATGAGCGCGGTGAGAAACAGCAGCATTGGGAACACCGCGAGGAGAAAGTAGTAGGCGAGTTGGGCGCCCCTCCCAAGAACTTCGTCCTCTTGGATTTCCTTCCAGAGGCGTTGGCCCAGCTCTTTCCAGCTCAAGCCTCCACGCTTCCATAGATTGATGGGGCTTGCGATCTCTGCCTCGGGCACAGCCATGGTCTCCCTCCCGCCGAATAGATCGCTAGCGGCCTTGCCCCGCCTGTTGTTGAAAGCCGGGCAGGATAGCTTGGAAAAACGCGTTCTTGATCAGATTCACAAGGACCTGCCAGGTGCTGGTGCGAGGGTCGGCAAGCGGGCCCGATACGTCGGTGGTGGTCGCCACTTCATCGCGCACGTCGTTCTCCAAGATACCCGTCAGCGTATCGACCAGACCTTCATACACCTGCTGAAAGAACCCCTTCCCCTCGTCCTCCTCAGGATCGTAGACGTCGATGTCCTTGAACAGTGGTTTGAGATACCCCTTCATTGATCCCTTCTTCACCGTGACCTCGCTAAAAAAGGCGAAGGATCCTTTCGTGACATCAACGTCAGCGTGAGCGCGGAACACGTCATTCAGAGATTTAAGGCGGGTATGGAGAATTTTGACCGCAAGAGAGAAGTCAGGGGTAGCGGCAGAGGGACGAAAACGGCCCGTTGCGCTCAGGCTGCCGCTTCCCATGAACTTCCCCTTCACCTGGATGTCCGACGGCCCGGCCTCCTGACGATTGGAGAAGTCTCGCAGGTCGGCATCCAGATGTGACACGAACACTCGATACTGGGGATGCGCGCTTTCGTCGACGAATCCTACTTCAGCATCGGAAAGATGGCCCTCCTTGATCTCCAATTCGAGTCGGGTTGCATCAGTCGTGTTCGACGCTCCCTTCTCCGCAGCCCGCACCACCTGTTGTTCCCGAGCGCGTGTCTTGGTCTGGTGAACGAAATCCATCCGGAGACCGTCCACGTTGAGGGATGAACACATGGCACGCCGAGCCTTTGGGGAATATTCAGTATGTCCGGCGGCGCGAAGGATGCCGCCTCGAAGCTGGAGATTGAACCGACCCGCAAGCGGAAGAAGATCGGCCAGCGGGATCTCACGGAGATCGAAATCCACATCCACCCCCGCGAAGGGTTGCGCCAGGAAGTCGGCCCCTCCCTTGATCGACAGATGTCCGGTGGAAAAGACGTCGGCCTCGATGGAGACGGTTGACGGATAGGTGTGATCCGGGGAATCGACGTTGCGAATATTTTCGGCGGTTGCCTCGATATGGCGGAGCTCCAGCGGCGGCCGATCTGGCCGCTCACGGTAGCTGAACGTGCCTTCGTGGATTTCCAGTCGGTTGATTGCAAAGGGATACACCTGGAGGACCGCCGCCTGCCATCCCCGTTCGACGAGATTGGTCTCCTTGTCGAGCTCAGCTTCCGCTTGGGACCGGTCAATGGTCACAGTGGGGTTGTCGAGCCGGTGCTCGCTCACGAGCTCGCCTTTCAACAGTTTGGCCCACTGAAGATGGGCGTTCCAGCGAGGAAGCGAAAGGAGTGGCTTCTCCAAGGCTTCGAGCGTGAGGTCTTTCAAGTCGACGGACAGGCTGAGGGGATGAAGGTCCAGGGCACCGATGCGAACCGTATAGCCGGGGAACGCCTCATTGGCGCGATTCTCCGCATAGCGCCGGAGCGGTTCGTCAATAGAGGCGAAGACGACCGCGAGCAAAAGAACAATGACTCCCACGACGACCGCGATGCGTGTCCACATGGGCTTGATCCTTACACATACCGCGCCACGGGGCTCGTGGAACGCGGCATCTCAGGTGCTCCCATGGGTCGTGGTCTCCCGCCTGGAGAATGTGTTGTTAATGGAGGTCGTTCCGATCCTGGTCGGCATCGACGATCTATGGTCCCGGTCGCAACCGCCAAGAATGATGGCTTCCCTTATCTCTCTGCACGCGGTCGGTGTCCGATCGATCACTAGACGGTTCGTTCACGCCCTGGCCTTCTCCGTTGGGCCCGTTGCTCCGTCGACATGGCGGAAGCCACCACATTCCGTACCGTATCACGTACCCACGCGCGAAGTATCCCGCTGGCCATGGCAAGGAGCTCCCCCCGTACGTGGCTGAACTCGTGAGCGGCGACGTTTCCAAGGTCTCCAAGAAAAGAGGCCGCCTGAGTGCTGCCTGGAGTGCGAGCACGAGATTGCGCGTGGTCCCCCGGGTAATACGGATAGACACCCTCTTGCCTCGTCTCTTCATGCTCTGCTTCCGGCATCACCTCCGCCGCATGCGCGTTCGGAGGGTAATAGGGAATCACCCCGTTCTGTCGGCTTGTGGACCGAAGGGCGACGCCCAGCGTCATGCCCACCGCGATCGCCCCGGAGAGTAACAACCAGGGATGGTCGTGTGCCAGGCGCTGGGGATCAGTCGCCGCCTTGACCGAGTCGACGGCTTCTTGCACGCTCGCCTGGGTCCGGCCCACGATTTCGTCGGCCTTCGCTTTGGCCTCCTCCACGCTTGACGTCAAACGGCGCTCGATCAACTCCAACTTGTCCGCGATTGCACCGCGCGTCCGTACGATATCCTTCAAGTCTTCCGAGATACGATCTGTTCCTTGATCCATAACGTGTCTTCCTTCAGCGTGAAAAATGACCGAACGGGATACGGCCGAAAGCGAGTGATCTGCCCTTTGGCGTAGAGGCCAACACCCGTGGCCCCTACGCCAAGCGCGGCTGCAACGATAAGGCTACTCGTCCAGACGGGCAGGCCTCCGGCTTCGTGCAGCGCGGCAACCGCCGTAAAGGCGAGCAGCACGACCAGTGTCAAGCCGAGCACCACGAGCCCGGCAATAGCGATTCCAATGCGGACCAGCCGGCCCAATTCGAGTTGCACTTCGTCGACGGCCAGCCGAAGCTGTTGCGTGGCCAGGAGCTTGAGGTCGGCCAAGAGACTCTGTACGAGCGCCATGAGCCCGAGATTGTGCCTACTTGAAGTCTGTTCCACGATCAATCGTCCTTCGTGCAGGCTCGCGACGAGATGAACTACTCATCACGACTGCCCCGCGCCAGCAAAAATCCAACTCCCACTCCGATCAGAACCGCCTGAATCGGATACCGTTTGATCAATGTGCCGACGTCGTCCATGAGACCCTCGAGACCCTGCTCTTGGACATACGTGGCCGAAGACCGGACGCGCTCTGAAACGCTGGACACGACATCGGCTGCGTCTTTTCCCGTCCGACGTATCTTGTCTTGGAGACTCTCGGCCGCCTCTCCGAGGCTATGTCCAACATCCCTTGCCGTTTCGCGCGCCTTGCTCGCGGCTTCGCGCGCCTTGACGGCCGCCACGTCGGTTAACTCGTCAGTTCTATTCGAGAGCGTGTCTTTGGCCTGGCCTACTTCTGCTTCGGACGTATGATTCATGCGACGCCTCCCTGAGAAACGAGGGTGATTAATTTGGCTTCGAAGCGATCTGGACTTCGACCTTTCCGAGACCGCATTGGTGCCCGCGACTTCATCCGGTACAGAGATGCCGTCACTGTAACGCGCTGCGAATTGATGCCCACCCGGGCAAAGCCCTAGTTTGCGGCGACGCACGTTCCGAACCCGACGTCACGTCGTCGGCGCGGTGCTGTCGACCAAGAGGGGAGGCGTGACAGCAGGACAGCGATACAATTGGGAGAGAGCCGGCCGGCGAGGCGGTGTGTCGTGATAGCGGATGGGCACCACGCGACCTTTCGATGCCGACCTCTGGAGGGCGTCGATGATCGCCACGTCAAGGGTGCCCTCGAGGGCAGACGGTTCGGGAACGCGGTCGTGCAGGATGCAGTCAGAAAAATACAGCAACTGTGGTCCGAATTGGTCTCGCGGGGGATAGCGGGTCGTCTCCGTACGTCCGTCTTTTGTGACCCACGCGCGCATACCGTGTTCGTACGCATAGGCCGATTCGAGACGGGCGGTGCCCTTGGTCCCGACCAAGTCGTACTCCGCACGATCGGCGGCGCCAAAGCTGGAGACAAAGGTGGCCAGTCTATCGCCTGAAAATCGCATCGTCACGGCATGCATCTCAGCCACCTCGCGGAAGCGGGGATCCTTGGTTCGTGATGCCGCAGCAAAGACCTCTGTCGGTTCGGCCTGGAAGAGATATCGTGCCGCGTTGATGCAGTAGACCCCGATATCGAGCAAGGGACCGCCTCCGATGTTTGCCTGTAACCGTGTATCGCCCACCCTGACGTTCTGTGTAAATAGTGAGTGAAAGATGCGGACGTGCCCTAGTCGCCCGGAGCGCGCCAACTCGATCATGCGGAGGTTGGCCTCGTTGAAATGGAGTCGGTACGCGACCATCAGCTTGGCCCGGCTCCGATCCGCGGCACGAGCCATGGACCGGCAGTCGACCTCGGTGAGGCCGAGCGGCTTCTCGCAGAGAACGTGGACGCCGGTCCGCAAGGCTCGCTCCACATACGAGCGATGCAGATGATTTGGTAGCGTCAAGTAGACTGCGTCGATAGTCCCACTCGCAAGCAGTTCATCGTATTGGTCGTACGAATAGGAGCGGGTTCCGTAGCGCATGGCCATCGCACGGCGCTTCTTCGTGTTTCCTGACACGAAGGCTACGAGAGAGGAGTTGCGACGTGCATTATGAAATCCTGGAACGACGGCGAATTGCGCGATATGGCCGAGTCCAATGACAGCATACCGAATCCGCCGCGGGCTGGACCGACCTTCCTTCGGGCGACGTGGGTTCATAAGGCTCGTAAGAACGCCGCGAGGTCGCGCTTTTCGGCCTTGGACAAGCCGGTGCCAAGGACGATATTGAAGAACTCGACTGTATCCTCGATCGTCAACAGCCGCCCATCGTGGAGGTAAGGAGGCGAGTCCTTGAGGCCGCGAAGCGGGAAAGTCTTAATAGAGCCTTCGGCGCGTCCCTTATAGAACCGTTCCACCCGCAGGTCGTGCATCGAGTTGTCCGTATAGTAGGGCGGCGCATGACAACCTGCGCATCGCGCCTTCCCGAAGAAGAGGTCCTCTCCCCGCGTTTCGCTCTCCGTGGCCACGTTCCGATCGAGCCGGCCGTGGACATCGAGTTTGGGAGCGGGGGGGAAATCCACCAGCTTCTGGAATTGCGCCATTTTCATCACCTCGTTGCGGGTCAAGTCGCGTCGCCCTTTCTTTTCCGCCGTCACCTGATCGTGGTCAAAGTAGGCCGATCGATTTTCAAACTCGGTAAAGTCCTCAACCGAGGCGAGGGCTCGCTTCGAGCCGAACCGGTCCTGAATGTTCACCCCGCGAAGGCTCGGAGTCTCGATTCGAAACCTGGACATCTGAGGGCGGTTGTCCGGGTTCAGGTGGATCGCACCATTGGTATGTCCGTTGACGTGACAGTCCAGGCATGCGACTCCGCGGCTTGGCGCGACGGTTTTCCGATCGTCGGTTGCATTGAACTGCTGCTGGGGGATCTTTTCTACGAGGAGCCGGACTCCATCGAATTGCACCGGCGACAGGACGCCATCGAACAGTTCGTAGAAATTCGACTCCGTGATCTCCTGCCCACGAGACACGTCTCCCAAATCGGGCCGGCTGGTCAGAAAGAGGGGCGGAGGAAACTCCGGAAGAAAGTGATCGGGAATGTCAAAGGCGACGTCGAAGCGCTCCCGTTCGGGATGTAGATCCGTCATGATCTGGGGGAAGACCATTCCGCCCGTCGAATGGAGCGGGTGTGGAAGCGGCAGATACGGAAAGAGTTGCCGCGAGCGAATGTCCTGGGCGGAGAACTTGGAGAGGTCCTCCCAGCTCATCCCGTCTGGAAGGTTGGCCGTAGGGCCTTTCGGGACGGGCTTGCCACGGGTCATGGTCACGCCTTCAACGAAGCGTGGTGTGAGATCGTAACGCGTTTGTAGCAAATGGCGTTGTGTGTCGGCGTTCGATGCGCGTTCCTGTTGTTCCCGTTTCATGACGCTGTCGAGCGGTTCATCCGGGCTGAGATCGAACACGAAGGAACTCTTTCCCTTCCCGCCGAACGTATGAATGTCCGGAGGATTTTCCGTGCCTAGCTGCAGATCCGGAGCCTGAACGGTCTCGCCCTGCCCCACCGGCTGATATTGAGGATACGGACGCTCCCAGTCGTCGACGACGGCCGGTGGACTGATGGGAGGTACCAGTGTTTTTGGCCCCGAATGAGGCTGAAGGGATCGTTTTTCTTGAGGCGCCGGCCGATCTTCCGCGCGGAGCCCCCATCCACCCGTCACAAATACCAGAGCCGTCACGAGCGCGGCCCCCGCGATCGTCCATCGGTGATCATACATAGCCTGCTCCTTTACGCGGAATGCGAAGTCGGGCCGGAGTTGACGCGTGGCGCCCCAGCTTCGACAGCGCGTGGAATTGACTATACTCTTCCGGGTAAGGCCAGCTGACTGGAGAAAACTCTAGTTCGAGGTGCGGCACTGCGGGGCGGGGGCGCTCGAGACCGGAGATTACGATGTTCTCTGTAACCGATAGAGGAGCAAGGAACCGATCGTGCCCGAGAGCAGTGAGGCCAACAGAACAGCGAGTTTGGCCATATCGGTCGAATCCACTTCGTGAAAGGCCAGCGTGGTGATGAACAGCGACATCGTGAAGCCCATGCCGGCAAGCCAGCCAACGGCGTGGAGATGACGGAACTCGACGGATTCAGCGAGCACGCCGAGCTTGAGCCGGACAGCGAGCCATGTGGCTCCGATGATGCCCAACGGCTTCCCAATAACCAGCCCGATCATGATGCCCAATGGAATCGGATCGGAGAGCCCACGCAACGAATCCACATCGATTGGCACTCCGGCGTTCGCCAAGGCAAACAGCGGCATAACTCCAAGGAGTGTCCATGGGTTCAAGGCCCTTTCAAGACGTTGAACGGGCGTTTGTGCCAAATCGCTGGCACGTTCCAGCGCATTGGCGGCATCGGCCTGCGTCGGGTGGCGGAGCGGTTCATGCGCTCCCTCTGCCGCACGATCGTAAGACCTGAGCAGCCGATGTCCGGCTTGTAGGAAGGTCTCGCCGCTGATATGCGGCCTGGCGGGAATTGCCAAGGCCCCGAGGACGCCTGCGACCGTGGCATGGACGCCGGACAGGACAAAGGCTACCCAGAGCCCGCCGATGCCGAGCAGGCTGTACACGACCGTGCTTCGGACGTTGAGCGCGTTCGCCAAGAGCAGTGCACCAAAGAAGAACCCCCCAACCAAGAGGGACGGAATAGAGAGATCTGACGTATAAAAGAGCGCGATCACCACGACCGCACCCAAGTCGTCCACGATCGCGAGCGTCAACAGAAAGATACGGAGTGCTTGCGGTAGTCCTCGGTCAAGCAGCGCGTAGATGCCGAGGGCGAACGCTATGTCGGTGGCCATCGGAATGCCCCACCCGGAAGACTCGGGTCCGGATAGGTTCAAGCTCAAATAGACGACTGCCGGCACGAGCATCCCTCCGCAGGCCGCCACAATGGGCAACGTCGCCTGCCGGACCGATGCCAACTCGCCGGCGAGAAGCTCGCGCTTGATTTCAAGCCCGGCCACGAAAAAGAACATCGCCATGAGTCCATCGTTCACCCAATGAAGAAGGGATTTGTTGAGCATGTACGGTCCAACCTGGATTGAAACCTGGACGTGCCAGAGGGTGTGATAGCTTTCGCTCCATGGTGAATTGACCCACAAGAGGGCTAACAGTGTGCTCCCCAGCAAGAGCGCTCCGCCCATGATGTCCGTCGGGGCATTGAGCAGCGCCTCCCCCTCGGTTGACCGCATTGTGTCGGTGATCTGACGCTCAATATCCTTCTTGGTCGATTCCACGCGTTCCTCTCCGGAGCTCTGGTGTGACGGCCATACCAACTTCTATCCTGGCGAGCTCCCCAGGAGATTTCGACTCGCGATTGTACTAGCTGGTGAAGAGGAGGAAATACGCCGAAAGGGAGTCGATGACCGCCGGGCAATCTGGTCTGGGCGCCTATAGCCTATAGGATGAGAAGGGATCTAGCAGCTGGCCCTGTCTGCCAGGGTCGGCGGGGAGTCAGTGGGGGTACATTCGCAGAGGGCCTTCACCGATCGTTATCTATTATTTTATTTATTATTGCTGGACTTGAAGCGTGACCCCTCGTTCGAGACCATACGTGACTGCAACCGTCCCTTGCCGACTCAAGGTCTCGACTTCCTCGACAACCTGATCCCACGTGAGGTCTGGAAATCGCTGTCTGAAATCGTGAAGACCGCATCGGCCACTCTGTCGAAGTTCATGCAGCAACCGCGATGTCACTGGTGCAGGACGCCGGTATGTGGCCATGGCGAAATCCTCTCAATCTGGGTGTGAAGACGATCGAGCTTACTCTTCCTTGCGTTGCAATGTCGTCGCGTGTCCTTTGTCCGTAATGTAGGCCTTTACCTTGTCTCCTTCGATCATCTTGTCCAGCTTCGTACTTTTGTCGACGTGCACTCGGTGCTGTTTCCCGTCCTCGTCCTGGATGACGTAGTATTGACCGTCCATTTTCATCAGCGTACCGGTGATCGAGTCCTTCATCAGCCGTTCGCCAAGGGAAGGGCTTGCCGATTTCTCATCCATAGGATCATCGGCGAATCCCAGCGTCGCGTAAGCGCTTCCACCAAGCAATGTGAGACAGAACATAAGAATCTTCAGCATGGACTCTTCTCCTTACACGACATTCCTAGAACCGCGACGGCCACTTGCATTGTACGTGCTGTAGTGTAATTGACTTTGCTGACTCCCAATCCTGGGGAAAACCCTGGCAGAGGCCCGGTAATGGTGTAGTAGAAAAGAGGACGGCGCGCGTCCTACTGGCCCTGGGCGAACTCCCAGTTAATCGGTTCCACGAAAGATGCTTGCATGTCCACTGTAGGCGAGCAAGCGGGCTGAACTGGCCAGAAGGGAGCATATGGACGACGTCATCCGTATTGAGACCGGGGGCAAGAAAGCGGTGGTGGATTTGACCGGGCACATCGAATCCGTTCTGAAGAAATTCAAGGTCCACAGTGGACTGTGCGCGGTCTTTGTCAAGCACACGACCGCGGCGCTCACATCGGGGGAGATCGGCGAAGGCACCGAGAAGGATTTTCTCGACATCGTGGAGAAACTGATTCCACGCATTCAATTCCGGCATGCGCACGATCCCTCTCATGCATGGTCACATATGGCGGCCTCCCTGATCGGACCGTCGGTGACGATTCCGGTATCGGAAGGAAGCCTGGTGCTTGGAACTTGGCAGGCGATCATGTTGGTCGAATTGGACGGTCCGAGGGAGCGCCAGGTGCACGTGTCCGTCGTGCCTGGCAGTTGATCGGCGCCTGTCCTTGGGATTCGGAGTCTTGGAGCCTAACTGAAAAGATAGAGAGGGGAGAGCGCCATGCTCACATGGTGATGAGCCTCAGCGAATCATTGTTCTCCGCATATGTGGCCTATTTGCCGTGGCTGGGTTTCGCGATCGGGTTTGTCCTCCTCCTCGCCGGCACGAAGACCGGGGGCAAGGGACGCCTGCGTACCACCGGCATGGTCCTCATGGCCGCTTCCGCGATCGGTCTCATGGCGGCCTTGATCGGCTAAATCCGTCGGGATCGCGCTACATGCGTTCCTTGATGCCGGCTTTCAGCAGCCACCAATTGATGGGATAACTGGTCAAGAATCCCGCCAACATGGCGATCTGCATCATGAACCAGAAGAACGGTCCGGTCTTATCGAGCTGGTGTCCCATGATGACGAAGGTCACGATTGCCATCCATCCGTACATGCCAACCTGCCAGGCGGTCAGTGAGAGGGTGTCTGCTTTCAATGCGGCGACGAGGCCATCGCGCGGAGAAAGCTTGCGCATGGGCATAATCGTGAAGTACTGAAACGCAATCCCGAAGAGAAACGCCGCAACAAAATCGACCAGCCAAGCGGCGAAAATAGCCTTGCCGAACAGCGTGAAGGGAAGAACGAGAAGGATGCTCTCGGCGACGATGTCTCCCAGCGTGCAGCCGCTTCCGCAATGGGTCGCTGCCAAGCCGACACTTTGCCAAAAGGGTTTTTCTTTGGCCGGCGGCTTCCTGCCCTGGGCCGTGGCCTCCTGCATGCGGTGATGGGTCGAAAGTCGGCCGAGGCGGTAATAGGCCCACAGCGCGAGTGGTCCGGCATAGAGGGCCGTGATCGGCCACACGACATTCATAATCCAGGCATGTTGCCGGCGGCCGGCCGCAATATCGAACGCAATGACCAAGGCGCAGCCAACCGACACGATCAGGGAGAAAGCGGCCAGGTTATTCAGAGAAATGAGTATCATACGCGATGGAGAGATCTGATTTCTGCCGGTGGCCACGTGTGTCTATCGCACATGATGTGCAGGCAACCTCATTGTCGGCCCTGCACGGTGCCGCTTAATTGTGGTTCGTGTCCGAAACCTCCGATGGACCATCATCAGGCGCCCGATAGGTCGACTGCTCATCTGACAAACGCATCACTCCATAAATGAGATACCCGTTGTAAGCCCTGGACGATTCCCGCGCCCATCCCATGGAGAGCATCGTCAGCATCGCGCACAGGGACAGCGCGAGCAGCAAGCGCGGGTTCACGCGGTCACGAAGCGCCCCCGCGGATGAACGCCATGCCGACCACTGTCCTGAAAACGAGCGGGACAGCAGCACCCAGTTCGTGAAACCGAAGGAGACGAGCACGGCCATGGCGAAGTATTTGTACGGCTGCATCTTTCCCCATGGATTGACTGCAACGTCGGTGATCGTTCGAGCGAATGGCACGTGTTGGATGTGGTAGGGCATCGCGAAGACGAGGCCCGCCATCGTCATGAATCCCAGCGACCACGGGAGTATGACCCGGCTGGGACTCTGATCCGGGGCGCCCCGACGAACGATGCTCCAGATGTACACGGATCCGAGCACCAGAAGCAGGCTGTACAGCAGGGCCACGAGATCGAAGAGCCAGGAGCGGTCGCCCAACATCAGCGTGTGGAAGGCCTGCGGTTGGTTATAGCGGACATTGAGTAGGTAATGGTAGCCGATGGCAGGCATAACCAACAGGGCAGCGAACCCCCCCCAGAAACAGACGGTTGCCGCCCACCGATAAAAGGCGCCATCAGTCGAGGTGCGTGCCCGGAGCCACCCGACGGCGCAGATGGCGGCGAGCGCCAAGCCGGTCCAGGCCAGATTTCCGAATATGCGGTGGACGTGCAAGGATCCCACCGTGGGATTCAGAATGGCGTGCCAAAGCGGTTCGGGAGCCTGGGGAGTCAACATGAACGAGGCAACCGCGTCGATCATGAACATCGCGATATAGGAGCACGCCGCCGCGCCCCATCCCAATGCGAGGTGCCAGCGTCGCTTGGGGCCTTGCAGGCCGGGGAGGTCCCATGTGTAGTACCAGCTGTAGGCAAAGACGGCTTCGCCGAGAAAGAATCCGGCTTCCAAGAGCAGCGGCCAGAACATGATCCGGAACAGCGTCGACCAAAAATGAGGCCAGAAAATATTCAGGCTGAAGACGAGAATGACGCCGAAGAAGGAGACGGCCGCCGTGCTGAAGATCAGCGTAAAGGCGATGAGTCGCGCCAACCGCTCGAAGCTACGGTGACCCCGCAGGTAACCGATCGTCTGGACCACCGCACCGGCGAACGACGACCCTACGATAAACGTCGCGAAAAGGGCATGCGTCAGCGCAGCCGTCGCAATGGCGATGCGGCCATAGAACTGATCAAAGCCGAGCGGGTCCACGTACATGGATCACCGCCCTTCTTCTACGCCGAGCGGGGAGGTATCCGAAGCGGATCGCGCGCCGGCGCGAAATGCCGCTGGATGCTCGGCCTCATCTTGGAGTGAAATCAGACTTCGGACGGTGTCGGGCCTCCTGGCGGTTTCGCGGATGGTTCCCATCGTCAGATAGATCAGCACGGAGAGAATCCCGAGCGACACCGTGAGCGAGCGTCCCCACGCGCCGAAGCCATGATCGAATGGGAAACGAAACCGCGGAGAGGCGTTCCACACCGACCAGACCGACAGACCCACCAGTACGTACAAGCATGCCCGCCGGACAACAGGATGCCCGATGGACGCGATCATCATCAGCACCGCCACGGCCATCGCGACATCCAGCCATCGAAGGCGCGCGCCCATCCGCCCGGCGGCGTACAACATCAAATGGTTGCCGATGAGCAACAGTCCGATCAGGGAGAATTGAAGATAGGCCAGATATTGATACGGTCCGCGGACGACTTGCTCATAGGCGGAAGGGACGACCTGCTCCAAGGACCACGCATAGAGCAAGCCGGTGAAGGGTTGCAGGAGCAATGACGACAGTCCGATCAACCACCCCACGTTAACCAGGCTGAGATAATAGCCTTCGTGCGCTCGGTCCTGGGGTCGCCCTGCCCGCCAGGCTCCATAGGCCGCAATCACGTAGCCTGCCATGACCAAATTGCCCACGAATCGGTGCAGGGCCAGAGGGAGCCACGTGGGATTGACCAGATTGCTCCATGTGGCTGTGCCTCGCACCGGCGTCAACATGTACGAGCCCATGCCGTCGAGCACCAACACCCAGATCAGCATGAGGAGGGCCGCCACGATTCCCATCGCGAGATGCAGCGAGGGGCGGCGTCGGCGAATAGGCTCCCAGTAATGGTAGTACGGATAGAGGGCTCCGAACTGTAGCAGGAAGGCGGCGATCCCCAGGGCAAGTGGTCCGCGGAACTGGTTCCACATCCACATCGTCGTGACGGGAAACAGCCCAATCAAGAGTTCCACCATGATGACCGCCAGCACCGTGCTCGCGCTGAACACGACCACGGTGAATCGCGTGATCGAATGGGCTAGTTCCGTATAGAAGGAGTTGGAACGGCCTTGCCATTCCAGAATTGGTGCCAGAATCATGAAGCCGACCGATAATCCGGCCAATAGGATGTGGAGGAGACTCGGCACCGCGACCACCAGGCTGTTGCCGAACAGCGGGAACTGGATAGGCGGGAGCGTCGGATCGAAGCTCGGCATGTCAAGAAGGCTCCGCTGTTCCGGTTTGCATCGTACTCAAGTGGGACAAAAACGCCGCGTAGCCGGCCACGTGCCAGCGATCCTCGACCGACAACAGGCCCTTGAAGGCCGGCATCATGTCTTTCCCTTCCGTGATGACGCGAAAGATGTCGGTTTCCGACAGCGCGGTCACGTCAGGGTTTCGCAAGTTCGCCGGGAGTTCCTTGAGATAGGGGGCCACGGGACCGTCTCCGCCTCCATGTGCTCCGTGACAGTGACGGCAATTAATGTGAAAGAGGCGCTCTCCCCGAGCGGTTCGTCCAATGGGAACAGGGTGACGAACGGCTTTCGCACGGCTTGTTCGAGGGACACTTCCCTCCGGTGAGTGCAGCCGAGGAGATTCCTGGCTGTGGTAGGAGGCCTGCTCCTGCATGTCCTGCGAGCAGGCCACCGTGGCGGTGACGGTAAGGACGCACAGCACCAGCACGCCGGCGTGCTGCACGACGTGGCCCTGTACGTCGCGGACGGGTGCAAGCACGGAACTCTGGATGTCGTGGGCCCCCGCCCGCTCGTATGCTGTCCGCACGTCTGCCGCACGGCCGGCCGAGGCATCCGGACCAGCCAGGCGGATGGAGACCGCAATCTGTCCGTCGTCGATGCGGTTGTCCCGGTGGTGGATTTTGGCGCCGGCCAGACGAAGTTTGACCACCATTGAAACAAACGTGATGACGATGGCGAGCAACATCATCGTTTCGTACGAAATGATGCCGACGATGGGCGGAGCCACGATGGGTTTGCCGCCCGTCATGAGCGGATACAAGGCCGCGGTACCGCCGGCAAAGAAGAGCCCGACGCCGATGCCGACCAGGCCGGCCATGATCGTGACCATGTAGAGCGGCACGCCGCCGATTCGAATGGACGCCCGTTGCACCAAGGGAACGGGGCTCATCACGTGGATCTCGTCCTTCGCCACCCCGATGGTGCATAAGTCGCGGGTGAGCGCCTCCAGGTCGGCATCAGGCGCGAACATCCCTCGAATCTCGACGTTATCCTCCGCTTCCATGCAGGCGCCCTTCCTTTTCCTCCCAGATGGAAATGAGCGGGACAAATTTTGATGCGAGCAGATACAGCAAGACGGCGAGGGCACAGGCGCCCGACAAGATGGTCAACTCCGTCCACGATGGGAAGTATCGGCTCCAGACGTACGTGAGTCTCGGGTGGGTCAACGGCGGGACGATGATCAGCATGCGTTCGACGTACATGCCGATGTTAATGCCGATCCCCAGCAGCATCATGCCGAACGGCCATGTGCGGAATCGAGGAATGGTCAGCAGCGCCAGTGGAAACACGTAGATCAAGAGGATCATGGACCAAAAGGCGACAGCATAGTCCCCGGTGACCAACGCATGGAGGATGGCCATTTCGTCGGGTATTTTCCCGTACCAGACCGTCAACTGATCCGCGAAGTATAAATACGCCAGCGTCAGCGTGGTGACGACGAGGAGCTTTCCCAGTTTGTCGAAATGTTCCAGCCGAATGTAGTCGTCGAGGGCACCCTGGCGCCGGACGACGTACAGTCCGACCGCGACCATGGCCAAGCCGGAATGGACCGCCCCCACGACAAAATACGGTGCGATGATCGAAGTGTGCCATCCCGGTACGAGCGACATCCCGAAATCCCAACCGACGATGGAGTGGACGGAAATCATGACCATGACGATGAGGGGCGTGATAATGCGGATCGCGGTGCTCAGGGTTTCCCATTCCCGTTGCGTTCCCTTCCACCCCAGACACAAGAGGGCATACACGGGCTTGCGCCAGCCGCCGACGCGATCGCGAGCCAGCGCAAAATCCGGAATGAGCGGTAGATAGAGATAGATCGTGCTGGCGGTGGCGTAGGTAAAAATGGCCGTGGCATCCCACATCAACGGTGAGCGGAAATCCGGCCAGATGTCCCGTTGGCTGGGGTAGGGTAACAGGTAATACCAGCGCCAGACCCGCCCGAGATGAAAGAAGACGCACAGCGCGGCGATCATCACCGAGATGATGGTCATGAGCTCTGCGATCCGCGTCACCGGCCGGCGCCATTGCGCTTTCGTCAGCCGCAGGACCCCCGAAATGAACGTGCCCGAATGGCTGACGCCGATCCAATAGACGAAGGAGGCAATGTAGGAACTCCAGAAAATCGGATGATGCATATTAGTCTGGCCGATGCCCGTCTCGATCTGATGCACCCAGGTGGCCGCTCCGGCCACGACAATGAGGGCGAGCCCGCACACGACCGTCAGATAGGTCGGGCCCACGTGTCTCAGCGGGGCCAGGAGGTCCCGATTGATCGTGGCCATCTCGTTCCATCCGGAGCGCTGCATCGTGGTCAATTCAACCGCTTCAAATAGGTCACCGCCGGGTCCGTGCCCAGCGACTCGAGCAGCTTGAAGCCGCGGTCGTTCTTGGCCATGCGCGAGACCTGGCTCTCGGGGTCGCGCCGGTTGCCGAACACCAGCGCGGACGTGGGGCAGGTTTGGACGCATGCCGGTTGGATCTCTCCGTCTCGTACCGGCCGCTTGTCGAGCTCGGCCTGTTCCTTCGTCTTGCGGATTCGCTGAACGCAAAACGTGCATTTCTCCATGATGCCGTTCATCCGGACCGTCACGTCCGGATTCAGTTGTTCCTGGAGAGGGGCATCCCAGTGAGGGTCGAACCAATTGAACTGCCGGGCGACGTATGGACAGTTGTTACCGCAGTAGCGCACGCCGATGCAGCGATTGTAGACCTGCGCGTTCAACCCATCGGGCGTATGGTAGGAGGCGTAGACCGGACAGACAGGCTCGCAGGGGGCATTGGCGCAATGCTGGCACAGCACCGGCATGAACTTGACGGAGACGTTCGGATACTCGCCCTCCCAATACCGTTCGATGCGAATCCAATTGATCGCCCGGCCCTGAGCCGCCTCGGCTTCGCCTGAAATGCGAATGTTGTTTTCCGCGTGACATGCCACGACACAGGCTTCGCAGCCGGTGCATCGGTCGAGATCGACGACCATGCCCCATTGGGGCGTCTGAGGTGAAGTGGAATCGCTCATGATGCCTCCTGCGTTGCGATCGATGTCCGCCTTCTTCAGTGCCTCGCAGCACGATCGATGCCGATCAAGCCCGGCCTGTCGACCGCCGGCTCCTGAATCAATACAAGTGAACTCCGCCCCGCCAGGGGTTCGATCTGCACTCTCGTGGCGCCTCGGGCCAGGGCTCCGGAAATCTCATCGAAAATCGGTGCGATGAGGTGCAACGGGTTACGTCCCCTCCCGCTGGCGTACCGCCCATATGTCGCATGCCCTTGTCCAATGGGCATGGCGACCACGTCGGGGCGTATTCCGGGAAACAGCACCGCCGGGACGTCGAGCATACCCACCGTGGATCGAATGCGCACCAGCTGTCCCTGCTCGATGCCGTAACGGGTGGCGGTTTGAGGATTGATTTCAACCCACGCTCCCCACGCCGCAGTGGTCAAGGTGTCCGGCAATTCTTGCAACCATGGCAAGTGCGCTCCGTCCAGGCCGACGGTGGTAGACACGTACGGGTAGAAGTAGAAGGGATAGTCGTGAGGATCGCCCTCGAAGCGAGGAAGGTCCAAGGACTCCGGCGCACGCGGGCGTTGGATGGACACGGGTGTTGCGGCAGCAGACCACCACCCGCCCTGCTGAAGGTGGTCCGTCCAGTGAGCCTCGGCCTCAGCGGTGGATGCCACCTGCGCTCGGGCGGCCGTCCGCTCCCGGAGAAGGGTGGGAAAATCCGGCCAGGGAAACCGATCCTGATCCAGCGACCTGCCAAGTTGCAGGATGCTGTCTCCCAAGGCACGCGTGTTGTCGTACAGGGGGCGAACGACCGGCTGTAAGAGCCCGATCGTCTGAACGGCCACGCCTCCGGGAACGACATGATCGCCCCAGGATTCGAGCCATGCATGGGCGGGGCAGACGACGTCGGCCCTCGAGGCGGATTCGTCCAGAAAGGGCCCCAGGCTCGCAATAAAGGCTGCATGATCGAATAAGCGGTCCAGACCCAGGCTTGGCGGGATCGCATGGAGCGGGTTGCACTCGTTCAACAACAGAACGGTGCGCTCCCCGCGCTCGAACTGCGACACGAGATCCAACACCGTCCGTTCGGTCAGCCATCGCGCGCCCGGCGCGGGGTTGAGAGCGCCGGACGGTTCGTACAATTGAAGACCTCCCGGTCGGCCTACGTTTCCGAGAAGGGCGTTCAGCCCGTTGATCGCTTCGAGCGTAGGCGTGGCATTGGTATGCGCACAGGCCGTGCCACCCCCGAGGATCAGTGGGTGTCTGGCCGTAGCCAGCTCTCTCCCGAGCTTCACGATGTCGTTTCGTGGAACGTCCGTGATCCGTTCGATCTGTTCCACATCCACGGCACCGTACAGACGTGCAAACGCCTCGAGGGATGCTGCCGGAAGCCGGTTGGGTGCTTCGGTCATCACGACATGGCCGAGCGCGATCGCCAGCAGGCCTTCCATCCCGGGCTTGATGGGAATCCATCGGTCGGCATTCGCGGCTGTCAACGAGAGTCGCGGTTCGATATGAATGAATCGACCACGGATCGAGTCCCGCCCTTGTCGCATCCGGCCGTAGGCGACCCCATAGGAGACGGGTGACAACCAGTGTTCGAGAAATGGGGCCCCAAACGAGACGAGGAGATCGGCCTGTGCCAGGTCGTAGAGCGGCAACGTGTCCGTGCCGTATCCGTGCCGAATGGCCGAGCGGAGCGGCATCTCCGCTCCGGGATCGAACCAGTATAACTCCCCCTTGGCCACATGGATGAAATCTTCGAGCAGGTCGCCCAGTGTGCCGGACAGTGGTTTGCTGAGTATCACCACGCGCCCGGGTGCCGTACGGATCTGCTCCAGGATCGAGTTCAAGGCGTCATCGAACGCAATCGGTGTGAAGGACGCGTCGGTCGCATGGCGCGGACGGAACATGGCGTCGCGAAGCCGGTCGGGATGGTACAACCCTTGAACCGCGGCTTGGCCTCGCGCGCAGAGTTTGCCCTGGTTCACCGGATGGATCGGGTTGCCTTCGAGTTTCTTGGCCCGTCCTTCCATCGTGCGCACAAGGACGCCGCAGCCGGCCGGACACTCCTGACAGGTCGAGGCGTACCAGTCCGCCACTCCAGGCACGATTTCATCGTCTGGCAACAGGTACGGAACGAGTTTGTGCGCACTCGGTTTGCACCCTGGCATCGCGGCCGCGGCGGCGGCGGCGACCGCAGTTTTCAGCCAGGTGCGACGCTTCATGTCCATGCCGCTGAAGTCCTCCTCTGGTCGATCGGCATTACTTATGACAGGTCCAACAGTCGCGCGAGGCTCCTCGAGCCTCATGGCAGGACAAGCACCATCCCATTTCGTGACTTTCAGCGCGAGGAGGGGCGGCCATGCGTTCGACATGGCCGTGACATTGCTGGCACTGCAGTCCGTTTGCGAGGTGCATCTCATGCGTGAAGTACACGAAGTCCGGAAGTCGATGCAGGCGCGTCCATTCGACCGGTGTCTGTGCGCTCCAGGAGGCGAGCAGCTTCCGAGTCTCCGATGTTTCGTCCGCTAGATTCCGGTGGCAGCCAATACAGATGTACATGGACGGGATACCAGCCGTGGGGGAATCCGCGGCCGCTCGATGGCAGTACAGACACTCAATGCCCAAGTCCCCGGCGTGCTTCACGTGGGTGAATGCCACAGGTTGCGCTTCTTGGCCCGATAAATCGGAGCTCCCGGTCGAGTACAACGTTCCGACACCCAGGGCGCCCAGGGCAGCTAATACCAGCACCACCGCTCCTTGCCATCGTGTGCGAGCGCTCGTCATCGGACGATCCTGGTCGCGCCGACAGGCGCCACCGATTCGACGCGGTCGCCCTGCCGGCGCCGCGTCCGGTTGCGCCGACCGCGTGCGTGCATGGGACTCCGGCAGCGGAAGTCCGTCAACGCTCGACGCCGACCGATTCGGCCTCCATCAGCCGGGGAGGACGACGGTTCGCTTCCTGCTCCGACAGCAATTCCAACGCAATCGCGTTTGGTCTGAGGGAAGATCCGTCCTCGAAGTCGATTTCGTCGATGGAAAATTCCTGACCCGATGCCACCTCCACATTGCGCCGCCCACACGTGCACTCAAAAGATGGAGTGGAGCACGCCGTGATCCGGTTACAGTCCCTGCATCGGATCGACATGGGCACTTCGCAGAGGTGAAGCGTCGCCTGGGCGGCGGGGGTACCGCGCGTCAACAGCTGAAACGAGAATTGGAAATTCGCGGGATCGATCTCTCGCAGTCGGCCCACGCTCAATACCACCGACCGCACCAGCCTGCCCGCGGCCGCTTGTAATACGGCATCCACAACGCACGTTGCCATCGCAAGTTCGCGCATGACGCTCCTCCTCTCTTGCCCAGATGGTGACGACCGTTTCTGAGACCGACGACTGCTTCTGAGACCGCGGTGTGGAGATCGGTCCAGTTGGTTTTTTCCTGCTCGACTTGGTGATCGACGATTGCTGTATGAGACGCGCGCTATGAGGTTCGGGGAGATGGAAGGGAAGGAAATGTGACGGGAAACGTCGGGCATGGGTGTCCCACTTCGAAATTGAATGTCGCCGTCTGCATGGTTGGCATTTTGACGGTAGCATGACGCGGAGCTCTCAGCACTGGAGATAACCCTAGACTCCCGTCTGCCGGCTCGGCGCTTGAGAGCCCCTGCCGTATCTCTGCATTGAGCCCAACCCTGTCAGGTATCAGTTCGTCACGGAACGATTGCCGGTCAGGACCAGCGCGCGGGGGATATGACAAGGCCTTTTCCTAGTTGGAAATGTCGCACCTTGGAGTAGCGTGACGACCAGCAGCAGCTATCGGTCGGCTCGCGCGAACTCGGATGGTAGAAGGTCGTACTGAAGCCCGCGTCCTGAGTCTGACGAACGTGCAGGACTACGGCCCTCGAGACGGGTCCGTGTGGTCGGACGGATTCGATGAGCGGATCATGAGCGAGCGCCTGCGGTTGCAGCATCTCGAGAGCAGTCGGGGAGAGGAGGCGGCACGGACCTGGGCCGCTGGGACCGCCAAGCTCTATCTCGCCATCACCCGCGATCCTCACCACTACGCGTCTCATGCCGAATGGCAGCCTCGATTTCAACACAGCATTCGAGATCTGGAGCAATTTGTGCGACCGTCACGCGTTCCCCAGTGAGAGGTCGGTGTCGGTGGTCAGATGCGGCATCCTTGTGGAACTGAGGAGGTCAACCCATGGTCAAGAAAAAACAGGACAGACGGACGTCCCGAGGCACTAAGAGCCGGCGCAACTCGAAATCGGGGTCGCGAACATCGCGACGGTGGTCGGCGGAGGTCATGAAACGGAGTGACGCGTTGGATCTCGAAACGGGAGTCTTCAAAGGAACCCCTCGCCAAATCGCCGCGTCGCTGAAGCGGTCCGCCGTCAAGAGCAAACGGAAAAAAGGAACACCCTACCAGTCCGCCATGTCGATGCTCACGTTTCACATCAATCGTGGCGGCAAGGGAATTGGTGCTGCTCAACGCCGGCGTCTTGAGCAAGCCAAGGACGAATTACGGCGCCTCTTCGGGAAGACCTAAAGCCTACCTCACCACTGCATTGAGCGCCTCACGCCGCCGCCTCAACCTCCGGCGAGTGTTCAAGCGCTCCGTCCCCGCCACTCGGCGAAAGGTCTCGCCGTTCTCCCGTCACGTCCCGGATGCGCTTCGAGTCGCCTCTACAAACGCCTCGGTGGAATCGTCGAGCGCTCGGCTGCGACGTCCGTTCGCCCGATGAATATACAGCAGCGTCCCACTGCCGGTCCGGTCGTCAGTCGGTGGCGACGCCATCTGGTAGCGAACAGGCTTGGCATGGTCGGCCATTTGCAGTGCGGGGTCATAGACGCTGTTGAATTTCCATAGCATCTTGACGAAGTTCGTCTGTCCTCGCAGAAGGTGTTTGGCTGCGATCGACGCAGTCGAGCGTAAGGCCCTCCAACCCAAATGCTTCCGGTTCAAAATCTGCTGCGTCTTCACGAGTTCCTCATAAAACTCGGGTAAGGACAATGTGGTCGGGAGCACCGCATGCTGAATGTCGAACAGTCGATAATCGCGCGATGTGATGGGCCGGGGTTCCGTCAGCCAGCTTTCCGTACCCGGATACGGAGTGTTGACGCTGATGTTCACGATTTCAGGAATCTCTAGACACCACTGCCGGATCACCTCGAACTGCGCCCTGTCCCAGGCAGGGTCCGCAATCAAGTTGAGGGCCACCGTGATTCCAAGCGAGCGCGCATACTCCAGAGCTTCGAAATTTTTACTCTGCGAGATACGCTTCCGGTGCCGGGTCAGACCGGCTTCGTCGAGGGCCTCGATCCCGATGAACATGTATTGCAGACCCAGTCGTTTCCACATGCGGAAGACGTCCTTGTTGCGAAGGAGGACGTCCCCGCGTGTTTCGAGATAGTACTGCTTGCGGATTCCGTGCTTGGCCACGGCTTCACCGATCTCAAGCCCGTGTTTGGCCTGAATGAACGCGACATCATCGACGATGAAGACCCCAGGCTCTCGAATGCGTGCGAGGTCCTCGGCGACGACCTCTGGGCTGACTGGCCGGTAGCTGCGGCCGTAAAACGTCCAGGCGCTGCAAAACGAGCAGTCCCAGGGACAGCCGCGAGAGAACTCGATGGAGGCGCAAGGGTCCAACACGCCGATGAAGTATTTATGGCGATGGCGGAGCAGGTCCCTCGCAGGTCTGCAGTCGTCTAAATGGGACACAAATGAGGGCGAGGGGCCTTCCCCGTCGGCCGACACGACTCCGGGAACGGAACTCACGGCGCGGGCGTCGTCTAGCAGTGCATCGAGGAGCGGGCCCACGCTAGGTTCCCCCTCGCCCTTCACCACACAGTCGATCGCCCCGTCGGCATGGCGCAGGAGATCGCCCGCTATGAATGAGGCGCTGTGGCCGCCGACGAAGAAGAAGGTGTTCGGCCGCTGCGCTTTCGTCAGCTTGGCCAAATCAACAATTTCCGGAACATTGGCCAAATAGTTGCACGACACACCGACCGCGTCGGGTTCCCAGGATGCGACTCGTGCGAGATAGTCCCGATGTGTGTCGATCTGGAGATCCAACAGCGCCACCTCGTGACCGGCTCTCCGAGCGGCTTCGGCCACGAGTTCCAATCCCAGGGGCTCGAGTCGCAGGTAGACTTTTGTGTACATGAGCGGTCCGGGATGTACGAGCAGCAACTTCATGGTCGGCTCCTGATGTGAAGTCGTTTTGAGAGAGAGGCGATGTCGCCACCATATCTGAGGGGGGGCCGCCTTGCGGCTGGGACTACCCCCAGTTGAAGCGCTGTCAATCAATTCCGAACGTGGGGAACCGTTAGTTCGAGACCTCCGCCTTGGGAAGTCCGTGCGATCAGGGTTTTCCCTGGTATTCATAGAAGATTGCCTCGGTTACGGTGTCGAACATACAACCTTGCGATGGACGCATTGTGAATGCATGACGGAAGCGTTATGAAAAACACGATGTAAGAGTTGCAAGATGTTCAGGCTTCGCCCTCGAAAGAAGGCGGGGCCTTTTTTATGTGCGCCATCGATCTCGTCAGTATGGACGTGGGAGATTCTTCTCCGGAGGTACGTTGCGACCGATGAGGCAGCACACTCTCTCGCATGTGTCCCTTTGTGTTGCGGGCCATGGGGTCGGTCCACTCAGCCCCCACCGCGTGCGATACGTTCGTCTGGTCCTCCTGGGGGAGGCTCTCGTGTGTCTGTTGGCTTCGGTGATCCATACCCGCCTAGTTGTTGCCGGAGTGGAGATCGGCCGAGGTGATTTGGGAGGGATGATGCCGGCCGGTTTCCTCTTCGTCGGGGTCTTAGTGAGCGCCGCGCATCCGCTATGGACTCGGCCGGCCGCCGTGACAGTTCAAAGCCTCGCGGTGCTGAGCGCACTCATGACCGGTATCATCCTCATGACCGAGGTAGGCTCTGCGACCTTCCCACACTGGCTCTATCACCTTGTCCTCATCCTCATGCTGCTCCGGGGCCTGACGGCTGTCAAAGAGGGGCCATCCAAACCGGTGCTCTTGCAACTCCACTGGAGGGGATAGGGTTTCGCACTCACAACTCTCTTCTCGGACGGCTGCAGAGGCGATGACCGTTGAGAATGGTACGAGCTTCTCCCTCAGGCGACAGGTGATGGAAGCGGATTGCCGCGACTTCGACAACAATCTCACCGTGACTTGCTGACCTTGTCTCGTCTTCTCTCTTCGAAGAGGGCGGTAGCACGGATCAGCGCGCCCTTCACGAAGATCCGACCGGCCGTTCTCGCCAGGGATGGCCCCCCTTGTCTCGCCTAGTGCATTACCTAGGTCGTGCCCTCCCGCCAGATGTGTATGATCCGTCCAATCCAAGCTGATCCCAGATGTTGATTGCGTGTAGCGACCGGGCTTCAACTCATCGAAGCCTAGTCCGAAAGGAGCGTGTGGTATATGGATACGTCGACTAATTCGTTGTCGGTCGAATCCGAGTCGAGTCCGGAACGGATCTTGTCCTCTCCATCACGGGCGGATCACGTGAAGTCTGGGCCTTCCGTTGAAGTACAAGCACCGGAGCTCGCCGAATTTGTTCGCTGGCATGCTGGTTGGGATCTCATCGAGATCAAACCGTGGCCCGATTCCTGTTCCAACATGCCGCTGTTGCTGCACGACGTGATCTGGGATACATCGCAACGCGCCCTTGTCGTCCAAACTTTTCAGGGCGCGTGTTCCGACTCGATGGTACGCCTGGGCTTTCGAGTCGAAGACGTGATGACGGTTCGCGTGGGTAGCGCGTATGCCAGGCCTGAGCGGTGCCTGTACGTACGAACGAGACAGGGTCGATTGGTGACGCTTCGCGTGCGCTTCAGCCTGACGCGGAAAGCGGATTATCATGCCGCGTGGAGGCGCCTCGAGACAATTGTGGATGAAACGGTGAACGATGGTGCGGAGATTGGTTCACCCGTGGCGGAAAGCCGGGATCTCCCACCTGTGATTGGGACATCCGCCGATTGCACGCTCGGGAGCGCGCAGTCGGCGGTATCCTAGGACCCGTCCTACCAATACGGTTTATAGCCGTAGTACTGATGAATGGCTTCGGCCCAGGTCAGGTCGGCCATGTCGGGCCACTGTTCCGGATCGAATCCCGGGGCGCGTTCAAGCCGCTCCCGAGGCACGTGAAGAATGAACATCGACGCATTGTCCGCTGACGCCAGTGTAAGCGCGTCCCACGGTATCGCAAAAAGCTTATCGCCGAATCCGAGAAATCCTCCGAAGGATAACACCGCATAGGCAATCTTGCCGTGACGAAGGTCCAGCATGAGATCCTTGATCTCCCCCAGATCTTCGCCGGCCGCATTTTGAACGGCCATCCCAATGAGCGTATCTGCCGACATGACTTTCGTGGGCGAGAGTGTTGACATCAGCGCCTCCTTGAATATCCTGCCATAGGGCCGGGCTGCCTGGCCCGGGGCAGGTGAGAGTGTTGCGTCCTCCGTTAACCCTTCGATCGTCGACCGTGCGATTCGAGTTGCGCCCGCTTTTTCTCCACCTTCGCGGATAACGCCTCCCAGTCGAGATCGAGGCCCTCGACCTCGGGAAACAAGGAGCCTTCCTCTTCTCTAATGTGATGCTTCACATTTTCGACCAAAACCATGAATTTCGCGTCTCGCCGGCCCTGCTTCGCTCGTGACCCTTTCAACTCTTTGATGAGGAGGTGCACGACGTGATGTTCCTCGAAGGCCTCATCAATCATGTCCTCTTCTTTGAGATGTTCCCGAAAGGCTGGATACAGAATCCTCTCTTCGAGTTGCGCGTGCACTTCCAATTCCTGCAAGGCTGTTTTGATGATCGTGGCCCGCTCCTCGGCATCTTCAGCGTGTTCGAACTGATCGAACAGCTCCTTGACCTTTGCGTGGTCGTTTTTCAGCTTGCCCAGCACATCAACGGCCAACTCAACCGTGGCTGCCGCTCGTGGACCCATGTGACTCTCCTTTGTGAGTGACGTGCGTGATGGAACTCGGATCCTGCGACTACCGTGTCGGCATGGCCGCCGGAGGTTGTCGACTGGATCCCTCTGCGCGGGCTGGTTGCCCCTTCATGTACCGACTGCACCCTCCGTTCCCTGGAATGCTCAGCCGGTATGGCTGGAGTGTGTCGTCGATACAAGACCCTATCGTGCTCTCATTCAGCTTCGCCTTGGGTTCGATTTGCCACCATTGACAATGCATGCACAGACCCCATGTCTGATGTATGGACGTTGCCATCGGTCCTGGTCTCCTTTCTGACGTTCCGAAGGTCTCCTGAAATCTGGAGGCATGCTAATTGTTCCTCGCGCTTATGTGGACTGGGAGATAACCTAAAAAATTGGTCTCGTTCCACAAGGATCCTGGGTAGTGAGCTGGGTACGTCAGGACGGACAGATACAATCACCGGTGCGATTCACGACGCATGCAGGGTCCGGCCTGCCGTGACGGGGTAGTCAAGCGATTCCCCGGACATCGTCATCCAAGAATGGTAGTGGGGTTCATGCCAGCGCGAAGCCACTCGATGGGTCAGGCGGTAGGGGTACGGGAAGTGATCGTGCGTAGACGTGAAAAATAGTGGCACAGTTCGGCAGGGTGGAGTAAGCGCGAGAAGTTGTATCGGATGGCGAACCGATCCGACGTCGCCGACATCGGTCGATGGGAGTCACCCACTCGGTGTGGTCTGCGAGTGACTCCCATTCGGCGGCTGCTAATTCGATCTCATCGTGGGAGGGCTACTCTGGACCTGGAGATTGTTGTTGACCCGTTTCACCCCATCAACGTTCTTCGCGATCCTCGCGACGCGATCCTTGTCTTCCGTCGATTTCACAATCCCATTGAGGGTCACCACGCCTCTTTCCGTGTCCACATCGATGCGTGTGAAGTTGGACATCTTATCTGCGGTCAGCTGTCCCTGGATGGCGGCGGTAATATTGGCGTCGTTGACCGTTTGCCCCATGGTTTTTCCCGTCGTGGACTGACACCCCACCACTCCTAGGAGGGCGATGCCGGCAAACAATCCGAAGAGCGTTCTCATAGCGGACTCCTTTCCTCTGTGTGTGGGTGGTACCGAGATTCCATACCGGTCTCTGCCGTCTGTCGGCATGGACCGCCACGGCCGTGCGATGTCGTCATGCATGGATCCGCACCGGACGGAACCGAAGTTCCCTGACGTTCACGCCTGGTTCACGTGGTTCGATCCTGAAGGGGGAGTCCCCAGCCATGACGCTAGCGGGCTCGCTGAGCTGCTTCTTCCGCATATCGCCTGGTGGTTTTCGCGGTTTCCCGCACCGCTTCTGCTCCCCGCTCCGCGTAGGCTTGGCCCTGTTCGACGGCCGTATCCCAGGCGGCCATTCCTTTTTCGGCAAGATCGTCCAATTCGTCCTTTGCATCCGCCGCATACTGGCGGAGACTGCGTCGAAATTGCGCCCCCGTTTGGGGTGCGAAGAGAAAGGCGACTCCCGCTCCAATGAGCAGGCCGGCAACGAATGATGACCAGTGGTTGTGTTCGTCCATTGGGCACTCCTTGGCTAAAGGGGACACAGTGTGGGTGGTTCAGTGCAAACTAAATGATGCGACAGTGGATTCGTCCTGCCGGTTACCTTTATCATGTCATGGGTGATGACGGACTAGCGCGATTCCTAGTTTTGTCCGGTTGGTAACCTGGCCCTGTAGACGAAAGCCCATCCAGTATGGGTTTGCACGTTCGAGAACCCCAAAGGCGCGCCATTTCGTCGGGTTCTCGTCGCTTTCGCACGCACAGGGTGGCGGGTGTGTGCCGCTCGCTTGACTTTGGATGCCGTGAGAGCAGAAACTATTTCTCACAGTCGGCCGCAAGAGCCACAACAATATCTCGTTCCTGAGGAGGGTGAACTATGAGGCCGCGGATCTTAATTGCGGACGATCATGTGCTGGTCGCCCAGGGGATCCAGAAACTTCTCGAGTCGGATGTCGAGGTCATTCGCCTGGTGTCCGATGGGCGTGCGCTCATCCGGGCCGTCGAAGAGACCCAACCGGACTTGGTGGTTGTCGATATCTCCTTGCCGCTCCTCAATGGGTTGGATGCCGCTCGTCAAATCAAGCAGGCACAACCAAAGACGAAAATTCTGATGCTGACGATGCATGCCGACAAAGCATTTGTGGTCGAGGCTTTTCAGGTCGGCGTCGCGGGCTACGTGCTGAAGCAATCGTTGTCCAATGAACTCCAGCAGGCGGTTCGTGAGGTGTTAAAGGGTAATACGTATATATCCCCGACGGTGGCCCATGGTCTGGTGGAGCACATGAACAAACCCACCGGATCCGAACCAGGCACCAACTCGAAGGGATTCGACCATTCGTTGAGTCCGCGGCAAAGGGAAGTCCTGCAACTCGTCGCAGAAGGGCGTTCGACGAAGGAGATCGCGTCCATTCTGAATGTGTCGACCAAGACGGTCGAATTCCATCGTACTCGCATCATGAAGGAGCTGGGTCTCAAAACTCGCCCGGAGTTGACGAAGTATGCGATTGCGAATGGGATTATTACGGTCGAGGGCGTCGTGCCGTCACCCGTCTAAGCCTATTTCACTGACATGCCCGCCCGGGCATCTTGCTCACCGGCATGGCGCGTGCGTTCACGAGCACGCGGAGCGGACTCACTTTCTTATGGATTCAGCTGTGTTCAGTGCTAACTGAGCGACGTCAGTCCGTGGGTCAAGGCGAATTTTGTGAGGTCGCTGGGGGAACGAACGCCGATTTTCTTGTAGATGCTGGCCTTGTGGAATTCGACCGTTTTGGGAGAGATTTTTAGCGTTTCGGCAATGACCTTCGTCGAGTCACCTCGCGATAAAAGCCGCAGAATCTGTTTTTGCCGTTCAGTCAACTGAACGGTGAAGCCTCCCGGTTTCGTCCAGGGGTATTCGACCGACTCCCTGACTTCCCCGATAATACCTGGAGACAGGTACCGATCGTTGCGCAGCACAGCCCTGACCGCCTGAACAAGATCCGACGCGGCGGATTGTTTCAACACGTACCCCTTGGCTCCGGCCCGGAACGCTTCGCTGATGTGGATCGGTTCTGCAAGCATGGTGACGAAAATGATGCGAACGTCCGGTGAAGCCGCTTTCAGTTTTCGTGCGATCACAAAGCCATCATCGGGGGGCATGACCGCATCGAGCAATACCACGTCAGGGCGAACCGACTGAAATTGACGGAAAAGCTCATCCCCGTTGCTGGCCGTGCCCAGCACTTCGAAGTCCGCCTCCAGCAATTGGCGCAATCCTTCGGACACAAGAGGATGATCGTCCGCAATCAGGACCGTTGGCTTAAGAATGGACATGAAAGTCTTGCATCATTCCGTCGGTCGACGTGGGTCAGAAGGAGATGGCTGTTCGAGTCGACTTCTTAATGGCATCTTAGTGATGCAGATCCCATTCAGAAACCTGGCAGTTGCCCTAGGTCGTCGACTCTCTCAGCCCCGTCGAACGAAATGGTGCTCCCACCTGCCAGGGTCCTGCCCAGTATTGATAGGGCGCTCAAAGTGCGAAATTGAGCTAGAGGCCATTCGCACTTGATATTGTGCCTGCGAGACAGAGACCTACGCAAGGGGGCGGCAAATGGCCAGAGAGGGTTGATGCGTGGAGAGGCCGCGGCGCAGCCCTCCATAGCGTTGTTTGGTTTACTTTTTGTTTGAAGTGCGCCCAGCGCCCCAGCGAAGCGCCAAACATTCATGCATGGGCTGCAAGGCATAGGCTGCAAGTATCGCGTAGGCCCAAAGACGGATGGAGTATTTCATTGATGATCCAACAATATCATCGACTCTCTCGGGGTGGTAATTTTCGTGTCGGTGTCGATACTGCATGGCTAGATGAAGCATCGATGCCCAATCCCGATCCTGACCCTAATCCGAATCCCTTTCCCGATCCGAGTCCCTTTCCGAGCCCTCAACCTCCGATGCCGCCGCCACAGCCGAATCCGAATCCTCCAACCCCCCCATCTCCCATTCCAAAAATTCGGCGCGCCTAGAGCCGCCACCGTGCATACTCATGCAAAGCAAGCAAAGTAAAGGAGACCAGAAACAGGTTCGACCGACCTGGGTCGTATGGCTCGTGCTGGGCGGTCTACTCACGGGGTGCAGCACGATTCCGGTGGCGGAAGGGACGCACAAGGCCTTGCCGAGGGCCGGCAGTCTGGTTGTCGTCTGGAGCAATCATTCCACGGCGGAACAGGTCGCGATCATGTGGCTCCAGATGTAGGGTGTCCAGGTTTTGGACGCCCTCCCGGTTGCGCGCAGCCATTCAGAATCCGGAAGCGACGCTGATCACGGGCGACGATCGTGTCCTTCAAGCTGCGGAGAGCCGGGGAGTCGATGAAGCTATCTTTGTCCGCCTGGCAGGAGACATTCGGGCACCGGCGGTCTTTGTCACGGCCGTATCGCCATCCACCCGTCGCGTCCAATGGATTGGGAATGCCTGGTACCGCAGTTATGTGTCTCAGCCTTTTCCGGTCCATGTCGTCATGGCCACGTGTCGTGCTCTGGAAGCGGCCTGGCATGATCCAGAGGGCCCTGATTGGGGCCGCTGCACGAATCCCTCGGAAACGCCGCATCGTGCCACCACGCCGAACGGGGAATGAGCCTCACCGTGACACGATGCAGAGTGTCGATCGTTCTCGTTGGCCGGATATGGCTGGTGGCGGTCCTGGTAGCGTCCATGCTGAGCTGTACCATCGGTCGGGAGCGAACGAATTCCCCCATGTCCTCTGCGGAGCAACTACTCTTGTCGCAAGCAATTGAGCGCGGACTCAAGGACGTGCAGGTCCCACTGCCGGTCGGGACGGCCATCGCGGTCAGCTCCCACGGCTTCACGCCGGATAAGGAGTTTGCCCGCAATTTGGTGGAGGGATGGCTGCTGGCACATGGATATCGTGTCCTGCCAGCCACAGGTACGCCCATTTCAGTCCGGCTGCTCATCCATTCGCTAGGCACCGAGCACGGGGAATCATTCTTCGGCGTGCCGGCGATCACCAGCTATATCATTCCCTTTGCGCTGCCGGAGTTGACGTTCTACGGTGTCACCAAACAGAAAGGGGTAGCCCGATACGAGATGAAGTTCACGGACAGCGCATCGGGCCACCTCGTGTTTCAATCGCCGATGTTGGAGGGCACCGTGTTCCTGGACCACTACACGCTGCTCCTCTGGTTCACCTTTCAGCGCACTGATTTGACACCTCCGCCCTCAGGCTGAACCGTTATCGCGTATGACCCTTCAATGTCGCCACGTCCAGTACCTGGTTCTCTGTATCAATCAGCAAGGTGACCTGGTCTCCGGTGCTGAGACGGGACAGTTCCTTGGCTGCAAACGGTCTCACTTCAAAGGTCTGCTTGTCACCCTCTCGTGTCTTCACCGTGATACGCCCATCTGAGATGCCTGACACGAGCGTTCCGTCGATCCGGGTGTGTGGGGCTTTGGGATTGGACATCTGCTTATATTGATGTTTGACTTGCTCGAGCGCCTTCATGTCACCGAACGTCACATCAATCACCTGGTTGGCCTCATCCAACAGAAATACGGCCGGCACGGATACCGGCAACGCCGCCACTTTACTCCGCATAAGCGGACGCACCGCATACGTCGCTGAACCGTCGTCGTCTCGCTCGATGACGACTCGCTCCTGCCCGACTTTCATCTGTTCGGCCACCTTCCCGGTGAGAATGTGGTGCTCCCCCTTCGCCGTTCCCAAGGGATGAAAGTCGACCAGGACTTGCTGATCGTTGAAGACCATCCGGACCGCATCGCCGGGCTTGAATTCCATTCCTCGTTCCCGGGCTCGATCGAGCGGAAGATATCGGGGTTGGAGAGAGTCAGGGTACCGCACCTCGATCTGTTGCCCTCGCACAGCAATGACGGTGCCGACGACGACACGATCTCCGGCCAAAAGTTGTTGCTGATCTCGTAACTGCACACTGCGGGCGGCTCCTATTTCACCACCGCCTTGTGTCTCTGCTGCGCGAACCGCGGTCGCACCGGAGATCGTCATGCCTAACAGGGCGCTCAGGGCGATACCGCATGTCAGATTAGGCGGCTGGCCTGCCTTGCCTGTATGGGTGCGACCGATGGATGTGGAGAACGAACGATCTTTGTCGATTGGCATAGCATCCTCCCTCGCTTGAAGTACCGCATAAATGAATCAGATGCACGGTGGCGCCTTCTACCTGCTCATGCGACCGGCACGCGCCGGTAATCCTCTGCCGGTTCCATGACCGATGACCTGTCCAGCGGACCGAGTCTCTCAGGCGACTGACCATCATCTTTCTAAATCATCTTTCTCACCATCCTGCGACCCCTCACTTCATGGCACTCGGAATTACCCCTGATACACTCGTTCGCCGCGACGAGGCTTCTGGGGCTTTTACCAGGCTTCGACCACGTAGAATTTGGTTAGGGTGAGAGCTGCTCGTCTGTGTGCTTTCATCTGCAGCCCAGCGAATGGTCGTTGACATGATCGCCATGGTTGCACTGTGGAGTGATCCGAATAAAACGCATTGAAGCTGGATGCTTTACGCGACGGGGTACGAATTCACGGAGTGCATGAAACGATCGTGAGGAAACCAAGCGAGATGGACCCGATGGTGAGGATCCAACCATGGTCAATGAAGGCTCAGGGGGGAACCGTCGCCCTTGTCACGAGCGTTCTGCTTTTGGTGTCGGCCTCCGCGTCGGAGTCAGCAGACTCTTCTGCAGCGCCCTCGCCCGTCATTACCGACAAAACCGTGACTCACGCGATCGAGCGGAGCCTGTTCGTCGATAGTCTCGTGCCGCATGATGGTCTCGACGTCGAGACCAAAGACGGCATTGTGACCCTCCAAGGCGCCGTTCCCACCATCTACGGAAAGGAGCGCGCGGTGGAACACGCGCAATCCATGAAGGGCGTGCGAGCCGTCATCGACCGAATCGAGGTCCGGGCCAGCCCGCGTCCGGACGAAGAGGTGCGTCGCGACGTGACAGAGGCGCTACGGATCGATCCCGCAACGAACTCCATGAAAATCGCGGTGATCGCGCACAACGGGCAAATCGTACTCCGGGGAACCGTTCAGTCGTGGGCCGAGCGGGAGTTGGCTGCTGAAGTGGTCAAAACCGTCCGGGGCGTTCGGAGTGTGAACAATGAATTGCAACTCCAACTCAACGGCGAACGGGGAGACGCGGAGATCGAAGCCGACATCCGCGAGCGTTTGCGCACCGACGTGTGGCTGACGGGTCGCATTCTTGACGTGGCGGTATCCGGTGGGGACGTCGTCCTGCGAGGAACCGTCGGGAGTGCATTGGAAAAGAACCGCGCCCTTTCGCGCGCGCATGTGCTGGGGGTGAAGACGGTCGATGGCAACGATATCACCGTCGAGTGGTGGGCACGGAATTATATGCGTCAGGATGATTATGTGTTTCCGACCGACCGCGAGATTGCTCGGTCAGTGAAGGATGCCCTTCGCCATGATCCCCGCGTCTGGACGGCCAACCCGGATGTCGAGGTTGTCGCGGGTGCGGTCACCCTGCGCGGCGTGGTCGGGAGTTTGAGTGCAAAACGGGCGGCCGAGGCCGACGCGAGTGACACACTCGGTATCAGAACAGTCAATAATTACCTGCAGGTACGACCGGCCCAATCGGCGGACGATGACGGTCTGGCGAAGGCCGTGCGATCGAGACTCGCCGCGAGCACGTTGGTCGATCGGTATGACATCAGGGTGGCCGCTCACCACGGAACGGTCGTGCTGACTGGATCGGTGGACAGCTATGCGGAGAAGCTGGCGGTCGGAGAGCTGGCGTCGCGGATCGAGGGTGTGACGGGCTTGAGAAATCGCCTCGCGGTGGAGGGTGACGGGAGGAGATTGAAATCCGATCACGATATCAAACGGGGAATTCAAGATGAACTGTGGTGGAGTCCTTTCGTCGATCAAGAGCAGGTGCAGGTCGATGTGCGGGACGGCGTCGCCACGCTCACCGGACGAGTACACAGTTGGTGGGAGAAAAACAGGGCCACCAAGAATGCTTTCGAGGGAGGGGCACGGGACGTTCGCAACGAACTTGAGGTGCAGTAACCATGCCTATCAACGTCGCCTACGCGACGAGACCGGCGGGGGGAAGCTCGGCAATCACTCGAAATAGGAGATGGAGATGAACATGCGTGTCTGGTTCAGATGGTACAGCGTCATTGTGTGTGCGGTCGTGCTGGGAGGCTGCTCCGACCTGCCGGAGATTACACGTACCGGTAAGGTCAAAAACGTGGTCATCAGGACGGTGTTGACGCCGCAGGAGGTCACGGTTCGACCCGGAGATGAAATTCGGTGGACCAATCAGCGAATGGGAAAGGTCCGCGTCGAATTCATCAATCGCATCGAGAATCAGATTTCCTGCAACGACGGCTTCAATCGGATCGCAGGATTGGGAACGGACAAGACCGCTGAACTATCCCAAAACGAGAGCGCCAGCCTGTGCTTCAGCCAGGCCGGTGAGAAACCGTATGTCGTGCGTTTGGATTCAACGTCTCCGAGCGGCGAACAGACTCTCAGCGGCAAGGTGATGGTGGAGTGAGAGTGGGGACGGGCTGGACGACACACGTCTCGGATTCGTTGGGTAGCGCGATATTCGGTATCCGGGCTGTGCCCACCCGAGGCGTATGAGGTCTCTCATGAGACGAGTCAGGCCCATCATGGCCGGAATGACGATGCTCACCGTCCTCCTGCTATGGCGTGGCGGGATCAGACCCGCATGGGGGGTCCACGTGCATGGGCCAATTCCGGACCCGTCGGACACGGCGTCTGAACAACAGGAGGACAGCCGCTCGGATGGGTCTGAGTTGCACGATCGCGAGACTGAGGACGAGTTGACGACGGCGGCTGAACGTGCACGGCAGCAGCAGTATCGCGAGGGAATGGACAGCAACCCGTGGTTCCGAAGTCCACGGCAGAAGGACATGCAAACGGAGGAGCGTCTACCCGGAGATGGGCCGCAGGATCGCGCACGATGATGCCGCGCGAGCGGGACGCTTCGTTGCGCACTGCCATGGGCTCGACCGTGTACGGAGGGAGTCGAAATGAAGCCGCGGCGCGTGGGGAGTCTGATGTTGGTGGGATGGTTGCTCTGGATGGGGGCCACGGCCTGGTCAGATATGACGCGGCCCGAAGGATCCCGTCTGAACAAGAAATCCGACACGCGCAACACAGGCGATTAAATAATAAGGCTCCGTCACGCGTTCGTGTGTGACGGCTTGTGCGGGACATTCGAGAGACATTTGAGAAAGGAGCAGCCATGTGGAAGTTCGCGTTGGTGGGCATCGTGCTGATGATCGGGACGGGATGCGAGACGCAACAGCGCGCCAAAACCGTGGAGCCCCCCACGGAAGCAGGAGCGCGTACCGGTAAGGTCAGCAACATCGTCATCAACGAGTCCGTCACACCGGCGACGTTGACCGTTAACGCCGGAGACGAGGTGCGATGGTTGAATCATCGGCAACGCCCCGTGGTCGTGCAGGTGGCCGAGCCGCTCGATGGCAGGATTGCATGCCGGAACGGATTCTCCAAGGCATTGGCCATGGGCGTCGAGAACGAAACAACCATCGATCCGAATGAGACGGCAGGACTGTGTTTCAGCAGGTTGGGGACGGTCCGGTATTCGGTGCGATCGGATGACACGGACGATCCACAGCCCCTCCAGGACACGCAGGGCACGATTACGGTCGAGTAGCCGGGGTCCTGCGAGGACTCCCCATATGTGGAGGAAGGGGACGGACGGTGATGAAATCGCTCGGTATATCAATGGTGATCCTCGGGCTTGCCGCGTGCACGACTATGGCGGAAGTCACGAGAACGGGAAAGGTCACAAACGTCGTGGTGCGCGACGCCGTCACGCCGCAAGTGGTGATCGTCTCGGCCGGCGAGGAAGTGAGATGGGTCAACCAGCGTACGGGCACCATACGGATCGAGTTCATTGATCCTCTCGAGAAGTGGGTCTCGTGCAATGACGGGTTCCACCGATTCATAGGTATCGGGCAGGATCAAGCGGCCAATCTCGTTCCGAACGGGACGGCGAGCTTGTGTTTCAATCAGGCTGGAGAGAAGCGGTATGTGGTGAGAATGGAGTCGACCACTCCCAGCGGGGAAAAGAATCTGAGCGGCGTGGTGACGATCGAATGAGCAGGGCCGGGAAGTGCGGCACGCGCAATCCAGTCGATCTGAGAGACCGTGTGTGAGCCATGCGGTATTCCCCTGACGGACATGCCTTCTTCGTCGCGAGCCTGGCGGTGACCACGTGTCTCGCGCTGGTCGTCTCGCTGTACAAGGCGACAGGAGCCAGAACCATGGAGAAGCAGGGCGACGAGGAATTGGTTGGCCTCGCCGCCTCGGTAGCCGTGCCGCTGTCGGTGGCCGCCTCCGGCAGCCCAACGATCGTAACCTCCGATAGCAACGGCGGGCCTTCCCTCGGCGACGAGACCTCGGTTCCGGGTTATGACATCCGCGAGCGCAGCCGCGATACGGGACGGGATCGAGGATTGGATCGATCGCGAGATCGGCGGGGGGACGCACCGGCGTATTCCCAGAAGCGCCGGAGCAGCCTGCAAGGAGACGGGACGGGGCCTGACGATCCAGTTGAGACCGAAAATTGTCGGACGAGCGGTGAGATCGGCGGCCATGAACCACGGGAACGATGCCCCGACAACTGAGCGATAGTCAGCCCATCGATGCAGCATGAAGGAGTACAGCACGTATGAAACCAAACATTGTCGTTGTATCAGCCTCGCTGGTTCTCTTGTTCGCTCTCGCGGCGACTGTCGGGGCGGATCGCACGCCCCCTGACATCGTCCAGGCCAGCAAGGTCATTGGGAAAGCGGTGGTGAATGCCGAGGGGCGCTCCATTGGCTCGATCGAGGATTTGGCGATCGACGAGTTAGACGGACAGATCCGCTATGCCGTGCTTTCCTTCGGTGGGGTCCTGGGCATGGGGGGAAAGCACTTTGCAATACCCTGGGAGGCATTCGAGCGTAGCGAGGATCACGAGCGTTTCATTTTGGACGTGGCAGAGGAGGACCTCAAACGCGCGCCGGGGTTCGATAAGGATCACTGGCCCGATTTTGTCGACCCCGTGTACTACACGATGATTTACGAATTCTATCGCATCCCGGTGCCGGGCGCGGAAGCCAAAGAAGAAGCTGAAGCGAAGCGGCAGCGGTAAGGGCGGTTTGTCTCGGGCGTGCACGCATGAGTGGTTGCCATTGAGACCGACTGCAGTCGATCCGGCCACTGTAATCACTGAGGAGGCAATCATGACGGCGTTGAAAACATCGGCAACGGAGCAGCAGCCCAAAACCGCTGTCGCCGGCAAAGGGCGGGGATCGCGACTGACTGAAAACCGCGTCAAGGCCGAGCGAATTAGGCCGTGGATCGATCCCGAAGAACGAGTCACCGTGGATTTTGAAGACGCGTCAGGACTCAATGCGGAAGTGTTGGCCTGCAGCGATCATGTCGTCAAGCTTGGACTCGAGACACGGTTTCCACACTATCGGCAGAAGTTCGTCGTCCCGCTGGGCCATGTCACCGTCAGCGAAGATCCCAGCCGTTACACAAGAAGTCCTCAGCGGCCATTGCAGTATGGACGATTGTGGCTGACTATCGACAAGAAGCGCCCACCCGTCATGTGAGGCCGTTTCCCCTGCCTTCTTTTCACTGTGCCGTGACTCTCTCAATAGGGAACCCGTCATCTCTCCACCACCGCCACCCTCCTTCCAGTTCCATCACGGGATAACCCGCCGACGCAAACGAGACGGCTGCGGTGGCGGCCAGGTGACAGACGATGGAATAGCAATAGATGACGTTGACCCGGTCCTTGCGGAGTCCTGCCAGTGTATCCCACCGATCCTTGGGTAGATTGATGGCTCCAGGAATATGACCTTCCGCAAAATCTTCCTCCTGCCGCACGTCGACGATGTGCACGCCGCCGTCTTCCATCATGCGTTGAAGCTCGACCGGCCCCGTCGTGAACGCCATCTTGGTTTCGAAATATTGCCTCGCTTCGGCGGGACCAACCGTGTGATTTCGCTCGACCTTGTGTGCCATCGTGTCGTCTCCTTGAGGCGGTACCCGACCGGGTCCCGACTCGAATTCATGATTTCGTGAACCGCTCCCCGGTCCCTGACGACGCGCAATCACAGGCGACGCGGCGCGCTTCCTGGTCGGACGTGATCATGTGCCACCGGTGTCTTCCCGAACATTCATGGTGAACAATAGCTTCTTGACCTCTGTTCGAAGCAATCAGGCGGCGTTGCGATGGCAAGCTGGGCCGTCCGCATTGATTGCATGACGTATCGAAAGAGAGAGGGGAGGCCGTCCCGGATTGGGCCGTGGGATGCGCCTGGCCAAGGACTTTGTGAAACCATTGTCTTGGCTGCAGCCACCGCCAGACTGACGGAAACGCCATGCGTCACCTTCCTCACCATGGCCACTACCGGCCCTGGAGCAACTTAGGAGAATCGATCGCTTGCAAAAAAGAACACTTCGAACACACCTTAGCAAAGCGGGTGGCCTTGTTCCGTCCTTCGGCTCCCGTGCCCTTCTGTCATGATCGCTCTACTCCACCTGTCTGAACACTGGATTGGACCCTGGAAAGGAAGCTTGCGAAATTCAATGCGGTTATGCACCTGCCCACGCTAGGACCGGCTGTCGACAAGCCATTTACCTAGGCGTTGTGCCAGTAGTCCCCCACGGGGAACACGTGACGATAGGCTCCGGATGAGCTGCTCTGTGGGCATGCTCGGCGCGACCGCCGCGAGCTCGAGCAGCAGTCCGACGTAGTGGGGCCGTTGGTCATCACCGCCACGGTCGTCGCAATGGCGGAGCCCGTGCGCATGATCCGATGGACCCAACGGTGCACTGGGCCTGTGGTTGATGATCGCACCGCTCATTCTTGGTTATCCCGTGTGGCCCGGGGTTCATAGTGCAGGGGTTGCCTTCCTGGTCGCCGCCGCTTCCATCGGCCGCTACATGATCGCATTGGGGGCGGTAGGGCTGTGGTTTGGAAAGGCACGCGGGGGATTGAACGCGCTCGCAGGTGACGTGGCTCGTGCGTCCCGTCATCACGTCATGTACGTTAAACCTTGAAGTGGGCTAGGACGATTCCTAGTGTGGGGCCAACCGGGCTGCGCGTATGGTGGGAGCAGTGATGCCGTTCATCACGTGAAGGAGGTTCGTCATGTCCGAGAAAAAATGTGCACATCCGGGATGTCAGTGCCAGGTTGCACCGGGAAAAGAATTTTGCTCGGATGATTGCCGGAACGCCGCGCCACAGGGGGGCTCCTGCGGTTGTGGGCACTCTGGCTGCAAAGCAGCAAAATAGAACTAGACGGTGAGCAATCCACTGTATGCGAACCGTTTACCAGTGGAATCGTTCGGGCCGGGACCTCGTTACACGGCGCGTTGGACAGTAGGATTGAGCCTGATAGCTCGGAAGGTCTGTCGAGCGCAAGTGGCCGCGTGGTTCGTTTAGTCATGCGACAAGCTGGCGAGAGCTCGACGTGCGGCTGTCTTATAGGATACGAGCTCCGGCAACCGAGGCTGCTCCAGAACTCTCCGATATAATACCACCGCCTGCTGGGCTTCGCCCGATTCCACCATCGCCGCTCCGACTAACAGGCCGCACGACGCGGCAAGAGCTTGCAAGCTGACGGAGCGGCGACGTGACCGTTCCAAATCAATGTGGGATTCGGATTCCGCTCTGTCGAGCAAGACGATCGCCGCACCTTTCCGAGGCTCCAGTTCCGTGTGCTGACGACAGCCGAGATAGGTTGTCCACAGCGACATGGTCGAGTCCGCTCTCGTGGGGACGGTATGAGACGGACCGGTAGACGACTGTCGGCACGATGATGTCAGGAGGAGACCGGACATGATGAGAACCATGGTCACCCATTCACATGGTCCATGCTCTCGCGTGATCGAGTCCTTCATGTCGCCTCCACCTCATCCGCGGATGTCAATGTGAACTCCACACGCGGCACGTCTTCTCCGTCCGGCCGCGCGACGGGATCGATCACGGAGAGGCGATCGGCCGAGACGCCGCTTGCATGTCTGAGATCAGCGGCCAGTACGTAGGCACGTCTCACCGCGAGGTACCGTGCGGCTTTTTCCGCTGTTGCCACGGCCGGGACAGGCCAGGATCCTTTCGGCATCCGCCTCAAGGCTTCGACGTCCGCGTGAGAAAGGACTGGAGTGAGTTCCAGGACCGCGTCCGTGCTTTTCGACAGCAAGGTCGCCATGGCGGCCACACGTTGGGTATGCGTCTGTTTGATCGTTGCCGATCCAGGTTGAAACGCAACGGTCGGAACGCGGACCCCCTCGCCGGAGCGCTCACTGTCGCTCGAGAAGAACCTCCCGACGGCTCTGAACGGGGCTATCACGACGTTCATGAGAACCTTGCGCAGTGATCGCCACAGTGCCTGCGTCCATTCGAAGGACGGATCTTCGAGAGGTCCGCTGACCGGGAGGCGAAGGCGAATCGTTCCGTCGAGATTCCGAAGGAGATCCATGACGAGCCCGAGCGGCAGTCCGATACGCTTGCGCACGACGTCGGGGCCCTGTCCCCGCGAGAGGTCCAATTGTGCGAGTGAAATGTCGCTGTCGACGTCCAGATACGAGCCGGATAACTTGAATTGCATGTCCGTCGTCAGACGCCCGTGCTTGGCGCGGTGTGAGACTGCCGACATGAGATAGGGATTGGCAGGAGGGATCGGAAAGTCGACGATCCGCAGACGGCCATGGCCTCGAGCAGGCTCTTCTCCGAATCGGCCCTCGGCTGAGATGCTCAGCGTCCCTCCGTCAAGCGTGCCGGCCGTTCCCTCAATGCCTATCGGATGCTCGAATCCGGACTCCAGGTTGGACACGGCGAAGTTGACCTCTGTCAACGTCTCCGTATAGGTCGGGTTGACCGCCTCATCGCGAAGGACCAGTGTGCCGTCAGCGGCAGTGGCATTGACGATGCGCCACGAGAGTGCATGGCCCTCCGACGTCGGGCGATCCCGTGCCTCGGTCGCGGTGGAATTAGGGCGTGACACCAGGAGGCGGAGGTCAGGATAGTTCCGCCGGGCATCTCGCCGAACCCACAGCTTGGGCGCCTGCAGCGACAAGTCCTGGATCGCCGCGTGCGTCGGCCACTGCACGTCGATCCCTGAAGCCTTGCCGGACTCCCACTTCAACAAGGATTCATGGTCATCGGCAAGACGAAAGTCTTGGACGGCGAGAGTGCCGGTGAGCACGAAAGCGGTGTCGTCCCGCCCAGGCCACTCCATGGTGAAGAGGCCTCCTGCGATTCCGGCGATCGTAAGAGGGTTATGCAAGTAGGGTTGAAAAGGGGAGAGCGCCACATCCTTCGCCGAGATCGTAAGGGTGCCCGCCGACGACTCGGGATCGATCTGCCCGCCAACGATCAGGTCTCCGCCCTCAGGTATCTGAGCGGATAGATGAATCTGAAAGTGTTGTGACGCACCTGGCACCTGCTCGGCCCGTAGCTCGGTCACGCGCAGCGTGCGTGACGGTGCGGCGGCGATCGATTCGTCCACGACGGTGATGCGCCCGTCCCGAATGCGCAACCGGTCAATCAAGACACCGCCTGGTCCCTGGGAGTGGGCATCATCCGACGGATGCACAAGGTCATCGACGTTCCAGCGACCATCCGCCCTGCGGACGAGTCTGATCGTCGGGCCGTCGATCGTCACCGGATCAATGCGCCAACCTGGCTGCCAGAGCGAGGACTGGATGCGCGCCTGTGCTGTATCCACCATGAGCAGAGCCTGACGAGCGCGTTTGTTTCCAATACTGACGCCTGTCGCCGTGGCCACCCCGGTGAAGGGGTTGAACCCCAGTCGCTCGATCGACACAGGCCGATCCAAAAAGGCCGAGAGCTTCGAGACCGCGACGCGTTTGGCGAGGACCGGAAGAGCCACGATGGCGAAGACGAGCGCGACCACGAGCACGCCGGTGAGCGCGATGAGCCCCCATCTGCGAGGTCGTTGGGCGTCGCTGTTCGAATCGTGTGTTTCGATAATAGAGGAGCTCACGTCATGCTCTCTCGTGGAATTCTGCGCAGTGCCGAGCCCAGCAACTGCCGAACGTTGCATCAGGCGGCCGTGGCAGGCCGCCTCGCTTGGTGCTTCACTGTAGCAACAGCGTAGGTCATTCCAACCTAGGTGCGACCCCAGATCACGAGCGCCTGTCGATCTCCGATCCCGTGCCGACTGGATCACTCTCCGCTGCTGCCGGCGTAGACGCAGTCCAGGCAGGCCGTGCAGCTACTTAGCGTGTCAAGGCGCCCGCCACCCCGTGCTTAGTGACCGGCTTTGGGCGTGTCTCACTGACTCCTAGCCTCGCCATCATTTCCTTCTGGGGCTTTCTCCAGTGGGGAACCACTAGGGCGTCTCCTAGGATGATGGAGAGGAGTGATGGGAGTCCGCGTGTCGACTTTGCGAGCCGACTGACCTACTCGATGAAAGGAGTATCTGCCGTGGAAAAGAAAACAGCGCCTTCCTCCGTGAGTCCGTTTCTCACCGACCTGCAAACGATTCGCCGACGAGCGCGCCAGCAGATCGAAGATGGCGCGTTGACCGAAGGGTATCAAGGAGATCCCGAAGCGGTGATCAAGCTGCTGAACGAGGCGCTCGCAACCGAGATCGTGTGCGTGCTGCGCTATCGTCGGCATTACTTCATGGCCGAGGGTATGAATTCCGAAGCGGTCAAGGCTGAGTTTCTTGAGCACGCAAACGAGGAGCAATTGCATGCCGATCAACTGGCGGAGCGCATCGTGCAATTGGGAGGCGAGCCCAATCTCTCGCCGGACGGTATGCTGAGCCGGAGCCATTCGGAATACGTCGAGGCTGACACGCTGGAAGACATGATTAAAGAGAATCTCATTGCCGAACGAATCGCCATCGACAGCTATCGCGACATGGTCGAGTACCTGATAGAGTTCGATCCCACGACACGACGTCTCCTCGAGGAGATTCTCGCGAAGGAGGAGGAGCACGCCGAGGATCTTGTCAGCCTCCTCAAGTGAGGCCGGGCCTCGGCAAGGTGGTATCGCTCGTGACATCTAAGGAAATCCCTAGTGGGTCGATACGCGACGAGCCGATACAGTGCGAAGGCATCATGAGGGTGCACGGCGCGATTCGGCGATCGCTCGAACGTAGCCACAGTTCACTTATTAACCTGGAGGCAGACATGAACGCAGATCAATTCAAGGGGAAGTGGAACCAGTTCAAGGGCGAGGCCAAACGCCAGTGGGGGAAGCTGACCGACGACGACCTGACCCAGGCGGAAGGCAACTATGACAAGTTCGTGGGGCGCGTCCAGGAGCGTTACGGTGACAAGAAGGATGAGGTCATCAAGTGGACCGATGACTGGTACAACAAGCAAGCGGCCGGGCGTTGAGCAGGGAGTGAGCCGTGTCGTAACCACAGTGCCAGAAGGGAATGGAGGATCGAGAGAATGCACGTGAAGTCAATGCAATCGATGGTGCTCGCGGCGACGATCCTGGCAATGAGCGCAGCCCCCTCATGGGCGCTGTTCGAGACGAACAAGGAGCTCGTGTCGACGGCGGCCATTACGCTCGAAGAGGCGGTCAAGCATGCGCTGAAACTCGTGCCCGGGAAGGCGGTCGAGGCCGAAATCGGCACGGAAGACGGACGGACTGTGTACGAGATCGAAATCGTCGATCAGAACAAGAAGACTCAAAACGTCTTGGTGGACGCCCAAACGGGGCAAGCCAAGGTTGAGAAGTAGTCTGCCAGGTATGCCGGCGAGGGATAACAGCGCCATCCCTCCCGGCCTGGTGGTCGTCGCCACGAAAGGAGGTGCTCATGGGTGCATGCGATCGGTGGCTCGGTGTCGTGCTTGTCCTGACGCTCTGGTCGGCTCCCGCGTCGAGCGGCATGCTGGCGACGCCCGAATGGGGATCTGCTTCAGGAGATTCCACCGCGGTCCTCGTCTACAACGACGATCAACTCAAGGGACAATGGAAACAATTCAAGGGGGAGATCAAGAAGAAATGGGCGGAGTTCACGGACGACGATCTACTCTACGTTGAGGGGAAGAAAGACAAGCTGGAAGGCAAAATTCAGGAGCGCTATGGGGATCGACGTGATGAAGTGAAGGAGTGGGTGGATGAGTGGTTTGAGCGGCACCCTTCGGAGCCTCGTCATTCGTCGCACTAGGGCGCCAACTGCCCGGCAGCACAATATTTGAGTGAGTAGTTCTCAGCTGAGGATGGCGTCTTGGGTGGCGAGGAAAGGTCTGATGGGGACGGTGTGGGGGAATCGGAGGGAGCGAGGAGCGGCTCTTCGCCGCGTGAGGTGCGACACTCTTGGTCTGGCGATCGTGGTGTTCGGATTGCTCCTGATCAACGGCGTCAGCCCCTCGGAAGCTGGTACACGTGAGGATGCGTACATTGCCGGGTATGCGGCGTCTTCCTTGGAACATGAATTCGGCTTGCGGGATGCCGAGATCGAGGTCCAGGACGGAGTACTCAGAGTGACGGCGGGCTCCGGTACGCAGGTCGACCGCGGCAAAATCAAGGCAGCCCTCGAGCGGATTCCCGGGGTCACGAGGGTTGAATGGCAGAGCGACCGAGAGGCGACCGCGACGACGACGCGGGCGGGAAAGGGGAGCAGCCCGCGCGGAATCACTCGCGCGGGGAGAACCGGAGTAGCCAGCTCGATTGACGATCAGGAATCGAAGTGGCTGCCTCACGGATTGCTGTTTGAACCGCTCCACGCCGACACGAGATGGCCCCGTTTTTCGGCGGCCTATCGGTCGTTTACGTCCGGACTCAATATCGACAATGGATTTTCCGGCAATTTCGGCGAGACCTTTGCCATCTACCGGGACGAGGTGGGAGCGAAAGGGGAGTGGGAGTTCGGTATCCAGGCGGGCGTCTTCAGTCTCTTCGATCTGGGGCAGGAATCGATCGATCTGATCAATGCCGACTATCGAGTCGGACTCGTGTCCAGCTACCGGTCAGGTGCGTGGTCGGGCTTCGTTCGGCTCCTCCACCAAAGCTCTCATCTTGGAGACGAATTCCTGCTGAACAATCCCGGCGTCACGCGGATCAACCTCAGCTACGAAGAAATCGACGTGAAAATCTCCTATGACGCAACATCATGGTTGCGCGTGTATGGGGGAGGGGGTGGCCTTGTCCGGCGGGAGCCCCAGATCGGGCGCGGCAGCACACAATGGGGGATTGAGCTGACGAGCCCCGACACGCTGCTGGACGGCAAGTTGAGACCCGTCGCCTATGGCAATTTCGAAGCGAACGAGTGGACCAATTGGACCGTATCACGCTCGATCATGGCGGGCTTTCAGCTGGAGAACGCGCGGCTGGGAGATCGTCGCCTGCAGCTCTTGTTCGAACATTACTTCGGCCCTTCACCCGACGGACAGTTCTATACGCGCAGGGTGGAGTGGTACGGCGTGGGATTGCATTTTTTCTACTAGGTGCTCTGAAGAAACGGCGCTTCCTAACGAAATGGAGGAGGAAAGATGTGGAAGGGACTTCTCTTATGGCTGCTCGGTGTTCCGGGAGGGATCGTGATTCTTCTGTGGGTGTTCGGATTCTTACGGTGACCGGGTGGTTGTTCGGCTCGGTCGGCCTGCCTCGTGACGCACACGCCTCGACCGGAGCGATCCCACCGGATTCACCGGACCGAGGCGCGAAGGAATCATGAGCGAACAGGATCGGAGAGTGCAGCGCACCCATCTGGCTGTGACGGTAGCGCTCGTGGCGGTCGCGGCTGGTCTCGCGGTCTTGACGTGGTTTTTGGACGAGTCTCGACGCTTGACGTATCTGGTGCTGCTCGTGCTGCTGTTGCTGGGGCTGGGGAGTTTTACGATACGGTCTCGTCCGCGGCTGTGAGTGATCGTGAGCCGTGGACGGATAACCTGTGTTGCTCGGGTCACTGGATCGCCAGTGCCCTGCGGATGGCGGGCTCCAAGTGGGAGTGCAGGACGTCCTTTGACACCGAGTCGACGGCGCCGGCGGACAAGAGCCCGGAGAGCACAGTGGGATCGGACTGGATGGTCACGCCGATGATACGCGTAGCGGGGCGAGCCGCGAGAATGCGCCGAGTGGCCTCGAGGCCGTCCATCGCGGGCATGTTCACGTCCATCAGAATCAAGTCGGGCCTGAGTGTGGACGCGAGTTCCACGGCCTGGAGACCATTCGAAGCCTCACCCACGATCTCGATCGATCCCATGTGAGCCAATACCTCGATCAATTCACGGCGGACCAAGGCATGGTCGTCCACAACCATCGCCCGCCACTGCGGTGGACGTCCGGAAACGGGCAGAGTCGGAGGGGTGAGCGTGGGTTCCACTGCGGATTTGGCCCTGTCCGTTTTTTGAGAGAGCGGAAGCGACAACTCGACCGCCGTACCTGCGCCACGCGAGGATCGCAGGGAGAACGTCCCGCCCATGACCTCGATGCGCTCCCGGATCGTGAACAGTCCGAAGCTCCCGGATCCTTCGGTCGCCAGCTCCCCGTCGAAGCCAATGCCTTGATCACGGACCACGATGGTGAGGATCTGGTCCTTCGAGACCGTCACGTCGATGGACGCGGACGAGGTGTGGGCGTGCTTGACCACGTTGAACAGAAGTTCGCGCACCGACTGAAACAGCAACACCGCCTGATCCTCTGGGAGCGAGACGGATGCCACGTGACAGAGGACCGATACGGTAAGGCCGTGCGGATGCATGAGGTCCGCAAGCGACTTCAACGCCGCGATCAAACCGTGTCGGAACAGCACGGTCGGGCTGAGTTGCGCCACCAGCGTCCGTGTGTAGGTGAGCGCCTGATCGACGTGCGAATCCAGTTCATGGATCACGGACCCGCATCCCGAGTCGAGTGGGGCATTGCGCAATTGCCCGAGCTTGAGCTTGGCCACCACCAACAATTGGGCCAGATAGTCGTGGAGGTCCCCTGCGAGACGCTTCCGCTCGACTTGCTCGGTGAGCGTCAATTGGAAGGCGAGGCGGCGCAGATTCTGCTGTGATCGCTCCAGCTGAGCGGTGCGCTGTTTGACGTGATCTTCCAGCGTGGCCTCGTGTTGGCGGAGCAGCATTTCAATTTGCCGGCGTTCGACGAGCTCCCGTGCCAGGTCCTGATTCAACCGTTCCAGCTCGGCCGTTCGTTCGGCGATCCGACGCTCCAACTCCTCGTTGAGTGCGACGAGCGCTTTGTGGGCCTGGCGGTGCTCCTCGCGGAGTTTACGCTGATCAAGGACGTGGCGGATCGCCTGGCCGAGCCGTCCGAGGCGGTCTTTCATGAGATAGTCCGACGCGCCGGCGCGAATCAGCGCCACAGCCTCCTCCTCGCCGATCGATCCCGAGACGACGAGGCAGGGGATATCCAACTGGTGTTCGTGGAGGAGCGAAACGGCACGGAGAGCGCTGAACTGCGGCATGTTGGCGTCCGCGGTGAGAAGATCGAACGGCTCGTGAATGTGGCGGAGAAAATCTTCTTCCGTATCGACACGGACCCAGGTTGGAGCGAAGCCGTGCTTGCGGAGTTCACGAATGATCAGCTCGGTATCGGTCTCGCTGTCCTCGAGGACCAACACACGAAGCGGTTCAGCTGGCTGGTCTCGTTCCATCCGCGACCCGTGGAAGGTGTGGGCCTACACGCCGTTAGGCGGTTCGTTCAACAGCATCCAATAGAGACCAACCTGGCGAACCGCGTCCGTGAACTGCTGAAAGTCGACCGGCTTGACGATATAACTGTTGACGCCGAGGCCATAGCAGGCCTCGATGTCGGGCTCTTCGCGCGAGGAGGTCAGCACCACGATAGGGATACGTTTGGTCCGCTCGTCATTCTTGCACCGGCGAAGCACTTCGATGCCCGTCACCAGGGGGAGCTTCAGATCGAGCAGGATCACCCTGGGCACGGCGGAGACCGGGCGGTCTGCGTAGCGATCGGTGCAAAACAGGTATTCGAGCGCCTCGGCCCCGTCCTGAAGGACGGTGACCTTGTTCGTGACGTTGTTTTTCTTTAGCGCTCGCAGCGTCAGTTCGACGTCGTCGGGACTATCTTCGATCAAGAGAATATCGGCTTGGATTGAAGTGATCATGTGGCCAGTTCCATGGTAAACCAAAACGTGGCTCCTTCGTTGCGCCGTCCGTCCGCCCACACGCGGCCTCCGTGACGATGGACGATCCGCTGGACGATCGCCAGACCGACCCCGGTACCCTCGAATTCTTCCGCACGATGCAGGCGCTGAAACACGGTAAAGAGTTTGTCCGCATACCGCATGTCGAAACCGACTCCGTTGTCCTTGACAAAGACACGGGCGTACCCGGGTTGCGACTCGTCCGGTTCCCATCCGATCTCGATCCGCGCGGGATCACGCGGACGACTGTATTTAAGCGCATTCCCGATCAAGTTGGCAAGCACGAGCTTGACCGCGGTTCGATCGCCCTTACAGGTGGGCAAGGCCCCAATTTGCCACTCGACAGCCCTGTTCGACTGCTCGGTGGTCAAGTCCAAGCGAATCTCGTCGACGAGTTCGGCGAGCGCGATCGGAGACATGTCGAGTCGCTGGCGCGACAACCGGGAAAAAGACAACAGGTCGTCGATGAGTTGCCCGAGCTGCTGGGCCCCCTTGCTGATGATCTGGAGTTGCCGAACCGCATCCGGCTCCAACGTCTGTCCGTAATCTTCCAACAACGCTTGGGCAAACCCCGTCATGGTACGCAACGGGGCACGAAGGTCGTGGGAGACCGAGTACGAGAACGCCTCCAATTCCTTGTTGGCCGCGGCGAGGTCCTCGCTCCGCGACGCCAATAGCCGGTTGACCCGTTCGAGCATCGCCGAACTTTCCTTCTGGTCGTTGATGTTCGTACTGGTTCCAAACCATTTGACGATCGTGCCCGACGCGTCCCGTTGAGGGCTCGCCTTCGCCAGAAACCAGCGGTACACGCCGTCGGCCCCTCGGAGCCGGTATTCCACCGAGTAGGGCGTGCCCGTCGACACGGCGTCGCGCCACGCCGTGATGACCGAGGGCTCGTCGTCCGGGTGGATCAGCCGAAGCCAGCCGTCTCCCAGATGGTCCTCACGGCGTCCTCCGGTATAGTCCATCCACTGACTGCTGAGATAGTCGCAGGAGCCGTCGGGTGTGCACGACCAGACAAGCTGAGGAATAGCCGTGGCGAGGGTTCGAAACCGTTCCTCACTTTCCGTGAGGGCCAACTCGGCTTGTTTCCGATCGGTGATGTCACGGAAGGTTTGGGAGGTTCCGACGATGGTCCCGGAGCCGTCCCTGATGGGAGACATGCTGAGCGAGACGGACACGCGGCTTCCATCTTTTCGGAGTCTGGCGGTCTCGATCTGGGCCACTCGATCTCCGCGCTGCACGGAGGCTCGGAGCTGCCGCTCTTCCTCGCGCAACTCCTCCGGGACCAGGGCCTCGATCGGACGGTTGATGATTTCGTTCGGTCGAAAACCGAAAATTTCCTCGGCTCCCTGATTCCAGGTCAGAATGGTGCCATCTCTCGATTTGCTGAGAATCGCGTCGGTGCTGCCGTCTACGATCGCGGCAAGCCGCGAGCGCGCCTGCTGGGCCTCCCGTAACTCCGTGATGTCCGTATTCGTTCCGAACCACTGCGTGATATGCCCATTCGTGTCGCGAATGGGAATGGCGCGGGAGAGAAACCACCGATACTGTCCGTCCCGTCCCCGCAAGGGAAACGTGTCCTCCCAGACCTCCCCCGTTCGAAGACAATGTTTGAACTTGTCCAGGACTCGGCCGAGGTGCTCCGGATGGTGCACCGACTGCCAACCCCATCCCTTCATGTCCTCCCAGGTCGTTCCCGTATAGTCGTACCAGCGCTGGTTGTACCAGAAGATCCATCCCGTTTCGTCGGTGGTCCAGGCAAATTGGGACATGTTGTCCGCCAACAACCGGAATCGCAATTCGCTCTCGGTCAAGGCGGCCTGCGCCGACTTCAGGCCCGTGATGTCGGTATTCACTTCGACCACGGCGGTTGGTTGGCGTGCCCCCTCCTTAAAGAGGGTCCAGACAGCGGCGACGATGACCTCCGTCCCATCGTGTCGGGTTTGCGTGAGTTCCCCGGCCCACTGCCCTTTGGCCACGACCTCCGCATGGATGTCCTCCATCGGGACCGCCGCCCGGCTTTTCAGGAGATCGTGGCTGAGCCGGCCGATGGCCTCATCCGCGGTCCACCCGTACAGCTGCTCATATCCCTGGCTCCACGACAGCACCCGACCATCCAACGTCCGGGTCATCAGTGGGGCGAGATTCACGAGTTTGGCCTGCGCCGCGAGCCTCTCGGTCTGCTCCTTCGCGCGCGCGTCCCGGACGACCAGGATGGAAGCGGAGCCGATCAGCACGAGCGCCAAGAGATTGCCGGCGAGAAACGTTCCGAAGACACGGTTGGCCGCCTCTCGTTCCCGCGCTTCGATCGCGCGCAGCCGCTGGTATTGATCGTCTCGAAGGGACTGGAGAATCGGCTGAATCTGGTCCATCAACCGGACGCCGCGGTCCGCACGGACGAGCTGTCGCGCGCGAGGCAAATCCTCCTTGGCGATCTCCAGGACTTCCTGGACCTCTTGTTGTTTGTCGTTGATGAGCCTGCGGAGTATTGCCAATTCCTGGCGCCGGTCTGGGTTGGAGGCATACGTGTGGTCGAGGTCATCGAGCACGCCGGGGAGTTGCTGCCTCGAGACGTGGTAGGGAGCGAGATACTGAGGGTCTTGAGTGAGAAGAAACCCCCGCTGGCCGGACTCGATGTCGCGAACGTGAGTGTAAATTTGATGGAGCTTCTCGATCACATCGCGCGTCGTCTTGAACGAATCGCGCTCCACTTCCCGCTTGTTCCGCTGATCCCAGGCATAGCCCCCGAGCCCGAGCAACAAAATGAGCCCGACGGCCAAGGCAATGAGCGTCAGGCGGCGCTCGAATTGCGATCGTCGCATCATCGAAAGGGGATCTCCAGGAGGAAAGACTCGCACGTCTGTCGTGGAACAAGGGAGGGTTGAACCCGCCCGCTCCTACCCGCGAAGCCCAAGACAGGAGATGCCGTGAAAAGGCGATCGGCGGCGGGCGGCCGGACAAAACGAAGAACGAGACGAGAACCCGAGCGTCCAGCTGTGCTCCTCGTCGCTTGGAATCCGGCGCTCATCGAGCCTTCCATACGAAGGGTGCGGCGAGCAAAGGTACGCAATTTTCTATCCTGGCGCAAGTGGCACCCGCGGGATCTGGGACGCAGCGACTCAACCAAGGATCAGGGACCGTGACGCTGAGTTACTAGGGCTTTATCCAGCACGAGTTGGTGCGAAGGTCCGGTACATGAGTACCAGGATCATGGAAGCCGCAGGAGTGGACATCGACAGGAAGGAATCAGACATGAGCGTGCGATCGAGGCATCAACCGAAACGGACCGGACACCACACTCACTCCGGCGCGTCAACGCGGCTCGCATTTCTGAAGTGGTCCGCCGGCGATGTGGCGTCGAGCGAGCCAGGGCCGGAGCCAGGACGGAACGTAGACAGCGAGGGCATGATCCCGGATATCGGTCCGATCGAGGGAGCGCTGTTGCGGGCGCGTCACTCAACCGTGATGAGCTAGAGGATTCAAGACTCATGCAATCAGATCAGACCGGGCCTGGTCTCGGAATCAAGAGCGGATGGTCTCTTCGATCCGGTCGATATCGGCTGGTTCATGCTCGGGGGACGTGCCGCGTACTACGATCCCAAAGACGGAGACGGCAACTGGTTCGGAGGCGCCCAGGCGCGACTGTATCTCGGACGCTATTGTGCCGTGAAGGGTCCGTTGAGTACCGGCAAACCGATTTTGGCGACACGAGGGTGCGGACGTATCCCGTCCAGGTTTCGGCGCTGGTGTATCCGTTCGGGATACGCCGGATCTCACCGTTTCTCCTCGGTGGTGGTATTGCAGCAACGTCAAGGGGCCGGGCGGTTTCGATGATACCCAGAATTTGTTCGGGTTGCACGTCGGTGGTGGCCTGCAACTGTTTCTTAATCGGCATGTCTCCATAGACGGAACGTACCGGTATCTGTGGATCGAAAAGGCGGAATCCAAGAACGTGTCCCTGGATGACAAGAAGTTCAACGACAGCGGGCATATGTTCACGGCCGGCGTGAACTTCCATTTTTGACACTCTGATGACAGATGTCGTCTGGGACGCGCGGCAGAGCGTAGCGGTTCTCAGGGGGTTATGCCGGCAATCGTGCGGTGACCAGGCCGGCTCGGCGTTCGCGGGGCTCTCTATTTAACCGGGAGGCAGACCATGTTGAATTGGGCCGTGACATTTCTCGTCGTGGCGATCATTGCCGGTGTGCTGGGGTTGTCCGGCGTGGCCGGCACGGCAACGAATATTGCCTACGTGTTGTTCGTCATTTTCATCATCCTGGCGCTGGTGGGGTTCATCACGGGACGGAAGCCCGTCGCGTAATCGTGAGTTCGTGATCCACGCACGGTCAGGTCGGAGCAGTGACGGCCGACTCCGGATGACTGCATGGCGGAACGAACGTCCAGAACGGATCCCACACCTTCGAAACGTGCGCTCGTGACCGGTGGCAGCGGAGCGATCGGATCGGCCATCGCACGTCGCCTGGGGTCGCTGGGTTTCCACGTCCTCGTACATGGACTCCAACATTCCAGCCGAGCGTATGCGATCGCAGATGACATTCGGGCCGATGGCGGCCGAGCCGATGCCCTTTCCTTCGACGTGACCGACTTCAATGCGTGTCGAACCGTGCTCGCCGAGCTTGGGGACGAGCCGCCAATCCAGGTCGTAGTCCATGCCGCGGGCTTCTATCGCGATGGTCCCATGGCCGGGATGTCCGCGGAGAGCTGGAACGCTGTCATCGATGTCGCGTTGAAGGGCTTTTTCAACGTGACGCAACCGCTCCTCCTCCCCATGATTCGCAGCCGGTGGGGGCGCATCATCGCCGTGACGTCGGTGAGCGGGATACTGGGGAATCGAGGACAGGTCAATTATTCGGCCGCCAAGGCGGGGCTGCATGGGGCCACCAAAGCGCTGGCTCTCGAGTTAGGCTCGCGTGGCATCACGGTCAATGCGGTCGCGCCTGGGCTGATCGCGACGCCGGAGACCGATCGACAGTTCGACGCGGAGACGGTGCATCGGCTGGTCCCTTTGAGGCGCAAGGGGACTCCCGAGGATATAGCTGGTGCCGTCGCGTATCTGGTCTCCGATGCAGGGGCCTATGTATCCGGCCAGGTCCTATCGGTGAACGGAGCCATGGGATGAAGACCTCGGGTTTCATTGTGGTCGTGCCGGCCTTCAACGAGGCCCGCACCGTGCGGGACCTCGCTCGCCGAGCTTTGCAATACGCCGACCATGTGGTCGTCGTGGACGACGGCTCCACGGACGGAACGGCTGGACGGTTGGCCGGGCTCAGGGTTCCCGTCATCCGGCACCCGCGAAACCTCGGTAAAGCTGCTGCCCTCCGTGCCGGAATCCGCTGGGGCCTGTGTCGTGGCTCGGCGATCATCACGATGGATGCCGATGGCCAGCATCGACCCGAAGACATCCCGGCTTTACGCGAGGCCTTCGATCGCGAGCCCGGCGCCATCGTGATCGGGGCTCGTGTACGGAATGCGTCGGCAATCCCCCTCTCGCGAAAAGTCGCGCATGCCACGGCGCGATTCTGGATTTCATTGGCCGCGAGGGTCGCGATCGGAGACAGCCAGTCCGGTTTCCGTTTGTATCCGGGTTCAGTCCTGGAGGCGTTGGAGGGACGTTGCAACTGGACGAATGGCTTTGCGCTCGAAAGTGAGCTCCTGATCGAGGCCGGTCGGCTCGGAATTCCGATCCGGGAGGTTCCAATCGAGGCTCTGTACCACCGTCGATTCCGGCGGAGTCACTATCGCCAATTTCGAGACACGTGGACCATTACACGGATGGTGACCCGAAAGATCCTCAGGCCTCGATCGCCGCATTCCGCGGTGGATTTCGTCGCCGACGGTCTGTTCGAGGACGACAGTGCCTCCCGTATAGAGCCGCGATCCTATGTCTAGGCATCGCCCGCGTGTATTGTTCGTGGCCGAAGCGGTGACCCTGGCGCACGTGGGACGGGCCTCGGCACTGGCCCAGGGGGTCGATGCCCGGCGATTCGAGGCACACGTCGCCTGCGATCCGCGCTGTGTTCCCCTTCTGTCCAACCTGGGCCTTCCCTTGCACGCGGTCACTTCGCTCGATCCAGTCGTCTTTGCCCAACGTCTGCGCGAGGGAGACCCCCTGTATGCGACCGCGGAATTGCGGTCGGCCGTACGGGAAGATCTGAAATTGATCTCGCATGTGCGCCCCCAGGCCGTGGTCGGGGACATGCGGGTATCCCTCGGTATTGCGGCACGAGCGGCCGGCATTCCGTACGCCACCGTCGCCAACGCGCATTGGAGTCCGTACGCACGGTCGCGCTATGTGGTCCCGGAATTGGCGATCGTCGATCGTTTCGGCCCGGGACTCGGCCAACTTCTTTTCGATGTACTTCGCCCCTTGACGGGCGCTCTCCAGGTGCGTGCGTTCAATCGCGTGCGATGCGAGCATGGGTTGGCGTCGATTCGGCCGACGCTCGCGCATCTGTTTACGGATGCCGATCGTGTGTGGTACGCGGACGTGCCGGCGTTGGTGCCGACCTTTCGCGCTCCCGCGCATCATCATTACCTTGGCCCGCTCCTCTGGTCCCCGGTCGAGCCGTCGCTGTTGCCGGAGGTCCTTCCGCAGCATCGGCCATTGATCTACGTGTCCATGGGCTCGTCCGGACCGGAGCGTATGCTGGCGGTGGTGTTTCAGGCGATGGAGCGCATGCGATGCGCCGGGATTGTCTCGACGGCCGGCAAGGGGGCTCCCAGGAATGTCCCTGAGTTCATCCGTATCCGCGAATTCCTTCCGGGTCTCGAGGCCGCACGGCTTGCGGACCTGGTTGTGTGCAACGGCGGGAGCGCAACCGTGTATCAAGCCATGGCGGCGGGGAAGCCGGTGTTGGGCCTTCCGAACAATCTGGACCAATATCTGATGATGGAGCATGTCGAGCGAAAGGGCGTCGGCCGGTGGCTACGCACGGGAACGGCTCGAGTGGAAACGGTGGCTGCGGCCATGACGGCGCTGCTCGACGATCCGGCATATCGTGTCCGGGTTCGGGAAATTGAGACGGGCATTCGCATGGGCGACGGTCAGAAGCGGCTCGACGATCTCGTCGAGGACTTGCTGCAATCCGGCCGTTCGGTGGGAACGAACGGACTAGAGGTAGACGACACCATCGACACAACGGAAGGAGGGGCGGATGCCAACCGGCCGTCCTCCTTCTCGCTCGGCATGGGACGCTAACAGGAGGCAGAACACGTCATCGTCTCATAACGCCCACCCCGCCCATTGGCATGCGCATCATCCCCTGCGTGGTTCTCGCGTCGCTTAGAAGTTCAATCGCGGACTGTGCAGCGTTGACCCATTCAGAATACAAACCAGCGGATCATACATAAGTGGGACAGCCCGAGATCCCTGTACGGACTCCGCGGCAGGCCGTCAATCTTGTATGACCACGAGCCGCCCTACCAGGATCATTTCGCCGCCGCATCCGACCTGGGCGTCATAGGCAGCTTCGCGGTCGCCGGCTGCGATACAGTGTGCGCGTATCGTCAAGGGAGCTTCGAGCGTATGCAGAGGCCGGCACAGGAGGCGTGCATGGCGCAACGCCACGAGCAAACCCGCACGCCCGGGCTTGCCGTGGCGCCGTCCGCGCAGGCCGGCGTGGATGGCAATGACTTGAGCCGCGTACTCGATGGCCTGTGCGGCGTGGAGCCGGTCTCCGTCGCGCAAGGGGTGATCGTGGCGGCGATGACTTAGCGTCGTACACACGATCTCCTGCTTGCTCCATCGCTCGACGTCGTCGATGAGGCACATTGGACGACGATGCGGAATCAACGTCGTCCAGCCTTCGGTCGAGGTGTTCATGTCCGAATTCCTACCAGGCAGCAAACGGTGAGGACGCTGTTCTCGACGTACTCCAGGACCACTCGTTGCTCCACCGCCTGTGCCAATGTCGCCAGCAGCGGAATCGCACGCGTGCTTGGATTGGCCCATAGGCTATGCGGGACGAACGCGGGTGCGGGGGTGATCACCTGATCGCGATCCGATTCGATCGCAACGCTCCATCTCATCAATGATGACCGATTGGAGGCCGGCGCCAATACGAGGGCCGTGGCGAATGCGTCGGACATGGGACGGGCCGTCTGGAGGGGCGATGGAAACGGTACGTCGGAGGCGACGAACAAGACCGGTCGCGCTTCCACCGTCGCCAGAATGGACGCCTCGAGCAGGCCTGCGGCAAAGGAGAGGTCGTAGGCGCAGATGGTCGTCGACGGTGTCGTGGCACGAGCCCCGATGCACCAGTATCCGGCCGGAGCGTTACAGACGGAATTGTGAAACGCCGTTGGAGAGACTTCGCGTGCCGGCTGTGCGAGGGCGTCGCAAATCTGGTGGGTAATCGGTCCGTCTCCGTCGGACGTCGCGAACACCGTGGCGACGTCGTTGCCGGACAGGCCCGCGTGGTGTAACGCCTCCTGGCCCACCGCGACGGCAATCCGAATCGCGGTGCTGCTGCGGCGCCGCTCCGTCGCCGGCAGGATCTCCGGTGTGGGAATCGTCGTCACCGTACGCTCGTACGGTGTGCGGTCCGCGAATATCCGACGCGATGCGTCCCATCCGTCGAATCCAGGCCCCCGGACTCCCACGCCGCACACGTCTACGTCCATCAGCGATGTCTCCCGAAGATGAGGCTGCAGTTGTTGCCTCCGAAGCCGAACGAATTGCTCATGACGGCTCGCAACGGAATTTCCCGGTCGTCCAGCACGACGAGACTGCCGAAGCTCTGGTCCACGCAGCGGGTCTGCCGCGTGCCCGGCACGAATCCGTCACGGAGGCACTGCATGGAGAGAACGGCCTCGGTGATGCCGGCCGCGCCCAGTGCGTGACCGGTCGCGCCCTTGGTGGAGCTGCACGCGGTCGAGCCGCCGAAGACCCGCTGCACCGCAACATCCTCCGCGCGGTCGTTCGCGTGAGTTCCCGTGCCGTGCAAATTGACGTAGTCGACGTCGGATGCCGTGAGTCCCGCCGTGCCTAACGCGCCCTGCATCGCGGCGACTGCTCCTCGTCCTTCAGGGTGCGGAGAAGACATATGGTAGGCATCGCTGCTTTCCCCGTATCCCAACAGCGCCACGTCGCCCTCGGCGGGGCCCGCTCGTTCCAGCACCACGTAACCGGCGGCTTCGCTGATGGTCAGCCCAGAACGCTCCGCATCGCAGGGGCGGCACGGATCGGTGGAGAGGAGGCCGAGTGCCGCGAAGCCATAGAGGGTCATGAAGCACAGGCTGTCCACGCCGCCCACGACGGCGGCATCGCAACAGCCGGCGGCGATCACGCGCGCGGCGGCGGCAAAGACCTTGGCGCTGGAAGAACAGGCCGTCGAGATCGAAAACGCGGGGCCTCCCAGGCGGAGGACTTGGCGTGTCAATTCCGTGACGGAGTACAGATTCTGCGTCCGGGCGTAGCGGAGCGGCGGTAGCGCCCCCGTCGGGTCACGATGTCTGTACGCCTGCTCGGTCTCCAAAATGCCGGAGGTCGTCGTGCCGACGAACACCGCGACGCGTCCGGCGCCGTACCGCCGACGGATGCGTTCGACGGCGTTTGCAAAGCCCGGTTCCCTGAGCGCCAGCATAGCCAGTCGATTGTTGCGGCAGTCGAAGTCGGCCCAGGGTCCGGTGAGCGCCTCGTCTTCCAGCCCGTCCACGCGGCCGATCCAGGTGGAGATCCGCACGTCCTCGAAGTCCATGGGACGGAGCCCATGATTCCCGGCTCTCAGGTTTGTCCAGGTCGGCTCGACCCCTCGCCCGAGCGGAGTGACGAGCGCCATTCCGGTGGCGACCAATGGTGTCATCGCGGAGTCTCCCGTTCGGGACCGAGCAGAAGTGCGAGCACGAGCGAGAGCAGCGCCCCGAGGGCCACGGTCGATCCGATGGCATGCAGCACCGGCGTCTGCGAGGTGCTCAGGGTCCCGAATGCGGCGAGCGTGGCGAGGATACAGACCGTCAACGACAGGGCCGTTCGTCCTCGATCTTCATCGGTGAGAGAACGCCGGCGGTATTGGTCCACGAAGAGCGCGTAGTTCAGTCCGATCCCGATCACCAAGAGAAGCGCCACCAAGTGAAACAAGGACAGGCGTGTGCCCGTAGTCAGCAGGACGGCGACTACCCATACCGCGGCCATGAGGGGAGGCCCCAACACCCGGGCGGCAAGGAGCGGGCTCCGCAGTCCCCACAGGAGAATTCCGGCGATGGCTGCGATGCCTATACCCATGTACGACAGAGATTCCCGCCGATAGCCGCTGACGAGTCGTTCCGCTTCCGTCTTCAGATCGAACCACGTCGTGCCCGGAAGTTCCGCGTTCGTGAGATGTTCGCGCACGGCCTCGATGGAATTGATCCCCCGCAGCGGCGCGAGCCCGACCCAGCCGAGCCCTTGTGGAAACAGCAGGGCTTGCAGCTTCAAGCCCCATGGGGTCCCTTCCAGCGCGGAGGCGTCGATCGGCCCCTCCCGGCGCGCCTCTTCAATTGCATGTCGAAAGGGGTCGAAGGCCCGGGTTCGGAAGGGCAGCCCTTTTAGAGCGGTCGCGAGAGTTGCGTCGAGCGTCCCCGGGTCAGGCAAGGCTTTCAAGCGGCGTTCTTGCGTGACCCGCGAGGGAAGATACCGGCTGGGAAGGTCGAACCCGTCGATGATGCGGTGGTCAACCAGCGATTCCAGCAAAGGAACGGCGGATTCGCTGCGCCGCAGGACGTCTTCCTGTGTCGCCCCGCGGATCACCAGGAGATAGCGGACGTCCGGCGCGCCGATGTCCCGACGCATCTCCTCATCGAGCCGCTTCGCCGACTCCGCGATAGGACTCAAATGTGCCAAATCGTCGTCCCACATGCGGTCGGCTCGCCAGATGATCGTTGCGAGCGCCACCGCGCAGGCGAGCCACACGGTGATTCGCACCGCGGCCCCCGGTCCTCGAAGGAACAGCGGCCGTCCCGCCCACGGCAGTCCTCGCTCGGCTGGGGCGGGCCTGATAGAGAGCGCCGGGAGGACCCACCGGGTCACACATCCGGCCGTACCCACGCCGAGCACGGTCAGCACACCCAATTGGGACAAGCCGGTGAAGCTCGACAGCAGCAGCGAGAGGGCGCCGAACATGGTCGTGAGTATAGCCAAGCGCAGAGTCGGCCAGATTCTGGGTACCGTCTGGCGGAGCGGCTCACCCTGTCGCGCATGCAACTGGGCGTACGCAGGATAGTCGACGGCTTCTCCAATCAAGGTCGCGCCGAAGCCCAGGGTGATCCCATGGACGTAGCCGAAGAGCTGTTGAACGCCCGCCATCCCGACGGCCAATCCCGTGAGGACCGGTACGGCGCTGAGCCATACCGGCGTCGGCGATCGATACGTCGTCACCAGAAGGACCGTGACCAACAGCCCAGCGATCAAGGAGAGTCGCCAGGAATCGTGTTCAATCGTCTGCCGCGACTCGACGGCGAAAACGCCCGGGCCGGTGACGCGTAATCGAACGGCCGGTGAATCGTCCGGGAGTTGTGCCGCCGACCGGATCATGCGGAGTGCCTCGGCTTGCCGGTCGAGCTCCGACCCCGGTGCGCGCGTTTCGGCGATCAGATACGCTCTGGTGCCATCGGGCGAGAACCAGACTCCGTGTCGGTGATTCGGCGAGTCCGCGTGGTCGAGCCGCGCGAGGAGATCGTCAAAGGCGCCCGTGGGATCCGAGGCTGCCACGCGTTTTGTAAGAGGATTCGCGGACCCCTGCAGCTGGCGGAGGCGATCCTCGAGTGCCGAGCGCAACCCTTCGGGGCTGAAGCGCTCGCGCGTTGTGCTCGGGCTGAGGACGTAGCGGCGCTGGAAGAGCGTTCGGCCGGCGGCGGCGATCTCGCGTGAGTCTCCATTGGCCACCAGCGAGAAATGTCCACCGGCACGTAAGCGATCAGCCATACGGTGGCTGTGAGCCGCGAGCTGTTCGGATGGCGCGCCTTCGAGTCCGATCAAGATTAGCCGGGCCGCCACGCCTTCCCGTAACTGCGTGACGAGCACCTGTTGGACAGGATCGGCGGATTCGGGCAGGAGCGCGGTCATGTCCGTGGTGACCGAGAGGTGGGAAAGGCTCCAGGCCGCGGACGCCAGGAGCAGCACCCACAGGGTGACCGGAATCCAGAACGATGTTCCGTCGTAGGACGTCACGAGGCGGATTCCCGTATGGACATCACGGACCGGTCGCCGTTGACCTCGTGGATTTCAACCGCCTGAATGCGCGTGCCGGTTCCGCGTAGAGTCACGGATTGCAGAAATTCGGCCGCCTCCGTGTCCAGGGGGCGCAGGCGAAGCGCCCAGTCCGAGAGTGACCCGTCGAGGATGATATGGTAGTGGCGGCGCAACGCGGCTACGTCGCCCGCCAGTGTCGCTCGTATGCCTTCGACGTAGGCTCGAATGACCGGGTGACTGTCGATGTCGAGTTCCCTGGAGTGGTCGCCTTCCGTCATCGATAACGTCGCGCCGTCCACCGCGATGCGTTCGCGATGTGGCCGGTCGATTCGCTTTTCAATGTAGTGTGGGCGACGGTACGTCAAGGTTCCGTGGAGGGTCACGGGCTGGGTGAGGAGCTCCATCGTGCGTGTTTCAGTGAACGAATCGTGCCGTTCCTGGACGGTTGCCATCCGTGCGAGCAGCGCGGGCAGGTCCAAGGGCTCGTGCTGTGCCGAGGCGATGGGGCTAGCCCGTTCGAACTGCAGAAGGAGCAGGAGGGCCCCCGCCAGCAGCCGTGCTGTGCGGCAATTCATAAAAATTAAACCAATTGTTCGGATATCGTCGGCAGTAGCTTTCCAAGCGGGCGACGTATCGCATGACCCAGGGACGCAAGTCTTCGGTTCGTCGCGGTCGAGGGAGGACGACCGCATCGGCGAACGGTTCGAAATGGACATCATACCGGCGTCCTCCCCGATAGAGGCCGAAAAACAATACGACCGGGACGTTCAGGAGAGCCGCCAGCAGCAGCGGCCCCTCCGGGAATTGCGTCGGCCGTCCGAGGAACGGACATTCGATCGCTTTCTCTTCTGAAAAAGTCCGGTCCCCCAGCATGCCGACCAGCTCGCCACGATCAAGGCATTCCTTGACGCGCAGCAGGGTGTCCGGCCGTCCCGGGGCGATGATGTGATCTCGGACTTCCGGGCACAGGCAATGGAGGACGGCGTTGAGATTGGAGGTGGCTTCCTCATGCATGATCACGCTCAGAGGCACGCGACGCCGAAACAGTCCTAGCGCGCGAAGGACCTCGAAACTCCCCAGGTGCGAACCGATCAGCAGGCAGCCCCGCTTGTGCTGGAGATGTTCCTCGACGGCGGCTCCTCCCTCGACGCGGATATCGAAGTAGTCGTGCCGACCCGCAAGCAGATAGACCCGATCGTGAATCGTAGAGGCGAAGGTATGATAATGGCGAAAGACGTCCGCCCACGACGGCCGGAGATCCGCCGCCTCGGCAAGGAACCGTCGAGAAACCCGTCCGCTGTCTCTGGAAAAGGCAAGGAAGTAGAGACAGATCGGATAGAGGCACGGACGCGTGAGAGGACGGCCGAGGCGGAGCGTCAGCCAGACGAACAGACGGAGGAGATACCGGTTTCCACGTTCGGACTGTCGGAGCCAAGCGGGCTTCACGGGGTCGTCCGGATCGCGTCGGTCAGGTCGGCTCGTAGACGACCGGCGGCAACCATTGCGGCGTCGCTCTGAGCGGTGAACGAGATCTGACCGTCGCTCTCGTAACGGCACCGGACGAGTACGGGAGTCTCGGGGCGAAGCGGCGCAGGAAACTTGACGGTGGTCAGTTCGTACGCAACGGGTGAGCCGACGTGTTGCCGACTCAGGCAGTGCAGGACTTCGGCCACAATCACCGATCCCGGCACGACCGGATTGCCGGGGAAGTGCCCCTGGAACATCGGATGTGTCGAGGCAACTCCCGGCCATGAATGAACCGTTTCACGGCTGGACACGGAGACTCCGGTCGACCGGTTTGGCGCTCGTAAAGGCGGCCAGCTGGCCCTTCGGCAACTTGCCGATCTCGTTCCGGGGAAGTTCGGCCACGAGGTGCAGCGGCCTGGGAAGGAAGACCGGATCGATATTGCGCCGCAATGCGAGCAGAATGTCGCGCTTGGTCACGCCCGGCGCCACCACGATCGCGCTGAGCCGAATCAGCCCTGACTTGGATGGGCGACCCCGGAAGAACGCTCCGTCGATGACACCAGGAATACTAGTCAGAATCCTATTCAAGAGAGTTAGCGAGGTTCGCTTGCCGGCCACTTTCACGAGATCGCCCTCCCGGCCGTGCAGAGTGAACTGGCGCTCGTTGTGCAGTGTGATGCGATCGACCAATCGAACGGACGCCCCTACATGCCCTCCCGAGACATGGACGGCGTCGTCGTCCCGCTGCAACCGAAGACTCTCGCACAGAGTCCAGCGTCGAGACCAAGCCGGCCGTCGTCCGGCGAGCATCCCTCCTTCCGTGCATCCATACACCTCGTACACCGGTACGCCCAGGCTCCGTTCCAACCTCCCCGCCAGTGTAGGATCCAGCGGCATGGTGGCGGACACGACACCCTCCACGTTGGGCAGCGCAGCGAGTTGCACCTCGCAGGCATCAAGATGCGTCGGGGTCGTCATGAGCCAGATTGGGTTCGGAAGACGGCTGCAATCAACCCGAAGGTCCTCAGGGAGCGTCGGGCGTTTGGAATGGAAGGCCCATCCCATTTGGAGCGGCAGCATGACCGTCGATTCGAGCCCGAACATATGCTGCGGGGGTACCGTCCCGACGACAACCGGCCCGGATCGTCTGGTGAGGTCGAAGTGGCGGGAAAAGGCCTGCGCCCCCTGGACCAACGATCCCCACGTCTTGGGATGGGCCACGGGTTCACCGGTGCTGCCGGACGTAAACACGATGACGGCCGTCTGGGTGGACGGGAACCATGGAATGTTGACGCAGCGCAACCAAGAGGCGGGACTCAGCGGCCACTGTACGTGCGGCATGCCTGCGTCGGCGATCGGGTGATCGGTGAGCAGATATGCTCCTTCATACCGGCGTCCCAGCTGTCGCAAGGACTCCGGTGCACGACAGTTCGGCAGGAGGCTGACCTGTCCACCCAAGAGCGCGGCCGCGAGCCCGACCGTGAATCGGAAGCGGTCTTCGCAGACGTTGACGACATACGGACTTCTGGGGAGGCGGGCGAGGAGGGTCCAAGCCGCGGCCAAAAAGTCGGCGGCCGACACGACGACGCCGTCCTGAGTGACTGCGGCAGCCGCATCGGGATCGCGATGTGCGAGCAGGGGGTATTCAATAAGGAGTGGTGCGGACCGCGCCGAGGTCCTCGACGAGCCGCCCCTCTCGGCGGTGTGGGTTGTTGAGAGGCCGGCCAATCTCATTGGATGCGATGCTCCATGATGTGGGTCGCCAGTGCACGAAGCGATGCGAAGGCGGCTCGATCTTCGGATGTCAGACGAACACCGTAGCGTTTGGACACCACAAGCGCGATTTCCAGCAGATCGATCGAGTCCAAGCCTAACCCTTCTCCGAACAGGGGGGCGTCGGGCTCGATGTCTTCAGGAGCAATATCCAGATCGAGCGATTCCACCAGCATGTGCGCGATTTCGTCGTGTTCGTCCGTATGTTCGGCGGTCTGCGAGCCGTTCCTCTCGCCGTGCGAGTCATGCTTCGGATTCGCCATGGTGATCCTTCCTTCGCATGCACGGGTACGCCGTGCACGAGTATGCCGCATCCCGGAGTTCCGTTGGATCGTCGTAGAATGGGCGCTTGCCCACTGGAAGCCCCGCAAGCGCCGCTTCTTCCAGCAACAATGTGAGATAGTCGGTGAGGTGCCCGGCCGTATGGCCGTTGGTATCGTGAAATGCAATGACGATCGGGACGTGACCCCGTATCGTCGACACGCGGCGAGTCGCGATTCGTGCGGGGATCCGACGAAGTTGCGACCGCAAGTTCCAGCGTTGGATGAAATGCCCTCCCCAGTTGACGCCGTCGTATGCCTTCACCTCGGACAGAAGCATGGACAGGCCGTATGTTCGGTAGCAACGCACCGTCGTGTCGTTGTACCGCCAATAGGGGGGGCGGACGAACTCCGTTTGGGTGCCGGTCACTGCCGCCAGGTCGTCAATCCCGTCGGCGAGCGAGCGGTTTAGCTCGATGGCGCCGAGTCGAGTGTGACTGACATGGCCCGCGGTGGTCGCCGTATGCAGTCCCAACACATGTCCCTCACGGTGCTCACGTTGCAGTAAGAGGTGCCCGACCCACGATCCTCCGCCCTTCAGCGATCGGGTCTGAACGAAGAACAGCGCCTTGATGTGCCGCTGGATGGGATTATCGGCCAGGCGATTCAGGACTCGCGGGGTGTTGGGGTGCGGTCCGTCATCGAACGTCAATAGAAAGCGGACAGGGGCCGGCGACAAGGTCGGAGGTGAGTCGAGATCGATCAGTGGTGACGCATGTCGCTCCATCCTCCCCTCCTCGTGACTGAGCCTCCGGAGCGGATCTCAGGAAGACTTCTTACTGCTGTAGACCTTGCCAGTGCACACGTACGTATTGGTATAGATCCAGGCAATCGGGCCGGACGCGGCTTGATGCTGCATGTCTACTAACCGAACGTTGACGTTCAACTCATCCGCATCGGTCTTCAGCTGTTCGATGCAGGCCTGAGGGGAGCGTCCATTGGAAACGACTTTCTCGATATCGCCGGTTTCATAATTCGGGATCGTGTACTTTGGTCCACATCCGCCCATCAACAATACCGCCCCAACCATTCCCCCGATCCACCAGTGCCTCATTGCGCTCCTCCTTCATCCATGTTGAAAGTGACTTGTCAGATCGGCCTTGTTCCTGCCATTTCGATCGCTGCCGACCCCGCCGTTCTACGCAGCCTGACTTTATGAGAATGCCGGCCAACCCCACACTAGGTCTTACCCCGGTAGTGCTGCGTAGCAGAAACTAGAACCTATCTCAAAATTGCTACATCAACAGTAGTGGCCTGGTGTTCGTGAAACTTGTTGGCTGGCGAGTGGAAAGCCGCGCCAGCCTCGCTCTGATGCGTTGATGTTGGGCACGCCGGCTCGCCTCCGGAGCAGGCCTCAGCCTCCGCCATGGCGAGGGCTGGCGGACTCCATCCCCTCTAGCCGTAGAACAGAGGAGAGGGGGCGGGGACATACCCCTCGCAAGCTTGTCCCCGCTCGGAGTCTTCCGTCACGGTGTCAGGCGCTCAATACAATTTGAGATTGGTTCTAGTCTAGGCAGGAAGGCCTTGGACAATCGGGACTGGAGGTGCTTCATCGTTCCCTGACGTGTCACTGCCGACCTGTCGATAGGGGGAGGGATCGAGTCGTTGGGTCGTGGTGGGAGTTGTCAAGTGGTGGGAGTTGTCAGAATGATTGCCCGGCAACCGGAACCGAGAAAGGAAACGGGTAATTGAGTACCCTAGCTCCAGTGACTAGGGTTTCGCCTAGGATCAGGTAAGCCGTTGCAAGATATAGACTGTTCAACTATTTTTTGATACGCGCCGCTGGATCCGTTGCGAGCCATGAGGAAGGACCGGAGTCATGGGTAAACCAATGCTCTCAGACATCAAGGATCATGACGAACAGATTCTCAAGGACTGGATTGCCTATCAGTTCGATGGAAACAGTACGAAGCCGTGATGGCCCGTCAAAGCCATCAGCAGGAACTCTTGTCGAATGCGTTGGGCTGCCTGCTTGCCGCGCAAGAGCCTGCGGATCTCGTGCGGCAGGTGTCCCGCGATTTCTCGACCTACCTGGGGCTGGACGTGTACTTCAATTATATGGTCGAACCGGACGGCGCCCATCTCGCGCTGCTGGCGTGTGGAGGCATTCCCGAGGACGATCGTCCGAAGCTGTCGCGCCTTGCGTTTGGGGAAGCGTTTTGCGGCGACTGCGCCGCGACCCGTCAACCGGTGATCGCTTTTGACCTTCACGCATCGAACGATCCACGAGCCCGATTCGCCTGTGCGTATGGACTCCGGGCATACGTGTGTCATCCGTTGATGATCGGCGAGCGTCTGCTCGGGACGCTGGCATTTGGATCGCGGACCCGGTCTAGCCTCGATCGTGATGAGGTGGAGATCCTCCGGATCCTCTGCCATTACGTGTCCATCGCCATGGATCGCGCGAGGCAGGAACAGGCCATCAGGGAGAGCGAGACCCTCCTGAAGGGGTGGGCGCTCGAATTGGAATCGCGAATCGATGCACGGACACGCGATCTGCGTGTCTCCCAAGAGCAATTGCGCGCGCTCACCAAGGAGCTGGGATTGGCCGAACAGAGGGAGCGCAAACGCCTCGCAGGAGAACTCCATGATTATCTCGCCCAGCTCCTCGTATTGGGAAAACTCAAACTCGGGCAGGGCCAGCAGTTGGCCGGTTCCCTCCCGGCGTGCGCCGAGGTGATCAAGCAGGCCGACGCCTTGCTGGCGGATGCCCTGAACTACACGAGGACCTTGGTTGCCGAATTGAGTCCGTCCGTGCTGCACGAGTTCGGCCTCATACCGGCCTTGTATTGGTTGGGGGAACGGATGAAGCGTTTCGATCTCGATGTCATCGTTCGCGAAGATAGCCCGCGTGAGTGCCGGTTGCCGGAAGAGCATGCGGTCTTGCTTTTCCAATGTGTCCGCGAGCTGCTGGTGAATGTGCACAAACATGCGGCTTGCCGAGCGGCCACCGTGACCGTCCGTCCGGATAGGAATCGGCTGGTGGTGGAAATTTGTGACGAAGGTCGCGGCTTCGACATGGCGGCGGTGGACCAACAAAGATTGAGCTCACGCGACGTGACAAATTTCGGCTTGTTGAGCATTCGCGAACGGATGAAATCGCTGGGTGGCGAATTCGACATCCGGTCGGCGCCGGATTCCGGGACGACCGCGACGCTGACCATACCGGTCTCGTACATGGAGGAACGCCACGTTCGATTCGTCGAAACGCCGGACGGCGGGACGAGCGACCGCCGGGAGGCGGAGGGGGGAAACACCGACTCGTACCAGGGAACCCAGAGCGCCGCGTTACACCCGCCATCCTCTCCGCGAATCCGCGTGTTGTTGGTCGACGATCATGCCATGGTGCGGCAGGGGCTTCGCAGTTTGCTGGAAGGATACGATCGTATCGATATTGTCGGAGAGGCGTGCAACGGCGATGAGGCCGTGGCGGTGGCGGAGCGCAGACGACCCTCGGTGGTGATCATGGATATCAGCATGCCGGGGATGAACGGCATCGAGGCAACGAGGCGGATCAAGGCCCGTGCTCCCGAGGTTGCCGTGATTGGATTGTCGGTTAACGCCACCGGCGAAAATCAGCATGCCATGAAAAGTGCTGGCGCGTCATTGCTGCTGAACAAGGAGGCGGCCGTGGATCAGCTCTTTGCTGCGATTCAAACGACGGTGGGTGGCAACGCGAAATTGTCTGGATCGTAACCTTCGTGCAGGACCGACAGGGCCCGATTACTTTGCCGTGTGCCGGCAGGTCGGTCGGGCGATCCAGTGGAGAGGCGAGGGCTTCATGACGCGATTCGAACGTACGCCGGCACCCGCCGTTCATGGGGCCATCGTCGTGTCCATGCTCGGCGTGTTCCTTGCGGACCTGAACGCTCCGCTCGGGATCGCCGTCTGGGTCTTCTATTTCCTGCCCGTCGTGCTCTCCTACTTCGGATGGCGGCCCGGGGTTCCCCTGGCCGTGGCGGCGAGCACGGGGGTCCTGACCATTCTCGGCGGATTTTTGAGCCCGCCTTCCGCCTACGCCACGGAAGTCTGGCTCAATCGAGGGTTCGGGCTTGGGACGACGGCGGCACTCGGTCTGCTCGGCCTTCAATTCATTACCAACAAGCTTGCGGTGCGCCGGCAGGAATGGCTGCAAACCGGGCACACGCAGGTCAGCGTGACCATGGCTGGAGACCCGCAACTCCCGGAACTGGGTGAACGGGTGCTGAGCTGCTTGGTTCCGTACGTCGAGGCACAGGCGGGTGCCATCTATATTGAGGAGGACGGGATCTTCCGGCGAGCGGCGACCCACGGGATATCCCCCGGCGCCTCGGTGCCGGACCACCTGGCAGGCGATGATGGGGTGGCCGGATGCGCCATCCGGGACAAGCGGGTCGTGGTCTTGGAAGACGTGCCGGACGGATATTTTACGGTTGGGTCGACCCTCGGCCGCCATCGACCGCGTCACCTCCTCGTTGCACCGCTGGCGGTGGATGGACGTGTCAACGGAGTGGTGGAGTTGGGCTATTTTCATGCGGTAGACGAAAGCGACCTCGAGTTGATGGCCAGAGTCTCCGAATCCATCGCCGTGGCGATCCGAACGGGACAGTATCGTGCACGCCTTCAAGTGCTCCTCGAGGAGACACAGCGTCAGGCCGAGGAGTTGGAAGTTCAGTCCGAAGAGTTGCGGGTTTCGAACGAGGAACTTGAGGAGGGAAGCCGGGCCTTGCAGGAGTCCCATGCGCGGCTCGAGCAACAACAGGCCGAACTCGAGGCGGTGAACGCGCAATTGGAAGAGCAAGCACAAATCCTCGAAACTCAGAAGGACGACGTGACACGCGCCAAGGCCGAGGTCGACAGGTATGCGGCGGATCTGAGGCAGGCCAGCCAGTACAAATCGGAATTTCTGGCCAACATGTCGCATGAGTTGCGAACACCGCTCAACGCGTCGCTCATCCTGTCCCGGCTCCTGGCGGACAATCAGGAGGGAAACCTGACGGTCGAACAAGTGAAGCAGGCCCGCACGATCGAATCGGCCGGGCATGATCTCCTGGCGCTGATCAACGACGTGTTGGATCTCGCGAAGGTGGAGACCGGTCATTTGGACGTGCAGCCCCAGACACTGGAACTCTCGCGGCTCGTCCAACAGCTCGACGAAACGTTTAGGGTCTTGGCGACCCAAAAAGGACTCGAGTTGAATGTGGTCGTCTCGCCCGGTGCGCCGCCGGCGATCGAGACGGATCCCCAACGTCTCAGCCAGGTGTTGAAGAATTTGCTCTCCAACGCAATCAAGTTCACCGAACGGGGCGAGGTCCGTCTCTCCGTGTCACGCGCGACCGGTTCGCGGCTGGCGTTCGCGGTGCAGGACACCGGGATCGGCATTCCCGAGGACCAATACCAGGCGGTCTTCGAGCCATTCAGGCAAGCAGACGGAACGGTGAACCGCAAGTATGGCGGCACCGGTCTCGGGCTCTCGATTTCCCGGGAGTTGGTCCGGTTGCTCGGAGGGCAGATCGACCTGGTCAGCGCCGTGGGACACGGCAGCACGTTTACGGTGCTGCTCCCGGAAGCCTACAGCCCCGATTTGGTTCCTCAGTATGAAGCGGGACAGACCGTGCTGGGATCCTCCTTCCCCGCACATCAGGACATGGATTCAACACCACGGTCGACCCCCTCCGTGCCGCCGTCATCGCGGATCGTGGATGATCGCGCCCATCTCTCCGGCGACCGGCGTGTCATTCTGATCGTGGAAGACGATGAATCCTTCGCCGGTATCTTGCGGGACCTAGCGCATGAGTTGAGATTCCACGCCCTCGTGGCCACCCGATCCGATGAAGCGTTGATATTGGCGGCGCAGTACAAGCCGAGCGCCGTGCTCCTGGACGTCGGTTTGCCGGACCATTCGGGCCTCTCCGTGCTCGATCGATTGAAAATGGATGCCCGCACCAGACACATCCCGATTCATATCGTGTCCTGCCACGATTACTCCAACATGGCCCTCGCGCTCGGAGCCGTGGGATATCTTCAGAAACCCGTTCGGCGCGAGCAGCTGATGGAAGCGTTCGAGAATTTCGAAACCCGGCTCACTCAACGGATGCGACGTGTCCTCATCGTCGAGGACGATGCCATGCAGCGGGACAGCATCGCGCAACTGCTCGCCACGAGCGACGTCGAGACGATCGGTGCGGCCAGCGCCGCGGAGTGTCTGGAGCGTTTGCAGGCGAACACCTTCGACTGCATGGTGCTGGATCTGAGCCTGCCCGATGCGTCCGGTCTGGCGCTGCTGGACCGGTTGAGCCAGGAAGACCGCTATCCGTTCCCGCCGGTCATCGTCTATACGGGCCGCGAATTGACGCCGGACGAGGAGCAGGCTTTGCGGAAATATTCCAAATCCATCATCATCAAGGGAGCCAAGTCGCCGGAACGCCTCTTAGAGGAGGTCACGCTGTTTTTGCATCAGGTCGTCTCCGACCTTCCGCCCAGGCAGCAAGCTATGCTGGAGAAGGCGCGCAGCCGCAATGCCGTCCTCGAAGGTCGTCACGTCTTGATCGTCGAAGACGACGTGCGGAATATTTTTGCCGTGACCAGCGTGCTCGAACCCCACGGTGTCGTGGTGCGGATCGCCAGAAACGGCCGGGAGGCCGTGGAGATGGTCGAGCGTGCTGAACGATCGGATGCGCCGGCCATCGATCTCGTGCTGATGGACGTAATGATGCCGGAAATGGACGGGCTGACGGCCATTCGCGAAATTCGGAAGCGACGGCTCGGACGGAAATTGCCCATTATCACCTTGACGGCGAAAGCCATGCGGCACGATCAGGAAGAGGCGCTGGCGGCGGGCGCCAACGATTATTTGGCGAAGCCGCTCGACGTCGACAAGCTGCTCTCGCTCGTGCGGGTCTGGATGCCTCGATGATCGCCGTGAAGGCCGACTCGGTCGACGACATCGAGCTCAAGCTGTTGCTGGAGGCCCTGTACCAGACCTATCACTATGATTTTCGCGAGTACGCCATGGCTTCCATCAAGCGGCGGTTATCTCAAGCGCGGGAACGTTTCGGCTGCCGGAGCTACTCGATGTTACAGGATCGGCTGCTCCGCGACGCGACCCTCCTTCCTCGCTTGTTGGACTATCTGACGGTGCAGGTGAGCGATATGTTCCGCGATCCCGGCTATTTTGGCGCACTTCGACAACAGGTCGTGCCGTATCTCAAGACCTATCCCTTCGTCAAAGTGTGGGTAGCGGGCTGCAGCACGGGGGAGGAACTCTACTCGCTCGCGATTCTGTTCCGAGAAGAGGGACTCGAAGACCGCACCATGTTCTATGCCACGGACATCAATGCCGAATCCCTGCGCCGGGCGGAGATGGGGATTTATGACCTGAGCCGGATCGCCCAATTTACGGTCAACCATCGCGAATCGGGCGCGCCATGCTCCTTTTCGACGTACTATACCGCCGGAAATCATGCGGCGATTCTCGACAAGACGCTGCGCCGGCATACCGTCTTTTCCGATCATAGCTTGGTCTCGGATGCCGTCTTTGCGGAGGTGCATCTCGTCTCCTGCCGAAACGTGCTGATTTATTTCGACCGGCCGCTGCAGGATCGGGCGATCGCCCTGTTTCGAGAGGCCTTGGTCCGCAGAGGATTCCTTGGGCTGGGCGCCAAGGAAACCATGCGGTTCAGCCGCCACGCACCGTCCTTTGCCGAGTTTCTGCCAGGAGCTCGTCTCTATCAAAAATGCGCAGACGCATGAAGGCGGGGGTAGTGTCGACCACGGAACAGGATACGGCAGCGGTGGTGATCGGCGGCTCGATGGGGGCTGTGACGGTGCTGGGCCAACTCCTTCCCTGCCTTCCGGCCGGATACGGGGTGCCGGTGTTCGTCGTCGTGCACGTGTCCGTCCACCGGCCCCCCGGCCTGGCGGAACTGTTCCGCTCCACGTGCGCTGTCTCCGTCAAAGAGGCGGAGGATAAGGAAGACATTGCGTCAGGTACCGTCTATGTCGCTCCCGCCGACTATCATCTGCTCGTCGAAAAGACCGGGATCCTGTCATTATCCATTGACGATCCCGTCAGTTTTGCCCGGCCCGCCATCGACGTGTTGTTCGAGTCGGCAGCAGACGCCTATGGCGACCGGTTGGTGGCCGTCATCCTGACCGGGGCCAATCGCGACGGGGCCGAGGGGGTTCGCGCCGTCCATGCGGCCGGAGGTCGCGTGCTCGTCCAATCTCCGACTTCAGCGGAGTCACCTATCATGCCGGAGTCGGCCCTGGCCGCCTGCCCGGAAGCCTGGGCGATGTCGGTGTCAGGGATTGCGGAATCTCTCGTTTCGTACGGAGTGTCACGTGATGCCACTCGGCGCGATTAAATGTCTCCTGGTCGACGACTTGGAGGCCAACCTCATTGCCCTGAAGGCGCTCCTAAGCCGGGACGCCGACGAGATTTTGCTTGCCCAGTCAGGCCAGGAGGCGCTCGAGTTACTGCTGTCACACGAAGAAGTGGCCATTGCCATCGTCGACGTGCGCATGCCGGGAATGGACGGATTCGAGCTGGCGGAACTCATGCGTGGCGTCGAGCGGACCCGGCACGTGCCGATCATCTTTTTGACCGCGGGCACGTACGACAGCGAGTACCGCTTCCGGGGATACGAGGCCGGGGCGGTGGATTTCCTTCACAAGCCCATCGAGCCGGCCGTGCTCCGCAGCAAGGTCGACGTGTTCATCGAGCTCTGGCGCCAGCGGCAAAGCCTGGCGCGTCAACGGGACGATCTTCGGATCATTGCCGAGGAGAAGTCGCGGTTGGTGGAAGAGCTGCGTGCCAGTGAAGAACGGCTCCGAACATTGACCCATGACTTGGAGGAAACGGTCGCGGCGCGGACGAGAGCGTTGACCGTGTCCCAGGAGCAGTTGCGGGCGCTCGCAGCCGAGCTCAATCTCGCCGAACAGCGGGAACGGAAACGGTTGGCGACCGAGTTGCACGATCATTTGGCGCAAATGTTGGTGCTGTGCCGATTGCGTCTCGGACAAAACAAACGCCTGACCGGGCCTGACGCCGATCCCCGCGGTTTGATCCGGCAGACCGAAGAAGCCCTCGACCAAGCGTTGGCGTATACGCGGACGCTGGTGGCCGAGTTGAGCCCTCCTGTGCTGTACGAATTCGGCCTGATGGCGGCGCTGAGATGGCTGGCCGAACGCATGCAGCGCGACGGTTTCGAAGTGACCCTTCAGGAACGAGGTCAGGCCGGGGAGGCGCCGCCTGAGGAGCAAGCCGTGTTGCTGTTTCAATCCGTTCGGGAATTGTTGATGAACGCGCAGAAGCATGCCGGATGCGACCGAGCGCTCGTGGCGCTTTCCCATCACCCGGGTGAAATCGGGTTGACGATTCGGGACGAGGGTTGCGGGTTCGATGTGTCGGCGGCGAATGTCGCACAGGGGGAGGAGTCGAGTCGGGTTAGCACGGTGGGATTCGGCCTCTTTAGCATCCGGGAACGGATGCGGGCGATGGGCGGGACGTTCGACATCGAGTCCACAGTGGGAGGTGGCACGACCGCCCGCCTGGTACTTCCGATCGTTGCCCGCACGGTTCCGGTTGCCCTCGAACACACGCAGGGCAATCGTGCCGGCGGCGCGGAGCGCAGTGCCGTAACCCATGCATCCCCCGTCTCAGAATCACCACCTGATGCTGCCAGAGGCAAAGTCCGTGTGTTGCTGGTGGACGATCATGCGATGGTGAGGCAGGGGCTGCGCAGTCTGCTGGAGGGCTACCACGACGTCGAAGTCGTCGGGGAGGCGTCGAACGGTGAGGAGGCCATCGATGCGGTTGCCCGCCTCCAGCCCGGCGTCGTGGTCATGGATGTCAGCATGCCGAAAATGAACGGCATCGAGGCGACCGCGCACATCAAGCGCCGGCATCCTAACGCCGTGGTCATTGGATTGTCGGTGCAAGCGACCCCGGAAACACGCGCCGACATGGTCCGTGCCGGTGCCGAGACGCTCCTCACGAAAGAGGGCGCGGTTGAGGAACTCTACGGCGCCATCCAGCATGCCGTCGGGAATCGACCGCAATGACGAGCCGCCGAGTGGAGACCGCGTAAACGTCGGCCACAATTATCGTGCCGAGGGTATCGCATGAGCAGCCGCGATAGGGAGTTCAAGCGAGATCCGGTCGGGACCGCAGGTATGTTGGCCGGCGGTGAGATGGGGCGGCTCATTGTAGCGCGAGATTGGCAGCGCCACCCGCTCGGTCCCATCCGACAATGGCCATCCACGCTAATCCGAACCCTTGATCTTTGTCTGACCGCCGTTTTTCCAATGGCCATCTATTGGGGAAGCGAAGGCTATCTATTGTACAACGACGCCTGGCGGCCCATCTTAGGGGGAAAGCACCCCGACGCGATAGGACAATCTGCGCGCGACGTCTGGCCAGAGATCTGGGATACGATCGCTCCGCTATTCGAGAGTGTCCGTTCGACCGGGCAAGCCACGTGGCGCAGTGACGAACTTCTGCCGATGCAGCGGTTTGGGTATACGGAGGAATGCTATTTTGACTACACCTTTAATCCCATACGCGCTCATGATGGCCACGTCGAAGGCATCCTCAATGTCGTCCAAGAGACCACCCTTCGTGTCCTGGCCGATCGACGTGGCCGGCTCCTCCGAGAGTTGGCAGTTAAGTCCGGCCAGGCCAAGACTGAAGCGGAGGCCATCCGCTTGGCGATGTCGGCGCTGACTACGGATCCGGCCGACGTTCCATTTGCATTGTTCTATCGCACCGGATCCGAACTCCGTGAGGCATGTCTCGTGGCCGCGGTCGGACTGCCGCTCGACAGTCCGGCGCGAGTCGCCCGCAATCCGGTGCAAACCGGACCGACCGCCCCGACCGGTGCCTGGCCGCTGCCTGCAACGCTGTCCCATGACGGCCTGTGGGTGGTCGACCTGCCGGATGGATTCGGTTCTCTTCCCGGCGGAGTCTGGCCGGAGCGCACGACTCAGGCGGTGATTCTTCCCGTTCAGCCTTCCTCGGTGCGCCCGGAATGCGCGGCGTTTCTCGTCATCGGTGTGAATCCTCGGCGTCTACTGGATGAGGAAGCGCGATTGTTTCTCACGCTGATCGCATCGCATGTCAGTCTGGCCATCACCCATGCAAGTGCCTTTGAGGCGCAGCAGCTGCGTGCGGAAGCGTTGACGGACCTGGATAAAGCGAAAACAGCTTTTTTTAGTAATGTGAGCCATGAATTCAGGACCCCGCTTACCCTCATGCTCGGTCCATTGGAAAACCTCGTGCGGAGGAATCGCGACACGCTCCCCCCGGCCGTTCGCAACGAGTTGGAAGTCGTCAACCGCAACGCATCGCGGCTATTAGGTCTTGTCAACTCACTGATGGAGTTCTCCCGCATCGAAGCGGGACGCGTCGAGGCGGTCTACCGAGCGACCGATCTGGCCGCGCTGACGATCGGATTGGCCGGCATCTTCCGTTCCACCATCGAACACGCGGGTCTGCGGCTCCATGTGGATTGTCCCCCCTTGCCGGAATTGGTGTACGTCGATCGCGACATGTGGGAGAAGATCGTCCTCAATTTGCTATCCAACGCCTTCAAGTTCACGTTCGAAGGTGGGATTGGCGTCGAACTTCGACACGTCGATCGGACGGTCGAACTTCGGGTGTGTGACAGCGGCGTTGGAATTCCCTCCCGAGCCATTCCTCAGTTGTTCGAACGATTCTATCGGGTCGAAGGCGCGCGAGGTCGTAGCGTCGAAGGGAGCGGCATCGGACTGGCCCTGGTACAGGAATTGGTGCGCCTGCACGGCGGAACGGTCAGGGTAGAATCGCTGGTTGGGCGGGGGAGTACGTTCGTCATCACGCTCCTATTGGGAAACGCGCATCTCCCCTCGGAACGGATTGATTCCCGTTCCGATGTCGCGTCCACGGCACCGGATGCCTCCCTGTTTGTCGAAGAAGCGCTCCAGTGGTTGCCGGATGATCACAGTGATCAGCACTCAGCACTTTCACAGACCCGTCCAAGGGTGCTCGTGGCCGAGGACAACGCCGATATGCGTCACTACGTCACCGGGCTGCTGTCCGAACGCTATGTAGTCGAGGCCGTACGGGACGGGGAGGCAGCGTTGCGGGCGGCGCGAGCCCAGAGGCCGGATTTGATACTGAGCGACGTCATGATGCCGGGGCTCGACGGATTCGCTCTGTTGCGCGCCCTCCGGGAAGAGGAAAGCCTCAAAACCATCCCGGTCATTTTGTTGTCGGCGAGGGCCGGGGAGGAATCGCGCATCGAAGGCTTGGACAAGGGAGCCGACGATTATCTGATCAAGCCCTTCGGCGCGCGTGAATTGCTGGCCCGCGTGCAGACGCATCTGGAGATGGCTCGGGTGCGAAGGGAGACGCACAAAGTGCTGGAGGAAAGCGAGGCGCGGTTCCGTGAAATGGCCGATCATGCGCCGGTCATGATTTGGGTCAGCGATCCTTCGGGCACGTGTACGTTTCTGAGCAAGTCCTGGTACGAATTTACGGCTCAGACGCCGGAGACGGGATTGGGCGCCGGCTGGCTGGACGCCGTGCACCCGGAAGACCGGCCGCGGGTCCGCGGTCAATTCCAACAGGCCAGCGACCGCCGTACCACGTTGCAGTTGGACTACCGTATTCGTCGGTACGACGGGGAGTACCGGTGGGCGATTGATTACGCGGCACCGCGATTCGACCGGAGCGGTAAATTCTTGGGCTACATCGGATCTGTCATCGATATCACGGATCGAAAACGGACGGAGGAGGCCTTACGCGAGAGTGAGGCTCGATTTGCCGGTTTCATGCGGCACCTCCCCGGACTGGCGTGGATCAAGGATTCCGAGGGACGCTATCTCTTCGTCAATGAGGCCGCGTCCAACGTGTTCCCAGCCATCCAGGGCGGCGTGTACGGCATGACGGATTTCGAGCTGTTTCCCCCCGAGACAGCCGTCCAGTTTCGAGACAATGACCTGCGCGCGCTCGGCACGTCCTCGGGGACACGGGTCGTGGAAACGTTGCGTCACGGAGACGGTGTGCACTACTCCCTGGTCACCAAGTTTCCCATCCCTTCCGTCGGAAGCGCCATGGTCGGAGGCATGGCCATCGACATCACGGACCAAAAGCGTCAGGAGGTGGAGGCGGCCGCGGCCACCGCAAAATTTAGGGCGGTCTTCGATCAGTCCGCCATGTTTGCCGGAATCATGACCGTCGACGGCATCCTCTTGGAAGCCAACCAATCTTCTCTCGGCATCTGTGGATATCATGCGACAGAGGTGCTAGGCCGGCCGTTTTGGGAGACACCCTGGTGGCGCGCGTCGGAGGCGGTGAGGAAACAATTACGGGAGGCCACGAAGGAGGCGGCGGCCGGCTCGGCGTATCGGGCGACGCTCCCCTATGTGTGGGCGGACGGCTCCGAGCGAATCGTGGATTTCGGATTGCACCCGATCCGGGACGACAACGGGAGCGTCATTTTCTTGCATCCCACCGGCCTTGACATCACCGACCGGAAACGAACCGAAGATGCGCTCCGCGAGAGCGAGCGACGTCTTCAATTTATCACCGACCATGCGCCTGTATCGCTCGTGCAGTGCGGAACCGATTGCACGTACCGGTTCGTCAACCGCCAGTTTGCCGAACTGTTCGGAAAAACGCCCGACACGTTGGTGGGGCGTCATCCGCGGGAATTGCTCGGCGAAGAGGCCTATGCCCGCGCGGCACCGTTCATGGAAGCCGTGCTGAACGGACAGACGGTCACGTACGAAATCGACTTGCGTCATGCCGTCGGCGGCGAGCGGCTGGTCGAGGTGACCTATTCGCCTGAATTCGACGGTCACGGCGTCGTCGTGGGGTTCATCGGGGCCCTTGTCGACATCACGGAACGGAAGCGGGCCGAAAACGCGCTGAGGCACAGTGAGGAGCGGCTGCGCCTCGCGATGGAAACCGGTAAGGTCGGTGTGTGGGATTGGGATATCCGGACGAACACGGCGTCCTGGACGCCCTCGCTCTATGCGATCCACGGGGTGACCTCGGACGAAACTGGGATCACGCTCGAACGGTTCACGGAATTGGTGCATCCGGAGGATCGTCCTCGAGTCTCGGCGGCGATTCAGGCATCACTGGAGCGAGATGCGGTGTATGAGCTGGAGTTTCGCGCCGTTCGTCCCGACGGAGAGGTCGTGTGGTTGTTTACCAACGCGCGGGTGATGAAAAAAGGGGCTTCACCTGTTCGGATGATCGGCGCCACCATCGACGTCACCCAGAACAAACGGACCGAGCAGGATCTGCTGGCCTGGAACGCGGAACTGGAGCGGCGCGTCGAAGCTCGAACCAGTGAGGTCATGGCCACCAAAAACCGCCTTCGCGCCCTGGCGAGGGAACTCAATTTGGCCGAGCAGCGCGAACGAAAGCGGTTGGCCGGCGAGCTTCACGATTATCTGGCGCAGATGCTGGTCGTGACCCGCATGAAGCTGCGCCAAACCTCCTCGCTCATGGAACCGGGTAAGGCTGCGTTTCTGGTCGACGAGGCCGATCAGGTCTTGGCGCAGTCACTGGCCTACACGCGTTCGCTGGTTGCCGAGCTCGTCCCCCCCGCCCTGTATGAGTTCGGGCTGCTGCCGTCGCTGGAATGGTTGGTGGCCAAGATGCGGGAGCACGGTCTCATTGTGACGTTACGTTGGGACGCCGGCTCCCTTACGATTCCAGAGGATCAGGCGGTCCTGCTCTATCAATCGGTGCGCGAGCTGTTGTTCAACGTCTTGAAGCATGCGGGAACCAGCGCGGCCACCGTGTCCGTCGCCCGAACCGGCCCAGAGCTGATGATCGCCGTCACGGACGAAGGCCGAGGGTTTGAAGGAAGCTCCATCGCGTCCGGAGAAAAAGGACGCGATCGCTTCGGTCTCTTCAGCATTCGTCAACGACTGCTCACCATGGGTGGCCGGCTCGACATTGATTCGGCTGCTGGTCGCGGGACGCGCATGATCTTATGGGTGCCCTGTGTGCAGGGACCGTCTCAGACGGACACCACCGTCAGGGATCACGTGCCGACCGTACAAGGGAACGGAGTGAGTCCGGCCGTGGATCAATCCTCGGTGGATCAACATCAGGAGGATAAGATCCGCGTGCTGCTCGTTGATGATCATGGGATGGTCCGCGAAGGAATACGGAGCGTCCTGGAAGGCTATGCCGACGTGCACGTGGTCGGTGAGGTATCGGACGGCGCGGAGGCGGTCATCGCCGTGGGCGCCTTGGCTCCCTCGGTGGTGGTCATGGATATCAATATGCCCACCATGAACGGAATCCAGGCCACGGAACAGATTTCCGCCCATCATCCCAACGTCGTGGTCATTGGACTCTCAGTCCAGACGAACGAAGAAGCTCGGGTGGCCATGTATCAGGCAGGAGCTGCCGCACTGCTGACCAAGGAGGCGGCGGTGGAACAGTTGTATGCGACCATTCGACAAGCGTTACATCGAGATCCTGACATTCCACACGTCGTCCACTCGCCCTCGTCGCAGCATTGACCGCGTCCCTACCTGCAAACTGTGTGAGGGGACTGACACCCTTCCCCACGTCTGCGCGCCGCGTTCTAGGCTGGCGGGGAGGCATCGGGTCGCCGATGGGACGGGAGGGACGCTCGGGAGCGCCGCGTGGTGGAGGGTCCTTGACGGGACCCTTTTTTCGAGCCGGTTCACGTGGAGGCGAGGCGGGGGGTTGTGTGGGGCGGCGGCGAACAATCGTGTATTCGGTACGCATCGGACTTACCGTTCCTCTCTCGGGTTGCGTGGGGGCGAGGCGGGCGAGGGCGTTTCGGGACCACCAGGGGATGGATCGGCCACCGAGGCGGTCAGCGAGGAGATTGTCTCATAGAGCTGTTCGCCGGCGGACTCTTTGGTCATGTAGGCGGCTGCACCGGCCGCCATCATGATCTCGGCGACCTGCGACGAAGCCTGCACCGAAAGCCCGATCACGATGATGTCCGGCGACCGGCGCTTGATTTCCCGTGTGGCCTCGATCCCGTCCATGCCCGGCATGTTGGCGTCCATGATCACAATATGAGGATGCAAATCGGCCGCCATCTCGACGGCGCGCACGCCGTCCGGTGCCTCTCCCACGATCTGTAGCGTGGCGTGACGTTCCAGTAAGGCACGGATCCCTTCCCGCACCATCGCATGATCGTCGACGAGGAGGATGCGGAGTCTGGAAGAAGCGGAGTGTGCCGGCAGGGCGTGTTGTGGTTGCGCCGGGCGCTCGAAATCGACGGCGACTGGGGCAGACTCGTTGGCCAGAGGATAGCGAAGCGTCACGCGCGTGCCGCTACCGGAACGGCTCTCGATGACTGCCGAGCCGCCGATCGATTCCATCCGCTCCTTCACGCTCAATAACCCGAAGCTGTTCGAACCGCCAATCGGTCGCTCGAGGCGCTTGAGGTCGAAGCCGCGGCCCTTGTCGGAAACCACGATGATCAGATCCGTTCGTTCTTCGACCGTGAGGGAGATCGAGGCTTCCGCCGAGTCCGCGTGTTTGACGACATTGAACAAGAGTTCCCGTACGGCCTGAAATAGGTTGATGGCGACGTCGTCGCTGAGGTTGAGGGAGGCCCGGTCGGGCAGCACGGTGTGCACCTGGAGATGGCTTTTGGCCATTTGCTCGCCGAGCCAGCGTAAGGCGGCGGCTAATCCGAGATGGTACAGCACCTGGGGGCTCAGTTCTGCAACCAGAGAGCGGGTATAGGTCAACGCTTCGTCCAGGATGCGTTCCGTATCCGTGACAAGGCTCTGATCGCGCAGGCCGGGAACCGCTCGTTCGATTTGGACCAGTTTGAGTCGCGCGACGACGAGCAGTTGTGCCAAATAATCGTGCAACTCGGCCGCCAAGCGCCGGCGCTCCTGCTCCTCGGTTCTGGTCGATGCGCGAGTCAGTGCCCGCAGCCGCTGTTGCGATAGGCTGAGTGCGGCCGTCCGCTCGGTGACCTGCCGTTCGAGTTCTTCCGCCGACCTGCGCAACGTGTGCTGGGCCTGTTTCAAATCGGTGATGTCGACGATGGACCCGATGAATCCGGACAGCCCCCGGCGTTCGTCGAGCAGCGGGACGATGGTCGCCATGACCCATCGATACGTGCCGTCGGCCCGGAGCAGCCGCAATTCCCTGCGCTGTTCTTCTGAGAGCTCTTCGGCGGCTCGGAAGCTGTCCGTCATGGTTTGTCGATCGTCTGGATGGATGGATCGAATCCAATCATTTCCAGTTCCGACGGTCCCGGTTTGTCCGGTAAATTCAAACCATCGACGATTGAGATACGTACTGGAACCGCTCGGGTCCGCGATCCAAATGATGACCGGCGCGCTGTCCGCCATCGTCCGGAACCGCGCTTCGCGCTCACGGATGGCAGTTTCACTTCTCCGCCGCTCGGTGATATCCCGGAGGATCACGGTGCACAGCATTTCACCCCCGACCTGAGCTTTTGAGATGGAGGCCTCGATCGGGAATTCTTGACCGTCTGCCCGCAAACCACTCACCGAGCCGGACCGGCCCATCTGCCGCCCCCACTCCGGAGTGTGGTGGAAGGCCATGATGTTGGAGTGATGCACTCCCCGGGACCGTGGCGGAATAAAGCGGTCGATCAGGGTGCCGGTTGCCTCGGCAGCGGGACACTGAAACAGTCGTTCAGCGGCGGAATTGAACAGCACGATGCGTTGGCGTTCATCCACGGTGATGATGGCATCCATGGCCGACTGCACGATGCTGTTGAGGCGCTCCTGACTCTCTTGGAGGGCGATCTGGGCGGCTCTCCGGTCCGTAATGTCGATCAAGACCCCATGCAGCCCGAAGGAACCCCCGTCCGACTCCGGTGGATCGCCGCGAAAGCTGATCCACTGAGGCCGATCTCCACGCGTGAGACGACATTCCACCTCGAAGGGCCGACGTGTCCGGCGTGCGTCCTCCATGGCCTGCTCGAAATGGACACGATCCTCCTCCGGAACGTCTTGGAGAAGGTCGGCGAGACGGTGGGGTGTCCTCCCCTCCGAGGTCAGTAATCCGCGGGAAACCGGGTCCAGATCCAGTTCGTCTGTTTCATCCGACCAATGCCAGTAGCCCACTCTAGCCGCTGCTACGGCTAACCGGAGCCGCTCCTGGTACTCCACCAAGGTCTCTTGAACGAAACGCTGACCTTCCGCGAGCTTGTTCGCCGAGGCCGCCACGTACCACAGCGCCGACAGCAGGAGCGCCAACACCACACCGATCGCGACCGCCACTCCAAAATTGAAGCTATACCAGCCTTCCCGTTCTCCCAGGATGCGGAGCCATCCGCCCAGGATCGGGAGTCCGATGGCAAATGGGACGAGTCTCCGCAGGAGGGCGCCTCCGACGTCCGGCGACGTCAAAGTGCGCATAAAACCGTCGGTGGAATGAATGCAGAGGAGCCCGATGCCCACTACGACGAACAAGGTTGACGTATGGGTGGTAATCGGGCTATAGGGACCCACTTGATACAGTGAAGGGACGTTATAGAAGCGTCCGACGGCGGAGGCTCCGGCCAGGATTAGGATCACGAGCGCCAGGTAGTGGGTCGGCCGTCGACCTCCGGCTGTTTTCTTATGGATAAGACCGATCGCGAGTCCGACGAGGCCGAAGAGGAGAGCGGCGATCGGAGACGAGGCGCCATGGGGTCTGTCGTGTGAATGTTCGAGCGTCAGCAGATCGTGTCGAGATATGGAAGGTCCTCCAAATACAGCGATGAGTGAAAGGGTGCCGAATACGGACAGGACAGTCCCCAAGAATCTGACGCCTCGAGCCTCGGGCTGCCCCCCGACGCGAGGCACCGCAAGCAGGATGCCCAGACCGGCCAAGACAAAGGCTCCCGCAGCGGATGGGCTCATGACGTACACGGCCAGGAGCGCTTCGGTCGGCGAGGGTTCCGCGATCACCCACCCGGTCAGAACCAGGACCGCCACGAATATCGTGCAGAGGCCCGCGGCGGACGCGATGGGTTCCAGTCCCTGCTGCCGAAATAACGGGTGAGGCGATGAGGATGGTGCCGACGACGATTTGTCGTGCTGTGGGATAGCGGTCATAACCGATGGGTGAATAACGGGGCGCATATCGGCGTTCTCGAATCACGAACGATGAGCCGAGCGCCCGTGACCGTCTGCAGTATGGCTTCGAGTGACTTCCTCAACGGCGTACCGGTCGCCCGTTGAGGCGAGCATGCCAGGCGCGTTCCTGGGCCGGTCCCGCTTGCTGGGATCAAAGGCCGGAGCGGCAACGCTCGCGGCCTTGATTGCGCGTACGTTGCGCGCATGTGGTTCCCGATCGTGAAGACGAAGTCTTGCCGGAGGCTTCTGTCGCCGGCATTGCCGTGACTTCTTCATGGAGCCGGGCTCCGCAATTCTGGGACGGGTGTCTCAATCATTTTAATAAGCTCTCCGTTCCCTTTGAGTTGCACGGTGACCCGGTCGCCGATTCGAAACTGTTCGACCAGTAGAGGCTTTGAAAATGTAAAGAATATGGATTGACCGAGGTCCGTCCGCAGGGTGGCCTTCCCTTGTTCCGGGTCCACCGATGCCAATGTTCCGGAGATGGTTTTGGTCTCGGAGACGGTTGTGGCGGATTCTCCGGCACGGAGTTCAACGGTGGTGAAGCAAAGGCATGCCATGAGAAGAAAGGACAGTCCCAAAAACAGGGATTCGTCCGAACGATGTCTCGTGCTGACCGGTTTGGAATGTGGCATGGTCCCCCTCACTGCTTTTTGGCTGTGGTGTCCTCCACTGTGGCCGGACTCAGTGGCATTGCCTTTTGATGTGGTCGGTTTCATGATGCCAAAAAGGGAGCCGGTCCGGCCGCCAGTCGCCACAAGTCAGATAATTGTGGACGCTCGAATGCATGAGTTTAGTATGGGAAGGATGGCATCCAGCGAACCTGGCATAATCCCTAGGGCGGGCCGCTTCGGAAAGGTCAGCTTGCTGACGTACGCGAGGCGAACGATCGCTTCTTGGATCGTGCTGGTGCTGATGGCGGGGGTCACACCGCTGGCCGGAGTGGTCGGCGCCGAGCAACCCTTGCGTGCGGACATTTACCGTCAGGCCAAGGCAGCCACGATGTTGGTCGTGGCGACGGACGAGAGCGATGGGCTTGCCATCGGGAGCGGCATCGTGCTGAATCGCTCCGGATTGATCCTGACCAATTATCATGTGATCACCGGCTCCCGGCGGCTCACCCTCTACTCCTCCGAGGGAGACGTGTATTCGAATGCCATTGTGGTCGCGAGCGACCCGGATCTGGATCTGGCCGCGTTACAACTAGAGGGACCGGCTTTCCCCGACTCGGCCCTTCCGCTCGCACACGGGGGGGCCGAGGATGGAGACGCACTTATCGCCGTCGGATATCCTCGTATCACGGATGAGCTCCGCCTGGGGTTGGCGGTGCATGCCACCGTACTTCCGATCGAGGTCTCCGGGAGGGTGCAGGGACGGTCTCGGGTGTCGCACAACCCGGTGGAATTGATTCAGGCGATCGGGGCCATGAATGCCGGCAACAGCGGCGGGCCGATGGTGTCGGGCATGAATGGCGAGGTGATGGGAATAGTAGCCCAAGCATTACCCTATGCGGAGGTCGCCAGGGACGCCAAGGGGGAAACTGTCGCCAGCGTGACGATCCGCGCCGGCATCGGATACGGGATTCCGGTCGAACGCGTCCGTCGCTGGCTGGTCGCGCATGCACTCGTGTTCGACGTCGCGGGCCGCGAGGATGCACCGGCCGCCAGGCACGTTCGTGCAGCCGATGAGCCGAGTCGGATAGCCCGCCTGCATCATGCGACCGGCCATCTCCTCCATTCCATGGGGCGGATCCTGCGGCAGGATTCGGCGCTGCAGGATCTTGCCCTGTATCATTTGACGCACGCTCGTCGGTTGGATCCTTCGCGGTATGAAGCCGCGCGTGATCTTGGCCTTGCACTGGCCCATGACGGCGACGTCGCCGGAGGTCGGGTTCAGATAGAGGACGCACTGCGCCTCTCTCCGCGGAATCCCCGGTTGTATACCGACATGGGGGACCTTGCGTGGCAGCAGAGCAATCGACAGGAAGCCGAACGATGGTACCGGGATGCGCTGCGTCATGCTCCATGCGACGTCGGGGCCACGGCGCGTCTCGAAGCGATGAAGACATCTCAGATGGAGCAGACGGAACCCCAGGGATGGCCCAGTTCTGCGAACGGAGCCGTCGCATGTGCACCGCCATCGCTCTCCGCTTCGTATGTTGCGGGCTTGGAATTGCTCGACCTCGGCCTCCGTGGCGAGGCCTTGCACTGGTATGAGCTGACTCTCGCTCAGCCGCGAGTCATACACTCAACGAGCGAGCAGAGTTCGCTGGAGTCGATCCAACGTCTCAGGGCTGAACTCCGATCGTCGCGGGAGCCTCTGGAATCGACCTCGTCCAGCGTGCAGTCGGATCGTACGTCTCTGTCTCCTGCTCCCTAAGTGGGCGGCGACCGCCTTCATTCCGTTCATTTTAGACTCCACGTACTCCGCAAGGCCATTCGCTCCGCAATACCGTCCTCACTCGAGCGATCTTGAGATCGGTTCTAGGCCGCACTCGCGACATGCCTAGAGCTTTGCCTAGGGTGCCGCTGATTCCAGCGTGTTACGGTGTGAACGCGGCCTGCCGAGTCACGCACCGATCGAACAGTTCTCTCCAGCGAGGGGCGCATGTCATGGATAAGCGGGCGGGCCGCAGTTTGGCACAAGGAGGAAGCGACTATGTCATCGTTGGGACGAACGTGTGTGGTACGTGCGGTCATTCTGGCCCTACTCATGCTATGGAGTCCGGCGCTGGCCGCTCACGCCGCGAGACACGATGCGCGGGCGGGAGACGTTGAGGCCTATCGTGTGGATGTGACTCAAGCATCTGAGCCTGCACCTCGCAAAGACCAGCCCGAATCGAGTATCGATCCCGGCATCGTCCACGAACCTGACGTCGAGCCACTTCCAGGGGCGGTGGTGACTCCGCCGGTGACCGATCCGGAAATGGCCATCGACCCACGGGATGAAGCGCCGTTGAACGATGCACCAAGCCCTGAACCGATTCCAGATCCGGTTCCCGTACCGGTTCCACCCTCTCCGACACCGGCTCCGGATCCCCCGAAGCCCCATCCGCCGTCGGTGCCATGAGTCCTTGGCGGGTCGCGCGTGGCGATCGCGCGTGGCGATAAGGGTCGTTCCAATTCAGTCGTACTGTTGTCATTCAGAGGAAGGAGGGTCGTGATGAGGAGAATTCTCACAACGGTGTTGTTCATTTCTTTTGTCGGTGTCGTGGGTCTTGCCGGCTGTGATCGGGAGGGACCTGCAGAAAAGGCCGGAGAAAAGATCGACAAGGGAGTGGAGAAGACGACCGATGCCGTCAAAGATGCGACGAATTGAGCGTGGAGACGAGTAGCCGGGCCGGTTCGAGAGGCCGGCTGTGGGTATCCGGGCCATCGACAGGCCCTGAACGGCGCTGATCATCATGGTTGACTCCGGAGTGGAGGTACCGAGCGAGGTGGGTGATTCACTGAGCCTGGATGCGAAGGGAGTCGATGCCCCTCGCCCGGGCCTCACCAAGCTCGAGACGCTCTTCCACGGTCCCATCGATATCCGTTCGGTCGCCCTCACGGGCTTGTTCGTGCTCGCCTGTCTGTATACCTTGTCCGTCGCGCAAGCGGTGTTCATTCCGATCGTCGCTGCGCTCATTTTGAATACATTGCTCAGCCCCTTGGTGCGGGCGGTGGGAAGGTTCCGTTGCCCGGAGCCGATCTCGGCCTTCCTGGTCCTGGGCACGCTGGTCGGGATTTTGGCGGCCGGAGCCTATCTCCTTGTCGATCCGGCAAGCGAGTGGGTCGCCAAAGCGCCGTCCGCCCTGCAAACGGTCGAACGCAAGGCGGCCGATGTCAAACGCTCCCTCAAGCGCATGACGCAGGCCACGGCCGCGCTCGAAAAGATGGCCGACTTCGACAAAACCGGCTCCTCGCGCCAGGTGGAGGTGAAGGGGCCGTCGATCGGCGTGACGGTCATCCAGCTGACCAAGGAATTTCTCGCCACCGTGGTCACGACCCTGATTCTGGTCTATTTCCTCCTGGCCGGCGGCGATTTCTTCCTGGAGAAGTTGGTCAAAGTCCTGCCGACGCTGTCGGACAAGAAGCGTGCGGTGGACATCGTTCGTCAAATTGAACGGAGTGTCTCGCACTACCTGTCGTCGGTGACACTGATCAATACGGGAGTCGGTCTTGCCGTCGGTGTCGCCATGGCCGCGTTGGGCATGCCGAATCCAGTTCTCTGGGGGACCGCCGCCGCGTTCCTGCACTTCGTCCCGTATGTCGGAAGCCTGACGGGATTGGTCATGATCACGTTGGTGGCCGCGTTGACGTTCGATGAGCTTGGCTGGGTCGTCGTGACGGGAGTCACGTATCAGGCGATTTCCGCCATGGAGGCCTTGGTCGTCACCCCGATGGTATTGGGTCGCAATCTGACGCTCAATCCCGTCGTCATCCTCATGAGCCTGCTGTTTTGGGGCTGGCTGTGGGGAGTGCCGGGAGCCTTGTTGGCCGTGCCCTTGCTGGCGTCGTTGAAAATCGTCTTCGACCACGTGGAACCGCTGCAACCGGTGGGGGAGTTTCTGGGGCGCTAACCGCTCCCGGCCTCGAACTTGGACCTGTCTGAAAATTGTGCTGAGGGCCGGCCACTTCACACTCTGCGCGGGGACAAGCGTATAAGCGGGTTGTCCCCGCCCACTCTCCTCCTCCTTACGGCTGGAGGGGAGGAGCTCGCCAGCCTTCGCCATGGCGGACGCCGACACGGGCAGACCAGACGGGCTACTGGTCGCCGATCCGACGTGTCTTCCAGAGGCGACCAGCCAATCAGAGGACGCCAGCCAGCATGTCGAATACCAACGCTTCAGGGCGAGGCTGGCGCCGCTCACCCCTCGCTAGCCGACCGGTCTTTGATTGACCTACTGCTAGGTCGGGCAACGTTGAGATAGATTCTAGCCACCGTGCCGGCTCTCCACGTCTAGCTTCGCCATCCCATCCTGTGCCGTTCCGACTGCGGCCCGGAAACGCGGCAGATACCGTCCCTGTTCGAGTTTCGTTACATAGGTGATTAGTGACTCTCTGAGGTGGCACTGAAGTTCCCACGCCGTCGGCCCGTCCTTTGCGCTCGACAGGACACGGACCTCCATACAGTTCTCCTTCAGCGAGGTCACCTGGACCGTCGGCGGTGTCACGCGGTCCCAAAACTCGGAGGACGAAATGACCCGTGCCGTCTCGTGCCGCAAGGCATCCAAATCGATTCCGTAATCGAGATACAGGTACACGGTCGTCAAGACGTGCGCCTCCTTCATGGACCAATTCTCGAACGGGTGCGCGATAAAATAGGACACCGGGACGATCAACCGCTTCGCATCCCATCGGCGGATCGCGACGTACGTATACGTGATGTCTTCCACGTATCCCCAGTGCCCCTCGAATAGGACGGTATCGCCGATGCGGGCCGGCTGGGTCAGGGCGATTTGGATGCCGGCGAAGACGTTCCCGAGGACGTTATGCGCAGCGACTCCCACGAGCACGCTGACGATCCCTGCCGACGCGAGGAGTGAGGCCGACCACGTATCCAGGAAATTGACTTGCTCCAACGCCACGCCGATTGCCCCGATCACGGCCAGGAGTATCATCATCCGACGCGCCACGGAGATCTGCGTCATCGTCCGTCGGGCCGCCGACTGTTCCTCTCGCGCAATCGTGTCCAGGTAGGGCTGCGTGAACTTATCGGCGAGATACCCGACGGTACGAATGCCCAGCCAGGTCACGGAGGCAATGGCGGCGATGGACACCAGCGGGCCCACGGCTGCGAACAACGGCCCCGACAGCGACAGACGCAATGCCGCGACGTAGTACACGACGAGGACCGCGACGAGCACGCCGACGGGTGTCAGGAGTCCATCGAGCAGCCCATGGCGATCCTTTCCACCCCATCGGGCCGCCACCGCCGCCAAGAGTCTTCGAGCCAGCCATCCAACCGACGTCGCGAGGAGCAGAATCACCAGGAGCACGCCCGCTTGCCACCTCGGGTCACCCTCGACGAGCCGCACCCTCACTTCCGGCGGAAGCGTATAGACGAGCGGCCCAGGCCCGTAAATTTCATAGAGTTTCGTGATCTGGGCGACGGTATGGGGGGAAAACAGCCAGACAGGCGCGTGGTCCGGCGTCTTGAATCGCTCGAGGCGCACCTCGATACTCCATTGATCGTATGGCACCGAAGCGACTCGGATACTCCGTCGCACCTGTCCAACCGACGGGCCGTTCGCGCCCTGTTTTTCGGCCTCCAGTGCGCCGTCCTCCCGATCGGGTACGTTCTGCCAATCGATCCAGGGGCGTTTCCCGAGGACATAGTAGAATTGCTCGGCCAGGTACGGGGCGAGACGGTTCTGATCGTCGGATGTGAACTCGTTCAGGTTCAGGGTACGGCCGGCTGCGGCGAAATCCCCCCGACGGCTCGACGTAATGAAGTGCCGGAGTGTTTGCTGTGGAGTCTGTAAACTGATGGGGGACTTCAGCTCCGCGAGCCCGGCGTTCAGGCGAGGCACGGCGTAGTATTGCTCGCTCTCCTCGGGCGGCTTTCCTGCGGTGGCTTCGTCCGGTCCGACGGCGGGCGGCGAGAGCGCCACGCTCACGACGAGGATCGTGGAGACGAGGAAGTGTCGAGGCACCTGCGGCATAGATCCCGATTCCACGACTGAGTGTTTCTCGATCGGAAGCGGGGGAAGGGCTCGTCGGGCGTCCAGGAGCTTGGCCCGTTTCGGATCCCTGCGCCCCGAACGATGGAACGGCCTAGAATAAGTCTGGAAGGGATGGTTAGGCAAGCAGCCGGAACGGAGCCGACGGGGAGGGCACCGTTCCCCGCGTCTTCGCGTGGTATCGGGTCGCGTCCTATCCCGATGCGGCCCGACATTCGTCACTCGTCACTGGTTATTCCGAGAAGATCCGTGTACTCGGCTTCAGCATTCTGACAGCGATTGATGATTGACGAACGACGAATGTCGCTCTTCTGTTGCAGATGACGGAGCCAGTCCCTTCGCGGGCGTATCACACGCTTGGCGGATCTTCGTGGTCCTCCCCAGTCAGAGCCTGTGCCTCTTGTTGCTCCAAGGTCTCCATCTCGGTCAAGACGGCAAGAAGAGCCTGTCTCCGCTGTTGCACGCCGGTTTTTGGCCAGTCTCGTGACTGTGGCTCTTGTGCCGACTCGGGCAGATTGACCATCGCTTCGGCTTCGCCGAGAGTCGCGTATTTGTACGCTTCGACATAACGATGATTCGGTCCGTAGTATCGGACGAGCAGGCCTTCCGTCTCCGCGTCGAAGGCGTCCAACGAAGGACGGACCGGCGTGTGGTGGTTCAGGGTCTCCAATTTTTCAATTTGAGCCTTAAGGTCGGTGCTCCTCATCCGTGGCGAAAACGACGCATTCGTATTGGGCATAGCGATAGTCCTCCTGTCTGAGACCGAACAACCCTCTGAGGCCGAATCAACCACATCTACGTCCATCACGACGCTACAGGGAAAGAAATGATGGACCACCTCGGAACTACCCTGGTCCTCAAGTGATCGACGTACCGGGGGCCGGCACGGGGGGTGAGTGCGGCGTCATTTCACTAGGAGTCCTGCTAGGTTCGTGTCGGTGAAGGTTCCAGGTATCGTCGATCGAGTCGAGAAGCCCGTGTCCAACGTATTCCGTGCGACGTGGAGGGGATGATGATGTTGGAACTCTACCAGTTCGAAGGTTGTCCCTACAGCGCGCGTGTCCGGGCTGCGCTCTCCGAGCGACAGGTGGATTACGTGCTTCGGAATGAACCGACCGAGCCCTCCCATCGGGAGCGTCTCCGTCGGCTGACCGGGCAGACGGCCGTGCCCACGCTGGTGGACCAAGACCACGATGTAGTGATTGCGGGCGATGACGAGCGTATCATTGCGTATCTGCAGCGGTGTCTGGAAGATCCGCGAGCGGGGACCGATTCGCCGCCTCCCTACAACGCCGACAACACCGAGCAGACGAGCCCAGAATCCCCGAAAGGGTATGAATAATCGCCGACCCCCTGGTTTGGGCCGATTCGTGGATTCTCCAAGTCGCGCACAGGTCACCATGGGTGTGTCGAATCCTCCTGTCTTGCAGCCGGGACGGAACTGTTGGCGTCTCGACCACGCAGACCGGGTGGCCTTTCTGATTGATGCCGCATCCTATTTCGACGCGTTCTATCGCGCGGCGCTTCGCGCAGAGCGTTCGATCGTGATTGTGAGTTGGGACATCGATACACGAACGAAGCTCCTGCGTGGAGAGCCGACACGTGACTTTCCGGACGAGTTGGGACAGTTCCTGCGGGCGTTGCTTCGGCGAAAACGACGTCTCAAGATACACATTCTCAATTGGGATTTCGCCATGATCTATGCCTGGGAGCGCCAATGGATGCCGATGACGCCCTTGGGATGGCAGCCGCATCGCCGGCTCGAGTACGAACTCAACGATCAATGTCCACTCGGCGGATGCCAACATGAGAAGCTGGTCGTGATCGACGATACAGTGGCGTTCATCGGTGGCATGGATCTGACAAAAAATCGATGGGACACTCCAGAGCATGCGGTCGACAATCCGTTGCGGGTGGATCCGGGCGGAGCACGGTACGCTCCTTTTCACGACGTGCACGCGGTCGTCGCCGGGGACGTTGCGAGGAGCCTCGGGGACCTGGCTCGAAGCAAGTGGGAAGCGGTCACCGGAAGGCGGCTGGCCGCGCCGCCGAGACGAGTCGCGTCGGAACTGTGGCCCGAGTCCGTTGCCCCCGATCTGCAGGATCTTCAAGTCGGCCTCGCTCGGACGCGCCCCGCCTGGAACGGAGAGGCGGAGATCCGGGAGATCGAACGTCTGTATCGTGACGCGATCGCCTCGGCGGAACGATGGGTGATGCTGGAGACCCAGTACTTCACGGCGCGAGCGATCGGGGAGGCGTTGCACGCCCGTCTTTCTTCCGTGCCGACCCCCGAGGTCGTCTGCGTCACTCGGCAAAACAGCGATGGCTGGCTTGAAGCCCACACGATGGACGTGCTGCGGGCACGTCTGGTGCGCCGCTTGCGCGCGAGCCCGCAGTCCCATCGGTTCCGTATTTACTGTCCGACGGTGCCGGGGCTTCGTGACGGCGAGTGCATCGGGGTGCATAGCAAGGTCCTGATCGTCGATGATGATCTGGTCACGATCGGGTCGGCGAATGCCTCCAACCGTTCGATGGGATTGGATACGGAGTGCAACGTCGTCGTGGAATCGCGCGGCGACCAGCGGGTACGGGATGGAATCGCCCGACTGCGGCATCGTCTGCTGGGGGAGCATCTGGGCGAGACGCCGGATCGTGTCGAGGAGACCGAGCGCCGTCGCGGGTCGGTCATCGCGTCCATTGCGGAGCTTGCTGGCGGGAGCCGCCAACTCTGTGACTGCGACTGCGACGTGACGCCCGACGTCGAACACATGGTTCCCGATGCCGCGATCATCGATCCGGAACGTCCGGTCGATTCCGTGGCGCTGTGGAAGGTGTTCGCGCGGGCGCCGGAGCATCGGCGAGCGAGCCGGGGGGTCTGGGCGGTGGTCTCGTTGCTGTCGGTCATGGTCTTGCTCGCGGCGGCCTGGCGATGGGGGCCGCTTAAGGACATGATCGACATGGACGCGTTCGCAGGACTGGTGGGGTCGCTACGCATCTGGCCGGACGGCGTCCTGCTTCTGTTGGGCGCCTTCGTCGTGGGTGGGCTGCTGGCGGTGCCGGTCACACTGCTGATCGGGGTCACGGCCGCCGTCTTGGGTCCCATCCTCGGGTTTGCCGTCTCATTGGGCGGCTCGCTGGCCAGCGCACTGACCACGTTCGCGCTCGGCCGATGGCTCGGACGCGGACTGGTCCGGCGGTTGGGCGGTTCGGCGCTTGGTCGTGTGAGCCGCAGGCTCGCGGCGAACGGTCTTCTGGCCGTGATCTTCATGCGAGTCGTGCCACTGGCGCCGTTTTCAGTGGTCAACCTCGCCGCAGGAGCCAGCCGGATTGGAACCGGACCCTTCGTGCTTGGTACGATTCTCGGTATGAGCCCGGGCATTTTCCTGGCCGTCCTGTTCATCGACCGTCTGGCCGCCGCGATCATGTCCCCCGACCCTGCGACGTTCGCCGCGGTCCTGGTGATCGGCATCGGCGGGTGGGTGGGCGCGGCGTATCTCGTGCGGCGCATGCAGCGGGCCGATCGACAGGAGGTGATGGCGGACGAGGATCGTGCGATTTCGGCCGGGTGAGGACGCATGAGAACCTTTCGACTGGCCACGTATAACATCCACAATGGGAGAGGCGTAGACGGACGGTATGATCCCGCCCGGACGGCCATCGCGATCAAAGAACTGGGAGCCCAGGTGGTCGCGCTGCAAGAGGTGACGACGTCGAGCGCGTCCGGCGTCAGCCTCTTGGCACACTTGGCGGAGGCGACGGGATTGCATCCCCTGCCCGGACCGGTCATGAAGCGCGGCGAGCGCGAATACGGGAACGGGCTCTTGACGGAATTCCCTGTTTCGCACGTCACCAACGTGGACCTGAGCCTTCCCGGTCACGAGCCGCGGGGAGCCATGGACATCGAGATGACCATCGACGGCAGTCCGTTTCGCCTGATCAACACGCATCTGGGGCTCTCGCCTTTCGAACGGCGTGCGCAGGGACGCCGATTATTGAAGCTCCTGGGGGAGGCATTCCTCCGCCCCACGGCGCTCGTCGGAGATCTCAATGGATGGTTTCTGACCCGTGGGCCATGGGTGGAAATACGGCGGAAATTCGGTGATCGCCATCACGCCCCTCGGACCTTTCCCGTCTTCCGGCCCGTCGCGGCGTTGGATCGGATCTGGGTGTATCCCCACTCGATTCGAGGAGTTGCCAGGGTCCACGTCTCCCCGGTCGCAAGAGTCGCGTCCGACCACTTACCACTGGTCACGAACATCACGCTCCCTCCCCGGTAAGCGGCGCTCGATCGCCTGTCGCTCCTTCGGTTAAGCCGCGAGACCACTACGTATTGTGTTCGTCAGTTGTTTCCTACACTCGTCCTGTCCTGCGTCGTCTCGGGATGGAACCCTAGCCGGACAGGGAGCCGTCGCCCTGCACGTCAGGGGGTTTTCCCAGCTTCTCTCTTTGGCCAGCGCGGTAAGGTGGGGCCTGCATGGATGTCACTACTTGTTGAAGAAGAAGGGAGGATCCTATGGCGACGGCCACGATGCGAACCAATGAAGAGTTGGAAGCGCTGCAACTGAAATCACCCGAGTTTACCGGATACGTCCAAGAGTTCGAACAGCGCATGATGAGCCGGTGCCTGCGGTGCGGAGGATTCATGGCCCGCGATTGCAATTGGCATGCGGCCTGTCGGTGCGTGCAATGCGGCGATGTCATCGATCCTGTGATTTTGAGGAATCGACAGTTGGCTGCGGCCAACTTCGTGGAAGAGCCACGGCGCAGGTCTCCGCCGATGATCCTGCGACAGCACTCGGTGGTGTCCCGGCGGTAGGGAGGGTGACGACTGCACATGACAAGCCTCGCGTTCGCCTTGGTGGTGCTGACCGCCTTTGCAGATCACGTGTCCTGCGTGGTTCAAGGACATGTGCAGCGGCATGCGTTCGAGGACGATGTCTCGTTCGAACGCGTGGACCTCTGTCCCGGGGTACGGGCGGAGGGAGACCTCAATGCAGTCGTCATATTCGGTCCTGGCGCGGTCGCAACGGTCGTTGTACCGCCCGACTCGCATCCGCGGCGGTTCCAGTATCGCTGGGGCGCCCCACACGCGTACGTCGGCGATCAACGATTGCCCGTGGCCCGCTCGCGGCTCACGGGTGCCGTGGGCAAATAGCGAGCGAGAATGAGGGATGGTGGAATTTCCCAATCAGGATCACGCGTCGGGCGGCTCGGCCAGCCCTGGGTGTAGGCTTGGGAGTCGTCCCGGAGAATGGGTATATGGGTGAGCGGACCTAATCTCCAGGTGTGGCATCTATTCGGACTGATCATCCTGGCGATGGTATTGGGTGGGCTGGTCGGTCTGGATCGCGAGATCGTGCAGCGGCCGGCGGGCTTGCGGACCCACATGCTCGTGGCCGGTGCCGCAGCGGTGTTCGTCGGCTTAGGGGAGATGCTCGTCCAGGGGTATGGGCGGGGCCTGGAAGGGGGCATGGTACGTGCCGACCCCCTTCGGCTCATCCAGGGCATCATCACGGGGGTGAGCTTCCTGGGCGCCGGCGCCATCATTCAGCGATCACGAAACGGTGCCAGTGATGGAGTCGAAGGCCTGACCACGGCGGCATCGCTGTTGATGTCCGCGGCGGTCGGCGTGACCGTGGTGCTGGGCCAAATCTGGCTGGCCATTTGTGTTACGGGGGCCACGCTCGTCACGCTTCGCATCGTACGGTGGCTCGAGCAATGGGCGGGTTGGCGAGCTCATCTTTGACCGACTGTGCAGGAGGTTATGACCACTCGGGAACGCGAACGAGGGCGGCGCCTTCAGTATTGGATGCGCGTCTGCCTGCTCCTCGGGCTCGTCGCCGTCGTCGCTGCCTGGACGGGTGTCGCCGGGACCCTCACCACCGTGTCGTACGTCGTGTTTCTCGTTCTCATGGTGTGTTACGTCTGGGCGTACGTGAGATGGAGAAAGCTTCCGCCCATTCCATGATCGGGGACGACGCCGTGTCGATTCCACTGTCCCTCCGGTGACCCTACGACGAATCTCTTGCGGGTGTCGGTGCTACATCGAGCGCCCGTCTTATCTTCCGGCCACCTGACGTGTTCAGATGAAAGGGATGGCGGGATACGTGCGGAGTCTGCCGGGTCTCCTGTTGGGCGTCGCGCTTCCATGGGTGGTGGCGTGTGAAGCCCTGGCCGAGGAATCACCATCGGGGCCGGGGGACGCCTCTGCGGCCTCGGAGGCAGACTCCGATTTCGCGTTTAATCTGGGGCACTATCAGCCGAGCTACGGGATTTACGATGAGATTCTCGATCTCACCGAACCAGGCCCGGAGTCCCTTAGCGAAGTCCTGGGGATGCCGTCGTGGCTGATCTTGGGCGTGACGCAGCGCACACGCTATGAAAGTCTGCAGGGACGGTGGCGTGCCGGAGAGGCGGGGAGCGACCAGCAACTTCCACTTCGGACCCGTCTGTTCTTCGGAATCCGTGACATATGGGATCCGATTCGTGTCAGCGTCGAACTGCAGGACTCGCGCGCCTATCTCACCGATTCCGGCTCCTACGTCACGACGAGCTCGGTCAACGAAACGGACATTCAGCAACTGCACGTCGACGTTGCGACGAAGCGCATCCTGGGATGGCACCAGCCGTCGGTCCTGTCCGTCGGACGGCTCAACCTGGATCTGGGACGGCGGCGCTGGGTGGCCCGAAACAATTTTCGGAACACCACCCAGTCGTTCGACGGCGTCCATTGGCGCGTCGGTGGCGAGCAGCAGTGGCAGGTCCGCGCCTTTGTCACCAAGCCGGTCGAAATTCGCGAGACGCAGCTCGATCCCATCGGCTCTCCCAACACCCTCTGGGGCTTGTACGGGGAATCGAAGCTGACGAACAGCCTTTCTCTGGAAGGGTATTATTTCGGGCATCGCAGCCGGAATGCGTACCGGGACTTCGAGATGATCGGCGTGCGAGTGTATGATCCGGGCGGTAAGGGCGAGTGGGAGTTTGAACTCGAGTCTGCCTATCAATTCGGCGACGTCAGCCCGCAGGGTCGGTTCGAGAACTTTCAGCACGTCGAACTCGGCTACACGTTCGACTCGATGTGGGAGCCCCAAGCGCTGCTGCGTTTCGATTATGCCAGCGGAGGCCTCGACCCCTTGTATGGCGCGCGCTCATTCGAGCTGACTCCATCGGGAATCTTCCAGCCGTTCGAACGAAGCAATATCATCTCTCCAGGTGTGCGAGGCATGGTTCAGCCGAAGGAGCGGCTGACCATTCTGGCTCAGTATCGGGCGTGGTGGCTGGCGGACGCGTCGGCTCCCTGGGTCGGCTCGGGTCTGCAGGATCCGACCGGCAACTCGGGCAGGTTTCTTGGGCAAACGATTGAATTGCGCCTCCGCTGGGGCGTGATCGCCAACGTGTTCCTGCAAGTGGGATATGTCCACGTGGCCTGGGGCTCGTATCTGGAACGCGTGCCGGGGGGGCGGGATCTGTCCGCCTCCGACTACGGGTACGTACAAACGGAATTCATGTTCTAGAAGGGCAGGGGCCGGCGCCGTAAGTCCGCGACGGTGCCTGTCCCGCGACTTGGGAGACGCTGCTCCTGGATAGGCGTCATTGGCCATTCGTCAATCGTCCTTCGAGAAGAAGTCGCTCGAGAGCCTCTCTTCGTAGCCCACGATTGACGAGTGACGAATGTCGAGCCTTATAGAGGGGCGGACGCGGACGGAGACGAACCTCACGCATAGACACGAGGAAGGGGGGCGGTCCTCCGCTCGGCTAGGGGTTAGCCTGATAGGCCCGGATACGACGGCGTGATAAGAGAGTAACGCCGACGGGAGCCCCACATGGTCGGATGCCTTGATCCATGATGATCTCCGTGCCGGTTATCACGCTGTGAGAGCGAGGAGGGAACAGGTGAACGCACGACGGGCGACCCCGCGTCGACGCACTTCCAAATCCCACACAGGGGCACGGCGCACCGATCAAGGGGACAGTCCCGCTCTCCAGCGCTATCGGGCCAAGCGGAATTTCAGGGAAACGCCGGAGCCCTCGGGTTCTCGAGTTCCACACTCCAAGGCCTTTCACTTCGTCGTGCAGAAGCACGCGGCCCGCCGTCTGCATTACGATTTCCGTTTGGAACTCGAGGGCACCCTGAAAAGTTGGGCGGTCCCCAAGGGCCCCAGTCTCGATCCCTCCCAAAAGCGCCTGGCCGTGCACGTCGAAGATCATCCACTGGAATACGCCGACTTCGAAGGCGTGATCCCTCCCAATCAATATGGATCGGGAACCGTGGTGGTCTGGGATCGGGGCTTGTGGGAGCCCGTCGGGAATGCGCAGGAAGGGTACGAGCACGGCCGGTTGAAGTTTCGCCTGTACGGTCAGAAGTTGCGCGGCACGTGGAATCTGGTTCGCATGGGACGACGCCTGAAGAAGGGGAACGGGGACGGGGAAAAGAAAGAGCCTGACAATTGGTTGCTCATCAAGGATCATGACAGAGAGGCGCGCCGCGGGCTGCGTGGTGACGTGACGAAACAGGCTCGAAGCGTCTCGACGGGACGCACGATTGAACAAGTGGCGTCGGATCGAGACCGGACGTGGCGCTCCAATCGACGCGCCGCACCATCCGCTCCGGCTTCTCCGGCATCGGCTCCTTCGCGACGTCGAACTCGACGTTCGTCCATGCAGCGCCACATGTCCCCGCAACTGGCGACTCTGGTCGAGCGCGTTCCGGAAGGCGATGGATGGATCCACGAACTTAAGTATGACGGCTACCGGATTCTCTGTGCGGTGAAGGAGGGACGCGCGCGGCTCTTTACCAGAAACGGGCACGATTGGACGGCCAAGCTCCATCATATCGCGTCCGCGATGGAGGCGTTGCCCGTGTCGTCGGCCTGGTTCGACGGGGAGGTCGTGGCGATGGACTCGGATGGAGGGATCAGCTTTCAAACCCTCCAAAACGCCTTCGACGCGGGATCGGAGAACGACCTGGCGTACTATGTGTTCGATCTGCTGTCTCTCGACGGAGAGGATCTGCGGTCGCATCCGCTTCTGGAACGGAAGCGCCGGCTCGAGTCGGCGCTGGCGGAGAACGGATCGTCTCTCGTCCGTTTCAGCGATCACATCACCGGCCACGGCGATCGTGTCTTCGCCGAAGCCTGCGCACGCGGTATGGAGGGGTTGGTCTGCAAGCAGGCCGAGGCGCCCTATGTCGCGGGCCGGAATCGCCACTGGGTCAAGGTGAAATGCGGGCAGCGGCAAGAATTCGTCATCGGCGGATATACCGATCCCTCCGGATCGCGGGCCGGGTTCGGCGCGCTGCTTTTGGGCGTCTATGAAGACGACGGACGATTGCGGTATGCGGGAAAGACCGGAACGGGATTCTCCGAGCGGTCGTTGAAGGACTTGCACCGGATGCTTTCGCGACTCGAACAGGACATGTCTCCCTTCGCCGATCCTCCACTGGGAGCCGACGCGCGAGGCGTCCATTGGGTGAAGCCCGAGCTGGTCGCGGAGGTGGCGTTCGCCCAGTGGACCAGCGACGGTCTGCTGCGTCAGGCGTCGTTCCAGGGGTTGCGGACGGACAAGGAGGCCGGAACGATCATGAGGGAACAGCCGAAGTCCATGCCGACGAAGCGGACGTCCCGTACGACGTCGCACCAGGGAGCACGGCGCTCTCATCGGCGAGCCGTAGGGCGACGCAGGGACGCGCCGCCGGCCTCGACCAATGGTACGGAGACGGTGGCAGGGGTGTCCCTGACCCACCCGCGACGCGTGCTCTATCCGGAGCAAGGTCTGACGAAAATCAATCTCGCTCGCTACTATGAGCGGGTCTCCGATTGGATTCTGCCCCACCTTTCACAGCGGCCCCTGATGTTGGTCCGCTGTCCGGAAGGGCATGGCGGCTCCTGCTTTTACCAAAAGCATGCGACGGAGTCGATTCCCGACGCGATCCGGCGCATTGCCATCCGAGAGCGCGCACGCAAGGCCGCCACGTATATGGTCGCGGACACGCCGGCCGCGCTGATCGGCCTGGTGCAGATGGGTGTGCTGGAAATTCACACGTGGGGAGCCAGAAGAGACAATCCGGAAAGGCCGGACCGGATCATCATGGACTTGGATCCGGACCCCGCCGTATCGTGGGGCGATGTGATCGATGCGGCCACGCTCGTCCATGGTCTGTTGGAGGAGCTGGGGCTCCGGTCGTTCGTCAAGACGACGGGCGGCAAAGGTCTGCACATCGCCGTGCCCCTCCAACGGGTTCATTCATGGGACGAGGTGAAATCGTTCTCCAAGTCGCTCGCCGAACATCTGGCCCGCGTCATTCCCGACCGGTTCGTCGCCAACATGGCCAAGCGCAGGCGGGCGGGCAAGATCTATCTCGATTACCTTCGGAACGCCAGGGGAGCCACGGCCGTGGCGGCCTATTCGACCCGCGCCAAGCCCGGGGCTCCGGTGTCGGTGCCGCTGGACTGGTCGGAATTATCCCCCCGGCTGCGATCGGACCATTTCACCGTCACCAATCTTCCGGCGCGGCTGGAGAAGCTACGCCGGGATCCCTGGCACGAGTACTTCCGGCTCGAGCAGCGGCTCACCCGTGATATGAAACGTGCGCTCCAAACGTCTTAGCGATCATTGACGGTCGCCGGAAGCCACGCCTCGTTGCCGTTCACGCCTCATCCGTTTGCATTTTCCATAGCGAGATGCGGCGGGCATGCTGGGCAATGGCTCTCGGCTGAAAGCAAAACTAGGGGGATTCCTAGAAGCGATCGGTGATATGGTCGTATAGGCTAGCCGCGGGCCGAATCGGTGCAGGCAGTCCGAAACTGATCCGTGGAAACATCCGGGTATTTGACCAAGGGGAGACCGCATTGATGAAATCGTCAGGACAATCAAAAAAGCAGCCACGAACCCAACGAACAGACGACGAAGCACGCAAACAGACGGAACGGCCCTCTGCGCGTCACATTATTGAGGAAGCTATCCAGGCGGATTCGCCGATTGACTCCAGAGCTGGAGGTCGCGCCCAGGGAGGGCCGTCTGTGGCGGAGGCAGCCCGCTCCGGAGGGACGAGCACCCCATCCGACGATGGACGCATGGCGAGTCACTCCGACACCGCCGCCGACATTCGCCGATCGAAGCCTCTCGAGGAAAATGGAGAAGAACGCCGACGTCGACGGATTGCCGAGCGCGCCTACGCGCTGTACGAGGAACGCGGTCGGGCCCAGGGCAACGATGTCGAACATTGGCTGGAAGCGGAACGGGAAATGGACGGCATGTCCGAGCAATGGGATCATTGATCGACACTCTCCAGGCGTTTAGAGAACGAGCTCACTGAGGCCGCCGAGGCGGGGGCATGACCGGCGTTCCGGGATCCGACACATGACTTCTTCAAGGGCAGCGTGCGTCGCACGGTGGTGGGGGCGCGATCGTTTACCGCTCACGTGGTGAGCGTGCTGCTGACTGGAGGAGGGCCAGGCGGCGTCCGCGTAGGTCCGGCGCCCCGTCACCACGTGCATGACGTCGAGAAACAGGCTGAAGGGGAACAGCCCGGCGGGCATGGTAATCAATTGCGGATGCAAGGGATGTCCGGCGAATGTCGTCTGCGGTATGGATGCCTGCTTTCTCCCAGTAATTGGTGACTCGTCAAGCGTCACTCGTTGAGCTCGAGGTCCGACCATCATGCGACGCCAGCATGCCTTCAAGAACGGCGAATGAGCGATGACGCTGTCGAGCGCTTTCGGCGCCGGTCCGGCCGCGTCACCGGTCGTCCCGGTCCTCCAGGCGTTGGATCGACTCCAAGGTTTCCACCTGTCGTTGACACTCCACGCAGCGACGGGCGAACGGCACCGCTTCCAGACGCGCTTCCGTGATCGGCGCCAGGCAGTCCTCGCAGACGCCGTACGATCCGTCGTGCAGGCGTTGCAACGCCGCGTCGAGCTGCCTGGCCATTTGATTGCGTGCTTCTATGATGGAGACGAGGTTGTGACCTTGCGCGTCGCGCGACGACATGTCGTCCGGATCGGCCGCGGCATCGTCCCGCAACTGTCCCTGAGTTTCGCGGTGGCGAGCCAGGGATTCGTCGATTTGCCGCTGCACGGCCTCCCGTCTCGTGAGCAACCACTGTCGCAACCGTTCCGTGCGCTCGTCCGAAATCGTGTGATTCATGTGAGCCTCTCCCTTTTAGGGGTCATGCCCGTGACGCCCATCCGCAACCCTGCCTTGTGATGCCCGCCTCCATGGTCACCATGGTCCGGAGTCAGCGAGGCTATGCCACCCCGGCCGTCAATTCCTGCCTGCGTTCGTGCATGAGTTTCCCGATGGCCTTGGTATCGAGCTGTTCCAGCGCATTGGGAAATAAGATGGCTTCTTCCTCGCTGACATGGTCCGCGATCATTTCCTCCAACCCGGCGACGGCCTTGGGAAACTCCTCGGAGTCGGTGTCCATGCGTTGCAGGCGGTCGAGCAGTTCCTTCACCAATTGGTGATCTTCGTAAGCCGCTTCGACGACGTCCTCGAAGACGCTGTGCTCGGTTTCTTCCTCCGCTAGGTCCTCCTGGTCGTCGAGCGGCTCCGCGTCCTCGATGTCCGCCCCGTTGATCGTGTCATCCTCGTCCATCAGCTCGGCCTCTTCGACGGCGGATTCCACCTGCTGCGCGCGCTGCTGCAGCGCGGGGTAGAAAATCTCCTCTTCCAACGTCGCATGGACGTCCAGTTCCCTGACCAGCTGCTGCACGACCTGCGCCCGTTGGCGGGGCTCTCCTTTGAAGAATTGCTCGAAGAGTTGTTCGACCTTGCGGTGATCCTGCTTGAGCATCTGGACCGCGTCGGCCGCGGACTTCTTGCCCGCTTTCTTCGGCGGCCGTGTGTTCTCTGACCGTGGGCTCATAAAAAAACCTCCTCCGTCATGTCTAGGACAGACCCTCTCGGGTCGGGACCTCATCCATTGACGACCGTGCCGCCGTTCGGGTGTACACCTGGCCGGTCATATACGAGGCGTCATCGCTCGCCAGAAAGACATAGCTCGGCGCCACTTCCTCCGGTTGTCCGGCCCGACCCATCGGCACGTTGGTCCCGAATGTCGCCACATTTTCTGCTGGAAACGTGGAAGGAATCAGCGGCGTCCAGATCGGACCTGGAGCCACGGCATTGACGCGAATCTGTCGATCCGCCAGGGATTGCGAGAGCGAACGTGTGAAGGCCACGATCGCTCCCTTGGTCGAGGCGTAGTCCACCAAGTGCCCGCTGCCTTTGTAGGCCGTCACCGAGGTGGTGTTGATGATCGACGTGCCCTTGCCAAGGTGAGGAAGCGCCGCTTGCGCCATATAAAAATACGAGAAGATATTCGTCCGGAACGTCCGTTCCAACTGCTCGGGCGTGATGTCTTCCACGCGATCCTGCGGATGCTGCTCCGCGGCGTTGTTCACGAGGATATCCAATCGTCCGAATGCGCGATAGGCCGCTTGGACCGCCTCGCGGCACCATTCGACGTCTCCCACGTCTCCGGCGAGTGCGACGCCATGCCGGCCTTCCTGCTCGACGAGCTGCACGGTACCCTCGGCGTCCTTGTGCTCGTCGAAATACATGATCGCGACGTCCGCGCCTTCCCGGGCGAAGGCGATGGCGACGGCGCGGCCGATACCGCTGTCGCCGCCTGTGATAATGGCCGCTTTACCGGCCAGTTTCCCGGCGCCGTGGTGCGTGCGGTTCTCCGCCTGTGGGGGTGGGGCCATCTCCGATTCGAGACCGGGCTGGCGATCTTGGTGTTGCGGAGGACGCTGTCGTTCCGCCATGGCGTGTGAACTCCTTCTCGTCTTCCTGCTCGTCCTCGTGCGACGTGCTGTCTGTTCGCTCAGCGAACGTCGGACCGAGCTGCCGGCATGATGCCGTCTGGCTCCGTAACGTGCCGTTACATTCCTCCTCCGCCTCCACCGGCCCCGGCACCACCTCCCGCTCCGGCACCCCCTCCGCCGATCGCTCCGCCGCCCATGGTGCCTCCAATCCCGCTGCCTCCGCCAGGCATGGTGCCTCCAATGCCACTCGATCCTCCCCCTCGCATCGTGCCTCCGATTCCACTTTCACCGGTGCCCCGCTGTCCTCCAATTCCGGGATTGGGATCGATGCCGGAATTCGGGTCGATCCCGGGATTGGTGTTGATGCCCGAGTCGATGCTGGACTTATCCGATATGCCGGGCTCCGGGTTACCGAACGCGCCTCCTGAGGCGTTGCTCGGAGGGCCGAATGCGCTCCCCCCCACCGATGATTGGCCCGGTGCCTGTGGAAGGCCGGGTTGCACCGCCGTTCCAGGGGTGGTGCTCGGGCGAGGAGTTTGGGCGTCGGCGACGCCATGGAGCGCGAGCAGCATCCCGCTCGCGACCAACGTTATTGTGCAGATGACGTGAGCATGTTTCATGGCTACGTCTCCTTTGTTGTAGGAAAAGTCGAATCGACCACATCTCTCTGAGGTGGTGACCACGTTCGCGTTTGCCTCGGCTCCGGATTCGGCATCGTCCTCGATCCTCGTGATTGGCTCGTCGGGCGATGTCGCTCCTGCGCTGTCGTCCGAGCCGTGGGCCAGATCCCTTCTTCACCACGTGCCTGCACCTGATCTCACATCAAGCCCCTGCGCGGAACCGGGAAAAGCCCCAGAGATCCTAGCCGGGCCCTTGTCACGCCGAGGGCGCCTGGGCCTAGGGTAGCGGGTCGCATACGCTCGACAGTGAACGGAAGGGGAGCGTGACCTCATTGCCTTCGGGGTAACGCCTCCCAGTGACGCCCCGAGCCTCATGGCCGTAGTGGAGATCCCCGCTCGCCGTGCCAGCTGGCATGTCGAGAGCATGATGGAGAGCATGCCTGCGATCGCGGGGGGGATACCTACCTCGTGCTAGGCGGGTAATCAGCAATTGTGTCCGTTGAATCTGCACGGGGCATAGCGCGTGAGATCGAAGTCGATATGACGTTGGTAGACGCGTTCGTTGCCGTTGACGCCATCCATTTCAGGGTCATTCCACATCACGTGATTCCACCAATAGAACAAGGGATGTTCATTCGTCGCGTAGACCGGGTTTCCGTAGAGATTGTGACTCTGCTCCAGTACCAGGCGGCCCGTGATGTAATCGATCTGCCCATTGTCCCCCAAGGAATAGAGGATGATAAACATGCGAGCTTCCTGATCATAAATTTCCTCCACTCGAGCGTCGTAGTCTGGCTCGTGCGGTAACGTCGCCTCGCGGGCATCGCGGAGCGCGACGTCTGTCGAAGCCACGGCTTGGTTCGTCTGGGGCAGGATGAGAATGATCAATGCGGCCAGCGTCATCTGTAGGCGCAACATCTGTCTACCTCCGTTGTGAGGCAACATAACGTCGCACGCGCGCCGGAGAACCTGGGTTGGATCCCAGCTTCCAATACGGCCGGTGCCTGGTTGCTCACGAGTGGCATGCTGGTCCCAGGAGGTCGGCGGACGGGGTCCCGAGGCAGAGGCAAAGGGGCGGAAGCATGCCGGACGCCGGACCTGCATGTTGCGGTCGAGGGCGTCCGGGTGTCTTTTCGTGCAGCGTGTGGATGTTCGGTCTGACTGGACGCCCGAGGCTGGATGGGTGGGCGGTTCTGTCAATGTGGGGCTAGCGTGCCGTTGGTCTGATGTCTTCGACGTTCGCCACCGTAGAGAGAGGACGAACGTGTGCTCTCCCCGCCTCTGTTCGAAGGCGGCTTCTGTTGATCTTGGTTGCGGACCGGCAAAGATGAGCCTCTCCGACGCACGATCCCTTATCCAGGAGTCGGAGTCGACTCCGATTCCATGATGTCCTTGAATCGGGCGAGACCCGCAGCCACGGTCCTATTGGGATCTTGGCCCAAGGCCTTGGCCAAGGCCGCGCCGACTGGTCCGCCAAGCGGCTCGTACTGCAAGGTCACCGTCACTCGCGTGATGTCCCGATCATCGACGGCGATGGGCATAAACTCGACGGATCCGGCGTGCGCGATCATCGCGCCCTTGAGGGTCCGCCACGCGATCCGCGAATGCTCCACTTCGTTGATGATTTGTGCGTCCCACTCCAATGAGGGGCCGCCGGGCGCGGTGGCGAGGACCCAATGGGATAATCGGTCGCCGAATGGTTCCACGGACCGGATGTGCGCCATGACCTCGGGCCAGTTGCGCAGGTCTCGCCAGAAGCGGAACAATTCGCGTGCCGGTTTCGCCACGTCGATCGATTCCTCGATTTTGATCGCACGTGACGTTCGGATTTTTCTTCGTCCGAGCATGGCCGTATCCGAACGACTGACCGTGTTCAGGTCGAACGCGTTGTAGACTGCGCAATGTCCGGTGAGGCCCCGTTGAAGCAGAGCCGCTCCCACCATGGTTCCGACGCCGGCCGCCAGGGAGGGGAGTCGGGGAATGCTTCTCACCAGCAGCCCGCCGCCGACGAGCGCCGAGGCGAGTCGTTCGATGTCGCCCACGTTGAGTCCTTCCGCATTTGCTCGTTCCTCGGGCCAGTCCAGGTCCTGCGTGTTCGTGCGGTAGCGGTCATGCCTCGCGCTCGACGCGGTGCGCGTATCTCCTTGCCGACGTGCCATGGTGCCTCCTGTCATGAGTGTATCTTGGCCGCATCTCGCGTAGTGGCGCGAGATGGTCCGGTGGTCGTTCAGTCGCCGATTCGTATACGGATCGCGTCGTGTTCGGGCGCCATGAACGTCATGCGCTGCGCAAGTGCGGCATGCGCTTCGGCGAGTGGCTCTTCGAGCGCCGCGATCGCTTCTGGGATTTTCTCCCGTGCCGGGATCCGCCCTTCTCTTGCACGCTCCGTTTCAGCAAGGCCATGAGATCCAAGACCTTGCCTCGCTCCTTTCCGGGAGCGGCCTGCTTTTCGGTGTGGGAGACCTGGCGGGTGCGCCCCGATTTGATCCGATTTCGGATGACCCGCATCAGAGAGTCGTGGTAGGTGTCCCGGTATTCGCCGGGCTTCCATTCGGCGGTCATCCCTTGGACCAGCTTCGCCGCCATGTCGATCTCCCGCGGACTCACATTCGCGGACGCCTTCTCCGAATCGGGCGCCACCGTCTTGGTGTCCCGGATCTGATCGTGATAGCGCAGGGTGTTGAGGACGAGCACCTGTCTGTGGGGCCAAATCGCCGCCGTGTGTTGCCTGGTGCGGATCACCACCGTGGCGATGCCGACCTTCCCTGTGCGCGCCAGCGTCGCCAGCAGCAGCCGGTAGCCTTTCTGGCCGCCCCGCTGCGGCGTAATGTAGTAGGGCGTGTCGAAATAGAACGGGGAAATCTCATCCAATGGGACGAACGATTGGAGATCGATGGTCTGAGTCGCCTCGACGTCCGCATTGCGAAAGTCCTCGTCCGTCACGATCACGTAACGGCCCTTCTCGTACTCGTATCCCTTAACGATGTCCTTCCAGGGTACTTCCTTGCCCGACGTTTTGTTCACGCGTCGGAATCCGACCGGCTGCATCGAGCGACGATCCAACATCGTGAAGTCGAATCCGCCTCCGCGGTCGGCCGAGACCAACGACACGGGAATGTGCACGAGGCCGAAACTGATCGCGCCCTTCCAGAGACTGCGAGGCATTCCGCCGCTCTCCCTTGTGTCACACGACTGCTTTCGTGCGAGAGCTTCATCCCACCACAACTGCTCACGCCGTCCACACGGGATTAACCCTAGTTCGAGACTGGGATTTCTCCCAGGCGAATTCATGCTCGACCGTCCCATAATACAACTCGCTCTCGACGATTGGGGTGAGTCATTCGGAGAGACTCACCCGCCGCCTGGTCCGTTGACGGCGACGGAATCCACTCCACGGCATCGAACGGCATCGAATGAACGTTCAGGGCATCGACATCGAGCGGCTCACAGTGTCGGTCTACCAAGTTCCAACGGAGCGCCCTCGCTCCGACGCTACCCGAAAGTGGGATCACACGACCATTGTCGTCGTCGAAGCCCATGCCGGAGGAACGGTGGGGCTCGGCTATACGTACGCCGACTCCGCGGCGGCCCTGTTCATTCGGGACGTGCTGGGGGATGTCGTCGCCGGGCGGGATGCGCTGGCCGTGGCCGCCGCCCACGCCGCGATGCAACAGGCGATTCGGGAGGCGGGGCGGCCGGGCATAGCCGAATCGGCTCTGTCCGCCGTCGACGTCGCCTTGTGGGATCTCAAAGCTCACCTGCTCGAAGTGCCCCTCGTGCTGCTGCTCGGGGCGCATCGTAAGAGTGTTCCGGTGTACGGCAGCGGAGGCTTCACCTCCGAATCGATTCCACAACTCCGCGAGCAATTGCAACAGTGGGTCGCCAAAGGGATCCGTCGAGTCAAAATGAAAGTGGGACGGTTGCCGGAGGACGACCGGGCGCGAGTGGCGGCCGCACGCGACACGGTGGGCCTCGGCGTGGAACTCTACGTCGATGCCAACGGTGGCTATACCCGCAAGGAGGCGCTTAAACGCGCCGACGAGTTCGCCGCCCTCGATGTCACGTGGTTCGAAGAGCCCGTTTCTTCGGACGATCTGGACGGATTGCGCCTCATACGCGATCGTGCACCGGCCGGCGTGGAGATCGCCGCGGGCGAGTATGGGTACGATCGGTTCTATTTTCGCCGCATGTTGGCCGCCGGCGCCGTGGACGTGCTGCAAGTCGACGCGCGCCGGTGCGGCGGCGTCACCGGATTTTGCGAGGCCGCCAGCCTGGCGCGCGCCTTCGGCATCCCGGTGTCGAGCCACACGGCCCCCGCCCTGCACGCGCATGTGTGTTGCGCGGTTCCGGGCGTGCGGCATGTCGAGTATTTTTCCGAACACGTGCGCGTGGAGGGGATGCTGTTCGACGGGGTGCCCTCGGCTGTCAACGGCATGTTGACTCCGGACCTGTCCGCGCCCGGCTTGGGTCTCGCGCTCAGACGGGCGGATGCCCAGCGGCACGCCGTCTAACGGTCCGGTCTCTCCGCATCGATCATGACGATGAACGTGATTACGAACATTCAGCGGACACGACGGTCGGCAAGCACGGTCGACGCCGAGGCGCTAGGCGCCGAGTTGCGCAAGCGGGTGCAGGGTGAGGTTCGCTTCGACGCCGGGAGCCGGGCTCTCTACGCCACGGACGGATCGAACTATCGGCAGGTGCCCATCGGCGTGGTGCTTCCCCGGCACGCCGCCGACATCGACGCGACGATCGCGGTCTGCCGCTCCTTCGGCGCCCCGCTGTTGCCGCGGGGGGCCGGGACGAGCCTGGCCGGTCAGTCGTGCAACGTCGCGGTCGTGCTGGACTGCTCGAAATACATGCATCGAATTCTCGAGATCGATCCCGAGCGTCGGCTCGCCCGCGTGCAGCCCGGCGTCGTCTTGGACCAGCTTCGTGGCGCCGCGGAGCGCCATGGGTTGACGTTCGGGCCGGATCCCGCGACGCACAGCCGGTGCACGCTGGGCGGCATGATCGGCAACAATTCGTGCGGCGTCCACTCCATCATGGCGGGACGGACCGAGGACAACATCCACAGCCTCGACGTCCTCACGTATGACGGGTGCCGGCTTCGCGTCGGTCCGACGAGCGACGCCGACTACGAGTGCATCGTGCGCGAGGGCGGGCGGCGGGGCGAGATCTATCAACGGTTGGACGAGCTGCGAAGGCGCTGTGCCGAATCGATCCGGACGGGGTTCCCGCACATTCCGCGGCGTGTCTCGGGGTACAGTCTTCCGGAACTGTTACCGGAACAGGGCTTTCAGGTCGCGCGCTCGCTGGTCGGCAGCGAAGGAACGCTGGTGACCATCCTCGAAGCCACCGTTCAGTTGGTGCCGAGTCCACGCGCGCGCGTCCTCGTCGTCCTCGGCTACCCCGATATCTATAGGGCGGCCGATCATATCTTGGACATCATGCGACACGGACCGATCGGTTTGGAAGGCCTGGACGACCATCTCGTGACCTTCATGCAGCGGAAGGGGTTGCGGGAGCAGGACATACGGCTGCTCCCATCGGGGGAGGGCTGGCTCCTGGTGGAGTTCGGCGGTGACACGCAAGAGGAAGCCGTGGAGCGGGCACGCGAGATGATCCATGCGCTCGAGCGGACCGATGACCCGCCGGTCATGCGCTTGCACGAAAGCCGGGAGGATCAGCGCAAATTATGGGAGGTACGCGAATCGGGTCTGGCCGCCACCGCTCATGTCCCGCAGGAGCACGAGAGCTGGCCGGGCTGGGAGGATGCCGCCGTCCCGCCGGAGCATCTGGGCAAGTATCTGAGGGAGTTTCGTTCGCTGCTCACCCGCTACGACTACCGCGCGTCGTTATACGGGCATTTTGGTCAGGGCTGCGTGCATACGCGCATTCCGTTCGACCTTCGCACGCACGACGGCATCGCCAGGTATCGATCGTTCATCGAATCGGCCGCGGATCTGGTCCTTCGATATGGCGGGTCCTTCTCGGGTGAACACGGCGACGGTCAGTCGAGAGGGGAGCTGCTCCCGAAATTGTACAGCCCCGAGCTCATGCGCGCGTTTCACGAGTTCAAGTCGATCTGGGATCCGGAGTGGAGAATGAATCCCGGAAAGGTCCTGCGGCCGCATCGAATGGACGAGGACCTGCGGCTTGGCGCTGACTACCGGCCGCCACCCCTCAAGACATATTTTCAGTTCCCGTCCGATCAGGGCAGTTTTGCTCAATCCACCCTGCGGTGCGTCGGCGTGGGAACGTGCCGGAAAATGGACGGCGGAACCATGTGTCCCAGCTACCGGGCGACACGAGAGGAGGAGCATTCGACCAGAGGTCGCGCGAGACTCCTCTTCGAAATGTTGGAAGGCTCGCCGCTGGTCGGCCAGTGGCGGAACGAGCACGTGCGCGAGGCGCTGGACTTGTGTTTGGCCTGCAAGGGATGTTTGGGAGACTGCCCGGTCAACGTGGACATGGCTACCTACAAGGCCGAGTTTCTGTCGCACTATTATGCGGGCCGTCTTCGACCCCGTGCGGCCTACTCGATGGGGTGGATCTACTGGTGGGCTCGGATCGCCTCGCACGTGCCGCATCTGGCCAATCTGGTGACGCAGTCCTCTGTCTTGGGCGGGTTGATCAAGACCGTCGGCGGTCTTGCACCCAATAGGACGTTGCCCCCGTCCGCATCTCCGTCCTTCACCTCGTGGTTTCGCCGGCGCCGTGTCGAAGACAATGGCGGCACGGACGTGTTGCTCTGGCCCGATACCTTCAATAACTATTTTCTTCCGGAGACGGCCAAGGCGGCCGTCGAGGTGCTGGAAGCGGCGGGGTGCCGGGTTCGCATTCCAGACCGGCCGCTCTGTTGTGGACGGCCACTGTACGACTTTGGCTTCCTTGGCATGGCCAGCCGCCAGTTACGACAACTTCTTCATGTGCTACGCGAGGATATTTCGGCGGGGACTCCGATCGTCGGTCTGGAGCCGAGTTGCGTGGCGGTGTTCCGAAACGAATTGACCAATCTGTTTCCGCACGATCAGGACGCGATGCGATTGAGCCGCCGAGTGTTTACCCTGGCAGAGTTTCTGACCGAGCATCGGCCTGACTTCCGTCCCCCGATCCTCCATCGGAAAGCGATCATGCACGGACACTGCCATCAGAAGGCGGTGATGGGAGTCTCCGCCGAAACACGGCTGTTGGAGCAGATGCAGCTCGACGTGCAGGTCTTGGACTCAGGCTGCTGCGGGATGGCGGGCTCCTTCGGATTCAAAGCAGAGCATGCCGACCTGTCCGCGCAAATCGGCGAACGCGTCCTCCTGCCGGCGGTTCGTGAGGCCGACCCGCGCATGCTCATCATGGCCGACGGCTTCAGCTGCCGGGAACAAATCGCCCAACTGACGGACCGACAAGGCCTCCACCTCGCACAGGTCCTTCGCATGGCCATGCAGGAGGGGCCGCCGCGGCGGGATCCCGAACGTCAATATCCTGCCGTCATGCCCTCCGCAGTTCCCACATTGGTGGAGACCACGCTCGCCGGCGTCGCGGTGGCAGCGGGATGGTTCTTTCTCCGCCGGTTCCTACGCGCTCGGCACGGCGGCGGTAAAAGAGTAAAGCCAGGAATTCCTCGTCCATCTGCATGCACTTAGGTGCGCCCGCGGCTAGACAAGAACGTAGGGTTGCACGATCGCGTGACTAATTCCTCATTCAGATCTGGCTGCCGCAGGCGGCGGATCGGCGCCATCGCGGACAAAAGAGATGTGAAAGCCTCGAAAGTGGGTTCGGACGATGCTCCGGATGACGAGCAGAGGCATGATCCACAGGGTGCAGACGAGCGTGGCTACACCGAATGGCATGAGGGTCACCCAGATCGGGGGACTAGTTCTCAATAGTTCCGGCCATAAGGCCAAGAGGAGAAGATTCGTCCCGACGAGGAAGAGCACAAAACTTCCCACGGCCCGCCAGAATATGGCCCACCCCAGCCGCACTGCTTCTTCGTATGTCGGTCTCCCTTGATTCATGAGCCGTGGCCCTCCGTCGGCATGTTGAACCGGGTATCGTCGAGAAAAGTTCTGCATAATATATGACCGATCCAGCATCGAGTGTGCGACGATGTGGCGAGTCCGCACGAAGGCCCCGTACCAGGTACGCTAACGCTTCTTCCGTGGCGTCGGACGGGACTTCCTCTTAGTCGGGTTCGAAGCAGCCCGCCTTCGGCTCGACCCACCGCTCGACGCCCTTCGAGCGCGGGCCGGGGCGGGAGACCGGCGGACCTGCCGTATGGATGAACGGCGCTCTCCATAGTCCTCCGATGACGCGGGGTTCAATTCCCATCGCGACCGGTCTTTGGAAGCCGTCTTGTCTCCAAACTTGAGCGGTTCCGTATCGTCATAGACGATGCCCACGGACGCGCCGATGTCATCGACGCGATCCTGATCCGATGTCGGATTGCTCCAGCCGGGTGACTCGCTCCCGACATCCAGTCCGGTCGAGTCGACATCGAGGTCTCCCCCCTTGAGCGCCGCGCTGCGGGGTTCTTCATGGTCGGTCGCTTCGGAATGCGCGACCGTGTCTGTTTGATCACCATAGGGCTTCGCTCGGCGGCGACGGCATCTCTTCATAATACCTGCGAACGACTTCGTCTCCATCGACCGTTTTCCGACGACGTGTGGTGGCCATAACGTTCACTTTCCGTCTGCGGCCTCGGCCGCGACATGTAAAGGTTCATCTCTTCCTGTCTCTTCCCTCTCCCGTTCCTCACCGCGCTCGAAAATCCGGAGGCGCTCCGAGACCTGTGTTTGCGCCCCCCACGTTCGGTAGATCCAGTGTGTGCGGCTTGAAGACCCGGTATAACACGTACAACGATGGAAACAGCAGCAGGGCCCCCGCAGCAAGGCACCACAACAGCAGCTCGAGGACCGTGTCCGGTGCCGCCGCCTGGCCGATGGTCAGACTCGGAGGAACCAGATAGGGATACTGAGAGGCCGCCCAGCCGAAGACGATGACGGTCACTTGCACAACCGTACACGCGCGGGCCGTTCGGTACGCCCGCATCCAAAGGGCACACAGGCCAGCTGCGCCTCCGACGCCCGCCACTGCCAGCGCGGCCCATCCCCAGGCGGTTGTCGCGAGTCCTTCATGAATATCCGGTCCGTGCGTCGCTGCCGTGACGAGAATGGTGATTCCCACCAGGACGGCCACGAAGCCCGCGGCCAGCCCGCGTCTTCTAAAATCGTCTCGAAGATCCGCGTCGCCGGTCTCGAACGTGAGATAAATCGCAGCCAAATAACCGAAGAGCGCCAGCGCGAAGGCGCCGACCAGAAGTGGGAACAGGCCGAGCCATGGAGCCACGTAGGCGTCATAGTAGGACGGAGAGGCGGGAACAGCTAAATTCCCTCCTGCGATGGCGCCGATGACGATACCGAGCATGATGGAGGTGAGGATGCTCGACCACCCGAATACGCGTGCCCACCAGACGCTGGCCGCATCGTCGCGATTCGGGCGGAGCTCCACGTCGTTCGTTCGAAAGGCGAAAGCCGCACCGCGGAGCACGACCCCCACGAGCAGGAGTGTCAGCGGGATATGCAGGACGGTCGATATCACCGCCCATGCCCGCGGGAACCCCGTGAAGAGGATGGTCACGATGAGGATCAACCACACATGGTTGGCTTCCCAAATAGGAGCGATCGCGTGGTCGATGACCTTACGGCGTCTCGTCCCACGCTCTCCGACGGCGAGCGCGCTCCAGACTCCTGCACCAAAGTCGGCGCCCCCGGTGATCACGTACAGCACCAGAGAGACCACCAATGATCCGGCAAGGAGGATCTCGGCGCTCACGGGCGGGCCCCTTTCGCGGCATCCGGAAGGAGCCTCTCTTCCACGGTTGACCGAGAGGTCGTCTGCGTCGCGCCCACGTGTCGCGCCATGGTCCATAGCACCACCAGCGACAACAGCCCATAGAGCAGCGTAAACAACAGGAAGGGGACGACCATACCGGGCATCGGGGTGACGGCGTCTCGAGTCCGCATCATGCCGTACACGATCCACGGTTGCCGGCCCACTTCCGTCACGATCCAACCGGCCTCGATCGCCAGGAACCCCAGCGGTGCTGCGCACGCGAGGGTCCATAACAGCGGGCGATCGTTCAAGAGCCGGCCCTGTTTCCATCGCCACGCGGACCAGATGGCCGTGCCCGCCATGATCATGCCGGCCCCGACCATGACCTGAAAGGCGCCATGCACGATGGCCACGGGAGGCCAATCCTGACGCGGAAATTGGTCGAGTCCGGTCACGGTCGCATCGGGATCCAGATGAATCAAGACGCTCAGGAAACGGGGCAGTTCGACCACATAGTCGACCGTGCGACGGGCTTCATCCGGGATCCCTCCCAGACGAAAGGCCGCGCCCCGCTCGGTGTCGAATAACGCCTCCATGGCCGCCAGCTTGGCCGGCTGATGCTCCGCCACCGACCTGGCCAGGACGTCCCCGCTCAGGGGCTGCAGCAGCGCGGGAGGGCCCCCTACCAGCAGCGCAATGGCGAGCGCATGCCGGTGCAGCGCGGTACGGCTGCCCCGGAGCCACATGAACGCATGAATTCCCGCCACGAACAATCCGGTTGCGGCGAACGCGGCCAGCACCATGTGAATGGTTTGATGCAGCGCATGAGGATTCGTCATCACCGTCCATGGTTGGATGCTGTGCGGCAGGCCATGCTCCCATTCCACACCGGTCGGCGTGTTCATCCAGGCGTTGACCGTCGTCACGGCCACCGCCGACGCCACGCCGCTGACCGCCACGATCACCCCGGCGGCCAGATGAAGTCGGACGGGGAGGCGAGCCCACCCGTACAAATAGATCCCCAAAAAAATCGCCTCGGTAAAAAAGGCGAATCCTTCCAGCGCGAACAGCGGGCCAATGACGGCGCCGACCGCGGCCATGAACCTAGGCCACAACAGGCCCAGCTCGAACGAGAGGACGGTGCCGGAAACGGCTCCGACTGCGAATAGGATGGCCGTTCCCTTGGCCCATCGTTTGGCGAGGTCCAGATAGACCGATTCTCCTGTTCGTATCCATCGCCACTCGGCGAGCACCATCATCAGCGGCATGGCGATACCGATCGCCGCATAGACGATGTGAAAGGCGAGCGACATGGCCATCTGGCTGCGGGCCGCCAACAGATCGCTCATGATGGTGGGAGTCTCCCTTCCACGGACCGGGTCGCACGGCGACCATAGTGTAGGGCACATGCGGCGATTCCGAGGCCCGTCGCAGTCAGCCATGCTCGGTGCCGATTCAGCCAGAACTGGATGCTCGCGGTCCTTGCCTCGTCATCGAACTCGCCGTGGGCACCGTAAGGCCCAGCGACGGTCTCGAACAAATTGTTCCGGCGATCTGGTGACACGGGTCGCTCAGTTTGTTGAGCGTCATATCCCTTCCAGGCCAAATAGTGGTCGAGGAGGCCAGGAATGAACTTGTTTCCCACGATCGCCTGCAGGGCAGGCCATCCCACGGTGACTTCGCGGCGGCGATGGTGCGCTGCCCAGTACACGGCTCGCGCAATCACCTCCGGCTGAAAAATCGGCGGAACCGGCTGTGGATGCCGTGGCATCTTCGTGCGGATCCAACTGAATTGAGGCGTGTTCACTGCCGGAAGTTGTACGGTCGTCAGATGCACGCGGCTGCGGTCGTGAATCAATTCCGATCGGAGCGAGTCCGTGAAGCCTTGGATGGCGTGCTTTGCCCCACAGTAGGCGCTTTGCAGCGGGATCGACCGGTAGGCCAGCGCAGATCCGATTTGGACGATCGTGCCGCGATTGCGGCGGACCATCCGGCGGAGGGCGCTCAATGTCCCATGGACGTATCCAAGATAGGTGACCTCCGTGACCCGACGGTATTCCTCCGCCGTCATTGCTAATGCGGGGGAGAGAACGGACACCATGGCATTGTTGATCCAGATGTCGAGCGGACCCAATTCTGTTTCCACCCTTTCCACGGCCTGCTCCATTTGCGCGGCATCGGCAACGTCGCCGACCAAGACCAAGGCCCGCCCTCCGGCGTCTTCGACCTCGCGGCGCACCGCGTCCAAGCGAGCGCGATCCCGTGCGATCAGGCCGATCCAGGCCCCGTGTCGTGCGAACTCACGCACAATGGCGCGACCTACCCCTGCTGATGCTCCTGTTGCTACAACAATTTCTGGACGCCGGTTCATGGCTAGCCCGCTTGGAGGTTCGGATGGGGGGAAAGGTTCTACCATATGCAGTGCTGGTCGTATCACGGACGGGATCATTCCGAATCTAGGGGCTGTCCTAGTCGGACTCGTTTTAATGGCCGGAATAGAAACGGCAGTGATTCGGTTGAGACTGAAAATCTGTCATGCAGTGGCCGAAGTGGTTGGGGGTAACGTCAGAAACAGATCGGTGATCGAAGGGCTATGGTCGTAGATGTCGGGATGCTCGTGTCGTACTCTGGGGGAATTCCCAGGGGCGTCCGAGTCCATACTGAGGGATATAAGTGGCTGATCCTAAATTCGCCACGATTGCTAGCTTCTTATCGGTGAGGAGGGGTTACAAGGTGTGCATCAGGACTTGTTCCGAATGGGAAGGAGAGGTCATGCCACGAGGTGATAAATCAAAATACACAGGCAAGCAGAAACGGAAGGCCGCCAAAATCGAAAAGGGATACCGGAGTAGGGGCGTGTCCGAGAACGAGGCTGAGCGGCGGGCATGGGCCACTGTCAACAAGATGGACAAGGGAGGAAGAAAGAAAGGAGGATCGGGCCGGGGCAAGCCGGTGAATAAGGGGCCGGCAAAAAAGGGAGGGCGCAAGGGAGGCCGCGCCACGTCGAAGCGGCGCTGAAGTCGGGCGAAATCGTCGTAGCGTTGGCTGTCCGCTTCTCACTGTGCTTGGGTGGCTTGGTGCGGATACGTCGCACCGGCGTGGACGTGGAAAGGTTATTCGCTATGCCACAGACTTCCCTCAACAATGCCGAGATGCTGGACAGCTCGGTCTCCCTTCTGGATGACCCATCCTCTCAGGATATTCTGCACCCGATCCGCAGGGCGCCCTGCACCGTGTGCGGGAGCAACTTTTCTGAAACACTCTGTTCCGCCGACCAAATAAAGTCCCAGCACGATGAGCTCAGGCGGTTTCACGAGAGCCGACTGATATCGACCGAGAAGGCTCGAACCTCGCAAGAAACCGATCTTTTCGATCGCGTGGATTTCACGCAGCGATATACCACCAATGTGGATCGGTGCCTCACGTGCGGGCTGTTGTTCCGGAATCCCAGACCCACCGCAGACGTGGTCGCCGACTTGTACGCAAGCGATCGCTACACCGACAGTTACCTTCTGGAAGAACATCAGCGTCAGGTCGCCTCGGCAGAAGAGAAGCTGCTGACTCTGGCGGGGTGGTTGTGGAAATTCGGTCGCGTACGGCCGCGTATCATTGAAGTGGGAAGTTTTGTGGGTGGTTTCCTGTCCGTGGCGCGCATGTGCGGATGGGACATTCTCGGCGTCGATCCGGGACGCCAGGTCGTAGAATTTTGTCGCAGCCGCGGTCTTCCCATCATCCAAGGGAGGCTGCACGAGACCGATGCGAAGCCCGGCAGTGCCGACGCGATTACGATCTGGAATACGTTTGATCAATTGGCAAATCCCCATCTCGTCTTGAGTGCAGCGCGGAAGTTGCTTCGACCTGGCGGCATCTTGGTCGTCAGAGTGCCGAACGGAGAATGTTACCGAACCCTGATTACTGCCCGGCAAGGCTGGAAAAAAGTTTCAAGTCGGATGTGCAGGTCAATTCTTGCCTGGAACAATCTCTTGGGGTTTCCCTATCTGTATGGATATACGGCTTCGACGCTGGACCGTCTCTTGGCCGGATATGGCATGCATCGTCTCCGAGTGTACCCGGATGTCCTCTTGCCGATCGCTGGGGCGCAGCACACGACTTGGGCGAGGGCGGAGGAACGAATGACGAAAGGTCTGTGCCGTGCCTTCAGCCATCCCCGACAGGGAGGCAGGCGTGCGCGACTCCGGTTGTCTCCCTGGTGCGATTATTACTATCGGCTCGGCTAGACTGGCGTACGATGCGACCTTGGGACGGGAAGCTGCGGGGCGGGTGATCTCACTGATGACCTCAGCTTCAAAGATCCCCCACCCGCATGGTGCCTCGACGGCCTGGATCGGCTCCGCTATTCCTCAATGCTTGGACCGATCCCTAATTTGGCTCTGAGCAGATCGTGGCGGGTGATGGAACGCACGACTTTTCCCTCTTGCACGACGGGTAAGATTCTAAACCCCATTTGAAACATATCCGCAACCGAGGTCAGGGGAGTGTCTTCGGTGACACCGATGAAACTCGTGTTCATGATGTCACGGGCCGTCGACTGTTTGAGATCCATTCCGCGCTCCAGTGCCCGAATGATATCCCCTTCGTTGACAAACCCCAAGAACTCGGCACTGGTCCCTACGACCGGGCCCCCTCCGGCATGTGTCGAGACGATCTCTATGGCGACGTCCAAGGCATTGTCCTCGGGTTTGAATTGCAGCGAATTGGTCGCCACGATATCCGCTACGCGATGATACCCTCCGGCGGGAGTTCCCGGAACATCGGTTTGATACGGCGTTGAGAATTGGTTTTGCATCATGGCGCTCCTTCCGTGTCGTGGATGAGGTGATTCGCCTCGCCTTTATATCGTCATCGACTTTACACGATTACAGGCGCCCGCAGGCCTGGCACTCTCCCTGGTCGTGCCTGCCTGCAGTCTTCGTCTGACTGAATCGTGTTGTTCCGCGGCGAGGCCGTGTAGGAACCTCTGTCACGACGTAGCACGATCAATCCGTCGCGGGCCAATTCATCCACGGCCAGCACGATCTGATTCCAACTGTATGGCCCACACGTTTGAATGAGGTCATCCAGTTGGATTCCAGGACAGCGTGAAATTGTACGCAGGACTTCTTGTGAGGTGACTTCAGCCATGGGCGCCCCTCCCTGTCTGTGAGTCAGCGAGATGACCGACGCTACAGTAATGACCCACAGTCTCATGAGATACCGGTAAAAACCCTGGTCAGGGGCCGGTCGCATCATCTGCTGCTTTACGGCCCATGCCGGATCGAATGGCTTCCCTTGGCGCTTCAGCGCGTCTCCTCTCTCAAACGCACGCCCTAGCCTGTGATGCCAATCAATCTAGGGATTTGCCCCGTGACGACGAATCCCGTCGCGACGGACAATAGGCTTAACGATCGGCCGTGGACCCCGTTTTCTCTCTGGGATCATGCGCTCCTTTCGCCGTAGGGGCAGGAGGGGAGAGGAAAAGCGAAGAGGCCAGAAGCTGCCGCTCCACAACGGGGTGGCAGGGGGGTCGGGAAATTCAGGCGTTCACAACACGTACAGGAGGTGACTCATGATTCGACAGTCGAAAGGTGTTCAAGCACTCGTGTTCGCCATGGTTGCGGCGGCTCCATTCTGGGCCGGGACTGTCTGGGCCGATCCCATGTCCGGGCAGAAGGGAAAAGATGCAGGCACCGATCTGACCGAAGGGAAGAGTGCCACGCCCGATGAGTATTCCGATACTCCGGTGCGCCAAGGAAAGCTCGAAGAGGTCAAGAATAGCAAGTGGCTGAACCACCATGTGAAATCGTCCGAGGGAAAGGATCTGGGCAAGATCGAACAGATTCTCAAAGACAAAAAGACCGGCGATATTGAATATGCCGTCCTGAGTTTTGAGCACACCGATCGTCTGGTGCCGATGCGCTGGAGTCAGTTCAAGGAACAGGGTGATCGGCTGAAACTCAATGTGAAGGAAGAGGAATTCAAGAAAACCATCAACGAGTTCGCTCCGGAGGATACGTCTCCGGACGTCCGCATGTACATGAAGCAGATCGAAGACGTGCGGAACAGTAAGTTCAATGCGGGACAGAAGAAGGATCCGGCCAGTCATAGCGCCACTGGCGAGCCGGCTGCTGCGGGGACGATGGGTGAGGAGAAGACTACAGGCGGAGGGGCTGGCGGTCCGCAGGGCCTGCCTACAGACAGGGCTCCCGGCTTGGAGGGTGGACACCCGAGCAGCCCCGCGATGAAGAATCAGTAGTAGGAACCTAAACGTACCCGAGTTGCGATTGAGAGGTGAGGAGCGAGTCACACCTCACCTCTCAATTCGCAGTCGGAAAGCGAGAGGGATTTTACTTAGCGTCCAATTGTTTTGACCAAAAAATAAACATTCCGTGACCGCCCTTCGTAGGTGGAGCCCCTCCCGGATCCCGAAATATCCCAAAATTGTACGTGTAGTTCAGCTCGATTTGTGAGCGCCACGGTGCCCCCGTAACCACTCCGGCTCCAATGGTCGGCATCGAATCCATCACATACTTAATGCTTCCATCCGGGTTGAAGCGGGATTGCTCGACGAACCCCCACGTCGCTTCAAGATACGGATACAAGAAGAAGAGCGCTTCATAGCGATAGTGAAGATCGGCAATGGCATACCGACGGGGATAGAGTTCATTGAATGCGACGCCGTGGATCATGGGAAGCGAGACAGCTTCCCATTCATAGCCCGTCGGTCGTCCCGGCAGTCGAAACGTCGAAAACCGGTCGAGATCCTTGCCGATCCCGCCGTGCAGGCTCGTAATGAGGCGGTGTTTGCTGCTGTGAACCCCTGGAATCCCCGTCGCCGCCAGCATATAGGCGCTTGCCATGACGTAGGTTTGTTCCTTCTTATAATCCGGCGTGTCGCCTGGCGGCCCTCCCCACGCGTGCCATCTGGCTCTATGGCCATGCACGATGTCGCCACCGAGCGTGATGCCTTCATGGGGCAGCTCCATGAGATTGCGCGTCATCGAGTCGATCCGCAACCGCAAGTGGAGCCGCCCTTCGTACGTGTCGCTCGGAACCCCGTACTGAGGGCCGGTTTCGCTCGTTCCGCGAAACCACCGATAGCCCGGTTCGTACGTGACGAAAACGTTGGCAGCACTGTCCTGGCTGAACGGATGGATGGGGAGGCGATAGCCTAGTCCGATCCCTCCGAACGCATAGCTCCATTCGATCTCCGACTGGCTGATCCGTTGCCCCTCGACGTATTCCGATCGACCGATCGGAGCGATAAACGTATCGAGCGAAAACACGAGCGTCCAATTCGGATAGGTGCGGAGGCCGATCGTATAATCGAGGTCGTTCACGGGTCCAGAGAAGGCCCCGCGAAACCGGCGATTGTCTTTATCCCAATTCCGCCATACGTACAGGGCGCCAAATGGTAACAGCTCGAGTTGAGAAGGACCGTTTGGAATCCACTGGAGGCCAAAGCTGGCGGCTGTGACGCTTCGACGATCCCGCGCGGGAACATGCACGTCTTCGCCGAACAGCGTGGTGTGAAATTCCTTTCCTGCGATGGGCGTGGGTTCGTCTTCGGCAAATTCAGACTGACTCCAGGCGTGCGGCGGCATCGCGCAGAGCAGAACCAGCGACCACACCACTATGTGCCGGATGAACCGCGTGCCGATTCGAGTGCGATATACTGCGATGAACTCGGAAAGCATTGGCAGTCTTCTTCTTATTCTTATCCCCGAACGTCACGATCCACGGGTCGCGAATTGCGATTGGGACGAGCTCCAGAATCACTTCTCAAGCCACACTCAGGAGCGAGCGCTCTATTCGGAAATCGAGTCACTCGTTCGAAGGCTCTCCCACGCTTGATTTGGAAGACGTGCCCTCCACCGTGGTTGGAGGTGGGTGAGGCTAACTTGTTTGTGCCGCGACCTGCCCTAGATATTGCCCCTGAGCATATCCTGGGCGGGGCTGGATCTTCCGGAAGGGTGCCCTTGGTGTACGTTGCACGCTGTGTATGGTAAGCCCTCCACCCGGGGCGGTCAGTAGGATTTTAAGGAACCTGCGTAACTCTCACCAGGGCATTCCCCAGTAAGGCATCACAGTATATACCTGAGATGCTGTTACGTAACAGTAGTGACGTTCTGCGAATGGTGTGAAGGGGATGAGTCTTCACTGTTCAAGGAGCAGGCGTGGAAGTACACAAGGACAAATCATTTTCCGACGCGCAAAATCTGCTGCTGCGAGCGGTGTCCGTCGCCCTGAATGGGAAACCTTCCCTGGACGGAGGCGCGCAGTGCGTACGCCTCGATCGAGGACGCTGGCTCTACGAACCGGGGATGAAGCACGACCGGGTCTATTTCCCCGGCAGTGCCAGTTTGTCGATGGTGGCCATGACACGGGACGGAGCCACATTGGAGTTGGGTGTCGTGGGGTGCGAAGGCTTCACAGGACTGTCCAGCGTCTTGGGAAAAGGACTCGATCCTCTTGGATGTTGGGTCCAGCAAGAAGGCACGGCGTGGCAATTCGGTGGAGATGTGTTTGCTCGGGACGCTTCGTTGGGCGACAGTGCGGCCATCCGGGCCTATCTCGCCTTCCGTCTGTCGGAACTCCAACAGTTGGCCCTATGCCAGCAGTTCCACAGCGCCACCCAGCGGCTGTGCCGCTGGCTTCTCACCGTCAGTGATCAGATCAAAGCGAGGCAGATACCCACGACCCAAGAGGGAATCTCGTGCATGATCGGGGTCAGTCGACCGGTTATTTCGAATCTGGTCGAGACCCTGGAGTCGATGCATCTGGCCCGCCATGAGCGCGGCTGTATTACCCTCTTGGAGCAGTCGGGGCTTGAACGGATGAGTTGCGAGTGTTACCGGCTGATCAGATGCGCGCGAAGCGAATATCTGGCAGAGCTCACGCTGAGCGCGGGTATTGAAGACCTCTCGGGGTACCCTTTTTAAGCCGACTCAACCGAGCGAGGCGGTTTCAAGTGGCGATACCAATGATCGGTGCCCCTACTGCCCATTCCCCATAACCGGGCAGGTCAAATGCATTCCAGCGTCAGCAAGCTTACAGACATTTTGGCGACTTTCGGCTACGGTGCGCGCGGTTTTCATTGCGCCGAGGGGCCACCTCATTCGAACCACGTCTGTCTTCCCGAACACGCCAGGCAACTTGTTTCTACAGGGACTCCATCAGGCTGACTATCGCCTGCTGAACCATGCCCTGACGGAAGTCCATCTGAAGAGGGGCGCGGTACTTGGCGGCACGCTCGACCAACCGGATTTTGCCTATTTTCCCATTGACGCCGTGGTCTCTCTTGTCGGGACGACCACCGATGGCTTGGGCGTCGAAATCGGCATGGTTGGACGAGAAGGCTGCCTGGCCTTGCCGAGCTTGTTCGGGAGACCGGTGACCGCCTATCAAAAAATGGTGCAGTCTGCCGGCATGACGTGCCGGCTCCCCGGCCAGGTTTTGAGGGACGCCACACAGGCAAGTCGGACCCTTCGGGAACATCTGCTCCGGTACGGAAGCGTGCGAGTCATGCAGTTGGCTCAATCCGCCATCTGTCACCGCTTCCATAGGTTGGAGCAGCGGCTGTGTCGATGGCTTCTCTCCGTCCACGATCGCCTTGAAAGGAATGAAATCCAGGTCACGCATGAGAGCTTGGCACACCTGTTAGGTGGTCGACGACCAACCCTCAACACCACGATCAAAGCCCTTCGGCATGTCGGTGTGGTGGAATATCGGCGCGGATCCGTGGTGATCAAGGACCGCAAGCGACTGGAAAGTTGTTCCTGTGAATGCTATCGCGTAATTGCCTCGGAGATACGCGAATTCCTCGGCAGAACTGTCATCTCGCTGACAGACAGATGTCCGGGGCCTCGACTACATTGAGTCGCACCTCCGAAGTCTATGTTTTGTCGATCTCAGCGGAGCGTATGAAGGCTCAGACAAAGCGGCTTCTCCACGTCGACGAACATCGGGAGGATCGCGCACGGATCAAAGCGTCCCTGCTCGAGCACATGCCGGAACTCGAAATCCACGAAGCGTGTTCCGGCCTTGAGGCGCTGCAGGTCATTCAATCACTTCAACTGGATTGTGTTCTCTTGGATCTGAAGTTGCGGGATATCGTCGGGATGGAGTTGGTGCGCTTGATTCGTGAATTACAGGACAAGCCTCTTCCCATCATCGTGTGGACGGGGCTTAAGCACGACATACTGCGACAGGCTGCACTGTCAATGGGCATCCATTGCCATCTTCTCAAACGTCGAGATGAACGGGAGGTAGTTCTTGCGATCCAGCGTGCGCTGGCCGATGGTATGATGGCGCATAAGTCGTTCCAGGCCTGACCCTTCTTCAGCGCTCACCCCAGAGAGATGCCAGTACGTATATGTTCGATGGGTCGATATCTAGGCCACGCCCGGCGTCGACATTTCACGACAGAGCGAGGCGCAGCGAGAACAGGCCTCCGCGCATGGTTCGCAGAGGGGATGTTGCGGAGCGTGTCGTCTGCACATCTCTGCACAGCGGTCACAGACGTCTGCGCAGAGGCGGCACAAGGCTTCCGACCATTCGGACGGTCGGCTCATCCACCGGGCACTGAGGGTACAAATCTCCGCGCAGTCCCAGCACAACCGAATGCACTGTTGCATCAGCTCCATGTCGCCGGTGTGCTTCATCGAGATCATGTCGTTTGCACAGGCCGTGCAGAGATGAGCGCACGCGTCGCAGGCTTCGATGCACTCCTCGAACTGTGGATTGGGAAACGGCTTGGATTTGGCCATCGCATACCTCCGAATGGTGGAACAGGTAGCCCGTCGTAAGGGCGAGGAACGTGTCGATTGGAAATGGATCGCCCGGGTGCTGCGGAAATCCTCAGGGCGTGTCGGTAGGCTTACCGCGCCAGTTGCACGTATTTCGTTCCGCTCCCGGCCTGAATGACGCGCTCACAATCGTCGCAGTAGGTTTGTCGGAGTTCGAGATCGGTCCAGCGAAATCCATACTTCGCGAGAAGCACATGCGCGTCGGTCCAACCCTGACCGTGTTGATCCTTAGCGAGTTCATCGCAAATCTTGCCACACCCCGTACAGAAGCGCGCCACTAAGAGCTTCATCGGTATCCCCCTTCAATCTGGGTGAGCGACTCGGATTGGAGCGCCCATCGTGTCAAGGAATGGGTAGGAGTCTACTCTTCCGCACGCATGACCATCCCTAGGATAAACCCTAGGCGACCCGACCGGCAGGGTGAGCGATTTGGAAAGGTCGCGACGAAAGGTATTGGCCAGGGTTCTGGCCAGTGACGGAAGGCAGGTGGTTCCCCCTATGATCCTCCTGAGGTTTGAGTCGTGGGTTCGGAACGGCCGGAGTGTCGGTCGGCACCGTATGCCCGGATCAAGGGTAACTGCCCGGAATTGAAAGGAGAAACGGACTATGCTGCTTCAAGAGCCACATCGAGCACAGTCGTTTGAACTGCATGGGCTTCAGGGCATTTCGGATAAGACCCTGGAGATGCACTTCAAGCTCTATGAGGGGTATGTCAAGGCGACGAACAAATTGCGCGGCCAGCTCTACGAGATTATTCGTGATCAACACATCGACCAGGAGGAGATGCCGGCGTATTCCGAGCTGACTCGGAGATTGGGTTTCGAATACAACGGCATGGTTCTTCATGAGTACTATTTCAGCAATCTCATCGGGCCAAAGCGAGAAGCGCTCAAGGCACACGGTGCGTTCTCGAAGGTTGCCGAGGACAGTTTCGGCTCCTTTGATCTCTGGAAAACGGATTTTACCAGCGTCGGGAATATGCGCGGCGTTGGATGGGCGATCTGTTATCTGGATCCTGCCAGTGGTCGTGTCTCCAACCATTGGATCAGCCTTCATGAACACGGCAACATCGCGGGGTTCGTGCCGCTCCTGGTCATGGACGTATGGGAACATGCCTACCTGCTCGACTACAAACCGTCTGAACGGGGAGAGTACATCGATGCATTCTTTGCCAACGTCAATTGGAAGCTTGTCGAAGAGCGCCTGGACTTGGGCGTGCCCGCCCTCCAGCGCCTCTAGGGTGAATTCGTAGGCTCGGGCTGGCGACAAGAGGTCGGGGAGGCCGGTGAGCGCAAGGGACATGGCACGCACAGGCCTTTCATCCGCTCACCGATACAGGCATGCGAAGGAGATTTGTCATGCAACGACATCTTCGTTCATTGAGACGATCGTTGATAGGGGGAGTTGCGCTGGCGTCAACAGCATTGATTGGGTTGCCTTCGGTCGTAGACCTTGGATGGGGTGGGACGTCAGGCGTTCCGGGGACACAGACGCCGCAAGCCGTTCGATCCGGGGAGACCGAGACGGATGCGGAGGTACGCGCGCGCGTGGAGAAACGGCTTCTGCTGGAAGATGAGATTGCGTGGAGCAATCTCGTGGTGGACGTGACGGATGGAGAGGTCACGCTTGATGGCATGGTACGGAGCCAGGTTGAAAAGGGATTGGCCACGAAGCTCGCGGTCACGGTGCCAGGAGTAAAAGTCTTGAACAACCGGCTTATCGTGAACGCCAACCTACCGGCGTCACCGGACGACCGGAACGTTCATATTGAACGACAAGACCGCGACCGTGTGCTCGAGGGGCAACCAGGGACGAAGGACAAGCAGATTCTTCCCTAACGCCATGCAGGGCCACCTCGTCTCAGGTCATGACCACGCGAGGGAAGCGGCTTCCTGTGCCAGTCCTGTGACCCGCGATTCGTTTCAGGTGGTTGGGTCAAGGAGCCAGTTTGAAGGAAGAGGTGGCCTTCGTGGCCACCTCGCGAAGGCATTGTTTGTCCTGCTGTTGCCCCTCCAACGGAGCGTCGCGATTTCTCCAGGGATTCAGTCTCGACCTTTTAGGGGTTCATCTAGTCTGGATGGTTATCCAATCGGGATTAGGCTGGAAATGAACGTCAGAAGATAATTCTGGCAAAGGAGCCAAGGAGGTGTGGTCATGCAGCAACAAGTCAAACAGACGTTCCGCCGGAAAGGTCGGTTACGGACGGGTGAGGAAGACACAGGCCTATGGCCTCTATCCGCCCGTGAATTCGTGAAGCTGCCGGCCACCTCGCTTGGAGTGAGCGGTCGCCCTGTGGCAAAGCATGACTCCGCTTCGAAACCGGTTCGGGATCATAAGCCCGGATGATGTGGGGACAGATAGGGCGCAAGTACCACACTCGGAGCGGATCTTGGTTTGTCGGCTACGGGGCAATATCGCAGGGGAGGTCCTCGAGCACGTTTCGGGTTGCTGATTCGGATCTGAACCTGCGTTTGGTTGAATCGAAGGGGGGTGCCCCACGCGAAGAAAATTGTCGTCCGCCGCTCGAACGCAGGCGGCGGTCCAGCCTGCCTCGTCTACTTTCAAATCAGGAGGATCATTCCAGAGTCCTGGGAACCGTCGTGTTGTTGGTTTGGCTGCAATACTGAACCCCGATCACGAGCAGCGTCATGACCAACAAGGCTGCTAGAAAGGATGAGAGAATACTGACGGGGCCGGTGCCGACTGCCGTCCTACCGGTTACCACATACCCGACAATCGCGCCGACGAGTCCTATGAAAATGATGAGGGCGCCCCACATCAACATGACAGAACCTCCTGAGCAAGGTGCCGCCTACTGGGTGACCCAAATACCAGCTCACGTTCCAACGTACGCTTACCATCCTTGGCCGTCGTGGGGCACTGGTGACACCCCTGGCTCCGCGCCACGGAGGCAGTCCGACCCAGATGCAAGGCATTTATTCGTAGAGCATCCGTCCCCATAGGGCGCAACAAAACACTGATTGGGCACAATGGGTTGCATGTTCTGCCAGGTATGCAGCCCCTCGGGGGTTCTCTAGTTTGCCCGGTTGATCATTGTCTATAGAGTAAAAAAGTGAGACTGCCTGTAGCGGTCTCCTATAATCTTTCGCTGGAAGAGACGAGATGGCGTGCCTCGTGAGGACGAACCTGTTGGCGAGTGAAGACTTGACATGAAGGAGGACCTATGACGCGACTGGGATTCACGAATCTGGGCGTGGCGGCCTTGTTTGGGTTTTTGGGAGGTTGGGTGGCGACGGCATTCCTGGGGCTGTCGGCTGTGACTGCCCAGGTCGGGGAGAGGTATCCTGTCACCACCACGGGGATCACGATCGTCACGGAGGAAGGTCAGCCTCGCGCTAGTCTGACGCTCTGGGACAACCAACATCCGGCGCTGATTTTTGCCGACGACAAGTGCGAACGTCGTGCGGCCCTGACAGTGGCACCGATGGAGCGGGCCGGGCTGACGTTGTATGGCGAGGATTGCAAGAGGCGTGTGGCGCTGGAGCTTCAAGCGGACGATCTGCCCAGCCTGGTCCTCCGCGACACTGAGGATGTTCCCCGTGCCAGGCTGCACCTCCTGAAAGATGGAAGTCCTGTATTCGCCTTATACGATCCGACGGGGAAGCGGTTGCAGACGTTTCCCGATTAATGTCCTATGCGGTGTGACGCTGTCGGCGAGCATGACGGATAAGCCCCTGATGACACGGACGGCCTCCGGCGTTTCCGCCGGTATCCGGTCCGTTCGACTCTCCGTGAGACATGTTCCAATGGAGACGCTTGAAGGGCAACAGGAGTAGCTGATGGGGACATTTCCGGCGATTGAAGATCACGGCGTTGTGGGAGACTTACATACGGTCGCGCTCGTCAGCTTGGACGGTGTGGTCGATTTTATGTGCTTTCCCAGTTTTGATTCCCCGACGATCTTTGCTTCCCTTCTCGATCCCGAAAAGGGAGGTGAATTTCGCATCGATCCGCTGCACGGGGAGGGGCGGCGGAGGCAGATGTACCTGCCGGATTCCACTATACTCTTGACCCGATTTTATTCCGACCGTGGGGTCTCCGAGTTGAGTGACGTGATGCCCGTGGAAGAGCAGGATCACGCCCATCAACTGGTGCGACGAATCAAGATGGTGCACGGAAGTGCACGTTTTCGTATGCGATGTGCTCCTCGGTTCGACTATGGACGAACTCCGCACCAGCTCGTGGCGCATGGGGACAAGGAAATCGTGTTTCAGCCGGAAGGCTCGGTTGGCCTTGCGTTGAGGTTGCGGACTTCTGTCCCGATGAGGCGGCGGAACGGGGAGGCGGTGGCTGAATTCTCCCTCAAAGCAGGCGAGCACGCGGCTTTTATTTTGGAGGATGCGTCCCTTGAGACGCGTGGCCGGGAAGTGACGGACCGTGAGGTGGCGACCGAATTCAAGGAAACATTGAATTTCTGGCGAAACTGGGCGAATCGCTCGACGTACAAAGGCCGGTGGCGGGAGCCGGTGTCACGCTCGGCTCTGACCCTCAAACTGCTCACGTACCAGCCGACCGGTGCGTTGCTGGCGGCGCCTACCTTTGGTCTGCCGGAGGAAATCGGAGGGCCTCGAAACTGGGACTATCGCTATACCTGGATCCGTGACGCCAGTTTTACGGTCTACGCCTTTCTCCGACTCGGGTACACGGAAGAGGCGACGGCCTTCATGCGTTGGATTCAGGATCGCTGTGCCGATCAGGAATGGAATGGATCGCTGCAAGTTCTCTACGGGATTCGTGGCGAAAAGGAAATCAAGGAGGAAACCCTGGACCACTGGTCCGGGTACCGTAACTCGCGCCCCGTGCGGATCGGAAACGACGCGTTCCAGCAGGTGCAACTCGACTTGTACGGTGCCTTGCTCGACTCGGTCTATCTCTATAACAAGTACGTCGAGCAGATTTCCTACGATATGTGGCAGGATCTATCCAAGCTGATCGATTGGGTCTGTGACCATTGGGATGCCGTAGGCCATGGAATGTGGGAGGTACGGGGGAAGAGCCGGCACTGGATCAGTTCCCAACTCATGTGCTGGGTTGCCCTGGACCGGGGATTGCGTCTGGCCGATAAACGATCGTTTCCAGCTCCCCGTGAGCGGTGGAGGGTGCGTCGTGACGACATTCATCGGCATATTATGACCGAATGCTGGGATGAACGGCGCCAGACATTCTTCCAGTCTTCCCAAAGTCGCAGTCTGGATGCCTCGTGCCTGCTCATGCCCCTCATGAAATTCGTCGCCCCCAACGACCCTCGCTGGATCTCGACGCTGCAGGCGATCGAAGCCGACCTCGTCGAGGATTCTCTGGTGTATCGGTACGACGATCAGGCCAGACGGTCGGACGGATTAGACGGCGGAGAGGGCACATTCTCGTTGTGTTCGTTCTGGTACGTCGAGTGCCTCTCCCGTGCGGGAGACTTGCACAAGGCGCGGTTGCTCTTCGAGAAAATGCTGGGGTATGCCAATCATGTCGGGCTGTACTCGGAACAACTTGGGATGAGCACACACCATTTGGGAAACTTTCCGCAAGCCCTGACTCACCTGTCGTTGATCAGTGCCGCCTACGATTTGCACCATCGCTTGGAGCACGGGGGCGTATCCTCCTCCTAGCTGTGAGCAGCGTGGTCTCTGGCTGGCAGCTATCCTCGCCCGGCTTCCACGGCCTCTGAGTGTTGTCGTGCTTGTTCGCGGGCATCGACGCTCATCGGACCAGGGCCATAGACCGAGACGTACAGCAGTCCTCCCATGATAGCGAGATTTTTCAAAAAGTGGATGAACTGATTCTGATCTCCGAAGTCCGTATGGAAAATGAGTGTAGTGGGCACGAGAAAAAGTGCCAAGAGGAGCCCTGCCCGCCGAGTGTGGTAGCCGAGCAGCAAGGCTAGGCCTGCTCCAATCTCAACCGCAATCGCTCCCGCGTAGAGAAGACCGGTCGCCGTGGTCATGCCATGGGAGGCCATATATTGCTGTGTCGCCTCTGGCGTCGCGATTTTGTTGATGCCGGACATGACGAAAATCAGCGCGAGCAGGATACGGCCGGCTAACGCTCCATATGTTTCGGTCTGTCCCATGGTCATTCCCCTCTGTGGACGTGGGCTGGCGGTGTGAGCCCGCGTCGTACGCCACCGGACCCGAGTCAACCGCGGACGTGCTCGGCCAACAGGGTGTCCATCGCGGCCTGATGATTTTCAAAGTCGCCGTCTGCATGCAAGCTGAACAGCGTATCGAGCGGCAATCGATGCGCGAGCGATCCGCTCAGATCAGGAAGCTTTCCGGACTTGATTTCGGCCCATTCCGCTCGATCGGGGGCGTAGAAGCACTGGCCGAATCCGGCTTCCTCAAAGCGCTTGGCGAGCGTGTCGCCGTCGTTCTCCTCTTGCCATTCGACGCTGGCGGCGTAGGAGAGAAGAAATTCCATGAATTCGGGGTCGATCCGATACAGATCGTCGATCCGCGAGCGAACAGGCTCGGGTACCGTTGCGCCGATCCCAAGGCGGTCGGCATATGAGGTATCCAGTTGGGATCCGATTTGCTCAGCCGACCAGGGGGCTTCCGTCAGCCATTCCCGCAAGACCTTGACCGGAATGGTATAGACATCGCAGCCGGCCGTGTCGTAGAGATGCTGCGCGTTCCGCAAGCTGGCGATGATCAAGAGTGTCGGCACGTCCAACTCCCGCCGCAGTTGGCGCAACGCCCGCTGAGTCTCCAGACACACGTGGGCCCCAAGCCGCGCCGACTGCAATCCCTGGTCAAGGCGCCCCATGAAAATATTGGTCCGCGCCACTCGGCAGAGCAGTGCCGCAGCGATCGCTTGTCGCGCGGAGAAGGTCGAGGTGAAATTGACCGGGATTCCCTCGCGTTCCAGATTGCGTGCCAGCACGAAGCATCGTGGTTCGTAGGGCGTCAATGGAACCTTCACGATCGCCCCCGGTGAGAGGTCTCGCATCAGCCTGGCGACGTCTTGCGCCTGCGCGACATCACGGGAGAGGCTCATATGCAATTGCAGGCTCGTTTCCCAGCGCCGTCCGCTAGCGAACAGATGCTCGAAATCGTTGGCCATTTTTGAGCAGAGCACCGCATAGCATCGGGCGGGGTCGCGAAGCTCTCCCGATCGGTTTCCTGAGCCGAATTCATCCGCGCACATACCTTGGTCCATACGGGATAGATACTCGGCTATGACTTTATGGGCCAACGGCTGATTGATCGTGTTCCCGTCGACGCCCGAAAAGAGTGAGCCGCGGTCTGCATAGAGAAGGTCGGCCAGTTCCTGGACGTTCGCAGAATCGGCATACACGTGCACCGCTCCGGCGTCGCGTAATGCGTCCAGCATGGGGTGTGAGATGAGTTTGGGAAGTCGCAACGCCTGAGTGGGGCGGCTTAGGATTCGCAATGTTTCGTTCATGTGTTGAGTATTGGGTTTCATGTGACTCGAATCACTCTGCTGGTTGCGAGGGCCTACCGAGATCCGCGTCCCGGTCCTTGATGTGCGAGGGTGGGCTCGTGGCTTCGATTGCCCCGAACCGTTCGAGTACACGGTACTGGTGCTGCGCCCCCTTGGGTACCACCCATGAATCTCCTTCCCGGAGATGTATCAACTGGCCCTCGATATATAACTCTGCCCGTCCATACAAGACGTACCCGACCGCTTCGTAAGGACCGACTGACTGCAGCGATGGGGCATCCTGGGGCTCTTCGTCCCATCGTCGCATTGACATCACGCGCCCTGATGCGAGGTATTGCTGTCCCATGTCGCCGTGGGGCGATACCTTTCCCTCCACCTTTTTAACCGTCGAATCGCCTATCCGTGCGGCCCTCACTTGTTGTGTTATTCCTTTGCGTGAGCCATGCTTCACGCTAACTGGTGGATCGAATCGCTTGTACTGGCCAAAGCCCTAGGGAAGGAGGGGCAGACATGTCCTCCGGAGAAAGCCGGCCCGACCGGCTCGTCGCGGTGTAGTCAATCCGTCCCAATTGGCACGATCCCTACGTTTCCACCGTGGGCCGAATGATCCGGCGAAGACTCAAAAGCCGTGTACCGACGGGTGTCCGGACGATTCTGCGCGGAAATCGCCCATGCGCTCTCTCAACCGCGAGCGAAACGTATCGTATTGCTCTGCGGTGAGGATACTCTTCAGCTCGAGAAGCGATTGCACTCGTCCCATGGTCAGTGCGGTCCGAGCCGATCCAATTGTGTTGACTGCTTTGGTGATCGCCCCCATGTCGGGCTCTCGCTCGTCCAGCAGAGCGGCGAGTTCGACTTCCCCGACGCGGATCTCGGCGGTCTTGGTGATGGTCATGGATTTATAGGCGGTTTCGATCCGGCGCAGACGCGCGGACTGTTCCTCGCTGAGCTTGAGGTCTTGAAGGAGCGGTGTCATGTCGTGACCTGTCACATGGTGCGGGCTGCCTCCCTTCGTATGCGGTGACCGGCCGTGCGGTGAGCCTGGGTGCGGATAGGGAGGCGCTCCCATGGGGTCCGCGCTCATCCCGCTTGGATCCGTGGTCGTCCGAGGTTCGAGCGCGAAGGCGGAATCAGGCGTCCATCCCATGAAACCGGCGGCTACACACCCCACTAATAGAACTAGTAGAGGGTGAAGATATACCGATCGTTTCATTTCGGACACGTTGGACATGTCGGCAAGCCGCGTCATAACAGCCCTCCTTCTTCGACCAGATGGCGGGATACGACCGAATCGGGCGTCTGTTCGTAAGGTTACCATTGATCATTAGCCGATCACGATGAGAATGAGCACTGGTTCAAACCCTGGACGCCGACGCGTCGCGATCTTGATGGAAAGCTACTAGTGGGCAATTTGGACATCAGCTCTTGTCGCCGACAAGAGTAAGCGGTCGCGGACGAAGAGGGCGACGCCCAATGTCTCCTGTTCGGGCTTCGGACGTTAGAGTGTGATACGTGCTTCCCTTGTGAGCAGGCGCCACGTGCAGCTTGCTGTAGAAAGACGAAGACGTGATGTGATTGTGTGTCTGGGCCAGAAGATACATTGTCTTCATGGCGAGGACACGATACCCTGCGGGTGATGTCCCTTGCGATGGCATGGAGTATATTTCTGGTGAGCGCCGCCGTCATCGTGTCTGCCGGTGCGAAGCTTAGCAAGCTCGGTGACCGGATTGCGGATCTGACGGGCCTGGGGGGCCTGTGGATTGGCATGGTGCTGATGGCGGCGGCGACGTCGCTGCCCGAAGTTCTCACCACCGTCAGCGCGGGCATGTTCGACCTGCCTGATCTTGCTGCCGGAGATCTGTTTGGAGCCGGCATGACGAACATGCTGACGTTGGGACTCATCGATCTCGTGCATCGCCAGAAGCGCATTTGGCAGCATACAGCCCTCGATCATGCCCTTAGCGCCGCGCTGGCGATGTTTCTCACCGGTCTGGCGGCCTTCCTCATTTTGATGGGTCGCGACGTCGAACATGGGGGCATCGGACTGGGAAGCTTGTTACTCCTGCTCTTTTATGTGTTCGGCATGCGCGTTATCTTTCGACAGGAGGCGATGCGGCGTCTGCAACGCGAGAAGGAGAAGGTCGCCGAAGCGGATGAGGAGACGGAATCGAAGGCGCCGAGCCGGCGGGTCGAACTCCGGCGCGTCCTATGGAAATTCGGATTGGCATCGCTGGCGCTCCTGGTCGCGGCGCCGTTCCTGGCCCATTCCGCTGGAGACATTGCTCGTCAGTCTGGTGTGAGCACCACCTTCGTGGGGACCTCGTTGGTGGCCATCACGACCTCATTGCCCGAACTTGTCACGTCGTTGACCGCGGTCCGGCTAGGGGCATTCGATCTTGCGGTGGGCAATTTGTTCGGGAGCAATGCCTTCAACATGGCGGCGTTCTTCTTCGTCGATGTCGCCTACCGAAACGGCCCGTTGCTCAATGCCGTCGGGGACGCCCATGCCATGACGGGGTTGTGGAGCATCCTGCTGATGAGCACCGCTCTGATGGGCATCATGTACCGGGTCGAGCAGCGGTACATGCTGATCGAGCCGGACAGTTTTGTCATCATCGTGGGATATTGCCTAGGATTGTGGTTCCTCTTTCAGTAGATCTGGAAGTACCTCGTGTGAACGTGCTCCCTGCGTCGCGCGCTTCGCGCAGGAATCGTGGCTTCCCCTCGATCGATGCATTGCCAGGCATTTACGCCGATTGCTACAATCCCGCCTCTCGGCGACCAGCGGTGTATCGTCGCCGTGACCTTCGAGAACCGCCTTCGGATTGACCGATGGCTGATTGCCGTTCAACTATCGAACAGAGGAGGTAGGTATGCGGAGCGCGGCACGGTGCCGGATGGGCGCAGCTTACGGGGTTGCGCTGGTCGGGCTTGCAGTCCTGGCCATGGGGTGCGAGTTGCCTGCGGGAAACGCCAAAGTCCGCGGAGGGGGCGGTCCGGACATCGCGTCGGCACAGTCGGAGGCCTATAACGGTCCCAAGGCTCGGGTTGCCGTGACCGACTTCGAGGACAAGATCGGAGGCCAGGGTCGTGGCTACTGGCTGCCTGCCTACGGCACCGGACTACGAGACATGCTGACGACCGAACTGTTTCAGACCAATCGGTATATCGTGCTGGAACGCGAGCAATTGAAGGCCGTGCTGGCCGAACAGGATCTGGGCGCGTCGGGCCGCATCAAACGAGAAACGGCGGCGCCGATCGGAGAATTGGAAGGGGCCGAGATACTGGTCAAGGCGGCGGTGACCGGGTTCCAGCCCGGTACCAGCGGGGGTGGGGCCCAAGCCGGCAATTTGTTCGGCAAAGCCGGAAGCATGCTCGACTCCGTTGCTGGAAGTTTCGACCGGGCGACCATCGCGATGGACCTTCGCCTCATCGATACGCGAACGGGACGGGTGCTCTCCGCAACGAGCGTGGAAGGGTCGGCGACGTCTATCGGGGGAAGCGCAAGCGGGTCGGTATTGAATCGCTACGGCTCACTCAGTGGATTTGCCAAGACGCCGATGGAACGTGCCATGCGGGAATGTATGGACAAAGCGGTGGAGTGGGTGGTCGGCCAGACCCCGCCGACGTATTTTCATTTCGATGGAATGACGGGACAACCGCTGACCCCGGTGAAAACGGGCAAGTGAGATGGTCCGCGCTGGGCCGCCCACCGGGTGGCCCAGCGGACTGGCCGTCAAGGCACTCTGGATCGCCCCTCGCCTCTCAGCTTGGTCTTGCCGATCATCTCTACTGCGATATAGTCCCTCTTTCACACTAGTCTTGAACCGCAAGCGTAGAACCTAGCTCAACATCGCTCGAGTCAGCATCGGTAAGGATACTGCTCATGAAAAGCGCTCGGTTGACGAGCGTGAGACGCGCCCGCCTTGCCATGCCGCGTTGATGTCCGGCTCGTCGGCTCACGCCCTCCTGAGTCTCTCGCCGGAGTGCTTTGGATAGGTTCTGGGGTCCGATCCTGAGGTCCGAGAAATAAATAGTGCGACGATCTCGGAGGATGGGGCTTGCGCCTTCGCGTCGGTGTGTGGAGAGAGAGAAACCCGAGCGATGCCTTCAGGTGCGTGTGGTCACCCAGGGGTGCGTCATGATGTGGGAAGGAAAGAGGAACAATCGGCCGCAGTGCTGGGCTGCCCGCGAGTTACCCAACGAGGTCGGGGTTGAGGCGTGTCATCGAACGCACGGACGAGGCTTTAATTTCGTTGTAAATAATTGTCCGTCCCGCCTGGCGCATGCGGCTGAACAGACCTTCGACGATGATGAGGTCGCCCTCTCGGATCTCCGCCCGGCCGAGGGCGACGACCTTCAGCGTTCCGGCTTGGTCCTTGAGCAGGAAACCGTAGGCGGGACGCCCGTCTCGTGTGGTCGCCAACTGCATATTGGTCACCTGGCCGGTGACCCTGACCTGCTGGTGATCATATTGCTCTGGGTGAGTGACCAGATCGGCGATTTGCAGAATCTCCGTAGAGAAGGCGGGCGTGCTGTCCACAATAATGGCAACCAGTCCCAGGAGACAGGCCGCAAGAAACTCGAGAGTGACTGCCGATCGAAGATCGAAAGCCATTGTTCCAGTATACCTGATAAAACCACCAACGCCTACCGCACACGATGTCGGCATCCCAGCGAGAGACTGGGAGCCGTCGAAGGTTAGCGTTGGACCTCGTTGTTGTACCGGCCGTCCCCAAAGAAGCTGTTGAGCACGTGTTGAGCCAATTCACCGATTTCCGGTTTGGCCTCCCCGGAATCCGCGAGTTCACCGGCGGCTGCTTTCGGCTTGGGCGCGATGCGAGCCAATAATTCTTGTTCGACGGCGTCCGGGGCCATGTCCACATCTCCGAGCACCGCATTGAGCCGCTGTAAGCCGAAGACGGACCATCCAAGCTCGGCGTGCACGGCATTGCTGCTGGCTCCTTTGACGATAGAGAGCCAGAACTTCGTCTGAACCTCTTCAGGAAGCCGATTCCACACGAAGCGCTGGACCTTATCCATGAATGCGTCTTCCGTCCGCTCCAGCCCGTCATACGGGGCAGTCGACCGGTCAATGGGAGTGGTGGCGAGCGTCGCCAGCGTTTCCTTCCACACATCGACCGCCGAGACGGCCTGCTGCCCTTGGGCGGGGCAAGACTGTTGAACGGCCTGCAAGAACTGGGAGAGAGACTTCGCCTTGCGCGCGAGCAAGGTGCCGGCCGGAATGCCCCAAATATGACCGATTTCATGGTCCTGGAGCGGGGAGGTCGAGACCGTGCGGTACTCACGCTCCGCGAGGTCATACTGTCGTCGCTCGCGTTCAATCCGTCGCAGCAACGATTGAACTTCGATCGCTAATCGTTCTTTCAGGTACTCCTCTTCCGAGATGGAATCCGCGTCCCATTGCTGGTCAATGCTTCGCTGGAAGGTCTTGGTCAGCGACGTCCGAGCACCCTCCTTGATCGTGTTGAGCTTGTCGGGAGCCAGCCCGTATTTCTCGAGAAGCAGGCGCTCGGCAGCCTTGACCTGGGCCGTGTTCAGCGCGATCAACTTTTTCAGGATCTCTTTCTCCAGCCACGCCCGCTCGCGACGCATGCACACAAATCGGCGATATTGTGCCGCGCGATCGACCACCGCTTGGATTTTCTCCAAGGAAGCGAACGACACCGGCGGCTTGACGCCTGATTGCATGCGCGGATCCGGGCGGTCCGCCGCCATGTACTCCACCTCTTCACGGGAAATGTCGAAATACTGGAGCAGGAGCAGCCGAAGCATGACTCGGCTTTGGATCGCAAGACCGCTGATGGCGGCCTCAATGATCTGTGGGGTCAACGTGGTCTGTGTGGCGGTTGAAGGTGTCATAAGCGTCTGTGTGCCTCCCGCCGATTAGGCCGTGCCTCGAGGCATGGCTTCGATGTAATTGGCCACGTATTCACGGATTTCCTGCACGGTCCCAGTGATATAGAGTTCGCGGGGAATCTCGACTCGTACGAGTTTCGATGCGTCGACGCCGCGCTCGGCGGCATATTCTTCATCGATGTAGAGACTGACGGAACCGTCCGCAAATCGAACGGCGTAGAGGGCTTGACCGCTATCTCCCATGAACGTTCCTCGTCGTGTGGCTGAGCCCGTTCGGGTTCTTGCACACATAACATACGTGCTGAAACCGTGTCAAAGTGCCATGGGCTCCTAACCGCCGAATAAGTCACGCGAAATGTCGCCGTCGTGACCAGATGTACGCGGTGAACGCAAGAAGGGAAACGAGAAAGACGGTTCGCACCCGTCCAAACCCGAAGCAGGCGAAATTGGCGGTCGCGTTGAGCAGTCCGAATCCAGCATAGGCAAGGTACAGCCCGAGCGCCCAGCGACGAAGCCGGAGAAATCCCGCGCCGATGAGCACGTGGATCGTCGGCGACTGGATCTTAACCATTAAGCCAAGAGCGCCCGTGGGTTTCGAGCAGAAGATGGCGAGTGCATAGTCGGGGTTCGCGAGGATAATATACAGATCCATCAATGCGGTGACGAGAAACAATATCCCCAGGTAGCGGATGTCATGGGCATGGTCGCGGACTTCCCGGAGGGCCGTCGCGAGCGGAACACCCTTGTCGGAATGGGAGACGGTGGTGTCGTACACTTGGAGGAGCCACCAGGGAAGCACCAGAAGGACGAAGTAGAAAATTTCGGCGCTGAGGCCGGCCGTGCGGCCGAGTGCCAGCCCGGAAGCGATCAGGACGCCCGTGAGCGAAAAGATCACCAGACCGTGCACCGGCCGACGAGAGACGACGTGCCCGAGTCCTGGTAACAACGCCGCGAGCACGGCTGCTCTCATCGGTGCCCGCTGAAAAGTCATGAGATGGTAGGAGGCATGGCGGACCCTAGAAGCAACACGGCCTTCGAACCGTCCGTTCGAAGGCCGTCGTATGCCGCATCGAATGGGAAGCGGGTCGTTAGCCGCCGAGCGTATCCAACGCTTCCTTGAGGCTCTTCTTGATGCAGGTGAAGATCGGCGTGTCGCGCAGCGTATATCGGCTGCCCTCGGTCTCACGGAGGGCCATGACCAAGTCCAAGAAGTCCTCCGGTTTGTCCGACTCGAACGCCACGACCCATTCTTGATCGTCCAAGCCAAAACTGTAGGTGGTATTCAACTTGACGGAGGGGAACCGGTGACCGACTGCAATATGCTCGTCCATCATCCCTTGGCGAGCCGGCTTGGTCAACAAGAACCATTCCCGAGTCTTCAAGAAAGGATACACGAAAATGTACTTGCTTCGACCTGGAACGATCGTCAGGCGCTTACTCTCCTGTCCTTCGTGGGAATGATGATCGACGTAGATCGAGCGCTTGGTCATCGACAGGTAGGAATAGGGGGTCGACAGGTATTTTCCGAGTCCGCTGGCCATGATCTTGGAGGACATTTCCTGGAAGAGATCGAGTTCGTAACTGATCCGCCACAGCATGATGTCCGTTTCCGGCCGAATTCCCATCGTGCTGTACGGGATCACCAGAACCTTGCCCTGGTAATCCTCGACGGCGCGAATGAATTCTTGTTTTCCGCGCGTACGTTCGTCCTCCGGGAGTCGACGCCATGCCGGGTCGACACGGTAAAATACGAAATTGCAAAACTGCCGGCGTTGCGGCTGTTGTTGCCCTGGTTGTGAGTCGGAATCAGGCATCAGCACCCTCCGTCGAAGCGATCTCCCGGATCGTCAATAATGATGGGATGAGAAGGAGGGACATGTAGCACTTGTTCCGCGCCCTTGTCAACCGCGAGAGCCGCCATAGTGGCCACGTTGACACGTTTCGGCCGATCTGCTACTGGCTGCCCCTACGATGCCATTGCGTGCCGTATATCGCGCTCGTCGCGAGTCATCCACGTGGACCCTCTCTGTTTCGCTGGCCGTTCTGATTTGCGGGTGGCATCCGGCGCTGGCCATCGAGGTGGCTCCCACACCGGCACAGGTCGCCGCCGCCGTGCAGCGCGGAAAGGATTCGGCCGAACGACGCGAACCTCCCGACCGTCTCTATGCCTGGTTCGGCCCGGATGAAGAACTCGCATCGCGGGGATTCATTCTGACCAAGCTCGTGGGGGTCACAGTCATGGCCTCACATTTCGCACTACGCGGTGAAACCCCTGCCGACAGCGATCTCCGACAAATCCTGGATGGCACCTCCTTTCTCGTGACCGTGATGATCCTGGGCGACCGTCCTAACTTTGCCGTCAACAGCTACGTCGTGATGGACCAGGCGGGTACGACGGTCAAACCCATCAGCGTGCGATTCGACGGATCGGCGTCCCGCACGACGGTATGGCCGAAGGCGCCAGCCTATCGCGCCAAGGTCGTCGCGTCCTTTAACTATGCCGACCTCGATCCGCGCGCGAAGACGACACTGTCGGTCTTTCCTCCAGGCGGCGGCGAAGTCAACTTCGAGTTGGACTTTTCTACGATCCAGTAAGTCCCGTGAACAAGCCACGTCTCAAGCGGGTCCGTCGGGGGCGGCATAACCCCGATTTTACAGGTCTCCTCAAGGAGACATTGACGGCCGAAACCATCGCGATCGGATCGGAACTCCTGCTCGGCGGCCGGCTCGACACGAATTCGCTCTACATCGCGGAGGCATTGGGTACGCTGGGCATCGAGGTCCGGTACAAGAGCGTAGTCGGTGACGATCGAGCGTCGATTAGGCGCATGGTTCGAGCCGCGGCCGGACGCGTCGGATTGGTCGTTCTCACCGGTGGGCTCGGGCCGACGCTCGATGACTGCACGCGGGAGGCGGTCGCCGATGTGACGAGGGAGGCACTCGAAGACAATCGGACGGCGCATCGGCAGGTCGTGGGATGGTTGCGCTCGAGACACCGCAAGGCCGGCGATGTACAGTTGCGTCAGGCACTGATTCCCCGTGGGGCGACCGTATTGCGGAACCCAGCAGGGTCTGCTCCGGGCTTCCTTATGGTGCATGGTTCATCGATCATTGTGGCACTGCCCGGCGTGCCGATCGAGGCTCAGGAGATGTTCGAGCACTCCGTCCTGCCGAGGCTTCGCCGGGCGCGAAAGGGGTGCGCGCCTCTTATTCGGCGGACGCTTCTCACTTATGGACTGCCGGAGTCGGAGGTCGAACAACAAGTGATGGACCTGGTTCCGCAGGGATACGGGATCACCCTCGGTACGTTGGCTTCCCCGCTCGGTGTGGCCTTGTCGCTCACCGCGGTGTACGACCATGTCGGTCAACGCCGACGCAGGCAGTCTGTCACTTCGAATGGCGACACCCCGCAAGACGTCGTCCAACGCAGTCTGGGGGCCATGCGAAGCCGTCTGGGCGCGCTGGTCTATGGAGAAGGACGTGAGACCATGGAGGAGGTGGTCGGACGCAGCCTTGCCGCCAAGCGGCTGACGCTGGCCACGGCCGAATCGTGCACCGGAGGGCTGATCGGTCATCGGTTGACACAGGTTCCAGGCTCTTCCGGCTACTATGATGGTGGTGTCGTCTGCTATAGCAATGAGGCCAAAGTTCGCTGGTTGGGCGTGGATCCAGACGTGATTCGAATCCATGGCGCGGTCAGTGCCGAGGTCGCCGCTGCAATGGCCGAGGGAATCAAACGACAGAGTGGCAGTGCCATTGGCGTGAGTGTGACGGGCATAGCCGGTCCGGGCGGAGGGACGTCCACCAAGCCGGTCGGTTTGGTCTTTGTTGGCCTGGCGCTCCACGACGGCTCGACGAGCACGAGGCGCTTTCAGTTTCATGGAACCCGCGACGCCGTGAAGCTGCGGGCCTCGCAGGCGGCCTTGAATTGCGTGCGTCTGGCTCTCGTGGGAACCCGGGATGTGACGTGATCCGAGTGTTTCTCGCAGTCTTGCTCGAGGAGCGGCTTAAAAGCCAGATTGCCTCCTTGCAGGATTCCGTCAAGAAGCGGTGGGCGTCCCATGCGGACGCGTCAGTCCGGATTCAGTGGGTGGGCCCGCATCGCGTGCATCTGACCCTGAAATTCCTCGGCGCGATCGAAGAGGCACAACTAATGGAAATCAGACAGGCCGTGCGTCCGATTGTGGAACGGGCGCGGCCGATGAGCCTGACGTTGGGTCCCATGGGAGTATTCCCGGACATCAGAGCGCCCCGCGTGCTCTGGCTCGGCAGCCTACCGGACGCCGACGCCTCGGCCCTCGTCGAGCTCGCTGTTGCGGTGGATCGGGCGCTCGTCCCACTTGGATTTCAGCCTGAAGCCCGGCCCTTTCGGCCGCACCTTACCTTGGCCAGGATCAAAGATGGGTGGCGTAGCGCCGGTCAGGCTTTCCTTCGCGGTGGGATACTCGAACGACCTGCTACAGTCGATCCGTTCCCTATCGGAGCGATTCATCTCATGGAAAGTGAATTGCTGCCGTCGGGTCCTCGGTATACCTCGTGCTGGTCCCTCTCATTGGGTGCCGCCGCAGGTTCATCCTAGGCGGGTCAGTCGCGTGTAGCAGGTTTCGGACTGTGCACGGTCGATTGCGCCGGCACCGTGAAGTGTAGTGCTCCCTCGCTCCTGAATCGTGCCACAAAATGGTCCCCTTCCATCGCAAGCCGGAGTATGCGGAGCGAGTCCACCGAGCCCTGAAGCACACCGCCCCTCCACTGGCGATTGAGTTCTTGATTTGCGCGCTGGCGCGCCTCCTGCAGCCGATCTTCTAAGGGAAACCGGAGCCGTTGTTCCAATTGCCGGCGAAATTCCTCATGCAAAAGCGACTCTGCGAAATCGGCCAAGGCCGATCGGTTCTTGATCGCATAATCGAGTCGAGCAAACGAGACGGTTTGGGTCGGCTCGTCGAACACCGGAGTCCCGGTGAGTTGAAGCGTCATCGTTGCAAGTCCACCGACATCGAGATCGAGGTCGATCCGAGCACGGTCACCCGCCGGGGTGAAGCGTGCGCCCTGGACCGTGACCGTTCCAAGGCTTTGGCCGAACTGCTGGCCCACCAATGCCTCGCGCAGGCGGTCGTCGGCCTCCTGGAATGGGATTGGTATATCCAAGGTCGCCGCAATTCGATCGGACGATGCCGCTCGCTCCGCGTTAGGAAGTGGGTGCGCGGCCCGAGGCGGCAACGACCCGCGGGCGAGTTTCGGATCGATCGCGACCGCGACGGTGGCAGAGAGCAGGCCCCGGTGCAGTCCGATCGAGCCCCTCTCGATCGAGGTTGGGTGAAGGAGGAGCCACGTCTGGGTTGCCTCATCCAAGAGGATCGGTTCCTGCAGTTGTGACCACACCGTGCCGACCCGGTCCCGAATGGGCCAGTTCTTGGCCAGACCGTCTCCGATCAATTGGGTCATGCGCTCGCGCTGAATGCTGAGTTCAGCTTTGATCACAGGTCCGGGATCGACTGTGAGTGTGGTGGGTTTGCACAAGGATTGGAGATTGACCTGTGCGGCACGCGCCGTCACGCGCGGCGTGTACCCCGGAGTGAGAACGAGCGTGGCGCTTTGTTTGACATGAAGCAATCCTGGAACGTCCGCCGGCGGACGGCTGCCGCAGTGTGCCAGGACCTGGCGGTCGGACCGGAGATCGGACAGGGGGGGCGAGCCATGGATGAGGGAGAAATGCAGCGACTCGTCCACGTCCAGTCGTGGGCCGACCAGCTTCCATGAGAGCCGTTGCCGCCACCAGGGCACCCGCAAAGATCCTTGTTGGTCGGTCAAAGGGATCCAGTACTGTTCTCGTTCTCGTCGAATGTCGTCTTCGGCCTTCGTGTACACCGATGTGAGCAGTGAAGGTGGAGCCGTGATATGCACCTGGAGCGTGGATTCAGGGGAGGAGAGAGGAGAGGAGGCGGGTTTGGTGGAACTCTGACTGGCCCCGAGAGCGAGAGGATGAGAAAAGTCTGTGGTGAATAACCCTATGATAATGAACGCAATCAAGCCGCCAATTCGGAGAGACTGCGAGACTGGTTCGATCCGTTGGATGGTTGGTGCCATCGGGGCGGGACAGGCCATACGTCGGACATCCTGCGAAGTTACTGTATCACGGATCGGACGAATGCGAACGTCACCGAGTTCAGTGAATGGTGCCAACTCGGAATGAGACGCCTAGGCTTTTCCAACGAGCCTCGGGTATAATCACTCGATTTTTCATGTGAAGGAGACACGGTATGGCCGAACGGACGGCGGAAAAGGATGAACGGAAACGGGCGCTCGATCTGGCGCTCTCGCAGATCGAAAAGCAGTACGGCAAGGGTGCCGTCATGAAGCTGGGAACGGCCGAAGTGGCGGTCGACACTCCCGTCGTCTCCACCGGCTCACTGACATTGGATCTGGCCCTGGGTATTGGCGGATTGCCCCGTGGGCGCGTCATCGAGATTTTCGGTCCCGAATCATCCGGCAAGACCACGCTCTCATTGCATGTCATCGCCGAGGCTCAGAAGGCCGGTGGCATCGCGGCATTCATTGACGCGGAGCATGCCCTGGACCTGGCTTACGCACGAAAACTGGGTGTGAATACCGATGACCTGCTGGTCTCCCAGCCGGATACAGGCGAACAGGCCCTGGAAATTGCGGAAACGCTCGTCCGGAGCGGGGCCGTGGATCTCTTGGTCGTAGACTCCGTGGCTGCGCTGGTTCCTCGCGCCGAAATCGAGGGGGAGATGGGGGATGCCCACATGGGGCTACAGGCCCGATTGATGTCGCAGGCGCTCCGCAAGCTCACCGCCGCCATTTCCAAGTCACAGACGATGGTCATTTTCATCAATCAGATTCGGATGAAACTCGGGGTCATGTTCGGGAACCCTGAAACGACGACAGGCGGAAACGCTCTGAAATTCTATTCGTCCGTACGATTGGACATACGCCGGATCGAATCGATCAAAGATGGGACCGACGTCACGGGGAACCGTGTACGCGTCAAGGTCGTTAAGAACAAGATGGCGCCTCCCTTCAAGCAGGCGGAGTTCGACATCATGTTCGCGGAAGGGATTTCCAAGTGGGGCGAACTGGTTGACCTTGGAGTGGACAAACGGATCATGGAAAAATCCGGTGCCTGGTACAGCTACAAGGGAGAGCGGTTGGGGCAAGGCCGGGAACAGGTGCGGGATATGCTCAAAAACAATCCTGCGGTGGCCAAGGAAATCGAGACGAAGATTCGCGAATCGTCCGGGCTCGGAGGCAAAGCCGCGCCGAAACAAGGCGAGTCCAAGGACGAGAAGAAGGGGGAGGCCCGTTCGGAGGAAAGGGCCGGTCGAGCTGCGCGTGGGTAAGTCGGTTTCCCCACCTGGGGTATGCGTGTGGCATGCATGATGGCGATCGCCAAGTTTCCGCCCGGCGTGCGTGGTATGAAGGGTCAGGGGGAGAGCGTGAACGAGCCGCTCGTCCGTCTTGCTCTCACCTATCTCTCTCGTCGTGACCGATCGATGAAGCAACTTGCCCAGTATCTCTCGAGTCGAGGCGCGACCCCGGCCGCCATCGGAATCATCGTCCAACGGTGTCGAGATCTGGGTTATCTCGACGATGGCGCGTTTGCCAGGCGCTGGTCCGAGGCCAGACTCGGCAAGCTGCCCATGGGAGTTGCACGGCTGGAGGCGGAACTCGAAACGAAAGGCTTCGCGGAGCAGGAGATCGCGAAAACGCTCGATGCCTGTTACGGAGAATGCGGTGAGTTGAGCTATGCGCTTCGCGTCCTCAACGAGCTGAAGGGCAAGCAACGTCTCTCGTTGGGGCGATTGGTTGGCACCCTTCGACAGCGCGGTTTTAGTGAGGAGACGATCGAGTCTGTCGTGCGGCGGTCCGGCGTTCAGTCTTGGGACTGAGCGGGGTGGTGGATCAGGGCTGGTGGCACGAGGCACAATGAAATGACGGGCGAGACCACGAAGAACGGCTAGGAACGATCACGATGGGACAGACGGCAGACGAGCTTCGACAGGCATTTCTTCGGTACTTTGAGGGGCATGGGCATCGCGTCGTGCCGAGCGCGTCCCTGATACCGCAAGCGGATCCCACGCTGCTGTTTACGAATGCCGGCATGAACCAGTTCAAACGCGTGTTCCTAGGGGAAGAGACCAGACCATATCGGCGGGCTGCAAGTGCGCAAAAGTGCGTGCGGGCCGGCGGCAAGCACAACGATCTCGAGAACGTGGGGTATACGGCCCGCCACCACACGTTCTTTGAAATGCTCGGGAACTTTTCTTTTGGAGATTACTTCAAGGCCGACGCGATCCGTTTCGGCTGGGAATTCCTGACCAGAGAGGTTGGGCTGGCACGCGATCGCCTATGGATCACCGTGTACAAGGACGACGACGAAGCCCTGGATTTATGGAAGCGCATTGGTGTGGCCGAATCGAGGATTCTTCGTTTTGGAGAGAAGGACAACTTTTGGCAGATGGGCGATACCGGCCCGTGCGGCCCCTGTTCGGAGATCCATGTCGACCAAGGCCCCTCGGTGCCCGGCGACGATCGTCCGAATGGCGATGGCGACCGCGTGATCGAGATCTGGAATCTAGTCTTCATGCAATACAATCAGAACGAACGGGGCGAACGCCAACCGCTCCCCAAACCCAGTATCGATACGGGGATGGGGTTGGAGCGCCTGGTGGCTGTCGCACAGGGCAAGCACAGCAACTACGATTCCGACCTCTTCATGCCGATCCTCGGGGCGATCGGAGAACGGACGAATCGGCAGTACGGGGCGGACGTGGCCTCCGATCGATCCATGCGAGTGATCGCGGACCACCTACGAGCCATTTCCTTTCTCATTGCCGATGGGATCCTGCCCTCAAACGAGGGCCGGGGATACGTGCTGCGACGAATCCTTCGCCGCGCGGCTCGGCATGGCCGGTTGCTCGGCGTCGCCGAACCGTTTCTCCACGAGCTGACGAGTGCGGTGGTCGAGACGATGGGGCGCGTATATCCGGAGCTGCAGACGGCGCGCGGGACGATTCAAGAAGTGACCGTGGGCGAGGAAGAGCGGTTCATTGCGACGCTGGATCAAGGACTGCCGTTGCTCAATGACTTGGTCGATCAGGCTCGATCGGCCGGGCGCACCACGTTGGGCGGAGCCGAGGTGTTCAAGCTGTACGATACCTACGGATTTCCCACCGACTTGATCGCCGAAGCCTGTCGGGAACATGGAATCACCTGGGATGAGCCGGGATTCCAACGGGCAATCGAGGAACAACGGAATCGTGCGAGGAAGTCGGCGGCTTTTGAAACCGAAGAGGCGAATCCCATGCTTGCCGGCCTTGCGGCGAGACTGCCTGCATCCCAATTCATCGGCTATGAGCGCTTGGAAACCGACAGCGTGGTGCAAGCCATCTTGAAGGGCGATCGTCTGGTCAAGGAAGCCAGGGAGGGGGAAGCCATCGAGGTCGTGCTGGACGTGACGCCCTTCTATCCGGAGGGAGGAGGCCAGGTCGGCGACCGAGGGGTACTGATGGCACCCGAAGGCCGGATCGACGTGAGTGAAACGTCACGTCCTGTGTCGTCCATGATCGTGCAGAAGGGATCCGTGCGGAGCGGCGTGATTCGCGAAGGCGATCGTGTGCGGGCGTATGTACAGGTCAATACCCGCCTTGACGCCGCCCGAAACCATACGGCGACGCATTTGGTCCACGCGGCTCTCCGAGAACTCCTGGGACCGCATGTCAAGCAGTATGGCTCGCTCGTCGCGCCCAATCGACTCCGGTTCGACTTTGCGCACTTTAAACCGCTCTCCACCCGGGACCTCGAATCGATCGAGACGATGGTCAATGAACAAATCCGGCTGAACGAAGGGGTGCAGACGCAGGTGATGGGGATTCAGGATGCCGTGGCCGCGGGGGCTCTGGCGTTTTTTGGGGACAAGTACGGAGACCAGGTCCGAGTGGTCTCGATCGATACGTTCAGCAAGGAACTCTGCGGCGGAACCCATTGCCGTCAGACAGGTGAAATTGGGTTGTTCCGAATCGTCTCCGAGACTGGAGTGGCGGCCGGAGTCCGGCGGATCGAAGCGCAAACGGGAGTCGGCGCGTTGACAACGGTGAAACGATTGGAGGCCGACATCCGGGAACTCTCCGACATCCTCAAGGTGGGGCCGACCGAATTAGTGGGACGCGCCAAGAAACTGGCCGTACAGCTCAAGGACAAAGAGCGCGAATTGGAAGCGTTGAAGCTCAAGATGGCAGCGGGTACGGCGAGCGACAGCCGGCAAAACACGATACACGGGAGTCATGTCCACGTTCAGCGGACCGACGGGTTGGACATGAACGGGATGCGGGCCCTGGCGGATCGCATCCGGGAGAAGCACAGCTCCTGCATCGTCGCATTGGGGGGAGTGACGGACGGAAAAGTCTCCCTCCTCGTGGCTGTGACCAAGGACCTGACCGGCCGAATCAAGGCCGGTGATTTGATCAAGCCGATGGCCGCCGAAGTTGGGGGAACCGGAGGCGGACGGCCAGAGCTGGCTCAGGCAGGAGGGAAGAATCCTGAAGGCCTCGATCGTGCGCTTGAAAAGATTTTTCCTCTGGTAGAATCTACCCTAGGGCAGTAAGCTGATGGCGGCGACCCGGGTACTCGCAATCGATTATGGGACCAAGCGAATGGGGATGGCCCTCAGCGATGAGTTGGGTTGGACGGCTCAGCCGCTGGAGACCTACCAGCGTCGGTCGCTGAATTCAGACCTGGCCCATATCCGGAACCTGGTCGAAGAATACGCGGTCCGGCAGGTGGTGTTGGGGCTTCCCATTCGGACCACCGGGGAGCTTGGACCTGAAGCCCACGCCGTGGAACTGTTTCGACAGCACCTGCAAGCGATCTTATCCGTGCCGGTCGTCACTTGGGATGAACGTCATACGACCCACAGCGCAGAAGCGGTCCTCCTCGAGGCCGATATGAGTCGGGCAAAACGCAAGCTGGTGATTGATCGCATCGCCGCAGCCATTTTGTTGCAAGATTACCTGGCGAGCCAGGACTCAGGTGTCTCTCAAGCGGAGCCGCAGGATGACGATGGCGACCCGGAGCCCCACCCGTTCACCGGGTAGCCGCGCCGCATGATACGAGATGTACGGACGACTGATTCTGTTCCTGCTAGTCGTGGCCGTGGTTGTTGCCGGAGCGCTTGCTCTTCGAGCGCTCCGGTGGGCCGATAGCCCGGCCGTCCCACCCGAACTGCACCCTCCTTCTCAAGTCATCTTCATTCCGGACGGCAGCAGCTTTCAGCAGGTCGCGGCGCTGCTAGAAGAGGCGCGCCTCATCAAGAGCCGGACCCGATTTGTCATGCTCGGACGGAACAACGGGGCGGACCGACGCATCATTTCCGGGGAATATGAATTGAATCCCAGCCTGACGCCGAAAGAAATCCTCGCCAAGCTGACGGCGGGACAGGTGTTGCTGCATACCATCACCATTCCGGAGGGGTACACGATCGAGCAGATCGGGGACCTGTTGGATATCGACAAACTGGTCGACCCCAAGGAATTCGAACGATTGGCTCGGGATCCGGAGTTCATCCGTACGTTGCGCATCGGTGCCCCCACTCTGGAAGGCTATCTGTTTCCGGACACCTATCGCGTGACACGGGGCACCAAGGCGAAGGACTTGATCCGTGTGATGGTCGAGAAGCTATGGCAGACATTGACCCCTGAACTACGGGAGCAAATGGAGCGTCGCCAGATGACGCTGCACGAAACCTTGACGCTGGCCTCCGTGATCGAAAAGGAAACCAGCGTTGGGGAGGAGCGTCGACTCATTTCGGCGGTATTTCACAATCGACTGAAGAGACAGATTCCACTGCAGAGCGACCCGACGGTTATCTATGGTCTGGAAGAGTTCGACGGCAACATTCGGAAGAAGGATCTATCGAGTGCGAGCCCCTATAACACCTACCGAGTACGAGGATTGCCGCCAGGGCCGATTGCCAGTCCTGGAGCCGAAGCCATCGTGGCAGCCCTCAACCCGGCCGATGCGAGTTACCTCTACTTCGTGTCTCGAAACGACGGGACGCACGAATTTTCGTCGACTCTCACCCAGCACAACGAAGCCGTGGAACGGTACCAAAAGCGCCCCTTTCGACGCCTCGCGAAACCCCATGCCTGATGGGGTGACAGTAAAGAATACCGACCCATGATGTCCCGGAAATTGACGACTCAGGAGCTGGCCGCCCTGATCGATCACACCGTCCTGCGAGCCGATGCCACACGGGCGGACGTGCTGCGGGTGTGCGAGGAGGCCAAGCAGTGGGGCTTTGCCGTCATCTTCATCCCACCGTCTTACGTCGTGGAGGCGGTCGAGGCAGTGGGACGCTCGGCAATCCGGGTAGGGATTCCGATCGGCTTTCCCCTGGGCGGACACCGTACCTCGATCAAAGTGGCGGAGGCGCTGGACGGCGTGGCCTGTGGTGCGAGGGTGCTGGACATGGTCATCAACATCAGCCGCTTGAAGTCGGGCGACTATGACTGGGTTCGGCGCGACATGGCTGCGGTCTGCGAAGCCACCCCGGGCGCGGAACACAAAGCGATTCTGGAAACGTGCCTGCTGACGAAAGAGGAGCTTCGCATTGCCTGCAGACTTGCGCTCGAGGCAGGAATGGATTACGTCAAGACTTCGACCGGCTTTTCCTCCGGCGGTGCCCGGGTCGAAGACGTGCGCATCATGAAGGAGGCCGTGTCTGGCCAGGCCAAGGTGAAAGCGTCCGGGGGAATCCGAGATCTGCCGAGCATGTTGGCGCTTTTGGACGCCGGGGCCGACCGCATAGGAACCAGTGCGGGAGTCGATATCCTGCGTGGAGGGATCGGAACGGGTCTGGATGGGTGAGATCAGACGGCACGCGCGTGTAGCCCTGGAGTGTCCAGTCGTCGTCTATCAGGACGATGGTGCCTCGGTCACCGGGACGGTCTTCGACTTGTCTCTCGGTGGATGCGCCATTGAAAGCGAAGCTGCCGTGCCGGTCGAAAGCCATGTGGTGCTGGAGCTACGCCTGATTGAAGATCAACCCGCCGTGAAGGTCGAATTGGGACGGGTGAGTTGGGCGACGCGCCGTGAGTTCGGTGTCCAGTTCGTGTTGCTCGACGGAGCGTCGCGGGCTCGCTTGGAACGGTTCTTCATGGGTGGGAGCAAATAATCGCGTTCCAGGAATGGAAGAGGCGGATGGTCAGGGGGGCATCCGAAGGACTTCGCGATGTACTGTGCGGATCAACCCACCGCTTTAGGAGAAAGTACCATCACCGCCAGGCGTTCCAGATTGCGCGCCCCTGCCGTCTCCCTGCCCAATCAATCTTTTCTTGCCCCCTATTGAATACCCCAAGGTTACGGTATTCGGACTCGTAGGATCTGAGCGAGACCAGGCTGACCCTGTCAAACCCAACATCCTTGAGCATCGCTTCCACAGCCGCGACGTTGGGACCCCACCAGTTGGATCGGTCACCATTTAATTCGTCATTCGGATAGAACGCCATTGCGGGTCGATCATAGTCGAGCATATCGATGTGAGATTCGATGATTGCGAGGGTGCCCGTCACGCTAAAGACACGCTCCAGGGCAGCAACGGATGTCGCATGTGATACATCACCCCGAGAAACAGTACGACGTCAAAGACACCCGCTGTTTCCGGCGAATGATCCAGTACGTCAAGGTATTTGCTCCCAACTTTTGAATCGAGCACCTCTCGCGCGAGGTCACATGCCGCCTTACTGGTTCCCGGGCAGCCACCCACAGCCGAGAGTCCGTGGCGAGGACGGAATCCGCATCGAGCCGCTCCGCTTGAAAGGAGCACCCCCCGTCGGTCGCACAGAGGTCAAGGACGCTCATGCCATCTAGTCCTTTGGGCATCCGGTGACTGTGAGATCGGCGGGATGCCACAATCACGGAGTGATGATCCCGTTTCCAAGGTCTAGGATGTGAATCCAGGAAAGTTCTGTGACGCGCCTTTGAATGTTGTCAGTATCCATTTCTTGTTCTCCGGCAGCGGCACCGTGAGGAGGGAGTGACGACCAGTAGTCTAACGAAAGAGCCTCCAGGCATCCAGGGTCGTCATCCCGTGTGAGTCGATAAGCGGTTGTTAGCACAGCCCCGGCAGTACAGGCGGGCGCGCTTCTTGTCTTTGCGAGAGGTAGGTATTCTGCTATAGTGCGCTCGTGATCCGTCGGGTTATTCTGCTAGTGCTTAACGGTCTCGGCCTCGGTCCGCTTCCCAATGCAAGTGGTGTTGGTGAGGAAGAGACCGGATCCCTCGGGCATGTGTTCGCCGCCGCCCCCGACATCGCGCTTCCCAACCTCGACGGGCTGGGACTTGGACACATCGCCCCGCACCGACAGCTTCGTCGCATGGACCAGCCCGAGGGATGCTTTGGGCGCCTGCTACGCCAATCGCCGGGATGTGATGCCATGACGGCATGGTGGGAATTGGCCGGCGTTCCCGCGTCTGGGAAATTGCCCACCTATCAACAAGAGGTGCCTGGCGACTTTCGTCAGACCGTCGAACGGATCTCACAGCGTGGGACCATGATCCCCAGATCCGACGCACCGGATGACATCCTGGCGAGCGGGGCTCCGCATTCCATGCGAGAGAAGAAGATTCTTGTCTGGGGTGGGGGCGGTGCAGCCTGTTTTCTGGGTGCTCACGACTCGGTGCTGTCAGCCAAGGAGCTGTTCCGTATCGCGAGGGAAGTACGCACCGCCACCGGCGCCGCGATGGGCGTGTGGCGGGTGGGGGCCAGGCCGTTTAAGGGAGGAGCCGGAGCCTGGCGGTGGGCGGAAGGATGGCGGGACAGTTGCGTGCCTTTGCGCAGCACGTCTTTGTTCGACCATCTACTCGGGGCCGAGCAGTTGGTGACCTCCTTCGGAAAGTGCGGAGATTTTTTCAACGGAACCGGGTTCACGCGCTCGATTCCTGTCGAGGCTACGGCGGCCGCGTGGGCCGATCTTCTCAAGACTCTTTCGACGACGCCGCGAGGGCTCATCGTGGTGAGCCTCTTCGACGACGTAGGGCGGTTACCTCCCAAGCAATTTGCGCCAGCGTTGGCTGAGCAACTCGTGCAGTTCGATGCACAGCTCCTGCAACTGCAGCGTCTGCTGAAGCCGGAGGATTGCGTGTGTGTGATTTCTGACCAGGCTCGGGACGTGCGCCGGCCGCAGCACGAGAGCCGGGAATGTGTCCCGCTCCTCGTCTTCGGCCCCAAGTTGGCTCGTGGAGTCAATCTGGGAGACCGGATGAGCTATGCCGACCTGGGGCAGACCATTGTCGAGGCATTCGACGGAGCGAGACTGTCCGTGGGAGAGAGTTTCCTCGCGGCCTTGCGGTCGGGGTGAGGACAAAAGGGATTTGTCATGGGATACGATGCGCGCGTGCAGGCTCTGGGGCTGATCTTGCCAATCGCGCCGAAGCCGGTGGCGAACTACATTCCGGCCGCGCTTGTCGGCGAGCTGCTTTTCTTGAGCGGCGTCTTGCCTTTTCGGGAAGGGCACGTGGTGTCGCCCGGCAAACTCGGTCGCGAGGTGACCATCGAGCAAGGCGAAGCAGCAGCCCGCCAGGCGGTGCTGAACGCGTTGGCGATCGTGCGGACGGAGCTCGGGACGCTCGACAAAGTTCGTCGCATCGTCAAGTTGACCGGTCACGTGGCCTCCGCGCCGGAATTCGTGCAGCAGCCTGCTGTTATCAACGGAGCGTCCGATCTGCTGGTGCAGGTGTTCGGCGACGCCGGTCGGCACACACGCGTGGCAGTTGGGGCGGCCGAATTACCCCTGAACGCGGCCGTAGAGTTGGAATTGATTCTCCAGGTGCATGCCGAGGCGTGACCTTGCCGCGCTTGTACCCCCATCGCCGGTTGCCTTGACACCCAAAAAAATCGCTTGTTATAGTGCCACGATCCCCTGAACGAGGATTTTGCCTCCCCCGTATGACGGGTTTGCTGCGTGGGGAACAACCGGACACGCAGGGGCCGTAGACCTTTCTCCTTTCACGAAACGAGAATCATTATGCGTCGCACACTTGTTTCTCTGTCGGTTGCTCTGCCTCTGCTCGCCTGGGCGTCACTGTTCCTCGCGGACCTGTCCATCGCCGAAGCAGGCACATCTCAAGATAAGACCGAGATTCAGATGGCACCGGATGCGGCGGCCCCAGGCGCCGTCGTCGTGATCGTCGGAGATGAGTTCGGTCAGTTTGCTAACGCACAGGATAGCCGAGTGCTCTTCAACGGGATTCCGGCACTCGTCCAGCGCTGGGAACCTTCCTTGATCGAGGTACGCGTGCCGTCCGACGCCAAGGACGGTACCGTGGAAGTGCACAAAGGGACGCAGCGCATCGTGGCCGGGCAGTTCACCGTCACACGACCTGTTATCGATCGCGTCGAACCGGCGGAAACGGAGGCCGGTGCGATTCTGCATATCAAAGGACAGCACTTCGGACCGACCGCCGGCCCGCGCGATCCGAATTCGATGTTTGGGGTGAACGACGTGGTCATAGGTGGCGTCGTCGTGCGCGCGCGTCGATGGCATGACGATAAGATCGAGGTGCAGGTGCCGAGTAATGCCAAGAGCGGGTCGGTCCAAGTCCGCTTGGGTTCGTCGGATCCTCTGCCGGACGGCTCATGCTGTGCGGAACTGCAGCGGACGACCAGCAACACAGCGGAGGTAAAGTTGCTGCCGACGGTTCGCATCGATCCCGTTGCGGGTCCGGTCGGCACGAAGGTCGTGATATTCGGATCAGCTTTCGGCAAGGACAAGGGGCCGAACGACGCCATTACTTTTGGCGGTCATCCGGCTGTCATTGATCAATGGAAGGATACGACGATCGTCGCTCATGTGCCGCTTGACGCGGAATCGGGACCGGTCGTGCTCAGACATGGCGACGAACAGCGTACCGTGGGGAAATACCAGGTCAATGTCCCCAAGGTGACCAGCATGACGCCGATGGGCGCACCGATCGGGACGATGGTAAAAATCACGGGCGAAAATTTCGGGCTCTATTCGGAGAGCGGGTCGTCTGCATTTGCATTCACCGATTTCAATATCGGGGACAACGGGATCGAGTTCGGCGGGGTGCCGGGGATTGTGTACCGGTGGCACGATAACCGCATCGATGCATGGGTTCCGTTCAGTGCCAAGGACGGGCCGGTGATCGTCACACGTGGTGCGAACCGACCGAATCCGGACGGGAGCTGTTGCGCAGAGAAGAAGGTCCTGAAGTTTCAGGCCGGCACCTTCACGGTCGTGACCCCGCGCGTCACGTCCTATTCTCCGCATTCGGCAGGCCTGGATGACATCGTGACGATCAAGGGATCGGGCTTCGGCGACTTCATCAAGATGCGTGAAACTGTCAAGATCGGCATGGCGGAGCATGCGTACAAACGCAAAGCTCAGGACATCGACGAGAACATCTCTCGTACGGAGGTCTTGTTCAACGGCGTCGCTGTGCAAGTGGTGTCGTGGAAGGACGACGAGATCAAGATCCGCGTTCCTCGCCGACACCTGTGGGGAATCGGCAAGGGGCAGGAATTCCAGCCCGATCTGTCGAAAGGCCAAATCGTGGTCCGCAGAGGGTCTTGGGACCCGCTTCCAGACGGCACGTGCTGTCATCCGCAGCAGTATATTTCCATTCCGGTCGGCGACTTCACGATTGAAGCGCGTGGTCTTCCCGACCAGGATTGGTACCAAAACAATCGTTACGACGCCGATACCAACCAGTAAGACCGTCATCACGACAAGTCGTTCTTGTGCCATCGTTACGACCGGGTTTCCAGAGTGTTCGACAGCCTCGCCAAGTGCTGCGAAGGACCTTCGGCACGAGTCTAATCGTGCTCTGCCTCGCGGCATCGGTCCAACTCCTCCAGCACATTGCCTCGGCTACAGACGGCTCGGATCGTATCGGCATTGCCGCGCAGCGGAGCGGAACTGCGCATACGCTGTTGTCCGTGTATTTTCAAAGCCCTCAGCTGGGATGGGCGGTCGGCGGCGGCGGCACGATCATAAGGACGGAAGACGGTGGCAAACGGTGGACATCTGCGAAGAGCGGGACATCCGTTTTGCTCACCGGAGTGACGTTTCCGGACGACCGCAATGGGTGGGTCGTGGGTGCGGGAGGGACCATCCTGTTCAGCGTCGATGGTGGGGAGCGATGGCGGAGACAACTCAGCGGAACTCAGAATACGTTGTACGCCGTGACGTTCTTGACGCCGGCGCTTGGGTGGGTGGTTGGTGAGCGCGGGTTGATCATGCGGACGGATGACGGGGGCCGCCGGTGGTCCGAGCAGGCGGCGGTCACAAATGCGAATCTGTACGGTGTCGTATTTCGGGATCCCCAACACGGCGTGGCGGTCGGGGCGCTCGGGACGATCCTCGTGACGGACGATGGGGGCGAATCATGGCAGGTGAAGGACACCAAGAGCACAGGAACGTTCTTCGACGTCGGTTTTTCCGATGCCGTCACCGGTTGGGTGGTCGGCAATGCGGGTGCCATGATGCTCACGACCGACGGCGGAGAAAGCTGGACGGATCGCACCCTGTCGTGCATCGGTCTCTGTACGCGCGTCACGGACTTACTCAAGATTCGCTTTACGGCTCCCAACACCGGCTGGATCGTCGGCGAACGGGGTACCTTGTATCGGTCCACCGACGGAGGAGGGTCTTGGGCCGCACAACCGCCGCTAGGGCGAGATTCGTTGTTCGGCCTGTCCTTCGGTGATGCCCGGCACGGCTGGGCTGTTGGAGAAAACGGGACCATCCAGGCCATTCACCCGTGACCATCTTACTTCGATTGTATCGCCGTTCCCAGTCGGCCAAGACGGCCTTGGATGATGCTGATCGCCGCCAGGGACGCGGTTTCTGATCTCAGAATATTCTCCCCCATTCCGACCGGCACAGCCCCCTTTTTCACAAGACCGTCGATTTCCTTCTCCCTCCATCCGCCCTCCGGGCCTACCAAGAGCGTGATTGTCTGCTGTCGGGTGTCCAGTCCGACCGTCTGAAGGCTCACGGCGTGCGTGCGTTCGAGAAGGACCAGTGCGAGGCCTGGTGAATCCCACTGTATCATCCACTGCTCAAGCGACAGGGGACCGGCCACAACCGAAGGAAGCCACCGTTCTGATTGCTGCGACGCTTCGATCGAGATGCGCTGCCATCGTTCCCGCTGCGCCTCTGCTCGCTTGGGATCGGGACGGACGACGCTCTGATCGGTCACGAGCGGTTGAATGGATTCCACACCGAGTTCCGTGGCTTTTTGAATCACCCAGTCCATACGGTCGTGTTTGAGAATGGCTTGGGCGAGGACGAGTTGGGGAGATGGGGGCGTGACGGCGTCGGTCGACTCTGCGATGTGCGATGTCAAGCGTGTGCGGTCGACCGACGTCACGGTCGTGCGATAACGACGCACTCCTGGCACCGTCAAGTACAGGGTGTCGCCGGGTTGGCTCCGAAGACTCGCCCGAAGGTGGTGCAAGAGAGCACCGGAAACAGTAATCACCTCTCCTTGCACATTGGAGGGATCGATAAAGAAGGCCGGCATGGGAGGCGAGTGACCGCTAGGGGTCGCGGCGAACCGATGATAGGACGCTACTCAAAGAGGGTCTTCACCTTATCCAAGAGCCCTTCTCCATCTTGCTCCAGAGACATTCCGCTGTCCTTGGCAAACTCCTTGAGGAGATCCTTCTGGCGTTCGCTGAGCTTCGTCGGGATTTGGACCTTGACCGTGCAAATCTGATCGCCTGGATGGGCTCCCTTCAGGCTTGGAATGCCTCCGCCTTTGATTCGGACCGGACTATCGTGCTGGGTGCCGGGCGTCACCTTGATCGTCGCCGACCCTTTGAGCGTTGGAACTTCCACTTTTCCGCCCAGACTGGCCGTGATGAAGCTGATAGGCACGTCGCAGACGATATCCGTCCCGCGGCGGCTGAATACCGGATGCGGTTTGACCCTCAATGCGACAAACAGGTCTCCCGGGGGTCCTCCATTCAGGCCGTGCTCGCCCTCGTTTGAAAGCCGGAGGCGCATGCCATCTTCGATTCCGGCCGGAATTTGGACCGAGAGCAATCGTTCTCGATAGAGGCGTTGTCGTCCCTGGCAGGTCTTGCAGGGCTCCGTGATGACCTGGCCGTTTCCGTTGCAGTGGTGACACGTGCGGCTGATACTGAAGAAGCCCTGTTGCAGGCGTAGTTGTCCCGTACCCTTGCAACTCGGGCACACTTTCACGGAGGCTTGGGACCGGGCGCCCGTGCCCTGGCAGTCCTGGCAGGTTTCCCAACGAGGAATCTTGAGTTTGGCTTCTTTGCCGAATACGGCTTCTTCGAAGGTCAGCTCGAGGTTATATTGAAGATCGGATCCACGCTCGCCGCGCTGTCTGGTGCCCCCACGGGCCCCACCGAAGAAATCCTCAAAAATGTCGTTGAAAATGTCACCGAAGCCGCCTTGGCCAAAATCGAATCCTTCGAATCCGGCGCCGCCTTGGGCGCCCGCATGACCAAATGCATCGTAGCGCCGGCGCTTGTCCTGATCGCTGAGAACCTCGTACGCCTCGGCGATTTCCTTGAATCGCTCCTCAGCCTGCTTTTTGTCCCGATCACTCTGTTGCACATCGGGATGATGCTGGCGGGCGAGCTTTCGGAAGGCCTTCTTGATGTCCTCATCGGAGGCCGTTCGTTCAAGGCCAAGCGTTTCGTAGTAGTCGCGCTTGCTCACGGATGAATACGCTTTCTCTCAGCGGTTGGAGGAAAGACAAAGACCGAGCCTGAGGGCGTCAGGGCTCGGTCTTCGACAGGCTCATTATAGGCTACTTCTTGTCCTTGTCCACTTCTTCGAATTCTGCGTCCACAACCTTTTCGTCCGTCTTCTGGGCACCGTCCCCACCTTGAGGTGACTCGCCGCCCGGGGTCGCCGCGGCGGAGGCTTTCTTGTACATCTCCTCGGCCAGTTTGTGCGAGGCCGTGGTCAAGGCCTGGGTCGCGGACTGAATGGCGGCAGCGTCCGTGCCCTCCATGGCTTTTTTGAGCGATGCGAGCGCTTCTGTGATTTGGTTCTTGTCGGACTCGGCGATCTTGTCGCCGTGTTCGGCCAGATTTTTCTCGGTGCCGTAGATCAGGCTGTCCGCCTGGTTCTTTGCTTCTGCCAACTGGCGGCGCTTTTTATCCTCGTCGGAGTGGCTTTGTGCGTCGCGCACCAGGTTTTCGATCTCTTCCTTGCTGAGACCGCTGGACGCCGTAATCTTGATGGATTGTTCTTTGCCCGTGCCGAGATCCTTCGCGGACACGTGGACGATACCGTTGGCATCGATGTCGAACGTCACCTCGACCTGCGGCATGCCGCGCGGTGCCGGTGGAATCCCCACGAGGTCAAATTGCCCAAGCAGCTTGTTGTCGTTGGCCATCTCACGTTCGCCCTGGAAGACGCGGATGGTGACCGCGGTTTGGTTATCCGCGGCGGTTGAGAAGACTTGACTCTTTTTCGAGGGGATCGTCGTATTGCGCTCGATCAAGTGCGTGAAAATCCCGCCAAGGGTTTCGATGCCCAAGGTGAGAGGGGTCACGTCCAGGAGGAGCACGTCCTTGACCTCTCCCTTCAAGACGCCACCTTGTATGCCCGCTCCGATGGCCACCACTTCGTCGGGGTTGACCCCTCGATGCGGTTCCTTTCCGAAGAAGTCCTTCACCGTCTGGATGACCTTGGGCATGCGGGTCATGCCACCGACCAGCACGACTTCGTTGATGTCCCGAGCGGACACACCGGCATCGGCGAGCGCTTTTTTGCAGGGCTCAATCGTGCGCTGCACGAGGTCGTCCACCAGCTGTTCCAGCTTGGCACGAGTCAGCTTGGTCACCAGGTGTTTGGGACCGCTTGCATCCGCGGTAATGAACGGCAGGTTGATCTCGCTCTCCTGTGAGGACGACAACTCGATCTTGGCACGTTCGGCCGCTTCTTTGAGCCGCTGGAGTGCCATGCGATCCTTCCGCAGATCGATGCCTTGATCCTTCTTGAATTCATCGACCAGCCAGTCCATCACGCGCAAATCGAAGTCGTCTCCTCCCAAGTACGTGTCGCCGTTGGTCGACTTGACCTCGAAGACGCCCTCTCCGATTTCCAGGATCGAGATGTCGAACGTTCCGCCGCCCAGGTCGTACACGGCGATGCGCTCGTCTTTTTTCTTGTCCAAGCCGTAGGCCAAGGACGCCGCGGTCGGCTCATTGATGATGCGGAGCACCGTGAGGCCCGCGACCTGTCCCGCGTCCTTGGTCGCTTGCCGCTGGCTGTCGTCGAAATAGGCCGGGACGGTAATGACCGCCTCGCTCACCTTTTCTCCGAGGTAATCTTCCGCCGTCTGTTTCATCTTTTGGAGGATCATCGCGGAGACTTCCGGCGGACTATAGCTCTTGCCGCGAATTTCGACGTGGGCGTCGCCATTGCTTGCTTCCAGGACCTTGTACGGGAGACGCTTGATGGCGTCCTGTACTTCCTTTGAGCGGAACTTGCGTCCCATGAGCCGCTTGACGGAGTAGATGGTGTTTTCCGGATTGGTGATCGCCTGTCGTTTGGCAATCTGACCGACCAATCGTTCGCCTTTATCGGTGATCGCCACAACAGAGGGAGTAGTACGACTTCCCTCAGCATTCGCGATCACAACGGGATCCCCGCCACTCATGATGGCCACGCAGGAGTTCGTCGTGCCTAAATCGATGCCGATGACTTTTCCCATGGATACGCTCCTTCCGTAAAACTCATCTAAACCGTGAACTCGTTGTTAGAAACCCGATGCGCGTCCGGCTCTGGTTAGGCCTCACCCGACGGGGATGCCGACGCGACACTGACCATGGCGGCCCTGAGAACGCGCTCGTGCAACAGGTACCCTTTCTGGTATTCCTCCACCACATGACCGGGCTGGACGGCGTCGGATTCCACCTGAGCTACGGCTTGGTGCTGAGTAGGATCGAAGGGTTGCCCCTCCGATTGGACCTGCTTGACCCCAAATTTCCCCAGGCTTTCGAGTAACTGTTTCAAGGTCAATTCCACACCCTGGATCAAGGCATCGCCGCCCGATGTTTCCTTCGAAGCCTTGATGGCTCGCTCCAGGTTGTCGATCACGGGCAAGACCTCTCGCAGGACCGATTCATTGCCGAAGCGGATGCTGTCTCGTTGCTCGCGCTGGGACACTCGCTTGTAATTTTCCATTTCGGCCGCGAGCCGCAGATACCGGTCGTGCCAGGATTGTGCCTCCTCTGCCTTCGCAGCGAGCGCAGATTTCAGCGATTCCTGTTCCTCCGTCTCCGCGGACGCGTCCTGAGCTTCGGCTTCGTTTGGAACATCCAAGTCATTGAAGTTGTGACTTTTTTCTTGTGAATCGTCCACGCGCAATACCTCTACCCGTTCCGAGATAGTCACTGCACACCTAAAGTCAACCAGGCCCGTAATATTTCCTCAGATTTTCGGCCGAGGAGAGTGAAGAGTCAGATTCGATCGCCGAGGCTACGGGCATACAGCAACGCAAGGCCTTCCAGCGTGAGGAAGGGGCGGATCTCTTGAATTCGCTGGGACTCCGGCGCGATGACGGAGGCAAGCCCGCCTGTCGCAATGACGTGTGGGGTCGTACAGAGCTCGCGAACCATTCGGTCGACAATATGATCCACGAGGCCGGCATAGCCATAAATCAGCCCGGACTGCATGCTGCTGGCTGTGTCGCGGCCGATAACGGTCTTCGGCTTTTGAAGGGCTACCTTCGGAAGCTTGGCTGTGCGCGACCACAACACATCCGCGCTGATTCCTAGACCGGGGGCGATCACGCCGCCAAGATACTCTCCCTGACTCGTGACCGCGCAAAACGTGGTCGCCGTCCCGAAATCGATGATGATGAGGTCGCTCCGATAAAGATAAAAGGCTGACGCTGCATTCACAATCCGGTCGCTCCCGATTTCCCTTGGATTTGCATAGCGGAGGGTCAGGCCGGTGTCCATGTCCGATGTCACGAACACAGGAGTCCGATGAAAATACGTTTCGCTGAGGAGTTCGAACGTCTGAGCGAGTGAGGGGACCACGCTCGAAATAATGACGCCCTCCACAGCCTCGGCATCGAATCCCGATAGACGAACCAAGCCGCGGAAGTCGAGCCCATATTCATCCGCGGTCTTTGACGCGTCGGTGGCCAGACGCCAGTGCCCCTTGAGGGTGGGCCCTTCGAAGAGTCCCCAGACGACGTTGGTATTTCCAATATCAATCGCGAGCAGCATACGTCACGCTGAACGTAAGTGGACCACATCGCCTGCCAACACTTCAACTAGCTCTTCCGCCGGGCCGATTGAAGCTTCCCGCCTGGCTTCGACCAGGAGCGCACCCGAAGGGGCGATGTCACGCGCCCGGCCAACCAGGCACACATCGTGCTGGCGGTCGATCCGTACCATTCGTCCGATCGTTCCACAAGCTTGCCGATACTCCCGACGGACGTGTTCCACGTCGCCGCCACAGACCGAGTCGAGGCGAGGCTCGAGTTCGTTGAGGATCGAGGCGAAAAGCGAAGCGCGCTGAACTTCTGTTCCGGTATGGATTGCAAGCGAGGTCGCAGCTTCTGTCAGTTCATCGGGGAAGTCTCTCGCGTGCTGGCTGACGTTCAGCCCAATGCCCACGATCAGGGCGAGCGAACGATCGGCTGTGGCGAGACTTTCGCACAGAACGCCGCCGAGCTTTCTCTCCTGCATGAGCAGGTCGTTCGGCCATTTCAATGTTGGTTCAAGGCCTAAAGATCGGCGTATGCCCGCCGCGACTCCGACGGCCGCAGCCAGCGGGATCCAGGTGATCCACTCCTGCTTGCCTTCGACGGGAAGAAGGGGACGAAGCAAGACCGAAAAGCACAGGCTTTTTCCTGGCTCGGAGTACCACTGGCGACCCCGACGCCCCCGGCCGGCTGATTGCCGGTCTGCGCAGACGACCGTTCCGTGAACGACGCCTCGGCCGGCGAGCCGGCCGGCTTCCGCGTTCGTCGAATCGACGTGCTCGAAACAGTGCAGCGCGCGTCCAACATGTTGTGTGTGCAAAAGGGCAGAAATGGATTCTGGCGAAAGTTCCTGGTGCATGCTGTCGAATGCAGGGTGAAGGACGACGCCGATCACTCCGTGAGTTGGTTATACCGTGAGATCGAGACCGATGTCGACGGCGGGGGCCGAATGGGTGAGGGCTCCAATGGAGATATACGTAGGGCCGAGGGCGGCATAGTCGGCGACGTTCGCGAGCGTGATGCCGCCAGAGACTTCCGTTTGGGCACGCCCGCCAATCAGGTCGATCGCGCGGCGGACCATCGCGGGCGGCATGTTGTCGAGTAGAATGATGTCGGCGCGTCCCTCCAGCGCAGGAGGAATCTGCTCGAGGGAGTCCGCCTCCACGATGACATGCGTCTGGAACCCTCCGCGGTTCTTGGCGAGACGGCAGCACTCGGTCAGGCTCTGCCCAAGGTGAGATGCCAGCAGAAGATGGTTGTCCTTGATCAGGATTCCGTCACTCAGAGACAGGCGATGATTGCTTCCACCGCCCACGCGGACAGCCCACTTTTGCAGCGTCCGCAGACCGGGGGTCGTCTTGCGTGTATCGAGAATGATGACGTGATACGCTTTGACGGCCTCGCAGAATCGTGCCGTGAGGGTGGCGATGCCGGAGAGGTGCTGAAGGAAATTCAAGGCCACGCGTTCGCCGCTCAAGATCGAACGACCGTCTCCTGTCACGGTCAGGATGGCATCGCCGGGCTGAGCTGTCTGTCCATCGGCGCAATTGCGGACGAACGTGAGGCCCGCATCGACTTGGCGGAAGGCTTCTTCTGCCAAGGGGACGCCGGCGACGGTGAGGGTCTGTTTCGCCAAAATGGTTCCGGTTGCCCGGATAGGTGATGGGAACAGGGTGGAGGTAGTGAGGTCGCCGGACGGGAGATCCTCAAAAAGTGCCAGCCGGACGAGATGACTGATGTGTTCCTGCGAAGGTGCAGAGGTCGCGGTAGGCATCAGCTCATCGCCTTGAGCTGTTCCAGGCTGCTCCCGAGGATCTCCAGGTTTTGCTGAATGGCGGCTTTCCGCTGTAGGTGATCGAGCTTGACCTCGTCCGGCGCCTTGTCCATAAACTCCTTGTTATTGAGCTTCGTCTCTAGGCGTGACTTCTCTCGGGTTTCCTCGGCCTGCTGTTTTTCGATGCGTTCCCTCGCCTTCTGAAGATCGATCTCTTCGCCTACTGGTATTCCGATCGTCATTCCCTGTCGAGCAAGTATGAGCATGCGCCTCGTTGGCCAGGTGCCCTTCTCAGCAAGATGCGCCTTACCCTTTCCAAGCGCATCGAGATAGAGGTTCCCGGCCCGAAAGGAATAGCGTTCACTTCCCGTGACGCTATCGAGATAAAAATCGAGATTGTGCGAAGAAGGCAAATTTAACAGAGACCGGCCGGTTCGAAGAAGCGAGATGGCGCGTTGTAGTGCCTCCATAGACTGCTCCGCCCCCAGCGCTTGGGTGTTGGTGATGTCTGACGGCAATTCAGCATTCGGAAAAGGTGCGATCATGACACTATCACCGTCATGCGGAATGGCCTGCCAGAGTTCCTCGGTAAGAAACGGCATGAAAGGATGGAGAAGCCGCATCAGCTTCTCGAAGGACTCCACGAGCGTCTGTCTGGCGCCAGGCGCGGAGGCAGGGTCTTGAAGTGAAACCTTCGCCATCTCCAAGTACCAGTCGCAGTACTCATGCCATACGAACTGATACAAGAGGTGGCAGGCGTGGTCGAACCGATAGGTCTCGAGCGCGTCCGAAACCGATTCGGCAGTCTTTGCCAATCGAGACACGACCCACATGTCTGGGAGCGTTCGCCTCGCCGACTCTCCGCCCGACTTGTGATTCCTCTCAATGTTCATCAATAGAAACCGCGCGGCGTTCCAAATCTTATTGGCGAAGTTGCGATAGCCTTCGATCCGTTCCTCAGCCAATTTGATGTCGCGGCCCGGTGTCGACATCGATGCGAGCGTAAAGCGCAGCGAGTCCGTGCCGTACTTCTCCATGACGTGGAGGGGATCGATGACGTTGCCTTTCGACTTGCTCATTTTTTGCCCTTCGGCGTCTCGCACGAGGGCATGAATATAGACGTCCTTGAAGGGAATCGCTTTATCGAGATTGTCCGGGTCTTCGGGGTCTCGCATGAACTTGAGTCCCATCATGATCATCCGCGCGACCCAGAAGAAGAGAATGTCCAACCCCGTGACGAGTGTCGAGGTGGGATAGAATCGTTTGAGATCTTCGGTCCGATCGGGCCATCCCAGCGTCGAAAATGGCCACAAAGCCGAGGAGAACCACGTGTCCAGGACGTCCGGGTCCTGCAGGAGTGTGCCTGTATGGCCCTTGGGGCAAGCCGCGGGCGGAGTTTTCCTTACGATGGGTCTGGCGTCGGAGGGAATGAGGGGCGCTCCATCGGATGCACGGCGTAGGAAGGGCGTCCCATAACACGCCTCGCAGTACCATGCCGGAATTTGATGTCCCCACCAGATCTGGCGTGACACGCACCAGTCTTTGATGTCCCTCATCCAGCCGAGATAGTTGTTCTTCCAAGCCTCGGGGATGATGCGGATCCGGCCCTCTTCGACGACTCGTATTGCGGGCTCTGCCAGTGGCTGGATTTTAACGAACCACTGATCCGAGAGCAGCGGTTCCACGACTGTTTTGCACCGATAGCACTTGCCGAGCGCCATCTTGTGCGGCTCGACTTTTTCCAGCAAGCCTCGCTCTTTGAGCCAATGTTCGATCTTCGGGCGGACCTTCGCTGCGGACAATCCTTCGACTGCCGCCACAACGTCTGGATCGCTTCCGGCAGCTTGCAGCAACGCTGGCGCCAGAGCTGCATGCACATCCATGATTTTGATCCGCGGCAGATCATGACGCTCGCCGGCCGCGAAGTCGTTGAAGTCGTGTGCGGGAGTGATCTTGACGGCTCCGGTCCCGAACTCGCGGTCGACGAGGATGGGATCACCGACAATGGGGATCTCGCGGGTCGTGAGGGGTAGCCGGACGCGTTTGCCGATGAGATGACGGTAACGATCATCGTCGGGATGGACGGCCACGGCGGTGTCACCCAGCATCGTCTCCGGACGCGTCGTGGCGATGAGCAAGTGTTGCGATGGGTCATGGGCTAATGGGTAGCGAATCGTGTAGAGTTTGCCCGTCGTGTCTTCATGCTCGACCTCGATATCGGACAGCGCAGTGAGGCAACGAGGGCACCAGTTGATCAGGCGCTCGCCCCGGTAGAGGAGGCCGTCGTCGAAAAGACGGACGAATACCTCGCGCACGGCTTTGGAAAGCCCTTCGTCCATCGTGAAGCGTGCACGCTCCCAGTCGCAGGATGCGCCGAGACGGCGCAATTGACGAAGAATGGTCCCACCCGATTGCTCTTTCCACTGCCACACGCGCTGCACGAAGGCCTCTCGGCCGAGGGCCTCACGCGAGAGTCCTTCCTCAGCCAACTGACGCTCCACGACGTTCTGGGTCGCGATGCCGGCATGGTCCATCCCCGGTATCCACAACGCGTCACGGCCCTGCATGCGGCGCCAACGGATGAGAATGTCTTGGAGTGAATTGTTGAGCGCGTGTCCAACGTGCAGACTGCCGGTGACGTTGGGAGGAGGAATGACGATCGAATAATGCTCGGCTTTGTCCTGATCGGGAGGTCGAAAATACCCTCGGTCGTTCCACTGCCGGTACCAACGCTCCTCGACCTCATGCGGGTCGTACACTTTAGCAAGTTCACGTGGGGTCATGGATGAGTGCTCGAGATTGATAAGGGGCGCATCTTAGCATGCACCCTCTACCCTCTCAAAGGGTCGCTGTTGAGGAGCATTCGTGTGAACGATGCTTGTGCCCCTCTAGGGCCTGTGTTATAGATCGCCGGCCCAGTGATGGGGAGATGAGGTTGCCCTATTTCGATTGGAGAGGACCCGATATGGCACGAGGACGTGAGAAGGATCGTAAGCTACGACGCAAACATCGCAAGAACGTGCAACGGATGAAGAAGGTGGTGCGTGCTCGCCGCGCTGCGGCAAAGAAGGGGAAGCGGTAGCCGGGCTCGAACGGGGGCCTCTGGACCTTCGTGTCAATCCAGCACGCTGAGTCGCTGGATTTCCTTGGTGACCTGCGTCTCTGCGACCGCCGGCACGATTTCCTTCACGGCTTCTGCCACTCGTTCCTGTGCCACGCTGAGTACAAGCTGATCCAGTTTCTCCCGGACCTGGGAACTGGCCAAGTCCTGGACGGTGTTGACCACCAACCGATCGATCGAGCCAACGTGTTCCTGGACAAGCTTGGGTAACTGCGCGTCGGCCGCCTCGCGGACGACGTGCGGGACGGTTTCGCGAACATGAGGCGCGGCGAGGTCCTGCACGGCGCTCACCACGATTCGATCCATGTCCTGCAGCTGCTCACGCACGACTCCGGGGAGCGCCTGTTCGACGAGACCAGTCGCATGGGTCTGAAGCCGTTCCTCGGTGGCCTGTTGAACGAGCGGTTTGAGCTGCTCCTCCAGACGGCCCAGGATTGAGGCTTCCAGGGTCGCCAGTTGCGCAGTGAGTTGTTTGGCAACCAGATCGGAGGCTTCGCGTCGGATTAGTGGTTCCACGGTCTCACTCAACGCGACGGGAGAAAGCAACAGCGAGACCTGCTGTCGAACCGCATTCTCCAGCCGGGCGGTCATCTGTTGCTCGAGTTCCTTGCCGACCAGTCCAGGCAACGATGTCAGGATGATCTGAGTGACTTGGGGGACGACACCGGCTGCCATCGCGTCGATCAAGGACTTGCTCGCGGCCTCCAGGTGAATGGGCGCTGGCTGAGACTGTGTGGCCGGGGCAGGGACAACTGGAGCAGAGGAGGGCATGCGGGCTGTTTCCGGCGCGGGATCCGGAATGACCGCCTCGGCGGTCGAATCGTCGTGCCCGTCAAGTTCGGACGGCGCATCGTCGTCGAGATCCGTGGAAGTGGTCACCGGAGGCCAGGTTCGCTTCCCCTTGGCCGGGGAGGTCTTCTTGATGTGCTTCGATGAGAGATCACGCAAAGCTTCGATCAAATTTCCCGGTTCGAGAGGTTTGGTCAAAAACACCGCGACGCCGAGCGACCGGTAGGTGCTCTCGTCGACCTTGTCGGACGAATCGACGAGAGAAATGATTGACGATTCGCCCATGTTGTCCAACTTGCCGAGTTCCTTACAGAAACTGGAGAAGGTAATCTTGTCGAGGTGAAAGTCGGCGATGACCGTTTGGGGAGTGAGATTTTTTGCTGCTCGGAGGGCACTCGGTCCGTCTGGAAAGGCATGGACTTCATAACCTTCCTTGGAGGATACCTGTTCGACCATACGCCGTACGGCCGGGCTACCATCAATCACGAACAGACGAGTACCCATACAGTAGATCCCCCTGAAAATATGTTGATTCGACGCTAGCACCCGGGTTTCACTTTGTCAAAAGAAAGGCGTCATTTCGCCGTGTTAGTGCAGGAGGCGCTGATAAAAGCCCCTCATGGTCTCGGTTCTCGTGGGAGGAGTGCGCCGTGAACGGTACGCAGGGACGGATACGCGCCGTATTTTTTGACGCTGCGGGGACGCTGTTTTCCGTGGCACGACCCGTGGCCGAAATCTATCTCGAGTTGGCGACGAGCCACGGCTTTCGACCAAAGCCCGATGCAGTTGTTGCCCTCAAGGCCGCGTTTCAGCGAGCCATGCAGGATGCGCCGCCGCCGGTGTTTCTCGTGGACGATCCTTCGGAGATCAAGCGCTGCGAGCGGCTGTGGTGGTTCGACGTCGTGCACAACGTGTTCTATCGCGTTGGGATGTTCGATCGATTCGACGACTTCTTCGAGGAAGTCTTTCACCGCTTCGACGGTCCTGAGTTCTGGCGTCTGTACCCCGAGACGGTGGCCTTGTTGGATCTCCTCCGGACACGTGGGCTCGAACTCGGCATCGTCTCGAATTTCGATTCACGCTTGTTCAATGTCCTGCGCGGGCTTTCCTTAGCCGAGCGCTTCGATACGGTAACCATTTCAAGCCTGGCTCGGGCGGCCAAGCCGGCACCGGGCATTTTTCGATGGGCTCTAGAGCAGCATGCGCTTGATCCCGAGGAAGCCCTGCATGTGGGCGACAGTCTGCGTGAGGACGCGGAGGGGGCACACAAGGCCGGACTGACGGGTGTCTGGCTCGATCGTGGAGGCCACGCGATGGAGCGGCATGACGGGACGGCCGTCGTTCGCATCACTTCGTTGAACGAACTGCCCGCGGTGCTGGACCGCATGGGGTGACGGCTCGGAGACTATTCAATCAAGAGCGGGACGAGATCCTTCGCCCGTCCCTGAAGCGCGATATCCACCACGCCCGAATTAGGCGTGGCGTCGAGATTGATTTCGATGACGAACGCACCGGCTTGTTGGGCGAGAGCGGCAAACGAAGCGGCCGGGTAGACCAGCCCGGACGTTCCGACGATGAGCAACACCTCGCACGTTTCGATGGCTTGCTGACTGCGCGCGACGTCTTCGGGAGCGAGCGATTCGCCGAACCAGACGATGTGCGGTCGCAGGAGGCCGCCACAGCCGCTGCACGAGGGAGGGATGACGATCGGGACGTCCCTGTTGTCGGCTATGTAACGGCAGGAGGTGCAGCGGACCTTCCAGATGTTACCGTGTATTTCGGAGAGCCGGGACGAACCGGCGGCACGGTGCAGGCCATCGACATTTTGCGTGACCAGCCAATAGTCCTCTGCACGTCGTTCGAGTTGGGCCAGCGCCAGATGGGCGTCGTTCGGCGACTTGGTCGCGATCAGCTCTCTCCGCCAGTTATACCATTCCCATACCAAGTGCGGGTCGCGTCGAAAGGCTTCGGGGGTGGCCAGATCCTCGGCGCGAAAATTCCTCCAAAGGCCGTCGGGACCGCGAAACGTCGGGACTCCGCTGTCGGCAGAGATCCCGGCACCGGTCAGGACCGCGATTCGCTGTGCGCGGCTTACACGTTGACGGGCATCGGAGAGAGAACTCGACATCGCGGCGCGATTATACGCCAATCTCGATCCTGCCGGCATGCTATAGTACGACGGATCGTCAACTGGCAGGAGGATCCATGCAGCATGTAATGATGGTGGGAGCCGGATCCGTCGGGGGGTACTTCGGTGCCAGATTGGCGAGGACACATCCTAACGTGTCGTTTCTGCTTCGCTCGAGCACACTGGCGGCGGTGAAAACCGACGGACTGACCGTCCGCAGTGCGGCAGGTTCGTTCACCGTCCGTCCGGAAGCAGCGGACGATCCGCGCGCGTTGCCCGTGCCGGATCTCATCATCCTTTCGGTCAAGGCCTATGATCTCGATCGCGCGCTGGATCAACTGGAGCCCGTTCTGACCGACCGAACCACGATTCTCACGCTGCAAAACGGGGTGGATACCGAGGACCGAATCTTGGCACGCCTCGGTCGAGATTGCGTCGTCGGGGGGGTGGCGTTCATCTATTCGAAAATCGCCTCGCCGGGCGTGATCGATCATTACAAGAAGGGTGCCGTGGCGATCGGGGAGATGATGGGTCATGAGAGCGGGCGGGTCCTGCGTATTCAGGAGTTGTTCACGCAAGCGGGTATCCCCTGCCAGTTGACGAAGGACGTGCGACGCAGCAAGTGGGAAAAAATGTGCTGGAACTGCGTCTTCAATCCGCTCACGGTCGTCATCGACGACAAGGTCGCCAAAGCCTTGGATCACCCGGAGTTGGCCCACGTCATCCAAGGGCTCGTCGAGGAGGTCATGGCCGTCGCCGCGGCACAAAAGGTTCCCCTTCCCTCGGACATGGCCGAGCGAGTCGTGAAGTGGTCGCAAGAATTGCGCGATATCCATACCTCCATGTACGACGACTGGAAAGCCGGACGCCCCACCGAAATCGATTACCTGAACGGGTATGTTGTGCAAAAGGGACGTGAGCACGGGATCACCACGCCGCTCAACGAGGCATTTACGGCCTTGATCAAGGTGATTACAGTGAGGGAACGTGTGGGGCCGGGGATCATTCGCATCGATGGCGCCGTGGTTCAGCCGTTGTCGTTGGATCGTCAGTCAATCGCGCAGTTGCCATCTGAGTATCACGTGCCGGACGTGAGCGCGGTGATGCCCGGGATGAGCGGGAGGGCGATTCGGGTGAGCGGCTTACTCGAGGTGCCGGCTCTCGCGATTCAAGCCGACCACGTGACCTTTCATTCCGCCGACGGCCAGTATGCAGCCACGCTCACGCTCAAGCAGGCGCGCGACTATGGGTTACTGGTGTACGAGGTGGAAGGACAGCCGCTTCCGGATGCTCGAGGCGGGCCGTTTCGGTTGATTACGCCCGGTCTCGGCGACCTTTGCGCCAACGTCAAGGCCGTCGGACGTGTGGAGGTACGCGAGGGGAGCGGAAAAGATACCCGTCCTCCAGAGGACGCCCGGACACATTGTTAACTCCTCATGTTCCGAGGAAGCCTCGAATCGATGGATGATTGTCTTGTCCAATCCCTACATCCTCGCCTTCTGACTGGAACTCCGTGAGCCCCCTGCTACGCGTTCTTCTCTACCTCCGTCCGTACAGGTGGCTTGCCGTGGCAACCATTTGCTGCGCGGGTGCGGCGACGGCCATGGAGTTGGTGCCCCCCTGGTTCATCAAGGTGGTCATCGATGACGTCATACAAGCTCAACAGCCCAACCTCTTACCGTGGGTGCTGGCCGGGCTGGTGGCGGCCTATGCGCTCAAAAACCTCTTTGCCTCCGTCCGGATTCGCCTGAACAATCGATTGGAGCAGCAGGTCGTGCACGATCTGCGAACGCAGGTGTTCGCGGCGCTGCAGAAGCTCTCGCTCCGCTATTTTGAGGACCGATCGACCGGAGAAATCATGTCGCGTGTCACGAGCGACACCGAGCATGTGGAACGGATTTTTATCGACGGGTTGGAGGGAGTTCTGACGGCCTCCCTCACGTTGTTGGGCATCATGGGGATGATGGTGGTCCTCAATTGGCGGCTGGCCTTGCTGGCTGTGATTCCGATCCCCGTGCTCGTCTATTCCGCCGGCTACTTCACGCGGCGCGTGCATGGCTATTATCAGCACGTGCGTAAAGGGTTGGCGGACTTGAGCGCCTATCTGCAGGACGCCCTCTCCGGCATTCGAGAGTCGATGGGGTTCAATCGTCAGGCTTACGAGCAAGACCGTTTCGACCGGCTCAGCCTGAATTACAGTCGCAGCAACCTCAACGCCATGTACCTGTGGTCCGTCTATTCCCCGAGCATGATCTTTGCGGGAAGCATGGGAACGGTGCTGATCTTGTGGTACGGCTCGAGCGAAGTCTTGGCGGGGCGTCTGACCTTAGGCGAGTTGGTCCTCTTCCTGAGCTATCTGGCGCTGTTTTACCTACCGATCAATCAAATTCACTCCGTGAACCACATGCTGCAGCATGCACTGGCGGCCAGCGAGCGGGTGTTCGAGATTTTGGACGCGATCCCGGACGTCGAGGATCGGCCTGGGGTGCGTGCCCCCGCCTCCCGGCTGTGCGGTGACGTGGAATTCGCAGGCGTGTATTTTCACTACCGCTCCGATGTGCCGACGCTCCGTGACGTGGCCCTGACGGTGAACGCAGGGGAACGGGTGGCGCTGGTGGGGCCGAGCGGAGCCGGCAAAAGCACGCTCATGAAGCTGCTGATGCGGTTCTACGACGTCAGGAGCGGGGCCATCACCATCGATGGCTACGATCTGCGCGATCTGCCTCTGGCCTTCCTGCGCAGTCAAATCGGGTTGGTCCAGCAGGAGCCGTTTCTCTTCAACGGCACGGTCGGCGACAATATCGCCTATGGCGACCTTTCGGCGGATCAGTCACGGATCGAAAGTGTCGCGCGGACCGCACGGGCGCACGACTTCATTCGTGCGCTTCCGGAAGGCTACCAAACCTGGATCGGCGAGCGGGGAGTGAAATTGTCGGTGGGACAAAAACAGCGCGTCTCGATAGCCCGCGTCCTGCTCAAGGATCCGCCCATCGTCATCTTCGACGAAGCGACGTCCAATATCGATACCGAGACGGAGGTTCAGATTCGCGAAGCCTTAGGGGAACTGACGAAGGGACGAACGACGTTCATCATCGCGCATCGACTGTCCACCCTACACGACGTCGATCGCATTGTGGTCGTGGATCACGGTCAGGTGGTGGAGCAGGGCACGCACGAGGTTCTGATGAACCTGCGAGGTCTGTATGCGGGATTGTACGACGCGCAGTTTTCTCGTTAGTCACGCCCCCCAACTCGTTGGGGCGTATTACGATGGGGAGGAGGGGAGGACGCGTATCTCCCGCCAACGCTCGGACCGATAGCGCCAGAGCACGAGCAGCATCCGAACCGTCCAATCCGCCACCAGACCCCACCAGACGGCGAGCACCGTCTCCGGAAAGAGCTGCACCGCGACATAGGCGGCGGGAAGTCGCACTCCCCACATGCCGACAAAGGTCGTGCCCATGATAAATCGGGTGTCCCCCGCTCCGCGTAGGGATCCGCAGATGACCATCGTCAGCGCGAGCGGAATCTGAATCAGGGCGACGATCTTGAGAAACGACGTGCCGAGCGACAGAACGAGAGGATCGTTCGTGAAGGCGCGGAGCAGGCCGTAGGGAAAAAAGAAAAACACCAGGCCCATGGTCGCCATCATCAGGGCGGCTTGCCGGTTGGCTTCCCAATTTTCCATCTTCGCGCGCTGGTATTTCCCGGCGCCAATACTCTGGCCCACCATGGCGGCCGCGGCGACTGCGAATCCATAGCCTGGCAGAAACGACAGCGCCTCAATCGAGAGCCCCACTTGGTGAGCGGCGTAGGCCACCGTGCCGTACCCAATGACCAGTTTCGTATAGAGCAGAATGCCGGCCTGCTGAACGACACGTTCGCCAGAGGCCGGTGCGCCGATCTGCCAGGCTGACCGCAGCAAGTCCCAGCGAACGTGCGCTGGTCTGCGCAGCAGGCTGCGGCAACGCCACAGGAGAAAGGTGACCCCAACGCTCTCGGCGAGGCCGGCCCCGACTGCGGCCCCGCGAATTCCCATCATCGGCCAATAACGGCTCCCATAGATGAGGCTGATGGCCAGGCTGAAGTAGAGCAGATTGACCATGAGGAGGCAGAGCGCGGGCGTCCTCGTGTCACCGGTGCCCTGAAGAATCGCGGAGAGAATATAGATCGTCACCGTTACGGGGAGAATAAGGAACATCAACGTGGCATACGGAGTTGCCAATGCGATCACGGCCTCGTCCGCCCCAAGCAACTGCATGAGGCCGGGTGCCCACCACCAGCCGGCTACCGCGAGCAGAGCGGACATGATCAGCCCACACAACACTGTGAGGCCGCGAACTTGGCTTCCTGCGTTCGTCGAGCGCCAACGAGTTGGGCGATCACGACCGTACCACTGACCGAAAATCCACCCAAGAGGGTGGTCGCGATAAAAATCAGCAGTTGACTCAGTCCGACCGCGGCAATGGCTTCGGGCCCGAGGCCGCCGACCAGGAACACGCTGAGGATGCCTTCCGCTCGTTGCAGCAGGCTGCTGGCGGTCACCGGAAGGGCCAGCGATAACACCGACCAGCGAATATGGCGGGTACGTGCAATCATGGACGAGACGGCTGGACAAGTCGTGCACCCCTTTTGTAGCTTGGTGCAGGACGCACGTAAAGTCTGCATTCGTTTCGCGTCCGTGCCGGTGGGATCCCAATATGCAACGGCTTTCGAAGTCCCGCTATCTTTCGGGTCTCCAATGCGACAAACGGGTGTACTTGGAGACGCACGCCCCTTTCTTGGCAACCCCTCCCGATGAGGAGACCCGCGCCATTCTGGATTCGGGCACGGACATCGGCGTCTTGGCGCGAGCACGTTTCCCAGGCGGCGTGCTCGTTGACGCTGGGCATCGACAGACTCAACAGGCGTTGGAGTGGACGACGCGACTCTTGGCCGACGACCGCATCCCGGCGATTTTCGAAGCGGCGGTTGTCGCACACGGCATTTTGATTCGCACCGACATCCTAGAGCGTATCGTGGGTGAGGCCGGCACGACGGTCGGCTGGCGCGTCATCGAAGTCAAGTCGTCGACTCGAAAAAAGGACATTCATCTCGACGATCTGGCGCTCCAAATGCATGTCCTGCAGGGTGCCGGTCTCTCAGTTCTGCAGGCCAGCATAATGCACGTGAATACACAATACGTGTTTGCCGGGGAACCGCTGGACCTGGATCAATTGTTTACGATTCGAGACGTCTCCGAAGAAGTTGCCGCACGCCTCGTGATGCTTCCCGCGCGCGTTCAACGGATGGTGACCCTGCTCGACCAGCCGGCTCCACCCTTGATTGAGCCGGGGCAGCATTGCCATAGCCCTTACGCGTGTCCGTACTGGGTGCAATGCACGAAGGAGAAGTCGTCGCGATGGCTCCATCATTTGCCAGGCAACCTCCGCAACCTGCAAGAGTTATTCGAGCAGGGCATCGACAGCATCGACGCGCTCCCGCCCGGGATCCGACTGACCCCTCTCCAGGAGCGAGTACGGGCTAATGTGGAATGGCGCAGCTCGGAACTGGTGAGGGTCCTGCGGAAGGTGCGCTATCCCGTCCATCATCTGGATTTCGAAACGATCATGCCGGCCGTCCCCCGATTTCCCGGGACGTGTCCTTACCAAACTGTGCCGGTGCAGTGGTCCAATCATATCGAATCGGAAACCGGTGAGATCATCCATCATGAGTATCTGTCGTCCGGAATCGAGGATCCACGCGAGGAATTGGTGGAGCGACTACTGGAATCACTTGGTGAAGCCGGAACAATCTGCGTGTATTCTACTTTTGAGCATGCCGTGCTCGACGCGCTCGCCGAACGGTACCCCCGAAGGAAGACGGCCATCGGCGCGGTCCAAAAACGGCTCTGGGATTTCTGCGAGGTCTTACAGACGCATTACTACCATCCGGATTTCAACGGGTCCTATTCGCTCAAAGCGGTCTTGCCGGCCATCCTTCCGTCGCTCTCCTATGCCGACCTGGCGATACGCAATGGAGCGACTGCAGCCAGGGAATACCTGCGTATGGCGTTCGAGATGCAGGACTGGGTTGAACGGGACCGCATCGCCGCTGCACTGCGCGCATACTGTGCGCGTGATACCCTGGCGATGTTGGAGCTGCGGAGGGCACTCCTACACAGAATAGAATCCCCGCTCGCATAACCCGCCGAACCGTTGTCCTGTGTGCAGTGTGCGGCTTGAAGGATCCGATTCCCCGTGCGGCGGCTCAGTGGGTAATGATCTGAACGAAGGGACACTGACGACGACAACAGTCCATGTGAAAGGAGACATCGATGCACGTCATACCCTCGCGTCTCGTTCTTGTGCTCTCAATCATGGCTGCCGGACCCGTTTGGGCCGTTCCTCCAGCGGGGTACGGGCAAGCAGGCGGTGAATATGACATTTCCATTCCAAGAGTTCCTGGTGATCAACTCGCCGAAGCCAAGGCGCTCCGTTCCCCGTTTGAGCCCACGCCGGAGATTCTGGCCGAGGGCAAGGCCATCTTCCTCGGACGTGGAACCTGCTTTCAATGCCACGGTTCCGAGGGCAAGGGCGATGGTGGCGCGGCAAAGATCCTCCCGATCAAGCCGAGGGATTTCACCAATCCCAAGTTCAGGAAATTGCGCACTCCTGGGGAGATGATGTGGGTGCTCAAGAACGGCAGCCTTGGACAATCAGGAAAAGTCCCGGGGACGGGGATGCTGCCTATTGTCGGACAGTTCTTGAGTGAAGAGGATGGTTGGAAGGTCTTGCTGTACGAGCGAAGCCTAGGGGAGACCAAGTGAGCGGGTCCTAAATTCCTGGTGAGGCGAACGAGCGAAACCTGCCGGCCTCGCGTCTCTCACTGGCGTAGCCACGCCATGGCGGCGTCCCGTTCGGATGCGTTGAAGTGGCGAAACTCGGCTTTGACGAAGTGCTTGGCAATCTGCGGGGCGATCGACAGGACCGCACTGTCCGAGACCGCCGCGATTTTTCCGATCGATCAATGATGGTCGCGGACGAATCGCAGGTGTGACAGCAGAGCCCCGAAGCTATCCCACCCGGGGAACGACGGCGCTTCGATCAACACGCCCCTGAGGCGTCCCGCTTGTTCGATGTAGGGGTCAACAACTGTCGCCACCGCTTCGAAGTCTCCGGCTTGGATCGGTCCCTGCGGTCGAACGAGCAAGATGCCTTCTTTTCGTAGAAGTTCGTAAGCAAGCATGTGTCGTCTCCTTGCGATACCGTGGGGCTCTTAGGCGTTTGCTTCGGAATCATCACGAGAATCCTATATGGACCTGGGGATCGCTTGCAACCGTTGCAACGGTGATCACAGCCGCTTGACGGCATGTGACTACGAACTAGGGGGCAGGGAAGTTCTTGCTATTCAGAATCCCTAGAACCTGACCGTGAGCCAACCCATGAAACGGCGACCGATCTCCTCGCCGAGAGGGTACTCTTTGGCCTTGTCGTCGAGGGCATTGAAAACTGACATCGCCACCTCCGCTTCTCGCGTATAACCCGATGAAGCCTTTTGCCGCCAAAATTTGTAGGCGCCTCGGAGGTTAAGAAGATTGTAGCTCCCGACGGTCGGATCCGGCGGTTGCACTAATCCTAACGAGGAGAACGTCTGAAATGATTGGCCCATGGGATATATGACCGACCCGTAGTAATGATAGAGTGCTTCAGCGCTGATCCCATTCTCCCAGTCGCCTCGGATCCCAATGTTGAACTTGCTGTGAGGTCCTGCACGTTGGACGCGGCCGGTAAAGGTCTGATGGATCTCCTGGTAAGAATAATTGGCAAACCCGCTTAGCCATTTGGTGGCCAGAAACTCCACGCCAATTTCCCCTCCGTAGACATCGGCTGAGCCCGGGTCGTTCACCTGAATTGCAAGTGTTGGAGATTGGTCTCGTGTGCTAATTAGGTCTGAAATGTGATTGAAAAAGATAGCTCCACGTGCCCTTAGTCGATGCATCAGAAACCAACCCTGGTAGTCTGCCTCGTACGAGATGATTTGCTCAGGGTCTAAATTGGAATTTCCCAATACCGCAGTTGGGGGGCCTGGCAATACCGTGGTCACCAGGAGTGCCTGATTCGTCTCGAACATTGTAGGCGGGCGGTAAGCCACCGATCCTGAGATGCGGAATGTATGATCGGGGACAGGGCTGACCAAGAGAGCGACCCGAGGACTGATTGTGGGATCGATGAAGGTGTCAATGTCATATCTCACTCCTGCAGCTAGGGTTACTATCTGCGTCATCTTCCATTCATCTTGGACGAATAGCCCCAATCGATTCTCGCGTGTAAATTGCGATATGGCATTGCTAGAGAAGGTGTTGTGCCTGTAGTTCAATCCATAGGTCAAGCGATTGGCCGGAAACAGTTGTAGCGAATGTTGGGCATCGACGTTGTAGGTGTCAGCCGAAGCCGTTGTGGGAATTCCTCCGCTCAGTGTTTTCAGCTGTAGAAATGGTGCTAGGAGCGGGTTGAAATGGGTAATACTTGTATTATCGTATCTATTCCAGAATGCGCGTAGAAAGAAGCTCGGACCTTCATATCCAGCATATGCGTATCCAAAAAATGGTGTACCGGAAGAGATAGTGTCCTGTGAGATCTGTCCGTCAAATCGATTGGAATCCACTAGACCGCCAGCTAGGAAGAGTTTTGACGTGCTCGTTACGGCGTACTCGGTGTGGGCATTAAATAGATTGTCTCGAAACGCGAGCGCATGATTGTTCTGCCATTGAGAGTTCTGATTGTGAGCAATCGATAAACGATAGCCAAACTTGTCGACCGTACCAGCTTGGATGGCTGATGCCATGATCGTGCCGAAGTTTCCTCCGCCAAACTGCAGTGTGGATCCCTTCATTTCTTCAGGTGATTTCGTGATGATGTTCACTACCCCATCAAATGCGTTAAATCCCCACACCGCGGAGGCAGGGCCTTTCATAACCTCAATCCGTTTGATCTCCGGCAATGTTATAGGGAGTACCTTCCACAACACTGTGCCCTGTTGGTCGAGATAGATGATGCGACCATCCACCATGACCAGCAGTTTATTGGCTTGGATCTGATTGTCTCCTCGGACACTCACGTTGAAATCTGCCCCGTTGACCTGCATGACTTCCATGCCGGGGATGCGCCTTAGAATGGTCGGAATATCTATCGCACCCGACTGCCGGATATCTTCATCGGTGATCACATAGACATTGGATGGTGTTTGAGAGATCGGCTGCTCGTACCGGGAAGCGACACTCACTGACTCCTCTTCCTGCATGAGTTCCAGAACTTCACCCGTCGCTGTTGGCTCTTCTGCCGCATGTACTGGTGAACAGGGAATGGCGGCGTACATGTTGAGAAGCATAAGGGAGATCCGGACTAGGTCCTCCCAGGGTTCCTCAGAGACTAATCGATCAATACAGATTCTTGTTTTTCTAGGTGAGCAGGATTGATAACAGGAAGGAACAACATCCACTTCTACGAATTCTACGACGCGCTGGCGCATGAAGGCATGCCCCGATGGATGATGATTGATAGGTTGAGCAAGAGGGATGCGCGACGGGGGTCAGAAAGTGTGGGCGAGGGAGTGAGAAGTGCTCCATGTCATTCAATGTGTTACGTGATCAAATTGCACGTATTTATTACCTCTTGAGATTGAATTTGTATCAGTTCGGATACATCCGAACGTATCTAGCTTGATACACGGCCCTTTGCTTCTATGCGGTTTCAGTCTCTTGCCTGCTTTTGGTCTGAAGAAGTCGCCTGAATAGGCGAAGAATCACGTCCCAAGACCAGCTCTTCTGCATGCTATCAGAAACGTGGGTAGGGACCGAGTGGCTCATGCCATTACTGTGCGGAGAGTAGGATGGCACACTACTGCGGGAGGTCGGTTGTCTTGCCGCCTTTCGTTAAGTCCGGCCTTTTCTCCAGGTCAAATCCCGTGCTCTCATCAGCCGCATCAGTTCGTGTCCGCCTCGTTCAGTGAGACGATAGACACCACGTGCTTTGTCATCGTACAAGTAGCCTTCCTTCACGAGCATGCCGATATGTGAGGTTATGGTCGTGATGCTCGATTCGATCTGAGCGGCGTCCTCGTGAGTCATTGCACCACCACGCTTCTGTACGAGGTGCAGGAGTTTCAAGCGGATTACTTCGTCCTCGCTGTGCGGCATCACACTGTGAACCATAGCAGCGTAGACTCTCGTAGTCGAGTATGGACGCATTCCTTGTGCGTAGAATCATATAGACCTATTTTGACAATGCGTGCAACTGGACTTGAGCCGTCTACGATCAGCGCGAGTCCCTTGGTAAAGACACGCAATGCCGTATAGGAGGGCGACCGTAGAGCATGATGAGAATGGCCGGCGCTGCGATTCAATCAGGCGAAAGCACCGGCTTCATTGACTATGCCTAGAGGTGGATGGCTTAAGTACACTAGTGAACAGTGCATGTTACAAAGACAGAAGGTTTTGGAGAGGAAGTGAGGATCGGTTATGCCGTCAATGTTAAGAGTAGGTGAGTATGGTATGGCGGAGAGAGCGGGCCTTGAACCCACGGTCCAGTTGCCCAGACACCAGTTTCGAGAGCAATCTGATCGGGAATTGCAGGATGCATGATCTGAGAGCGAAGATGATCCACTTCCAACTATCGCATCGAGTTGTATGGCGTGTGAGGGGCACGAGGCCCAACGGTTACGCACTTGCGATGACAGTCCTGGGCCATCACTACTCCGTACGGAGCTTCAACCAGTCGGTATCCAGAAGAGTAGGGCCCACATGGGGTGTACAGGTAGCCGGTTTGCACACGGCAGGGCAAAGGGGGTCTTCAACGTAGGAGAGAGCCGCTTCAACTCTCGCCACTCACAAACCCGTCGCTTGCTCACCCACCGCAGACTATTGGCCGATGTTGGTCGATCTGCCTAACCGTCTCAAGCGATCACTTTTGCTTGATCTCACATCATCGGCAACAGGTTCACGGGAAACAACGCGCGCCTTCAGCCGAACAGCGAAACGCCGTGGTAGTGGGCGATTGAGAAATTGACATTGGAACGACATCAAGCATGCTTATCACCAGGATGAGGAACAGGAGGAAAGTACTCACTAGACACCCCATGACGATGACTCGTTTCATGTGGAACTCCATTTCTCCCGGTAGGGGGTGGATGGACGGAACGGGGCACTGACAGCTGCCAGTGCTATGAGAGCGAGTTCAGACAGATTCGTTGGAGTGCATCCAACTCGGGCTATCCCGCCGCAGGAGTCGATTGGGGACAAGGCGGACTGAATGAAGGAAGGAGCTGAATTACCTGCCGCGCACGTTTCGAGAGTACCGGTCTTCAGGTGTGTGGGACGTGACCGGCTCCTCTTGGCAGCTTCATCGATGTTCTGGATGCGTGCCATGTGAACCCCCCGGTGCGACTAAAATCGGGACTGCTACGGCGACTCAATGTGCAAAGAGGCCCTCAACGGTGACGTGTGTGGTTCGTGTCGGTGCATTGTGTCGCTAGGGACTCATCCTTTCGTCTTCTGCTTTACGTCGCACAGATGAAAGACCGCAATGCCCCAGAGGTGGCACGAGAGGATAATTCGGGGGGTGCGAGTACCTGTAGATGGCTTCGAACCTGACCATCGGTCGTGACCATTTCTAGTGTTTGTATTGTCCTAGATCCTTCCAGCTCGACAATGCCTTGGATTTCTAGGCAGTTAGCAGTTGCCTTTGTCACTCTTGAGAAGGATAGCAAGAAACCTTCTCTTGTCAATTGGAGGGCAGGACACGTTGTAAGCGGGCTGGCTATATTAGCCAAGGAATGGGAGCGATTTGAGGGGAAGGGGATGAAGGCGTTGAAGGGATGTGGAGTTAGAGAAGTGCGTAGACCTGACTTAGAAAACTATCGAGGAGAATTCACCAAGTAACATAGATAGAATGAGAAACGTCACGTGCGATTTCTGCCGGAGGTTGACGATTCAATAGCTAGCCACTCTAAGATTAAGATCGGCATTTACATATGGCGGAGAGGGTGGGATTTGAACCCACGGTCCAGTTGCCCAGACACCGGTTTTCGAGACCGGCACGTTCGGCCACTCCGTCACCTCTCCATCCAAGCCGTCGAAGTGGTGGAGCTTACCGTGATGGCTTAGGATTTTCAAAGAAAAACCTTAATGGTCAAGGATGAGATCGCTGTAAGTGGGACGGAAAAACCCTGGATAATTCAATGGAGACGATATGGGAAACTCTTTCCTTCCCGCCTGCGCTGAGTGGAGCCGAATTGTGCGTATTCAAGGCCGAATGGACCTCTGTGCGGGAGTTCACCACGACCTTCGAGCGATGGCTGGCTCCTGGTGAATCCGCGCGAGTTGCGGGCACAAGTCACCTTCGCGTGCGGGAGCGATTCGTGCTGTCGCGAGGGATTCTGCGACTCTTACTCGGGCGATATATACGCTGCGATCCTGCTCGTGTGGACATTGTTCTCGAAGCATCAGGCAGACCTATTCTCGGACCATCCCACGGCCCTGGCGGGCTTCGGTGGAGTCTCGCTCATTCACACGAGGCCGTCGTTGTGGCGCTGTCTCACCATCTCCGAGTCGGAATCGATCTGGAGTATCTTGGTCGGCCGATGCATGCCTCGGAGGTCGCTCATCGATTCTTCCATGCGAATGAGGCAACGCGACTCGATACGCTTCCAGAGGACGGCCGAACGGAGGCGTTCTTTCATTACTGGACTGCGAAGGAAGCCGTGCTGAAGGCTACGGGGCTGGGGCTGTCGGGGGCGCTGGATCGGTGTGTCGTCGAGTATCAACCGGGTGCCGCGAGCGCGATCGTGCATTGTGCCGAGAACGATCATGTGAGTCCATGGCACGTCGCCTACCTCGGGCCGTATCCTCAGTACCTTGCGGCGATCAGCGCCGAAGGTCGGGAGTGGACGTATCGATGCGTGGATGCGTCACGGGCATTCCTCAATGCTTTGATCGAGGGACACATGGGTCACGACGGGCCGGTTCCAGAATCCCGAAGGCCACGGAAGAACGACTGAAGGAGTATCTGACTCTCTTCCTCACCAAGTCGGGTGAGCACCTGCACGCGGTGATTCAACCGCGGGTCCTGAACCAGGTTATAGAGCGATCCGCATGCGCCGGCCTTGGGGTCGAAGGCCGCGAAGACCAACCGTGGAATGCGGGAGAGCACCGCTGCTCCAGCACACATCGCGCATGGTTCAAGGGTGACATACAATGTCGTGTCGAGCAGCCGCCATGTCCCGAGCAGCGCGGCCGCCTCGCGGATCACGATCAATTCGGCATGAGCGGTGGGGTCCTGACGGCTTTCTCTGAGGTTGTGCGCGCGAGCTATAATCCGGTGTTCGTGCACGAGCACGGCTCCGATGGGCACTTCCCCGGCGGCAGCGGCACGCGTCGCTTCGCGTAGAGCTTCGTCCATGAACGTGCGATCCCGATCCGTTTCTGAGTGCATGCCGCCAAGCTCCCCACGATGGCCGCAAATAGCTACTTGTTTGCGGTGAGGCGGACCATAGCATAGCGATCTCATACCGGAACAGGCCCGCTGACATGGAAATGGACTATGGAGTCCCGATGAGGTAGGTCGATCCCGTGGGCTCGGTCGCTCCGCGACCGGTTTCCAGCGTCACGGCAAACTTGGTGATGCCAGCGATGGCCGATAGCCCGTTCACGGCGAGGCGGGCCTTCCGCCCTTGATCGACCCCGAAGATGCCGGCGTTGATGGGCTTTACGTCAATGGCCCACAGTTGATAGGTCGACCCTGGTGGAGGGGGCGGCAGATTGTACGCGTAGAGGAACGCCTTGCCTCTCGATGGTTCATAGAGCACAAGGCCGGCAGTTCCCGGGGTCGCATCCACTCCCTGCATCGGAATGACACGAACGGTGGGCGAGCGAAACAGCGTGGCAATCTCTGCAAATTGCGCACGCGATCGTTTCAGGGCCGCGGAATCCTGCCCGAGTTGTGCGAGCTGGTTTCGTAGATCATCCAATTCCGCTTCCCGCAGGATGACGGTTTCCCGCAGTTCATTCGCAGCCGTATCCCTTTTTGCCGACGCAGTCCTCACTTCCGCCAGGGCGGCGTCGCGCTGGTGGAGGTGTGATTCTATCTCGACCAGTCGTTCTTTCGCATGGCGCAGCTCGCTCTGAAGTGATGCCGTGGCTGCGGAGTCCGCTGTCGTACGAACGTAGGCGGCATACCCCATGTACAGGAAGCTGACTATGAAGACCGCCCCAAGTATGCCGAAGACAGGCGGGGTGCAGTCGGGAAATCGTGGAGTGGGCGGAAACAGATGTTTCATCCATTCGCCGGGCTCAAGACTCGGCTGATGAGGGCGTCTTTGGATTTCGGCCACGGGTTGAGACGGGGGGCGCGGTGCGACAATCTTAGTCTTGAGGGGCCGCGGAGGGGCGACCGGTGGCAGCGCATAGGGTATGGCCGCAGCGACAGCCTGAAATTCCTTCAAACCGGCATGACAGACCGGGCAGCCGGTGAGGAGGTGGGTATCGATTTCCTGGCGTTCCGCGCGGTCAAGAGCGCCGGATGCGTAGAGGGACAGCGTTTCGACCAGTTCCTCATGTACCATAGCGGGGCGATGCGTCGTCGGTCGACTGGAGTCCGGTGCGGAACTGCTGCATCCCAGCCCGAATTCGCTGCTTGATGGTGCCAGGGGGTTCGTTGAGACGGGAGGCGATGTCCAGATAGGTCAGCCCGTCGAAATACGCCCACTCGAGGGCTTGACGCGATTCATCGGGTAGTCCTTGGTATGCCCGACTCGCGCGATGGCGACGTTCTACTTCGGCCGGATGGTCCGTAGGCCCGGTGACCAGGTCGATGATGGGCACCAAGTTCTTATCCTGAACGGTCGGTCGCGCTCCGGATCGATGCGCACGGGCTCGAGCCCGTTCAATCGCACGCGTACGGGTCATGGCAACCAACCAGGCCATCGGCGTTCCGCGAGAAATGTCGTACCGCGCGGCCTTACGCCAAATCTCCGAATAGACGTCTTGGAGAATGTCGGCGGCTTCGTCACGCTGTCCGAGTATCCGTAACGCAAGGGTAAACAGCAGGCAACTCGACGTGTCGTAAAGCCGCCCGAAAGCCTCCAGATCACCCTTTGCGACTCGAGCCAGCAGTTGCTCGTCGAGTGGGGAATCCGATTCGGTGTCGTCCATCTGGTACTGGGTGCTTTGAATCCACGATGCCGTAACGGACGACATGATAGCATTGCTCCCGTGAACGACAAATTGGATTCACATTTGACGGCGAAGCCGCGCGGATAGCGATAGGCGCAGGAGGAGGAAGACGCCAATATGTCCGTTGCTAGGTGGACCAGTGTGAGAAGACGTCGTTGAGCCGGAGCGAATCCGTCCAGGTTCTCTGTGTCAGAGTGCGGCTGGGACAATGCCACGTTCCCAGAGTCACGCGGCCCCATCGGGCTTCGAGCGTGTCCGGGTAGGTGCTCGTTCGAACGGTGATCTGTGCGCGAACAACTCGGCAAACGGAAGGGATGGTCAACACTGCGATCAGGCTGGCGCGTACGGCTTTGCGGGCAACGCCTACATAGGTTTGTAGTCGAAGATCGACAGCCCGGCGAGCACGGTCGATTCTGCGTGCGAGGGGAGGAGCGTCGGGGGCAAAAGAGCTTGTTCCCCGGAGGATGCGGGTGACTTTGCCTCGTACGGCTTGGCGAGGCACGACCTCGCCGGTGCCTGTCGTGGCGTCGCCGCGGGCGATCCAGTCGCCGGTTGTCGTTCGTTGCAGGGCACGGTGGCAACAGAGTTGGTCGTGCGTCACATACAAGAGCAGATCGCCCGCGCAAATACCGACGTGCTCATCGTCATCCGGAGGTGGGAGCCATTCGATGACCAGCCGGTCTCCTTTCATCAGCGTTGGAAACATGCTCCACCCCGTGACGGAGAATTCCACGGTGTCGGTCGTTGACCATGTCCAAGCAACCGCAGGGATCTGTGCCAGGGTCAAAGGTCGTGGTCTCTGATGGGAGTCAAGGAACGCGATCATACGACGACGCACCTCCCGTTACGAGGCGTCCTGTGATGCGGGTCAGGAGTCTTGTCGCGTTGGATGAGAGGCTGGCCACGCGAAACAGCCGCACCGCCGTACCCGCGGACGCTTTGGTTCCGTATCGCCACGCAAGAAACTCCTTGGAGGGGAACAGTCTTTTCAGGAGATACTGCCATCGATGACCCTGGGGTGCAAACAACCAGAGCAAAAAATGTCCAAGATCGGGTATCGGACGACCAACCACGAGTTGGGTCAGCAACCGGCAGCGGGCGTGGTCGACGCAAGATGTGGGTGCCAGGGTGGAGAGTACGCTGGGAGGAACTAGATCCGGGATCAATATGTTGAGACCGGTGTATAGCGGGATACGGATGTGAGGGGCCGAAGCCAGATCCAGGAGCAGCTCCCAGTCCGGCGGTTCCTTCCGGAGAAGAAGTTGGAGATCCGAGTGTAATGTCCCGGATACGGTCCCACGGTGAACCACAGCATAAAGAATCAGGTAAATGAGCAGATCCGTACTCCCCATCGCGCAGACGTCCGTTCCATTGACGGTCCTACGCGTGGCCCGTGCCCAGAGTTCCTTCGCATCGGGCAGATACCAGATGTCTGTGCACACATCCAAGGCCAACGATCCGTCCGAGGAACGATAGGCGGGATTGCCATCGAGCTGAGGGAGGAATGCATTTTCCAGCATCAGTGTGTGAAGCGCCGGAATAGAGTTTCCATCGAGCAGGAGATCGATATCCGCCAATGGCCGGCTGCCGAAATGTCCATATAAACGGGTGAGGAGATCCCCGCCTTTGAGGATCAGAAACCGAATCCTTTGGGCACGTAACTGGCCGGCGACTGCCGCGAAGGTCCGCAGCATCCGTTGGTTGGACAGGCTGACGTCGGCGTAGCGATCAGCGAGCCTGTCGAGGGTCGAGAAGGGCATGGGCTCGGGACTCCGCTTCGGCCCACCGCTTGAAGTGAGGCAGGCAGGGACTCATGTCACCTGTTTCCAGCCAGGCATCGACTCGTCCTTGTCGGCAATGCGGTCGAACCTCGCATGCGGGACATTGGTCATGCTCGTTCGAGCGCGCTTCGTCAACCGTCCGCTTCAGCACCTCCCATCCCTCCGCGATCGTTCCGGTGCGAAGGTCATAGCGAGGAATTGGAAACACCGTGCACAGGTTCATTTCCCCGTACGGGGTAATGGCAAAGCGGGTTTTACCGCAGGCGCAGTCGATGAAGTCCGGACTTGCCGTGCACGGGGTGTCCCACCCTGAGATCTCCCGTGCCCCCAGCAGCTCGCCATCGAGCCGAATTTTGTCCTCGGGCGAGAGACGGTAACTCAGCGGAATAAGATTCCCGCTCACCGTCGGGGTCACGTCGAAGCAATACTGAAACTTGAAGCGATAGTGCTCGATGAGCGATTTGCAGGCCAGCACTTCGTGCTGGTTGATCGTTGTGACAGGCATCCGGACCACAACCGGCAGGGCGGAGCCAGCCAGCAGGTCAAGGCCGCGGCGAAAGGCCGCATAACCACCGGGTGCTCCGGTCATTCGGTCGTACGTATATTGCGTCGCACCGTATATAGATACGTATATTTGCTCGGTGGCGACCTGCTGGAGGGTCTCGATCAACGAAGCAGTCATTCGCGTCGCGTTCGTCAGGAGCCGGAGCAGCAACCCTTGTTTTCGCGCATGTCGGAGTATGGGCCCAATATCGGGGCGAATGGTGGGCTCCCCACCGGTAAAGGTGACCGTGAGGACGTTAAAGGCGGCGAGTTGTTCCACGATCCGATGGACCTCGGCGGTTGGCAGTTCGTTTGGAAGGGCGCGGTGGGTCGGGTTGAAGCAGTGGAGACATCGGAGATTGCATCCATACGTCAACTCGAATGTCACTCCCTCGGGGTGCCGGACGCTTGCGGTTTTCAAGGCTAGCTGGGAACGAAAGGACTCGGCCTCGATTCGCTTCATCGTGCGGCTCCGGTCGGACAGGATGTGCGTGCGTGGACGACGTCGACCACGTCGGCTCGATTCAGGGCGGCCAGCCGATCGCAGGGCATAGTCGACGCGAGCGCCTCAAGCGTGTCCAGGGTCCGTTCCATGAGACCTCGATCCCACTGCGGAAGAATCGTCTGCTGGATGAGTATGGGAAGGACTTGTCCCGGTTGCAAGGCATGGAAGACGTGGTGTCCGTTTCCGTGGGCGATCGTATAGAGCGAGGTCAGTTCGCCTCGAGCGTTGGCGGCAAATTCTCCGGAACCGACCCAGGGAGTGCCCCAGATGTCAATCGCACCGTTGCGGCGGCGCAGAAGGATGCGCTCGTCGCTGAGCACCTTTGCACCTGCCGCGGCAAACCATCGGGCGATGGTGGATTTGCCGGCACCCGACGGGCCTACGAAGGCGAACCCGTGACCCCGATGGAGCAGCCCCGATGCGTGCAGCAGCACCCCGTGATCGAGAGCCAGCCGAGACACGAAACACACTTCGATGAGAGGATTGAAGAGGTACATGGGGCACCAGCCAACCTCGCCGTCGAATGGTTCCGGCAACATCCACGCTCGCACCGTTCTGTAATCCTGGGACACAAGGGCTCGGGCGCGCGGCTGATGAGTGGCGGTGTGAAGGCTTTCCAGCATGAGCCCGGCTTCAGTCTCAAAGAGCCTCCACAGCCCATGTCCTGCATCGAATCGAAGGGTACCGCCATTTCCGGCCGGAAGATTCGGTACTAACTCCAGATCCACACGCAGATCCACCGACCGGGGATCGTCGAAAAGGAATGGTTCGAATGGCGGCAGCGGCCAAGCCAACGTCGGATAGCCGTTCAGTTCTCGTATGGAGATGATAGAGCCGCCGATGGAAAGCGTCAGGTTCACTGGGAGAACCTCTGGATCGTGAGGGCCGCGATGATGAATCGGGGGATCTCCGCCAGCTTACATGCTTGTTGGGCCATCGAGATTCATCTCGAACAGTGTGGTGCAGCCGAGCGCGTCCTGCTTATGGATCGATCCTATCGGAGATATTGAACTGCGCCTGACGTATCCGCGGTAGCAGATGGACAAGCCTCGCTCGACACGATGCAATGCTGTTGCCATGAGATCGGCCACCCTCGTTTCTACCTTGCTCAGGAGGCACGGGGACCGCTGTCACGACCGGCGGCACCCGAGTGGGATTTGCAATTGCCGGCGCCGCCAGGCCGGCAACCGCCGGGCATGCTGTTTGATAATGTCCTCGCTGTTAGGCTGCAAGCACTAAGGACAGCCTGCTCCTTGTCCAGAGCCACCTCAAAGAGTTGAGGGGCAGTGTAGGATTTTTTGGTCGTCACTCGTCCGTCCCTCTCAGGTTGATCAATTCTTGGAGTGGATGGGGAACCGGAGTTCCTGTCAGCGCAGTCGCCCGTCCGACCGCGAGATCACAGTTGTAGGCAATGGGGGCTTCAACGGAGCCGCACTCCCGGCGCGCCTCGTCAGGCTTCTTGTCGCAAAACTTATAGATTGCACAGGTGCGGCACGGTGACATGGACTGATAGCGGGCGGCACGTACGGCCGTAAACACTCGGTCGATGGCCTCCCGTAACGAGAAATCCCGCAGCGATGCTCGGTGCTCGTACTGCATGGTGCAGGTGCCGAGTTCCCCCCATGCATTCACATGGATGGTGTCCGTTCCACAGCCGCATCGATAGAGCCGGTCAGGGGGGGCGCCGGCTGTGGCCTCTCCGCCACGGGACAGCCATGAAGCCGAGCACGACTGATCGATGCCTTCCAGTTGGGTAACCTGACGAGGCGCCAGGCGAAACTCCAGAGGGGAACAGTCGCCGTTCAAGCGAGGTGAGAGACTGGTGGTATAGCCGAATGACTGGTCGAACGACTCCACGAACGCTTGGATGGCCGGCAACTCATCCTGGTTCCAATTCATGGCCTTTGTCTTGAAGGAGAGCGGTAACGGACTCCGTCTGAGCAGCTCCATCCCGCGTATGAACGCGCGGAAGGATCCCGGCACTTGCGTAAACCAATCGAATCGTCCCTCATCCACCGTGTGGACCGAGACGTCCAACGTAAAGGGCGGCATCCGTTCGAGCCGCTGCACGATGGCTCGTGTGAACAACGTGCCGTTCGTATAAAGCTGCACCAGGAAGCCGTGTCGATGCGCCGCCTCGTAGATCGTGAAGAAGTGAGGGTGCATGAAAATATCCCCGCCCGTCAGATTGAGCCATACGACACCGATGTCTCTCATGCTTCGGAGAAGTGCGAGCCATGCCTCCACGGTGAGTTCCCGTCGAATCGACTCGGGCGTGTTGTACGGATCCGTATAACAGTGGCGGCAATGCAGGTTGCAGCGATTGGTCAACTCGACCTGCGCCTTGATGACACGATCGTCCGATGCGGCGCGATCATGGAGGGCACGGCTGAATTCGCCGTACGTCAGCGTGGGTATGGCCTGTGGGCTAGACATGGCTGACCGTGCCGTGGTTCGTTTTGGAAGGGTGCGACAATTCCTGGTCTTGCGGCCGCTTCCACTGGCAGGCAAACGTCGGCAGGGCCTCAAAAAACCCCTCTCGAAACGATCCAGATCGCAGGTCGTAGCTACTGCGACGGTTGCCCGAGCACAGTTGCAATCTGCCGACCGCATCGATATGGAAGCGGTGCAGACCGCTGCGGCAGGGCGAGGTGTCGGGGCGGGAGCGGGCACAGGCTTCCCTCTGGAGCGCGGGATCCTCTGCGTGCAATGCATCCAGTTCGTCTCTGGATAAGGCATAACGGAACGGCCCGTCGCCTCCGTCCAGCTCGGGACGGAGGTCTTCCCCCAATTGGAAGCGCGTGCCTTCGAAACGGTCGACCCGCGATTTGATCGTCAGGATGTCGTGCCGATTCAACGTCAACGCGGTGGTTTTGAGCACGAGTGGTATGCGACGCGCACGAAGCAGTTCGATTGCGTCAAGACAACGACGGTATGACCCCTGGCACTGGGTCACGCGGTCGAAGCCTTCGGGCGTCGATGCGTGCAGGCTGATCTCGATTCGTTGTGGAGGCAGTTTTACAAAATGATCGGCTTCGTCTTCACGTATCAGCGTGCCATTGGTGAACACGGTGACCAGAAATCCAAGCCGAACGGCATGGTCGTACAGCGTGAAAAAATCCTGCCGTGCGAGCGGTTCTCCTCCGGTGAGGCACAATTCCAGCGTGCCTGCGTCCGCCAATTCGTCCATGATGCGGAAGATTTCTTCCGTGCCGAGTTCCTCTCGGATTCGTTCGGGGCGATTGAAGCAGTCTGTGTAACACATCACGCAGTGAAGGTTGCAGCGGCACGTAAGCTCCCACTGGCAGGCGAGGGGGAATCGATCGGGGAGATGGCGCAGCTTATCCTGTCGGACCATGGGCGACGGAGACCTCCTCGATCGCCTGAATCGACAACAGATCGGTCATGAGCGTCACAACGTCGCGATGCAACTGTTCGCGGGCGACGTCGTACAGGCCGTGGACGTCGTCGATGACGGCGCGAAGCGGGACCCGGCCGTCGAGTCGGTTCCAAACCTCGGCGCCGGTCTCGTTGAGCACGTAAATGCTGTTGCGGTCGGGTAGCCTGCGGTGAATTGGCACGAGGATGCATTCACCGGCGACGTTGCGCTGGATAAAGTCCGGATTTTTCGCATACACGCTTTCCGGTCCCATGGGGGCGGAGAATAGCAAATACCTTCGGTCACTGCTACCGCTAATTGGCGCGTATGTCCCGAAGGTGGGACGTCTCCCGGCTAAGAACGGCAAAGCCCTCCTGCCAATTAAGCTCGAGGATCTCGAGGCCGGTATGCTGCAGTTCGGTGCGGAGCTCGTCTGGGGTGGCAAAGGTGTGGGTAAAATGCCCACTGGTGCAGCTGTCCCCGGACTCGTATTCGGGATTGACGTAAAGACGGCGATGGAGCCACATGGCCGCGTGGTCAAGCCGAGGCTGATGAGGGATGGAGTGGGCGAGCGAGACCAAAAAGTTCACCACGATCGTTCCTCCCGGCCGTAGAGCAGTACGGAAGGCTTCCAGGTAGAAAAGTCTGCGTGCTCGGCCCGGAATCGCGCTGTACATGACCCCGCACAGAAGGACGGCATCGAACTGTCCAAGACGTGAGGGGAGGGCGGAGAAGTCGCCTTGGAGGAAATGGGCGGCTGCGCCGATTGTGGCGGCCCTCTGGCGTGCAACCCGTAGGCACTCGAAATTAGCGTCGAGTCCGACAACCGTGAATCCGGACTGGGCGAGTGCCAGTGATTCGCGACCGACACCGGAGCCAAGCACCAGTATCTGCCCACGGGGCCGGACATACCGGGCCATCACGCGTTCTTCCCATGGCTCCAAACTCCATAGGTGGCCGTGCTCCAAATCGTGTGCCGAGATATTGCGATAGCTCGAATCGTAATAGCGGCGAGTCAGTCGCATGAGTTCCTCGGGGGGCAGGAGGGCGGGGAGAAGGCCATGCAGACACGTTTGTACATCGGCGAGCCGGACCGCAGCCCGTTCCACAAGGGCGGTCACGAGTCTCACCATGGCCGCCAGGGCTCGCATGGGGTTACGCGGAAGGAGGAGAAAGATAGGATAGGAGGATGTGTGCGGCTGCCGAGTTTCCAGCCGCCGGAGGGGTCTCGGTGGGCTCGGATGGTGGCGCGCAAGCTGCGGTGAGCGACGCGGTCCAATTTCCTGAAACGAAGTCTTCCATAGGCAGCTCAGCTCCCCGCCCATATCGATGCAGGTAGTCGACCAGTGTCTGTTCGTCTCCAAAATTATTCCTCCTGACATAGACGACCGGTTTGCGCTTGTCGACGGCCTCCACCATCGTGCTGTAGCCAGGTTTGGTCATAATGATGTCAGTCGAGGCCAGGACGGTCATGAATGGTAGGCCTAAGCCTGCGATCGAATGCACGCGGGTATACTGTCCAGGCAGGTCGCCATCCACGAGAAAGCGATACCCTCTCATCTCTTCCATTTGTTTATAGGGGAGGGACGTGAGCGCGATGCCGCCGAACCCGACGAGCACCAGCCGGTCCTCGGCAGGCGTCCGGATCGTTTGGCGCAGGAGTGCCGTCTTCGGCTCAATCCGCTCGATGATGGGCCCAACGTCGTCGTGGGATGCGAAAGCCCTCAGTGGCATCGCCGGTGTGAGCCGAATGATCCTGTCGGCGGATCTGTAACAACGACGCATCTGTTCGAGGATGTGTTGATGCGTGCGGTTATCAGGTTTGGCATACGCCTCCATGATTTCATCCCATGCCAGGGATCCCATGCAGACCAGCGGGACGTCCGCAGCCCGGGCCGCTGCGACCGCCAGGTAAGAAATGTCCGACACCACCAGGTCTGGGCTCACCGATTTCAGTTCCTTGGCTTCCGCTTCAAGGCGGGCCTCCCAGCCGGCATGGAACTGTGACAGTGCCGTCCAGGTGGCGGGCACGTCAATGGTCAGCGGGCCGTTTTGTACGCACCCAATATCCTGTTGAGCCGGCCGATAGTCCCAAGGAACCGACAGGCGGGCGCGAAAAAACGATTCGGGCACGGTGGTGCGAAGGACCACGCGCAGGTCTCCGAGAAACTGCCCGAGAGCATTGAGCACAGGGGTGCAATGGGCGGCGTGCCCGAAGCCGTGGCTGGAGATGCTGCACCAAAGGAGGGGCACGATGGGTGGTCTCGCGGAACGCTAGAAGTTGGAGTGGTCGCTCTCAACCGGAGCGATATTGTAGAGCAGTTCGAGGTCGAATTCGTCGACGAGGTCGTTAAAAACCGTCCGGCCCAAGTCCGAACGTACCTCGTTCATGACCAGGTCGATCGCCATTCCGGCCTGCGCGCCGTACTGGGCGATGGCGTGTTCGATACGCTGGCGGGCTTCGGCCTCGTTCATGGGAACCATCCGATCATAGTCGATGGGTCGGATCATATCATTCCGACACATGAATCGCTATGGCGCCGTGAGGCCACTTCAAGGAGCGGGCGAGCGGATAATCGAAATGGTCCGTGTTTGACGGGGGGACGGTGACGCGGTGGGAATGGCGGTAAACTCGCCGGACTCCTTGGGCTCGGTGTTGCGTTTGGCCAGGTAGCCCGCTTGAACAAAGTGCCGGTCCTTCACGAGTTCCCGCTGGAGTTGTGTGAGGCACGTGTCCAAAATCTTGGCCTCCAGTTCGTCGACCGCCAGATGTGTGGCCCCGAAGAGATGATAGTGCGCGATGCCTTCGGCGGTGGCGGTATACCGATGCGTCCGGCCGTCTTCATGTTCGAGGTCCAGCGTCATCCTGGCACCATATTCGTACTCTAGCGGCAGGACCGGAGTCAGAAGAAACATGGAGGCCCCGATCACGATGCCCTTCCAGGCGGCCGCACCGGAATGCGGTTCAGGAAAGAGCGCCACTGAGAGCTTTGCGCGCACGTGCTGATCGAGGGGATCCGTTGCGCCGTATTCCGGGTACACCAGTCTCGAAAACAAATGTGTCTCCGCCAATGTGTCGAGTACTCGACGTTCGAGTTCGACCGCCGGTGGCATGGCCGATCCGTTTTGGGACACGGCAATGCCCGTCACGACGGCGGGCACCCGTTCCAATGTCGTGAAGCCGGCCGAGGCACTCGGAGCATCGGTCGTGATCTCTCCGGCTTTGACTTCCATCCAGCGTGAGCAGCCGGTGGCCGAAAGCTGGAGACTCAATGCGGAAGCCAGCAGCACAGTCATCGTGCGGGTGTATAGTGGTGTCACGGCGGTACTCCGGGTCGAAGAATCAGTAGTAGTAGGAAAAGCCGGCAAACGGCAAACTCGCATTCAGCCCTAGGTTCGGGACATTCGTCCCGGCATTGCTGATGTGATGGAACCGGTACCCCACGTTCAGGGCGGCCTGCTTGCTGAAGAACCAGGAGAGGCCGAATCCTGCCGTGAGGATAAAATTAAATTCGGAATCTTCTTCCTTGATCTTGATCTGATTCGTGAGGTCGGTCCAAAACGGCCCTCCCGCAAACTCGAAGTAAGGCCGGAAACGCTCGGATACCAGGAAGGTCCACTTGAGCTTCGGGGTGAAGCCCAGGCCGTGGGAGACCACCGGTTCCAGGAATTCGAGGTAGACCACCTCGGCCCCGATGGCCAGCTGTCCCCGGTACCAACCCGAGCCAACCGGATCGGTGAGCGTGATGGTCCAGGATGGCATGACGGCGGGACCGGACTGTTTGGTGGAGTGTAGATCCGTGAGCCTGTGAGGCAACAGGTAGCCGGCGGTCAAGCTCAACTCTTGTGTGCCCATGCGAAATCCAGGTCCGTCAGCAGCCTCTTCGGCTTGTGCGATCCAGGCCTGACCTCCGAACAGTAGCGATGGCAGGAGCAGCAGAAGGACCAGATAAGGCATTGATATCCTGTGAGGTCTCTTAGACGAGGGTATCCGCAGGATGAGGTGCTTCTCCAAACTGTAGCAGAGGATTAGAATCTGTCCAGGGCGGCGGGCCGGTCTATGAGGAGGCCACGCCAGATCAGGTCATCACCGGCAGGGAGCACTGGCAGGTTGCGCTAACCTATACCTGGGCGCCAGGAGGAGCCTGGTGTTCGCCACGGAGTTGCGCGAGCCTGGCACGGTCGTCTGCGAGGTGTGGTAGGCGGTAACGGAGACCGATTTGGACGACACGTTCGAGACACCGCAAAGCAGTCATTCGATCCGCGCGCCGCTCGTACAGGTCCGCGAGGACGCGTAGGACCGCAGCTTCGCTTGGCTCATTCCCCAATTTAATAAAGTGTTCGGAGGCATTGTTCAAGCATCGCTCTGCATTTAGCCACTGGTCCAAACTAAGGAATGTCTTCCCCAGTTGGCTGTACGTCATCGCCAGGCCGTCTTCGTCTCCTACGGCGCGGTGGCAGTCCAAGGCGCGGTGAAAATGTTCGATCGCTTTCTGCCCGTCCCCCTGGTTCGCTTCCAACAGGCCGAGATTGGCATAGAGCGCACCGAGCACGCGGTACTCTTCGAGCGGCTGGATCATTGCCAAGGCTTCGAGATAGTAGGCGCGTGCCGCCTCCACTTCGTGGACTTCCTTCTTGATGTTGCCAAGGTTGATGAGGGTTTGGGCTATGGCAAGCTGGTCTTGACGCTCCCGTTGGATAACCAGCAGTTCTCGATAGCAGCCTACGGCATCGTCGTAGGCGCCGCTCATGGCCAGCACGTTTCCCAAATTGCCGAGCGTTTCCGTGAGTGCCGTCGGATCGTGAGCGGCCCGGTCCGACGCCTCGGCTTTACGATACCACGCGAGGGCTTGGACGAGATCCCCGCGATGCAGATAGATGCTTCCCCGATGTCTTGCCTCGTCGGACATGATGCCAGCTTACTCGGAGCTCTTGGTGGCGTCCAGCGGGCGGCTTGTATGGTAGAAAGCGGCTTGCTATCGTGCGCAAGTCACAACAATGTACGCGCCGTGCGTCGGTGCCGGTGACGAGATCGTCTCACAATTGCTCAACCTCGCCGGGGTAGAATGGGTGTCTCGAACACGGTCGGCAACTTTTTTGAGATAGAAGATAGAAACAGCCTTTTCCATGGCTTCTGCCTTTGCACATGCCGTTGCCGCGACGGCGCTCGGAACCCTCATGGGAGTGCCATGGCGTTTGTGGGGAGTGTTGAGTCTTGGAGTGATCTGCGCCATCGTCCCCGATCTGGATTCCGTTGGCTTTTGGTTTGGAATTCCCTATGAGCATCCGCTCGGACACCGAGGACTGTCCCATTCGATTGTCTTCGCCGCGTTTATGAGTTGGTGCCTGGTGCGGTTCGGTTTCCGGGATCGCTCACGAGGCGAGCAGCACCGGTTAGGATGGTTCCTCTTCTTGGCGACGGCTTCGCATGGGGTCTTGGATGCCATGACCAATGGTGGGCTTGGTGTAGCGTTCTTCGCCCCCTTCGACAATACACGTTACTTTTTTTCGTTTCGTCCCATCGAAGTGTCGCCGCTCGAGCCGCAGAAGTTTTTCACCCGGCGCGGAGTAGGAATTCTGGCGACGGAGGTGGTATGGGTCGGGATCCCGTCGGTGGCGGTCATGCTGGGTGTGACGATGTGGCGCCGGCGATGTGCCAGGATGGCTCAAACCTCCAGCGTCATCCAAGACCTCGGTGTCCGACGCGTCACAGAATCAGCGAGCCCCGCCGCGGGGGCCAGCGAGAAGAGCAACAATTAGTCGCCGCCCTTTGGTGTGTCGCGTCGAAATTCGGCCTCGAGTTCGTCTTCGTCGGATAGCCCGAGCCCTTCTCGGAACGATCGTCGGAGCGTATGGACTTGTTCCCGACTTCGGTCTGGGGCATCCTGTTCGCTGAGGGCAAGGAATTGATCGCACAATCGGGCGCCAAGCGCGAAGTACTCCGGCACCGTCTGCTCCGTGACCTGTTGCCAGGAGATGTAGACGAGAAACTCCTGATAGGCGGAAGCCTGAGGATATGCCTGACCGAGGGTCACCAGTTGGTGATAGGCCCGGCTGGCTTCAGGACCGGCGCTGGCCGAAAACGTCGCCTCCAGTTCTTCGGCTTCTTCCCACCGATCACCGAGTTCCTCACGAGTGCGGCATCGCTGAAAGGCAAGTTGGGCTTCGAGGGCGGGATCGAAATTCATCGTCACTGATCGTACAGAGCGAGTCCGTCCGACATCAATGCCACACGCGAGGCCATTGCGCCCGTACCCTGCCAGTCTAGGCAGACTCACATGCTCCGTCAACTGCCATGCCGCCCGAAAGAAGACAGACTTATGCATTTACATTCAGAAGAATCGACGGCTAGACTCTGGTCGAAGGAGCATGAATGAGCGAACAGTCGTCATCGCCCAGGGCTTCCAGGCGTTCGGTGGGCCTGTCACCCATCGACCGTGTGAAACGCTATCACCAGGAGACCAAGCACGAATTCATGCGCTATGCGCGATCGCTTGGATTCTTGGATTGGGCCAACCAACCCGATCCGTTTCGCCGGTACATCGGGACACCCCTCCATCGATTGCCACTGCTTCCGGAGGAGCAGGGGGAAGAGCCCAAGTACGACGACCTCTATGTGCCGGGCCGAATCCAGCCCCGGCCGGTCACGATCCACTCGCTGTCTCGCTTCCTGGAATATGCGCTGTCGATTACGGCCTGGAAGCAAGCGGGCGAAGTCCGATGGGCCTTGCGCAGCAATCCCTCGAGTGGAAATCTGCATCCCACGGAGGGATATGTGTTGGTGCGTTCCGTGAAGGGGTTGGCATCTGATCCAGCGCTCTATCACTACGCTCCCAAGGAGCACGGTCTCGAACGTCGTGCGCTCATCCCGAATTCGGTGGGTGAAGATCTGTTCAGGTTGCTACCTGAGGAGAGTTTTTTATTCGGGCTAAGCTCGATCTACTGGCGCGAGGCCTGGAAGTATGGTGAGCGGGCGTTTCGCTACTGCCATCACGACGTCGGGCACGCGCTGGGCAGCGCGCGTCTTGCCGCCGCGGCGCTGGGGTGGCGATTGGTGATACTGTCCGGTCTCACCTCCGAGCAGGTGAACGCGGTGTTGGGTGTCGAGCGAGCCGAGGATTATTCAGATTCGGAGCGAGAACATGGCGACTGCCTGGCTGTGGTGTGGCCGGATCGCGCTCCTCGAGATGGGTATAGAGTACCAACGACCCTGCCGGGCGACGCAATCATGAAATTCGGCGCGTGTGCATGGCAGGGGAAAGCCAATCGTCTGAGCGTCGACGAGCCCTTGACGTGGGACATTATCGATGACGTCGCGGAAGTGGTCGTCCAAACGCACCCTGCCTCCGGTTCTGTCATCGTTCGTTCCCGACCTCCCCTCCGAGAGGAGGTGCCGGTTCGGTCGGTGAGCGCGCATCAGGTCATCCATCAGCGACGGAGCGCCGTGGCCTTCGATGGCCGGAGTTCGATCAGTGTCGAGCTGTTCTATCGGATGCTGTGGCGGGTCATGCCGGTGGGCCCGGAGTCATACGTCGATCGCTCACCACCGTGGGACTTAGGTTTTTTCGAGCCACGCGTGCATCTCATACTCTTCGTGCATCTGGTAGATGGACTGACGCCGGGACTGTATTGTCTGGTGCGCGATGCGGAGAAGGTGCCGCTGCTCAAGGGGACGATGACACCGACGTTCACCTGGGAAGTCCCCTCCCGATGTCCGGCGTCGCTTCCGTTCTATCGATTGGCCGAGGGCGATGCGCGACGCGTGGCGGCGCAAGTGAGCTGTCATCAGGACATCGCCGGAGCAAGCGCCTTTTCGCTTGGGATGCTCGCGGAGTTTGACGGTCCGTTGCAGCAGGAAGGTCCCGGGCTCTATCCTCGGCTATTCTGGGAATGCGGAGTGATTGGACAGGTGCTGTACCTGGAGGCGGAAGCGGCGGATGTACGGGCAACCGGGATCGGATGTTTTTTCGACGATCCCGTGCATGAAGTGGTCGGCCTCCAGGATGCGCGATTTCAATCTTTGTATCACTTCACCGTCGGAGGCGCGGTGGACGACGCGCGATTAACGACACTCCCCCCGTATCCGGACGAGGCTCATACGTCCTGAAGCCGAACGAAAAGAAGCGAGCTGATCATGTTCAAAATCAAGAAGAAAACTCCGTCAGCAAAGCTGCCTGTCCTTTACAACATCATCGAAGATTACACGGAACACGATGCGCCGGGTAACGTGACGGTGTGCGCGATGACGCAACCCGAGGACGCCGCCGGACACGCCAAGGTCTTGGCCGAGAGTTACGAGGTGCCACTCGAAGAGATGACCGAGTTGCTCTCGCACGGAGGTGTCTATCAGTACCCGCAGGAAGGGAGCCTGATCACACGTGGGTTGTTCGTCTGTCGGGTCGATCCGGATGAACAGCAGCCGAAGCATTCGTGGGTGCTGGACCTGATGCAATTCAGCGAGGCGGAGCAACTCGCGCGCTCCCAATCGATCCCACTGGCTGAGGCGGCCGCTCGTGTGTTCTACCGCTCGCTTCCGTCCGACTTACAGCGCCGTCTGGAAGAAAAGAATCTTGGATTAGACTACGGGAAACTCGACCGCTCCGTCGCGAAATGGGGAGACATCAAATTCATTGATTTTCGAAAGGATTGGTCTCCATACTTCAAGCGATTGTGTATCATGCCGGATGGGGAAATGATCGAAACCGGCGGCTTGAAAGAGTTTGCCGAACTCCATGATGTGGCCGAAACGCGGGCACGGACGTTATTGGAGCAAGGCGGCATTTTGGAGGTCGATGGCGAGGTCTTGGCCTGCCAGATTATAAACAATCAACCCGCTGTCGCTCGATTCAATGCCGCGCAATATACCAAGGCCAAGGCGCTCGTGGAGGAGAAGGGGTTGCATATCATGGATGCGCTCAGCGAAGTGGGGTTGAGCGATCCTCGGATGATGCGCGCGCTCCGCCGGCGTGAACTGCAGAACTGAGGGCAGATCTCAAAACACTCTGATGGACACAAGCTGGCACACATCAGCCGATCGGTCGCCGATGCGATTCTCACTCAGTTCGTGATTCGTTGTTGGACAGAACGGGGAGAGGGCGTCGTTGGTCTGGGCTGGTCGCCGATATGCGGCGAGTCACGTAGAGGGACCATGCACCGCCCAGAAGGGAACCGATGCCGTTCACGACGATATCGGTTGTGGCCGGAGAGCGATTGTGAGAGTACACCTGAAACAATTCGATGCCCGTTGAGACGAGTAATCCGGTGATCGCAATAACTCTCAGCGGGTGAGCCGTCCCTGCCAGTCCAGCTCGTGGCTGCGCATAGCCCAACGGCAAGAACAGCAGCAGATTTTGTCCAAGGTCCAGGAAATACTCGGTCCAGGAACCGTACCGATAAAACGGAATCCACTTCACGAGCATCCAGTGGGAGTGCCCGACAAACACATTGGAGTAGACGGTGGTGGCGCAGAGGATGACTACCAACCAGATACACCAGAGCAGTTGCCACGCGTGACGGCTCAAGCTGAATGATATCAAAGAAATGGGAAGCGGTGCCCCAGGTCTCTCGAGCGCATTGCTAGTGGAGGGAGTCGTCGGAATCGTCGGACTGGACACTGTCAGATTCACCCATTGTAAAGGCTGGGTGTGCCAACGATGCCGCGTGGGATGACCTGATTCGTGCCGATGCAGACGTACCCTTTGACGAATGGCCACAAGAGCGCATCGCCGAACAGGGAGCCCTTCACGTCCGTCGAACGCAGCAACATGCCGGACTTCACGGCTTCCTCTTGGAGGGTCTGCTCGCATCCACTGGCCGTGTAGGCACTTTCCTGGATCAGGATCGGTTCGCCGGTCTGGCTGTGAAGCATCATGGAGGACGGCCCACAGGCCACCAGACTGCTCGCAAGGAGCACCGCGATCGCCAGCCCGCGTCCGATACTATTGAGGTGCATTGTTGTCATTATCCGCACGGGTTCCGGAGCCTCTGTCCTCGCACTGGCGTTAGGCGTGTTCCGGCGCTCGGTGCCACGCTCGAAGGATTCGATCGCGATCAAACGTCAAAGACCAGATGCTGCATGTTCCAGGAAGAAGGCAGTCCTCGTACAACCATACAGTCAGCCCTCCATCCTTCATCGCTCTCTGGTCGGGTCGTCCGAGGTCCTCTTGAATTTGCTGTTGCGTGGCCTTGCCGATCTGTTCATCAAGGTATGCGGCCCGTCCGTAACCACAGGCGGATAGGACAAGTGTACCACCGAGCACTGCCCACCGCATAAGTCCTTGCATGAGCGTGAGCTTATGTGGCCGGTACCCCTATGTCAAGCGCGGTCAGCAGTCCATCGTTGCCAGGATTTGGAAGGCGGACGCATAGGATACTCAATCCTGTCCGACACTCGGCTAGGAACTCCACTTCGATCGGGGGAGCTGTGCCCGACGCGACGCCATGGAGCGGAGAGATGTATGGGGTCAGGACATGTGAGACGGCGGGCGGTGAGTGGGATGATGCGCAAGATATGCGGCGGGTGTCAAATAGCCGAGCGCCTGATGGGGCCGGATGTGATCATACGGGTCCTCCCAGTCCCGTTGGGCAGCCCGCAGCGTGGGGAGGTCCAGTTCGCCCGCGTACGATTCAAAGAATTCTTCGGTGTGGGTCCGATTGGCGCGTTCCACCGCCCCATTGAGCTTGGGAGAGCGCGGCGGGAGGACGAAGAGCCGAATGCCCTCCTGCTGACAGGCCTGCTCAAAGGCCGCGGCGAACTCACTGCCGCCATCGACTTGAATGGCCCGGATAGGCACGGGCATCCGCCGTTGTAGCGTGGCGAGGAACTGGGGGGCCGTGACGCTGGTCGCCCGTCGATACGTTTCGAACACATCCCAACGGGAGATCACGTCACGGGCCGTGAACGGTTTGAGGATGAGGCCTGGCAGGGGGCGCACATCCAACGTATCGACTTGGACCAAGTTGCCAGGAGCCGTGACGGCGTACGCGCGGGGTTTTCGAATCGCATAGGGACGAGCGCCCCGCCGCCGACATGAAGTGGAGATCGCCGGCCGCGAGGGCTCGACGAGCTGCCCAGTGGCGCGCAGCCGGGCCAGTACCCGATCGATGGTTTTGGCCGACAGGTGGAGCCCCTCGTGCCGCAGTACGATCCGCAACTTCTCCCGCCCCCAGCGAGGATATTGCTGACGCAGCTGACAGAGGCGGGCCACAACGGCGGGGGGAGTCTGCGGCTGGCGAATCTGGCGTGGCCGCCGTGACCGCGCCTCGAGGCTTCTCAGATCCGCCGCCTGATAGCGGCGACGCCAGCGATACAGGGAGGCGCGGGAGAGGCCAAACACCTGGACCACCAAGCGCCAGTCTCCGGTCGGCTGCCATACCGTCACGGCCTGCAGCCGAGTCCGGGCCGCCTGCGACAGCTCTGGCCCTAGCGCCTGGCTGACCCGACGGAAGGAACGAGGGAGTTGACGAAGTTGCATGCTCACCTCCGGGTGAGGCCCGTTGTAGCAAAACTTCGTCTCACATGTATCTGACCCTATTCAGAGAGCAATGGGACGGCAGGTATCGGGGAAGCCGGTGTCGGCAGCCGTCAAGGGCCTGTCCAGTTCGGGGAAGTCCTTCACGACCGAGAAGACCCTTCAGCATTTTCCCACGTCCGCTTACCTGTCCATGACTGCCATGAGCGAGCGGGCGCTGATCTACATGAAAGAGGAGTTCAAACACAAAACCCTAGTGATCTTCGAAGCCGTGGCCCTCCGGGAGCAGCGCGAGAAGAACGACAGCAACCTGACCGCCTATTTTGTGCGCTCCCTCCTGAGTGAAGGCCGGATTTCCTACCCGGTAACCGTGCGAGACAAACAGGAAGGCTTCGTCACCAAGACCATTACCAAGGAAGGCCCGACCAACGTCATTCTGACCACCACGGCGACCGAGCTGCACGGCGAAAACGAAACGCGCATGCTCTCCATCCCAACCAACGATACCCGCGAGCAAACGAAGGCCATCATGTTGCGTCTGGCCGCCGGTCGAGGGCCTGAACCTGATCGACGCGCATGGCATGACCTCCAAGCCTGGTTGGAGCACGCAGAACATCGGGCGACGGTGCCCTATGCCGCCTATCTCGCCGAACAGATTCCCCCCGTAGCCGTCCGGCTCCGACGTGACTTCAAATCGCTCCTACGTCTGACCGAGGCTCACGCGCTCCTACACCAATGCACACGGGAGCGAGATGCTGCGGGGCGGATTGTGGCCACGGAGGCGGACTACCTCGCCGTCCGTGCCTTAGTGGCGGATCTCGTGGCGGCCGGCGTAGGGGCGACCGTGCCTCAGACCATCCGAGAGACGGTCCAAGCCGTGAGTGAGGCAGACACAGGTGAGGGCGTCACCGTGAAAGCCGTGAGCGAGAAATTGAAACTGGATCGATCGGCCGCGCAACGCCGGATTCAAGCGGCGCGGGAGCGCGGCTATCTCGTCAATCTCGAGGAAAAGAGAGGGAAGCCTGCGCGCTATGCGAACGGGGACCCCATGCCGGAGGAACTGGACCTCCTCCCGGCTTCGCTTCCGGGTGTGCAACACACCCCATCCCAGTCCGGCACTGCTCTGCATAGCGTAAGTGCTTCAGATTCCAAGGTGAATGGAAGGGGTGTGCAACTGTGCAGTGACAACGGAGAGAAGTATAGCGGAGCGCCTGAAGACGATGCCGATGTGATCTATGAGGACGACCGATGCTAGTCGAAGCCGTTACCAAGCCAATCCGCTACCGTCTGACCGATGGTCAGGAAATCCACCTGCGCCTGGGTGTCCCGGCCGACATTCCAGACCAGCAGGCGCAGGCGCTCCTCCTCAAGGCAGGGGATCGGGTTCGACTGGTACCGGCTGAGGGCTCCACCAAGATCGAACCAGCGACGTGCCGACGGCCAGTGTATTGGGAGTCCGGAGACTCAGGGCGCATCGTGGGACCGGGCCACGTCACGCACATGACGCAGGTCATGGATGGCAATGGACAAGAAACCTTCTGGCTCTGTGTTGAGTACCAAGGTTCTTGGCGATGGATTCGAGAGGATTTGCTTCGCAGTGCAAAGGAGGCCCGATAAATGGGCCTGTTCTCGGGTATTGGTGGGCTGATCGGAGGCGTGTTCGGGGCGACCCAGCAAAAGCGGGCCTTCAATAGCGCGATCGAGAACCTCCGCAACTTCCAGCAGAACACCTTGCTGCCAGAAGCAGGCAAATACAGCGCCTTTAGTGGCGATATGGTGGCGCGCGGGCTCAATACCATTGGAGGCGGCACGCTCTCCTACAACTATTCCCCGGAAGTGCAAGGCATGCGTGATCGACTGATTGCCAGCACGCAAGGCGGGCTCTCTCCTGCGGCGCAGATTGCGCTGGAGGATGCCAACAAGTTTTTGAAGGAAGACGCCGTAAGCACGGGCAATCTCCGCTCCGGGGCCTTCGGCTATGCGCAAGCAGAATTGGCAGGCGCGTGGTGGCGGATGAACTTGGGAGGCAAACGAATCTCCTCAATCTCATTGGCGGCCAGGATCTCGCCTTGAATGAATTGGACCTCAACACCGGGCTCAATCTGCTGAAAGCCGGCGCCAGCTATGGGGACATTGCCACGAGCATCTACGGCCTCGCTTCGAACAATAACCTGAACACCTCCAATGCCATTATCGGGCGTGGAGGCGTGCAGGCGGCACAGCTCTCGGGGATTGGCTCAGGGATTGGGTCCATCGGGGATCTCGGCCTCCTGGCCTACGGTGGTGCGATGGGATTAGGCGGTACAGGGGCGACTGGTTGGGAAGGCGCCCTGCAAGGCGTGACCGGAATGGGCATGTATCCCTCTCTGAGCATGTTCCCCTATCTGCAAGGCTATCAATCGCCACTCCAGGCTACCTATCGAAGTGCCGTCATGCCGCCAACTGCACAGCCGTATCAGGCGCCGGGGCTCGAGGATTTCTCCGGGATCTTTAACGTGCCGAAAACTTCCTACGCGATCGAGTAGGAGACGATGGACTATACCAGTACAGAGGTTCGGGCAGTCGCAAAACCACGTCGAAAACGGACGAAGAAGTATGCTTACACAGGTTCCAAGTCCGGCGTGCGAGGCATTGTGGCGGCCGCCCTTCTACGGCAGGGCATGTCCGTGAGCGAAGTGGCTACGCGGACTGAACTGTGTCGCGATACCGTGGCCGCCATCCGTCAACGCTGGGCAGAAGGGCTCAAGCACATGGAGCCGATTCGTGAAACAATCCGGGACCTTGGCTTGCTTACCGCGGCGGAATTGCTCTTCGGCGTGAGCGAGAAGGATATTCCAGCCATGCCAACAGAGAAGAGGCTAACTACGGCAGCGAAATTGTTGGAGCAGTACGCTCCCCCTGAGCGAGCCGAGGGGAATCCCGTTTTTCAAATTCTGAATCAATACAACCTCACGCCGTCCCACAGCACCTCGGAACGCACCATAGCCACGACTGCGAAGTTGGACCCGCCGGAGTCTCCGTCAGCATCCAATATCTAGGACAGCCGGATTATTGCATCACAGATGGGTGTTTCTGGAAATAATGCGACGAGAGGCTGCGCTAGCCTTCCCCCTCACCACTTCTCGTTGCGATTCTGAAATCCCTAGATAGAGGGGGCCGCACGGATAACTAAATTGTCGTCTAGGAAGGCAACCAATGTCTCCCATGCTGCTCAACTGCACACCGTGATCTTGCACGCCTTCCCTCCAAAATACTTCCAATCACCATAGGCACCACCGGTATTTCTTGACAAATGAAAGCCACCTGCAAAGAATTGGCCCCCAAAGTCTGCAGCTTCAGGGCAACATAGCTCCTCGTCAATTTGATGTTCATGCGGTCGGTCTCCACCCTGTTCTATCGGTGGCCTATCAATGCCATCGAGAAGTAGTGCACTCAGAAAGGAGACGCTCGCACGTTGACACTTCTCCCGAGTAAGTCATTACGAGAATGAGCCTTACTGAATCTACCGCCGCCTCCTTCGATGTCTTCATTTGTCACAATAGCGCGGACAAACCTGCCGTCCGAAAGATCGTCGACGCCTTGAAACAACGTGGTGTGAAGCCGTGGTTTGATGAGGAAGCAATAAACCCCGGCGACTCGTGGCAAACGATTATCGGAAAACAACTCTCGCAAGTAGAAGCAGCTGCGGTATTCGTAGGCCCGAATGGTATCGCCCCATGGCAGGACGAAGAGATTCAGGGCCTTTTGATCGAATTAAAGAAACGTCATTGTCGTCTCATTCCGGTTATCCTGGACTCAACTCCTCTAACGTTCCAACTGCCCTGGACGCTTCGGAATCGTCATTGGGTGGACTTCCGGAAACCCGATTCCGATCCCATCGAGCAACTCGTTAAAGGAATTACCGGAGTGCAACCTGGTCAATCAATAGAAGACCAACTATTGCCACTCAAAGAGAAACAGATTGTTGAACTCCGTCTCCTAGGCAACAGGCATGACTCACCGACGGGCAAGCAGCATGAGGTAATTCAAGAGCTAGAAAGTCATCTCCAATTGGGCAAAGTGAAGGTCACTCGTGAAGCAACTGATCATAGGAAGTATCTAGAGCTACGCACAGAAGACGCTGACAAAATTTACTCTGCGAGTACCCAAGGGAGGCTCAATGGAATCGGCATTGCGGATGCGAGACTCTATGCCTCTCTCGCCGTTCTGCCCAGCGAGGAGCAACGGGCTCGACTCCTAATTCTTTTAGATCGCGTCCAGGCGTTCTGGGTTGACGGAGTGCTACGGCAATCTCTCCACAACGAGGTCCTGCTTGCACTCGGTAAACGTCCTATGGCTGAGGCTGTTGATGCCCCTTGGAAGCAACTCGTGGAATTCCCCAAAAACCGTCGAGAGCTTGACCTTCAGAATGGAGGCATCAACTCAATCTTTGACGCGTCGGGCTTGCTTTTGATTCTCGGGGAGCCCGGTTCAGGAAAAACTACGACCCTCCTTGAACTCGCCTCCGATCTCATTCGTCGCGCTAAGAAAAGCCCAACGGAGCGAGTACCCATTGTCTTGAATCTGTCGAGCTGGAGAAAAGGGGCGTTACTGGAAGAGTGGATTGCAGGAGAACTTTCCTCCAAATACCGGATTCCCAGGAAGATCGCGCGTGACTGGGTAGAGCATAACTATCTGGTGCCGTTATTGGATGGTCTGGATGAATTACCCACAGCCATACGGCCTGATTGCGTGGCGGCTATTAATAACTATGTCGAAAGGTTGACACCAGCAGGCCTTGTCGTGTGCTGTCGGCTACTAGAGTATCAGTGGCTTCCCGAGCGCCTGAAACTGGATGCAGCAGTGCTTCTTGAACCATTGACTCCTAAAGAGGTGCGCCAGTACGTAGAGGCCTTGGGTCCGAAATGGACCAGCCTTCAACACGCCTTCCAAATTGATCCCACGATGCAGGAGCTCGCTCAGACGCCGCTCATGCTCGATATCATGAGTCTGGCTTATGAGGGTGCGAGTAACTTAACCCCTGGAAGCCATGCGAGCGTCTCCCCGAAGGAACGCCGCAAGCAGATCTTGCAATCTTACATTGATCGGATGTTTGAGCGCAAAAGGTTCTCCGGGAGTCCATTTCCCAAAGTGATGGTCATTACATTCTTAACGTGGCTGGCGCGAAGGATGAAAGAGCACTCGCAAACCGTGTTCATGGTTGAGGAGCTTCAACCTAACTGGCTCACATCCACTCGAGACAGGCTGGCATATGGACTGTTAGTGGCATTGGCCATCGGGAATATTTTTTCGCTAGGGATTTCTTCGATTTGGAAGCTCGGGCAATTCTTTAGCCCCTATTACCGTTTTCAACCCCTTTTAGGATTTCCTTCCGTACTCGCGTATGGCCTTATCTCTGGTTTGGGTCTTTTTGTTGCATGTAGGTCGACAAGTCCTATTATAAATGGGGTACTGACCTTTCTAAGTGGAGCTTTACTCCTCGGAGCTTGGGACTCACTGCTAGGCGCCCAGCCTATTGTGCAGCCCTTTTTACCTTTCGGAATTGATCCAATCAAAGTACTGGTGTTCGGGATCTTCACCGGAGTGTTGGGTGGCCTCGGCGTTGGCATGCTAGATCGCATTACGCCTATAGAAAACATGAGTTGGCGATGGAAGAATGCTCTCAAAGGAGCCATTACAGGTTCAGTAATTGGACTTGTGGGTGGTTTTTTCGCTGGGACTGCAGTTGTTCTAACACTGCCTCCTGTAGTCACGTCGCACGAAAGCAACATTGTAATGATGCTGGCAGGCGCAATCCTCGGTTTCCTGTCCGGCACTTTAATCAACGGCTTGTTTCGTGGTCTGACTGATACAGCTAGACTCGATAGATTGTATCCTAATCAGGGCATTCACGTATCTCTTAAAAATGCAGCGCTTGGCGGGATCTTCCCGGGACTGTTGGTTGTCTTATTTTACAGTTTAGCGTGGTTGTTCGCGGGGGGGAGTGTGTCTAGAGGTGAACAGGATTTGCTGTTATTCAGTTTTGCTACCATTGCGCTATTGGGTGGACTTAATCGAGGGGGCGCGGCGGTGGTGAAGCACTACGCGCTACGCTTTATTCTCATGATCAATGGGTACACGCCACTTAAGTTCGTAGAACTGCTCGACCATTGTGCCCGACTGATCATCCTCTCGAAGGTAGGCGGAGGATACATCTTCATTCACCGGACACTCCTTGAGCATTTTGCCGATCTCAATCAAGAGCAACCGCAAGCCAAATCATAAGCCCCCACAACGGGACTCGGGCGATCCGGTGAGCTGGTCGGAATTCAGCAACGCAGAGGGGGTACGACCTTTGTCGGACCGGCACACCCAGGACACAATAGCTCCAAAGCGAGATTGTGTGCGGAGTCGGAACCCCTCCCTAATGAACTAGTGATACGCGAGAATAAGCCCTTTAGACATTGCCAGTACTGAAGCTGCGCTCACATGCATGAAAGGTATGCGGGTTTAACCTTGTCAAGAATGAGGAGCATTGCACACGGCTGCGCGTTGCGCGTAGGATTTGCGTATCACGCCAACCGGGAGGCCTCCCATGCGAATCCTTACGCTGCTGACAGTGCTCCTCGCTCCTGCCTTCGCGTTCGCCCAAACCTCCGGCCAGATCCTTGACCTTGGCGGAGGCATGTCGCTCTACTCAGATAATCACGGCAACACTGGGATGATTCAGAACCTCGGAGGCGGGTACAGCACTTTCTCCGGGACACAAGGTTTCGGCTCAAAGCAAGATCTCGGCGGTGGGTTCTCCACCTTCTCCTTTACGCCGCTGAACGCTGTGCCTCTGAGACAGGGATTCCAGCCACCTCCGCAGCCCCCGTTCAACTACATGGGGCCCGCGCAGCAGCTGAACCAAATGAATCACTTCTACTCGAATCAGGCATCCCGATTTCGCTAGCTCAAAATAGCCTGGCCGAAGCTAGACGTTCTTTTGCTATCGCACATCGACAAGCTGGCACGCCGCCTCTTAAAGATGCATCCATATGCTTGAAGTAGTGCTCGATACGAATATATACAGACAAGATCCTCAGCGTAAAAAGCCAGGGTTTCGTGCATTGGACAAGTTGGCATCTAGTGGTCAGCTTCGAGTCCACATACCATACTTCGTCAAGCACGAGTTTCTTTCCCAATGCCAACATGAACATACGAAGGCCGTTCGTACAATGATCAGTGCACTTGATGATGCGCAGAGAAATATCCGAACTCTGGGGATCAAAACAAAGCTGTTACCAAAAAAACGCGCGCTGGAACGCCTCAAGGAGAGGATTGAGAAGTCAACAAAGAAGGGTTTCGAAACGTGGGCCAAAGGTGTGAAGGCGAAGACACATTCAATCAAGCCTCACCATGGCAAAATTGTCGCCAGAGACTATTTCGTCGGGAATGCTCCGTTTGCCCAAAGGAAATCACGCAAGGACATTCCCGATTCATTCATCTATCAATGCATTATCGATATCAGCAAGCAATGCCCTAAGCTGCATGTGGTGGCTGATGACGGCGCGCTTAGCGAAGCCTGTCAACGGAACTCTAGGCTTGCCGTTCATCGGTCCTTGGACGACTTTATCAAGACACCTGAATGCATCGCGCTGATTAAGAATCAAGAGTTTTCACATGATCTGCCGCGAGTTACTTCGTTCCTTAAGACCCAACACCTGGTGACACTCAGCGATCAGCTGTCCTATGTCCTAGACACCTCACTACCGGGAAACAATTTTGAGGATCGCGGGATTCCCTCCGATGGTAATGAGGCTTCCATAGATGGGGTATATGAAACCACGGAAGTCGAATTTGATTTTGAATCGATTGACTACCTGGGGTTTGGAAGCATACTTCTCCCATTCCTTTGCACAGTTGATGCGGATGTAGGTTTTTTCATTTTCAAGGGAGACTACTATGTACTCTCTGATGATCGACAGGAGTCTATCAGTGTCAGCGAATACAACAATGACCACTATTTTGAGGCTCAGGAGCGCCACGAAGTAAGCGTAAGTGGAGTGCTTGGAATCACCTTTGACCTAGACTCCTTGGAGCCTGGAGAATTGGTTTCAGACAACTTGGACGTAATGCTCGATGAAGCGAGCATTACATTGAACGACATCCATGAAATCCGTATCAAGCAACCGCCCGACTATATCGAATAACTTCCGGGGAAAGAGAATTTCTAGTGAGTGCCTCACTTCCGTTGAGGCGGATACGCTCGGTGGCTCCCTCGTGCTGCGCGTCGATGGTATCGCTGTCCACGGCGTATTGAGTAAGCCCCTTGATTTCAGCCGCGAGGGAGGAGTGAGTAGGGGATTGTAGGAGGGCGGCCAGCAGAGATCCGTGCACCCATGGCTGCACAGACAAACCGTTCTACGACGTTTCCCCAATCTGCCGATCGAGCGCCATGAGGATGTCAATATGGGATCGTTCCAGCGGTAGAGACTTAATGAAGCTGTGCACGAAGCCTTGGACGGCCGTCCAAATGCTAGATCGGAAGAATGATGTGATCTCCCATAGCTTTCGAGTATTGCTTATTGGGCCATAATCAAATCCATCGACTGCAACAACGCCTCCACTAATGGAAGCCCTATGAGTTTCCCAGATGCTATTGTAAGTATGGTGCAGTGCTTTGCTTTTCCTATCGTAAAGCTCGTTCAACAAGTCCAATGTGGGCGGAATCTGCGGTCCGCCTAAAATCCGTTCTAACTCTTCACTCAGAGCCCTCCTGAGTACGGAATGCCTTGGGCTGTTGTTCTCTCGAAACCAGGCTCGAAGCCGCGTAGCACCTCGAGTATCATCGCCACACAGCGCAAAATATTCGGCGAGGTGAACAGCCTCATCAATCGGCCTGAGTAGTATGAGGGATTCCCAATAACCGGATTCAAGGCAGAGAAGCGCCATATTTAGGAGCCTGATAATTTTGGCGTAGATCACAAATGCGGCTACTCGACCAGACTCCTCACTTATTACATTCAGGCGAGGGGCGTAGTACTCGTGCACGCTTTCGAGGACTTTGATGTATGTGCGGTACGTACCTGCCAGAGTTTTGATTTCACTAGCGAAGGCTGCATTGCGCCCTGTTGCCACATCATCATAATTATCTTGGGCGATGCCCATGAGCCCGGCGATCGCATGGTTGGCGGCGTCCCTACTATGAGCAATGGTCTTGAATGACTCGTAGCTAATCGCGGGGCCTCTACCGGTCTCCACAGTCATAATTCGCAGGTCTGTTATGAGCTGACAAATCGCTGACGTTGACACGCGAAGAGTGTATGCAGCTTGATCAAGTCGGATTAAGCGACTTGCATCACCATTTTCATGGTTATCGGACCGATGCGCTGACCCACTATCCAAGCACAAATCTACTTCCCCTTCGGCAGTATCCCCCTGCGTTCTAGCTCCTGAATCCTCGCCTCAGCTAGCTCGATTAGAAAGTCTTTGACGGTCTTGCCCTCGTGGGCTGCGGCCATCTTCACCCGGCGCATCAGATCACGCGGAATATCGCGGAAGTTCCATGCGCCGGTGCCATCTGGTGTCACACGTGTCATACAAACCGCCGCGCGGAGACTACCACCACACAAATATAGCGTCAAATATCAGTTGACATAGTTAAATATCATATGATAGCTAGCGGACGCTACCAATCTAGGAGGGTTCGCTATGAGGATGGTTCGAATGCTGATTCAGGTTCCGGCGCCGATCAAGGCGAAGTTGGACGGTCTGCGCCGACAGGGCACCACAGCCAGCGGCTTCATTCGCAATCTGCTGGAGCGAGAACTGGCGACGACCAAGAAAGGACGGTGAAGCCATGACAAAGGAAGCCATCGTGTGGTTGTGGAACTCACTCCCGGCTCGCGCCAAAGCGGCTTGGAGACGGAAGGCTGCGCGAGCGGGCAAACCGGTGCAGTCGTACATACGGTATGCGGTCCAGCAGATGGTCCAGGGGAATTTTGATTACGACAAGCCACGCTCCCGCTCTCGCGCGTAGGCCGGTAGGAGGCTCCCATGGGAACCGCAACACCCACCACGATTGGTGAGGCCTTGACGCTGTACCAAGAGCTGCACGTTTCTAACTTGCGGCATCCGAAGCCGGTTCGAACGCGCATCGCCCTCTACTTCCCCAGCCTGCTTGATCGACGCATTGACGAACTGTCTGCGGTGGAAGTCGCTCGCTGGCATCAGGCCAACCGTGAGCGTAGTCAACAGCAAGCCAATGCCTCATTGGTGATCCTGCGGGCGCTCTACAAATGGCTCCTGGCGATGGACCTGTACAAAGGCACCTGCCCAGCCTTGGCGGTGAAGATCAAGCGTCCCTTGCCACGGCAGCGCTTCCTGGACACCGAGGAGTTGACGCGGGTACTGCGAGTCCTCGCCCACGTCCCGCTGATCTATCGCGTCTATTTCTCGCTCATGTTGTTTACGGGGTGCCGTCCAGGGGAAGCGGCGGTCATGCAATGGAAGGATCTGAAGTTCTGGACCGATTCGACAACGGGGAGCGTGATGGGCACGTGGACCAAGCCACAGACGAAGAACGGGCTCCCGCATCGTGTACCGTTGCCGCCGGCCATCGTGAGTCTGCTGCAAGAGCATCGCAAGGATGTGCTTGACGCATGCCCCTGGGTCTTCCCTGGCCGGAACAAGGTGGTGTGTAAGGCGTGGTGGCATGCAGCCTGGTGGCAGATTCGGAACGCAGCGGGAATCCCTGACGTGCGCATTCATGATCTCCGTCGCTCCTGTGCCACCCACTTGCTGGCCAACGGCACCGATCTCAACACGATCAGCAAGGGCGTGTTGAATCACCGAGACTTGGCCACGACGGCAATCTACGCCGTTCCGCTTGATGCTGGTGTGCGAGAGGCATTGACCAAGAACGCAGAGCGCATGCTGGCTGCGGCGTTTGGAACGCCTGATGGTGGAGGGCCTCACCCGAAGCTGACACTGGTTCCAACGGAGGCCCCCAACGACACAGCAACGAACTATGGCAGAGAAAGGACGGCGAACTATGGCGCGTAAAGGGGGTGTCGATCGCGGCATCTGTCAGCGGAAAGGCCGCAAGGGCTGGTGGGTTCGGTTATTCCATCAGGGCCGGGAGCGCTGGTATCGCTGTGACACGAAGAGCCAAGCCAAAGCCCTCTACGGCCGACTGAAGGCAGAACAACGGGAAGGCCGATACTTTCCAGAACGGTATGTGCCCAAGGCTGAGATTACGCTTCGAGCCTGGATCAAGCGCTGTCATGAGGGCTGTACCAATCGAGGTATCGGAAATGAACTCCGGTATGGTCGCCGCTGGTCGCTGATGCTCGGGCAGCGCGTACTGTCCAGTCTGACCACGGAGGACCTCTTGCGAATTCAGGCCAAGATGCGGGCCAAGGTGAAGCCGCGCCGGAAAGGGGAGCCCAAATCAGCCGCCGTCCGTCGCCAGTGGTCAGATGCCACGATTAACCGTCATTTTGCGTTTCTCCGGCATGTCTTGGCACTTGCAGCGAAGGATGGGAAGCTCATGCGCAACCCCCTCTCCGGGATCAAATTCTTCCCCGAAATGAAGCGGACGCGATTTTTATCCGGCGAGGAACTGAGCCGACTCCAAGGCGTCATGGTTCCAACGGATTGGCGCTTGGTTGCCTTCGCGATCGAAACGGGCTTGCGACGTGAGGAACAATTTAGCCTGCGGTGGGATCAGGTGGATCTCGAGAATCGCATTTTAACGTTGCCCTTGCCCAAGGGCGGGAAGACGCGACATGTGCCATTAAGCAGCGCAGCAACGCTCCTCCTGCGCTCGCTGGACTCGTTTTTCGGTTCGGTCTGGGTGTTCCCTGGAATTCGCAAACCGGAGCAGCCAATGGACTCCAGAGCGTTTCTCCGGCGTTCCTTTGAGCCTGCACTGAGGAGGACAGGGATTCAGGGCGCGTGCTGGCATACCCTGCGCCACACAGCGGCAAGCCGACGCGTCATGGCCGGCGTCGATTTAGTCTCCGTAAAGGAGATTCTCGGGCACCGGGATATTCAAACCACCCTACGGTATTCCCACCTGGCACCGGGACATCTGCAAGAGGCGATCGATCGAGGAAGTCTGAGTGCAACCGTGACTGAAACCGTGACCAAGGAAGGAGCGATGATCGGGGAGGGGAGTGAAGTGGTTGAATCTATGGCGCGCCCGACAGGACTTGAACCTGTAACCCCCAGATCCGTAGTCTCCTTCGACGACTTCTACACAGCCCTATCACGTGCTAGGTACCTTGACATATTCACTACTTAGGCGTACATGGAGTCTTATGCTCTACCACCAAACACCCCCTTTCCCCCTGCTTTCCTTCTACATTTTTTCTACACGGCGGATCACAGATCAGGCTACCAGACCTTTTCGGGCCTCCGAGGGTCTGTGTAGGAAGCGTGTAGCAGACGCACAAAGGGGCTTGCGTGGAAGCCCTTAAGGGTTATGTTGGCGACTGGAGGTGCCCCGTATGGCCACTGAGAAACGCGGTCGAACCTCACTGCGTGATGCCCGCCACCGGGCTGAGTGTGTGGATTTCTATCGTGAACCAGAGGCGACCGAACGGGTCGCCTGGCGCGGACCAGATGACGTCATCGCCGTGATCGAATTGGCGGCGGAACGTACCGGGCGGACATGGAATGAGCAGCTCAACTATGTGCTGAGGGTCTGTGCAGGGGATCAGGTTCCTTCGCTGGATGATGATCGAACCACACGCGACTGGCAAGACCTGATGGCTCAGATGGAGTTTTCGACCGAGGACGACGAGCGGTGGTACCCATGCGCGGCGCTGTTTGGGGATTCCCACACGCCTGGCGCGGTGTCTTGATATGAAACTCACGAAGAAGGTGATTGATGCCATGAAGCCCCCTGCCATGGGGCAAGTATTTGTCCGTGATGGGGAACTGCGGGGCTTTGCCCTCCGCGTGACGCCAGGGTCCAAGAGCTTTGTCCTCGAACGCTCCATTCACGGCCGCGTGCGGCGGCTGACCCTAGGGCGCTACGGAGAGATCACTGTCGAACAGGCGCGCGACTTAGCGAAGAAGAAAATCGGCGAGATTGCGGACGGTAAGGACCCCGCCGAGCGGCGCAAGCTGCAACGGCAGTCCATGACATGGGGCGAACTTGAAACGCTCTACTTGGAGCGGCATGGACCGAACAAGAAGAGCATCGGCAACGACATCACGATTCTTGAGAAACACCTGGCGTCCTGGCGGCCGCGACGACTGACCTCTATTACACGCGCCGATATTTGCGCCCGACATGCGGACATGGGTGCCACAGGCCACAAGACCGGGGCGAATGCGATGGTCCGACTCGTGCGATCAATGTTGTTTCGGGCCAAGGACTGGGGCCTCTACGAAGGTGACAATCCGGCCTCGCGGATCAAGCTGTTTAAGGAAGTGAAGCGCGATCGCTTTGTGACGCCGGATGAATTGCCTCGGCTCTGGATGGCCCTACAGAACGAACCCAACCCCTATGTGCGCGGCGCGTTCATCGTGGGGATGTTGACCGGGGCGCGGCGCTCCGAAGTGCTGAGCATGAAATGGACGGACCTCGACCTTCGACAAGGGCTCTGGAAAATTGCCGACACCAAAGCCGGCCGGCCGCATTACGTGCCGTTGCCGACTCCGATGATCCACGAATTATCGAAGCTCCCGCGCCTCAATGAGAATCCCTACGTGTTTTGTGGACGATGGGGGCGGGACCACTTGATTAACGTATCCAAACCCTGGCGGCGCATCAGAAAGGAAGCGGGGCTGGATGACGTTCGGATTCACGATCTTCGGCGGACGCTCGGCTCCTGGCTTGTCGCGGCAGGGGCGTCCTTGCCGTTGATTGGGAAAGCGTTGAACCATTCGCGGACTGAAACGACGGCGATCTATGCGCGCATGCAGCTTGACCCGGTGCGCGAGGCCCTGGAAGCGAACGCAACACGGATGCTGACGGTGATTGAGGGGGCGGCGAAGCAGGAGGCCACAACATGAAACAGCGGAAACACAAATCATCCTCCCTCGACCCCAAAATGTTCCCGCAGCCCGGCCCCTTCAGGACCCCTCCGCCGATGCAGCCCTCGGACTACCTCGACCCTAAGTCGTTTCTTCCTGGTGGGGCCGTCTATGAGAGTAAGTTGCTCACCGGCCCGCAATCGCGGGAACGGCTGAGTTTCATTACCGATGCTTGGGTCCTCGATGGTTTGGACGCGCCGTCATTCATCCCAGATCATCTCCGAGATGACGTGCGACTATCCCTACCTGACCCGCTCAAAGCGGGCGGGCTCCAACGGCGACAGCAACGCCTAGCGGACGAGGCGGCGCGCTTACGGGAGGCGGGGCGTCGATTGAAAATCACGCGCCCGGGTCGTCCAGCGGGGCCCTATTTCGAGGGCAACCGAGAGCAATTCGAGGATCGCCTGAAGCAGGCGATCGTGTCATTGTCCCGCGAAGGCGAGCGGAGAACCCTCGAAAACGTCGCACGATGCCTTGGATACACAGAAAAAACCCTCCAGCGTGATCTCCGGAAATTCGGCTATCCTTCCTGGCCAGCGCTCCGCCGGCAATTGACCCAGTAGCGCCTCCCTTTCCTAGAACCCCCCTCCCCTGAATTATTGTCCCTTATGTGTCCGGATTTCGGCCATAGACTGCGCTATACACCTGCCTAGTTGAACTACTTGCTAGGAGGTTCTGTCTATGTCCATCCCATCCCCAACGCCGATTGTCCGGCTCTGCGATCCACTACACGGGGAGGAATATGTAGCTCGCGCGCTCGATGTGAAGGTAAAGACGTTGCAAGCCTGGCGCACGCGCGGCGGTGGACCCCCATTCGTGCGTGTCGGGCGTCTGGTCCGCTACCGCGATGAGGACCTACGCCAATGGATTGAATCACGGCTTGTCACTTCGACGAGCGAGACCCCCCGATGACGGCGGCTGTGTCCACGCGGTCAGCCCCGTTGACGCCAGAATACATCAAACAGCACGTCTCCGCTGATGACATCTTGCGCCACTACGGCAGTAAGCCAGATGCACACGGACGGTGGAACTGCCCATGCTCAGGCCGACACCACAACGGGGATGTTCACCACTCCGTCACGATCAAGAATGGCCGAGCCTTCTGCTGGTCGCAAAACTGCTTCGGGGACAAAGGCGCCGATGTGTTCTCGCTGGTGGGCATCATGGAGAACCTCACGACGTTCGAAGATCAACGGCGACGGGTGATGGAAATCGCCGGCATTGACGATCAAACCTGCTCCCGCAATCCTCAAATTGTAGCTACGTATGATTACCTTGATCAGACCGGCGCACTGACGTATCAAGTCGTGCGTTTCGACCCCAAGGACTTTCGCCAGCGACGACCGGATGGACATGGTGGATGGACGTGGAATCTGAACGGCACGCGGCGCGTCCTCTACCGGCTCGGGAATGTCCTCAAGGCGGGGCACGTGGCCTGTTTCGAGGGCGAAAAGGATGTGGAAACGGCCTACCGGCTGGGCCTTCCTGATGGATGGGCAGCCACCTGTAATCCTGGGGGAGCCAAGAAGTGGCGGTCTGAATATTCAGAAACCCTTAGGGGTAAAGGCGTCGTCATCATCGGCGACAACGACGCTGCTGGGCAGGCCCATGTAAAACAAGTTAAGGAGAGCCTACATGGGATCGCACAGTCTGTGCGACTAGCCCTACTACCTACAATCCACAAGGATTTCACCGACTGGGCCGACGCTGGGGGCACGGCCGAAGAGTTTCATAGGCTCCTCGAGGGGGCTGCGTCGATCAAGTCCACGGAGCGCACCAAGCAGGATGATGGCCGTTCCGATCGTGACGATCATGACGACCATGACGATCACAAACCCAAGCGCTCTCAAGCGACCCAACTCATCCAGTTCGCACGTCAACACGTTGAATTCTTCCATGCGCCAGATCGTGAGGCGTTCGCCAGTATCAAATTTGGTGACCATCAGGAAGTCTGGCCTATCAAGAGCAAGTCCTTTCGGCACTGGCTTGCCGGTCGATTTTACCAAGAGACGAGCGCTGCCATTGGCGGCCAAGCGATGCAGGACGCTTTAGGGGTGTTGTCTGCGATGGCGGTTTTCGAGGGGCCAGAACGTCCGGTCGGACTCCGTGTCGCTGAATATGAAGGCGCAATCTATCTGGACCTTGCCAACTCCAAGTGGGAAGCGGTCCAAGTTACTCGTGAAGGGTGGACACTCATCACGGAATCGCCGATTCCGTTTCGCCGGCCGAAAAGCATGCTCGCTCTTCCTGCGCCGCTACGTGGTGGGTCTATCCAGCTCCTTCGCGACGTCATCAATATCACCGATGATCGGCAGTGGTCATTGCTGGTGGGGTTTCTCGTTGCGGCGCTGCGGCCGCAAGGCCCCTTTCCTGTGCAAGTGATCGATGGGGAGCAAGGCACGGGGAAATCTTGGATTGCCGAAGTGGTCAAAAACATCATCGACCCGGCCATGGGCGCGAATCGAGGGGAGCCGCGTGATGTGCGCGATCTCATGATCGCCGCATCGAACGGTTGGCTCCTCTCGTTCGACAATCTCAGTCGAATTTCTGGAGACCTGTCCGATGGCCTCTGCCGACTCTCTACAGGTGGAGGACTCGCTACCCGGGAGCTGTTCAGCGACGCCGACGAGACGGTGTTTGATGCCACTCGCCCCACCATCATCAATGCGATCGGAGATGTCGTGACGCGGCCGGACTTAGTGGATCGTTCCATTGTGGTGACGCCGAACACGATTCCAGAAACCGAGCGCCGGCAGAAACATGCCCTTCTGAGTCGGTTCCATGAAATCCGGCCACTCGTGCTCGGCGCCCTTCTCGATGCCGTCTCGCATGGCTTGCGCACAGTCCACCAGGTTCGGCTCCCTCGCATTCCTCGCATGGCGGATTTTGCCGTCTGGGTGACAGCCTGTGCCCCGGCCTTTGGATGGGACAAACATACTTTCATTGACACGTACTTTAAGAACCGCGAAGACGCCGTTGAAATTGGGCTCGAGGCTTCCCCCCTCGTTGGACCACTACGCGCCTTGGTGGCAAAAGGACCGTGGGAGGGGACTGCCCTGGAACTACTCCACCAGCTCAATGATCTCGCCGATGATGCGATCCGAAAAATGAAAACATGGCCGACACAAGCCAACGTGCTGTCGAACAATCTAAAGCGCTTGGCACCAGCGCTGCGGCAGACCGGACTGCGGATTACTCAGAAGGATCGAACTGCCAAAGGCAGGGGGCTACGACTAGAACAAGTCGGGAAATCATCGTCATCATCGTCATCATCGTCATCACATCAAGAACATCAAGGGGTTCTGGATGACGATCCCCATGACGATGACGATCATATGACGGTCAATGACGATCTCTATTCCGGTCATCGTCATAGCCTAACCAATGGAAAAGGCAAAGGAAATGACGGTCATGACGGTCATGACGATGAATTCCCCCTCTATTCTAATTGTGCAGGCGATCTCGAGGTGATCTCCGATGAAGATTGAGGCGATCGGGAAGCCCATCTGCTACCGGTGGCCGGGCGGGGAAATTGTCCTGAGACCCGGGCAGCCAGTGGAGGTGGAGACCGAACGGGCGCGAAGAATCCTGGCGAAGCTCGGCAGTCGAGTGCGTTCCGTCGGTATGCCCCAGGCTGGGGAGTGCATCACCTGGGAATCGCCCCTTTTTGGTCTCTCTTCCGGTGAAGTGCTGGAAACCACGGCAGAGGGCGCGACGGTCTTTCATCCGCTCACGGAGAAATTATTTACCGTGCCGTGGACCTGGATCCGGCCGTATGGGGAGGGTCGGTAAATGGCGATGCCCTGGTTACAGCGACGAACCTTCTCGTGCGCGGACTGTGGCGCGCTCATGCTGCACGACCAAATGTACGGGCATTGGGCGTTTACGTGCCCATCCCGCCCTCGGCCTCCGGTCCGGGTGAGGCCGGCGCCGTTTGTGGGTCGGACCTACTGCCCGGTGGTAGGGCGTTATGGATGACCGGAGGAACGTGAAAGGAGGACGCGATGATGTTGGCAACAGGTTTTATTCTGTGTGTGGCGGCGCTCCTGGTCCTGGCCATGTGGATGGCGTGGAAACTGACTTAGGAGGTGCATCCTGCATGTATAACAGTACGTGTATATACGTACACATGTGTTTGGGGGGAGGGGGACGACAATCTCCAGAAAAAAAAGCTACTAGACCCGTGGTCCCCGTAGCGTGTTTCGCTGCACTTCCAGAATATTTCTTAGGAGGTACCTATGCGAGGTCGTAAGCCAGTTCCGATCGAGTTAAAAGTGCTCCGAGGAAATCCAGGAAAGCGTCCGTTAACAACAGAGAACCCTCTGTTTACTGCCGGAATTCCCGACAAACCGAAGGACCTCAATCCGGATGAGTCAAAGGAATGGGATCGGCTCACGCGGGAGCTCGATGGTGTGTTGAGCGTCGCCGATTATGGAATCCTGCGCCTGACGGTCGACGCGTACGCGAGGTTTGTACGAACCATGCGCGCGCTCAACGAACATGGCATGACCTATGAGACGTGCAATTCACAGGGAGCGCGGATGATTCGCCTACGCCCCGAAGTCAAAATTATGGAGCAAGTGCGCAAACAGTATTTGTCCTGCCTCGTGGAACTCGGTGCCACACCTGCCCAACATGGACGTGTCTCGCTGCTGCGCAAGGCAGAGCCAAAGAGCGAGATGGAGGAACTCCTAGGCATCTGATGCAGGCCATGGCAACGGATATTCCAAAACTCTCACCCGAAAGGAGATGGACATGAACGACAGACCACAGGAGATGGGCAACATCATCGACGGAAAGGCAAGCCTGATCGAGTACGTCCGGCGGCTGCATCCGAACGCGCATATCCCGCTCGCAGCGTTGCTGCCCGGCGGAGAGTACGCATTGCCGCTTGGGTTCTCGTTGCAGGACTACGATAGTGAGCGGATCGTGATTGCGGGGCCGCATGAGCACGTCATCACCGTCCGAACCCTGTCCCATTTTGGCGGGTCCGTTGCCGTGTCCGGGGAACAACTCACGGCCGGCTTGATGCTGGCTGCGCATGTCGGCGAGCCGTTGTGGGCTGGCCCCGAGGCCCGCAAGCAATGGCGGCTCGCTCAATTCGAGCACGCGCCCGCCTTTGACGTGACCATCCCCGAGCCGCGGACGCTGGAAGAACTGAAGCTGCATACCGATCGCTGCCCCTTGTGCTCGGCTGTGGGGGCGGCCTATGGCCGTGCCGTCGATAGTGGCATGGACACGACGGACCAGACCCGCGCCTTACGGAAGTTGGTTGACCTGGCCCACCACAGCGTGACGGAGGCCATCACATATTACGACGCGAAAGCGGAGGCTCACCGAAAAGGGTGGGCTCCCATCGCCCCGGACAAGCCAACGCGCCGGCCGCGGCGGACACCAGAGGTGACGACATGAACACATTGCTTGAACACGTGAGCCAGCTCTGGCGGCGCTGGACCACTCCAAGGGTGGACACGCCAACGGATGACCGCCCGATTGACCGGCAGTCCCTATTTGACGAACTGGCAGAGCTTGAACGCGGGCATGTTGCCGACATGGCCCAGCGACAGCGCCAGATAGACGACATCCACGCTGAGATTGTCCAAGTCGAAGGGAGAGCGGCGGTCTTGCGTAGCCAGCTCGCCAGGCTTGACCACGCGAACCTCGAGCGGTCCTGGGCCACGAGCCAGCGGGTTGACCGCTTGCGGATGGCGATTGCCGAGACCGCGCCGGCTGCACTCAATGACTTCCTCGCGAAGATCACGAACGAACTGGAAGAGCTGCGACACCGCGAGGCGGAGATTCGGCCAGACGGGTCTGACCGGGACTATGTGCGGATGAAAAAGACTCCCCGATTCCAAAGCAATGCCCCGTCGATCAAGCGGCGGGTCACTGCGTTGCAGGCGGCCTACGCGGAAGCCGAAGCCTTGCTGACGGCCCCGCTCTCCGCGGCTGAAATTGTGACCGAAATCCGCCGGCTGGAGAGGACGCTGCCGAGTGTCGAGCTCGAGGAAGTCCGCAATTTTGCGGCGCTCATCATGGGCTGACGAAAGGAGACCGAGATGGAAACGGCCACGCAATCCCGAGCCCACGTGTCGACGCGCAAATCGCTCCGCGCCTTCAAGAAAACGCCTCAGTACCGAGCCATGCTCACCAGCGCGATCGAGCGCCGCGAGACCAGCGCGATGAGCGACCGGGAAAAGCGACGTGTGAGACTGGATCGCATTACCGCCCGGCTGGAATTGGATGCGCTTGAGCGCGGTGAAAACCCGTCAGAGTTTCATGGCCTGCTCGCCCTCCTGGATCCGCTGCACGGCCTCCTCCCTGATGAGGTGTACGAATGACACCGCGGGAAGTCCGGTTCACGACCTCGCCTGCGCTGTCGGCTGAGTTGGCGCCACGAGCCAAGGGCCGGACTACTACCGGCCCCGTGCTGCACGGCTATGCCGCGGTGTTCAACACCTTGTCTACCAATTTGGGCGGCTTTTTCGAGCGCGTGCAGCGCGGGGCATTTGCCGAGTCCCTCAAGCGCGATGTACGCGCCCTCTTCAATCACAATTCTGCGTCTCTGCTCGGCCGCACCCGGAGCGGGTCGCTGAAGGTGTTTGAGGATCAGCATGGGCTCGCGTTCGAGTTGCGGTTGCCGGATACGCAGCTCGGACACGATATCCGTGAACTCGTTTCCCGCGGCGACGTGTCGCAAATGAGTTTCGGGTTTTCGGTCCCGGACGGCGGGGATACGTGGACGTACGAGGCCGGCCGGACCATTCGCGTGTTGCGAAAGGTGGAGTTGTGGGAAATCAGCCTGGTCGTGGACCCGGCCTATTCCAGCACGTCCGTCATGCTGCGCGAAATGATAGCGGGCCTCGCAGACATGCTTGCGGCGCGGCGGCTCCGGGTTGCTGACCTGCTGCGCTGAGTGGCCGCACGGGCACGCGCTCGGCGGCTCCGGGGCGGCCGTCGTCATACAACGGCGCGGGAGGCCCGTGCAGGCTCTCCTAACTCCCGCCCCGAGCCCCGCAAAAGGACGACCGATGCCCTGCCCGCGCTGCCTGACTGGCTTGACCGTACCCGACACACTCCACGAAGGGGCCGACGCGATACGGGTGAGCCGGTGTGTGGTGTGTGGGCACGTCTTCGGCGAGCAAGTGATTGACTATCACCATTCGCTCGACCGAGCACCCGAACCCCGGCCAGAAGTCGTCACGCCGGTCTGGGATCCGACGCATCGGCGGGGGAGGCTACGTATTTGAGTCACCCTAGCAAAGGGAGCGCCTAAATAGCACCAGGCTTCAGTTGAGCCGGAGTTGTCCTCTTCCCGACAAAGATAGGTGCAAATCCCACGCGAATAGCTTGGTTGGTCGTGGCATATAAGAAAGTTGGACACGAGTCCTGGGGCATTCCTGGGGCCATCGCGTAGGCGCCAGTACCGTCAAACTGCTCAACGCATGTTCTCGGAAGGCAGATGGCCATTACACTTGATCCGATTGTCCGGTAGGCGCGGTTTTTGCTTAACCAAACGACTGATTGGATCAGAGCATTCAGCACAGCGCCCCGTGTAGCATTCTTGTTCTTAGCGCACTTCCGAACGAGCTTTACAATCGCTGCTCTTTCGGCTGGCGAAGGCGTCACGCCAACATTACGAATGAAACAGCCACCAGGTAGCTTCGTAGGGAAATAACTACTCACTTTGAAATCACCTAGAGGCTCAGGCAATGGATCACCTGTATTGTGGTCGAAGTAGTTGTGGACTGTGATCAATCCTGGCGAAAACCAATCTTCATCTTTCAAACGAAACCAGCCCGTGCCCCTAAATGCATGTCTCTTGAATTGAATCGGACACCGAAGCCTCTGGAATGCTGACGTAGCTCTGTGACAGATCCGGTCTGCAACTACTCTCATGTTATTTGTGGGTCCACCCGCAATCACGTGTGCTAGCCACACATCCGTGCGTTCCCCTTCGATTTGTGCGAGCCCTGTATAACCAAATACTACTCTTCCATCTACTACCACGGCTTTATTAGTTTCATCATCCACAGCATTCCCATGGATGTCGGTGAGTCGACGATCAGATACCTGGAATGCGGCATCCCTAGCAAAGCAATCTAAAATCAAAGTCATATGCGCCTAGTTGTCAGGCTGTGGATTTTCAGGTACCTGAAATTTATCCAGCACCTGCTTCTCGATGTCCATAACTCTGAGCAGTTGATACACTTGTGTCTGCTTCAAGCACGCCTGGTGCATGATGGTCTGAACCAGCTCCTTGCGCGTACCGCTCCTACGGCTCTCCCTCCTGCGTTTCCGACTCACTTCGATCAGCAGCTTCTCCGCCCCGTGCCGCGTGATCGTAAACCGGCCGTACAGCTCGGGCTCCTTCAGCCAGCCCACGAGCTTTCCGAAGGAAGACCGGGTAGCGTTCGACCATGCGCGCGAGTCTGGCGACCGTGTCGCCGTCCTTGGGCGTGGTGGGGCGATCGGCGCTCTGTCCGATGCGGAGGAGGGAGGGGGGGGATCGCGGCTCACAGGCGCATTGTAGATCGTGGTCATTGACTTGCTTTGCATAGGGCGTTGCTCGAATTCCTTCTCAGGGATGGCCGCGAGCTTCTGGAAGTCCGAGGATTGATCGCGCGTCAGGCCCAGGTCTTTGAGCTTTACGGGTTTAATATCGCCCGAAGACGACATTACTTTTTTAGGTTGCGACCTGCCTTGTCTTTGGCCTGTCTCCGCCGACTCCTTCAGCAATTCCCCCATGCGCCGCTCGGCACGGAGGCGGATCTCCTGCACCCACATCAGCATGGCAATGGCAACGATAGGCGGGAAACGTTTTCGCCTTCTACACTGTCTCTACATTTTGTCGTTATCGAGTTATAGAGGATTGTAACTTATTGATGTTGGCGCGCCCGACAGGACTTGAACCTGTAACCCCCAGATCCGTAGTCTGGTGCTCTATCCATTGAGCTACGGGCGCGCAGAAGCTGTTTCTTATACAGGGCCTGGGGAGAGAGGGTCAAGCCAGGGTGATCGAACTTGTATGTGGTTGGATGGTAAACGGACGAGGAAGGGAGGAGCGTCGCAAACTCCGACGTTCCTCCCTGCGGCATTATCGAGTGGCTGTGGCCTGATTGGAATATCCGCTGAGATTTCCGCTCGTATCCATTGCCCTAATGGCGAAGTAGTAGGTGAATCCCGTCGTCAGTCCGTTCACCGTGTACGACGTCACGTTACCCACGTCAACGTTCGTAGTGTAGTTGCCGCTTGAGGTCCCGTAATATACTCGGTATCCCTGCAGGTCGGATTCGTTATTCGCGTTCCATGTCAGCGTGACACTTGCCGTACCGCCCCCGCCCCCGCTTGAACTTCCCCCGATATTCATTGTGACGGGAATGATTTTCGGAGAACCGGTGGCTCCGGCGCCGCCGATGGTGACAGTTGTCGTATAGGTTCCGTTGACGCCCCCAAAGATATGTGGGTACACGGTAATTTGGAGACTTGCGTTTCCCGTGCCACCGCCGAGGTCCTTCACCAACCAATCCACAGGATCGTCGGCCGTCCAGGTGAGGGTCCCACCCCCCGTATTGGAGATATTCAAGTACTGCGACGCGGATGCCAATGATCCTGATGGAATGTTGAATGTCAAACTGGTTGGGGACACGCCAAGCACGGGGGTCGTGCTGCCGCCGCCAGTGCTGCCACCGCCAGTGCTACCGCCGCCGGTGCTACCACCGCCGGTGCTGCCACCGCCGGTGCTGCCACCGCCGGTACTACCGCCGCCAGTGCTGCCACCGCCACTCGACGAGGAGCCAATGTTGAGTATTACGGGAATCGTCTTGGGTGATCCTGATGCCCCCGATGCCGTGATCGTCACGCTCGTATTGTAGGTTCCTGCTGCGCCCCCAAACCAGTGAGGATAGACCGTTACCTGAAGGCTGCCATTCCCAGTTCCGCCATCCACGTTTTTGACCACCCAGTCCACCGGATCCGTGGCATTCCACACGAGTGTACCCCCGCCGGAGTTGGTGATATTGAGTGTCTGCGTGACAGGGTCCAACGACCCCACCGGCACCGTGATGTTCAAAGTGGTCGGACTGACAGTCAGAACTGGTGTGCCGCCGCCGCTCCCACTCGAGGTGACCGTGAGTGTGACAGGGATCTGTTGAGGACTGTTGGAGGCATTACCCGAAACGGTCACCGCGCCCACATAGGTGCCAGCCGATAGGCCGGACGTATTGGCAGTGACGTTGACCGTATCGGTTTCGGTAGTTGTTGAGCGCGACGACGCCGAGAGCACGAGCCACGACTCGCTGGAGGCCCAGGTGGTCGTGAGCGTTCCGCCTCCCGGGTTCGTCAGTGAGATCGTCTTCGCCGCAGGCACCGATCCTCCCTGGCTCCCTGTGAAGGTGAGAGATGTCGGAGTGATCGCGATGCTCGGTGTGCTGCTGCCCCCTCCGCTGCTCCCGCCGCCGGTGCTTCCTCCCCCGGTACTCCCGCCGCCTGTACTACCCCCGCCTCCGCCGCCAGAAGTCAGATTGAGTGTGACCGTGGCGGAATACACGCCCGCCCCCTGCGAGCCCCACCACCAGAAGTTCACATTACCCGTATAGATACCCGCGGCCATTCCGGATGGGTTGACCGACACTGTCAAGGATCCCGAGGATGAGACTTGTCCGTAAGACTGAGCCACTGTCAGCCACGGTCTGTCCGATTCGGCATTCCACTCGCTTGAACCTGTCAGCGGAGCATTGGATAGTGACAGGCTCTGGCTCGCGGGGGGGCCCGCGCCCGCTGTTGCGGTAAACGTGACTTGCGACGGCGAAACGGAGAACGCGAACGCATTCGCTGCTAGCGCAACGATAGGCATGCCAAATACAAGCAGTCGCAATCCCCTGCGGAGTTGCCGCTCGAGGAGCCGCAAGACATTTGTGGAATGGTGGAATGTAAGCACCGTGTCTCCAGGCGGTTGGTTTGTGATGGTGAATGTTGAAAGATTTCGACAAGGAGGTAAGGCCCAAGCAAGTCACATGCCAACACGAACAAGTGGAGTATCGAGACAAATGCGGAAATCTGGAGCGTTTTGACAGAGCAGTGTGAGAGTCAAATGGCGCGGGTGTAATTCTGTAGCTTTCGACCTTCATCGTCGGGCCGGCGACTACGTGTTTTGCCCAGATCACTATTGTGAAGAGACCAATGCAGCTGCGGTGAAGTCGGCGTTGCAGGTGTGCCGTGCATGAAATGCACGAGTGCTAGGGATTCGTGCGGGCGTGTTGTAGCATGAGACCTCTGAGAGGCACCCATGCGCGACCTTCAAGCGGCGAGACATTTGGAATCGACATGGGAGAATAAGGCCGAACGGCCTGTCTGCTTCGACACACGCGTTGTTCTTTTTGGAGCATTGGGTCTTGTCGGATGCTGCGCGATCGGAACATGGTTGGTCTGGTACGCCGTGCATCTCGATCGCGCGGCAAGCTTGGAGGAAATACGGGGCGCATGTGCGCGCACGATGCCGGACTCGGCGGAACGATGTGTCGATACCGTCATCATTCAACGAGGCGGAGCTCGTCGCTAGCAGGTGATAGAACTCCCTAGGACGTTACCTTCCGAGGACCGTCTGTCGTATCCTTCTGTCTCATGAAAGCGCCCGTTACGTACGTCGTGAGCGTGTGGTGCGCAGTGTGGTGGTGTAGCGTCCACACAGTATACGCGCAGGTATCGACCCCACCTCCTGCGCCGCGTTCGCCCGTTCAATTCGAGGCGGGTCTGGGAGGATGGATCTCATCGGGGCAGACGACGTGGAGCCATAACGCGTCTGGGGTGGACCCGACCGTGGGCAATCCTTCGTCGCGCTTGCAATACAAGGATGTGGGGGTCAACTTTATCGAGTTGAAGGGGCGGGTCAATCTGCTCAACCGGTTTTTCGTGCGCGGGACGTTCGGTTTCGCCGACATCGGCGGGGGACGTTTGACCGATGACGACTTCGTGAGTGGCCAGGGTGCTGCCTTCTATGGCACGGCCACCCCGGGAGCTCAACGTATCTCTCGCACCTTCAGTGACATCAAGGGCGATAACAGTTGGTACGGTGTGCTCGAAGCTGGCGGCCGTCTCGTCAATTTTCCCCACCATCGCGGGCATCTCGATGCGTTCATCGGATATCGGTACTATTTTCAGCGCCATGTGGCCACGGGTGTGGCGCAGGCGGAATGTACCTCGACCGCGTTTTGCGATCCAGTCGGGACGATCTCCCATGTGCGCGATGACGTCATTTCGAACGAGCAGCGATGGCAATCAGTCGAACTCGGGTTGGACGTGGAGTATCGACTGTTGCGCCGCCTCAGTGTCTACGGGAGCGGAGCCTTCCTGCCGGTGAACTGGTTGAACAACGAGGATGTCCACTATCTGCGTACCGACTTGCGGCAGGATCCGAGTTTTCGGATGAGCGGTTGGGGGATCGGCGCCAATCTGGAAGCAGGGGCCACCGTCGCAATTCTTTCCCAACTGTTCCTCGACGTCGGCTACCGCTTTTGGTGGAATCAGGTCCTAGACGGTCAGTGGGAGAATTTTCCGGTTGGAGGCGGCGGGGTCGAGGTCCCTTTGCGGGAGTTCCGTAGCACGCGACAAGGACTGACGCTCGCGCTGCGCTACCGGTTCTAGCTGGCGCCTCCGCTCCCTCATGATTGGTGGATGAGGCCGACCGTGAGGGGACGTGTTCATTAAGGAGCGGTGTTCACTTCGTTTGAGAAAACGCTGAGATTGCCGGTTGTATCCATCGCTTTGATCGCAAAGTAATAGGTCTGCCCGCTAGGCAGTCCAGTTACCGTATAGGAGGTCACGTTTCCTACGTCGATGTTCGTCGTATAATTTCGTGATGCGGTGCCGTAAAACACTTTGTATCCTTGAATATCCGGCTCGGGATTGGCATCCCAGGTCAGCAAGAAATTTTGGCTACCAGTACTACCCGTCGTAGTCGTGCCTGTCGAGGTATGAGCAATGACGGGATCGAAGCCTGTGCTATCGCAGTAATTCGTCCCATCCGTACCTCGATTGATGACAAAATCTAGCGCATCCCCCGACGTCACACTTGTTGTGATGTTGAATGGAATACCGGTCGTGCTGCCGTTTCCGACAACTTGTTGCCATAGCACGCTACCCCTCTTGCGAATGAGTGCCGTGATGCCACCACCGCAACTCCCATCTCCATCTCTGACGCTACCGGATATTTGAACGGTGCCCGATGACGGCGCGACCCATTGTCTGATGGCGTCGGCACCGTTTCCGGGATGCCCCCCGTCACGCCAGAGAATGAGGTAAGCTTCAGCGCCCTGCCAGAGGTCCTCTTGGGCATCCCATGTCATTTCCCGGCCCAAGGAATCTTTGTAATACCATCCGCGCTGTCCCTGTACGCCGGAGAAATCCACCGAGGCACGATAGGTTGTGGCCGTTCCCGCCGGCGGCGGAGGAGGGGGTGGTGAGGGGGAGGTGAGAGTCAAGGTGACAGGGATCTGTTGAGGACTGTTGGAGGTATTGCCAGAAACAGTTACCGCACCGATATAGGTGCCTGCTGAGAGGCCGGAGGTGTTGGCTGTGATGTTGACTGTATCGGTTTCTGTGGTTGTTGAACGCGACGAGGCCGAAAGCACGAGCCATGACTCGCTGGAGGCCCATGTGGTCGTGAGCGTGCCACCTCCGGGGTTCGTCAGCGAGATCGTCTTTGCCGGTGGCACCGACCCTCCCTGACTGCCCGTGAAGGTCAGAGATGTCGGAGTGAGCGCCATGCTCGGCGTGCTGCCCCCTCCGGAACTGCCGCCCTGCGTACTACCGCCCGCCATGACATTGAGCGTGATCATGGCGGAGTATACGCCTGCCCCTTCTGAACCCCACCACCAAAAGTTGACATTGCCCGTATAGATGCCCGCTGCCATCCCAGATGGATTGACCGACACCGTCAGTGACTTCGACCCTGAAGAGGAGACGTATCCGTACGACTGAGCCACGATCAGCCAGCCTGTGTTCGATTCAGCATTCCATTCGCTCGAACCCGTCAGCGGAGCATTGGATAGTGACAGGCTCTGGCTCGCGGGTGGCCCTGCGCCAACTGTTGCGGTAAACGTCAATTGCGATGGTGAAACGGAAAACGCGAAGGCATGCGTTGTCAATGCAATACTGGCCATGCCAAGGATAAGCGGCAACGAACACTTGCGTAGAGTCCATTCGAGGATCCGCTGGGAATGTATGGAATGGTGGAATGTCAGCACCGTTGTCTCCAGCCGGTTGATGTGTGATGGTGATCTATGGAAGCTCACAACAAGGAGGAAAGACTCAAGCAAGTCACATGCCAACGCAAGTACGCTGCGGAAGAGACAAAGGTGGAAAAACTAGAGCGTTCTAAAAGAGCATGCCATGAGGTGAGACGAGTAGGTGTAGTTGTGTACCTTTCAACCTCCATCGTAGGAAGGGTGATTACGTGATCAAACCAATCAATGCAGATGCGGTGCAGGCGGCACAACAGACGCGCCATGCATGAAAGGCAAAAGGCGAGGAATCGGCCAGGCGTGTTGTATCATGAGATCTCCAAACAGCGGATGCAACGATCCAACCCCTGGCAATTCAGTGATCTCACATTGGACGTCGAGTATCGGGGCCTGCGCCAATTTGGAAGCAGGGGCCACCGTCGCAATTCTCTCCCAACTGTTCCTCGACGTCGGCTACCGCTTTTGGTGGAATCAGGTCCGAGACGGTCAGTGGGAAAATTTTCCGGTCGGAGGCGGCGGGGTCGAGGTCCCTTTGCGGGAGTTCTGTGGCACGCGGCAAGGACTGACGCTTGCGCGGCGCTACCGATCTTAGGGCTGTTATCGCCGAGGGCCGATCGTCTCGTGCTCGTACTGCTGGAAGAGGCGCTTCGTTTCCGGGTGGAGCGGGGCGTGTCCACCGGGAGGGATGCCGACGGTTCGAAACAGCGGCGAGAGTTTCCCATTGGGATGCAAGTACCCGGCGCGGAGCGGCACGGTGCGTCGCGTGTGACGGATGAGACGACACGGCGTGGGTCGAATTTGCGTCAACCAGTCGGCGATGTCCTGCGGGTTGCCGATCGAGGCCGATAGCAGCAAGAGTTTGGCCTGCCCTGGGCAGAAGATAATGGTTTCCTCCCAAACCACCCCCCGTTCCGGATCCGCCAGATATTGGGATTCGTCCAAAATGACGAGCCCCAACGTATCGAGTCTGAGGTCGATCTCGCCGCCCGCCGCGTCGTAGAGTAAGTTCCGAAGGATTTCGGTCGTCATGATCAGGAGCGGAGCCTGAGTATTGTCGCGTCGATCCCCCGTCAGAATGCCTACTTGGCCGGACCCAAATATCTTGGAGAACTCGGTGAATTTAGTATTTGAGAGTGCCTTCAGGGGCGACGTATAGATCACCGTACGATTGCTGTCGATGGCGCGTCGTGCGGCTTCGACCGCGACGTAGGTCTTGCCGCTTCCGGTCGGCACACTCACGATCACGTCGGTGTGGGCCAGTTGCTCAAGAGCGTCCTGTTGCCAGGGGTCCGGGACGAACGGAGTAGGAGGCGGAACACCGATGCCGTCCAGAAAGTCTCCGAGGCCAGCTGCAGGCTCGCGTGCTTCCTGAGTTGCCGGCCGAGGTGGAAGATCCGGTCGTGTTCGAGGGGGCGGGACGGTGGAGGAAGGCGGCACCGGTTTCGCGTCAGTTCGGCGGCGGGCACGGTCTTCGATCAAGGTATGAAGATCGGCCACGAGCGCATCCCGGTGTTCGGGTGAGGCTCGAAGCAACGCCTCAATCATACGGCGCTTTCCAAGGCGGAAATGCCGGTGGACCCGTCCATGAGCCAGGCGATGGAGCAGGCCGAGCGGCTGCTGAGCGAGCAATCGTTCAAGTTCGTCGGTAGTCATCTCTTTGAATAGTGAAGCATGAACAGCGAGAGGTGAGGAGAAATCGCCTCGATTCCTTCGCCTTCCTCACTCCTCCAACTCCTCACGGGAGCTCCTCCAGGACGCCGCGTCGTAAGGAGGACATCGCCTTCTCGGCCGTTTCGGCAAGGCTCGGGTGCGACTGCCGAAGACTCTCTACCTGCGAGAGATACTCCAGAGTGCGTGCCAGCAATCGGTACATATCCCCCTCCGCCATGGTTGTGGTCCGGCAGAGACCGATCCATGTGAGCGTCGGGTCGCCCACCCACCGTTCCGTGAGAGCCGCGACCTCTGTACGCAACAGCGGAGGTTCCTCGTGTGCAGCGAGTTCGTGTGCCATGCGTCGGACCTGGGCGAGCACGGTCATCAGTCCCGGGCTGGCTCGCGGAAACGCCCCGGGACGATCGTCATCGATGGCGATGCTGGCCAGCACGCCGGCCAGCAGGGCAGGGTCGATACCCGTAAACGCCTCTGCGCGGATCAGTTCGGTAATGAGCAGTGAATGGTCGATCCGGATGAGCCTGGCCCATTCTCCGTCGGCGGTCAGTTGCGATGCCGGTGTGAGATATCCCAGCTGCTGCAGCACCTCGACCTTGTCCTGGAACCGATGCCAGAGGCTCGTGCGCATGGCTTGGATCGCCCTCGTGTGGCGGGCGATTTCCTCGCGCAGTTTGTGCGCGGCGATGAAATCCTTCTGGCATGCCGAGCGGGACGGGCAGGTAGGACATGGGAATTCGTCGAGTGTTTGCGCGATCAGGGGTTCCGGCATCGCGCCCTCAGACTGAATCAACAGCGGCAGGACGGGAATGCGCGAGGGCAAGGCCTGCAAACCCTCCACAGCGTTGCGAAGCGAATCCGTGGTGGCCCAGGGATAGGCGCGCGATTCGGCGATCTCGAACGTATGGTCGAATAATTCGGTGATCGATACGGCCTGGGATTCCGTGATCGCGCCGTCGCTGCGTACAAGGGTCAGCATGGGGGTGCGCTGTCCACGGCTTCGATATTGGCGGAGCACGGCGGCCCGAATTTTCCCCAACCCGACGACTCGTCCCGGCGTGAGGAACTGGAGTCGGGCGGACAGTTCGGGCGAGTCCACCCGCGCCGAGGCCGACCGGAGCGGTCGTCGGCGGCGGGCAATATCGAACGAGTGCCACTGCGTAATCCAATCGGTGCAGACGCGTGGACCGTACGGTTGCATGCGTTCTTCCGCCACATCAAGTTTTTGTTGGAGCCGCTCCGCGCGCTGATTCAATTGAAACTGCGCGAAGCTCTTGGCCAGTATCGGTTGGATGTGATCGAAGGGATGAGCTTTGAGGAGGTTGAGCACCATCGGATACGTGATGACGAACTGACTGTCGATCGGTTCCGGATGCCCGGTCAGCCCTTTGGCCAGGTGTTCGAGATCGATGTATGGAGACGGGGTAATGAGCGCGAAGCCGACGAGATCCTTACCCCGACGTCCCGCCCGCCCGGACAATTGCTGGATTTCGCTGACCGTCAAATCGGTGAAATCGCGGGTCTTTCGGACGCTCGACTGTGTGATCACCACGGTACGCGCCGGAAAATCGACTCCGGCTGCAAGCGTCGTCGTCGCAAAGACCGCATCGAGGCAACCGTGCCGCATCAGTTCTTCGACAGCGATCTTCCACGACGGCAAGTGACCCGCATGGTGGGCGGCGACGCCAGTCTGCAGGACGACCTCCCGCAGCGGATGTTCGGCAATGCTGGGAAACTCGTTCGTCACCTGGTCCAGGACACGGGCGATCTGATCTTGTCGGGCCGGTGGGAGTGGGGCGGGCCCGTACGCGAGTTCTTGCATGGCTTCGTCGCATGCACGCCGGGAAGTTAAAAACACGATCGCGGGGGTCAGGTGCTTCTGACGAAGCGCAGCCAGGAGATCAACCGGGTGAATCGACGGGGCCATGCACCTTCATTCCTTTGGAGATGACGACCAGACCGGATGGCGTGACGGTGAAGCGCTGTCGATCCGCCGCGGGATCGTATCCGATCTCCGTGCCCGGCGGCAGGATGACGTCCTTGTCGATAATGGCTCGACGAATGCGGCAATGGGATTGGACGTTGACGTTTTCCATCACCACGGATTCTCGAACGTCGGCGTGGTCATCGATCCGCACGTTGGCCGACAGGACCGAGTTTTGGACTCGCGCGCCGGAAATGATGCACCCGCCGGACACGATGGAATCAAGGGCCAGCCCCATGCGGCCTCCCTGAAAATCCTGAGCGAATACGAACTTCGCCGGAGGGTTTTGCCCCTGGTAGGTGCGAATCGGCCACTGCTGGTCGTACAGGTTGAACAGCGGATCGACGGCCACCAAATCCATATTGGCTTCCCAGTACGCGTCCAGCGTACCGATATCGCGCCAGTATTGCACATCCTTCCGATTCTTATCCTGAAACTTGTAGGCAAAGACGCGCTTCTCTTTGATCATCTGCGGAACGATGTTATGTCCGAAATCGTGCCGTGTTTCCTGCGAGGCGTCATCGGTGAGATAGGCTCCCAGCACATCGGTCTTGAATAAATAGATGCCCATCGAGACAAAGGCATGGGCAGGGTCGCCGGGGATCGGCATGGGATCCTTGGGCTTTTCGTCCCAGCGAATGATGCGGTAGTCCGGTTCCACTCCCACGATGCCGAACCGATGGGCCTCCGCCAACGGGCATTCAATCGCCCCGACGACGGCGTCGGCGTTGTGTTCCCGCATAAAGTTATACATCTCTGCGTAGTTCATCTTGTAAATATGATCGCCCCCGAGCACCAAGAGGTACTCCGACTCCTCTTGTTCCAACAGGAACATATTCTGAAACACCGCGTCGGCCGTGCCTCGGTACCAATCTTCGCCGATTCGCTGTTGGGGAGGGACGGAGAAAATGTATTCGTTCAACTCGCTGTTGAGAATGTTCCATCCGATCCGAATATGACGGTCCAAAGAGTGCGACTTGTACTGGATGAGGACGGCAATCCGGCGCAACCCGGAGTTGAGGCAGTTGCTTAGGGTGATGTCGATAATCCGGTACTTGCCGCCGAACGGGACCGCGGGTTTGGCCCGGTGCTCGGTGAGCGGAAAGAGTCGTTCTCCTTTGCCGCCGGCCAGGATCATGGTAAAGACATCTTTCATGGCGGAAAATTGTAGCAGGCCCTTCGCGAAATAGATAGCGAGCATGGTTGACAAGCGAGTGCGCTCCAGGAATACTACTTTCACCCAGTCCTAAGGAATGCACGTATGACCACTCGACGACGAAAGACCGCGGCGAAGACACCGACTGACTCGGGACAACCCGTGAGCGGAGGTTCAGAGGAACTCAATTGGCGTCTGGAACGCCTCGAACAGCAGATGCTCCGTCTGACGGAATTGATTCGAGAGCATGCGGAGGATAACGATCGACTGGTACGGATTGTGGCAGAGGATCGGGAGCTCATCCGCAAGGAGTTGCTGCGCCGCCATCAGGCGCAACTCCGGGCGCGCGACTTTCTCCGCCGGATTCCGGCCAAAGCGGGGCTCAATCATTAGCGATCCGTCGAGGCCGAGCCCCGTGAGGAAAAACGTGTCTTGTGCGCTATTCGGGGTTCGAGCCAATCTCAGGTGACGTCCTTCCACGCCGGCTCTTCGCGTGCCTATTCAGGAGCCTGTCCGACATTGACCGTTCTATTGCCGCGAAGCATGCACCGGCATCCGCTTCCTTCTCCGCCACGAGCAACCCCCGACGTATTCCACTGAACGTGCCTCCGCTATTCCGCGGCCTGGGGCATTGCATCTCCCAGCGCCTGCTTCGCTTCGTCCTGAACGGCGGCGCCGCTGAGACTCCTGGGCGACCCCGCGACTTGTGACGAATGCAGGCTAGCATCGTCCTCAAAGAGGTGGTCAAGTCGTTCGATGGACGACGCGTCCTCGATGGTGTCTCCCTCGACATCGCGACCGGTGAATTCTTCTCATTGCTCGGTCCCAGTGGAGCAGGAAAAACGACCTTCCTTCGACTATGCGCCGGCTTCGAGTTTCCCGATGCCGGGGAGATCTATATCGATGGCCAGCCGATGAAGGGTATCCCTCCAAACGAACGCCCGGTCAACACGGTCTTTCAAGCCTACGCGTTATTCCCGCACCTCACGGTAGAAGAGAACGTGGCGTTTGGGCTTACCATGCGTCGCATGTCGCGGCCGGAACGAGCACGTCACGTAGGAGATGCCTTGGCGCTGCTGAAAATGGAACACCTCCGGACACGGCGTCCCGCCCAGCTGTCGGGCGGTGAGCAACAACGAGTTGCGATCGCGCGCGCGATTGCCAACCATCCCACGGTCTGCCTGTTGGACGAGCCGATGGCCGCGTTGGATGAGCCTTTGCGCCAGGTCATGTTGGACGAGCTGAAGACCATCCAACGACAGTTGGGCACGACCTTTCTATGCGTCACGCACCATCAGGAGGAGGCATTGGCCGTTTCCGACCGTATCGCCGTGCTGCAGGACGGTCGAATTGCCCAAATCGGAACTCCTCAGGAGGTCTATGAAACGCCGTCCTCACGATTCGTGGCCGAATTCATCGGGCGCTCCAACTTGGTGAGCGGAACACTCGTCGCAGGAACAGACGGTGCCGTTGGGCTGTCGGTGGAAGAATGGGCGATGGTGCTCCCGCTGCCATCCGGCATGCCGCGTCAGTCCGAGCCAGGGAGCCGACTCACGCTCGTGGTGCGCGCCGAGGCCGTACATGTTGCAGACGCTCGGAGGGAGACCCGCGAGGCACCCAGCATCAGAGGCCGGCTTGAATCCCGACGGTACGGTGGCAGCGTCTGGCACTGCACCCTCAGACTCCCGGGCGCGTGTCTGTGGGAGGCCATGATTCCCAACGATGGCATGGCGCCGGAAGAACTAGTACCGGGTTCCGAGGTGCTCGTCCATTGGCCCGTTGAACGATCGACGGTCATTGTCGAACCCGCTCGATGAAGATACCCAAACCCAATAGTGGTCACGATGGATGGCGATGGCTCGACTGGATCGTCGGGGTGACGCTGGTGTGGGCAGCGGCGACCATCATCGTACCGTTCGGGGCCGTGGCGGTCGTCAGCTTTGCCACTCGCGAAACCTACGGGTGGATCCAATGGACGGCCACATTGACGAACTATCGGGATATCTGGCATCCCCTGTATGGACGGATCTTGATGCAATCGATCGGGCTGTCAACCGTCACCACTCTCTGTGCGTTGGCGCTGGGCTTCCCTTTGGCCTATCTCATCGCCCGCGCATCGCCGCGATGGCAACCGTTTTGGCTGGTGCTCATCCTGGTTCCGCTGTGGACCAACTTTTTGGTGCGCACCTATGCATGGATGGTGTTGTTGCGTAGCGAGGGCCTCATCAATTCGCTCTTTCTTCACGTGGGTCTCATACAGGAACCCCTCTCGATGCTCTATACACCCTCGGCGGTCGTCATCGGGCTCGTCTATGGCTATTTGCCGTTTATGGTACTTCCCATTTATGCAGCGATGGAGCGAGTACCCAGATCATTGGAAGAGGCGGCACGCGATCTATATGCCGGATTCTGGACGTCGATCGGACGCGTCGTCGTGCCGCTTGTTGCGCCCGGAATCGCCGCTGGGTGCTTGTTGGTATTCTTAGCCGGCCTCGGAGCCTACTTGACGCCCGACCTTCTGGGCGGGGCCAAGACGATGATGGTGGCCAATCTGATCCAGCACGAATTTCTCGTCGTGCGCGATTGGCCGTTGGGGTCGGCGGTGTCCGTTGTCCTCATGGCGCTGGCGCTCGCGATTGTAGCGGCGGTCAGGCGAATTCACCACGCAATTGTATCTTAAGGCGGGTATGCATTCGGAACGTCACGTGGGACTGTGGATGGTCGGCGGCGCTGCGCTTGCGTTCCTGTATGTCCCATTGGCAGTGATGGGTATTCTGTCCTTCAACGACGCGGCCCTGTCTATGAAATGGCAGGGCTGGACACTGAAATGGTACGAGCGTTTGGTCGGCAATCAGGCGCTGTGGGCGTCGCTCATGGTATCCCTGAAGGTGGCCATCTGGTCGAGCCTGGTGGCGACCATCGTCGGATTGTGCGCTGCCGTGGCATTGGAGCGGCGTAAGGTTCGCGGTCTCGAGTCCACGCTGCTCCTCCCGCTCGTTGTGCCGGAAATTATGATGGGAGTGGGATTCATGCTGTGCTTCGCCATTCTGAAGGTGCCCCTTGGAATCACGACCGTCATTCTGGCGCACGCCGCGTTCAATACGCCGTTGGTCGCGGTGCTCATTCGCTCACGTCTTCGCAAGCTGGATGCGTCGCTCGAGGAAGCAGCCCGGGACTTGGGAGCGACGCCGGCACAGGCCTTCTGGCGGGTGACCCTTCCAATGCTGCGACCGGCTATTCTGGGCGCAGCGCTGTTGACCTTTACGGTATCATTGGACGATTTCCTGGTCACGTTCTTTACGTCCGGCCCCGGTGCCACCACGCTGCCACTACGTGTCTATTCCCTGATCCGGTCCGGGGTCACGCCCGAAATCAACGCACTGTCCAGCGTCATGGTGTTGGCCTCCATGCTCCTGGTGCTGGGTGCAGTTCTGCTGCAACGGGATCGCACGGCCCGATGAATGTGAACACACCCGCATTGACCACGGCGGGGCTAGTCGTCGTGCTGCTCAGCCTTGGCGGCGTGGGTTGCTCGTTGCGGGAGGAGGATTCCTCCGGCAGCCGACCGGCGCTCCATTACTACACCTGGTCGGACTACGTCAGCGAGGACGTTCTGCGGGAATTTGAACGCCGTGAGGGCGTTGACGTCGTGGTCGATACGTTCAGCAGCAACGAAGAGCTGCTCGCAAAGCTGCAAAGCGGCGCCACGGGTTACGACGTGGCAGTGCCGTCCGATTTCATGGTCTCCATTATGATGCGACTTGGGTTGCTGGCTGAGTTGAAGCCGGAACGGATCTCCAATGCCGCCCGCTTGGAGCCGCATCTGGCGGCACTTCCGTTCGATCCGTCGCATCGGTATTCCGTACCGTATCTCTGGGGCACCGTCGGCATTGGCTACGATGCCGCAGTGATTCCGAACCCGCCCGACTCCTGGGAGATTCTCTGGGATCCGCGCTACCGCGGCCGAATCAGTATGCTCAACGATCAGCGCGAAGTGATCGGGGCAGCATTGCGATCGATGGGCGAGTCGCTCAACAGCGTCGACCCCTCGGCGATCGAGCGCGCAAAATCGAAGTTGATCCGGCAGAAACCACTGGTGAAGACGTACACGAGCGATACCTATGACCAGTTGCTGGCCTCGGGCGAAGTCGTCCTGGCGCACGGATGGGGCGGGGCCGTGGCCCGGGCGGCCGTGGAGCGCCCGACGGTGCGGTTTACGATGCCCAAGGAGGGGGGGACCATATGGGCGGATTGCCTTGTTGTCCTGAAAGGGACCCAACAGCAGGAATTGGCCGAACGGTTTATCAACTATCTGTTGGATGCCGACGTTTCGCTGCACACCACGGAACGTCTCTATTTTGCTCCGGCCAATCGTGAGGCACGTCGGCGGCTGAGGCCGGGGTTGCAAGACAACCCCGGTGTCGTCCCCCCGTTCAGTCTCTTAGGTGGCCTCGAATGGATGCGCGACGTCGGGGACGCCATTCGCCTCTATGATCGGGCGTGGACGGAACTCAAGATCAGCTAGTCCCTTTAGTTGCGCTTTCTATTTCATTCATTCCACGTTTCCATGTATGATAGGTCGATTCTAAATCTGCATTCCCGTAGCCGGCCATGTCTCGGCGGCGAAGGGGGGTGGGATTTTGCACAAGGGGCATGCCGGGTGAGTTTCGATTGTCGGGCACGCAGGACGCCCCCCCTCCTTGCACGGTTTTTCTCATGCCATTGCCAATTTCTGATCGTGTTCCTGCTTTGGGGCCTCGGTGGAGGCGTCGGCGCAGCCGACATGCCAATGGGGCCACCGTCTCCTTCGGCCCATCGCAGTAGCCCGCTGGTTCAGCGACTTTCCCTTGATGAGGCCCTCGGGCTCTTTCTTCGGCAAAACCTGGACTTGATCGTCGCGAAGTACGGGATCGACTTCGCCAAAGGTCAGCAGATTACCGCACGGTTGTTTCCTAACCCCATTCTCGCCGTCGGCACGTTGAGTTCCTGGACTCAGGGACGGACATTGGCCAGTTCGGGGCAGTTTTATCCTCAGGTTCAGCAACTTTTCGAAGTGGCGGGGAAGCGCGGCTATCGCATTGAGAGCGCGGAGTATGGGACGAAGGGTGCCGAGGCTGCCTTCGAAGACGCCATTCGCCAGCTCAGCTTCGCCTTGAAGGAAACCTACTTTCGGGTGCAGTTGGGACAACGCCGGCTGGGTCTAGCCGAAGAAAGTCGTGATCGATTCGCCCGCATTTTGGATATCAACAGGCTTCGCTTCAAAAAGGGATTCATTGCGGAGGTCGACCTCATCCGCATTCGACTGCAGGTCGTCGATTTCCAATCGCAAGTTATTGCCGCCCTACAGGACACGGAATCGGCGCGAGCCGACCTGCGCGTACTCTTGCAGCTTCCGGCCGGTACGCTCATGGAACTGACCAGCGAATTGGATTACCGCCGAGTGGAGCCCGATTTGCCAGTTTTGCAGCAAGCGGCCCTCGAATCTCGGCCGGACCTTCGGCAGCGTCGTCTGGCGCGCGCGCAACGCTTGGCCGATTTGAAACTGGCCAAGGCCTATCGGTATCCTGACGTGACGGTAGGAGCCGGCTATGCCATTCAAGGCTCTCAAGGTCCGGACAATCCCCAACAGTTGGGACTGGGGGTCGGGGTGCCGCTACCGCTGTTCAATCGCAATCAGGGTGGTATTGCCCAAAGTGAAGTGGATGTGGCCGTTGCCGATGCCGAGCTGCAGAAGGCTCTGCTCGAGATCGAGAATCAAGTCGACATCGCGTATCGGAATTTGATCCAGGCTCGGACGTTGGTCGAAGCCTATCAGACGGGCGTGCTCGACGACGCGCGGCAGACGTTTACCATCGTGGAACGGGCCTACGAGCGCGGGGGGGCGACGATTTTGGACCTGCTCGATGCGGCGAGGACCGCGCGGGCGATACAATTGAATTATCTCGAGTCCTTATTCTCCTATCAGAGAAACGTGTTTCGTCTCGAAAATGCCATCGGACGGGAGCTGAGCACGTGAAACGATGGATCGCGAACGTGTGTGTGGTCCTCGCCCTGCTGCTCACTGGATGCGGCCGGGATGACAGTCCCGGCATGTCGAACGCCTCCGCGACGACGGCGCCAGGAGACCATCCGGCCAAACCAGCCGGTCCCAGCAAGCGGATCGAGGTGGCGGAAGTGGCCGTCACGACCGAACATCCGGAACTGCTCCTGTCCGGGAAGATTGCGTACGGGGACGACCGGTATTCCCGCATTTCCTCGCCGCTCGTCGGACGAGTGATCGAGGTGCGTGCCCACCTCGGCGATCACGTCAAAGCCGGTGACGTGTTGCTCGTGATCGACAGTCCGGAAATTACGGAGGTGTACTCGGATTATGTGAAAGAATCGAGCGAACTGGAGTATTCGGCTCGTGCCTACGAGCTGGCGAAAGATCTGTACGAAACCAAGGCGCTTCCTCAAAAAGATCTCAAACAGGCTGAAAATGACCTTATCAAGGCCAGGGCTGAGTTCAGGCGTGCCAAAGAACGACTGTTGTCTCTGCGCGTACCGGCATCCGAAGTCGAAAAGCCGCTGGCTCAACAGCGGATCACCTCTCGGTTTGAATTGAAGAGCCCCCTCGAGGGGACGGTCGTGGAACGCGCGGTCACGCCGGGACAGTCGGTGGGGGGCGACCAGGTGTTGTTCACCGTCGCGGATTTGGAAAAACTTCAGGTGATCGCTGACGTCTATGAACGCGATCTCTCACTGGTGAAGGTCAGCCAGGTGGCGATGGTCCAGGTCGAGGCCTATCCCAAAGAGGACTTCCCCGCCGTGGTCGCGGCGGTCGGAGATCTGGTGGACCCGAACACGCGTACGATCAAAGTCCGCGCGTGGGTCACGAATACGGAGCATCGGCTCAAACCGGAAATGTTTGCGCGTCTGAAAATCGATGTGGGCGATGCGGGAAAGTTTCTGGCGTTACCGAAGGAGGCGGTGTTCGAAGTGGACGGGAAGCACTACGTGTATCTGGAGCAGCAGGCAAATCAATACGGCCGGCAAGAAGTGAAGGTCGCGACCATTTCGCCTGATCGAGTTCGAATCATAGAAGGATTGTCTCCCGGGCAACGGGTCGTCGTGAAGGGGGCCGTGCTCATCAAGGCTCAGGAGATCAACCAGTAGTGGTCTTGCCTCAGCGCCGCATCGCACCCACCGTCTCCCGTCTCCCATGATCTCACGCATTGTCGAGGTTTCACTGTCGCAGAGATTGTTGCTCTGCGCGCTTGGATTCGTCCTGTTTTTCGGAGGCCTGTACGCGTTCCACATTTTGGACGTCGTTGCCTATCCCGACCCCTCCCCGCCGATGGTCGAAATTATCACCCAATATCCCGGGTGGTCCGCAGAGGAAATCGAGCGTCAGATCACGATACCTCTGGAGGTCGCGCTCAACGGGATGCCCGGCTTGAGTGATATCCGCTCCCTGTCGATTTTCGGCTTGAGCGATATTAAGGTGTATTTTGACTTCGACACCGAATACTTCGTGGACCGCCAAGAGGTCCTCAACCGTCTGGACACGGTTACGCTGCCGCAAAATACCCAGCCCATGTTGTCGCCCTGGTGGGCCATCGCCGAGATCTATCGATACCAGCTCGTCGGGGGCGAGCACACCTCCCTGGCGGATCTCAAGGCGACCCAGGACTGGCTTGTGCGACGCGAATTTCGACGCGTTCCCGGTGTCATGGATGTGACGGCATTCGGCGGGGTCACCAAGGAGTATCACGTGGACGTGGATCCTGGAAAGCTGATCAGCTTCGGCATCAACCTGTCCCAGGTGATGGACGCGTTGTCCAATAGCAATGCAAACGTCGGCGGCAATTACCTCACGCTCGGGGCGCAAAATTACAACGTGCGTGGCGTCGGACTGATCGACAGCCTGGACGACATTCAAAACGTCGTCGTCTCCGAGAAGAATGGCACGCCCATTTTCGTGAAGAGTCTCGGTGACGTGAGCGTCGGCCATCGCGTGCGCCTCGGCAAAGTCGGCATTGACGGAGACGACGACGTCGTCGAAGGCGTCGTGTTGATTCAACGAGGGGTCAAGGCATTGACGGTGCTCGACGGAGTCCGGGCAAAAGTGGAAGAGTTGAACAAGTGGAAATTGCCGGAAGGGATGCGCGTCGACACCTTCTATGACCGGACGGTCCTGATCAATACGACGATCGAAACCGTGACCGACATTCTGTTGAGCGGAGTCGCACTGGTGTTCATCCTTCTCTGGGTGTTTTTGGGAAATCTGCGGGCGGCTCTGATCGTCGCGCTGACTATCCCGCTCTCGCTCCTGTTTACCTTCGCCATGATGGTCTTCATGGGACAATCGGCCAACCTGATTTCATTGGGGTCCATCGATTTCGGCATTATCGTCGATGCGACGCTGATCATGGTCGAGAGCATTTTTTTCCATCTCGCCCATGGCCATCGGCCGGGACTGACCGTGCCCCACCACGTCGTCCGTGCAGCCAAGCAGGTTGGGCGGCCGATCTTTTTCTCGACCGCGATCATCGTGGTGGCGTTCATTCCGCTGTTCACCATGCAAGGAGTACCGGGCAAGATCTTTGCGCCCATGTCGATCACCTATGGATTTGCACTGGTGGGGGCCTTATTGATGGCATTTACCCTGGCACCGGTGCTCTGCGTGTTGCTGCTGCAAGCACCGGTGAAGGAGGAGGACACCGTTGTCGTCAGAGGCGTGCGCCGGATCTATGGAGCCGTGCTTGGTGGGGCTTTGGAGAAGCCCCGGCTCACCATTTTGTTGGTGGCGGGATTGCTGGTTCTATCGATGGTTGCGCTGCAGTTCCTGGGCGGAGAATTCATGCCGGCTTTGGAGGAGGGCAATCTGTGGGTCCGGGCGACCATGCCCGTCGACATTTCATTCGAGCAGGCGGCACGCATCGCCGGTGACATACGACGCATGTTCAGCGAATCGCCGGAGGTGGTGTCCGTCGTCTCACAACTCGGCAGACCCGACGACGGGACGGATCCGACCAGTTTCTTTAACGTGGAGTTCTTGGCCAACTTAAAACCCGCTGACGAATGGCGCCACGGATTGACGAAGGAGAAACTGATCGACGAGATCGAGGTCCGGATGCAACAGGTCCCGGGAGTCATTTTTAATTTTTCTCAAGTTATACAGGACAATGTCGAAGAGGCCATGTCCGGGGTAAAAGGAGAAAACTCAATCAAGATTTTCGGCAGTGACCTCAAGGAAATGGAAGAAAAGGCGGTCGAGATCGAGCGGATCATGCGAGGCATTCGCGGCGTGAAAGACTTGGGAATTTTGCGGCTGCTGGGACAGCCGAATCTGGTGATCCAGATCGACCGTCAGGCCAGCGCGCGGTATGGACTTCAAGTGGCCGACGTGAATGCGGTCGTGCAGGCTGCCATTGGTGGCCAAGCGGTGACGCAAGTGTACGAGGGGGAGCGCCTGTTCGACTTGGTCGTCCGGTTTCTGCCGGAGTATCGGCAAGGCATGGAGGCGATCGGAAATATCCTGGTCAGCGCGCCGGACGGGGCGCGTATCCCGCTCAAGCAGATCGCGAACATTACGACCAAAACCGGGGCTTTCATCATCTACCGTGAAAACAACAGTCGATATATTCCGATCAAGTTCAGCGTGCGGGACCGCGATCTGGCCAGCACGGTGGAGGAGGCACAGGCCAAGATCGCCACGGGGGTGAAATTGCCCGACCGTTACCATCTCGAATGGGCAGGACAGTACGACCAATTAAAGTCGGAGCAGCGACGCTTGAGCGTGGTGGTTCCGCTGAGCTTGTTGATCATTTGGTTCCTCTTGTATACGGCGTTCGACTCGATGATCAACGCGACGCTGGTGCTTCTCGCCGTGCCGTTTGCCTTGATTGGCGGGGTGGTGACCCTCGTGGCGACCGGCACGCATTTCAGTATTTCGGCGGCCGTCGGCGTGATCTCCACGCTCGGTGTCGCGATTTTAGGGGGAGTCCTGTTGATCTCTCGAATCGAGGATCTACGAAAGCTCGGCCATACGCTGGAAGAGGCCGTCCGCATGGGGGCCGACAATCAGCTGCGCCCCATCCTGATGGCGACGTTGGGCGCGGCCATCGGACTATTTCCCGCGGCGATCGCAACGGGGATCGGGTCGCAGGCACAAAAGCCTCTGGCACGTGTGGTGGTGGGAGGGATGCTGACCGCGGCCGTGTTGATTCTCATCGTCCTCCCGGTCTTGTATCAAGTCGTGCATCAGCGGCTTCTGCGACGGTACCGGGACGAACCGCAAGAGGAGTAGACGAGGGAGGCAGGTCTGGAGGGTAACGCGGTCGCTGGACAGCGGCGGCAGGCATAGTGTAAGTCTGAAGCATGATGTTGACACGAGGAGCACGGTCATGATGAAGCGCGCGATCGGCTGTCTGAGCGTCGGCTTGGCTTTGGTGTTGGTCTGGGATCCTACTTTCCTTGTGCAGGCGCAGGCTCCGGAGACGCAGCCCTATGGATACGGAAGGCCCCCGCAGTCTCAATCCGCGCCGGACACATCGGTGCCGCAGAACACGCAGCCGTTGTCCGAAGAGGAGCTGAAGCGGGCCGAAGCCTTGCTCCCCATGCTGGAAGGCAAGCAGGAATATTGGGCGATGGGTGAATTCGTCCACCTTGGTTTGCCGGTTGTTCCCGTTTTGATCAAAGCCCTGAATATGCCGGGTCCTCGGGCCCGCTACAACGCGATTGAGACGATCGCGATGCTGAAGGCCACGGAGGCCGTGCCGGCACTGCTGGAACACGCGCGGCAACCCAATGAGATGCCTCGTATTCGAGAGCATGCGCTTCGAACGGCCATTCGCTTGGATTCGGCACGGGCCGCGGAGACGTTGGCGGTGATGGCGAAGGACGCTCATGACAGCGTGCGAAAAGCGGCCGCGTTCGAGGCTCGTTATGTTCGGCATCGGGACGTCGTGCCGATGCTGATCGACCTCCTATCGGATGATGAACGATACGTCGCCATTTCGGCCATCCAATCCCTCTGGCTGTTGACGCGCCACGAAAGCGAGATGCACGACTGGGAGACGTCCTCGAAAGCCGATCGGGAAGAGTGGTCGCAAGAGTGGCGGGAGTGGTGGAGTAGCGTCAAAGATGCATACGAGATGCCCCAGCCCACGCGGTCGCGGTCTTCTTCCTCGTAGGGCGGATTGTACGACCCCAAAATCGGCGTCGCGTTGCCCGGTTCTGACCGGCTGTGGTATACAGCCGAGGGTGCTCACGTAGTCGATTCACCCGAGAGACATAGATTGAGGTAACCATGGCTCTGCTTCCGATCGCCAAACTTGGCAACCCCATACTCAGAAAAATTGCCGCTCCGGTCGATCCGGGTGAAATCAAAACTGCCGCGTTCCAACAGCTTATCGACGACATGTTCGAAACCATGGAAGAGGCGAGCGGTATTGGGTTGGCGGCTCCTCAGGTGTCACGGTCTCTGCAGTTGGTGGTCATGGCCTGTCCAGGCGAGGGGGGATTTCCCTCCACCGTACTGATCAATCCGAAAATCGTCTTCTATGGATCCAACCTGACAGAATTCTGGGAAGGATGCCTGAGCGTCGACGGCTTGCGGGGGCAGGTCACGAGACCGTCATCAGTTCGAGTTCAAGCACTGGACCGAAGCGGATCCCCGCAGGACATCGAAGCAACGGGGCTGTATGCGACCTGTATTCAGCATGAAATGGACCACCTTATCGGAAAGGTCTTTTTAGACCGAATGACCGATCTCTCGACGCTCGCCCAGCTCGAGGAGTTCGCAGAATACTGGCAAAAGGAGCATTCGACCGTGATCTGATTTTCCCTTCCTGTCCGGTGTGACGGTCCCCGGATCGAAGCCGTACCCACGACATTCTCTCTCCACCGCCGTCCTCTCGTATTAGATGTACGCGCCCCGATCCAGGCGAGCTCGTCGCATGCACCATTTTGCCTCGAGATTGTGCCATACGCGCCGCTCCCGGACTGTCATGCAGCTGCTCTGCCCTGATGCTGAAGTCGGTCGGATCAGTTCAAGACGAGGTCGCGATGGGGCACGTCGTTCACGTTGCACTGGCCGTGGCCGTGCCTGTATAGTCGACTTTTGGAGTTTCGTCTATGGTATTGATCTATGAAAACGACCCGCTGGATCATGAACACGCAGGCGGGCATTGGTATCATGTCTGTATGGGCAGAATCGATCGGGAAGAACTCACAGTGCCTCCACCGGACCGGCCCTACGAATGTCAGCGATGCGGGGTCGAATTGGAAGTGGATGACTTTTGGTATGCTCAGATGAAGGGGTCAGTGTAGAAATATGGCGAGGAGTTCGGGACGAAAAACGGTATCAGTGATGCGGGGTCTGATGATGCTCTGCGACACGTGCTATGACCAAGTCCTTTCCGATCGGCTTGTGAACGAAAAGAACTTTGTGACGGATCATGAGCTGTTGTTCGATACGATCTGCTTAGGGTGCAGTGACATCAATCGCCCCTTGATCGACGACATGCTGGGGAGCTCGGAATAGCCGCAGGTTGGAGCCGAACTGCCTCGGGTGGCTTCCGTGTGGCCGTGCCGGCCGGCGCCAGCCTATCGGCACTGCTTGCCGTCGAAAATTCTGCAGGACGTTTCACCGGCCGCCACCTTCCATCGTTTGATCATCGGCGCGGCGTTCGGACGAATTTCCACCACGACGTCGATCAACCCGGATACGGGAAGCTTGTCCAAATGAGGCTTGGCCTCCGGTGAAGCCTCGATGCCGAACACGGCGCCGCTGTTCGAGATGACGATGTAGCCTTTCTCCTGATCGACGTAAATAATAGGACTATAGAAGCTTTTCGTCTCTGCGGAGGCCTGGCTTGTGAAGCCCAGGAACCAGACGAATAGGGTGGCCAACAAGACGGCAATAGAAGAATAGCTCCGCATAATAGCCGCTCCCGGGTGGAGGTCAATGATTCCCCATTGTGCCACGAGCCGAATGGGAAGCCAAGGCGCTATTTCGGGCGAAGCTCGGGTTCGATGGATGAGTCGATCGAGAAGGCGAGCGGTGTGACGCTTGTTCCCTTGATCTCGTACAGCTTGATGTCGGGTTGTGTCGGGTTCTGGAGAGAGACGAGCAGATAGTAGGGAAGCAATAGATGGAGTTTGGGCCAATTCTCCTCCCACTCGCTTGCGATCTTGATGTCCGTGACAGAGGGTCGCGCGGGGTCGTGTGGGTGGGAATGGTAGACGACCTGAAGCTCGAGCCCGTGCGCCCTCATGTCCTTGACGGCCTTGAACATATCATGGGAATCCATCACGAAGGCGATCTCGGCCCGCTCCTCGGGAGACAAACGGCCCAAATGGGTCATCTTGGCATCGTCGAACGAAGCGTGCTCGGTAGCACCTTCGAGCGCGACCACGTTGCCGATGCGATACAGCCGCGTGACGGTGCCCTTCACTCCGGCGAGAAACCCGCAGCATTCGTGCGGCGCCTGCTCTCGCGCGTGGGCCACCAGCTCGTCGAGCACGGACTGAGGGATGCGAAGGGCGGTGTTCACATCACACGGCGCAGGACACGACGTAGTCGCCGCCCAGGTCCTTGATGCGTGGGTTGGGTCCGCACAGGGGGCAGGCCGGATCTTTCGGTCTGGCAACCTTCCGAAACTTCATCTCCAGTGCGTCATAGATAAGAAGCCGATCCGCCATGGTGTCGCCGATGCCAAGAATTTCCTTAATCGCCTCAGTCGCTTGTAAGATCCCCATCGTTCCGGCAAGGACACCCAGCACCCCGGCCTCCTGACAGTTGGGTACGAGGCCAGCGGGTGGCGGCTCGGGGTACAGACAGCGGTAGCAGGGATAGCCGGCATGCGGCTTGATCGTCGTGAGCTGGCCTTCGAAGCGGAACATGCTCGCCGACACCAGGGTTTTTTTGGCAAAAAAGCAGGCATCGTTGACCAAGAACCTCGTCGAAAAGTTGTCCGACCCATCGAGGACTACGTCGTACTCCGACACCAGGCCCAGAATGTTGTCGGCATCGACCTGCTGGTGGTAGGTCTGGACGGTGACGTCCGGATTCAACGCCGCGAGCGTCTGATGGCCGGATTCGACCTTGGGACGTCCCAACGTGGCTGTCGAGTGCAACACCTGACGCTGCAAATTTGATAAATCGACCACGTCGCCATCGACCAGTCCGATGGTGCCGATGCCGGCGGCGGCAAGGTACATGGCCGCCGGGGACCCAAGACCTCCGGCGCCGATCAACAGCACCTTGGCTTGGGCGAGTTTCCTCTGTCCCTTGCCCCCGACCTCTTTGAGGATGATATGCCTGCTATAGCGCTGCTGTTGTGCGTCGGTGAAGTCCATGGGTGTCGATGTCCGATTACTCCACGACATTCAATTCGATGGGGTCTACCAGCACGCCCTTCTGGCGGAGACCGGTAATCGCGCGTTCGATTTCATCCACCTCGCCGGTCAGTTCGACGTCCATCCAGCCAATCGTCTCTCGAACATCCGCACGGCGAACATTGGTGACGATCTTGTAATCGCGCCCCAACTGATACATGACGGGTTCTTTGACCTTCTCTTCTGGAAAACGAATGTGAAATCTAAGGTGAGCCATTATTAACCTCCTGCGATTGCCGGGACGATGGAGACTTCATCGCCGGCTTTCAAGGGGGTGGCTTTTCCTTGAAGGAACCTGATGTCTTCCTCATTGACGTAAATGTTGACGAATCGGCGCAACTCGCCCTTGTCGTCGCACAGTCGATCCTTGATGCCCGGATGTGCGCTGTTGAGCGTGTCGATCATTTCGGCCACCGAGGCGGCCATCGCCTGAACCTCACCCTGTCCTTTGGTGAGAGGCCGGAGCGGAGTAGGAATTCTGATCTTGATCATGCGTCTTTACCTTGCGTCCCGACTTGAAAGGTTTTCTGAAAGCTGGTGAGGCTTGGAGCGATCCGAACCGGACGGCCCACCGCCTCGAGCACCGCTTCCTGTGTCTTCAGCCCGTTCCCCGTGATATAGGCGACGGTCACGTCCTGCTTCTTGATATGGCCGGACTTGACCAGTTTCCGAAGAACTCCGATAGTGACACCTCCGGCGGTCTCGGCGAAGATTCCTTCTGTTTGCGCCAGCAATTTGATGCTGTCGACGATTTCCTCGTCGGACACCATGTCCATCGCTCCGCCGCTTTCCGCGGTCGTTTTCAGGGCATAGTAGCCGTCGGCCGGATTCCCGATCGCCAAAGACTTCGCGATGGTTTTGGGCTTCACCGGCTTGAAGAAGTCGCGGCCGTCCTTGAACGCGGTGGAGATGGGGGAGCAGCCTTCCGCCTGCGCCCCGTTGATCTTGGTCTGCACGCCGTCAAGAAGTCCGACGGCTTTCATTTCGTTCATCCCCTTCCAAATCTTGGTGAGCAAGGAACCGGAGGCCATTGGAATCACGACTTGATCGGGTGTGCGCCACCCGAGCTGCTCGACGGTCTCGAACGCTAAGGTTTTGGATCCCTCCGCATAGTAGGGGCGGATATTGATATTGACGAAAGCCCATCCGTGCTCGCCGGCAATCTCGCTGCAGAGCCGATTCACGTCGTCATAATTCCCTTCCACTTCGACAACGTTCGGCCGGTAGATCAGATTGCCGAGGACTTTCGCCGCCTCCAGATCGCCGGGAATGAAGACATAGCAGTGCAGATTTGCCGCGGCTGCATGGGCGGCCACCGAATTGGCCAGGTTGCCGGTCGAGGCGCACGCGACCGTTTCGAATCCCAGTTCTCGGGCTCGAGTGAGCGCGACGGCTACCACGCGGTCTTTGAACGAAAGCGTCGGGTGGTTGACCGTGTCATTCTTGATATAGAGTTCGTCCAGTCCGAGATACGCCCCGAGATTCTTGGCACGGACCATCGGAGTCAGCCCGGCGTGCGGGCCCACCAGATTCATGCCTTCGACCGGCAAGAGATCGATGTACCGCCACATGCTTTTGGGGCCTTCCTCGATCTTGCGGCGGGAGATGCCCTGCTTGATGTCCTCGTAATTGTATTTGACCTCAAGGGGCCCGAAGCACAGCTCGCAAACATGAATGGCGTGGGCAGGGTACTCACTGCCGCATTCTCGACAAACCAGCGCGCGAATCTTGGACATGGTGCGCCTCGCTCTTTCAGATTCAAGCCGACGGTGCCGGTACGGCACCGGGCGTCCGCAGTTCACAGGTCTCAGGATCGTGGTCGAACAGGTCCGTGATGGTCGGGCGATCGCCGCACAACGAACAGTTCGGATTTCGTTTGCAGCGAATCTCACGGAACAGACCTTTCTTGGCATCGTAGTCCAGCATCCGGTTCGTCAGCGGTTGACCGATACCAAGGATTAATTTCAAAGCCTCAGTCGCCTGGATCGTACCGATGACGCCGGCGAGGACTCCGATGACACCTGCCTCCTGGCAACTCGGCACTAACCCCGCCGGAGGCGGATTTTTGAACACGCACCGATAGCATGCCGATTTTCTCGGTACGATGGTCGTGACCCGTCCATCGAATCTCAGAATCCCCCCATGGATCAGAGGTTTTTCGGCGAAGAAGCAGGCGTCGTTAATGAGGAACTTGCCGGCGAAATTGTCGACGCCATCGAGCACCAGATCGAAATCCTTCACGATGCCAATCGCATTGTGGGCCATCAAGCGATCCTGATACGTGATCACCTTCACATCCGGATTCAAACGCTGAATCTTTTCTTGCGCGGACTGAACCTTCGGTCGTCCGACATCCGGCGTATGATGAATAACCTGGCGCTGGAGGTTGGAGAGGTCCACGACATCGGCGTCGATCAGACCGAGAGTTCCGACGCCGGCGGCCGCCAAATACAGCGCCGCGGGTGATCCCAATCCTCCGGCCCCGACGATCAGGATTTTCGCTTGAGCGATCTTTTTCTGCCCCTTCCCGCCGACTTCAGGGAGGAGGATATGGCGGCTGTAACGGGTGATCTGGTCTTCGGTAAAACTCATGGTAGCAGTGTCAGATATTGAAGTATTTTTCGATGCTGATGTAGCGTTCGCCCGTGTCGCAAAGAACGGTGACCACGTTCTTCCCGGGTCCCAATTCACGTGCGACCTTCTGTGCCGCGTACACGTTGGCTCCCGAGGAGATACCGACCAACAAGCCTTCCTTTTTGGCCAGCAGCTTGGAGGTTTGATACGCTTCGTCGTCGGTCACCGTCACGACACCGTCGAGGATGGCGCGATTGAGCACTTTGGGGACGAAGCCGGCACCGATACCTTGAATCTTGTGCGGTCCCGGCTCTCCACCCGATAACACCGGCGAACCGGACGGTTCCACCGCCACCACTTTGACCTTGGGGTTGCGCTCCTTTAAAACTTCGCCGCACCCGGTGATGGTCCCTCCCGTGCCTACGGCAGCCACGAAGGCATCGACTTTTCCCTCCAGGGCGTCCCATATTTCCGGCGCCGTGGTCTTGCGATGCATCGCCGGGTTCGCCGGGTTCGAAAACTGGTCGGGCATGAAGTACGAGGGGTTCTGCGACAGAATCGTTTCCGCCTCCTTAATAGAACCGCGCATGCCTTCCCAGGCTGCCGTCAGGACCAGTTGTGCTCCGTAGGACGATAACAAACTGGCGCGTTCCATACTCATGCTCTCGGGCATGACCAGGATCAGCTTGTAACCGCGGACGGCCGCCACGAGCGCCAAGCCAATTCCCGTATTTCCGCTGGTCGGCTCAACGATCGTAGAACCCGGCTTGAGACGGCCGGACCGTTCGGCCTCGTCGACCATGTTCAGGCAGATCCGATCTTTGACGCTTCCGCCTGGGTTGAAGGACTCCACCTTGGCATAAATCGTGGCCATGGTAGTGTCGGTCAGCCTGTTGAGTCGAACCAGGGGCGTGTTACCGATCAATGCGGTGATCTCGGATTGTGCTCGAAGCATCAACGCCCCCCTCCCATATAGTATAGGAATTCGAGATGGTCGCCCTCTTTGACGGGAGTGGTCGCAAGTTGGTCGCGATCCACCATGGTCTCGTTGAGTTCCACCGCCACCATACGAGGCTCGATGTTCTTGGTCTGGAGGATGTCAAGGACTGTCTGGCCTTGCACGTCTTCTGCCTTACCGTTTATTTTGATTTGCATGGAGTCTCCGAACTGCGCAAAAACACAGCAGAATCCAGAAACTCTATCAGAGCAATTCGATTCTTGTCAAGGCGGAGACCGCGTCCCCCGGAGGCTCGGCCACCTTGACATTCAGGCGGCATCCCGACCAGTATGCACGACCTTTTTCTGGAGTCTCGAATGTGGAAGCACAATTTTCTTTTTCGCGCCCATGATGATCGTCCGATGCAGGAGTCGGAGACTGAGTTGTTTCACGAAACCGATCCCGCATCGGACAGCGCCGGGATGAAGCTCGAAAAGTTCTTGTCGGTGTGGGTACAGGGGGACGGAGACGACCGTCCGAGCAGTTATACCAACGTCTACGTCCGCACCGCGGCGCTGGATGTTCAGCGGAGGGCCGGATTTCTGCAACCGTTGCAGGGACGGACTCACGAGATCAAGCACATGTTGACTCCAGGTCAAAAATCGTTTCTCCGCGCTTGGCTGGCCGAGCAGGCCCCTCACGCGTGGGAAAGTGCGGACGATCACTTCAAGGCCTTGTTCGACCTCGAATAGCCCACCCGGTCCAATGCGCTCCGCTGGCATCGGTCGCCGAGCTTTGACGTGTTGCGGTCTCGTCGGATGGGGTCTCGCTGCATGGGTGAGCGTGGCCCAGGCGGGGACGGAGGTTCTGTTTGCCCCAGAGGATCGTCCGGGAGATCGCATGGTGCGGCTGTACCGTGACGCGCACCACTACGTCTTTGTGGCGATGTACGGACTGACCTATCCGCCAGCCGTGCAAGCCCTGGTGGCGGCCAAGCGACGCGGCGTGGATGTGCGCGTGTTGACGGATCGGGAGCGATTACGGGATCAGAAGCAGATGCTTGCGCTGGAAACGCTTCGTCTGGCTGGGATTCCGATTCGAATCAATCAACACGACAGTCTCATGCACCTCAAGCAGGTCGTGGTAGACGATCGGATCAACACGACCGGATCGATGAATCTGACCACGAGCGGGAACGAGTACAATGACGAACGACTGGATGTGGTCAGCGATCCGGTCAGCACGCTGCGGGCAAAGCAAAAGTTCCTCAGGATGTGGAACGATCGGGGTCGGTATGCGGATTGGCCGGGGGGGACACTCAGCGGACCATGAACGCATGGGATGAAACGACAGACGTCGTGATCGTGGGTGCCGGGGGCGGGGGCGCCGTCCTCGGATTGGCATTGGCCCAGCGCGGGCTGCGTTCCATCGTGCTGGAACAGGCGGCGGGACCTCCGCAGGGCTTGCGGGGGGAAATTCTCCAACCCAACGGACAGCACATCCTTGATCGCCTGGGGGTGTTGGGACAACTCCCCCCGGATGCCATTCGAGCGGTCCGCCGATTCCATTTTCATCGTGCTGGAGGGGAGCGGTTGTGCACGGTCGATTACGGCGAACTCCCACCGCCGTACAACCAGGCGGTGGTGACGTTGCCCAACGTGGCCCATCATGCGATTCTCGATGCCTTGCATCGGTGCAATCCATCGGGGTTCCGATACGGGGCAAAGGTCACCGGCCTTCTCAGAGAACAGGGACGTGTCGCCGGCGTGAGCGCGGAGTGCAACGGGCATTCCACGAGGATTGCCGCGCGGTTGGTTGTCGGTGCAGACGGGGCCTTTTCCAAAGTTCGGGAGGCGCTGGGGATTCCGGCCGATCTGCATCTCTACAATGAAGGGTATTTGATTGCCATCATTGCCGGGGTCAAGGGAATCGACGACGCCAGGTATTTCGTCGGCAAGAACCAGATTTTGGGATTATTCCCTGCGGCGGACGATCGGGTATACGTGTTCTATATGATTCCAGCCGGTTCCTATGATCACGTGAAGCAACAAGGAGTGGACACGCTCAAGCGGGCATGGCGTGCAATCGATCCAAGTATTGAGCCCGTGGTCGAGCAATTGCACGACTGGAGTCAAACCGCGTACATGCCGACGGGGCGCGTGCGGACGCCACGTTGGGTGGCGGACGGCGCGGTCCTCATCGGCGATGCGGCCCACGCGATGAACCCGCATGCCTCCCAAGGACGAATGCAAGCGATGTCGGATGCGATGACGCTTGCGGAAGTGGTGACGGATTGTGTTCACCACGATCGATGGGACGTGGGGGCGTTAAGCCGGTACGAGCAGATGCGGCGCCGACAAGTCGACATGTTGCAGCGATTGGCCGACGAGCAAGTGCTGTTTTGGAATACGGGCAATCCGGTGCTGGCCCGTCTACGCGACCGGGTATTCAGAACATTGGACCGGAATCCGCGTCTACGCTATCAAATGTTGAGCACGACTGCAGGTTGGCGACAGCAACCGCCGTTCGGATGGCTGGATCGCCTCATGGCGGCCGGTTTCTTGCCCGATCCGCGGGCCCACCTCGTGTCGCGGGAGATACCAGGATGACCACGCCTCGTCCACTTTCGGAATTGGCGCCGGAGGTGCAATCCCTCCTTCACACCTACGTGAAGCGGGTCGGAGGGACACTTGGTTCAGCCGTTCACAGCATCATCCTCTACGGCAGTGCGGCACGTGGGGAATATCGTGATGGCCATTCGAACATCAATGTCCTTCTCGCTCTCGCACACGTGGATGGGGATGTATTGCGGAAGCTGACACCCATCCTGTCGAAATGGAAGAAGGACCACGTGGCCTCCCTCGTGCTCACCTCGGATGAACTCCAGCACTGGACCGCGCAGTTTCCATTGGAATTCGGCGATCTAGTGGAGCAGCACGTTCTGCTCGCCGGTCGGGATCCATTCATCGCGTGCCGTCCGGACCCTAAGGCCACGGTAGAGGCAAGCATCCGGGAGGTGCGAGCCAATCTGATTCGTCTCCGGCAGCGGTTTATCGAAGGAGGCGCAACGAATGAGTCGGCGGTCATCCTCGTTCCGCTGTCCGTCACCAGCTTGGGGGCCTGCTTGCGTGGTCTCCTTCGGGCCTGGGATATCTCGGTGGCGCAGAGGACGGATGCCGTGGTCCGGGCGATCTGTGAGCGTCTGGCGCTCGATCCGGGGCCGTTCTTGGAAGGGTGGGCGCTTCGCTGTGGGCAAATTACCCCAGGACCCTTGGAAGTGCCTCGCTTATTCGACCGGTATATGGCTGGTCTGCAAGGTCTCTGCGACCGCCTGGCGGTCACGGCGAAATGATACGCACGTGCGTGCACGCAGAGGGAGCCGTTCGATTCAGCGGCTGGGAACGAATCCTTGCGGCGCTGGTCGCGGTCGTCTCGCTGGCCATCTTGCCAACTCCGGCTCGCAGCAGTGAGCGTCCTCGTTTACCCCAACCATTAGGGTACGTCAGCGATCATGGCGAGGCGTTGGATGCGGACTGGCGGGCTCGTATTCGTTCGGTCTGTCAGGATCTCGAGCGCAAGACCGGCGTTGAAATGGTGGTCGTCACCGTGCCCTCGCTCAAGCCCTTCGCGACGGCGCAACTCTATGTCGAGGCGCTCTATCAGAATTGGAAGATCGGAAGCGCGTCCCAGGAGTACGGCCTGATGGTTCTCCTTTCCGTTGCCGAACGTCAGGCGGCCATCACGGTCGGCAAACGAATGGTGCCGATCGTAACCTCGTCCGTCATCAAGGACGTGTGGACGGAGGCATTGGAAAGCGCGCTCCGGACCGGTCACTTTGGGGAAGGGCTCTATCGCACCGTCGTGAGGATTGCGTCCGTTTCGCAGGACGTGCGGGTCGGACCGCCTCCGCGTTCCCATCTCAAAGGACTGGGATTCGTGATCACCATAGCGACCGTCGTGGCCGTCATTGCGGTCCTCTGGTGGGTCAGCCGACCGGACCTGCGCCATCCCTTCCTGAAAATTCGCCGTGGTGAATTCTGGTCGAGCGGGCAAGGTGGGTTTGGCGGCACGTACGGGGGATTCGGCGGCGTCACCGGTCGGGACGATCTATCCTAGTCGCCGGCGCCGCTGCAGCGCGGATGCATAACCTGATCGAGTGTGAGTGTTCAGGTCAAGTGGAAGCCACCCGCTTCCGCCCACAAAGGGGTTTTACAGTTTCTTCGGTCGGGCCGAATCGAGCACGCGTGCGACGGAGCGATTGGGGTGTTCGCGATCCTGGCGAGCCAGGTCGATGCGGGTGGGTAAGGACAATGCCTGTCCCGTAGCATTGTGAGTCACATGAATGACGGGCAGGTGTAGGGCTTCTTCATTGATCTCCGTGACCACGGCGCGTTCGCCGGTATTCAGGACGACCAGGCTGTAGACCGGAAAGACGCCGACCCGCTTGATAAAGAGTGATGTTAGCGTGAGATCGAGCGACTGTTCCTGCGACTCCATGTATAGGCGTTGAATCGCATCATGGGGCGCGAGCGGCGTGGCTCCTCCGAATCCCGTCAACAAGTCATCGTAGCGATCGGCGATCATGACGATCCGGCTCATACGAGTCGTCGCCGTCGGGTCTGCCTCCTGAGGAAATCCTCGTCCATTGGGCAATGCATGGTGTTCGGCGACGATTCGGCGGACCGAATGCGAGAACCGGCGCTGCCGTTCGATGCGTATGGCGCCCTCGCGAGAATGGGCCTGGTAGATCGCCAGGTCTTGGCGAGGCATGATGCGTGATGTGTTGTTCAGGCGGGCTAGAATTTTCCGTGACATCCCGACGAGGCCGAGGTCGTGCAAGAGCGCGCCGGTTGCCAAATCTTGCAGGTCGGTGAGACCGAGCCCGATGCCTTGGCCCATGATCAGCGATAAGGTACAGGTCACCAGGGCATGCGTGCTGAGGGCCGGGTCCGTATGACGCGCCTGACTCATCGCCCAGAAGACGGCGGGATCCGTGAGCGTGCGCGTTACGATCATGATCTCCCTGACCGCCTCCGCCGCTTCACCGGAATCGATCGTGCCGCTCGACTGCAAATGCGCATAGAGACGACGTACCGTGTGTGTCAGTTGCTCACGCGCCCGTTCAGCTGAGGTCAGCTCCTGCTCGAGGTCCCGGAGGGGGAGGGAAGTCATGGCCGAGGTCAGTTCAGCGAGCGGGTGGGCGCCCCCGGGGCGTGCTGAATTCGGTGCGGTACGGTCCGGGGGAGTCACGTCGCTGCCTCGCGTGAGATCGATGGTGACACGGTTGACTCCGGCCCGGCGGAGTCGGTCGATCTGGTGCGGAGAATGAACCAGGAACCGGTGCCGCATGAACGGACTCCTGAACCAGGATTGGTCCAATGAAGTGACAAACATACCGATTTGAAGGTCGGTAAGCGCGATTTCGCGCGTGCGGATCGAATCGTCAGAGGGGGATCGTTTCATCGGGACGTGGTTGTCGGCGTGAGCGGGTACGAGATAGATATGACGTCAGCGTCGGTCGCCCCTTTAAAAAAGGTCTGGATGGATCTGTGCCATGCAGTTGTGACACATGCATTCGTCAAGAGTGATCTCGGTGTGGCGACGCAGGTAGTCTTCGACCCGCGACCAACTGCCAGAATCCGTTTGTACGCGTTTACACTTGGTGCAGATCTTGAGCATCCCACGTAGGACCTTGTTTTCCGTCATCGCGCGTTCGAGTTCTGCAGTTCGGGCGACGAGTTCGTGCTCCCGGATCCTCCGCGCTTCGCTCTCTTCTCGCAGTGACATCGCGGTCGACACGCGGGCAATCAGTTCTTCCGGAACGACGGGCTTGCGGATGTAGTCGGTGGCGCCGGCCGTATAGGCCGCTTTCAGATCGGCAGGGCTGGTTTTTGCGGTGATGACAATCACGGGCAGATGCTGTAGCCGCTCGTGTGCCCGAATCCTCTGGCAGGCTTTCAAACCGTCGGTCCCCGGCATCATGACGTCCATAAGCACGACGTCGTTGGCGGAGGGAATCCCTGGCGTGCCGTCCAGTCCCAGATGATGGTTAAGCGCATGTGCAGAGGCAAATTGCCAAATTGGACCATATCCGGCTGATCGCAGAATGACCTCGAGCAGATCGCGTTGCTCCGCGCTGTCGTCTACGATCAAAATACCCATGCACGCGCTACCTTTCGGCGTTGGAGCCAAGGTCCGACGTGACGGATGCGGGTGTCTTCGCGGACGAGAAAGCCGAGCAGTAAGCCTATATGCGCGGCCGCGTCACCGATGACCACCACAACTCGGCGTGCCTGACCGTACCAATCGAACGGATCGTCCAGAGTGATGCATGCACGACACGGGCGTGTTTGTGGGGGCTGCCGAAATAGGACCATCGTTCTCGCGTTACTATCAGGCAAAAGTTGTGATTTGCCAACCAATTCTGAAGTTTTGGACCGGCGCTGGTCGGCACCGTAGAGGAGACCCAAGGTCGGACGTTTCGGGGATAGTCGGAGCGGTGGCCGATTATGGTTTGGGAGTCGAGGACGCCACCGGCGTCGCCCCGATACGCGCTAGTCCGGCCTGAGAGCAGGCGTCGTCCAGGTGGGTACCAGGAGCACCGCCGACTCCGATGCCGCCGACGATTTCTCCATCGAGTTCGATGGGAAGGCCGCCACCGAGTATCAGGATTTGCTGATTCATGTCGCGGAGGGCTTGAAGCGAGGGCACCTTGGCAATCAGTTCGCCGAGTTCAGTCGTGGCGCGGCGCAGGCTTGCCGCAGTGTAGGCTTTTTTCCGACTACTGTCGAGGGTATGGGGTCCCGCTCCATCGCCCCTCAGTTGGGCTCGCACCAATCCGTGTCGATCCACAACCGTGGCCGATACCCGAAAGCCATTGGTGCCGCATTGTTCTATCGCGGCCTCGGCCGCTTTGACCGCCAGCATCAACGGGAGCGTACTCTCGCGTGGAAGGTCCGCGGCTGGTGCCCGTGATACTGTAATGAGCAGGAAAAGCGTTACGCTCAGAGCGGCCCGGTGTATCACGGAAGACGAACGCCCATACATGGGAATCATCCTTTCTTTGCAAAGACAGCCGCGGTTCGTCGCGGAACGTGACGCCCCTCCTCCAAATCTTGCAGGTCTGACCAGCTTCTGAGGTCTGTCCGCGATGGATCCACCGCGTCTCGCAGCCGGTTGAAGGAGGCCCATTTTTCGGCCGTACTCGGTCCTCGATCCAACATCATGTCGTTCCAAGCTTCACGTTCCGCGTCGCTCCGGACGACGGTCACGGCATCGAACCAACGGGCCATCGCATGGTCAGACGGATGCTCGGTGACCGCAACGGTAAACCGCTCGGCCGTGAGCCCGGTAAAGTCGAGGAGGCGCTCATCCAGTGGACAGGGGTAGATGTACTCGCCCTGTGTGCCGGCAAGGACAGCGCGGCATTTGTCGATCATTCTGGCAAGGTGGACGTATCCTGCCAGCTTCACCCGCATGCTCCGCGGATACTCTGCGCGTAGATCCACGATAGGCAACTACAATAAGCGGTGATTGGTGAAGGTCAGACTCTTGACCGTGACCGCCCCGTTTTCGAAAGAGATGATGCGGCGCGTGCGGGGCAGATCCGATCGGTCGACGCGCACATGGGTATCGGTAAAGCTTTCGACGTTGTTCAGCTTCCCGTCGTTCGGCGAAAAATAGTAGACGGTGTATTTGGTCGTGAGATGTTTCTGGTCTTGAGTGACGGCACTCTCTTCGACGTTGATCGTGAATGCAAACGGCGGCATTCCGGGGTGAGACATGGAGCGATTGATCTGGGTGATCCGGTCGTCTTTCAATCGATAGAATGAATTCGAACCGTGAATCACGAGTTTGGTGCCCAATGGATGGCCGTCCTCCTCCTGGGTCAACGAGTACTTACCATCCGACTCTTCGAAGCTTCGGGGGCCACGGTGGACTGCAATCATGCCGATTTGTTCCTGTGCCCATTTTTGGGCCTCCGGATCCTGCAGTTGGACCGATACGTCGCGCGGGCCTTTGGCCGTCACTGATCCCTTGAATTCTTTGCCATTGATGTTGACCGTGAGGTCCGCGCTGAAGCCTTTAAAGTCCGATTGCCAACGCGCCGTATTATCAAATGCGCGGCGCAGAGCGGCCCGGGCGGCCGGATCGTCTGCGGTCGCGGTCCGAGGCTGGTCGTGAGAGGTCATCGCCATAGTCGTCTCCTTCCAAAGTCAGTGATACACAGCTACGTTCGTCATTATAGGCAGCCCGTCGGCGTCGAACAACCGGCTGGTGGAAAGGCTGGCAAAACTAGAAGAAATTCTGTATACTGGCCGACGCAGATTGTCCAGCGTATCCGCGCACTTAGGTTGATGGTTACCGGTTGGTTAACGGATCTTACGGGAAGGACGGATGATGGAAAAGCGTGCTCCATCGCACACGGAAGAAGAGGAGATGAATCAGCGCCGGCGGCTTCTGCACCTGGCGCGGAAGGGTGACCAGAAGGCGATCGGAAAATTGTTTGAGCTGTATCAGGTCCGTGTCTTCAGCGGCGACAACCTTCGTAAAGCGGGGAAATTACCCGTGTGGCCCGGCGTCGCAGCTGCCAATGCCAAGGAGGCAAAGCGGCGAGAGGCTGCGCAAGCGGCCGCCAGAAACAAGGCTGCCAAGTCGGCCAAGAAAGGGGCGGCTCCGGTGAAAGCCGCCCCAAGGCATAAAGTTCCGGCAAAGAAGAAATAGTCAGCCAGTCGATTCCTACCGGTCCCTGCGCCTATTGCACCGCCACGCGCAGTCCGCCCTCGGCTAATCGTTTTGCAATGATTTCGGCATCCTTCCATGCACCCGTGTACACGACCGCTTGTCCCTCGTGATCGATTTTATAGGCCAGTTCAAAGGCCTTCGCAGGTGTCATGCCGGGGATAATTGCGCAGAACAACTGAATAACTTGCTGGTACGTGTGGCAGTCGCAGTTATGAACGATCACCCGCGCTTCGGTGCCGTCTCCGGTACCCGTGCCGACCTCCTCGGTCGTGTCGGGAACGATCAGAGGGGTGGAGGGGCTCGCCATTGCGCAAAATTGTAACAGATGATGCAGGGCGTGCCAATCAGAGTACGAGCGCGATCAAAGGCCGTTCCGGCCACTCCGGAGGTAAACGTGGACCGGTCATTCTCAGCGCACTGCGTCGGGCTCGCCGATCTAGAACCTATCTCACAATTGCTACATCAACAGTGGTGGGATGATGGTCGTGAAACTCGGTCGGCTGGCGAGTGGTGAGCCGCGCTAGCCTCGCCCTGATGCGTTGATGTTGAGCATGCCACCTGAGGTGCCGGGATTAGCTGGTCTCCTCCAGGAGCAGGTCGGATCGGCGACAGCAGCGGGTCTGGCCCGCCGACCTCAACCTCCGCCATGGCGAAGGCTGGCGGAGGCATCCCCTCCAGCCGTAGAAGAGAGGAGAGGGGGCGGGGACACACCGCTCGCAAGCTTTGTCCCCGCTCGGAGTCTTCCGTCACGGTGTCAGACTCTAAAACACAATGTTGAGATAGGTTCTAGTATCCCTCGCGGTCAACGAGGTGATTGGACAATGAGGTACCCTCTCTTTCGCAGGTGTGCGTCAGCAAGGCGAAATGCGTCGCGGAATCCGTCACGGCGACCAGCCGCATCGCGCCGGCAAGTTTAATCGTATAGGTCAACGCAGCGGATGTTTTAACCAGTGCCATCCCGTACTCGAATGCATAGCCCTCGTCGAGCGACGTAGGGCGGCTCAGTCGAGCGACGTCCGCGATCGAATACGAGCGTTCTGCATGGGATGACTCCGTGAGCTTCAACAAGGCGGCTGGGCCGGGCACCGTCGATTTCCCAATGGTCATGGAATGACTGATGTCGAACAGCCCGCGTTGAAATCGTCGATCCGTTTGGAGTGCGTCGTGTACCAAGCGACGCCAGGCATCATCCAGCAGGTCACGATTCACGACGGCGGCGACCTCATCCGGAAGCCGGCCATTGACGTTATGGCCTTGCACGATTCGGCCGACCGCGACAAGATCGGGGAAACGGTCGCCCATGCGGTCTTGATATGCGGTCGTCCCGCTCATCGGCGTCAGTTGCAGGGCCATGTAGTCGCGAAAATGAATGGTTTGGAATCGATGCAGCAAGGTTTCCAGCGTGCGGGGATGACACAGATGAAACGGATAATAGAACGCGGCGTTGACGTGCTGAGATCTCATCGAAGGTGAAGGGCGTTTATGGTACGGAGGCGTCAATGAAAGGCCCGATCGGATCCTGGTTGGACTGGCTGCTGGTGCTGGTTCCCTTGGCGATCGTGGCGGAGTTCATTCACCTGGATCCGCTGGTGATCTTCACATTGTCGGGGTTGGCCATCGTCCCGCTCGCCGGTGTGCTCGGCAAAGCCACCGAAGACCTGTCGAACCGATTTGGCGAGGCCATCGGCGGCCTTCTGAATGCATCCCTGGGTAACCTCGCCGAATTGATCATTGCCTTGGCGGCGTTACGCGCGGGACTACACGATGTAGTGAAAGCCTCGCTTACCGGATCGATTCTCGGCAACATCCTCCTGGTGCTCGGCATGTCCATGATTGTGGGAGGATATTATCACGAACGCCAACGGTTCAATCGCACGGCCGCCGGAATGGGCACGAGCCTCCTGCTGCTGGCGGCAATCGGGTTGATCGTACCGGCGTTGTTTCACTATGCGGCCGGAGGACGTGGGAAAGTGGTGGAGCAAGAATTGAGCTTTGAAATCGCGCTCGTCCTCTTCGCCATTTACGTACTGAGTCTTCTATTCTCGCTCAAGACCCATCGGCATCTCTTTTCGGATGAACGGGATGCATCCGACAGCGACCCGCCCGTGCCACTGGCGAGACCGGTCATCATGCTGGCCGTGGCGACGGTGCTGATTGCAGTGTTGAGCGAATTTCTCGTCGGTACGATTGAGCCGGCCGCGGAGCGGGTGGGATTCACACAGATTTTCGTGGGGGTGATCTTGGTCGCCATTATCGGCAACGCCGCAGAACATTCGACCGCCGTGCTTGTCGCGAGGAAGAACAAGATGGATCTGGCGTTCGCGATCGCCGTCGGCTCCAGCCTCCAGATCGCCCTCTTCGTGGCGCCCCTGCTGGTCTTTGCGAGCTTTCTCTTCGGCCGTCCGTTGAACCTGATTTTTACGCCGTTCGAGGTCGCATCGGTCACGATCTCAGTGTTCGCGGTCGGATTCGTGGCCATGGATGGCGAATCGAACTGGATGGAGGGTGTGATGTTGGTTGGCGTGTACGTAATCCTGGGTGTCGCGTTTTTCTTCCTGCCCGCGTAACCCCTTCCGACAGAGAGGAGTGGCAGCCGTCTTTCTCCTGCTGCCATGAGAATCTGCCGCTTCGGCGTCGGCTCGAGCCTCCGAGGTCCTAGAATTCGTCCATATTAATCACTTCGGTTTGATCCCACATGTTCTTCCATTCCGCGTCCGCAACGTCCTTCTCTCGATCCAGTTCCGTTTCCTCGCCGAACTCACGTTTGGGCGCGTGGTCCTGAGATTGGGACGGGTCGTCTTGCCGGCGTCGCTTTTTGGGGGTCCTGTTGACAGGCATAAGCCTCCTCCCTCCCGTGGCGTGTCGCGGTGGCGTCCAGACTCTACAGGTACAGCCGTGTTGGCAGGCCTGTCAAGGCTCATCCTCGGTCTCCGTTGACCTTGTCCCGGCCGCATTGTTACAGTCCATCGGCTCGCCGCTACGGGCGGCGAGCAAGGGATCTCGTGTAAGCCACTCGCCGGTATGCTAAGCGCAAAAGTTCTCTGGCCCTTGTTTCCGCTCCTGCTCTTGGTGGTGGTGGTCTCCCTCACCTGGGCGTTAGTGTGCGCGTATCGACGCACCTCCGCGGTCTCGCTGATTTGGGTTCAAACCGCTGCCTTCGTCTGTTACCTCCTCGCGGCGGTCGCAGCGATAGCGAGCGAGGGCGGTCGCGCCTCGGTCAATCTTCATCGTCCATTCAGCATTCTGGCTCAAGTCTGCATCATCGCGGCCCTGACATTGGCCTGGCGACACAAAGAGCGACGTATCCTATGGCTCAATGCCGTTGGCTGGGGAGCGATTCTTGCCGATACCGCGTTGCACTTCGTGCTTCGATGACGTGAGAGCGGGCAAGGAGGCGTGGTGCAGTCCTAGAGGAGCTGCCATGCCACGGTATCCGCGAAATGGCGTCCCCTGTCGGAAAGATGCAAGTGGGAGCCCGACCGTTCGAGCATCTTCCCACGGATGAGTTCCGTCAGCGTTCCTTGCCACTGCGCGTCCTTGCACAGCTCGTCGACAAGGGCAAGTTCGACCCCGGCCGTCTGACGGAGCCCGAAGACGAGCGCCTCTCGAGCCCGGCGTTCGGGGCTCAGCGATTCTGAATACTCGAGCGGGGGCACCCCTTCGGCGAGTAGCTGGCCGTACCGATCGAGGTCGGCGATATTCCCAAAGCGTACTCCCTGTACGTACGACTGTGCACTTGGACCTAGTCCCAGATAGTCGCCGTTTTGCCAGTACAGGAGATTATGGCGACAGGCATGTCCGGGCCGTGCGTAGTTCGAGATTTCATATCGGCGATAGCCGGCCTTGTGCAGCGTGACTTCCGCGGCACGGTCCAATTCCATTTGAAGGTCGGGGTCAGGGGGATGAGCCCGACCCATACTGATCTGGTTGGCGAGTGCCGAGCCGTCCTCTACCGTCAGGGCATAGCAGGAGACGTGAGATGGGCCGAACGCCACGACTGCTTCCACTGTGCGGGTCCAACTGAGCAGAGTCTGTCCCGGCAGTCCATACATCAGGTCCACGTTGATGTCTTCGAATCCGACTGCGCGGGCAAGATGCACGGCCGATGCGGTGGCCTCCGATGATGCCGGCCGTCCGGCTCGAAGCAGTTCTTCCTGTTCGAAAGATTCCCCGCCCAGGCTGAGTCGTGTGACACCGGCACCCCGTAAACTTTCCGCCATCTCTTGGGTTAGGGTCTCGGGATGTGCTTCGACCGTGACCTCCGCTCCAGCGGCGAGGGGCACGTAAGCCCGAATCGTGTGAATCAGACCGCACAGCTGTGTGGGTGTCAAGGAGGTCGGTGTCCCGCCGCCCAGATAGAGGGTCTGTGCCGGGCGATCACACGTGCGGCTCGACCGAGTGTACCAGTGGAGTTCCCGCGCGAGGGCGTCGAGGAAAAAAGTGGCGCGGTGCTCGTGGTGAATTTCGAGATAAAACGCGCAAAACGCGCACCGTGTCCTGCAGAACGGGATGTGGACGTACAGCCCCCATGCATCGCAGGAAGTGGTGTCGGGAGGGACGGGACGCATAGTGGCTCAGGCTTAGAGACCAATCACCTTCGAAAAATCCTTCTGGAGCACGACCTCGATTTCATCCTGTGGGGAGCGCCCGCGATTTCTCACGCGACTCGACCAGGCGGGAAAGCGCCGCAATGTTTCGAACACGGCTTTCAGGAGTTCCGGTTTGACCTGGGCCTCCCATTCGCGTACCCACGCATGGTTATCCTGATTGCCCTCATAGTCCTCCGGAAACGAGGCTTCGAGACTAAAGCGTAACGCGAACGAAGAGTCTTCCTGGAACATGATGTCTCCTCCGGATGCCGGCCGGGTCACGATTGCGAATGAACCGGGGGCACTCGTATAATAACCGAAGTGTTCAACGGAAGGGGAGTCTATGCCGATCTTTGAGTACCGCTGCAGTGGATGTGGCCATCGTTTCGAATTGATCGTCAACGGGTCAATGGTGCCGACCTGTCCGACATGCCAAAGCGAGCAACTGGAAAAGCAAATTTCCGGGTTTGCCGTTGGTGCAACGGGATGGGTCCCGTCGACGGGATCGGGAGGCGGGTCTTGCGGGAGCTGCGGAGATCCGCGTGGACCCGGCGCCTGTTCGATGAACTGAGGCGTGGAGAACATGGCCGCAGATCAGGCGCTCCAACACGCGATTCAGACGATCGGCCAATCCGATCCGCTGATCAAACTCCTCCAACAAGTCCGGTTGGGGAAGATGAAGCCGACCGATGCCGGTCTGCGCGTCGTGACGGAGTCTTGGCTTGGTACGTATCGCCAGGTCGTACAATCTCCAGGTCTCACCAAGGCTGGATTGAGACGAATCGACCCGCAGCCGCGTCTCGCCGTCCTGATCGACAGTGGGGTGCTGACGAGCGACCATCCGGCCGTGACGACGCTGCGAGCGACCTTTGAAGAATCATTCGCACACGCTCCCGCCGAGTAGCACGCTCCCGCCTCGGGTTCTCCTCCGTCTGTCAACGCTGTCGTTCATGTTGTGGATCGTTGGTTCCGTCCTGGCCGACGCCCCGAGCAGTATGCGCCCGTTACGGACGCTTCCTCTCGATCAGGCTGGGAGACTCCTCCCCCAAAACACTCGTCTTTTATTGTCGCCGCAGGCGATCGAAGAGTTTCTCGATCGGTTGGAGGGAGAGCCGCCGGACTGGCCAACGGTCTATGGTAGCGGTCACGCGGACCCCGGCCACGACAATCGGCTCTTTCAACTCAATCGGGCTCGTGATGCCCTGCGTACGAGCCATGCCGCGAGCCAGTGGCGGATAGCATTCATCTGGCCGGGGGAATTGACAAGTTACGATCTTCGGGCAGGTGGGTTCAGTGTCGCAGTGGGTCCCGCACTGCACGCCACCCGTTGGGGAGTCGTCCGGTTCAAACCGGAGGGCTTACCCGGCAACCTGATGGCCATTCCAGACCCGCAACTTAGAAAGACATTACGCCATCGGTTTGAAAGAGGGGAACACCTTGAAGTGGCTGTCGTCATGGCGGGGCATCTGGTTCCCGAGGAGTCGATCATCTACGGATTCAGCCACGAGCAGGAAGGGGTGGGAATGGTCATGCCGGTCGTCGAAGTCGAACGAGTCGAATTCATTTACCGTCCCAGCGTCAGATGAGTTGATCCGGGAGCCTTGTCATTTCGAATGGGCGGTACCCTGCCGGCTGAACCAGGGTCGGATGTGCGAACTCCCCAGTCTGTTCCAGGAGCTATCTCAGAGCGGTTCGAGCCGGCAGTGGTAAGTGGTAACCAGCGGTCGGCTGGCCAGGGGACACGGAGTCAAGCACTGAAGGTAAGTATGAGATAGCTTTGAGACGACGATGTCAATCGGAGTAAAAGGAACGGTCGATCTCAATCACAACGCATCTTTGGCGCAACGGAAGCCTGTGCCGCTTGGGCGACTGTCCATAGTGCCCCAATCCCGGTCGGCTGTGCGCAGACTCTTGTAAGGTTTGAGCCAGGAGCCTCCCCGCATGGCTTTGACCGCGCCGCGCGAAGGGCCGGGCGGATTGCTCAGGGGCGCGACGCGATAATAGTTTGGATCGTGCCAGTCCTCCACCCACTCGGCCGCATTGCCGGCTAAATCGTGAATACCGTATGGGCTGATGCCTTGCGGGAAACTTCCCACGGGCATGGTGAGCGCTTCGCCGCGAATTCCCTTTGCGCGTGCAATCTCAGCTCCGTCTCCTTTGATCCAAAACGCCTCCCAATCGGCCCCGCTTTTGAAATCGACGGTACGGCCGGCCCAAAAGCTGGCGCTGTTGGCCTTGGAGAGATCCCAGTCGTTTCCCCAGGGGTACGTTCTTCCATCGACGCCCCTGGCCGCCTTTTCCCACTCGGCCTCGGTGGGAAGCCGCGTTCCACGCCATTGGCAATACGCTACCGCATCGAGCCATCCCACGTTGACGACGGGATGTTTCGCGATCGATTGGATCGTCGTCCAATCCGTCCACAAGGTTGCCTTCGGATTGTTGTTTTCAGGTATCGGGTGGCCGGTCTCGTGCACGAAGCGAGCATACGCTTCGTTCGTGACTTCGTACCGGTCGATCATGAACGCCGAGAGGTAGACCAGACGCTGTGGGGCTTCATCCGGGAATCCATCTCCCCCGATAGGTGTGCCCATGGTGAACTCCCCAGCCGGGACCGTAACCATCTCGACTGACGGGGCGGCCGTCGCGGGCATCGGCATGGAGACGACGACCACAAGGATGAAGAGACGAAGCAACGTGAAATCGGCTCGCTTCACGGTTTCCGCAGTCGGCAGGAGTTCGCCACGGCCTCACGAAAGGCCGTCCACAGACGGAGCGATGTGGCAAGGCTCGCCAGCACGGCTCGCTGCTGGGAGGCCGTAGTGGCGTAGTTGAGCACCATCTCGTAGGCATCTTGCCGATGGCCAGCCTCCACCTTTTGATGCGCACGAATCAAGTCCATGGCCCGGCGGTCGATACCATGATGTTGGACGAGGGGGTGCGCGGAGACATAGGCCTCGATTTCATCCTCCGATTTCGGCTTTGAGGGTTCGAGAATCTCCCTGCGGTCTTTGACGCTGCCTTCGACGAAAATGGCCATGGTGGCCGCGCCGATGACCCAATCGCGATGAGCCGTGGCCTTCTCGAGCCATTTCCGATAAACGGCGCTGGCAGGAAGGAGCCTGGCACGGCGAAATCGGTCGAGGTGGAATCCCAAACCCTGCATCATTTCATGGAACAGTTCCGGGTGGGAGCGCCCGAACGACAGCCCTCCGGTATCCTCTTCGTAGATATTTTCAGCGAGCATCCGGCGGACGTCGGGTGGTGGATTTTGCCCGTGCACGCGTGCGAGGAGCACCGGGAAGTCGCGAACGTACACGTGGTACTCCTGCTGGTAATGGACCTCGAGTTGGGCGAGACTCGCGTGCGCTCCCATGAGTACCGGCCATCCCCAGTGATGTTTCCGGTCCATGATGGCCAAGAGACGTTCGCGAAACTCGGGAAGAGTGAGGCGTCGCGAGACCGTTGCCCGCGTTGTGCTCCGTCTCGGTTGTCTTGCTTTCACCACGGCGGCCTCCTAGAATCGCTCGGGTTATTCAGACGAGGATCCCAAACATGCATCCTGTAACCATGCAGAACCCGGAGGAAATTCTTCATTTCCTCGCCGAGATTGCGCTGAAAGGTTCTGGGTTTACCACCGACTGTCTGCTCGACTATGTCTTGGAAGAGGGCTTTACCGAGCCCATCTACCTGAATACCAGCGGTGAAGACCCTGACGCATTCTACAAAGGCCAACCCAATGCGTGGGCGGTCTATCAGATACGCGAGTGGAAGCGCGTCCTCACGGTGTCCGGAGGGGCCGGAAAAGACCGGCGCGTGCAAATTCGTGAAACTCCCTAAGCCAGTGTAGGGGGCGGCCGTGAATTTTGCAAACGATTGGCGGCGTTCGGCGTGCCGGATTGGAGGTCAGGATGCGAGAGATTCGAGGAAAATGACGGAGGGCCGCTACTGCCACCATCCGCCGAGCAGGATGTTTTCCTCAAAATACAGATAGCGGTGTTTGACCGTCGAAGCGTCGACCCAGTCTTCGTAAATCCATTCTTCCCGCCGGAGCCCATCGTCCGTGTAGGTCACTTTCATGGTATACGGCGACCCCCATGATTTCAGCACCTGTTCGCGGGTCATGCCGACCATGACGCGTTTCTCTGCAATATGTTGCTCGAAGGTCGGATCGGTCAGCGTTGGATAGAATCGCCACCACAGCATAAAGCCGAGCAACAGGACGAAGCCCCCATAGATCGTCTTACGGATCCACGGGCGGCACAGATACGGCAGAGACGAGTCGTCCGTGACAGGTGGCGGACTTCCGGTCTCGGGCCGCCCGAGGGCGGTGGGTTCACCGAGCGAGAGCGGGTTGGCCGGCTGAGCGTGTGATTCCATTCGGCTATCGTAGCCAAGCCGGACAGGCTCGGTCAAGGTACGGCGAGTGAGTTCTCCCGAACGTACGCAGGGGGGAGGCCGCTATTCGGCGTATTGAGGAAGCGGCACTTTCTTCCTTGTCGGTGGCGTGGGAGGAGGCAGTTCGGCAAATTCGCGCGAGTAGGGATTCATCATCGGTTCGTGGGTGTTTTTCATGCGTTGCTTGGTCAATTGGAGACTTTGAGTGCCGATCTCCAAGCGATCCACTTTCGTATCCAGGGTCAGCGCCGGCGGGAGCCCCTGCAGGGAAAACAACTGGTAGGTCAGCGTCCAATCCAGCCGATCCCGGTTCGGCTCCCGTACAATGAAACTCGCAGCCTTCGATCCGGAACCCTTGAAGAGGAGCAACCAAATATTGGATCGAAACGCGGGCGCCGCGGAATCCGTGTCGGGCTTGAATTCAGGGACGAGCGAAGGAATTCTTCCCAGCGGGACGGCGGGCGAGAATTCGATGTCGACCAGGCGGACGTAGAGCGTCGGATTCTCCGAATGGTCGGACGGGTCGATATGGAAGCTAAACGAATAACGGACGTCCACGCCGTCCCGCTTGAAGTTGTAGACGTCTTCTCCGTTTTGGGGAGCGATCAGTTTTTTGAAGTAGCGCTCCCAATCCGGGTAGGAGTAGTACTTGAAAACCCGAAGAGCGGCCTTGCGGTCGCGCACCGCCTGCGGAGGGCCGAGCTTCTGGTGGAGTTCGGCTTGGGTCAGCCCGAGGAATCCGTCGTCGAAGTAAGGACCGGCAGCGGCGTTGAACAATGGAGTGCCGCTCAAGAGGACGACCAGCACGCAAACCCGAATGACAGTGGGCAACCGCACGGCCAACGACGCGTCTCCTTGTACAGTCATCCTACGAATCGGTCAACTTTGAAGTCAAGCTAACGGCGAACCGAAAGGGCTCGGCGGCACGTTGCGACCTCGGCTTGGGAGGCGGGTTTCCTTGCGCCCTGCCGTCCTTCCCGATAAGATCGTCTGGGATTTGTTCACGTTGGCAGGTGCGGTCGGAGAAAAGGATTCAAGCATGAGCGTGTCGATCGAGCAGTTACTGCAGGAACGGATCGCGGTCTTGGACGGCGCCATGGGGACGATGATCCAGACCTACCGATTGGACGAGCAGGCGTTTCGCGGTGAACGGTTCAAAGACTGGACGCGCGATCTGAAGGGCAACAACGATCTGCTCAACCTGACCCGCCCGGACATCATCGAGGCGATTCACCGCCAATACGTGGAAGCCGGGGCAGATATCGTCGAGACCAACACGTTTAATTCGCAGGCGATTTCGCTGGCTGACTACGGGATGGAGTCACTGGCCTACGAGCTGTCCAAAGCGGGGGCGGAGTGTGCCAAACGTGCCGTGACGGCGGTCATGGCGGCTCGACCGGAGCGAACGTGCTTTGTGGCGGGCGCCATTGGGCCCACCACGAAGACGTCGTCGATCTCCACCGACGTGAACAACCCCGGAGCCAGGGGAGCGACGTACGAGGAACTGGTTCATGCCTACTACGATCAAGTCCGGGGGTTGGTCGACGGGGGCGTCGATGTCCTGCTGGTCGAGACGATCTTCGATACGCTGAACGCGAAGGCCGCGTTTTTTGCAATTGAGCAATTGTTCGACGAGCGCAAAGCCCGCCTACCGGTGATGGCGTCGGTCACGTTCATTCAGGCCGGGAGCAATCGCGGCGTCACGGGACAGACGGTCGAAGGATTCTGGAACAGCATCTCGCATGTCCCACTGCTCAGCGTCGGCATGAATTGCGCGCTTGGGCCGAAGGAAATGCGCCCGTTGCTGGAAGAACTGGCGTCGCTGGCACCGATCTATATCAGCGCGCATCCAAATGCCGGACTGCCGAATCCGCTCTTGCCGACCGGATTTCCGGAAACCCCTGACACGCTCGCGCCTCAGTTGCGCGAATGGGCACAAAACGGATGGCTCAACGTGGTGGGCGGCTGCTGCGGAACGACCCCGCCCCACATCCAACGGATCGCGGAGGCCGTCAAGGGATTGCCGCCGCGAAAGCCCTCGCCGGTACCGCGGTATCTGCGTCTGAGCGGACTGGAAGCCCTGACCGTACGGCCCGAATCGAACTTCGTCAACATCGGCGAACGGACCAACGTCACCGGATCTCCCAAATTCGCCAAACTGATTTTGGGCGGCCAGTACGAGGAAGCGGTGGCGGTGGCGCGTCAACAGGTCGAGGGCGGGGCACAAATCATCGATGTCAATATGGATGAAGGCATGCTGGACTCCACGGCGGCCATGGAGAAATTCCTGCGCCTGATTGCCGCCGAGCCGGACATCGCCCGCGTGCCGGTCATGATCGACAGTTCGAGATGGGAGGTGATCGAGACGGGCCTTCGAAACATCCAGGGCAAGGGGGTCGTCAACTCGATCAGCCTGAAAGAGGGCGAGGCCGTGTTTCGTCATCATGCCACGCTGGTCCGCCGATATGGGGCGGCCATGGTCGTGATGGCGTTCGACGAAAAGGGCCAGGCCGACAGCCTCGAGAGAAAGATCGAAATCTGTGGGCGTGCCTATGCGATCCTGACCGAACAGGTGGGCGTGCCGCCGGAGGATATCATCTTCGACCCGAACATCCTGACGGTGGCGACGGGGATCGAGGAGCACAATCACTACGCCATGGACTTCATCGAGGCCGCACGGTGGATCAAGGCCAAATTGCCGCACTGTCACGTGAGCGGTGGGATCAGCAACATCTCCTTCTCGTTTCGAGGCAATAATGTGGTCCGGGAAGCCATGCACGCGGCGTTCCTCTACCATGCCATCACAGCCGGCCTCGACATGGGGATTGTCAACGCCGGCCAATTGGCGGTGTACGAGGAGGTACCTAAAGACCTGCTCGAATTGGTCGAGGACGTCCTGCTGGATCGACGCGCCGACGCCACCGAACGTTTGGTCGCCTTTGCCGACACGGTCAAACAGCAGGGCAAGGCCGTCGTCAAGGACGATGCGTGGCGCCAAGAGCCGGTCAATCAGCGGCTGGCGCATGCGCTGATCAAGGGCATTACCGACTACATCGAGCAAGACGTCGAAGAAGCCAGGCAACAACTCGGCCGGCCGCTGCTCGTCATCGAAGGGCCGCTCATGGACGGCATGAACGTCGTGGGCGATCTGTTCGGCGCCGGAAAGATGTTCTTGCCGCAAGTGGTCAAGAGCGCCCGGGTCATGAAGAAAGCCGTCGCCTACTTGCTCCCGTTCATGGAAGCGGAAAAACAGGCCGGCGGAGGACGTACGCAGGGCACCGTCCTGTTGGCGACGGTCAAGGGGGACGTGCACGACATCGGCAAGAACATCGTCGGGGTGGTGCTCGGTTGCAACAATTATAAAGTAGTCGATTTGGGAGTGATGGTGCCCGCGGACAAGATTCTGTCCACCGCGAAGGCTGAGAAGGCCGACGTCGTCGGTCTGAGCGGATTGATCACGCCGTCGTTGGAAGAGATGGTCCACGTGGCGAAGGAGATGACGCGCGAGGGATTTCAGGTTCCTCTGCTGATCGGCGGGGCCACCACGAGCAAGGCCCACACGGCGGTGAAGATCGCCCCGGCCTACAAGCACGGGGTCGTTCATGTCTTGGACGCCTCGCGCGCGGTCGGCGTGCTCGGTGCGCTCATGAATCCGAAGGAGCGGGAGCCTTTTGCCAATCAGGTCCTCAAGGAGCAAACCGCGATCCGGCAGGCGCACCAGGAACGGGGCGACAAGGTGTTGCTCCCCTTGCCCGTGGCGCGGGCGCGGGCACTGAAGACGGATTGGGCGACCGTCGATGTGCCCTCCGTGAGCTTCCTGGGCGTGAGGACGATCGAGTCGCAGCCCCTGTCTGAGTTGGTTCCGTACATCGACTGGACCCCATTCTTCCACACGTGGGAATTGCGGGGGCGGTATCCGCAGATTCTGAAGGATGCGACGGTGGGACCAAAGGCGCAGGAACTCTTCGACGATGCCCGTCGCATGCTGGACGAGATCGTTTCGAAGCGATTGCTGACCGCCAAGGCCGCCTATGGATTCTTCCCTGCGAGTGGCGAGGGCGACGACATCGTCATATACCGTGATGAAGCGCGATCGTCTCCGCTTGCGCGGGTCCACACGCTGCGCCAGCAGTCGGAAAAGCCGAACGGTCAGCCGAATTTGGCTCTCGCGGACTACGTCGCGCCGAAAACAAGCGGCCGCCAGGACCATCTGGGACTGTTTGCCGTGACGGCGGGTCTGGGGTTGGAGGCGCTCTGTGCCCACTATGAGAAGGATCATGACGACTACAATTCCATCATGGCCAAGGCGTTGGCAGACCGGTTGGCGGAAGCCTTTGCCGAGTACCTTCACAGGGAAGCTCGGATGCAGTGGGGGTACGGGAAGGATGAGCGGCTGACGAATGAGGAGTTGATCAAGGAGGCGTATCGCGGAATCCGCCCGGCGCCCGGCTATCCGGCATGCCCCGATCATACGGAGAAAAGACAGCTCTTCGAGTTGCTCGGTGCGGAAAAGTCGGCCGACATCCGGCTGACCGAATCGCTGGCCATGTATCCTGCCGCGTCTGTCAGCGGATGGTATTTCGCGCATCCGGAAGCCCGCTATTTCGGCGTCGGCAAGATCGGCCGTGACCAAGTGGAAGACTACGCCCGCCGCAAAGATATGAGCGTGGCCGAGATCGAGCGTTGGCTCGCGCCCAACTTAGGCTACGAGCCGGATGCGGACGTGCGCTAGAGACTCGAACCACGATCAACTGCGCCCTGCACCACGAATCACGGCTTCGCACAGAAAGTTTCTGATACACAATCCCCATTCCTCAATCCCGACACATTCTTCGGTCGCAGCCGCCTCGTCTGCGATGTCCGCTGCCGTTTCACACGCCTATTGAATGGGTCAATAGTCTTCTGGTCTTCGAGTGAGGGGTCGGTAGCCTAAGCCGCAGCAGACATGCGACGGCAGGGACGTTGGGGTCCGCTCAGCCACGACAGAACGGTGCGTGCGAACGGACAGCAGCGTGCGGCGCCTGGGCGACCGATCGGCGAGTGGGTTGGACGTTGCTAGAGCGGGGATTCGTTGAACTGAACTTGGCCGCCGCCGGTCAGGTCGGGGTAGTCCTTCTGGATGCGCAGGATATCATCCATCGAATTGAAGAACGTGTCGAGGAGCGTCGGATCGAAATGCTGGCCCCTGTGCTTACGCATCAGATCGATGGCATGTTCGAGGCTGAATGCAGGCTTGTAGACGCGTTGCGTGGTGAGCGCGTCGAAGGAATCGGCGATGGCGGCGATGCGTCCTTCCAGGGGAATGCTCTCGCCCTTGAGCCCACGCGGATAGCCGGTCCCATCGAAGCGTTCGTGATGCGTCCAGGCAATCACGGCGGCGACTTTCAGCAACTCCGCGTCCGATCCGCTGAGAATGCGGTAGCCGATCTCCGCGTGTTGCGCGATCACGCTGAATTCCTCGGGGGTGAACTTGCCGGGCTTCAACAAGACGTGGTCGGGCGTGCCGATCTTGCCGATGTCGTGCATCGGACTTGCCGTGCGGATGAGTTCGCATTGTTCGTCGTTGAGACCCGCCTTGCGCGCGAGGAGTTCGCAGTAGTGCGCCATCCGTTGAATGTGCTTGGCCGTCGACCGGTCGCGGAATTCGGCTGCGATGGCAAGACGTTGAATCGTCTCTTCGCGCGACAGCCGCAACTCCTTTTCACTGCGTTCGAGCCATTCCAGCGCTTGTTGGAGCGCGATCGTTCGGGTCCGAACCATCTGTTCGAGCGAGTCGGTATGCGACCGATTTTCAAGTTCTGCCCGGCGGCGTCGCAAGGCATTCGAGATACTGATGACGACTTCATTGGTTTCAAATGGCTTGATGATATAGCCGAAGGCACCCATGTCGAGGGCGGCGTTGGCAAGGACCGGGCTGTCCAATCCCGTCACCATGATACAGGCCGTCGTCGAGCCTTCGCTGAGAATATGCCGCACGAGGTCCATGCCCGATTCGCCCGGCAGGTTGACGTCGCACAGCGCAATGGCGAACTCCTGTTCGGCCAGACGCTGGCGGGCCTCTCGCGCATCGCCCGCCAACGCGCATTCGTATCCGTGGCGCTGCAGGAGTGCAGCCAACAGTTTCCGGATCGGTTCTTCGTCATCGACGATGAGGATGGATTTATTGTCGAGGCTCTGTCGCAGAGCTGAAATCTCCATGGTCGTGTTCAGGCTCCCTGCCGGCGGCATGCGTGGAGTGGGGATCGAGACCGATGAATCACGTTTCGGGTCGGATCGTGAATGCCAAGATAGTTAGGGACACTGTGCAGGCTTTGTGCCAGTGGCGGTATTCGGCCGGTATTGTGTACCATCGAGGGACTCGGATGAACGCGTGTCGGCATTCGTGAAGCCTAACCCCCGGAGAGTTAAGGAAACATGGTGTACATCGCGCCCTGCGAACCTGTGAAGCTAAGGCTATCGCATGCCCTATAGCCTTGAACATGAAAAAGCGTTTCTCTGCATCGTGGCGTTCGTCATTGTGGTGCTGCTGTACATTCGGGTGCGAGTGGCCCGACGGCGTCGAAAAAGCCACCCGTCCGAGCCGAAGGACAACGTGGGTCCCAAGGAGCAGCGGTTTGATCTTTGAGAGCCCCCTCTCCTATAATCCCACCGGTTTTTTGCTTATCGGAAATATCGATCAAAAGGAGCGGATATGGGCTCGGAAACGAGTAGCGGCGCACGCAGGGACGGGAGGGGCGTCCTTGAGTTGCGCCCCGTGAAGTTCACAAGAAACTTCAATAAATATGCAGAAGGGTCTGTTTTAATTGAGATGGGTGACACCAAAGTGATCTGTACGGCGTCGGTCGAGGAGAAGGTGCCGCCCTTTCTGAAAGATAAGGGGCAGGGATGGATCACGGCGGAGTACGCCATGTTGCCGAGGGCCACTCATGATCGGTCTCCGCGGGAGGCAGTCAAGGGCAAGCAGGGAGGGCGGACGCTCGAGATTCAACGCCTGGTGGGGCGCGCGCTTCGGGCGGTCGTCGACATGAACCAAATGGGCGAGCGGACGATCTGGATCGATTGCGACGTGATTCAAGCGGACGGCGGGACTCGCACGGCCTCGATCACCGGTTCGTTCATTGCGATGGCCGATTCATTTCAAGTCCTGAAAAAGAGGGGAGCGATCAAGCAGCGGCCTCTCCTGGATTACTTGGCCGCTGTCAGCGTGGGGAAGATCGACGGAAAGACCATGTTGGATCTGGCCTATTCAGAGGATTCAGCCGCTGAGGTCGATATGAACGTGGTCATGACCGGCCAAGGCCGGTTTGTGGAAGTCCAGGGGACCGCGGAGCGCTATTCGTTCGATAAAAAGGACTTTGACGAGTTTCTATCTCTCGGTTGGCAGGGAATTCAGCAGTTGGTCAGTTTTCAAAAGGACCTGATTGGCGGGTTGGATTAGACTACGGCAAGTCCGATGAAAGAGTTGGTACTCGCGACGAGGAATCCTGACAAAGGCCGTGAGCTTCACGCACTGTTGGCCGATCTTGGGATTTGCATTCGGACGATGGTGGATTTTCCTGATGCGCCGGAGGTCGTGGAGGACGGAGCGACATGTGAAGCCAATGCCGTCAAGAAGGCGGTATCGATTGCACGGTATACGGGACTCACGGCCATCGCAGACGATACGGGCCTTGAAGTCGCCGCGCTCGGTGGACGCCCCGGGGTCCATGCGGCCAGGTACGCAGGCGAGCATGCGACCTATGAGGACAATTGCCAAAAATTGCTCCGAGAGTTGAACGGCGTCCCGCCCGAGAAGCGTCAGGCCCGATTCGTGACCGTTGCGGCGATTGCCCAACCGGACGGCCGCGCGCAGGTGACGCAGGGCGAATTGAACGGCTTGATCACAGAGTCGTCAATGGGCCGTGGCGGCTTCGGATACGATCCCGTCTTCCTCATTTCCGAACAGGGGAGGACGTTGGCAGAACTGACGTCGGAGGAGAAAAACCGGATCAGCCATCGTGCCCGCGCGTTCCGCAAGATCATGGCTCTCTTGAGCGAGCATGGGACCATGAGCGACCGTGAGCCTTCGAATGTGGAACGATCAGGGAATTAACGCGTTCTGTCTCGATCACACGATTGGAAAACAGTCCCTTTGCATGCCCGCTCTCAAGACCCTTTCAACCTCTCGTGCCCGCTGGCGATAAAGCCCAAGTTCCCGAGTCCATCCAACGTCTTGTGGGTCTAGGTCCACCAATGTTTCATGGAGCGAGACAGATTCGCGGTACAGGTTAAGCGCGGCTTGCCAATCCTGGGCGTGACGGTGGATGTCAGCAAGCCTTGCCTTGGTCCTGGACAAACCATGTCGCACGGTCGCATTGGTGGGGTCCTTGATGAGCAAGGCCTCACGCAGTCCGACAGCCAGAAGCAGGTGCTCACTGGCGAGGTGAGGATCATGCGCCTCCGGGGTTGGCTTGACGAGCAGTTCACCAAGCTGTTCATGAGCTGAGGCGAGCACCTCTCTGGATCGTCCGTTGTTGGGGTCCTGCGCGACGACATCCTTCGCTAAGGTCAGCGCTTCTTCAAACAGCCGGTGGGAGTCAGTCCAGCGTTCTTGCCACATTCGGACAATACCCAGGTGTATCAGGGTGTCCGCCACATCTCGTTCGAGCAGGACATCGAAAGCGTGACTCTGGCGTAGTTCCCTGAATTTCTGTAAGGCGCTGTGAAGATGGGTGGCTGCGTCAGCAGCATGTCCCGTCTGTACGTAATATCGCCCGGCGTCGAATTCGGCTACGGCTATGTTGAGTAGTTGGTGAAACTCCTTCTCCTCTTGACTGAAAGCGCTCGTGGCAAGATCCGCTGCGATGCGGAACGATTCCCTGGCCCGCTCCGTGTTGCCGTGGGTGAGGGCAATGTGCCCGAGCCGTTCGGACAGCGCGGTACGCTCCACACCCACCGCGCCCACCTCATCCGGATCTGTCAGCTGATTCAGCCTTGATCCGACATCGTCGAGGATCTGTTCGGCGTTGGCCCGCTTGCCCTGAGAGTCAAGAATGTCTGCCTTCGAGATGAGAGACCAAATGGTGAGTTGCTGAATCTCTGGAGCAGGCCTGGGCGTTCCCTCGAGGAGCGTGAGGGCCTCTTGGTTTGCCTGCATGGCTGCAGCAAGGTTACCTTTTTCAATATAGAGATTTCCAAGGTCGTGGTACGACGAGGCCAAGTCTCGCAGCCGGGGGCCTGAAGCATCGCTCTTCCAGAGAGTTTCTCGCATGTTCACCGCCAAATCGAGGTGCTCCACGGCGGCGGAGAGGTTTCCAAGCCGGAGGTCTGACAATCCAACAAGGTGATGAGCCGTCGCCGTTTGTTCTCGCCAGGTCAGATCAGCCAGCAGGTCCCCGCTGCGGAGGGAGGCCCTGGTGAGCAGCTCAGAGAGTTCGTCCCTGAGCGCGACGAAGTTGCCGAGCCGTTGGTCAATGATGGCTTTATTGAGGACGTTGTCGGCCTTCAGCGGAAGAAACTCGCTTAGCTCCATGACCGATTCCAGACGGCGCAACCGGTCCATGCTCTGATCCAACAGTGTGCGTACCGATCCCAAGGCACCGGGAATGTTCCACAGAGCTCTGGGAATGTCATAGACCTGCGTTCTTGCGAATTCGTACAGGGCCTTGCGCTGTTCTTCGAGAGCCTGTTTTTGAATGAGAACCCGTCCGCCTTGCAACGCCAGCGCCAGCACGACGATGGTACAGGCCGCCCCTACCGTGGCCCACGATCGACGGACTTTGCGTCTGCTCTTCCGTAAGAACTCCATCGCGAGACCGAACTGCCCACCGTACAGCTCGGCCCAATGCTCATTCGGTCGAGCGGTGCGGACCCAAGCTGACGTGTGTGACAATTCAGGCCCACTGCGCCACAGGCTGCCTTTTCCATTTCTATGCCGGACGGCCGCATGGAGCAACTCTGTGTAGACCTCTCGAGACTTGGTTTCGGCGTCCACCCACGCTCGCAACCTGGTCCACTGGCGCATCAAGGCCTCATGCGAGATGTCGATGACAACATCGGGCGTAAGAGGCCGAGGCAAAGGCGGCATGAGAAAGGATCGGTCCGGCCGCCGGAAGGCATCGATCACGTGGGTCAGCTCAGGAAGTGAGGTGTCCGCAATCTTACACAATCGTCCCACGGTAGTTTGCCGTCGGTTCTCCAGGTTGTCAGGACCTCGTTCGGTCAAGCATTTGAACACGATTTCCGCAATCGTTTGGTCTTCGGACGACCCTAGCTCTGTGTAAGCCTCGTCGGCATGACGTGAGAGGGCCTGTTGGATGCCGCCAATGGCCTCGTAGTTGGCCATGTCGAGTTCCGGCGTCTTGTGTGCCCACGTGGTCCACGTTCGATTGAGCGCGTGTTGAAGGAGCGGTAATTGATCCGGATCGTCCCCGACGTCGTTGAGAAGCCTCTGGACCAATCTCCGCGAAATTCGCGCCCCCGAAGACAGAATCGGTCCCTCGATGGCGAGCCGTCGCTCGTCTCTGGTGAGCCGAGGGATGAGATATTGCCCGTCATTGATGGCTTCCGGGAGCCCTGGATACTCAGCACAGTGTCCCAGATATTCCAAGCGCATTGTGAGGCAGACATAGATCGGCAGCTCCCGTTGGCGGGCCGCCTCCAGCAGCAACGCCACGAACGATCGAGCCTCTTCTTTATAGTCGGTGTGGGCGTCTGCAGAGTGTTCGAAACGAAAGAGTTCCTCGAATTGATCGACGAGAAGCAGGAGATTGTCATGCCTGCTCGGCCGCGCTTGTTTGACGACCTCGATCGCCCCCACCGTGCTGCGACGAAGCACGGTTTCAATTATGGCAATCTGCGTGAGGGATGGCTCGTCCGCTTCGACGGGAGGTCCCAAGGCCTGGGCCAGCGCTTCGGCCAGATGGCGGAGCGGGGTCCCGCCGGGTCTCAGCAGTGCGATCCGCCAATAGGATCCGGCAGGGGCCAGCAATCCACCGTGCAGTGCGGGCAAGAGGCCCGCACGAACGAGGGAGGATTTTCCGCTCCCTGAGGTCCCCAAGACGGAAAGGAACTTGGTAACCGCGAGCTTGTGTACCAACGTCGCAGATTGGCCTTCACGACCGAAAAACAAATGGGCTTCGTGTTGCTCGAACGGGCGCAGTCCGGGAAAGGGGTGGTCTGACTGGTCGGCTGGCTTGAAACGCTCGGTCATCAGGACGTCGGGGCTAGGGGACGTAAGAACCCTTCGAGGGCCGACAGGAGTGCGTCACGAGTGGCGGGCGTTGGGCGCAGGATGGACATCCCATGAGCCTTAAAAGCATCTTTTGCCCTCGAGGATGGGGTGCCGACGAGCACCGCATTGGCCAGGAACGGCATTGGCCGTCCGAGCCCTAAGGCCTTGGAGAGTTCTCCCAGCTTGGTGCGCATCCAGGCCTCGCTTCCCAACCCCCAGTAGATTAGGGCGCCCTCTGCCTGTTGCAGCATGGCCTGGTGGTAGGTCAGGCGTTCGGCCTCGCTCCCATCGAACACCGTGGGCCTGACCTCGCAGCCCCGGTCGTGAATGTAGTCATGCACGGGCTGCACGAGGTCCGAATCCTGGATATCACTCAGGACGTAAACAGAGGGGCGGGTGTGCCCCGCCGGCTCCTTGGTCCGATGCGTGTTCATCCGGCGATGGATCAACTGTTTCAATTCTGAAAGGCCCGCCTCCAGCACATCGGTGTTGCGCTGATTGCTGAATTCCTGCCGGGCATACTCGAGCAATGCGGCTTGTCGGGGATCGCTCGGCGCCGTGCCCTCCGGCACCCAAATGATGCGATGGAGATCAGACCTTCCTGTAGCACCTGCCGCGAGATCGAGTTGCAGTCGGGCCTTGCAGTGGACGTCTCCCTCCGGCACCAATGCATGTTGGCGCCCGAGCAGGTGAATGGATAGGCGGGCGCGATGCAGGCAGGTCTCGACCTGAGGCCGCAAGTGGGCGCCGTCGGTCGACAAATTCTGATTGGGGAGGACAAGGTATCCACGCTCTTCTAGCTCGTCGACGAGCTTGAGCCGCACGTTGTTGAGTTCGGCCGTCGTCTCCGCCACGTAGACAACCCCGACCGGTTCCGTCGTCGTCGGGGACCGGAGCTGTTTGAGGTAGCGACACAGGTGAAACGCGACCCGCTCAAAGGCTTCGCGAAACTTGAGATAGCCGTCGTCTCGCGGATCGATGGGAAACTCTTTCGGCGGAATGCTCTTCGAATCATAGAATTCGTAGCCCATGATCTCTGGCAGACAGTCAGGAAGGGAGGAGCCGTCGATCGGCGTCTTCTTGATCAAGAACAGAGGCACCTTCGTAACCGCGCGATTCTCAATGCGGGAAAACCGCTCGCAAAAGAGCCGCAATTCCTCCTGACACCATCGTGAGTTGAGATAGCGCGGCGTCAACACGGCCGCGAGGGCTGCGGAGCGATTAAGCTGCGAACAGATCTCATCGGTCAAGAGATCATTCTCTTGGAGTCGCTCGTCGCGGTAGATCTGAAGCTCCTCCCAAGAGACCCCGAGCAATTGGGCGAGCCGCGCACGCAATTGCTCATGAAAATAGGTGACCCAGCGAGGCTGCCCGGCCACCGGTTCGTTATCGACATGCCCGTAACTGATGAACAGGTCATTCTGGCGGTCCAATTTATCTACCACGTCGGGCCTCCCTTTTCAGATCCGCGCGAGTGGTAGCGGGTCGACCACAAAACATTTGGGCACGGTTCATGGTCGATCGCCGTACCGACCCCCCATCTAGATTGGAAAATGCTCACACTTCCATTGGAAGAGTCAGGTCCCGCCAGCGAGTCCTTGCACCACCACCGGTGTCGCGGAGTGATCGCCCGACGCCCCATCATCCCCGAGCTGTCCTTCGCTATTAGACCCCCAGCAGCGGACACCGTCGATGCCTACGCCCAGCACGGCGCAGCTGTGATTCGCTCCAGCCGCGACAGAGGTTGCTGTAGTAATCCCACTGACCTCAATTGGTCCAGTAGCACTAGCGCTCGGGGTGCCAAGCTGTCCTAATGCGTTGCTCCCCCAACACCTGACCCGGTTGTCGGTAAGCAAGGTACAGCTGTGGTTTCTACCTGCATCTAAGGAGGCTTGCGTGCCTCGAGGGACACTTCCAAGGGGGACGATGCTTGGCTCTGCACGATCATCTATATCATTCGGATTCACTTGCCGGGAGGCGTTCTCTCCCCAACATTTCACGGAGCCTGAGTCTACAGTACACACGTGGTCAGAACCTGCCGCCACCAATATGTTTGGAAACACAAGTGACTTGGTTTCGACCGACAGAGTCGAATTGTCATTTGTTCCGGTTCCAAGTTGGCCTGAAAGATTGTTACCCCAGCATCTGATAAGCGAGGAGACGAGGAATTGCGGACGTCGAAGTGCTGGCGGAAGAATGGTAATTGGAGGCTTGAAGACAAAGAACGGCGCAGACAGTGTTCGTGTTGGCGAAGATGTGGCGCGGAAGAAAAAGTCGGAAAAGGTCCCGATATGAGCGCACGTGTGATTGGCTCCTGCAGTTACCGCTTGGACGCCCTGCAGAAATGGATTAATGGGAAAACCGGGGACTCTGACCGGGCTCGGAGTAGGCTGATTGGATCCCGCAGCACCAGAGCCGAGTTGGCCCTCCTCATTTCGGCCCCAGCATCGCACAGTTTCGTCGGTAAGTCTGGCGCATGTGTGGTTTCCTCCAGCGGTGACGGATACCGCGGACTCAATTCCAGTAACGGTAACCGGCAACGGGGAATTCGGGAAGATCACGCCGGTACCAAGTTGCCCATTCGTATTTCTACCCCAACATTGTACTTCTCCGCTCTTGAGAGCCGCGCAGCTGTGGGAATCTCCGGCGCTCACCCAAGTTGCCTCCGTGCTCACGCCGTCGATCCCTGCGACTTGAACAGGCACGAGTGAGCGTGTGCCAGGACCGCTGTCATCACCGAGTTGCCCCTCGCTGTTACTTCCCCAGCAACGCACAGTTCCGTCTGTGATTCGTGCGCAGCTGTGCTCGGCACCGGCAGTAATCTGGGCCGCGACCACAGGGAAGGACAGCGGATTCTTTGGATCCGTCCCAGCTCTCACCTCCACGAGATTAGGTGCCGGATCAGTATCGTCGTGAAAATTATCCGTCTTGTCCAGTTCCGTTGCTACCACCTCTTGGTTTTCTACGACTGTGGCTTGGAGAGTAACTTCATAAACCTGTACCGTGTTTGAGAAATACCTGATCACAAACGCTTGTTCCCCCACCGGTACGCCACTGATCGTTCCCGTTACGCTCCCATCGGCTTGAACGGTCAAGGGGATATTATTACGAAAGTTTACAATCTCTAGCGTAGCCGATTGGTTCTCGACCTGGTCCTTGTTGATACCTTCTATAAGTGCGGAGGTCCCTGCGGTCGGGACGAGCTTGACTTGGCCGGCAGGACCAGGCGCGTCCGAATTCTCGGCACAGCCACCGGCCAGAATCGTAATGGCACCCAGGCACCAACCAGCTATCTTTACGGCTAGCGTCCCTCGATCCATTTTTGTATACCTCACCCTTGAGCCGGACTTCGTGGCCCGAGCTTCCTTACGCCCGCGCTTATGGCGGCGCCGGGCCCGTCACGGTAACGGAGCCGGTGGGCGCTGGGGAGTCGCCGCCCCCTCCTCCACTGGCGGCAATCGCAACGCCGCCCGCAACTGCCGCCACCACGGCGGTCCAGAACCACCAGCGCTTATAAAAAGGGGCGGTGGCAATCTCCTCGGCAATCTGAATGGGTGGCGCTTGGTCGGTCCCGTCCTCAGGAATCGCGATGGGTGTCGTTTCGGACCATGCAGGACATGGGAACACGTACCCCACGGGGTAGACGAGGAGCATGGCGGCGAGCAGTATGCGACCGTACCAACGTAAATGGGTTTCCTCACAGATGTGAGATTTCGTCAAACCCGCCGGACTGCCGTGGTAGGGGAACTCACCTGCTCGGGCGTTGAGTGTTAGCAGCCTCATGCGGGGTCTCCTTTGGTCCATGGTAGGACCACCTGCCTGCTGCCCTACCGAGTCACAAGTGCAGTGTTTGTGTGGCCACTCCTACTTTCCGCCCCAGAGGGAAAATGCTCGGGCATTGGGGGCGCTCGATCGCAAAGATGGTGACTGCGCGTGTCCCTGGAGGCGCGCGTCGTTTTCAACCTGAGGGCCCAGCGTGTCGAAAATCTCGCCCAGGTGTGCATGACCGTCTTGAATTGCTTTCAAGAAATAATAGGTGAACAGTCCGTGTGGCTGGTCCTTTTTGGGGAAACTAATCTGATCGCCATGCGTCGCCGTGATCGCGGCAACGCGAGGGGCGGCGAGCACCGGCGGTGTGATCTTGGAGCTGCGGCCGGTCGAGCTGACGGAACGATCCCCGATCCCAGAGAAGCACGCGTCGATGGCGACGACCACCTGGGACGCCTCCAGCTCGCCAAGTTGGGCATACAGATCGGTCAGTGCATATCCCGTTTGAGTCAAGTGGTCGGGACGCCCATCGTGAGGCAGCAGATAGGTGTCCCCTGTGAGCGGGTCCGGAGAGCCATGTCCCGCATAGTAGAGGAACACCCGGCTGTCCGGTTTTACACGCCGTGGCAAAGTAGACTCGACGGCGATCTTGAGATTGGCCAAGGTCGCCTGCTCGTTCAGCAGGCTTTCGACGTTGCGAGGCTCGTACCCGAGGTTGTGAAGATACTCCTCGACAGTCCTTGCATCGGCCCTCGCGTAGGGAACATTCGGCACATGTTGGTACTTCTCAATGCCGATGACCAATGCGAGATCATTGGGGTTGGGCGGCACATCGAAACTCGGGGGGATGTCTACATCGCTCGGTTGAGAGGACTGTTGCCGAATCTTTTGTTCGAGACGCAGGCGCTGCTTCCGTGCCGACTCTTTGTACGTGGGTCGTTCTTCCCTCGTCTCAGCATCCTGCCACTCCCGGAGTGCCTCATTGTCCTTTCCGAGCTGCTCCAATGTCTTGGCATAGTTCTCATGGGCGACCGCCCGACTAGGATCCTTTCTGACCACCCAACTGAACTCACGCTCCGCCTTCTCGTACTCCCCTTGTTCATAAAAAATTGCGCCGAGATTTAGATGCGCTTCGACCAGACTGCCATCCTGTTTGATGGCTTCGGAGTACGCTTGGATGGCCTGCTGATTTCTGCCCGCCTTGTGATGCTCCAGTCCTTGCTGGAACAAGTCGTGCGCAGGGTGTGCGCACGCGCTGAAGCCAACCAACGAGAATACACAGAAGAGTGCAGAAGTAGATGTGGACAAGAAGCGAGACCCGAATGGCCAGATCTGACCCATGGCAATCGAAACTATACGCCTGTAGGCCAGTGAAGAAACCTAGGATGATGCCTAGGTATTTAATTGGAGCATTTCGGACGACGACTGCAAGCCGACCTACTAACGGAGAGGCCCTCCCTGGCCACGAGCCGTTTCCTCGACGCTTGCCGGTCACCGCGGAAGGCTTGGAGACCTTCCTCAGGGTCGCGTGATCGGCATCGAGACACGCGTGCACGGCAACGACAACCTGACTTCGTAAAGGATACATTTTGCCGTCATGCCCCAGGTTGGGGTATGATCTGACCCGATGGGTCTCGTCGGGGCGTAGCGCAGCCTGGTAGCGCGCCTGCTTTGGGAGCAGGATGTCGGAGGTTCAAATCCTCTCGCCCCGACCATACCAAGCTTGCTAGTACCGCCGGCTCACCAGGCGCAGCCTTCTTCTTTGCGCCGGCGGAAAAGCACCTCAAGGAATTTTCTTTCCGAAGTCCTGAGGTAGCGGTGCTTCTCGTACGCCTCGCGACGGTATTCATGAATCGTCCCTGCCGTCACGCTTGCGCCGCACGGAGTCACACTCGCTGCCTGTACTGGGCGTGATCTTACAAGGTCCGCTCAGGGTATGCGTGTCAGTAACTCAGCACCAAACACCTTAGACTCAGCACTGTCCTTGATAGAGCCCGTAGCTCAGTTGGGGAGGAGCTGTCTTGCTAGGCCAGCTTCCGGATGTCCTTGAGCAGCATGTAAAGGTGCAGTGCGTCGGTCGGCGAGGGAAGGAAATCGTAACGCTCGTAAAACTTCCTGGCTGCCTTGTCTTTGGCATGGACTACCAAAGCCCGAATGCCTGCAATGTCGGCAGCCTGCAGCGTGCGAAGCATTGCGTCTTTCAATAAAGCAGCACCGACACCGGATTGTTGCCAATGTCGATCGACGGCTAATCTGGCGAGCAGCATGATGGGCACGGAATGCTTGGCCAATCCCTTCTTGACTCGCTCTGGAGCATGTTCTTGCTCTACTGACCCCAGAGCGAGAGCGTAGTAGCCGATAACCGTTTCGTCGGCCAATCCCACATACGTTTGCGCTCCTCCGCTCTGTTGATTCTGCAGCGCATGCTTCTGGAGAAAGCGATTGAGCGCGTCCTGCCCGCAATCGAACGTGTCGATGGCGTGATGCGGTTGAAGCTTTTCGATGCGCCTCGTCAACGCGTATCTTGCGGGGGAAGCGTCGAAGCCGAGTCGAAGAATCCCGATTCTGTAAGGAGCCGCTGCATGTTGGGGAGGGGTCGGACCGGAGCATCGAGGGCCGCTAGAAACTCATTCCACTTGCTCTTGTTCAAGTGGAACATCCGGCGATCTGCCAACGCCTCATCAGCACGTGCCAAGGCGCTCTCAAGAACAAAGGCGCTTACGGTACGATCGGAGGCTGCGGCTGCGGCTTCCAGCGTCCGCTTGGCCGTGGGGCTGACCCGAATATCCAATTTGTCAGTCCGAAGTGCGCGGGCTGGCATGATTCACCTCTCTTTGTAGAAGATAGCGGAGGCGTTCTATGATGTCAAGACACTGTCATGGCTAAATATTGACGTTATGACAATACGTTATATACATAGTTTCTTCCTTGTGCAGGCCAAGGAGATGCTGGGTGATTGGTCGCTCGGTGCGAGTTCGCAATAGAAGGGAGAGATACCTTAACCGTGGCGGCCTGGGGGTTGACCTTGGTCGCGCAAAAGCTTAACAGGTAGCGGCAGCTCACGGCGCCAGGTTGCAGGACTACCAGGCCATGAGCGGCACCCGTTGATCAGATCATTCTCTTAGGAGAGGAGTGGACACAAAAGGTCAGTTCCGAGGATCAAATAGCACACGATTTGGCACCAAATGACAATCCTGACGAGTTCGGCTTCGGTTTAGCCCATCTTGTCTAGGGAGGGTCTGAAACATGCCCAATGAACATGGCAGCGGTTCATTGCTTGGGACCGTGCATGTGTTTGTAACCACCGTCCTTGCTATTGGCGCCGGGTGGTCTGGCTTTCAACTTAACCAGGCGGATAACAGGCTAAGAGATGTCGAAGCCAGTGTGAAATATGCTGAATCGGAGAGAGCCGATAGGGAGAGTTTAGAAAAGAAGCAGATGGCTGTCTATGACGCTGTTGTACGTTCGCTCGGAGAGAGAAATGCGCAACAACAGCGAGTTGCAAAAGCGCTGGTGACATCGATGCTAGATCTGGATAGTCCCCTCAGATCGGAGTTGCTTGCTGTATTGGCAGAGACAGGTACGCCAGAAGTCCAAGCAGAGGTGCGGAAAACAGTGTCTACGGAAAAACAGTTCCTCCAGGAGCAAAGCCAACTTTCGGCATCAGAGGCGGGTAAAACTCCTACCGGGGGACACAGTACAAATTATGATATTTTTTGGTGCGAATTGTCAGGTGAAGGGGCACGTCGGATAGCTGAACAGATTAAAGAAAACCTCGAAGAAAACAAAGCACAGGGACGCATCAGGGTTCGCCTGCTTCCGGCCTCAGTGAATGCGAGGCCCGGTTACCAACACTCCGGATACGTAATACGATACAATACTGGAGAAGAAAATGAAGCTGCTGAATTAAGCCGGGTTGGAAATAAAGTATTAAGTGAAATCGGGTCGTTTCGGCAGTCCATTTCCTATCAGAATACTCCATCGTACCTAAGTGCTTTTGTGTGTCCTTAATAAAGTTGAACTTACAGGCATGCGCCCGTAGCTCAGTTGGATAGAGCAACAGCCTTCTAAGTAGTCTCACCACGTTCGTGATTTCAACGCGTTAGGCGGATCTCCTGGGTTTTACTGATATTTTTGTGGACAGTTGTCTTCTCACTGGACACGAGGGGACAAAAGAGACTATGTCTTGGTGCAGAAATGGCACATGAAATGGCACATGATTTATCCGGGAAAGATCGTGCCTATTGCGACTGACCATGTTCTCCTCATTAAAGGACATTATCGATTTGGTTCGTGAAGGGGTATTGGAATACAAAAAGTTTAAGTCCAATCGTGACCGGAAGAAAATCGTCATTCAGTTGCTAGAATTCTACTTTCTATTGAAAGACTGTGTAGAGGAGGGTGAGATCGTTTGCGAGGAATCGAAAGGAGATCCTGTTCGCACAATCCGCGCTATGGATGGTGAATCCGCAGTCTTCACACTTACAAAATGGGACACAATTCTGCGTCGCCAAGGGACTCGCCTTCGTCTTTTGCAGGGCCACGTAGCAGGCGATCACTATCTCTCGGTAATCAACCCTGTACTTCAAGGTAGGATTTCAAAGGTTATTGGTCGCAAAATGGAGCGACATCTGACGCTACACGGGATTGGGTCGGCACTTTTCCTTCGAACTATGCTTCCATTGCAAGAAAGTGATGATGCGAAGGCCCGCTTGGTTGCAATGATGGCTGGTGAGGATTCAAGGGGCAAATTTCATATGTCGAAGATTCGGAAAGAGATCGGTGATCTCCGCCGTTCGCTGGACGAGTATCATGACGTTGTCAAACATCTTGTTACTGAGAACGAGATGTTAAGCTTGTCCGCTCAGGCAAGAAAGGCAACGCTTTTCCGGGCATGACGACTGACCTGATCATTCGTGTCTTTGATGTTGAGCATGGCGCCTGCACGATGATCATGGGCCCATCAGGAAGGCTTGCGATGATTGACTGTGGCAACAATGTGACGACGGGTTGGCGGCCTAGTCGGTACATCAGATACGAATTGAATCGAACTAGGCTTGATTTCCTTATTGTGACAAATGCTGACCAGGATCACCTGAGCGATCTGGAGGGGCTGTGGGAATTTGGGGTGGAAGTCGCGACGCTGCGTCGAAACAAATCTCCTGATGCTACAATTTTGCGGAGACTTAAAGAAGACCAGTGCGAACTCACTGAAGACATTGAACGATATCTGAAATTGCACGCTGACTATAATGCTCCGGCTCCTGTGACTTTTGATTATGGTATGGGGGGGCCAACGTGTAAATCATTCTGCAATACATATCCACAATTCGAGGATACCAATAACTTGAGTCTAGCAGTATTTATCAAGCAGGGATGTTTCAAAATGCTTTTTCCCGGGGACCTCGAATGTGCGGGATGGAAAAAGCTAATTGAGAATCGTTCATTTGTCGAGGAGCTCGCGGGCACAACAATTCTTATGGCCTCCCACCATGGGCGGGAAAGCGGATTCTGCGAGGATATTTTTCAGTATTTCACCCCACGCGCAGTGGTCATTTCTGACAAGGGCATAGCATACGACACCCAAGAAACTTTATCTGACTACAGAAGGGTTGTTGATGATAATGGGGTCATTGTGGAGGGTGAAGCACAGAATAGACATGTGTTGACGACACGTAGGGACGGCGACATTATCTTCCGAGTAAAGCCTAACGGTGATTTTGACGTCCTAACATCCGGGTAAGAGGAGTTGACAAATCGTTAAGTCATTGAAAGGTCAGAATGTCGGCTCAATTTGGTCGTTATTGCTCGGTGATGCGATCGCCGTAGTGGTGCTCGCTTTTCCCGAAACCATGGAAAGTGCTGAGACAAAGGTAGCTCTTGTACTAAGGTTGGCAGTCATTGCGCTTGCTCCTGTGACAGTTTCTCTTTTGACCTCATTATTGCCACCTGATATCAAGGCCACCCTGGTTTTCTGGAGGATACACGATGTTCTACCTGGGCATCGCGCTTTTTCATTCTATGCTCCGCGAGACCCTAGGATCGATCTGGTTGCTCTAGAAAACAATGTCGGCCAGTTCCCTAGTTTGCCTAGGGAGCAGAATGCGCTGTGGTACCGGCTTTTTAAGCGGGTTGAAAAAGAGACATCTGTGTTTACGGCTCACCGCCAGTATTTGCTGTTCCGCGATCTCGCGTCCATCTCACTCCTTCTTTCCTTTATGATTCCTTGTCTGCTGTACGGATTGGGTATTTCCGTTGACCTTATCGGATTATGTTTCGCCTTGTTTTTCGCCCAATATGTTGTCTGTATGATAGCGGGCACAAACCACGGAGTGCGCTTTGTCACAAATGTACTGGCATTGCACGCCGAAAGGAGGCGGGTATGAATATCATAAGGGGGTTTCAGCGATTGTAACCGACATGCAAAAGCTATGACTGGTCGAAGTGTCGCGAACTAGGCCACGACTGATCACCAAACGAGGTTTGCGATGCCTAGAAGAACCACAGAAAAGAAGGCACGACGTAAGCTAAACCCCAAACCTAGATCAGAATCGCCGCCACCGTGGTTCCCGCGTCTCGACAAACCCGCGCCGTATCTCACGGTGCGCGTGCCACCCGGGAATGTCGACGAATGGCTGGACACTATTATCGGGATATATGACACCCCGGAGGGACGGGTGATCATCGATCGGGATTTTAACGAACTCGCAAGGTTTGAATCCGCTCATGCGAGGAGTTTGGCACGGACAGACTGGAGTACGTTCAGCAGTTATGAGATCATTCGGTGGATCCATGCCCACGCCACGCTGTCGCGCGCCATTCATTCATTTTTGCCCCCTTCCTGTGTTGATTTTCCCTTTACCGTCCGGTTCTGGCTCTTCCTCTTCATCCTGATCAGTTGGGGCCGCGAACAATCGCTTTACGGCCAAGAAGCGCTCACGCCGGCGTACCGGACCATCCAGGATTGGCTCGTGGCACCCTACGTGGCCCGGGAAGTCACGAGGCGCGCGGCCCAGCACGTCGGGTTCCCGGCGGGACTGTTGGTCTTTTTGCATCGCATATTTCGGTTGGAAGACGAAACACACGCGGACCCGCACGCTAGGCTGGTGCCGGAATCCCCTTTGAATGAGGGCGCTTTGAGTTGGACCCTCGACCAACTGCGCGCGAGATCATACCGGGGGGCACGCAGCCGTGTGAGCAACGTCATTGGGGAGGAGAGCAGCCAGGTGCTGAAGGACAACCTCTCCGGTCAAGTCTGGGAAACCGTCGTCAGGAAATGGGGAGAGCATGAAGCCCTGCACGCCTTGGCCCTGGCGCTTGATGGCAAGTACGACATCGCGCCGCGTGCGATTGCCGACGACATTCTGGATGGGGTGAAGCATTTTTCAACCTCCGTGGCTGCCAAGGTAGAGGTCCCCCTACCGGAGGAGGCCGAAGAGGAACGGCTTCGGATTTCCATTACGGAAGACGATCAGGACCACCCGGCACGCGCCGCCGGGAGGGCCGACGCGAAGGCCGCCGTGGAACGGTTCAAGGTCGCCCACCCGGAGCATGCCGACGGCATTGAGTTGTACCTTTCCTCAGAGCCCCTAACCGAACTTGCCAACGCCCGTCATTGCACCGTGCAGACGATCATTAATCGCAAGAACCGAGCCTTTGAGGCCTTCAGGAATTTCGTGACCGAAAAATCTAGCTAGGGCCACGCCAGTCAACGGCCTTCCTTCCCGCTTTTCCCTTCCCCGTAAACTAAGCACGGGCATATCTAAGGTCCACCTTCGTCCTTACCTCCATAACTTTTTTTCGACCTCCTTTTAATTCCGGTCCCGACCGCCCGGTTACGTCCAATAGGAGGCGTAACCATGAATCCTGGGCAGGTACGGGCAGAAATCGCAATCTCCGAACGAGGCGTCCTAAACATCGATTTTCGTGTCCCCAAGGGCGGACGGGCCCACGCGCTCGCGCTGCTGGCGCGCGTGCTGCCATCCATCCGGCAGTTAGACCGGACCGTGAGAACTGTCGACGAAGAGCAGGTGGGGTGTGACTCATTTCGGAAATGAGAGGGACGGGGCTTTCGAGGAAATGGCGTTGCAGCGATGCGCTGTCATTGGCCATTTGGCTCGACGTGGCTGGCCGTTCGATCCCGAAGTCTCGCTCATTCTGGATCGCCTCGACCAGATGTTGAAGCGGAGACTGACGACCTCATGATGAATTTGGCCGCGACAAGCGAGCTGACTGCTCGGTACGAAGAGCACCGATGATGGCGGCAACATCCACGCTCACGGCAGCGGACCTGCGGACCTTGGAGGGGACCTGGATTGACTCGGGCACGGCGGAAGCCTTCGCCCTGTATCGCGTGAACAGTGCCGACGGCGCGACGCTGGTGGGGCGAAGCGACCGAGCCGATTACAGTGGTCTGGTGTTTCCAACCTATTGGCCCGGCTCTGCGACCCCGCGGGAATACTACCTTCGTCGCGATCATCCCGAATTGGAACAATGCAATGGACATTTGAAGGAGAGACAAAAATACGTCGGCCCGCCAGGTCGTGGGAATCGGCTGCTGTTCGGACCAGGAGAGGCCGTCAGTGTCCTGGCCGATCCGAGCCGCCCGATTGTGTTGGTCGAAGGCTTGAAGAAACTCTGTGCGGCCTGGCGGCTGGCCCGCTGGGAGAGCGACCCGCCGCGGTTTGTGGCCTGCGGTATTACAGGGGTCTGGAACTGGAGAGGGACTATAGGTAAGACCACTAATGCCAACGGGGCGCGTGTCGATATCAAAGGCCCCATCCCGGACCTGGACCGTGTGACGTGGAAGGACTGCCCCGTGCTTCTCCTATTCGATAGCGATGCCGCGACCAATCCCAAGATCCGTGCGGCGCGCGACGCCTTCGCAGAAGAATTACGTAGCCGAGGAGCGCGTGTGATGGTCATGTACCTACCGAGTCTCGATGGCCTGGAGAAAACCGGGTTCGATGACCTGTGTGCACAGTGGGGCCCGGAGCGGGTCCTGGACTGGCTTCAACGTGCCGAGCACGGCGCACATGCTGCACAGACGGACGAGGAGATGCAGGTGACGGAAACCCATGGCCTCTACATTGTCACCTTCCCATCGTGTGGGGCAGTCTTTCAGTTTGATCGGTTAACAGACGCCCGAGGTGGGGTCACCGCGGAGTTGACGGTAAGGCGGGGGACCACGGAGTTATTGGGTGAGACCGACCTCGGCCTCAAGAGTGGCGGTGGACGCGACAAGATCGCCCGTATGCTGGAGGAAATGGCCGACGGCGTCCCCTGGAAGAGAATGCTGGAAAGGGCCTGCACGAGCGTCTTCAAATACCATCGCGTTGGGGAGCCAGTCATCATCCTGGAGCCCACGGCCACTCCCCATGTGCCATTCATTGTCAATCCGTTCATCCATCGCGGCCATCCGTCCTTGTTCTACGCGCCAGGAGGGAGCCTGAAGTCTTATTTTGCTCTCTACCTGGCGCTTCTTGCCTCCCATGGCATCGAGCAGCATGGCATCGCCGCGCTGGCCTGTCCGGTTCTCTACTTAGACTGGGAGCTGAATGCTGAGACGGTAGGCGGGCGGCTGAACGCCCTCCAGGCCGGACATCCGGAGCTCCGCGAATACGTGCCCTATTACCGGCGCTGCGAGCGCCCGCTTCATCAGGAGGTCGCACCCATTGCCCGGCACGTCGCTGAACACAGGGTGGAACTGCTGATCCTCGACAGCGCTGCCATGGCGTGTGGCGGAGACTTGAACAAGCCGGAGACCGTCGTGCAACTGACCAGGGCGCTCAGAACCATCGGCTGTAGCTCGTTGCTTTTGGCCCACATCTCGAAAGCAACGCCAGAGGGTGCCGAGCGAACCGCATACGGGTCTGTCTATTTTCGAGAGCTGAGCCGGAACGTCTGGGAGCTGGAACGGGCTGCCACAGAGGGGCCCGCCCGCGTGATCGCGACCCATGTGAAGCACAATTTCAGTGAACAACATCGCCCCTTGGCATTTGAATTTCAGTTCGACGGCGACGCCGTCCGCGTCCTGAGCTGCGACCCCCAAGAGGAACCGGCCTTCGAGCCAAAGCTGCCGCTGGTCAACCGGATCAGGAACCTGCTGGAGGATGGCACCCCGCGCACGGCCCAACAGATTGCCGAGGAGATCGAGGCCAAGGCAGGGAGCGTCAAGGCGACCCTGTCAAAGTACAACGGCATTAAATGGAGCAAGCTGGGCGACAATCGAGACGCGCAATGGACCGTGGTGAACCGTTAAACACGACCGTTAACGCCCTTTCACCGTTAACGACCGTTAAGACCGTTAACAAGTGGCCTAAGTATTTGGTCCACAAGGGGAATGCTGTTAACGGTACCGTTAATCGTGAACCGTTAATTAACTCCCCCTCCCTTATAGGGAGGGGATGTTAACGGTTGTGACAATAGAAGAGGGAGACAGGCCACTCGTGACGCGAATCAAAGGCGAGGAGCGAGATCCCGGGAGCATTGGCGCCGCCGATCTCCAATGCGATCGTCTCAACGGGGCAGGGTCCCCCGATTGTGAATACCTGACGGTCGATCAAGTTGCCAACATGCTGCAAGTGTCTACGAAATCGGTAAGTCGCTGGGTCAGTCATGATCCATCAATGCCTGCTCTCAGAATCGGGCGAACTTTGCGGTTTGAACGCGCGCGCCTGCTCGCGTGGCTGCGGTCGAAAACACAGGGTTTTGGCCGCCCGCGGGCACATGGGCGGGCCCAAACGGACTTGCAGGGACATGCAAACCTTTGAGGGACAAATGAATTTAGGTCTAAGACCCACAGTTATCGGGTCAGCTGCGCTGAGAACGCCAGGGTCACTGGTCCATCTGTTTTTCGATATGCAATCTCATAGTGGAAATCCACAGGACGCACCCATGCTCGGCCCACATCCCCCCCTGGATCGCATGAGCACGGGCCAGGCAGGCCCATTCGTGGTGGCCTTCTCGGAGGGGTCAGGGATCGCGGGGAGGCTGAATTGAGAGCGTTGGCAGGTCGGATTCCCCGCGCATTTAAGTCTCATCGGTCCCCGGACGGGCGTCTCTACAGTGCCTACTGCCGGGCGAAAGTTGCGCGGTACGGTTCTGACCTGCCGCACGACGCGCGAATTGTACTTCGAGAGGCTGGCCGGGTGGTCGTGGAGATTGAATGGCTCGCCCAGGAACTCGATCGAGCCACGACGGTCAGAAAATTGACCCAGGCACGTCGCTTGCGGCGCGAGCTTAAAAACTCCCGGTTCGTCCTGGAGAAGCTGGAGCTGCGCCTTGAGCGGTTAGCCGGGGTCATCCCGGAACATGATCTCGCGAAGGCCATCATGGAGGGCGAGCTATGACCCCGCGCCCGAGTCGGTACGCGCGTGATCCGGTGGGCTTCATCGCTCGCTTTATCCGGCGCAACGAACTGGGGCAACCATTCAGCTTGTTGCCGCACCAAGAGGAAATCTTGCGCTTGGCCTTCGAGTTTGACGACGCAGGCCGCCTGCCGTGGGACACGATCATCTATTCGTGCATTAAGAAGTCCGGCAAAACGACCATCAACGCGGCGAATCTGGCATGGTGGGCGTTTACCCAAGAGCCGCCGAACGAGCTGCTGATTTTGGCCAACGATTTGGAGCAAGCCCAGGCTCGCACGTTCAAATCACTCGCACAATTGATCCAAAACAATCCCGAACTGTCTCGGAGTGCGACAATTCAGGCGAAGCAAATCGTGTTGAGCAACAAGACGGTGATCGGCGCAATTGCGAGCGAATACGCCGGATCGGCGGGCAGCAATCATGGCCTGACATCGTGGGATGAGCTGTGGGCATACGACAGCGAAGCTGATCGCCGGTTGTGGGAAGAGCTGACCCCCGTCCCGACCCGCAACAATTCGATCCGGTTCATATCCAGCTATGCCGGATTTGAAGAATCCACATTACTCCGCGAACTCTATCTGCTCGGCGTCGGCCCTGATGAGCATCCGGAGGGCAAGGGCGAACGATTGCATCCGACATTGCCGATCTACGGCAACCGCGAGGCGCGCCTCTTCGCCTATTGGGATCACGAACCCCGCATGCCTTGGCAGACCGAAGAATATCGTGCTTCGCAGCGTCGGACCCTCAGGCCGAATACCTATCTACGCTTGCATGAGAATCGTTGGACGAGCGCCGAAAGTGCGTTCATCACTCCGGAAGCATACGACGCCTGTGTCGATCCGGAACACCGTCCGGCGCTAGCGTCGCGGGATCGCGTGTTGTATGTCGGCGTGGACGCGGCCATCAAACACGACACCGCCGCGATTGTGGGCGTCTCCCGGAACGGCGATCGTGTCGATCTCGCGGTGGTGCGTGTTTGGACTCCCTCGCCGGAGCAACCGCTGAATTTGGAAGACACGATCGAGGCGTGCCTCCGCGACCTGCACCGCGACTTCGATGTACGCGCGATCTTCTGCGACCCGTGGCAGCTCCAGCGCACGATCCAGACCCTGCAGGCTGCCGGGCTGTCGATCTCTGAATATCCACAGAGCGTCCCGAACCAGACCCGTGCGGGACAGCTGCTGTTTGATCTGATCACGGGCCGGAACCTGCGGCTCTTCCCCAGTGAGGTCCTACGACGCCACGTTCTCAACTGCGTGGCGGTCGAATCCACGCGGGGGTGGCGATTGGCGAAAGAGCGGGCGAGACAGAAGATCGATAGCTCGGTGGCACTCAGCATGGCCACCATTGCGGCCATTGATCTCGGCGGGCGTCCGCCGCTCGAATTTTACGACACGACCGATATATCTCTTGAAGTGTTGATTCCTGTAGTGGCGCGCGAGAGCGGTCAGCAGGTGGACCAGGACGTGCTCGACCAAATGCGTGCGGGCGGGGATCGATCCTGGAAAGGGACGAGTCTGGCCTAGGCGACGAACTACCCACGATCAAGAACAAAGGAGAAGCCATGAATCGACGTTATTTCACGGACGACGAGTTCAGGAAACTGGTCCAGGAAGGTACGTATCAGGCGACGGAGAACGATGTCGTGACCAAGGCGTTCCCAACATCGATCGAGATCCTCAAAGAAACGGATCGTCGGCGCGTCAAATTCAAGATTACGTCTAGCGCGGTGGATCGTGATCGGGACGTGATCGATCAAGACGGCTTGAGTGTCGATAATTACTTGAGAAATCCAGTCGTGCTCTTTGGTCACGATTATCGCCAACCGCCGATCGGGAAAACCGTTTCACTTACGCGTCAGGGGAACGGCTGGATCGCGACGGCGGATTTCATGGGTCCGGAGATATCTCCGTTTGCGGATTCCATCTTCCAAATGATCAAGGGAGGCTATCTCAAATCCGCGTCGATCGGGTTCCGTCCCAAAAAGTATTTTTGGAACAACGAACGGGGCGGCTTGGATATCGAAGAGGCGGAACTCCTCGAATGGTCCGTCGTGTCGGTCCCGGCAAATCCCGATGCTCTGGTCCAACTTAGCGTGTGCCAAGGCGCGAATTGCGATCGTGCGGCGGTCTCAGCGTGGCTGAAGGGCAACGTATGCGGCTGCCGGACTTTTTCAATGGATCAGGAGCGCAATCTCATATTTGACGACGAAGAAATCGCTATCGAATTCGACGGCTCGGAGGAGGTCGTGATAACTCGCGCCGGGATTGATTCTCTCGCGCATGAAGTGGCGCGCCTGGTCGCGGGAATTGCGCGCGGAAAGGCCGCTGAAGTAGTCCAACGGGAACTGGACTACGCGATGGGAATCATTCGCTAAACATCGAGAACCAGAAGGAGGGAAACCATGCTTGCAACCCTACTGCAGTCTGCCACGAAGGAACTTGTTCCGGTGGACGACGATCCGGCGGTTCAAGTCGCACGCGGGCCGATGTTGGCGGCGAAGGCCAAACTAGAAGACAGTGAAATCGAAGAAAAGCATCTGATTGCTCTCGTCTCGGGTTTAGTACCCAACGCGATGGATCTTGAAATCGAAGCAGCCAGAGAAAAGCTCGGGGTGGTAAAGGGCACGCAGAACGGCTGGTTCTATCCAGTGACAAAAGCAGCGCGGGCCGAATACAGCCGACTGAAAGCAGTATTCGACTCGGCCAAGGCCGCCGCACAGCGTCGCTTGTTGGACGCCGGTGTGGAAAGAATGCGCGAGTTGGCGCAGGAATTGGCACCTCTTGCGGCGCGGGCGCAAACACTAGCGGTTGAAATTCAGAAAGTCCGCCATGTCGTAGGGAACGATCCGCGCTTGCCAGAGCATCCGGCGCTGGTGTTGCTCCGTGGTGGGCCGTTGGACTTTCAGCTCGATGTTGCGCGTCGAAGCGGTTTGCTGGACTAACGGCGCGAGTCGTCCGAGGTGCGGGGGGCGCCTCGGTCCGAGAATCAAACCGCTACCGGATCGCGCCGGTGCCTCCCCGGTAGCGGACCCCTATTTGACGAAGGAAGAATACATGTCGCAGACATGTTCTGGCGGTTGTATTGTCGTCCAAACGGGTTCCAGCCTGGGCCTCTTGCTGGCGCGCTTCGACGACGAGTGCACCCTGATCCTGTGCGGCGAAGAGGTGCAGGCGCTACGGTCGTGCGAGATCAAAAAGGCGCACTGTGCTGTCCACCCGTCGGGATGGTTTTGGTGGACCGAGCACGATGCCCCACGCTGTGCGCTCTGCGAGCGTCCTTCGGCGGAGTGGTTCGCCGACACCTGGGGACGGGCCAGCGAGGCCGCCGTGAAGCCGGGCTGGCTCTCGACGGCGAAGGAACAACGGTGGGCTCGCTACCTGCTCGATCACGCATTGTCGCGCGGCAACGGGAAAGTGTGGGAGTTGCTACGCTATCTCGCCGACTCGCCATCCTGGCCGGATCTGATTCTCCGTTGGCGGGAGCGCCATCCCTCGGCAAGGGGCTTTGAATGAATCCGTGGCGACAAACACGGCGCTACGTCAGTCCGGACTGTCAGGCCGAGTATCTGCACGACCACGCCTACTGGCATGCCTGTTACACGTGTCCGGCTCGACCGAAGCCACGGCCACGAGTGGTCTTGGTCGGCAAAACGTACTGCCCGGCGGTGGGTCGATGAGTCCGACCGTTCGGCTCTTGACTGAAGTGGTTAGCCTGTCTGCATGAAGATTGCCAAACGCTGCGACGGGGCGTATCGTGCGACCACCTAGGAGGTGCCAGATGCGCATACTCGTACCGATTGTATTTCTCCTGGCTACATCCGGATGCGTTTCGAGTGGAAATCCATCGGTTCTTGACGAGAACGCGGTCGCGCAAATTAAAGAGGGAGTGACGACGAAGCAGGACGTGAAGCAGTTGCTCGGAAATCCCACGTCAATTGGGCGTGGTTCCGGAAGCATGCCACTTGGGGCGCTACCTGTATCTCTTCCGCCTGGTAAGTATGAAGTCTGGGTCTACAACCATATGAGTGTGGAAACACATCCTGCTACCTTCATTCCGGTCGTCGGCCTTTTCGCGGGCGGGGCTACTGCCTCAACAACCTCCCTCACAGTCTATTTTGACGGACAGGGAGTCGTTCAGTATGTGCAGACGACGCAATCTCAAAGCACATCGGAGATGGGGTCCAGTAGTCTACAGCCAGACGGTAGCTCTGCCGACGCGTACTAATATCCGCGAGAGTGTGATCGGTCCTGTTTACTTGTTATTACCCATAAGGTAATATAATGTCAGATACGCACAACCGCCTTGCGATGCAATTGAAAGGCTTACGGAAGAAGCGCGGCCTGACCCAAGCCGGGTTGGCCAGAAAGACAGGGCTGTCTCACGGGTATCTGGCTAGACTTGAAATTGGGTTGCATGACCCACCGCTGAGCACACTAGAACGTTTGGCGAAGGCGTTGCGAGTGACGGTGGCGGAACTGGTTGAGTGATCAAGGAGGCTGAATATGGCGCATCCTGGTAGTTTACTGAGGCGAGCGCAGAAACTTGAGCGACGGGCGACATTCACCGCGCTCCTAGACGAGATTCGGAAACGGCCGTTGGCGCCAGTCGAGCGACGGCGACTGTTACTCACCATCATGTCCAAGACCGCGAGCGGCGAGATTACCCCGCAGGAGGCGAAAAAACTGACAAGTGCGATTGGGTGATGAACAAGGTTCCTATCGATTTCTGGTAGTTTTTGATGAACTGGTGGGTCCAGTGCGCCGTTGCTGGTGCACTATTGGGGTAATCCTCGTCGCATTATTTGGTCAGCTCTGGAGGCCGACAGGGAAGAATTGAAGAGGACAGAAGATCGTGTGTATTAGAACTGAATTTATGAGCTTGCTGTCAGAGGATCGTTTTGATGCTGCCAAGGAGGTACTTCAGGACGAACTAAATAGTGGACGGCTAATCGACCCTCGTCTTGATCGTCATTGGCCGGAGTTGGCCGATAAGCTGTCGATTGAGATCGGAAGCAACTTGGGAAGAACCGCTGTCATCCGATTTTGGGAAGATATGCTTAGGTTCTTTGTTGAGGTCGTCGAGCCCAAATGGGGACATGCACACAAGGGACATATTCAGTTTCGCCTGGGTTTGGCCTTGCTCTTGGATGATATGAATAGGGCGAAGAAATTTCTGGAAGCATCGTATCAGGAGGACAAGGTCTTGGTTGAGGAACAGGGCGCGGTTGTCGCCGCTGAGGTGCAATCGGCCTATGTGGCTCTTGCACTGCTTGAGCGCATCGAGGATCGTGAGTTTTCTACTCAGGCCGAGAAGTTGGGCTTCATAGGAATTTTATTTGAGGCGTTTGATAAAACGATTATCGGGGAGGAGCTCAATTCTCAGCGAGTCATTCAGGCATTGGTGAAAATCGTGCCACCCGACGAGCAGTTTTCGGAATGTGTGGCAATCAGTCATGAGCTACGGGAGGCTTTGAAACGGGAATTGCCATTGGCGATTGTACTTCTGACCGGAACATTGTTAGAGGCAGTGCTGCTATCCCAACTTCTTTTCAAAAGGAAACAGGAGACTTTGCCAGGCGGAAAAGATATCCGCCGAGGTGAGCTTGGAGAGTTATTTGCGGAGGCTGAAAAGCAGGGTGTTTTCCCCTCTGAAGCAATCAAGGCTGCATGTCGATTGGTTAAGCTATTCCGCAATAGGGTACACCCAGGTAACGAAATGCTGCAGCACTATAAGCTCACCCTGCGAGTGGCTAAGACCGTGAAGGGAATCTTTGAGCATGCGCTCCTGAAATGGGAAGAGTGCGGCGACACCCAAGGCTCCATGTAGGTGCCCCTGCTAGTAGGTTGGTAAGCGATTGAGGCAAGTTCGTGTAGGAGGATGCATTATGGCCAAGATCATTCGGCGTGAATGGACCACTAAAGGCCCGCTTGGCAAACGTGTGCGCCATATCGCCTATGGGTACACCCTCGTTATTAACGGCCAGCGCGAGCGCAAGTTTTCGTCAGAGTGGGAAACCGAGCATCTGGCCCTACAGGCACTGAGCGAACGGCAGCAGCAGATCAGAAGCGGTCAGGCAGAGCGGCCTGTAGAAGCAACTTTCGGGACAGTCGCTGAACGGTATCTGAAATTCAAGAGCGACCACGGAAAACGCTCCCTGCACGAGGATCAACGGATCCTCGAAAAGCAGTTGCGACCATTCTTCGGCGATAAGCTACCAATCCGGCAGCTTTCGGCAGATAAGATAGCCAGGTATGAAGAGAAGCGAATCGCTGAAGTCAGCGCGTGGACGGTCAGGAATGAACTGACTGTCCTCCGTCATATGACTCGGTTGGCACAGCGTAAATGGAACTATCTAGACCGTGTGCCTGAAATAGAGTTACCGAAAGCGCCGAAGGGTCGAACACGGTTCCTTTCCGAAGACGAAATAGGAAAGCTGCTGGCTGCATGTGCTCAGTCCCGCAATCAGTTCCTCACGGCTATTGTCACACTTGCGATCAATACTGGTATGAGGAAAAGTGAGATTATGGGGCTTACGTGGGAGAGGATCGACCTGGATAAGGATCTCGGATTTAATGCACGGATTCGGCTGTACGACACCAAGAATGGCGAGCCGCGTGGTGTGCCCTTGAATAAAGCCGCCATTGCCGCCCTTTCTGGCCTCGAACCGAAACCTGAACAACGGACGGGTAGTGTCTTTAAGCGACGGGATGGATCGGAATGGGGACAGATCCGGACAGCGTTTGAAAAGGCAGTTGAACGAGCCGGTCTCTCCGATTTCCGGTTTCACGATCTGAGACACACGGCTGCGTCGCACCTGGCCATGCGTGGAAGGCCCTTGCGGGAGATTCAGGAGGTACTCGGGCACAAGTCGTTCAGCATGACCCTTCGCTACGCACACTTGAGCCCACGACACCTCCGGACCGCCGTGGAGTCGCTGGATGGCCTGACTTCAATGCCGTCGAGAGTTGACCCTAAGGCAAACAAAATGGCACAAGGAATGGCACAAAGCCACGAAACGGATGCAACGCAGAAGGCATCTGCTACATAATTGATTGAAAATATGAGGGGCGCCCGTAGCTCAGTTGGATAGAGCAACAGCCTTCTAAGCTGTGGGTCGCTGGTTCGATTCCAGCCGGGCGCGCCATTCAGCACGGACGATCCATGCAACACCTACTGCGACGTCCGAGTCTCTCGCCCGGCGGGGTCGTTCTCGCTCGGCCTCCTCGACGCACCGCGGTGGGTACGCCTGCCTCGGCCTCAAACGGCCTCGTGACGTTGTTCATGAATCGCCCGTGCCGCCTCGCTGCATGAGTGGCAGAAACAAACGGCGAAGCTTTCATTGATTGACGCCAGCGTAAGTTAGCCACTTGGCTGATCGAGAGGGTTTTGCAGGTCAGATTAAATTGACTGAGGAATCGGGGAAGGATTTACTTCGTGTACCGCATTCGAGTGCCGTGTTGGAGAGAGAGTTGAATTTCATCAGCGGTGAGTTCGGCGGGAAAGTAGGCGCCTGAGACCCGCGCGTTGTTGATGCTCGCCCCTTCGAGATTGGCCTCTCTGAAATCCACGCCGCGCAGGTCGGTTTGGCGAAAGTAGCTATCGCTGAAGTCCAGGCCGGCCGCATCCAAGCCGCGCAAGTCGAGTCCGCGAAAATCACAATATCGCAGGTCGCAGCTTTGGCCGGCCGCCTTTTTGCTGTTGAACTCCTTGATCGCACCGTCACGGAGTAGTTGATACATCGGATCGCTCGAGATCCTGAGTTTCGGCACCGTGGCCTTCGCCGTGTTCATGGGTATCCTTTCACCCTGTCTTATCGGCTGGCGGTGTGCAGACTTGAGTTATAGGGACCGGAGTCCCTCAAGACGTTTGCCGAACCGGCCAATTTCCATCGTATTCGGCTTCGACGAGATATCGGAGGGGGCCTCCGGGCGCGACAGCGTCGAAGGGGTAACAGGTGATGAGGGCCAAAGAAGGGCGATCCGGAGTCTGCCTCAGGCGGGCGCGGGCGGAGTTGAGGATCGAAAGCCGCGTCACCCGGAACTGCTCGATCCGGCCGCTTGGCGTCTGAAGGTGGATCGTGTCGCCTTGGTTCAGGCGGGCCAGGAAACGAAAATGCGTGTCTCGATGGCCGGTTACGAGTGTAGTGCCGCTTGTTCCGGGGAAGGCGCTCGATTCCGCGTAACCGGGTCCGAACGCGAGCGTACGGCCATAGGCGCCGTTGAGCACGATCACATCGATGCCTTTGGAGGGAACCGTCAGTCGAGCCACGGGCCAGGTATCTGCCCAGGGCCAGGGCCTGACCTGATGCTCACCTGCGAGGGTGCGGGTCCAGGCTCGCTGCAGGAGGACCTGCGCGAGCCTGGCCTTCGCAGGGATCCACGATCCTGCTCCAACCTGCCATAGTCCGACGGCGAGGAGGCATACCGTCAACCCGGACAGCAAGCGGGAAGGAGGCCGGATCGAGGTCACGCGAGCTGTCTTCTGTAGCTCCACGCCAGCGCAGAGAGCAGCAGTGCTGCGAGCCCGATGAGGACCTGCACCCGTGCGGAGGTTGCCGTGTGCGGGAGTTCAGCCACGGCGATCTGGTTCTCCGCCGAGGCCATGGGTGCCTTGTGGTCCTGTTCGGCGGTCGATGTGTCGGTGGGCCTGGCCGCCGTGACGTCCACCGCGACGAGGCTCGTATACTTGCTCACCAGATGATGGCTTTGAGCCACGTCAATTACGGCCTTTCGTATTGTGTCTTCCGCCTCTCCCTTGAACGCCCCGTCCATGAGGGCCGAAATCTTTTGTCTCGCCCAATTGACCGATAGGCCGCTTTGCGCCGAGACGTGAGCGAACGAGACGGGCAGCGACCATGCTTGACTGCCGGCCCGTCCGATGAGCGTGCCTTCCTGTGGGACCGATCCGGCTTTGAAGGCCAACAGCACCGGCTCTCCTTGATAGAGATCGGCGATGCTCGATGGATACTGTTCCAACCCCGACCATCCCGCTTGGTCGAATTGAATGTCGGTCAAGACTGGATGCTCGAGTTTTTGGAACAGGATGTCGAGCCGGTCCTTCACCCGATTGACGTCGCCGATATAGGTGAAGGTTCCGCGGCCGAACTCCGCAGTCTTGCGCATGAGGTGGCTGTTGGGTGTCGCCCCAATGCCGATAGTGAAGAGGCGCCTCGAGCCCAGTCGATAATGCAGCAACTCGAACAATTCGGCTTCGTTGCCGACTTGTCCGTCCGTGAGTAAGACGATTTGCTGGATGCGAGAGGCATCTTGCGGGGCTTTCAAGGCATGCCGCAGCGCCGGCAGCATCTCCGTTCCGCCGTTGGACGACAACCCTTCGGCGTAGCGCACGGCTTTCCTTATTGATGCCGTCGTTACGGGTTCGAGCGAAGGAAAGAGCGAGCGAACGGTGTTGCTGAATTGAATGATGTTGAATCGATCCTGTGTCGTGAGCCTTGTCAGAGCGGCGGTGAGCGAGGATTTGGCCTGGTCGATCGACGGGCCGGCCATCGATCCGGACGTGTCGATGATGAACGTCAAGTCGCGCGCCACACGAGGGGTCTTTTCGTCCGATTGAGTGGGCGGGGCGATCATCAGCAGACCGTACGTCTCGCCGTTTTTCCGTTCGGTGAAGACGGTGGCTAACGGCTCCGTCCTGGGGGCGGGATGCCACAGGAGTTGGAAATCGCGATCGGCTGGGACGGCGTCGGTCTTCAAGCTGATCTGAAGCTCGCCGTCGTGGTCCGGGATGACAATGATCGGATGAGAGGGAGATTCAACTTTTGCCACAGGAAATCCCGGCTTGAGAGTGAGCGTAAGACTGAGCGGATTCGTGACTCCTTGACTGGGTGTCAGCACGGGAGGGGTAATCCGTGATGCATCCGTGACGCGATCGGTGTCCAGCACGGTTCCGGTTCCTTTCGGCGGTTGGCCTTCCACGATCACCGGCGTGCCGGGAATGTAGCGCGGGCCGACCGCCATGGGAAAACGGAGCTGGTACTGACCGTTGTCATGGCGAATGGTTTCCTGATACTCGATTTCGACGACGATCCGTTCGCCCGGTCCGATGTTGGCGACGGACGTCGTAAAGATGTTGGGCCGCTCCTGCTCGACCAGACTAGTCCGTTTTCCGGCCTGCTTCGCTTGTTCGTAGATGTGCTTGGCTTCGGTGCGTTCCTTGATCTGTCCTTCGATGATCCGATCGCCGACCTTCATGCGAAGGTGATCGACCGCGGCGGTCTCCGGAAGCGGAAAGACGTAGATACCCTCAAGCCAATCGCCCTTCCTCGTGCTGGGATTCGTAAACTCCTGGCGGACCGTCGCGCGTGCGACGACGCCGGTCACGGAAATCTGGACGTCCGTCTTGAGCATCGGAGCCGGCAGGTAGCGGCCCTGTTTGTGTGTCTTGAACAGGAGTGCTCCCTCGGAGACGTCATGAATCCCCATGGTCGGAACGATACCGGTGGTCAGCGACTCGGCCTCGGCGGGTGAAGCCGGAGTCGGCGGGGTATCGAGGCAAACTATGACCAGCACTAGACAGAACAGGAAGGGCGTCGCACGTCCGACGGCACGGCGGCTTCGTGCCGAGAGTGATGGATTCAGCATGATGTCCTCGTCAGATCAGATGGCTGTTATTGGGTAGATGGTCAAGGCGGCCTGGGAACGACCGATCGTCGTTCCTCAGGCCCTCACGCAGAACCGTGCCGATGGACTAGCTGCCGGACGCAGGGTCGAACGCGCCGGAGATCGGTGCGTCCGGCTCCGACGCATGTGCGGCGGGAGTAGGATTATCGTTCGTCATGTGGGAGGAGTCAGTGCGGAAGTCCGGAGCAATCGACGTCTGTGTCGACTGGATATTGGAGGTGGTCTCGACTGCTGCCTCAGCATCGGCGAGCGGAGGTGTCTCTACGACCGGTTCGGTCGTGTCGACCGCCATGACCTCGCTCGTGGGAATCTCCGCGATAGCCGGTTCCGCCGAGAAGGTTTCGGCCTGATTCGCGTCTGTGTTGGGCATCGTTTCGACGACGGCGGTCGGCGGAGCCAGATGCGCAGCTCCAACCTTGATGAACTCCAAGTGCACGCGGCGATTGAGCTGTTGGCACTCGCTGCTGTCATCTCGACAGAGCGCGCCATCCTTCCCGAGGCTCACCACCTTCATCGACACGTCGGGGATGCCGAGACCGGCCAAAAAACCACGGACGGCCTCGGCTCGTTTGAGCCCAAGTTGCTTGTTGTAGGTGCTGGATCCCCGATTATCCGTATATCCCTGGAGAATGACGCCCCAGTCGCTGTTGTCGTTCAGAAACGATGCGTGCGCCGTGAGATGGGCCTTGGCTTCCTCCGACAATCCGTTTCGGCCGAAGTCGAAGTACACGTCGGCGTGGCGACTGTCTCGGAGGTGAGTCGGCAAGGCAGGTGACAGCTGGGCCGGAGCAACCGGCTCGGCGGGGGTGGCGACGATGGTGGAGACCGGCGCGATGGTGGGAAGGCGGGTGACGGACGCGTCGGTGGGAGTGATCCGACTGTCATCCTGGGAAGACATCCACATCATCCCGAACGTAATGGCCAGAATGGTTGCGGCGGCGGCCACAATGGCCACCTCCTTACGATCTCGATCGGGTCCAACGATGGTTGGGCTGACGGATCCTGATTGACCGGGGGCGGCATACGACGTGTGCAGGGCTTTGCTCATGGCAGCGGCTCCTTTTCGAGTCAGCGTAGGGTTGAACTCTTGTGTGTGTCTCGTATCAATGGAGGGGTTCGGTCGCTCAATTCCTCCTTTCAATGGTTGCCGAACCGACGTCCTGAAGCTGTGCCTAGAGCAATGCAGGTGCCGCCGGCTGACGAGAAGAGCGCAAGAAAAAGAATCGATTGTTCAATCACTTCGGCGCGACGTGGGGAACGGGTCCTTTGCGGGGCGCGGGTGTCGTTTGCGGGGATGCGGGGATAGCCCCGCACGGCGACCACGATGCAAGGGGCTCCCGGCGAACCGAGGACACGGTGTCGTGTGTTGCGGGGAAGATCGGCGTGATGTCAGCGCCGCGATGAGTTCTGATCCGAGGGAGGGCTGAGGAGTGTCGAGGGGTCGTGAGGAGGGATTTGGTGAACCTGTAGGAAGTGGCGGTGAATCAGTGCCACAACGGCCTTGAAGTGTCGATCGGGTAGGTTCTTGAAGCGCTTCCGGCAGGCCGCCACCGCTTCGGATTCGGTGCGATGGCCGGCGATGACCGCGATCAGGTGATCTCTGTATTCCACGAGTTTCAATTCGACGGTTCGAAGCAACGAGGGGTCTTGCGCGAGCGAGGTCGCCGCAATCGTGACATCCCCCTGACTGTCCACGAGGGCCTGAAAGCACATGCCTTTCAGACGCTGCGTCACGGTACTGCGGTCCCAGCCGAGGGCCCGCGCCGTGCGCTGCATATCGAATCCGTGGCGACGGAGGCAGTCGAGCACGGCGGAATCACCGGAGATATCGACCAGCGCGCCGCTGCGTCGTCCGGCAGCCGGCTCCGCCGTGGTGACCGGATCGGGGAGCCGCAAGTCCCTGGCGTACAGGAGCGGCGTATCCGAAAGTGCCACGGCCTGCTCGATGGATTGCGCCAACTCTCGGACGTTGTGCGGCCAGTGGTAGCCGCGCAGTGCCTCGAGTGCCTCAGGGGTGAACGATGCGGCCGTGCGATTCATGCGGGCAGCCGACTGTGCCAAGAACGAGTCGGCCAGGAACAGGAGGTCGTCGGGGCGATCTCGCAACGGCGGCAGGGCCACCACGATCCCCTTCAAGCGGGCATAGAGATCCTCCCGAAACCACCCTTCGGCGATTCCTTTGAGCAGATCCTTATTCGTCGCGGCCACGATACGGACGTCGACGACGGTCGGTTTGGTCGCGCCCACTCGATAGAAGCTCCTGTCTTGCAGCACCCGTAACAGCTTTGCCTGATGCTCGGGGCGGAGATCGCCGATTTCGTCCAAAAAGATCGTGCCTCGGGCGGCCAATTCGAAGTAGCCGGGTCGATCCTGGGTGGCGCCGCTGAAGCTGCCCCGCACGTGTCCGAAGAGTTCACTTTCGAACAGCTCCGGAGAAATGGCCGCCATGTTGACGGCAACGAACGGTTGAGACCGACGCGGACTCAGCTGATGGACCGCACGCGCGAACAACTCCTTCCCCGTGCCGGACTCGCCGAGAATCAGGATTGGGAGCGCGGATTGGGCACCGCGTGCCAGGTCGCGAAAGGTGCGGAGGAGTCTGGTGTCGCGAGTCAGGATGCCGAGGCGCTCCGCCTCGGCCCGTACCGACTCCAATTCGGCGTCCGGTAAGGCAGGGTGGACGAGTGCCACCGCACGAAGATTGGCCAATTCCTCTTCGAGGGCCGCCAACTGCCGCCGCGTGTCGTCCTCCCGTGTGCGTGCTTCATCCAACTCGCGCTGAAACTCAAGGGACACGTTGGAGGAATGCTCATCGCGATCGTGGGACGGCGCGTGCCGGGTACGGGCGGCGTCGAGGTCCTCTTCCAATTGTTCGACGATTGATTCCTGATACACCAACGCTTCGCGGACGGCCGCCAGTTCAGCCTGCACCCGCACGACATTGTGCTCCAGGCGGCGCACGCGGCGGCTAGCGTCCAGATGGTTCCACAGCACGGAGGCGAGCCCGGCGACCACGAGGCCTGCGGTCGGCATCAAGAGAGGGAGGACCAGTTCCGCGCGGACGAGCGCGGTCCACACAACGACACCGTACAGGGAGAGGGCCACGACAGCCCCGGCGAGACCGCGCCAATCCGGCCATTGAAGCAGTAGCCACGCGCTCAATGCCGCAAGGAACCACGTCATGATCGGGCTCCATGCAAATGCGGCTTGCGATGCCCAGCCGTGCGTGTAGAGGGCATGCAAAAGGACGATCTGAGACTGAAGGCGGGGCGTGGATCCGGTATGGTCGACTCCCGTCGTGGTCGACGGCAGCAGCACGATCGTTCCGTCCGCCCACGAGCGGATCTGATCCGACTGGTTCTGCTCCACGGCGGTCAGGACTTGGTGCAGCGGTATCGTACGAACGAACGACTCGGCGGGGGACAGCCCGGGAAGCAGCGCCCTCGTCTTGTGATCAATGGGAACCAGAAGTGAGGCGGCCGCAGATTCGCTGGAATCTCGACCGGCGATGTCGACCCGAAAGCCGGGCTCAATGCGCACGCGATGGGAAGGAAGTTGGTTTGCAATGAGGTACAGCGATAGGCCGAATGCGGGGATCAGCCGGTCGCGATTGTGAACGAAAAGCGGAACCCGACGCAGGTGGCCGTCCTGATCCGGTTGAACGATTTGATGGGAGACGGCGGCGGCGGAATCGGCGACACTCGATAGGATCGGGAGCAGCACCTCGGCGTCGACAGGAGTCATGGCATGGCTGGTTTCCTTCGAAAGCCAGCTGGGATGTGATGGACCCTGCTCGGGTAGTCCGGCGGTACGATCGACAGAATAGCCAGGCTCGTGCGCCAGAAGGGGAATGGGAAGGACCACACGCTCGCTTTGCGCGATGGCCTCCGCGAGGAGCGCGTCGCTCGTCGCTCCCCCATGATCCGGACTCGAAGGGACCGTAATCGGTTCGTCCACACCGATGGCCGCAACGTCGGCTTGCGTCAGTGCCGAGATGGTGCGAGCCAGCGCGGCGTGATCCCATGGTATCGGGAGCGGCGCGCTACGCGGGACCGGCCCGTCCTCGACGAGAATGACCGGCACCTCTGCGTCCGATCGAGGTTGCGACGCCCAGAGATCGAAGGCCGCAAAGTCGGCATGCGTGATGACGTGGCCGCCGAGCGACCACAGCACCCAGGCTGAGATCGTGGCGGCGACTCCAATGAATGCCGCCAGCAGCAGCCGGTGCAGATGCGACGGGATCGACCGATGTATGGAGGAAAGCGGCCTCAACCAATCGGGCATGAACGCCTCATGATGTCAGTCGTCATCATACCCGGACAGGGTGGTGGCGTGCGAATCAGATCGACTATTTTTTGCAGTTGCCTGGTCAGACGTTGTGCGGTGCGCACGAGCCGACCATGCACCCAGCAAAAGGATCGGCTGACCTCGTATGGGTCAACGCTGTCGGCAGGCGCCTAGGGCTGAGGGGCCGTGGCCGTCGCGCCTTCGGTCTCGGGTACGGTGTGAGGTGGCGTCCCTGCGGGGTTGGCGGCCAGGTCTTTAAGAAACTGCTCGGCGTAAGCTTTAGGAAGGCCTTTCAAAATGTCGAGAGCTTTCCCTCGATCCTCTGGCACGCCGAGACCTAACGCATGGATCCTGGCCAGCGACAACCTGGCTTGCGGCGCTCCATCGCCTGCTGCCAACTCAAAATAGCGTAGGATCCGTGGGTCGTGGGGTTCCAGATACGTCGGCAGGCCTTGCTCATACAAGGCTGCAAGGTAGCGTTCGCTGAGTTCATCCAGCGCCATGGCTTCGCGGATCAGGGTGGGAACCGCCTCGTCCACACGGAACGCCTGCAATAACGCGATGCCGACCGTTTCGTCGGTTCCATTAGGGGTCAGTTCCGGAAATCCGAACCACAGATCGTTTCGATAGGCCTCGAACGCTTTGAAGGTTTTATTGGGGCTCTTCGCAGGGTTCGATTTGAGCGCGGTTTTCCTCAGGCGGGACAGGGCGTCGCGCGCCTCGGGCACGCCATGCTCACTGGCGGCCATCCACCATCGAATCGCCATCGGGAGGTCGCGGTCGACCCCGGCACCGGTCGAGTAGGCGGCGCCCAGGAAGTACTGCGCTTTTGGGTGTCCGGCCTCTGCGGCGGCTTGAAACTCGGGAACGGCGTCTTTTTTGCGCCCTGCCAGGCGAAGGACGAGGCCCAGATGATAGTGTGTCTCGATGGATTCCGGCGCAAGCGTCAGCGCGGTGCGATAGGATTCGATCGCGCCTCGCACGTCACCCAAACTATACAGCACGGCTGCGAGATTGTGATGAGCGGCGACCACTGTGTCGTCCATTGCGATGATTTCGGCTAGCTCTTTTTTGGCCTCCTTCCACCGTCGCTTCGCCATGAGGGCGGTTGCGATGTGCAGTCGCGTCGAGATGGAGTCGGGGCGCTCCTCCAAGACCAGACGATATTCGTCGAGCGCTTCGTCCACTTCTCCCAGACCGAACAACGCTTGGCCAAGTGCCAACCGTTTGTCTGTCGCGTGCGGATCGAGCCGGAGCTCCCGTCGCAGTCGATCGACCGTGGCGAGATAATCTCCGTCGAAGAGCAAGGGAGAGGGGGGCGCCGGCGGTGGTTGTGCAGCCTCGGTTTGATCAGTGGGAGTCGGTGACGGTGTGGGTGCCGTCGAATCCCCCTGTGCCGACTGGGCCGACTCTTCAGGCTCCTTCTCTGAAGATTCTGCATCGAGCTGTAGCCTGCGGGCTGCCTCCGCGGCGGATTTGGGGGAATCATCGGTCTCGGTGGTCGAAGGAGCATCGCCCTGTTGAGGCTCGGTGTGAGCCGAATCCGTGCCGGAAGCCGTCGCTGAATCCTTCTCAGCTTCCGGTTCCTCGGTTCTTGCTTCGGGCGTGGATTCAACCGGTGCGGGCGGGTACATCTCTGCTTGTGTCGACGGTGCGCCTTCCGGTTTCTCGATCGGATGTTCCTGGATGTCGGATTCGGGAATCGCCGTGCCTTTCTCGATCGGGGGGAGTGTCGGCTCAAGCCCTTGCGTGTTCCCGTAGGTGGGAAATGCGAGCACGACAGACAACAACAGCGCGGCACTGGCCAGTCTCATATCCGTTCTCATGTAGCAGAAAGGGGGCGGGAAGGCGAGTCCCTTCTGCCTTTCCCAGCGTGTCCGTCCGAGGCCGGTCCGAGACCCTTGAACGGTCCCGTCTTTCCTTGTACCTTACGCCAGTGGAACCCTGTCAATTGACGCATAGTGGATACCCTGGAACGGGCTAACTAAGGAGGAGACCATGGGACTGCGATTGGGCGATGAGGCCCCGAATTTTACCGCCGATACGACGGCCGGCAAGATTAACTTTCACGAATGGCTCGGTAATTCGTGGGGAATTTTGTTCTCCCACCCAAAGGATTTCACGCCGGTCTGTACGACGGAACTTGGTTATATGGCGAGAATTTCCGATGAATTCAAAAAGCGAAACGTGAAGGTGCTCGCCGTCAGCGTGGACCCGTTGGACGCGCACACCGGGTGGGTCAAAGATATCAACGAAACACAGGGGTGCACAGTCAGCTATCCGTTGATCGCGGATCCGGAGAAGAAGGTCGCTGGGTTGTACGACATGATCCATCCCAACGCCATCGATAACATGACGGTGCGGTCGGTCTTCGTCATCGGTCCGGACAAGAAGGTCAAGCTCATGCTGACCTATCCTGCGTCATGCGGGAGGAATTTCGATGAGTTGCTGCGCGTGATCGATTCGTTGCAGTTGACCGCAAATTACAAGGTGGCCACACCGGTCAACTGGAAGGATGGACAGGACTGCATCATCACCCCGGCGGTGAACGACGAAGAGGCCAAGAAAATCTTCCCCAAGGGGTTCAAGGCCGTGAAACCCTATCTTCGTTATACGCCGCAGCCCAATAAGTAAGTAAGAGAACCTGCCCTTCTCGCGCATTGGGGCTGCCAAGAAGCGGCAGCCCCAACTTCCCATTCCTTCGCGCCTGAGCGGGTCTCAATTCGACAAGCCGTGCCAGCACCGTAGCGAGCTTCTCCGCTGGCTTCACATGCCAAAACAGTAAGGAGCGCTGATCGTCTGGTATCGACTATGTCATGATGATTTCACCCGGCCAATGAAAGCGCTTGAATTGGGTGCTCATTTGGCGCTCTATTACAGAGGGAAGGGGGATCGGCACTATTCGAGTGGGAGAATTGAGTGTACGGCTTCCTTGAAAACTGGCACATTCTGCTGCCTCCTAAAGAGGAATTGTGAGTTATGGTCCCTCCGATAGAAATTGACGATGGACAAAACGTCGGATTTTCACCGGGTCTCCTCCCGCTGAACGCTGAACATTCCTGTGTGGGAAGCCGGATGCCTGAAGTGAGCCTCCCAGCTCGGAAGCTCGTTGTCGCCTGCACCAACGTGTGGCAGCTAGCTGGTCTCAGAGCTGTCCTGTCAAGTTGGGCGCAGTTCGTCGTGGTGGCGGAGGCGACCACACCGCATGCGGCGATCGAGTGTATCAAGCGTTACGATCCTACCGTGCTCCTGGTGGATCTCGAAAGTTGGGGCAAGCAGACATTGTCTTTCCTGCAAGACGTGCGCGCGTTCAATCAGCACATTCACGTTGTCTTATTGAGTGACCTAGAGAATCCCGGCCTCATGAAAGAGGCAATGGATCTCGATGTGGCAGCGGTGGTACTCAAGGTGCAACCGACGCATGTGCTGTTGAGGCAGCTCGAATTATTGGACAGCATTCCTGTAAAGAGCACCCAACAGAAGCAAAAGGCGCAGGGGACGGAACTCATCAAAGGCGCCTTGTCCGGCGAAGACAATGCGGTCAGGGCTCGCATTCAACGGCTCACCGACCGGGAGCGGGAGATCATTGACTACATTGGAAAGGGCCTCACGAACAAGGAAATCGCGATACGTCTGGACATTAGCTTTATCACCGTTCGTCATCACCTCAGTCGCATCTTCAGTAAGCTAGGAACTGACAATCGTCAAAAACTTCTCCTCTTTGCCCACGCCAATCAACTCGTCCATCGCCAGACCCCACGGGATGACGACGTGTCGTCTTTGCGCGGATAATCGCGCCCGGTTGAGTTTGATACCTGCACCTCATTTCGATGCATGGGTGCCTGTCATCCTTGCGCCAGCAGTCCCTCATTCGTTATCGCCACACCGCCGGTCGAGCTGCGATCACCCGCGACGTCTCGATGCGTTCAAGTCAAGTTGATACAGCAAAGGTCTAATGGATAGATACATGCACCTACGGTAATAAACATTTATATCCGGAATACCAGCTCGATTCACACGACATGTAGGCTAATTGCTACATAATCGCCCTAGCGGACAGATGTGTCGCTTCGTCCCTTGATGCCATCATCCAATCGGTAGTACGTCCCTGGGGTACTCCCTTGGTCCCACAGGTTGTAGTCTAGGGATACCACGAGTTCGTACCTGGCCGCAGTTGCGTGATAACCCGCCGACATGGTGATGATGCCGGGGATGATACAAATTCCCAACACCATCAAAATAATGCATGCGTGCAACGTTGTAGATGAGCGAGACAAGTCGGCGAATTCATGCTCGTTCTATTGTCGACGTGCGTCCCTCGAGGGGCCCACGGAGGCACTGGCAGGGAGCGCGTGCCGAGATGTCTAGGAAAACGAATTTAGTTCAATCTGTGGCTAAGCAAATCGCATGGCGACCAGAAATTCGAAATACCACCATTGCGAAGAACTCGTGTACGCGAATGCTACACACAAACAACCCCTGCGTTCTGTACGATAGCAATGACCTGCGCATTATCGTAGTGTAGCGCCGCCTCAGCGAACGGTTTTGGTCCAGAGTCTATGAATGCTGTGGTGTTAGGACTGTAAGTCAGAGGGCGAAGCTACGTGCGACAGTCGAACTGAGGCCGGCCGCAAGAAGACCGATGTTGCTCGACACGTGCTGCATCCTAATCTCTCCGGGCGTCCTATGAGCACAGCGACGACAGCTCGCATGATCGTGAACAACGACACCGTGATCGATGCCAACCGAGCGCTCGCTTGGTTTGCAGTCCAAACCCGATCGAGACATGAAAAACTGGTTCGCAATCAACTAACGCAACATAACATCGAGCCGTTTCTCCCGTCCTTCACCCGCGTCAGCCAATGGAAAGACCGCAAGAAAAAGATCGAGTTCCCATTGTTCCCAGGCTACTGCTTTGCTCGTTTTATTCCCCGTCAGCATCGGTACACCGTGTTGCAATGTCCCGGGGTCGTCCGCATTGTGGGATCGCCAGAAATGCCGGAAATCGTGCCTGATGTCGAAATCGAATCGCTACGCCTTGTACTGGAACAGTCGTATCCTCATTGCGAACATCCGTTTCTCCGAGAGGGGATGGCGGTCGAGGTGATACGGGGCCCGTTGAAAGGGGCCAGAGGGCATTTGGTCCGGCATGCTCGCAATTGTCGATTGGTACTCAGCGTCACGCTTATCCAGCGTGCTGTCGCGGTCGAAATCAACGACTCCGACATCGCTCCTGCATAGTGGCCCTTCCGCCGACAACCCAACAGACGCCTCTTCTCTACGAGGCGTGATCGTGAGATTGCCATGAGACATGTGACGGATTCTGCGCCTGTGACAACAGCCTGGTCCCTATTGATGGGCTCCTTGGCATTGGTGATCGCGTTGAGCGTCTCGCCGTGGCCCGGTGTCGACATGCCGGCGTATGCCGAGCGTCCGAGCGGGTTAAACGGACAGACCAGTTCCGGGACGGTCGGGCCCGATTCTGCGGACGATCATGCATCGAACAACGGCCGGGACGGTCATGTCAGTGCCACAGGGCTTACTCAACTGGGGACAATCGACAGGCTGGCGAATACGGTCTCCGAGAACTACACGATCGGAGCCGAGGACATACTGGAAATCACGGTATGGAGAAATCAGGATTTGTCCAAAACCGTGCAAGTCAGGCCAGATGGACGCTTCTCCATGCCCGTTATCCGAGACGTGGTGGCCGTTGGAAAAACGCCCTCCCAACTGGCGGATGAAATTACGCGACGACTTCGTGAATATGTGCAAAATCCCGCGGTCGCGATCAGCGTCAAGGAAGTGAACAGCTACAATATTTTCGTCCTCGGGGAAGTTGTCAAACCTGGGAAGTATCCGCTGAAGAGCAAGACGACGCTGCTGCAAGGCATCACGATCGCCGGGGGGTTCACTCCGGTCGCTGCGAGGAATCAAGTGGTCGTGTTCCGGTTTGGGGAAAATGGATCGGGCATGCAAACCCTGACCTTCAGCTATGACGACATTGTGCTCCGAGGAAAGATCAGTCAGAATTTGGAGCTTCGAGCAGGAGATACAGTAGTCGTGCCAAGTGAGGCAATGGTGGTCTTTCCGGGCCAGCAGTAGTAACAGGACGTACACCAACCCGGCGGAAGTGACATGCGCGGCAATTCCTATCTCCCTCTCGCAGCCTTGCTGTTTGCCAGCACACTGTTCGGTTCTGCGCTTGTGGGTTGTACCGCAATCGTCCAGGACCGGGAGTATGATGCTCCCGGCGATTTTCTCCTGGGCCCCGAGGACGTGCTCGAGATCACCGTCTGGAAAAACCAGGATCTGTCGAGAACAACCGCGATCCGACCGGACGGTCTCATCTCCATGCCGATCATCGGCGATGTGCAGGCCGCGGGGTTGACCGCGGATGGCCTGGCGAAGCGCATTGGTGATCGGTTGAAGCAATATGTGGCTGGAAACCCGGCTGTCTCGGTGAGTGTGAGTGAATTGAATAGCTACTCAGTCTACGTACTTGGAGAAGTCAGCAAACCGGGAAAGCATCAGGCCAAGTCTTACATTACCGTATTGCAGGCCATCTCGATGAGCGGCGGTTTTACGGAGTATGCCAAGAAGAATAAGATGCACGTCATCCGGCACCTGCGAAATGGGGACAACAAACTCCATGAAACTCGGATTCTGGTTCCTTATGACGATCTGCTGGCGGGGGTAGGCGAACACGGCAATATCGTCCTGTTGTCCGGTGACACTGTCGTCGTGCCGTAGCCACCCTGCTCGAGCGCGTCTTGTTGGAGCCAACCGCAGTGCGCTCTGCTGATTGAGCCGCAGTCTCTCATCCCACACCGCATCCCGCGATACCGTCAAGCTTCTCGAAACGAGTCAACATCGTAGGCGCACGTGAGACAGTCGCGAACAGCGAATGCGCAGTTGATCTCTGTCGACGCGAGAGATCACCAGAGACCAGAAAGTCATCGTGTGCGGATCGGTGTGATCGGATCAGGAGTGTTTGCGGTCCAGGGCCACATCTCGAGCCTACAAGGCCACACACGTGCCGACATTGCCGCCATCTGCGGGAGGACGCACGAGAAAGCCGACGCGATCGCGAAGCAGCACGCAATCCCGGCAGTCTATACGGACTATCGGGAGCTCTGTGCGCAGCCAGATATTGAGGCGGTGACCATCGTGACGCCGAACAGATTTCATGCCGACCAAGCCTTGGCTGCGTTTCGTAGCGGGAAACACGTCCTCTGTGAAAAGCCGCTGGGAAACACGGCTGCAGATGCTCGACGTATGCTGGATGCAGCAGTCGCGAGTGGAAAGATCCACCACGTGGACTTTCCGTACCGGTATCTGTACGGGGTCCGAGAGTTAAAGCGGCGCGTGCGCGCCGGAGACATTGGAGAACCGTACCTCTTACGAGTTCAGTACGATGGATGGAGAGGCTTGGATCCCAACTGGAAAATTGGCTGGAGAGAGCAATTGCGACTGTCTGGGGGAGGGGAATTACAGGATCATGGCAGTCACCTCTTTGATATCGCCCGATATGTGCTCGGTCCCATTGAGAGCGTGACGGGTTTCGTGCACCGAATCCCCCGCATGCAGCCGGATGCGACCACGGGACTGATGACGAACGTGGAAACCGACGACCTGGCCGCGGCTTGGTTTCACTTCCAATCGGGCGCTCGTGGGCATTGGTTCGCCAGCCGGGCAACGCCTCGCACTGGAGAGAATGGTTGGCTGGAGGTGATCGGGCCGGAAGGCGCTCTAAGGGCGTCATTGAGCCGCGGAGCGGTAGACCACCTCCAGGCATCGCGAGAATCCCAGATGTCCTGGGAGCCTCTTCCTCTTCCGGCGGAAGCGGCAGATGGATTGCCTCATTGTGTGACGGGCATGATGGACAGCTTCATCGAGGCCTGCATGACAGGGTCTTCGAACGCAGATCTCGACGCCACCTTCGTCGACGGGCTCGCCGCTCAGCAGTGTATCGAGGCCGTGGCATTGGCCAACGAGACACGCGTGTGGGTTCGACTTTCCGATCCTCCGGCAGCCAATACTCCCAGTCACTAGAACCTCTCTCACCTTTCAGGATTTCGAGCTGCAAAGAGAACGTGTTGGTTTGTGTCGCCTGACACCATCGTCCCGCCAATGAAATCAGCAAGACGGGAAGCGAGACACGACGACGGGCTAGGTGAATAGTAACGGTTCCCCGACGACAGTTCAGGAGACAAGTCGGGGGACGAAAAGCGTGAGGAGGCGGCAATGGACATTGGACTGCAGAACGTTGAAACCAAGAGAATTGTCGGACAGTATGTGCCGGCCTTTCAAAAGCTCTTGAACCTCGTCGACACGGACGCCATAGAGCGCATCGTCGAGATCTTGTCTGCGGCCAGGGAAGTCGGGGCCATGATCTATGTCGCCGGGAATGGCGGAAGTGCCGCGATTGCCTCCCATTGGGTGAACGATTTGGGGAAGGCGACGAAGCGTCCCGGTTCACCGCCTATGCGTGTCGTCAGCTTGAATGACAATGTGTCCTGGCTCACGGCCCTGGCCAATGATGAAGGCTACGAACGGGTTTTCGCCGGACAACTCGAGAACTTTGCCAGACGGGGAGATGTCTTGGTCGTCATTTCGTCCAGTGGGAATTCAGCGAACCTGGTGCAAGCCGTGGAACTTGCCCAAACCCGAGGCGTCGCCAGTATCGGGCTGCTTGGATTCGACGGAGGCCGGCTAAGGGATCTTGTCGATGACTACCTGTTGTTGCCCACCGAAAAGGGCGCGTATGGCTTGGTCGAGCCGGGACATCAGTTGATCTGTCATATCCTGACCGCCTGCTTGGCCAACGGCGGTCCTTCGGAATGTGTGTCCCCCTCAGGGCAATAATCATGTCGACCGCGCAGAACGCACAGTCATGCCAACGCCCGACACAGGCCGTCATCCTCGCCGGTGGGAGAGGGACACGGCTTCGTCCTCTGACCGATGCACGCCCCAAACCCATGATCGAGTTCCACGGCAAGCCGTTCCTAGAGTATCTGATCGAGATGCTCCGTGAGCAAGGTTTCCACCGCATCCTTCTGCTCTTGGGGTATTTGCCCGAAGTCGTGCAAAGCCACTTTGGTAACGGCGGCAAATGGGGAGTAGAGATCGACTACTCCGTGACGGCGATCGAGAACGATACCGGACGAAGACTGTCATTGGCGGCCCCGCAGATCGACGACTGTTTTCTGCTGATGTACTGCGACAACTACTGGCCCATGCAGATGGACAAGATGTGGAAGCGGTTCGTGCAGCTCGGCGTCCCCGCCATGGTGACGGTCTATCGAAACAAAGATGGCTATACCAAAAACAGCCTCCAGATCGATTCGGAAGGCTTCATTGCCGTCTATGACAAGAGCCGGAAGCAAGCGGGTCTTCAAGGGGTGGAGATCAGCTACGCCCTGATGAACAAGTCTGTATTGGATCTTCTTCCGGAGACCGGCAACGTCCTCTTCGAAACGGCGGTGTACCCGCGGTTAGCCGAGCGCCGTCAGCTAGCCGCCTACGTCACCGACCACCGCTACTACAGTGTGGGTTCTCTCGAACGGTTACCGCTTACCGAGTCATTTCTCGCCCGCCGGCCGACGGTGATTGTGGATCGAGATGGTGTGCTCAACAAAAAGCCACCCAAGGCACAGTATGTCACCTCATGGGGAGAGTTCCAGTGGTTGCCCGGTGCCAAGGAAGCCTTGCGTCTGTTTCACGAGGCAGGGTACAGGGTGATCGTGGTCTCCAATCAAGCGGGCGTGGGAAGGCAAAAGATGACGGAGATGCAGCTCATCGGAATCCACGACCGCATGAAGCAGGAAGCACACGAGGCAGGAGGCGAGATCCGAGCCATCTACTATTGCCCGCACAACTGGGACGATGGCTGCGAATGTCGGAAGCCGAGGCCGGGCATGCTGTTCCAAGCGCAGCGGGAGCATCACCTCGACCTGAGCCGGATTGTCTTCATCGGAGATGATGTGCGCGACGCGGAAGCCGCCGAGGCCGCCGGCTGCGCCTCGGTCCTCGTCTCGGATGAGTACAGCCTGCTTGACGCAGCCCGGGCGATGGTCGGGTCGGCGTGTCACAGCCTCACGGCGACGCGGAATTGAATGCAAGGGCCCACGCCAAGGGGAAGATCGGCTACGTCAGGCGGAAGGGGGAGACGATGAAGGACATTACGCGTGTGCTGGTCACTGGCCATAACGGCTACATCGGCTCGGTCATGGTTCCGTATCTGCAACAAGCGGGATATGAGGTGGGGGGACTCGACACAGGCTACTACAGCCAATGCACGTTGGTCGGCGACTCGACGCAGGTCGCATGGATTCGTAAGGACCTCCGCGATCTCACGGCGGCGGATCTTCAGGGTGTCGATGCGGTCATCCACCTGGCGGCGCTCAGCAACGACCCCATCGGCAACCTCCAATGGGAATGGACGGAAGAGATCAATCACAAGGCGTCGGTGCGGTTGGCCGAACTCGCCAAGGCGGCGGGCGTGAAGCGGTTTCTGTTCTCATCCTCCTGCATCATGTACGGAATGTCCACGGCCTCGGTCGTGACAGAAGAGTCGCCCCTGGACCCGAAGACGGATTACGCGCGCTCGAAGGTCTACAGTGAGCAGGCCATCTCCAAATTGGCCGACGAAACCTTTTCCCCGGTCTTCCTTCGAAATGGAACGATCTACGGAGTGTCTCCACGGATGCGCTTCGACACGGTTCTCAACGATCTCGTCGGCCGCGCGGTCACCACCAAAAAGGTCACGTTGCACAGTGACGGCAAGCCGTGGCGGCCGGTGATCCACGTGCGCGATGTGGCTCGCGCGTTCACGACGGTGCTCGAAGCGCCACGAGCGCTCATCCATAACCAAGCGTTCAATACCGGCGCCAATCATCTCAATCATCAGATCATCGAGCTGGCCGAGATCGTGACGAAGACGGTGCCCGGCTGCACGCTAGAGGTGCGAGGCGACTCCGGGGCCGACCAGCGCACCTACAAAGCAGACTTTGGGAAATTCGCCCGCACGTTCCCCGATTTCCGATTCGAGTGGACCGCAGAAAAAGGCGCGCAAGAACTGTTCGAAGCCTTCCAACGAATCGGATTGACCGATGAGACATTCAACGACAAGCGCTTCACACGGCTGAAGTGGCTGCGGCACCTGCTCGACAGCGGCCGACTGGACAGATCGTTGCGGTGGAAGAAGGACGGCCCCGCACCGCGTCCAGGCATCGAGGGAGTCAAGATTGTCCCGCTGCGCCAGATCGTCGATGAGCGCGGCAAGATCATGCACATGATGAAGGCCACCGATCCGCACTTTCAGACATTCGGAGAAATCTACTTCTCGACGGCATGGCCGGGCACGATCAAGGCCTGGCACATCCACCAAACAATGACCATTAACAATGCGGTCATCAGCGGGCGCGCCAAGCTCGTCATGTATGACCTGCGTCCGGGATCGCCGACGAAGGGCCTGCTACAGGAAGTCTACCTCGGCGAGGACAACTACTGTCTCGTGCAGATCCCGCCGGGTATCGCCAACGGTTACAAAGCCTACGGTGAGAAGCAAGTCATCCTGGCCAACTGTGCCAGCGAGCCGCATGATCCTCACGAGATGCTGCGCATGGATCCCTTCACCAAAGAGATTCCATACGACTGGTCGGTGAGGCATGGCTAGACGCGCGCTGGCTACCCCCAGCCTCGTCATGACCCGGACACCCCTCCGAGTGAGCTTTTGTGGGGGAGGCACGGATCTGCCCGCCTTTTATGAAAGCGGGCACGGCGCCGTGCTGAGTACCGCCATCAACAAATACATCTATGTCACCGTCAAGAGGCACGGCGAGATCTTCAATGAACGCATCCGTCTGAACTACTCACAAAGCGAACAAGTACAAACGATCGATGCCGTGCAGAACGAGATCGCACGGGAGTGCCTCAAATTCGTCAAGATAGATCCGCCCATCTATATCAGCACGGTGGGGGACATGCCCGCGTCGACCGGGCTGGGAGGCTCCAGCAGTTTTGCCGTCGGCTTACTCAATGCGTTGTACGCCTACCGGGGAGAGCGAGTCTCGGCAGGGCAATTGGCGGAAGAAGCGTCGTATATCGAGATCGAACGACTCAACCAACCGATCGGGAAGCAGGATCAATATGCCGCGGCATTTGGCGGTTTGAACTTATTTTGTTTCAAACCGGGCGGGGCCGTCACGGTGGAGCCGCAGCGGCTGCTCAACGGCACCTTGCCGAAGCTCTTCAAAAACTTATTGGCGTTTTGGACAGGCCATCAACGGGACGCCAGTTCGGTGCTGACCGAGCAAAAGGCAAACACCATCAGCAAGATGGACGCATTGTTGCAGATGCGAGAGCACGCCTACCGCCTCCAGCGGTTGCTCAGCAACGGACAGTGTGACCTCAAAGCCGTGGGCTGTCTCTTGGACGAAGGGTGGCAGCTCAAGCGCCAGCTGGCCAGCACCATCTCCACGGGTGAAATCGACGGCTGGTACGAGCGAGCGAAACAGGCGGGGGCGCTGGGCGGGAAATTGTGTGGAGCCGGCGGCGGAGGCTTTCTGGTCTTTGTCGTCCCGCCCGCACGCCAGAATGGGGTGAGGCAGGTCCTCTCGTCACTGCGTGAAGTAAAGATCGGACCGGAAGTCCACGGGTCCCAGATTTTACTCTTGGAGTAAATACACATGACACAGAACAAGCCGTCTCGCACGGCCGATCGCACCAACGTTCCCTGCATCGTGTGCAACCGAAGCACGGTGGATGAGTTCATGGATTTGGGAGCCACGGCCCTGGCGAACAAGTTTCTCTCGGAGGCAGAATTGGACCGGCCCGAGCCTAAATTTCCGCTCAAAGTGGGATTCTGCCATACCTGCGGCCATGTCCAACTCACTGAAGCCGTCCCACCTCACGCCATGTTTCAGGACTACCTGTACGTCTCCTCGGCGTCCGACACGCTCAAGCGCCATCTGTACGAGCTGAGTGACACTCTGGTGGCACGGCGCGGCCTGGGCCCGGCAGACCTTGTCATCGATATCGGTTGCAATGACGGAACGCTTTTGAGTGGATTCGCACGGCATGGAGTGCGGACGCTGGGGGTGGATCCGGCCGAAAACCTGGCGGCCCTGACTGCGAACAGCAACCTCAATCGGTACGTTGGGTTTTTCAATGCCAAGACGGCCCAAGAGATCGTCAATCGCTGGGGCCGGGCCTCGCTGATCACGGCCACGAATACATTCCCCCACATTCCCGAGCTCCGAGACTTTGTCGAAGGAATCAATAAGGCATTAGCGCCCGGAGGCGCGTTTGTGATCGAGGCCCATTATGTAGTGGACATGCTGGATCAGGGGGCATTCGACACGGTCTATCACGAGCACATTTCGTACTGGGCATTGGGACCGATGACACGTCTATTCCAAGACCACAGCATGCAGGTGGTCGACGCGGAACGGATTCCACTGCACCATGGCCAGCTGCGAGTAACGGTGCAACGGCAAGGTGAAGGGAAGCCCGCACCACGGGTCGCGGAAATTCTTCAGATGGAGCACGACCTCGGTCTCGATACGTTGGCGCCCTACGTGCGCTTTGCGGGGAAGACGGAGGCGATCAAAGAGACCGTCCGACACACGTTGACGGACCTCGTCGCGAAGGGAAAGCGCGTGGTGGGATACGGTGCCCCGGCAAAAGGCAATACCCTACTGAGCTTTCTCGACTTGGGGCCATCACTCATTCCCTATATCGTGGATCGGAGCAGCTTGAAGCAGGGCCGCTACACGCCGGGTGCACACATCCCGGTTGTGGCGCCCAGCCGCTTACTTGAGGATCAGCCCGATTATGTACTCGTGCTCGCTTGGAATTTTTTGGAAGAAGTGATGGAACAACAAGCAGAGTATCGCAGACGGGGCGGCCAGTTCATCGTACCGGTTCCGGAAGTCAGGATACTTGCTTGAAACAGCAGTCAGTTGGGCCATGACCGCAATTGACCTCACGACATTCCCGGCTCAGCAGAGCGCCGATACGGGAAAAGACATGTATCGGCTCATCGAAGAGCTGTACCCGATCTGCCGGAGCATTACCGGCAATGGAGTCCGGGAAACGCTGCGGCTCGTCGGTCGGCATATTCCCCTCGACGTGCAGGAGGTGCCGAGCGGGACCACCGTTTTCGATTGGGCCGTCCCGAACGAATGGAATATCGCCGACGCCTATATCCGGAACAGCCAGGGACGTAAAGTCGTCGATATCCGGGATTCCAACCTGCATGTGGTGAATTACAGTCGGCCTGTCCGGACTACGCTATCACTAACCGAACTCAAGCCTCATTTGTTCACCCTGGCGGAGCGTCCGAAGTGGATCCCGTACAGGACCTCTTACTACAATGACAACTGGGGATTCTGTCTTACCCACCAGCAACTCCTCGAACTGAAAGAAGATACGTATGAAGTGGTGATCGATGCGACACTGGCGCCGGGTCACCTCACGTATGGTGAATACTATCTGCCGGGCGACAGTCCCGACGAAGTGTTTATTTCAACCCATGTCTGCCATCCGTCTCTCTGTAATGACAATTTGTCCGGGATCGCGGTCGCGACGTTTCTGGCCAAGACATTACGGGTCCCTCCCAGACGATATTCCTATCGGTTTGTTTTCGTTCCGGGAACAATCGGGCCCATCACCTGGTTGGCGATCAACAAGGCCCACGTGGCACGGATCAAGCATGGCCTGGTGCTGACCGGAGTAGGGGATGCGGGATCGTTCACCTACAAACGCAGCCGACGCGGGAATGCGACCATCGATCGAGTGATGAGCCAGACACTTCGAAATTCTGGACGCGCCTACAACATCGTCGAGTTCTTTCCCTATGGGTACGACGAGCGCCAATACTGCTCGCCGGGATTCGATCTCCCGGTCGGATGCTTCATGCGCACGCCGCATGGACAATATCCCGAGTACCATACATCGGCCGACAATCTGGATTTCGTCCAACCCCAGTATCTAAGCGAGTCCTTCGAGCTGTGCCTGACGGCAGTGAGAACGTTGGAGAGGAACAAGACGTTCGTGAGCCTGAGTCCCTACGGTGAGCCGCAGCTCGGGAAACGCGGACTCTATCGGCCGATCGGTGGAGAGGCGGATAAAGCCCAAAGAGAAATGGCCTTGTTGTGGGTGCTGAACCTGTCCGACGGATGCCACAGTCTCTTGGACATCGCGGAGCGGGCGGGTCTGAGCTTCGAGTTGATTCACGAGACGGCGGAACGGCTCGTTGATGGTGGTCTACTCAAGGAGCAGAAGGACACCGCCACGGAGTAGGACCTGCAATTCGCACGGTGGTCAGCAGAAGCATGGCTCTCAAGAGAAGGGCTCATTCCATTTGAGGTGACGATGAACACCGTCTATTTCGATTCAGCCATGTGTGACGAGGAACGCCGCAGAGCACTCTACAATGGGCAGCTGTTCGTGTTCTCTCCGCGCCCTAGCTCACTGGCCCTCTGCGAGTTCGCCCGTGAGCTGATTGAGGACGCATTTGGACCGGTGGACCCGGAGACCGCTCAGCACACCATGCCGGTTGAGGAGTATGCGGCCATCCTCGGGAAGCTCAAGCCCTACTTCATTCATCACCCCAAATCGAAACAATACCTGCAGGCACTGCTCGCGGAAATGGGGTGCGCGTTGGAGAAGACCTATTTCGATGTGCCCAAAATGCGCAGTTCCACGAGCGGTGGCTACCTCACCACCGGCATCGCGTACGCGTGGCACCCGCATCGAGACACGTGGTACTCCGCTCCGGCATCCCAGATCAATTGGTGGGTGCCCATCTACGAGATCGAGTCGGACAATGCGATGGCGTTTCATCCACGCTACTGGAGCGAATCGGTGCGAAACAACTCCAAGGAGTATAACCGGTATGTCGAAAATCAGGTCGGGCGTGGAACGCATGTGGCGTCGTTCACCAAAGAAGACCCTCGTATTCTTCCCAAACCGCTCGACCCGCTGGAGCGGGAGCCAGAAGTTCGTCTCGTGTGTCCGGTTGGCGGACTCATTCTGTTCTCGGGTGCACAGATGCATTCCAGCGTACCAAACACGTCCAACAAGACCAGGTTCAGCATCGACTTCAGAACCTTTCATGTAGACGATGTCGCGGCCAAACGTGGGGCACCCAATGTCGACTCCGCCTGCACGGGGACCACGCTGCGAGAATTCCTGCGCGGCACCGACCTTTCCCGTGTCTCTGAAGACATTGCCGCCTTGTATAGCGACGGAACCGAGAATCTCGGCAGCCTCTATTACCAACCCGAGCGAGTAGACGTCACGTCGTCTCCTGGAGGATGAAGGTCTTCCATCCGAGTGAATCACACGGGAGCGTCCCGATTCGCTGGAAGCGTCATCTTGGATCGGCTACGAACCCCTTTCCGGTTGGATGGAAAAGTCATCCTGCGAGAGAGCAGAGCTCGAGGAGAGCGTTGCATGCCCGCTGCCTTCACGATGGGGTCGGCTCAGAAGGCCCCGAAGCATCGACCCTGTTCCTCCGTCAGACTGAGGCAGCTCAGCGCAACTAGCGGAGACCATTGCGGCCGTCATGTTGTTCAGAACCTCTCGCCTTTCAGTTGCGACAGGTTCTCGGTCACATCCCATACTGACTCCGGGTTTCAAGCTGAGACGCCTGGGATCGCTTCAGGGGGCACGTCGCAAACCCGCCCCTGTCGTATTCGCGGTTGTATACCTGCTCCTGATGGCGAATGAAGCATTCCCACCGGCACCGGTGCACGCAGACACGAAAATTATCCCGGCCGTTTCAGCTTCGGAACGGTATGACAGCAATGTGTTTTTTGCTCCGGCATCCTTGTTGGCGCCGGGCACACAGCTCAGTGACTTTGTGTCAAGTGCCGGCGCGGGCCTCGAGGTGCTCCATAAATCGCGAGATTTTGAAGCGGGCCTGAAAACGAGAGGCGACGTCAATGTCTATGTGAACAACACCAATTTGAACTATCTGTCAACAGTAACGGATGGGTCCGTCAAGTTGGACAAATGGGTCGGACAATTTTCGAAAGGTGCGACATTGAGCGTGCGAGACTTTTTTCAATACACGCCGGCACCTCCAGGTTTTCTCACGGGCACGAGGGTCGCACCTTCGCCTGATGATCCGTTCAGTCGGGGGATCCAGCAATTTCGTTCGAACACCTTTAGGAATACTGCCTCAATCAGGGGCTCCCTGCCGATATTCAGAGGCATTTCCATTCAGAGCAGCTACTCATACTCGCTGTTCCGAGTGGGGTCTGTCTTGACCTCGACGACGACTGCTGGCCCCGCATTTTTCAATACGAACGTGCAGACGTATTCGGTGGGGCCTAATTTGCGGCTCTCAAGGTCGGAGACAATTGCCCTGTTGTACCAACAGAGCTTCGTGAATCAAACGCGAACCGGTCAAGGCGGGCCAAGCGCGTATTTCGACACGAAGGAGGTGTGGGCCAACTATACCAAAGTCGTTCCCGATTGGACTGCGACAGTGCGGGGTGGAATTGCAATAATAGAACCACTAGGCAGGGCCTACCCGGTTGTCAGCCTTACCTTCCTGCCTGATCCCGAGCGTTCGACGTATGTGCAGGTGGATTTGTCCAGGAAAGTCGCCCCATCGTACTTCATCGTAGGAGGAGCCCTGATCAGTAATGTCGCACAGGTAAGTGTCAATCGCCGACTGATAAAACGAGCAAACCTAGGGGTAATTGCCAGTTATGCAAACAACCAAGTTACTCCGGACGTGAGCCAACAGTTCAATACAATCAGTACCGCTGTTGCCTTGCGTTACGACATTACGAGAACGGTGAGCGCGAATCTGTCGTTTACCTACAACTATTTCAAAAGTGACCAACCAGCCCTCTCGTACGATTTCGATCGCTATGTTGTGTCCTTTGCCCTTGGTGCTGCGTGGAAGTAAACGACGAGCAAACGGCACATGTCACGAAGCTTATGGAATCAAGAGCCTAGCCATATCGAAATCAGCGACCGGCCCGCATCGGTTTTCATGGCGCGATTGAACTATTCGTGCAAGCAATCCACCAATGGTGCCGAATTCCGAGGGACATCATTGTTGCTGCGTAGACCGTCTTGGGCCGACACACCTCGGAACTGCGGTGCTGTAGAAGCGCTGATAAATCCAGATGGGTTCTTCGCTGCTCGGAGTATTATTCGGACCTCCTACATCGCGACGCGCATGAAGCTAAGGTAGCTCATAAGACCTTCCATGACCTATCACAAACGGAAGCTCATCATTGAAAGGCGGAACAGCCTCTGGGACCTGGATTGGGCTTCAATCTGGGAGTATAGGGAACTCTTGTACCTATTGATCTGGCGGGACATCAAAGTCCGTTACAAGCAAACCGCCATTGGGATGACGTGGGTCGTGCTCCAGCCCTTGATCACGATGCTCATCTTTACGACCATATTCGGCTACATGGTGAAAGTCCCATCAGACGGAGTCTGGTACCCGGTGTTCACCTTGGCGGCTCTCTTGCCATGGATGTATTTTTCTCAGGCCATAATTCGGTCTGGATCAAGTCTGGTGAGTAACGCCGGCATGATCAGTAAAATATACTTTCCTCGGCTTCTACTGCCTCTTGCGACCGTCGTGGCGCCACTGGTGGATTTCACGCTATCTCTTGTACTTCTCTTTGGACTCATGGCCTATGCGGGAATTCCGATCACTTGGAAAGTGCTTTCCCTTCCGGCCTTCATCTTGCTTGCGATGCTCACTGCTACAGGACTAAGCCTTTTCATCTCGGCCATCAATGTAAGGTATAGAGACGTGGGGCATGCCACTCCCTTTCTTATCCAAGTCTGGATGTTCATCTCTCCGATCGTATATCCGGTTAGCCTCGTCCCGGAACAATGGAGACTCCTCTACAGCCTGAACCCGATGGTCGGAGTGATTGAGGGCTTTCGATGGGCTCTGCTGGGCAAAACCGCTCCGGACCTCATGTTGATGGCGGGCAGTTGTGTCATGCTGTTCGGTGTCCTGATAGCGGGTGTCGTCTATTTTCGCCAAATGGAGCGTCAATTCGCCGATTTTATATAGGGGAAGTGAATTCCAACTGATGAGCGACGTCATCGTCCGCGTCACCAATGTCTCAAAACAATATCGCATCGGTGCCCGCAGGGAGCGGCACGATACCCTTCGCGATCAACTCATGTCCCACATCGCGGCGTTATTCCGCGGTAGCGGGACACACCAGCGCATCGGGGATCAACAGGATGCCGACTCCGATACGATATGGGCCTTGAACAATGTGTCATTTGAGATCAAAGAAGGCGAGGTGCTGGGGATCATCGGCTGTAACGGGGCAGGGAAGAGCACCCTGTTGAAGGTCATCTCACGAATCACAGAACCGACCTCGGGACGGATAGAAATTGAGGGGCGGGTGGCCTCGCTTCTAGAAGTTGGGACAGGGTTTCATCCCGAACTGACCGGTCGAGAGAACATCTATTTGAATGGCACGATCCTCGGAATGAAACGAGCCGAGATCCAACGGCAATTCGATGAAATCGTCGCCTTCGCTGAAATTGAAAAGTTCCTTGATACCCCCGTCAAGCGGTATTCCAGCGGGATGTACGTTCGTCTGGCATTTGCAGTCGCCGCTCATTTAGATTCGGAAGTCCTCATTCTTGATGAGGTGTTGGCCGTCGGGGATGCAACTTTCCAGAAGAAGTGTCTCGGCAAAATGGAACAGACTGCGAAAGGAGGGAAAACCGTCTTGTTCGTCAGCCACAACATGTTTGCCGTCCAGAACTTGTGCTCCAGAGCCATTTTTTTAAATAAGGGTACCATAGAGTTTAGCGGGACTACCTCGCAGACTGTTACCAGATACCTCGAATCCGTCAAGGAACTCCATACTATTCCTATCGATAGCCGCCACGATCGACTCGGTGGAACAGACTTCCGATTTATTAGTCTTCAATTTTGTAATCCGAAAAGCATGATGCCATGGAACGTTCTCATGTCAGGTCAGCCCGTGCTTATTAGGATTGGGTACAGGAATTCCTCAGGGAAAGTGCTCGACGATGTTGGAGTCGGAATCGCATTCTATACGCGTAACGGCGGGCTACTGTTCTCCTGCCGTAGTCGAGCCGTTGGCGTGTCATTGCGTGGAATCACACCAGGTGATGGATATACCGATTGCATATTGGACAGGTTCCCATTGAAGGAAGGCTACTACTCAATAAATTTATACGCCGAACGTAACAATGTCCCACTGGACGACGTCAGAGACGCCTATGGAATCTCTGTCGAGACAGCCGACTATTATGGGACGGGATGCTTACCGGCCCCAGGCATACCGGCAGTGCTGGTCGATTATAGATGGCATGCGCAGGAACAGGGTCACCGCCAAGCACGCTTGTTTACAGCCGCAGAACGTTGAACTGTTCCGACAAGGAGTGATTATGCTTGGACTTAGAACACTTATGAAAAAAATTGTGACGAGCGAGTTGGCCAGAAAGGAGCGCTGGGAATTTGAATGGCAGCGAGACGAGTGGGTCAGCCTATATATTCAGCCTCATAATAAGGCCAAGGTATTGGATTATTGGAATGGCTACCGACACTTGAACGAGATTATGGCCTTGACAGGAATCAATGATGCATCGCGTATCTTAGACGTGGGGTGCGGGATCAGTTCTGTCCTGCACTATCTTCCCGGTCTTCGCTATGGGATAGATCCTCTCGCCGACAGATACAAAACCGTTTATCAGTACCCTGATGACATTGATATCCGGCAGTCGTACGGTGAATCGCTTCCGTTCGCTAATGACATGTTTGACGTCGTATTCTGCTCAAATTGCATCGATCATACAAGTGATGCGACGAAGACCATCTTGGAAATTAAGAGGGTATTGAAACCGCAGAGTTTCTTTGTGCTTACATGCGAGGTCTTTGAGAAAGATTTGGGGAAACGAAACGACGCTCATCCCTATTCGATGACGCTCGAGAACTTGAAGGCTCTCGTCACTGACTTTTCGACCGTCGCGCACTGGGATTCACCTTGGATAGGCTTGAGAAACTATGTCAAGGGCGAGCCTGGAAGCAATCAACGAGAGCACGTATTCCTCCTCCAGAAATCTTCACACACCGAAAGCTAAGTTGCTCCGTCAGCACGGTTTTATCACTGTCATCCTGAAGTACGGGCCTTAGCTTGCCGGACGTTAAGCAGGCAGCCAGGAATATGGACATCTACATGAAGTCCCATATACGGGACAATGCAATTGTAAACTTCCTCCGTAACAGGCCCCAGTCCTTCCCGACCCGACTTCTCAGAGGCATGGCCAGGGGCGTTGAGGCATTTTCCAAGGAATGGCGTGTTAACCAATCCCCAACGACAAATGACCGCGAAGTTCCAATTGAAGCGCTCCTCTGTGGCGGTGAATGTGGACTTACCGCTTACCAGTTTGCCAGGCAGACGCGCGATTTCATGCGGCCCTCGCGTCCGATATCGGCCTCGCCTCACGTTGATTTCCTCCAACGATATCAGGCAATAGGGGAGGATATTTTTTCCCCTGAGATCCTTCCGCTCACCTCGTACTATCGCAATGCACTAAATACGTTGCGCATAACAGGCCGATACTTTTCTTGTCGGAAGGAAGAGGACCTCCCCGTTGTCGTACGGGGCTTCGTCCAGTCGTTTCTGAACAAACCCGTGCTGCGGTCTGATGCAACTCGAGACTATACTGACTACTCAGCGCCGGGATCACCAGTCCTAGTCCGTCCCATCGCCTTTTCCAAGTGCTTTGAAATTTTGGATGGTCATCATCGAGTAGCGATTGCATATATGAGAGGAGCACGTTCGTATGTCGTACAAGTTCAAGGAAGTCCGGTTGCGACCCCATTGCAGCAGTTGCTCTTAGATCACCTCTGGGTTCGGGGACGGAGGGAGCTTTACCAGCCTATCGATAGTCCAGAACTAAAACATGAATGGACGCTGGTAAGGCGCTGCAGCGACCGCATGGAGAAGATGCGTGATTTTCTTGTCCGACATTCTCTCCTACCTCCACGGTGCCGGAGCTATATCGATGTCGCCTGCAATTACGGTTGGTTCCCGAAAGCATTCCAAGAAATGGGTTTCTGTGCACAAGGAGTAGAAATTGATTGGGCGGCCTGTAAAATTGGCGAAAAAGTGTATGGGCTCGAGAGGAAGCAAATCATGCAGTCGGACGCAGTGGAGTTTCTGCGTACTAGCAACCGCTCATATGACGTTGTCTCGTGTTTCAGTCTGCTACACCATTTTGTGATGGGTTCCGCCTACGTATCAGCACAGGAGATGATGCGTCTCTTAGATGACAAGACGCGCTACGTACTGTTTCTCGACATGGGCCAAGATCACGAAGAATGGTTTCGCGATAGATTGCGAGGGTGGAACTCCGATTTCATCGAAGAATGGTTAAAAAAGAATACTTCTTTTAAGACAATTCATCGGCTTGGAGCGGACTCAGACAATGTGCCGCCGTTCGAGAACAATTACGGCCGTACATTATTCGCATGTACTAGGTCGTAGGTGCACTTGATATGAAGCTGAGCGTCATCATTCCATGCTTCAATGCCGCCGATACGATCGCCTGTCAACTTGACGCACTGGCGAAGCAGCGGTGGGCAGAACCCTGGGAGGTCATACTGGCGGATAACGGTTCGAAGGACAAGTCGGTAGCAGTGGCAAACTCATTTGTGGGGAAGGTCCCCAGTTTGCGAATTCTCGATGCGTCGGCAAGAAAGGGTGCTCCGTATGCCATGAATCTCGCCGCTTCGATGGCAAGGGGAGAGTACCTAGCGATCTGCGACGCCGACGATGAAGTCGCGCCGGGATGGGTCGCCGCCATGGGCAAGGCACTCGATTCGTATGAGTGTGTCGCCAGTCGATTCGAATTCGCAAGACTCAATCCTTTTCTCACTCCACAGAGCATGATCATGAAACACCCGCAAACGATCGGATTGGTCAAGCTCTGGTATCCACCATATGCGGTGTTTGCCGGGTCATGTGGCTTGGGCGTGCGCAAGTCACTGCACGTTCGACTGGGCGGGTTCGATGAGTCTTTCTTTGTCGTGTACGACGCGGACTACTGCGTCAGGATGCAACTTGCTGGCGCACGCCTCACCTTCGCTGCCGATGCGCTGGTTCATATTCGCTGCCGAGCAAGCGCTGAAGCGTCGTTTTCACAACTCTGTTCGTGGGGGGAGTACAATGCTCTGCTGTACAAGCGGTATCGTCCCGTGGGCCTCAAGGAGATGCACCGGTGGAAATCCCATGCGCGAGGCTGGGTTGATCTCGTGCGGTCGCTACCATCGTGTCACAAAGCCGGGGCGCGATTGGAATGGGTCAAGAGGCTGGGTTGGCAGGTAGGAATCTTGAAAGGAAGTCTGAAGCACATGGTGCCGCCAGTGCCTATGCCGTGACACGCGATGTTTGCAGGGTGTCCTACCGTAAAGCCAGAAGCGTTGCACCTCGCGACGTAGAATCTATCAGAGGATCCAAGACAATGATAGCCGAGGCAGTCCAGCCGCTACGCCGCATGGTGGGCAGACTGGTTAAACCGTTTGTTGGCAACTTGGTCTCAGTTGAAACCAGGGAACCGCTGGCGGCACTGACGTTTGACGATGGACCGGATCCGGTCTTTACACCGCGACTACTAGATGTGCTCAAGATGTACGATGCCCACGCCACCTTTTTTATGGTGGGAGAGAACGTGCAGCAGCACCCCGCAGTCATGCAACGAGTTGTCGAAGCGAGACATGCCATCGCCAATCATTCGTGGGATCACCCGTCATTTCCCCTCATCCGAGCTTCTGAGCGTCGTGAACAGCTGCGACGGTGCGCTTGTGCCATCAGCCCGTATGGAGGTCTCCGGTTGTTTCGGCCTCCCTACGGCCAACTAAGTCTCGCGGCCAGACTGGATGCACTGTGGCTCGGTTATACAGTCGTGATGTTTGACCTCGAAGTGGGAGACTGGATGGATCGAGATGCCAAATACATGGCCGATGCGATGGTGAAAAAAATCCGGCCAGGCAGTATCGTCGCCCTGCACGATCGAATCACAGGCAATGTATCACATCGAACCCGATTCGATCGGGGCCCGATGATTGACGCCGTGGCGATAACCCTCGAGCGCCTCAGCAGCAGGATGCGCTTTGTGACCGTGCCCGAACTAGTGAAGTATGGAACACCTTGCTTGAGCGTACGTTATGAACCACCACCACTCGATCTACTTCCTCGGCTAAACGAGCATCGTCTATTGCGTGCCGCACGGCACACACGCACGCTCCGCTCAGTTTGAGCGCGGACGTTTCGTGAGCGCTCCAATCGTTTCAAGGCACAGTATTAGGATCCAGGAATGAGGCAGCGTCATCTCATTATCGCCCATAGTGTGTTTGTCCTGCTTATCTGCGGCGCAGCAGTTCAAGCTGCCGAAGATCTCGTGTTGCCGCGTCCGGAAACACGCCAAGGTCTGCTGAGCGTCGTTCCGGGGCACTCACGGTATTTCGTCGACCGGCACGGACAGCCAGTCTACTTGAGCGGGTCGCACACTCACTGCAGTCTTCAACATCGCGAAGGAGAGCCGCCCCTCCCATTCGAATCGCTATTGGCGATTCTTCTCAAGCATGGCCATAACTTTACCAAGCTATGGAGACATGAGGACACGGAATTCACACCCCAACCCTTCCGGCGGGTAGGGGCACAACTCGGATTGGACGGGAGGCCCAAATTCGATCTTACCAAGTGGAATGATCAGTACTTTGATGAGTTACGGTCGCGGGTGATGGCTGCAGAAGCGCATGGCATCTATATCAGCATCATGCTGTTCAATGGATTCAGCGTGGAGAGCAAGCAGCCTGGTCGTGACGTTTGGAGTCGGCATCCCTTCAATCGGCACAATAATATCAATGGCCTCGACGGTGACTTGGACGGCGATGGTGAAGGCACCGAGCTGCACACCCTTCGCAATCCGGCCATTACGGCAATCCACGAAGCCTATGTCAGGCGCGTCATCGATGTGGTGAGCGACCTCGACAACGTGTTCTTTGAGATATCCAATGAAGACACCGGCAGCGCGGACAACACTGCTTGGCAATACCATCTGATCGACTACATTCACCACTATGAACGTACGAAATCCAAGCAGCATCTGGTCGGTATGGCAGTGCAATGGCCGAACGGGAACAACCAAGTCCTGTACGACAGTCCTGCCGACTGGATTTCGCCCAATGCGAACGAAGGATACCAGACGGATCCTCCAGCTCTCGCAAGTGGAAAAGTGATCTTGAATGATACAGACCACCTCTGGGGCAACGGCGGCAGCGCCGAATGGGTGTGGAAATCCTTCACGCGAGGGCTAAACCCCATCTTCATGGATGTCACGCCGCCGCTCTCGAATCGTTATTCACTGCTGCAAGCCGAGGAAATTAGACAAGCGCTGGGCGAGACGCGTGCCTTGGCGCAACGGATAGATCTCGCCAGAGCACAACCGCGCACCAGGCACTGCTCAACGAGCTTTTGCCTTGTCAACCCAGGCCGCGAGTATCTGGCCTATCTTCCCCCAACTAGATGGTGCGCTATTCCTTTGTTAGGGCGCCTGTACAAATGCCGCATCACGCTTGATTTGTCCGATGCCGCAGGTCAGTTCGCAGGAGAATGGTTTAACACAAGAACAAGAGCTACACGCTCTATCAGTGCCATTACGGGCGGAACGAAGCACACATTCATCCCACCATTCGGGGACGCGTCGGTGTTGTATCTCAGCGCGCTTTGAAGGTGGCAGGCTGTGTTGTTCAACATAGCAGCACCCCCGGTGCCGCACCTCGGATACAACAAGCACTCACACAGAGTCGCTGACTACTTACAGAAAGGATCCGTTATGGCAAAGGACAGTCTACTGAAACGGGCGGTACGGAAAGGTGTCGCGGTGACGCAGAACTGGCTCAAGGAAACACCGACAGACGACTTGGACCCCAAACATTATGCGAATGACGATTTCGCGTATCGGTGGATGGGCGCGGTCTTGTCGAGACTACAGTATGAACATCAGGGCGTGCTTCGGTCGTACCATACATGGGGGATTCTCAATGCGGCCTACCTGGCGAAGGCGCTAGGCATACCCAGAATTTCAGTCATAGAATTCGGCGTCGCGGGAGGGAACGGCCTGATTTCGATCGAGACGGCCTCCGAGCGGGTTGAAAGGCTGCTCGGAGTCGGGATCGATGTGTATGGCTTCGATACCGGCCAAGGACTTCCGAAACCTCAGGATTATCGGGATTGCCCGAACCTCTGGAAGGAAAGTGCCTTTCCGATGGATGTGCCGAAGCTCAAGGCTCGCTTGAAACGGGCGCAGCTCATGCTCGGATTGATCCAGGACACAGTGCCCAAATTCTTGGAGTCGTCACCGGCCCCCATCGGTTTCGTGTCGTTCGATGTCGATTATTACAGCTCCACCATGCAGGCGCTCAAAATATTCGAAGGGGACCACAATCGTCTGCTTCCAAGAGTGCAGTGCTATTTGGATGATATCGTTGCCTTTACCCACTCAGAGTTCACCGGCGAGCGCCTGGCGGTTGCAGATTTCAATGCCAAGCATCCGTTGCGAAAGATAGCATTAATTTATGGGCTGCGACACTTTCTTCCGCCGGACCGTGCCTCCGCGCCATGGGTAGATTGCTATTACATGGCCCACTTCTACGATCATCCGCTCTACGGGCACTTTGACAATTTAGTCCCACTACAGTTTTCCGGCGGAACAGATCTGAGGCGGCGATAGCACGGTGGTGCGCGGCCATCGGCCGGTTGTGTATACCCATGGCGACATACATCCTAGGCATATCGGCTTTCTTCCATGACTCGGCGGCAGCGCTGTTGCGCGACGGACACATCGTGGCCGCGGCTCAGGAAGAGCGCTTCTCGAGAATGAAGGGAGATTCCTCCTTTCCAAGGAAGGCCATCGAGTATTGCTTGCGTCAAGCGAACATCTCAACCGCCGCAATTCAGTATGCCGCCTATTACGAACACCCTTTCGATAAATTTGACCGTCTTATCGAGACACATGTGGCTTTTTCACCGGCCGGCTTCAAGTTCTTCAACTCATCGGCTGCACAATGGGCCGGACACAAGCTCCAGTTACCGGATCGCATCCGACAAGCTCTGGGACCAACCTTTGTCGGACAACTCTGCTTCATGAATCACCACGACTCCCATGCTGCGAGCGCCTTTTTCCCGTCACCGTTCGAGGAGGCGGCGATTCTGACCTTGGATGCCGTGGGGGAATGGAGCACCAGTTCAATCGGATACGGGCGGGGGAATACCATTGCGCTCACGCACGAAATGCGCTTCCCGCATTCGCTGGGAATGTTGTATTCGGCCTTTACGTATTACACCGGTTTCAAAGTCAATTCCGGCGAATACAAGCTAATGGGGCTTGCACCGTATGGAGTGCCTCGTCACGTAAAGACGATCTTGGAACATCTGGTCACACTTCTGCCGGATGGCTCGCTGTACCTCGATATGTCGTATTTCAATTACTGTCACGGCCTCACGATGACCTCTGCAAAATTCCATGATCTGTTCGCGGGACCCCCGCGTCAGCCTGAATCGAGACTGACCCAAAAGGAAATGGACCTTGCGGCATCGATACAGGTGATATGTGAGGAGGCAGTACTCAATGCCGCGCGCCATGCACACAAGACGACAGGGATGCCATCCCTTGTGATGGCCGGAGGGGTAGCCTTGAACTGCGTGGCGAACGGGCGGCTGTTACGAGAGGGGCCATTTCGCGAAATGTGGATTCAGCCGGCCGCAGGCGACGCAGGGAGCGCGTTAGGAGCAGCGTACTTGGTATGGCATCACACGCTCAATGCGGCACGCCGTCCCAATCCCTCGGATAGCCAGCAAGGCTCTTTCCTCGGACCGGCGTACTCGAATGAGGAAATTGCCATGTTCCTGGATTCGGTTGCAGCGAGCTACGAGCGCATCGACGATGAAATGTTGCTTCTTGACCGTGTTGCCGGCCTCCTGGCGGATGAGAGAGTTGTCGGATGGTTTCATGGCCGGATGGAGTATGGGCCCCGCTCTTTGGGAGCCAGAAGTATCCTCGGCGATCCGCGTTCGACGATGATGCAACAAACCATGAACCTAAAGATCAAGTTCCGCGAATCCTTTCGACCGTTTGCGCCATGCGTGCTCAGTGATTGCGTCGATGAGGTCACGGAAATGGAGAAAGGGCAGGAAAGCCCGTACATGCTGTTGGTGGCGCCCATCCGTCGTGAACTTCGCAAGCAGCTTACGACGGATGAACAACGAGCAATGGAGAATGAAGACCTCTGCGTGCGGGTGTCAGTGCCACGGTCGACCGTACCGGCCGTCACACATGTGGATTACTCTGCGCGGGTCCAGACAGTGGATCCTGAGAGACACGGACGGTTCTACCAACTGCTGCGGCGATTTTATGAACAGACCGGTTGTCCGGTTCTGGTGAATACGAGCTTTAATATTCGCGGTGAGCCGATCGTCTGCACGCCGGAAGATGCGTATTATTGCTTCATGTCGACCGAAATGGATGCGCTGGTGCTGGAGAACATCATCTTGATGAAGAATCAGCAGCCCTCCGCCGGCCTGGAAGTGACCGACGAGTACAAAGCGCAGTACGCCCTCGACTAATGGTTACCATCAGACTCCTGCCGAAACCACGACGTGCCTGGCTGACCAGTTTTGGGGTTGTCGTCAGCACGATGATCCTAGCGGGCTTTGCTGTCGCCGCCTTCCAGCGACAGTCTTTGACCCTTCTCGGTGCAGGAGCAGGCGTGACGCTCATGTTGGTCTCGTCGTCAAGGTTATGGCCATGGGTTTGGAACATCCCATACCGTGCGTGGAACAAATTGGGCAGGCATTATGGAGACGTTGCACGGTTTTCTCTATTGGGGCTGTGCTACCTGATCGTGTCGGCCGTAGGTGTGGCAGGTTCGTCCAAGGAGTTTGTGCGCACAGCCCGGTCGGGATCGGGATGGATACGTCGCGAAAAATCGAACAGCTCGTGGAGTATCCACCAGGGGCGTCTCCGTCATAGCTGGATGTCCGGCTTCTTATCTTGGGCATCGGAGTCTCGCCAGTATTGGGCCCTTGCCTTATTGCCCTTTCTTATCCTGCTGTCAACCCTCGAGATTGCGGAGGAGTCGCAGGCTCCGAGCAGAACCTATACGTTGTTTTGAACAAAGTCATGGCCTTATTGATTGTTCGGACAATTCTGGCCGGCCTCACGGCACTTGTCGCCCTGGTATTGGCAACGCTGATTATTGCCTTGGGGTTTCCGTTTTATCTGGTTTCCTTTTTGGTAAGGACGTTGGCATCACGGCTTGAACCGCCATGTATCCAATGGCCTGATCTGTTCAAGTTTGATCCAACAATAGGTTGGAAAGCGCGGGAGAATGTTGATTCCTATTGCCTGGACGAGCGTGACGACATTTTTCATGTCCTCACGGATAATCAAGGATGGCCCGGCCGTCGACATGTGGACGACAGTGACGTGGTGGTCTTCGGTGATTCTCACGCATTTGGCTATGGAGTCGATCACGAACGCGCGTTTTGGCAGGTGGATTGTGGGGTCAAAATAAAGGCGATTGGAGTCCCCGGCTACAATATGGTGCAAGAGTCCATGCTGTTGGAACGACTCGCGCCTCAGTTACGTCACAAGATGGTTGCGTGGTTCTGCTACGTCGGCAACGATCTGTTCGACAACCTGTGTCCTGAGATGCTGGGTTATCGCATGCCTTTTCTTCGCCAGGCCAACTACAACGGCACATGGGAAATCGTGACCTCTCATCTGTCCCCAGATCCCTGGACAGGCAGCATTGGCGCGAGAGCAGTTCGGAGGAGCGGATACCCGCTGATTCCCGCTCTTCATAGCGATACGCCGTTGTCGAGGCGCTCCTTTTCGGCATGCGAATTTCTCATTGCCCGTGGGCATCAAGCCTGCCGGAAGCATGGCGCCCGCCTGGTGGTCGTCTCCATTCCGGAGCCATTTGCCTTGGATCCGCAACAGATTTCGACGGCGAATGAACAATATCCATACCTAAAGGATCTTTCTGCCGACTATCCTGATAGAAAATTAGGAGCGATGTGTCAGAAGGCCGGCGTCGAGTTTGTCGCGCTCAGGGAATATTTGGAGTTGTGCGATTATAAGCGCGCTCACGATCACTGGACGGAACGTGGGCACCGACGAGTGGCAGACGTACTCACGAAACTCTATCTCGCTAAAGCCCGATCTAACTTTGAGGACCAAGGGTATTGTTTCGGTCTCTCCACGGAAACGACGGGGCTACTCAATTAGGGCTGGCCGGGTGAGTGTTGCTGCCAGGATAGCCTTGCCTGCTTTAGCGATTGAGGAGGGTGGCAGGCACACGGGATGTCTTTTGGGATCTGACGTCTTGTTTCCTCGGGGGAACGAACGGTGAAATCACTGTACTGCGGCAGGCGCCTTTCCCGGGGAACTCCGGCAAAGAGGTTCTTGATTGTGGCGAACATCGCACTTTGCGTCATAAGCGTGCTGTTTGCGTTCATCATTGCAGAAGGGTTGGGCCGTGCAGCCGGATACGGGAGGGTATTGAAAAGGCTGAGCTTTCAATACCCGCAATTTTATCATCGTCCAGATCCTGTGAATGGATACGATATCGCGCCTGACTTTCCCGCAACCGATTTCCAACTTCCTGACTTCGTGCGCACCTTTGGAACCGGCTACCCGTTAGACTCTAATGAAGTGGGGTGTCGTGACAGATCCATGGAGAAAGCAGACGGGTACGTTCTTCTCTTGGGTGACAGCTTCACGTGGGCCAATGTACCGCTTCAACATGCATACGGAAGTATTATGGAATCTATCACCGGGGGCCGGGTGTTGAAATGCGGTGTCAGCGGGTACGGGACTCGACACGAGCTCCACAAGCTTAAGAAGGTAGTTAACCTGGTGGGACGCCCCAAGGCGATCATCGTGGGATATTATATCGGTAATGACCTTATAGATGATTACTTATATCCAGAATATTCGGTAATGGATGGCTATCTCTTGCAGAAAATAGAGCTGAAAAGCGATCGCACTCAACACGACCCGCGAGAAATCGTTACTGAGGAAATATTGCGACATAAGCTCAAGGAACACTTAAGAATGCGATCCGCAATGTCAGGACAAGGCACCACTATGGGCGTCGGCATCAAGACGTTTCTCTATGACCACTCTCTTGTGTACAACGTGCTGCGCGACACAGGTTTACGTCGTGTTGCTGCTTCACTCGGCCTCGCCGGGCCTGCTCCTCGCCCCTTTATCCGGAAGACCGATGCGGTTTTTCATTCAGTCGATGAATACCCTTGGCTAGAGCACGCATGGCAGGGACACCTGGCCAATCTGCGGCAATTGAAGCGATCTGCGGATGAACTCAATGCAACGTTAATTGTTGTGTTGATACCGACGTCCGATCAGGTCTACGAATTTCTTAGGCCCACGGAGTCCACCTATGACTGGCAGTATCCAAACGAGCGGTTGAGCCAATTTCTCTTTCAAGAGGGCATTCCGTTTCTGGACCTGCTCCCCGAGTTCAGACGTCATGTGGCCAATCGACGACAATCGGAACTGGACCCACGACAGGATTTGTACTGGCCTGGTGATAGGCATTGGAACTTGAAGGGGAACCATTTGGCGGGAATGCTCATTGCCCACTTCCTTCTCGAGCAAGGCTTACTTGATGTACCCGATCGTGGAGCACGTCTGTCCCGTGTCAAGTCCGAGCTAGGTCACATCCACCCGTAGGACAAACCTGAATAGCCGGATGACCCTAGCACCCTTCGTATTGTGCAGCTAAGAGGAATCTCGGTATGAACGATCACAATCAGCAGCGTGTCTATGCACTGATAGTCCACACTGGCGAGAAGTATCTGGTTGAGTGCATTCAGAGTGTTCTGGTGCAGAATTGCAGCAACTAGGAGTAGTGCATCCTTAACAATGGAGCAGGAAAGCAGCCGGGTAATCGCGGAGGCGTATGCACAGCGAGACCATCGCATCCGCGTACTCGACACACCACAGTTCTGCAGTAAGGTGACGAACCCAACGTGCGGGTTCCGTGAGACACCGGTCGGCGCAGTTGCACCGCGCCCTTGCCGATCAAGTGACATGCGACAGTTCAGGTCGGCCACCCTCAATGCGACCCTGTTCCTCGGAAGCATCGCCGCCTCGGTTGCTGCGACCGAGGTCGGGTTACGAGTGTACGGCTATACACCTCCCCCGACGATCCAGCGGCCGTATTACGCTCCGCAGTTTTATTACAAGCCGGATCCCGTGAACGGCTATGATATTGTCGACAATTTTTCCGGTGGCGTCTTCGAATTCCCTGAGTACATACGAGCCTACGGTACTGCGTTCACGGTCTCATCAAACAAACTGGGTTGTCGAGATCGTTCGTTCGAGCATAATGACGACTATGTCTTGTTGCTAGGAGATAGTTTTACTTGGGGTATGTTCCGCTTGAACACACGTGGGGGGCGACGCTCGAACAACTCATCGGCATCAGAGTACTAAAGTGCGGCGTTGAGGGATATGGGTCGCGCCAGGAGCGGCACAAACTCGAGACTGTCGTAGCAAAGGCTGGGCAACCGCGCTTGGTGATCATTGGGTACATGGTGGCGAATGATCTCCTGGATGACTATTTTTACCCGAACAGAACGGTAATCGACGGGTATATGGTCACCAGGATTACACTGGCGGATGAAATAGGTGGTGGTCGTCGGGTTCGTTCTGATGACGAGTTGCGCGCAGGGCTGAAAAGTTTCCGTGAACCGAAGCCTCCTGGTTTCGTCGGCCGTGCAAAAGACCTCCTTGCGGCGCATTCGGTCATCTACGATCGTTTACGAAACTGGACGCCTTTCCGACATCTCGCATTCCGGCTGGGCATGGCAGACCCACCGCGCGCAATAGGTGGCGACGCAGCGTTTTATCCAGCCGAGATGTTTCCTTGGTTAGAAGGAGCCTGGGGAGAGCATCTCACAAATCTGCGCCAGTTGAAATTGGCGGTGGAAGCGGTCGGAGCTGCGCTGGTGATAGTCATCATTCCTACGGATGAGCAGATTTACAGATTCTCTCGATATGAAGGCGATAGAATCCGGTTGGAGTACCCGAATAGACGACTCGCCGAGTTCTTTCGAAAAGAAGGCATCGCATTCCTCGACTTGATTCCAGAGTTTCGGCGACATGCGCGTCACGACCCAAGGCCGATGTTGGACGCACGGCACGATCTGTATTGGCCTTATGACGGGCATTTGAATGTAAAAGGTAATCGCCTGGCGGGACTCGTGGTCGCACACTTCGTATTGGAACACGATTTTGTCAGTCCGAATCAGCAGTTAAAAGAGTTCGACGTGACCGAGCAGTGACCAGTCGGCCGTCACATATCATCGTAGGGTATACCGTTTGCCATGCCGAGAACGCCTCTACGCTAGCTGAACCAGGCTTAAAGCCATAAGCATTCACGCTCGAGCACCTTCAGTCTCATGCGCTCCTTGGACCAACCACTGGTTTACGTGTTGACACCCGTCTACAACGGCGAAAAGTATCTGTCTGAATGCATCGCAAGCGTGCTGGCACAGAATTACGCCAACTGGGAGTATTGCATCCTCAACAACCATAGCACGGACAGCAGCCGCGTAATCGCGGAGGCGTATGCACAGCGAGACCGTCGCATCCGCGTGCTCGACACACCACAGTTCTGCAACCACCTGACTAGCCAAAACTTCGGCTTACGTCAGATGCCCGCCGACGCACAATATTGCAAAATTGTCCATGCCGACGATTGGCTCTTCGCCGACTGTCTCACGCAAATGGTCGGCCTCGCCGAGGCACATCCGACCGTCGCGATCGTGGGCGCGTATGGGTTGCGAAATGATCATGTGTCATGGGACGGACTGCCCTATGGACGTTCGGCGATTCCCGGCCGAGACATCTGTAGGAATACCCTGTTCGGTGGGACATATGTCTTTGGATCTCCCACGTCGCTGCTGTTTCGTGCAGAGCCAGTAAGGCAGCGACCGGCATTCTTCAATGAAAGCAATCCGCATGCCGATGTGGAAGTGTGTTTTGACATTCTAAGAAGCGGGGATTTCGGTTTTGTGCACCAGGTGCTCACGTTTACGCGTGACCATAGCGAGTCCGGGACCCATTATACCCGGCGCATCGGCAGCGATTACCTGGGTATGTTCGAGATCTTGTTGAAATATGGACGGGCATTTTTGACCGAGTCAGAATACGACGGACGTCTCAAGGATAACTGGAACCAGTATTACGCGTTCCTTGGTGCCACGGTTGCCTCCGGTAGTTTCGATAAGAGCTTTAGGCATTTTCATCGTCGTGGCTTGAATAGATTGGGTTGCTCACTCAATCCGGCGAGGCTTGCAACGGCCGTCTTGCTCCAGGTGATTGACCTCGTCCTCAATCCACTCACGACTTCAAAAAGGATCACAAGAAGGCTCACTCGTTTGTTAGGGAATACCTCCATCCGAGCCGGGAACCGATGGCGGTTTACCTCTGGCTTGCGTGCCTGGCTACTGTGATCCTCATCGCCCTGCTGTCACCTTGGCATGGGCGCATAGACTTCCGACTGCACTCGGAGACTCATTGATGGTGCAAATCTTCCGTGTGCCGGTTCTGCAGTCCCACGAATGAATCGAGCGCTGTCTCCCAACGAGCGCTTTGTACAACGATCAATCTATCCCGAGGCAGCTTATGGAAACTCATCAGACTCTGGATGTGAAGGACTCCGGGACGCTGCACGATTACCTAGCGGACAGACTCCGAGGAACGTGGCCTCATTCCATTGGGAGTGCGGTATGGCGCATCAGGCAGCGCGTGATGCGCCGGGTCGATGGAGAGCGCATTTTATTAGAACGATATGCTCGCGTACATGGGAAACCGTTCGACCCCCAGTGTCCGCACACCTTTACTGACAAGCTGTTTTGCAGAATGATTGCATTAAATCGAAGGAGAAACCAGCTTTATACCCAACTGTCCGATAAGTATTCGGCGCGGACATATGTGGAAAAGAAGATCGGTGCCAGGCATTTAGTGAAGCTGCTGTGGCATGGTACGGATCCATTGGGTATCCCGTTCGCTGCATTGCAGCCGGGGTATGTCATTAAAACGAATCACGGCAGTGCGCAAATCATCGTCGTGAAGGGAGCCGTCGATCGAGAGGACGTAGTCCGTAAACTATCACTGTGGTTGAAGACCAACTATTATTGGGCTTGTCGGGAATATCAGTACTATCACATCACACCTCGCGTGATGGTTGAGGAGTACTTGCAAAACCCGGATGGCAGCGGTCCCCTTGATTATCGGATCTGGTGTTTCAATGGCATACCAGAAGTGATTCAGGTGGATAATCGTGCACATGACATCAATCCTTTCTTTGATATCGCATGGAAGCAGCTGGACCTGTATTATCGAGAGGGTATGCCTAGGCCTGCCATACCAAAGCCCGCAAACCTTGATCAAATGTTGGTCATAGCAACGCAGCTTGCGAGTGGGTTGGATTTTGTCCGAGTCGATTTATACAACATCGCTGGCCACATATATTTTGGTGAATTCACGCTGACACCTACCGCCGGAGAGTTAAGATTGAAACCAGCCAGTTGGGACGCGGAGCTAGGAGAGAAATGGAAGATGTCCAGACTAACCTGAGGCTCCCAAACTTTATGGTTTATGCCGATTTGGTGCTTACCGTTTCAGCACATTAGTAACAGCCATCCCGCTTCACCGAATAAACACACCTGCTCACCACGAATCACGCAGCTAGTCCATGCAACTTAATGCTCTAGCAAATAACCTGTTACCCAAACTTGCATGGGTGGCTGAAGTAGATCGACGGAGCACTTGCGTAACCCTTCAGCACGGCACTCACGTAGAAGTCCGGGCGCGATTTTTCATCGAGGGAGTTTGGAACGGCGCTTTCCGGAACGGCGCTTTCGGCGAAACGGACTGCGTATTCGGCACCGGCGGCATCATCGGAGACGAGTCAATTCGGTTCGTAGCAAGTGCATCCACCACAGACTATTTGTATTATGAGGACAGCGGAGCAAAGGTAACGGTATCCAATTCCTTGCCACTGCTCCTCGCATGCATCCGGGACTTTCTTGATCCTCAGTGCCGTGAATATCCACAAATCTGCGGTTCAATACTGGAAGGAGTAAATGATTATCGTCGCGACATTCCTACGCGATCCGGAACAGTGCGACGCCTGATGTATCGTAACCTGGATGTCTCTAGAGACAAACTCGTCGAATCGGATAAACGAATGCCGCCTCGGTTCCTCTGCTTTGAGGACTATCGGAACTACCTGCAATATAACTATGCGCTCATAGCCGCCAATGCGCGCGATAGTGATCGATCTCAAGGACTGGAGATCCTGTCCACTCAATCCAAAGGCTACGACTCTACTGCAGTGAACGTCCTTGCTAGTCCGTACGGGATAGACAAGGTCTTTACCGTATCTAAGGCAAAGAGCATTTGTCACTTAGCTCACAATGATGCGGGACACTTGCCTGATGATGACGGTGGAGAGATATGTGAGTTGCTCGGTCTCAATTGCATTCGCATCAACAGACGTGCATTTGCCGAAAGCTTCGATGAAGAATATCTTTACTACTGCGCGCTACATCACAACCAGGATGCGAATCTTCAGGAAATAGGAAGGAATATTTCGAATGTGGGCGTACTGTTGACCGGGACACTGGGGGAAATCTGGTACACGACCAAGTGCCTGGGCGAGCGAGCCTATTTGGATTCCAGCCTAAAGCGATGGGATGTAGGAGGCCATGGAATGGCGGAATTCCGTCTGGTAGTCGGTTTCATCCATCTACCCTTGCCATATATAGGAGCCAGGCGCAAGCAGGATATTGTGGCAATTACGGAGTCACAGCAGATGGATCCGTGGCGGTTGGGAAACAGCTATGATCGCCCGATTCCGAGGCGGATTGCCGAAGAGGCCGGTATTCCGAGGGAAGCGTTCGGTCAGTCCAAAATGGGGTCCGTGGTGATCTTCTCTCGGCCGTCGATTCCCTATGGAAAGGCATTCAGGCTGGAATTCTTCAAATACCTGGCAGACGAGAAGGTTATGGCGAGGTTCAAGTCCATGCTGTGGCCAGTTGTTCGCTGGTTGAACTCTATTCAGTTGTTAAAAGCCAAGCGACGGTGGATTCTGGTTTACTACATTGAGCGTGTGATTTCGAGGCTGACAGGGCGGGAGTTCCATTTCCCGCTAATCTGGTCTCACCTCGAGGGTGCACTGTTTTGCTATTGCGTGAACCGCACTGCGGTGTCTTACCTCTCACATCTCTGTCAAGGGCAACCAGCTATTTCTGACCGCATCTCACGTACATATTCGAAAAGGAGCGGATGATCGACATCCTGGCAAATCCCTTTCGCTTTATGCTGTCATCTCGCATTGAACCACCTCAATCTTGGCGGCTTCGGTCGCCCCCAGAAATACGTTTCCAACATTGCTGTCATTGGCCGGCAAGGGGCAATCCTGAACGACAATGATTCTTGTCTGTGAAATAATGTTTCACCGTCTGGCTCACGTGCCGTTCAACGCTGGATTGCTGGCGACGATACGAACTGCCTTTCCGAGGGAGGCTCTCTCTTTTGGTGGAAGTGCACTATATATAGAAGCTCTGAAACAACAGGTGGGCCAGCCGTTAGCTAGTTCAATTGTCTGGCGTGAGATTGCCCCGATACCTCCTGGACCAAGCTATAGTGAGCGATTCTTCCGTGAACTGGCTCTCATTCGGCGTCTGTTTGAAATCCTGACTCATAGCTCGCCTTCTCGTTTGCTTCTCACGTCAGCCTTTCCTTCGACCGTCCTCGCGTTGAAGATTGCGCGATTTGTTGGGCCTAAGAAGCTGCAAGCGCAGGTCGTACTTCATGGAATCAGTGGAGTGGTCGGCAAGCGCTACCGTCATCCGCTCCGTCGGTTTCAGGATATGAAAACTGCTCTGACGTTTTTAGGCAATACGAATATCCAGTATATCGTTCTGGAGAAACCCATACGTGACACGGTTGTGAACCGCCTTCCATTCCTGTCTGGTAAGCTCGCAGTTCTTGAACATCCCATTCCTCTGAATGAAAATACATCCCAAATGCCGGAGTTTCATGTACCAATCCGATTCGGATTTCTTGGACTGGCGAATAGAGCAAAAGGCTTCCCAAGCTTCGTAAAAATTGCCAATGAGATCAATGCCAAGTATGGGTGTCGCGCTGAGTTCCACGCCATCGGTCATTTCCAGAAAGATGGGCCACAACTGAACAGCACAGATGTTCTTGCGACTAAGCCGGTTGGCATGCAGATGAGCCGACTAGACTTTGTGCGTGGGATCATGCCACTTCACTATATCGTTCTGCCGCATGAGGCGTCGTCGTATGCCTTATCCGCCAGCGGCGTCCTGCTGGATGCTATTGCTTGTGAAAAACCCGTCATCGCCAGGAGAATACCGATATTCGAGGCAATGTTCGAAAAACATGGCGATATCGGCTATCTGTTCGATAACGATGCGGAATTGAAACGCATTGTAGAGCGGATAGTAGAGAAGCCCGACAAACCACAATACCGGCAGCAGGTGCTGAATCTTCGGTGTGTGCGGAAATCTAGGGACCCTGAAACGCTGGCAGCCGCCTATCGACAATTCTGCGAAGCAAGCGATAAAGCACGCAGCCAATAGCCTCATCGAGACCTCGCACACCATCGCGGTTTCTCCCTAGCGCAACGCACTGCCACTAAGGCCTCAATAACAATTGTGTACGCATGAACATGAACACTAAATCAGTGGTCATGATTGCCTACTATTTTCCGCCGGATGGAAGTGCTGCTGCCTATCGGCCGTTGCGGTTCCTCAAAGGATTGGCAAGGGAGGGATGGCGTGCGACAGTCATATGCTGCGAACCCTATCGTTTCGAACGATATGATCCGCAGCTGCTCGGTCAAGTGCCTGCGGCTACTCAGATTGTGAGGGTAAAGGATCGAGATCCGTGGCGTGCGATTCAAGTATGGCGCGGCGCGCGAATGGAGAACAAACTAGCAGGCTCACCTGCCGAGAGAGCACGACAGATTGTGGCCGGACATCATGCGCCGTGGCGCTCGAAACTGCGTGAAGCCGTCAGGACGGCAGAGGCGTGGCTGTACCGTCCTGACTTTGCGATGCCCTGGATACGACCTGTAGTCGCAGAGGTACAGAAAGCCTGCCGCAGAAACAGGCCGAATGTCATATGGGCCACGATCGGGCCACTCTCGTCAGGCTTGGCCGCCTACCGGGCGTCTAGGGTCACAGGAGTTCCGTATGTCCTCGATTTTCGAGATCCCTGGGGATTGGAATATTATGCGGAAGAGGTCAGACGTCCAAACTGGGCAAAGCAAGCCGATCACCGAATGATGTGCCGCATGTTCGAGCGGGCACAGGCAATTGTGTTCATGTTTGATTCTATCGCCGAGTGTTATGTCCGCGCTTTCCCCGGCTCCGTGGACAGAAATAAGACTCACATCATCCCAAATGGGTTCGAAGGACGGGTAGAAAGGTTTGTTCATGTACCGGGTACCCGCTGTAAGGTCCTATATGCCGGCACATTGCACACCTACCGCTACGATACTCTGCTGGAGGGTCTCGTACGACTCAAGGGCAAAGACCCTCAGCGTGCCAGCCGACTACAACTGCTGTTTGTCGGTGAAGGTCTACGGGAATTGCAGGAGAGGGTTGCAGACCTCGGCATCAAGGATCTCGTTGAGACAGCGCCGCCCACCTCACAGGCAGAAGTCCGCCGGCTCCAGGAAGGAGCCCATGCGCTGCTCGTATTAGGCAGGACTCCAGGCCGAAAGGGCCACGAACTGGTCGCCGGCGCGAAACTGTTCGGTTATTTGCAAGCCGGCCGGCCAATCATTGGAATCGTGCCGGGTGACGAAACGCGCCGGATACTCGGCCAAGTTGGGAACGCAATGATTGCGGATGCCGATTCTCCGGATGAAATCGTGGCCGCATTTGTGAGAGTCATCGATGCATGGTCGAACCGGGTACTCGAGAGTCTCGTTCCAAATCGGGCAGCCTGTGAAGCCTACTCAGCAGCCCGACAAACTGCGGCACTGGTTCGCGTGCTTGAAGGTCAGCCTCCGGTGCAAGCTGTCATTCCAGGGATCAAAGATGTCCCCTTCGGATTACAGGTGAACTATCACGCTTGACTTGTGATTCGGAGTTGAATGACATCTCGGAGAGCGGCCTGTAGCGAGCGCGTCCCTTCAAGAGTTGCGCAATCTAATCCTCCCTCCATCAAGCCGCCTGAACATTGAGGCCGGGCTCGGTCACGCCGACGGCTGAGGCGGGTGTGTTACCTCGCTTGATTCAAGGCACCAACGTTTGATTTTCAATTCGGTGGGGGTTCGGTCGGTCCTCACGTCGCCAGCCGAAAGGTCGAACATGTGTGGATTCATTGCATTCCTACAGGACGAGCCGAGGATTGATTTGGAAACAGCTCGGGAGGCTCTCGCGAAACTGGAGCACCGAGGGCCCGATGCAAGAGGAGAGTGGTGTGAAGGTGGCGTCATGATGTTACACCGCCGGCTGTCGATTATTGACCTCAACACCGGCCATCAACCTATGCAGAGCATTGATGGACGACATGTCATTGTTTTCAACGGAGAGATCTATAATTTTTGGCAGCTACGCGCTGAGCTTGAAGAGCAGGGCAGCCAATTTCGCACCCGTTCAGATACCGAGGTGCTTCTGGAAGGCTATCGTCGTTGGGGCTGGCGTATTGTTGACCGATTGAACGGCATGTTCGCCTTTGTCATTTGGGATCGAGTTCACTCGATGGCCTTTGGTGCGCGTGATCGTGTGGGTATCAAGCCGTTGTGCTGGGCTCTCGACCGAGGTGCCCTCATCGTATCGTCAACGCTCGAACCATTTAAGGCGCTGGAGGGCTTCCACCGTATCGATCCCGTTGCGGTAAGGGATCTTCTGACATTTGACTATATCCCGTCCCCGCGGACGATCCTTCGAAGGGTGAACAAACTCGACCCAGGTTGCATGTTTTACTGGCAGTTCGGAAGAGACGTTTTAAAAATCGATCGGTACTGGTCTCCTCCCATGGAAAGTAGCAGATTGACCGCGCCCGATGAATTCGAGCTCGAGGATCTCCTGCGCGAAGCCGTCAAGCGTCAGTTAATCAGCGATGTGCCGATCGGCGTGTTCCTCTCCGGCGGCATTGATTCCTCCTTAATTGCCGCCTTGATGGCCAGGGAAAGTGGTAAACCCATTCGCACTTACTCAATTGCCTTCAAGGATGCGGAATCCGATGAGTCCTCCATTGCCAAGCTGGTCGCGAGGCAGTTCGGTACTGATCATACTGCACTGCCGGCCGAGGATCTCGACTCCGAGAGATTGCTGGATCTGTTAAGCCGTCTCGATGAACCATTTGCGGATCCGGCCATCGTTCCGACCTTTGTCTTGTCCAGACTGACGCGATCGCACGTGAAAGTTGCGCTTTCGGGTGACGGTGGCGACGAGGTATTCGGAGGATATCCTAAATATCTTCTTGGAAGACTAAACCAAGAGGCGATTCCATTCCAGCCACTATTGCACAAAGCACTAGGCGCGTTGTCCTGGCGACCACGCGGCGTATCGCATCTCTACTGGCGCACCCTTTCTTCTCAAGATCGGATCCGATGGTCGTTGTCTGGCTATGGGGACTTTCCCGTGTTCGAGAAGGACTTGAAAACAATCTTGATGCCCGCTTATCACGAGCCAGCACAGGTGGACCAATACTTCGAGCCCTGGGAGCGCCGCGCTAGTCGGTATGGACTGCGTTTTGACACGGATCTCCTGATACGAACCGACCTTGAGACCTACCTGAGCGAAAACTGTCTGGTAAAAACCGATCGCGCGAGCATGCTGGCTTCCTTGGAGGTACGCGTGCCTTATCTCGACAATGTGGTGTTGGATCACATTCTGCCGCTTTCGGGTGAGACAAAGATTGCCAGCGGCACGCTCAAGGCTCTGCTGGTGCCCATTGCACGGCGTGTGCTTCCGAAAGAAGTTTGGGATCGTCCCAAGCATGGATTTAATGTGCCTCTTGCTAGCTGGCTCACAGGTAACTGGCGGCCTGCCGTTGAGGCAGTGTTCGAATGGGGAGAAGAGAACGTCGATTTGTTCAACTGGCAATATCTTCGCCGCCTTCAGAAGAGTATGTCCGCACGTGGAACTGGCCGGCAACTTTGGAAGCCATTCGTATTCCTTGCATGGGCCATGGCGCATAAGGTCAAGGTATGAAGATCGCCTTTCTCAATGATGGCCCTTATGAGTACGCCTTGGGTGGCGGCGAATGGCATGGAGGCTTGGAACGTAATATCTGGATACTCTCGCGAGCCCTTGCTAGAGCCGGCTGGAGGGTGCAAGTTGCTGTCCGTGGGGCACTAGCACTGAAGGAACGAAATGTGATCGAGGGAGTCGAATACATTGGCATCGGGCAAGGTCCCCTAGCACCCGGGCAGATTTTAATGGAATGGTATCGATTCTTATCGTCTGAGAGACCGGACTGGCTGTTTTGGGGGGGAGGCAGCCATCTGTTCGGGCCGCTTGTGGAAATTGGGAAATGGCTTGGCGTTGGTACGATTTTCCATGCTTGCTTGGATGCTGATGTACAGCCCCGGCGGGGGGTGTTTTCCCGCTCGCGTTTGTGGCCGCTCTATGCGTGGGGACTTCGGAGAACCGATAAGATCTTTGTTCAACATTCCGGGCAACTTCTGATGCTTCACCCGCGGTTAAGAGCAAAGGCCTGCACGCTGCCTAAAGTGGGTTTGCTTCCATCGGCGGTGAAGCCTCACGCGCAACGCCGAGGGTATGTTGCCTGGATAGCCACACTGCGTCAGCATAAACGACCCGACCTACTCATCGAGCTCGCAAAAAGAGCACAGGAGATACAGTTTATCGTCTGCGGTGGACCGACCGAATATCAGACTGCTGCCGAGTATAGCCTTGGTATGGTCGAAGCATTGAGCAAATTGCCGAATGTGGATTACCGAGGCCGCGTTAAGCCAGACGAAGCCATGGAGGTGATCGCCAATGCGGCCGTACTGCTCTGTACGTCTGATGAAGAGGGTTTCCCAAACACGTTTATGCAGGCGTGGGCAAGCGGCACCCCTGTCGTAACCTTGAAAGTCGATCCCGACGGCATCATTGAAAAAGTGGGGCTTGGCAAAGTTTCGAGGACTGTCAATATCGCGGTGACCGATATCAATGCATTAATTGCGTCACCCGATCAACGCGAACGGATTGCTTTGCGCGCGCGGCGGTATATTTCTGAAAAGCACAATGAAACCGCTGTCGTAAAGATCTTCACCGATGCGCTTCGTCATCGGCTCGATGTGCAAGAGAGTGTAATGTCAGGTTCGCAGGTACCGACCTTAAAGTCATGAAGGTATTTAGCCGCGAGTATTTCATTTCCTGCCCGAATGTGGGGAGAACGTTGTCCCACAATGGAAGCAGCAGACGGGTTTACCACTACACTCAGCCTTTGCGATGGAGTGACGGCCAGCCTTCTTCGGTTGAAACTACCAATTGCGAAGCGCCGTTCTTTAAGTGAAAAAGTCTGTTAATCGGCGACGCCGTGACGGCCGAATTACCATCTTGCCGCAGCGCTTAGACCTACAACCGTGTAACCTCGATCATGACTAGAGAACTTGGCATGGGCACTTGGCTCCCGGTGGACGATCGGGTAGGCGACGCGTCGGAGCCGGTGCCAAGTCCACCCGCGATTTTCGAGTATACGTGGTATGGGATTCTCGGGTACGCGATGCTCGGTCAGGCATGGGGGATCGTCATTCCATCGGTTGGGGGGGCGTTATTGGCCCTTTTAGCCGCAGCTTGCGTAGCGAGCGTTGGAGCTCGTGCCCCACGAGTATATGCACCGGTCGCTCCGGCCATCTGTATGGGAATTTCTATCATTGCGGTGCAGTTCTTATTCTATGGTGGGCGCGCACTCGAGAGCAGCATGGTCTTCATCGGGTGGCTCTTCACCGTCTGTATTGTTCAAGTACTGTCGCTACGACCTCGGTTCCTGAATCGCTTCGCCATGGCCGCCTTCATCATAGGTCTGGGTGCCATCCCCTATATGCAGGCGCGTTCGGGAGGGGGCTTCATTCGGTTTGGGGCAAGTGGAACGTCCATCTCTAATCCAAACACGCTAGCAATGTGGTTTGGTTTCTGCGCCATCTTTTTTCTTTTTTGGGGTCTGCAATCTCGGACTCTTACCAGGCGAATGTTCACTTGGGCGTTGGCACTGATCAGTCTGTATATCGTCGCACTTACGGTCAGTCGGGGAACCCTACTAGGAATTGTTCTGGCCTGTCTCGTTGGGTTTCGTTCGACATTGAAGCACGGTTTCCTTCCAGCGGTGTCCGTTGTGGTGCTGATGGCGCTGGTCTATGAATCCGGGGTGTTCCAGCAGGCAATTGACTTTTACACGATCAGAGGAACAGAGGAGACGGGGCGAGGGAAGTTGTGGCCTGCGGCCCTCCAACGTCTACTCGATTCGCCGTGGACGGGGTATGGTTTGGACGCCGTCCGCGTCCGGGCCGCCTGGAACTTTGCACACACTCCGCACAATGCGCTGCTCTATATAGGCCTCGGCGGTGGACTTATTCCGTTGTTGTGCTTCCTCGGCTATTTGGCCAGAGTGGGAATCAACACGATGCACATCATGAAGGGGTACCCGGTGGGAGAAGCGACAATAATTCCAGCGTTGGTAGCCTTCGCGTTCATCCAGATTATGCTCGCTGATAATTTCTTTATGTTCGCGTGGGTTGTGGTGGTGTTTACCTCCGCCATCATGCAGGGGCATCCTCATTGGCTACGAACGATTCCTCAAATGAATGAAGCGTGAGTAACGACAATGCTACCTCATCGCGCCTCAGCAGCCACTTGTGAGTCGACATCAGGCGACGTGGTCATGAGTGGCAGCATTTCGAGTCTCGATCCACGCGTCCCATCGGATTGTCGTCTTCTGTACTTGGTGGGTCACTTAAGTCTCGGTGGTTTGGAACGACAACTGTTTGATCTTCTTCGTGTGATGGATAGGGGTCGCTACAAACCGGCGGTCGTCGTATGGCGGTATACTCCGGGTGATCACTACAATGAAGCCATCGAAGCCCTTGGGGTGCCAGTGGTCCCTCTGGGTAATGGCCTATCCCGATTGGGTAAGGTACGAGCACTTCGGCGATTGGTGTCTTCTGTGCGACCCGAGGTGATTCATTCGTATTCCTTCTACACAAACATTGCAGCTTGGTGGGCGGCTCGCGGTACGGCAACGATCCCTATGGGATCGATCCAAAATACATTCTGGTTCGAACGACAGCATGCGGGGAAACTGCTGGGACGGCTATCTGGGCGATGGCCATCCGGCCAAATGTACAACAGCTTTGCAGCGGAGGAGACGGCGAGACAATCCGCGACGTTATTTCGTCCTCGGCGGATCTACGTCATTACGAACGGAGTCGACCTCGAGAAGTTTTCCCCACGGTCTCATCCGCAACACGGCTATGTGTTAGCTGTTGGAAGCCTGTATTCTCGTAAACGTTGGGATCGGTTGATTCGAGCGGTCGCGCTGCTCGCCTCGAAAGGCACTCATCTTGAAGTCAGGCACGTTGGTTCAGGACCCCTGTTGGGAGAGCTCGAGGCGATGGTAAAGCGACTCCATATTGAACACGCCTTTCGATTCCTCGGAGTTCGGCACGATATCCCCGCTTTACTGGGGGACGCGAGCTTTCTCGCACACACAGCCGAGGTTGAGGGCTGTCCGAACGTTGTCCTCGAAGCCATGGCCTGTGGTCGGGCGGTGGTCGCAACGGCTGCCGGTGATATTCCCTGGTTGGTAGACGATGGGAAGACTGGATTCGTGGTCCCACGAGATGATGAGGTGGCCCTCTCCAATCGTATCGCGACCCTTTTGGAGGATCGTGATCTCTGTCGACGAATGGGAGAGGCCGGCCGGATGAAGGCCGAGCACACATTCGGGCTCGATCGCTTCAGATCAGAACATTTCGTAGCCTACCGCGCTGAGGGATGGCAGGATAACCAGTATGTGGGAAATGGGTGAGTGATGAACAAAACATGACGTCACCAGTGTTCGCTGCCGATGACACAACGTTGAGCCCATAGCATACCGTTCTTCCTCCTCATCCGTACGGACCTCATATACTTTTATCTAAAAGATAGCGTGCCTCAGCGATAGAGTTGTGAGACCACGAAGGCTGCGACATAGGCGTTATCACAATCACGCCAATGTGCAGCTACTGACCTGGCGGCGATCCTAAGGGACATCCGTGTTACATACTTGGAAAACGCGCCACATCGTGACGGGATTACTAACCTGGGTACCTATGCTGAATGCATGGCGTGTGAGGCATGCAACGACCGGAGGGTCGGATTCAGCTCGCTACTGCTATTCGGTTTGGTTGCGTCATCTCATCATACTGGATCGATGTGGATTCAACATTAAAGGGACACGCATAGGGGAACTGGGACCGGGGGACACCCTTGGTATGGGCTTGGCGGCGTTGCTTTCGGGAGCATCCGAATATGTGGGGTTAGACATCATCCCCTATTCAGCCAAGGCCGACTTGGAAAAGATGTTTGACGCATTACTGTTGATGTATTCTCAGAAAGAACCGATTCCAGACGACATTGAATTTCCTCTCATCAGGCCGCGGATGGAGTCCTACGAATTTCCGAGTTATCTTATCGACTGGCCGGGGTTTTTCATTAGAGCCGAAGAAATCCGCAATCAGGTTAGGGCTGGCGTGAACAGTGCTCCTTTGTTGGGGTATAGAGCTCCTTGGACGTCGTCGTCGCACATCGCTGAGGCGTCCCTTGATTTGATCTTCTCCCAAGCGGTTCTCGAGCATGTTGATGCACTAGATGATACGTATCGCACCATGTTTGCGTGGCTCAAGCCAGGCGGCTATGCGTCTCATGTCATTGACTTTAAGGCCCACGGTCGGTCGCCGTTTTGGAACGGACATTGGGCCTACTCGGATTGGCAATGGAAGCTGGTCCGAGGAAAGCGCGAATTCCTGCTAAACCGAGAGCCAATCAGCACTCATCTCGCGCACGCGAAGAGAGCGGGCTTTGAAGTACGCTTAGTAACACGCGACCAGACGACCCATGGACTCCAGGCGTCCGCCCTTTCCTCGCGATTCCAGCGCATCGATGCGGTCGACGCTCAAACAAGCGAGGTGTTGTTGGTTCTCCAAAAACCCACATCGAAACAGCCGTTCGGCACATTGTCCCAAAACTGAACGACTCCGATACGCTTACGTACCTTCAGCCAATCTAATGCGGCTCGCCGTTTTTACAAGTCAATTCCCAGGCCGTGTGAACACTTTCTTCGCGCGTGATATGAGGTCCCTAATAGAAGCCGGGATCGATATAGATATCTTCCCAATTTACCCGCTTGACCCAGCGCTTTGGCGGTACGTCCCGGATTGTCTTGGAGAAGACGTCCTTCCAAGGAGTAGAATTCATCATATCAACCTTGCTCAGGTCCTTCGATCCTCGAAACTGATACCGTCCGAGAAGCTCAGCAGCTTTTTTCAAGATACGGCCGCCATCATTGCCTCGGCGGTTAGATTCGGCGCCGAGCCGCTCGTAAAGAGCATGTATGCCATTGGCAAAGCAATGGCCTGGGCTGGACAATTCCCACATAACTTTGATCACGTCCTCGCATATTGGGGGAACTATGCTGGAACTTGCGCATATCTGTTTAATCGTTTGATACGCCAGCCCATACCATTATCTATCTTTCTCCATGCAGGAACGGACCTCTACAGAAACCAGGTGTTCCTGCGGCAGAAGCTCTTGTATGCAAGCAATATCATTGTCGTGTGCGAGTTCAATAGAGGTTTTTTACGGGAACACTACCCAGATATCTTTGATTCCATAGCAGACAAGATCCACCTGCATCATTTGGGTCTGGATTTAGCCGAATTTCGATATGAACCGGGAGGCCGTCAGGTGCAGAGAGTCCTTGGTGTGGGCGGCTTAGAAAAATATAAAGGATTTGAGTACCTTCTACGGGCGACACGCGAATTGGCATACCGAGGTATCGACATTGACATTGAGCTGATCGGTGATGGTCAAGAGAAGGATACCTTGGAGGCCTTAGCCAGGCAGCTGAGAATCAATGATCGGTTGAAATTGCGTGGTTGGCTTCCGATCGATGAGGTGAGAAGGATTATGGAACAAGCAACGATCTTAGTACATCCTTCTATGGGCCTCGGCGATGCGGTACCAACGGTGATTAAGGAAGCTATGGCACTGGGTACGCCCGTTATTGCATCGGAGATCGCCGGTGTTCCTGAGTTGCTCAATGGGGGCAGATGCGGGGTGCTTGTGCCGCCCAAAGATGTTAAGGCTCTCGCTGACGGTATCGAGGCACTCTTGGGTAGCATTGCGCTACGACGAACCTACGCTGAGGCTGCACGCAAATACGCTGAGGACAAGTTCGATCTTCGGCGGAACGGCCGGCTATTGGCAAACGTCCTCGCCTCAACGAAAGGACCAACTGAAGCTGTGTCATTGTGAAATGGGATTCCACATGAATGATTCCTTGATTAAACTGTACAATCATTTGCCCGCGCCGTTGCGTTCGGTAGCAGCCAGCCTTCGTGGGCAATATCTTCGATCTTGGCGATACGGCAACGACACAGAAGGCTTGATCGAGGAAGCTCTCGATCGAGAGAGCTGGAGCCCTTCGCAGTGGAAAAAGTGGCAAGAAGAGCGTCTCGCCTATGTGCTTCATCGTGCAGCTACGCAGGTGCCATACTATCGCGAACAATGGAGTGGGCGTCGGCGGCAGGGAGACTTGGCATCGTACGAGTATTTGGAAAATTGGCCAATCCTCAAGAAGGATGCTCTTCGTCAGAACCCTCTTGCCTTTGTTGCCGAGGATCGGAATCCCAAGCGTATGTATCTCGACCATACCAGCGGAACATCTGGAACTCCATTAAAAATCTGGTCCAGCAAGCATACTTTGCACGCCTATTTTGCCATTTATGAGGCGCGTATTCGTCGGTGGCACGGATTGAGTATCAACCAGCGATGGGCGATTCTGGGTGGACAGCCTGTTGTGCCAGTTGCAGCTAAGCAGCCGCCGTTTTGGGTGTATAACGCATCAATGAACCAACTGTATCTATCTGCAAACCATGTCAGTGCGAGAAATGTCAGAGCGTACGCCGATGCGATCAATCGTTATGGCCCAACTCACATGATAGCCTACCCTTCCTCCGCTTCTGTGCTGGCTCGAGAAATCATCGCGGCGGGACTTCCTCTGACGTGCGTCACGATGCTCATCACTAATGCGGAGCCTGTTCATCCCTGGCAACGAAGTATAATCACAGGCGCACTTGGTTCGCAGGTTCGGGAAACCTATGGCATGGCGGAAACCGTGGCAGCTGCGAGCGAATGTCAGCATGGAAAACTTCACCTGTGGCCCGATACGGGATTGGTGGAGATCTTTAGCGACACCGAAGACATACCTCAACGAGGATCATCTAAACCGGGACGGTTCATCTGTACAGGCTTGCTGAATCCCGACATGCCATTGATTCGATATGAGGTGGGGGATCGTGGACAAATAGCACCAGAAACAGAACATTGCAGTTGCGGGAGGACCCTACCAACAGTAGGTCGAATAGAAGGCAGAACCAATGATGTCCTCATTGCAAAAGATGGCCGTCGAGTTTATTGGTTGAATCCAGTCTTCTATGGATTGCCGATACGTGAAGCCCAGATAGTCCAGCAGAGCGTTAATCGATTGCGGGTACGTTACGTTTCCGCCCCGGACTTCAAGGAGGGAACAAAACTACTAATCGCCGAACGGCTCCAACGAAGGATGGGAGAGGTGGATGTCATTATGGAGCAGGTGGAAATGGTGCCTCGGGAAGCGAATGGCAAGTTTCGGGCCGTCGTCTGTGAATTGTCGAATGAATAGGTGATAGGTTGCCATTGCCATCGTAGAATCATCGGATCGCTACGCCCTTTGGTGCACTTGGTGGAGTCGTGTCCAATGAATCCGTTCCCAATTCGTATGCGCCAATGTCATGAGTAAATCCCTCAGGTCTAGGGTTGTTAGCAAAGTCCATGGATACCTGTCCCAAAATTATGCCCGCATCGATTGCAGGGCTGCTTGTAGGGACACGGAAGTCAAACCCGGCGGCATTGATGAAATACGGATTGGTAGTGAGGTTGTGGTCAATGATTGTATCGGGCGCGCTATTCTGAATGTTGTTTAGGGTATTGTTATACGAGATATTGTTTTGAACGAGCGTGTTCCTAAGCAATTCTCCATATACAACAATTCCTTGGCCATCATTTCCATAGACTGTATTGTTCCATACTTTTATGCCGGTACCACCTGTACTAACTGTAATGCCGGGGGTCTTACCAACAGCATGTCCGGGCAGAGATCCGTTATTGTATACTAGATTATTATAAACGGAGACATTCGTGAGAGGAGTGGTAGCTCTATACTGATCGACGATGATCCCGCCAATAGGGGACGTAGGACAAAAATTATTGTCGTGAATCCGGTTACCGCGTATCGTCGTGTTGCTGATGCTCCCAGATTCGCCATATACCTGGATACCGCCGCCAGCATTGCGGTGGATGTTGTTGGATTGGATGAGGCCGTTATTGCCGTTGTGGAAGTAAATACCATAGTACCGATGCCCAGCGACACAATCGGTCCGAGGGTCGTGGATCTCAGAATTTTGTATCGTGATGTTGTCTCCCTCTATGTACAGCCCATGAAAATGCTGGTTGTAGATTCGGACATTGTCGATGATGATGTCGTGGGAACCATAGGCAATGATCCAACCTTCGTAGTCCGCAAGATTTGCGCCGTCGATATCCAGATTCTCTACGCGAACCCAACTGCTGATGCCGCGTAACCGGACAGCTCCATAGCCCGCCATGGGCGCGGGAGGTCTAATGATAACCTTCTCGCCTGGGTACCCGGCGATGGTGAGCCATTGATTTACCGTACCTGTTTTTCCCAGTCCAGAGATGTTCAACTGTTCCGCATACGTACCCGCCCGAATATATAGTTTATCGCCCGGTGCTAGGCATGAGATACCCGACGCTAAGGTCCGCCTCGGTGTGGCGGTCGACTGGGATTGCGCGCAGGCACTAGCGTCGTTGCCCGTAGTCGCCACATAGTACGTGGCAGCTTGAGCCCTGACGGCTCCGAAGAACAATACGGACAGTAATGATAGAGCAATAATACGTATATTCTTTGAAACCTTCATAATCAGTAGCGTCTCCATCCGGTGTTACGTGCACGGGCGAGGTGCCCACGCGATCTGGATGGCCGTAGAAGAGCACAAGTCGTGCCCTCACTGTCAGTCACAACCTTTTGATTATCCATTAGGTTTTCCTTATCGAGTTTAGATTCCTGTGCAGAACTGTATGCCAAAGTGTTCACCACTGAACGGTGGGAAACCCGCCGTTCATTCTCCTTATACGAATCGCTAATGTAGCCTCATCCCCCTGAGTATGCAACGATTTGTCTTCCCGTCATTGCGGAAGATGCTGCTTTCCGAGTCGCTCGAGATTGGGTCACAAAATGTGTGCTGTGATCATTTATTGGAGACCCGACTTACCAAATCAATGGCATGGTGCTCTTACTTTTTGTGTCGGAGAACTGCAATAGGGGCTGAAAGGAATTCGCAGCAGGTAGGGCCTTGTTTGATCATCCCGTTTCTGGACGAAACAAATGCGCAGCCCAGAGGTGAGACAGATTGCGATTTGTCAGGCCAAGGGTATGCCGATTACGTGTGAGAGTGCCATTCTCGACTTCGGCTGTGGGGATGGCCATCGCGTCTATCAACTTCGGGACATGGGGTATCGCCATGCCTACGGTTATGATCGTGGGGTCTTGATGGGGCGCACGATCCCAGTGAAATTTCGCAACGAAGAAGATCGCAACTGGTTTCGGTGGTCTGATACCGGAATACTGCCGTACCCCGACGAGTCATTCGATCTCATCATCTCGGATCACGTGTTTGAGCATGTGATCGATCAAGCCACAGCGTTTCGAGAACAATATCGGATTCTCAAACCCGGAGGGGTTGCAGTGCATGTCTTCCCGGCCAAATGGCGAGCCATCATTGAACCGCATATTTACGTGCCTCTGGGTGGCTTCGAGCCGTTCAAGCGGCGTGGGTGGTATTACCTATGGGCGCTGCTGGGTATCCGCAACCGGTATCAGCACGGCAGGCCGTCGCGTGACATCGTCGAATGGAATATGCGCTATGCGAAAGAAGGGTTGAAGTACCTGAGCTGCCGGCAGTATCGCAAGCTGTTTTCCATCATTCCGTTCCGCCATAGTTGGGAAGAACTGACCTACATGCAAAGGAGTTACAAACCGCGCATCCAACGACTCGGTGCCCTCGCAGCACGGTTGCCTCTGCTCACGAGGGTTATTCGTACGTTTGTTGAGCGTGTCCTCTTCCTTCAAAAGTAATTTTTGACGGCGGGTGCCCGAGAAGGAATTAAGAGCTTCTCTCATTGGCCGTGACTCCACCTTCATAGTTGCCTGCTTGCATAACCATCTGTAGTGAGCAATGCCACGCGTACTTTTTCTGACTCAATATTTCCCTCCAGAAATGGGTGCTGCTCAGACCCGTCTCTTTGAGCTGGGACAGGAACTGTTGCGCCTGGGATGGGACGTCGAGGTTCTCACCGCGTTGCCCAATTATCCTACGGGACGGATCTTCGAAGGGTACAACGTCGCATCGCCCTTGCGCGAGACTCTCGGAGGGCTTTCAGTGGTCCGGGTACCGCTCAGACCTGCTCAACGCGGTTTTGTGGAACGCCTCATCTGCTACTACTCCTTTGTCCGGTCAGTGATTCGTTGGGGCACAAAGCTATGCCACAAACCGGATGTTCTGTTTGTTGAATCACCTCCCTTGTTTATTGGGCAGTCTGCCGTGTCCTTGTCCAAAGCGTGGAATGTTCCAATCATCTTTAATGTGTCTGACCTTTGGCCGGAAACGGCCAAGTCTATGGGCGTCGTGAAGAATCGGTTCGTATTTGCTCTGGCTGAGGCGCTCGAACTGTCTTATTATCGCCGTGCCGCCCTTGTGACTGGGACGTCGGACGAAATTATCTCGTCGGTCCGACGGCGATGTCCCTCTACCGCTGCTGAAGTCATTACAAATGGCGTTGATATCGGCCGATTCGGCCCTCACTATGCTGATGGCGTGGCACGGGCTCTGCTGCACAATGAAGGACGAATCACCTTTATTTACGCCGGTGTCATGGGGCTGGCTCAGGGACTGGAGTTAATCTTGGATGTTGCCGCAACAGTTCGCGATCTGAGTCACGTTCAGTTTGTACTCGTCGGTGAGGGGGCGGAACGTGAATCCCTGGAACGGCGTATCGAGAGTGAGAATTTATCCAATGTGCGGCTATTGCGGCCACAACCAAAGGAACAAATCCCTGCTCTTCTGGCTGCATCGGATGTGGCATTTCTGACACTCAAATTCAACATTCCTGGTGCAGTGCCAAGCAAAATTTACGAAGCCATGGCGACTGGTCTGCCGATTCTCTTTGCTGGGGAAGGTGAGGCTGCTCGTCGCATTCGAGAAGCGGGGGCCGGCCTCGCGATTCCGTATGGGGATGTTCGCGGTCTTGAGAAAGCTGTCCGGTACTTCGCTGCTGCCGAGCCTTTACGCCAACAACTCGGCCAGGCTGGTCGACTGGCGGCGGAGAAGTCATACAGCAGAAAAGCCATCGCCCGGAGATTGCATACTCTACTTCTTGACATTGCGAGCCGCACGAAACACCACGATGGCCAACATATCTCTATTGCGCCAGCCCAAGCTGATCGGGCACCGCACGTCCACCTCTAAACCTGGGCACACATCGCGATCCAGTTCGTGATGCTGCCAGTCGGCACATTGCGGTCGGCCTTGAGAGTTCCGGCTACCACGCGCACGTTGTCGGCTTTGACGCATTGTTGAACGCTGCTTTCGCAGCTCTGGGGGCAGGGATTGTCCCACGTGAGAAACGCTCTGTTCCAAACAAAGTCTTGCACTCAGAAGACAAACAATGCTGCCGGTTATCGAGTGGCCCCATGGAAAGGCATTTGCCTTCACGATTTTCGACGATCCTGATTTAGATTCAATTGCGAATGCCTCGACAATGTATTCATTCCTTACGGATTTAGGGTTCCGGACGACGAAGGCCGTCTGGCCGATCCGGGGATCGGGCACGCCGAAAATCGGCGGCGCCACCTGTGAAGAGGCACCATACCTCGCGCTGATCCTGGGTCTGAAAGAGCAAGGTTTCGAAATAGCATTTCATAATGCGACGCATCATACGTCCACTCGTGAAGAAACGGCTCACGCGTTGGGAGTATTTCGCCGGCTCTTCGGACATGACCCCCATTCAATGGCAAATCATTCTGGCTGCTCTGAAAGTATTTATTGGGAAAGCGCCCGTGTGTCAGGTGTGCAGCGGGTACTTTACAACGCCCTTCATTGGAATCTGAATGGGAAAAGCTCTCGTTCTCAGGGCCACATCGAAACCAGCCCGCTATTCTGGGGCGACCTCTGTAAGGAGCGGATCAAGTATGTCAGAAACTTTGTGGTCGGCGACGTCAACACCCTCCGAGCATGTCCCGTGATGCCGTATCATGATCCTGCTCGTCCCTATGTCAATTCTTGGTTTGCTGCATCAGAAGGAGCGAATATCGACTCCTTCATTGCGATGCTGTGTGAGAAAAATCAAGATAGACTCGCGATAGAAGGTGGCGCATGCATCATGTACACGCACTTTACCAAAGGATTTCTGGCGCACGGAAGAATGAATGAACGTTTCCGAGCTCTCATGGTGCGGTTGAGCAGATTGAACGGGTGGTTTGTTCCGGCCCACACATTACTCGACTTCATCCAGCGAGTGCGCGGCAGTCATGTCATTACGCCGTCAGAACGAACTGACCTCGAGAGAAGATGGCTCTGGCACAAAATTCTCCATACTCGTGGAAGAAGTTAATTGGTGTGGCCCCTCTCTGAAGCAATGCCCAGTGTTCTCGTCTGGGACCAACGCGCCCAACTGTCCTGCCTCGCCTCGCTTCCGCCTCATGCACCTGTGCAGGCGAATTCGCCGTACTGTTCGCCAACCATCGGGTAAGAACCCGCATAGAGCGAGCGGTGCTGAATGACTTACGTTCTGGAACGTCTGGAGATTGGAGGAAGTGATTGGCCCGCAATGACCGATGCCCAACAGGCCGGAACCATATTCCAGACGCCTGCTTGGCTGGCCTTTCTCACAGAGACCCAACAGGGAGAGCTGGTCCTGGCCAGATTGAAGGATGGGGACGACGTTCGCGGACTCTTTGCCGGTGTGATCGTCAATAAATACGGGGTGCGCATTCTCGGGAGTCCCTTCCCCGGTTGGAGCACGGACTATATGGGGCTAATGCTGTCGCCGGGGGTTGTGCGACGCGGCGCGATCGAGGCGCTCATGGAATTTGCCTTTCACCAACTGGGTTGCCTGCATTTCGAGATGATGGACCGGCAGATTACCGAAACGGATCTCGCGGACCTCGGTGTCCGATACCGGCTGTATCGCAGCTTCGAAGTGGATCTTTCCCAGAACGAATCGGATCTGTTCTCTAAGATGACGAGTGCCTGTCGCCGTTGTATCCGCAAGGCGGAGAAGGAGGGCGTCTTCGTGGAGGAAGCCCACGACTCAGCCTTCGCCGACGAGTATTACGCGCAGCTTCAGGACGTCTTTGCGAAACAAGCCCTGCTGCCCACCTACGGCATCGAACGGGTCCGTCGGCTTATATACCATCTCCAGCCCATCGGGCAGTTGCTCCTGTTGCGCGCGCGCGATCGCACGGGCCGTTGTATTGCCACGGGAATTTTCCCGTATTGGAGCGGCGTCATGTATTTTTGGGGTGGAGCCAGTTGGCGGCATTCCCAGTGTTTGCGTCCCAACGAAGTGCTTCAGTGGCATGCGATGCGCATTGGCAAGAGCAGGGACATTCGTATTTACGACTTGGGGGGTGGCGGAGAATACAAGCGCAAATACGGTGGCGCTGATGTAGCAGTGCCTTGGTTCCACAAATCCAAATATGGCTGGGTACGGTGCCTACGCGAGTGGGCGGAGAGGGGCCACAAGATCAGACGCGAGGGGAGAGGACAGCTCGTTCGTCTATTGGGGCGCTCCTTATCGCGTGGTGAGCAGGGTACGGGGTCCATGTCGCAGGTCACGCAGAGATGAAGGTTTAACCGTGATAGCGGTCTTTGATCTTAAACGCTCACCGTGATACCTGGCCTGTTCGCCACAGACACCGTCGACATGCGCGAGACTTATGTTGATCGCATCGTAGTGTCCACCGCTGTCTCTTTGGATATGTAGGCCACGGCGAATCTGGGCGTTCAGGGCTTTACTGCGCCGTTTCGTGGAGATACGGTCCTGTATTTGACTGTCATCTAATCGCTTTACGGCTCCTCGCTTTTTTAGGCAATCTTTTCAGCTTTCATGTCACAGGTAGTGGCGACGCTCGAGAGAGCAAAACCATGCTTGGCCATTTAATTGTACGTGCTAAGCAATTTATACCGGTTAAGTGATCTGATGAAATGTAACCGATGCCCGCCAGATTGTCACGTGCGCTGAAATGGCAATAGCGATAGCGGCTTCGCTTGAGTTAAAGGATCAGCAACATTCTATTTGGTTGAAGATCCATGGACAGTTCAGTGTTGGCTCCCTGGACGAAGGTTCGGCAACGGAGCCAATCTGACGTGGGGCCAACCCATTTCGTTCACATACGGTGGTAGCGTATGACCAACCGAGAACAATTAATTAAGGCCAGATTGGGTATCCTCGCCTTGGGTAGCGAACTCAAGAATATCCGCCGGGCCTGCGAATTGGCGGGAATTAGTCGATCGCAGTTTTACGCCCTGAAGAAAGCGTATCAGGCATATGGTAAAGACGGCTTGGGACCGAAGATCCGGCGCACACCAAATATGCCGAATCGAACGCCTCCTTCCCTGGAGCAGCTGATTCTTATGAATACTCAACGGAATCCCAGCGTTAGCTATATTCGCCTCGCGGAGGAGATGAAAGCGAAGGGCGTCGATGTGACACCGTCGATGATCCGATATGTGTGGAAGCGCTCCGGACTTTCGGCCCGAGCAGCTAGGTTCCAGTGGGTGAAAAAATACCGGACTGCCGGGCTAATGTTTGAACGGTCGGCGGCTTCCAATGGATTGAGTCCGAACCCGCCGTCTATGGCCAAACCGGTGACCGGAATGCGACCACCGCGCAGGATGGAGTTTGACGATTCCGGGGCATCCTGCTCCAAGGCGACCGATAGTGTCCGCACTTCTCCAGCTACGTAAGAACCACAAAAACCTTATTGACTTGCGCCGTGTGGGAGGCGCACATTAATAGCATGCTGCACGTGATACCAATTGCCGTTTGGATGAACGGAGTCCATGGATGTGGGCGGCCGACGCGAGCCCTGAGGAACGGCCGAGGACGACACCGCTCGTTATGTTTTTGAGCAATCAATATCGGAAAGAAGTTTGCCACCGGACCAAGACCCGGAAGTAAGGGAGTCCACCACGATGCAACAAGAACTGGGGCGGGGAGTTCAACGGAGATCCGAAGGTGCGTCCTTTCTGGTGCACGACCTCATGGCTGCCTTCTTCTGCTTGGCAGCGGCGTTGATGCCGACCGACGCAAAGGCCGACAGCTTTGCCGTCACCGGCCCCAGCACGATTCCCTTGTTTTGGAACTTTAGTACTCCTTTATCCAACTCGCTCACGGCCAATGCCACGATGAACGTGTCCAGCTTCTCTTCAAGCGAAGTGCTGCTGGGAGTGACGATTAACAATACCACGTCAAATTACGTGGTGAGTTCGTTTGGATTCAACACCAATCCGGCCGTGACGGCTTCGTTCACGTCTTCGGGTGCGGTTTTCGACGGAGTGAGCAACGACGTGACCTTTCCTGGTTTCCAGACCATCGAGGTGTGCACATTCACTTCCGCCAACTGCTCCTCGAGCACCAACGGAGAAGCTCTGCAGGCGAATTCCGGCGACAGCTTCGGACTTCGGTTGACGGGCTCTTTCGGATCTTCCCTTGCGCTGTCCACCTTTGCAATGAAGTTTGCCGGCGGACCAGAAGGCTCATTTGAAGTGGCAGGTAGGGTGCCGCTGCCGGGGACGCTGCTGCTGTTCGGAGCGGGGTTTGCCTTGTTCGTGACGTGGCATCGTCGTGCTGAGTGCGCAATCAGGCGCCCCGCATAGCGAGAGAACATTGCATGGTCGTTAAGCATGATGCCTGGTAGGGAAGACCGAGTAGATTTGACCCCAAGGGGAGGAAGCCATGAGACCGATTGCACTGTGTAGCCTGGTTGCCTCGATCTTCTTTCTCTTCTCCGTGGCGAACGTCGGGGAAGCTGGTGCCTTCGATTATGGAATTGGATACGGCCCAAACGCCCTGAGCGCATTTTCACTGAAGGGCCACCTGGCAACGGGGGATTGGTGGGCCTGGCTGCTCTGGTGGTTCAAACAATACGCCACGACTTGGCACAACACACCCAAGGGCAGCGTTCCTATCCCAGGCACCCTTGTCCTGTTCGGTCTCGGGTTTGGTGCTGTAGTGGCGTTTCGAGAGTGGAAAAACCGAACTCGCTAAGCGAGTTCGTCAAGCGTGCGTCCGCTCGATTGCCTAAGGCTGCCGAAGGGCAGAGCTGTAGCCGTACGGTTGTCATCGTAGGGGAATGTCGTTCCCAAGGTCACGATCTCGTCCTGACTCTGCTTCTTCACTCGCATCTATAATTAATTACGCTCACGATCATCTGCCGTTCCTGCTTTCAAGCCGATGTTGCCTTCTTTGACACCGGCTTCGTCACGCGCTGGCACGTCCGGCCTCCCACTAATGAAGCTCTTGGGGATCGACATGTCGTTCTCGCTGCGCACATGCCCATGTCTGGCGCTCATCCTCGCCGGCCTCATGGGGTGCACGTCGAAGCCTGTCGAGGACGCGACGGCGGTGCACCACGAGCGGGCACGTCAACTCCTTGCCGCTGAACGTTATATAGAAGCCTTGGCGGAATACGACGACGCAGCGACGAAGAATCCGCAGGACGACGAAGCGCTCTATGAAGCCGCGCTCCTGCACATCAAGCTCGGTGGAGCGGAACATCTCGATGCGGCTCAGCGCGCCCTGGTTCGTGTCGTCAAACTGAATCCATCGCGTCCAGATGCCCATGTGCAGCTAGCCCGCTTCCTCCTGCTGAGTGGACAGCCTGCGAAAGCTCGCTTACATGCCGACGCCGTTTTGGCTCTTCAACCGCTTCATGCCGAGGCCCATCTGATCAAGGGACAAAGCTGGCTTCGTGATGGCAACCATGGGGACAGTCTCATCGAGCTGGGGAAAGCGATCAAGTCCGATCCCACTCGACCGGAGGGCTACCTCGAAGTGGCGAAACTTCGTGCGGTTCAACACCAATATAGCCAAGCTGAAGAGATCCTTCGTGCGGGTATGGCGCAGGCGCCCCGTTCCGTCGGTCTTCGCATGGCCCTGGGCGATCTGCTGGCGGTTTCGGGAAAGACGACCGAGGCGGTTGGAGTGTATCGGGAGGGTCTTGAGGTGGAACCGCAAAGCGGTCCGCTGTACCTCAAGCTGGCCGCCATCAGTTTCAAACAGAAACGGATGGTGGAGGCGGAGGCCCTCTATCGGAAATGGATCGACGTGCAACCGAACGATGCCATGGCGCATGTCGCGCTGGCGCAGCTGTATCATTCCACAGGGCGTGGGAAAGACGCCCTCGCCGAACTGCAAGCTGCTCAACGGCTTGATCCAGGATCCAGTGTGGTACGGGAGGCGTTGGTGACCTTCTATTTGGAAACAGGCTGGATTGAAGAGGCCGCCCATCACATCGATGCGTGGTTGGACGAACAGCCGACGGACGTGTCCGCGCACGTGCTCCAGGCCCGCTTGCGTCTGGACCAACGCCGGACCGATGAAGCGCTGTCCCTGCTACGGGAGGCGGTCCGTCATGCCCCACGGGCAGCCACCGTTCAACAGTACTTGGGAATCGCATTGGCCAAAGCGGGAAACATACCGGATGCCTTGGCGGCGCTCAGAGAAGCCAAGACGCTCGCGCCAGATTCGAGCGACATCCATACAAATTTGGCCCAGGTGTACCTGGCCGATGGGGCGCTTCATGTCGCCATCAAGGAAGCAGAGGAGGCAATACGGCTCAATCCTCAAGCTCTCGCAGCCCTAAAAGTATTGGGCGATGCATACCTTCAAAACGGGAATGGAGCCCGAGCTTTGCCGTACTATGAGCAGGTAGCGAGCATGACTCCCGATGATCCGAGAATCCATTACCGGCTCGGGATGGCGTTACGCGTCCGGGGCCGCGACGAGAAGGCGTTGGCTCATTTTGAGGAAGCCCTCGAGGGTCGCTCCCCCGACCTTGATGCCCTCGATCAGCTCGTCTCGTTGTTGGTCGTACAGGGGAAGGCTCAGCATGCCCGTGATCGCGTCGAGAGCCTTCTCGCGACGATGCCGGATGAACCACGGCTCCACAACTTGATGGGACAACTTCTAGCCCAGGCGCGCCGATTCGCGGAAGCGGAGTCCGCGTACAAGACGGCGCTGAAAATCGATAGCGGGCTGCTAGCTACTTACATTCATCTCGGGGTACTGTATGTGCAATGGGGCAAGGTGGCGGACGCGATCCGCCAGTTCGAGGCCGTTTCGGAGAAGCAGCCGCGGAATCCTGCGGCTTTGATGGTCGCAGGGGTGCTCTACGAGCAGCGCCGCGATATTGATCGTGCAGAGGCAAAATACCTTGCCGCGCTTGCGATCGAGCCGAATTTCGGCCCGGCCGCGAACAATCTCGCCTGGTTGTTGCTCGAGCATCGTCGTAACCCGAATCGCGCTCTCCCCTATGCAGAAACCGCGAGAGCGAGTCTGCCGCGCGACCCGCATGTGGCTGACACACTGGGGTGGGTACACTACCACATCGAAGGATACGAGAAGGCCGCCGCATTGCTGAAGGAGGCCCTCGACCGTATGCCCGACAGTCCGGTGGTGCTCTATCACTACGGCATGGCGCAATACCGGAACGGTCGCGGAACTGAAGCTGCCCAGGCACTGAAGCGGTTCCTTGCTGTGAGCCCGTCAGATTCCCATGCCGACCAGGCGAAGAGCGTGCTTGCGAATCTCTCGGACAAGCACGCGAAACGAGACAACTCTTTGGGCAGCCGTTTCTCTCGACACGCGCTCGATCCCAGGATCCCGCTCGTATGAGCCAGAGTTTAGATCATCCCACCCCGGCTGTACTTCATAGGGGATCTCGGCGTTTCACTCCATGGCAGCAAGCGTCGGTGAGCGCAATTCTCGCAATCCTGTGTGCGGTTTGGCTGTACTGGTCAACAATCATGTCGATGACGCAGGCTTGGCTCGGCTCGAGAACATTTGCCCACGGCGTGTTGGTGCTTCCTGCCACCGGTTATTTGCTCTGGTGTCGACGGTCGAGCCTGGTTGGTCTGATCCCCGCTCCGACTGCCATGGGGCTCGTCTGTTTGGCGCTGACCGGCGCTCTATGGGTGGCAGGGACGGTTACCAACTCGGATTGGCTCCAGCAGGTAGCCGTGATTGCCATGTTGCCGGGCATTCTCTGGGCCATCATGGGCAGCGATGTCGTGCGACAATTGGCCTGGCCGTTGGGGTTTCTCGTGTTCATGCTTCCTGTCGGGACCTCATTCGAACCCTGGCTCCAGGATCTGACAGGGCAGATGATCGTCGTCGGCCTAGGCGTGACCGGAATCCCGTATCTCTACGAAGGGCATTTCATCACGCTTCCCTCTGGCACATGGGAAGTCGCGCCGGATTGCGGGGGCTTGCGGTATCTGCTGCCGGGTCTTGCGGTCGGCTATGCCTTCTCGGCGCTCGTGTATCGGCAGCCGATACGCCGCTGGCTATTCCTGGTAGTGTGCGCCGTGGTCCTGATACTGGCCAATGGACTTCGCGCGTATGGTGTCATGGTCGGGGATTATCTCGGCATCACCGAGGGAGCCGATCATCGAGTCTTCAGCTACACCATCTATGGATTCACGGTTCTGTGGTTGTTTTGGTTTGGACTTCGCTGGCAAGAGCATTCGATGTTGCCGCCGTCAGCGGCCACCAGCGAACTGGTGGGGGGTGCTCCCCATCCTCGGCACGCGATCCAAATGGTCCTGCTCACGGTGATCGTCCTGGCTCTCGCTCCTTTGAGTCTTTGGTGGCGAGCGTAAGGGTCTAGCTCAATAAGCCCCTGCCTCCTCAGACGGAAATTGCAGCACGCTTCGCTTTCTCATCGAGATGCGACGTATCGGGTTCATGTCGGTATGAAGAGACTATTGTCCGTTCGTGGATGGTCCCGATCTATCTGACCCAATCTACAGGGGCGCCGTGACTCCCATGGAATCGGCAGCCCATTCTACGGGCGTTGGTCACTTGGCCTCAATCGTTCGTAGCCGCTAGGTCTCGCCCTGTTTTCTCCGTATTCCGCTCGCCCTGATCCAGACGAATCGATTCGCCTTGAAGTGGGGACTTCCTATGCCCGAATTCATACCCTTTCATAAGCCCGACATCGGCGACGCCGAGATCGCCGCGGTGGTCGATGTGCTCCGGAGCGGATGGCTCACGACAGGGGCCAAAACGAAGCAGTTCGAAAGCGAGTTTGCTGCGAAGGTCGGGGCGCAGTATGCGGTGGCCGTCAACTCCTGTACCGCCGCCTTACATCTTGCGCTTGAAGCGAACGGAGTAGGCGAGGGTGATGAAGTGATTGTCCCGACGATGACGTTCGCGGCCACGGCGGAGGTCGTCGCATATCTGAGAGCCAAACCCGTGCTGGTGGATTGCGCGCCGGATACGCTGAATGTGACCGCCGACGCTGTCGCGCGGGCAGTGACTACGAGAACGAAGGCCATCATCCCGGTGCATTTCGGCGGGCATCCCTGCGACATGGACGGCATTCGGGCGGTGGCGCGCGCACGGCGTCTGCGCGTCATCGACGATGCCGCGCACGCCTTTCCGGCCCGCTATCGTGGCCGCATGGTTGGCAGTCTCTCGGATGCCACCTGCTTTTCCTTCTATGCCACCAAGAACATCACGACCGGAGAGGGCGGGATGGTCACCACGGATGATGCCAACGTCGCTGCGCGAATGCGGACGATGAGCCTCCATGGTCTCAGTCGCGACGCGTGGAATCGCTATGCTGCCGGTGCAGCCTGGTACTATGAAATTCTCTCGCCCGGTTTCAAGTACAACCTGACGGACATCGCGGCGGCCCTTGGACTTGTGCAGCTTGGACGGTGCGACGCATTTCTGAAAGCGCGGGAACGCTTGGTGGCCTTGTACGATGAGGGCTTTGCCGACCTCCCTGAAATTCAACGACCACGGGCAGCGAATCATGTCCAACACGCGTGGCATCTGTATGTCGTTCAACTCGATCTCGACCGGTTGCACATCGGGCGGGATGAGTTTATCCGCCGTCTGAACGAAGCAGGGATTGGGTGCAGCGTCCATTTCATTCCCCTCCACTTGCATCCGTACTACCGGGACACCTGGGGCTATCGTCCCGACGATCTGCCGGCTGCGACAGCGGCGTTTCAGCGCATCATCTCGCTGCCCCTTTACCCAACCATGACCGAGGACGACCTCCAGCGCGTCGTGAGAACTGTGAGAGGCCTCGTGAAAGGACATCGGCGATGATCAAGCGCGCATTTGATCTGCTGGCAGCCGTGGTCGGACTATTCCTGACTTGGCCGCTGTGGCTGGTGTTGGCAGCCCTGATCAAGCTCGATTCTCGCGGTCCCGTGTTTTTCACGCAGATGCGCGTGGGAAAGAATCTCAAACCGTTCTCATTATTCAAATTCCGTACAATGGTCGCCGGGGCCGAGACGTCGGGGATTTCGATCACCGTCGGAGCGGATTCGCGAATCACTCGTGTGGGTCGCTGGTTGCGGAGGACAAAACTGGATGAACTCCCTCAGCTCCTCAATATTCTCAAAGGTGAGATGAGCATTGTCGGCCCGAGGCCTGAAGTGCCTCGCTATGTCGAGCTGTTTCGGAACGAGTTTGCAGACATTTTGGTGCTACGGCCGGGCCTCACCGATTTGGCTTCACTAAAATATCTCGACGAAGCGGGCATCCTGGCGTGCGCCGAGCAGCCGGAGATAGCTTACTGCCAACAGATCCTCCCGGAAAAGATCGGGTTGGCAAGGCTGTATGTCAGACATGCGTCCGTGGCGCTTGACCTGGCCATTATCGTTCAAACGCTGCTGAAGCTCCTCGGGGTGCCCTTCGTGTTCTGTGATTTAGCCGGGCCCAGCCTCCCGGCTAAAATTAGATCATGGTCCATGACAGGCCGCATAAAAGCGATGATTCTAAAGTGGCGGCGGCCCCTCATTATCATGTTGGACATTGGCCTGATCATTGCAGCCAATTACCTAGCATTTTGGTTGCGGTTCGACGGAGAGATTCCGTCCGATCAATATGCGCTGTTCGTAGAGATGGCGCCCTGGCTAGTGGCCATACGCGGCATGGCGTTCGTCGCCTTCCGCCTGAATGAGGGGCTCTGGCGATATGTCAGCATGTGGGACATGCAGAATATCCTCGCCGGTGTGACGACGAGCACGGTGGCCTTCTACGTTCTCGTGCGCTGGGGGATGCACCTGTATGCATACCCTCGTTCGATTTTTGTCATCGACACCTTCTTGCTGATTGGCTTCGTCACGGGAGTGCGGCTTCCAAATAGAATCCTGCGCGACCGATTCGTCTTCCGCTCGAAAACGAAGGCTTTGATCGTGGGGGCAGGGGACTCGGGTGAACGGATTGCTCGAGAGATGCGGATGCACCCTTCCTATCGATACCGCCCGATCGGGTTCGTCGACGACGACCCTGCACTCCTGAATCAGCGGATTCATGGCGTCAAAGTGCTTGGAACTCTGCCGGACCTGCAAAGGCTGGTCGTGGAGCATGAGCCGCATGAGGTCATTCTGGCGATACCAGGTATGCCACAAGCGCTGCTACGGAAGATCGTGTCCGAGCTCGAGCCCTTTAAAGTGACCATCAAGATCTTGCCCGGCCTCAAAGACGTTCTGGCGGACCATACGAGTCTCAGTCAGATCCGAAGCGTGGATATGAGCGATCTGCTGCCACGCGCTGAAATACGCCTGGACGCGAATGCCCTGCGTAACCTCATTCAAGACCGGAGGATCATGATTACGGGAGCTGGAGGCTCGATTGGCTCTGAGCTTGCCAGGCAAACGGCCGGGCTGCAGCCCGAGGCATTGGTCCTCTTCGAGCGCCATGAGAACAGTCTCTATACGATCGCCAAGCAACTGGAGGATCGCCGCCTCTCGGCCTGTGTACACCCCGTCATCGGTGACGTCACCGATGCACGTCGGCTCTCGGTCATCCTCAAGCAATACCGACCGCATATTATCTTCCACGCTGCGGCGCATAAGCATGTACCGTTAGTGGAGATGAATATTACGGAGGCCATCAAGAATAACTGCATGGGCACGCGCCTGGTTGCAGAGGCGGCCGACCGATTCGGCGTGGAACGCTTTGTGCTGATTTCAACGGACAAGGCGGTCAATCCGACCAGCGTAATGGGGGCCTCCAAGCGCGTCGCCGAACTCATTGTCCAAGATATGGCACGCCATAGCCGGACGTGCTTCCTCACCGTTCGCTTTGGCAACGTGTTGGGCAGCAGCGGCAGCGTTCTCCTGCGTTTCCAGGAACAAATCAAAGACGGCGGTCCCGTCACGGTGACGCACCCAGAGATCCGTCGCTATTTTATGCTCATCCCAGAGGCGGTCCATCTCGTCATGCAAGCCGCCTCGTTAAAAGAGCAAGGCGCCATCTACGTTCTGGACATGGGGGAGCAGATCAAGGTTCTCGATCTAGCACGCAACCTGATTCGGCTCTCGGGTTTCTTGCCGGGGCGGGAGATTCCTATCCGGTTCGTTGGTCTTCGGCCGGGTGAGAAGTTGCACGAGGAACTCGTTGGAGTGGGGGAATTAGTTGAGAGGTCTTCAATCGACAAGATCCTTCGAATCCGGCGGATGGGCTCGGCCGGCGCCGAAGAGGTATCCGCCATGATGATGGCCCTCGAGGCAGCCGCCTATCTGAACAACGGTGCCACTGGTATTGACCGTCTGCACGATCTCGTACCTGATTTTCATCGCCCAGACACCGAGGAGGACGCTACAACTCCGGATGCCGATTGGGTTGAGGAGGAGCCGGCCTATTCGATCGCTCGATCAGGAGGCGGAGCAGAGCGTCTGGCCTTCAATCACGAAGGCGCTCAACCCATCATTTCCCCGCGATCGCCATGACGACGCTCCTCCGATCACGGCCATGATGGATAGAAAGCGATGGACAAGGTGGAACCTATGTCTCTTAGTATGACGTCCAATCCTACGAGCTCCGCGGCTTCCATGCTTCTTGAATACTGGGGTATGGCGTTGCGCCGGAAATGGATCTTGATCGGAGCCGTCTTTCTCTCCGTGGCAGTCGCCGTCGTCTATTGCAAGCTGGCAACCAAAGTCTATCGCTCCGAGACGCTGATTCTTCTGGAAGATCAAAAGATCCCGGAGAATTATGTCCAGGGAGCTGCTGAAGCTAACAGCAATTTTGAGCGACGCATTTTTGTCATTGAGACGCAAGTCCGAAACAGAACACGCCTCGAGGAAATCCGAAAGGAATTCAATCTCTATCCAGAGGAGGTCGAGGAATTTGGCCCCGAGTGGGCAATCGGCAAGATGAACGCGTCGATCGTGGTCGCCACGGTGAGCAAAGGGGTTGTGGCGGGTCCGAACAACATCGGCGCGTTTACGGTCTCCTTTGCCCATGAGGACCCCGCCACGGCGATGAACGTCTCTTCCCGCATTGCAGCCGTACTGATCGAGGAGGACCTCAAGGACCGCACGCATGCCGCGGAAGGCACAACGGAGTTTTTGGATATCGAGGTGAACAGAGTCAAGCTTCAAATAGACAAGAAAGAGGAGGAAATTAGTCGATTCAAATCCCAGCATGTCGGGCAACTCCCTCAGCAGCTCGAGACGAACCTTCGAGTATTGGACCGTCTGCACAATGATCTGAATGCGGTTGGCGAAGCTTTGCGGCGCCACGCGGATCGTCTGACATTGGTCGAAAGCGCAATCGACCAATATCTACAATTCGGGGTGATCATTCCCACGTTGGTCAATGGCACCGTCCAACCCAATCCGTCATTCGCCAAACTGAATGAACTGCGAGATAAGCTCGCCAAACTGGAAGCCGAGTTCTGGGACGGATATCCCGAAGTCGTACTCACAAGGGAGGAAATCAAACAGCTCGAGCAGAAATTGCGCCGGCAGTACGACCCTGAAAGTGACAAGTCCGATGAGCAGGCGATGGACCCCTATTACCACGATCTCAAGAAACAGCTGACGGAAATCAAGAACGAGCGGGCATTGCTCCTCGAACGTCAGCGGGTACTTCGATCCGAGAAGAAGGAGTACGACAATCTCGTGGAGACGGCTCCAACGGTAGAGCAGGAATTACTCACGCTGATGCGGGATTATGAAAACTTGAAGAGCAGCTATCAATCACTGCTGGACAAACGTCTACATGCGCTGGTTGCGGAGAATCTGGAGAAGCGACAAAAGGGCGCCCAGCTGCGGATTCTGGAAGAAGCCAGGTTTCCTCGTGTTCCCGAACGACCGAACCAGCCGCGCGTGCTCATTCTTGGCTTGCTCTTCGGCTGCGCGTTCGGAATGGGAATGGCGGTGCTCGTAGAACAATTGTATCCGCAGTTCCGCCGACCTGAAGACATCGAAATGCTCTTCGGCCCGCAGCTACTTGCCGTTATCCCCGACTTCAGTCTCGAGTCCGCCTACAGGACCTGGAGGCGGTTCATTCCAACCTACCCCTTTGGCAGGGAAGCAAAGCTCAGCCTAGGCGGCGACCCCCTCCTTCCAGAACGGAGAGAGGCCAAGGGCAACGGCCTGCCGAATGGGCAGGCGATTCAAGAGAGTTTTGTGGCGAAATGGTTTCCCAGTTCAATGGTGGCTGAGCAATATCGAGTCGCCGCCACTCGGCTCTCACTGATCAGCGCAAAAGAGCGGTGCACTGTGCTCGCCGTGACGAGTGCAGTGAAAGGAGAGGGGAAGACCACGACGGTGATCAATCTCGGGTACACACTGGCCCGGGATCTGGGCAAGCGGGTGCTCCTCATCGATTGCGACTTCAAGTTTCCCGGACTTCAACAGTTTACGGAAGAGGACTGCAATTGCGGGCTTGCCGACTATTTAGCAAACGACGTAGACATCGACGAATGCCTGGTGGGGTGTGGCGAGGCACCTTGCTGGATCCTTCCCGTCGGAAACCGGGTCGTCAACTCCACTGAACTCTTGAAGACCGACCGACTATCCGTTCTGTTGCAGGGGCTGCGAGACCGGTTCGACTTCATTCTCCTCAACACTCCTCCCATTCTTGCTCAAGCGACCATGAATGTGTTGGCGGGGCATGCCGATGGCCTTCTCCTCGTCGTAAGAGCAAACCGTACGCCGCACGACGTCGTCAAACGCGCGGTTAGCTCACTCAAGAGCACCAAACCACTCCATGTGGTGCTCAACGCCGTTGGCAATCAAAGCCTGCCTTCGTATATCTACGAGTACGGCGAGCTCCAAACGCGTGTCCCATAAACCCAAGGATTTGATGGTCACTCCGGGGGTTGGCGGAGGTCTCTCACTTCAGTGATGCGGGCTTGGGAGTCCTTACACTTATCGACAGGTGTGCCAGGCGGTCTGCCAAGCGTTGATCTCCTTGCCTCGAGCTGAACCCGTGTGGGAACAATCATAGCAGGCTGCGTCATGCAGTATGCAGCGTTGGTTCCCGTTGAACCATGCTGCATCGTACACGGCCTCTGCTCGGCGGCCGTGCGTCGGACCGGTCTCTCGCTGAAACGGACCTCATGGGCAAGGTGAAGGGACGGCGCGTCGAACGCTCCCACATGTGCCATACTTTCTTAGACGACGGGCCGACCCAGAATGTCAGTCCGCTACTGGACGGCAATGCTGACTTCATCGGAGAGAGTACTTTCCTTACCCGTCGTATTGTACGCCGTGACGGCGAAGTAGTAGGTGTTGCCTGATTGTAAGCCCGGCACCTGGTAGGATGTGACCGAGGCAGGTACTTCTGCTAAGGACGGTCCATACACGCCTGACTCTTTGGTGAGATAGACCTTGTATCCTGCCAAATCAGCTTCATTGTTTGGCGCCCAAGACAATGTCGCCAGACTTCCAGAGGGTACACCTTCCTCGCCACCGCTGCCACAGGCTGCCAACATCAAACCTAGATGGATCGCGAGGAACGCCAAACACAAGAACTGCTTCATAGGCTCTCCCTCATGCCGTGTGAAATCGCCTCTCCAGGCGTTCGCCCCTTATTGAAAAACGTCCGAGCGTGCCGTGATCGGCCCCTGGGGACGATTGCATTTCCGTTTTGCCGGAATGGGCTTGCCTCCTGAAACGCAAACTGGATGCCAGGACGGTGTCTGTGTCGTTTTGACCCGATAACCTGGTGATTTTCCGACCTTTCACTATGCACGATATTAGCCGACATACGCTTCGAGGCCGAACGCGTCCTCGAATGTGAAGGGCACCCCATACAACTTCCTTGTGTCGATAGCAGGAAAGTTTCGATGATGCACGGCGTTACGAATTCAATCTGCCGTACGACTTCATCGGATCGATCCGTGTCTCTAGCGAGGAACTCCTCGGTACTTACCGCGGCGACCTCTTGTCGGATCGCTCTCCACAATCGCGTCATCGGGCGCGTCCTTGAACCGAAGCTTGTCAACCATGTCTGCCATGGAAGGAGATGACGTGTGAACACACCAACGTGGATCGTTAAAACCGGTGTTGGGGAAGATTGGGGTCTTATTCGACGATTGATCATTGGTTCAAAAACGAAGCAGATTCACTATGTGGATATTGTCATTGTCAATACGGGGAAGGTCGTCCGTTTGCCCTGGGAGACGTTCGAGATTCACAACGAAGAGATACGATTGGGCATCCCGGAGACGCAAGCGCATGCCCGTGGTGCACGAGCTTCGAAGCTCGGCGATGATGCTTTTTCCATGGACGTGTGGCCCTAACAGGCTCAATCGGAACTTTTAATGCACATCGAGCTGAAAATCCTTCACACAAGCGATGAACAAATTGTCCTCCTCGGCAACGCGGTGTAGAGAACGGGGAGCAAGGGAAGGAATGGAGATTGCACCTACTGGCGTAAGGGGAGCGCTATGAACGGTCGCAAGCAATCGATACAGAAAGGGTTAGGGGTACTTGCCTTGGCGGAACGGCTGCAGAACGTTTCTTTGGCATGCAGGCTTTCGAGTGTCAGTCGGGCTCATTATTACCGTCTCAAGAAGACGTATGAGATCCGAGCGGAGGACCGGGTGCCCGCCAGGAGCAACACTCCTTTCCGTGGGTTCTCTCACATGCCTCGTGAAGCGGAGTATGTCATTCTTAAAATGACGGCACAGTATCCGACTATTGCGTGCTCTGGGCTTGTGATGAGACTCAGACTGGATGGCATCAAAATTCCCGGTGATATGGTGAAATCTGTGTGGAAAAAATATGGACTGACCACCCGCGCCGCCCGAGTGTCGTGGATGGGGAAACCGGATCCATGGATGTTGATCGAGATGCAGATAAAAAGACAGGTCACCTGCTAAGACAGACATGCGAGAGGCCTATGAAGACTCTCATCTCCATTTTTGTTATCACGCTCCCGTTTGTTTCCCATGCCATCGCCGCCGAAATCAGTCCCTCCACCTTGACGTTCAAGGCTGTCCAAGGAGGAGGGAATCCCGCGAGGCCAACGACTACCCTTTCCAAGAACATCAAACGCTCCTTGAACCGGACGACCGGAGACGACGCAGCCTGGCAGACCGTCTCGCCGGCATCCGGCCGTCTGAACTCCTCGTCGCGGGTTATCGTCAAGGTCGATGCCTCTAGCTTGGCCGCTGGGACTTACTCGGACACCGTCCATATAACATCCAGTGAAGGGAGGCGCGTATCGCCTGTGATCTTCGCGGTAGATCCGGTAACACGTCCGACGACGAAGGCGGTCACCCTCGCATGGGATCCCAATCCTGAGACCGATATTGCCGGGTACAAGGTTTATGTCGGGACGAAGTCTGGAAGGTACGGTCCCCCCATTAGTCTTGGCAATGTGACTACGTACACCTTCGCCAATCTCGAACCCGGCTCTACATACTATTTTGTGGTAACTGCGTACGACAAGAGCGGCAACGAAAGTTCTCCCTCCAGCGAGGTGAGTACAACACTAGAGTAGTTCAGGCACAGTTCATGCGTACATGTCGTTTGTGAAAGCCTTGCAGAGTCGTCTTAGCCAGGTGACGACCGCACACAATCATATGCCTCGGGCTCTGGCAATTGTTCGCGCTGCGGTATAGATCAACTGAAATCCCGTGGAACACTGCCTGACTGTCGTCTCGTTGGCAAGATTCCTTGGCAGGGGCGGGGCACGCGGGTTACCGGATGCCGGAGTAGATTAGGTACGCGGAACCGCTAGCATTTCTTCACAGATTGTTCACGATGGCAAGGACTATGCTCGCCAGGGTGCGAGCATAGTCCTTTTTTTTTGTCCAAGCTGACATCGATGCATTTGCTGGGCACCGTGTATCACGGCCTGTTGCGATGAGGTGAGCGGCACTGAACACCTCCTCTCAAGGCTATGTAGCGGGCTACGAAAGACCGCCTCGGTAGAGCACCCAATCCCGCTATCTTGGAATTTGAACAAGACGGTGGTAGCCTAAGGTTGAGCTTGGTTGACGCTAACGCGACGATGATGAAAGTAGTACGATGACAACCGAGGCAATGCCAGATTGGGCAGATCGAGAGGCGGAAACAATCGTCGATAAGTTCGTCGCCGACGAGGGCCCCGAAGATCTGCTACGATTGCAAGAATCCATTGCTGCGGCACTTCGATCCGCCCTTCTGCGGGCCTCGTCAACCGGGCCTTCCAAGACTGACCGACCTGCAAGGCGACCGAGAAGCTCACGAAAGACCTCGTCTGACTTATCCTAAGCGTCGATGTGCGGATGCCGCTCCTCCACGGTGGTATCTGTCACGGCATGATCCGTCCGATTCTTTTTGGGGAGCCGGTCGAATGCGGCCTCCTCGAAGTCTCCGATGAACCTGAGTTCGGCTATCGATGAATCGTCCGTGGCCTCTGAATCGACATATAACCCGCTAGATTCAGCTCATAGGATCAATAATCCGGCACGACGCAACTCTCTCCATGCCGGGCTCTTCATCCAGAGCTCACATTTCTTAAGGCCTCCGAGTGGGTACCCCTCCCTAGCCGTCGACAGCAAGGGATAAGGCATTTGTTTCGCGTGTTGTATCGGAGAGGCGTTTCGCAGTAGCGCAATCAGCCATTCGGATACGGCGTGCGGCAGCCGGAGGACCGTGTCTTCAGTTTTAGATGGAAGTACTAGTGTGGTAGTCCGAGACTCCCACCGTTCGATGATGGGATCCGTCCCGAGCCAGATCAGCCGTCCCCGGAGCGATCCGGACTGGCGAGTGTCGGCGTGGGCAGCAGCCTGACTGGCCCAGAAACGCGAGACGCGGGGAACTCGGACCGGGCGTTCAAACCAGCAGGGCACTTTGGTGCTGAACCCTCGTCCCTCCACAAACTCCCCCACGGCCAAGCGGAGGCCTTTTCCCAACCATTCCGGACAATCTCCCTTCACATCGATGTGAATCAGGTCATTGTCGGCAAATCCGGCAAACGAAGGCCCCACAATTTTGATTCCATGCGACTTGGGATCGAGGCCGACGGGACTATGCGCCGTGGCGACGAACCTGTGCCAAAAGGCGGATTGAACGAGGTCGGCGGCGAAGAGCTGCCGCACGCGCTCCAGGCTTTCCACGGTTTCGTCGACGGTTTCACTGGGGAAGCCATACATGAGATACGCGTGGATCAGAATTCCGGCGGCGCGGAAGGCGGCGGCCACGCGGGCGGTTTGGTCTACCGTGATGCCCTTTTTCATTTTGGTCAGTAACCGGTCCGAGGCGACTTCGAGGCCGGCGCTGACCGCGATGCATCCGGAGGCGGCGAGTAACCGGCAGAGGTCCGGGGTGAACGACTTTTCGAAACGGATGTTGCCCCACCACGAAATCGACAGACCTCGCTCCAGCAGGCCGATCGCCAGCGCTTTCAGCGCCGCCGGGGGCGCCGCCTCATCGACGAAATGAAAGCCGCGTCGGCCGGTTTCCGCCACGAGGGCCTCAATTCGATCCAAGAGAACGGTGGTGCGGGTGGCGTCGTATCGGCCGATGTAATCGAGACTGACGTCGCAGAACGTGCATTGCTTCCAGTAGCACCCGTGGGCCACGGTCAGCTTGTTCCAATGTCCATCCGACCAGAGACGGTGCATGGGGTTGGTTGTGTCGAGGATGGAGAGGTACCGTTCGAGGTCGAGACCGTCATAGGTGGGCGTGCCGGTGTCGTCCATGCGGATATCGGCGTCTCCTGTGCCCCGCAGGTAGTCGACGCGATTATGGCCGGTGCGAACAAACGTGCGGGTGAGTGACGATTCGTTCCGAAGCCCTGCGAGGGACTCCAGGATCGAGAGGAGTGGCCGCTCGCCGTCGTCGAGCGTGACGTAATCGACGTAGTCGAACACCCGAGGGTCGGTGAGTCGCCGCAGTTCCGTGTTCACATACCCGCCGCCTAGCACCAGCTTCATGGCGGGCCAGCGGGCTCGTACGGCCTGCGCGAGACGGAACGCCCCGTAGAGGTTTCCGGGAAAGGGTACGGTGAGCCCAATGACGGTTGGCTCGTGTCGTCGCACCTGCCGCTCCAGGGCCTCGATGGCCCAATGGTCGGTCAGGCTCGGGGGTGCCTCCAATGCGGCTAGAACTTGATCGAAGGTGCTGGCCGATGTTCCGACGTGTTCCGCGTATCGGCTCAAGGCGAACTGGGGTGCGATCGTCTGACCGATCAGGTCGGACAAGTCTTCCAGATAGAGCGTCGCCAAATGTTTGGCGTGATCGGTAGCCGAGAATCTGAGGTGCCGACCTGTCACGCGACGGAGTCGGGCAAATCGGGGTCCTTCGGGGAGTAGTGTCCGTTGAACGATGCGGGTGGCAAGAGAGGAGTCCCTGCCTTGGAGAAATCGAATCACCGGATCGATGGTGTCCACATACGCGGGCGCCAGGGCCAGCATTTGTTTGGCTTCCCCCTGTAACTCCAACCGGTGCGCGCGCAGGATTTCGAAGACCCGCGCGAGACCGGATTTCGAAAAGAGGGCCAGCACCATATCCATCCCCACATCTGCCTGTGCGACCTCACACCCACGGGTCCGGAGGAATCCAGTCAGATAGGCGGTCGAGGGGTACGGGGTGTTGAGCTGAGTCAGAGGCGGAATCACAAGGAGCGTTCGCGGGAGCAAAGCGGCTGTCGCCATATTGCCTCACATAACACAGGCTCACGCATGGTGTCTGCTGAATTTCTACGGCGCCGGCGTAATGGCCTCGATGAATCGTTGGCTGGCACGACGTATTCCATCCGGTGCATGTTGAATGCGGCTGCCCAGGACGTAGACGACATCCTGTCCATACAGGCTGCGAACGGCGTCGATCTGCTCGAACCCGATGCGGCCCGCAGCGGTCGGAAAAATGGCGGGCAACCGAAGTACAGAGGTGGCTGTCGCCGCAGCGATGCTCGCGCAATCATCACGGCCTAGGCCGAAGTCCGGTCCCCATGTCGGGTAGATGGTCACGTCCGCTCCAAAGAGACGAGGGAAGGTTCCGTAGAGGACGGCCGGAGCTATGCCCTGAGGGGAATGGAGTGCGTACGTTCCGAGCAGGGCCGGATGGCTGAAGATCGGTAAACTGATGGTTTCGTCCTCAGCCAGTTCGCGCATGACATCATAGCCGGTGAGTCCGGGGCAGATGAGGAGCCCTCCAGCGCCGGCATCCTTTGCGATCCTCGCGCGTTTTCGAACCTCTGTGGGGGGACCGCTGACATGGGCCACGTATCGACAGGTTCCCCCCGACAGCCGGTTGGCTTCCGCGACCGCTTCGGCACAGGCGCGTACTCGGTCTTGGAATCGACAAAACACGTGGTCGCTCATCCCCTGGTCGTCCTTGATCCAGTCCACCCCACCGAGAGCGAACTCCCGGGCGAGCGATGCGAGGGCGTCCGGTGTCAGACCGAGCGGTTTCAAAACCGCACACACCATCGGGCGGGTCGGCGTATGTGTCAACGTGCGAAGGCCTGGCCGTCCGTATCGCGCTCCCGAAAACGGGATGACCGCTTGTAAAGGAAACTCCAATCCGACGAGCCGAATGCCGGGTTTGAGGCTGCAGGTACCGAAAAGCACGTGCAATGCCTCAGCGGCTGTGCGGCCGAAGAGCTCCAGGGGAAAACTGATCGTCGCGCTGGACTGTCCCTCGTCGACGGCCTCGATCGATTCGACTCGTCCAATCAATTCTCCGCGGATGGGGCCATCCGGGATAATTTCGGCGGCAGTCTCGACGGTTTGGTCCGTGCAGATGAGATCGGCGGTTCGCCGGGCGGCTGCCCCGATGGCTTGTATCCAATAGGTTGCGGTCATCCGTTCGCCGGAGAGTTGCAGGGAAGGTGGGGGAGTAAAGCGAATAGAGGGCATGGATCACAGGTATCACATGGCCGCGGACGCTGCTAGTATGGTGGCGTCTGTCATGGCAGGTCATTAGGCGGTCCAGCCCGATTGAGATCGAATTGAGGGGTGTCTATGGCTAGCTGGAGAGCAATTGTAATCGCATTCTTGATGAGCGCGACTTTACAAACGGTTGGATGGGCGCAGGTCGACGAGCGCCGGCTGCTCGATCTGACGTATGCCTTCGATGAGCATACGTTGGCCTGGCCCGGGAACGAGCCCTTTCGATGGGAACGGGCTGCCTGGGGACGGTCAGAATCGGGAAATTGGTATGCCGCAGGAAATTTCCGCATGGCGGAACACAGTGGCACGCACCTTGACGCACCCATTCACTTTGCAGAGGATCGCCAGACGCTCGATGCCATTCCGCTGCACCGCTTGATCGGCCCCGCAGTCGTGATGTCTGTCGCGGATCAGGTGAGCGCGGACGCCGACTACCGCCTCTCCGTCAAGGAGTTGCTCCGCTGGGAGGGTCAGCATGGCCGAATTCCAACAGGAGCCATCGTGTTGCTGCACACGGGCTGGGGCGCCCGCTGGCCGGACAGGAAGCGGTACTTTGGAAGTGAGACGCCCGACGATGCCACAACCTTGCACTTCCCGGGCTACTCGCGTGAAGCGGCAGAATGGCTGGTCCGCGAGCGTCAGATACGCGGAGTTGGGATCGACACGGCGAGCATCGACTATGGACCCTCGCAAGACTTCCCGGTCCATCGCGTGCTCAACACCGCCAACGTGTATGGGTTGGAAAATATAGCGAATCTCGACCGTGTGCCTGCGACTGGGGCCACACTCATCGCGATGCCCATGAAAATCGCCGGCGGCACAGGAGGCCCTGTCCGCATCGTGGTCGTCCTGCCGGACGGAGCCGGACGGAGTTTGCCATGAAGGTGGCGGTACTCGGCACGGGCCTGATGGGACGGGCAATCGCCGAGCGATTCCTGGCCTGCCGCCGTCCTGTCGTCGTGTACAATCGGACCACCGCTAAAACAGCGCCGCTCGCCGCACTCGGGGCCGAGGTCGCGGACACTCCGGACGACGCGATACGACACGCTTCGTATGTGCTCCTCCTTCTCTCCGATGCCGAGGCTATTCGGTCACTGTTACCGTTACACGACCGGCCGGAGACGATCCGACATCGCGTGCTGATCCAGATGGGCACCATCGGGTCGTCCGAGAGCCGGGACTTGGAGCGTGCCGTCGTGAATTCCGGGGGCGAGTATCTTGAAGCGCCGGTGCTGGGAAGCCTTGCCGAAGCCAAGGCTGGTGAGTTGCTCGTGATGGTTGGGGGAACGAGAGACCAGTTTGATCGGTGCAGGGACGTGTTGTCTGTTTTAGGAAAGAGGCCGCAACTGATTGGCCCCGTCGGGCACGCGGCGAGCCTGAAATTGGCACTCAATCAATTGATCGCCTCCCACATCGCCGCATTCTCCCTCAGTCTCGGCTACCTCGATCGGGCCGGCGTGTCGATCGACGCGTTTCGAACGATTTTGGGGGAGAGTGCGCTCACGGCGCCGATGTTCGAGAAGAAATACCCTCGGCTCGCAGCCCGTCGATACGACACCCCGAATTTCTCGGTGCGGCATCTGCTCAAGGACGTGCGCTTGTTTCTGAGGGAGGCGCAGGTCGCCGGGCTCGATACACGAAGTCTCGATAACGTGCCGACGCTCTTGGACGCGGCTATAGACCTGCATCGAGGGGACGAAGATTATTCGGCTGTGTACGAAGCGATCAATCCGGCGCCGAAGGGACCGTCCGGATAGCCGGTGCCTAAGGGGCAACACAATATGACCGGTGCCAGGTTCCGAGACTGCGCGCTATGCCGGGATGAATTTTAGCGCGACCCCATTGATGCAGTACCGGAGCCCCGTGGGTTTGGGGCCGTCGTTGAACACATGTCCTTGATGTCCGTCGCAACGCGCACAATGGACTTCGGTCCGAGGGATGATCAAATAAAAATCGGTCTTGGTCCCGATCACCTGGGGGGCGATCGGTTGCCAAAAGCTCGGCCAGCCGGTGCCGCTGTCGAACTTGTGCTCGGACGACCACAGCGGCAGATCGCAGCCGGCGCAGACGTAGGTCCCTTTGGCCTTGTTGTCGTGCAATGGACTGGTAAATGCACGCTCGGTTTGTTCCTTCCGAAGGACCTGGAACTGTTGCGACGATAGGACCTGTTTCCATTCATCGTCAGTCTTGGAGACGCGTACGATTTGAGACGGGATGTTCACGGTGGTTCCTCCTGCATTGGCACGAGTCATCAAGAGTCCTACGCTGGCGACCACGGCGGCGCGGAGAATTTTCTCTGCCTCCATAGGCCCTCCTGCAGAGCGCCCGCGGGAAAGGGCGTTCTCTGTGGAGTCGTTTGCCCCTCGTATATCTTACAGGCCTGCTGTCCGGTGGCTCAACCGGCTCTAGCGGGATAAGGTCATGGAATCGCTTGATTTCAGGCCCCCGACCCTGGTAGCTCGTCAGAAAACCTGTTTATATGAGTCAATCGATGCGCGCTGAAACAGCGAAGACCTGGTTATCCTGGAGCAGCGGAAAAGATAGCGCCTGGTGCTTGCACGTGCTCCGGCAGCGAATCGACGTCACGGTGGTAGGGCTGGTGACCACGGTCAACCGGGAGGCTCGCCGGGTCGCCATCCATGGCGTGCGAGAAACATTGGTGCAGGCGCAGGCGGATGCGCTGGGCCTTCCCTTGATCGCCGTGCCGCTCCCGCAACCGTGCAGCAATCAGGAGTACGAAGCGGCGATGGAAGACGTGTGGTCGCGCGCGTGCGAGGAAGGGGTGACGCATATTGCATTCGGTGACTTGTTTCTGGACGATATCCGCCGCTATCGCGAAACCCAGCTTCAGCCTACCGGCTTGACTCCCTTGTTTCCCATTTGGGGGCTTGATACCGGGGGGCTCGCTCGGCGAATGGTCGCCTCTGGGCTGCAGGCCGTCGTGACGTGCGTGGATTCACGAAGGTTGGACGCCTCCTTTGCCGGACGGTCCTTCGATCACTCGTTTCTTGACGATTTGCCGGAAGGGGTAGACCCGTGCGGCGAGCGGGGAGAATTCCACACCTTCGCGTTCGCCGGTCCGATCTTCGAGCGCGCACTACCGATCATCGCCGGCGAGCGCGTGGAGCGTGATGGGTTTGTATTCGCAGACGTGCGACCACGAGAGGTGTCATGAATACACGCGCCCGCAGAGTTGTCTCGGATGAAGGGTCCGAATCGGATGAGGAGTCGCTGGAGCGGGAATCGCTCCGTCAGATGGCCGATTTGCTCGCCAAGATTCTCGACACGGCTGTCCCTATCCCCGGCACATCGCTACGAGTCGGACTGGACCCGCTGCTCGGACTCGTTCCGGGGATCGGCGATACGATCGCGAACGTCATTGGCTCAGGAATCCTGGTACTGGCCACTCGCCTAGGAATTCCCCGTATCGTACTGGTTCGCATGTCCGTGAATATGTTTCTCAACGGCGCCATCGGGGCGATCCCGATTTTCGGTGACGCGTTTTCCGTCTGGTTCCGGAGTAATGCCCGTAACGCAGCGCTGCTCCGCCGGCATTCGCAGCGTGAGCGGCGCCCCGGAACGACGGTCGACTGGATCTTTGTCGTCGGCCTCGGCGTTGTCACCCTCGGTGCGATGGTTGCCGTCATCGCGGCGATCTTATGGGCGTGTGCGAGGCTCTGGAGCGTGCTGACAAACTAGCTGCGCCGGCTCACAGCTCGCCACTCGACCGGTTTTCAGGAGCCCTTCTCCCACCACGGCTGGCTCGAGTGCTGTTCGAGATAGGTTCTAGTGCGACGCCACGACGTGTTCGTGCTCGTCCGCCGACCCGGCTCCGAAGGCCGGGCCGCTCTCCCCGGGACATTGAAATGCCGCCTGCAAGACGTCAGAAGCTTGTTCGACCGGTACGAAGGTCAATTCCTGTCGAACTTCCGTCGGAACGTCCTTGAGATCCTTCTCATTCGCCTTCGGCAGAATGATTCGGCGGATGCCGGCGCGGTGTGCCGCCAGTACCTTTTCCTTAATGCCCCCCACCGGCAGTACCAATCCGCTGAGGCTGATCTCTCCGGTCATCGCGGTGTCGCGACGGACCGGGACTCCGTTATACACGGAGGCCAGAGCCGTCACCATCGTGACGCCAGCCGATGGTCCGTCCTTCGGGATCGCGCCGGAAGGGACATGGATGTGGACCCCGTTTCGCTTGAAACGGGAAATATCCAATCCCATGCTCTCGGCATGCGACCAGAGATAACTGCGCGCCGCTCGTGCCGATTCCTGCATCACGTCGCCCAATTGGCCCGTGAGCGTGAGGTCGTGACTTCCCGGCAACAACGTCGTCTCGATGTACAGCACGTCGCCCCCGGTCGGCGTCCAGGCCAACCCCGTCGCCACGCCGGCCGGCAAGTCCTTGCGGATCTCCTCGGGCGTGAAGCGTTCGATGCCAAGCCACTCTCGGACACGGTCCACCGTGACCTCCATCGCCTTGGAATCTTCGTCCGACGGTGATTCAGCGATGGCAAGGGCGATCTTGCGAGTCAACTTGCCCAACTGTTGCTCGAGTTGTCGAACCCCTGCTTCCCGCGTGTACTTGGAAATCACTTCGGGGAGAACGTCGGTGGCGAGTCGAATGCGGCCGGGGTCCAGCCCGGCTTCTTTCACGCGACGCGGCCACAGGTACCGATCCGCGATCGCCATTTTTTCGCGCTCGCTGTACCCTGGGAGACGTATGACCTCCATCCGGTCCAGCAGGGGCTGCGAGATGGGGTCCAGCGTATTGGCCGTGGTCACGAACAGGATCTTCGACAGGTCTAACGGAAGGTCCAGATAGTGATCCCGGAACGTGTGGTTTTGCGCCGGATCAAGAATTTCCAGGAGCGCCGCGGCCGGGTCGCCCCGGAAGTCGCGCCCCATCTTGTCGATCTCGTCCAGCATGAGGACAGGATTGTTGACGCTGGCGCGACGGAGTGCTTGGACGATGCCTCCGGGCATCGCGCCCACGTAGGTTCTCCGGTGCCCGCGCAACTCCGCCTCATCGTGGACCCCGCCGAGACTGAAGCGCTCGAAGCGTCGTCCCAGCGCGCGGGCGATGGATTGCCCCAAGCTCGTCTTGCCCACCCCCGGAGGTCCGACCAGGCAGAGAATCGGCGCCTTGGCCGTCGGGTTGAGCTTCAACACCGCGAGATGTTCGACGATCCGCTCCTTCACCTCGTGGATCCCATGATGGTCCTCATCCAACACCTGCCGGACGCGTGCCAAGTCGAGGCTATCTTCCGAGGAGCGCATCCATGGCAGCTCGAGCACGAGTTCCAGATAGCTCCGTAACACCTGATGATCCCCGGACGCAGGTGGCAGCTTGCTCATCCGTCCCAGGTCTCGCTCGGCTTCCTTGCGCACGGTTTCCGGAAGGTCCGCTTCCTTGATCCGCTTTCGCAGTTCAGCCACATCGCTATCGTCGTCCTCCTGTTCCCCCAACTCCCGTTGAATCGCCTTGAGTTGTTCGCGGAGGATGTATTCGCGCTGATTCTTGCCGATCGTTTCCTGCGCTTCGGTTGCGATCTTGTTTCGGAGGGTCAGAATCTGTACTTCACGGGTCAGCGCGGCGTAAATGGCCCGATACAGGTTTAGTTTCGTGTCGGCCTCGAGCAGCGATTGCTCTTCCGAAAGCGTCAAGTTCAGGACGGAAGCCGCGCGATAGGCGAGCAGGACGGGGTCTGCCTCCTGACCCAGCGAGATGAGCATCTCGTTGAGGCTGGAAGGCTGAACGAGTTTCAGCAACTCTCCCGTCGTGTCGGTGATCGCACGCACGAGCGCATCGCTCTCCGCACTGGATTCGCCTGGGATGGGCAGCGCACGGATTTTGCCAAGGAGATAGGGTTCGGTCTGCTCGACTTTCACGATCACCTGACGATCGATCCCCTGCACGAGGGCGTGAAGTTGTCCATCGGTGCCACGGCCAGCCTGCTTAATCACCGCCTTGGTGCCGATTGTATACAATTGGTCTTGTCCCGGGGTTTCGATTTGAGGATCGCGCTGAGCCACGATCACCAGCGTCTTGTCCTCGTCTTTGACGGCGGCTTCGACTGCGGCGACAGAACGGTCGCGCCCGATCGTCAACGGCATCATGGCGCCGGGAAACAGCACACCGCGCTTGATCGGGAGTATCGGCAAGGTCGCAAACATTTCATGATCCGACATGGTGCCTCCTCGTACGCCACGGCCATGGAGAGTTCACTCACGGCGCACATCAGATAGGTAGGTTCAATTCTGCCGAAGTCAATGGGAGAAAGGCCGGCGGTGAGAGAGGTGACCGACGCGCGACACGGTTAGCGGTCGACGAAGAGTGCGCCGGGTCCGTCAATGACCGACTGCGCATTGCTTCGGCGCGCACTGCCGTTCGGATAGGTTCGCGCGTAGTAGTCGCTACCTTGCAGATCGAGAAAGGCGGCAGCGCCACCCTCTTCAGCATACCCGAGACCGCGTGGAATGTGGTAGCGGTCTCTACCGCCTTCCTCGATGAAGACGCTCCACGAGTTGTGATCCGCGATCCCGAGTCCGTCGGAATGTTCGAAGCTATAGGTGTCGTCGTCCCTGCCGGCATCGATCCCGAGGACCACCCCGAGGTCCCAGGCCGCAGCCCCATTGTAATGAGGGCCCGTGGAGTCGTAATAATCGGCGCCCTGGTAGTCAAGAAAGACTCCCACGCCGAAGTGGGCGCCGGAGGCGATGCCGTAGCGTGCCGCCAAGTGGTCATCGTTGCCCTCCAGATCGAGCTTCATGCCGATCCCGAAAAAATACCCGAGGCCCTGAGAAAAATTAGCGGACTGGTAGTGATCGTCGCCACGCAAATCGATCGCCATTCCGATGCCGCCGGCCAGGGCATAGCCGAGATCGTCTTGATTCGAGGACACGACGCGTGCGCCCGCTCCCGCCCCAAGCCCGAAGCAGTCGAACTGGAACAAGGGGCTATTGGGATCGCCGTCGGGTACTTCGGTCAGATTGTACAGACTCGGAATCTTCCCGCCGCATTGATAGTTGTCGTCTCCATCGAGATCCACAATGGCTCCTACTCCCGATGGCCCGCCAAATCCGAGCGCATACCCGGCGCTTTGGTATTGATCGTCCCCTTCGGCGTCAAGAAGCAAGCCCAACCCGGCGATCGATGCGCCTTGGGTGAAGCGCCCCCCGGTGTATAGATCATTGCCCCCTTCGTCATACAGAATGCCGATCCCCGCGAACCCCGTTCCGCCGGATCCATCGGGCAACTCGTAGGTATCGTTCCCTGACTTGTCGATCAGCAGGCTCACGCCCAAACGCCCCGTGGCGAGTGCTAAGTGCGATGACGGGAGGTAGGCATCATTTCCCGAGAGATCGATGACGATGTTGACCCGCTGATCCGACGTGTTCGGGGCGGCGATCAGTCCTCGGTAGGTGTCGTCACCACCAAGGTCGATCAAGAGGGCGATCCGGCCGTCAAGTTGATATGTGTTCGAGCCCGGCCCTCCCACGACGATCAAGCCTGCCGGCGTTTCTTTCTGCAGTAAAATTTCCCCTTTGACACCGTCGACGTTCTTCTTGACTGGTGCCGTAGTGCGGAGTGAATCCGTCAACTCGCGTAGGAGATCCAGGTCGGCCAATTTCGTGGCCAATTGTGCGGCAGTGACGAGGGGATCGTAGCCTACGAACTCTTGGCTCAACTGGACGAAGCGGCGGTTGGTATACAGGAGAAATCGTGCCTGGCTGTCGGGCTCGGTCGATTGGGGCCGGTAGTTGTCGATGAACCTCGAGGAATGTTCGAACAGAAATTGTCGGTCCTCCGGCGAAAGCGTTCGAGTTGCCCGCTGGCACAGCCGGTACACTTCCTGCAACGCGGCTGCCAATCGGTCCTGCGGCAGCGCTCTCTTGTCGCGGTGGTCGGGAAGTGCCACCGGGGCGTGTCCGGACTTAATGCGGTACTTCTCGAGTGTCAGCAGCACGTCGTCCAGTCCGGCGGTCCCGTGTTTCGAAAGAGCCGCGACGAGGAGAGCATACGCTTCCAGCTGGTTCATGCCTTCCCAGGGATCGAGAAGCGTGTTGACGGCATCGCGGCGTTTGCCGATCGCGGGATAGGTTCGGGCGCCCGACAATGAGAGCAGGGTGGCCTTATGCTGTGTGCCGATATTCGACTCGATGAGCGGGGCCGCGTGGCGGGATAAACGACTGACCACGGGGTCGACCCCGAGTCCCGGGGGTAAGATCGGCTCGATCGGGCCTTCAGGAAGCGACGGCAACGGCGACCGGCATCCCCCCATGAGAAATCCGATCAGCAACACCATGGCGGCGAAGGATGCAATACGTCTGAGTTCTATGTTATGCATGAGCGTTCGGGCCACCGGCTCACTTGCCAGCATGCGCTACTGTTCTTATTGTGCCTCGCCCATCGGAAGGCGCGTTCCGCAGGGGGACACGCTGCCACGGTTTGTGTGCGATTCCTGCCAGGCCATCCATTACGAGAATCCCAAGATCGTCGCCGGCTGCATTCCCGAATGGTCGGGGCAGATTCTACTCTGCCGACGGGCGATCGAGCCTCGAGCTGGATTTTGGACCTTTCCCGCCGGGTTCATGGAGATGGGCGAGAGCACCGAACAGGCGGCGTGCCGTGAAACGTTGGAGGAGGCCACGGCCACCGTGGAACAATGCCGGTTGTACTCTCTCGTCAGTATGCCTCGCATCGGCCAAGTTTACGTGGTCTTCCGCGCCCAACTGGTCTCACCGGAGTTCTCGCCGGGATCGGAAAGTCTCGAAGTCAATTTGTTCCATCCCGATAAGATTCCCTGGGATCAATTGGCGTTTATGGTCGTCGCCCAGATTCTTCGTCGGTACGTCCAGGATACAGCCAACGGAGACTATTCACTGTACGTCGACAATGTCCTGTAATGGCCATTGCCGAGGATCGTGACGCAACGGTCGAATCTTTTCATTGTACCCCAGAAGCGCGGCCTTACGCCGCCAATTCAGAAACTGTGGTGGCCAACCTCTCGCGGTGAGCTCGAAGCGGAAATGTTTGCAATTGAGTCGAGCGATTTCTAGAATGTCGGCCTCAGGCCCATGGCAACATCACGCTCGAACCGAGTTCCGCCACGTCGTTCCCCTCGCCGGAAGGCCGCCACAACGTCAGTAGTTCTGCTGCCTCGCGGTGCCAAGCGTCGATTCGGTGCCCGACTTCTGAAATGGTATCGGGAGCACGGGCGTGACCTTCCCTGGCGAAATACGTCTGATCCGTACCGAATTCTCGTGAGCGAGGTCATGCTTCAGCAAACGCAGGTGGATCGAGTCATCCCGAAGTACCATGAGTTTCTGGGACGCTATCCCGATTTTGTGACGCTCGCGGAGGCTCCGGTGGAGGAGGTGCGGCAGACGTGGTATCCGCTTGGCTATAACGTCCGCCCCCATCGGTTGCACAGCATCGCACGCGAAACCGTGGCCCGTTACGGAGGGGCACTCCCGCGGGATGCGGTGGAATTGTTGTCATTCAAGGGAATCGGACGGTACACGGCGGGAGCGATTCGCTCATTTGCGTTCAACGAGGACGCGCCGATCTTGGATACCAATGTCATTCGAGTGCTCCAGCGAGTCTTCGTCGGGCAAGGCCATCCGAAGACGATGAAGGCGCTTCTGTGGAAGCTCTCGGAAGCCTTGATTCCAAAAGGGCAAGGGTATCATTTCAATCAGGCCCTGATGGACTTCGGCGCTACGTTATGTACCGCCCGCGACCCCTATTGCCTGCTCTGTCCCATGAAGGCGTTCTGTAAGAGTTACCCGTGGACTCCACCGACTCCATGACGGACGCCTTGGGATCGGCGACTGAAATCGTGTACGTCGCGGCGGGTGTCGTCCAGCAGGACGGACGCTATCTGATTGCGAAGCGACCCAGGGGCACCCATTTGGAAGGCCTCTGGGAGTTTCCGGGAGGGAAGCGCGAGCCGGGAGAAACGATGGAAGCGTGCCTCCGTCGGGAATTGTGGGAGGAGTTGGCCGTCCGAATCGCCGATCCTGTGTTGCTGTGCGTGCTTCGACACGAGTACCCGGAGAAAACCGTCGAATTGCACTTCTTTCGCTGCCGCATCGTGCATGGAGAGGCACGTGCATCCGCGGGCAGCGAACTACGGTGGGCCACGGCGATGGAGTTGAGTCATTATGCCTTTCCTCCGGCCGACCGTCCGGTCATTGCGGTTCTGCAGGGAGCAGAGATTTCGGCCCGATGAAAATCGTGTTGGACATCGAGACCGTCCCGGCTCCGAAAGACGAATGGGCACGTATTGCGGGCGTGACCTTGGTGCAGGGAGAGGAGCCGGCACCGGATCTGTTCTCGCAGGCGGATCGCGAATCGCGCCAGCACGATCAGGAGGAGCAATACGCCAGGTCAGCCTTCGACGGCACCTTTTCGCGCATTGTTTGTATCGGCGTCATCTTCTTGAACGATGATCTGGAGCCGCGCGGGGCGGTGTGCTGGTACGGTTCGAACGAGAAGGAATTGTTGCAGCGGTTCTGGCAGAGGATTGCCAAAGAGCGTCCTAGCTCATGGATCACCCACAATGGTCTGGGGTTCGATTTGCCCTTCATTAAGAAACGTTCCATCATTCATCAAGTCAAACCCGCCGTGGATATTAATTTGGCTAAATTTCGGAGCGAGCCCGTTTACGACACCATGGCGATATGGAGCAACTGGGATGCAAGGGGGTGGGTCAAGCTCGATACGCTGGCGCGGGCGCTCGGTGTCGAAGCGAAATCCGGCAGCGGCGACCAGGTGCTTCCGATGTGGGAACGGGGCGAAACGAAAGAGATAGCGCTGTATTGCCTCCACGATGCGTACGTGACGTATGCCTGTTACGCACGCATGACCTTTCGCACACCTCTCTCGCGCGAAGTGCTACTCCTGCACTACGAACTGATCGAAACGACATGAAAGAGGATCACTTGGTCTGGGTGATCCGATGATCCGCGGAGTCTTTCTGAAGAATATCCAGAATGGCCTTGTGGCTGTCGGACGGTGGCGATTTTGTTGGAGCCTTGGTTTTTTTGGCCGAGGCTTTAGATTTTTTGGTGCCGGATTTTCGGGACGCTTTCTTGGACGGTGCCTTCTTGGTGGAACTCTCGGATTTGACCGCGGAGGTTTTGGCGGCTGTTGGCGACGAACCCGGCTTCGCAACCTCGGTAGGTGTGCTTGGCGCAATCGACACAGCCGCGCCGGTGGTTGTGGTCGGCGTCGTACTGCCAAAAACGGCGGTGGTAGGAGGTGATGCCAGTGAATCCTCCCGCGCGGCACTGGGGTGCGAGGACGCTCCCGGCTTCTGGGCCGTCGTTTCGGTGTGTAGCCTGGCCAGTGCCACGTAGTCGATGACAAAGCTCGTCAGATGGCCGTCCCCCAACCCGACGTCGGTCGGGGCACTCTGCGTCCGAGCCGCCGAAGCAGGCTCAAACTCCCATGCTCCGGTGGACCTTGATGCGAGGAGCTTGCTCGATCGCCCGAAGGTCGTTGCCGCTGTTCCAGTAGGGCGAGACAGTAACGGTGTCAGGTACAGCGCCGGACCTTTGACGTAGAGCGTCCCCCCCGTCACTCCGTTGCCATCGTGGCCGGATGGGCGTACCCGAAAGACGACCATATCCTCCGGCCGAGCCTTGGCAAGGGCTTGTGCCAGGAGGGGTGCAAGATACTCGACGTCTTTTGGAGAATAGGCTCGGTCTGGTACGTCTGATTGACTGCGGACGCCCTCGAGCGCTCGACGTACGACGTCGGTATCCAATTTTGCGGGATGTGATGCCTCGAAGGACCAATCGATCATTTCCTCCAGGGCGACCGTCGCCTCTTCCCCACGATGCACGATCGTTTGATTCTTGAATAAACGGCTGCAACCGCTTGCGTTGACTGTAAGCAGGGCGGCGACTGCAACCAAGGTGCAAACGGTTATGGTGGATGTCCGAGGCGTGAGACCCTTCATAGGTCGCTCCCGGCAGAGGTGGCTAGAAACCGACTAAGGCAACGAAGGAACCTGACCGGTGTTGCAGGGCAGGAAGGTGAGCTACCAGATACCGAGTCCCATGAGGATGAATCCCATTGTCATCCATCCCACCAGGCCGACTGAAATAATGGTTTCGAAGCTCATGGCGTCCGTGTCACTCGAGTTGAAAAAGGTTGATCCGATCCTTCGTGTCTCCTCGTGACTATAGCCACAAGCAATCCACATGCCCATGAAGAATTGTTTTTTTACCGTTTTCTCCAGGGCTTGAGCGAGGGATATCACCCCGTCTCATCCCTATGCCCGCTGAAAATAATATCTCGACCATAGGGTGATACATGATCTTTAAGTCACCGAAAATACAGCGAACCATGAGAGGCGATATGTAGGTGGCCGACTGCATATTTCACCATGTCCCGGCCTATATGTGAGCACGTGGCGACCTTCGCTCCCAGCGTTGAAGCAAGCAGGAATTGGCAGCGAGTGACAGTTTCTGTACACAGGGGCAAAATTTGTGCGCAGTGGGCGAAATGGAAGGTTTATTCGTAGGGTATGGGACCAGGGAATGTTCCAATTGATTACGCCCGGATCGGTCGACCGAAGAGCGTCGTCACGGAGGCAGTCTCAACGAAGACATCGACGAGCTGGCCGGGTTGAACTCCATCCTGAGGAGCGTGAGCGGATTTTTCCCATACCACTGTCAGATTGTCATCGCTCCGTCCCATCCATTGTTCCAAGGACCGTTTGCTGTGCCCTTCGACAAGGACGGAGATCGTATCCCCGATCCGGCTCTGATTGAGGGCTAAAGAGATCCCCTTTTGAAGTTGTACCAATCTGCCCACACGGTCGCTCTTGACCTGGTCGGGAACGTTGTCCGAGTACTTGCGGGCGGCAATGGTATTTTTTCGCTCCGAGTATTTGAAGACGAAGGCAGCATGGAAGCGAACCTGCTCCATCGTCCGATAGGTATCCACGAACTCCCTGTCTGTCTCTGTCGGAAAGCCACATATGATGTCGGTCGTGAGCGCGATGCCCGGGTGTTTGCGGCGTATCGTATCCGTCAGTTCCAGAAATTCGCGTTGGCTGTAGGTTCGGCCCATGAGATCCAGAATACGATCGCTGCCGGCCTGGAGAGGCAAATGAATATGCTTGCAGATTCGTGGGTGTCCGGCGATCGCATCGAGGAGCGGTGGTGGAAAGTCCTTCGGATGCGGCGAAGTGAAGCGCACCCGCTCGATGCCGGGCGTGTCGGCCACGTGGGTGATCAGCCGCGCAAAATCCCACTCATCGTAACGGTACGAGTTGACGTTCTGCCCCAAGAGTGTGACTTGGCGATGGCCTTGCTCGGCCAGCCGTCGAGTCTCTTCCAGGATGCCCTGCGGGTCGCGTGACCGTTCGCGCCCTCTTGTGTAGGGCACGACACAGAAGGTGCAAAAATTATCACAGCCTCGCATGATGGCGATCCAGGCGTTTACGCCCGGTTCACGATCGGGCAAGATGTCGTTGTACGTCTCATACTCGGACAGATCGACCGCGAGGCCTTTTTGCCGGAATCCTTGTTCGTCCGAATCAAGCGCCGCCTCGACCAGCTTCGGTAAGTGCCGATACCCGTCGGGACCCACCAGGATGTCCACCAGCGGTTCCTTGTCAGTCAGCTCGGACTTGAGGCTCTGAGCCATGCAGCCGAGCACACCGACCACGAGCGGACGTGATTTTTTGACCGCCCGCAGTTCGGCGAGGTGCCCGTATACCCGCGTGTGGGCATGCTCGCGAATCGCGCAGGTGTTCATCAATACGACATCGGCTTTCTCGCGGTCGTCCGTAAACTCGTACCCATCCTTCTTGAGGAGGCTTCGAACGAGTTCGGAATCGTACTCGTTCATCTGACAGCCGAAGGTCTCAATATGGATGAAGCGTCGCATCGTCACGCCATCGCCAATGGGGCAGCCTGGGGAATGGTAAGCTCGGCAAGCGCGGTCTCGCCACTCAAGCCGGTGATGACCACATTTCGAATCGTATTGGCCACGACCCCGTCATCGGGAACGGCCACGCGCAAAAAGTTCCCCGTCGTTCCGTGCCGACGGCCCTCCTTGACGGTTTTTTCAAACAAAGCGGACACGGTTTTCCCAATGTAACGTTGGTGGAAAGCTGCAGCCTTCCGGTTCGACAATCTCGCAAGCAGGCGGCTTCGTTGGGCGATACAAGCCGGTGGCACTTTCTCGCTGAGCTTCTGGGCCGCCGTGCCGGGTCGCTCCGAATAGCTGAACACATGACAGTACGAAAAAGGGTGCTCCTCGACGAATGCCAACGTGCGGGCGAACGCCGCGTCGTCTTCGCCTGGAAATCCGACCATAACATCGGTGCCTAGTCCCAGCTCGGGGATTGCAGCTTCGGCCCGCTCGATCACGCGATGATACTCATCGGCCGTGTAGCGGCGATTCATGGCCGCGAGGATGGCATTGTCGGCACTCTGGATCGGAATATGCAAATAGCGACACAGCTTCGGAGACGCGCCCATATATGCAAGCAGATCATCGGCGATCGTGGTGGGCTCGATGGACGAAATGCGAATGCGTTCAATCTCGGGAATCTCCTCAAGCCGACGAATGACATCAACCAGTCCTGATCCATCGAAATCATATTGACCGATGTTGACCCCGGTAAGGACCAATTCTCGGTACCCGGCGGCGGCCAATTCGCTCGCCTCGCGCAGCAGGTCGGGGAGGGCGCGGCTCCGCTCGCGGCCACGTGCAAACGGGATCAGGCAAAAAGTGCACATGAAGTTGCACCCATCTTGAATCTTGAGCAACGCCCGTGTCGAATCGGCATAGGCTGTTCCGGGGAGAGTGAAGTCCTCCCGGTCGATGGAACGAGTGTGGACCACTTCGGGGGCCGGGCGTTTTCGAAGGACATTAGGTTCCGGGAGATAGTCCGGTAAGCGCATCTTGTACTGCGTGCCGACCAGCAGGTCGATGCCTGCCACGGCCCGCAACTGGTCGACCCCCGTTTGGGCATAGCATCCAGTCACCGCCACGAAGGCGCCGGGAGAATGGCGGAGCGTTTTCCGGATTGCATACCGGCAGTCTCTTTCGGCGTTCTCGGTAACCGAGCAGGTGTTGAGCACCAAGAGGTCGGTCTCCCCGCCGAAGGGAACCACCTGATAGCCTTTTCGTCTCAGCGAATCGGCGAGGATCGACGTCTCAGCCTGGCTGAGACGGCAGCCGAGTGTATGCAGCGACGCGCGTGGTCGTGGAAAGCTGGTCACGGGTAAACATTATAAGAAACCGCCGACGACCTGGGCAAGACGATAGGCTCCGTGTGAATCACTTCACGAAGCAACCCGCTTTGTGAGTCAGAACGATTGACAGTCGACCATGCAGCCGATAGAGTGATGCGGCTGGTCCATGGCGAAAGGAGGTATCCGGATGCTGCTGTTTCGATGGTGTCTGACCACCTTCCTTCTGATCTCGGCGACATCGAGTTCGCTGGCAAGCCCCCATACCCCTCTGCCGGTTGAGCCCGAGTACGACGTCCGCATCGACGAACTCTACGACCATGAAGCCCGCTTGTTTATCCTGCTCTATTCGTTGAACGGCAGCGGAGAAGTCGACTACATTACCGCGCGCCCCGTGATCGAGTACAGCCGGAGCAATTACGGCAATCCCGTCTACTATACCGATCAGAATCCGCTCTTCTATTGGTGGAATCACACCATGTTCAATGATCCCGAACAGGACGGCGTGAATGGGAACGAGCGGGTGTACGAAGAGAATATCGAATTCGATATCTCCCGCTACAAACCGTGCCTCTTCAATGGGCAACCCTGTTAGCAGGGCGCTGAACATGGTCGGTATCTCGCTCGTCCGGCCCGGGCATCTCACTGTGTGTCCTTGACCCGATCGCTGTTCTCGCCTTGCTCGTCATCCTCGTGAAATCTGAGAAACTTGCCCAGTCGATGACTCAGAGCGCCGGTTTGTTGGGAAGTAAAACGCGTCCCGGAGCGGAATTGGATGGGCAGATGGGGGCCGTTTTGCATATGCTGCGAGGCCTCAGTCTCTAGTCGCATTCCTTGCCCGTTATCCCGCCTGGTGATCTCAACGTGTGAGTTCTTACAGGTGCACCGCTCACTCCTCCGGGACAGCGCGAGCCGAATTGCTGGGGCTCTTGGCGACCACTGGAGTTCGCGGAACGTCACGAAGTATGCAATTTCGTGCCCCTCCTGCGCGGCTATGGTAGAACACGCTGGAGCACCGCACGCATTCGATCGACGCCTCCCGCATGCTGACTTCCCTCGCTAATCGTCGCATCGCCGTGATGTTACCCTTGGGGTTCGCCTCGGGTCTTCCACTGGCTCTGACGACGGGCACTCTTCAGGCCTGGCTGTCCGTGGCTGGTGTTGACCTCAAAACTATCGGGATCTTCACGCTGGTCGGCCTTCCGTACACGCTAAAATTTTTATGGGCGCCGGTGATGGATCGATTCGTCCCGCCGTGGTTAGGGCGCCGGCGCGGGTGGATGCTGGCCACCCAGATCACCTTGATGGTCGGTGTGGCTGTGATGGCCGCCATTGATCCGGCGCGCTGGCCCTGGTGGATGGGTCTGGCGGCGCTCGTCGTCGCCTTCACCTCTGCCTCCCAAGATATCGTCTTCGATGCCTATCGGACGGATACCCTCCGGCCGCAAGAGCGTGGATTCGGAGCGGCGGTATGGGTCAACGGATATCGTCTTGCGATGATCGTGTCGGCGGTCTTGGCTCTGATACTGGCCGAGAGGATCGGGTGGGCCAACACCTACCTGGTGATGGTGGGATTCATGACGATCGGTGTGGCGGCGATTCTGACTGGCCCGGAACCGGAATGTGCGCAGGAGAGCCCTGCGTCGATCCAGGAAGCATTTCTCGGTCCGATCGTCGAGTTCTTTCATCGCGGCTTCGGACTGCAACTCGTTTTGCTCGTCGCGTTGTACAAGATTGGTGATGCCTTTGCCGGAGCGCTTCAAACGGCGTTTTTCATCCGTGGGGTCGGGTTCTCGGCCGCCGATGTCGGTTACATGAAGGGACTCGGTATCGGCCTCACGTTGGTGGGCGCTTTGGCGGGCGGGGTCGGCATGACGCGACTGGGACTCGTTCGGTCGCTACTCATATTCGGGGCTCTCCAGGCACTGTCCAATCTGTCCTTCGTGCTGCTGGCATCAGCGGGCAAAAGTTATCCGTTGCTCGTATTCGCAATCGCGTCCGAAAATCTCACAGGCGGGATGGGCACGGCTGCCTTCGTGGCGCTGGTCATGGCGCTGTGCCACCACAAATACACGGCGACCCAGTTTGCGCTTTTGTCGTCGGTCGAGGCGTTGGGGCGAGTCCTGCTGGGGAGGCCGTCCGCGGATCTGGTCGACTGGATCGGTTGGGGACCGTACTTCCTTGTGACGTTCTTCGCCTCGATACCGGGCTTATACTTGGTCTGGTCATTGAGGAGTGAGATCAACCGAGCCGAACACGTCCAGTCGTCTCGCGGAGCGGTGGCCTCAGAGCCCGTGTGAGAAGAGCCGTCGTCCGTCGCCGTCTAGGTTTTGATGCGCCGCTGGAGGTAAAGAATGTACAACATCAAAACCGGAAGCGGCGCAAGGAGAAACGGCACCAGCCACAGCAGCGCCTGCTGGCCACGGACGCGTGCTTGGTCGATCATCCAAACGAAGACCCAGACGACCAAGCCGACATAGTTGAGCGACATCCACCGTGTCGTATGGATTTTGAGTCCGCTGCCGGAATCGGCCGGGCCCTGAATGAGAAAGAGCGCCAGGAGGAGCACGAATCCTCCCAGCAGCACGGCAGCGAGTCGTTTGCTCCAAACGTACATGCAGTCCTCCTCCGGCAAGCGCGAATGAAATGCGGCGAGCGGGCGTAGGCTACTGAGAGGAATGGGGATTGTCAATGAAGCCGAAGCGTTCACTGCATGCGACCGGGCGGGGAACGTCCGCATCCGGCGGCGCCGGGTCTCGTGTGCGCCTCGTTCTGGTCGTCTGCGTGACGGCGCTGCTCGTCGGCCTCTGGGCGAGCAACCCCTCCGCCGAGCACTATCAACGGTACCTGGAACAGCAACTGGCGGCGCGTGCGTCCACGATCGACCCAAGCATCGGCGGTGAGGAGCGGCGGCGGCTCGAGATGATGATTGCGGTCAAGGGACGGCGATTGATGACGGCCGTGGTTCATGATCACACACGACGCTATACAGTGGGTATGGCCAGTCTCTACGTGTCAGATCTTCCCGACGTTCATCTCACCACGCTCGGATTCGCCACGATCTTTGTTCCCGTGAGCGGTCACGAACGTGGAATTCTGGTTCTCGGCCGCCTGCTCTTTTAGGCCTACCGACACGATTCCGTAGAGACGCAAGACTTCGATGGATATTTCTATGGGCATTTCTGTGGATAAATGGCGCCTCTTTTCGCGCTAGATCGCTCAGTACGGCCCTTTGGCAGAATCCACAGCCTATCCCTCCTCTTCACAGGTAAAACACAATATTTAGTGTTGACAAAAAATCATGATACCTATATGTAGGTGCCAACAAACTTTGTGGCCCGGAACCCACAAAGCCACGTTTCGAACCTGGGCGCCCTTTTTCTACCCTTCATTACAATCCAACCTTCACCGCAACGGGTGACCTCGAAGGAGGAGAGACCGTGAGAATTGAACGTCGATTCACCAGGCGAGGAGAGGGTCCTTACAGCCGCATTCAGTTCGTGAAACGCTCATCCGAGATTCGTAATCCGGATGGATCGGTCGTGTTCAAGGTCGAGGACCTCCAAGTCCCTGACACGTGGACGCAGCTCGCCATCGACATTCTGGCGCAGAAGTATTTTCGGAAGGCCGGCGTGCCCCAGATTGATGCCGAGGGCCAGGCGCAGACGGATAAGGACGGTAAGCCTCTATTCGGTCCGGAGCGAGACGCCCGTCAGGTCTTTGAACGACTGGCCGGATGTTGGGCGTCGTGGGGCAAGCGGTATGGGTACTTCAAGGGCGACGATGATGCTACGGCGTTCCACGACGAGCTGTGTTACATGCTGGCCAAACAGATGGCGGCGCCGAATTCCCCTCAATGGTTCAATACCGGTCTTCACTACGCTTATGGCCTCTCCGGGCCCGCGCAGGGCCACTATTATGTCGATCCGGACAGCCGAGAGGTCGTCAAAGCCACCAATGCCTTCGAGCACCCGCAACCCCATGCGTGTCAACCTTATGAGGCGCTGATATCTACGCCCAATGGACCGATTGCCATTGGCGACATTGTGACGCAACGGCTAATCGGTCTCACCGTGTTCGATGGCACCCGAGATGGGGCGGGTATCACACAAGTAGAAGCGGTTCAGGACAACGGCGTGAAGCCCGTCTTCCGGATTATGCTCAAGAACGGCGCCAGTGTCGATGCGACGGGCGATCACCTCGTGTGGGCCAAAGCGCAGCGACGAACCCGCGGGGCGTGGGCCCGCGTGGATTCGCTAGCGCCGGGGATGCGACTCGAGCTCTCGACGGTTACCCATGTCGAGAGTCGCCGCGACGAACGGGCCGAAGATGAGGCGGCGCTCGTGGGATGGCTACATGGTGATGGGTTTGTCGGCCAATATCAGCAGGGCACGAATCAAAGCCTTACCATGGAGTTCATGACGATCGACAAGGAGGAATTCCAGTTCGTGCTCGATCGGGTGCAGCGGGTGTTCCCAGAGGCGCACTTCCACGTCCGGACAGTCGAGACGCAGAATGCTGAGCTGGATGTGCGGCGCATCCGCCTCTATGGCGAACCCCTTCGTGCCTTCGTCGAAAAGTACGATCTGCTCCGCGGTCCGAAGCAAGAATTGGCAATCGGCGCCGCACTCTCTCGGTCCGGCCGTGAAGTGTGGGCGGCTTACTTGCGCGCCCTGTTTCAGGCCGACGGGACCGTGAGGCTGCGCTCGCGGCAATCCCGAACGTCCGACATTGTGCTCACGACAGTGTCGGGGCAACTGGCTCGCGAGGTCCAGGCTCTCTTGCTCAACGTGGGTATTTACTCCCGCGTTCAACGTGGTGTGGAGACCCGTGAGAACCGGCGAGTGCCGTACGTTGTTTCCATCGGCTATGCCCAGGCACGAGACCGTTTCCGCGAGATAATCGGCTTCGTGTCCGGCGACAAGCGTCGCAAACTCGATCAAGCCTGTTCAGACCGCTTCCCCGGAAAGGAATTGCCTGCTTTACGGGAAGAGACGATCGTTCGCATCGAGGCATTGGGTCCCATGCCCGTGTATGACATTCAAACCTCCAGCGGTCAGTACCTGTCGAACAACGTCGTTGTGCACAATTGCTTTATCCAATCCGTCGACGACGACCTCGTGAACGGCAACGGCATCATGGATTTGTGGATTCGTGAAGCGCGGCTGTTCAAGTATGGATCCGGGACAGGGACAAATTTTTCTCGCCTGCGTGGCGACGCCGAGCCCCTGTCGGGGGGGGGGAAGTCGTCCGGGCTCATGTCATTTCTCAAAATCGGAGACCGTGCGGCCGGAGCCATCAAGTCCGGTGGAACGACACGGCGCGCCGCGAAGATGGTCTGTCTCGATTTGGACCACCCCGACATCGAGGAATTCATCGACTGGAAGGTGGTGGAAGAGCAAAAAGTGGCCGCCATGGTCACAGGGTCCAAGATCTGCGCCGATCGGCTCAATGCCGTCTTGAGGGCCTGCCACGTCACGGATAACGCCGGGCAAACCCGTGTGGATCTCGATGCGGCCACGAACACCGGATTACGGGATGCCGTCAAGGCGGCACGGCGTGCGTGCGTTCCCGAGGCCTACATTCAACGCATGTTTGCCTATGCACGTGAAGGGTTCACCCACTTTGCCTTTCATGAGTACGACACGAATTGGGATGGCAAAGCCTATCAGACCGTATCGGGTCAGAACTCCAATAACAGCATCCGCATTCCCAATCGCTTTTTCGACGCGCTGGCGCAAGACGGAGACTGGCACTTAACGCGGCGCACCGATGGGAAGGTGGTGAAGACGGTCAAGGCCCGCAAATTGTGGGACCAGATCGCGTGGGCGGCCTGGATCTGCGCGGATCCCGGGACCCAATACGACACCACGATTAACGAGTGGCATACCTGTCCGGCTGACGGACGCATCAACGCCTCGAATCCCTGCTCGGAATACATGTTCCTGGACGATACGGCCTGCAACCTGGCGTCTCTCAATCTCGGGACATTCTTTACGGGCGCCGGGGAGTTCGAACTTGACGATTTTCGGCATGCCGTTCGTCTGTGGACCGTTGTGCTTGAAATCAGTGTGCTCATGGCGTCGTTCCCCAGCCGCGCGATCGCCGAAAAGAGCTACGAGTTTCGAACGCTGGGTTTGGGCTATGCCAATCTCGGCAGCGTGCTCATGCGGCAGGGGATCCCGTACGATTCGCCGAAGGCCTTGGCCATTTGCGGGGCGATCACGGCGATCATGACGGGAGAATCGTATGCGACCAGCGCCGAAATGGCCGCCTCGCTGGGTGCCTTCCCCGGTTATGCGAAAAACCGGGACCACATGCTACGGGTCATCCGCAACCATCGACGTGCAGCGTATGGATCGCCTGAAGCCGAATACGAAGACCTCACGGTTACGCCGATGGGGATTCACGCGGAACATTGTCCACCCGATTTACTTCTGGCGGCCCGGCGTGCGTGGGATCGCGCGCTGGAATTGGGTATGGCCTATGGCTACCGGAATGCCCAGGTGTCTGTGATCGCACCCACCGGCACGATCGGGTTGGTCATGGATTGCGATACGACCGGGATCGAGCCTGATTTTGCGCTGGTCAAGTTCAAGAAGCTGGCCGGCGGTGGGTACTTCAAAATTATCAATCAAAGCGTCCCGCAAGCCTTGCGGACACTCGGGTATACGGAGCAGCAGATTCAAGACATCTCGGTCTATTGCACCGGACACAAGACGTTGGACGGAGCGCCGTTCATCAATCACCAGACTTTGACCGCCAAGGGGTTCGACGCCCTCGCCCTGGAACGATTGGAAAACTCGCTCGGTCAAGCGTTCGACATTCAATTTGCCTTCAACAAATGGACGTTGGGCGAGGAATTTTGTCGCGAACGGCTTGGCCTGTCCGAGGAACAGTTGGCGGATTCGAAATTGAATCTCCTGAAAACCCTTGGATTCCGACAGGAGGAGATCGTCTCTGCGAATGACTATTGCTGCGGCACCATGACCGTGGAAGGGGCGCCGCACCTCAAGTCGGAACACCTGCCTGTGTTCGACTGCGCCAACCGGTGCGGGCGAATCGGTCAACGCTATATCCCGGTCGATGCCCATATTCGTATGATGGCGGCAGCCCAACCGTTCATCAGCGGCGCCATCAGCAAGACGATCAACATGCCGGGCGATGCCACCGTCGAAGACGTGAAAGATGCCTATCTGATGGCCTGGAAGCTCATGATCAAGGCGGTGGCCTTGTACCGCGACGGGTCGAAGCTCAGTCAGCCGTTGAATGCCTCGCATGATTTGGATGCGGTGGCCGAGACCAAGGCCGATGTGCTGGCGGCGGCAGAGAAGGCGGCGGAGCGCGTGCTGGTTCGTTACCGGTACCTTGGAAAGCGTCGGCCGCTCCCGACGAGGCGAAGCGGGTATACGCAGAAAGCGATCGTCGGTGGGCACAAACTGTATCTGCGAACCGGCGAGTATTCGGACGGCACGCTCGGGGAGATCTTTCTCGACATGCACAAGGAGGGCGCCGCGTTTCGAAGCCTCATGAATTGCTTTGCCATCGCGATCTCGCTGGGACTTCAGCACGGCGTGCCGCTGGAAGAATACGTCGAGGCCTTCGTCTTTACCCGATTCGAGCCGAATGGGCCGGTCAAACTGAACGACCGCATCAAGATGTCCACGTCGATCATCGACTACATCTTCCGCGAACTGGCGGTCACATATCTCGAACGCTACGATCTCGCGCAGGTGGTGTCGGACGATCTGCGTATGGATTCGATGAAGAAAGACGAACAGGATCCGGAATGCATGGCGGAGGAGGCGGACCCGGAGTTCCTCGCGTCCTCCACCTCGGTGCGGCCGGAATATTTCCCAGAGCGGCACGGGGTGATCGGACGAGCCAAGTCGAATGGGAATGGAAACGGCAACGGAAACGGCAGCGTGACCCACAAGGTCGAGGTGACGCGCGAGACGCTGACCATGACGGCGGTGCAGGTTGCTCGGCAGCAGGGGTACGAAGGCGACCCGTGCCAGGAGTGCAAGCAGTTCAAGATGGTCAGAAACGGCACCTGTTTAAAGTGCGAGAATTGCGGCGCCACGAGCGGGTGTTCCTAACGGTAAACCTGAATCTCATTATACTGAGTGAGGAATTTATAATGGGAATCAGAGAAAGTGTGTACCCCGGCTCAGGGTGTGGCAGGCCAATTTTGAAATGGGACAACGTTGCAAATAAGATTACGGAGACGGCAGGCTCTGTCACGATGAAATCCGGCCACACTGCGGTCTTTTGTCCACATTGCAAGAGCTGGAAGGTTTTCGGGCAACTTAATCCTTTAAGTCTCGGTTGCTAGCGTGGCCTTTGTCACAATAAACCGTCTAGTCGTTGAGGGCAGTTGGCATAGCCGCGGCTTCTCGTGTGCCGTTTGGGTTGATCCTCCGGGGCAAGTGTGGGAGGATTACGTCCACTCGACCGATGAACTGGTGATGCTCATTGAAGGAACGCTTGAGTTCGCAATCGAGGGGCGCGTTTCTAGACCCGAGATCGGTCAGGAAGTATGCATTCCGGCTGGGATTCGTCATTCGGTCCGTAACGTCGGGGGAACCACCGCTCGGTGGCTCTACGGCTATAAATATACATAAGTGGAGCATATTCGATGCCGACAGCGAGACAATTGGTTGTGGCCGGTCAGAGCAAGCCTGGATTCCTGGCTCAGGTCGTGGCCGTTCTGGCCGAAGCCAAAGTAAATATCAAAGCCTTTTCTGCTCCTGAGGTGATCGGGAAAGGACATCTGCGGATACTGGTTTCCGATCTCGACAAGGCCAAAGCGGCCCTGCGTAGCGCCAAGATCAAGTTTAGAGATGAGACCGCACTGGTCCTGAGTTTGGAAAACCGGCCCGGCGCCCTTTCCGACGTGGCGGGGGTACTGAGAAAGGCCAGGATCAACATTAAATGCGGCTATTGCACTCCCTCCCGGGAAGGCAGTCGTGCGATCGTCGTGCTGACCGTATCGAATACGGTAAAGGCCCTGACACTCCTCCGAGGGCAGTCTTTGGACGAATTCTAAACGGTTTCCTCAGTAAGCCCCATCCGTGGTGCCGAAACTACCCGGTACGCCATCCTTTCTGTGTGAAGCATTCTCATCACGGCCGGTCACAGTATGCCTCATACTCGGCCTTCTAGTCCTGGACGGGTGTGGAACCTCTCGCCCGCAGAAAGTCACTCACCCGCCGGGCTATCCGATTGGTTTTGTCGAGCAGGGTATGGCCTCTTGGTACGGGCCAGGATTCCATGGAAATCAGACCGCCAGCGGAGAGATCTACGACATGAACCAACTGACTGCGGCGCACCAGACGCTTCCGCTTGGGTCGATCGCAGTCGTGCGTTCCCTGACCAATGGTCGTACGGTCACGGTTCGGATCAACGATCGGGGGCCTTTTGCCAGGGGCAGGGTGCTGGACCTATCCTTTGCTGGAGCTAGAGCATTGGAGATGGTGGGGGTGGGAACGGATAAGGTCGAATTGCGTGTTGTAGCCTTTCGCGGGAGGGAAGGGGCTCTTCGGGTCCAGGTCGGGTCCTTTTCAGAACTCGATCGGGCGAGGGCCATGCTCGTCCAGCTCGAAATCTCCCATTACAATGCCCGAATCGTCCGCTCGAACGGAGCAGGCGGCGCACTGTATCGAGTACAAGTGGGCTATTATCAGACCGAAGAGCAGGCCCAAGCAGCCGCTCGGAGCCTGGGCAAGCTGTTTCGAATCGATCCCTTAATTGTCAGGGAGGACGGTCTATAACCGCGGAATGTCATGTCATTTGGCCGTACAACAGGCCGATAGACTGAGCCTAAGCTATTGAAAATAATAGTAGATATTCATCTACAGGGAAAGGCTTATTATCTTGATGCAGACGACCCGCTATGGTAGAAATTTAGCTGTCTAAACACCTATGGGCCCAGAACCCGACCCAGGCACTCCTCTCTTCGGATCAACCCGCATACGGGCGGTAGCGACTCTAGCCGGCTCCTCATACCAAACGACTTGCAGCACAAAGGTGGCAGACTGAGGCTACCCCTCTATCCCTGGAGGCAGGGAGAATCCCGATGACGGACATTCTGGTCCTTTTGTTCCTCATTTTTCTGTCTGCCGTTATTTCTGCGGCGGAAATCGGCTTCTTCGCGGTCAGCGAAACGCGACTTCGAGCCCTGGCCGAGGGAGGCAGCAAGCGCGCGGCCATGGCCCATCGGCTTCGGCAGAATCCCCAGCGGCTTCTCTCTACCATCATGATCGGGGATAACCTGGTTACGGCCCTCGTGCCCTCGTATACCACCCTCTTAATCCTGCAATTAATCGAGTCCCAGGCCCTCGGGGGCTGGATTCAGGGTGTCGCCGAGGCCCTGGCCGTCGGCCTGGGCGCCTTGACGTTTGTGCTGATGATCTTTGGGGACGTTGTCCCAAAGACCTTGGCGGCGAAATACGCCGAACATGTCGCGCTGACCATGTCGTATCCGGTGCACTGGATTCAGCAAGCGCTCAAACCCTTGTTGTTCGTGCTCGAACCGATTATCGATCGGGCGACCGGGGGGAAGGGCTTGACCGTTCCCTTCGTCACGGAGGAAGAACTCAAGATCATGCTGGACGTCGGCAGCAAGTCGGGCATGATCGAGAGCCATGAAGCTCGAATGATCAATCGCGTGTTTCAGCTCAACGACCTGACGGCCGAGCATGCCATGACGCCCCGGCAATTCGTCTTCTCGCTCGATGCCAATTTACGGCTCGCAGAGGCACAAGAGCATCTGTTCCGCTCGAAGTATTCGCGTATTCCGGTAGTAGACGGTTCCCTCGATAACGTCATCGGTATCCTCTATAAGAACCGTGCGTTAACTGAGCTGTCGAAAAGGAATTCGCAGATCCGGCTCCGGGATATCGCGCAGCCTCCACTGTTCGTTCCGACAAGAAAAACCGCCGACGAACTGATGAAGCAATTCCAGCAGGAAAAGCGGCATATGGCGGTGGTGGTCAACGAGTTTGGGGGGGTCGTCGGGCTCGTCACCCTCGAGGATATTCTGGAGGAGGTCGTAGGAGATATTTTAGACGAGACCGATCAGAGCGAAGAGCTCATCAAACGCCTCGGAAAGAACCAACTGATCGTGCATGGCCGCACCGAGGTTCGGCGCATCAACGAGTTTTTGAAATTGGACCTGGATGAAGAAGCTAATACGATCAGCGGGTTGATCCAAGAGGAGTTGGGCCGTATCCCGGCCGTCGGCGAGGAGATCCTCTTGAAGGATTGTCGACTGATCGTGCAGGAAGCCGACCAACGCTCCATCAAGCGCGTCCAGATTCTGAAGGAAGAAAAAAGTACTCCGGCCGCTGAGCCCGTCAATGTGCAGGCGAGCTAGAGTCGAGTTGAGGTGCGAATCTCCTATGCGCAGGCTGGAAGTCTGGGCAGGAGTCAGCTCGCCAACCTTTCTCGGTTAATCAGGTCTTCAAATTCTTCCTCGCTCAGCACGGTCACCGCAAGCGAACGAGCTCGGTCCAGCTTTGAACCAGCGTCGGTTCCAACAACGACGTAGGTGGTCTTTTTACTCACACTGGAGGCCACACGGGCGCCTAATTCTTCAACGAGCCGTTTGGCGTCGTCACGGCTCGTTCTGGCCAGCCCGCCCGTAAAGACGAACGTCTGACCTTTGAACGGCCCACCGGTTTTCTTCCCTCCCTGGATCTTCACGCCCAATTCCAGGAGCTTTCGTATGACGCGTTGATTGCCCTCCTCATGACAAAAGCGCTCCACGCTACGCGAGATTTCCGGGCCGATTTCGTGGATACGCTGGAGCTGGTCCTCTCCGGCAGCTAGTAATGCGTCCAATGTCCCGAAGTGATCGGCCAGGAGCTTAGCCACGTGTTGCCCAACTTGACGGATGCCGAGGCCCATCAGGAATCGGTTGAAAGGGATTTCTCGACGCCGGGCGATGGCCTCCAGCAGCAAGGTTGCAGAGCGCTCTGCAAACCCGTCGAGCGTGAGTAACTGGCCCTTGGTGAGCCGATAGAGGTCGGCGACATCGTGCACGAAGCCGCGATCGACCAGTTGGGCCACAGTCTTCTCTCCCAGCCCATCGATGTCCACGGCCGATTTCGAGGCGAAATGTTGGATGCTCCCTTTGAGTTGGGCCTCGCAGACAGCCTGACCGGTGCAGTAAAAATAGGCTCCCTCGCGGGCGACTGTAGAGCCGCATACCGGACATGCCGCCGGCATCTCGAATGCCGCTTGGCGCTCCTCCCCTGGGACGGCGATCCGCTCCGCAATCGCGGGAATCACGTCTCCGGCGCGTTCGACTTTGACGGTGTCCCCGGCGCGAATGTCCTTGCGGGCGACTTCATCTGCGTTATGAAGCGTCGCACGGCTGATGGTGACGCCGCCGACTTCCACCGGTTTGAGCAGCGCCAGAGGGGTCAAGGTTCCGGTTCGTCCCACGGACACCACGATGTCCTGCACGGTAGTGATTTCTTTTCGGGGCGGAAACTTGAACGCCATCGCCCATCGAGGACTGCGGGACCGGCTGCCAAGACGCTCCTGCCACTCGCGGCGGTTGAGTTTCACTACTAATCCGTCGATTTCGAAAGGCAGTGATTCCCGTTCCGCCGCCATGGTGGCGTGGGTTTCGATGACGTGTTCGATCGTCGCGCAACGATGGCGATACGTTGGGGTGGGCAATCCCCAGGCGGCCATGGCGTCGAGCTCGTCCCAGTGACTGTCCAAGGCTGAGCCGTTTTGCACCATGATTTCATAACACGTGACCACGAGCGGGCGGTCTGCGGTAATGCGCGAATCCAACTGTCGGACCGCACCGGATGCCGCATTGCGAGGATTGGCGAAGGCCTCCTCGCCGCGTTCGGTGACGCGGCGGTTGAGCGCTTGAAAATCATTGAGTCGCATGTAGACTTCCCCGCGCACCACCAGGTGGGCGGGTGGTTGAGCGGCCTGTCGCAGGTTGAGTGGCAGAGATCGGATCGTACGAAGGTTGACGGTGACATCTTCACCGGTTATTCCGTCGCCACGGGTGGCGCCGCGCGTAAAACGCCCGTCGTCGTACACCAGTTCGATGGAGAGCCCGTCGAACTTGGGTTCGACCGTATACTCCACGCAGTCGCACCCCAGTTCCCGCTTCATGCGTTTGTCGAAGGCCAGGACATCTTCGGTATCGGTCAAGGAATCCAAGCTCAGCATAGGCCTTTCGTGGGCGACCTTGGTCAGCTCGTCGAGCGGTGGGGCGCCGACCCGTTGAGTCGGTGAGTCAGGTGTGACCAATTCTGGATGCGCGGCCTCAATTTCCTGCAGCTCGCGGAATAATCGATCATACTCGGCATCTGAAATCTGCGGATGATCCTTCACATAGTAGAGATAGTCGTGCCCTCTGATGACGTCGCGAAGCGCGTCGATGCGTGCCTGAGGATCGTCTGATGATCCGGACATCGGTCCTCTCACCGAATGAAACGTGCGGCATAGCTCCGCACGTCATGGCCGTTCAACACGTGAAAGCGTCGCAGGCGATCGACGGTTTGTCCGCTAAACCGTCCGAGGGGTACGGGAATCAAGCGTTTCCGGTATCGGCGCGCGATCTGTCGCCATCGGGCGCGAGGGGGATGCGGGGATACGAGCACGACGTGTGATTCTTGCGAATGACATGAAGCGCCGGCCAGCAGCCGCTCCTCCAGGGTCTCCGCAAAGTCGAAGGCTCGATCTGTCCATAGATCGGGGATCGGACGAGGCGGGAATAGAAAGAGAGCTCCACCGTATTGCGATTGGCCGACACCGGGGCCAACCAAATGTTCGAGGAAGTCCGTCGCATAGAATGACAGGGTCGACTCTTGCTGGTGTTCGGCATACCAGGTCGCCCGCCACGAATAGCGCGCCGGGTCCGCCGGAGTGTCGAAGAGAAATACCACGACATCGACATTGCCGCGTGCCGGGGGGATATCCTTGACATAGACATCCATGCGCGCTTGCAAACGCGCGGCGGTATCGGCAGGGTGGCGCGCGGGGCGCTGCTTTCGGGGCCAATTGCGTAGGCTCTCTCGTAAGTCGATGCCGTCCTTAATGGACGTCGTGAACTTCTCGACCCTCGCGAGGTCCGCTCCCAGGAGGGCACGCGCTTGGTCTCGGACGTGACTGGTAAAGCTTTCGATTTTTTGGTCTTCCGGAGGCCACGAACACTGCCGAAATGGATCCCACTGGAGTCCCCACCGCCGATGAGTCAGGGGTTTCGGTTCCGGCTGGAGTGAAAGGGATCGCCAGACTATTGGCGGACCGGCCAGACGATTCTTGGCCGCCACCGTACGACCGTCTTCCAGCGTCAATTGGTCGATGCCAGCTTCGACACTCTGCCTCCATGACGGCTCCGACAGGTCCCGAGGCTCGTAGCGGGTTGCCGTTTCGATGAGGGTAATGGCGAACTGGTCGCCTGCAATTTGTTTTGCTGCAACGGAGAGGGAATACAAATCCGGCGTCAATCGCTGATCGAGGAGCGCCAAATTGCGAACGTACTGGAGAAAAAGTTGCAACACCTGTGGTGTCACCCAGTTGGTTGCCCCGAGACCAGTAGACTGTGTGGTGCTGAGCCAGTGCTCGCGCGTGGCGAGTAAGAGTTCTTTGATGCCGTCGATCGAGAGATGCCGATCCGTCTGCACCTTTGCGCGGCGACGCTCGAAGAGCGCAGTTAGATAGGGAAGTTCCGCCAAGACAAAATACAACGTTTCAGGAGTCACAACTGCCGTCTGCACGGAGCGTGGTCCCGCGTCGGGTGGCCGGTAAGGAAGGCCCTCGCGATACGCGTCTCGTACCCATGGCCAGTCGTGCACGTGACACAGGCAGACAATCCGTTCGTAGTCCAGTTCGAGTTCGTGAAGGCGGAAGGCCATCCAGTCGATGCGGTGCTTGCGCTGGCTGTCTGGTTGTGGCGTGGGGGCTACGGTGACCATGGCCGCGGCAAAAGCGCCGATCGATACCTGCTTGAGCGCATACGAATCCGGCGCGGGACAAGCAGCCGGTTCGAACACCGTCACCTCGCGATCGATGTACGCTCGGGCGACGCCTTCACCCATGGCGTTGCGGATGGCCATGATCACCGGCTGGCACGGGTCGATCGGGATAAAGCTGACCGCAGGGGGGTCGTGGCCGTCGGACTCTTCCAAAATCACAAGGTGAATGGTGGGAAGGGCCTCAATCGCGGATTCCACGGCGACCTCGATGGATGGAGGCAACGGAACGGCGACGCAGTCCCATGACGAGGAGGTGAGCATTTCCCGCACCTCCTGCGCCATGTCTCCACTCCCGTGGACGATGGGCAGAACCGTAATGCGCGGAGAAAGACGGAACGCGGCCAGCGAGGCAGAAGGCGACGTCATTGATGTGACGGGCGATCGGGATGCAGTGGGTCGTCGCTATCGAAGAAAAAATCGCCGAGCCCGCGCGGCAAGGTTTGGCCGCCCAACGCACGTTGGCGCCGCCGTGCCTGCGCCTCTAGGTCCAAGGCTTCCTCGCCCAAAACCTTGACCAAGGCCTCTCGCCATGCGTCATCTTTGGCAAGGGGGTGGGCCGGGTCCTGAGCCAGCCGTTTCAGTGCGTACTGTAACAGATGAATGCCGTCCCGAACTGAGTACTCGAGATTCAGTTGGTGGGCTTGCTGGAGGAACTCGACCGTGAGCGCCAAAAGGTCCTCCGAGCCGAATGGAAGATGGTACCGAAGGATCGCGAGTTCGTCGTCACGGCGTGGGAACCCGACACTCAGTGTCGGTTGCAACCGTGAGAGAATGTAGTCCGGTACTTCGTACGTCGAGGCGTCCTCGTTCATCGTCACACAGCAACGAAAGTCCGCGTGGGCCTCGACCATGATCCCGGCTACGATCGATTCGATGCAGCGGCGATGGTCGAGCAGCGACGCCAGGGACGCCCAGCTCTTCTCGTTCATGCGGTTTCCCTCGTCCAAGACGCAGACGCCGCCGACCAGCATTGCGGTCACGAGCGGGGAGGCGTGATAGGCGATTGTGCCCGACTCGGCCAACACCGGGGTCACCAGAAGGTCTTCCGGTCGCGTATCAGCCGTACATTGGAACACATAGACCGGCTGTTTACGATCGCGCGCGGCGCTCATGGCGAGGGTCGTCTTTCCGATCCCCGGCGGTCCTGTGACGCGGGGAGAGAGAGGCAGATCTTGGGGATCGACGACCAGCCAGCAAGCCAGGAGCTGTTTCAGAATTTCTCGATTGCCGATCCAGTCCTGCGTGCGCGCCATCGGTTGGGCCAGGTGGAGGACTACGCCATCGATTTGGTGAGTTCTGTGGCTTGAGGGGGCGGTCATGGATCGAAAAAAGGACGATAATCAATGGACCGTAACATAGGCCCTGGCGGCGGTCAAACGACGCCTAACTGTCCGGCCGACTTTGACTTTTTAGCGATGGCTCCCTATTCTATTCAGCTTATCGACCGGCGGGTTGCCACACACTCTTCGCGGACAGTGGCTTTGATATCTCGGTCCCGCGTGAGAAACGCCCGCCAGAAAGGATAGGACTCGGCATGAAAGAACTTCAGATCGGTGCGGCCCTGGTCGTGGCGTTCGGTTTGCTGTCGACGACGGGGTGCGTCTTTAAGGAAACCTATGAGGCGGAGAAAGCCAGGAGTCTCAATTTTCAGCGCCTGCTGGCTCAGGAAGAGAAGCGTACGGCTGAACTCGACAACGAATTGAAGCGAGTGAAGCGGGATTCCGCGGACTACGAAGCCAGAAATCGAGAATTGACCGCCCAGGTCCAGAGTGCGCGCGAGCAGATGGGGCGCGTGCAAGAAGAAGCCGATGCCTTGCGCGAGGCGGTCGCGCTCCAGCAAAAGGCGCAGGAGCAAATGAAGAAGATGCCGTCATCCAAACCGAAAGTGTCGCAAGCGCCGACGATGCCGAGCTTTAACACGCGCCCGGGAGAGGGCTTGTCGTTTCAAGACACCATGGCTGATTCGAAACCCGAGGTACTCGTGGACGCCGCTTCGCTGGGTCAATCTCAGCTCAAGGCGGATGCCGATGCGATGAGCGGCGGGAAAAAGGCCATCCGGCACGAGGTGAAGCCGGGAGAAACGGTCTATCGTTTGAGCCGTCGATACGGGACGACCGTTGAAAAAATTCGCGAATGGAACAATCGAAAGGATGATCTGATAGAGGTGGGCGAGAAGATCATCGTCGGATTCGAATAATGGGTCGACCATGACCAACCGTCGCTACTCACTCTCGATCGACGAATTTCGTGCGTTGGCCGGAGAGGGTAACCTGATCCCGTTGTACCGCGAAATACTGGCGGACTACGAAACGCCCGTGTCGGCGTTTGCAAAGATCGACCACGGACCGGCCGCGTTTCTCCTGGAAAGTGTCGAGGGGCGAGAGAATTGGGCGCGGTATTCGTTTCTTGGGAGCGGATCGCCCCTGACGATTCGCGAAGACCGTGGCGACATCGTGGTGGCGGAAGGGAAGCGCCGGCGGCGGGTGCCGGGAAAGAACGATCCCTTGGGCGTGCTTCGCGAGATCATGGAACGCTATCGGCCGGTCGCCGTCCCGGGACTGCCACGTTTCGTCGGCGGCGCCGTTGGATACGCCGGGTACGACGTCGTCCGTGCATTCGAAGAGATTGGCTACCGTCGCAAGGAGGGACTCGACGTACCCGAATTTGCCTTCTTGATAACCGACACCATTGTCATCTTCGATCGGGTCACCCAAACGATCAAAGTCGTTGCCTGTGCCAGGGTGTCATCGGATCGGCCGAGGTCGATCACACGTGCCTATAAAGAGGCCACGGGCCGGATCGAGCGCATCATTGCGCGCCTCCGGCGCCCGCTCAAGCGCGCGCGTCCGAAGAGCCGACGCACTCCGGGCTCGTTTACCTCGAATATGAGCAAGGCCGACTTCGAAAAGATGGTCGTCCGGACGAAGGAATACATTCGTGCCGGCGATATCGTCCAGGCCGTCGTCTCCCAGCGGTGGGAGACCAATATGCAGGCCGAGCCGTTCGAGCTGTACCGAGCTCTCCGTGTCATCAATCCGTCCCCCTATCTCTACTATCTGAGAATCGGAGGCGTGGAGTTGGTCGGCTCGTCTCCGGAAATCCTCGTCCGCTGTGAGGACGGGCAGATCGCCGTGCGACCGATTGCAGGCACCCGACCGCGGGGTAAAACGCCCGACGAAGACCGAGTGCTGGCACAGGAACTGCTGGCCGACGAAAAGGAGCGCGCCGAGCATGTCATGCTGGTCGATCTGGGGCGAAACGACGTCGGACGTGTCGCGCGCGTGGGGTCGGTGCGGGTCGATTCCCTGATGCAGATCGAACGCTACTCGCATGTCATGCACATCGTCTCTCACGTTCGGGGGGAGTTGGCCCAAGGACGGGATGCGTACGACGTGTTTCATGCATGTTTTCCCGCCGGCACCGTCTCGGGTGCGCCCAAGATCCGGGCCATGCAGATCATTGAGGAGCTCGAACCTACCCGGAGAGGTCCGTACGCGGGGGCCGTCGGGTACTTCAGTTTCAGCGGCAACATGGACGTCTGCATCAATATCCGCACGGTCGTCATCAAGGGGCGACGGGCCTACATCCAGGCGGGTGCCGGCATCGTGGCCGACTCGAATCCCGACCACGAGTACAGGGAAACGTGCAACAAGGCTCGCGCGATGATGAAGGCGATCGAGATGGCCGAGCGCGGGTTGGAGTAAGGACAAGTCCGTCGGTACCGTATCGTTCCTATCCTCCAGAGTATTCTCGCACGAAATTCCAGTGCGTGTGCACTAGAGCCGATCTCACAATTGCTACATCAACAGTGATGGGATAGTGTTCGTGAAACTCGTCGGCTGGCGAGTGGTGAGCCGCGCCAGCCTCGCCCTGAGCGTTGATGTTGGGCACGCCAGCTGACGTGCTCGGATTGGCTGATCGCCTCCAGGAGCAGATCGGATCGGCGACCCGCAGCGGGTCTGGCCTGCAGGCCCCAGCCTCCGCCATGGCGAAAGCTGGCGGACTCATCCCCTCCTGCCTAGAGGAGGGGAGAGTGGGGCGGGGACACACCGAAAACTTGTCCCCGCTCGGAGTTTTCCGCCACGGTGTCAGGCTCTCAACACAATGTTGAGATAGGTTCTCGAAAGTGATGGAACGTTTGAGCATCCTGTGCATGCGATCTTCACGAGTAGGCGAAGCACCGTTCCCCGGCATAGTTTTGACTGATCAATAATCATTTATGTAGAAATGAACCATGCAGAAATCCGATGCATCGCGCGAGAGGCTTGCTCAGATTTTTCATGCACTGTCTGACGAGACGCGTTTGGAGGTTCTGGAACGCCTTCAGGACGGTGAGCAGTGCGTCTGCGAGCTCATGGAGACGATGAAAGCGGCGCAGTCACGACTGTCCTTCCACTTGACGGTGTTGAAGGATGCGGGCCTTCTGGTTGATCGACGGGAGGGGCGATGGATGTATTACTCGCTCGATACAGCAGTGTTTGATGAGGTAGACGAGCTCATCACGCACCTGAGGCGCGGCGTGAGGAACGTCCGTTCGACAACTCGGTGCTGGTGATTGTTTTTGCCCACTCATTTCAGATTACGTTGTTCGGTTGTCGCACTGTCATGATGCACGCACCGATCGTTCCGTCCGACCGCTGATCCCCAACGCCACCTGGCACCAACTGCCGCATTGTGCGTACCACCGGTGAGACCGACTATGGATGCTGTGATTTCGGTCCCACTGAACGTACAAACCAAACGCCTCAGTCCATTCGAACGGCACCTGCTGTGTGGGTCACGGTGTGCATCCTCCTCGACATCCTTGTCGGTCACACTTTTCCTGGACTCATCACTACATTACATTGTGAAGCACCGAGCTTGACGCGGGCAGCCACATCGATCCGATGGCGGTGTCGATCTGGCTGATGATCACGCGGCCTTCCGACGTCGCCAGCGTGCCGTGCCTGAGCACTGGAGCGGGCCCGACAATTCTGCTATCGTGTCGGTCCGTGAAAAGCACCCGAGGGCCGTTCAAGCAACTCGCCTCGTAATTCGGGCGACCGCGAAACAAGAGTGTCACGATGCTGCTGATGATCGATAACTACGATTCCTTCACTTACAATCTCGTGCAATATTTTGGCGAGTTGGGCGAAGATGTGCGCGTCTATCGAAACGACAGAATTTCGGTTGATGAGATTGAATCGCTGCGCCCCGATCGAATCGTGGTCTCACCCGGTCCCTGTACGCCAAGCGAAGCCGGGGTATCGGTTGATACGATCATGCAGTTCGCGGGAAAGATTCCGCTGCTGGGCGTATGCCTCGGCCACCAGTCGTTGGCGGCTGCATTCGGGGGGGAGGTCGTTCGGGCACCTCGGTTGATGCACGGGAAGACGTCCATGATACGACATGATGGCAAGACGCTCTACAGAGGCTTGCCGAATCCGTTCGAAGCGACGAGGTATCATTCTTTGATCGTCAACCGAGATACGCTCCCCTCCTGTTTCGAGGTGACGGCAGAAACGGCAGAGGGGGAAATCATGGGGATACGGCACAAGACGTTGGGCGTCGAAGGCGTACAGTTTCACCCCGAGTCGATCCTGACCATGGCCGGCAAGGACCTCTTGCGAAACTTCCTGACGCTCTAACCTCCTCCTCGGACCTCGCGAGCGGTTTCGATCGATGTCATCGAGTGAACCAGGTCGTGAGGGGCAGCAAAGGACGAGATTGCGGGTAATCGGATGATCAAGGATGCGATCGCCAGGCTGGCTGAGGGGGCTCCGCTGTCCGAGAAGGAGGCGGAAGGGTGCATGCTGCAAATCATGGGCGGGGAGGCGACCGCAGCGCAGATCGCGGCCTTCCTCATGGGCCTTCGGGTCAAAGGTGAAACGATGGAGGAAATCGCCGGGGCTGTGCGAGCCATGCGCTCGAAGGGCTTGCGCATTCGCGTTGGTGCCGGCAACGTCGTGGACACCTGCGGGACCGGAGGGGATGGGGCCCATACCTTCAATATCTCGACCACGAGCGCGTTCGTTGTAGCTGGAGCCGGATTGACCGTCGCCAAACACGGGAATCGGTCCGTCTCCTCAAAGTCCGGTAGTGCCGACGTGCTGACGGCATTGGGCGTGAAAATCGACCTGCCTGCGGAGTGCGTGGCCGACTGTATCGACGAGGTCGGTGTGGGGTTTCTGTTCGCACCGCTGTATCACAGCGCGATGAAATACTGCGCGGGGCCCCGACAGGAAATGGGCATCCGGACCCTTTTCAATATCCTTGGCCCGATGTCGAATCCGGCGGGCGCCGGCCTGCAGATCATGGGCGTGTTCGAGGAACGTCTAACCGAATTGCTGGCACGTGTGCTGGTCCATCTCGGAACGCAACACTGTTTTGTCGTGCACGGCATGGACGGCTTGGATGAGATTACGCTTACCACCAAGACCAAAGTCGCTGAGGGAAAATCCGGCGTCGTTTCATCCTATGCCGTGGGCCCGGAGGACTTTGGTGTCGAACGGACGTCGATCAAGGACTTGCTCGGGGGGTCGGCCCAGGACAATGCCCGGATTACACGCGAAATTCTGCAAGGGCGCAAGGGGCCAAAGCGCGACATAGTGTGTATGAATGCCGCCCCGGCGCTCGTCGCCGGCGGATTGGCTAAAACGTTGCGCGACGGTTTTCGGCTTGCCGGAGACGCCATCGACAGTGGGAAGGCAATGGACAAACTCGACCGCCTGATCGCATTTACCACCAAGGCATCGTCGTGATTCTCGATCGCATTCTCGAGCACAAACGCGCCGAACTGCGGCACAAGCAGAGCCGAGGGTATCTCAAGGACCTCAAGGCCAAGATCCGGGATGTGGGAAGTCCCCTCGGATTTGCCGATACGTTGGACGCCACGCGCACCGTCGAGGCTCCGGCACTGATCGCGGAGATTAAAAAGGCGTCCCCGAGCTTGGGCTTGCTCCGTCCCGAGTTCGAAGAACAGTTCGACCCCGTGGCGATCGCCCAGACGTACAGCGAACACGGTGCATCGGCCCTGTCCGTGCTCACGGATGAGGAGTTTTTTAAGGGCAGCCTCGAATATCTTCAACAGGTAAAGAGCAAGATCAGCCTCCCGGCGCTCAATAAGGAATTCATGGTCGGGGAGATCCAGTTCTATGAGGCCCGCGCGAACGGGGCCGATGCGGTCCTGTTGATCGTCGCGGGCTTGGAACGGCGGCAACTGGTCGATTTTTATGCCCTGGCCCGTGAGTTGGGTCTCGACGTGTTGGTCGAGACGCACCACGAACGCGAGCTGGATACCGTGCTTGAATGGCTACCTGAGGCTCGTCTGCTCGGCATCAATAATCGGGACCTCAAGACGTTTTCAACGGATCTCGGCGTCACCTTCCGCTTGGCGAAACGGATCCCGGCAGGGAAGTTGATCGTCAGTGAAAGCGGGATTCACACACGCGCGCACGTGGAACAACTGGTTGAGGCGGGCATCCACGCCATGCTGATTGGCGAGTCGCTCATCAGGGCGCAGGATCGCGCCGCCACGATGAGCGAGTTGTTGGGACGCAGGCCTGTACGTGGAGCGTGATCCACGTCGTGGCGTTGTGGGGAATGGAATGGTTAGCATCAAGATTTGCGGCATGACGAACGAGGCGGATGCGAAAGCCGCTGTGGAGGCCGGGGCCGATGCCGTGGGCTTCGTTATGTATCGCAAAAGTCCGCGCTTCGTCGAGCTAAAAGTCGTGAAGGCCATCGTCGCTATACTCCCGCCGTTCGTTGTACCGGTCGGAGTGTTCGTCAACGAAGAGGCCAAGGTCGTTCGCGATACCATGGACGAATGCGGGCTCATGGTCGCTCAATTGCACGGCAATGAAAGCGCCGTCTATTGCGAGCGGCTCGGCCGTCCCATGCTCAAGGCTCTTCGGGTAAAGGACTCGCTTTCGTTGCTTGCCTTGGCCGAATATCAAGGTCGGGCGGGGGTCCGGGGGTTCGTGCTGGATGCCTATACCGAAGACGCGTATGGGGGAACCGGAAAGGTCGCAGACTGGACTCTCGCCGCGCAGATCGCCAAGGCAGCACGGATTCTGCTCGCCGGCGGTCTCACGCCTGATAATGTAGCGGATGCAATCAGAGCCGTCCAACCTTATGGCGTGGACGTCAGTAGCGGGGTCGAGACCAGCCCTGGTCGCAAGGACCACGACAAAGTCCGTGCGTTCGTCCAGGCTGCGCGCCTTGTTTCTCACTAAGCCACTCACTATACTGAACAGGATGACACAACTTCCGGACGAGAAAGGCCGGTTTGGACCGTACGGTGGGCGCTACGTTCCAGAGACACTTATGCCTGCCTTGCTCGAGCTTGGCCATGAATATGAAAAAGCAAAGAAAGACAAGTCCTTTCAACGTCAATTTCAACTATACCTACAGGAATATGTCGGCCGTCCCACGTCCCTCTATTTTGCGTCACGCCTGACGAAGAAACTCGGTGGCGCGAAGATCTATCTCAAGCGGGAGGACCTCTGTCATACCGGTGCGCACAAGATCAATAACGCGATCGGGCAGGCGCTTCTTGCCAAGCGAATGAAAAAGCCGCGGGTTATCGCGGAGACCGGCGCAGGACAACATGGGGTGGCTACCGCGACGGTTGCGGCCATGTTCGGGCTCCAATGTGAGATCTACATGGGGACGGAAGACATGCAGCGCCAGGCGCTCAATGTTTTTCGGATGCGCCTCCTTGGGTCCAAAGTCACCGGAGTGGATGCCGGCAGCCGGACGCTCAAGGACGCCATCAGCGAGGCCATGCGCGACTGGACGACGAACGTACGGACGACGCACTACATTCTCGGCTCCGTACTAGGGGCACATCCGTATCCCATGATGATTCGAGATTTTCAGGCCATCATCGGCCAAGAGGCTCGGCGCCAAATCCGTGCCGCCGAAGGCCGACTACCCGATCATCTGGTGGCCTGTGTCGGAGGTGGTAGCAATTCCATCGGCCTGTTTTATGCGTTTCTCAAGGATGCAAAGGTCAAGATGACGGGTGTCGAAGCGGGCGGTTTGGGGATACCCAGCGGAAAGCATGCTGCGCGTTTCTCAGGAGGCCGACCAGGCGTCTTACAGGGCACCATGACCTATCTGCTGCAGGACGAGAATGGACAAATCAACCTGACCCATTCGGTGTCGGCCGGATTGGACTATGCCGCCGTGGGCCCCGAGCACGCACTCTATCACGACCGTGGCCGGATCCGATATACCTCCGCCACGGACGACGAGGCCCTCGCTGCATTCGACCTGCTGGCGCGCGAAGAAGGTATCATCCCGGCACTCGAAAGTGCCCATGCCATCGCCGAAGTGGTGAAGCTCGCGCCGACAATGAAGAAGAGTCACATCATCCTTGTGAACTTGTCCGGTCGTGGAGACAAGGACGTGCAGCACGTGGCGCGCCTACGTGGAGTGACACTCTAATGAGCCGGTTGGCCTCGACCTTCAGCGCCTTGGCCGCCAAAGGCGAAAAAGCGTTGATCACCTACATTATGGCTGGCGATCCGTGCTTGGCCGATACGGAACGTCTCGTGCTGAGTTTGGACCAGGCCGGCGCGGACATCATCGAATTGGGCGTGCCGTTTTCCGACCCCATCGCGGATGGCCCTGTCATTCAACAGGCCGCCGATCGAGCCCTCAAGAGCGGGACGTCCATGCTGAAGATTCTCGCGATGGTGGCGAGCCTTCGCGCACGAACCCAGATTCCCCTGGTCCTCATGGCCTACTACAACACCATCCATGCGGTGGGAGAAGCGGCGTTCTGCCAACAAGCTGCAGCGGCTGGGATCGATGGGGTCATCGTACCTGACATGCCTGTCGAGGAAGCCGGGCCGCTCAAGTCTGCGGCCACGCCGGCAGGGCTGGATGTGATTTTCCTGCTTGCTCCGACCAGCACGGCTGCCCGGCGGACGATGGTGGCGAGGGAGTCACATGGCTTCGTGTACTACGTCTCACTGACCGGCATCACCGGAGCCAAACTTGGTGACCTGGGCGACGTGGAAACCAACGTGGCGCGCATCAAGCGCGTCGGCAGGGTACCAGTCTCGGTCGGCTTCGGTGTGGCTACGCCGGAAGACGCCAAGCGGATTGCGCGCATGGCCGATGGAGTGATCGTCGGAAGCGCCCTTGTGAAGCGCGTCGCCGAACTGCCACAGGATCCCGGTGCGCTGGATCGGATCTTGGATTTCGTTCGCTCGCTCAAATCCGCCCTGGTTCCTGCCGCGTCCCAGCACGAACCTGCCCTCCTATAGGACTTCGCGTTAGAACCGCAGCGACGGCGAGCCGAAAACCCAGCGTTGGTTGTGGAGTGGATAGCCTCGCGTACGTCGCTTGCGAGTGTCGCGCTGCCCGATCCAAGTCTCCCGGTGAAACAAGGCGAAGCAGGAGTGCGGCGTCTGCGCAACTGCCTACACGATTTGGCCGTCTTCCATCTGGAGAATGCGGTCGGCCTGTGCGGAGAGCTTGGGATTGTGTGTGACGATGATAAAAGTGGTGCCGCGGCTGCGATTGAGTTGCCGCATTAGATTGAACACCTCATCGCCGGTGTGCGTGTCGAGGTTCCCGGTTGGTTCGTCGGCCAGCACAAGCTCAGGCCGTTGCATGAGCGCGCGGGCCACGGCAACCCGCTGCTGCTCACCGCCGGACAACTCGCCCGGCTTATGGTGCAGGCGTTCCGCGAGGCCCACTTCTTTCAGTAGCGCGGTAGCCTCGACTTCGATCTGATCCGCAGGGCGGCCTTGAATAATGGCTGGGAGGCACGCATTCTCGTAAGCGGTGAATTCGGGAAGCAGGTGGTGAAATTGGAATACGAAGCCGATTTTGCGATTCCGGAATTCAGCCTGCTCTTGTTCGGCCATCCGAAACACGTCGCGGCCATCGAAGGTGACGGTTCCTCGGGTTGGCTTTTCCAGCGTCCCCAGGATGTGCATGAGCGTGCTTTTCCCGGCACCGGACGCCCCCACGATAGCGATGAACTCACCGCGGCCGATTTCGAGATTCAGCCCGCGTAGGACAACAAGGTCCCGCCCGTTCATCGGAAAGGACTTGGTGAGATCGACGACTTTAATCACGCGACTCCTCGCTGCCTCGTTCGGACGCCATCACTCATACCGCAACGCTGCGGCCGGGTCGAGCTTCGACGCCTGCAGCGAGGGAAAAACGGTGGCGGCAAAACTGATGAGGATCGCCGTCATGGACACCAGGACCACGTCCACCGCCTGAACGTGTACTGGAATGCGGCTGATGTAATACACCGTGGGATCGAAGGTCCAATAGTGTTGTATGAACCATAGAAAGGCGTAGCCCAAGGGGATGCCGAGAAGCGTGCCGGACAGGCCAATGATCAGGCCGTTCAGCATGAAAATCCGCATGATGGCTTTTCGCGTGGCTCCCATCGCCTTGAGAATCGCGATTTCCTTTTGCTTTTCCGTAACGATCATTGTGAGGGTACTCACGATGTTGAAGGAGGCCACAATCGTGATCAGGACGAGCAGCAGATACATCATGGTTTTTTCAAGCTTAAGTGCCGAGAATAAATTGCGGTTCAATTGCATCCAATCCCGTGCGGAGTAGGGAAAGCCCAGGGAATGCTCGATTTCACGCGCGACGTCCCCGGCTTTGAAGATGTCGGTAACTTTGATCTCGATGCCCGTCACGGTCGTGCCGAGATTGAAAAATCTCTGGGCGTCGTCGATTGAGATGTAGGCGAGGGAGGAATCGTATTCGTACATGCCCGATTCGAACAGCCCGACCACGGCGTAGGTTCTGATTTTCGGTGTGATGCTGACGGCGCTGACCGGTCCCACCGGCGAGACGACGTTGATCGCGTCGCCTACAAATGCGCCAAGTCGAAGCGCCAATTCCTTGCCGAGAATGATGCCGGGTTTGGGCGTTGGTTCGGTTTCTCCGTCCGACCCGGTGGGCAGATTGAGCATGGTCTGTTTGGAGAGGTCTTCGAGCTTACCCACCTTCAGGTTCCGCCCCAACTCTGTCACCGTCCCTTCGCGTTTGGGGTCGATTCCCCGCAGGACGATGCCTTGGACTCCGGATTGGCTGCTCAGGAGCACCTGTTTATAAATAAACGGCGTCGCGGCCACCACGTTCGGCACGTGCAGGATGTTCTGGACGAGCGAATCGTAGTCACTCATGGCGTCTTTCGTGCGATCTTGCACGATAATGTGGGACGTGGTGCCGATAATCTTAGCCTGTACGTCCTCCTTGAAGCCCGTCATGATCCCAAGCGTCCCGATGAGCGCGGCCACCCCCAGTGTGATGCCGGTGACCGAGACGAAGGTATTGAGTGAAATCGTGCGCTGGCGGCGCTTAGCCCGGAGATAGCGCAATCCGATGAAGACCTCGTAGGGAACTGGCACGCTATTTCTCCGGCCGCAACTGCGGAAAGAGGATCACGTCGCGAATCGACGCTTGATTGGTAAAGAGCATGACCAATCGGTCAATGCCGATTCCCTCGCCGGCGGTCGGGGGCATGCCGTACTCCAAGGCGCGCACGAAGTCCTCGTCGAGATAGTGCGCTTCCACGTCCCCGGCAGCCCGCTTGGCGTCCTGCGCTTCGAATCGCTCGCGCTGATCGATGGGATCGTTCAACTCGGAAAAGGCATTCGCGATTTCACGACCAGCGATGTACAGCTCGAAGCGATCGGTCAACGACGGGTCCGTGTCTTTGCGACGCGCGAGGGGAGACAGCTCAATCGGATAGTCCGTGATAAAGGTTGGTTGGATGAGCGTTGGCTCGACCGTCTCCTCGAAGATCTCGTTGACGATGTCGTACAGCGGAGCCGTCGGATCCACCGTCACACCCAGCCCCGAGGCTGTCTCACGCGCGGTCTTGGCGTCGGCGATCGCACCTGGGTCGAGACGATTCACCTCCAGGACGGCCTCCCGATACGACCAGCGGCGCCACGGCGAGGCGAGGCTAATCGGCCGACCTTGATACTCGAGGTCCGTCGATCCGAGGACGTCGCTGGCGAGGGAGGACAGCATGTCTTCGGTCAACCGGATCAGGTCCTGGTAGTCGGCGTAGGCCGTGTAGAACTCAAGCATCGTGAATTCAGGGTTATGGATGGTCGAAATGCCCTCGTTGCGAAAGTTTCGGTTGATCTCGAAAACTCGCGGGAAGCCTCCAACGATCAGGCGCTTGAGGTACAGTTCCGGAGCGATTCTCAAGTAAAGGTCCGTCCCAAGCGCATTATGGTGCGTCACGAACGGACGGGCCGTGGCTCCGCCCGGGATGGGCTGCATCATGGGAGTTTCGACCTCAAGGTACCCTCGTGAGGTCAGATAGTGACGAATCCCGGCGATGATCTTGCTCCGAGTGACGAAGATATTGTGAACGCTCGGATTGGCGATCAAGTCCACGTATCGCTGCCGGTATCGAGTTTCGACGTCAGTGAGTCCGTGCCATTTCTCCGGAAGAGGACGAAGCGCCTTGCTTAAAAAGGTCAGGTTCTGTGCTTCAACGGTGAACTCATTCGTCTTTGTGCGGAACAGCTTACCGCTCACTCCAATCCAATCGCCAAGATCGAGTTCCTCGGCCACCCGATGACCGTTATCCCCCAGAATGTCCTTTTTCAAATAGATCTGAAGACGATCGGACCCATCTTGCAATACAGCAAAGGCAGCTTTACCGAATCGGCGCATGCCTACGATACGGCCGGCGAGCGTGCAGCCGATCGACTCCTGATCGAGCTGTTCCTTGCTCTTCTCGCCATGGTCCCGCAGCAGCGTCCCGGCCCGATCCTTCCAGGTGAAGCGAGTGCCGTACGGCGCGACCTGTATGCTCCGTAAGGTCTCCAGCTTCCTCATGCGTTGCTGACGTTGATCGTTCAATTCGTCCATTCTTCGTATCCTGAGTTTAGGCCGGAATGTCGGCATCCACGGGTGACGACCCCCCGTCCAGCTTTTTCTTCAGGTAGGCCTCGATGAAGTCCTGCACGTCGCCGTCCATGACAGCGTGAACGGCTCCGACTTCATGGCCGGTCCGGTGATCCTTTACCATTTGATAGGGCTGGAACACATAGGAACGGATCTGGCTGCCCCATGCAATGTCTTTTTTTTCTCCGACGATGGCGTTGAATTCGTCTTCCTTCTTCTGCCGTTCCAGCTCGTAGAGGCGTGCTTTCAGGATCTTCATCGCGCCCATGCGGTTCTGTAATTGAGACCGCTCGTTTTGGCACTGCACGACGATCCCTGTGGGCAAGTGCGTAATGCGGATCGCCGTCTCGACCTTGTTGACATTCTGTCCGCCCGCGCCGCCAGCCCGAAAGGTATCGATTCGGAGATCCTTGTCTTCAATCGCGACATCGACGTCGTCGTTCAATTCCGGATACACGAACACCGACGAGAAGGACGTGTGCCGCCGCTTGTTCGCGTCGAAGGGAGAGATGCGTACCAGCCGGTGGACGCCGGCCTCGGCTTTCAGATACCCGTAGGCATACGGTCCGGTCACTGAAATCGTGGCACTTTTGATCCCGGCCTCGTCCCCGGCTTGAAAGTCCAAGGTTTCCACCTTGTATCCGGCGCGTTCGGCCCACCGCACGTACATACGCAACAGCATCTGCGCCCAATCCTGCGATTCCGTTCCGCCCGCGCCTGGATGAATCGCGAGAATCGCATTATTCATATCCAGCTCGCCGGACAGCAGCAACTCGATGTGCAGTTGGCGCGCGGCCTTTTCAAAACGGTCCAACTCTGCGGCGAGCTCGGTTTCCAGGTCGGCATCGCCCGACTCGTCCGCCAATTCCGCCATGGCGTGGAGATCGGCCTGCTTTCGTTCCAGTTCTTCCCAGCGGAGCAGTTCGCGCTCCACGGTCGCCTTTTTGCGCGTCACACGCGCGGCGGCGCGGGGGTCCTTCCAAAAGTCCGGCTGTTCGATCTGTCGATCGAGAAATTGAAGATCGGAGGTCAATCGAGGCAGGTCAAAGATGCCCCCGTAGCTCAGTTACCTGGTCCGCAACGCGCTTCAAACGACCGCGACTTTCTTCCAGCATAAGGGGTTCCTTTTATATCGTGGGACTTATGGAGCGCCTCGCCTGCGCGAGGACCGCGCGCGCTCCCGGCTCGGCACCAAGCAGAGCCCGGCAATTATAACACAGGCGTAGGCGAAGACATCACCGAAGCGCGTGTAAATGGTTTGATCGCGTCGAAGGGGAAGTGTCCCCGTCAACGCCTGTACAGAGAAAATGGGGCTTGCCTGCAGGACGCGCCCGTAGGGGTCAATGAAGCCCGAGATTCCAGTGTTGGCGGCACGCGCGAAGGCGCGCCGATTTTCCACGGCCCGAAATTGCACCATGCCGAAGTGTTGGTACGGTGCTGAGGAGGCGCCGAACCAGGCGTCGTTCGTAATCGTCGTCATGAAATCGGCCCCCCCCGCTGCGAACTGCCGCACCAAGTCCGGAAAAATGACTTCGTAGCAGATGACGATACCGAACTGTCCGCGATCCCCAGGCTCCGGGCGCCCAGGACGTTCCGAAGGGCGTGGAATACGCTGCGGGACGGGGAGCACGGTGGCTGTCCGACCAGCCTCGAAATCGCCGATTCCTTCAACCAGCTTGTCCAGAAACCAGAGCAGCGAGTGGTGAAACGGAATGTACTCACCGAACGGAACCAGGTGTTGCTTGTCATACCGACCGGCAATTGTGCCCGCTGGCGAAAGTAAATAGCCGCTGTTGAGGAGATACGGGCGGCCATCCGGGTACCGCCGAACGGCGGGGCTTCCGAAGAAGAGCGGCGTGTCCAGTTCGCGGACGAGCGAGCCGATGATCCGCTGATAACCTGGTTCAAGCTCGTAGACGAAGGGGGTGGCGGCTTCAGGCCAGAGCAGGAGATCGGCATCATGTGCCGCCTTGCGAGTCAGGTTCGTGTAGCGGTCGATGGTTTCCTGTCGGAAGGCTTCATCCCACTTGCGGGCCTGGTCAATGTTGGCCTGGACCAGACCAATCGTGACCGATTGGCTCCTTGCGCTGCTGTGATCAGCCAATGCCTCTGCGGAATGGTTCAACGCGCTATTCCCATACAGCCATGCCAACGTGATCGCGAGGGAGCCGGCGATCACTGGAAGCCACGGGGCGGGAACCATTGGCGCCCGCAGAGCCGGCACGCCTGCACGAATGAGTCCCAGTACACCGAGATTCCCGAGCACAATAAGCCACGACACGCCATAGACGCCGGTAAATTCCGAGATCTGAATGATCGAGAGCCAGCTCCCTTGGCTGTAGCCGAGCAATGCCCACGGGATGCCGGTCAAGACGTAGGTACGAGCCAGTTCTAGGGCCACCCACCAACTGGGTACCGCCAACCACAACCATTGTGGGCATGTCTGTGCCAAGCGAGCGACACCCCAGGCGTAGAAGGCAAAATAGGCGCCAAGGTACAGCGCGAAGAGCAACAGGACACCGTAACTGAGGAGGAGAGGGACCTTCCCGTAGAGGTGCATCGCCGTCACTACCCAACCCATGATTCCCCAAAACGCGATCGTGCCTGCGACCCAGCCGAACCAAAATGCCCGTTTGGGGGATGTTGACTCCACGACGAGGTGCAGCGGAATCAGCGCGAACCAGGCGAGGAAAAAGAAGTTGGTGTCCGGGAAGCAGAAGGGGAGTAACAGCCCGCTCGCGCCGGCACAGAGCAGTTGGAGCGCGAGCCCATTGATCATCGGAACCTGAGCATAACGAAAGCCATCTCCTGAAGCAAGCAATGTATCCGGAAGAGGTGCAACGTCCGGGATACCGTCCCATCGACATCTGTCGGTGATCGGTACATCTTTTTCAGCGTGTGCATCAGGCGCTGGTTCGTTCCCGCGCCATCTGGTAATGGCAATAATTGACGCCTGTGCTCTCGGATCATGGATTGGTTGGTACCTTTCAATTATTCGGCTCGAGAGGTCTTACGAACGACAAGCACACAAAATAAGGCTTCGCCTCGGGCGAGCGTGTCGGGTACGCCCCCGATCGCAGTGTGCCGATTCTCGCTTGATTACTGAACATCGAGTATGGTCGATTGTCCATCGGCGGACCGCCGCACGCACGATGCGCCACAATCAATGGCATGTCGCCACTGGCCCGATTGGGCATGGGGTTGTGATGGAATCAACCGCTGCAGAGGGTGGATGCCCAAGAAAGGCCGGCGTGGCCGGGAGACAATCGACACGAGTTGCCGGATCGGCTGCAGGTTGAACCGTAGGATATTAGGCGGCCGCGGAGGCGGCACTGCTCAGTAGTTGTTTGACCTGCGAGTGAGCAAGGACGACGTCGGGAGCTCGTTGCAAGGCTTCATAGTAGCTTCGCGCCCATCCATCGCCTTCTTGCGAAGGACGAAGCAATTCTTTGGTTTCATGCAGCAATGCATGGGCTTCCGCCAGGGCTTCCGGGGTCTCCTGGTCGAGAAGCTCGTCGATTCGGACGACGAGTTGCGAGAGGGGGTGAAGCCAGGTAAACCATGGATCGTCCATCACCAACTGCAATAACTGGCCGTTGGAGGATACGCGCCCGAAGATGCGCTCATACGTGAGGCGTTCCGCCTCGATGAGAGCACGATGCAGCTCCAACAGACCTCGACGGAGTTCTTGTAAGCCGTGCCGAGACCGGTCCTGCGGGGACGGACGTCTTGCGGTTCGTGGGGTCGCCATGAGTTTATTCTACCACCGAATCGGGATCTCGTCAGTGGCTGTCTGTCGTCCTGTTCAGAGGTCGGCTGATTGGCGCTCGGACTTGAGCGTCAGGCGAGGGATTGAAACAGAATTAACGCCGGCTCTCCCCCGGGCGATGCTCAGGGTCACGACTGACAAGATCGGCGAAACGGTCAATTCGAACTGGCAAATAGTTCACATCGTTCCTTCATCATCAACTGCGACAGGCGCATTTGACTATGCAGAGACAGTTCCTCGATTTCGATACCAAAGGCGGCGCCGGTGGACCAGCGGACCGAGGCGTCACGCACCACGATCGCACCATCATGCCTGAGCGGCACGAGCAAGAGACGGAGCCGCATGCCGGGACAGACTGGTTCAGTACCCTGTACGCATCCACCGGATGCTGAGAGATTATCGAGAACGCCGCTGGCGTGAAATCGACCGTTGGTGTAATACACCGCACAGTCAAGTGGAACGCGACGATCTTTGCGAGACAAGTGATGCGAAGTCATCAAAGCGATCCTTTCCGGGCTCGGCCCACCGCGCGGAACGGTATGACCGATGCCGACCGAGCCATTCGGCGTGAGTCAAGCCAAACGAGAAACCATGTGAACAGAATACCGAAGGCGGCCCACGCAAGATGGGACCAAATCGGACCTCGTTCCCCCTGCCAGGCATGGGCCCATTCCAGTGTTCCAACGAACAGTAGGGAGAGAACCCCGCTCAACGCAAACCTCCCGCCTGGTACCCACTCGCGCGCGGGCAAGCATTGCAACAGTAACCAGGTAAGGAGCCCTGCGGCGGGAGCATAGGACCACGCGTATACCTGCGGGGGAAGAACAGCCAGTGCCATACCGAGGAATCCTTCATCCGGCGCCGCAGTTGCGCACAGCGCCAACACGATCATGTACCAGACCGTCATTCCCAGCCAGAGTGCGTCGTCGCCCTTCATGATATCACGCGTCATGCGGGGAAAAGCGTAAGCGGACTCTACTGAAGCTGCGCAATCTAATCCAGTGGGCAATGGTAGCGGCGGCCCTGCTTTGGAGGGGACCACTAGGCGCTGCGCGGTGCAAGCTTGAATCGCCGACGCTCGTTGTGCGTATGTAGTGTAGGAGATAATATGACGAAACCGTGGTCTCGCCTTCGTCGTCCCTCAACCGGGGAATGGAGTCTGCACTTCATGCGACAGCATTAGCTCCCGCCTCGTACTTCCGGCCAAACACCGGTGTGCCAGAGGACAATCGGAGACGCGAAGTGTTCGGAGACGCGAAGTGTTTTTGCGTCGTTCGGGAAAAGCGGGTAACATGACCACGCAGCGGTCGTTTCACGAAGGGAGAAGGGTTATGACACGAGTACGGCAAGGGCTGTTGGTGCTAGGGATATGCAGCATGTTCGCAGCAGTCGGCTGTGGAAGTGAGCGTGCGGAGATCAAGGAAGATCGATTGACCGTTGGGAAGGTCCAAGGCGAAATCAAGGTAGGCATGTCGGCCGCACACGTGGCGGAACTCCTCGGTTCCCCGAACATTGTGACCACGGATGACAAGCGGCGCGAGGTCTGGATCTACGACAAAGTCTCCACCGACCGTGTCGACACGGCGAGTTCGACCTATGCAGGATTGATCATTCTGGGTGGCAGCAGCAGCGACCGGAGCAGTTCGCAACGTCAGCGTACGCTCACGATCATCATCAAGTACGACGAAGAAAAGAAGGTGCGCGATTTCGCCTACAACTCGACTCAATTCTAGCCGGGGACGCCGAGTGCTCGACCGATGGCTCCGGTGGGGTACCGGAATGAGATGGGTTATTCCATTGGCACTGATGCTCGCTGGATGCGTCACCCATTCGGAGCCGGCGGAATTGTTTCAACTCACTCCCGAGTCCAATCGGAACCGAGCGATGCAAATCCGTACGTTCGAAACCAAGGACCAGAGAGAATTGCTTTCCGCCTCGGCGTCTGTGCTGCAAGATCTGGGGTTTCAGGTCGAGGAAAGCGTACGCGAGGTCGGATTCCTCCGTGCGGCCAAAGAACGCAGCGCACGGGAGTACGGCCAGTATATTCAACGCACCTTCGTCCTGATCCTCTCTTTGGGGAAGGCCCTCATGCCGGTCGATCTGCATCAGAAGATCGCCGCCTCGCTCGTCACCAGGCCACTGAATCCCGAGGGTACGCGGCAGGAAGTGCGCATCCTCTTCTATCGGGTCGTTTGGAAAGGGGAGGGACAGGTGGATCGGCAGTACATTCCCCCCGGCGAGCAGCATATGGAAATGATTCGCGACCCAGAAATTTATCAGCAGTTTTTCGCCAAGCTCTCGAAGGCCGTATTCTTAGAGGCGCATGCGATTTAGCACACGCAGGAGACTACACTTCGAAGCGCGCAGATCCGTTGTCTTTCGAGCGTTCGCCGGGGCGGTCGGGGTGATATTGTTGGGCACCTTGCTCACCGCTTGCACGACGCCGGAACCGGCCAAGGAACTCTTGGCCCCGACGGACGCCCAGATGAAGATCCGCAGCCTGCAAACCAGAAAATTCGACCTGAAGGACCGGACAGTCGCCATGCGTGGTGTCATCGCGGCCTTGCAAGACCTCGGTTTCATCATCGAACGGGCCAACGAACCTTTGGGATTGGTGACGGCGGCGCGTTTCGCCGAGCCGAACTACTATGATGTGGTCACCGTGACCGTGATCGTTCGGCCGGAGACGGCTGACCAGATGACGATTCGAGCGAATGCGATTTATAACAACCGGCCCATCGAAGATCCAAAAGTGTATCAGAACTTCTTTGCGGCGCTGCAGCGATCGCTCTTCTTGACGAACGAATGAGTGCGCTATGACGCGCGGGCGGTTCGGCGGGAAGGGTGAGGGAATGTGCGGGATGAGGATTGCCGTTATGCTACTCTGGAGCGTGGTCGTGTGTTCGGGATGTTCTCCGTATGACATGCGACATGCGAATCAATGGAACTCTCGCGATCAAATCTGGCTCTCTGAAGCGAGCCAGGTCAAGGTACGGGCGGCTCAAACGCGGGTCTTCGATACAACGGACCGCCGCAAGCTGCTCGAGGGGGTGATCGCGACCATGCAGGACGTGGATTTCCGGATTGACGTGCTGGACGAGGAGTTGGGGATTGTATCTGGCAAAAAGTACATCGATCTGGAGGGGCCGCAGGGGGCGGGCACATCTTATCTTCTCTACCGGTCCGACCAACTGCTATTCATGACTCGGAATTACCGGTCGTGGGGGCCGTTCTGGAATCGTGATGACCTGGTGCGCTTCACCGTGACCATTCGCCGGCGGGGGGAAACACAATCGATGGTCCGAGCCAGCGTACAGCACTATCTTCGTGCGGTGGAAACGCCTGAAATCTACCAACCTTTCTTCCGAGCACTTGAGCAGGCGCTTTTTCTTCAAGCGCAAACCGCGCCGTAAATCATCTTGCTCTATTGACTCATCTCCTAGTCACGACTGCTGGGCCGTTGTACGTCACCGTTCTTCTTCGATTCGGGCCTCTGATGTATCCAATGGGACGGAGCCGAAGCAGTGGCTTGATAAGCATGACCAAACCCCAAAACCAGATGGGCGTCATCAAGGCTCAACTCCCATAGATCGAAGTCTCCGAAGCCGAACATCATTGACGACTGTGGAAATCGATCGAGATAGTGCTGCTTTACGTTCGGATAATTGGATTGATCCTCGGATAGAATGGCGGCCACCCCCTGTAGATTCATGCGTTTGAGCGCGAGCGGATTTTTTTCAGGCGAGTCCGATTCCGATACGAACAAGCTCACCCGCGGATCCTGCAACAGGTGCTGCGTATGAAGGGCAAGACGACTGAGGTGGAGATAGGCGCGCGTCCAATTTTCTCCGAACACATACGGTACGTGCGAGCCAAACGGCCGTCCGTTGCGCATGGTCAAAAGAACTCCGGTGCGCGTCTTCCGTGCCAATCTTATCCAGGTAGATTGCACATCCTCTGGTGGTGCGTTCTCCGGCATCCGGATCGTCCATCCCCTCCCGAAACCGCATCGTACGTCATTGCATCGCACGTGTCACCTTCGTTCTGTGGGGATGTGCCATGCAGGCGTGCATGTCTCTTGGACTCAGTCCTCGCATCCTCGTAAGATCGCTTGAAGTCGCGCAGTGAGCGAGAGGCGTGGCGTGAACGTACTCATGCCGATTTCGCTAGTCGAGCGATCACGACCCATCGCGTGCTCGAGTCTAGGACAGCGACCGCGGCACATTCGGGGAATGGAACATTTCCAATTGAACCCCGATGCACCACCGCGTCATTGTGACTCCGGAGTTTGACTAGTTGTGTACCGCAGTCACCTCTCGGTACTCTTAAGAGGATTACAGCGACTCAGAAAGAGCAATGTCATGGTGAGAGAACCTAAAACGAGTCTGGGAGTGGTACTGCTGGCGCTCTTGTTTGCTCTCGCGGTGGCGGCAGTCGACTATGCTGCGGTGTTGCCCGATGGGCGATGGGTGATCCTATTTGTCCTCCCCATCATATGGTTGGCCCTATGGTCCGCGGAAGACGACCGGCTTCCATTGATCTTCTTGGCGTTAATCGTGACCGGGTTAGTTCTGTTCGGCGGAATCTCGGCCGCAACTCGCATGGTCGACTCCTGCTTTCCGGGGCGGGTCCAAGTTATTGGTGTGTTATGGATTACGGTCGGGCTGGCGTTGCTGCGCAAACGCACTCGGAGTACCTACAAATGGATCAACCTCATTGGGCGCTGATCTGTCGACCCAAAACTCAGGCGTGCCACGCGTCTTGTTGGACCGCCTAGAATCGCAGAGTTCTGCAGCTCCGGAGCGACATTTGACTCAAACCGACAAAGGGCGCATACTCCACTCCTCTGCACTCCCGTTTCGACACCAGCAACCGCGTTGTCCTGCGCGAAAGGGGCTCTGCGTTGCCTCTTGTCCAAACTGAGTCGGTAGCCCACCCGTCGATCCACGTCCGGAAGACGGATTGCGCGCACAGTCGGATCATCGAAGATCTGGTAACCCCCAAGGGGGAAAAGACTGGACAGATTATCTGCGTTGAGTGTCTGGCCGTGTTTCCCGACCCGGCTTACGTACCGACAATGCGCTAGCTGAGTGCCCACACCCCGCAACGCTGGCATACGTCATACCACCCTCGCTCTCGTTGCGATTCGGTCTATGTCCGTTCCAGGACGTTGCCCCTTCCAGCAGAGGATACTGCGCTCGAAAACACCGGCCTGGTTTGGCGGCAACCTCGTGTGAGCCGGCAGTACGTTGTGAATGAGTCAGAGCCGCCTGACCAAGAAGGGCCGCACTTTAGCAACAAGATGGCTCGGGCCAACTTGAATCACCGTCCACGAACTGAGATCATGAGGGGACTTCTATGAACGAGTGCGGAAAGGTCCCGGAGTGTCATCCCGCGAGACCTGCAAGAGAGACATGAGGGGGCGGGGAGCAGAGCAGACAACACACAATGACATACCACGCTTTCCGGACAGCGCTGTGGAAGACCATTCAAGGAAGTCCTCGCTGGTTCACTTCATGGGCGTCGATGGTGCTGCTGCTGGCGTGCTCTGGATGCTCGTTCACGTTTGCATATCGGCATGCCGACTGGCTGATCCTTTGGAAAGTGGATCACTACTTCGATATCACGACCTCACAACGTCGTGAGCTTTCCGCGCGCCTGGCCCCGTTGCTCACTCGACACCGAAGGGAGGCGCTCCCTCAATATGAAGCCGCGCTGGTCGAAGTTCGACAGCGCTTGGACCGCGGACTGACGAGCGAGGATATCGACTGGGCCTATGGTACCTACGACCGGCTGCGCGCCGACCTCTTCGAGCGCATCGTACCGGACGGCGGAGCCTTTCTTGCCTCCATTGATTCCCGTCAGGTTCGTAAGCTCGAACGAGCCTTGAGTCGGGACAATCGCAAGTCAATCCGACTCATTGAGGCTCCCGTTTCCGAGCGGCTCGAGAAGCGAGCCGAGAAGATGCTGGACTGGTTGAATGACTGGCTCGGTTCGATGTCGGCCGATCAGCAGACGGTGGTACGTAGGTGGAGTCTGGCCCTTCCCGATACGCAGCCGGTATGGATGGCATACCAGCAGCACCGGCAAGAGGAACTGCTGACCCTGCTCCACCAACCTCGTACGCCGGAGTCGGCCTCGCGGGAATTGCGCGCCATGCTGGTCTATCATGATCAAACGGCGCCGCCAGCCTATCAACAGTCCGCAGCCCGTCTGCGGGACGCGGTCAGGGACATGGCACTCGCCATCGATCATCAACTGACACTCGATCAACGCCGGTTTGCGCTCACCAAATTGCAGACGTTGATTGACCAACTTCGCAAACTACAAACCGACTGAGCCCACGGTAGCCCAACTTGCAACGGATCACCTCCGGCGATCCGATCGCCCCTTACACGAACGAATGTTTGTGATATGAGATAGGTGGGTAGCCTCGGGGGGCATACCCCATGACTCCGCAGAACCCAACAGACTCCAGACCTGACGCCCTGGAATTCGGCGGTTATCTAGCGGTCTGTGCCGAGCGCGTGAGCGCGTGATATTGACACGGTTGCGCTCCGTACCGAGAATTTGTCTTTCCATGTCGTCCAAGCCCATTGACATTCCTATCAGCCAGCCTCGCTCGGCTTCGATCCCATCCGACGACGAGCCGACGTTTCCACGGTACGGCGGTCCACCGGTCCTTTCGTATGGATTTCGTCCCTTCTTCCTCGGGGCGGCGCTGTTCGCCGGCTGTGCTATACCTCTTTGGGTCTTGATGTTTGCCGGCACCATCGACTCGAAGTTGCTCTACCCCCCGCGCGAATGGCATGTCCATGAGATGCTGTTTGGCTTTCTCCCGGCCGTGATGACCGGATTTCTTCTCACCGCAGTCCCGAATTGGACGGGGCGGGTACCGTTCCGAGGCATCCCTCTCCTGTGTTTGTTCATGCTGTGGGTTGCGGGCAGGTTTCTCATGTACTGGCCCTGGCCGACGCCTTTCGTGGCCGCCGTCGTCGATGGCTCGTTTTTCTTCGCGGTGGCGGTGCTGCTCTGGCGTGAATTGATCAGCTGTAACACGTGGGGGCAGGCACCAATCGCCGTGCTCATCAGTCTCTATGCCGTCTCGAACTCGCTATTCCATGCGATGGCGCTGTTACACCGGTCCACCGCGCTTCCGGAGCGGGTAGCAGTGACACTGCTGATCCTGTTGCTGGCCGCGATCGGTGGACGGCTCACGCCCAATTTCACACGAGAGTTTCTACAACGGCACGGACGCAGAAGACTACCCGCTGCATTCTCGCGGATCGATAGTTTGGCAATCGCAGTGGCTGCAGTGGCTTGCGTGACCTGGATCGTGCTGCCCGCACATCCCCTTACCGGCACGTTGTTCATCACCGCAGGGCTCCTGCATGTGGTACGGCTCGGTCGTTGGTACGGATGGCAGGCGTGGCGTGAACCGTTAGTACTCGTACTCCACGTGGGCTATGGATGGGTGGCGCTGTCGATGCTGGTGCTAGGCACTGCGCTACTCAAAAATGATGGGCTGCCGGCGACCGCGGCCCACGTGCTGACGACCGGTGCGGTGGGAACCATGACGCTGGCCGTCATGACACGTGCAAGCCTAGGTCATACGGGACGAGCGCGACACGCCGGACCTGCTACGGTGGGTATCTATTTGCTGGTCAATGTCGGGGCTCTGCTCCGGATCCTTGCGCCATCCACCGAGGCGCCGACGCATGTCACGCACCTGTGGCTCGTCCTGTCCGCCATCTGCTGGAGCGGAGCCTATCTTCTTTTTGCTCTGAGCTACGGGCGCTGTCTTCTCGCTCCCAGCCGTGACGAGTGAACCCTCCAGACGAATTGCCGATTTTCTTCCGTCCCGACGTGCTCGTGAGGCTTCCAGTGGGAATTGCCGGAAGCTGCTTAGCGGCGGATTTCGTAGAGGATCGTCTCGCTCGGGGCATGTCGATAGAGCACGGTAAATTGGGGAGGGAGGCGGTCCGGATCGCTCAGTGCGGCAAGTCCGGGCCAGTAGGCTTGTTCGTGTTTGCTGTACACCACAAACCGGACATGCTCCTTATCGATTTTCGACACGTATTGTTCGATTTGGTCACCGGCTTCCCCACGTACCTGCTTCAAGCCAGTGAGATAGACCAAGTGTGGTTCGATCGTGAGGAGGGCGTCCCCCGGAGCGGCACGGCGCTCGAGGATCTGCGCCATCTCGAGCAGCTCCGTCGGCGCGGCATCGAAGAAGTTCCGAGTCTTGACCACTGCGCCGTAGACCGACCCGACGAGCAGGATTGTCACAACCGCTCCCCCGAGCCCCCAACGCAACCGCCGGCCTTCGAATGTCATCGGAAGTCGATTGACCTCGTGCACGGCCAGAACGAGACAGATAAAGAGTAGTGGAAAAAGAAAAAGATAAAATCGTGGAGCGTATCCGGCCAGCCCGTGCAGGAAGTATCCCATGAGGCAGATGAGCAGCAAGCTGGCCCGTCTTTTGGTCAAGTCTCGAAGGTAGACCAATAGGCCGGCGCCGATGAGCAAGAATCCCGGAAAGGGCGTCACCCCAAGGGACAGGGCAAAGATCCGATCGTGGGCGACATCCTTGACGAACTTCTTTATGACTTTGAGGGGATCACTGGCCAAGACGCCCACGGTGGAGTGACTCGCGCCAGCCACCTCCGAAAAATTTCTGGGAAACGCATCTCCACGAGGATGATGAAAATGAGCGGCGATCTGCAAATACAGATCCGTTGCGAAGGGATTTCCATGCCGCTGCCAATTGGTGATCAACCATGGTGAAGTCACAAGTAAAGCGGCGAGCAGAAAGGAGGCGACGTGACTGACGCGCCGCCCCCACGGATGGTCTTGCGGCGAGAACAGCATCAAGGCCAGCGGTATGCCTCCCAGTACGAAGACCGCATTGTAACGCAGGAGATAGGCCGCTCCGGCCGCTAGGCCCGAGACGGCACACCTGAGCGCGGTTGGACTCCGTCTGAATGCGAGCCATACCGGGATCAGGAGAAACAAGTTGGCGACCACGTCCGTCGAGGCGGTAAATGCGTAGGGTGCCAGCGCCGGAAGCAACATCAGCGTGGCCATGAGCGCATTGGGCTGGCCAAACAGTGACTTCAAAAGCCCATAGGCCGCCAATCCTAACAGCGCGCTGCTGACGGCAGAAATGATCAGGCCGGCGGCGAAGAAATCGCCAGTGAGCTGCTCCACAGCTGCCAGAAGGTATACGTATCCCGGCGGATAGTGCATGTTGAGGTAGGGTTGGCCCGCGAGGACATCGTGTGCCCCCCTCACATCGCGCTCGAAGAAATCCGATTCCACACCCCAGTTGCCGACCACTCGAGCGAAACCGATGGTGAGTGCCACCGTCATCCATGCGGTGCAAGCGAGCACGGCAATAACATCCCAGGCGCGCGTGGCAGCTGATTCGTGTGTGGCGTCCTGCAAAATTCCAGCCCCGGCGCGCGAGCTCCAGTTCGAGCCGGATGGCTCGTCCACACGGCCACTCGGTTCTCGATCCCCTAATTGCGTTCGAGTCCACATGATGGATCTCTATCGCACGGAAGTTCGACCCAGCGTGGATCCGGCTGCTGGAGCCCCCAGGATTCGTTCGGACATTACGTCCTTCAATACTCCGATTTCATAACGTGACAGTTCGCGAAGCATCCAATACCCCAGGGTAATCAGGCCGCTCACGACTGCGAGCTTCACCAACAGGTGGATACCAGGTGCGGGCCACCAACGACCCAATGCGAAAGCCATCAGCGCAAGACCCACGCTGCGCGCAATGGTCCCCCATGGAATAAGCGCATGTCCCGCGCGAACTGCCCATGCCGCTCCGATCATCGCTGCGAGGATTGCCGTCCCGGCCGTGACCCAGGCGGCTCCCTCCATGCCATAGCGCGGAATCGCAAAGAGATGTCCAGCGGCGGCCACGATCACCATTGGAGTGCTGAGCAACACCGTACCGGTGGGATGGCCTTCGGCAATGAGGATGGTCATGGCCACCGCAAGAAGCATCATCGCGGTTCCTCCGAGCATGAGGGGGGGTAGTACCGTTCCCGCCTGCGCGAATGGCGTTCCAAACAAGAAAACGACCAGTTCGATGGCACATCCTCCTATCAGTGTCATGAACGGGAGGAGCCCCCATACCACACGAATGGCATTGATCGTAATGACTCGAGCCTGTTCGATGTCACCTTGTGTACGGAGGCGACTGAGTGATGACAACAGGATGGGCACCATGGTCATACCCAGGAGTCCGGGCAGCATGGACAAATTCTGAGCCGCTCCATACCAGCCGATTTCGTCACCTGCCTCCGGCCGGAGGGCACTCAAAAAAAATAGGTCTACGCGGGCCATGGTCGCGACACTCAAGGCGGAGACAAACAGGGGAATGGAGTAATTCCACAAGGGCCAATCACGGATTTTGGTCCGAGGGAGGAGCGAGGGACGTATGACTCGCCGGAGCAGCCAGAGTTCCAGGGTCGTCGAGCCGAGAATGCCGAGCAGGACCCCATAGATGGACAGACCGAGCGCAACCAACAGGAGGATCAATACCAGTCGAACGACCCACCGGATCGCACTGGTATTTGCGATTGCGGCAAAGTGACCGGTGCCAATCAAGACGTGCCGATGGGCCTGCGCGATCACGAACAGGGGGGTATCTATGGCAAGGATCAGCAAAAACCCCGCGAGAGACGGTTCATGGAGTAGCGAGGATAAGGGATACGCTAACCCCCACAAGGCTACCATGGCGCCGAGGCCGAAGCGGAGCTGGAGTTGAATCGCCGCCGTCCCGAGTGGCCGCCAATCATCCACTTCACCGATGTGCTTCACGACGGCGCGTGAAAAGAACGAATTGATGGCCCATTCCACCCATGCAATCAGTGCAACCACCAAGCTAAGACGGCCGTAACTCTCCGGTCCCAGCTGCCGCGTCAGGTAGGCTGCCGTGATCAGCCCCGTGATGGGAAACAGGGCTTCGGCCATGAGATTCCGCACAGTTCCGTCGATGACCGAACGACCGATTGCACCGGTCACGCCCTTCCCCGGGGGCCGTCTCACTACGCACTCTTCAGCCATCGCCAGGAACCCCTTGTCGAGCGTGGTGATACACCTGTGTAATCATCCGCATCGATACGGATGCCTTGCACGTCGGTTCCGGTTCAAATCACTACGAGGCTCCTGCAAACAGGAGGCTCTAGATCGAGGTTATACGGCCTAACCACATTCTGCATTGATGGAGACTGGTCGAACGGCGTGACGTTGGCCCCTCGCTTACCGTGCTGAATGGACTGGCGATGCTTCAACTGGCATCTGCCGGATACGTTTTCTGCCATTCCTGCTGCGCCGGTAATCCGAATGAAATCCGCCTGTGATCAAAACCCACGGAATGCCACCACTTTGTTGTAAATGGCCCCGACAAGCCATCCCGCAACACCGCCGGCCAGCGCCCCGTAAAGCAGACCGAGGAGACTGCCCGGCCAGGACACAGCATACCCAGGAAAGTAGTTGCTCAGGAGTTGGAGGTGACTCCCCACGTTTTGACCTCCCTTGATGAGGAGCACAGCCGTCAAGAGGAACAATCCAATTCCACCGAGCATCGCGCAGACAACGGCCAGCACCTCGGTTTGAATGCGGGCTACTGATCGGCTAATCTCCTCTCGTTCCATTCGACTCAGTGTCATTCCACTCTCCCTAAACGTTCATTCCATTACTCGAGGAGACCGCGCTGTTCCCCCCGGTCGCTCTTCCATCGCTGTAGGGAGGCATATAAATGGAGGCCTTGGTTTCGTAGCCAGGCTCCCACGGCTCCAAGTCCCAGTCCAAGGAGCGCAAATTCTAACGTCCCAACCGCTGCACCGACCAATGAAACTTGATAACCGGGCAGGACATTGTCGAGCGACATCAGCGTTTCCGTGAGGGGCGGATGATTGGTTACCACTGCTCCCATTGTGACGAGCAGCATGCTGCCGGCACTGATCGTACCGATGGCCGTTCCCATTGCGAGAGGATCAAGGTGGGCGAAGCCCTTTTCGATGGCCCGGTCCAACGCCGCGTCGAGATCCGCCTCCACCGGCACGGCCACCCGCTCGGGCACCAGGCGATCACCGGGATTGAGATGCGCGACGTGTCCTTGCTCGTGATACTCCTTCTCCGTATTGACTGACCACACGTCCCACGCCTCACCCAGGACGTTCCGTGCGGCATAAAGTCCCGTGAGCATGGAGTGGTCCTGGTTGTTGTAGCGATGCAGTCCGTTGCGGCCGATGGTCTGCAAATTCCTCATCGTACTCAAGTACTCTTGGATAAGCGCCACATTGCGCTGATACTCCTGGTCGTAGACCGGATAGGCTTTTTCCATACGTACGACGGTCCCATCCACTACTTCACGTGGATCAATCAGTCCCAGCCGGCTGCATTCTCGGGTGCCCAGCTCGATGAGTTGTTGGTCCGGCCAGGACCATTCGTCGTCTTTATCCCATAGGAAGTACTCCAACCCAAGTGACGTTTTCGATCCGTCCGGAACCATATAGGGGCTCCAATTCTTATAATTCTGGATTCGGCCGACCTTCACGTCGGGCGAATGAATGTAGATCCAGTTATCGGGAAACACCGTGTCCCGATCGACGACGAGCACCACGGTCAAGTAGTCGCGGTAGCGGAGACGCGCTGCGGCATCACAAACGGGCGACGGCGGCAATGGATCCAGTGCGAAGATCAATTCTCGAAGCGGCATGGTTGAAATCACCTGCTCCCCGGTGAACTCGACGACCTCATCCTCTGCGCGCACGCCGGTGATACGACGGACTCGACCCCCTTCATGATGGATCTGCCGCGCCTTGACCCTGCAGAGGGTCGGCACTCCTCGTTCGGCCACACGCTCCTGGCAGCGCTCCCACATCATGCCGGGACCGAACCGCGGATAATGAAACTCCTCGATCAGTGAGGTGATGGTCTGGCCGTCGATTCCCCTCCGCGCGCTCAACAACGCGTTTCGGAGCGCCTGCTTGAGCGAGAGATTCTTAATCCGTTGCGCCGCCCAATCCGCGGATAATTCCGTGCAGGGTATGCCCCAGACTTTCTCGGTATAGGTCTTGAAAAAAATGTTGTACAGGCGGTAGCCGAATCGATTCGACACCCAATCCTCAAACGTTCGCTCGTCATGGATGTGTGAGAATCTGGCTTTGATATAGCTCAGGGCGACCAGGAGCGATTCGAGAGGACCGAGGCCGATAAGCGCATTGAGAGGTTTGAGCGGGTATTCGAAGAAGTGGCGATTGTAGTAAATGCGAGAGCTCCGTGGACGGAGTAGAAACTCATCGCCGAGGATCTCCTTCCAGAGTTGATTGATGACCGGAACCTTAGAAAAGAACCGATGCCCACCGATATCGAAGCGGTATCCGCGATAATTGACCGTCTTCGAGATCCCCCCGACCTGGTTGCTCCCTTCAAGAATGGTCGCGGCCACCCCATGCTTGCTGAGCTCGTATGCGGCGGTCAGCCCCGCCGGGCCCGCTCCTATGATAAGGCTGGTCTGTCGGCTCATTCGTGACCCTCCGGCTGAAAGCCGTTCGAAGGGTCGGACTCGGGCCATGTGGAAGTACGGTGGCCCGTGCGTCGGCACAATCCGTAGCGTGCGGTGCCAGCGGCAAATGCGAGGCTGCTGTAGGCATAGTACAAGCCGTGCAGCAGGACAGCTCGAAGCGCGAACGTGATGCCGCGTTGCTTCCAGAAGAACCGGTAGAGATCGGCGTTCAACCCCACGAGCCCCAACACGCTGAGCATTGAGAGGGTGCCTAGGCTGGGCACCCACGGGAACAACGACATGGACGTGCCGAAGACCATGACCAGCACTCCACTCCAGCGCGCCGAGACGCTGAGATTGAGATCGTTGGGTAAGTCACGATGGGTAAGAATGAGTTCCGTCCAGGGCAGAGCCCGGTCAAACACATCCGTGCGAATCATGCCGGGAAGGGTCCAGCGTTTAAGGTGTTTCACAATCAATGACTTGCACAACCGAATGGAATAGCCGGCACGTCGCAGCCGATAGCCCAGCTCGATGTCTTCAATGCAGGGCCGCCCATAGCGTTCGTCGAAGCCGCCGACAGCGTGGAACACTGTGGCTCTGATGACCCCGCAGGCTCCCCAGAAGGTCCATGCCTGTTCGCTCGCCTGTTGGTGGACGTAGTGATGGAGGAGATTTCGATACTGCGAGACGAACCGTAAATCGGCTGGCGTGTCATCATAGGAACCGATCACCGCCGACGGATACGCCTCTTCTTTGAACAGTTCTTGGATTCGCGCGATCGAATCAGCTGGAACTGTGACATCAGCGTCGACGAAGAAGAGGAGCGTTCCGTGTGCATGCCGTGCCCCTGCGTTTCTCGCTTTCGCCGGGCCACTCGGACCATTCAATCTCACGAGTCGAACACCGCAGGCCTCGGCATAGTCCCCGGAACCGTCGGGGTCTCCATCAGCGACGATGACAACTTCGAGCGGTGGAGGGGACAGCTCGCACAAGCTGGCGAGACAGCGCTTGAATTGCTCACCACCTCTGTATACAGGGACGATAACCGTCACGGTCGAGGGGGAGGACGACTGCCCCTGAAGGCCCGCACGTATGTTCTTCATGGTGGACATGGAAAGCAGAAGGACACGACGAAATCGCCGGCCATGACCGGATGGCGATGGGCACGTCCTAGTACGAACCTGCTACACGACCCGTCACACCGCAGCCCGTTTGGGGCGGGAGAAATACAGCGCGCCTGCCGGCCGAGGTCATGATCTATGCACTATGCAACGATCGCGCCTCAATACATGAAGGGTTAAAGTTATGCCGATCATAAGCAGGTCTTGTCAAGCATGGCTTGGAACGGGGCCCAGGGGCGCTCGTATGTTCGCACGGTGGGTTCGACAGGGGACTCAAGGTCATGATGCAGGATCTCTTATTGGCCAAATCTCTGCATCCCGGGGCTTGGTTGGTGGCGGTCGTGCCTCGTTAATTTCGAAATGCCTCAGCACACAGTATCGTGAGACATGGATCTCTTGGGATCTAGGGATACTACTAGTGCTGAAATATCTTCGCTTCAGGCACCCTCTGACCGGACGCTAGTCGAGGAGGGATAACGCTTCAGTCGGTATAGTTCAATCCCTACACCCACTGCAATCCGGTAAGACAAAGCGTGTAGAGTTCCCTCTACGAACCTTCCAAGAAAGGTACGACTTTTCGCCGGATTGCTCATTCTGCAGTCGTGGTCCGACTCTTGCGATGTCAGAAGAAGATTGTGGCTGCTGCGGATCGATCGCCACTGGAGCCTTGTTCATACGGTGATCACCACCGTGTGCAGTGCGGGGGAAAATCAGTATGAACTTTGGGTTGGAATTGATGAGACCCGAACGGGTCCGCAGGGCGATCCGCGCTGGAGTCGATGCAGGATGATCGCGACGTCTTTTGCAGGGCAGCAGACCAGTGATCGAACTGCCGTTCGTGTCGAAGCCTTATCGAAGCGCTTCCTGATCAGAACGGGGAAATCAATGGCACCGACTCTCGCAGAGCGGTTTTCCATTGGATTGTCGCGCCGTATCGAACGTCTATCCGGGAGACGGTCGTACGGCGACGAATTGGAAGTTTGGCCGGTACGAGACGTCTCCTTCAACTTGCAGGCAGGGGAGATCGTCGGAATCATTGGGCGCAACGGGGCCGGAAAGAGCACGTTGTTGAAGATTCTGTCCCGCATCATCGACCCGACCGAGGGACGCGCCGAATTGCATGGCCGGGTCGGAACGCTCTTGGAAGTGGGGACGGGATTTCACCCGGAACTGAGCGGTCGCGATAACGTGTTTTTGAATGGCATCCTGTTGGGTATGTCGCGGCAAGAGATCCAAGTGCAGTTCGACGAGATCGTGGCGTTCTCGGGAATCGGACCCTATCTCGACACTCCGGTCAAGCGATACTCCAGCGGGATGTATGTACGGTTAGCCTTCGCTGTAGGAGCACATCTCAGTCCTGAGATTCTGATCGTTGACGAGGTGTTGGCGGTGGGTGATTTCGAGTTTCAACATCGATGTTTGAATAAGATGCGTGAGATCGGGGATTGCGGGCGCACGGTGCTGTTCGTCTCACATGACATGGCAGCTGTGACCAGGCTGTGTCCGCGCTCCATTCTTCTCGAGAAAGGACGTCTGGTTGCGGATGGTCCCACGACAGAAGTGGTCGAGCACTATTTTCACTCCGGCGTCCACCCACCGGGTTCCGTCGAATGGCACGAGCGCGCGACGGCCCCAGGGAATGAGTACGTGCGGCTGCGAGCCGTCCGCGTCCGCGATCAGTTCGGGAAAGTCGCACCGGTGGTGGAGATTCGGGAGTCATTTACGATCGAGTTGGAGTATGAGGTACTCCAGTCCGGATTGATCCTCGCCCCTCATTTCGGGCTCAGCTCCGGGCGGGATGAGCAATTGTTCCTTGCCTACGAAGTCAACCAACCGTGGGACGGCCAGCCTAGGCCGGTAGGACGCTATGTCAGTCGGGCCATCATTCCCGGGAATCTGTTGTCCGATGGAACCTATTTCGTGGGCGCATTTTGTCGGACATGCGGGAGCCGGGAGGTCGACATCGAACTGTACGAGACCATGGTGTTCCAGATCGTTGATACCATGCAGCCGGGTGGCGCACGCGGCTACGTGCAGGGCCGCATTCCGGGCTCGATCCGACCGCTTCTAGAATGGACCACTGAACGCGAACCGTTATTCATTGAGGATCTGTAGTGCAGACCGAGCCGGCCAATATGGTTCACGCGTCGGCGTCGGGGTCCATCACAGCGCGCGCGATCGACTGGCTCCGCCGTAAACTGATTCCCACTGGCATCATCTTGCTGTATCACCGTATTGCGGAAGGTGGGCATGACCCATGGGGAATGGCGGTATCTCCGGTTCAGTTCGATGAGCATCTACAGGTTTTGCGCCGGTTCGGGACCGCGATGACATTAAATGAATTTCTGTCGAGGCGGTTCGAGGGTCAACTCCGAGAGCGAGCCATCATGGTCACCTTCGACGGCACATATGCGAGCACGCTCACTCAGGCGGTGCCTTCGTTGACGCGGTTCGAAACACCGGCAACGGTGTTCGTGCGGTCGGGGATGGTCGGTTGTGCTGGTGAGCATTGGCGTGATGAGTTGGAAAGGTTGCTCCTGGAATCCGGCCCGCTACCCCAGCAACTTATCTTGACCATTTCTGAAACGAAGCATCGCTGGTCCCTTGAGGATTCGGGCTGCCCTCAGATTCCTCAGGCTCACCATTCATGGCGGGTATGGGATGCAGGCTGCCCGACGGCCCGGCATGCCCTGTACCGAGAGCTGTGCGAGCGACTCGCGTCAATGGATGACGAATCCCGCGAGGATGTGCTTGGCGACCTCCGCAGGTGGGCCGGCAACGTGTCCCGCACGGCGCGTGAATCGCATCGGCTGTTGACATGGGGCGAGGTATCTCAGTTGGGGCACACCGCGGGTATTGATATAGGAGGGCAGGGATTAACACATTCCTCACTCGCGGCGTTGACACCACGGGAGCAGTGGCAGGAGATCCTCCAGGGCAAGGCTTTGCTTGAGACGGCTCTGTCTGTCCCTGCCAAGCATTTCGCCTTCCCACAGGGCAGGCGTGATTCCTATACGCGGGAAACCATCGCATTCGTCCGCGCGGCTGGATATGTCAGTGCTTCCACGACGGAAGCTAACCGCATCGAGCGGTGGACGGACCCGTTCGAACTGCCTCGTTTCAGCGTCCATGCCCAAGGAGGAGAAGAGTTTGCGACGTGGCTTTCGGCCATTCTGGCAGCCTAGCCACGATACCGGGAGCACTGTTTCCAACTCAGTCAAACGGGGAGCCACCGAGTCGGACGATTACCCATCCGCTGACGGGGATGTTCCTGAGACTCGAATAAAGGTCACTAGGGCGTGTGGAGCCTGCCCACACCGCCAGTTACATCCGGATACATAAAAGGATAGCCGCATGCGTGCCTCACTGGAATCTTCCATCGGATCGTCTGATCGGAAGCCGCGCTTCGCCGGCACTCAGCCGGTCTGTCAGGTCACCGTGATCATCATTTTCCTGAATGAGGCGGACTTTTTGGCAGAAGCCATCGAGAGCGTCCGGGCACAGAGCTTTGCATATTGGGAGCTTTTGTTGGTAGACGATGGATCGACTGATGGCAGCAGTGAAATCGCCCGCCGGTTTGCAACGAGAGAGCCCGACAGGATTCGCTATCTCGATCATCAGAGTCATACGACGCATGGAATGAGTGCTTCACGCAATCTGGGAATTGCTCATGCCATGGGTGAGTTGCTCCTATTTGTCGATGCTGACGATATCATTGTCCCACGGACGCTCGAAGACCAAGTCACATTTATGGAAGCCCATCCCCAAGTCGACACCGTCTACGGCCCCATGTGTGAGTGGCGAAGCTGGGACGAAGGCCGTGGCGAAAGCGATTCCACCTTGGATCTTCACCTTGAGTTGGACCGTGTACACTCTCCACAGACCATACTCAGCACCTTTCTCTTGCATGAGGACGCCGTGCCATCGGGGAATCTGCTCCGGACCGAAGTCGTGCGGAAAGTTGGCGGGTTCGAAGAGGAGTTCACCGGAGCCTATGAAGACCAGGTCTTTCGTGTAAAATTCTGTCGTATCGCCTCTGCCTACGTCTCCAGTCGTGTCTGGTATTACTACAGGAAACATCCGAAATCCTGCTGCGCGCAAATCATCAGTCAAGGACGGATGGCCGCTGCTCGTCAGCGTTTTCTTCATTGGGTGGAATCTTACTGCCGCGTTCGAGGGATGCAGGATCGTATGTTGTGGCGGGTTATCAAACGGGCGTTACGGCCCTTTCGCTATCCTCGAGTATCAGAGGTTCAGACCCGGCTGGAGCGACATATTGACCGTTGGAAGGCTGGAGTATCGGACGGCATCAAAGACCTCCTTCGTCCCTTTGTCCCGACGGTGGTGTGGGCATACCTGCGAGATCGCCTGCGTTAGTACAGTAGCTCCGTGAAATCCAGCCCAGGAATGGACCGGTATCGATATCCTCAATCCGTCGGCGCGACGATCTGTCCAGGAAAAAACTCGGGATTCTCGTGTTGCCGTACCCGAATGGAGCGCTGGCTCAGGATAATCGCACAGTGCGAGCAGCCGTGAGGAATACTGTAATGTCGGCAGACCGGCGGGATCTGCATGGGTCAAGGAGGTTCAACGTGCGTGTGTGTGTCCTAGTGATCCAACCACACACGATCAGGCAGCTTCCAGTTTCCGTGAGGCTGCAACGTCGTCTCTTGGTTCATGCCGCCAGGCAGGCACCGTACATGCTGACAGACGGGTATGCCGCTGCCGAGGTCCGAATCAGATGAACTGGAGATATCTCTGTGCACAGGGAGGCCCAAGATGTACGCGCAATACAGGCACATATGACTGTTCGTGAAGGTTTCTCATGGCCATTCTCAGCAAGACTGAATTCAGGCCAGTGTCGTTCTGAAGTCTTGTCTCATATCCACTCTCCGCGTTTCAAGCCTGTGCCGCCGTGGCCACGTAAAAGGAGTAGGGAGAAGGCACCTCGATAGCCTGTCTATATGCGTGCTGCCCTCATACGTGCCGTACGAATTGTCGGAGTCTTGGTTCTGGCGGGATACGTACGCACCCGGTCGTCTGCGAGCACGCAGAACCCGGGCCGGTGAATCTGGCTCCATCGATCCCAAAGAACAGGTATGAAGATGCAGCCGACCTTACCCTTCAAGCGAACCTGACAGCAGCCCTCGTGACGGGTGCCAGATGTTTGGGGCCAGAAACCGCGGTCGTGGATTTCACCACGACTCTGTGCCAGTGCCATTCTGGAATAATGTCCTCATCGTGTCAGTGGCACGAGAATGTTGTCCCCGTACCTAAAAGACCCTGAGTCATTCTTGTTCCGTTCAATTGGTCGCCGTGCGATAAAATCTCTCAAGCTATTGAATATAATAACAAAATCATTTCTTTTGTATGGCCTGCTTTCGGCACTCGGTTCATGCTAAGATCGAGCCGCTGCTTTCTTCTGGCCAATGGGACTTCCCCTGGGCAGAAGAAGACGGGGAGGTGATGTGGCCGTCACCTCCCCGTTTTTTTATGGCTCTTGAAGTCGAACCAGCCGGCGCACCGCCCAGTGATCCTACCGTAGTATCTCGGTCGATCTGGTCAGCATTCGAGCCGTCGCGGCGAGCCCACTGTTGGGGCGAAAGCTTGCGCATTTCGGATTATCACAAGCCAGGCAGTCGGGGGGTTCCTGGCCACCGCGCCTGATTAAGATTTGAGGCGAGCACGTTGTCCGGGAAGAGCGCCGGTTCACTTCAAGGGGTAAAGGCTCTCAAGCAATGAGGACGCTAAAGGGAGGATTGCAATGGTGTGAGAGGGGGCGACGTGGCCGCCGCCCCCCCGGATCTCTTACTTCTTCTTGGCGGCCTTCTTCTTCGCCGGTTTCTTGGCCGCTGCTTTCTTCTTCGCCATGAGGACTCCACCCCCTTTCAAGGTAAGGTTAGGACTGTGTCCATGTGTATATCAGAGTTTGTGCACTGAGTGAAAGTTTTTGTCTGGGACACACTTCGCTTTGGATCCCCTCAATTCGATGAATTCAAACTTTGACGTTGTCGATGAATAACGCGTCCGGTCTCCAATTCCCTTCAGTGACCTTGCCTCCGGAATGTCACATCGTAGGGACAACCGATCCCTCACGTCTCCCTTAAACGCGAATGGTAGCGAGACAGGACGCGTCTGTCCGGCCGCACCCTTTTTGTGCGCGTGTACAGCCTATCATCTGACCATAGCAGATGTCGTCTTGTTGGCAAGTCGCGCGGATGTTCCTCGCCTCTGCGAGGCGCGCTCCTTACCGGCAGGTAGTCATGTCGGTACTTCGCGCACACCTCAGATTGAATACAGCGCCCATCCGGTGTGGCTCAGGCATAGCTGCACAGATGATCGTGTTGCTCCGCCATTGACATCGCGCACCTACAAGCGTAGAGCCTGCATGGAAGGTGGCATCTATTGACCCCTGAAACGTTCCCAACGAGAGGTTTGGGCCATGAAGAACGTGGAAATGACTGTCCAAGGAACGGTGCTCACGATCACGGTCGATCTGTCAAAGGAGTTCGGGCCATCGTCGTCGGGGAAGACAATTATTATCGCCTCGACAGAGGGCAATGTGTCGATTCCAAATCGTGAAGAAAAGGTCGGCTTGAACGTCTACCGAAAGAAATGATCCCGGCAATATCGCAGTTGGTGAAAGACTGTATTGATTGCGCAACCACTCCAGAAGAGAGCGAGAAGCATTTTTATCAGGTAATCCGGCATGTTGTTATCCACAGATTAAGGCCGTTGCTGTGAATAAGCAGTTGCGACCCTCGTGAAAGCCACAGGGTCCATCGACACTATTGCAGTTGCCCGGTGATTCTGCCTTCGAGTTTCCCCACTCCTTGTGGAAAAGACAAAAACCGATTCGTCAAGCCACAAAATATGGGGTGTAGGTTATGTGACACACAATGCCTAATTTTTAGGCAATTCGCTCGGAACAGCGTCCATATGGGTCATTTGTGCCCTCAAAGTCGCTCCACTCACAGAGTTATCCACAGATCCTGGGGAGTGCAATGGCGTGCGGGAGACCATGCGGTGAGGATATCCCAACGATTCGTAGGTCTGTGGATGTTATGATGCCACTTGTGTGCGCGTAAATCTCACTGTTGTCTATGAAAGGACGGGATCGCAATGCGCGTTGCAGGATTATTCGGCGGGACGATTTTAGCGGTACTTTTGGCATCGAATCAGGGATGGACGGCGGATTCGGCGGAGATCGGACGATTCGTGAACGCACGGATTGAAATCGGTGAGATGATGACGAACTACTTCCAAGGTGGCGAGCGGTTCGGCGAAGGAGAGCGCCCGTCGCCGGAACGCATGCAGGAGATGCGCACGGATATCAATTCGAAGGTGAGTGCAGTATTGTCCAAATACGGACTCACCATCGAAGAATACCGGGGGCGAAGCAAGGAGATCTTTGGTGATGAGGCAGCGGTGAAGAGTTATCTGGATCAACATCCTGATCTGAAATCCAGATACGAGGCGCTGCCGCTGGATCGGATGGGGAGCGGGGGCGGTCGCCGATATTAAGCGATTGCTAAGAAACGCGCGCGCGGCGGGAGGTTACTCGTCCTGCAGCTACCCAGAACGACCGACCTATCAAGGACTTGCATTGTGAAATCTCGTTCTGTAGTGTGTGCACTATGCAATCAGGTGATCTGGGATGACGCCCTTGCAGCTTCGTACGGCGGGCTTCAGTGTCGTGATGGTGTTGTTCTGCTCGGGGATTTCCTTCGCTCAAGGCCGTGAAGACGATGCAACACGATCCGAGCAGCTTGCGACCGCTGACTTTCTGCACGCCGTAAATCCTGCCGACTCCCCTCACTCGCTCCTCCCTTTGTCCGATTCCATCCCGTCGGCTTCTCCGCGTTCGTCGCTCTCATTAAGCGACTCGAGCCTGTATAGGGATTTACCTTCGATCAGCGGCGAATTGTCCGTCAACGGAACGAAGCTCATGCCTTATGTGGGGGCCGGGTTTGGAAACGGCTATGCCTCGGATCTGGACCGTGCCCTGAATCAGGGTACAGCGGTACAGCCGGATACAAGCAATGGAAATCCGTTGGGGCCGAACATGACCCCTAACGAAGTGCGCATGGGCATCCGGATTCCCTTTTGAACGCTACTGGCGTTCCCTGCCACCTCTCATCGATCAGCTCTCTGCAGTCCCGAGCCGTCTGAAGTCTCGTCGGGCTCGCTTCTCACTGAAAGCAAGCTGCTTCTCCAGATCCGACGGCTTCTGCACGAACTTCTGCGTATCCTTTTCCCCTTTGCGCTTCATAAAGGAGGGGGTGGTTTCCGTCTCTGTCTCGCCTTGCTCCTGCCGCTTGCGCTCTATCGAAGCCGACTGGGCCGCAAGGATGGCTTCGTCAGATACGGTCATCCAAAAGAACCGGTAGCCCGGCCGCCGGAGTGCGTGGTCATCATAGACCACCACGAACCATGTCGGGTAGGTGCGTGCGCCGATCCGCCGCCCTTCCAACACGTAAACATCGGTGAACCAAAGAGATCAGGACAAATGCGGCGCGCCTACACGCGCCAGCCTCTGTCGTCTGCTGTGGTGGTGTAACGGTTCTTTGCATCGAGCGAAGGGCGCGACCGTAGACGACTTCGTTTACCAACGACCACATACCTGACTGTGAGGCAGCGGTCACCCCAATTGCCTCACCGACGCCTTCTTAATGACCATCTGAATCCCCCTCGCATGGCTTGCTTCAATCCACTCGCCTGGCGCAAGGGTGCCCAACTCAAACGGCCCAAAGCAGATCCGACGAAGACGTGTGACCTCATGTCCCAGCGCTCTGCATAACCGCCGAATCTCTCTGTTTTTGCCTTCGATCAGCGTGACTTTCAGATGCGATTCACGCTTGGAACGCTTTTGGACCTCAATCCGTTTGCAGGACAGGTGCTCTTGGTCGTCGACAATACCGTCGATCGCCCGCTGCACCGTTTCGTTGGAGACGTGACCGCGCACCGTGACGAGGTAGATACGGGGTATGGCATTCGTCGGGTCGGCAAGAAAGGCGGAAAGAGCCGTGTCGTTCGTGAGCAGGAGGAGCCCACTACTGGCCTGATCGAGGCGTCCGACGGCGTGCAGAGTCCGTAGGTCGGGGGGGAGAACATCAAAAATCGTTTGGCGACCCTGTTCATCATGGTGCGTGGTGATGAGCCCTTTGGGTTTGTGATACAGAATAAGACGGCGGGTTGCCGCTTCCAGGGCCACACCATCAAGTGTCACCCGGTCTCTAGGCCATGCCACCCACAAACTGGGATTGCGGACGATCCGGCCGCCAACCGCAATTCGTCCGGCACGAATCCACTCATGGGCCTTGGTTCGGCTGGCGATCCCAACCTTCGAGAGCAAGCGACCGAGGGTCACTCGAAACGCCTCGCCGATTTTGATCTGCGGGGGTGGCGGTTTGGAAAGACGCGCGGCCTTCTGATTTGAAAAGGAGACCACTGCACGTTTCGAGCGCATGCTTGAACGACACCTGGGAATGGACTTGATACCATCACATGCCTGGCATGGTCGATGCAAATATACCTTGGAGGACTTTGGCAGGGAAATACGATATGCCTTGCTCGGTAAGCACATTAGATTTCTTGACACCTTTTTAGTCGAGGCCTATCGTAATCTCGTGGGAGGAGTTAACGCCCCGAGGGAATAAGGTTCATATGGAGGTCAAGCGCTGAGGATGGTGTGCATGCCCAGCTTGCACTGGGAAGCCTAAAGTCCTCCCAAGACCACCGCCGTACCTAGCTGTCCTCGGTTAGGTGCGTGCTCCTCCCACCTAAACTCATGTTCCTGCCATTCGCTGCCGTGACCGTTTCCTCATACAGAGATACTGACCTTAGAGGCTGATGGTGGTCGTTCTCCGAACCACAGATGGCTCACGACTCACCGTTTAGTCTGCGTGGTAATTGATGGGAAAGATCTCTGATCAAGGTCAGACACTTCCGGGGACTGATCGAGAGAGTTGCCTATTTGGCCAGTTTGTGTAGAATGCAGGCAACGACCGACACACCTGCGTAGCTTCAAACCGTAACCAAAATACCGCACCTAATTCCACACAGCCTGCAGACCGCCCAGATCCGCAGTGTTCTGTGTGGCCAACCATGAGAGGTTGAATGGCCACGAAGAAAGCGTCCGCTTCATCGGTGAAAGTAGTTCGCGCAACCACTCCGATCATGACCGACCATCCTGACGCCCGCCTTGCCGGTGCCGAGGATAAGCCGAAGAAATCCAACGGGAAAACCACAGCTCCCGTCACGGCGGCGGAGATGGGCTCACGGCAGCGTGAGATCTCCGTGTCGGAATTTTTCACCAAGAACCGGCATCTCTTGGGGTTTGACAACCCGCGCAAGGCCCTTCTCACATGCGTCAAAGAGGCGGTCGACAATGCCTTGGATGCCTGTGAAGAAGCAGGCATTCTGCCAGAGGTCACAGTCAAGCTCGACGTCGTGTCCGAGGGCGGGACGGTCGCGCCGAGCCAGGCGACCCGTTTTCGGATCACCGTGACGGACAACGGGCCTGGAATCGTGCGACAGCATATTCCGCGGATCTTCGCGAAATTGCTATATGGCTCGAAATTTCACCGCATGCGGATGAGTCGCGGGCAGCAGGGGATCGGTATTTCAGCAGCCGGAATGTACGGACAGCTCACCACCGGGAAGCCGGTAAAAATCATTTCCAGGACCGGACCGAGAGCTACCGCGCATTTTTTTGAAGTACAAATCGACACGAAGAAAAATGAGCCGTTAGTCCACGAAAACAAGCAGATTGAATGGAACCGCCCCCAGGGCACGGAGGTGGTGCTGGAAGTCGAGGGGAAGTACCAGAAGGGGCGAGCATCGGTGGACGAATGGCTTGAACAAACCTCGATCGCCAATCCGCACGTTCGGCTCGTCTATCATGCGCCTGAAGGAGAAACCAAGGAGTACCCGCGGACCTATCATGAATTGCCCCCCTCGCCGCGCGAGATCAAACCGCATCCCTATGGCATTGAGTTCGGCATGTTCCTCAAAATGCTCCAGGACACGAAGAGCCATTCGATTTCCGGTTTTCTCGCCAGCGACTTCTGTCGGGTTTCGTCGCAGTTGGCGGACGACATATGCAAAGCGGCCAAGCTTTCCGCAAACCTCAAGCCGCGTGAATTGAAGGGCGCCGCCGCGGAAACTCTGTATAAAACGATCCAAACCATGAAGATAATGGCGCCTCCCACCAATTGCATTTCGCCCATCGGAGAAAAGGCCATCCTCTCCGGATTGTACAAGCAGATCAAAGGCGTGTTTTATACGGCCGTGACGCGGCCTCCAGCCGTCTACCGAGGCAATCCCTTCGTCATCGAGGCAGGACTGGCGTTTGGTTCGCGCCCCCAGCAACAGATCAAGCCGGCCCAGCCCCTAATGGCCAAGGCCGAAGGCGAGGAGGAGGACGAGGACTCGGAGTTGGCCCGCGTCATCCGCTACGCCAACCGTGTCCCGCTGCTCTATCAGCAGTCGGCTTGTTCCACGTTCAAGGCCGTCTTGAGTACCACCTGGAAAAACTACGGCGTCTCGCAATCTCGGGGGGCGCTGCCTTCGGGCCCGATGGTTATTTTCGTGCATATGGCGTCGGTCTGGGTCCCGTTTACGAGCGAATCGAAAGAGGCCATCGCCGATTACGACGAAATTCAAAAGGAGATTACGCTGGCGCTTCGCGAGTGCGGGCGCCGGTTGGGCCTCTTCATACGGCGGCGCGAACGTGCGGTCAGCGAGTTTCGTCGGCGCAATATCTTCGAGCTGTACATCGAGGAAGTGGCCGAGGCATGCCATCGCCTCAAGGGCGGGAAGATCCCCACGGACAGGTTGAAGCAGCAGCTCCAACAGATCGCCTCTACCCGAACTGGCGGCGAGAAGACCGAAGAGGCACTGGGGAAGCGAGGAGGCGGTCCGGAAGGCTTGCCCCATTCGATCATCGTCACGGAGGAGGGGGTTGAAGGCGAAGTTGATCTGGCTTCGCAGATCGAGGCGGACGCAGGGGCTCCCGGTCGGTCAGACGACTCGAGACGACCCTCTGTCGAGTCGACCGCCGACAAGACGTTGAAGGCCGGATCGACACAGGCGAGCGGACGTGTATCTGCCGCACGGAGACACGTGGCGCAGACGTCAAAATCGAGAAGGGAAAAGGCGAGCCAGATGGCCTTGTTCGCGGACGGGTCCGCGGCGACCACAACAAACGGGAAAAGGGGCGGGAAAACCAATAAGTCGGCTGTCCCGACGAGGAAGGAAATAGCGCTCCATGGCGACAAAAGAAAAAAAGCAAACCGTCGTTGAGAAGAAACTCATTGGGCTCGCCGACGTCGTCATCACAGCAGCGGACCGGTCCAAGGATCCTACGTTTGCCATCCCCATCCGAGCCCTGTCGAACGTGTCGTTTAATCCCCGGAAGGGCATGATCGAAATGGGAGGTAAAAAGCAGGCCCGCTCATTCTTCAACATGGGTATGGCGAAGAAATTCATGCAAACAATGTTGGTCGCCGATGCTCTCTCCGAGCTGCAGCGCGCCGATCTGACCACCTCGCTCCGCGAAATTTATTATCGCACGAAGCACACCATCAAGAACTCACACGAGAATACGTTCGACACTCAGGACGAGTCGGATCCGGTCATCGAGGATCTCGAAGTCACATTGGCTGCTCTACGGGAGGAACTCCATGTGCGCGCCGAGAACGCCGGCAGTATCGTCGGACCGGTGGTATTCGGAGATGACGGCGATCGGGTCGACTGCGCGCGTTTAGGCAAGGGTGGGTACTCAGTGCCCTCGATCGTCGAACCCGAGTATCTGGAGATTCGTCGGTGTACCGCGGACTTTCTCTTGCTTGTGGAAAAAGGCACGCAGTGGAACCGGTTGTCCGAGGACAAGTTCTGGCGCCGCTACAATTGTGTTCTGTTGACAGGGAACGGCCAGCCTCCGCGCGGCGTTCGTCGCCTTGCCCGCCGTTTGCATGAGGAATACCGCCTGCCGGTCTATGTGCTCGTCGACAACGATCCATGGGGATATTACATCTACTCCGTGGTCAAGCAGGGTTCAATCAACCTCGCGTTCGAAAGCCAGCGGATGGCCATCCCGAAGGCCAAGTTCATCGGTCTTTCGAGCGCAGACCCGGAACGGTACGAGTTGCCGCGGAACGTGGGCATTAAGCTGAATGAAAAGGACATCGCGCGCGCGAAGGAGTTGATGAATTACCAGTGGTTTCAGAAGCCGGCGTGGCAGGCGGAGATTAAACGCATGTTGGCGATCGGTCTGAAGTACGAACTTGACGCTCTCGCCAACAAGGATTTTCAGTATCTGACCAAAAAGTATCTGCCCAGAAAGTTGAAGGAAAAGGATTGGTTGGACTGATACGCCCGGCTATCTCGACTCTACGAACCGCAACCGGCGATTTACTGCTGCATGTATCTTGCCGGTCATTATGGCTTCTGCTCCTGGCGGCACTGCCTCCGCTTGACTACGTGTATTGCCTGCCCTCGCTCGAAACCCTCCTGCTTGACGCGCATAGAGAGTCTCAGGGGTTGTCCCAGTACGAATGAATACAATGGATGCTAGGATGCCACAATGGTAGATGGATGCGGTGGTCTCGCGTCGTCATTCGGATAGGCTGGAACTGTGACTGAATACCACCGCTATAACCGCTTTGATAGAAATGGGCACTGTAAGGAATAGACCTAGCATGAACGGTGCCCCTTCCGATATCAGGATTGTCATGATCGCAGGGTCCGAGGTCACCCTACGTTTCTCTCGGCATGACAAGGCAGGATGGAATGCAGAGGTTTCCATTCTTAGCGGAAAAGCGGATCATGCCCGGATTAAGTCATTTCAGACACATGCCGCAACACGTGAAGAGGCCGAACGGAAAGCTCTCGACGAGGCGGGACACCTCCTTGGAAATAATGCCGGCGCTGTGGAACCCACGCCGGATCCGCCTGACCAAGACTCCCCCTCGACTGTCATCACCGACGGTTGATCACGCGGACGGCCGCCGCGCAATATCGGCGGCGGCCGTCTGATGGTTTATCGACTCACTCCGGAATTCTCCCCCATTGATTCCAAACTCGTGCCGACCTGTCTTGGCGTCGTGGCACCTACGCTCTGCGATGACGCTGCTCCGTTCTCCGTGTCCACCTTGTCATCCATGCCCTTGCGTCCGATCTGTTGTTCCAAAGGCAATTTGCCGGACACGCGGGCTGTACCCTCAAGGAGGTAATACGCAATCAGGCCCTCAGGGGTCGTTCGCGTCTGGCGCGGCTGCTGTTCAGAGACCAGCATGTCGATTGTCATGTTGCCCGCTTTATGCTCGGTTGTGAGTGCTCGTTTCATGGCATCGATCTGCGGACCCAAATCGATTGCGGATGCCGCCTGCAGGCGCGGCTGCAGCTGTTGATCCACCTTTTGCCAATAGCCTAGCTTGAACGTATCCAATGCCCGTTTTGATTCTTGGGCCATTTGCAGGTCGGGAATACGGAGCATTCGCCCATCGTTCTGTAGTTGAGGCGTCCCCCAATAATAAATGGTGCCCTCGAGCCCGCCGCCTAATTCAATCGGTATCAAGACGCGTCCCTTGGCATCGGTGGCGGTTACGCTCTCAACGACAACCGGCTCCTCGCGGTCTAAGGAGATTTGCTGATGAAATAATTGTTTCTGTAAGGTCTGGGTTAGCGCCGTATAGGGGACCGCGATAGACCCCAATATGCGATGGGGTCTGTCGGCGGACTGCATGGCTTCGCCGCCGGCTTTGATCGAGATGGGATGCCGAGTTGGTTGCCGACATTCCTTTTCGAACGCCGCGATGGGTGTACTCTTCACGACACCTCCAAGCAGGGTTTCATCCACGGTGCCTTGAGGCTGACCAATGATCAACCCTGTCGGTTCTGTGTAGAGGCAGAGCACCCCGTTGTTCATATTCGGGGTTGCGACTGTGATCGGCTTGTTCAGGTCTTGCCAAACCTTGCCAATAGGCAATGCAATGGCATTCGTCTGTGCAGTTCGACTCAATCGCTCCTTGAGCGGGGTAGGCTGGAACCAACGTTCGGCTACATCCCGGGCACTCTCATCGCCCAGGGTGCAGGTCCCGTCAGCGTCACCAGACACCATCGACGGTTGCCCCACGTTGACGGTCTTGGGCACATAGTGCGTCAACAGCTGCTCGCCCTGCTGCTCAAAACGAATCTCTCCCGTGGAGTCAAGACTGACCGTCACCGGATTGGCCCGGCAGATATCCGGAGCGTTGGGGGATGTTGGTTCCCCTGAGTAGGTCGCATGAACGACGACGAAGCCGTCCTGCATCTTGATTCGAGGTTCGCCTTCTCGCACGAAGGTCCAACCCGGAGACGGGTTCGCTGCGGAATCTCCCAGGCGACCATTATCCGATTCTCCGGAGATCCGATCGGGAATGGCCGCTTTGACGGCTCGCTGGATGGGTGTCAGATCGGTTTTCACCACAAAGGGCATCTCCGATTCTTCCGGCGCCACCTTTCCCTGGTCGAGGTCGTTAAAGGACGGCTTTTCGCTGACTAGCGGTGGTACGGCTGGCTTGACGTGAGAATCTGGGATGCGCGTCTTCTGACAACCGACAAGGAACGCTGTACCAATACAGGCGACCGCGAGAATTGTTCTGAACTCGTGCTGCATGAATTCCTCCCCGCGGCTGGTGTGGAGTTCAGGGAGGAGTTTGTTCCTCCCGTGTAGACAGTGAAGCCGCGTGTGGCAAGCTTGACCGCGAATCGGTTGGGCCCATACTAGGGCATCTCCCAGAGGACGCTGTCGAAATTACCGGTTTTAATTGCTCGCCTTCCAAAGGCTTTGTAGCCTTGAGGGTAGGGTGTCGGATTTCACCGCACCGGCAAGAGGTGTCCCAGTACGGAGTGTCGGTGAATGGATCTGTCGGAACAACGAGAGCATCCTCGATTTTGGGTCGATCTGCCAGTCCTCTTCGCCACGCCCGAGAGTTGGGGGGTGGGGCTGAAGCCGGGCAGCATGTTCAACCTCTCCCAAGGAGGTTGTGCCGTTGCGAGTCTCGCCCCCGTACCCATAGGGTCCATGCTGACCCTTTTTGTGCAAACGTCCCAAGGAAAGTTGCTGCTGAAAGTGGATCAGGCCCATGTGCGCTGGGCCACCGTGGGTGAATTCGGTCTTCAATTCCAGCAGCTGCGGCCGGATGCACGGGAACGGCTACAACTGTTTCTGGCATATCCTCGTTAAGGCATTGGCGAAATCCTACTTGCACGCTCATACCCGCTTGTCTTTCTCTCTAGTCAGACCCCTCGAATAGTTGGGCATTGCGTCTCCCTCAATGGTCGTATCGGTATGCTCCAAGTTCGAGGAGCATCATGGCCCATGTGACACGCGCTACTGGTTGACGCCTTGCGGGCAATTCCAATCGGGTGTTAACATGCCATCATCTTTCGGAGACAGGAACAATGCCCAATATTACACTGCTTGTTTCGCCCTCGTGCGGCGCGTGTCCCTCAGCCAAGACGTTATGGAAAGGGTTGCGCGTGAAATACAGCTTTAACTATCGCGAAGTCGATATCACGACCCGGGATGGACAGGAGCTGGCCGATCGCCATGCCGTGCGCGCCGTGCCAGCCACTATCATAGACGGACGATTGACCTTCGTCGGAGTACCGAGTCGCCAAAGCGCCGAGAAGGCCTTGCAACAGAAACTCCAACAACGGCAAGGATAAGGGCAGATCTCTATGGAGTCCGACGAGGACTTTGAACTTCCGCCGTTACCGATCTTGGACAAGGGGGCTCCGCCCGATTGCCCGATCTGTGGCGAGCCGATGGGCTTCATTGACGGCGACTGGGCCTGTATCGATTGCAACGGGGAATTGCTGGGACCGGAAACGGGGTAGGTACTTCGCGATTGTAATCGAACGCCTACGGCCTCCGCGCTTGATGTGTGGACCGAGGTCTTCGACCAACGTCTCACGGCCCGTAAGGTAGCTCCACTCAGCCTCGCATGCTTCGTGTCGTCACCGGTCCATTCCATCCACATCTGGAATCACGCCTAGTCGACTGTATCCGTGTTCTGAAAGCGACGGATCCCCTCAACGGCATTGCACTGATCGTCCCATCTTCTTCGCTCGCGGATCATTTACGCCAGGTGCTGGTCCGGACGCACGGGCTTTCGTTCCTTAACCTCCATTTGTTGACCTTTCATCAACTCGCCTTGCGCCTAGCCAGCGAACGAGTCGGCAATCCCTCGGCTGGGATCCCTGTGATGCCCATCGATTCGCTCTTCTATGAGCAGCTGATCAGGCAGGTGCTGAGACGAGGTTCATCGAGCCTGCGGGCCTTCGACCATGTGCCGCATTCCAGCGGGACATGGGGGGCCTTGTGGGCAACGGTCCGTGATCTTAAAGATGGAGCCGTCGATCCCGAGGTGGCCTTGCGCGGTCTGGACGAAGGATATTTTGATGAGGACGATTCCGTCTGGCTGCGTGCGTTGTTTTCTCTCCACGCTGCGATCGATACGATATGTCGTACGCTCGCAGTCGGCACACCAGACGACCTGGCCAACGCAGTGCGTAGTCTCGTGCCGGAGTCCAACTTCTTAGGATCGCTCCAGCAGGTTTTATACTATGGCTTTTACGATCTCACGCAGGTGCAACTCTCCCTGTTCGAAGCCGTCGTGAAGCGCACCCCCACGACTCTCTTTTTTCCCTCGGAAGGCGGGACGACCGGTACGTTCGCACGCCGATTTTTTGAGCGATACATCGTGCCCCTAGCAAGCGGCCCCAACGCGATCGCAAACTGTTCGCCGAAACATGAGGAACGAGACGCGCGGCTATTTTGTCCCCTCCTGACGGTACATTCCGTAATTGGAGCCGAAGAGGAACTGTCGTCTGTCTGCCGGCAAATTCTCGATCTCGTGGAGACACACGGCTACCAGTTCGACGAGATTGGAATGGTTGGACGCACCTTGGAACCGTATCAGCCGTATCTGGCTTCCATTTTCGATCGGTACCGTGTGCCCTTCACCTCGACTAGTGGTCGGCCGTTGATACACGAGCCGCTCGCCAAGCTTGTGCTGCAGTTGGCTACAGTACCCTTGCATGACGGATATCGTGGCACGGTACTGGATGCGATTACTTCGCCTCTCTACCGATCAGAAAGGCATGCACGTGCGCCGGAGCACGTGCGGCCAGACCTCTGGAAGGTCATCGCCCAGGCATTGTCCATTGCGCACGGTCGCGACGAGTGGGCACGCCTTGAGCGGGGTGCTCCGCAGGCGTGGTCCATCGGCGGCAGAAGAGACGAGGACGCCACCGAACCTACTCTGAAAGTTTCCACCGGTGTGACAAGGATGTTGTGGGAAACCGTCTCGGAATTGCTTGATGAATGCGATGAAATTCCGACCGATGGTACCCCGGGCGAGCTGGTGTCCGCGTTGCTTCGTGTCGTGGCTCGCCATGTCACTGCTGAGAATCCTGAGAAAGAAAAGGGCGATGCTTCGCACCGGACTGACGCGGCGGTGTGGGAATCGCTCGACGCAGTCCTTGCCTCCGTGAGCGATTTAGACCGAATTGGTGAGCGCTTCACCTGGACTGAATTCACAGAGGTACTTACACATGCGATGGAACGGGCCACGATGCCGTTCGCATCGACTTTTCAGAGCGGCGTGGCCGTCCTCGATGCCATGGAAGCGCGCGGGCGCTCGTTCCGAGCCCTGTTCGTCGTGGGGATGAACGAACAAGTGTTTCCGCGGTACGTTCGGGAGGATCCATTCTTGCGGGACCGGCATCGCCGGGTCCTGGCCGACACGCTAGGTTTTAAAGTCGACGAGAAGCTATCTGCGTACGACGAAGAGGCCCTTTTATTCACACTGTTGTGCCGCTCGGCGAAGAACCATCTCGTCCTCTCCGTCCAGCGGGCGGACGGACAGGGGCGTCCGCTCGTTGAGTCGCCTTACGTCAGTGACGTGGAGAGGATTCTCGAAACTGGAGCTCCACCGCGAATCGTCGTGCCCCGGACATTGGGCGACCGAGTCTCCGCGTGTCCGGAGCAGTGGAAGGTGTTCGCGCGCGAAGACCTGGCCGTCTGGCTCGTCTTACGCGGCCAGGATCCTAGCTTCTTGCTCGATGCGGTTGGACGGGACAGCGAGCTGTACCGAAAAGGGGTCGAGGCCCTCGCCCAGATCGAGTCCTCGGTATTACATGTGTCTGACTTCGACGGTATGACCGGGCCACTTCAATCGGTGGAGCAGCGGGTTGAAGCGGTCGGGCTATCTCCGACGGCGCTTGAGCGCTACGGCCGCTGTCCCTTTCAATACTACTGTGCGGACGTACTCGATCTTAAACCGATCCTCTCCGCACCGTCTCACGATCTGGATCCGCGCATGCTGGGAACGCTCTGTCACACCGCCCTGCGCGAGACCTATGCGGAGTTGATGGCACTCGGGTGGCCACAGACCCAGGTGTCGGACGGACACATCGCTGAAATCGTGCAGACGTCCGTGGCTCGTGCGACGATAGCGTGTGAAAACCAGGGTACTTTCGGACCGTATCTCCTCTGGCAACTGGCTCAGGAGCAGGTTTGTTTTTTATGTGCGCAGGTGATCGAACTCGATCACGCCGACTACCTGGAACAGGGCTTCTTGCCAGTCGGACTGGAGATGGCCGCAACGGGTTACCTGACACTCGAACAGGGGGACGGGAAGCAAACGATTAAAATCCACGGTCGCGCGGATCGCCTCGATCAACATCGCGAACGCGGAAGTATTCGAGTCGTCGATTACAAATTCACGCTCGGGTCGTCCATGAGTGCCGATGATCGGAAGCTTGATCAAGCGGCTCTGCGGGGCGTTCGCTTGCAGCCACCGATTTATTCGCGTCTTCACTTCGAAGGATTTCCGCCCCCCACCGAAATGCAGTTGTTGTTCCTTGCCCCGCGTTGGACTCCCCCAATCGTTCGGAGTCAGTTCGACGCCGCAACCTGGTCTGGTGTAACGGGCGATCGGCTCGGGCGTACGCTTCGTGTCTTGGTCGACGGGCTCAGACAGGGTCGGTTTTTTATGTTGCCGGACGCCTACTGCGACACGTGTGACTATCGCGCCGCCTGCCGACGCGGGCACTCGGCCAGTTGGTGGCGGGTCATGCGGAGTCCGGAAGCGTCCATTCTCAAGGAGCTTCGTCGATACGGTATGGACGATGAACAATCCTGAGCCGGTATCCGACCGGACACAGCGACTTGTGGCCGAGACGACCTTTGACAAGAACGTGGTCGTGGTAGCCGGAGCCGGGACGGGGAAGACCACTCTGCTTGTCAATCGTCTCGTACATCTGCTGGTCAAGGAGCCGGATCCGGTCCCTGTTACCCATCTGGTCGCGCTCACGTTTACGAACAAGGCCGCGGCGGAAATGAAAGCACGCCTCCGTGACAGGCTTCGCACTATGATCGATCTGGCTAGAAACAAAGAAGGGCATGTGGAGGGAGGAGCGGTCACGGCGGCGGAGCTGTGTTCCCGCTACAATCTCACGGAGGCGACGCTGGCAGCCCGCGGTCACGCTGCGCTGCACGACCTCGAAAAGGCTCAGATCGGGACACTCCACAGCTTTGCGGCCCATCTGTTGCGCCTCCATCCGCTTGAGTCGGGACTCGACTCAACCTTTCAGGAAGATGATGGCTCGCGATTCGATGAGGTCTTTTCTCAGGCTTGGGATCTTTGGATGGCTCGCGAACTCAGCCGTGACGGATTCAATCACGATACCTGGCGGACGCTCCTCGGACATGCCTCCCTCGAAGACATCCGTTCCTTCGCACTGTCTCTCTGCAACGAATTAATGGATCTCGACGCCCTACGTCGGCAACTGGACTCGGAAGGAGCGCCCATGATCTCAGGCCCCGATCGGCTGGCTGGGCCACTGCTTCAACGATTGATCGATCTGCATGATCGGGGGCGCACACTCCTTGCGTCCCATGCCCGTGCGAAGCCGCGAAAGATCGAGCGGTTGCTCGACGTTGCCGTCGGGCTACTGGCCTCGGTACTCGAACGAGGAACGGACGGCGTCGACGCACTGGATGAGGATGCCCGTAATTTGCTGAAGAATGGCCACGCATGGAAGGTTGCAGGGTGGGATGATTCGGAGTTCGAATCGGCCAAAATCACGATCTCATTCGCAAAGTCTATTCAATGCGTTGACTCACATTATTTCAACCTATTATTGAGACTCCTTTTACCCCTGGTCACTGAAGTCCGGGCGACATTCGCGGCTCGCGGATTGGTCTCGTTCGATGGACTGCTGGCGCGGGCTCGATCTCTGCTATGGGATCATCCCACGGTTCGTGAGCGTCTGAAGCGAGAATACCGGGCCGTTCTCGTCGACGAGTTTCAGGATACCGACCCGCTACAGTACGAAATTATCCTCGCCTTATCCGAACGCATGGGGAGCCATGCCACTCATTGGCGCGAGACAGTGCAGGAACCCGGCAAGCTCTGTATCGTCGGCGATCCCAAACAGTCGATCTATGCGTTTCGACGCGCCGATATCGAGGCGTTCGACCGGGTCGTCGAGAAAATCCAGCACGAGGGGGGCCTCACGGTAACCCTGACGAGCAATTTTCGTAGCGGCCGCAACGTGCTTGTACCCGTGAACGCCATATTCGATCAGGTGTTTATCCCCAAAACGCACGTTCAACCACCTAACGTTCGGCTTGAAGCGCGATCAACCCGGTCCCCTGCATCGTGCGTATCCGGAGTCGGAATTCGGCTCGTTCGCGGCAATACGGATGAAGAGTTCGATACGGATGCGGGAACACGAGCGGAGGCGGAGAACCTTGCCCAGTGGCTGAAAGAGTCTTTGTTACTGTGCCCTGGGATACAAGCAGGTCACGTGGCTATATTGTTTCGCAAGCTGACGCAGGCGGACGTGTACCTCGATGCGCTCCGGCGACGTGGGATCGCCTATGTCATCGACGGAGAGAAGCATTTCTATCGTCGACAGGAGGTGATCGACCTCGTCAATGTCCTGCGGGTGCTGGACAACCCGCACGACCACCTCGCACTCGCCGGTGTGCTGCGGTCGCCAGTAGGTGCCTTGTCCGATCGAGACCTCTACGACCTATTTCGGACCCGCCTGCTCGATTACCGGTATCCCGAGCGTCTGGTCGGATGGAAACATCATCGCTCCACGCATGTTGAGCGGCTCTATCGGCGATTGTCGTCCTTGCGGGACGAGGTGCCGACTCGACCGCTTGGCATTCTCATGGAGCACATCTTTGCGACGCTGCCGCTGCTCGAGTTGGCGGCGGCGTCCTTGCACGGTGAACAGGCCGTTCTCAATCTGTTGAAAATACGGCAGATTGCCCTGACCCTCGCCGAGCGCCCGTTTATGACGTTCAGCCGCTTTGTCGAATTGATGGTGTCTCGCTTGGATCGCCAACCGGACGAAGCAGAAAGTGTTTTGGCCGAGGAAACGCCCGAAGCCGTTCGGGTGATGACTGTACACAAAGCGAAGGGTCTCGAATTTCCAATCGTGATTCTACCGGGGGCGCACCAGGGGGCCGGGCGTAGCTCCCAAAGACCGATGGTCATGTTCGATTGGTCCAGCGGTTCGTACGGCGTTTCGCTTGGACGTCGCAGCACGCTCGGCGGAGTACTGCTTCAGGAGAGACTTGCCGAGCGCGAAGTCGCCGAACGTCGCCGTGTGTTGTATGTGGGCATGACACGCGCGAAGGACCTTCTCGTCTTCACAGGTGCGCTGACGGAGAGAACACCGGGCGATAGCGTGATTGGGCTGCTGGAGACGATCAGCGGGCACTCGATTGGATCGAATGTCGATCAGATCCTGGTGGGAGACAGTCGTCTCGAATGTACGGTACAAGCCGCCCCGAGTCACAAACAGCCGCGCCGCATCTCCGAACCGGAGCCCGGCGAGTCCGAATTAGACATGGAAGTTCTGGCGCGTCGCTGGCACAGACGTACCGAGACCTGGCATCACGCGTGTGCTACCCCGTGGCGCCTTACTCCCACCGACGTTCTGGCCGCGCAGGCACCATTCCTGCGCGTAAGACGACAGGCTTCTTGGCAGCGGTCATCGGATTCATCGCTCTCCAGATTAGTCGGCATCTGCGTTCACCGTGTACTGCAACATTGGGATTATGGCGCTGGAGTCGCCGCCGTACCCGCGGCCATCAGGGCCGCGATCGAGTCACTGCCAAGCCTGGATCGTGACACGCACGGGTCGCAATTGGTCGAGCCAGTGACCGACCTCGTGTCCAGGTTCATGGCCTCCCCGTCATATGCCAGGATTCGCCAGGCCGAAATCCTCGGGCGCGAAATTCCATTCTTGATGTCGTGGGAAGACGATCGAATCATGGAAGGAGTCATCGACCTCGTGTATCGGCACAATGGACGGCTGTGGGTGGCGGATTACAAGACGGATCGCGTCGTTGCGGGAGAAGTGTTGCAGCATGCCGAACGCTACCGGCCGCAAGGGGAGATTTACCGACGGGCGGTCGAGCGAGCGTGCGGACGGAGCCCGGTCTGGTTAGAGTTCATCTTCTTACAAGCCGGCCGGTCGCTGGAGTATGGGCCAGGTTCCCCGTGACGAGCGGAGCAGCGCTCGGTCGGACATCCTCGTTCAACGGGGCGTTCGAGGTCTATGGGAGCGCAGTGGAGACACGATGGCGTCTCGGCGTCGGTACCCAACTATGAGCATGATCGCTCCGATGAGAATCATTGGAGCGCTCAGTAACTGCCCCATGGAGATCCCACCCAAAAAGACTCCCATCTGGGCGTCCGGCTCACGGAAAAATTCGACGATGACACGACAGATCCCATACCCTGCAAGAAAACTCCACAGAATGGTTCCCGGCGGCGTTGGTCGCCGATTGATCGTCCAAAGAACCGTAAACAGGACCAACCCCTCCAGCATGGCCTCATAGAGCTGTGACGGATGGCGGCAAACCGGTCCGCCCGATGGAAACACCATACACCACGGGACGTCGCTTGGACGTCCGAACAACTCCCCATTGATGAAATTTCCCAGCCGGCCGAATCCCAGGCCAACAGGTGTGACGGCCGCGGCAAGATCAGCGACCGTGTACACAGATACCCCGACGCGGCGAGCAAACACGACCAACGCGACGATCACTCCCAATAAGCCGCCATGGAAAGACATGCCGCCTTCCCACACGGCCACGATCTTGACCGGATGTTCGAGGTAGTAGGAGAGATTGTAGAACAGCACGTAACCGAGCCGACCACCAAGGAAGACACCGAGGGCGGCAAACACGACCATGTCGTAGACTTGCTCCTGAGTCAGGCCCAACTGATGTCGTTCAACCCTCCGTTTAATGAGGACATATGCCACCGTGAGTCCGATGAGGTACATCAGCCCATACCACCGGAGTGCCAGGGGACCGATCTGGACGATAACCGGGCTGATATCGGGATATGGCAACGCGTGTTGGTGTGTCATGGCCGGACGGAAGTGACGGGATCATAGAGAACCCCCGATCTCATTGCAAGGCACTGTCAACAGAGACGGCGGCTCCACTGGATGAAGTGTTATTCCTCAATCGCCCACTGTTCATATTGGCGTCAAAGCCTGATCTGGAGCCGATTGTCAGGCTGTTGCTTATTTGCGCGTTGTTGAATCACACAGGTGTTGTGAAAATGCAACCGAGCACGTGGCCACACCAAACTGTCTCAAGCGTAATCGCGCAACTTATCATACCTGGAGATGGCGGAGAGTCGTGGCACAGTTGATGCTGAACTACAGTACGGGTTCATCCCGGCGCCGGACAACAGACAGCACGGTTCACCCTTTGTAACAAGGAGGGCTGCATCATGTCAGGCAAAGTTCAGGAAATTGCGACATTGGCCGCGTGGGTTGCAGGAGGGACATTGGTTGGGTTAGGGGTTGGAATGTTGTATGCGCCGCGCACCGGATCGGACACGCGCCGCGCGATCGTCCGCCACGCGAAGCGCGCGCAGATCGAAGCGATTCGTGTCGGAAGAGCGGTGCAGTCGGGTGTAGCGGAAATGAAAAAGTCCATTGTCGCGAAGCACGACGGGCAGCCCATCGGGGCGGCAGCCTGAGTCCTTCGAACTTCACCACGTGGGCGGACGTGCCGCCAGGCACAACCGTCGCGCGCTGACAGTGCCCGCCATCAACGGGCCTGCTCTCACCATGCGAGCAGGCCCGTTCGTTTCTTTCCTGTTCTTGATTCATTTTAGGGGCAATGCTAGAGTTCGTTCACGGCGAAATTCACCGCCGGAGTGGCGGAATTGGCAGACGCAAGGGACTTAAAATCCCTCGCCCCGAAAGGGGCGTACCGGTTCGATTCCGGTCTCCGGCACCACCGGGACTGCACCAGAATCGGGAGAGGAGTGTATGGCTTCCATCCTACTTATTGACGACGATCCGGGCGTACGCAAGGCGCTACGGCTCAATCTCGAAGCCGCAGGCTACAAGGTGACGGAAGCGGCAAGCGGTCGAGAAGCCCTGGACCTCTATCGGGCGGCTGCGTCCGATGTGGTGGTAACAGATATTCTTATGCCGGATACAGATGGATTGGAAGCGACGCTCGTACTCGTCCGAGAATACCCAGATGCCAAGATCATCGCCATGACCGGTGCCAGCGGAAAGACTAACTTTCTCGACGTTGCCAAACTGTTTGGCGCGCAAAAAGTTTTGCAAAAGCCCTTCCCGATCGGCGATCTCTTGAGTGCGATTCAGGACGTGCTGAAGGCTGCGTAACGATGGCCGCTCGGTAGGGGAGCGTTCAGAATCTTGCCCATATACCTTCTATGAGGACGGCTGACTCGCTCGGGAGGAAGTTGCCTACCAGCGTCCCAGCCATTGTCTTGCCCCAGCCAGATAGGACAATGCGGCGACGACCACGAGAAAAATAAGCGGGACCACATATCCGACGACGGTGGTTGGGGAAAGAAAGCGGATAAGGTAGAGACCGGCCGCTGCCACACTCGTTACCAATAGAGTCGTACGCTTGGGGCAGAATCGGCGCTGAAATCCCTCATAAGCGCGAATGATCCACACAATGATCCACCCGATCGCACCGATACCCATCGCTCCCAAAAGGCTGAGCGACGCCCATGCAATTCCTTCTTGAATACCACTGAGATCTAGTCGATCGGTTCCGACTTCCCACTGGACACGCCACCACTCACCCACGATCAACAACACCCAGACGGCGAGAAGCCCGGCCAAGAAATATCCGCGTGACATCTCGGGCATTTCATAGACCGCCCCCGGCGTGGTCGATAGAGGACGGGCCCCGCGCTGCCGGGTCAGGAGGACCGTCAGATCGTACCCACAGGAACAGAGCACGGCCTGATCAGGATTACTCAGCAGACATCGGGGACATTCGAGGGCCATTGACTTCTCCATTCCTCACTGGCTACACCTCTCGTCGACGATTCGTCAACAAACCGGCATGATACATTTCGCAATTCCTCTTGGGGCCCTGTTAGGACTGCTCGGTGTGGCGGCGGGGGCGTTCGGTGCCCATTCGCTGAAGGTCATACTATCTCCAGAGATGCTCCAAGCGTTCGAAGTGGGTGTTCGCTATCAACTCTATCACGCCTTGGCGCTCGTCGCGGTCGGAGCGTTGGCCCGCCAGCGGCAAACTGGCGCCTATACGAAGGCCGTGTGCGCATTTCTTATCGGTATCCTATTGTTTTCCGGCAGCCTTTATCTTATGGCGCTGACTGGTATTCGCTGGTTTGGAGCAATGACCCCTGCCGGGGGTGTGGCCTTTCTGGCCGGCTGGGCATACTTGGCATGGGGCTCCTGGGTCGACCGCCCTCGTTAGTGGTCCGGACAGTCCGGCATCGCGGACTTCCTTCTACCCGGCAAATGGAACATGCTCTTGCCTCTTGCCGGGATACTCGACGGCACCGACGACGGCTGTGCGTTGCGGCGTTCGCGGCTCACCAATTATCGTTTTGGACGTGACCTGTTCGGTGCGCTCCTTCCCTTCGGCCTGGGTGTTTCCTCATCGCCTTTGCAACCCTTGAGCCGCTTACCCGTGATATTTCCCCAAGCCCCCGCGGAGTTGACAAAGGAACCTTCGAGGCGCCGGCCCTCCGCGGCAAAGAGGAGGCTATCCTCCTGTACGACACCGCCAGGCAATTCCCATCGCAAATAAATGAGATCGCCCAGGGCGACGATTTCCTTCGGGCTGGCGGCCTTGGGCTGCTCTTCTCCAGGGGCCGCAAATACAATCATGCCCTTTTGATCCCCATGGTTTTGATGGTTGTGAACCGTCCACTGCCACGTACCGCACAGTCGAGTCAGACCAGCGGTCGTCCGAACACGCTCCCTCAGGGAGTGCAACGCGATCCAGTTCCGGTAGACCGTCAAGATCGCGTCTCGCTCCAGTTCGGCCGCTACGGCGAGAATCCTTGCCTCCATGACGGCCTGGAGCCGCTGACGAACATACCGCGCGGCCATTTGGGTCCGAATCGACTCGGGTACAGGAGCGCCGACCAACTCACTGATGAGGCGTTGACGTAGAACGGCAGACCCTTCACGCTCGACGGCCGGCATCCATGCCTGGTCGGTGCCCGTCGTCTCTGGATATGCGTGATCGACCGCTGCGCGGTAGGCGTCATAGGTGGGATGCTCCACATCGGCGCCAGGTATCGACCGTGCCCAACGCTGTGCCTCGAGCAGTGGAAGCAATTGCAGCAGCTTGGATGATCCTTCCCGCGCGCCGAGCCAGGCGAGGAGCTTCTGATCCGAATTCACGAAATCGTGATTCCCCGTGTTTTCCGCCTCGCCTTGCCGTATGGCCTGCGTCGTCATCCACAACGCAAGCATGGCAGTGAGACGCACCGCCGCGGTCTCCAGTTTGCCAATGGCCACGCCGGGAAGGGTTGCGGCAGCTCGAGGACCGGCCCTCAGCACCCCGGCTGCCTCATTGAGATTAAGCGGACCCGCCAAACGTGTGGTGAACAGCGCCACCGCATTCTCGTCGGACGAGATCATTGCAAGATCGCGACCGTAGACTTGAATCACACGAGCGAAATCCGGCCCACCTTCGGTGACATCCTTCTGAAACGACTGGGGTTCGTTGCGCGACCCGGTGGCAGGCTCAGTGTCCTGTGCAAAGGCCGAACGAAGGTTCAGGAGGAAGAACAGCTCAATGATCAGGATAACGATATGTCGACACCCAATCGTCATGCATCATTGTCTGCAATCGCCGAGACCGGATCAAGATGGGCGCCCGCCCGGCCCGCTCCCGTGAGCGTGCATCTGCTGCGCCGTTCAGAGGCCAGATGGGCTCACTAGGCTTGCAGGTGCGTGGTGAGAAACTGAACGGTTGCATCCCATGCGGTCTGTGCATGACCGGCATGAAAGCGATCTTTGCGTGTATCATCGCAGAAGCCCGCCTTCGCGTCTGCGTAGAGCAGAATCTCGACGATTTTTTTGTGGCTGAGGGCCGCCTGTCTGAGTTGCTCCACATCGTCCGCTGTCACGCTGGCGTCTTGCTCGGCCCGGTGATACAGCAGGGGACTGTACAGTTGTGGAAACTCACCCATTGCGGGAACGATCCGGCCATGAAATGACACGGCGGCACGCAGGCGTTTCCGCTGACAGGCAAAGCGGGTGGCCAGAGTGCCCCCGAGACCAAACCCTATCACGGCGTGGAGGTTCCGTTTCACGTAGTCGCGGGTGTTCAAATACTCGCAGCAGGAATTGATGTCCTGCATCGCAAGGGGCTCGTTGAGCCGCTCACTGAGGGCTTCGGCCACGTCTGCATTGGCCGTCACCATTCCTCCAAGGCGGTTGTAGAGGTTCGGGACAAGCACGGTGAAACCTTCGCAAGCAAGCCGATTCCCGAGGTCTTTAATCTGATTGTTCAGTCCCCAACTATCATGCAGCAGCACGACGCCAGGATAGATGCCCTTCACCTGTGGCCAGAATTGAATGCCTTCGACCAGCGTCTCCTTGGGAATGCGCGTATTTACATAAGGATCCACCGCCATGTCTGTAATCGTGGGAATGGGCGCTCCGCTCGGGAAACGGACCCTTCCGGTGCCGATCTGATCGGGTGTAAACGGGATGTCACGTACTGCCATAGTCTAGTTCCCTCGCTACTCCAAATGTATGAGACTGTCGGTGGTCTCGCCGATCAACCGGTGGAGTACTATAAAGGCCGCTTCTTTCGGCTGTCAACGCACGGCATCCCAGGAGGTCTCGGATCGCGTCACAGGATTCGTCAACGAGTTGTGTGGGGGATGGGGCAACAGATCTCTCGCCATGTAGAGGCGCATCTGCTATGTAAGAGTTGATGTCGAAACAGGTTCCAGTCGCCATTGGTTTGATCGGGCTTGGCCGTCATGGCGTTCGATACGCGCGCCATTTATTGACCGACATCCCCACCGCAAGCCTTGCAGCAATCGCACGGGAGCATCCGGATCGGAGCCTGCCGTTTCCGGCACCTCCTGATTTACCCGTGTTTGCCGATGCCTCGCAGATGATTTCGGACCGACGGGTTCAGGCAATCGTCGCAGTCACGCCACCGGTGCTCTTCCCAAGTATTTGTCTTGCCGCAGCACGGGCTCGGAAGCCTCTCCTTGTCGAAAAACCCATCGCTGTGTCGGCGTCGCAGGGAACAGCAATGGTCGAGGCCATGCGACTGGCGTCCACGCCATTGATGGTTGCCCATACGTTGCGATTTGACCGAGCCCTTCGCGGCTTCCGAGCATACCTGCCGTCGGTGGGAGCGCTCCGAAGCCTGGCTGTCACTCTGACTGTCCCGGGCCGGTCGCGGCTCCCCGGTAATCCGGGTTTTCTCGGACGAGGACCCCTTCTGGACCTTGGCGTGCACGTGTTGGATCTAGTCCGATGGTTGACAGGAGCCGAAGTACGTCAGGTCCTTTGTCGTCTCGATCCGGCAGATCCGTCTAGAATGGAGGAGACGGCGGAAGTAGAGCTCACACTCGGCACAGGCTGCCAATGTGTCCTTCATGTCGGGTGGCGAGGCACCGAGCGAATCGGTTCGGCCACGGCAGAGGGGGATCAGGGGCGCGCAACCGTGGATTGGCGGGCGCGCACACTTGCGTACACCTCCCTTTCCGGATCCATCGTGCAACAGTCTTTTGACGAAACCGCCACGATACTCGAGACGTTAGAAGGGTTTCTGACTGCCGTGCTCAAGGGGACACCAATGCCCGTATCTGCTCTGGATGCGCTCGAAGCCGTACGCCTCGTCGACGCGTGTTATGAATCGGCCCGCCGCCGACGGCCACTGGACGTGTAACTCTCTTCGACCTAGGCCTCAGCCACGATGTGAGTGTCGGTCTCCTCGACCCCCTCGATCGTATGAATGCGCGTAATGACGACCTCGGATAGTGCGCGTTCGTCGGCCACGCTGACAAAGCTGAAAATGTCAGGCTGGCCAAAGCAAGGATGGACGTGCTCCACGCCCTGAATTTTCTTGAGCGCCTCCACGACCTGTTTCGCCTTTCCAGTCTTCACCTTGATCAAAATGTACGCGCGCGTGGCCATGCTTCCCTCCTTGCCTGAGCCCCAGGGTGAACGTGCCCTTCCGGCTCGGTTATGGTGCACCCGGCATCAGCCGGCGTTTCTCTTCGTACAACGCATGCAGGTCCTTGCCCTCGCGGCTCAGTTGGTCTTTGGCTGCCGCATGCAAGCTGGCGAGGAGGCGCAAGTCCTGTGAACTGACGTTGAACTCCCGCCAACCCGATTCAAGGGCCGGTTGGAGGTCCATCCTTGGATTCGTCCCGTATTCAACCACTGCTTCGAGAATGCGCGAGGTCCATCCGGTCGTTCGTCCCTGTTGAAGATATTGGGGGCCCGCCTGGCCGAATTTTTGATCCATGGCTTGCTCGAAGAATCGCCTGACTTGCGGATGGTCGCTCTTCATCATGGCACTCTGGAATTGGATTAGGGCCTTGACGATGCGGCTTGCATCCGGGGTGGATTCTGGCGGCAGCACCCCGGCTTCCGACCAGGTCGCCAGGACCGCCATGACCGCTCCCACGTGGGCCGCACTGGCTCGGGCACTCGTCCGGCGCGCCGCCTCATTGCTCGGTGGAACATAAATTTCTGTCACGTTGCTGAAGGCTCGCCCCGGCGTCGGACCGCCTCCGATCGCATAAATACGGTTGTCGGCGACTCCTGTTCCAAGTCCATGCCGTGCCGTCGGCATCTCGGCCATGGTGTGCCATTTGTCCATATCGACTCGATACGCAACAGTCGGAGCGATGGTCTGTTCCGGGCTCTCACCGCCAAAGACGTAGATGTGACGGCCCAACGTGGCTGCTGCATGGCCACTGCGCGGCGCAGGCAGATCCGCCCTCCGTTCCCACCGATTGAGGGTACTGTGCCAGCACTCGACCACCGCGAGGTTGCGTGCAAAGTCACGGTTGAGGCGACCGCCGATTGCACAGACGTCCTGCCCGTAGGTGGCAGCCGCCAAATGATCCCGCGGCGTCGGCAACTTGGCCATGGTGATCCAGCTATCGGTTGATGGATCATAGAGTTCAACGGCGCCCGTGTCGCCGCGCCCGGCGAATCCTCCTATGGCGACAAGCTTATGCCCGACGACGGCGACGCCGAGCGCGCCTCGTGCCGTCGGCATGGCATGCCGTTCAGTCCACGTGTCGGTGACAGGGTCGTAACGATACAGAGTGGCCACTGGGCTCCAAATGGAGAGGCCGGATTGCGAAAACCCACCAACCACATAGAGCTTTCGGTCGATGACGGCCACGCCAGGGTGGTGGAGCCTGGCGGGGAGAGGGGCCTTGGCGGTCCAGGTGTTGAGAATCGGATCGTATTCCTCGACCGTATTGCTGATGTCCACGACCGCGACCTGGCCGCCGCGTGGTTCCTGCAAACCTCCAATGACGTAAATTTTCCCATCGATGACACCGGCCCCAACCTCCGACCGCACCGTCGGCGCGGGAGCCCCAGTCAGCCAAAATCCCGGCGAACCCGTCGGCTCTGCGGCCGATGGTCCTGCGGCAGTCGTGACCAGAAGCAGGCACCAAGCGGTCTGCCATGAGACTCGACGACAGGAAGCGGATGGCAAGACGGTGCACATACATGGTCCTCGACTGGGTTTCGATATCGTACGGTGGGCTGGCGCATTATACAGAAAACCCATGCTGAAAGTTGAAACATGACGGAAACGGAACCTATAATCCGACCAGTCGACGCACTTGATCGGCCCGCTGTTGCCATCGTGCCCGTCTGACCATCCGACGACACGTATTTCATGCTCGCTAAAGTTCTCAGTACCACCGTCGTGGGGATGGATGCCCATCTGGTCCACGTCGAGGTCGACATCAGCGGTGGGTTACCGCAATTCTCCATCGTCGGGCTGCCTGATTCGATCGTCAAGGAAAGCCGTGATCGGGTGCGTGCGGCCCTCAAGAACACCGGTTTTACGTTTCCGGTCAAGAAAATCACCGTCAATCTTGCGCCTGCGGGCATCAAGAAGGAAGGCGCAGGTCTCGATCTCGCCATCGCAGTGGGAATTCTGGTGGCGCAAGGCGCCATTGTTGCGGATCGAGTCACGGAGACTGTCTTTGTGGGGGAACTCTCACTGGATGGACAGATCAAGGGCGTGTCCGGCGCGCTTTCGATGGGAGTGATGTGCGGTTCCGCATATCGTCTGGTGCTTCCGGCGTGCAATGCAATGGAGGCCGCGCTGGTCCCTGATGTCAAAGCCTATCCCGCTCAGACCCTGCCTGAGGTGGTCGAGTGGCTTCACGGACGAGAGCCGATCGCACCGCAAATGGTGAATGTGGCGTCGTTCTGGGAGGCGCGACCCGCCGACCACGAGGACTTCTCCGATGTCCGTGGACAGGCCCATGCCAAACGTGCCCTGGAAATTGCGGCCGCCGGAGGACATAACCTGCTTCTCATCGGGCCGCCCGGTGCCGGAAAAACCATGTTGGCGAGACGACTGCCTGGTATCCTTCCCCCGCTGGAGTTGGAGGAGGCGCTTTCGACCACCCGAGTCTACAGTTGCGCCGGCCTGGTGGACCCGCACCATCCCCTCATGACGACCCGTCCATTTCGTGCCCCTCATCATGGAGTATCCGACGCAGGATTGATCGGCGGCGGTGTGATCCCGCGTCCCGGCGAGGTGTCGCTCGCGCACCATGGTGTCCTGTTTCTCGACGAGATAGCGGAATTCAAACGTCACGTGCTCGATGGACTTCGGCAACCGTTGGAAGAGGGTTTCCTCGTCATCAGTCGCGCCACGGCTTCGATTCGCTATCCCGCGCGTGTTATGCTGGTGGCCGCGATGAATCCCTGTCCCTGCGGCTACTTTGGCGATCGGACTCGTGAATGTCTCTGCACGCCCCAGCAGGTGCGCCGGTATCGAAGTCGTCTCTCGGGACCACTGATGGACCGTCTGGATCTCCATGTCGACGTCCCGCCGGTGCCCGTTCAACAGTTGAGCGAGCACTCCGCCAGAGGAGAATCCTCGGCGGACATCCGCCGCCGTGTCGTGGCCGCCCGTCAACGCCAGCGTACCCGGTATGGTGAGGATGCGTGTCGATGGAACGCGCACCTGCGTCCCAAACAGATCATCGCACACTGCGCGCTCGATTCGGACGGTCGTCTCCTGCTCGAGCAGGTCATGACGAAATTGAAACTCTCGGCGCGAGCCCACGCACGAATTTTGAGAGTGGCGCGTACCATTGCAGACCTGGCGGAATCGGAGCGCGTTCTGACTCCGCACGTGGCGGAAGCCGTCCAGTATCGCACCCTGGATCGGTCAGTGGAGAGCTAACCGAGGATGGTGCAGTCGTTACGAACGTTTGTGTGGTGGTTCGTCATCGGGGCGACGATGGCGTTGGCTGTCGTCCTGTTACAAGGCGGAATCCGCGATATTCTTCAGATGGATGGGCCCCTCTGGGAAGGAAAGGTCATCGAAATTTTGACAGCGGTCACGGGGGGTGGGTTGCTCGGGGGATGTATCGCGCTTATCCTGAATCGAATTAAAAAGGCCTAAACACTGCGCGCCGTCGCGGCCGGACTCGCAACCATTACGGAGAAGGTTGTACCATGGACATTGAAATTGGGTCTAATCTCTTTCGCAATACCAACGGATCCGTCATCATTGAGGGTGTGCCTCACTTTCAGGTCGGCGTGAAACCCTCGACCGGCGCGCTCCTCTTGAACATCGCAGTATTTGATCACGCCGGACGGATGGTTGCGAAAGTGGTCGACTCGACAATGGCGTTCAATGAACGAGCGGCCTACACCTTGAACAAGGCAGACGGCACGGTGGAACTGAAGGAGCAGGAAAGCGGAACGATGGTCCTTCGTCTGAAGCGGTCGGCTCCGGGACGCGTCGCCATCGATCAGGGGCAATTCTGGACGATCAAAGGGCATCAATGCACGATTACACCCACGGCATGCAAGATCGATAAGCACACCGTGAGCAAAGAGGATACCGATGCCAAGGGGGGCAGCGTGGCGATCGGAAGCTAACGACATTCGTTCCGCCCGGCACACCTATGCAGTATCTGGTTCGGCTTCGACGACGGGCACGATGACGATTGATCCATCCTTCGTGTCCACCATGGCGGTATCACCGTCACGCAACTCGCCCTTGACCAATTGCCGTGCGATCGGAGTCTCCAACTCCTGTTGAATGAGCCGCTTGAGGGGGCGGGCACCGTAGACGGGGTCATAACCCTTTGCGGCCAGTTGTGTCCGCGCCTCGGGCGTCAACGTCAGCGCAATCCGACGCTCAGACAGGCGTTCCCGAAGACGCGATAACTGAATGTCGACGATGCGACTGAGCTGGTCCAAACCCAGTCCATGAAAGACCACCACCTCGTCGACCCGGTTGAGGAACTCCGGTCGGAAGTGCTGACGCAATTCGCGCAGCACCATGTCTCGAAGCTGTTCGTAGGTGGCCCCCGTCTGCTGGGCGTCCAAAATATGTTGACTCCCGATATTGGAGGTCATGATGAGGACGGTATTCTTGAAGTCGACCGTGCGGCCTTGTGAGTCAGTGAGGCGGCCGTCGTCCAACACCTGCAACAACAGATTGAAGACATCGTGGTGCGCCTTTTCGATTTCGTCGAACAGGATGACCGAGAACGGATGCCGGCGGACCGCCTCCGTCAGTTGCCCGCCTTCCTCATAGCCGACGTAGCCGGGAGGTGCGCCAATCAGCCTGGCGACCGTATGTTTTTCCATGTATTCGGACATGTCGATTCGAATCAAATTGTTTTCATCATCGAACAACGTCGCAGCAAGCGCTCGTGCGAGTTCCGTTTTCCCCACGCCCGTCGGCCCGAGGAACAGGAACGAGCCGATCGGTCGTTTTGGATCCTTAATACCGGAGCGGGCACGCAGAACGGCGTCGGCCACCGCAGTCACAGCTTCGTCCTGCCCGATCACGCGCTCGTGAAGCAACTCCTCCAAGCGCAGCACTTTTTCCGTCTCACCTTCGACCAAGCGTGTAACGGGAATGCCCGTCCAGCGGCTGACCACGAGCGCGATATCTTCCTCGTCGACTTCCTCCTTCAGCAGGCGCTCCTCTCCCTGTTTCTCATGAAGATGCTGTTCTTCTGATGCCAAATCGCGTTCCAATTTCGGCAACTCGCCGTACCGGAGTTCGGCGACACGATTGAGATCGTATGCCCGTTCCGCCCGCTCAATCTCTTGCTTCACCTCATCGATGTGTTGACGAATCTTTCGAAGGCGGCCCACCGAGATCTTCTCCGCCTCCCAGCGTGCCTTGAGTGTCTGCAGGTCTCGGTTTTTCTCCTCGAGTTCTTTCACAAGGGTCTCAAGGCGGGCTCGGCTCCCAGCATCGGATTCCCTTTTCAGGGCCTCGCGCTCGATTTCCAATTGCATGACCTTGCGGGATACTTCATCGAGTTCGGCCGGCAAGCTGTCGATTTCAGTCCTCAGCCGCGCCGCAGCTTCATCGACCAGATCGATGGCCTTGTCCGGGAGAAACCGATCGGAAATGTACCGGTGCGACAGCTTGGCCGCTGCGACCAACGCCGCATCTTTGATCCTGACGCCGTGGTGGACCTCATACCGTTCCTTGAGCCCACGCAGGATCGAGATGGTATCCTCGATTGAGGGTTGATCGACCATCACCGTTTGAAACCGACGCTCCAGCGCCGCGTCCTTTTCGATGTGCTTGCGATATTCGTCCAAGGTTGTGGCGCCGATCAGGTGTAGCTCGCCTCGGGCGAGCATCGGTTTGAGAAGATTGGCCGCATCCATGCTGCCCTCGGCCGCTCCGGCCCCGACGACGGTATGCAACTCATCGATGAACAGCAGGATTTGCCCACCCGCCGATTGGACCTCCTTCAACACCGCCTTCAGCCGTTCCTCAAATTCCCCGCGAAACTTCGCTCCGGCCACGAGTGCGCCCATATCCAATACGACGACGCGCTTTTGCTTGAGCCCTTCAGGAACGTCACCCTTGACGATGCGCTGGGCCAGCCCCTCGACGATGGCCGTTTTACCCACACCGGGCTCCCCGATGAGCACCGGATTGTTCTTCGTACGACGAGACAGGATTTGAATCACACGACGGATCTCGTCGTCTCTCCCGATGACAGGGTCGAGCTTTCCTTGCGAAGCGAGGCGTGTAAGGTCTCGGCCGTACTTTTCGAGTGCCTGATAGGTGCCTTCCGGATCCTGCGATGTGACACGCTGATTGCCGCGTACCTGTTGTAGCGCCGTGAGTAATCGATCACGAGTGAGACCGACCTTGCGGAAAACTCCGCCCTCATCAACCATGGCGAGGAGTACGTGTTCGACGCTCACAAACTCATCTTTGAGTGCCTGCATTTCCTGTTCGGCTTTCGCTAAGACCTGGCCAAGTCTGGCACTCACATGAATCTGCCCCGGTCCGGATCCCGGCCCTTGCACCTGCGGGACCTTCGATAGGGCCTGCTCGGCTGCAGCCGTCACGGCCGAAGCCGCGACGCCCGCACGTTCAAAGATCGCGGGAGCCATGCCGCCACTTTGCTCCAATACCGCGAGGAGGAGATGCTCCACATCCACGCCTTGGTGGCTGCGGCGTAGCGCTTGGCCGGAGGCCGCCTGCAAGGCTTCCTGTAGTTTTATGGTCATCCTATTCATGTCCATAGAGCACCCTCCCGTATGTACCAATGCTAACCATGCCGTCGGTTAAGTCAAGGGATACTCGCACCTGTAGGAAGAGGCGAGCGTCGCGCAGGATCAGGAGGAAGACTTCGCCTTCACATCTCGATCGCCATGAGATGTCCTTGACGGACGGCACGAACCATTCTAAGAATAGGCGAGGCGGGAGTCCTTCACAAATCGTTCCATCGAATGTGAGTTCCCCTTGGTTCCACCGTTTCGCCTATGACGTTTCTCTATGCCACCTGGCAACTCTATCGTGAGGCTCTCCGGGCCTCCGTCACGTCGTTTGTCCGGGGTTGGCGGGTCGTCTTGGCCGTGATCGCATTTTTCGTGCTCATGCTATTCGCGACGACCCTTGTGGGTCCGTTTGGCTTGGCCGGTGGATTCATCCTGGGAGCAGTGAACGCCCTTCTAATCGGTTCGACCTTGGCCCTGTTTGAAACTGCGATCCTCTCGACTCGGGCCGTTACGTTTCAAGACATTCTCGAGAGTTTCGGCAGGTACTTCTGGGATGTCATGGGAGTCTTGTTCGTCCTCTGGATCCCGCTGATGCTTCTCGACGAAGGCATGCGGGCGAATCCAAACGGCGCCTTTCTCTCCAGTGCCGTGTTCTTGCTTTTGTTCATTCTCCTGAATCCGGCCCCCGAAGTTATTTACCAGGTCCGACACGGCTCACCGCTGGAAGTCTTCAAGACGAGTTATGAATTTGTCCTGGAAAATTGGATTGAATGGTTCTTGCCGCTCTTCATCATCATCGGGCCCTTAGGGGTGACATTTTTCTTGAATCTTTCGACCCGCTTGGGCCGCGGCGCCGGATTGAATTTTCTTCAATTGCTGGTCCTTCCGGTCTCGACGCTGTCGGCTTGGCTTGGGCAGCTGGGCATCTCGGGAGAAGTGAGTTCGATGCTGGTGATGCTGCTGACTCCCCCCCTCACGGTGTTCATGTTCTTGTTCAGAGGACACCTCTTCCATGCCCTACACACATCATCGCGCCGTGGTCGTCTGTTTAAGACCTCGCAACAGGTCTAGCAAAGGGACCTACAGCCCGGGAACGCCGTGCGTCCGCCAAGGGTGTCTTTGGGTCGATCCTGGTATGCGCTTCGCCTTAGCTTCGTATTAAATGGATGTGATGCGCTTGGCCTCGTTTCCGGTGCACACGAGGCACGGTCGCCCCGGCACTCCGGGAGACGTTCTGGCAGGGGCGAGCGAGAACCGCGTATCCAGAACGACCATTTCACTGCCTTGAAAGGCCCAGAGCCTGTGACAGAGCGAGCAGCAGTACCACTGTGTATACCCGGGCCACTCATCGTCTCGGACCGCCATTTCTACTTGCTCCAACGATCAGAAGGTTGCTAACCGGCGCTGAACAGCCCACCGCGACCACACATTCTGTCTCAATGGGTCTTTCATACTGGACCGCCTTGCTCGATGGCAGCCCTCGCTGTCGCGTACGGGGTGAGGCCCCCCTGACATGAAAATGTGTGGCATCTGACAATTGCTTCAGGCAGAATGGTACATGGATCTGCCCCCAATTCGAAATACCTTCATTTCGCATGGGACTCCCAATCTTTTGGCGGCTGGTACTGGCCACCCTTATCATCATTGGGGTGATGACGGGGGTAACCGTCTATGCGCTGTTCCAGCTTCGGCAGTTGACGGCCCTCTCCACGGAAATGGCGTCCTATCACTATCCGGCGATCGAGACCAGCAAGCGGTTGATGACACTGTTGCTCAACAGTCAGCAGAGCGAGAAGAAGTTTTTTGCCGTTAAAGATCCTGCCTTCCTGCTGAGTTCGGAAGAAGAAACGACCGAATTTAGCCGCACCCTGTCTTCGTTGGAAACGAACGAGCGAACCCCACAGGGTCTCAAATTGCTATCTGAAGTGGAACGCCTTCAGGCCGAACGCCTGAACCTCTTTCGTCAGGAAAGCCAACGTCAGTCGGTCCCTGCCGGGCAAACCTCTCCAGGATCGGAATTGACACGTGACGCGATTGCGGACCGAATGACCTCATCCTTGCAGGCGTATATTGACCTCCACCAAGCCAGTATCAGCATCGGGATGAGCAATTCTCACGCAAGTTCCGCTCGCGCGGAAGCCGCCACTCGACACCTGATTTTCATTTCCTTGTTGTTTGGCCTTGGAGTAGCCGGTGTAGCTAGTTACGGCATCTTACGCCCATTGCGCCGGCTACAGCATCACATCAAAGGTCTAGGCCAAGGCAATTTTGGCACACAATTACACATCTCAGCTCCCCAGGATCTGAAGGACCTTGTGGATACCGTCAATTGGATGGGGCAAAAGCTCCAGCAATTGGATGACATGAAATCGGAATTTCTCGCACATGTGTCCCATGAATTGCGCACGCCGATGGCCTCGATTCAGGAGGGCACCCAACTCCTACTCGATGAGATTCCCGGTCCACTCACGCCCGATCAAAAGGAAACGTTGCGGATCATGTCCGACAGCAGCCGCCGGCTCATTCGGTTGATCTCCACGATCCTCGATCTGTCAAAAATGGAGGCGGGCATGATGGAGTACCGAATCGTGCCCACTGATTTCCAGCGTATCATTGAAGGTTGCATTAAGAAGATTCGCCTCTTAGCAGACTCTAAGCATGTTCAACTCGTGACGGACACGCCGAAATCGAGGTTGTGGGTGAGAGCCGATGTCGGGCGAATCGAACAAGTACTCGATAATCTTTTGTCGAACGCCCTGAAGTTTGCCCCCGCCGGTTCGGCCATTCGCATACAAGTGGAATCTCAGGTTCGCCATGGGGTTGTCGTCGTGTCGGTCATCGATAATGGCCCCGGTATTGCCAAGGACGATTTGCCGCATATTTTCGAGAGATTTTATCAAGGACGCAGCCCCACCTCGCGGTCTGTCGGCGGCAGCGGCCTGGGGCTTGCGCTGGCGAAGAAGGTCGTGGAAGCCCACAATGGACGAATCTGGATCGAAAGTGATGTTGGAAAAGGGGCGACAGTCCGGTTTACTCTAAGATTGGCCCATGTGGGAAATGAAACATGATTGGATTGATTGCTCACGTACGACTACTCGTGATTCCGTTTATAGTAGGTATGGCGACAATTGTGACGGGGTGTATGACAAAACCTTCAGTTGAAGTCCCTCTCCCTCAGTCACCATATTTTCGTCCTGACAGGCAAGATACTAAATTTTTTCAAGTACTTGGGAGAAAGCAGGACGCTGTCATTTCCAAATGCACGTCAGGACCCGATTGCGATCAGGCAATTTTCCTTCGTGCCTTAATTGCACTGTTCGAGAACCGTGAACTCGCAAGGTCTCAATTTCAAAAAATAGTTTCGCTCCCGGAAAAGAGCAAATATGCCCCAGCCAGTCAGCAATGGTTGAATCTCCTACAGACACCTTCTGTAGACACTTCGGCCTCATGGTTAGAGATTCATACAAAAGCTGATGAAATTGCTCAGGAAAATGGGACATTGTCTCGGACACTTGAACAGTTGGTCCGGGATTTGCTTGCTAGAGAAAGTGACGTTCAACACCTAGTTTCCGTGAAGGATGCAGAGGCGACGACCGTCGAAGCACTTCAACGAGAGCTTGCAGACCGTCAAAAGAAGATCGACGAACTGACGGTGAAAAAGGAACCGGCAAGGGCGGCAGCCGAAACCGCCACGGTCAATGCGCTTCAAGCTCAGCTCGAACAACGAGAAAAGAAGATCCAGGAACTCACCCATCAGCTTGAGGCGCTCAAGCGAATCGACCAGGAAATGCGTGAAAAGGCGCGGCCCATTCGCCCCACCGTGACGCCTCCCACGCTGCCACCGGCCGAGGGCGAACCGAAACAATAACGAGGCACCCCATGGAAAAAGAGAAGATTTTAGTCATCGACGACGACGAGGGGCTGCTACATCTGCTGAAGATGCGCCTCACGGCTATGGGCTTCGCAGTCACGACCTGCACCACGGGTCAGGAAGCTTTTTCGGAAGCTAAGAAAGGAGTGTTTGATCTAGCGATCACCGATCTTCGCTTGAAGGGCGAAGACGGTCTTATGATCACAGAGGAACTCCTGCGTATCCACCCCGGACTTCCTGTGATCATTCTGACCGCCCATGGGAGTATCCCGAACGCCGTCGAGGCCATGCAGCGCGGTGCCACTGGGTATCTTACGAAGCCGTTCGATGATAAGGAATTGAAGGCCAGCCTGGAACGTGCGCTCTCTCAGCAACGGATGAGCCGCGAGATCCAGCGACTCAAGCTTCTGGTCAAAGAGCTCTACGGCATGGAGAATGTCGTCGCCCGTAGCCCCCTGATGCAGCGCCTCTTTCAGCAAATTGCACAGGTAGCGGACACTGACGCAACCATCTGCCTCCTCGGAGAAACGGGGGTGGGAAAAGAAGTTGTGGCTCGTGTGGTTCACGCGAACAGCCGCAGAGCACAGGGCCCGTTTATCGCGCTCAATTGTGCGGCGATTCCAGAAACGTTATTCGAGAGCGAGCTCTTTGGCCACGTGAAGGGTGCGTTCACGAACGCGCATGCCGCGAAGAAGGGGCTCTTTCAAAGTGCGAACGGCGGCACGCTCTTCCTCGATGAGATTGCCGAGATGCCGCTGTCTATGCAGGTCAAGCTCCTTCGTGCCGTGCAGGACCGAGAGGTCCGGGAAGTCGGCGCCGATTATACGACCAAGGTCGACGTTCGGATCATCGTGGCGACCAATCGCGATCTCACCGAAGCAGTGAAGGCCGGGACGTTCCGAAGCGACCTGTACTATCGCGTGCAGGTCGTCCCGCTCATTGTTCCCCCGTTGCGCGAGCGACGAGACGATATTCCGGTATTGGCCCATCATTTCCTGAAACAGTCAGTCGGACGGACGAACAAGGATGTGCGGGGGTTTACGCCCGCAGCCATGCAGAAGCTGACGATGTATCATTGGCCGGGGAACGTCCGTGAACTGGAAAACGCAATCGAAAAGGCCGTGATCATGTCCAGACAAGACATGATCACACCGGATCTGTTACCGTCCATTACAGCTGTTTCGGACGCACCGTTAAAGCCCCTGACCGAGGCCAAAGAAGAGTTCGAACGGGGATACCTCAGAAGCGTGTTGCAACTGACCAATGGCAATATCTCCCGCGCAGCACAGTTTGCAGGTCGGTATCGAGCTGATTTTTACAAGATGCTCAAAAAGTACGGCCTCCACCCCTCATTGATCAAAGGAAAGTCAGAAGGAGAGTTCGAGGAGGTTGGCGAGGAAGCGGAAACGAGCGAAGAGTTGACGCAGCCGTAAACGCGGTCCTTCTCAAGCACCTATTAGGATCAGTTAGGTCGGCGCAGGTCCTCAGTGGTAGGATCTGCGCCGATTGTATTTATGGCAACCGTGGCCGAACAGCTGCTGCACAGTGTGATGACAACAGGGGTGGCGATGATCTGTTAGGAGTCGGACGCAGGTGCAGTTTGCGGAACGGCTAGGCGATGACCTTCTCCCTCGAGGTATTCCCAAAATATTTTCGCCTCTTCTTGACACAACACCAACGGAGTATTGGTGGCATGGCCGCTCATGAAGATTTTGACGGTCCAGTCCTCACGATAAACCTGTCGTTCACAGTACAGAATTCGTTCTAGGTTGACGACACGATTCCCGACGTTGATCAGATGCATGGGGTCGATGGCTTCGGATGCCTCGATAAGATGTGGAGCTGGCGAGAGGAATTGAACCTCCAACCGGCGGTTTACAAAACCGCTGCTCTGCCGATTGAGCTACGCCAGCCTCTTCATCTCGGTAGGCGTCGCGCTCTAAAACCCTTTTCGTATAACAGCCCAAATAGCTCGTGTCAAGGAAACAGCCGATGGCCGGTTGAATCTTACCGAGCCATGAGGGGACGTAGACCGACCCAACACGAAAGGGAGCTGCAAAAGGTGGACTATGACGCACCGTCTGAAAAACCCGGGGGATATACCAGCAAAGGAGTCGGTTAGGCCATGGGGTCTGTTGGGCTCGGGCCTGGTTGTGGAGGTTGAGCGTCTTGCTGAGCCGCCAGCACCCGCTCAAGGACGAGGATCGATTCGTTCAGGAGATCGGTGGCACATCCCAGCGTGACCTGAAATTGCTGCATGGCTTCCCTGGTGCGGCCTTCCTTTTGGAGTGTCACGAATCGGTTGTGAGCATCGTCCAAGATCGCTTGCTTTGCATCCAACATCAAGGTATCGACCGAGTCCATGTGTCCCCCTCGTGTTCGTGACATGTACTCAGACGGTACCAAACTGGTGCTGGTTCCGGCAAGGGTGGTCCGCCCCACCAATAGAGTAGGAACCCGGCTGGTAGCGGACTCGATGAGAGAGCGGTATGCATGGTCTGCCATGGACTAACTCCTTGAAAACGAGAGCTCACAGAGGAGTGGTACGAAAACGGACGGGCGGATGCGTGCCAGCATCTGAGGTGAGCTTTTACTCACTGGATATGAAAATAGAGGAGGGTCGTATCACCCTTTCCTTCATCCCGGCGTACGACAGCTTGAGCGGCACGGACAGTTTCATTAACACGAACCGTTCCGCGGACGCCGAAGTATTGGCTCTTGACATCGTATGACTGAGTGAGTCGAAGCTCTTTTGCGATGGGCTCGAACCCGCTGATGCGATCCAAATCCTGAAGGTTCCTATAGGGGCGCCCTTGTACAATTTCTCCTGCCATGGACTGAGTGATGCGACTATCCAACGCTCGGATAACAAGAGGATCAGCGGTATTGAGATTGACCTTGGTTTCACCCTGGCCGGGATACACGGTTACAAATTTCTTTATCCGTGCAAGCATGTCGGGAGTCATTCCCTTGACCATCAGAAGCTCGTCCAGAGACTGAAGGGGAGCATTAGACGCCTTATAGGGAGGGCGCAACGTTTGGTAGTAGCTTGACTCGGCGCCATCCGGTTCTGGGGCCTCGTCCTGATCGACCCAGTCGACAATGGCGTCGACCACTCGAGGATCGACCTGCAGATATTCGAACAAGCGTTTGTACCGAAGTATCATCGGCAGGCGCGCCTGCGGGTCCGGCATGTTGGCGAGTGCATTGAAATTCAGCTTTCCGCGCTCGTCCTCGATGGTTGCCGTAACGAAGCCGTCACCGATCGGAAAATCCGTCAACGGAATCATCCACATGTCACCCGGCCCGTCGAAGTGCACTTGGGTTCGGGCCTCGAGTTGGCTGTCCTGTCGCAGCACGGCCCGCGCGGCTTGGACCCCAGCCCGTGCAAGAATCGTGGCCTTCAATCCGTCGCGAAATGCGGTCGCATCTCGAAGCTCACGACGCGCTTCGGCATCGAATTCGAGGATCAGGGCCACGAGGAGGGTTAGGATCAGCAACGCCAGAATCAACGCGATGCCGCGTTCATTAGGCTTTTTCATAGGATGCCACGCGAATCGTGACCTGCAACAGATAGGGTGTGTCATAACGTGGGGTAATCTGAAGCCGTTTGACCTGAACCAGAGCGGGAGCATTCTCGACTGCGGCCAGCAGCGACAGCAATTGTGGGAGATGCATACCATCGAGGCGAATTTCGACTGCCGTCTCCTCATAGCCGGCCATGGGCACGGTCGGTTGCGGCTGCATCGCGACGATCTGATCGCGGATGCCCGTGCTGGTAGCAGTTTCTTCGAGAAACGGAAGCAATGCGAACTGCCCGCTACTCCTGGCCAGACGTTGCTCTAATTGTGCCATGCGGACTTGCAACTGGCGGTAGTCGCCCTCCAGCTTCGCGAGCTCTTCGTAGTCACGGGCTTTGCGCGCATGTTGGCGATCTAGGATCGTGATACGCTCGAGCAGTGGATCGACTAGGACGACGAAAAGAACGGACAGCACAGCTGCCATCGTCCCGATGCCGATCACCCAACGCTCGCGGGGCGAAAAATCAGCCCACCGTTGTCGCAACGTATCCATCATGATCCACCAATGGTCAGGGTCAATCGGAAGATCACCTGATTCGCCGTCACCCCCACTCGGGCATCACCGACGGAGATATCCTGAAACGACTCCTCGGTTGCGAGAGCACGTTTGACGCGTTCGACCGAATCGAACGAGTCCGTCTCCGCCTCCAATTGTACCGCTCGGCCTTCCATCAAAAGGTTCCGAACCTTCAGGGGAACGCCCGGCGGCAGGTGCTTGACGAGCATCGCGAGCGAGGACAGCGGGGCGATCTGTTGGGACTCCAACACCTCAAGTTGCTTTTGCACCGCATCAATCCGACGACGAACCTGGTCCACCTCATCACCCGACGATACGGTTCCGCCGCCGGTAATGCGTTCGGAATAGGCCGTCAAAGCGGCCCTGTCTTGCTTGACCCGAGCTTCCTTGAGCGTGACTTGCGACCAAAGATCTCCTATCCCAAGACCGGCTAGGATCACCCCGGCCACGCCAACGGCCATCAAATCTCGGCGTGTGTGCAAGGTCCGTGTCTGTTGGGCCACCTGAAGTTGATGCTTCAGATCGTAGCCCATCGATAATGGACGGGATGTCTTGAACCATCGCCGCCCGACCAGCTTTGGATGCAAAGCCAAACCAAACGCCACGGCAAATGCTCGAGGGCTCGTCGAGCCGAACCCTTCGCGCTTTCCAACCAATTGCAAATTCAGTCGATGCGCCAGATATTCAGGAAATTGTCGAAGCTTGGCTCCCCCGCCGGACACCCAACAGTGTTCGATGCGAGTTTGTGTCGACGATTCAAATGCTCGCAACGCGAGTCGAGCCTCACGTACAAGTGGCTCAATCCACTCCTCGGCCAGTTGGACCGTCGCGACGCGTTTGCGCCGCTCGGCTTCTTCGAGAGACCACTCATACCGACGAGCCAAGGCAATCGTGAGTGCGTTGGCTCCCCATGAGAGCGTACGCAGAACCCATGGACGGTTCCGGTGAATGAGGCAGACCGTTGTTTTGGTAGCTCCAATATCCAAGATTGCCAGATTCTCCGGCACAATCCCGCCCTCCAAACGCAGATACTGCGCCACTGAATAGAGCGCCAGAGCATCGACGTTGACTGCCGTGGGGTGCACGCGCGCCTTGGCGAGGAACTCGAGGTGCGAGCCCACCATTTTTTTTGGGGCGGCGGCGACCAAAACATCGCTGTTGCCCGCCCCCCGGGCGTCCGGAGGGGAGACGTTCAAGCCTTCGACGGCCACATCCTCGAGATCCATCGGAAGAAGGTTTTCCACCTCGAACGGCACGACCTGTGCCATTTGTGCCTGGTCGCGAAAGGGGAGGGCCAGCCGGCGGAGAGAGAGATATCCGGCGGGTAGTGCGGTTACGACATGAGCACGATGTAAATGATGCATTTCGAGAAATCGCTTCAGAAGCTTAGCCCGGACTGCCTGGTCGGCCTCTGTCTCACGCAGGAAGGGCAGAGTCTGGTAAAAATATTCCACTTGCTCCTGTCCCGTAAGCGAGCGACGATAGCGAACCGCTTTGAACGCCGTTTCTCCAATATCGAGACCGACACTCTCGATCATGGCTGACTTCTCCGATGGAGGGACCAATTTCTCACAATGCCACCCGAGGTTGCAGTAACGAGCCGACCAATTTGGCGCGCAAGGGAGTGCCAACGGGAAGGGGAAACCCGCCAACAGCGGCGGCACGTTGGGAGAGAGCTTGACTGCAGGTCAGCGTCACCGCTACGTCCCATCGACTTTCCCGGGGGGTTCCCCCTAACAGGAGTTGACCGGTCGCTTCAAGCGAGCCATCAGGACCGGTTCCAAGAAATTCGCCGATGCGACAAACTTGCTGGCTGCACTGCACCGTAATCCGTAGCGAATTCACAGACCATTCTGGTACTCGAACCCCTTGGTTGGTCATCTGTGCCACCGCCAAGTCGTTGACCTCGAGCCGCAGTTCACCGTCCAGCGGGTGTGCAGAGTGACCTGCCCCGACGAAACGGAACGTAGCATTCGCACGGCCACTCTTGATGGGATGCCCGGCCGTCCCAGGTAGATCGACTCGCTCGGCCATTCCCTGCAGCTCGGCAACGCCCTGAAACGTCCAGTCGGTGAATGTTATTTTCGCGGTCGCTGCGGGATTGATGGCGCGCTCGTCCGTCCACATCGAAACTTGGACGACGGGACTGCCTTGCAGGGCATCGATCCACGAGAGGACTCCCGTTGTCCTCCCAATGGTCACGGGGTGGTCTCCTCTACTGAGACGAAGTCCCAACCATTCGATTCCCAATGGACGATAGGGGCGTCGAACATCGACCTCAACGGTTGCTCCGCTCTGCCGTGCCAATTCCTTGATTATCCTGGCATTCAGCGCATCGAACGGAAAGGTCAGCGCGGTAAAGACGGCCACCAACACAAGGCCGAACGCCACCCAGCCCAAGGTACGCCGAACTCGACGGGTCCAAACGGTTCCAGTTGAAATTCCTATGTCGGAAGCGTCAGCCATGCGGTATAAACCTTGGGGGGCTGGTCCGCCCCCTGGTCAAATAACAGTTCGATCATGAACCCTTGTGGCAGGACCTTCGTCGTACGCCCATCCCATCGGTCGACCCAGATTTTGGCTTGTCCGTCGTAGTATCGGACGTTGAACCCCAGAACATCATCCAGCAATTCGTTGCGCTCGACGCCTTCCTCGGTAAGCGTCAGCAGATTGGACCGTACGTACCGGATCAGCCGGCTTCCCATTCGCAGATACACGACCCGCGTCTGATCGCCATGACGTCCCTGTGCGACCGTCCCACGCTGGTTGGTCGTGACGAAGGCCAGTACGTCGGCGGGCTTTCCTTCGAGCACCTGGTTCTTGCCGAACCACGGCGAGACGGTTAGGTTTCGGCTGAGTGTGAGGTCTTGCGTCATGAGGGTCAGCGTACTCCGTACCATCTGTTCATGGTGGGCGCTTGTCCTCACCGTCTCCACCGCCTGCATGGTGGCCGAAACCGACACAAAGATGAATGCCGCGACCACCCCCAAGATGGCAACGGCCAGCAAGAGTTCGATCAGGGTGAAGCCTTGATTAGAGCGAGGCCGCCGACGTATCGAACACATAGTTGCTGACCTCAACAGAGTCTTCCGTCTGACCGCGGAACCACAGCACCTCGACTCGAACTTCTCGCACCCGCTCCAGCGGAGTCGGGGCAATGATACGGCGCCATCGGTACCCGGGGGCGCGATCCTCCCCCGTAGTCTGGGCGGATAGTCCCGGCGGCGCACTTTTAAAATCGCCGCTTTGCTCGCCGATCGGTAAAACGGGCAGCAACTCCGTCTCGAGCAATTTTTCCTGTGCCAGGAGCGTGGCCGTTGTGATTTCGTGTGCACGGTCGCGAAACTCCATGCCCCGATTTCGTAAACCCAACAAGACGGGCAGCACAATTGCCAGCAGGGCGACGGCCAGCATGACCTCAAGCAGGGTAAACCCGTGCGAGCCCGGAGAGCGATACGATCGACCCAAGGGCCCTCTGATCACCCGCAGCATCAAAGAGAGATTCCTCCCCCATAAGTCTCAGGAAACAGGAACGGACGAACCTGTTCCGTCAGAGGCGGCATGCGAGGCGGCTCCAATTCCTCATCACTGACACGAATGAGACCGGTGAGCGGGCTGACATGCAAGGCCAACAAACTGTTGTCGGCGTCGCTCAAGACCACCAGTGCACGTTCGGGTAGGCCCGAAGGAGACACCTGGAGATAGACTTGTCCCGATTGACGCTGCCCCTGTACGACCGTCGTTACCCGTTCAAATCGTACACCTGACGGCAGTTGGTGGCGTCGCGGCATCGTAAGAATCTCGGGATCCTGAAATCGGGCGTCGTGCGGGACCTGTTCACCATCCGGCGTGACCACCATGGCCCAGTATTGTCCCTGATCGAGATCGAGATACAACCGCCACGGTTGTTGCGAGAGCGGGGCCGTCGTGCGCAGCGTCTGAACGATGCTGATCAGCTTGCGGCTGGCCGAGGCGGCATTCTCGAACCACCCGAAACGCGGTACCACGATGCCAAACAGCAACGCCAGCAGGCCCAGAACGAGAATGATTTCCATCAGGGTAAATCCTCGCTCTGAGCGGAGATGCGAACTCGCCGTCCGCCTGAAGCGGGACAGACAACACCGGCGCATGTCCAGCAGGGCCCCCAACGACGTCGTCGGCACGCGGCGACAGCGACAGATTACTCTTTGTCCAGGTTCCAATTCACAATATCGGCGTTGATCCCTTCGCCACCGGGTTCGCCGTCCGTCCCATAAGACATGATCTCGTAATCGCCCTTCTGAGTGGGACTTGGGCTGAGGTATTTGTAGGGGTTGCCCCAAGGATCCTCCGGGAGTTTCTGCAGATACCCGCCCAGCTTCCACTTCTTAGGGACAACCCCTGTCGAAGGCTTCTCAATGAGTGCGCGTAGCCCCTGTTCGGTGGAAGGGTAGACGCCGTTGTCCAATTTGTAGAGTTGCAGAGCGGCCTCAAGATTGCGGATTTGGACCTTGGCGGCGGTGCGCTTGGCTTCGTCGGTCCGCCCCATGATCCGGGGCACGACCAGGGCCGCCAACAACCCCAGAATCATGACCACGACCAAAATTTCGACGAACGTAAACCCCCGGCTACCTGCTGCGATTGAACGCCTCCCGGGACGCCTTTTCTCCGACTCGTGTCCGGCAGTAATCTCCACGCGCATCACCTCACGAGCTGACCCATTTCAAAAATCGGCAGCAGAATCGCTACCACGATGAAGAAGACGACCGCACCCATGAACAAAATCATCACCGGTTCGATGAGGGAGGTTGCACGGGTCACAACGCGATCGACTTCCCCGTCGTAGATGCCTGCGATCCGACGGAGCATTTCCTCCATTTCCCCGCTCTTTTCCCCCACTGCGACCATATGCGTCACAAGTGGCGGGAACTGCCCGCTGCGCTTCAGCGGTGCGGCGATACTTTCCCCCTCTCGAATGTTTTGGCGCGCGTTCTCGACCGCCGCCTCCAACACACGATTGCTCATCACTCGCCGCGACACGTCCAAGGCTTCGAGTAGTTGTACCCCACTGGCGAGCATCGTTGCCAATGTACTGCTCAGTCGCGAAATGGCAACTTTCCGCACAATATCGCCGATCAGTGGCAGCTTCAAGAGGAGTTGATGCACTCGAAGCTGGCCCCCTGAGGTCTTCACATATCGAAGGAAGGCGACCAGACCAATCACCGCTCCGCTCAGCAGCACCCACCAATACTCAGCCAGAAAATTGCTCGTCTGCATCAACACCACGGTCGGCCAGGGCAACGCCTTTTTTTGATCAGTAAACACCACTGTGATCTTTGGAATGGCGAAGGTCATGAGGACGAACAGGACGCCAGCCCCGACGAGCAGCATGATGACCGGATACATCATGGCGTTGGTGACTTTTTGCTTCAACGCCAACTGCTTCTCAAGGAACTCGGACAATCGAAATAAAATCTGGTCCAGCGCTCCGCTGGCCTCCCCGGCACGAACCATATGGACGTAGATTGGGCCGAACTCGTTCGGGTGTTGCTCCAACGCGGCGCTCAACGCCTTCCCGCCGCGTACCTGTTCGCGTATTTCGGCGAAGAGGCTTTGGACGGGCTTCTTTTCCACCTGCTCGACGAGAATACCCAACGCTTCCACGAGCGGGAGCCCAGCCACCAATAGTGTGGCGAATTGTCGCGTGGCGATGGCCAGGTCGGTAGGGGAGAGGACACGACGTCGCGACTTTCCCTTGCGCAGCTGATCGGCCAGTTCCACGGCCGTCCATCCGGCTGTGGCTTGCTCGCGCAACTCGGTCGGGAAGATGCCGCCCTGACGGAGCTTGACGCGCGCGCCCCGGAGACTTTCGGCATCGACAATGCCCGCTGCCGCTCCCCCATCGCTCCGAAGCCCCCTGTACTGATAGACCGGCATGGCATCTAGACTTCGACATCCTGTTGCGCAATGCGCATGATCTCTTCCGTTGTCGTGATGCCTTTGAGGACTTTGTGTGCTCCGTCCAATTTGAGGGGGATCATTCCTTTTGAGATCGCAATCTCCCGTAGCGTCGACGATTCTGATTTGGCACCGACGAGGCTGCGGATCTGATCGTCCATGACCAGCAGTTCGTAAATACCGGTTCGGCCTCGATATCCGGTATTGCCGCAGGACTGGCATCCAGCCCCTCGATAAAACGTGGGCCGAGCCTTTTGCGCGCCCAAACCGAGCCGTTCAAGCTCCTGATCACTCGGCTCATAGGCCTTGCGGCAATTTGGGCAAATCACGCGTGCAAGCCGTTGGGCCAACACCGCCACCACGGAAGAGGCCACCAAGAAGGGCTCAATCCCCATATCGATCAACCGGGTGGCGGCACTTGCCGCATCGTTGGTATGCAGGGTCGAAAACACCAGGTGACCGGTCAGCGAGGCGTGGATGGCGATCTCCGCGGTCTCAAGGTCTCGGATTTCGCCGATCATGATCACGTCCGGATCCTGGCGCAGGATCGAGCGCAGGCCGGCCGCAAACGTCAAATTGATCTTGGCGTTGACCTGCATCTGACCCACCCCCTGGAGCTGATACTCGACGGGGTCCTCGATCGTGATGATGTTCTTGTCGGGCGCGTTGATCTGGCTGAGCGCGCCGTAGAGCGTGGTGGTTTTCCCGCTTCCAGTAGGACCCGTCACGAGAATGATGCCGTGGCTGAGGTGGATAAGTTGTTGCATAATCGCCAGCTGCTCGGCTGAAAACCCGATCTCCGAAAGGTTCAGCAGCTTGTTCTCCTTCTGGAGCAACCGCAACACGACCCGTTCGCCATGCGACGTCGGCAGCACGGAGACACGAACGTCGACATCCTTCCCGGCCGTGCGAATTCCAAAACGACCATCCTGCGGCAGACGCTTCTCCGCGATGTTCAATCCCGCCATGATCTTAAGGCGCGCCGTAATGCTCGACTGCAGATGTTTGGGAGGGCTGAGTATTTGATATAGCACCCCATCGATGCGATAGCGAATGACCAGTCCCCGCTCAAACGATTCCACGTGAATATCGCTCGCCCGACGCTTCACCGCCTCGAACAAAATGGAATTCACCAGCCGGATGATCGGTGCCTCGTCCGTGGCATCGAGAAGGTCTTGGGGTTCATCCAACTCATGCGCCAGACGATCAAGGCCGCCCTCGGCTACCAAATCTTCCATGACCGCCTCGGCGCCGCCGGCACTGGCCCGGTCGTAGACCTGATTCAACGCGGCCAGAAGGGTGAGCGGAGTCGTCAAGACGGGCTTGATCGGCTTGCCCAACAAGAGTCGAAGGTCGTCGAGCGCTTCGACCTGGAACGGATCAGTCGTGGCGACGAGGATGCCCCCATCCTCTTCGCGTAATGGCAGAATCTTGTAGCGGCGGGCGAAACTGATAGGCACCAGCGCGATCAAATCCATGTCCACTTGGCCAGGATCGAGATTCGGCGCCCACGGCAGGTCGAACTGCTGAGCGAGAGCTTGTATCGCGTCGTCTTCTTGCATCGGGTCGTGCGCGCCCACCCCGTTGGTAGGGCTGGGCTACGCGCCAATCGTGGAGCACGTTACATCGAGAGCGTCGGATCCAAAAGGACGCAATCCATCATTGCGATGGTCCAATCCACACGGACCACCGGGACGAGGATCGGCTACACAGGGAACGACAAGAGTCAAGGATGAGATCCGTGCGATTAGAATTTTCGCACAGATACCTAATAATTCTAATAGCTTATCGGAACATGACTCACGAAGCAAGAGCGATGCCACCGAGATGGCCGCCTCGATAAATAGTAGTACAAGGAGGGTCAATAGAACAGGCATTTCCGAAAGTCGACCGCGGTCCGGCAGTGTAGTTATGTAGGCAGTTTCAGTCAGACCAGGGCGCGCAAGGCTTTGGAAATCTTTAGCCTACTGGTTTATTCCAGAACGCCATTCCGAGTAAGATGTCATCCGATGAATCAGGCGTATTCGGTTTGGTTTCGGGAAAAAGGCATATCCCTTCCGGGTCACTGGAAACAAGCACGCAGTTGGTCGGTAGCTACCCTCATCGCCATCTTAGCCGCGACCATGTTGAGCTGTTCATCTGGCACGGACGAGACGCCCAACGTCACGCAAAGCGTGCCCGGTATCGGAAGCGGCGGAGGCGGGAGTGGAACCAATCTCCCACCCGTCGGAAACGTCAGCGATCCGCTGTTTGCCGAACAGTGGCACCTCCAGAATACGGGGCAGGGCGGAGGTATTCCCGGCGAGGACAGTCGCGTCGTCGGAGCCTGGAATTTAGGCCGGAGCGGCCTCGGGGTACGCGTGGCCGTTGTCGACGATGGTCTCGAAATCGGGCACGAAGATTTGGCTCCGAATATCGTACTGGGGCAAAGTTTCAATTATCTCACCAACGGATCGGACCCGACACCGGCCAATTCCGGACCGTGCAGCGGCGCGGGGGGAACGGCCGATTGCCACGGCACCTCCGTGGCGGGAGTCATTGGTGCGTTCGGCAACCAAACCGGAGGGCGCGGGGCCGCCCCTTATGCGGCCCTTGTCGGGTATAACTTGCTGGCGGCAGGCGTATTCAGTCCAGACAGCGTCGAAGCCGACGCGATGTCCCGCAATGCAGCGGCGGTGTGGGTCTCGAATAACAGTTGGGGCGCTCCTGACGATGGAATACTCCATGCGAGCGGCCCTCTGTGGAAGGCCGCCGTTCTCAATGGCCTTGCGCAAGGCCGGAGCGGCAAAGGCACCGTATACGTATGGGCGGGAGGCAATGGAGGAGCGCGCCGCAATGACAATTCGAATTACGAAGGATATTCCAATTTTCGCGGCGTGATCGCCATATGCGCGGTAGACGCCAACGGCAGTCAGACCCCATATTCCGATCCGGGAGCAAATTTATGGGGTTGCACCCCTTCGAGCGCAGGAACTGCGTCGCTGCCCGCGATTGTGACAACCGACCGTTCGGCCGGGGAGGGATATAATCGTGGCACATCATCCTTCGATGTCCAGGATCCCAACTACACCAATACGTTTGGAGGCACCTCCTCAGCCACCGCGCTTGCATCCGGGATCATTACCCTCGTCCTTGAGGCCAATCCCAACCTCGGATGGCGTGACGTTCGCATCGTCTTGGCAGAAACCGCACGGCAGAACGACCCTGGAGACGTCGACTGGACGGTGAATGGCGGAGGGTATGCCGTCAATCACAAGTATGGCTTTGGCGTTTTGAATGCTGAAGCCGCAGTCATCCGCGCTGCAACCTGGACGCCCCTCGGCCCGCAAAAGTCCTACTCCATATCCGTCCTCTCCAATCAATCGATAGCCGATCTTGCAACGGTCGCTTCACCGGCCAATGTCGCCGGGAGCGGTATCTCACGCATCGAATGGGTCGAGATCGAACTGACAGCCGACCATCAAAACGACGGCGATCTTGAAGTCATCCTGCGCCATGAGGGTACGGGGACGAGCAGCGTCCTGGCACAGCCACGGGTGTGCCCAGGGACCGGCATCGAACTGTGTGGGGACTATGCAGGATGGGTCTTCGGTTCAGCGCGACATCTCGGGGAAGCGGCGGATGGAAGCTGGACGCTGACCGTTCGTGACGGTTTGCCTGGAAGTACGGGTACGCTGAACAATTGGAAACTAACGTTCTATGGCACGTAGCGTGGATAGTTACGGGGCCCCAGCAACGTAATCTGATCGTAAGGGACATCGACCAATGCAATTCGGAACCAGGCTCGTGACCATTCCACTCTTGCTGGCTGTCGCCAATTGCGCCCACTTGAATGACCCCGTCGCATCCGCTCAAAGCGGCGTGGAGTCGGGCGGCCAATCAGAGTCATCCAAGAAAGGATCAGACCTGGTGCCTTACATGTGGCATGATGGCGAACGAGAACATCGCGTTTGGATGGATCCCTCCTTGGTTGCGGAAGTGAATCCCACCGCGTCAACACGTTCGACGCTTGGGCAAGCTACGGTGCGGGCAGACATCAAAACAGGTGGCCAGACTGTCCGTTACTGGAAGCTAGAGAAGGGCACCAACGCCGAGGGCATGTTAGAAAAACTGGCTGCCGATCACGCACCAGGGAGCTTTTCACCGGTATGGCATGACAGCCCCTCCACGGAGGGCCCAGTGCGAATCCTCCCCGGGAACATCGTCGTGATCCTCGACCCGAACTGGAGTCAGGAGGCGGTTTCGCAGTGGGTTGAGCGCCGCCAATTGCGCGTATTGAGCCGGCTCCCGTTTGGCCCCAATATGCTGTTGATCGAATCCGATGCCGGTATCCCGGCGCTCGAACTGGCCAACAGTCTCCACCGGTCCGGCGAAGTCAAAGCAGCGTTTCCAGATTGGCTTGCACAAAAAACTCTCAAGTAAGGGCGCCCCTCTTAACGTAACGCTCACAGACGGACACAAAGCGTGTACACGCCTTCAGGAGGAAGCACATGAGGAGATCTAAGGGACGGCAGGTTCAAGGCTCTCGCCCGGGTTGAGTTCGCGCATAGACGTGTCGCCTGCAGGGGCGGTCTCGCCGGTTGAGTGTGATTGCTCGAGCAATTGTTCCAAGATCTGACGCTGCACGCCAGTGGGTTCATCGATCCTGCTGTCGCGCTGGCGGGCTGTCGCTTCCTTCCCCTTGCGCACGTTCAGCTTCACCATATCGCTCTCGTTCTTGATCAAATGCGGCGTGAGAAAGACGAGCAAGTTCAGCTTTTCCGAGGCCTTGCTCTGAAAGCGGAACAGCCACCCGAGAATCGGGATATCGCCGAGGAAGGGAATTTTCCGCTCGTTCAGGACGACGTTGTCCCGGACGAGACCTCCCACCACGATAGTCTGGCCGTCCTTAGCGACAGTCGTTGTTTCCATGGCGCGCTTCGTGGTCGTTGGGCCGACCGGAACCGAGGTATTACCCGAACCGATCGTTTGAGCCACGTTTTCCGCGATGGCAGTAATTTCCTGCTTCACCTCAAGGCGAATGAGCCCATCATCCAACACTTGAGGAGTCATCTCCAACGTCACCCCGACGTCCTTTCGTTCAATCGTCACCAACGTCCCGCCAGTGATACCCTGGGCCTGTCCCGTCGGAAACGGACGATTCTCTCCCACCACGATCTTTGCCTTTTGGTTGTCAGAAGCCAGGACCTGAGGAGTCGACAGTATATTCGTGTCGGTCAAGGTCATGATTGCCTGTAGAAAAACCCGCACGTTGAGCGTATCGAGGACGGTGATGGTCCCCCCTGTGCCCGCCCCGCTCAGGATCTGCGCAATGGTGGCAATGTCCTCGGGCGCACGGTTGAAGCCGCCCAAGCCCTGAATATTGCCGGACTTTGCCGCACCGAGCATCTGCACAGGGTCGGTTCCGATTTGTCGCAGACGATCGACTCCAATCTCAAGAATGACGGCTTCGACAAAGACCTGGTTACGTTTGGTATCCAACCCGCGCATGACGGATTCCAGCATGGTGTACGCACGCTTCGTACAGCTGATGACGATGGAGTTGGTCGCCTTGTCCGCGAAGACTTGGACGGGAGCTTCGAATTCGGTCAGCGGCCGAACTGGCGGCCGACCTCCCGGCGTCGTACTGATCGGGGTGGCCGACGCACGAGCGACAAGATTGGTCAGCAACGAAGCGACGTCCGTTGCGCTGGCGTGCCTCAACTTGTAGACGAAGACGGAGCGCTCGGGTGGGGCTTCGGCTGACTGCACGATCTCCACCACGTTCCCTTTTGGAATGGCAGTCAAACGATTGACTTCCAATGCCGCGAGAAACATGTGGTAGGCCTGGTCAACGGTCACCTTGGATGGAGAAAATATGGTCACCTTGCCGGCGTTTTTTTTGGCGGTGTCGTCGAGGACAAAATTCCTGCCGGTGAGTTCACTCATGAAGCGGACGACGACGGGCAGGTCGACATCGTTGAAATCGAGCGTCACGCGCCCAACCTGCTGCTGATTCTGCGCCAATGTCGGCGTGGGATTCCCAGCGAGACTCATGATGCCGCACAGAGCCGCGCACGCGGCAAGCATCCAGTGCGCTCCGCGCGCCTGTTGGGAACGATTATCCACGAATGTCATACACGAGGGTCGTGCGTTGGTTCTTACGAAGGACGTCGACGGCCACGTTTCGTTCGTTGCGCAATTGTTGGAAGAGACTCAGTGCCATACCGGGATCCCGGAGCTCGACGCCATTGATGCGCTGGAGCACATCTCCAGCCTGCAGTCCTAGCTTCTCAAAAAAGCTGCCCTTCATGATGAACTCCAAGCGAAAGCCGTCCATCTTGCCGCCATTCATGTTCGGCATTGCCCGCGCCTGGGTCATCAGTTTCGGTATATCCGAGAGCATCTGGTCGAGTTCTGCTCGATCGACGGTCCGCTGGAGCGGGCCGCCAGTGGGGGCGACGGAGGTGCCGACGGGCACGACGGTAGAGGCCCCTACGACAGCCGCAGGTTTTTGAAGAATATCCAGGAACAGCTCCTCCTCCAGTCCATTTTGTCCAACTACAATCGATTCACGGCGAATATCGATGACTTCGCCCAACCCGACAATTTGATCGTGCACGCGGTACGCGCCCTGTTTCTTGCCAGCCAACTCCTCCACCACCGCGAGCGATTGCGACGGATCGCCAACCACTGTGCCAAGCAACCGAATCCGGCTTGCCACATTCAGGGGTGCCCGCCCCATTGCAACAGGACCTTGCCCCGGCGCCAGCGACGGGTTGCTGGCAGAAACCGGAGCCATCGCAAAGAGCCGACTTGATTCGATATCGCGCATAAACTGTGGAAGGTCATTCGTGCGGCCGGATACGCCCTGTCCGGTTTGGCTGACCGCGGTGTACTCCAGCGGCGGTACCAGGGCGTGTGAAATGACGCCGGTCAGGATATGGGAGACGAGAAACGCCGTTAACGCGACAAACGCAGAGGTTGCCGCCAGTCTTATTCCGGGTGTCATCGAGATGAGTATCGAACCGTGGCCATCATCGTAGCCTGCCCCACAAGCAAATAGCAAACCAAATGACGGATTGGTGCGGGCCGGAAGGAGAACGTGCACGTTTCTTCAGTACGGACGCGCAGCTGCCGAATCGCCGCGTAAGCGGGACTTGTCGAGATGCCCCACTCGCCCTGTATGTCTGGGCCTACGTCTCTACAACCAAAGGGTTCGACAGAGGGGGCACGATACAAAAACTGGCCGCAGGTTTGGCGCCCACTGGACTCGAGAAGCCATAACGGAGCATCCGTGAGCGTGTCAAAAGGATGAATTGATTTATCGAATCAAATGTAGAGGCTATATCCTAGACCTTGCCTGTGGATCATGAGAAGGGCCATCGAGCACATCTCCATCTCTTTTGCATTGCCGTGCTCGTATCCATTGGTCGTTCTGCTGCGGCGACGGTAGCCAGCGTTCACAGAGGATAGAATCGACATGAAAAAGGCGCTCATCACCGGCATTTCAGGGCAAGATGGTTCCTATCTCGCTGAGTTTCTGTTAGCCAAGGGATACGAGGTATTCGGTATCGTCCGGCGCTCCAGCTCGTTCAACACGGGGCGCCTCGACGCGATTTACCAAGACCCACATGTGACGGATCCACGATTACGCCTCGTGTACGGGGACCTCAATGATGCAAGTTCCCTCAACAAAATCTTGCGGGACATTCAACCCGAGGAAATCTACAACCTGGGTGCGCAGAGCCACGTTCGCGTCAGCTTTGACATACCTGAGTATACCGGTGAAGTCACGGGCCTCGGGACGGTTCGATTGCTCGAGGCCATTCGGGACGTCGGCATCAAACCGAGATTCTATCAAGCGTCCTCGAGTGAAATGTATGGCAAGGTTCTGGAAATCCCGCAAAAGGAAACCACGCCCTTCTATCCAAGAAGCCCCTATGGCGCAGCCAAGCTCTACTCCTATTGGATCACGGTGAATTACCGTGAGGCCTACGACCTCTTTGCCTGTAACGGAATCCTTTTCAATCACGAGTCTCCGCGGCGCGGCGAGACGTTTGTCACACGGAAGATTACCTGCGCTGTGGCCCGGATCAAGCTGGGATTGCAGCAGCACCTCTTCCTCGGCAACCTCGATGCCAAGCGTGATTGGGGGTTTGCCGGAGATTATGTACGCGCCATGTGGATGATGCTCCAGGCGCCTCAGCCCGACGACTATGTGGTGGCGACGGGAGAAACGCATTCGGTGCGTGAGTTTTTGGACGTGGCCTTCGGTCATGTCGGGTTGGATTGGAATCAGTACGTGAAGATCGATCCACGCTACTATCGACCGACGGAAGTCGACTTGCTGATTGGGGATTCGACCAAGGCGAAGCACACGTTAGGGTGGGAGCCCAAGATTTCGTTCACGGAGCTGGTGACCATGATGGTCGACGCTGATCTCGCCGCGGAGCGTGACAAACTGGATGGCACGAGAGGGAGGCAGTAGAGCATGGGATTTTGGGAACAGCGACGCGTGGTGGTCACCGGCGGAGCCGGGTTCCTGGGCTCGTTCGTGGTCGAACTACTGCAACGGCGCGGTTGCCGACAGATCACCATACCCCGCAGTAAGGATTACGATTTAGTCCACATGGAAGCCGTCGAGCGCCTCTATGCGGACGCAAGACCGGACATCGTCCTGCACCTGGCAGGGCGCGTGGGAGGGATCGGTGCCAACCAAGCCAACGCGGGACGTTTCTTCTACGACAATCTCATGATGGGCGCGCAGTTGATGGAGGTCGGACGCCAGCGTGGCATCGAAAAGTTCGTCGCCCTGGCGACCATCTGCTCCTATCCCAAGTTCACACCGGTCCCCTTTCGTGAAGACGAACTCTGGAACGGGTATCCGGAGGAAACGAATGCCCCCTACGGTCTCGCCAAAAAGATGCTCCTGGTACAGTCTCAAGCCTACCGGCAACAGTACGGCTTCAATTCCATCGTGCTGTTCCCGGTGAACTTGTATGGGCCCCGTGACAATTTTGACTTGAATACCTCCCACGTCATTCCGGCTCTGATACGCAAGTGCGCAGCGGCCAAGGAGCAGCGGAAACCCGAAGTGGTGCTCTGGGGTGACGGCACGCCGACACGTGAATTTCTCTATGTGGAGGATGCCGCCCTCGGCATCCTGCTGGGCGCCGAGAACTACAACGGAAGTTTGCCGATCAATCTCGGGACGGGGAGGGAGATCACGATCAAGTACCTCGCGACGCTCATCGCCAAAGAGGTCGGCTATACGGGGGGGCTCACCTGGGACACGGGCAAGCCCAATGGACAGCCGCGGCGATGGTTGAACGTTGACCGAGCCAAGCAGCTGATTGATTTCCAAGCGCCCCATTCCCTGGAAGAAGGAGTCAAGAAAACCGTGGCATGGTTTTACGAGAATCGACAGCACCTCCGGGAGACTGCGTTCTAGAGGCTAGGCAGCCAGCAATTTGTCGCCCCATTCCTCGCAGCTTCGCGGCACCCCTTTATTCCAACAAGCAGCGGCACGCTCTGAGCGCGTATGATAGGAGAACTTCCACAGGCTGTGCTGAACAGTCGCAAACTCGAATTGCCTGTTATGGGACGGGCGTCACGAACAGAAGCGATTTCGAGCAAAAGAACGGCACTCTCGTTCGCGCTCTCCACCTACGTTGTTTGCATGACCCTTCAGGCATGATAGACTGCGGCTAAACGGAACTGGACATCCAGCATGGAACTCTTGTTGTTTCGCCATGGAATCGCGGCTCCTCGAGATGCCTGGCAAGGGGAAGATGCGCATCGTCCCCTTACCGATAAAGGACGCGCCAGGACGCGCCAGGTTTCGCAAGGCCTTCGGTCGCTGAGGGTGGCCCCCACACACATCCTGACGAGTCCATTTATTCGTGCGCACGAAACTGCTGAAATTCTGTACAAGACTCTCAGTGCCAAACACGCCGTACAAATCTGCGACGAGTTGATCCCCGAATCCCCAGCTGACAAGATCTTACCGCTGCTTTCAACCTTGCCGCAGGACGGCTATGTCCTATGCGTCGGGCATGAACCACAGTTGAGCGAACTCGCCGGGTTAGTGATCTTTGGGAAGCCATCGCCTGGCCTGGCTTTGAAAAAGGCGGGGGCGTGTGAGATCTCGTTTGAGGAGGCGCCCAAGCCTGGTCGGGGCGTACTGGAATGGTGGCTACCCCCCTCGCTCTTGCGCGCACTGAGGAAAGTCTAGTTAACTTCCGCTTATGACCGACGGCTCGTATCGCTTGGCAGTTCCCTCAAGGAGAGGTTGAATTTTTTGCCGTAATCCGTGTTGAATCTCGTCTGGCGAGTTTCTGGCATCGACCACCTCGAAGTGGAACTCTTCCGCCATTTTGTCGAATTCCTCGATCAGCAGTGACTGGTATTTTTTAAAGCTGTCGTAGAGGTCCGGCCCCAAGCGAAGATCCATGCCGGACTCCCAGTAATTCATTCCTTTCGTTTCGATCACCCGCAACGCGAGCGTCTCCACATCGATCCGCAGGTACAAGACCAAATCGGGGATCAGGGCAAACCCAAAGACATTCCGAATCCATCGCGAATCCGCGCTGCGGACCGTGTCACGCGCGAGAGCGGTATAGATGTACCGGTCGGCAAGGACGATGAACCCTGAACGAAGGGCAGGAATGATCTGATGTTCCAGTCGATCGGCAAAGTCCGTGGCGTACAAAAGGCTCAGCGACCAGCGATCGACGGTATTGCCCTGCTTGGCCATCTCGATCGTCTTCGACATCAAGCTCGATCGTGTCCACCCCGTTGTAATGACTCCGTAGCCTTGAACCTCAAGCCATTCCTGTAAGGAGTCTATATGGGTCGTCCGGCCGACTCCATCGGTGCCTTCAATGGCAATGAGTTTGCCCTTGAGGTCACTCGGATCGAGGTAGGTCAAACCGTCGCCAAAATAGCGTTCGTTTGCCATGCGTGCCTCGCTTGGGTTTATAGTGTGCCAGTGCTTCGGCGACTATCCGGCGCATGGCATTCTGTTGCACTTCGATAGGTTGTGTCGCATCCATCACAGTTAGTCCGTACTCCGAGACGACCTTATCGTATTCGGTGAGAATGCGTGATTGGAATATCCGAAAACTCTCCGTCACATCCGGACTCAAATTCATGTCCATGCCGGCTTCGTAGTACTTCAGTTGTGCCCTTGTCCCGCCCAGGAGACGATTGATGGCCAGATCAATCGGAACTTTGAAATAGAACGCCAAGTCTGGACGCGCGGCGAATCGATAGACGTTGCGAACCCACCCTGGAGACACCCCTCGAACCGCGTCACGCGCAAAGGCCGTATAGACGTACCGGTCGGCAAGGACGAGCATGCCGGCCTTCAGAGGAGGCAAGATTTCATGATAAAAACGAGAGGCGAAATCAGTAGTGTGGAGTAAGCTGAAGGTCGTTGGGGTTAGGCTCTTCTGCTTTTTGCCCTTCTTGGTCGTCTCTCTGACCAACTCCGAGGAATTCCATTCCGTAAAAAACACCTTGTATTCGTTGGACTCCAACCACTTCTTGAGCAGCAGCAGTTGCGTGCTTTTGCCGGAACCATCAATGCCCTCGACGATAATCAGCTTCCCCGTATATGGATGGGGCTCATCGAAACTAGCACCGTTCGAGATGATTGTCATGTGGACAGATTCTTGCCGCGCTGAGCGACGATTTGCACGCGTCGCCCGAGCACATCCTCTAGCAGACCAATGCGTTCGCGTGCCGCCCAGAGCTCAAACTCGGCGTCCCCTGCCGTCAGAGCACGCAAGTTCAGCATGGACCGGCCTTTGACGTCAAGTTGACGGACGACTCCAAATTGGCTCCGATCCAGCGCATCAGCAATTCGTAAAAAGGCACTGAGGGTGCGCACGGTGCGCTTCGTCTCGGACGTCATAGTCGCAAACGCTTCATGCTTCTTGCTTGGTTCGGCCCGTCGATGATAGCGAGCCACATTGGCGATCACCTCGATTTCATCGGCGGAGAAGCCGGCCAGGTCACTGTGCATGATCAAATAATACGCATGCTTATGATGCTGTCTGGCATTAATCACATATCCGATGTCGTGAAGGAGGGCGGCATACTCGAGCCATTCCCGTTCCCGCCGGCCCAGACCATGGATGAACCGGGTTTGATCGAACAATTGGAGAGCCAATCGCGCCACGTGCTGTCCGTGTGCCACCTGGCTGCGGCAGCGATGAGCCAAATAAAACACGTTCCGTCGACGGACGTCCGGGATGGTCTGCTCAGCTTCGATTCGCTCGCGATGGCGCTCGATAAAGTCAAAAATAATGCCCTCGCGAAGGGCTTTGTCGCAGATGGTCAGCTCCTGATGTCCCAACCGCTCCATGAGAACACGCAGTACGGTAGCCGTCGGAAAAATGGTGTCCACACGGCGAGGATCCAAGCCGGGCATTTTCAGCCGTTGCTTGATCGAGGACTTGGCTAAGGTCTTTTCCACGGCTTGCAGTTCAGCCAACTCGATGGTCGCCAGGTTGAGCTGAGGCACCGCACGTCCAGTTTGGCGTAGTGCAACCACCTCCGCCAGATTCGCGGCCATACCGGACGTGGCCACAACCTTGTCGAAGCGCCGAACCGGAAAGGAGCCCAGCGCGTCCTGTATCTCATGCTCGACGACGGACTGCATGATCCGATACATTTTCTTTCCCGGCGGGGATTTGGCCAGATAGAGATCCTTCAGCCTGATCGCTCCCAGCTTCAGGCTCATGCCTTTGATCATCCCATTGCGGGTCCCCGCCACAAGCTCGACCGATCCGCCGCCGATATCAACCACCAAAATGGGCCGTTCCGGCAAGACCATCCCGTGCTGAACTCCCAGGAAGATCAGTCGGGCTTCCTCGTCCCCTGTGATGACCCGCACTCGGAGCCTGGTCTGCTGACTGACTCGCCGGAGAAAGTCGCCGCCGTTTCTCGCTTCCCGAACCGCGCTCGTCGCAACCGCTTTGATTTGATCAAATCCTTTATTCCGTGCGAGGCGAACCATGTGCTGGATGGCTTGCAACCCTCGGTCCATGGCGTCTTGAGACAACCGCCGAGTGGTGAACGTGCCGTCCCCAAGGCGCGTCATGTCCTTGTACCGATCGACGATCTTGTAGGAGAGATCGGAATCGACCTCAGCGAGGACAAGGTGGATAGAATTGGTGCCGATGTCGAGGATGCCGAGTTTCGCCATGAGGCTGAGAGGCGTACGGAATCGATGCGACGCAGTTTAGCGTAGGATACCCCACGCGGAGAACTGAAACAACCGTACGCCTCGAAACGTGCGGGCACTGTCCCGAACAGACGTCACACCCCGACGGTGTATTCAGAAGTCGAACCGGCAGAACGGAGGACGTAGTCGAATCCTTTGCGCCGCATTTCGATGGCACCGCAACGGCTCAACTGATCGACGGCTGAAAAAACCGCGCTCCAATGAAGCTCGGGCAGACATCGAACCAGTTCCTCGAACGAAAAGGTACTGTCTGGATTGGCTTGCAACAGGTTTAAGACCAGGGTTTCGGAATGTGATAGATCACTTGTCACGTTGTCCTCCCTTCCTATCATCCACTCATCCACAACAACAGCGTATCGTAATGTTTTGATGGAGCGCCCAGACTTCGGGAGCGCCACCGGGTGGGCACTGGGGGCCCGCCGGGGGTCCCAAAGGCGGCGGAACGCCTTGAAAGCGTCCCGTGCGGAGCGGGAAGGGTCTCGGCTAAACACCTAGATGCACCCGCTCCTCTTTCTCTTCGGCCACCGCCAGTCCGGTCGGGGAAAACTTCACCGCGACGATACGCACGAGCGCCAAGGTGCACAGAATACCTCCCAGCAAGGCCCATCGGATCATGTCCGCCGCTTGAAACCATTCGGAGATCACTTCCGTCAGCATCACGACCAATATCGTGTCGACAATAAACGTCACCCTGACACGCCCTTCGGACAAATAGGTCAACGTCGTTTTGAGCACCTCTACTACGGCCAGGAGAGTCAGCGTATCCACAATGACCTGCCGGAGGGCGGCTGCGACGGGCTGGGATAAGAGAAGATGCAGCTCATAAAAGGTCTTGGCGACACCACCCGCCAATGCCACCAGAATCGTAAAAATGAGGAGACTGAGGACGACTTGGGTCCCTCGCGCCCACACGCGCACGACGTCCATTTTGGTCCAAGTCGTCCTCAACTCCGCCGCCGCCCACTGTGATGATGGAAAGTACGAATGCGTCATAAATCGCTGATCCCTCCAATTCTCAATGATTTGCCACACTCGATTGTTCGTCACTTCGACCTCTGCAGGAGGCCCACTCGTAGACGTGCGGCCGTCGAAAGGTCGACCTCGTACAGCACGGCAATTAATACGGTCTGGAGAACGGCTTTCATCGAATTTTTGAGATCTCTGTACCTCATTGCTACGACCGTTGATAGTGCTCGTCAGTGCTCACATTACCTTCCCGTCGTTCCTGCTCCATCAATGGATTGTCACGTTCGCGTAAAATCGTCCGTAGTGCCGTACCGGGATTTGGTTGAGGTACCTGAGCGAATAGCGCGAGAGAAGACGCGCTGGCGGGCACAGTTAACATATTCTTAATAATGGAGTAATCGGCCCGAAATGCCCGTGCGTTGTGATGGCACGCTGACTTTGCACGGGACGAGTCGGGGTAGGTTGAACGTACTTTTATTCGGGAGACTGGAGTAGAGTATGATTGCGCAATACACCTGGCGAACAATCGGCCTCGTCATTTGCGGCGTCACTGCGATGATGAGCGGGGCTCCTAGCGGTTTCGCCGCGTCCAGCATGATCAAGATCGACGGGTCGAGTACTGTGTATCCTGTTACGGAAGCCGTCGCCGAAGAATTTCAAAAATCTACGAGAGGCAAGGTGCGGGTCACGGTTGGGATCTCCGGGACTGGGGGAGGATTCAAGAAGTTTTGCCGAGGGGAAACGGATATCTCCGATGCGTCGCGACCCATCCTGCAGGAGGAGATTGAGGCCTGCCGGGCCAACGGCATCAAATATGTCGAACTCCCTGTCGCCTTCGACGCACTGACCATTGTGGTCAGTCCGCAAAATACCTGGGTGAATTCCATCACAGTCGCCGACCTTAAGAAAATGTGGACCCCCGAGGCCCAGGCCAACGTTGCACGCTGGAACCAGGTCCGCCGGGAGTGGCCCGATCTCCCCCTTGCGCTCTTCGGCGCCGGCTCTGACTCAGGCACGTTCGACTATTTTACCGAAGCCATTGTCGGCAAAGCCAAAGCTAGTCGTGGCGATTACACTGGGAGCGAGGACGATAATGTGTTGGTCCAAGGGGTCGCGTCGAATAAATCTGCCCTCGGCTACATCCCCTTCGCCTACTTCGCGCCACATGCGAAGAAACTGAAGGCGCTTTCCATCGACAATGGACAAGGGCCGGTCGCGCCTTCAATCGACAACGTCATCAACGGCAAGTACCAGCCGCTCTCCCGGCCATTGTTCATCTACGTGAAGGAAGCCGCGGCCGCCCGTCCTGAAGTCAAGGCGTTCGTGGAGTTCTACCTGACGGAAGGGGCCGCATTGGCCGAAGAGGTGAAATACATCCCGTTGCCCAAGGCGGCCTATACTGGTGCATTGACGCGCTTTCGAGAGGGCCGAGTGGGGTCGGCATTCGGAGGCACACCGGAAGTCGGCGTGTCGATCGAAGACGTGCTCAAACGAGAACCCAAACTATAATTCGTCGTTCCTCACACGGAGAGAGTTGGTGGATAAGACGGTCGAGGCAATTCGGCAACTGTTCGGTGGCCAAGCACTGAGCACGATAGCCTCGGACATGCGCTACCGGCCGCTGAAGCGCGCTCACGAAGCCCTCATCGAGGGTGGTCTGTTCCTCGCCGCCACTGTGTCCGTCGCCATCACGTTTGCGATCGTGGCCGTTCTCCTCTATGAATCCCTGAGCTTTTTCGAACACGTCTCCATCTGGGACTTCCTGACCGACACCCTTTGGACACCATTGTTTGCCGATGCACATTTTGGAATACTCCCCCTCGTGGCCGGCACACTCGTGACGAGCGGCGTGGGCCTGCTTGTAGCCATTCCGCTCGGCACGGTCGCCGCGGTCTATCTCTCGGAGTTCGCACCGAAACCGCTTCGCGAAGTCATCAAGCCGGTGTTGGAATTGCTGGGAGCGGTACCGACCGTCGTGTACGGGTACTTTGCGCTGCTGGTCGTGACACCCGCGCTGCAAGGAATCATGCCCGATCTTCCCGGCTTCAACATGCTGGGACCCGGCATTGTGATCGGGATCATGATCATGCCCTTCGTCATATCCCTCAGCGAAGATGCCATGCGAGCCGTCCCGATGTCCCTGCGGGAGTCATCCTATGCCATGGGCGCCACTCGACTGCAAACAGCCTTGCACGTCATCGGGCCGGCGGCGACGTCCGGGATCGTGGCCGCCTACATTTTGGCGATTTCGCGGGCTGTTGGGGAAACCATGGTCGTCGCGATCGCGGCCGGCCAAAATCCCATCCTGACATGGAATCCGATGGAGCCGGCCGCGACCATCACGGCCTACATCGTCCAGGTGGCGCTCGGCGACTTGCCGCACGGCAGTATCGGCTACCAGAGTATTTTCGCGGCGGGCTTGGTGCTCTGTCTGATGACGTTGGCCTTCAATGTCCTCGGACACTACATGCGCAAGCGATTCCGAGAGGTGTATTGATGGCATCATTGCGCACAACACAGAGTGGGCATCTGATGCGCCGAAAACTGGCGGAACAGCTCTTCGTCATATTCGGGCTGGGCACGCTGTTGTTGGCCATCGCCGTCCTCGTCCTTTTGTTCGGACAGCTCGCCGTCGATGGCCTGCCGCGATTAAGATGGGAATTTTTCACGTCCTTTCCTTCGCGGCGAGCAGGGGAAGCCGGAATTTTGTCCGCCTGGGTGGGAACGTGTCTGATCATGCTCGTCACGATCGCGACCGGAATCCCGATCGGGGTCGCGGCCGGCGTCTACCTCGAAGAGTATGCCCCCAAGAATTGGATGACCGACCTGATCGAGGTCACGGTAACCAATCTGGCCGGGGTGCCTTCGATCATCTATGGGCTCTTGGCGCTCGGCGCCTTTGTCTATTTCTTCGGGCTAGGGGACACCATTCTCACCGCCGGGTTGACGTTGGCCTTGCTGATCCTGCCGGTGGTGATCGTGGCCACGCGAGAGGCGATTCGGGCGGTTCCCGTCCAAATCCGTGAAGGGGCCTACGGGGTCGGGGCGACGAAATGGCAAATCGTGACTCACCACGTCCTGCCATACTCGCTGGCCGGGATCCTGACTGGAGTCATTATCGGCCTGAGCCGAGCCATCGGAGAAACCGCCCCAATCATCACCATCGGGGCCTTGACCTTCATTGCCTTTCTCCCGCCGGCTCCTCTGTCGCCGACGCCGCCATTCGTGTCCTTTGAATGGTTGAACTCCGCGTTTACGGCGCTCCCGATACAAATGTTTTCATGGGTCTCCCGGCCGGGAGAGGCATTTCTCAGCAACGCGGCGGCGGCCGGGATGGTTCTCATGGTCATGACTCTGCTCATGAATGGGGCGGCGATATACGTGCGCTATCGGATGCGCAAGCGGATCACGTGGTAACGCAAGAGGGAGGTCCGGCTCATGGCTAGCATGGCTACGTCGACAGTCGTCGACAGAGGAGTCCGTCCGATGAATGATGTGTCGAGTACCACAGGCCCGACCACGCTCAAGGCAGAGACCAAGAACCTGACCTTCCTCTATGGCCAAGCAAAGGCCTTACATAACAATAACCTGGCGGTCGGTCAGAACCAGGTGACCGCCTTGATCGGCCCATCCGGATGCGGGAAGTCGACGCTCCTGCGCTGCTTCAATCGCATGCACGACCTCTACGCCGGTAACACGTATCAGGGGGAGATCGTCCTCTACCCCGATCACTGCAACATTCTGGCTCCCGACATCGATCCTATCGAAGTGCGCATGCGCATCGGCATGGTCTTTCAGAAACCCAATCCGTTCCCGAAGTCCATTTACGAAAACGTCGCGTACGGGTTGCGGGTTCGAGGCACCAAGAGGCGGTCCGTCCTCGACGAGACGGTCGAGCGGGCACTCCGCGGCGCAGCGTTGTGGGACGAGGTCAAGGATCGGCTGGACCAGTCCGGAGCGTCCCTTTCCGGTGGCCAACAACAGCGGCTCTGCATTGCCCGCGCCCTGGCGACCGACCCGGAGATGCTCTTGCTCGACGAGCCGACCTCCGCGCTCGATCCGATCGCCACGGCGAGCATCGAAGAACTCCTGCTCTCCCTCAAGCAACATGTGACCATCTTGATCGTGACGCACAACATGCAGCAGGCGGCCCGAGTCTCGGATTGGACCGCCTTCATGTACCTGGGCGAACTGATTGAATTCGGTCCCACCAAGACCATTTTTACGACCCCATCCAACAAACAAACCGAAGACTACATTACCGGTCGTTTCGGTTGACCGAACGAGAGGGGCTCCGATGCTGCGTCATTTCGACGAGGAACTCGCCCAACTGAAGGCAAAACTGCTCCGCATGGCCGGCTTGGCCGAGGAACAAATTGAAAATGCTTTGCAGGCTCTCACGGCGCGAGACTCCGTACTCGCGACCAAGGTCATCGAAGGCGATCTGCGTGTGAATCAGCTCGATGTGGAGATTGACGAGGGGTGTATCGAACTGCTTGCTCTCCACCAACCGGCTGCGCGTGACCTTCGCTTCATCACGACGGCAATGAAAATTGCGAGCGAATTGGAGCGGATCAGCGATTTGGCCGAAAGCATCAGTACCCGGACGTTGGAACTCAACGAGGAGCCGCAACTGAAGCCCTACATCGACATTCCACGCATGGGAAAGTGGGCGACGGTCATGGTCAAGGAGAGCCTTGACAGCTTCGTCCGGGGAGACGTGCGCCTCGCACGAAAGGTGTTGAAGGACGATGACTTTGTCGACGACCTGATGGGACAGCTGTTTCGTGAGCTGCTCTCCTACATGATCGAAGAGCCGAGGACCATTACTCGGGCGATTCGGCTTCTGTTCGTCGCAAAGTCCATCGAACGCATCGCCGATCACGCGACCAACATCGCGGAGCTAGTCGTCTATCTGGTCGAGGGCAAGATCATCCGCCATACGGTTCCCACCAGTTCCGCCTGACGCTCTTCAGTCCGTGCATCACCGCGTATTCTCTGGGATCCAGACCGGGATTCGTATTCATGAGATCTTAACGAGATTGTAACACTCATCCTCTATGGTCTCGACGCCCGTTTCGGCGGGTTGATATGAGACCCGTCAACTCTCACCATCTGCCTACTCCTTCACCATCGGTTCCCGCATCATTAGTCATGATTGCCTGCTCTTGCCTACGAATTGGGCGCTGTCCGATCGGTTTCGCGCTAGTGTCTGCCGTAATCTGTACACTCGTGCTGATCAGCGTCTCCGCCGCAAGCGGTGACGCGCCACCGCCCACGCTGGTGCGTAGCATCGGATCGGACACGATGGGCGACCTCATGCGGCGCTGGGCGGAAGGACTCCGTGTGTATGCCCCTCAAGTATCCCTTGCGATAGAAAGCCGTGGATCGGTGACAGGGCCGCCTGCCTTGATCGGAGGCGAAAGCGACCTGGCTCCAATGACCAGGAACATGACCTCTTTTGAAGTCGCAGCCTTCGAGAAGCAGTATGGCTATAAGCCGATCTTCGTTCGAGTGGCTCTGGACGCCTTGGCAGTCTACGTCCACAAGGATAATCCCATTCAGGGGCTGACCCTTCAGCAGGTCGATGGGATCTTCTCCTCTTCCCAACGCTGTGGGGGCCAGGCCCTTGAACGATGGGGCGACCTCGTCTTCGGCCGGTTGAACGCCACACCCATCTCCATAGTCGGACGCAACAAGATCTCAGGCACCTATGACTACTTTCGTGACTCGGCCCTGTGTGGTGGAGAGTTCCGCGCCGGATATGTCGAACTGGAGGGGTCTGTCGCCGTGGTCAACGCGGTCGGCTCGTCCATCGGAACAATCGGCTATGCCGGAATCGGGTTCCGGACTTCAACGGTCCGCGCGCTGCCGTTGGCCAAATGGGAGAATGAGCCCTACGTAGCCTACGACAACGAAAAGCACCGCGACGACCCCGACCTTCTCAAGCGGTACGAGCCGGTCATATCCGGGCGCTATCCTCTGTCCCGGTTTCTGTACCTGTATCTCAATAAGCCGCCCGGCAAACCCCTGCCGGAGGCTCTGGAGAAAGTGGTGCAGTATATTCTCTCCGAGCGAGGACAGAAGGATGTGGCGGATGGCGGGTTCATTCCCGTTCCGGAGAAAACGTTGCGCGCAGAACGGGCTAAGTTGGCGTCTGACTATCGGCCGAGTTGGTGGTCGGGAGAGTGACCGAGCAGACCCTGCCCGGTCAATGGAGCACGTCACGAGAATGGGAGCAGAGGAGGATGGGCATGACAAGTTTCGACCTCTTCATGGTGATCGGCTTCATGTTGGCAGCCTATTCCATCGTCGCCAATGACGCGATTCAAACATTGGGGACGTTTCTCAGCTCCAACCGCACGCGACCCTGGTGGGTGCTCTGCATCTATATCTGCAGCGTCTTGACGGCGGTGTTGTTTTACGGGTGGTACGTCAACGATGGCGACATCTCCTACGGCAGGCTGGCAAAATTTCCCATGCCGGAAGGCGGAATCTCCTGGATTCATGCCCTGCCACCCTTGGCCATCTTGCTGCTCACTCGTTTCGGCATACCCGTGAGTACGACATTTTTGGTTCTGACCGTCTTCGCACCCGCAGCCCTCGGCAGCATGTTGACCAAATCGTTGCTCGGCTATGTCGTGGCATTCGGAGCCGGGTTTCTCATTTATAAATTCGTCACGGCAACGGTCGAGCGGCATTTCATGGACACACTGAATGAAGCCCGATCTCCCGTCTGGACCGTCCTGCAATGGATCTCCACGGCCTTCCTCTGGAGCCAATGGCTCATACAGGACCTGGCGAATATCTTCGTCTATATGCCAAGACAGCTCAGCGTGACACTTCTCATCACCGTGACGGCCTTGATGTGGATCCTGCATGCCTATATATTTTATTCGCGTGGGGGCGCGATCCAGAAGATCGTAACCAGCAAAACGAATACCCAAGATATTCGTTCGGCCACGATCATCGATTTCATGTATGCGCTCATTTTGCTGGTGTTCAAGGAATATAGTCACATTCCCATGAGCACGACGTGGGTGTTCCTGGGGCTGCTGGCGGGACGAGAATTTGCTATCAGCCTCCCGCCGTTACGTCTCCGATCCACTCGGGAAACGGCAAAGCTCGCGATGGGAGACGCCCTCAAGGCGGGATCGGGCCTCGCCATCAGCATTGTTCTTGCCTTTGGGCTGCCCGTTCTCAATCAAGCGGTTTCGAGGCCGTCGTCTGGACCGGTGGCCCGCATGTCGCAACCGACAGGCATCGAAGCGGCGACGACACCTGTACCTGAGGCTCGCCTCCAATCCGTAGAACCGCTGGCCGCGATACCTGCGGCCGAAGCAGATGCCGCGCGTAAATTGAAGCTCGTTGAAGGCCAACGAGAACACACGGTCATCGACATCCGATAGAGCAGCGAGACACAGTATGGCCGATCATACGGCACAACACCTCCCATCCCCCGTCACGGATCTTGGCGATGCATCGCTCTACCTGAATCGTGAATTGAGCTGGCTGGAATTCAATCGGCGCGTCCTGGAGGAGGCCGAACGTTCGACTCACCCGCTGCTCGAACGGGCCAAGTTTTTGGGGATCTATTTCAACAATCTGGATGAATTTTTCATGATCCGTGTGTCAGGACTGCGCGAGCAGTTGGCGCGCGGCATCGTAGAGACACCCCCCGACGGAATGACGCCGGCCGATCAACTCACGGCCATTGGCCGCATCCTGCAAGAGCAGTACCAGCGGGTCCATGACCTGTGGGTGTATCAGATCACGCCTGCGCTTCGCGACGCAGGCATTCACATCTTGGACTATGCACGTCTGACCCAATCACAGCATGACGCCCTCCGTGAGTATTTCGAGCACGAGATCTTTCCCACCTTGACCCCGCTTGCCTTCGATCCGGCCCACCCGTTCCCGCATATTTCCAATCTCAGCCTGAACCTCGCCGTTGTCGCCAACGACCCGGAAAAAGGCACTTGTTTTGCCCGTATTAAAGTGCCTGACTTGTTCCCCAGACTCGTTGCGGTGCCCGCGTCCGAAGCAGGACAGCGTCCTGCACGGACAGGGGACGAGGTGCGGGTCATCGAATTCGTGTGGCTGGAGGATCTGATCGCAGCCAACCTTGATTTGCTGTTGCCGGGGCTCAGCATCGAAGCCTGGTATCCGTTCCGCATCACGCGGGACGCCGACCTGGCGATAGAGGAGGATGAAGCCGCGGACCTCTTGTCCACGATCGAAGAGCACGTAGACCTGCGTCATTTCGGATCGGTCGTGCGCCTCGAAGTGGCCCAAGAAGCACCGGGGACCATCAGAGAATTGCTGACCCGAAACCTTCAACTGGTGCCGTCACAGGTACAAGCCAGTACCGTGCGTCTCGGAATGGCCGACCTCTTGCAACTCATGAAGATCGACCGACCGGAGCTGAAAAACCCTCCCTTCCAGCCGACGCTCAGCGACCTGTTCGGCAAACGGACCGCCTTCGAGATCATTCGTCGAGGGGATCTCTTGCTCTACCATCCTTATCACAGTTTCACGCCGGTCGTGGATTTCATCCGGCAAGCCGCCTCCGACCCACGAGTGCTTGCGATCAAGCAGACCCTGTATAGAGTCGGAGTGAACTCTCCCATCGTCGATGCGTTGGTCGAGGCCAGGCAGAACGGCAAGCAAGTGGCGGTGCTGTTGGAGTTGAAGGCCAGATTTGACGAAGAGAATAACATCGAATGGGCGAGGCGGCTCGAAGATGAAGGCGTGCACGTCGTCTACGGAGTTATGGGGTTGAAGACCCATGCCAAGCTTTGCATGGTCGTCCGACGCGACCCCGATCGCATTCGACGGTACCTCCACCTCGGAACGGGCAACTACAACGTGAGCACCAGTCAAGTGTATACAGATTTCGCCTTCTTGACGTGTGACGATGCGATCGGAAAGGACGCCACTAATCTGTTCAATGCCTTGACCGGCTATTCCCGGAAGACCTCGTACACGAGATTGGTCGTGGCCCCGCACCGGATGCGCACGCACATTCTCTCGCGTATCGACCGTGAGATCGATCGACAGCGAAGGCACGGAGACGGATATTTAGCCTTCAAGATGAATGCCCTCGTGGACCGCACCAGCATCGCCAGGCTGTACGAGGCCTCGCAGGCAGGCGTGCGCATCGAGCTGGCCATCAGGGGAATTTGCTGTTTACGGCCCGGGGTGCCGGGTATCAGCGAGACCATCGCGGTCCGCTCCATCGTGGGGCGGTTTCTCGAGCATTCCCGGATGTATTATTTTCGAAACGGAGGCGACGACGAACTGCTCGTCGGTAGCGCCGATTTGATGCCCCGAAACCTCGACCGGCGGGTCGAGGTGCTCTTTCCCATCCATGATCGGCACCTGCGGGACGAAGCGATGAGCCAAATCTTCGACGTGGGATGGCGCGACACCGCCCATGCTCGTGAGCTGACTGCAGATGGCCGCTACGTACCGCTTGCGCCGCGCCCGGGCGAATTGCCGAGCAATTCGCAGGATCTGCTTCTCCAGGCGGCCAAAGACGGTGTGCTCCTCGCCGGCCCACGGTAGCTGCGCCCAAGCCTTTCCGCGACAGGTATGGAGATTTTTCGACTCGTTGTACGATCCTGCTTTCCGGCAATTCTGTTCGCCATAACCTCTGCCGGATGCTTGTCACCCATCACGCTGAAGCGCGCCGTCAACGCCTACGACGCGGCGGTCACGGACGCCATGTCACAGCAGCTTCTGATCAATATCGCTCGAGCACGGTATCATGAGCCGATCCACTTCAGCGGGGTTTCCAATATCGCAGCCACTTTTGATTTTCGCGTGTCTGCCGGCGGGACCCCCGCGCTGACCGGAGATAACGGTGGCGCCATCGTTCCCACCTTTGGCGGCACCGTAGCCGAAAACCCCACCATCAGCATCGTTCCGATCGAAGCGGAGGAATTCACCAAACGCCTGTTGACGCCCTTCAAGGAGGAGCAGTTTATCCTTTTGTTGCGTCAGCGCTTCGATCTCGACCTCTTGCTACGGTTGATGGCCCAAGAGCTACTCGTCACCGAGGAGGACGGTGAACGAGCCTATCGGAACACTCCGTTCGAACGATCCGAGTACGAACTGTTTCGTCGTGTCGTCCTCCACCTTTCGTCGATTCAGGACCGCAACCACCTGTACGTGGAGCCACTGACGTCAAGCCGGACGTGGACCATTCCGGCCGCCTCCGTGACACCAGACGGATTTCGTGCACTGGAAAGTGACTACGTGCTGACCTTCGACGAGAGGAGCGATACCTATACACTCCGGAAACAGACCATGGGACGATTCATCATCACGAATTACGACCCGGCCAGGCTCAATCGGGAAGAACGGCAGCGCCTGATGGACGAGGTAGAGGAGGGGCATTTCGGAGACGTCTTTTTCGATATTCGACGCGGCTACACCGGAGGGGAATATCCATTGAAGGGATTCTTTCGCTTGCGAAGTTTCAATACGATCCTGGCTTTCGTCGGCCGATCGCTCGAGGAGGACCGGGAATACGATGTCGATCCCGACCCTCGCACGCCGCCCGTGATGGAAAACCCTATTCATACGATGGACGTGCTCGTCGGCAGGCCACCCTCCTCGTCCTGGGAAGCCACGGCGGATTACCGGGGCGAATCCTACGCGGTAAGGACCGACGGTCCGTGGTCTCGCTGGAATCGCCAAGCCTTCCAGTTGTTGTACCTGCTCTTTCAGATGACAGTGGCGGAGGTGCCCAGGTTGGGCATTCCGAGCATCACGATTGCGAAATAATCACGCCAGGGGGGAGGGCTCAGCAAGCAGGGACTGAAGCCGGGCCACTCAGTGGGATGGGGGAGGGGCGTGAGACTCGCTGTCCTTGGCCAACAGGGTGAGATCGATGACCACCACTCGCCCCGGGTCAACATAGGGCCACGGACGACGATCTTCGTCCCTGACCAGGACAAATCCTGGGTCAAACGAGGCCCGAAAACTATTACGCGTAATGGGTTGGAGAGGGTCATTGATCGGATCGTAATCGTACACGTAGTTGATATTGATCGCATCGAGCGGGGAGTTCCGGTTGTTGGCCAATATGAAATAGAGATACTGGTCTTGTACAAAGAGTCCGCCGGAGGTCACGGCCAGGGCCGTGTTGGCATCAGAGAAGCGTCGATAGAAGGTGACGAGTTCGTTGGGGCGCGCCATGGACAACGCCTGGCTCAGAGCCGGAGCGAGAGCAAAGATTTCGTCCGCCAGAAAAGCCGGTTCCCCCTGGGCCGCGCCCGTGACGATGTTGGCAATGAGACCGCCACGGCGCGATACCACTGTGACCCCCTTCAGCACCGCCACCATCTGGCCAGCCGTCACTTCGGCAGGATGGCTATGTTCTGCTGATGCACGGGTATCCACCTGCAAGCGGATGGCAGTGATCGGATCTTCAAAGACGACGCGCGGCGGGGGAACCTCCGCGCACGCACCTATGAACATCACAGGCAAGCAGATGACGACCGAGATGAGCCAATACCAGATCCTCATGCACGGTTCCCCAAGCATGTCTTTTGCCTATCAGAGGACTGACACTCCCGTCAAGGAAGGCTTCTAAATTGCGGCTGTCCACTCGAAGAAGACCGGATGCTTATTCCTACTGAGATCGTCACCGACAGCGCGGACCGTGTCTGAACGAGGTGCTCGATAGGGATGCAGTATCGACGAGTATCGAGTTAACACACTCTTAACAATTACGTCACTGCAGGATAATTCAAAGCATCGATACTACCCGTAGACGTTGAAGTGTGACTGATCAACGACCCTTCAAACGAAACCCGTACCTTGGAGATCATTGAGTTCACACGCAAGAAGGAGGATTTTCATGGCAACCATGCCACGGTACTTCACGACAGTCGTTCTCGGGCTTACCTTTGCGTCGGTCGGCACATTCTCTTCAGACTCCTTGGCTGAGCGTGCGAACCATACGGAAAAGCCGTCGACGGCACCAATCGGTGACTTTCAGCCCAATCCCAAGCTAGAAGGTCGTCTGTCGATCGGCGGCTCCGATACCATGCAGCCACTACTCAGGAAGCTGGCAAGCGATTTTACCCTCCGTCATCCCAAGATTATTATCTCGGTCGAGGGCACTGGATCGTCAGCCGGAATCCGCGAATTTCTCATGGGCATCTCCCTCCAGCGGAGGGGCGACAAGGCCCGATCGAAAGGACACGCAGGAGCTACGCAGGTCCAGGCTCTCGCTTCCTCTCGCGAACTGACAGATAAGGAGATAAGCAATTTCGTCTCGCGGTATGGATATGAACCGACCCCGATTGCAATCGCGATGGACGCGATCGCGATCTACGTGCACAAGGACAACCCGGTCGAAAATCTCTCGCTTGAACAATTAGCGGGTATCTTCGGCGATGGCGCGACATCTCAAAACATCGAAAAATGGGGCCAAGCCGGTGTGCAGATCATGGCCAATGAGCCAATCAACCTCTACGGACGGAACAGTGGGTCAGGGACCTATGATATCTTTATCGATGCGGTGCTTCGGGGAGGCTCCTTCAAACCCTCAATCACCGAAACCCCAGGATCGGCCAGCGAGGTTTTATCAATCGGGCAAGATCCGCTCGCAATCGGATATGCCGGTGTCGGATTCAAAACATCCGATGTCCGAGTGGTTCCGTTGCGAGACGCGGCCGGGACAGCCCAGACCCCAGGCTTAGAGACAGTAACCACCGAGCGTTATCCGCTGAGCCGGACTCTCTGGCTGTATGCGAATCAGGATCCAAAATCGGCCTGGGATCCAGAATTGCTGGAGTTCCTGAAGTATGTGAACAGCCCGCGCGGCCAGGCGATCGTGAGCGCCTCGCACCTCTATCCGCTGCCTGAATCGGTAGTGGCAAAGAACCATTCACGTCTCAATGGGACGTCAATGGCGGCTGCGGCTTCGCGTCCATAACAAGGTCCTACCGGGAAGAACGTCGACAACACTCGGCGTTCTTCCCTTCTAGGGTTTCATCCTCCACCGAACCTTGATACAATTCCTCAGCTTCCGTTTTTGGGGTGGACTTTTCCTTTCTGAGGTCCCCCCTCGTTTTTTTGATGTGGATGAGGATGGGATGACTCAGAAATTCAATTACCGGGTAGGGACCGCAGCCCTTCTGACATTGATACTACAGACCGCCTGTGCTTCAGGTCCACCACCAAAAGGAATTTATGGGGATGGATCCACGTCCGTTCAGCTCTGGCAGGACACCCGTACATCTCAGGAACACAATCACCCCAGTTCATTGTCCGTCGATCAAGTGAAAGCAATTCTGACCGGAGTTCGTCTTGCTCCACGCCGTGATCCGGTGGCTGGCCTGATCATGGGGAACCCAGCCGGTGTACCCGTCTTTACTTCGAATGACGTGGTCATGCTTGCCAAACCCGTTAGCATGGCTTTGGCCGCCGCCTCTCCGAAAGAAATCGTCACGTTTTGGAGAAGGGTTTCCTACGGAGGGGGAAGCGAGATCTATACGACTGGCGGACTCTTCGTCCAGGACGGACACGTGTATCTGATCATCGCAAATCATCGGGCAGGCACCGAAGCGACCCTGGTTCGGGACACACCGATCTATCCCATCGATCCAACTGAGGACCCATTGATGCCCGCTGGGTCCCGGCAGTTCAGTCTCCAGTTTGCACGACCAGAAGCAGAGGTGCATCCGCAGGAATTGACGTGGAGCTACGATCACTCGAAGATTCTCGTGATCGATCCGATGCTCGCCATGCGGTCGCGGAAAGACTCAGGAGGGCCTGCAAGTACAAAGAAATAACCGCTCGTGCGCAAGCTTTCCAATTGTTTCCGGCTCCTTCCTCATCATATTGGGGCGAGTCGTAGGCGGCTACCCCAATATCCCTGGTAGGTGACAGCGATATCATCTGCACTCCAGCAGCCCGTAAGTCTTATCTTCACGTGCGTATCCACGCAAATACGTGTGCCAACCTCCTTGGCAGCACGAGGCGAATTGACTCCGAATAATGACCGTAGAATGCCGAGGTCGTTGATATCTCAGCTGACCCGCCACCTTCACTGACATCTCATCGCATTGCCTAGGCCCGGCAAAGGGCTGAGGCATGCCAATCCCTCTTAAACGTTGGGAGTTCGATGTGACGGTCGAACATGCCACGTGCTTTCAACCTGAACCAAGCGAATGCCGCCCGCCCCGTGGGTTTCACCTACTCGGTCAATGGGCAACGAAGATGGTTGAGAGCCTGCCAGGTGCCGCCCTCGGATATGCGCGAAGCTCAGGGAAAGACATCGAGATACATGCCGCGCGCAACGGGGGAGCGTCGTTAGAGGTCTCAGGAGAGCCTAGCCCGGCCCCACGCGGGAATAGCGGGGCCGGGCTAAAATGCAAGATCCTAGTTCCAGAACCACTGGGCTTGAAATCGAAGCATGCTCATATTGAATACATCCTGTGCTGTGGCGTATTGCATGTTTTTCGTGGTGGCGCCGTGCTTGAAGAGGTATTCGACTACAAAGCGCCAGTGGGTATCAGGTTCCCACACCACACCCACTTGGGCGTTCCTTGTCATATAGTCGGCCCCCTGCGAGTTCTTGTTTCCACCATAATACGTGCCCCAGCGCACGTATGGTGTTAAAAGGCCGACGTCGGAATAGCGCCACGAATAGTTTCCCTCGAGATAGCCACCACTCAGCGACTGTTCTCGCAGGATGCCTTGATCGTCCCGCTCCGGTCCACGTCCGATGGTGTACTCACCGAAGATGCCCCAGGGTTGCGGGGGCGTCCAGAAATAGCCGGTCAGGCGCTGATCCTTGATTTGACAGCCGCCGTTGCTGAGCCGGGCATTGGCACAACGGGTGACCGCCGTGCTGTTGATTGCACCGGTTCCAGTGGCGACGAACTCATTCAAGTAGCCATACAATCCAATTTCGAACAACCGTCCATTGGGCAGTTCGAAGGGGTGTCCGAGGCGAGCCGAAATGGCCTTATTGGCGTTCAGCTCGGGCTTGTTCCGCCCTTGGCCGTTGTACACCATAACGCCGAAATTGCCGTAATCGCCTGGGCCATTGTGGTACTGGGCGAGCTGTTGGTACCGGGCCTGGGCGATCTTCGAGGTCCAAAAGAATGAAATGCCCAGATCGCGCTCTCCCGGTGCGCCGCTTTGAACCGATTCGTGCCGATCCAGCTCGATACGCTGCGAGCTGCTCCGGCTAGTATCGAACGAGTTCAAGACTCGCTGCAAACCAAAGCGGAGGCGGAACTGACGGTCCTTGGTCAGCAAGTAATCGCCGAATGCGTCGATAATATCCGGCGTGTCGCCGGTATCGAATCCCGTGCCTTCGAACGCCATTTGGGTGTAGAAGAATAAGCGCTCTGAAACTTGACCCGCAATCGGCATTCGAATGCGCCGGAAATAAAACTTCTGCGGATTGTTGGTTGCGTTCGAATCCGTGAGCGAAGTATCCCCATTCGTCGAATTGTCATTCAATGAATAGCGCAATTGAACATACCCGTTGAGGCGAATACGATCGTACCACCGTGGATTCGCAAACAACCCCTGTTCAGCCGTGTCGCGAGCGGCTTTCTGTTCCTCCTCGGCCTTGATGCGTGCCCAATCGTCGGTCGTGATGACCCCCTTCTCGAGCAGGACATCCTCGAGCAAGCTCGGGGTCGTTTCAGTATACCCTAGCGATCGTCGCGTGGGCATGGGCTGAGGCTGCACAGGTGACTCACTTTCCAGGGTCGGCGGCTCAGTCGGAGCACTGTCCTGTGCTCCAGCCATCCGTGGTGCCGAGACGCTGGCGACCACCATGACTGCAGCCATGAGGCCGTACAGACACCAGACGGCCCGGACGCCGCAGCGTTTTCTCCCTTCGATTTCATTTTGTCGATGCACACAATCCCAAATTTCCACGCATACCTCCTTTGTGTGAACTATGTAAGTGCCAGAAAATGTCTACTTCAATCCAGGTGACTGTTCTCGCCAAAAGCACGTCGCTCCTTTCGGAAGAACCAAGTATGTAGTGCCACGGTTGACACGTATATGCACCGCCCATATCAGGTAACTCACGACATGGTTACATCGGCGTTACATTTTCAGGAGGGGACCTAGCTTGCGCTTCCAGATTGGACCACCGTCTCGATAAGGTAGCGGGCTGTGCATACATTTACGCAGGTGTAACGGCACGATGAACCGACCGTAACCGGCCGCTCTTATCCTGTGCTTACCATTTATGAGTTTAGCTTCACTCGCGATGGTGGCCTCACCCATCTTGCTCGTATCAGGAAACGATTCCTTCGCACATGCCCTGGAGAAGCAACTTCGTGGACAGGGGCATGTGATGGAATGGGCCAAGAGCGTCTATGAGGGCCTACTGAAACTACGCGAGCAGACCACGAGCCTCGTCTTGATCGATCGAAGCGAAAGGACGCGCGGAGACCTACACGGAGACCTTGTGGATGCAATCCGGAAGGCATCGATCTTGTTGGTGAGCATCCAACCTCCAGGCCTGCCATGCCGTGACGATGAGTGCTTGGAGGATCTCATCGCGGGAAGCGATGCGGTGATCTGCACGGAAAGCTATCGAGAGATGGCGGCCCGGATTCGGGCTCTCTTGCGACGGCAGCAACTGGACAAAACGTCTCAATCACATTATGAGGTCGGGCCTATCCGCATGAACATGGACCGGCATGAGGTAACCCTCGATGGACGGCTAATCGACCTTACACTGAAGGAGTTTCAGATCCTGCATCGGTTGATGGAGGCGCCGGATCGGGTGTACTCGAGGCAAGAACTTCTGAATCGCGTGTGGGGTGTAGGGTTCGCGCTCGAGGAACACACCCTCGATGTGCACGTCTACTCGCTCCGTCAAAAGCTCGAGCCCAACCCCTCGAAACCGACCTACATTCAGACCATCCGGGGAGTTGGTTACAAACTTCAGGGGAAGAAAAACGATTAACAGGCGGTGAGGGGGAATTGCTCGTGGGGGCGCAAGGCCCAATATAGATTGCACCCGCACCGAAAGGTACCAGGCGCAGGTGACGAGTCCGACCGCTTAGAACTCGTCGATCGAGACCGGGTGCAGCAGATCCCTGACCGAGACGATCCCGACCAACCGATCTCCTTTGGAGACAGCGAGGTGCCTGGTGCGATGGGATTGCATGAGATCCGCCGCCTCGGTGATCGGACGTCGTTCGTCGATGCTGACGATCGGGCTGCTCATGATCTCAAACGCGGAAACCGTTCGAAGATCCCGCCCCTGGCTGATTCCCTTTCGGATGATGTCCGGTTCCGTCACGATCCCGATCATCTCCTCCTGCCGCCGTACGAATACGCTGCCGATGCGGCGCAGGCTCATCAGCCTCGCGATTTCTGAAATTGATGTGGCCGCATCGACGGCGACCAGATCCTGTGTCATGAGTTGCCCCACACGTACCATCGCAACCTCCTCATGTAAGTGGTCTTACTATCCATTCTTGAACGGAGCATACCGTCGTGGTGAGTCCGAGGGATTACGGACAGATGAGGGTTGTGTAAATTCTAGCCGGCGGCAGACGGGGTCCCAAACGTGAATGGACGGGCTACTGAAGCCGGTCGCCGTCCGTGCACGCGCGCACTCGATGAACTGCGGGAGAGATGATTATTTGACGTGAAACCGGACGCTTCGATTCCGTTGCCAACAATCGGGGTGGTGCTCCAGGCAAAGTGGCCGATCTTTTCCATAACTAACCACGGTGATGTTGCCCTGAGACATTCCCAGTGATTCCAGATAGCGCTGTACACTTCTAGCGCGGCGTTCACCCAGCACCATGTTATAGGCCGACGTCCCCACTTCGTCCGCTCGACCTTCCAGAACAATCTGGCCGACGTTCGCGTCCTTCGTCAGATTGTGCGCGTTCGTTTCGACCGCGGTGACGGCATCGAGCCGCAGTCCATACTGATCGAAATCGAACAGCACGTCGAGCAAATAGGGCGTCTCCGGCTGTGCGGGCGGAAGCGGTAGATCAGGCACCAATTCAGCGACCGCCGGCGGGACGTCTCTTAACGGTGTTTCCACCACTTGCTCCAGCGGCTGTGGTCGTGTTTCCAATTGCCCAGTCTGCGCCGATCCTGATCCCGGCAGTTGCTCCTCCGCGACGGACGACGAGCGGCTGGCACAGCCGCTTTCATGGACTCCGATAACAATCAAGAGGACCGCTATCCACCACGGGATCCGTCGTCTCGTCATCATGAACTCCTTTTCGAGGAGGCTAGGGGAGGGCTAACTGTTCCAGTTTTTCATACACCGAAACGGGGTGGGGAAGCAAACTCCAATGCAAAATCGTCATCGAGTCCTGCACATAGGCGGGACTCCGCATGCCATTGAGCACGCAGGTCACCCCCGGCGTGCTGGCCACGACCCAGAGAGCGAGTTGCGATAACGATGCGGCACGATGGTGCTCCGGGATCAGCGGATCGAGCGCGGCATGAATGAGGCCGAGCCGGTGTCGGCTCCGCTCGGCCGCTTCATGGCGCAGCAACCGAAGGAGCTCCAGAAAAGCCGGCACATACCGCTCGCGCCAGGCATCCCAGCGGTCGGCCTGTTCATTGGTCAAGACCTGCCCCAGGGCGCGAATGACCTGCGAGAGGTGCGGCGCAACCATCTGTGTCTCGATGTGCTCCCAATGCTCGATGCCGCTGACTTGTTCCCATACGCGGCTCAACTCCTCCGCCCACGTGAAGTACTCCGACGGGGCCAAACCCTGCCCTGCGTATGGCACATGCGGAGCGATGTCACGGCGATATTCCGCTTCCAATGCGGCGATAGTGGCAAATTGCGTCTTGCGGTCCCCTGTCACGGTCTCGTGAACAGGGTCCGCCAAGCGAATGATGGCTCCCTTGGTGTTGGCTTGCCCCGGGCTGGCATTGAGTGGCCGGTTGGCAAGGACGGCGAGGCGCTTCTTCTGCGCATACTGCAGGACGGTTTCGCGCCCGGCTTCGCCGGCATTTCCAATCAAGGCCGATCTGGACTCAAAAAGGTTGATCGGACACTGCAGCACCGCAAAGTGGCTGACCGCTTGGCCCTCGGCACGCGCCGCCTCTTGAGCGGTATCCCACATGCGCGATACCGAGATGGTTTCTGGTAGTGCGGGATCTCCGGTGACGGTATTTGAGGATACCCCATAGAAGCGGATCCGGCCGGCTGCAACCTGACGCTCGAAGTACTCGAAGGCAACACGTAACCGTCGATAGAATTCATCCCGCAGCGGCTCTAGTTCACGTTGGCCTCGCTGGACGGCATCCAGCAGAAAGTATTCCGGGTTATGCAACAGACAGACATCAAGGGTATCCACATCCAAGCGATCGAGCGATAGTTCGAGTTGGTCGGCAAGAAACAGCGGATGGAGGCAGTGCCAGAGTTCCTCGCCGTACTTCACCATCTCGGGATAGGGATGTCCTTCTCTCTCTCGCTGCTCAGCATGCTTGTGATTCTGGCCTTGAATGTAGCCGATCTTGGAAATCAGGACGACTTCCTGACGCTGCACCTCCTGCTTCCGAGTCAGCTCTGCAAGTACTGAGCCGACCAATCGCTCACTGTCACCGTCGGAATAGTTCGTGGACGTATCGATGACGTTAGAACCCTGGCGGAGCGCTTTGATCAGCGCTTCTCGATGTCCGGGTTCCTGCGTGTCGATGCGGTAACACCCGAACCCAAGCCGGCTCGTCGTCCAGCCGGTCTCACCGAAGTTTGTGTAGGCCTCAACCGACATTGGTGCCCTCGTCGCTGCGGCCAGGTGCCGCGATGCATATGCACCGGTACCCTGCGATGTGGCCGACCCGGTAATCCTCGCACCGGTCAACGACCGTCGTGAGTCCGGCGCATTCGCGTCGCCTGCCATGGATCTACCGAGCATCGCCGGCAGGTCATCCGCTCGAGTCATGGGCGTCTGACAAGCAAAATCCTTACACACGTAAACGGCCGCCCGATCAGCAACCAACGTCTTACCCGCGAGGAGAGGGTGGGAACTGACCCCGTCGCTCGGCGCATGATGCGCCACGACCCGGTTCGGCAGGTACTGTGCATTGATCGAGGCGGCAAGCGCCTCGTATCCCGCTTCCCCTGGTGTACCGATGAGCGCCAGTTCCACGGGGCGTGCGAGCAGAAAATCCGCCACGATGAGACTCTTGGCAAAGGCTCGCGGGTAACGCCCCATCGCCCTACCATAGATACGGATGGCCGTCGTCGCGATCTGACGCCAATCATTCCGTCCGTAATGAAAGGACAGACGCGCCAGGACGAAGGCCGCCACGGCATTCGCACTCGGCGTGGCGCCATCGGGTCCTTCTCGTCCACGCACGATGAGAGCTTCATGGCTCGCTCCCGTTGTATAAAATCCACCGCGCTCATCGTCACGGAAATCCTGGACCATGATCTCGGCTAACTCGACCGCCGACCGCAGGTACGATTCGTTTGCACCGGCCTCATAGAGATCGATAAGGCCCTCGCACAAGCAGGCATAGTCTTCGAGACAGGCGGCATGTTGCGGACGGTCCATCCGGTAGGTACGGAACAAACGTCCGTCTGGTCGTCGCATGGCAGCCAAGAGGAAGTCGGCAGCCCTTGTGGCAGCCACACGGTACTGAGGCGTCCCGAGCACGCGTGCTCCCTCAGCCAACGCACTGATCATGAGGCCGTTCCACGAGACGATGGTCTTGTCGTCCAAACCGGGAGAGACTCGTTTCGCGCGCGCCGCATACACAGCCGCTCTGGCTCGATCGAGACTCGTCTGCAAGTCCTCCGCGGAGACGCTTAGACGGCGAGCGATGTCTTGGAGCGGTTCTGGGGTGTTGGGAATATTGGCATGTTCGAAATTTCCGGCCGGCGTAATGTCGTAATAGGCGCAGAACCGGCGCGCGTCTTCTTCGTCACCGACAGCCGCAAGGATCTCGTTCGGAGTCCATACGAAAAATTTCCCCTCGACTCCCTCCGAGTCCGCATCGGTCGCGGAATAGAATCTCGACTCCGGACCCGTCATCTCCCGTAGGACATAGTCCAGGGTCTCCTGCGCCACTCGCCGGTATCGTGATTCGCGCGTGACCTGAAACGCCTCGACATACACCTTTGCCAGCAAGGCATTGTCGTACAACATCTTCTCGAAGTGGGGGACCAACCATTTCTCGTCAGTCGAATAACGGGCAAACCCCCCGCCCACATGGTCGTAAATCCCGCCGGCTGCCATGGCGTCGAGCGTTTTTCGGACCATGTTCAGAATATTGGGATCCTGGCGGCGATGCGACGCTCGAATCAGAAGGGACAAGCCTGTCGCCGGGGGAAATTTGGGGGCGCTGCCGAATCCGCCGTACCGGTCGTCAAAGTCCTCCCGGAATTGTTCAACGGCCCGAGTCAGTTCCGCATCGCCGATCGACACGGGCGCCGACACATGGACTTCACGTTTCAGACGGTCCGTGAACTGTGCTGCTTGTTCACGCAAGCCTGCGGCGTCCTGCTTCCACACCTCGGCGACTTTTACTAGCACGCTCTTGAAGCCCGGTCTCCCGTATCGATCCGTCGGGGGAAAATACGTCCCGGCAAAAATGGGTTGCTGCTCCGGCGTCAGGAATACCGTCATGGGCCAACCGCCATGTCCATTGTTCATGGTGACCGTGGCTTGCATGTAAATCTCGTCGAGATCGGGCCGTTCTTCACGATCGACTTTGATACAGACGAAATATTGGTTCATCACAGACGCGATATCTTCGTTTTCGAAGGACTCGCGTTCCATGACGTGACACCAATGACAAGCCGAGTACCCAATCGAGAGCAAAATCGGGCGATTCTGCTGCTTGGCGACCGCGAGCGCTTCGGGGCCCCACGGATACCAGTCCACGGGATTGTGAGCGTGCTGGAGCAGATAGGGGCTGGTCTCGTGAATGAGGCGGTTGGCGGGCCGATTGCCGGGAGCGTGATGACTCATAGGGCACGGTAGCATCGGCACTCCACAGGGTCAACCCGATGCAGTGTGCCCGTCCCTCGGACTCAGTTCGTGGTCGCCTCCGACCGGCCCGGGAGCACTCACGCCGCTACGGAGCCGGCCAGGTCCGCCATATCCGTTGAAATTTTTCCTATGTAAAGAGAAAAACTGGTGGTACGCTAAAATCGTGAGGATGGTTCATGGTTGACTACGGTCCGTATGCGAATTACCGGCTTACCGCCAGACTCGAACTCCGCAATCGTCCCGGCATCTTCGCCCAGGTCGCAGCCCTCCTTGCCGAGGAAAAAGCCAATTTAGGCGCCGTCGACATCGTGTCCGCAAGCGCCGATCGCGTGGTGCGCGACATCACGTTTGAAGTGCGGGACGAGGAACACGGGGAGCAGGTATTGAAGCGCCTCAATTCCCTACCGGACATCACCGTGCTCTATGCCTCGGATCGCATTTTCCTTTTCCATCTGAGCGGGAAGATTCGCGTGCAGAGTCGCTATCCCTTGAAAACGCGCAACATGCTGTCGATGGCCTACACGCCCGGCGTCGGTCGTGTCTCACAAGCCATCGCCCGCGATCGATCCAAAGTCTTCGCCTTTACGACCAAACAGAACAGCGTCGCCATCGTGACGGACGGGTCCGCCGTTCTCGGATTGGGCAACCTCGGGCCGGAGGCGGCGCTCCCTGTCATGGAAGGCAAATCGATGCTGTTTCGCGAACTGGCGGACATCAATGCGTGGCCGATTTGCCTCAGCACGCAAGACCCCGATGAGATCGTACAAATCGTTCAGGGGATCGCTCCAGGATTCGGAGCGATCAACCTCGAAGATATCGCGGCGCCGCGCTGCTTTGAGATCGAAGCGAAGCTGAAGGCCAAACTGGATATTCCCGTGATGCACGACGACCAACATGGTACGGCCGTGGCGATTTTGGCGGCTCTGACGAATGCGCTCAAGATCACTGGAAGGCACATTGGAGACGTGCGTGTCGTCGTCAATGGGCTCGGAGCCGCCGGTACCGCCTGCTGCCGGATGTTGCTCGCCGCCGGGGTCACGCATCTCAAAGGGATCGAGCCGGAAGGCATCGTCCTAACCGGCGAGGGCGAGACGCTGCGCGAGGGCCGCGACCGGATTCAAGCCTACATTCAAAAAGAACGTCCAACCGGGCGACTGCAGGACGCGTTGAAGGATGCGGACGTCTTTATCGGGCTTTCCGTCGGGAACATCCTCACTCCGGAAGACCTGTCTCTCATGAATCCCGATCGGATCGTCTTTGCACTGGCGAACCCCGATCCGGAGATCGCCCCACTCAAGGGTGATTCACTTTCTCGGGTATTTGCGACAGGGCGGTCCGATTATGCGAATCAAATCAACAACGCGTTGGCCTATCCGGGTATCTTTCGCGGCGCTCTGGACGTCTTGGCTCGGGAAATCAACGAACCCATGAAGCTGGCGGCCGCCCGCGCCCTGGCGGAGTCCGTCCCTCCCGAGGCGCTGACAGAGGACTACATTATTCCGAGTATTTTCGACAAGCAAGTGGTCCCTCGCATCGCCGCCGCCGTGGCATCCGCTGCACGCGAAACCGGCGTGGCCAGGCGCGGTGGACGCCCTCCTGACGAAGCCAACGCGTTCTAGTTTCATCGCGCGGATCGACACGGCGGTCCGCCCCCGGCCCAACGACTTCACCTCTGTGGCTCTGCTGCAGTCTGCCGCGTGCAAGGCGACTGTGCTAGAATGCCCCCGCGTGAGTCGCACATCATATCCATGGCGTTCACCCAGCGAAAACTCCTGAAGTACCAAAACGGCATGCGCCGGCGCATCGAGGTGTTGCGCGGGAAGGCGGAGCAGAGTCTAGATTTTGCCATTGAATACATGATGGAAGCCCGGACCGACAGCTACTTTCGGATCGAGCAGGGGCTCGAAGAGATCGCGCATTCTCTCGTAACGATCGAAGATGAACTTGACAGCGTGCAGGATCTCTCGAACGCCATTCGTCTCGAGTCTCGCCTTGCCTTCATGGAAGATCGATGGGACGAGATGGACAGCGAGGCACGGGAGCGTCCTCGTCGTCGCCGCCGCAAAATCAATCTCTCGGATTTCTTAAAAACCGCCGGCAGCGGAAATACGTGGGACGGGGCAGCCCCCAAGAGCGAAATTCGCACCGCCTTTCAAGCATTTGAAGTACTCGGTGTCGAGGAAGGAAGCTCCCTGCTGGACGTGACGCGCGCCTTTCGGCTCAAAGCAAAGGACCTGCACCCTGACGCCAATGATGGAGATCGCTCCCGTGAACCTGAACTCCAGCGAATCATCGAGGCGTATCAGTTCTTAAAGGAATACCTGAGCCTCTCCAGTGTGGAGCCTGGAAAACAACGAGAATATCGTCCCACCGAATAACGTCATGCCCGATTCGAATTCGGCTCACTATATCGCGACACCTGACGAACTGACGAGGCTGTGCGATCGACTGCGCACCGCGTCCCGCATCGCCGTCGATACCGAGTTCATCGGTGAGGACACGTTTGTACCCAGGCTGGAGTTAATCCAGGTCAGTACGGGCGATCACCACGCCGTATTGGATTTTCCAGCCCTGCAGGGAGCCGAGCCACTACAGCGTTTTTGGGAGTTGCTTGCTTCAGGCGACATCGAAAAGGTCGTGCACGCCGGACGCCAGGATCTGGAGATCTTTGCCGCCCATACCGGCGGCATTCCTCGACCATTTTTCGACACGCAAATCGCCGCTGCGATGGTCGGGCACGGTGCACAAATTGCCTACGCCAATTTAGTGCAGCGAGTCCATGGGACGCGACTGGCTAAATCGCATACCTTTACGAACTGGAGTCAGCGCCCATTGTCCCCGGAGCAGGTAGCCTATGCCTTGGAGGACGTTCAATATCTTTTGGGCATTCACGATCATCTGCTCGAGCGCCTCTCGCGATTGGGGCGGCTCGAGTGGGCAGCCGAAGAATTCCGGCGCCTGGAAAACGCCGTCGTGGAGAAGGAACGTGGCACGCAAGAACGGTATCAACGCATTCGAGGATGGGAGAACCTGAAACCGCGTCAGGTCGCCGTCCTCCGTGCCTTGTCGACGTGGCGCGAGACGGAAGCCCGCCGTCGCAATGTGCCCCGTGGGCGGATCATGCGCGACGAAGTTCTCCTGCAGCTGGCACGGCAGCACGCCACCAATATCTCGGATCTCAAAGGGATGAGAGGATTGCACCCAGGTGAAGTGGACCGCAACGGGGAGACGCTTGTGGCGATTATTCGCGAGGCGCTCGCATTGCCGCGATCCGAGTGGCCGGAAGTTCCGTCGGAGCGCCGTTCTGAACCTGAATCGGCCGGTCAACTCGAACTGCTTCAAGCAGTGCTGAAAGCGCGGGCGGCAGAAGTGGGTATCGCTCCGACCCTGCTCGCCACCACGAGTGACCTGCAGAAGCTTGTGGAGGCGCCGTCGACCGGTGACACGACCATTCCCGTCTTGGACGGTTGGCGTCGCACGCTCGTCGGAGATCTGTTGCTGTCGGTGATCCAAGGTCGGCTGATCGTGGGATTCGATCCTGTCTCCAACCGACTGACGTGGACGCCGTCGGATTAAAGCAGGTCCTTCACGCGTTCCGCGGGCCGCGCCAGGACCACACGATCGCCCTTCCGAACAAGAGGTCGCTGGATCAAGTCCGGGTGCTTGACCATCAAGGCAATGAGTTCGTCGTCCGAGAGCGTTTTTTCCCCAAGTTTGAGTCCCGTATACAGTTCTTCCTTGGTTCTCAAAACCTCCCGAGGCGATAGCCCCGCTTTGCTTAGCAAGTCCTTCAGCTGTGCGGCGGTCAGTGGCGCTTTGTAATAGTCGACTGTGTCAACGTCGGCCCCTTCTTCCTTGAGTATCTGCACCGCGTGACGGCACGTGGAGCAGGTCGGCTTGTGATACACGGTAATGGTGGACACGAAATCACTCCTTTCCAAGGTATTGTCGAGCCTCTTGACGAGTCGAAGGTCGCTGTTACATTCTTCACGTGATAACCAGCCGCGAGATCGGCTGAAAGGGCGAAAGGATTGATCATGTCCACTGTCGGCACCAGTTCCACCGGGAGTTTTGCGGTCGCGACCCACAGTATGCGTACACTTCGTGACCTGCGGACCAAACGAAAGGGCCAGCCCGTCTATGTGCTCGGACATCTTGAAAACCGAAAGGGGACCGAGGCGACGTTCGAATTGTTCAACGTGCGGCTCGGTGTCGTCAAGTTCGAAGATGGCGAAACGGTAGGTTACGACCCTGGCGAGTTGCTATTACCTACGGAAATCGATGAGAAAGGTGTGGCGTATTTCGAAATTCGAACGTGCGCGGCGTGTCAGCAACCCTTTGTGCTGACGTCAGAAGAGTATAACGCCGATGTCGAACCCACCACGTGCCCGGCCTGCACTACACTTAGCATGGCGTAAGACCGCGCATCTGATTCAAAATTCGAAACCAAGCTTCGCAGGAAGAACCGCTCAGTCCACCAGAGGTGCCACTTCCACCGCTTTTTTGATCAGGCAGTCGCCCGCGATCGATTGCAAGCTCATGGGCAGCATGCTGGCATCCAGTGCCCTGACCCCAAGCACTTGATAACCGTCCGCCACCCGTTTGACGTCGATCCTGAGCGAATGGCAAATTTCCAGGTTTCGCCAGATGGTGTTGTTCAAGAGGGATTCAATCGGCATCAACTTGGTCTCGCTCACACCGCCTTCGTCGGCCACCTGCGCCGTGACGACGCTGCGATCCTTCGGAACTTCCGTCACCACCGCAAAGACAAAGGGTGTGCCATCAACTCCCATTTGCGCAGCCGGGGTCCCCAGAGGCCAGGTTCCAAGCCCCAGTAGCAAGACCAAGCACACTCGAAAGACTATCCTGATCACGCTTGGCTCCATGACGGACTTACGGGTAAGTTTCCGGCGAAACAGGACGTACGTCTTTATTCTGCAATCCATGTTCGGAGGGGGCGAAATTTTCGACGGGGGACGGCCCGCCGTGCCCAATTGCGCTGTTCCCGATCCTCTTTTGTCCGGGAGCCGATGATGGCGGGTGGTTTGAGATCGCAACCTCATCCTTGGAAGACCGCGAGATGACCGCGGCAGTGACCACGGCGATCATGAGAAGCACAGCTCCTGCGAGCACAATTATACGCGCCACCGTTCCTCCCACGCAGTTACACGGATCTTGTTTCAGTATGCCAACCCCAATTAGAACAATGCAAGGCAGGTACTTTCTGCACGTGCCGCTGAGACCGGCAGTGATAGCCCATCTCGACGCTCGACAGATGAACCAATTCAGGCGACAATGATCTGATTTGGGCGTCGAGCAGCCATCGTCGCCCAGGCAATAACTGGGGAGATAATCCGCTATGCCTCACGACTTCATGCCCGGTCTCGCCGGAGTCCCCGCCGCCGCGTCATCCATCAGCGATGTCGATGGACAACACGGTGTGTTGGAATACCGCGGCATACGGGTCGAAGAACTCTGCGCCCACTCTTCTTATCTCGAAACAGCCTACTTGTTGCTGTTTAATCGACTGCCCACGAAGGCTGAATTCGCGCGCTGGACAGGCGATATCATGCATCATCGCCGGATCAAGTTCCGCATCATCGACCTTCTGAAGTGCTTACCCGAACATGGTCATCCGATGGATGCTCTCCAGGCGGCTGTGGCGGCACTGGGAATGTTTTATCCCGGGCGCAAGGTAGATGACACCGATAACAATTACTGGTCCGCTGTGCGGCTTGTCGCAAAATTGCCGACGATCGTCGCCGCCTGGGCTCGACTCCGGCATGGTGACGACCCGGTGCCACCACGTGACGACTTGGGATTCAGTGACAACTTCATGTACATGTTGACCGAGCGTCTGCCTCATCCGCTCTGGTCCGAGATCTTCGACGACTGCCTGATCCTGCACGCTGAGCACACGATGAATGCCTCCACATTCACCGGTCTGGTCACCGCCTCCACATTGGCTGACCCGTATACCGTGGTCGCCTCCTCCATAGGCGCCCTAAAAGGCCCTCTGCATGGCGGAGCCAATGAAGAGGTGGTCTTGATGCTGAAGGCCATTGGCAGTCCGGCGGGGGTTCGCCCCTATATCGAGGCATTACTCCGAGACAGGAAAAAACTCATGGGGTTCGGCCACCGCGTCTACAAGGTGAAAGATCCACGGGCAACCGTCTTGCAGACTCTCTGCCAACGGTTATTCGAGGAATGCGGGACCTCACCCCTGTACGACACCGCAGTGGAAGTCGAGCGCGTAGCCGGCGAGTTGCTGCAAGGGAAGGGTCTCCATCCTAACGTCGATTTCTACTCGGGGGTTGTCTATGACAAAATGGGCATAAGCACCGACCTGTTTACGCCCCTCTTTGCAATGGCCCGCGTGTCGGGCTGGTTGGCTCATTGGATGGAACAACTCCGCGAGAACAAGCTTTTCCGGCCCGACCAGGTCTATGCGGGCGAGCACAATCGCCCCTACGTACCGATGACGCAGCGATAGTCCGTACATCCCCCCTTGACTCCGCGATAGGCCGGGTTATCTAAAAGTCAGAAAGTTGAGCGGGCGCCGCGCCGGTATCAGTAGCAGTTGCTAAACCACAATTAGGAAAGAAGAAGGAGGTCTACCATGACACTCGTACGGTGGGATCCGTTTCGTGAACTTGAGGAAATGTCTGATCGACTCAACCGGGTGTTTGCCCGCCCTGCGGCACGTCCGTCGGGGAAGGAAACGCTGACCGTGGCCGATTGGATTCCGACGGTCGATATCAGCGAAACTGATGGCGAATATCTTATTAAGGCAGAGTTACCGGAAGTGAAAAAGGAAGACGTCAAGGTATCCGTGGAGGACGGCGTCCTTACGATTCAGGGTGAACGCCGCCAGGAGAAGGAAGAAAAGGGGAGGAAATTCCACAGGGTGGAACGCTCCTATGGAAGTTTCGTGCGAAGCTTTACGCTCCCCGAATCGGTGGATGAGGGAGCCGTGAAGGCAGAGTACAAGGACGGGATTCTCAACCTGCACCTCCCGAAGACCGAGAAGGTGAAGCCGAAGGCGATCGACGTCAAGGTCGCATAATCGCCACATCTCGTCCGTAGACAGAAGATACGACGGCCTGCCACATGCGGGCCGTCGCGTATATCTCCCCCTAGCCCGAGCCGCTGCTGCCGCGAGGCATGCGGACTATCCAGCATCGAAATTACCGCATCAGCCGCTCCATCCGATTCAGACCGTCCACAACCTCGGCAAGCTCTTGTGAAACGAATTCCGGGAAGTTTATCATGGCGCCCTTGCCAACTCGTTAGTTCACAGGGAGCTAAAACTATGAAAACTGTTCGTCGCCGTGCACCCTTCCGGACTTCCGTCACATCGCACCGCTCCACCGGCAATGGAACGCTTCGGGTCACCACCCGAATCGAGCATGACACCATGGGCCAACTTGCAGTTCCTGCCGCCGCCTACTACGGCGTCCAGACCGCACGTGCGATCGAGAATTTCCCGATCAGCCCGCTGCGCATGCCTCGGTCCATCATTCGCGCAATGGGATTGATCAAACGCGCGGCAGGCTCTGTCAATGCATCGCTCGGCCTCCTGCAAAAAAAATACGCTGATGCCATCCGACGCGCCGCGACGGAAGTGGCAGAGGGGCGGCTGGACGACGAGTTTCCCGTCGATATCTTTCAGACCGGCTCCGGAACCTCGACAAATATGAATGCCAACGAGGTCATTTCAAATCGCGCCACTGAACTACTCGGCGGAAGGCGCGGCAGTAAGCTCGTCCACCCGAACGATCATGTCAACCTCGGGCAATCGAGCAACGATGTCATTCCCACGGCCATTCACATTGCTGCCTCGGAAACCATCAAGACGCAACTCATCCCGTCGTTGACGCGATTGCACAGGGCGCTGATCCACAAAGCCCGTGAGTTCGATAAGGTCGTAAAAATCGGACGTACGCATTTGCAGGACGCGACCCCGGTGCGTCTCGGGCAGGAGTTCGGTGGCTACGCGCGGCAGATCGAATTGGGAATCCTACGAGCCCGGCGGGCACAGGAGACATTGTGCGAGGTCGCCCTGGGAGGAACGGCCGTCGGGACAGGTTTGAATTGTCATCCGAAGTTTGCAGCCAAGGTGATGGCCATTATATCCAAAGAAACGGGGTGCTCCTTTAGAGAGGCCGCCAATCATTTCGAAGCTCAATCGGCTCAAGACTCTCTCGTGGAGGCGAGTGGGGAACTGCGAACCATTGCCGTGAGTCTCATGAAAATCGCCAACGACATGCGCTGGCTCGGTTCCGGGCCCAGATGTGGATTGGGGGAAATAAACCTCCCGGAAACGCAACCCGGTTCCTCCATCATGCCGGGAAAGGTCAATCCTGTCATTGCTGAATCGGTCACCATGGTCTGCGCTCAGGTCATCGGCAACGACGTGACCGTGACCGTCGGGGGGCAAGCCGCTAATTTTGAGCTCATCGTGATGCTGCCGGTCATGGCCTACAATCTTCTTCAGTCGATCGAACTGCTCGCTTCTGCGTCCAATAATTTTGCCGCGAAATGCATTGAAGGGATCAAGGCGAACGAGGAACGCTGTAAGGGGCTGATCGAGGAAAGCTTGGCAATGTGCACAGCTCTTGCCCCAGCTATCGGATACGAAGCTGCTGCCAAGATCGCGAAGGACGCGTATCGATCCGGCAAGACCGTCCGAGAGATTGCGAGGACCCAACGCGTGCTGCCGGAAAAGCGCCTCGCCCAGCTCCTCGATCCCTGGCGAATGACCAAACCGGGTGGTCCAGTCGGCAGTGCAGGGGGGTAACAACGCTCCGTCGGCAGGGACGACGCTCGTCTTCGGTCGGGATGGCGCTTGGAACGGGTTGGCTGCCTACCGGGACAAATGCCCATCCAGCTTTGACAGCTGAAAAGCAGCTGTGCTAACGTCCGCGAAACTATTGGGTTCTTGACATTTTTGATTCACTTTTCCCAGGACATATGGCATGAGCGCACAGATCTCGCATGTGATTATTGTAGTCGGGGCTGGTCCCGCCGGACTGGCGGTCACCGCATCCTTGGCCAAGGCCGGGCATCAGGTGATCGTCCTGAATCGTGACATCAAATTCGGTGGCCTTGCAGAATATGGCATTTTCCCGTCCAAACTGAAGTTGCGCGGTGGCTTGAAGAAGCAGTATTGGGAACTGCTGCAACAGCCGAACGTCCACTATTTGGGGAACGTCACGGTCGGAAAGGACAGGGACCTCTCCGTGGATGACGTGCGCGCACTGGGGGCCAGTGCCGTGGTGTTTTCAATCGGCGCGCAAGGCACAAAAGCCATCGGAGTCGAGGGCGACAGCGCAAACGGTGTTTTTCATGCCAAGGACGTCGTGTATCACTTCAATCGACTTCCCGGATTTGGGGACCGCCCCTTTGACATGGGAAAGCATGTGGCCGTCATCGGCGCAGGGGACGTCATGGTCGACATCGCACATTGGCTGATTCGCTATAAGAAGGTGGACCGCGTGACCGCGATCGTGCGCCGAGGCCCGGCTGAGCGCAAATACAACCCGAAGGAAATCCGGGCGGTCTGTGCCAACATGGATCTGGAAGGGATCAAGAACGAGTTTGCCCGTATCAAGGAGCGCCTGATCGCCGTTGGGCAGAATCCCGACCAGATTTACCAGGATCTCACGGGCGAGTTCACCAAATGCGAGGCGACCGGCAGCCATTCCAAGATGGGATTCAGGTTTCTCGCCTCGCCGAAGCGCGTTCTGGTCGATGGCGCCAATCGCGTACGCGCGCTGGAAATGGAAGACAACAAGCTCGCTCCTAAAGGTGAAGACACCGCGGCGGTCGGCTTAAAGGAATATTACGAGTTTCCCTGCGACAGCGTGATCTTTGCCGTTGGCGACAAAGTGGATGAGAGCGTCGGGCTACCCTATAAAAACGGGGTGTTCGTCACCAATCCGAACAAGACAAGCAACGACCCGGATGACGCGCTGTTTCAAGCCTACGACGAAACCAGCGGCAAACCGCTGGATGGTATGTTTCTCGCCGGGTGGGCTAGGAAGGCCAGCGAGGGGCTCGTCGGTGTCGCCAAACGGGACGGGGATTGGTGCGCGGAGGTCGTCATGCGCTACCTCTCGACGCTCCCGAAGGGAAGCGATGCGAAAACCGTCAAGGACACGCTCATGGCGAAACTGACAGGACGCAAGAGTCGACCGGTTGATGTGAGCGGGCTGCGAGCACTCGAGACAGCCGAGAAAGCCTTCAGGGGAACCGCAGATTGTATCGGCGACTTTAAGTACGTCAGCAATCAGGACATGCTGGGCTGTATCGACAAATCATCAGGGTAGCGACGGGCTCGCTATCCGTCTCCCCATTTCAGCTTCTCCCGTAACACTTCGTAGTAGCGGGTTTCCGGAAAGCGAATCAGCCTGGTTCGCTTGTCCAATTGCCTGATCTCAATCGAATCGCCGTGCGATAAGGCGACTCCCACCTGTCCATCCATGGTCGCCATTGCGCCGTCGTCCTTGCTGGTCAGGGTGACTTCGATTTCTGCATCCGCAGACACAATGAGGGGGCGATGTGTCAGTGTGTGAGGGCAAATCGGCGTCAGAATTAAACATTGGACGGCAGGATCGATAATGGGACCTCCAGCGGACAACGAATAGGCGGTGGATCCCGTTGGCGTGCTGACGATCAGACCATCTCCCCGGAGATTGGTGACGAACTGACCCTGAATCGCAACGGTGACGTCGATCATCCGTGCGAGCGTGCCCTTGCTGATCACGACGTCATTCAGCACGACACCTTTGGTAACCGTCTCGCCATGCCGATGTACGTGCGTCCTCAGCATCAAGCGTTCGTCCACCACATAATCGTTCGCGAACACACGCTCGAGAGAAGGATAGAGGTTGTCCAACCGGACTTCGGTCAAGAAACCAAGTCCGCCCATGTTCACCCCTAGAATGAGAATGCCTCGCTCCACAGCGAGGCGGGCGGCGTTCAACATGGTCCCGTCGCCGCCAAGGACCAATAACACCTCGGCTTTCATCGCCAATTGCGTCTTCTGATATCCTCCGGATTCACCGAGCAGTTGCGTGGCGGTCGTATCCAACAGCGTCTCAATCTGTCGGGCGCGTAGCCAGGAGACCACACTTTGCAAGGTGGATTGGATCTCAGGAAATTTGGGTTTGGTCAGAATGCCGATGCTTTTGCTTTTCATGAAGGTTGCTGCCCGAGGCGTTTGGGAAGGCCTCTGAAGAGCGGTGGATTGTATCGGTGAGCTTCCAAAGCTGTCAACGCGCGAGCACGTCGCCGCGAATCAATCGGGGTGCCCGAAACAGCGATGACACGTCGGTAGATACTGCCCGTATCGGAATGGCTTCCAACCTTGACACTCGCTCGCCCCATAGTTAGAATTAGACGAGGTTTTTTCAGAGCTTGTGTGTAGCCGTTTCCTACCCGCGTACACCCACAAGGAGGCAGGATGTTCGAACGATTCACAGACAAGGGTCGGAAGATCATCATCCTAGCCAGAGAAGAGGCTGAGCGGCACCAAAACGATTACCTCGGCACGGAACATCTGGTTCTGGCTATCCTGCGGGAATCCGACGGCATTGCCCTCATGATTCTCAAGAAGATGGGCCTTTCGCCCGAGCAAATCCGACTCGAAATCGAGCGCAATCTACCCGGGGGCGGAACGACCATGACCTTCGGGGAAATTCCCTTCAGCCCACGGGTCAAGAAGGTCATCGAGTACGCCGTCGAAGAAGCTCGCCTCCTCGGTCATAACCATATCGGTAGCGAACATCTGCTGCTTGGCCTGTTGCGCGAGGAGGAGGGGATCGGGGGAAAGATTCTCCGGAGCCTGGGAGCCAACCTTCTCACCGCACGTCAGCTCACCGTGACCTTTCTGCGGAAGTCTACCCCGCGGGAGCGAGATCGGAAGAGCAATACACCCGCGCTCGATGAATTCGGCCGCGATCTCACTCAACTTGCACAGGAAGGCCAACTGGACCCGGTGATTGGTCGCTCGGATGAGATCGAACGGGTGTTGCAGATCCTGAGTCGCCGGACAAAAAACAATCCCGTCTTGATCGGCGAATCCGGCGTGGGCAAGACGGCGATCGTGGAAGGACTGGCGCAGCGCATCGTGACGTCCGAGGTGCCCGACAATCTGCTCAATCGTCGAGTCATCGCGCTGGATCTCGGTTCCCTCGTGGCGGGGACGAAGTATCGTGGACAGTTCGAGGAGCGGCTGAAAGTCGTCATGAAGGAGATCGCCCAAGCCGGCAACATCATCATTTTCATCGATGAGTTGCATACGCTCGTCGGGGCAGGCGCAGCCGAAGGATCGATCGACGCCTCCAACATGCTGAAGCCAGCGCTCTCCCGAGGTGAGATTCAGTGCATTGGCGCGACGACGCTGGATGAGTATCGTAAGCACATCGAAAAGGACGGCGCCCTGAAACGGCGCTTTCAACCGATTTACGTACAACCGCCGAGTGTGGACGAAACCATTCGCATCATCCAAGGGCTTCGCGATCGGTATGAGGAACACCACGGGGTCGAAATCACGGACGAAGCCATCGTCGAAGCCGTTAAACTCTCAGACCGATACATCACGGATCGCTTCCTGCCGGACAAGGCCATCGATCTGATCGATGAAACCGGATCGCGCGCGAAACTCCAGACCTACGCGTTGCCGGGAGAGCTGAAGGCGCTGGAGCAAGAGCTCAAGCGAGTCTCGCGTGAAAAGGAGGTCGCGATTTCCATGCAGAACTTCGAGGAGGCCGTGCGCCACCGAGAAGAAGAGGAACGGCTTCGGAAGCTGCTGGAAGAGTCGAAGCGTGAATGGAAGAAGAGCCAGGAGAAGCATAAACCCGTCATCAGCAAGGAGGACGTCGCTTACGTTGTCTCAAAAATGACCGGCATTCCGCTCTTCAAGCTCGAGGAAGAAGAGTCGAACAAACTGCTTCGGATGGAGGAGTTTCTTCACCGCCGTGTGGTCGGCCAGGACGAGGCGATCTCGGCCGTGGCGAGGGCCATTCGCAGGTCTCGAGCGGGTCTCAAGGAAACCAAGAAGCCTATTGGGTCGTTTATTTTCCTGGGTCCGACGGGTGTCGGGAAGACGGAACTCGCGCGTGCCCTGGCTGAATTCCTCTTCAACACTGAGGATGCGTTGATTCGTGTCGACATGTCCGAGTATCAGGAAAAGTTCACCAGCTCCCGACTCTTCGGCGCTCCGCCCGGATATGTCGGCTACGAGGAAGGCGGACAGTTGACGGAAAAGGTCCGTCGTCGTCCCTATTCGGTCGTCCTGTTCGACGAAATCGAGAAGGCCCACCCCGACGTGTTCAATGTGCTCTTGCAGGTGTTGGACGATGGGGTGTTGACCGACAGCTTAGGGCGCAAGGTGGACTTCAAGAACACCGTGGTCATCATGACGTCCAACCTCGGCACCAAGCTTATCCAGCGCAACGTCGCGCTCGGCTTCCAGAGCACCGAAGCGACAGTCCACGAGAAGAAGATCAAAGACGAAGTCATGGGTGAGTTACGCCGTAATTTCAGCCCGGAATTCCTGAATCGCATCGATGAGATCGTGGTCTTCCATCCGTTGGAGAAGCCGCATCTGTTTGCGATCCTGGATATCTTGCTGGCCGAGCTCAACAACCGACTCTTGGAGAAGGGCGTGCAACTGGAGGTCAGTGACGAGGTCAAGCATTGGTTGATACAGGAAGGCTATCAGCCGCTGTACGGGGCCCGTCCAATGCGGCGGACGATACAGCGTAGCCTTGGCGATCCGCTGTCGGAAGAACTCATCAAGGGACGGTTCAAGGAAGCGCGACGCGTGAAGGTTATCTTGAGGGACGGTTCCCCGTCGTTCGAGGAAATCGGCGCGTTGGCGGAGGTGTGACCATACCCTTCTTGTCCGCCAACTTGCGCACATCACATCGTGGATATGACGGCCTCCGCGGGACGAACCCGCGGAGGCCGTGTAATTTACAGAGTTTCCCGCCACCATCGTTTGGAACAGTCTCAACGTTACATGAAGCCTTCTTCTTTAAAAAATTGCCTCCTGGCCGTCGAAACCTCCTGCGATGAAACAGCTGCAGCCGTCATCGCGCTGGACGGCCCGATCTTGTCTAACGTCGTCAGCAGCCAGGTCGATACCCACGCCCCCTACGGCGGAGTAGTACCTGAATTGGCTGCCCGTCGGCATATCGAATCTGTCGATATCGTCGTGCAACAAGCCTTGCGCGACGCCAACCGGACATGGAGCCACGTGAGAGCGCTCGCCGCCACCCAAGGCCCGGGGCTGGCGGGAGCACTGTTGGTTGGTTTGAACTATGCGAAAGCCTGTGCCTATGCCCTTCGGGTCCCTCTCGTGCTCGTCAATCATCTCCAGGGGCATATGGCATCCGCCTGGATGGGGGCCAGCGAGTTTCCGCGGCGCGCCGTGCTGCTCGTTGTATCCGGAGGCCACACCCATCTGTACGTTACAGCGGCACAAGGACAGTATCGGCTGCTGGGTCACACGCAGGACGACGCCGCAGGCGAGGCCTTCGACAAGGGGGCAAAGCTGCTTGGGCTCGGCTATCCCGGCGGACCGGCGATCGATCGTCTTGCTCGCCAAGGTCGTCCCAACGCCCATCGCTTCCCCAGGTCGATGGGGGCGCCTGGCAGCCTGGGATTCAGTTTCAGCGGCTTGAAGACCTCGTTGCTCTATTACCTACGTGATAATCCGACGTGGCAGGAACCTCGTCATCTGGCCGATCTCGCCGCTAGTTTTCAAGAAGCGATCGTCGACGTGTTGGTGGCTAAGTCGCTGGCCGCCGTACGACAAGGCGGGGTTGACGCTCTGGCCGTGGTTGGCGGAGTGTCCGCAAACAGCCGGTTGCGAGAGCGCCTGAACGAAGAATGCAGGAGACGCGGCATTGTCCTCAGCGTCCCTCCTATGGCACTCTGTACCGACAATGCCGCCATGATTGCCGCGGCGGGCCTCCATGCCTTCCAGGCCGGCCAGACGGCATCGTGGGACGCTGAGTCTTTTGCAAACCTCCTCCTGCGCGGCTTGGCAGAGTAGGGGATTACTTCAGCAAGAAATGTTCGATTACGAACCGCCTTTGGTGGGTTAAGCTCAAGAGGAGCATCCTATTCCACACGTCATCGGGCACACGGCAGGCCTCAAGCCCAGCCAGCTTGTACAACTCGATCATCTGTACCGGCGACGCGTCCCTGCCGATCGCGTCATCTCGGTAGAATTGGCCCGCACCTGTTCGGCGTTGGCGCTTCAGCTCGCTCGCCCCATCGGCGTACTACTCTCTCGGCGCGGAACAGTCGAGCAGGTCATTGTTGGACGCGATTGGGCCTCGCCCTTGAAGACGATGCCGCACTCACGCCTAGGCACTCGCTCTCTTCGAGGGGTCCGCCTGATCCTCACATTGCTCCGCGGCGAGGCTCTCACGCGAGACGATCTGATCAACCTCGCGCTGCATCGTCTGGATTTGCTGGCCGGGCTGGGGGTCGGTCACGATGGGAACCCGGCACACCTCCAGTTGGCCACCGTGGCGCCGCCAACATACGCTGGCGCTGGGTCTCCCTATGACGTGCGACCACCGGTCCCCTTTCATACCTTTCAACTCGAATGCGATCGGTTCGTACACGAACTGGAATCCAAGCTCGGCAAGGCGATCCGTGGATACGACGTCACAGACGGACGTGATGCGGCCGTCCTAGTGAGCGCAAGCCCACGAAGCCGCGCGGAACAGGAAGCCAGTCTCGCCGAATTGACCGAACTCGCCGAATCGGCCGGTATCAGAGTGGTCGATCGCGTGGTGCAGCGGACGCCGGAGACTCATTCGAAATTTTTGATCGGGAGCGGCAAGCTGAAGGAGGTCGTGATTGCCACACTCCAGCACGGCGCGACGCTTCTCATTGTCGACCAGGATCTCGCTCCAGCGCAAATCCGAGGCATCGGAGAGGTGACGGATCTTCGTGTCATCGATCGCACGCAACTCATCCTCGACATCTTCGCCCAGCGGGCCCATACGCGGGAGGGCAAGGTCCAAGTCGAACTGGCACAGCTTCGGTACCTCCTTCCCCGCCTCTCAGGACACGGTACGACCATGTCGCGCCTTGGGGGCGGAATCGGGGGGCGGGGTCCGGGCGAGACCAAACTCGAAACCGACCGCCGGCGAGTACGGGATCGCATCGCCCATCTGGAGAAGGAATTGGCTACCTTCGCTCGTCATCAGGATCAGCGTCGCGCCAAACGGTTGCGTCATGGGGTGCCTATCGTCTCGATTGTCGGCTATACCAATGCGGGTAAGTCCACACTTCTCAACGTCTTGACCCAGAGTTCCGTTGCGGCCGACCATCGCATGTTCGAAACGCTGGATATCTCGAGCCGCCGTTTGCGTTTTCCGCGCGACCGTGAAGTCATTGTGACGGACACGGTGGGATTTATCCGCAATCTCCCGAAGGATCTCATGGGGATCTTCCGAACCACTTTGCGAGAACTTCGCGACGCGGACGCCTTGCTTCACGTGGTAGATGCCAGTGCTACGAATCCGACCGAGCACATCGCCGCCGTCGAACACATTCTTCGAGAACTGGAACTGGACCATATTCGTCGGATCCTTGTGTTCAATAAGTGCGACCGCCTGCCGGTAGAGGAGCGTGAAGCCCTGTGCCGCCGGTACGGTGCGCTCGGAGTGTCCGCCCTTGACTCGGACTCGCTTCAGCCATTGATCGCCTGCCTGGATCAGACGTTTCTGCACCTGCAACACCGATACCGGGAGTCGGCTGCCTCCTGGCTCGGCGGAACGGAACACGATGCTGAGACGAAGCAGTCCAACCCAGCATCGGATCCGCCTCCGGTGGCGATCCATCACGCATCGCGGTGAGCATGCCGTCAGGCCAGACACACCGGGTAGCTCGAATATTGACCGCGCTGGCTCGCCAGTTGCCCAAACCGCGAGTAGAACTCGACCATACGAACCCACTTGAGCTTCTAATGGCTACAATATTGTCGGCTCAATGCACCGACCAGCGAGTCAACCAAGTCACGCCAGCCTTATTTGCGCGGTACCAGCGGGCCATCGACTATGCCAAGGCAAGCCCCGCCGATCTCGAACGCATGATTCGATCAACCGGGTTTTTCAAGAGCAAGGCCCGGCGGCTCATTGAGTGCGGGGGCGCCTTGGCCGATCGGTTTCACGGCGAAGTCCCACCAACGATGGAAGATCTCACGTCCCTCCCTGGTGTCGGAAGAAAGACAGCCAACGTGTTGCTTGGACACGTGTTCGGGCAGCCTGCCATAGTGGTGGACACACACGTCAAGAGAGTGGCGCATCGGCTTGGATTGACGACGTCTGACAATCCCGACCGGATCGAACTCGACCTGCAAGGTGTGATTCCACGAAACCAATGGACCGTTGGATCGCAACGACTGCTCCTGCATGGACGGTATGTCTGCCTCGCACGAACACCCAAATGCGGTGAATGCGCCATCTACGTCGATTGCCACTGGAAAGGGAAACGCCCGCGATGATCAGAAGCATGACGGGATTCGGGCGTAAGGAAGTGCCTGTGACCGGAGGTACGCTGGCCATCGAGATTCGAGCGGTGAACCATCGCTTCCTGGATGTCCTATGTCGCCTCCCCAAGAGCCTGTCCGGTCTCGAGGAGTCCTGCAAGCAAATGATTCAGCAGCATTGTCAGCGAGGCCGCGTCGAAGTCAGTGTGACCCTGAACGGCGAGCGACAAGGGCCTCGCGCGGTCTCCGTCGATCGGCAGCTAGCCAAACTGTATGTCTCGGCGCTCCGGGCCTTACAAAGGGAGCTGCGGTTATCCGGCAAAGTGGACGTCAACCTGGTGGCCGGGTTGCGGGATGTGGTTTCGTTGACCGAGGCCCCTGGTGGCGACCGAAATATACAAAAGACGGTCTTGCGCACACTGACCGCGGCCGTCCGCGAACTCACTCGCATGCGTGAGCGAGAAGGGGACGCGCTCGCGCGAGACGTCATTGCACATCTCGTTAAACTCGATGAAGCACACGCCCGCATCGCCCAGCGTGCCCCACGGATTGCGGAGGACGCACTGGCACGGTTAAAAGCTCGCGTCCAAGTCCTTCTTGATTCGAACATGGTGGACGAGATACGCCTGCATCAGGAACTCGCCATCCTTGCGGACCGAAGCGATATCTCAGAGGAATTGGCTCGTTTCCAGTCGCATTGTGCACAGTTCCGGGCGACACTGGAGCGATCCGATTCAGTCGGTAAGACTCTCGACTTCCTTCTTCAAGAACTCGGTCGCGAGGTCAATACGATCGGTTCCAAGGCGAATGACCCCGGCATTACCGCTGACGTCGTCCAAATGAAGACAGAACTGGAAAAGATCCGCGAACAAGTGCAAAATATCGAATGATCACGGTGGATGGACGACTGTCACTCCACCCCTCACCGAAAAGGCTTTTCTCGCAAACATGGAACGGCGCGGCCTCCTTTTTATAGTCTCGGCTCCTTCCGGGACGGGCAAGACCACCCTGTGCAAGCAGATCGTGACGAATGTCCCCAACGTGTGGCACTCTGTCTCCTGTACCACTCGACAACCACGCCCTAATGAGGAGCACGGCCGCGACTATTTCTTCGTCGACGAAGCTACTTTTCAGGGAATGGTCGATCGGCAGGAATTCGTGGAATGGGCACGGGTATATGGTCACTGTTATGGAACCCCACGCAAGGCAATCGACGACCGACTTGATCAAGGGACGGACGTCTTGCTAGAAATTGATACGCAGGGGGCGATTCAGATCAAGAGAAAATTTGATGACGCGATTCTCATCTATATCCTTCCCCCCTCGCTAAAAGCCTTGCGCACCCGACTCCAGACCCGAGCCGGCGACTCTTCCGAGGAGATCAGGCGACGACTACAGAAGGCACGGGAGGAAGTGTGGAGCTATCGGGAATACTCCTACATTGTCCGCAACGACGATCTGAAACAATGTCTCAAGGAGCTCGAAAGCATTTTCTGGGCGGAACGCACGAAGACGAAGCGCGTTGACATCGCATGGCTGGAAGCGAATTTCATTCTGGACAAAGACGAGAAGGAGATTGAGACATCATGAGCCTAGACATGCTGCCGTTGTTACCTGAATACACACCGGACCAGTTCGATTCCCGGCATCGGCTCGTCCTCGTGGCCGCTCAGAGGGCGAAGTATCTGGTTCAAGGAGGAAAAGCAGCCGGGGCCTCGCGGTTCAACAAGGAAACCACCATCGCCTTGGATGAAGTCCTTCGCGGGCAGGTTCCCTTCCTCCGGGGGAAAGAAGCACGCGATGCCATCAAGGAAGCGCGGAAAGGCCGCGAGACGGAAAACGAGCGGATGGCGATGATGACCGCAGAGGACGCACGCGAAATCAAAAAAGAACTCAGTAACTACGTCGATGACTCCCCGAAGGCCCCCGCGCCTGCCCCGGAACCGGCTGAAGCGGAGTAATAACGGGCCGAGGACCATGGCCTCTCCACGACTGCACGGTCGGCGCCTCGTCTTGGGCGTTTGCGGAAGCATCGCATGCTACAAAGCCGTCTCCCTGCTCCGTCTGTTCAAAGCGGAGGGTGCCGAGGTTCGTGTCGCGATGACTTCGGCGGCCACGAAATTCGTGACTCCCCTGACATTCGAAACCCTGAGCCAGCACCCTGTCGCCACCGAGCAGTTCGCCCGCCACCAAGAAATGGTACATTTGACATGGGGGGAAGAGGCCGATGCGATTGTCATCGCGCCCTGCACGGCGAATATGCTGGCCAAGGCCGCATTGGGTTTGGCCGACGACCTCCTGAGTACCATGTTGCTGGCCGCCCGTTGTCCGCTCATTGCAGCCCCCGCCATGGATGGTGGCATGTGGGATCATGTGGCGGTACAGACTCACGTTGCGACATTGCGGCACAGGGGGGCTACGATCATCGACCCCGAGATCGGGCCACTCGCCAGCGGACGGACGGGGCGCGGACGGCTGACCGCCGAATCGACCATCCTGGAAACCGTCATCGAGCGGGTAGCGCCGCGACAGGACTTTTCAGGCCGCCGGGTGTTGATCTCCGCAGGACCGACTCGGGAGCCCCTCGATCCCGTACGCTTTCTCTCGAATCACTCATCAGGCAAAATGGGCTACGCAGTCGCAGAAGCGGCTCGGATCCGTGGAGCCGAGGTTATCCTCGTCACGGGACCAACGTCTATCCCCATTCCACCTGCCATGGAAGTGATTCACGTGGCCACAGCGGAAGAGATGCACAAGGCCTTGGCGAGCCGTCTTGGCTGGGCCGATCTCGTCGTCATGGCGGCGGCCGTGGCAGACCACCGGCCGAAGCGCGTATCCTCTCAGAAACTCAAGAAATCTGCAGGTCTGTTGACGCGGCTTGATCTAGAACCCACTCCCGATATCCTGACTTCGCTTTCTCGTTTGAAGACGACGCAATGTATGGTAGGCTTTTCCGCAGAAACTGAAAACCTGGTCTCGCATGCGCAGGCCAAACTTCGCAGTAAGGGGCTCGACCTCATCGTCGCCAATAATGTGTTGGAACAGGGAGCTGGATTCGGCTCCGAAACAAACAAAGTGACGATGATAGATCGCCAAGGTACGATCACCCATCTTGAACTGATGCCCAAGCGTACCGTCGCCGACCGTCTTCTCGATGTCGCCAGGACACTGATGCAAGGTCCACCTAGACTCGATCATACACCCGGAATGTGACGCGAACCATGCCGGCCGGATCACCTTCCGAACTCCCCCTGTCCCCAAAGGCTCAGCAACTAGCCAGAGAGTGGGCGCAGAACCCTCAATCGAAAGTGTTCGTTCCGCTGGCTGAGGAATACGCGAGACTTGGCATGCTCCAGCGCGCGGCAATGGTGCTGGAAGAGGGAATTAGCATCTATCCAGGGTACGTGGTGGCGATGGTGGCGCTGGGCGCGGTGTACTTTGACATGAAGGAGTTTGAAAGCGCCAAGGACGTGCTGGAGGCCGCCATTCAATCTAGCCCCGAGAACATGAAGGCCCACCGGGTATTGGCGCAGATCTACGCGGGGGATGGGAATGTCGAATGCGCCCGAAAGTCGTGCACCGTCGTGTTGATGACCAACCCATTGGACGAAGAAATCAAAGATCTCGAACGCACGCTCGGAAAATCGGCCTTTTCACCGCCTACACCATCTACTCTCGCAACGCCCAGACAGCAAAGTGGACGTCGCAGACACGATCGCCACGATGTTCAGGAACAGGTCTCAGGCATCCCTTCTGCCACGGAAGAAGCAAACCCGGCTTCGAGGAAGATACCCGCTCTCACCTCAGGTCAAGAACTCCCCCGAGTGTCGCCGCATGCGAAACAGATCGCCAGGCTTGAGCGGTGGCTGACCCGCATTCAGACGAGTCGACGGGCCGTCCGTTAGGCCCATCGGCGACATTCACGCCTTCTTCTCCGCATTCACTGCTCCTCCGCAGATTTCATGGTACCCAGTCGTTTTGCCAGCCGCCCTGCCAGGCGTCGCATGCTCGGCGATCGGTCGCTCGGATCTAAGAGTACGTTCACTACGTGCATATGACTGGCGTCTTTCATGGCCTGGGCCAACGCTCCAACCAATTCGCCGTGAGTTCGCACACGGTGCCCGATCCCCCCACCGACGAGGTCGCAAATCTTTTCGTACCGCCATTCGTGAATGTCATTGAATGAGCCTTCGAGAATTTCTCGTTCCGTTGAATACCCCTTGTTGTTGAGTACGAGGACGATGGGGGCTTGTCCATATCGAACCGCCGTCGCCAGTTCAGTTCCCGTCATTTGAAAGGCCCCGTCACCGACAAGTACAAGCGGTCGCAACGTTGGGTCCGCAAACGCCGCCCCAATAGCGGCGGGCACGGCAAAGCCCATGGAGGTGTAGTAAGCCGGAGCGAGAAACTCAAACCGACGGTGGACGTGTAAATCGGCCGAGGCGAAGAGCGATTCACCCACGTCCGCAACCACCACCGTGTGCTCCTTTAATTGGGAATCCAAATGAGTAAATAGCCCGAGCAGGCTTACCGGATCATCAGAACGTGGTGCGGCCGCGTCAACCTTTTCCGACTCCGGCATTCGGCGGCGTTCGAAAGGAGCGAGTTGTGTGTTGAGCAGCCCTCGGACAAATGCCTCAAAGTCAATTCGTTCGTAGCGGTGGTGCTTGATAGCGATGCGATCTGCGGTCGCGTGAATCACCTGACCTTCGGCCAGCGAGGGCCGTTGCGGATCGATGACATCGACATCCGACAGAATCGATCCGAGAATGAGCAGACAGTCCGCATCGTGCACAAACTGAAGCACCTCATCGCGGCCGATAAGGCCCCCGTAGACGCCGACATAGAGCGGATGGTCTTCACGGATAATCGACTTGCCGTGAAGAGTGGAGGCAATCGGAATCTGGAATCGTTCAACCAGACGGACCAATTCTTCCTGTAGGCCGAATCGTCCAACTTCCGCTCCGGCCAAAATGACCGGCCGTTTTGCTGTGGACAGCATCATACGAACCTCCGACAGCGCCTCAGCCAATGCCGCAGGATCGCTCGCCTCTTCGGAAACCTGTCGCTCAGTTGTTAGCTTGGGCAGTGGTGCGTGAACCATGTCCCGCGGTATTTCCAGGTAAATCGGCCTTCGGTACCGTTGAAGCGCCTCCAAGGCCCGGTCGACCTGCCTGACGACTGTAAGCGGATCGTCCAAAATTTCCGCCGCCACGGTGATTTTCTCGAACACTTCTTTCTGCGTTTCGAAGTCTCGAACCATGTGATGTAAATATGGATTTCGAGCCCGTTCAGAAAGACCAGGCGATCCGGTCAAGACAATGACGGGAGAACGTTCTGCATAGGCACATGCGATAGCATTCACGGTGTTGAGCCCTCCGACACAGTAGGTTACACACAAGGCGCTCACGCCGCGCACCCTCGCGTACGCATCGGCCGCAAATCCTGCACAATCCTCTCGCGTGGTCCCCACGAGCGTAAGGGGAGATTCTTCGAGCACCTTATAGAGTGCCAGTACGTAGTCACCAGGGATGCCAAACACATGATGAATACCAAGATGACGCAGGCGGTCCACAAGAAAGGTGCCGACGGTATGGTGTGTGGTCATGACCAATGATCCTTTCGCTTGTCGGGCAGCGTAGAAGTCGGGAGGCGGAGTGAACCATGCCCTGGTCACAGTCTATCACAGGGCCACATGGACGCCGTAGGGAATCCGTGGTATGAGAGATTGCTGGTTCGAGGACCGCGAACACGATCAGCAAATGAACACGGGTTCTTCCCCAGCACAGTCGACCGTTCAGGGGCTACCGCCCCCCATCGTTCCCTCACACGTTCATGTGCGCGAACTCACCGTGCGGAGCGTGCTGCTCGGCATCCTGCTTTCGGCTCTGCTTGCTGGAGCCAATGCGTACCTTGGTTTATTTGCGGGGATGACCGTCTCCGCTTCCATTCCAGCCGCCGTGGTTTCCATGGCCATCCTTCGATGGTTCAGACAGGCCAACATCCTCGAGAACAACCTCGTTCAAACCGCTGCGTCATCCGGAGAAGCCCTTGCAGCAGGGGTCATCTTTACTGTCCCCGCTCTGCTCATTCTGGGCTCATGGGACCATTTCGACTATTGGCGTACAGTCACCGTGTCGCTGATCGGCGGCGTACTCGGGGTTCTCTTTACGATTCCGCTACGCCGCGCACTCGTTCAGGATCCATCACTGCGATTTCCTGAGGGGGTCGCCACAGCCGAGGTACTCAAGGCCGGCATGGGACCCGACAGCGGGACGAGGAACCTCAGCGCCCTGGTCGGCGGCGCTCTGTTTGGGGGAGCCATGAAGATGGGGGAGAGTGGCTTTCGATTCTGGACCGAAAGCTTAGAAGGGGCTGCGCATCTCGGACGGACCGTCGTCTACGGCGGCGTGAACCTATCACCGGCACTCATGGCAGTAGGCTTCATTATCCAATTCAGGACTGCCGCGGTCATGTTTGCCGGAGGAGTGTTGGGGTGGCTCATCCTCTTGCCCTTGGAGGGCTGGTACGCCCCGGTAGCTTCCGACCAGGATGCGATCAGCCTCGCACGTTCCATTTGGAGCGACCGTATTCGTTACGTAGGCATCGGTGCCATGCTCGTGGGAGGACTGTGGACCCTTTTGCAAGTTCGTGAAGCCCTCGTGTCGAGCCTCTTACGCCTATTCCGACCTCGGACACATCCCAGCGGGCATATCGGTAATTCATTCGCGTCCTCGGTGCGAACGGACCGGGACACGCCAGGAGTGGTTCTCCTAGTGATTTTTGGCGGATGTGTCTTTGCCACGCTCCTCGTGTATCAAACAGTCGTCATGCAGGAGGGGACTGTGTGGCTCATGACCATATTGATGGTGGTCGCAGCCTTCCTGTTTTCCTCCGTGGCCGGATATATGGCTGGATTAGTGGGAAGTTCCAGTAATCCCGTATCTGGCGTCACCATCGCGACCATCATGCTGACTGCCGGACTCCTCCTCATGGCGATGGGGGCAGGAAACCCCGCCGGACCCGCCGCCGCATTGCTCATTGCAGCGGTCGTCTGCTGTGCCGCAGCTATGGGTGGGGATAATCTCCAGGATCTCAAGACCGGTCAGATTGTCGGCGCCACTCCATGGAAGCAACAGATCATGCAATTGGTCGGAGTGGGGGCGGGCGCGGTGATGTTGCCCCCAATCCTATCGCTGCTCCATGCCAAGTACGGCATTGGTCTGCCGACACCCGGGCATCCTCATCCGCTGAGTGCTCCTCAAGCCACCTTAATGGCCAATTTGTCCAAAGGGATCTTCATGGGAGACCTACCCTGGGATTTGGTGGGTCTTGGGGGAGTACTGGCTGGTGGGATCATTGCCGTGGAGCGGCGACTTTCGCGCAGCGGACGCGACGTTCGAATACCCATTCTTGCCGTGGCACTTGGGATCTATCTTCCCTTAAAGCTTAGTGCCGCAGTCATGCTCGGGGGACTCGTTCAGCATTTGGCGGCGCGCCGTGGCTCAACCGTCCAATCCGCACATGGGAATGGATTATTGATGGCAGCCGGTCTGATCACAGGCGAAGCTCTTATGGGTATTTTCCTGGCCATCCCTATCGCACTCACACCAATCTGGCCGTCGCTTGGAACCGATCCGTTCCGTGTCTTCGAAGCGTCTCCTCTGGGCCCTTGGCCAGGTGTACTGCTGATGGCTGTGTTGGTCGGCTGGATTTATCGATCATCACGAGAGTACGCGTAGCGAGGAAGCATCTTTGCGGGGCAAGCGTCTGGGAGACGCCATGTTTCAGTCACTAGGCGGTTCAAAATTCCCCGGCTGACGAAAGACCCAAGGTACATTGACAGGCTTGACCTGTTTCACAAGGCTCCTGAGGCTCACCTCCGCTGCTCGTAGGAGGCGAGCATCCTCCGCTTCCAAAAGCACGGTCACGAGCGTAAAAAGGGTTCGGTCCTGTCGTGCTGACGCCAAGATGCGCTCGAGGACCGGATCGACCACGGGACGCTCGGCCGCCGCATCATGAGCCTCCTCCTCCATGACACCGTATTGAGTCAGCAGTTGCAGGTGGCGGGGGTCGGTGTACAACCAAGAAGCCGGTATACCCAGTCCTCTAGCAATGGTGACCAGGATGGAGGCGCAGGGGTCGAGAAGTCCTGATTCGATTTCGCTAAGGACTTCCGTGGAAAGCGAACACTTGTCCGCAAGGTCCTCGATGGTCAGGTGGCGAGAGGTCCGCCAGGCCTGCACCTGTTCCGGTAGAGACATCGACGGATCATAGCCAAGCCCTCGGTAACCCGCAACTCCTCAGCCAGACGAATACGCTTCCGGGGTTTCGCATTGAGCTATATATTATGTTAGCTTATATTTATCATATACTTACGATATCTGGAGTGTGGGCATCGATTTGAGTATAATACGGCATCCCTCATTTCATTCGGTCTGCTGAGGAGGAAGAGATTATGTTGGGTTCAGATTTGCGAGGAATCCTTGCCGAGGAAGAGGAGATTCTTCGGCGGGAGCAAGCACTGAAGTCATTGATTTCACTTCGATCCAGAGCATTACGTGAGTCGTTACCGGAACGAATCCGACGTGCTCGCGACTCAGGTGACTGGACAACCCTCTCCAAAGCCGAGTGCGCCAATCTGCATCAGCAGGAAAAGAACTACGTGCGGGCGCAAATAGCACAACTCGATTTGCAACGACGCCAAACTCGCGTCAAGCTCGGCGAGCTACGCCGAGCCAAGGCAAGAGCGCAACGTATTCGAGCGGCGGAAGCTGCAGCCAATAAGAAACGCCGATAACAGCAACGCCGTCTCCCTTTGAGGGGAGACGGCGCCGTTCATCCCCTCAACCCTGCTAGCCCCCTGACGGACTAAGACTTGCCTGTAGAGTTCTCGCCTCTTACCCGGCGAACTGCTTCACTCATTCGCTCATTGATTCGAGATAAGAGCGCGAGGGATCTCGAGCATTCGTTCGTTCTCGAGAGCCCAAAGGCGATCAATGAGCTTATCCGAATTCATCCGAGCTCAATTCGATTCATCGTCACCACTCAGCACCGGCCACCCGACGCCGCTATGAGAGCGACCCAGATTCCAATTTATCATTGTTCCGAGAGAATCATGGGGAGGTTGAGTGATACGTCCACCCCACAGAACATGATGGCAGTGGTAAGCAAACCCTGCAGGGATTCTCAGAAACTCTTGGACAAGCCTAACTTGTTCACAGTCTATGGGGAAGCCATCCAAGACCCGTCGAACGTTGGCGCCATCGTCAGATTGGCCGCAGCGTTCGGGGTCGACGCGGTCTGGCTGTCGCCCGAATCTGCAGATCCATATAATCCAAAAGCAGTCAGAGCGTCGGCGGGAACATGGTTCGGCGTACCAATTTTCACCGATGTGGATCTGGCGACGCTCATAGGGACCGGTATTCAGGTGTACGCCGCCGATTCGAGTCGGGCCACCACCACGCTCCTTGGAAGCTTCACAACTCGCCCACCTAGGCTGGCTCTGGCATTCGGGAGTGAAGGGCGTGGTTTGAGCCGAGAACTTCTCCATGCGGCGGTGCAACGATATACCATCCGAACCCAGCAGGATATCGAGTCCCTCAATGTCGCATCAGCCGCTGCCATTGCGATGTATCACTTCCGTTCTCTGCCTGTGCAGTGAATCAATATATTGATGGGTGTACGAACTCATCCGGAGATCCTGGGGCCCTTTCTAGACGCGACAGGGAGCCGGGATGAACCTCCCTTGGCCCATCGCCCTTCGGGAAAAGCGCGGCATCCCGTACGGTTTTGGTCTCATCAGTGGATGAATGTGCGGAGAGGAAAAGTGGTGCCGAGGGACAGAATCGAACTGTCGACACCAGCCTTTTCAGGGCTGTGCTCTGCCAACTGAGCTACCTCGGCACGTGCCGTACACAATGGTCGGATGAGTTCGTTATTTCTACAGTAAGAGAAATCAAAAAGCAATTGGCAGGTCGTCCAAACGAAACGCCACAGAATGAGGAATGAGTGGCCAGTTCTCAAGTATATGGGAAGGGCAGAAAGGGGCGTCGAGTGCACGATCTTCCAAACCAGTCTAGTCGATACTCGGATCAAACGGTAGGGCGTTCGCGTCAACGAGAAGGTGTGGCGGAGAGGGCGGGATTTGAACCCGCGACAAGGCTTTTGGCCCTGTGACGGTTTAGCAAACCGTTGCCTTCGGCCACTCGGCCACCTCTCCGCGCATCCTTGGTAGTGAATCGTACCCGGTTGGAGCGTATCCTAGAGGGTCGGATCTTACCTGAACCTCACACGTGACACAAGTCTCCGCGACGAAACCGGCCCCAGTTGGAAAACGTAGGCCGACCAGTGCCGGCACGTCCCATTCCTTACTTTATGAGGAGGACGGACAACGCGGCGGGTCGACTTTTCCCGAACGAATTGCCCCGCTGGAAAGCAACATGGCCAGTACCTTCCGGCGCATAGCAGAACGGTGCCGCATGTGAGAAAAACGGAGCAGAACCAGCCACTGGCTGATACGGGGTACGCCAATTCTCACCGAGCACCTCGTCGGAATCATATCCAGAGGATGCGCTGCAGATCCTCCGCGAGACTTCTCGGGCGTTGGCAATGGCTGCACCGTGCGAACAACCCTCCCTCCCCAGAAGCGGCATTCCCTCGCAGAACCAATTGATACTTGTGCCATCCGCAATGCGGACAGGCCTTTCCTTCCAGTTCACGACGAATCGTCCCAATCTTCCCAACTTGCTTCTGCGAGTGTGCCGAACGTCGACCGGTGGGTTTTTCCATCGCTGGTCCCTCCAGAATACGAGGTGATCGGAAAGGGAGTGACTCGCTATTGTTTGTAGCTGCAGGATAGGCCGGGCTCTATCTAGTGGAAATACCGAGAAGGTAGGCGGAAGTATACGTTAGTCTGGTCAAAGTACGACGCCGGAAGACCGTGGCCAACCCGCGAAACTCATCCGTCGCTCCGTGCCGTTTGCGAGCGGTCAGGAACGGCTATCATTTGCTTGCACGTAGCAAACAAGCCCTGCAACCACCTTTCGAAGCTGTCGCATCTGGGCTGCTGATATATGAGGGAACTCGATGCCGGCCGCGTGTTCGTGTATCCAGCGCACTCTGGCCGCGTCAATGAGCAAAGCTTCCGCATGATCCGGGATCGTGACACGGAGCGTCAGAATGCTGCCGGACATTAACTGGCTGTCTCCGAGCAGGCGACAACCGCGCAAAGAAAGATCGAGCAAATATCCACTTCCAACTATATCCGATGTCATGTAGTGCACGGGATGATGAACCTGGAATCGACTGTACTGCCTCGGTAGAAATTTAATCGCCATGGTCGTCGTCCTCCATACGTCTCTCTGCCGCGGTCTAGGACTCCAGGAGACCTCGTCAGCGATCCTATCCAGATCGTCCACTCCTAGGGTAGCCAACGAGCGGGGCCCTCGCCCCCCCTTACGCGGGAGACTTCGAATCGGAGCGGTGCGTATGGACATGCGTGTTCTCGTAACCAGCATTAACCAACTTGGCGGCTGAGTCCCGTTCAAGGCTGGTTGCCTTCACGATGAAGCCCCCCAGAGTAGGTGCCGGTCCCCATGAAGCACGGCTTGTCGCAGCGTCGGTTCGATTTGATACTGATCCCACTGGCATCTTGCCAGCACCCAACAGCAGACGGTCAGCAGTGAAATGATGGTAGACCCCCGATCAGGAAAGGAGTCACTCATGCGAAGCCTTCGAGTTGCGACGTATGCGGCCGCATTCTTCCTTGCGCTCAACCTTCACGCTGTACATGCGATCCCATCAACTGAAAAGCTGAACTGGGGCCCTGATTTTTACGAGATGACGTGCAAACCCGCAGTTAAGACCAGAACCTACGTGGAACTGTGGCCGCTCCTGACACACGAAGAACGCTCGGCGGTAAACACCGCTCAACAACTGCGCTATATCAGAGAGCAGGACCTCTACCGTTCCTGGATGACGGCCTTCGAGGAGGTGCTCGGGACCCCGGAAAGAGTCAAAGTTCGCGGCCATATCTACCCAGCGACGGTTTATGAACGGTACGGCATCGATATGGCCTACCGTGGCGCATCGGACACACTGGCAGCCTGCGTGGAACATATGGCCAAACAGATGGCCATGCGGCGTTAGCCGTCACGCATCCGCACGCACAGAGCGGCTCGACAGACACGGTTCCTGAGCAGGAGGCCACAAGGCCGCTCCATGCAATCTGTCCGCCCTAGTGCCCGGAAGAGAGAACAGTGACGACGATCTGTCTTTTGCAGAAATAGTTGAGGGTTTGAACAATGTCCCCGCATCGCGGGAACAAGGGCGGGCTAATGATTTAATTGGTGATCATTTCAACAGCCAGAATGCCGGCCAGCTAGGATAGCTTTGGCGGAGGGGGCGAGATTTGAAGCCCCTGATGCACCCGAGACTATAGGTCTCGATCCGACCTCATCCGTTCGCAATCAATCACTTACGGGAGAAGCCGAGGCCGGGGATGAACCGATGAAACCATATCGGACCGGATAGTTCTGCCACAATTTGGCCACAGTAGATAGGATGGAGACATGTGTTGTACGACATACGAATGCCACGTCACTAGATGCGCCCATCTCGGAGTCAGTGAACTCCGCCGGCTGCGGCAGGTGGAAGAGGAAAATGCCCGACTCAAACGGCTGGTGGCGGATCTCTCTCTCGACAAGCACATGCTCTCGGAGGCGCTCAGAAAAAAAGTCTGAGGCCCGCACGCCGTCGAGCACTGGCAGGCTGGTTTCAAGCCACCTTCCAGATTAGCTGCCTGCGGGCCTGTCGATTAGCACAGTTTAGTCGGGCCGCCTGGTATCGGAAGAGCACGGCCAACGATCAAACGGCCTTACGGCTGCGCATTCGCGATCTCGCCCATGCCCGGCCACGGTTTGGCTACCAGCGGATCTGGGTGTTGTTGCGGCGGGAGGGGTGGCTCATCAATCGCAAGCGCGTGCGCCGCTTGTATCGCATGGATGGTCTGCAACTTCGCATGCGGGTGCGTCGGCGCAAACACATGACCTTACATCGCGGGCCGGCTCCCGTGCCTGTTGGTCCACACGAGCGCTGGAGTATGGACTTTGTGCATGATACGCTCGCCGACGGACGGCCGTTTCGCATCCTCACCGTGGTCGATAACTGGAGTCGCTCCAGTCCGGTCGTAGAAGCCGGATCACGCATGACTGGCGAGGTGGTCGGGCAGGTGCTCGATCGAGCGTTGAACACCGACGTGGTACCGCGCTCCATTACGGTGGACCATGGCACCGAGTTCCAGTCCCGTGCGTTAGAGGACTGGGCCTATCGACGAGGGGTGCAGTTGGACTTCATCCGCCCTGGTAAACCCGTTGAAAACGCCCTGATTGAATCGTTTAACGGGCGGCTGCGCGATGAGTGTTTGAATGTCCACCAGTTCGCGTCGCTCGCCGAGGCGCAGGCGATCTTGGACGCGTGGCGGCTCGATTACAACACGCGCCGTCCACATAGCTCACTTGGGCACCTGACCCCGAGTGAATTTGTCAGCCAACGTCAGGCAGAACGGATCGTCAGAGGTCCTCTGCTCTGGTTAAGAGTTGTCTCGGAACGGGACCAACGTCAGTAGTTTACAGTGTCAGGACAGCGTACACACTGACCGCAGACCAACGTCACGAGGTCAGAACTTCTGCTCTAGCCGTTTCTTTTAGACCGGTGAGCGGACAATCGCGGACCCTCCCCACGAGCCCTCTTATCGTTCTCTGCATTTCCTCAAGCTGTGCGCGAACTGCTTCCTTGCCTGGGTGGTCAAGTGAAGAGAACTCAATTGTGCCTAAAATAGATAAGACCATTCTTTCCTGATATACGGCGCCGTTGATCGCGAAATACCTTCTATATAGTGCATAGTTGCTATCATTTAGTGCGCGAACCTCTCGTTCGAGTGATGGAATTAGAACGTCTCGAATTACATTAATAACAACGTCATACTTAAATTTATCTTGTTGAGTTTCTTCATACTTGAATCTTCCGCGTGGCAATAAGTTGCAGCTAACGTCACTAATTAGTCCATTCCAAAAAGCGTACTCACGCGATATAGAGAGAGTATCAACGAAATACGTTCCCGCGGGAAGTAACTCGAGGACAATATGCCTGTCGTGATTGTCGATGTATATATATTCCTCACTTACTGGGCCATGTTTACTCGCCAGCCTTTTCACCGTAGCTTCTAGGACAGGCATTGTCACACCGAACTTCTTAAACGTGCTCGCCATGCCTTTAAATGTACATCTTTGCGACCGCCTGTCTTCGCTCGGGCATGTCTGAAGGTATTCCAGGACGCGAAGCGGTAGGAACCCAAGTGCTTCCTTGGATTGCTCTATGAGATTTATTTCCCTAGAGGGTCGCGATGGAAATGGGGCCGCTCCCATAATGAGGTATCTATAAAAGAAGTTGCGAAGCCTTGTTACATCGACGCGTTGATCGCCTGTCAGAATAGACTCTGAAGCCTTCTCTGGATTAAAGACCAATTTGACAAGAAGCCTAAAGTACAAGGAAAGAATCTTGCGTATGTTGTAATTGCAATGGCGAGGTATGTCCTTATCCAGAAATGTTTCCGCGAGCGTGTTGCACGCTTTCCAGAACTCAAGAAAGTCCTTGTTATGTTTCCTGCGAAACTCTTCATGGAATTGACGCACGCTTTCGATTGGCAGCTTCCCTATGAACAAGAGCCTCTGCTTCAGGATCATTGCCAATGAATGATGGGACACACTTCGAATTGGGAGTGCACCATTCTTAGTTTGGAAATCATGTATGAGTGATGTCAGGACACTGTCCCCTTCAGCACCGTGCGCTATGATTCGTTTTAGGTTCGTCGTACGAATTGCTAATATTACAGCAGCCTCAAGCTCATTCGAAAGATCGACAGCGAACTGTAGCAATACGCTCTGCACAGCCAGCGGATGTCTATCTACGTTATCGAAGCACAGTAGCGTTGTCCTAGAAGTATTCAGAAAACTTATGAGAGTCCTAAGTTGCGCCTTTACCTTGGAGGCGTGATAGTCTTCATTGACTGTACTGCGCTGGAGCGCCTCTCTCCACTCAGTATCGGTAGTCAACTTTTTATCCAGGAGTTCTTGTATGCTTTCCCGGAAACGCGCATAGCCGTCGTCATGCCTGATCTTAAATACTTTCCACCTTGTGAGTTCGTCATCAGTATGTGTCTCTACGTATCTTGCGTAGAGCGCCCTGTATACCTTGTCACGCAGCACTTCTACTGTGAGCTTGGTTCTGTTAATAGGTTCAATCAGGGCCTTCAGATCGAAGTAGGCAAGCCTCACAGGTGCAGACTGAAGAAGTGTGTGCTCTAGCTTTCTAAGAAGATTGGTTTTTCCAACACCAGGTAAACCATGTATGAGGATGGCTCTTCTTGCTGGAATCATGTTAAGGATTTCGGCCTGCTCCTCACGATCGATGTACAGATGAGAGAAATATTGTTTTTCCAGTTCTTCCTGAACTGCGGCAGGCTCCCCAAAATACCGCTTGAAATCGTCATTGAGCTCTTGCGTGGGTTTTCGATCTGGTGCATATGTCATCACATACAAGACTAGCGTTATGAATTTGTCTACAATCGGTTCTGGTTGAGACGTGGGTTTAGGGGGGCTATCTATCATATGGTCAATTGCACATGGCATATAAGACTCCATTAATGACAGGGATAGTGACCACGGTATCTGGCTTCAATCTTGAAGCTCGGACGACTGAGTCTTTTTCCACACGCCGCATGCCCTAGACCGAAGAGCCCAGAAAACACAAACTTCATGCTTTCATCGACTTTCACCTCTGAAAATTGTTCCGGAAAGCGACATGCCTTGCTTCTATCCTCTATCAACCTGTGCAGTACTAGACTCTATTGGTAAAGATCGCACAACCATCTCTACCAACTCTTCAGCAATGCTCGTCAAGCCTTGCGCACCGCGCAGACGAGCTTCGTTCTGGTGTTGTGCTGCATGGGAATTAGCGTAGATAAAAAATGGTGTATTAGTGTCCTTAGATCTGACCGCTTCGAGAAGCACATACCCCTCACGAGGCCCCTCCTTACGTTCCATGCCGGAAATGATAGCGCCAAATCGCTGGCTGGATAGTATGCTTAGGGCCTCGTCCGTGGATAACGCTAAAGCGAACTGGAGTCCCATTGATTCCATGGCCTGGCGTTCAAAGAGGTTGTTATTTGGCTTATCATCGACCCAGAGTATCTTGTTGTGCCAATTATCAGTAAAATCAGCTGCTACAGCTTCAGTAGCACGAAACCCAGCAAGCACCATTCCGGCTACACCTTTGAGTGCTGTCTCTACATCTTGGTAGTTCTGTGGAGATTCTTTGTCCTTAACCGATGCGGCGCCAAGGGAAACTACACCGGCAAGGAGTTTCTCAAATTGCCCAACTGACAATTGTGCGACGGGAGACGCACGGTGCACAGGTTTACCATCTGCGTGTTTCATCGCCTGAACTATTACCTCGTGCGCGTGGTCCGCTATCCTTGAGATCCTTCTTTCCCAGGCATCCCCCTGAACAATTGGAGGAAGCTCTTCCTCTGTAAGCGACCCCTCAGCCATATAGACAATCACTTTCTTGCCGGCCCCCCAGAAAGCGCCTAGCTCAGCCCCGCACCAACTTGATTTCAGTGAGTCGCGCGTAGCCACAAAGATGCACAGGTGGCATCGTTCAACAGCTGCCCGAAGTTGATCGCGCAATGATGCGCCGGGCTTAATCTCAGCGGGATTCCAGTATGGCACGCCCCGCTGCTTGAGCGCGTCAGCGATATTCTCGAAGTCAGCCTGGTTTTGAAAGGAATGACTTATGAAGACGGCCATGTAAATGCCCTAAGCAGACACTAGTTGGGAAGATTTGGAAGGTCGTAATTTTGAAGATTAAGCAAAGTTGTGTCAAGCCTAAGGCTGTCACGCACCACGTAAATGTGTGCATTTCCACTTTGGTGGAAGCATGGCGTACCACGATTGGCAAAAGGGATCGGGTCAGAGTGGACTATGGACAACGACACAAGTCGCAGGATGTTCGAGTCAAGTATGCGTTCATCAAGGCACATCGTGATGAATTCGATACGGCTGTCATGTGCGGCTCCTGGACGTGTCGCGCAGCGGATTCTATGCGTGGTTGCATCACCCTCTATCTGATCGCGCGGTGGAGGATCAGCGGTTGCTCGGTCTGATCCGTGCGATTGTGAATTGCACATTCGCAGACTCGGTCTAACCTCCTGCTTGCAAAGGTATTTTTAGATAGATGTGGCTGAAGTGTGGCTGTGCGGAGAGGCACGTACATGTTAGCCGCGTGGGTGTCTCGTTGTACGCGACCTGCGGTTTACGAATCAGTTTCATGGGGATTGCTTAAGTCTGCGGAGATTGGGCAATCCCCCCTCTCCCAACATCTGAACGGCGCGATTGGCACTTAGCCCACTTTGTTTCTCTTCGTATCGTTTCCAGTCGAATTGTTGCGACTGCCAACACTGGAATAACACGTGCCTGCCCCCCTATGGGCATACCCCCCACCGTCCTGGTGATTGGGTCCCATTTCTGAAATGCGCCGCCAGGACAAAAGGGCGAGGTATCATGTTGGGAATCGTGGGAGAGCAGTGCCCGCTGATTAAGAGTCCCGCCAGTAGCCTACCTCAGGACACTCAGGAAGAGGAATCCCCAGCAAAAGGTGAGGATTCGTGATGACGCAGATCATCCTGGATCAGGATGTGTCAGGGTGTTTTGGCACCGGCCTGGCACCAAACTGCTTGTGAAGATGCACGTGGGGCGTCAAAGGCAGATCGTGCCAGCGCCTTCAGCCGCTTGGCGTCCGACACCTCTAGGCCACCGAACTTGCTCCGCCAGAGATAGTAGCTCGCTTCGGAGAAGCCATGTCGTCGACACAGATCCTTTACTGCCACCCCCGCCTCCGCCTCGCGCAAGAACCCGATAATCTGGACATCGGAAAATCGCTTCTTCATATCCAATCTCCTTCCTGTGTAAGGATTGGACTCTAAATCGCCGCGCTACTCAATCCGGGGGTGACGTCGTTCTCAATACGCCACCTTCCTTGCATCCTACGTCTCGTAGTCGTAAAATTCCTTTCCTCCGATTAGATTCCTGCCGGGCAGTAGTCTAGGTTAGAGCGCCTCGGATTACCGTGTTGGGGAGATAATCAATACCCGCTTACACTATGAGCAATGTAATCACCATCAATGGGAACGTGGCAGGCTTAGCCCCAGTATGGTTTTGGAGATTGAAAAATGATTGTAGACTCATTGCTGGGGCAGCGAATGTGGAGGTGTTTCCTGAAGCAAAAAAGATCACATTTCTAAATCCTCGATTTATTGGAATCCGTGGCCTCAGAAATCACTTGTTTAGCATTACTCTGGAACCCTCAAAAATACATGGCAGAACTAATATAACACTAGAGTTAGCCTATAATACGGGTATCTGGAACTGGGTAGTAAGAGATTCAATGCGAGAGGTTGCAGAAGATTTCCTTAAGGCTTTGACTCATGATGAAGACCCTCATCAAAAATTTGTGTTTATTTCCTATAGAAGGGTGACTGCCGATCAAGAGTTGATACGTACAATTTATGAGAGGCTCAATCAACATTTCGGTGACGGAACAATTTTTCTTGACGAAGAGACGATTTCACCTGGTGCATACTGGGAAACTTTTATTAAGGACCAGATTAAGTCATGCTTTTTCATGCTAGTCATAATCGATGAGGATTGGTTGAACTACCGACAAGAACATCGAAAGCGCTCGATTGATCTTAGGGAGGACTATGTTCGATTAGAAATTCAATTGGCATTGAATGCCCATCTCATAATGATTCCTACCTTAATCGACCAAGCCGATATGCCTACTGCAGAACAGCTTCCTCCTTCCATCAAGAGACTTGCTGAGCATCAAGCATTCCGTGTTCATTCTGATTCCAGCCTTCATCCAGACTTGGACAGGTTGATCCAGGTTATAGATGATACAATGGATACCTCTGTGTCAGAGACATGGAAGGTCACCGGGATTATACCCCAGAGTGAAATAGGGGACGGTTCAGATTGACAAAACAATACTTATAAGACTCCTGGCGTATTTGTCATGTCCTTCAAACCGGCGGCAGATTGAAGCAGAGATAGAATGACAACTCGGCTGTCCTGGACGAAAGTCCGCACGCAAGAAGTGGTCGAAGTTCTCAGAAGAACAGATCGGATTCTCCCGCTGATCCACCGTCAGGATCGGTGTCATAACGCATTGTTTAAACTGAAGTGTTCTGACTTGGTGCCAATGTGGTGCCAAGTATAAACCTCCCAGTTTGACTCATGGGCTTGCAGAATGGATCGATGGAATCCTAGGAACGGGGATGCTGATGGCCCCGGTGCTATGTGGTCCTGCTGAATTTCTGCACCGCTGCTAAATCCGCCCCTGCGTCCCCAGTGACATCCCTGTCAGTGGGTTCACCCCCCCGGCGTCATTTGCCTGGGCATGGGACCCTGGAATGCACACGCAGGACAAAAGAGGACTACTTGAGCTGGGCTTTGCCTGTCAGGGTATCGCAGAACGCTTTACAGGTTGAGGGTTGCGGAATGGGCCACGGAGCTGTTGGAGAGCCCTTCTACGCGCCCATAGAGCATGAAAACGGGGCACCTGCTTCACCGTATCGCCGTACCGAGAACTTTCGTTGCTGTGCTCGCCCACCGCCAATGGGCCATTGTGCCACCCAATAGACCCTCAGTCGTTTTCTTCCACGGTTCATTTCATACTGCTCAATCCGTGTCACACCCGATACACCTGAACGATTACTCTTCTTCCTAATCGCACCAAAGGCCTTACGTGGCATGTGGGGAGCTGAGGTAAGGGTTTAGTCAGCAGGACAGACCACAATGTTTTCATGGTCACCTAAAATTAGATACAGCGCCGTATCTGCTTGGATACGATTCACTCAGCTCTCGAAGATCCTAGCTGCTCAAACAATTCCTCATAAGTCTATGCATCAATGAAGATTCGAAAAATTCATTTTTCCCCCTTTCATATGGTCAGGGGAATGTATCTTGCAGCAAGTTCGACGACGACAACCCCTCCCAAAATGCCAGTCAAGCACAGGAGGTAGCCATGGCAGAACAATTCTTCAACATCCCGAGGAAGATAGTGCGCAATGGTTCGTCACTATCCAGCGGTGGTAACAATTCCTCCGCTGAACTCACGATTATCGATCTGCCAAAGGAGGCGTTTGTGCTTCAGTTGGCGAGTGTCTGGGTTATGGAACAAGGGCCAATCGAGCATCTGTCCGCATTTATGGTCATTCGAGATAATACCAATGCACCAGTTGCGAATTTGTCGATTCCCATATATCCATCGGCACGGCTGCGATCGGATGGTTCAGGGATTTTCATCGGAAATGTGCAAGGACCGATTCCCGTTAAGCGAAATGAGAAATTGTGCTTTCAGGTGCAATGGAAAGCAGGTACCGGCACGTTTTCTTTCCATGCTGATGCGTGGGGCTTCGCGCTCTAGCCATCAAACCAGGTGGGCATAGCCTTGAACGAGAGGAGGATTGAGATGACGCTGATTCAGGCTGATTTGATTCCTGGTTCCGGTGACCAACTCATCACGTATGATACCGATACCAATTTTCAATGGCTGAATTTGACTGCTACAGCCAATCGATCAGTGAATGAAGTACTGGCAGGGTTTGGAGGGTTCACCACTACCTATGGATTTCGCTATGCAACCGGCGCCGAGGTAGGTGAACTGTTTCGTCATGCTGGGATCTCAAAAGGACTGACAGAACCGCCGTTTGTTTTAACCCCAACGACTGAACCTAATCACATTGGGATTGAAATTTTGCAGGACCTCATGAATGGCAAATCGTTCCTTGCAACGGGGACTGCTGTCCGAACCTACGGAATGTATAATGGAGGAGGTTGGTGGAGACGGTACCTACATCTTGGAATCCTCAATCATGTCAATTCGCGCACGGAGGTCCTTCCGATTCAGCCACCAAATATCCTCGACCGTCGCTCAGTCGATACCGGATCATATCTCATGAAGGTATCTCCATTGCCACTATTGGCTTCCCGAACTCGTTCACGGATGAAACAACCGAAAGGTTCAAAGAAAACTCGGGGAAGGAAGTAAACTCAGGCCCGCGTCAGACTCCAGAGACACTCATAGGCGGCGTGCCTGTCCGGCTTATGTCGTGTAGGTACGTCGCTCCCTCCTGTCGATCAACGCAAATAACGCCGTACATGCTCACCTTGAAGGGAGCGGCGTCGTAATCGTAAGGGTTTTGGCCATCGTCTGCACCCAGTTCCGCAAGCGATGTTCAATCAGTGGCTGTCGCTCGGACAGTTCAATCCCGAATGCACACCCAAGGGTCCACCTGACAACACCTCGCACCGGGATTGCTGGGCTATTCGGGGGACCAATCGGCACACTGAAACTTAGTATATCGCCAATCTCTACTCTCTCCGGCCTGACTACTCGCCATCCCCGCAAGGAAACATTGGTAATCGTACCCTGTCCAACGTAATTCGAGTGCAAGTAGTGAATGGGGAGGATAACGGAAAATCGGTGATGGTTTCGGGGTACGAAGCATATGAGTCTGTCTTTGGGTGACATATGGCCATTGTAAGTAAGATAGAGTGCTGGAGAGATATACCTCAATGGGATGGATGGGCACGTTGAGCCGGATGTTGACGCATGCAGAAAATAGGGCCACCATCCCGACTCTGGGGGGCACAGTGACACGAGATCAAGTCAAACTTGGCAGGTTGGTTCAGGTCGTACAGAGTCGATGGGATGCCCCGGTTGGAACACTGGGGAGAATCCACACGGTGAGAAATACGGGCGATAGCGATAGTTGGTGCTTCACCCTCGAATGGCTGAACCGAGACACACCGAAACGCAGGCCGTACAGCCTCAACCTGTTCGAGGAGGACCTAGCACATTTCGAGGTGTTCGAGGGGCCGATACCCACGTCGCCGTCATTCGTGAGGCAGCGCCGAGTTACTGCCGCACGGAAGGAACGCCCCCTCCAGATCCCTCTGCCGTTCGTACGTGATCACTGAGACGCAGTCCCGCATTTCAACTGCCAGCGACATCCTAACTTCGGCGGAAAAGGAGCAAGGGCAAAAGCGAGAAGGACAAGGGGTCATTTCTCAAGGTCCTGGACGAGACGGAAGCCAAGATTGACGTACCGGTAGCTGGTGTGGCTTCTGTACTGGCGAGATGTACGCAAGTGCGCCGATCCGCTGTTCCAAGACCCGCCCCGGAGCACGCGCTGTTGTGTCCTTTCGTCATGCCAACTCGCGCACCACCCCCAGACATTGCCGGCCATGTCATAACAGCCATAGGGACTCACCCCATTGGCATATTTGGTCACTGGCGTCGTAAGACCAATGCCTGCCTCCTTGCTGTTACATTTGTGTACATCGAACTCCTCTCCCCAGGGATATTTTCGGCCGTCCTCGCCTCGTGCTGCCTTTTCCCACTCCTGCTCTGTCGGCAGTCGCTTCCCTACCCATGTCGCGTAGGCCTCTGCCTCGTAATAGCTGATGCCCACGACCGGGTGATCCGCCTTGTTCCATTGCGTGTCGTGCCAATACTCTGGCACTGTGGTGTTGTTCTGGGTCCGCCACGTCCAGCCTTCCGCTGACCAATATGCCCGCTTCCCATACCCGTCTGCCAAGATGAATGATTGATACTTACCATTAGTAACCGGATATTTGTCGATCCAATAGTCGTGATCGATTACCTCGCGAGTTCGATCTTCTCCATACAGGAACGGTCCCTTGGGGACCAGAATCATATCCGCCGGGGACTCAGACCGCACTAATTTTGGCGAGTCTGGTTGATCTTCTAGTACAGCAGGATGCGGTCTCGATTGGTTCAGACCCTGAATCTGTTGCTTCAGGTATTCAATCAATCGATCCATGTCCCGATGAAAATCAGGATCAGCCCGCACGGCCAGCCCGTTGCGATAGGAGAAGTCCTGGATGCTGGGCGGAAGTCGGTCTATAGGCGGAATTGAGGCACCTCTGACGAGCACCGGGATCACGGGAATCTGACGTTTCAACGCCGACTCGATCTCGATGCGAACGAAATCCCCCGGTTCCTCAAGCTTCGATTTACCTTTGCGGCCCCTTACTCGTATCCAATCTCGCCCGACGACTGCAAGGAAGACATCGCACTTTGCCACCTGCACATCCAGATACGTGCGGAAATCAACGCCAAAGGGAATCGAGTCCACATCCTTGAAAACCGCGTCTTTACCAAACTCATGAATAAGCCGGTCATAGATACGGCCGGTGACATCGGGACTATCCTCTCGACGGTATGAGATCAAGATTCGACTCATGAGTTACCCACTGGAATTTCTGTACAGCGTCATGCGATTCGCTATTTTCTATCTCGGGCGGATTCTACGCTTCCGAAGGAGAAAGGCAAGATGGGAACACTCGCTACCTCCGCAGCGAAAATGCTCCAATTTTGGCCAGCGAACTGATCAGGTGCGAAGGTGGTTGTACCACAAGAGATGCCGGGCCCCGTGTCAGGCACCATGTACGGGGTATCGTGCTAACAGAAGGGAGATCTCCATTGAACTTTGGCATGATTAAGTCAATACTTATTCCACCCCCAGGAGGCATCATGACAAAGTTTATGTCTACTTGCGCATTCCTCCTTTGCTCCATTTTTTCAATAATTGCAACGACTGAAGCTGCTAGTAAGATCAAGATAATCTATGGCGAAGCCAGGTCTGGATCTCTGCGTCAGCAGAAGGAAACTGCTCAAAGGCTGCGGTTGCTTGAATTTGCTGAAGCTTACAGTAGCTTTAGCCTTCCTTCAAAACTAACAGTGACAGCCGAGGAATGTGATCATGCCAATGCGTACTACAATTCTGTCACCAGGACAGTAACAATATGTTACGAGTTGATGAGACATCTCGAACAGGTAGCATTTAAGGATTATCCAAGGCCTCGGGAGCGTGCACAAGCCGAAATGGTGATCGAGGGCGCGCTAAAGTTTATCCTGGCACATGAGGTAAGCCATGCGTTGATCGATGTTCTGCAATTGCGGTTTACCGGACGCGAGGAAGATGTTGCCGACCAAATCGCCACCATCGGTGCTATTGCGTCAGGTGTATCGACTTCATTCCTGGCCGGTGCATTGTGGTTTTTTGATACGGCAAATACAGACCTCTCCGAACAAGCGTTTGCAGATGAGCATTCGTTTCAAAAACAACGCCTTTACAATGTCATGTGCTGGGCTTACGGTAAGGACGAGCAGAAGTACAAGCACCTGGAATCCAGCCTTGGAAGTCGCGCCACCCATTGTCATGGGGAATATGAAATTATGAGGGAAGGGATCGGTTCTTTACTCGGCCCTCATGTGGATCTCAACGCTTTAAACGAATTGAGAAGGCAAGGGGGTCTTCCACCTTTGCAGCCATCAGCACAGCGGTTCACACTACCCTAACCCGTTGGGCAAAGGTTACTGGACATCCGTATATCCGACGTACTCTGGTATAACGCCTATTTCCATAGCCACCAATATGCTCATCGAACAAATACATGGCTAGCATTTTCATTAGCTATCGACGTGACGACACGGAAGGCCATGCTGGTCGATTGCTCGACGAGTTAAGAAAGCGACTGGGCACAGATGGTGTGTTCATGGACATGGAAGGTATCGGTCTCGGCTTAGATTTTCGCCAAGTAATTGAGGAGCAACTTTCACTCTGTAAGGTGGTGCTAGCATTGATCGGCAGACGATGGCACGACACGAGAGATGGATCTGGAGTCCGGAGATTGGAAAAGCAAGATGATGTTCTGCGTTTTGAGATTGCCACCGCCATAAAGCGCGGTATTACAATTGTACCAGTTCTGATGCATGGTGCCAGATTACCTGAAGCACCCGAGCTGCCAGAGGACTTGAGGCCTTTGCTCAAGCTCAATGCCTTTGAGTTGCGTCATGATAAGTGGAGTTCTGATACGAAACTTCTTATGGAGCGGCTGGTCAGCATAGTTCCAGACTTAGCGGATTGCTCTCGATCGACTACTCCAATCCTGACATCAACTTCTATCCAGGTTTGGTTGGGCAGCGTGGTCGCGACGGCTGTCACATATGAGATTTTATATTTGACGCTCGATATGAACGACTCATTCTTGTTCGTCGCTTGGATGGTCCTGGGAATATCGCTGGGTATATGGCACGCTGCCCGCGTACCGCCCAATGTCGTGCGCGATACGATTCTAGGCTTTGCCATTGCTCTCAGCGCTGGCATAGGCATGAGTGTAGTTGGCATGGTTTACGGGGAGCCATTTTTACCTCAGAACGAGCCCGAATGGCAGTATGGGACAAAGCACATGGTTACGATCATGCTGGGCTTTATAGCAGGCAACATCATACCAAGGCTAGGCGCAAAAACTGGCCGTTGAGAAGCAACTAATCTTTCAGTACTCACGAACTTCGAAGCTATATATCAACTTTCTTCGAAACCCGTTCGAGTCAGTGACTGAGATTTGCAATTGATGTTTGCGTACTGGCGCTCTGGCGTCAGGTATTCTAATCACATTGCCTCTGTAGAGCGGCATTAGCCGAGGGGTTAAATCTCGACGAGGGTCGCTCCAATAGAGAATTTCAATTGATTCTGGATTGATCTTAGCCCCGCCGAAAGACTTGAAGCGAATCTCGAATTCAAATGGATTCGTCGTGCGCACATCGCTTTTTGGTGCCTTTACCTCAATCCTTGGACCACGTCCAATAATCGAAGAATCAGTTTCAAATGGTCTGGTCTCGCCTGTTGCCTCTTTCTCCGTAATGAGATCAAAAGCAATGGCACAGTTTGCAGTAGCGGCTAACCAAAAGACCCATACGTAAAACGATAGGGTTTGAGCCATGATGATCCAATACCTCTGTTCGTGAACTTGTCGACAATATGCGAGGGTGCCTCTACCCTGTCTGCTAAGGCATCCTATCGCCGTTAACCGTGCAGCGAGAAGTACCTATGCCACTTAAATCATCCAAGTCTGTTATCCATTTAACTCTACTTGTTACATACTTCAAGAAAGTCCCAGAATGGTACGTTAATTCTGTATTTCAATCTCCCTCCAGTAGACTGATAGCGTTTCTTCTTTAATATAAGTAGTTTTTGGTATTCCTGGAAATCCTCTGCAAACCTATAGGTATCATCTTCAACCTCTATCCCTAAGAAGGCGAGGGCGCACAGGTGCTCCACCACTTGAGCAACCTGGCTGAACGGAACTCCAGCTTTCAAAATGGTGTCATTAACTTCCTCTTGAGTAAGGACGGGTTTCGAGCCGACAAACTCATAAATAACCTGTTCCAGCGCAGGGATTGCCACATCATCCTCAACCAAAATACTGTCCACTGCGTATTGGGAATACTGTTTCTGTGCCTCAATTAGGTCAATCTCTTGGACCTTGGTGTGCTTGCGATTAATGGCGATCGACACAGCGGACTTTACGAGGAAAACAAGATCACGAGGGCGTGGCAAGATTTTGGAGAGTATATATTCCCGTACGGGAACACCATTCACTGATTCAGTAAAATATCTTCTCCAAACCTCGGCTGGGTGCACCGCACGTGGCTGATTAGCCACCAAGCGCTCATCAATAACACGCATCAGTAATTCGGGGTCTTGCCAGGACAACTTTTCAAATGGGATCTTATCCGGCTCTCTCGCGTTCGTCATCAGTTGGTAGAAAATATCTGAACGCAGAAACACAGCGAGACTAACGATTACATCTGATTTCTGTTTGCCACTAGAGGAAAAGTCTCCTGGAACACGCCTCGCTGCACTCAACAAGCCCAAAAGGAACTCAGATAGCGTCGGCAAGTCCGCCCTTTTTGTCCAGGCCTTATCGAGGTTATCTACCAGAATGGCCACCCGTTCAATATCACGGAGCGCTTTCACCAAGGTGTTTCGAAGATCCCCCAGGACTCCGCTGTGGATCGCCTCAGATATCGCTATGCGAAATGCTTCTGCTCCAGGGGTGTTTCTCTGTCTGGTTTTCTCATTAAGTAATTTATCAACGCACCGTTCAAGTCTGACGGTAAAGTCCGAGTCAATGGCATAGTCATCTCGCGAATACACGGAGAGAAGTTCCTCTTCATATGAGAAAATGTCTCCAGACGGTCTCCTCTGTATTCGGTGTACGGCGGATCTAGCTATTTCACTGTAGAGCAAATATTTCCACAGACTTTCGATTACATAGCCCTTTTGATCAAGTTCCTTATATCTTTTCAGAAGCTCTACGACTCCAGCTAGTTCATAGGCAATGGGCTTAATTACACATACAAGGTTGCGAGTATCCGATCGTAAGGTGTCTGCAAGCTTGATCAGAATAGCAGTTTTTCCTGCACCCTTCCGACCCGCAAAAATAACTGTCTTGCCATTCAGGGCTTGAGTGAACGCCGATGTTTCCACGAAGTAATTTTCGGCTAGACGATCCGCCTCATTCTCTGCAACATATTCGCCTATATTTATAGCCCTTAGCTCACTCGCTAATTCTAAAGAGTGCTCATACTGTTTAGAGCTCTCATTTATAGAACGCCGTTTGGATTTAATTGGGTGAAGCCACTCGTCAAGGTAAGTCTGGGCCTGGCTAGCGCTGTGGTATTGCTTTAAGAGGTCTCGATAATCAATCGGAATGAAGAAGTCTCCCTCCTCCAACATAAGTAGGGGAACTTTTATGCCTTGGGCTATCCCGGCGACCAGCGCATAGCGAGCATTATGAAGAGCCGCACCCTCTCTCTCAGGATGTGAGAAATGGCATACGACACCATGGCAGCCATATATTTGAGTGCCGTACCACGTGAGGGACTGAACGGAGGATTCTCTCGGATCATCTATGATGACTGGCAGTTTAGAATCCTCAATGCACTTGCTTATGCGAATGCTTGCTTCGGTATTGTGCCTGTTTTTGAGATAGACTAGCTTGTCATTGTTTGAAATCGGAAGACTAGGCTTAATTGCCGTCTCAAAGATTGTGTTGTGTAAATCAGTGAACGGAGAATCCTTGTAGAAGGCAGATTCAATATCACGCGAATTACAATAAGAGGCGTATCCAATTGTGGTTAGGATTCTCAATTGCTCGAACCGCTTGCGTGCTTCTACTAGTGAGGTATCGAGCACAAGCCATATTCTTTTGTTCCGCGCAATTGCATAGCCAAGCTCAAACATCACATTGGGGTTCAAATTTGTTAGGTCGGCGCAGAATAACTCAGCTTCATCGATTTCTTTGCACATTTGTTCAACTATAAGCTTGCCGCCGACACGACAATCCTCCCATACCTTGATGCTGGCAACATTGCCGTTATTGATTTTAGCAGTGGCAGCCTGTATTGATTCGGAAACACTCTTAGGTGAGGATGGGTACGCGAAGAAGCCCTTCACGGGAATATTCATTGTTGTTCTCGTAATTTGTGGGAAAGAATGAGTGGGCCTACCGTATTCGGTATTCAAATCGGAGTCAAGAAGCGGGCCGGATGAGTGGGGCTTTGCCACACAAAAGCGAGTGCGGTCATCCTAATAGATACCTTTGGGCGTAGGAAGAATACTCCTATAGCGTAAATGTCTTTTGAGCTTTGTGTTAGGGGACATCTTGGCCCGCCCACTCAAGAAGCGCGTATTTGATGAATCCGCCGAGAATGTATTGGCGCGACTGACGTCGGTAGTTTCCGATCCCCTTCCCCAGCAGACTGTTACCCTCCGCCTTCTACTAGAAGCATTGCTCCGCCGCATCGCCAATCGGAATCCAAAGGAGGCATTATTTCTCCGGGGGCATATTCGCTCAATTGCCTCGGTGGAAAAAGAATTTGTGTTGCCCTCGGATGAACGGGAACGGCTTATTAGTATTGTTGGCCGAGAAATGGTCCAGATAGGGGACGATCTGTATGAATCCTACATGACTGAGATTCTTCCAGTGCTTTGCAGCGCTCCAGTCCCTAAGGGGGCGCATGGATCGGACACTTTGGTATTCCAACGCACGTGGCTAACTAGCTTCCTTCAAAGCCACCCTGTTTCAGGACGAGCCCGTTACAATGAGTACTATGCATGGCTCAAACGCCACCGAAAAACAATTCACCGAACCCTATCGGCTATCCCGTGTTTCTGTGCATACCGTAATTCACTGGATGGAATCACCGATGATGACCTGTTAGAGCGGACTGGTCCCGCACAGTTGATAGACATCATCCTAGCCGAACTCCACCGCTCGACCCCTGCCGCAATTCGCAAGGTCCTTTCTCATTCCAAAGAGCTATAACCGCCCTCCCTGTTAAGACTCCGGGCATTCTAGGCGGCATTCGAGTTACGGGACACTTGGGCCATAAATCGTCCCATTACGCGCCCCTGCAACGTCTTATTGTACGACCATGACTGCACATGGTGTGCAAGTTCAATCGAAGGAGCGTTGAAATGCTGGTTTCAATTCGCGGGCGCCTCATCTCTTTTCAGAGGATTATGCAGGAACCTCTCCCACCTACCGATTGGCTGGTGGAGAAGATTATCCCTGCCGGGAATCGTGGTGTCCTGTTTGGAGAATTCGGTTGTTACAAGTCCTGGCTCCTCCTGCACCTGGGTCTCCATATTGCCGCAGGGCGGTCGTGGTTGGGGCAATTCCTTATCCCACAGCCCCGAAGTGTGCTGTTCATTGACGAGGAAATGAGCGAGGTTGAGTTGCGGCGGCGTGTCAAACAGCTCGCTGAAGGAGCAGGGTTACAGACAGAAGACCTGCCCTTCCGTGCCGTCTCACATGCTGGCATTCGCTGTGACGAACGGCAGATTCCACGGCTACTGGAAGACCTCCGCCTCGAAGGATTCGATCCCGATACCGTCATGGTGGAAACCTTCAGGCGCATTCTCGTCGGAAGCGAAAACGAGGCAAGCGACGTCAGTAGGTTTTGGCTCAACGTCTCACCGATCTTTGAGGCTCGAAAGACCCTCATCCTCTCTCACCACATGCGGAAACCTGGGCAAATGGGGGCAGGCGAGAACCGTTACCGGGCAAGTGGGTCCACTGACATTCTGGCTGGGGCAGACTGCTCCTTTGCGGTGACTCGACGCGGAGAAATAGTGACCTTGGAATGTACCAAGCAGAGGTGTGGACCTGAGAACCAGCCGTTTGATGTGAAACTCCATGAACCGCAGGGGAAGGATGGTCCGAAGGAGCTTCTGTTCACTGGATTTCACAATGCCAATTCGTCTGTGCCTACCGAAGAGCAACGAGCGGTAGAAGTCTTAAGAGGCTATGCAAGTGGGCTTGCTGACATTGTAGTCCGTACCTCAGACATATTGGACTACTTGCAGACTCAAGGGATCAAACAACGAACAGGGGAGCGAGTGTTAAAGCAACACGGATCTGCCTACTTAGACCATGTGAGTACAGGTAAGTGGCGACGGAGGTCGCAAGCAGCATAGCTGAGGGAAGTTCCGCCAATCCCTATTACTATATATGTTTGGCAGGGGCGGCGGTTGGAGTTTGCCGCCGTGCCCTGTCCACTGCCGTCGCCGTCACGCCACGATTTGTGTTGGCGGCGGATCATATGGAACCTGAGTTGAAGGATAGGCGAGCGCAGGCTCCTCACATCCGACTCACGACCCCTCACATGAGTGTGAGACTGGATGTGGATTGATGTGACAGGTGGGCAGGCGATGTGAGTGTGGGGATGGGGAGTTCATGAGACCAGCAGAAACCCAGTCACATGCTGATGTAAGGTGTGGGGACATGAGACCGCTTGAGAGAGAGAGTCTTGTGAGCGGGTCACACAATCGGTGAATGAGACCCGTGTAGGTTCAAATACGTCACAAAAAAACAATCACGATGATACGCGATACAGTCAACCCCTTCCAGACTGACAATCAGCTACCGGGCTATTTGAGCCTTGAGCGTGTGTCAGCGCGGGAAAGTTATAGAGAGTCATAACGTGACAGGCCCTCGGTTCATCGTCATGACTACAACAAGTTTAAGACTTTTACTGACCCTGGGGAAGTGACCCAGGCTTCCAAACGAGCAGTCAATCAATGAACGCACACCGAATGCTTGGCCTTTCGTTAGCCCCTCCAAAGGAGGCAGAGGATAGGGGTATTTCTAGCCGTACCTCGGATCTTATTACCACGCTGCAAGGACAGGTACCATCGCTTGATCCGTCTAGTCTCTTTGATTTGATTGGAAGTCTTGAACGAGTTAAAGCGATGGCCTTGCATAAATTGCTGGCCCCAAAAGCTGATAGATCCCTATCCCTAGACACAGGGAAGTACCTCACAGTGAAAGAAGTGTGCGACCGCTATGGAGTGAAAGCCAAATGGTTGTACCGACACAAGCACCAGATTCCTCACAGCCAGCCAAGCCGGAAGGTTCTTCTATTTCCTGAAAAGCCGGTCGAAAAATGGTTCGCTAGTAGAAAGTGCCCTTGACAGCATACTATACGTGACGTATAGATTACAAAATCTGTGAACGGCGCACAATTAAGAAAGCTTCGCCTGAAGCTCGGTTTTACTCAAAAGGAGTTGGGTAAGGCTCTTGGTGTAGCCCCTAATTCCGTTGCCAGATGGGAACGTGGTGAAATGCGAATTTCGGAACCAGCAGCGCGACTCATTCAACTTCTAATCTCAACCAAAGGACCACGGCCATGAAGCGACGCGGCCTCGGCATGATCTTCCAGCGTGGCACGATCTGGTGGGTACAGTACCACTGGCGTGGGAGGCGATATCGCGAGACTTCTGGCTCTGACAATAGGAGCGACGCAATCAGACTTCTCAAGCAGCGTTTCGCCGAGATGGGAAAAGGGCAATTACGAGGTCCAGAGCTTGAAAAGACAACATTCCAAGACTTGGTACAACTAATCCGAGATGATTATGCCGTTAATCAACGGCGTTCTCTTCGCCGCCTCAACACTTCAATTAAGGTGTTGGAAGACGCGTTCTCCCATACCCGAGCTTGTGATATTACCTTAGAACGTCTGAACCGATTTGTTGGTGGGCGTTTAGCGTCTGGCATTGCACCGGCAACCGTCAAGCTTGAACTCACGCATCTCCACAAGATGTTTCGTCTGGCGGAGCGGAATGGAAAGGCGATTTGCCCACCATTCCCATCTATCGAAGTGCACAACGTGCGAACTGGGTTCTTCGAGCGTAACGACTTTGAGGCAGTCCGGTCCCACCTACCAGAACCCTTCCGAGGGCCAGTCACTTTCGCATATCTCACCGGCTGGCGTGTCCCAAGTGAAGTGTTGACGTTGGGGTGGAAGCAAGTCAACTTTTCAGCAGGAATCGTGCGCCTTGAACCGGGCACCACCAAAAACGATGAAGGACGAGTTCTTCCATTCGCGGTCCTCCCTGAACTCGCGAGTTTGTTACGCCAGCAATGGGAACAAACCATGAGGTTGGAACTTTCGACTGGTCAAACCATCCCAAGCGTCTTCTACTGGAATGATCGCGGTACCTACAAGTCCATTCACTCTAAGGTCCTTTATCGAAGGTGGAAGGAAGCCTGCAAGCGGGCAGGGGTGCCAGAACGGATTCCACACGACTTCCGCCGCACAGCTGTGAGGAACTTGGAGCGGGCAGGAGTGCCGCGCTCAGTGGCGATGAAATTGACCGGACACAAGACTGAGGCCGTGTATCGACGTTATGCGATTGTCTGTGAGGCAGACCTAACGGAAGGACTCAAGAAGCTGGCGATGCTCGACGCCTCACGAAAGGACTTTCAGGCTCCCTGTGGGACCGAAACCGAGTTGAGCCACAGTTTAGCCACAATTTCGGACCAAAAAGTGCATTTTTCGCGGGAAAAGTTGGCGGAGGGGGCGAGATTTGAACTCGCGGACAGGTTACCCCGTCTCCGGTTTTCAAGACCGGCACGTTCGGCCACTCCGTCACCCCTCCAACCGCATTCGGCTACTTCCGATCGACCCCCGTGGGTTTGTCTGGCCGATCGGAATCCATTTACTTATAGGCTTGAGTCTCACTCAAGTCTCCTCAATTCGTATCTGCTCCCGTCCGCCCATGTAGGGTCGGAGGACATGAGGAAGAATGACGGAACCGTCTTCCCGCTGATAATTTTCCAGAATTGCCACCAGAGTCCGTCCCACCGCTAAGCCTGACCCATTCAACGTGTGTAGGAAGTCGGTCTTCCCATCCTTTTTCCCCTGGCCCGTGCGCACCCGGATGTTGGCGCGTCGTGCTTGAAACGCCTCAAAATTGCTACACGAGGATATCTCCCGATAGGCTCCCTGAGATGGAAGCCACACCTCGAGATCATAGGTCTTCGCCGCCGCAAACCCCAAATCGCCCGCACACAGGGCCATCACGCGATAGGGCAAAGCGAGCCCCTGGAGGATCGACTCCGCATTCGCGGTGAGCCGCTCCAACTCCTCGTAAGAATGCTCGGCCTTGGCAAAGCAGACCAATTCCACTTTGTTGAATTGATGCTGGCGAATTAAGCCTCTGGTGTCCTTTCCGTACGAACCGGCCTCCCGCCGAAAACAGGGCGTATAGGCCGTATATCGCCTCGGCAAACCTGCTTCATCCAGCACCTCGTCTCGGTGATAATTCGTCACCGGAACTTCCGCAGTCGGGATGAGCAAATAGGGATCGTCGCGAAGATGGAACAGGTCTTCTTCAAATTTTGGAAGTTGCCCGGTGCCGGTCATGGCTGCCCGATTGACCAGGAAAGGGGGTAGGACTTCTCGATAGCCATGTTGCTCAGCGTGACAATCAAGCATGTAATTGATCAAAGCACGTTCCAACTTTGCCCCCAGTCCGGTCAAGACGGCAAATCGCGCTCCCGCAATTTTCGCAGCTCGTTCAAAATCCAGGATCCCAAGCCTTTCGCCCAACTCCCAGTGCGGTCGAGGCGTCCATCCCATACTGGGAATGGCACCCCAGCGGCGCACCTCGATGTTCTCCGTGGCATCACGACCGGGTGGCACCGAGGCGTGCGGGATGTTTGGGATGCGCAGTGCGACCTGTTCGACGCATTCTTCGACTCGGCGAAAACCTGTTTCGGCTTCTTTGATCCGATCTCCCACGACCTTCATATCCGCCATCGCCTGGTCCGCAGACTGCCCAGCTCGTTTGAGCGTCGCGACCTCGTCTGATCCCTTTTTCAGTTGATGCCGAAGCTGCTCAACTTCCGAGAGCAATCCTTTGCGTTCAGTCAGAAATTTCCCGAGCTCGTCCCAGGGCACGTCGGCTCCGCGGGCACCCAACTGCTCACGAATTGTATTCAGATTGTCCCGAAGATAACGGAGATCATACATGGAGGGACTCGCGCCATAAGTTCGGACAATAGCATCGGCCCTAGTTGGAGTCAAACGAATGGCCGCCGTAAGAGTCTGGATCGTGGACCGCAGGGCCTCGTCTCTTGACAGCGGCAACGCGGCGGGCAAGGATAGTCCATGCGTCCGATCACCAATCCTCCCAATCCGTTCGAGTCCCAATACCGGGAGTTCCTAGAACCGGCACCGTGGGCGTCCGTTGAAATCTATGAAGATGCGGCGCGGCAGATTCTCAGTCGCAACGACAGCCCTGATTTGTCCTTTCGTTGGAGCGTCAATCCCTACCGGGGATGTTTCCATGCCTGCGCGTACTGCTATGCCCGCCCGACGCATGAGTATTGGGGCTTTGGGGCGGGAACCGACTTCGACACGAAATTGATCATGAAGCCCAATGCTGCCGCTCTTCTTCGACAAGCTTTCGTAGAGCGCTCGTGGCGAGGCGAAGTGGTCGTCTTCTCCGGCAATACCGATTGCTATCAGCCGTTGGAAGCCACGTACCGACTGACCCGAGCCTGCTTGGAGGTCTGCGCCGAATTTCGCAACCCGGTCGCCATTATCACGAAGAGCGCGCTCGTGTTACGAGATCTGGACATCCTCCGAGAACTCCATCGCCACGCGTGGCTACGGGTGTACGTGAGTATTCCCTTCCTCGATACGGTGACGGCGAGGAGAATCGAGCCTGGAGCTCCCTCACCCGACAAGCGCTTCCGAACGCTTCGTGCGCTCTCAGGCGAGGGGCTTCGCACCGGTGTATCGCTGGCACCGATCATTCCCGGCTTGAACGAGCACGACATTCCTCGACTCGTGCGGCGGGCAAAGGCGTCAGGAGCCACCGACGCATTCATGAGCTTGATCCGACTTCCTGGCAACACGGAAGCCACATTTGCTGAGCGTTTACAGGAAGCCTTTCCCGATCGTGCAGACAAAGTCTTCCGTGGCATTCGCCGTGCGCGGGAGGGGCCATTGTCAACGTCGAGATTCTTTGAGCGACATAAAGGGCGGGACGCGGCGTGGGACACGAGTCGTCGCCTGTTTGAGATTGCCTGTCGCATAGCCGGGCTTGCGCCATCCGAATCGGCTCCCATTCCGTCGACCTTTCAACGTCCAACTCCGGATCAGCTCGCACTTTTCTGAAAGGATCGATCCGTGAAACATAATCCTGGCTTCCTAAAGCTCGTCGAACAATCGCGAGCCCGCGTTCCAACCTGCAGCGCGGTGGACGTCAAGTCAAGACTCGACCGAGGAGACACGTTCCACTTCATCGATGTCAGGGAAGAATCCGAATTCGCGGAAGGCCATGCAACAGGGGCCCGTCATCTTGGCAAGGGGATTATCGAGCGCGACATTGAATCACTCATTCCGGATCAACAGGTACCGATCATCCTGTATTGCGGGGGAGGCTATCGCTCGATCCTGGCCGCCGATGCGTTGCGCCTCATGGGCTATACCGACGTTACCTCAATGGACGGGGGCATTCGAGCCTGGCGCGACGCAGGTTTTCCTATTTCACGCGGATCCCGATAGCCGGATGCTAGACATATCACGCCGCCACTTGCTCGCGAGACTGGGATTTGGTGCGGGACTGGGACTGGCGATTGCAGGTGGACCCCGATCCCTCATCAGAGAGCTGCTTTTCGAGCCCGACGCGCAGACCGTCGAACCTCATACGATTCCTCCCGACCGGTTTTCGCGACAGGGACAGGCCGTCGTCGCGCTCGTCGAAGGGGCCGATCCTCTCGCCATGCTTGAGGAAGGGTTTCGCTTGCTGGGTGGAATAGGGCGCCTCGAGTGCGCCGGCAAACACGTGTGTATCAAGCCCAATCTCCTGAGCGATCGGCCTCCGCCCACCACGACCAGTCCGGCCGTCGTGGAAGCGCTGGTGCGGCTTGTCAAGGCCGCTGGCGCACGAGCCGTGACTCTAGCGGATAGCTCCGGAATGATCCGGTTTCCCACTCGTGACAATTTCGTGGCTACGGGGATGAAGGCCGTTGCCGATCGAACGGGAGCCACAGTTCTCGCCCTTGAGGAGGAAAAATGGGTGGCCGTCCAGCCTCCTGACGCGACGGTGATGCAGCGCTATCTTGTTTCCAAACCCGTCTACGATGCGGAACTCGTGATCAACGTCCCGGTCGTGAAGACGCATCGGTTTGCGGAATTCTCCTGCGCGTTGAAAAACCTGGTCGGTATCGTGCACCCCCGACATCGCCCCTCGCTCGCGTTCCTCTCCGGTCGGTGGCACGAACGAATTGCAGAATTGAACCTTTCGATTCATCCGGCCTTGCACGTGGCCGATGCCACAACAATCATGATCGACGGCGGACCGAGCAGCGGGAAGGCGGCCAAGGCCAATCTCATCCTGTTGAGTGGGGATCGAGTCGCACTCGATGCGGTCGCCTTGGCGCTGCTGCGCTCGTACGGAGCCTGGGCCAAAGATTTAAAGCTGCGCGTATGGGATCAGCGGCAGATCAAACGGGCAGGGGAGTTACGATTGGGCACACGAGGCCCGGAGCACATGAGTGTGGTCGGTCGAAGCCTCGAACTGGGCCAAAGCGACCGATTCGACCGACTTCTGGATACATTGAGAGCGGAGATAGGCCGTCGACCGGACTGATTACTTATTGACGCGGTCGAACTCCTTGATGACCATGTCCGTGAGATCGACGGTATCCTTATTGTAAATCACGATCTTGATCGTTTGCTCGCTACCTTTGTCGACGACGAGCGTATAGCCGTTTTTTTCCGCCACGGCCTGTGTCGACTGGGCGATCTTCTTCATGTATTCGTCAACCAATCCCTTTTGCTTCTGTGCCAGCTCCTGGTTGAATTCCTGCAAGCGTTTCTGGTAGTCCGCGATTTTTGAGCGAAACCGCTCCTGCTTCTCTTTCTTAGCCGCCTCGCTCAGGGATGCTTCTTGGTCCTTAAGCTGCTTCTCCATGGCCTTCAAGTCTTCCTGATCCTGCGTGAGGAGCTTCTCTCTTGCCTGAGCGTACTCTCGTAGCGCGTCCAAGGCGCGCCGCCCAGCTTTGGTCTTTTCGAGGACGGTCTGTGGGTCGATGACCCCCATCTTGAAATCGGCTGCAGACGCGGGAGATGAGGCCAAGGGAGCCCACTGGATGCCTCCAATCAGCATGACAGCCAGGAAGGCAGAGAAGACGTTCGACAAACGCACCATCAACGCACTCCTTTCGCTTGCAGAATCGCGGACCTCTTGTTGGGGAGAATAGCGTCAGCCCCACGAGGAGTCAAGGCAGAAGGCCAGTGTCGAACCACGCCAGTTCGTAGCGTCGGGGCTAGCACGCGGAGCAGCGATACCTACATGGGGGTACTCGGAGACCTGATGACGAGCAGGGGAGAGAGCCTAGACAAAATATCGACTGGTGTCGAACTTGTATTCGGTGTTGTCGAGCAGACGAATGATGCTTCGGGCAAACTGGCCATGTTCATTGAGTTCACGCAGGTCGACTTCAGGTCCCTCAACCAAGTTGCCCGTCGCGTCACTGATGATCTTCACGAGGGGACGCTCGACAAACTCTTTCTCCTGGGCGGGACTCAGAACGACGGCCAGTTCTTCGGTATCCAGCATGACCAGGCTCCCGATGGGGATGATCCCGACGCACGTGGAGAAGAGCTTCATCAGGATGGGATCGAACGCCTTTCCAGACTTGTTGAACATGAATTGCAGAACCTTTGGTGGGGACATCGGTTCACGACGATACACTCGCGAGGATGTCATGGCGTCATAACAGTCGGCGATCGTCACGATGCGGCTGGAGAGAGTCTGTTTCCACGGGACCGCCAACTTAGGATATCCGGAGAAATCATAGTTCATATGATGTTCGAACGAGGCCGCCGCCATTCGGGCCGGAACGTTTGCGAGGCCGCGCAGTTCGATGAGCGTGAGGACCCCTTCCGTCGGATGGGACCGCATGACGTCCCATTCCTCTTTTGTAAATTCACCGGGTTTGTTCAACACATCGAGTGAAATGGCACACTTACCCACGTCATGAAACAACGCGGCCAGTCCCAAATCGGCGAGATCGACCTTCGGGTATCCCGCGCGGTTCCCCAGTGCCATGGAAAGCAGCGCGACGTTCACTGAATGATTATGGGTGTACTGGTCATGACAGCGCAGGTTGGTCAATCCCAGGAGCGTTGAGCCGTCTTGCATCATTAGATCGATGATGTTTTGAATGGCTCTCTTGGCTGACTTGAAACTGACGTTTCCCCTGTCGCGCACGACCTGGTTTAACTGCCCGAAAGCTGTCGCAGCCTTGCCGTACCCGTTCCTCGCTCTGGTTTTAGCCAACACTTTGGGATCCACCGGAGCAGCCCCAGCGCCGGCATCTGATTGATCCTTGGAATTGCGGGTGGGGTCGATCGCGCGGGGATCCTCCAAGCGCACGCCTTTGACGCCATGCTCATCAAGTTTGGCGCGAAGGGCCTGCAACGCGTTCTCGCCAGGGTCGGTGGTCACGAACATGTGGGCGAATTCCCGTATGTCGTGAGTCATCAGCTCATGACTGAATACAATACCCCCAATCCCCAGCTTATTCATGCTGTCGATCACGCCGGTGAACACGAGCATTTGCTGGCTGCTCAGACGAAGATAGTGATCGCCAAGAAAGAGGAAATCGTTCTGCACTCGGATGGCCACCGGCTCGTCGTGGGCGAGAGTCTGCACCAGGGTTTGAATCGCTTCGACCGGCTTGTCAAGCGCGGTGTTCGCCTGTCCATGAAGTCTCGAAGTCTTCAGCAGGACGTTGAGTTGGGTCACCAATTGAGTCCCCAGCATGACCACCTGCTGATCCAGAATGTCCCCGGCCTCGGACCCCTTGCCGATTTTGGCAGAGAGCGAGCGTTCGTGGGTCAGGATGGCGCCGGCCGTCTGGTCAGGATCCGGAGTCGGACTTGGAGAACTGGGAGGTGGGGTTTGTGTCTCCATGGGTTCCTATACCGTTCACACGGCGCGAGACCGTGGCGGCGGGGCGGTCAGGGCCGTGGTGCAAGCTTGGCGCACAATGGCGTTTCCTTTTCGCTGTCCGTATTGCAGAGCTTCTTGGGCAGCGGGCGTAGCCAACCGTCCCAGCGCGTCGATCGCCAAAAGGGCCACGTCTTCCTTTTTTTGGCGACCCGTCCACCCCCAATCCGCCAAGAGTCCGCGCCAGAATGGAACCGCTCCATCGCCGACGGACGCACGGATGGCCTGAAAGATCGCTCGGCGCTCGGCCGGAGGGCGAGCCGCGAACGGGTCCGCCTGGAGGAGCGGTTCCCACACATCGAAGCCGCAGGTGTACTGCCCGCTCGTGAGCAGCTTCAGCGCGTTGAGACGAATCAATTCGTCCTCGTCCGCGACAAACGTCACAAGTTTGGCTCCGCTTCCGTTCGGCCGCAATTGAGCGAGAGCGCGCAGAATCTCCCGGCGAACCGAGGCATCCGGATAGCGAATCAATTTTTCGATCGCATCCGCGAAGCGCGGCTCGTTCAGCTTCACGAGAATCGCGAGCACGGCTTTGACCACATGGGGCCGCTTGTCCGTCAGCGCGCGCAGCAGAGGCTCCGGATGCTCCCTGGCAAGCGCCGCCATGGCCATGGTCACGATGGTGCGGTGCTCGGAATGCTGCAAATTGCCGAGCAGGCCACATAGGGCCGGGATGGCCTCGAATGAAAACTGCCCGAGATAATCTGCCAGCCCATCGACCGGCGCATCCCCGCTGCGGTTGAGCGGGCCTTCCAAAAAGCGAAGTCGATCGGGTTTGACGCTGTCCGCAAGCAGGCCCTTGATTTGTTCCTTGTGCGCCGCGGTCAGTGCGGGACTGAGCGCCTCGATCTCCCGAAGCAGAGCCGAGACTTCGATCAAGGTCGTCCAGTTGCCAGCACGAAGCAGGACATCGACTGCGCCATCGAAAATGCCGATGGCCTTCGTCAGCAAGACCGGCGACGTTTCGGAAGCCAAAATCGCCTTCACCATTTCCAAGACTTGAAGGGTATGATCAGTCGCGCTTTCGGCCTCGATTTCTGCGGCCAGGCTCTGCATATCTTCGTCCGACACCTCGTAGCCGACGAGGCCGATCGTGGCCTGACGGGGCGACCCGCTGCCGCCTTGAGTCTTTTCCCTCGCCATCACATCGCTGAGGGACGTCCGCGCTTGGCCGAAATAGCCTTGCTCGTGAAGCTTGAATAATTCCGATTCGACCGACGATTTCACAATCTCTTCGGCCGTGACGACGATAATCGTGGTCAGATTTTTCGCCCAGATTCTGGTCACAATGTCATCATCGGCATCGGACCCATCCGTCACGCCCCACAGCGAATCCAGAAACGCCCTGACGTCCTCTTCGGTTGTGCCATCCAGAAAGGTCAATTCTCGTATTCCGTCGCTGTAGAGCTTGAAAGCGAGATTCTCGCCCAACGCCTCCTCAGTGGCATACACGCACTGATCTTTATAAAAGAGCTCGGACCGCTGTACGAGAAATCCCAACGTCTGGTAGGTTTCCAGATGCTTGCCGAGTTCCTGATAGAACTGCGTGAAGAACTTGACCGCTACCGCATTCGTCGCACCATACGTCCGGGTCGACTTGGCCATGCGGTCGAGCGAACGTAACAGTTGCTTGACGGAGAGAAGCTCCGGATCGGTTTCCCGAGGCGGCGTCTTCGTCAACGAGGGAGCAGACGCGGGAGAATGAGCTTGCGACATACCTGAGTGTACAACTATGACGAAACCGCACATTGGTCAAGAAAATCCGCTCTCTCGGCACGAACCGACCCCGGTATGATTCCGCTCTCGGCCCGCATTCGGATTGTTCCGAAGCGCCAGATTCCGTAGAATTCGGGTCCATGCAACCACCTCTGCCCGTCATTCTCTGCTTCGGCGACAGCCTCACGGCGGGATTTCAATCCCCCACACCCAGCAATCCCATGGGTCAAGAGACTCCTTATGGGGACTGGCTCCAAGAACTCTTGGGCACGCGCGGGACGGTTCGAGTGAGCGGAATCTGCGGCGAGGTCACCGGCGAGATGGTCCTCCGGTTCTCCCGGGACGTGATCGAGCGCAAGCCCGTAGTGGTTGCCATCCTAGGAGGAACGAACGATTTAGGCTTGAATGCTCAACCAGCTGAAATCATGAGGAATCTTTCAACCATGTACGCGCGGGCGGGATCGGCAGGGGTTGTCCCCATTCCGATTACGGTGCCCTCAATACGGGTCGACCCAAGCGGAGCATCCCCGGAGGCAAAGGCCTGGATCGAGGACCATCTGGCACGGAGGCGCCAGCTCAACCGATTGATTCTGGAGTACGCAACGACGAGAAAACTTCCGTTCTTGGACTTGTTTGAAGCCACAGCCGATGCGACGACGCAGATGCTGACAGCACGGTATTCGAATGATGGCCTGCATCTATCGACCGAAGGCTACCGAGTCTTCGGTTCGTTACTGTACGAACGCGTGTTTGCCCCCCGGCTCGATGAGCTTGTACCACGGTCTCGTACGTGATGATCCCAGATGTCACCGACTCTGATTTTGAACGGATTGTGGAATGCTCGTCCATTCCCGCACTTGTTGAATTCTGGCAACCCGGTTGCGGGCACTGCAGGGCTTTGCTCACGCAATTGGAGCGCCTCCAGGATGAACTCGAGGGCCGCGTTCTGATTACGAAGCTCAATGTGCAGGAACATCGACAGGTGGCTGCCGAATTGGAGATTACGTCCTTACCGGCGCTGGCGCTGTATACGGCTGGGAGGTTTCAGCGCTTTATCGGCGGGATCGGAACAAAAGAGGCCATTCGTCAGCAACTCGAAGCCTGGCTTTGATTTCCACATCTTACTTCGCGACCAGGTGTAGGGCACTGCACCGGCCAATCCCGGTGCTCAGCTCGGCCCACGACACCACGGTGTCCTAACACCACTCAGACTTCTCGCCACGCGCGGCCATCGTTTTGAATCATACGATCCGCCTCGACGGGACCCCACGTTCCGGCCTGGTATTCAGGCAGCCAGCGATTGCCCTGATGGGACCAGCCGTCAAGAATATCCGTGATCCAGGCCCAGGAGGCCTCGACGGCATCCCGCCGCATGAAGCGAGACGCATCGCCCATCATCACGTCGAGAAGGAGACGTTCGTACGCTTCCGGCGACGGCCGCCCGAACGCCTCGCTGTACTTAAAGTTCATCTCGACGGGATGGGTTTGAGCGCGCGTGCCCGGCACGCGGGAAATGATCCGCATGGCCAATCCCTCTTCGGGCTGAATGCGCAGGATCAGGACATTGGGCGAAAGGGGTTGCGAAGGATTGGCGTTGAACAAAATGTGTGGAATCTCCTTGAACTGAACGGCCACTTCACTCGCGCGCTTGGGTAACGCCTTTCCGGTGCGTAGGTAAAACGGCACGCCGGACCAGCGCCAGTTCTCCACATGGGCTTTCACAGCCACGTACGTTTCGGTCGTGGAATTCGGATTCACCCCTTGCTCGCGACGATATCCCGGCACACGTTGGTCATGCGCCATGCCTTCGGCATACTGCGCACGGACCGTGAATCGCTCGACTTCCTTTCCTCGAATCGGACGGAGACATCGCAGGACTTCCATCTTCTCGTTTCGCACCACGTCTGGATCGAGTGAGTAGGGTGGCTCCATCGCCACGAGACAGAGCAATTGGAGCAGGTGGTTCTGAACCATGTCCCGAAGGGCGCCCGCTTCCTCATAATACGTCGCTCTGGTCCCGACCCCTTCGGCCTCACTCACCGTGATTTGAACGTGATCGATGTATTTGTGATTCCAAATCGGTTCGAACAGGCTGTTCCCAAATCGCACCACCATCAGATTCTGCACGGTCTCCTTGCCGAGATAGTGATCGATCCGAAAAATTTGCGATTCGTCGAACACGCGTCCCGTCACGGCATTGATGTCCTTGGCGGACTCGAGGTCGCGACCGACGGGTTTCTCCACGATGATGCGAGAATAGGGTTCTGACGACAAGGGCTTGACGACCAGGCCAGCTTGATCCAGACCTTCGCAAACCGGTGCGAAGGAACTGGGCGGAATACTCAGATAGAAGATCCGATTGCCGGGTAGCCCCAACTCCTGTTCGACCTGTTCTGCCCGGGCTTTCAAGCGAGTGTACGTTTGCGTGTCGTCGTTATCCCCCTTCACGTAGAAAATTCGCTGCGAGAACGTCTCCCACGAAGCCTCCACCAGCGGCTGCCGGGAGTGCCGTTCGATTCCCTCCTTGGCCGTCCGACGAAAATCCTCGTCAGTCATCGCCTTGCGCCCCAGGCCGATCACCGCGTAGCGTTGCGGCAACAATCCATCGAGCAGCAAATTGTATAGTGCGGGGATCAGCCTGCGGCGGGCCAGATCGCCTGATCCGCCAAAAATGACCACAGTACAAGCATCCACCGGTGGGGCGATTTCATTCGCCGCAGTAACTCGAACCCGTTCCATGTTCGATGACATGACAGACTCCTCTTAGGCATGCCCGGTTATCGACGAACCGAATGACCACCGAAGGCGTTCCGTAGCGCAGCCAATAGCTTTTCTGCAAACGAGACCTCCTGCCGAGAACGAAACCGTGTAAATAGAGCCGTGGTCAGCGTGGGCACGGGCACATCCTTGTCGATCGCATCCTGGACCATCCAGCGACCTTCGCCCGAATCCTGGACGTAGCCTTTGAGCGACTCCAGCTTTGGATCGTCCTTCAGCGCGCTGGCGGCCAATTCGAGCAACCACGAACGGATGACGCTGCCATGCATCCAGACATCGGCGATGCGTCCCAAGTCCAGGTTATAGTTGCTCTTAGCCATCAACTCAAACCCTTCGGCATAGCCCTGCATCATGCTGTATTCGATCCCGTTGTGAACCATCTTGACGTAATGCCCGGCACCCACACCGCCGAAGTGCGCCCACCCGTCGACCGGCGCGAGTGTCGTAAAGACCGGCGCCAGTCGCTTCACGACGGCCGCATCGCCGCCGATCATGAGGCAATACCCGATCTTGAGTCCCCATACACCTCCGCTCGTCCCTGCATCGACGTACTCGATGCCCTTGGGTGCGAGTTCACTCGCTCGCCGAACATCGTCGTGGAATCGCGTATTCCCCCCGTCGACAATCACGTCTCCCCGTTGAAGAAGTTCCGCAACCGACTTGATGGTCTCCTCTGTCGGAGATCCGGACGGGACCATGATCCACACCGCACGAGGAGCCGTGAGCTTGCCGACAAGGTCCGCCAGCGAAGTGGCGCCGACGCACCCCTGGCCTTCGGCCTGCTTCACAAGCTCGGGCGCCCGGTCGTAGACGACCACGCGATGATTGTCACGCCGTAGCCGCGTGACCATATTCATGCCCATCTTACCGAGACCGACAAAACCGATATCCATGAGCTCCCCTCCTGGTTATGGCCGGATCCGACGAGCAAGTCGCCGGAGGCATCTCATGATCTCAGTCCAGCGACTATCAACGAATCGCCCACCCGACCGCAACAGGCCGTCTGGAACGTATCGTAACGGAATGCGGCTAGTCGATGCGCGCGGGAAGCGGCACGTCTTTCAACAAAACATCGGTCAACTGGCGTCCGATGTCAAGTCGCTCGGACAGCGTCCCGGCCTGTTGAAAGCGGTCGAGAAGTCCCCCGACCGCCGGATCGCGGGAATTCAGGAAACGCAACATGTCCGCCGGGGCACTGGGCCATAGACCCCGGAGACGATAATAGGTGGTCAAATAGTGGTCAAAGAAGAGCGACAAGAGATAGTGAGAGGTGGCGCTCTTACGTTGGAGATCCTCGGCCTTTCCCAGATAATGGAGACACTCGTTCTTCAGCCGTATTTGCTCGTACATGGAGGGACGGGGAGGTCCCTGCCGAAACCGGTCGTTCGCCGTCTCGACCAAACGCGTTCCGACTCCATCGTGTTCAAATAGCACACGGGCCTTACGGAGCAGAGGCGGCAGGCGGAGCGAGGCTCGCAGATCCTCCTCCACGATTTGGTGCCCCGAATATCGGATATCGATAGTTCGATCGTTGACCCTGATCAACTCCTCTCGTACGTCATCGGCCTTGACGACGACGATCAAATCGAGGTCGCTATGCGGCGTGATCATGCGTCTCGCGGCCGAGCCAACCAGCAGCACCGCGACGAGATCACCCCCGCGCTTTCCCTTCACGTATCGCACCGCTGCTGCGATCACGTCGTCGAACCCAGGCGGTTCGACGGGTTCGGGGGAGTCCGGAGACTCCGGGACCGGAAGCAACTCCGCGTTCAACTCCTCCCGGCTGGGGACCTGCGAAGAGGCGGGGTGGGAAGTGGACTGGGGATTGTTCATATCAGGCACGTGTCGCACCGGCCTCAGTATCGAGCGCGCGAATGGAATCGGGCAGTGTGGTCAGCCACTGATCAAAGGGCACATCGGAATCGACCACAATTTCCAGCTTTCCGTTTGGGAGCCGCCGAACCATCCCAGGGCGTGCCGGCGATAATGGAATCTCGACCCATTCCCGATCGAGGCCCATTGCGTCGGTCACGCTCAGAATAGCGCTGATTTGTTGGAAGGAGAGGACCGTCTCGCTCATGCCGTTCGCCTGGTCGAAATCTCCCTAAGAAAAGACTGCATCGCATTCTAAGGACCGTACGGAATGTGTGTCAATTGAATGAGCCGCGTTGCTGCGTGGCCTGCGAGAAAGGAATCGGACGGGCCGCCATCCACTGGCAGTTCAAGTTGAAGGATCGCCGTTCGCGACTCGTTCGCCACACCTCGACGAGACGGAAGCTCGAGCCCACTCAACGCAACGCGCTCAGCACCCGCTGGAAGACAACGGCGGCACGTTCGACATCCGACTCCGTGATATCCAAATGCGTGACGGCACGAAAGGTTGAGGGCCCCACCGCATTGATGAGCACACCGCCGGCTTTCAGCGCCTCGACCACTTTGGCAGCAGAACGGGACGATTCCACGAGCTCGAAGATTACGATATTTGTTTCGACACGGCCCAAGTCCACTCGGACGGTCGGAATCCCCCGCAGGGCGCGCGCGAGTAACTTGGCATGGTCGTGATCGTCCTTCAGGCGTCCGATATTGTGCTCCAGCGCGTACAGGCCCGCCGCTGCCAAAATCCCGGCTTGGCGCATGGCCCCGCCGTACATCCGTCGGAAGCGCCACAGTTGTCTCGCCACATCCTCGTCGTTCGTGGCCACGATTGATCCCACCGGCGCGCCAAGTCCCTTCGACAGACAGAAGGAGACCGTTTCGAAATGCTGGGTGTACGCTGTCGCCGGCACGCCCATCGCGACCACGGCATTGAACAGTCGAGCCCCGTCGAGGTGCATGGGGATGGCTTGCGCCTCTGCAAGCGCACGAATACGCTCGATGGCGGTCAGCGAATAGACCGAGCCTCCTCCGCTGTTGTGCGTGTTTTCCAAACAGATAAGGCCGGTCGGCAGGGTGTAGGGATCGCGGGGCCGAATCGCCGCTTCCACTTGTTCCGGACTGAGCAGACCCCGTTCGGTGGGCACCATGTGTAATTGCACGCCCGACAAGGCCGCCGCCGCGCCCTGCTCGTAGCGGACGATGTGGGCGCGACTATCGACGATGACCTCGTCCCCTGGGTTCGTCTGCACGCGAATCGCCAACTGATTCGCCATCGTGCCGGACGGGACGAAGAGCGCATGCGCCTTCCCGACAAGAGCCGCGGCTTTCTCCTGCAACGCGTTGACCGTCGGATCCTCCCCGTACACATCGTCGCCGACCGGCGCGCGTGCCATGGCTTCTCGCATCGCAGGCGAGGGCATTGTCACGGTGTCACTGCGTAGATCAACGATCATGTGGGTTGATCCAACGTACGGCGATCCTCGAGACGGACATTCTGCCGGCTCAGCACGGGATACAGGGTAAAGATCGGCGTATTGAAGGGCAGGACCGCACTCTGGACACCCGGCAGCAACTGTAAATGCAGATTGACGAAATTGTAACTCAAGCCTTCCTGCCATGGCTGGCGGAACGACTCGGCATAGGCGGTGGTCTTGTCGGAGGCGTAGGTACGCGTCATGAGTCCCGATCCGCCCGTGAGCCCGTATTCGTGCAGATCGGGTGCGCCCTGAATCAAGAGCGACACGACGGCCGCATCGAACCACACTTTGAAGTTGCAACTGACTTGCACGAACGGTCCAAGGCTCCCGGTGTGCTCCAACACCGCTTGCGGATAGAGAAACTCTGGCGGCAGCTCAGTAGCCGCCTCCGGCGTCGCCATCGGGAACTCCGGTTCTTTCACGGGGGACGCGGACACAAACACGAGATGCGGGTCATCGAGCGGAATCTCCAAAACCTGCCCGTCTTGGTACCCACAGAGCCGCCCCATTTCATATCGGAGCGGGTAGGAATACCCCATCTTGGCAAAAAAAATCCGAACGCCGGCCTCCAACGGCTCGTCCGGAGTTCGGCTGATCTTCAAATCAAACGGCAGCAGCATATGGAACGCATTGGTCCGCGCACTCATGAATGGAGCGCAGGCTCCTGGAAACTCCTTGTGGATGGCCGTATTGTCCGGCTCGAATCTTTTCGGTGTGCCGCCAAAGTGGACGGCGGTTTTGGCCTCTTGCGGCATGCGGTACTTGCTTTGATAGTACGCGGCGGCCCGTTTCTGGGCGATGTCCAGAAAGTAAGCGGGGACGTCGGTTTCGACGATCAGGCGCTGCTGTTGCAGATCATGGGGACGCGGGACCCGCATGGCCTGGGCATAAATGTCCAACTCGGCTTTTGTCTTCTGAATGTCTTGCATGAGATGCCGGGCCAAACCCGGCTCCCAAAAACGGGTTTTGGCCAGGAGGTCCTGCGCCTTTTCGAGACATTCCAGCTTGTGCGTATACCGTTTGGGTTCCGTCGCAAACGTGTCGGCCACCGCCATGTAGAGGTTGAACCGCTCCTCGGGCGTCAGTCCGAGCTGGCCGAGATCCTGATCCCGAAGAAATGCCAAGGCCAGGGGGCCAAACGCCTCTTCCCGTCGAATACAGAGGGTCATCAAATGGTTGTACTGAGCACGCACATCGTCCGGCGTCATATTCCCCCTCGTGTCTGAAGCATGAGCATTCTATGCGAGCGTTCGTTGGTTGGACAAGTCCGCGTTGACCAAGGCTCATACGATGGTCGCCCATTCGCCGCCTGGTACCGTCGTCGGCGGCCATGCTATAGTTCGCCGATCGCGCCGATGACGCACGCTGGCCATCGCGGCGACCTTGAATCAACGGAAATAGGTTTCCATCACCTGACCTCGAGGAGCCGAACAATGGTTGAAGTTCCTATTAAGATGTACATGGCCAACCTATTGAAACAATTACGATCGGTTGTCCGTCCACTTGCGGCACTCTCCGGGCCGACAAAAGATCGAGCGTTAACTGCCCTTGCTGACGCGCTCGAAGACCAATCAGAAGAATTCCTGGCCGCGAATCGGGAAGATGTGTTGGCCGTCGGGAAATCATTGGAAGGAGAGAAAGACAAGGATCGGGTCAAGTCCGCAGTCGCCCGCGTGCGCATCGAACCAGAGAACGTGGCAGAGCTTGCCGCACAGCTTCGAAGCATCGTCCACCTCCCCAACCCGGTGGGAGAACTCGTCGATCAACAGGAACGGCCGAACGGTCTCTTGGTCACCCACATGCGCGTTCCTCACGGCTTGATCGGTGTACTGTCGGAACTCAATCCGGTCCGGAGTCTCCCAATTCTGGCCATGTGCTTCAAAGCCGGCAACGTGACGATCTTTCGCGGCGTACCCGAATGGACGAACACACATCGGTTTATCGCGACGCTCATTCGTTCGGCCTTGGAGAGCGTCGATGCGCCCGCGGGAGCCATCACTCTGGTCGAACGACCGGAAAAGGATGCGGCATTGGAAATCATGCGCGCGTCCCGACACCTGGTCGATGCCCTCATCGTCCGGGGTGGTCCGGGCCTCAGAAAGACCGCCATCGAAACATCGAGACTGCCGATCCTGTGCCACGACGGTGGCATCTGTCATGGCTACATTGATGCGGAGGCGGATCTGGCCATGGCTCAAAATCTCATTGTGAACGCCAAGGCACAAAAGCCGGACGAACCGACCTCCGTCGACACCGTGCTGGTTCACAACAGCATCGCTCGCCAGTTCTTGCCGGCGATAGTCCGACGCATGCTCGATGAATTCCAGGTGGACGTCTATGGGTGTCCGAAGACCGTGGCAATGATCGCCCCGCAACCCCTGCCTGGATACCGAAATTTGATGCCCGCCCAAGACGAGCATTGGAGCGCGCAATTTTTCGGGCCGACACTGGCTGTCAGGATGGTCGACAGCATGGAGGAGGCTTTGTCGCATATCGGACAGTTCGGGCAGGGGCACACGGCCTTCATGTGTACGCGCGACTATGGCCGTGCCTTGCGTTTCACCCGCGAAGTGGACGCGAGCGCGGTCCTGATCAATGCGTCCCCGCGTTTGCATGCCGGCGATGCCTTCGGACTCGGTAGCGACGTCGGATTGAGCAGCGCGAGAGTCGCCGTCCGAGGTCCCATCGGACTCGAGGCCTTGACGTCGCTGAAATACGTCGCTTATGGAACCGGACAATTGCGCCACCCGCATCCGACGCCGGTCACCTACGAAGACGCCATCATGTTGAAAATGTTTTGACGCGGCAATGCCCGCCTCCGATTTGCAGGAGGCCTTGGCGGATCATCTCTTCCACTGGGGCCTACGCCCATTCCTGAGCGATCGCGAGTACGAGCGCTTCCAGCGCGATCACCTGCGCCCCGCCGACCTACACCAGCTCCGGCTTCTTTCCGAAGCGAGGCAAGGAGGCACGGCGCCGGGAGAAGCCGATCTGGCCTTTTACGAATACGCTGCCCAGCCTCATATCTATCCGACGCTCTATAGCCAACGCTTCGACTACTATCTCACGGTAGGGACCGCGGTGGCGGAACGTCTCGGCCAGGCCCGACGGATCCTCGATGTCGGATGCGGGCTTGGGATCCTGACCACATTTTACGCTCGACAGGCTCCCGAGGCGAGGGTGGTCGGCATCGACCGCTCCGCCCGTTCCATTGAAGTCGCTCGCGGTCAAGCGGCCAAGTTGGGTCTGAAACAGTGTACGTTCACCTGCCACGACCTGGATCACGACCCGATTGGGGAGCCGTATGATCTCATCATCGCCAGTCAGGCCTTGGTGCAATCTGAACGCGACCCAGGCCTTCCAAGCGAGTCCTGGCAGACGTATGCGCGCAGTCGCCACAACGACTACCAGCGTGACTTTGAACAGCGAACCGGTATCGGCCACCGTCTAGACCACTTACGCAATGCGCTGTCCCAGGAAGGGAGGGCACTCTTCTGCGAGAAAGCTCACCACCTCGGCCGGCGGGTCGGCTTTCAGCGGGCGCTCGCCGCACGAGGGTGGCACCCGGTAGCTCCGCCGGCGCCGATCCGCTACCTTTCGATAGAGGAGGTGACCGACGACGGCCCGTTATACGAATTGAGCCCCCACGCAGAGCATCCCCCCGCGCTGGACTGGGATGAATCGCCCGAGCGAATGCCGGACGATGCAATCTTCGCGCACTCCGGGCCAACGGCGGAATTCGTGTGGGACCGCTTGCCACTCCGCGAGCCCATTCGGAGAACCTCGTTTAAGCCGCCTGGCCTGGCCTCCGGCACAATCGAGTGGGGCGATGCAGGGCCCTTGGCCTACGTCTACGTCACCCGGCATAACGGATTCCGCGGTCTACAGGTAGGCCCACGATCACCGTCCGGTCTGATCCAATCGACTCTTGCGCAGGCGCTGCTCGACGCTGGAGCGGACGGTACACGGGTCGTCGAACTACTGGCCCAGAGCTTTCGGGACAACGACTCCTCATTGCCTCCGGCCGATGCTCTCCTGTACGAAAATCACTGTGCCGCGGCACAGGACATGTACTTCTCTCTCATGGGCCGAACCCCCCGTGAGGAACGAGACCAATCCCGGCCGGACGGAAGACAGCTCCACATCGAACTGGGCCGAACCACGGAATTCGCGTACCTCTATTGCGCCAACACCTACGACCAGCGGCAAATCGTTCTCGTGGAGCCCGCGCGTCGCCACCTCGTCGAACAGTATTACCAGGAACTCATCGGCTGAGACCGATCAACATTCTGTGATCATCTGCCACGTGGCCGACCGACCCAGTCATGGCAGGTGGCTCAGAGCATGTCCTAAGGTAACGATTGAATGGGGTAACGCGACCCGTTAATGAAGTATCAACGAACTCCAAGTCGAATGTGGTAGCCCGCTTCGTTGAGACCGAACGTTAAAACGAGCCGAGCGCGCTAGATCGGTACGTCAAAGGAAACGATTCATTTCGTCCGGCGCAGAAACACGGCAGGTCTCGGCTTTCCCCATCCACGCATAGCGAGAGCGGGCGATCACACGGTACAGCGCATCGCGAATGGGACGTGGGATCACCACGAATACATATAAGATGGGCCATAACCCCGGCAGTTGCCGCACCACCCTCAGGGCTGCCGTGGAACCACCGTAGACATGCCGGCGTTCGACAAAAAGAAAGGTGTCAAAATCCTTGGTGGGGAGACGCAGATGTCGGAGCAATCGCTGCGCCGCATCGGATTGGAGAGGGGCGAACTTGAATTTTGCTTCATGGTCGCGGGTCAGCACGAACGTCACCCATGCGTTGCACCAATTACAGATGCCGTCAAATACGATGACACGTTCGTGCTTCGACCACTCTTGGACTCCTGACTCAAGTTCCCAATGCATCGGGTCCACCGAGGCCGGTACGACTTGTTCTGCAGTTCGCTGCCTGACCACACGACAGGGCCCGTTCCTGCCTCGTTTACTATACCTTGACCCGAGCCGGGCATCCAACCACGTTTGTCGCAATAGGGGGCAGGTCCAGTTGGGCCATGACCTATCTTAGATTCGTTGTTGCTGATCGAGCTCGATAGACGGCGCGTCGCCAATGACATTCAACATCGCGTCCGGAGCAACCTTGCTGCAAGAGTTCCTCCCCCTGGCCGTCCGTGCCCTCACCCATACCCATCGTTCTGTCTGCTAGACTTGGGAAGTGGCGCACTGACGAACACGTTCGCAAAGATCGGCTGACATGATCGATTGGGCAACAACAGCTTCGATCGGAATGGGCCTTTTAGGGGTCCTCTTTCTGGGGTTGGGTCTTGGGGCGGGGCGGCGACGCAAATTCGTTCGCCTCACTGTGCACACGGCGCTCGCCACAGCGTGTCTCGCAATAGGGCTCGCCTGCCTGACACTCCATGTCTCGCTGGAAGGGTATCGTGCGCTGACCCGTGAGGATCTCGCGGCCACAATTCAAGTCGAGCCTTCGGGGCCGCTCCAGTTTGATGTCACGGTGCTGATGAGAGACGGCCGAACCATCACCTCTCGGCTGACCGGCGATGAGGTCTATGTCGATGCGCATATCCTAAAATGGAAACCGTGGGCCAACGTCTTGGGACTTCACACGGCCTACGAACTCGATCGCATCGCGGGACGGTATCACCTGATCGAGGATGAGCGCACGAAGCCGCGCACGGTGTATGCTCTCTCAACACCCAGGTGGGTGGATCTCTTCACGCTTCGACGGAAATATGCCTGGCTGGAGCCGCTCGTCGATGCCGAATACGGATCGGCGGCGTTTTTCCCCGCGGCGGAGCGGATGGAGATCGAACTTCGGGTTTCAACCACCGGACTGCTGTTTCGCCCTACTTCTCACGCCCTCTGAACACCAATGACCTGTGCAGAACGTCCCCCTATCGCGTCCGCTGGATTCGAGTCCATTCCCTCATCACTCTCATCGGCCCCCACGAGTAACTTCGGCCAACTCCAGCAGTAGACATCTACGCGGGCTCTGATGGCGGTCCTTCTGAATGGCCTCGCGGACATACGATGATATGGGAATGGGCTCCATGCGCGATGCAATCATGAACCTCGACACCATGAGGAAGCGATCGCCGGATGGCAGGAAATCGCCCGGTCACGTGTAGGAGCGTTGCCCGCTATTGGTCGAAACGTCAGGTGAGAAGCGGATCGGCAGTGCGGTTCGTGGCCACGTAGACGACTGCACCTCCACCACCGTGTAACCGAATTTCAACACGAGAGGACTTAGAGCGGTCCGCCGGGGAGAGTTCCACCTTCGAGGGTACCACCGGGAAGGGTGCCTCCCGGGAGCGTTCCGCCTGGGACTGTGCCCCCGGGGAGCGTCCCGCCTTCGAGGGTTCCCCCTGGGAGGGTTCCACCCTCAAGTGTTCCGCCCGGCAGCGTTCCGCCTGGAAGCGTCCCCCCAGGCAATGTTCCGCCTTCAAGGGTTCCACCGGGAGGCGTGTTGGTAAGACCCTGACGAGTCCGCGAATCCTCCATGTACTCCGGAAGTGGAGGATCGGGGCTGAGAGGAGGAGGAGGGGGAGACAGCCCATCGGCGGCTGCCGCACCGGTAGACCATAAGAACAAGACCATCACGGCGATCAGCCAACGATTTCCCCGCGTCGTCACCGCGCGGTTGCCGCTCTGTCGGCCCCGTATGTAGTTCTGAGGCATGACCTACCTCGTTCCCATTTATAAAATATCCGGAACACCGTCAAAAATAAAGGGCTGGCAATACGGGGGCGGGCAAGGCGACGAGAGCCTCCGTATCTGAATATCCCCACGTACGGTCATGGACGACGCGCGAAGGTAGTCAACCCGGCGATGCTTTGGAGGCAGCTTTGGAGGCAGCTTTGGCTCGCACGGCCGCGAGGCCTTTCCAGTCCTCAAGGTCGAGATCGGGATTCTCCCTCCGATACTGTGCGTACAGTGCGACACCGTCGGCATCCTCCAAGATGTCCACCCGAATCCCATTTTGGCGAAGTACCGTTTCATTTCCGGTCGCATTCGTGATGTCGCCCACCACAACCCGACTAAATTGCCGCATTACAATCAGGGTGGCACAGATGTCGCACGGACTCAGCGTCGTGAACATCGTTGCCTGACTGAAGTCCTGCCTTCCTGCGTCTCGCATGGCGGATGTCTCACCATGATTGTAGGGGTGATTCTCCTGAACGAGTGTGTTATGCCCCTTGCCAAGAATACGCCGGGTGGCGTTATGAATGACGACGCCACCAATGGGACACCCTCCCTCGCTGTGGCCCTTTCGTGCCAATAGCACGGCGATCCGCATGAAATCTTTGTCGGTCAGTTTTTTAAAAAATGCGTCGTCGGTACATGATGGCAAACTCGTGGTCGGAAGATGCGCGATCACATTCAGGACCTCGTCCGTCACGGAGGTCATTTCGCCAATGAATGGTTTCATAGTTCCTCCACATACATGCACATACATGGCATAGCGACCGAGCGCACGAACCCACATACGGACGCACACTATGCCACAAAATCTGGGGAATACCACACGCTGTTTAGGAACGGATGGACGGAGTGGTGAGACTGGACCGCGCGTGAGGACCGCTCAGCATTCTAGTTGGGCGAGACGATGTCCTACCGCATCCAACGGCTCCGGACACCGTCCCATCCTACGGAATCTACCGAGTGGGGCAAGATGGGCGAGACAACGGAAAACTCAACGGAATCGAAGCAAGAGCCGACGCTGTCCATTCAATAGTCGTTGACAAGCGATGAACTTGTGCCACCAGCTACGCAACATGGCCTCGCGTCCCTTTACCGTCGCAGTGAGGCCGGACATCCGTGGCATCCGGATATGAACCCTTGATTGTGGCCGTAGCGGCCGTGTCATTGAACGCCGTGCAGCCGAGATAGCCGCGCGTCTATCCAGTGGTGCACGCCGAAGCCGAGTGTGAGGATGGCTGAGGGCCGTGATCAACCGACTCAGGATCGATCCGAGTATAGGGGCGATGCGGATGTTTCCCTGTGTGGGTCCGGGACTGGGGGTGTGAGGTTCGGTGGAGTGAGGCGAAATCTTGGGACACTCGGACACATCGGATACAATTGCCGCAGCCGGGATGTTCCTCGCCTGACGAAATTGACGAACCTCAACGTGCGCAGGTCGCAGCACACGACTAGCCAGCATCATACCGAATTCCTGTGCCCTGCGCTCCCGGCGAGCTCTCTGATTTCGAATACCACACAGGGTCTGCTCAACCGATGTTTTCAGTGGGATGCTCAGTGTCATAGACTTTCCCCCTTGCGTAAGGATCCGGTCGTCCGGCTTGCGAAGGTCACGGTCTAGGTAGTGGGCAGAATAGGTCGGATGAGCCTTACTGGAAATACCGGAGAGGTGGGGCGGTGCCTACGTTGGCAGGGTTTTAGCCGAGAACGCGGTGGAAGCCATTTTTTGTCTCCGAACCATGGACCAGCTTGATGACGTGCACTTTATGACCGCATATCACGCGGTTAAGGACACACGGAGTGGAGAACCAAGGGAAACAACGGGTTGAATCCACTCGATGTGATCCGGGCCGCATGCAGGAACCCGGAGTTGTTGTCCCAATCGAGGTCGCTTACCCAGCCAACAATGACTCGGGATACGCCAACCCTATGGAGGCGTACCCTTGGCGATACCATCCTTGATCTTGTCGATTACGTGCAAAACTGGGTTATGACTGGAGAAGAATCAGTAGTCGGCCTGTTGTGCGGACCATTCAATTGCGTTTCAAGGTGGTCGGCTTGGTAATGCGTCTATCCTCCCCTTGATCAGGGATGTGCACGAGCGTAGGCTCAAATTTTCGATCAGAACGACTTCGCGAACCCAGCGGAGGGGTGTCATGGCCAAGATGACTGCCGTGCAATTGTCCAAGCCTGGCGAGGAATGGGAGCTCGTTGAACGTGAAATACCCGACCCTGGGCCTGGAATGGTCCGCATCAGGGTCGAGGCCTGTGGGATCTGCCACAGCGACGTGTTCGTGAAGGATGGACTGTGGCCGGGCTTGCAATACCCCCGGGTGCCGGGCCACGAAGTGGCAGGCCACATCGATGCGGTCGGTCCGAATGTCGCACAGTGGACGGTGGGGGCGCGAGTGGGTGTGGGCTGGCACGGCGGGCACTGTGGCCACTGCGACCGCTGCCTGCGCGGTGACTTTCTGACGTGCCGCGTCGCAAAGATTTCCGGTATCACTGTCGACGGCGGATGGGGGGAATATATGGTGGCACCCGCCAATGTCGTGGCGGCCATACCGGAGGGAATTGCGCTCATCGAAGCGGCACCGTTACTCTGTGCCGGCATCACCACGTTCAACAGCCTGCGGAACAGTGGGGCCAAGCCAGGGGACCTCGTCGCCGTGCATGGGATAGGCGGGCTTGGGCACCTCGGCATCCAATACGCGAATAAGATGGGCTTCTCTACGATTGCGGTCAACCGCGGATCGGACAAGGAAACGTTGGCGCGCAAACTGGGAGCACACCACTATATCGATGCGACCGCGGTGGATCCGGCCGAAGAACTCCAGCGTCTGGGAGGTGCACGAGTGATTCTCGCTACCGCCCCTGATGCCACGTCCATCTCATCCCTCGTGAACGGACTTGGAGTCAATGGCAGATTGCTGGTGGTAGCAGCACCGGGCGAACCGCTCTCGGTCAATGTCCTTACGTTGATCGGCAAACGGGCCTCGGTGCAAGGGTGGCCGTCAGGCACAGCGAAGGATTCGGAGGACGCCGTCCGATTCAGTACCATGACGGGCATACGGCCGATGATCGAGCCCTATCCGCTGGCAAAAGCCGCAGAGGCATATCGGCAGATGTTGAGTGGAAAAGCGCGGTTTCGAGTGGTATTGCGGATGGGGAGCTGAACGACTCCACCACGGCTGGCGCGCGTGAACACCCGCAGAGACGCATGAGCCGCGGGTTTATGGTGCGCCGGGGAGAACCCGTCGACATGGAATTCCGGCCGAGATACCTCGGATTGGCGTCGCGATTGATTCCCCAACCCAGAGCGGCGCCGGCCAGGACAATTCCTCACTCGTGCGCAATGGACTTCTTGGTAAAGAGATACTCCTTCAGATGATCTGAAAAGGTGGCATCTTTTCGGCGAATCCATTCGAGCACCATCGAGGCATGCTCTTTCTCTTCGTCTCGATTGTGCGCGAGGATGTCCTTCAGCTCGGCATCCGTGCAAGCGTCCACCCGCTGGTTGTACCAATCGACCGCTTCCAATTCTTCCATGAGCGACGTGATGGCACGGTGCATATCCCGTGTTGCTTCCGAAAGGTCTTCAAATCGTTCGTGGTAACCCTCGTTGGCCATGGAATCTCCTCTACAAGTATTGTCGGAATCGGATGCAGCCGTGGAAAACGCGGCGATCAATCCCGCCGGGTACGGCAATCCGTATCAAGCGGAATCTAGTCCGGCCTGGAAAAGTTGTCAATCTCAAGCACGGTGGACAAACCGACCCGAGCGCCGGATTCGTGAAGGGATCAGACTCGATCCAATGGTACGGCACATCGCTCGATTGGTGAAGCACGGGGCATCATGTTGGCATACCCACCGTACGACCGACAGGAGTAGGCTCCTGAGCGTGACTGCGCCCCCCTCTGGCTTGGCTCCGGAATCGAGCTGGTGGCAGCCCGAATTCGCGCTTGAAGGCCCGATTGAACGAAGGCTCGGACTCGTAGCCGACCTCTCCGGCCACTTCAACGACGCTCTTGGATGTGGAGGACAACAATTGAGCGGCAAGTTGCAGCCGCCATCGCGTCAGATAGCCGATCGGCGTGTCCGCGAGATAATGTCGGAATCGCTCGGCGAGCACCGAGCGTGAGACGCCGACAGCCTCTGCCAGCATGGCAATCGTCCATGGCCGAGCCGGGTCTCGATGCAGGCTGGCGAGGGCGCTTCCGACCTCGGGATCGCGCACACCGGCCAACCATCCGATTTGCGTGGCCGGCAATTGCGCAATGTACCGACGCAACGTTTCCACGAAGAGGACCTCCGAGAGTTTGGCCACCACCGCCGCGCCACCGGGGCCTGAGGCTTCGGCATGGTCGACTGAGTACCGAAACGTGTCCTGCAACCATTGCCCGGAGCCGTGATCGCGGATGTTGAGCTTGATGATGGACGGCAAGCCGGCCAAAAACACCTGACTCAATCGACGGTCACAGGTCATGTAGCCGCAAATCACTTTCGTGAGTTCCCCCCCACCTCCGAATCGCGACAACATTCTTCGTTCGGCCAGCACCTGTCGGATTTCTTGGGTGCTGTCCACCGGCATGACCGGAGGGCCATTTCCCATGAGATGCGCATCCCCGCGCGGGAACATGACAATGTCACCGGCCACGAGCGGCAACGGACGATCATCCTGCTCAACGCGCGCGTGAGCCTGTCCTTCGGTGATCAAATGAAAGATGATGACATGCTTGGTCGGGGCCAACAGAAACGACGCCATGGTACCGCTGTCCGGTTCTCGCATGCACCACGGGGCGGAGAATTCGCCATTGAAGAACACGGCGCCGTCGAGTTTCACGGCCCTCAGCACCTCGGACAGCACATCCATCGACGGTTTGCTCGCCTGGGCAAAGAGATGAGAAGTTCGTCGTACGCTCGGCTAAGTGGAATTGCAGCTTACCATTCTCCGGCTAAGAGAGCCAGACGGCCGGCTAAGACAGCCGGCCCATTCGGCGCTACAGTGCCTGGCGTCACGCAAGCGTGTCGCCGACACACACATCACCAGGAGAAGGGAGGGCGGGATGACGACTAGCACGGAAGTTGTAGAAATGGACGGGTTGAAACGTCGGCTCCACCAGACATGGATGGCCGGCGACTATGATCGCTTTTCGCGGTATATGGAGGCCGGCGCTCGGGAGTTCTACGAACGCCTGAACTTGGCCCCCGGGAGTCGACTGCTCGATGTCGGCTGTGGGTCCGGGCAGTTGGCCCTGATGGCGGCCAAGGATGGCCTGGATGTCACCGGAGTGGACATTGCGCTCAATTGGGTGGAGCGAGCTCGGGCTCGTGCCAAGGCCGAGGATCTGAGAGCCAGGTTCGAAGAGGCCGATGCGGAGTCACTGCCGTTCGAGGATGCCACGTTCGATACGGTGGCCAGTCTGATCGGGGCCATGTTCGCTCCGCGCCCGGATCGAGTCGCGCGCGAACTCCTGCGCGTGTGTACGCCAGGCGGAGCGGTGACAATGGCGAACTGGACCCCCAAGGGTTTCGTCGGAGAGATGTTCAAGACGGTGAGCAAGTTCATCGCGCCGTCCGGCATGCCGTCTCCAACGCTATGGGGGGATGAAACGACCGTACGCGAACGGCTGGGGAAGGGAACGTCCGAGCTGCAGCTGAACAGACGGATGTACACGTTTAACTATCCCTTTTCGCCGGCTGAGGTGGTCGAGTTCTTCCGTCTTTACTATGGACCGACTCATCAGGCCTTTGCCGCGCTCGACGCCGACGGGCAGAAACGGCTGCGTTTCGATTTGGAAGCGCTCTGGGCGTCGCACAATCGCGGCGGGTCAGGCAACACGGTCGTGTTGGCCGAATATCTGGAAGTTATCGGCATCCGAGCGTGAGCAGGGAGAAACAAACGGACCACAGGAGGGGCACGATGACACCAATGAACAAGCAGACGGACGATACCGGCAGACACGAGGCAGGCAACCTATCCCGACGCGACGTTCTCGTCAGGGGAGGCTCGGCACTTGCCCTGCTGGCCATGATGGATACTTCACTCTTCACGCGGATCGCCGGAGCGGCCGCTGGCGGGCAAGTCATCCCGTTTACCGACCAGCCGCCCGCCGCCCCAGAGGCGGCTGTGAAAGCGTACGGCGAACTGAACCGGATGGACTGGCAGAACTTGACTCAGTGGATCACGCCGAACGATCAGTTTTTCTCCGTGAGTCATTACAACCGGCCGGTGATCAAGCCGGAGGAGTTCAAGCTCGAGATCACCGGGCTTGTGAACAATCCAAGGACCTTCACCCTTGCCGAATTGAAGCGTCGTCCGCGGCAGGAAGTTCTCTTCACCCTTGAGTGCGCGGGCAATCACGGATTCGAATGGTTTACCGGCGGCATCGGCACGGCGAAATGGGCCGGTACTCCACTCGCTCCCATTCTCCAGGAGGCCGGTCTGAGACGAGAAGGTCTAGAGATCGTGTTCTTTGGCGCGGACGCCGGGGACGAGGAGGTGCGGAACGTCAAAATGCGCCAGGAATTCAGCCGCAGCCTGTCCGTATCTGACGCCCTGCGCCCCGAGGTGCTGCTGTGTTACGAAATGAACGGCGAACCGCTGCCACATGAGCATGGATTTCCGGTGCGGCTCATCGTGCCCGGCTGGTACGGAGTCGCGAATGTGAAGTGGCTCTCACGGATCGACGTCACGGGCCGGCGGTGGGCCGGTCGGTTCATGTCGCGCGACTACGTGACGATTCGTGAAGAGGAACAAGCGGGCGGAAAGACGGTCTGGACGCAAAAAGTTGTGGGGCCGGCCCGCGTGAAATCCATCACGGCGCGGGTCGTGTCTCGAGGCGGCCGTTATCAGATCGAGGGCGCGGCCTGGGGAGGGCCGATTGACCGCGTCGAAGTTCAGGTGGATAAGGGGCCCTGGGTTCCCGCCACCATCACGCGCGGCAAGGAGCAAGACTTCGCCTGGAAGTTTTGGACTCTGGACTGGACCGGCGTCGTGCCCGGGGAACATACGATCACATCGCGTGCCGTCGACCGGCAGGGAAACGTCCAGCCTTCCGCGGACGATCCGTTCTTGACGAAGAAACATACCTACTGGGAGAGCAACGGACAAATTACGCGACGGATTCGGATCGCGTGAACCGGCCACGAACATGGTTGTCAGAACCGACCATTGGGCATCAGACGCCGGGTAGGGGCGAGCGCAGCATGAGCTGCGGCTGACCGGCCACGAGCGGCCTGGTGCAAGGCACCGGGCCGTCTCGCTGTCACAACCTAGGCAGGGACGGCTTCGACGACGCTCACGGGAGTGTCAGTGGGGACCACGCGCGTCAGACGAAAGCCGCCCTTTTTCAAGAGGCTCCCGTATTCTTCCGCCGTGCGCTCCTGTCCTCCAGGACCCACCAGCATCATCATGTCGAGCATTTTTCCTGGATGAGGTGCATTCCCCTCCGGCAACACCATCTCGATAATCAACAGACGGCTGGCCGGCGGCATCGCACGTCGGCAGTGACCGAAGATGGTGAGGCACTGGGCTTCACTCCAGTCGTGAATGATGTGCGAGAGCAGGTAGGCGTCCCCACCATTGGGGACGCGCTCGAAGAAGCTCCCGGCCTCGATCGTCACACGGTCGGTGAGCTTTCGCTCCTGAATCAACGTCGGCGCGTCTCGCACGACGTGGGGAAGATCGTAGAGGATCCCCCGTGACTTCGGATACTTCGCGAGGATCGTCGTGAGCAAGTTGCCCGTCGCACCGCCGATGTCCACGATCGTGCCGAGTCCGGAGAAATCGTAGGCCGTTGCCACGGCGGCCGGTTCGGCACCGTGGAAACTGACCATCGTCTGGCTGAACAGCGACACTTCCTCGGGGTGTTGTCCAAGCCAATCAAAAAAAGGCATGCCCAAGGCGAGATCGAATCCAGGTTTGCCGGTTTGAACCGACTCGAGCAAATGACCCCATCCACCAATCATCCAGGGATTAGCCAGCGTCAGAATCGCTGCGCGCGCGGCACCCGGTGCACCGGTCTTGAGCGCCTCGCCGAAAGGGGTCAGCGTGAACGCGCCCGCGTCATCTTCGGTCACCACTCCGAGGTGTCCCAACGTTCGAAGGAGGCGTCCCAACGCAGCGGCATGCGTGTGCGTGGCCGCTGCAAGCTCGTCGGCTCGCTTCTTTCCACCAGACAGCCGGTCGGCTAAACCTAACTTTGCCGTGACATACAAGACATGAGAGGCCCAATGCGCGGTGGCCATGTGCACAAGCTGCGCATGCGGCGGTGCGGTGTGGGGCGTGTCGGCTTGATTCATAGACATGGTCATGCTCTCCCATCGTGGGTCTGGCGCGTAACATGTTGAGGACACTGAATGCGATGTCTGGGGAGAGTCTACTTCAATCGACGGGACAAAATCACTCCGCCTCCGACAACGGCGGCTGCATCACAGCCGCTGCGGAGCCACTGAAGCGCTGGAACTTGATCCCGCTGCGCTACGACAGGACCCATTACTGAGCGAAGACCTTGCGGAGCACCCCCGCAAGATCAAGGAGGGCCTGCCGACCGTCTCCGACATAGACAGAGCCGTGCATCGTGGCCAACGTGTTCGGTTGAAGCGCAGCCAACCGTTGGAGTATCGCCTCCGTCATCGTGGTATAGGGCAGATAGTTGGCCAGCGGACCCTTTTGATATTCAACCAACGTGGTTTCGCATCGTCCGATGATATCGGACTGGGTGACAGGTTCCACATCTCCCGTCTGATGAAACAAGTCCGAGCACAGCAGCGTCCCCTGCGTCTCTTCGAATAGGAGGCCAGCCTCCCAGGAATGTGGCACATGCGGCGTTGAAAGGAAGCGAAAGCGATACGTGCCCGTCTCCAACACGTCCCCATCCGACATTCCTCTGGCAGGTCGAAGCGACAGACAATCATCCACGCTGACAAGCTTTCCGACCGTACTGCACAGGGCATCGGCTCCCGGCGCGAGGGTCTGCCACTCGGGCAACGTCCCACACTCATCGGCTTCGAAGTGGCTGAAACCGATCCATCGAATGTTCCGAGGATCGATCAAGGACTGGACCGCCTCCTTCATAGCCGGAAACAGCGCCCGTGGCCCCGTGTGAAACAAGAGCGGTTGGGTATCCCGCAATAAATATTGGCTGAATTGCAGATCAAACGGAGCCACATACTCGGTGATCCGAAACAGATCCGGCGCCACTTCAGTAATCGTCGCCATAAGTACTCCTTGTGTCGTCGAGGCGGTACGCTCGCCTCCGTGAAAGTCAATGCATGTGGGCATCATCTGCCTGAGTCTGCTTCATGGTTCACCGTGGGACATGCCCCCCCCCGCACTCCGCCCGACCGCCCGGCGCTAGCAACGGGGCTGGTCTGGGTTCCGGTGTTCAAAGTCCAATACACCTTTGCGGCCATCGAGCTCAATGAGGCAGCACTCATCCAGCAGCTGCCTGAGCTGGCGACGCCCTCGTTGAACTCTGGATTTCATGCCGGGAACGGACAGCCCCAACCGCTCGGCCGCGTCTCTCTGAGTGACTCCTTCCAAGTCGACCAGTAGGAGCGCCTCGCGGTACTCGGGCGCCAGCTGTTCGATCATCGGCCGTAGGCAGCCCGAAAGCTCCGTCTCCGCCGCCACATCCTCCGGCCGTGCGGTATCACCGTCGTGGAATGTGGGCTGCGTGTCGAGCTCCTCTGCCAACCCCACCGGGAGTTCCCGGCGCGTCGGAGCCCGGTAATAATCGGCAATCACAGTGCGCGTAATTTGAAACACCCAGGACACCAACCGCTCCGGCTCTCTCAATTGACCAAGCGAGCGGTGAACACGCACAAACACCTCCTGGAGGATATCGTCGGTCTCAGAACCTCCACCGACACGCGCCGCAATGAACGCCCGGAGCTTGTCGTGCACGTGCCGCCAAAGATTCGCGATATGATCGCTCACAATGTCCTCCTTCCCGTGCCCAGTGTACAACGGCGGCGACACGGCGGTATATCCTACGGCATGCCGGGCGATGCGGCGGGCACACAGCACCCTGTGTTGACGATCGAGCCTTCCACAGGCAACTGCTCGTGAACCATGAACACCTCCCAGGCATTACCATCGGGATCGGAGAACCACACCTTATCCTGGCGTGCGTAGCAGCACGCGACATTCTCTTCCACACGGTCGAGAATGCCGGCCTCCTGCAGCCGTTGCTTCCATCGGGCGACTTCCTCCACGGTGCCCACCTCGATGCCCAGGTGATTCACCTTGCTGACGCGGCCGGTCGACGAGACGAGAGACAAGTTCAGTGCCGGGGTCGTGAGATCGAACTTGGCATAGGTGTCGGAACGTTTCTGAGGCTCCTCCGCGAATACCCTTTGATAGAAAGCAACCGAAGCGGGCACATCGCGCACGTCCAGTGAGAGGTGCGGTCTCATTGAGCGACTCCTTTCTCCAATTTGTGGCAGGCATCATTGCCTACATATCAAGAGACGGGCGTCGGTCAAAAAGGATGCAGGGGCGCGGACCAAGAGGATGATCGTTTGAAATTGCGAGGAAAAGCGGATCGGAGCCCTCAGCCGAGGCCGCCATGCAACGGAGAGGGGAGGAACAAGACGGTCGGCTCACTCGAGTTCGTCAACTCAATGTTCCGCGAGGCTGTTTCGGACTCCCGAATTCTTGAGACTCGATGCGCTGAATCTCCGTGACGGACCGGTCGAGGAATGATTGAATCTCGGAATTCCATCCGCTCTTGAACGCAGTGGTCAGGAACGCATCGACGATCTCCTTGGCCTTAAACGGCGCCGTGATCATGCCACCCATGGTGAGAACGTTCGCATTGTTGATGGAACGGGCTTTGGCCGCCGCCGAAGGATCCTCGCACACCGCTGCATAGACGTGTGGATGCTTGTTCGCCACGATCGCCATGCCCATCCCCGTGCCGCATACCAGGATGCCGCGCTCACATTCACCGGTCTCCACCTTTCCGGCCAGTTCGTGGGCGACCTCGTAGTAGGGGCGTGTGTGCTCCGCAGACCCACCGATATCCACGCAGGTATGCCCACCAGCAACCAAGTGCTCTTTCACAGCCTCTTTGAGTTCGACTCCAAAGGGATCCGCACCAAGTCCAATTTTCATCCGAGACCTCGCTTTCCCATGAGTGATAGCATGAGCGCAGCCTATTGGCCGCTCACACGAGCTTCTTCCAGAAATGCCCGCACTTTCGCAGTGAACTCCACCGGATTCTCCAGGTAGACGAAGTGACGCCCTCGGATCATGGCCACCCTGGCGCCGGGAATACGTGATGCGATCCAGGGCATGACATCCGGCCCGAGATGGCTTTCCGCCCCTCCGATACAGAGAGTCGGTCGCCGAATCAACGGGAAGACGTCACGGAAGTCCGCGTACATCAAGCTCAACATCAACTCGGCTGCGGCCTTCCTCGGCATTTTCAAGCTTCCCTCAATGACCCGTTCCACCTCTCGCTTCGGAACATCGAGACTGAACTCGCTGGTCAAGAAATCCCGCAGCACCTGCTCGCCGTCGGGTCCCGCCACCGAGGCGGCGAGCGCGAGGGCCTGATCTCCGCCGGCTACAACTCCATATTGACGGCATTCCTGGTCCGACCATTCCGGTCGACGGACGAACGCCGCCATCTCATCGCACAGCACAGTGGCCTGAACGCGGTCCTGTCCAAATAAATCGATGAAGCTCCAGATCACCGTACATCCGGCCGAATGGCCAAGCAAGATGGCCTCCTCGAGGCCGAGATGATCGAGGAAATCGCTCACATCCCGGGCCAGACGCGAAACCCGATAGCCGTGCTCGGGGCGTTCCGACTCTCCATGTCCACGAAAGTCGAGCGCCAAGCAGCGAAATGTGTCCGACAACCTCTCGATCACGGCCGCGAAGCCCGATGCAGGCTGGGTCCACCCGGGCAAAAGTACGAGTGCAGGCCCGCTCCCTTCATCACGGTAGTGGAGCCTCACACCATCGTTCGTTGTGAAAAATCTGGAAGCCCGATCGCCCGAACCCTGCACGAGCCACCTCTCCTCGTAAAAATGTATACACGACGCCACATGGTCTCGAGCCGGCGGACCGATTGGATTACCGCTCCACCAAGGCCCTGAGACCGGACGTCATTCTCGTGGAACTTGCGACACCGCGAATTCAGACGGTTTCGAGGCCCAAAATCGCAAGCGAACATAATCAGCGATCCAATTCCCATCCGCTTCCTGCAACGTCGGGCGCACGAGTTCCACCACGTCGGCGACGAACCCCGGTCTCTCATTGATTGCCATGGCGGCCGTGTACGGCTGCGCAAACATGTCCAGCCACCCGTTCAAGCTGCCTGGGAGCCGGGTCGGACGGGGGTTCAACGCGAGATGCTTGATCAGGAACCCTTGTGCTTCGAGCAGTTTCCTGTACTCTTCCGGCCTGGGGAAATACCATGGGTTGCTCGCCGTCACGCCTCGCGCTGCAAGGGCGGTGTAGATGGCCGTGATAATGGTCGCAAGGTTGCCATAGCCTCCCAATTCACCCACAAAGCGCCCGCCGGGCTTCAGCGCGCGCCAGACTGCGGCAACAGCGCGTTCGGGATTCTTCACCCAGTGCAAGGCGGCATTGGAAAAGACGGCGTCGAACGTGCTCTCAAATGCAAGCGCCTCCGCATCCATGGAGAGGGCGTTCACACCTAACGACTTGGCTGCGGCTACCATCTCGGTGCTCGCGTCGACTCCGACAACCGTGCAGCCCAGTTCGATGAGTTTGGTCGTCAGGGCTCCATCTCCACATCCCACATCGAGAACGGTCTCGCCTGCCTGGGGAGCCAGCAACTGCAGGACCGGAACACCGAGATCGGACACAAAGCGGGCGTGCTCGGCATACTGTTTGGGGTCCCAATGCTGCATGTGCAGTGATCGCATACAGGGGGTGCCAAGCCTAGCGTGACACGCCATTCTAGCGAGGCAATACAGAAGGGTCTATGGTACACCGGTCCGATTCCGAAGAGCGTCGCAGCGTTATCGAGAGCTCAATCGTAGCTGAACATGGTGATGAAATTATTCGGGAAGACAAGGCATTAGAGCAGAAACATCGACATTTACTTTATCCACATACACGGACTCTCCATGGAAAAATACCTGTGGCCTTCACACGCCATGATACCCCGACAGCCGCCCTACCAATGGCATCCGTTGGTCATCAAAGTCTCTCCTTACCTTTTGCGATCGGCGGTCCATTGACCGATGCGGAATATCACAAACTCGGCCGGCTTGAGCGGCGCCACGCCAATGAGGCACAGCAGACGGCCGGTGTCGAGATCGTTCTGGGTCATCGTCGACCGGTCGCATTGCACCATATAGGCTTCTTCCGCCTTGCTACCCTGGAGTGCACCGGTCTTCCACACACTGAAGAGAAAATCTCCGATCACTCCACGGATGAGGGCCCACAGAGTTTCGGTATTGGTCTCGAAGACGGCCCACTGCGTCCCGCGATCGATCGAGTGCTCCAGGTAGATCAGCAGACGGCGCATGTTCACATACTTCCATTCCGGATCGGAACTGAGTGTCCGCACTCCCCAGAGGCGAAATCCCCTTCCCTCGAAAAAGCAGAAACAGTTGATCCCTTCGGGGTTCAGAACATCTTGCTCGCTCTTGGTGAGGACCGTCTCGAAGCCAATGGCGTCCCTGACCAATTCGTTGGCCGGCGCTGTGTGTACACCGGCTTCGGTGTCGGTACGGCCGTAAATGCCTGCGACAAACCCGCTGGGCGGAAGCGCAATCTCTGTCTGTGTCCGAGGGTCGATCACGCGTACCCACGGATAGTACAGAGCGGCGTAAGCCGAATTCAGCCCGGCGCGCATAGCCCTCACTTCCCTCAAACCCTGACCATCTCCGCTGTCGAGCACTGCGATGCGGTAGCGCAGCGCCTCGGCGTGAGTAATCAGTGCGTGCGCAATAGCGAGGGCGTCGTCGCGATACCCCCGCTCCATGCCGAACGTCGCCCCCGGCGCGGCCACTATCGCGACATCCGTGTGAGTTGTTCCAAGACCCGAAGACCCGTGCCGGCATGTGTCATGGCGTCAGTGACACCCCGATAATCCCCGACGGTCGGCCGCTGCCCATCGTTCCCACCGTGTAAAGTCATCATCACCGATCGATCAGTGGCCGTCGATGTGGGATGATTGAGGCTGCCCGCGAGCGTCGCCTTATGGGCAATCAGTGATCGCAGGAGGGCAAGACCGTCCGTGATCTCGCGCCCGAGAGTCATGACAAGTGGAGTCGCGCTCCGGCCGTTGGGCGGCGACGACGCGTCTGCAAATACGGCGCTCACGGAATCCGGCATGCCGTTTTGCTCATGGCGAGGATCGAGAGGCAGCCCGTCCCACGTGGAGGTGCGAGTGTCAGGGTAGACAAGGGTGACGGTGAGGCTGATCACTCGGACCTCCGTCCGTCGCGTGGGATCCAGCGAGAGCTTGGGATTGCGATGGTGCAGCCTCAGATCAGTCGGACTCTTGGTGGCCTTGGCCCGAAATCGCCAGGTTTGCTCTGCCGTATCGAATTCTGCCAGATAGAACGCGCCCGGCTCGGGAGTCGACGACAACCGCGGTGTCTTCGTTCCGCCGATCCAGACAGCATCATGGTCGGCCAGACTCGTCAACGTCGGAGCCGCTGTGGTACCGCCGAGGAGATTGCGCCCCCGATTCACCGTCAACTGCACGCCCAGATTGCCGCCTGCTCCGGGAAAACGAGCGCGCATGGTGATCGCACCTGACGACTGCGTTGATGTGCCGATGGTGGCACGAGCATGGCCATCATCGTACAGATCGGGTGTGGTCTGTGCGGCGAGAGCGAAATCGGGCGGAGGGTACGGACCTGCCAACGGTCGGAATACTCTCGCGATGTAGAGTTGCCGGCCGCCATTGTCGAAAAAAGCCCGCGCGGCGTGCCAGAGGTAATTGGGCATGGACGCGCCGCCGTATTCGAGTGGCAGCCCGTCCCCATAGGCGTGTTCAAATTCCAGCAGACTCGTGAGAAGATTCGGTGTGCCGGCGCGCCTGCCAAATCGGGTGGGACCGACGAAGCCGGTCGTGCTGGTACTGACACCGTCGATGGACTTGGAGCGGAATGACGTGTCTTCGACAAAGACACCGGGGGAAAGATATTCTGCCATTGGATCCTCGTGAGCAGGTGACGAGATACAGACCTCTGAGCAGTGCGCGGGGAAGAAAACTATTTGATCCAGGACGCCAAGACGAATCAGGAGACCGTGAACAGAGCAGGGGTCTCGCCAAGGCATCCGGCCCGGCTCACGCCACGAAGCCCGAACCGATTCCGGCTTCACCGTCGAGCACGCGTCCGGCCCGCATATTGGCGGGTAACGCAATGTCCATTTTGGCCGGCCTGGGCGTCTTGCGTCGCTTCATCATGTCGACGAACACATCCTCCGAGATCGACAGATTCAACCGTTCGTTGAATCGCTTCTCTTCCCCGATCGTCGACGAGACGCGCCCGTGGTAATCGTGACCGGGATAGACGATGGTGTCGTCCGGCAACACAAAGAGCTTCGTGCGAACGGAGTGGAACAGCCGTTCGGGAGAGCCGCCCTGAAAATCCGTACGGCCGTTGCCGCGAATGAACAGGGCATCACCCGTAAACACGGCTCCGGGCAGGACATAGCTCATGCATCCCTCCGTGTGGCCGGGGGTAGACAGCGCAGTCAGAACAGTGTGGCCGAGGCTCAAGCATTGGCCTTCGTCCATGAATTCATCCGCACCCATGACGGTTCCCTTCGTAGCGGCGCCGTAGACGATCCGGGCGCCCGTTCGATCCTGAATCATGGAAGCGCCGGTAATATGGTCGGCATGAATATGCGTTTCGAGGACAAACACGAGCGTGAGCCCGAGTTCGCGCACGAGCGCTAGATCGCGATCGACGTTTTCGATCACGGAATCGATGATCAGCGCCTCGCCGGTCGTACGATCGGCCACGAGGTAGGTGCGGCTCTCCGCCCGGTCGTCGACGTCCTGGACGTCGTTCACGTCCAGCAGGACGGTGACAGCATAGGTGTCGGAATCTGCCATGGTTTGTCTATCCAAGGGTTGAAAAGATGATGTGGTACGGGTGCCGGTCCGCGGCCATTCTACTTGGTACCATCCGCTCGGTCTATGCTGATGTCGCAATAGGGTTGGCTATGGGGTTGATACATGCGAGTGCCGACCGCTCCTATTTCCAATCTGATCGGGTGTCACCTTCCTGATGATTCGCCTCCTCGCGAAGCCCAACAGAGTAGTCCGGCCCCGACGAGCGCGGAGAGGACCGATGCGGAGAACACGGCCAGTTTGGCAGCCGCGAAATCGGCCTCGGTGGGAAACGCTTGCCCTGCAATAAAGAGCGACATGGTAAAACCGATGCCGGCCAACGCACCGGCCCCGCCCAATTGAGTCCAGGAGTAGGCATCCGGCTTTTCAGCAAGGCGCGTCCAGACGGCCAATACCGAGGCCACAATCAGTCCAACGGGCTTACCGATCACCAACCCAGCCACAATGGCCAGAAGCAATGCGTCGTGCCCGCTCCAAGCCTCAGCAGTGAGCGTGACGCCCGCATTCGCAAGCGCGAACACGGGGAGCACGAGATAGGTGGAGCGGGCGCCCACGCGGCGCAAGACCCGATCGGCTGGAGATTCGAGACGCTCGTGGATTTCGTCCAGTGCGCGTAGGGCGGGCAAGGAAGGCCCGTGGCGCAAGACCTGGCTGGCATGTTGCTTTTCGGTGGTCACGATGACGTCGGCCTGCGTCATCAGCGCCTTCAGGTTGGGCGGCGGTCTGGTCGGTATAAAGAGCGCCAGCAGCACGCCCGCCAGCGTGGCATGCAGCCCGCCCGCGTGCACGCAAGCCCACAAGAGGATCCCAAGCAGCACATACGGGAGCGCCCGATAGACCCTTGACTGATTCAAAAACGCCAAGGCAGCAAGAATCACGGCGCCGGCTGCGAGATAGCCAACATTGAGCGTACCGGAATAGAAGGCCGCCACCACAAGGATGGCGCCGATGTCGTCGACGATCGCCGCGGCAGTCAGAAAGACGCGGAGTTCGATCGGGACTCGACTGCCCATCATCGCGATCAGTGCGATCGCGAAGGCGGTGTCGGTAGCCATCGGGACCCCCCATCCCTGGGTCCACGGACCAGCGGGGATGAGGAAGACGTAGAGCGCGGCAGGAACGACCATGCCGCCGACCGCCGCCGCGATCGGAAGCGCCGCCGAAAGTCGGCTGGCGAGATGACCGACCGTAAATTCGCGCTTGATTTCCAGCCCGACCACGAGAAAGAAGATGGTCAGAAGCGCGTCGTTGATCCAGTGACGGAGAGACATGCGAAAACCGGCCTCTCCCAACACGAAGCCGAAGTCCCGATGCCACAGCGTTTCAAATGCGCCTCCGAACGGCGAATTCGTGACCGCAAGCGCCACCAACGTACTAAGGAGAAGCAGCACGCCCGCCGATGGCCCCCAGCTGACGAAGTCGAGCGCGGCCACACGAACACGATGCCCCAGCGTGCCGAGCATCGCGTCAGATACCGAGCTCTCATCCCACGGGCCGTCGTAGCGGCGATTGTTGATGAAAAACGTCGGCGTGACCAGGACCCCGCTGGCTCGAGCGCTCGCCTCGTCGGCCTCCACGCGCGCTTTTGCGCGCCTGGCCTTCTCATCACGGAGAGAGACATCTCCATCAAGGCGCAAATCGGCGGCGACGGCAACCAGATCCTCTTCGGTCAACGTCTCGGACCTCGTCATGAGGGCAATATGCACGTCCCAGAACTCATCCGCCTCGGCCTGCTCGGCCAGCTCCGCGGCGCGTCGCGCCAAGTCGTTGTTCGGGATCGGACGTTGACGGAACACGTAGCGCATTCGGTCGCCGAATCGGTCGCGCACCGCGGCGATGTTCTCATTGGCCTCTCGGCAATAAGGACAGGCGTAACTGCCATATTCGACGAGTGTGATCCGTGCCTCGAGAGGACCGAGCACATGATCGAGACTGTCGTCCACGGGACGATCGAGCCATCCGCTGTGCATCATGTCTGACATCGTGGTCACTCGCGTCCTCGGTCGGTAGCCAGATCGATTACTGTACGTCTTGAGCGGGAGCCTGGTCCATCGCTATATCCTGAACGTCGCAAAAATGAAGAGCATGCCATCACTGTTCATGCTCCAACTGGTAGAGGATAAGGCCCATGAGAGCAAGGAGGCAAAACGCGGCGCCCGCATAAAACGTCATTGCCGGACCATACTGGTCCCACAAGAATCCTGCGAGCGCACTGGCGATCAGCATGGCAATCCCGCTCGCGAGATTGAACAATCCGAAACCGGTACCACGGAGGTCTGCCGGCGCCGCCTCGGCAATCATGGTGGCCAGCAGCCCTTGCGTCATACCCAAATGGAAGCCCCACAATCCCACCCCTGCAACGACGACTCCCCAATGGTCACGTGTCGCCAAGACCAGATCGGCTGCAATCAACGTGAGAAGGCCCAGGGCCAGGAGGCGTGTGTGACGCATGCGATCGGAGAGTCTGCCGAATGGGTAGGCTGAAACCGCGTAGACCACATTCATCACCACCATGACGAGCGGAACGGCGGCGATGGGAATTCCTCCACGCTGCGCACGAAGAACCAGAAAGGCTTCGCTGAAGCGAGCCAGCGTAAAGGTGGCTCCGAATCCAACTACCCACCAATAGCGGCGCCCTAAACGGCTCAGCGTGGTCCACTGAATGGGGTTTCTTCCCTTCGTGTCAGTGTCAGATTCAGGCTCGCGGATGCCGAAGAACAGAAGTCCCACGGCCAGAACGCCCGGGATGACGGCCACCCAAAAGACGGCCCGAAAATCATCGGCCCAGAGAAGCATCAATCCGACGGCGAGCAGCGGACCGAGACAGGCTCCCACCGTATCCAGCGATTGTCTCAAGCCAAAGGCGGCGCCGCGAAGGTGTGCCGGCGCAAGATCGGCAATCAACGCGTCACGAGGAGCGCCGCGTAGTCCTTTACCCACTCGATCGAGCACGCGGGCGCTCAGGACCACGCCAATCCCGGTGGCCAGAGCAAACAGCGGTTTGGTGACGGCACCCACGGCATAGCCCAAGACGGCCAACCCCTTCCGCTTCCCCCAATAATCACTCAACGTTCCCGAGAAGACTTTGATAAACAGAGCCACGGACTCCGCGAGTCCCTCGACCACACCGACCGCGATGGTGCTAGTCCCAAGGACGGTCACCATGAATACCGGCAGCAGGCTGTGGATCATTTCCGACGAGACGTCCATCAGCAGACTGACGAAGCCCAACACCCAGATGCCCGATGGGATGTCGCGGAGAGAGTGTCCTGGTTGTCGATGAACGGTCACAGCCTGGCTTCTAACTCAGCATGGGCGTTGAACGCAGAAGATGCACCGAAGGGATGGGCTGATTCTACACGTACCGAAATGGATAGAGCGAGTTGCGCAGGGGGCTTGAAACCAGAAGGAGGAGTACACCATCCATGGGCAAGACGCTCCGATTCTTGGCCTTCCCGTCATGTGCCCGCCGCTAGCTCCACGTCATGAGGCATCGCCTTTCAAGAGAGTCCAAGCCATCCGAAAAAGGTGGTAGCGAAAATGGGGGAGGTGAAGAAGAACAGAGGAGTTGACAGAGCGGTGAGGTGAACGCCGGAAATGATCTGCAGCGCGGTCGCCGTGAATATGCTCGCGGCGATTATTCCAAGAGTTCGTACCGGGAATGGAAACACCGGCGGAAGACGGATGAGTGTGAGCGCCATCGCCCAGAGACTGCTTCCAACGCCAAATGACGGAGTTGCGGCATCCAGGTCCAGAGCGACGCCCGATAGAATCACTCCTTCTCCAAGAGCATCAACAAGCAATCCTGCCGCCACGAGGTCCTGCCCCATACAGTAAAAGATCATCGTGAGCGTCGCCCCGGCCATCACACGCCACCTACGACCAATCCGACGGAGGCCAACCATCTCAACGGTCGATCCGTCATGTACGTCTCGCCTTCCTTGGTTTCCCGTCACGATGCGAGCTTCAATCCAACGATGCCGATAACAATGGCGGCGATGCTAGCCAGCCTGACCGGATTGGACGGTTCCTGAAAGAGGATCATCCCGAGAATCGCCGTGCCGGCCGCACCGATGCCGGTCCACACCGCATATCCCGTTCCGAGAGGAATCGTCCGTATGGCAAGCGCCAAGCACCAGAGGCTCAAAGTCATCGCAACGAGGGTCCAGAGGCTGTGCCATGGACGCGTAAATCCATCCGAATATTTGAGGCCGAGTGCCCATCCAATTTCAAATAGCCCTGCCACGAATAGATAGACCCATGCCATCGGCCCCCTCCTGCGTAAGTGATGGTGAACTCCCTTCGCCGCGAAGCAACCGGAACAGTTTACGGTCTCTGAGAAGTCTGGTCCACAACCGTGCCGGTGTCGGCCCAGGAGGGAGCAACCAGCGACGTTCGACGAGCACGATGCGATCCGCAACCATCGTCCCGCCTCGCTGTGAATTGGCAAACCATCAGTTGTTGCGAGGTCTTCTGGAACTGTTGTTACCTGTTCCCTTTATAGAGCCGGGAGAGATACCAGGCGTAGAGCAGCGACAGCAGGATGTAGTTGGGAATCAAAATGGCCGGCGTGCTCCATTGCCAGCCGTCGAACTTCCACCCGAAAAGCGGCCACAGTATGGGCGTCGGGAAGAAGGCGTAGGAATGCGTGGGCACATCGACGAGCACGTGAAGCCCCCACGCCGACAATTCCCACAGCGGCTGTCCCCGTATGGCCCAAACCGCGAGAAACGCGACCAGGAACACCACGAGGCTATGTGTGACGTTGTACAAATGATGCACGTATTGCGGGATCGAGGATTCTGGCGGTGTCCCGTGGCTAAAATCTGGCGGCTCCGAAACGCCGCTCAGCGCCGCGGCCCACAGCACGCCGAACGACAGTAAATCGGGAGCCAGGCCAATCACAAACGCCAGCCAGAAACTCGGCCGGCTCGTGCGGCCGAAGGCAATCGCTCCCCAAAGTCCATGTGAAAGAATATCCATACAATCGAATTCAGGGGAACGCCCGGGTTCCCACTACCCGACCTCATCGGAGGAGTCACTTTTCCTGGACCCGGCCGACCCCACAACCACCTTATACGCGAGAGGCGGACAGACAGCACACTTGTGACGCAGCGGTGGCAGGAGGCCATGGTAAACATCGGGCGACGTAGCCCGCCAGAGCGACCTCTGGCTTTTCACTGTATCTCAGTCAGGTTACAATTCTGAATCCACGTCCGCCACGATCGGGATGCCCGAGAAGGAACCTCGGAAAGAAAGCGCCCGCTGTACTGAAGCGCACAATCCGGTCCCGTCCGGCACATCAAACTGAGAAGGGAAGTTCAATGAGCACAACCAACTGGATGCCGCGTCGGTGGAATGTGGAACTCTCCGGTTGCCTGTGGCTGCCTCGACTGCTGGACAAGGGACGGCACCTCCTGCTCAGCCGACGGGACGGGCAGGACCTGATGAATGGCTATCTCTTTGGCGACTTCGACTACGCCGATCGTCAACTCCTCAAGTTCCTGCGCACGAACGATGCCCATGTGCTCAGCCTCCTCAGCGACGTGGACGACGACGAGGCGGTGGCCACGGCCCTCATTCGTGAGAGCGGCCGTTCGCCGGAGGAGATTCAGGCTTGGGGTAAGCGTTTTCGCACGGTCAATGCGCCCTTCATCCATATGTGGGATGCAGATGAAGGTCGGAGGAAGCCGGGCATTGGCACGTGGTTATTGGACAAGTTCTATAACTGCCTGATGATGCCCCCAGTCTACGTCGGCTTTCGCATTGCGGAGCGGTTCCGCCACCGCAATTGTCCCTGACGATTTCATTCGGCCACGGCGCAGCGGGCGAACTCATAATCCGCACCCGTGAGGCGGCAGGGACGGAAGGGCGCAGAGAGTCAGACTATCGAGTGTCCGGCCATGCTCTATCATATTGTTCGATCCTCCCATCAGCACCTACAGCCCTATCGGAGCGCGGCGGGATGAGCCCGAGCCTGCGCTTCCAGCGCGTGCAGTTGAGCCAGCAATCCGCCAGCCAGTTGGTACACATGAGAAGGCAAGATGGGGCCATGAAGTGGCTCCGCTTCGAGAGAAATCGGATTGGGCTGGTGCGAATAGAGATAGGCGAGTTCCGAAATGATGAGGGTGGCCAGATCGTACACATCGTTGGGTTGAATGTCCGGCCGTTCGAGGTTGTGCATATCCAGGGTTAACATCTTGATGTGAGAGGCCCGGGCGATGTCTCCCAGCACCATGTAGCAATCAATCAGGCGGCTGTACGCATCCCAAGGAGTTCGGCCTCGTTCCAACGAGGGCAGGGGGACTTCAGTCGTGTCGGCAGAAAATCCTTCCAAGAGTTTGGTGGCGTACCGCATCCCCAGGCCGACCTGTTCGCCCACGTCCTTGGGAGAGAACTGATGGGATAGCAAGAGATTGAGTTGTTTATTGGCCAATCCAATAGCTATGAACACCTGAGTCGGGTTCGTGTTGAGGTCCGGCATCGTTTCATGATTCGTGAATGTGACGCCCAGTTCCTTCTTGAGGAAAAGGATACGGCCAAGCGACCGATCAACGATCCTCCAGACGTGCAGGGGACGAATGTCGCTCGGCGTGCGCTCCTCCTCGAGCGGCTCCGGTCGTTCTGTCAGCTCGCCGACCAAACGCGCCACCTTTTGATCAAGCGTCTTGGCTTGAAAAAAGACCTCATGCGGACTGGCCTCTTGGACGAGCAGCCCCACTTCTCGACTGCTGGCCTCTCCCATTTCAAAACGGAGGCCGTCCAATTCCTTCCGTATCCACTGCACGCGCGCAAACACATCAGCGGGCGTAATGGATTGAGCTGACACCTCATGACCACTGACGGGTAAAGGGGTTTCAGGAGCCTCGCTCATGGCAAGACCGGAGAGCGGGGAGCTACAAACTAACCAGGTCGCAGCCAACCAGGTGGAAACAGAAACGGACTGATTAAAAGTCATCGACAGAAATCTCCTTCAGTAGGCAGATGAGCCTCCCAAGAATTTGTGGAAAACACGTTCAGTAAGAAACCGTGGCCATTCTATTTTTTCGCGATCGGCTTGTCCACCGCTGCGCACGGCAAGGTGCATGCCGGAGTGGCATGGGGCCGCGAAGTGTCGCGAGACATGTACCCTTGATCACGAGACCGATCCTGCGTCTCACTTCTTCGCACTTCCTTCAGCCGATGGGCTTGGTTAGTATCAGCTTAGGCGCATCACGTCATGCTGCTGGACCATGAGAGTTCCACGTGCCGAATGACATGCCGCTAAAGGGTCGTTCCGTGATCGTGGCAGGGGCCGGGCTTGCCGGACTGACTGCGGCGGCGGAAATACAGGACCTCGGTGCCAAGGTGACGGTGGTTGAAGCGCGAGACCGGATTGGCGGACGAGTCTGGACGGTTCGGGACGGCTTCACGGAACAGCAACACGCCGAAGCCGGCGGCGATCTCATCAACGAGGATCACACGGCCATCCGCGATCTCGTGAAGAGGTTGAATCTGTCGCTGACGCACATCCTGCGCGGAGGGTTCGCTTATGCTCGGCGTGCCGCGTCCCGGCAACCCACAAGGATTGAGCCGGCCGGCCGCATATGGAGCGAACTCGGCGCACTGTGCGCGCCGTGGATCCACGCCTATCAAGTCAACGAACAGCGATGGGACGGACCGATCGCAGCCACCATAGCCCGCCTGTCGGTCGCGGAGTGGCTGGACCAGATCCAAGCGGATCGAACACTGCGTGCCCGCGTCGGCGGCATGAGGGGATTTTTCCTGGCGGACCCGAAGGACCTTTCTCTTCTGGCCCTCGTCGATCAACTCGCCTCGGACTCGGACACACCGAATCGGTTCTATCGCATCAAAGGTGGCAACGACCGGCTGGCACGCGCCCTCGCCGGGAGGTTGCACACTGCCGTCCGGATGTGCACGTCCGTGATGGCAGTGGCCCAGCGCCATGATGGAATCCGGCTGACGGTGCAACGCGGTGATGAGGGCCGCTCGCAGTTATCGGCAGACTTTCTGGTTCTCTCGGTGCCGGCCACCATCCTTCGCCGGATCGCCTTTACACCTCGACTCCCAGACCTTCAGCGCAAGGCGGTTCAGCGCCTCCATTATGGAAGAGCAACGAAAACTCTGCTGCAATTCGACCGGCGGTTCTGGCAGCGACGGGGATGCGCCCGCGCATATGGCACGGATCTGCCGCTCGGCGCACTCTGGGATGGCAACGAGGAGCAACACGGCCGTCCCGGCATCCTCGCCCTCCTTGCCGGCGGCTCGGCCAGCGCGGAGACCCGCAGGCTCTTGGACACACGGGGCGTCGCAGGTCTCACAAGTGCGTTGCGATGGCTTGGGGCGTCGGCCCACTCGGTGCTGGCCTCCCGCGCGGTGTGCTGGGAGGATGATCCATGGGCACGGGGCGGCTACGCCGTGTTCCATCCTGGTTACGATCCTGCCCTACGGGACTGGCTCGCTCGACCATACGGCCGCGTCGTGTTTGCCGGGGAGCACACCAGCGTTCGCTGGCAGGGCTACATGAACGGCGCGGTCGAAAGTGGAATGCGCGCTGCGGAGGAAGTGCGGGCGTTGCAGATTCGATTGCGGCGGAGTCGACGCCACGAGATGGGCAGAGACGGAGTAGCGCGCGATGGTCGTGAACCTTCTGTGTCACGTGCGAGCACTCGTCCTGTTCGGTAAAGCGGCAGTCCACACAAGCGGCGGCGTAACACAGAAAAGAGGAGGTCATGCAGGCCGTGGGGAATGCGCCGGACGGGCCGTGGATTGAGCCGCCTGGACCAGGGGACCTCGCTCGCGGTTACGGTTTTCCTCCGACCACTCCGCCCATGGTTTCGTGTTTGGTCGGTACGACCGCGTCGACCGGCACAATATGATAGCGCCGCCGCAGTTCCTCGACCTGTTCCCCCATGACCGGCCAGTAGTCCCACCCGTGATTGAGGTCGATGTTCATCGCGGCCCCCCGGCGAATCGCGATCAACGCCTGCTCGGGATCAAAAAAGCCCGAGCGGGCTTGGGTGATCGGAGTCATGCGAACCCCAAGATGGAATTGCAACAGGACGAAGAACACAAACAGAAACGGATCGCGCCGTTGAAAGCCCGCGCTGAAACAGGCCACCAGCACCTCCTCTTGAGGAGTCGTGCCGTACCCGGATAAGAGATGCGCGCAATCGTGGAACAAAATCTGCTCCGGTGCCCCGCCTTTCTCGCCCGGTAACGCGAATCCGTTCGTACGGCAATACTCCCAGTAGGAACGCCCCAGTGATCCAGGCGGAAACTCCGCCAGGGCCTGATAGCGAGCGGCGAGCGCGGCGTTCTCGTAGTTCCCCAGCATGCCCCGCACGAACCGGTAGATCCCGCGGAGGCCCTCCTGGTGCCAAATCTCATTGACCTTCTCCCGCAGCCAGAACCGGCGCGCCAAATCGATGCGAAGATGACCGATCTCTCGCTTGACCAGGTGACGCAGATCCGTCACTTCGGGCGCCGTCACCTCCAGTGCCGCTGCAAATTGCTCCAGCAACTCGGCTTCCTTTGGACTTGCCTGTTGGTCGATGAGCGACATCACGATCAACCCATTGATGAGTTGACGTCTGATCCGTGGATCCGGTAGTGCCCGAGCCAAGTCCGCAGGAGTGATCGGTTCGAGCCCATCCAACGCGTGCGTCGTTCCGAAGACTCGCTGGACAGCGTCCATCAGCTGCACTTCCGAGGGATCGAGCACGCCATCCGCCAACGCCACCGTCTTCATGGCTCGTAATCCCCAGTGGGCTTGCTCCTCAGTCGGTATTTTCAGTTCCATGCTGCGCTCCGTTTGGGTGGGGGTCGCGAGTGAAAATGGGCACATTGTACGTTTTGCGGGGGAACGGGTCTATGGCGAGGTGAGGGGGAGGAAATCGGTGTAAGGGCGGGCCGACCGTCCTAGCATGGTCAACGCACGCAGCGCGATGGGTCAGGCTAAGTAATGATCCTGCAGATGATCGCGTTGGAATTTCGTGACGTGACGGATGAGGACCTCCCGGTCCTGATCCGTCATGCGGATGAAGCGGGCGTGCAGGCGATATGTTCCGCGCGGAGAAGGCCAGGGATCGAGCCTCAAGACCTCGGCGAAGGCGGTGAAGAGACCATGGTCGGGGAGATGCAAGACGACGACGAGAATCTCGCCGGGCTGATACATGTCGGTCACCGTCACTCCAAGGCCCCCACCGCTCAGGTTGACCGACTGTTCGACGAGATCGCGCTGGGTTGGCTCCGACTCCCGCTGAACGCGGATCGGCAGCGTGACGGTGATGCGATAGAACTCGCGGCGCTCCCTGCCGGACGGCTGTTCGGCTGGGTTTTCCGAAGCCATCATAACCAGGACTATAGCAAACTTTTTGGAATCTACGTCCTGTAATCGGCTGGGAAGCGGCTGGCCGGGCTAAGACGAGTACCAAGGCAGTTGTCCAGGGGAAATGCCGGTACGAAACAGGGCCAGGCCTCGGCAGAATGCACCTATATGTGGTCGTGCTTCATCCACGGAGGGACCTATGCCATCCATCGAGAAGTCGATTGAAGTGAATGTTCCGGTTCACACTGCGTACAACCAGTGGACCCAGTTTGAAGAGTTTCCTCGATTCATGGAGGGAGTCGAGGAAGTCAAACAATTGGACAATACCCACCTCGCGTGGAGGGCCAAGATCGGCGGCAAGGAGAAGCACTGGCACGCCGAAATCACCGAACAGGTGCCCGACCAGAGAATCGCCTGGACAAACACGGAAGGGGCGAAAAATGCGGGTGTTGTCATGTTCAATTGGGTTGCAGAGAGCACCACACGCGTCATGGTCAAGATCGATTACGACCCTGAGGGAGCGGTGGAAAATGTCGGCGATGCCTTAGGCGTGGTGTCATCGCGAGTCTCCGGGGACTTGGAGCGATTCAAATCGTTCATCGAATCGCGTGGACGCGAGACAGGCGCATGGCGTGGCCAAGTGTCTGGCGGAACATAAAACGCATTCGACACTGTTTTCACAGCATCGGCAGTGCGGCGGAACGTCGCGCCCCGTGTCATCCGTGTCAGACAAAAGGAGAGCGGGGCGCTAAGGTCGCGTAAAAATGGGCCACTGTCTTGAAGTTGTGGTCACGTGATAGTGACCGTGATTTCCGCCCCTCCTACAAATCTATACCCACCCTCCTACAATCTGATTTCATAAGCCGGATGCACGGCCGTCAGCGAACTAGGGCTTCCTCTAGTCTCCCCTCCGAACCCCGTCGTTTCACACTAAAAATATCCAGCCTCCACCGTCCACTAGCCCATGGACGGATAGTAAGATGAATGAGGGCTTCTGTTTGAACATTGCAATAGACAGGCTACCGCCGCATCATCTGAACGTGCGAGCAGCAAGCCAGCCCGAGTGTGGAGTCCGGCAATGACCCAACAAGCAATCGATGTGAGGCTCATAGGGTGGCTCGCCTGTGTGCTCCTCTGGGGGAACATAGCCTATGCGAGCGACCATCCAAGCTGGCCTGCGTATGAAGCGGCAGGGGACCATGCCAAGGCAGTCGAAGCCTGGCAAGAGGCTGAGCAGGCCTATGCGAAAGCCGTTGACACGATAGAAGACGTGCAAGCCGGTGAAGCCAACAGCAACACGGCTGGGTTGTTCGCGAAGCTCGGCACGATGCGCTTACACCAGAAGAGCTTCGCAGGGGCAGAAACCGCACTCCGACGAGCACTCACCATTTACACCCGGACGCGCGGACCAGACGACCTGATCGTCGCGGACGTCCTCGATCTCCTGGCGACGGCACTCTTTTATCAGGACGACGGACGGGCACTGGCCGGGCCGTTATATTACCGGGCGTTGGGTATTCGGGAGATGTTGTTGGGACCCAACCATCCCGAAGTGGCGGAAAGCCTGCACAGAGTGGCCTTCGGGCTGTACTTTGAGGAGGGTCGGCTGCTTTCAGCCGTCCCGGTCATTCAACGTGCACTCGCCATTCAGGAAGAGGCGTTCGGACGTAATCATCTTGCGGTCGCAAACACGCTCAGTACGTTGGCGGCGATCTACGATGCGCACGATCTCCGCGGCACCGCCATCCCCCTCTACGAAGAGGCGCTTGGAATACGAACGAAGGTGCTCGGGACCGAGGCCGTGCCGACGCAGCAGAGCCTGTACAGTCTCAGCCGGGCCTATTACATGGAAGGACGCCACGACCTGGCCCAGCGCCTGACTCAGGGAAAATTCAACAGCCTCGAAGCGCAATTCGGAACAACGGACGAATTGATGGCATTGAATTGGGGCGCCCACATCTCCACCCTCATACACGGCGCACGGCAGGAGGCGCTGAAAGGTCTGCGCAAACGGGGAGGAGGGGAGGAGGACGCTGTTCCCACCTCTCCACCGGTGATCGTGGAAAAGTGACCAGGATCAGAGTCACACACTTATCCACAAAAGAACCCGGCCCTTCTTGCTCAACCCCGTATTTTACCTGGGCTCATCGTGCTGGCATGACGCAGTTGTGACATCTGCAGCAACCAGGAGAGAATCGGACTCATAAAGAGAGGCCCGGGAAGCCAAAGTGGGCGAGCCCGCCCAGCAAACCGAAAAAGAGCGGCCACACGGGCAATGGAGCATTTGTCCCAACAAGAATCGGCTGCATCAAATAGTCCATCAGGCCAACCAATCCCACATCGACGTCGATCAAGATAAACGCCATCAGGACCGCCCCACGCGCAAAGTGCCGGGGCAGTTCGTCGACGTTTTCTTCGGTTGACCATGTTTTGAACATCCACTATCCTCGCCTCAGGCCTGAGTCCAGGCATTAATTTCCCCTACTGAATAATCAAAATTATAGTTGGCACTGGGAAGTCGCACCGGAGAAAGGTCGGTCGATTGGTCCTTGTGCGAAAAGGGAGGCCACGATGAAACGTTGTATTCATATGAGAAGGGGACTCAGATGGACGTGTCGCTCCGCCGTGGTGATTGCGGTTGTCTCAACACTCGCGCTGTTTTCGACTGCCTCGTGGGCAGAGTTCTATTTCGGGGGCGCCGTTGGTGGCAACTTTCCGTTCGGTCTGAATGATGTGAAGCTCAAGTCTGTCAATAACCAACCCGTCGATATTCAACTCGAGGATTCGCTGGCATATGGAGGAAAGGCTGGATACTTCTTCTCCTCGGTCGATTGGCTCGGAGTGGAGGTCGAAGCGTTTAATTCGAACCCAAACTTCAAGCCAACCACCGTGACGGTTGGCGGATTCCCCGTGAATGTCGGTGCGATCGATCTGAGAGTCACCACGGCAGCCGCCAACCTGGTGGCTCGCTACCCAGGCAACCGGTTCGAACCGTACATCGGGATCGGGCCCGGTGCATTTGTCGCTCGAATCTCTCGAGGCGGAAACTCACAAACTTCCGTCGTGCCGGGGTTGAACGTCATAGGGGGAGGTCGATTTTACCTCACTGACTGGCTTGCCCTGTTTACCGAGTACAAATTCAACTATGCCCGGTTTGACTTTGATGAAGGTGCCATCGGATTCCAAGGGACGTACCTGGCGAATCACGTGCATGGAGGAATTTCCTTCCACTTTAAGTAGCACGGGTGACGCACAAGCCGCAGACACGTGCGGTTGGGGTGTCAAACGAGAGTGACTCATCCCGTAAAGGAGCGACTCAATGGCGAAAGAACATGGCCAATTGCCAAGCGATAGCCCCCTCGAGAAGGAATCTCCGTTGACTCGCCGTCAGTTGTTCCAGGCAGCGGTCGGTGTGGGTGGCGGACTGCTTGTGTCCAATCTTGCCGGGTGTGCAGACGCACCCAAGCGGGTAGCCGAAGCCGGATCGCTACGCCAAGCGGAAGGCCCCCCGGTTTCAACAACCCCTGTCATCCAACAGGCAACGCATGTTTCCGGAGTGGAATCCTTTCAGCAACCAGAAGTGCGTCGGTCGGCACATGGAGTCCTGAATACCACGCTACGCGTTGCCTTTGCCCAAAACTCGCTCAATGGGAAACCTCTCCCCCCCAATCGATCCTATGACGGTGGACTTACGGGTCCGACCTTCCGTGTCAAGGCAGGGGATCGGATGAAGGTCTTCCTGTACAACCAACTTCCGCCGGAACAAGGGGAGTGTGGGCCACCGAACACCGAGAATTGCCCGAACACCACCAATTTACACACGCACGGGCTTCATATCTCACCAACGGGGAATAGCGACAATGTGCTGCTCGAGATCAAGCCAGGAGAGGATCTTCAATTCCAGTTCGATATTCCTGACACGCATCATCCGGGGACCTTCTGGTACCACGCGCACCGGCATGGATCGACCGCCTCCCAATTACGGGAGGGCATGGCTGGTGCCTTGATCATTGAGGGCGACATCGACCAGGTACCCGAAATCAAAGTGGCACGTGAGAAAATCCTGCTCTTTCAACAACTCCGAATCCCATACAACGATGCTGGGGCACAACTACCGACTACCATCAATGGCCAATTGGAGCCTGTCCTCAGTATGCAGCCCGGCGAGGTACAGCGCTGGCGCATGATTCATGCGGGTATCGACGAATTGTTGACCATGGAGCTTGTGGATGAACACGGCTCTCCACAAGATCTGCACGTCATTGCCATCGATGGCATCACGTTAGACAGAGTCGATTCGGCGAAGCAGGTCTTCTTGGCACCCGGCAACCGAGCGGACGTGCTGGTCAAGGCCGGTGCACCAGGCATCTATCGGATGAAAAAGAAAGCGGAGGAGGTAGGTTTGAACGGAAAAGCCGAACCCGAACGATTGTTAGCCGAGGTGCGTGTGTCCGGGCCGCCACTCAACATGGCGCTTCCCAGCAACAGCGAACTCCGCCCGCTCGCTCCGTTTCAGCCAATCATGGACACCGAACTCACGGGCCAACAGCCGGAGTTGGTCTTCGACATCAAAGACGGCAAATTCATGATTGACGGAAAAGAATTCAGTTCTACCCGTGTCGACCGCACCATGAAACTGAACGGGGTCGAAGAGTGGACCTTATCGTCGCAAAATGGCAACCATCCGTTTCACATCCACGTGAATCCATTCCAGGTCATCAAGATTAATGGGAAACCGGTGCAGCCAGTCTGGCACGACACCATCCTGGTCAGAAGCAATCCTCCTGTCACCGTCACCATGCGGACACGGTATGAAGTGTTTACGGGAAAGCACGTCTTGCATTGCCACAATTTGGTCCACGAGGACCGAGGCATGATGCAATTGATCGAAATTCTGTCTTCCTGAGCCAAGGGGTTTCGCACAGGCCGATCCGGCCCCAAACGGATCACGAAGCCGTTCAAACAAAAGTGCACTGCTGGATGAATGGGGAGTGGAACAAAGACGACGTACCCGGATGATCGTTGGCTCATAGGGGAAGGGTTGCCCATACGAGGCGCCATGAGTATCATCGGCGGCATGAGCGCACAGTACGACAAAATCGGCGCCGCGTACGCCAATTGGAAAGAGACGCCGTTTCCCCGATATTCCGAAGTACCGACGGTGCGGCGGCTGCTGTCCGGGCACATTGAAGGACGACGAGTGCTGGACCTTGCCTGCGGAACGGGCTTCTACTCACGCCGATTCAAACAGTGGGGAGCCGCCGATGTCGTCGGTGTGGATATTTCGGCGCGCATGGTTGCCGCAGCACGTGAGACCGAGGCCGAGGACCACCTCGGCATCGAGTACGTCGTCGCGAACGTAGACGAACTGCCGGTGATCGGGGCCTTTGATCTTGCAGCGGCTGTCTATCTGTTGAATTACGCCGAGACGCGGGCGGTCATCGGGCGAATGGGCCGAAACATCGCGGCCAATCTCAAGCCGGACGGGACATTATTGGCGCTGCTCCCCGAACCTGATTACGTAATGGGCAAAGGCGACACGGAACGATATGCCTTCTCCTACCGACTGGTCACTTCGGGCACGGACTGGCGATTGATCCACGCCGAGGTGCACACGGATCCGCCGTTTTCGCTCGAATATCGACACTGGTCGCGGAGAACCTTTGAAGAAGAATTGCAAGCCGCCGGATTCGTCGACCTCCAGTGGCACCCATTCGAAGTTTCGCCCGAGGGTCTCTCCAAATTTGGCGAGGCCTATTGGCAGGACTTACTCGACAACCCTGTTAGCACCATTCTCACCGCACGCCTCTCGGCCTGAACCCCATAGTCTCTCGGATCGTCGCACAGTCGTCTCGAAACAAGATGACCGCGGATCAACCGAGATCTGAATAGGCGATCGTACTGATGAGGGCATTTTCGGCCTGACGGGAATCCAGCCGGGTATGTTGCACGACAATCGGCACCGTCGATTCAATGACGCTCGCGTAATCCGTTCCCTTCGGAATGGGACACGGATCCTTCAACTCATTGAAGCGGAGATGTTTGGTGCGACGGGCAGGGACCGTTAGCCGGTAAGGACCGATCGGCTCACGATCCGAAAAGAAGATCGTGATGGAGACAGCGGCATCCTCATCCGAGACGTTCAATAAACAGGCGGTCTCGTGGCTGGTAAATTCCGGCTCGGGACCGTGGCTGTAAGCCGGGATGTATCCCTCTGCAATCGCCCAACGCGTGCGCCCGAACGGTTCCATCGGGATCTCCTCTCATCTGAGCCCGATTGCTCGACGACGTCTCGCATAACCTGGTTGTCGTGTGGTGTCACCAAGGAGAAACCCCGGGAGATTCACCAACGGAACGATGAGACTTCGACCGGGGCCACCTCTGCCTGCTCCTCCGTGTCATGGCCCAGCCGCTGGGCAAAAGTGCAGGGCCAACGTCAGTTGCGGAGCGTAAACGTCATCGTCCGGCTACCGCCTACTGGCCCACCCCCCCCTATGGCTGCGAACGGCGTCGCCGTGATCGTATGTGTACCAGCACCAAAACTGAACGAATTGTAATCGCCCGCGCTATCGCCGGCGAGCGCGTAGGGAGAGACATTTTCAGTCTGAATGACCGGATTTCCGTCGTATCCGAACACCACGCTTCCCGGCGCGCCCGAAACAGACGCGCGCATCGACAGGTTGGCAGGGAGTTCGCTGAGGTCGAGCGTATCGCCATGGAGCACCGGCCGAATATCGGTATTCGCTGCAGCATCGACCAAGACGAACCCTGTCACAAAGACATTCGCACTCGTCACCTCGACTGCGCCCAGATCGCAGACACCTCCACCCTGAGGCCGTGGCACTCCACGCTGATCCCGCACCTCGCATCCATCCGCCGCGGGAGGGGGAAACTGGTACCCCGCTTCAAGAGCCGGACTGTTGCTAGCGGGAAGGTGGGTCTGCGTGGGCCCTCCATTGTTCGCCAATGGACCGAGCTGTGGATCAGCGTTGAGCACGAAGGTCGACACGAACGACGGAATTGTGCATCCGGTCGTATCACCGATCAGATTGTGCTTACTGTCTCCGCTCAGCTGACCCACGCAATCGTTCGGTCCGCTCCCACCGTGATTGCCGGCAATGATACTGTTTTTTACCACTGTGGTCTTACCGTCCACGATCTGAATACCGCCGCCACGAAAACTGCCCGCGTCATTGCCCACACCCGTATTGTTGGTCATCGTGACGTTATAGAGCACGGCGAAACCGTTTTGAGACACGCCCCCGGTCCCGGCCTCGGTGGACTGAGCTACATTGCCGCTCACGGTCGTGCTCCGTAGGTTCATCTGCCCTTCGTTGCGCACGCCGCCGGCCCGGTTGGAGACATTGTTGGCAATGGTGGACTCGTAGACCCACAGTTCTCCCTTGTTCCAGATCCCCCCGCCAAAGGCCCCCATAGCTGTATTCGCAATAATGGAACTGTCCCGCACTTTGAGCGTGGCCCCGTTGGCAATGACCAGCCCGCCTCCGCCCGTAAACGCTTCGTTCTGCCGAATGACCACGTGCGTAAACTCGGACGTTCCGGCATCAACCCGGATACCGGCACCCGACTGACTATTTCCGCCTTGAACGGTGACATGATTGAGTTCGAGTCCCTCGCTCGCGACGGACAGGACGGTGCCCGTGTGTTGACCGTCGATGATGGTCTGGGTCTCTCCGGCCCCCTGAACTTTGACCCCGTCGGTGATCATCAGCCCGCCACCACCCGCATTCACGGGAAGCGTGAGCTGATACGTCCCGGCCGGCACTTCGATCGTGTCCGTCCAAATCGAGGCATTCGATTCCATCACCGCAGCCCGAAGCGTGCACAGGCCGCCAGGAGATCCGGCGATCGAACCGGGGGGGACCGCTCGCGCACACCGGCGATCCCCGGGATTGGCATCCGGCGCATCGAGGACCGTGTCGACACGATAGGTCGCGCAGGAGGTGGTGACGAGACAGAGGGCCAGGACGCTGATGGAGCATCGGTCGGAACAGAACATCGGTCTGTATGTTGGCAAGGACTTCAGCACGGCTCCCTCCTTTCGGCAAGCACGGGTCGTCGCCACGCTCCAAGCATCGCGCCGTGTTTGTTGTTTTCACCTAAGGAAGATGCCGCGAGGTTACTGCTTGCAATCGGGCAGGTCAAGGCCAGCACGGGGTCGCGTCTTCCAATCCAAACCTTTGCTCGCGACGATCTGGCATTTTTCTAGCAAACATCTGACGAGACGCCCGTGGGACTGGAAGGGCACGGATGAGCCACTTACCGGGTGGCGGCGCCATGGCAGGGTGTTGGATCTCCACTTGACCCTTATGAGGCAAGCACGCGGGGAGGGGAAGCCGTCTATCTACCAGGGTGGTCGACTCTAGACCGTAAGTCGCAGTGTGCTTCTCACCGATAGACTTCCTTGCGGTCACCGATCTTCACGACGAGGACGATCAGGTTCTTGTCCTGGATCGTATAAATGATTCGATAATCGCCTTCCCGGATGCGGTAGAGATCGTCTTCGCCGGCAAGCTTCTTCACGCCGTCCGGACGCGGGGTCTCACGGAGCGACTTCAGGCGTTTGACGAGACGCTTCTGAACCGGTGCAGTGAGGGCTTTGAGTTGCAGTTCGGCGGACGGGGCGAGCAGGATCGAGTAGGCCATCGGGAAGCGTTAGAGGCCAAGGTCCTTCAGGACTACATCGAGTGCTTTCGCCCCCTTCTTCTTCGTCTCAGCCAGAGCCGCTCGCGCGTCGGCGAGATCGATGCGATCTTCCAATTCTTCTAACAAGCGCAAGTCGTCGATCGGCACGACCGCCGCCACTTCTTTGCCGCGTCGGCGCACAACCACGCGCTCTTTTCCATACGCCGCGCGGTTGATCGTATCCGCAAATCCTTGCCTCGCTTTGCTGGCTGGAAGATGAGCCATGGTGCTCCTCCTCGCGAAGGAGTTGGAATCTCAGAATGAACGAATTGTACAGATTGTACGTCATGGCTCTTAGAGGGTCAAGCGGCAGGAGATATGAAGCGCGTATGGGCGGGGTGGGGCGCGCCTTCAGCTTCCGTACACCCAGGGATACGACCCGGCATGAAATATGTGCAAGGGATAAAGGACGCGCCATGCGGACGATCACTTGTCGGCAGAGCGAGCTACCAGCTCTTCAGGAATTCCTGCACGGCCTGGGCGGAGGCTTTGGCGAAGGTGCCGACGCGGTTGGGGCCGGTCCCATTCAGCCGGCGTAGTTGAACTGCTACCGCAGTCATCTTGGCCAGGACGGCGATCGGCTCTAGCACGGGGATGCCGTTGCCCAGGGTGTATCCCTTCTTCCGCGACAGCAACATCGCCGGCAGGCCACCTCCGGGAATAATGATCTCCACGCCCTGATCGATGAGCGGTTGCGCGGCCTCGCCGAACTGAACCAGAAACCGCTTGAACGCCGTAGCATCATCGTTGGCGCGGACCAATTGCTCTGGGCTGCTGGTGATGGCCCGGACTCCCACGATGCGATCATGCAACCCGTATCGTGTGATCTGCTCCTGGATCATCGCGATGAAGACCGGATGGATCGTGACCACACCAATCGAGTGGCCGAGCGTGCAGGCGTAGAGCATACTGGTCTCGCCCAGGCTGAGCACCGGAATGTCCACAGCCGCGCGCGCCTCGTACAATCCGCCGTCCTGGAAATGTCCGATTGCGAAGGCGTCGTAGCCTTGCTCCTGCGCGAGTAGGGCGTTGCGAACCACCTGAACCGTGCACCGCAATTCGGTTAGGCGGCTGAGTTCCCGATCGGGTGGAGAGAGGCCCTTGAGGTCAAAAGTGATCCCCTGATCACTCGCCGTGGCCAACGCCTTCTCCAGTTCACGAAAATAGGGGCCTTGCTCGGCCGGATCGACGAAGCTCTGATACCAAATACGCATGGAGGCAAGCGGAGGTGTCGAGACGATGGAACCGACGATATTCTACGTTGTTGAGGGTAGCGCGTCTATGGCGAGATGGCAGTCGAATTTGGAGGAGCTTCACCTCAAACTGACCCCTGGCTTTTCGGCAGTGACCATCACGCAACGGAATCACGCTTCTGTATATTATGACGTGCGCAGAGGAGCTGGACATTCTCAGCTGTAAGAGATGTGCCACCCTTTGAGAATGGGACGATGTGATCAAAGTGTAGTTCGTCTGTTGCGTCACATACACAACATTTCCCGCCGTCCCTTCTCCAGACTTCAAGTTTGACAGCTGTTGGGATTATGCGCCGTCGTTCCGCGTCTATCTGAGCCGGTTGAGCAAAATTTTCCTCTCCCTCTATGGCCACGAGCTTAAATTTGTAGACGACTCGATGCTTGTCGCGCTCTTGCCAGGCGTCAATGAGGTGAAAGACACCGTTGTATGACCAGATACCAGAACGAATCTTCTCATAGACACGAACTCGCTCTGGCGCACGTAGGCCATTCTTAAGCTGTTGTGCAGCTTCGTGAAACTTCCCATTCTGAGTTAATCTCCCTGAGGAGAGCATCCTTGGCTGATCAACGACCTTCGGGTTAAGACATCGTATCGATTTTGGCTCGTCGTGTCCTTCATAGATCAGAGTTGTTCCCGCATCTTCGAGGCGATCCCGATAGGGAGCATTCGGGCGTACTGACATGAGAATGACGGAATGATTTCCACTAAGGCCGAAATTCATTCCGCGTTGGAGGCTTACCCCCTCCCGCCGGCACATCTCATTATGGGAGAGAATATTCTCCGACATGGCTGCAGCGAGTTTACTGCAAAGCCGGGAACGTATCCATCACGAGGAAGGGGGAAGAGGAAAGGGGCTAGAGAGGGTGGCGTCAGCCGGGGAAAATGGTGCTGCCTGACACCACTTCTTATCAACTGACGGGATGCTATCCGTAGATGTCCTATCGCTTTCGCATCTGAGTCCAGTTAATGAGATCACGAAGGCGATCAAACTTTAGGTTCAGGTGCCCTTTTAGGCTGTTATGGCGTGGGTTGAAGCTGCCTTGAAAGTCTACGGCCGGAATAGAACCCAATCTCTCAAAATGCAATTGATCCGCTCTTGTAAAAAATGCCCTGTTTTCCAGTTTCTTGCTAACTCGCTCACACCACCCCTTGTAATCCGATTCCCATTGAGTAAGTTGGACAGCGTTTGTAGCGCGTCTGTTTAGCAGGTCGTGAATGGCCCACGATAAGTCTTCCGCCAAATCATCTATAGCTCTTTGACGTAATGACCACACGTTGAAATGAAGCGAAACACCGATGATGACAAGACCTAAAATGAATAGGGTAAGTTTGAACCAAGGATTGGTTAACCATGGAGGGAGATTGACGAGTAGTTCAGCAACAGCCTGCCCCGGTGTGGTACCAAATACTACGATGATGGATCCGACAACTAATGCCGTACCCGCGACACGGCTGATCGCCCCTCCTATCCACATCCAAAACCAATTAATCTTCATAACTACGATGTTGGCCTGATTTGCGTTGCAAGTCGGGGGAAAATCATATTTTAGGATGGTAAATAGCTGGTCACAAGAGTGGCGGCCGAATTGCACGATTTGCAAATGCGTCGGGACCCAGGTCTTGCCTTTGCTCCAAAAGTAGCCGTGCGGATTGCACGAACGGGAGGGCGTAGACACAGGCCACGTACTTTCCTCCTTGCAACGTTTGAACTCTAGCTTGACGCTTGTGCCACATGGCACTATGATTAGGCCATATGGCACACATGGCGAGCAAGCGAAGAGAATGACATGCCGACGCATGAAGCGCTGATGAATGTGCTGGGCGGACCGAGCGTCCTAAAAAAATCAACGCGGTCCGCGGGGGACATTACCTCCCACATTCGCGAAGGCATGCCTTTTGCGGCTCTTTCGGCGATGGCCACTCATGCCCATCTGGAGATTCCTCGGCTCGCAGAGATCCTGATGATTCCCAAGCGCACGTTGGCACGGAGGCGGAAGGCCCGGCGGCTGACGGCAGACGAGTCCGACCGGTTGGTGCGTGTGGCTCGCATTTTTGCGCTGGCTGCGGACGTGTTGGGAAGCGAAGAGAAGGCCGCCCAGTGGTTGCAGCGGACGAACCGGGCGCTCGGAAACGCCGCTCCGGTCGATCTGCTCGATACCGACGTGGGCACCCAGTCGGTTGAGAAGGTGCTCGGTCGGATAGACTACGGCGTGATCGGTTGATGCGGGTCTGGCGCGTCACCCGCCGCGCACATGCCGTTGCCGATGGTGAAGGGGCGCGTCTATACGGCGGGCGCTGGAACCTGCCGGGCACGCCGGTGGTGTGCGCCTCGGGCTCACTGTCGTTGGCCGTGCTCGAATATCTCGTGCATGTGGATCGCGACCTCGCCCCATCGGATCTGGTCTCCATTGTTGCTGAGATCCCCGAAAGTTTACGGATCGAAAAGGCCGATGCCAGAAAGCTACCCAAAAATTGGCAGGCTCCATTGGATCAGGGGCATCTCCAACAGCTAGGCAGTGATTGGGTCCTAAAGCAGGCGAGTGCGGTCTTGCAAGTCCCCTCGGCACTGATCCCTCTCGAATTCAATTACCTGCTCAATCCCTCCCATCCGGAGTTCGCTCGCATTGTCTGGGCCGATCCGGTGCCCTTTTCGCTCGACCCACGGCTCCATCAATAGACGATCACCAGCCTGGCGAAGTCTCTTCTTACGTGGACCGCCGTTCGACGAACGATCTTCACACTGAGCAACGGCCTCCGCCGAAACGAAATGGATCGAGGATCAGTCGTGGTCGGAAAAGGCAATTGTGCTGACCAGAGCGAATCCAGCCTGGTATGTTGTACGTGCTGCTGCGCCCTTTCTACTTAAAACAAAAAGAAGTTGGCACGTCACCTTTCTCGGGCAATGGGCGATTTTGTATGCTTAGCGGCCCGAGAGAGTGATGCCGGTCTCAATGCTGTGCCAAAATCCTTGACTGTCGTTGGGTCAAAGCACGCCAATCTGCCGAGCCTGGAATGGTCAAGGCTTGTTCGCACTTCATGCCTGATTGTTGCACTGGTTGTTCCATGGCTGACCATCTTGATCCCTGGAAATTGCAGTGCGGAGAATGTCACGCTTTTGAGCATCGGTCCACGCTACGGATTCTCCAGAGACGAACCTCTTCTCGGGAGACGACAGACAGAACGATTCGACCTCGTCGACGTAGCCGCCACCTTCAGGCTTCCATGGTCACGGCCGCTGGGCAAAAGTCCTTGGAGTGTCGAGACGAGAGTCATCACCAGCGCGGGAGCTCTCTCCGCGGCAGGCCACACCGGACTGCTTGCGGCTGCCATGCCTACTGTCGCCTTGAGCGGCTGGAACGGATTCGTATCGTTTGACGCGGGGGTTGGCCTAGGTTTCTTCAGCCGGGAATCCTATGGTACTCAGGACTTTGGAGGGCATGTGCAACTTGCACTGACCGCTGCGCTTCAATTCCATCCGATCTCTCATGCGATTGCGGGTTTTCGCTTTGAGCACTTCTCGGACGCAGGCGTCTATGGTCCTGCGTCCCTCGGTCTCGACCTCTACATTATCGAAGTCGGCTACAAGTTTTGACTCCTGCTGATTGTCCGCATTCGCTCCGCGATTTGTCACCGACTGAACCCAAACTTGTTGAATACTCTCACTCCCCGAGGGCCGACCGAGCCATCCTGGACTGCGCGCGATCTTCTCACCCGCCAACCCCAGGCGCGCCGAGACACGCCTTTGTCCCGTGCGGAGCACATTCTGATCGTGCGACCCTCTCGATGCTCCTTCCGAACTTTGTTAGATGCTCACTGTAAGGAAGGCTGCCTGGTGGGTGGGCCGATTGCGGCCGTCGAACGAGGCCCTTCTGAGGACGCGCGTTCTAATACTCCCACCAAACTTGTTGAATGCTTTCACTCCCGGAGGGCCGACCGAACCATCCTGGACTGCGCGCATCGAGGGAGCACCTTCCGAGTGTGCGGCCTCTGCGAGCACACAGGATGGCTCGGTCGGGCCCTCCTCCTTCCACCCTTGACCCTCAATTTCCGGCCAGCTTACAATGCCCTGGATCGCTTGATTTCCTGCTAACTTCACGATTTGTCTGCCGCTGCCTATACGGGGCGGATGTGATATGCGGATTGAGTATTCCAAGGGCGAGCGGGCCTCCCGCGAGCTGATCCAGCTCCGCCGACGCACGTCGGACGCCGCCGGTGGGCGGAAGATGAAGGTCATGCTCATCTTCCCGCCGGACTGGTACCCCTCCGAGCCCTATCTGAGCCTCCCGACCCTGACTGCATTCCTGCGCCAAGCCGGCCATACCGTCGTCCAGAAAGACATCAATCTGGAGATGTACGACTGGTACTTCAGCGAAGACTTCCTCAAGCGCGTCTTCCGCCGGGTGACCCAGCAGCTCGACCGCTACCGGAAGCTCGACAAGAAACGCGGCCTGGAAGACTGGGAGCGAGACGTCCAGTTGGCCCTGTGCGACCTGACCCGCCCGCGGATCGACGCCCTGGCCAAGGCCGCCGAGCGGGCAAAGGCCATCGTTCGAGGCTCCGAATTCTATGATCCCGATCAGCTCGAATGGGCCATCAATACGTTCCGCGAGGTCACCAGCGCCATTTCGCTCGTGTATGCCCCGGCGCGGATCTGCATGCCGCCGATGGAGACGAACCTGAGTTATAAGGTCTTCGTCTCGGGCGAAGTGATGCAGGCCGTCGAAGACCAGCAAGTAAATATCTACCGGGACGTGTTCGACCATCTGGTAAAACCGGCCATCGAGACGGAGCAGCCGGACATTGTCGGGATCTCGATCGTGCTGCAGCAGCAGATGTTCTCCAGCATGACCTTCTGCTCCATGATCAAGCAGCATTTTCCGCACATCCACGTGACGATCGGCGGAAACACGGTGACTCGATTGCGCGACGCGCTGCCGGAATCCCCGCTGTTCCAGTACTTCGACAGTGCCGTGGTCTATGAAGGGGAGACGGCCTTCCTGCAATTGGTCCAGGCGGTGAGGGCGAAGACCCGTCTTCATGATGTGCCCAACACCATTTATAAAGACGAGACCGGCGTGCATACCTCGCCGATCAGCTACGCCGAGGACATGCACTCGCTGCCGCCCCCTGATTTCGACGGTCTGCCGCTCGACAAATATTTTGTGCCGACCCGCACGCTCCCATATCTGGCGACACGCGGCTGCTACTGGGGCCGCTGCGAGTTCTGCGATCACGGAGAGGGGTACACGGCCGGCTACCGGTCGAAGAAGATTCAGGACGTGCTCGCGGAGATCCAGCATCTGCGCGACAAGTACGGCGCGCGGCACTTTCACTTTACCGACGAGTCGTATCCGCCGGCGTTGTTCCGTAAGCTGGCACGCGGGCTCGTCGAGAGCGACATGGGCATCGCCTGGACGACGCACATGCGGTTCGAGAAGAGCCTCTTGGAAGACGGGGTCTGGCAGGATGCCAAGGCGTCCGGCTGCAAGTATCTCCACTTCGGCTATGAGTCGGGTGTCGAGCGCGTGCTGCAACTGATGGACAAGGCGACGACGACCGAGGTGATGACGAAGCACCTCAAGTACACGGCCGACGCGGGCATCTGGAACCACTGCATGGGCTTTTTCGGATTTCCCGGCGAAACGCGGGAGGAGGCCTGGCAGTCGGTACAGTTCCTGGAACAGAACAAGGACTACGTGCACTCACTGGGATTCGGGACGTTCGACCTTGGAAGGCACAATCCCGTGGCGAAGCATCCGGAAAAGTGGGGCGTCACCGCGTACAAAAACCCCGAGTGGGACCTGGCACTCGATTACTACTTCACTGTGAAGAACGGGATGAGCATTCAAGAGGCCGAGCGGGTTTTCGAGGAGTTCGAGCGAAACCACAATCCCGGCTGGGATTTGCGCATCTTCATCCGCGAATACATTTTTCTGTACATCGCGAGGTTCGGACTCGACGTGTTGCCGAAACTTCAGTATGCGGCGGCGAAACAGGACCATGTGCAGGGGCCGACATTAGCGGGAAAAATGTAGCCGGAGTAGTGCCGAGTGCTAAGTCCTGAGTGCTGAGTAAACAAGAACGCGATTGACGTCTAACGAATGACGAACATGAGCGGGAACGGACTCGTCAAAATCGAAGGTTTGGCGCCGGCGAAGAAGAACGGCCGGAAGCTCAAGACCCTGCTGCTCTTTCCACCCGAATGGGTGCCGACGGCGCCGTATCTCGCGCTGCCCAGCCTGACCGCCGTCCTTCGCCAAGCCGGGCATGAGGTCGTTCAAAAAGACATCAACATCGAGATGTACGACCTATTCTTCAGCGACACCTTCCTGTTCTGGGTGAAGGGCCGGATCGATCTGCAGACGAAACTCCTGGAAGGAAAGACCGCGTACGGTACCCTGACCGAAGCCGACCAGGACCAGCTTGCGGTCCTCCAGGGCAAGCGCGGGATCGACGTCTTCGACCTGGCCGACCGCGCAATGGACGCCAAGGAGATCGTGCGGGGCGAGCGGTTCTACGACGCCGACAAGCTGGAATGGGCGCTCAACATTTTTCGCGAGGTCATGCAGTACATCTCGACGGCTTACTATCCGGCGTCGCTCGTGTTCTATCCGATGGAGAGCAATCTGGGCTATCGCCCGGGCGTTTCGAAGGAGGTCTTTGCCTGTCTCGACGATGAACGGGTGAACGTGTACCGCGACGTGTGCCGCCAATTGGTCCTGCCGGTCGTGGCCCGCGAGAAACCCGACGTGGTGGGCGTGTCGATCGGCACACAGATGCAGCTCATGGCCGGGCTGACCTTCTGCAAGATGATCAAAGAGGCCTTCCCCAACGTGCACATCACCGTCGGCGGGAACGTCGTCACGCGTCTCCAGGAAGAGTGGCCCACGCACCCAAAGTTCTTCAGCGAGATCTTCGACACGGCCATTCTCTACGAGGGCGAACACGCGCTGCTGTGGCTCCTGGAGGCGCTGGCGGGAGACCGGGACATCGCGACGGTGCCCAATTTGATGTATCGCACGGACGCGGGCGTCCAGACCAACCAGGAAGTCTACACGGAGAAGACCACGTCGCTGCCGCTGCCGGATTTCGACGGATTGCCGCTCGACAGCTACTTCGTGCCGGAACGGATTCTCCCGTATTTGGCCACGCGCGGCTGTTATTGGGGACGGTGCACGTTCTGCGACCATGGGCAGGGGTACTTCGATCAGTATCGCGGCATGCCGGCGCATCTGGTGGTGGAGCAGGTGACCGCGCTCCGCGACAAATACCATTGCCGGCATTTCCTGTTTTCGGACGAATCGTATCCGCCGGCCCTGTTCAAGAAGGTCTCGCAGATGCTCGTCGATCAGAACGTCGGCATCAAATGGACGACGCTGATCCGCTTCGAGGAGACGCTCCAGGATCAGACCGTGTGGGATTTGGCTGCCAGAGCGGGCTGCTGCACGCTCTATTACGGGATGGAATCGGCCAACGAGCGCGTGCTCAATCTCATGGACAAACACGCCAAAAAGAGCGTGATTCAAAACAATCTGGTGCAGGCGTCGAAAGCGGGCATCTGGAACCACGTGATGGCGTTCTATGGTTTCCCCGGCGAGACCCGCGACGAGGCGGAAGACACCCGGCGCTTCGTCATCGACAATCAGCCGCACATCCATTCGGTCGAGTTGTTCTATTTCGTGGCGTACCGACACACACCGATGGTGCGCAATCCCGAGAAGTTCGGCATTACGATCCACAAGCAGGACGAGTACGACTTGCCGCTCGACTTCTATTACACGTTGAACGAGCCGAACGGGATTTCGTGCTTGGAGGCCATGCAGCTCTGCGAGCAGTTTTACCAGAACGACTTCCGCCCCTGGGCGGTGCGGGTCAACGCGCGGGAACACGTCTTTCTCTACATTTCCCGGTACGGCACCAATCGACTCCCGCAGATCTATGCGGAGCAGGCACGCGCTGCCGACAGCGTATCAGGCCTCGTGACCTGGCCGGTTGCCATGGGAGAGGGAGAAGATGGCAAGGAAGGGATGTCGCGGGTCGTGTCTCATGGGGTGGGGTGAGGGGTTGAGGAGTGAGAGGTAAAACGTAACGAGTGAGGAGGAGGTGGACGATGAGAGGTCAAGGGGCAGGAGGGAGACGTAAGAGAGAAGAAGAGCAGGAGAAGTGATTACGTGCGGTTGAGACTGCTCGTCAGCGTTATATAAGCCAGCTCGATCTCCTTCAGCATCGCTTCAGCTTTTGTATACATCTGCGTGTATTTCTTTGGATTATTCGTCATGTTGGCGTAGCGCGGCGGGTGCCACGTGTCCTTGAGCCGGTGATACCGCTCTTCGACCCGCTCGGGTGTGACGGGCGGCTCCAGGTCGAAGAGCACCAGCGCCTCCGCCACGGTCATCGTATTCTCCGCCTTGGACATATCGGCAGTCTGCGAAAGGCCCGGCCGTCCTGTCAATCACTGTTCCAGCCTGGTATCCTCGTGAATTGCCATCCGCCCCCCGGATGCGTTAGGTTTCAGACGCCATGCCTGCCACGCTGCCCATGATGACCGCGGCGCCCTTGTTCTCGAACAAGGACTACCGCGAGGTCCTGATTCGCGAGATGGATGCCGGGAAAATTCCCCTGAGTCTGGGAAAGGCCTGCCCGGTGAAGTGCGAGTTCTGTTACGAGATCGATCACTCGTATCGGGAAACGCTCGACCCCCCCAAGACTTCGGACGAAGACTGGAAGTTCATTCTCGACTATATCAACAACAAGCCGACCGACCCGATGCAGTTCTGGTGTCTCGGTGGGAACGAATACATGGAATGGACCGATCTGTTCCTGCACCCCAAGGCCATGGAGTGGGTCGAGGACTTCCTGAAGTACACGGACAAGAACATCTTGTTTTTCACGGTGGGTTACGTCCACGTGCCGAAGATCCACCAACTCGCCGCGCAGTACCCGGGCCGGATCAATTTCGAACTCTCGGTCATTACGCTGGGCCGCTATCGCCAGCGCCTCATGCCGCACGCGCCGAGCGTGAAGCATCTGTTGAAGGTCTTGGACGGCCCCGCGGTGTCGTCGGCCAATTTCTACTCGTTCGACCGGGACACGATGGCGGACGACGCCAAGATGATTTCGGAGATCAACCAACGGTGCGTCCTCTGGATGGGATGTCTCACGCCGATCAAGGGCATCAAGCCCGATACCGTCGAGATGATGCGGCAGGGACGGCGGAATCTGCCCCACGAAGCACGGCGGATCTACGACATGGGCCTCTCCAACATGACGACCATCCACACCGAGGCCTACATCACCGCGTTCCTGAATCGACGGCGCATCTTGAACGTCTTCGATTCGCTCGAATTGGAGAAGAGAGATACGGTGGTCGTCGCGGGGTCGGTACACCGGATCCTGACGATGTTCCGGAAAAACCGGGCGCGCTTCTTGTTCGTGCCGAACGCCACGCTCGGAGGCGACTCGGACTGCACCGTCCTGCTCACCTTCAACGATATCGCGGCGCGCCTCAACGGACAAAAAGTGATTCACGTGCCCAAGTGCATCATGCAATCGGGACGAGGCCACGACACCGATATCGCGGGAGTGACGCTCGCTCAATTCACCCAACGAACCGGCGTCACCGTCAAAGTGCTCCACAAGGTGGACACCACATTGGCCAATCGGCAATTGCATCGAAACGGTTTTCTGAAGAGCTACGTCGAGGACTACCTGAACAATTCGCTCGTGCAGTCCTACGAAACCCTGCCGCTCCCGGCCTAACGTGTCTGAAACCGTTTCGCGTCGGTTCATTACGTACGCACTCGTTGACAAGCGAGGCTCGGCGACCTAGAGTACCGTTACCCCATGGCGAGCGAAGCGCGGACGATTCGCTTCTATCAAGCCGACGTCTTCTCCGATCGGCCCTTCGGCGGCAACCCCGTCGCCGTCATTCCTGACGCGAACGGTCTCGACGACCGGAGCATGCAGCGCATCGCACGGGAGATGAACCTGTCGGAAACCGTGTTCGTGTATCCCCCGAGCGATCCCGCCGCCGTCGCCAAACTGCGCATCTTCACTCCGACTCAGGAAATCCCGTTCGCCGGTCATCCCGTCGTCGGCACGTTCTATATTCTCGCGACCCTGAAACGGTTGCCCCTCAAGGAGCCGCTCACACGCGTGCTGCAGGAATGCAATCTCGGACTCTTCCCGGTGGAAATTACCAGCTCGGACGGCGACATCCTGCGCGTCGTCATGTCGCAACCCACACCGCAATTTCTGGGCCGCATCGAAGATCTGCGGGACAAATACGACTTGGCTCGAGCGCTGGGCGTCTCGAAGACCGTACTGACCGAAGCCAAGTTTCCAGTGGAAATGGTTTCGACCGGATTGCCGGTGCTGATCGTGCCGATTCGCACACTCACGGCCGTGAGGTCCATGACGCCGAACAGTCAGGAGTTGGCGGAGGTGTGCAACCGTGTTGGGGTCAATGCGGTGATGGTGTTCACCACGGTCACCGTCGATCCTCGCTCGACCGTCCACACGCGCGTGTTCGCTCCCACCCTCGGTATTCCGGAAGACCCCGCCACGGGCAGTGCGTCGGGTGCCCTCGGCGCCTATCTCGTACAAAACGGCGTGGTCCAAGTCGGACCCACGACGGAAATCGTGGCCGAACAGGGTTACGAAATCGAGCGGCCGTCGAGGATTATCGTTCAGGTGGATTCGGACGATGATATGATTAAAGAGGTGAAGGTCGGAGGCCGTGTGGTGATGGTCATCGAAGGTACACTTACATTTTGACGTGTGTGCTGGTGAAAGGAGATCGGTATGTCCCTCAGTCGCATCATGCATCGAGAGGTTATCAGTGTCACTCCCACCACCTCGGTCCGAGCGGTCGCCAAGAAAATGAAGGACGAACGAATCGGCTCGGTGCTGGTCAAAAAGGGAGGGAAATTCGTCGGCATCGTGACGGATACGGACGTGGTCCGCAAGGGGGTGGCGGTCGGAAAGGACCTGACTAAGCTCACCGCCGACAAGATCATGAGCAGTCCCGTCGCCACGATCGAGGACATTCGGAACGTCCATGATGCTCACGATATGATGGGCGACCTCGGCGTGCGGCATCTCTGCATCACCAAGGCGGGCGAGATCGTCGGAATTATTTCCGTGCGCGATCTCTTATTGTATTTTCAGCAGGTGTCGGAACCGAAGATCACACAGGATTAGTCGGATGCTGAAAACGGCCTCCAACTTCGTTCTCGGTCGAACGACTCTCTTCGACGTACATGGAGCCGGACGCCTCGGTTGCCGTCCTTCCTGCAGCCTTGTTGGAAAACCGTTTTGAGCATCCTCTCAGTCCGGGGCAGGACTCAGGACTCTCTTACTTCGACAGTTCTTTGACGAGGTGGCCGAGTTCGGGAAGAATGAGTTTTTCCATCGCCAGCCGAACGGCGTTTTCCGAACCGGGGGTGGAAAACAACACGCGTCCCTTCACGATGCCCGCCGTCGCCCGGCTCATGATCGCGGGTGATCCGATCTCCTGGTAGGTCAGATAGCGGAAGACCTCGCCGAATCCATCCAGCCGCTTTTCCAGCATGCCGTCGACGGTCTCGAACGTCGAATCCCGACGCGAGATGCCCGTCCCGCCATTGACGATAATGGCCTGGACCGTCTGGTCGGCGCAGGCCGTCGTGATCGTCTCGCGGATCTGCGACGGCTCGTCCTTTACGATATGGTAGCCTGCCACCTCATGCCCCTTGCTCTTGAGCAAATGCATGATGAGCTGCCCGCTCGTGTCGGTCTCCGGCGTCCGCGTGTCGCTGCAGGTCACGACCAGGCACCCGATCCGCTCCGGCGCGTGGTGCTTATGTTGGTGATGGGTGGGCAGGGACACGAGCGCGCTCAGCTCCAGACGGCGTCGGGCCGCAGCTTGTCCGGCGGCGTGCCCTTGGCGATGTGCTCGTCGAGGATGGTCGCGACATCGGCTTCCGTTACTTTCGAGTACCAAGTTCCGGTCGGATAGACGACTACCGTCGGCCCTTGTTCGCAGGGCCCGAGACATCCGGTCCCGGTGACAATCACCTCTCCGGGTTGGATCCCACGCTGCATCAAGCCCATGTTGAAGGCCATCAAGAGTTGCGCGGCGCCGGCCGAGCCGCAGGACGGTTTGGGGTGGCCCGGCGGGCGGGTGTTCGTGCAGACCAGAATATGATATTTCGGCTTTGGCATCGGTTGTCCTTGGTTAGAGATTCATGGCATGAGATTGAAGTTTCGTCGCGGGTGCGGCCTTCGAAATCTCTGGGCCGCCATCCGCCGCAACGCTTTTCCCGTACGCTGTACCGCACCCATTAGGCTGCGTAGTAGGACTTCCACAGATCCAGCTGGTCCTGATCGAACTTCCAGTGCTTGAGTCCTTTTGTCACCCAATCGAGATAGTGCTCCTTCGGCTTGAACTTTCCGATCGGCGGTGCGGCGTGCGTGGTGACCACCATTTTGTCGCCCTCTTCCGTGATCACCGTGACCTGCACGTGGCGATAGGACCCAGGCGGTACATCGCCTTCGAATTCGTCCATGAGCTTCAGGTCTTCCTCGGTGATTTCCAACACCATCCCCCACACTTGTTCACCGGGCGAATGGACGACACTCGCGAGGCCGCAGCGCCATTGGGACGACCAGCGACAAAATTGGATCACATGATCCGGCAGGTACGCCTTGCAGACCGGTTGGTGCTCGGGCGCCCTCCGCTTGAGCTGGGTTGGATTAAGATTGTCCGCGTAGACAAAGAGTTTCATCGTTGATTCATGTCCTTATCGCAACACATCCATGGTCGGGCCACAACGCAAACCCCAAACTTGTAGCGAGGGGCCGCGCAGCTTGTCAAGTCGGCTTCGTACCCGGCGTCTCTGGCCGCCGGCGTCGGCACGGTCACCGCGCGCATCACGCGCGATTGACTTGCCGGCACGCACCGCCTATGCTGACACTGCCAACCGTGGCGAGGACCGCGATACACACCGCATGACCCATCCGCCCGAGCCTTCTCCTTCGACTGCACAGATTTCCTCACGGCGACCCAAACCCACGTGGGCGGCCGTGGTGCATTACGTCACGTTCGCCGTCCTCCTGATAGGCGGCGCATTGTATCTGTGGTTCAGGCCGCCCATGCTCAATCCCGTCACCGACCCCGAGGCGGTCAAAGCCCTCGCGCTGGTGCAGACACACCGCGCCAGGCACGCTCCCACCTTGCTGCAAGGTGTAACGGAGATGGTGCGCGTCCGGACAGAACACGGGAAAAAAGCGCGGCTGGGGGAGTGGGCGGTCGACAAGCAGGCGCCGGGACACTATGTCGTCAAGGTAATCTTGAGAGAGCAGGGGAGTCGGACCTGGATCGAACGAGAGTATTCGTGGCAGGTGGACATGGCCAAAAGCCGTGTGCACGCGCTCTCGATGCCGGCGATCGACCTCATGCGGGAGGAGGACCTGGCACCCATCGACCCCAGCATGCCGATGCCGGTCCGGTGAGGGCCGATCGGCATTCGTCAATCGTCATCGTCGGAAGAACCTGCCACAGGCGACTGCCTTGGGAAAAGCCTTCCTAGGCCTTTACAACTTACGATTGACGTTTGACGAGTGTCGAGCAGGCGTCGCGTCAGAACGCGCGCCGGGTTTCCGGCACATCAACCACGATGTGCCCATCCTCGACTTTGACGTCGAAGCAGTCGACACGGATGTCCGGATTCTCCGGGCGCTGGCCGGTTCGAATATTGAAACGCCATCCGTGCCACGGACAGACGATACAGTCTCCGGACAGCTTACCCTCTCCAAGCGATCCTCCGGCATGGGGGCACACGTCGTCGGTCGCGTAGAGGTGTCCGTCCACGTTATAGACTGCAATCCACCCCGCCTCCGTTTCGACCGAACGGCAGGTTCCCGGCTGGAGATCGCTGACGGGTATGAGAGAGATTGATTTGGTCTTCATCGTCCGTTTACACCGCCGTGCTACACTGAGGGTTGTACCGTCGCACGTGCCCCGTGCCGCCTCGCAAGCCGGCTCCACAGGCTGCTATGCTTGATTTCACTAGGGGAGTATGGCATAGACTGTCGGAATTTCGTCACGCCGAGAGGAAATAGGTATGGAGTTGACGCTCTTGCTGAACGCCACCTATGAGCCCCTGCGGGTGGTGCACTGGCAGAAGGCCATTACGCTTCTCTGGCAGGGTAAAGTCGAAGTCCTGGAATTCTACGATCGGGACGTCCGCGGCATCTCCGTGACCTTTCGGCTCCCCTCGGTCATGCGGCTCCTCAAACTCGTCAAACTCAAAGACAGCCATCGCGCGGTCAAGTTTTCGAGAATCAACATCTTCACCCGGGACGGGTACACCTGTCAGTATTGCGCCCATAAGTTCCGCACCGAAGAGCTCACGTTCGACCACGTCGTCCCCATCGCCAAGGGCGGCAAGAAGACGTGGGAAAACATCGTCACGGCCTGCTGGCGCTGCAACAATCGAAAGAGCGGGCGGACGCCTGACGAAGCCAACATGAAGCTCATCAAGAAGCCGGTCAAGCCTCGGTGGAGTCCCGTCGTCACCATCACGATCGGCATTCGCAATGCGCCGGAAAGTTGGCGCGATTACCTCTACTGGAACGTGGCACTGGACGAAGACGCAGCGGAGACCTAACGTCTCCACAGATATGCGTCATTCGTCATCCGTCCGGAACACTGCTCACTCCAATTCGTTACTGTTTTCAACGCATGACGGTTGACGAATGACGATCAACGAGATCTACCTCAGTTGATCCAGTATGATTTCGATTCCTTCTCCACCCACCAGCGTCGGATTCTTCGTAAACACCCCTTCGATGTCACCGGGCTGCGCCGGTCCCGCCTGGCCATCCTTGTCCAGCCGTGCGGACACATCCACCATTCCTCGCAACTCGGTGCCCTGCTGGATCATGTCGGCGGTCGTAATCTCGAACGTCACCGGAAAGTAGGGCCGCTCGATTCGCTTGGCCGCCAGCGGACGCCCGGTCCCGCCCGGGCGTTTCAGGATGACATACAACACATCCGTCGCCTGCACCCGATCCACCAGATCGGCCGCGATCGTGACGCGGCCCGCCAACCGGCCGGAGGCCACCTGTTCACATCCGTGGGCCAGGCCGAAATAGGCAGCCAGTCCCGCCAGCAGGATGATCCCGCCCGCCATGCCGAACGTCGTCATATTGGAATTTGCCATTACGTTCCCTTCAATGTTCGCGATCCTCACTGCGCGGGCGGCATTATACAAGGGCCGCAAAGCCGTGCGAAAGTCACTTTTGTCCTCGTTTCGTCCTGTTGTAAAATGTGCGTCTTGCGAGAAGGAGGGGTCATGACCGTGAATCCAGGATTTCCGATTTCACTCGATGTCAAAGGATGGCCGTGTCTGGTGCTGGGCGGCGATCAGGAAGCCGCCGACAAGGCGCAGCGTTTGCTCGACGCCGGCGCCAAGGTGTCGGTGATCAATCCCACGCTCAACGATACACTCAAAAAATTGACGGCCAGTGCCAAGGTCATTCACCGTGGACGCATGTTCCGAACGACCGATCTTCCGGGCGTCGTCGCGGTGCTGAATTGCATCAAGGACGACACGGCCTTCGCCGAAGGGTTGATGGAGTTGGCCCGCAAAGATCGGTTCCAGCTTTGGACGGTCGATCAGCCGCAGTACTCGACCTTCTCCATGCCGGCCGTCGTGACCCGTGGATCGCTTCGCATTGCCATCAGTACCGGTGGTGCGTCGCCGGCGCTCGCGTCCCGTATTCGACAGGACTTGGAAGCCATCTTCGGTCCGGAAGCGGAAGAGTTCATCGCTTGGCTCGCGGAACTCCGTGGCGAAACGAAAGCAACCGAAGCCGATTTCATCAAGCGGCGTGACATTCTGACGAGCGCGGTCGAGGAGTTCAAGTTGACCGGGCAGGCGAACTACCCCACGACCTGGCTGGAGCAGCGCAAGGCGGCCGGGTGAGTATTCTCACCTGGAATTGCTGCATCGTTGACCAGCGAAGTCGATGGTCGACCGGATCGATGCCGTGGCGACTCGGAGCCTGTTCCGTTCATCGCTGATACGCGCGTGCTCCGATAAACCTGTTACGACGTGTACGATACGAAAGGTATTCCGATGATCCTTCTTGAAGTGAGCATGTCGCCGCTGGGCAAGGGTGAGAGCGTCGGCAAGTACGTCGCACGGTCTCTGGAGATCATCGACAACAGCGGCGTCGAGTATCGCCTGAACCCAATGGGCACCGTGCTGGAGGGGGAGTGGGAGGACGTGCTACGCGTCGTGAAGCGCTGCTTCGACCGGATGCGGAAGGACTGCAATCGCATATCCTGTTCGATCAAGATCGATTATCGGAAAGGCGCGAAGGGCAGGCTGACCGGGAAGGTCACGAGTGTCGAGAAACGCCTTCGGAAGTCCCTCAAGAAATCGTAATCTGTCGCCCGCATGATCGACCGATAGACCCAGTGTGCCGTCCTAAGGCCGCCCCGTATACGATCGACGCACCCGCGGGCCTATGGTGCACAGCACCTCGTACGAGATGCTGCCCTGCCATGACGCGACGTCCTGGGCCGTAATCGTCTCCTGCTCCTGCCTGCCGATCAGCACCACCGTGTCGCCGGTTTTGGCGTCCGGAACGTCGGTGACGTCCACCATGGTCATATCCATGCACACCCGACCGACCACGGGAGCACGACGCCCGTGGACCAAGACCGACCCCTTATTGGACAGCAGGCGATTGTACCCATCAGCATATCCCACCGGTAGCACGGCGATCCTGGACGGCCGTGACGCACGGAACGTGCGGCCGTAGCTGACTGTCTGCCCCTGCTGCAGCGGGCGGATCTGCACGATGTGCGTCGACCACGAAAGTATCGGTTTCAGGGGGGGATCGTCCGTCGTCGATGGGCCTGACCAGTAGCCATACAACCCGATGCCGGGACGTACCGCATCCAAATGCGAATCGGGATAGCGCAGGATGCCCGCCGTATTGGCCATGTGGGCCAGAGGAACTTCTATTCCGGCGTCTCGCGCGCGATCAATGAGATCGCGGAACACGTCGATCTGCTGGCGAGCGAAGGCAGGGTCGACGCTTTCGGCATCCGCGAAGTGGGTCATCAACCCTTCCATGCGAAGCGGCCCCCTGAATGCGGCGGACTGCAGTAGCGGCACGACCCGTTCGATCGGAATCCCGAGGCGCCCCATTCCAGTCTCCACCTCGAGGTGAACGGGGCACGGAGCCACGTCGCGTACACGCTCGCTCAAGGCGAGCAGCATCGCCTCCTCGTAGATGAGCGGCGTCAGACGGTGCTGGAGCAGATCGCCAAGTTCGCGGGGAACGACCGGACCCAGCACGACCACTTGTGACAGGATGCCCGCGTCGCGGAGCTGAATGCCTTCGGCTACGGTGGCGACCCCGAGCATGGAACAGCCGAAACGGACCAGTGCCTCCGCCACTTCGACGGCGCCGTGTCCATAGGCATTGGCCTTGACGATGCCGATGACGGTGCATGACGGGGCCAGCCGTCCGCGCAGCAATGCGAAATTGTGGGCCAGCGCGCCGAGATCGACAACCGCTTGCGTTGGGGATGCGCTATAGGTTCGCAGCACGAGGGTCGTCTTAACGATCTGTTTGGAACAGTCCGTCCGAGGAGGGGAATCGAGGAGATTTAGACTTCGAGGATTTCCTCCTCTTTCTTCTTCAACACATGATCGACCTTTTCGATGTATTGGTCAGTCAATTTCTGGATTTCCGCTTCCGCACGGCGTAACTCGTCCTCGCTCATTTTGCCGTCCTTTTGCAGTTTCTTCAGCTCCTCGTTGGCTTCGCGCCGCACGCCACGAATATGTACCTTGGTTTCCTCGCCGTGCTTGCGGCAGATCTTCGTGAGGTCTTTCCGCCGCTCTTCGGTCAGGGGCGGCAGCGGCACACGGATCATCTTGCCGTCGTTGGAGGGCGTGATGCCGAGATCGGACGTCGCCAACGCCTTTTCGATCTCCTTGATCAGCTTGGCATCCCAGGGTTGCACGGTCAGGAGGCGCGCCTCCGGCACCGAAATCGACGCCACCTGCTTGAGCGGGGTCATCGTGCCGTAATAGTCCACGCGGATGTTGTCGAGCAGCGCGACCGAGGCGCGGCCGGTGCGAAGCCCGCTCAACTCACGCTTCAGATGTTCGAGCGATTTCTCCATACCGTCGGTTGTTTTTTGCTGGACGGGATTGGCCATGATGGGGTCCTCGCGCGCCGTTAGGATTTGCCCGCCGTCACGATCGTGCCGATCGTCTCCCCCTGAAGGATGCGCTTCAAATTTCCGCGCTGCTTCAAGTTGAAGACGATAAGGGGCAGGTTGTTGTCCATGCACAAGGTGATGGCCGTCGAGTCCATCACCCTCAGCTTTTGATTCAGGATGCTGAGAAACTGCAACTGGTCGTAGCGCTTGGCCTGCGGGTTCGTCAACGGATCGGCTTCGTAGATGCCGTCCACCTTCGTCCCCTTCATGATGACGTTCGCGCCGATCTCCATGGCGCGCAACGCGGCCGCCGTATCCGTGGAGAAGTACGGATTACCCGTGCCTCCCGCGAAGATGACGACGCGCTTTTTCTCCAGATGGCGGATTGCCCGTCGCCGAATGTAGCCCTCGGCGAGCTGCCGCATTTCAATGGCGGTCTGAACACGGGTGACGACTCCGCGCTTTTCGAGCGCGCTCTGCATGGCCAGAGCGTTGAACACGGTGGCCAGCATGCCCATGTAGTCCGCCGAGGCCCGCTCCATCCCGCTGGCGCTCGCGGCGATGCCGCGGAAGATGTTTCCCCCTCCGATGACGATGGCGACTTCGACGTCGAGCGCGACGACATCGGCGATTTCCCCGGCGAGGCCATCCAGCACCGACGGCTGAATTCCGAACCCCTGATCTCCGGCGAGCATTTCGCCGCTGACTTTGAGCAGAATTCGTCGATATTTGGGTGCGGTCATGCCTGGCCGAGTTGGTACCGTGTGAATCGGCGGATGATGAGGTTTTCGCCGATCTTGGCGACCTTCTGTGTCAGCAAATCCTTCACGGTGGCACTGGGATCTTTGATAAAGGCTTGCTCGAGGAGGCAGGACTCTTGAAAATACTTTTCCAGCTTCCCCTCCACGATCTTCGGCCAGGCCGCGGGCGGTTTCCCCATTTCCTTGGCCTGCCCCTCGTAGATGGCCCGTTCTTTCGACACCACGTCCTCGGGAACGTCTTCCCGCTTCACGTATGTCGGGTTTGCCGCAGCAATCTGGAGTGCGACGTCCTTGACGAACGCCTGAAATTCTTCGTTCCGTGCGACGAAGTCGGTCTCGCAGTTCACCTCCACCAGCACACCGATGCGGCTGCCCGGGTGAATGTACGAAGAGATGATGCCCTCATTGGCCTCGCGTGACGCGCGTTTTTGCGCTGCGGCCAATCCCTTTTGCCGCAAGTAGTCAACGGCTTTCTCGATATCGTTGCTGTTTTCTTGCAAGGCCTTCTGGCAATCCAGAATGCCGGCTCCGGTTTTATCACGGAGTTCTTTCACGAGTGTTGCGGGAGCTGCCATGTTGTCGTCACCTTTTTGAGAGATTTCGCACGGAGCGCGCCCTATTCGTCACCGCGCCCACCTAACCGGAGCACTCGCGGCATCACGCCGGCACCATTCCGAATGCTGACCGGACGTGCTGCGCGACCTTTGGGGGGTTCCCGTCGTCTCGCCCGTCACGTCCTGCAACGCACAACCCGCGACGATTGTTCCTCGCCGGATCGCGCGAAAACACGTTCCGCTCGTACCGTGTCTTACCGTGCGGGCACGTTTTCCATCACCATGCCGGACACCGCCGCGCGCTTCTCTGTCACTGCGGCCTCCGCGGCCTCCGCCTGCTCGCGTTGGGTCCGCAGATGCATCCCCTCGATGCAGGCGTCGGCGATCTGGGTGGTGATCAGTTTGATCGAACGAATGGCGTCGTCATTGCCGGGAATCGGATACGTGATCTTGTCCGGTTCGCAGTTCGTATCGACGATCGCTACGATAGGAATGCTCAACCGATGTGCTTCGAGCACGGCGATATGCTCCACGCGCGTATCGAGCACGAACACGCAGCCGGGGACGGTGCGCATATTCTTGATGCCGGACAAGTACTTTTCGAGCTTCACCCGGTCCTTGTCCATCTGGTTCAACTCTTTTTTCTTCAACCCCTGGCGAGAGCCACCGTCGGCCAGCGTGGCTTCCATTTTCTTGAGCTTATCGAGGCTCTTCTTGATGGTCTGGAAATTCGTCAGCATCCCACCGAGCCAGCGTTGATTGACGAAAAACTGTCCGGCCCGCTTGGCTTCTTCCTCCAAAACCTCCGCGGCCTGCCGCTTGGTTCCGACGAATAACACCTGATCGCCCCCGGCAATGGTATCCCGAACGAAGGCATAGGCCTTTTCGAGTCGATCCATCGTCTGCTGGAGATCGATGATGTAGATGCCGTTACGCTCGCCGAAAATGAATTTCTTCATTTTCGGATTCCACCGGTTGGTTTGGTGCCCGAAATGGACACCCGCCTCCAACAGGTCCTTGATCTCGATCTCTGCCATGCCTTCACCTCCCTTCTCGCTTGCAGAGCACCCACCGGAGCGGGTGAGAGGTCTTCAACCCCTTGTTCCCAAGCGAGCGGCGTTCGGAACGCCGATGTCGATTTTGATAAGAAGCCCGCGGGGTTAGCCCCGGGGGCGTGAGTTGTCAGAACTTCTACCGAGCGTCAGGCCAGTCGATCCAAGACGATCCGGGGAGAAGCCCGCAAAACCGAAGGAGGCTAACATGGCCGTTCAGTATTTTCAAGCGATTCGGACACCTCTCGCCCCTTAGGAACGGTAGCTGGCATTAATACGAACATAGTCATAGCTCAAGTCGGTGGTCCACAGCCGCCCGACGCCGGATCCGATTCCCAAGTCGATGTCAATGACGAATTCACGGCGCTTGAACACGGCAGCGATCCGCCGCTCCGTGGCAGCACCCTGCGGCGCTCCACGTCTCACAATCGGCACGCCGCCGATAGCAAGGCCGATTCGTTCCGCCTTCACCGGCACACCTGCGCGCCCGATCGCCGCCATGATCCTCCCCCAGTTGGCATCTTCTCCAAATAGGGCCGTCTTGACGAGACAGGAGGTGCCGACCGTATTCGCCACTTGTTTCGCATGCCGATCGTTTCTGGCCCCCCTAACTCGAATCTCTACAAATTTCGTGAGCCCTTCGCCATCACGTCCCACCTGTAGCGCCAGGGCTTCGCAGGCTTCCGACAGGAGTCGCTCGAACGCCCGATATGCCTTCGTGTGTGCCAAGAGCGGACGATTCCCCGCCACACCGTTCGCCAGGCACAGCACCGTGTCGTTGGTACTCGTGTCTCCATCGACGGAAATACAGTTGAAGGTCTGATCGACCGCGGCGGAGAGCGCCCGTTGCAGCAGCGGCCGCGACACGAACGCGTCGGTGGTCAGATAGGCCAGCATGGTGGCCATGTTCGGATGGATCATGCCCGAACCCTTGGCCATCCCGCCAATGGTAATGGACGCCCCATTGATGCGTTGCGTGAGCGCGACTTCCTTGGCTCGTGTATCGGTGGTCATAATGGCGCGTGCCGCCTCATGCGCCCCTCCACGCCGCACTCGTTTGAGAAGAGCAGGGAAGGCGTCCACGATCTTGCCGATGGGCAACGGGGCCCCAATGACCCCGGTGGACCCGATGTACACCTGATGCGCGGGAACCCGGAATGCCTCGACGCCGAGCCGAACCATCGTCAGAGCCGCGTCCATTCCCGCCCGTCCGGTGCAAACGTTGGCGCACCCGCTGTTCACCACAAGGACTCGTCCGACGCCGCGCTTCAGGTGCAATCGGTCGACGGTCACCGGAGCGGCCACGACCTGATTGGTCGTAAAAACCCCCGCGATGGGCCCAGGGCGGTCCGACACGACCAGAGCGAGATCCAAGAGATCGGGGCTTTTCTTGATCCCGCAGTGCACTCCCGCGGCTGCAAACCCCTGCGGCGCAGTGATGCCGCCTCGGATGCGTGTCATCGTGTCGTCCTCGAATGGCTGGTCGGTCGGAGCACACCGATCAAGGGAACACGCCAGGCGCGCGGAGCCCTGTCTCTTCCGGAATGTCGAGCATGAGGTTCAGCGCCTGGAGCGCTTGCCCGGCGGCGCCTTTGACCAGATTGTCCAAGGCTGCAACCGTGATGACCCATCCCGTTCGGCGGTCGAGATGGACCGACAGGTCGCAGTAATTCGACCCGCGCACGTGACCTGGATTGGCCGGCCGGTCTCCCGACTGAACGCGTACGAACGGCTCATGTTTGTAAAACGCAGCGTACAGTTCGCGGAGCGAGCGGACGTCCGTTCCCGTCTTCAATTTGGCGTACGCGGTGCTGAGAATGCCTCGGTTCATGGGGACGAGGTGCGGCGTAAACGACACGGCCATACGAGATGACGGAGAGGCATCCGTGTGCCGGCTCGCCACCAGGGTCAGTTCCTGTTCGATTTCCGGGATGTGCCGATGCGTGCCGATCTTATACGGTTCGAGTGATTCGTGCGCTTCGGGAAAATGATACGGCAACGCCGGGCTCCGTCCCGCGCCCGACACTCCGGACTTGGCGTCGATGACCAGCGTCGACGGATCGATCACTCCCTCGGCACACAACGGAGCCAGTTGCAGAATCGCCGCGGTCGGGTAACACCCCGGCGACGCGACGAGCCGAGCTTGCTTGATCGCCTCGCGATGCAATTCCGGTAGCCCGTAGACAGCCTGCTTCAGCAAATCGGGATAGGGGTGCGTCGCCTCATACCAGGTAGGGTAGGCCCCGGCATCACGCAATCGATAATCCGCGCTGAGATCGACGACGTGCTTGCCTGCCTTGAGACAGACCGATACGGCCTCGAACGACTTGGTATGCGGCAGAGCCAACAGCACCGCGTCAGCACGCTCGGCCAACGTCTCCGGCGCCAGGGCCTCGAACGATTGATCCACGACGTGGGACAAATGCGGAAACACGGAGGCAACGGAGGCCCCGGCTGACTTTTCCGAGGTCACGGCGGCAAGCGTCAGATGCGGATGAGCCGCAACGAGCCGAAGCAGCTCTCCCCCGGCGTACCCGCTGGCACCCGCGACCGCGACACGAAGCTTGGATGTCGGCGCACTCACGATGACGGACGCTCCTTTCGCCTCGACGACAGGCCACCTCGCGTAGATACAAGAAAGGGAAGGCCGTCCGGACCTTCCCTTTCCCTCGCTCCCATGTGTTTCGTCAATTACCGCTTGGAGTACTGGAAGCGCCGACGGGCTCCCTTCTGGCCATATTTCTTGCGTTCCTTCACGCGGGAATCGCGCGTCAGGAACCCATTCTTCTTAATCGACTCGCGCAGCCCGGAGTTCAGGAGGACCAGCGCTTTCGAAATCCCATGGCGCAACGCGCCCGCCTGCCCGGCATGACCGCCCCCCGCGACCGTGGCGGTGACGGAAAATTTTCCGTCCGTCCCGCTCACATCGAACGGCATCTGCACCAGATTGCGCAGGGCAGGGCGCCCGAAATACTGTGCCAGCGGCCGCTCGTTGACCGTGATGTCGCCGTTACCGGCCGTGAGCCATACGCGGGCGACTGCAGATTTCCGTTTCCCCGTTGCGTATTGAACTGCTGCCATTCCCGAATCTCCTCTTCTTCTTATCGGATGTTGGACGTGCCCATTCCAGTGGACCTGCTATAGCGCCAAGGCTTCCGGCCGCTGCGCGACATGGGGGTGAGTTGCCCCCGCATACACACGAAGCTTCTTCGCGAGCTTTTTGCCCAGCGGCGTCTTGGGCAACATGCCTTGAATGGCGGTCGTGAGCAACTTCGTCGGGTCCTTGGCGAACACCTCTTCCGCCGTCGCCGATTTGAAGCCCCCCGGATACCCGGAGTGTGAACGATAGTGCTTGTCGCGCCACTTATGGCCGGTCAGCTTGATCTTGTCCGCATTGATGATCACCACGTGATCGCCCATGTCCACGTTCGGCGTGAACGTCGGGCGATGCTTCCCCCGCAAATGAAGCGCCACGCGCGCCGCCAACCGGCCGAGCGTCTTGCCGTCCGCATCGACCAGGTACCATTTTTCTTGCACTTCCAACGGTTTTTGCAAATACGTACGCGTCATACTGTCCTCATCCGCCTCCCTGCTTCTCCCGTTACACTTCCTGCGTATCGGTCTTCTTCTGAATCAGTTTTTCCAGCCACACGTCCGTGTTCGCACCGCCGCGACGCGTCAACACATCCTGCGTCACGTAGATCGGGCACTGCACCCTCAACGCCAACGCGATGGCATCACTCGGTCGCGCATCGAGCGTCCGCTCGACACCCTTCGACGACAAGTGCACCACGGCAAAGTAGGTGGTGTTCTTGACGTCCGTAATCACGACCCGGGACACCTGGATACCCAAGTGAGTGGCGACGCTGCGAATGAGGTCGTGCGTCATCGGGCGGGGCGTGACGATCCCTTCCTGAGCCAGGCGAATAGCATTGCCCTCGGCCAAGCCGACCCAGATCGGCAACACATCCGCGCGTTGTTCGTCCCGCAACACGACGATCTGCGTGTCCGTATTATCGTCACGCACGACCCCGTGCACCTTGAGTTCGATCAGTTCCTGCGTTCCTGACGACATAATGCGCGCCTCAAGAGTCCAGCTTGCCGAAATCTTCAGGTTTCAAGTTTTCCAACCACTGCTCGAGATCCTCGTTGGTCTGCTTCTTCAGCACGGCTTCCTGGGCAAAGATCGGAGCTTCGGCCCGCAAGGCGATCGCGATGGCGTCGCTCGGACGAGAATCGATGGAAAATTCGGAGTCCTGGTACAAGAGGTGTACCTTGGCATAATAGGTATTTTCGGCTAGATCGGTAATCACCACGCTGATCACCTTGGCCTCGTACAAATCCAGCATGGTCTTCAGCATGTCGTGTGTCATGGGCCGTGGTGCGCTCACCTCTTCGAGAGATAGGCTGATGGCGCTCGCCTCGGACTTGCCAACCCAAATCGGCAGTACCTCCGACTGGTCTTCGCCACGGAGAATCACGATGTAGGCGTTGTTGTAGGGGTCGAACATCAACCCCCGCACTTTCATTTGCGTAATCACGGGACGATGCGGGCTCCAAGCATTGGAATTGCGTCAATCCGGAGTAGAAGCGCTGAAGAATATCAAACACTTCCGCAGAATGTCAATGAACGGACTCTACCTTAGAACCGAATTGCGCGCGGATTGGGGTGGAGGACGGTAACGATGACGCCTCAACGGTTAGCTTTGAGGTTTATAGTTTTGCGCCAGCAGACCGGTATCCGCCGCTTCTCCCAGCTTGAGAAAAGCCTTCATGTGCTTCTTGATCGTCTCTCGACCGGTCTCGTCGCCGAGGTTGATGTGATATTCATTGATCACCATCACGCGCATCCCCTCCCATTTTTTCCAGCAGGGCAGGCACACCTTGGATTTCACCTCGGCTTCAAGGCGTCCAAGGTAGATCGGATCGGAAATCGCCTCGCCGGTCTGTCCGCACGTGACACATTGCACCTCTGCCATGAGTCCCTCCACGAGGTTGAGATATTGAGGCCGCTCGCCCCGCGCGCGGCTTGAGCTTGAATTAGACAGGTGAAGAACTAACCGCCCTACGCCTGTTCATTGTAGCACCACCGAATTCGCGAAGGGAAGCCGCTTTCATGCCATGCTAAGTTGACGGCTTGGCAAAATTTCTGTTACTTATCGCGCCTCTCACCACGCAGTATTGGACGTGGCTTCAGTCTGTGCCCGGATGGCGGAACTGGCAGACGCGCCGGACTCAAAATCCGGTTCTCGCAAGAGAGTGGGAGTTCGGCCCTCCCTCCGGGCACCACGTTGAGGCGGTGGGGACGGATCCATCTTGATTTCACCTCGGCTTCTGGACGCCCAACTAGCTACAGAGACGCGGTATCGAAACTGGCACGAGGCGATCGCAACCACAGACCGGCCTTCATGCTCCGCCATGGTACGTTAGACCCAGACACCCTGGACCAGATGCCACTTGACATACTGATCATAATTTCCTATAGTGCCGCCGTTTCTAGATGAATTCATGAACACGGACTCATCGTCACTTTCAGTCTTCTTGTGTGTACTATTTACTCTCACATCCTACCTATCCATAAGGAGGCAGCACATGCGTAATGTGGTGGCACTGGGAGCTGCAATTATTCTCGTGGGCTCCGTCGGTATCGCAGGGGCACAAGAGCGCCTTCCCCAGAATCAATCAGGTCTCGGCGTCGGAACGGGGGTAGGCGATGTCTCAGGATCGTCCAGCCGCGGCAACACGTTTGACCGGGCGGCCTTCTTGGAGCGGTTGTCACAACCCGAAACGATTTACGGCCGGGTGCTCGCCATCGATGTCCCGGGGGGCAAGCTCCACCTCGAAGGGGGCGGCAGTTCGCACGATGAAGGGAGAGCCGGGTCTGGTGCAATGAACTACAGGACCGTCTACTTCGACGCCAACTCGAACATGGAGCAACTCAGGACCCTTCAAGCCGGTGATGACCTCAGCCTTCAGGTCGTGGAAGAGACCTCGGCCCAACAGCCGTTTGGTACCGGGAAGAAGTTGGTTCGTGAAATCTGGGTCGTCCGCGAGAACGAGAAGCTGGCAGGTTTCGGAGGACTCGGTCAGCGTCCGGACCCATCCACGGAGCGCGGTATCGTCACGAACAGCGGTGGTGTAACCGGCGCGCCGGTTGGTGCCGTGCTTCCAGGTGAGATCCATGAAGGCGCCATTCAGACCTCCGTCGGTGAATTCACCGGGCAAGCGCCTTGCTGGAACTGCGAACCTCAACCAGGTTGGGGTTACAACACCGTGACCCCGGAAGAGAAGAAGGCTAATAAATCCGACTATGGAACCGACGTTGCGAAGCCGAACTTGATGAAGGGTTATTCAGGCAAGTAAGACGCACGAACAAGCGGTCGTGAAAAGGGCAGCCCCTCAAGGCTGCCCTTTTTATTTTTCTGAACTGTGATCAGCCGCGTGGCGGATGCTAAGATAACGTTTAATGCTGCCCGAACCCGAACCACCTGCCGATGTGCCTGTGACCGAGCTCGATCTACGAGGGGTGATCTGTCCCTATAACTTCGTGAAGACCAAGCTCAAGCTCGAGACCATGAGCGGAGGGGAGGTCTTAAGCGTCTTGCTGGATGAAGGCGACCCTATCAGGAACGTGCCCCAAAGCGTGCAAAACGAGGGGCACACCGTACTCAGACAGGAACGTCTCGACCAGGTCTACCGTGTCTTGATTCGGCGGCGCGACGACGCGTTCTGAGTCACCGCTGCGCGGGTTTGCCCCCTCCCTCGCTTCGGCGCCGGCCCCTGAACCACCAACGTGATTTTTTCGGGAAGGCCCCGCAGCGAAGACTTCGCCAGCGCCGCAGCCAGGCTCGTTCGTTCCAGACGCTCCCCTGGCCCGGTGAGCTGCCTGGCAATCATCACGGGGCGATTTCCGAGTGTTGCCTGTAACGACCGAAGCGTGACCGCCAGGGCGCGTCGATCAGTCAACACCACGAGGGTGCAGTCGAACATCGCGACGTTGCTCAACCAGGCTGCTCGGGCACTTCGGCCGCGAGGCAAACATCCTGCAAAAACAAAGCGGTCCCCATCCAGACCCGATACCGATAGCGCGGCAGTGACGGCAGAGGGACCTGGAATCGGAATGACGGGGAGCCCAGCCTTGAGGACCGCGTGGACGAGGAACGTTCCGGTGTCATACACCCCGGGAGTACCGGTATCCGACATCAGTGCGACAGCCCACCCGGCATGGAGGTGATCCAGCAGCACCGCCGTCTTCTGGTCGCGATTCCCCCAGTGATAGGAGGTGACGTCCGCGGTGATCCGATGGTAGGCCAGTAGCGCCTGCGTCGCCTGCGGATCCTTCGACGCGATGACGTTGACCCGACGCAGTGTGCGCCGAGCGCGAATCGTCAAATCGTCCGGGTGACCAATCGGTGCGCCCACGACGTATAACCTTCCCACTGACGACCCCTTGTTCACTCTGCCGATCACGTGAGCAAGACTCCGGTTAGACGAACCCGTCAATGCATGGGAGGCGATACGGACGAACGGGCGTTTCTTGACGGGAGTTTTTGAACATCGCTATAATTTTCTGTTTACAGTGCAGCACCATTTCTCCTCTTTCCCCAAGGAGTTAGCGGTCCATGCCGGTGCCGATCTTCATGGTCACGATCGTGCTCTACTTTCTCGCCACCGTCTCCTTCCTGGTGTATTTGCTCCGGCGGTCTGAAGCCCTCTCCAAGATATCCCTCGGCTTGACTGCAGGCGGTTTTGTCACCCATACCGTCGCTCTGGTCCTCCGAATGCTCTCGGTGGGCGAGGTTCCTCTTTCCAGCGTCCATGAAGCCCTTTCATTCCTGTCCTGGATGCTTGTTCTGGTATTCCTGGCGGTCGAGTTCCGGCATCGGATCCATGTCCTGGGATCGTTCATCGTACCGCTGGCCCTCATCTCATTGGTATCTGCGGCCGCGCTTCCGGAACGCGTTCCGACGCTGGGACCGGCTCTCAAGACGGTGTGGGTACACGTCGGGCTCAGCATGCTCGGCACGGTCGGCTTTGCCGTCGCATTCGTGGCAGGGTTGATGTACCTGATTCAGGACGGACTCCTCAAGTCCAAGCGCTTCAATGTCCTGTACGCCAAGTTGCCGCCGCTCGATTTTCTGGACAACCTGAATCAACGTTCGATCATTACCGGATTTCCGTTGCTGACGTTGGGAATTATCACCGGGGCGCTCTCGGCGGAATTCGCGAGGGGGTCGTACCTGAGCTGGAATCCCGAGCAGACGTGGGCGCTCGTGACCTGGGTGTTCTATTTCGTGGTGTTGATGGGGCGTCTGACTGTGGGGTGGCGCGCGAAGCGCGCGGCTTACTTGACCATCATCGGCTTTGCCGTGGTCATTCTGACGTTGATCGGCGTCGTGCTCAAAAACCAGGGACCGGTGTCCTGAGATGCATATCATCCTGATCGGACTCAGTCACAAAACGGCTCCCGTGGAGGTCCGCGAGCGGTTGGCGGTACCCGAGAGTCGGCTCGGCGAGGCACTCGCCCGCCTCTGCGCCTACGACGGCATTAAGGAGGGCCTGTTGCTCTCGACGTGCAATCGCGTCGAAGTGTATGCCGTCGTCGACAGCGTCGAATCCGGCTTCAACAGCGTACAAGAATTCCTCGCGGACACCCATATGTCCCTCTCCAGCGAGCAACTCACTCCTCATTTGTACTGGCACACCGACGAGCGCGCCATCGTGCACATGTTCCGCGTTGCCGCCAGTCTGGATTCGATGATCGTCGGCGAGTCTCAAATCTTGGGCCAGATGAAGGATGCCTTCGAGGTGGCGCTCTCCCACAAGGCCACCGGAATGATCTTGAACAAGGTCATTAAGAAAGCCATCTCCGTGGCCAAGCGGGTGCGGACTGAGACCAGGATTGCCGAAACGGCCGTGTCGGTCAGCTACGCCGCGGTGGAACTTGCGAAGAAGATCTTCTCCAATCTGGGAGACCAACGCGTGCTCTTGGTCGGGGCGGGGGAAATGGCCAAGCTGGCGGCGCGACACTTCATCGCCCAGGGCGTCCGGCACATCCGCGTGACGACGCGGAATCCTCAAAATGCGGTGGAACTGGCCAAACGCTTCGACGGCATTGCCGTCCCGTTCGAACAGTATCATGCGGAAATGGCTGACGCGGATATTATTCTCTGTTCGACCGGTGCGTCGTCCTATCTCATCACCGCGGAACACGTCCAGCGGGCCGTGCGCCTCCGCCAAAACCGACCGATCTTCTTGATCGACATTTCCGTCCCGCGCAATATCGATCCCGCCGCACGCGACGTCGACAATGCCTTCCTATTCGATATCGACGATCTGAAACAGCGGGTGGAACAGAACCGAGAGGAGCGGCTTCGTGAGGCCGACAAGGCCGAACGTCTGGTCGTCAACGAGGTCGAGGTCATCGAGCAGTGGATGAAGTCACTCGAAGTGACCCCGACGATCGTGGCCCTGCGGAATCGTGCCGAGACCGTTAAGAAACTGGAACTGGAGCGCATTCAATCCCGCCTCAGCGGGTTAGCCCCGCAGGATCGGGCCATGGTCGAGTCTCTGGCCAATGCCATTGCCAATAAGCTGGTCCACGGCGCCATGGTGACGCTCAAAACGGAAGCCACGTCGTCCTCGGGCAGCCTGTTCGTGGAGGCCGCCAGGCGATTTTTCGGTTTGGAGTCGACGTCTACTTCGGCAGAGGCCCGCCCCGATGGGAACGCAGATGCAGCCACGTGCGTCCCCGAGGAGGATGTGGCTCCGGAAGAGGCGCCACCGGCCCCCACGCCGCTTCCCGCTGACCAACCGGCCGCCAGATGGCCGCGCCGGGAGCCCCGCGCGTGAGCGACGACCGTCCGCCAACCACATTGGTCCTCGGAACGCGCGGGAGCACATTGGCGCTGCACCAAAGCCGGTGGTTCGCCGACCAAGTGATGCAGGCATGGCCCGAGGTCACCGTGACTCTGAAAGAAATCAAAACGTCCGGCGACAAGATTCTCGACGTTCCCCTGGCCAAGATCGGCGGAAAAGGCTTGTTCGTGAAAGAAATTGAGGAAGCCCTGCTGGCCCGCGAAATCGATTTTGCCGTCCACAGCATGAAGGACGTGCCGACGGAGCTGCCCGACGGCTTGGCGATCACGTGCATTCCACGAAGGGAAGACCCTCGCGACGCGTTAATCGCGCGCAACGCGACCGTCTTTGCCAATTTGCCGCGCGGAGCACGCATCGGCACCAGCAGCCTGCGACGGCAAGCTCAATTGCTCCAGCATCGACCCGATCTGCGCATCGAGATGCTGCGCGGGAATTTGGATACGCGATTGCGCAAGCTCCGAGAAGGACAGTACGACGCCATCGTATTGGCCGCCGCCGGACTGCGCCGACTCGGGTGGGACGACCAGATTACCGAATACCTTTCGGTCGATCTCAGTGTACCGGCTATCGGCCAAGGCGCCTTGGGGATCGAGTCTCGGCGCAACGACGATACGGTCTGCGACATTCTCGCCAAGCTTGAACATCCATCTACGCGCATCGCCGTCACCGCCGAGCGTGCGCTGCTACACCGGCTGGAAGGCGGCTGTCAGGTCCCGATCGCCGCCCACGCCACGCTTACCGGGCATGAGGTTCGCCTGCAAGGCCTGATAGCAAGCGTGGACGGAAAACAGATCGTGCACGGCGAAAATCAGGGCCCACTCGAAGAGGCGGCGCGAATCGGGACGGATCTTGGCACGAACTTGTTGGAGCGCGGGGGTCGTGACATTCTGAGTGCCATCTACGGACGGATCTGATGGAGGCCGACAGCTCGCGCGGAAAAGTCTATCTTGTTGGCGCCGGCCCCGGAGACCCCGGGCTGCTCACCCTCAAGGGCAAGGCCTGCCTCGCCCGCGCCGACGTCGTGCTGTACGATTATCTGGCCAATCCAACGCTGTTGCATTATGCTCCCGACCGTGCCGAACGCATCTACGTCGGAAGACGGGGACGTGGCGCCTATTTGGATCAGTCGAAAATCAACCACTTGATCATCGGGAAGGCCCGGGAAGGACACACAGTCGTGCGGCTCAAAGGCGGCGATCCGTTCGTGTTCGGTCGCGGCGGCGAAGAAGCGGAAGCGATCGCCGCCGCCGGGATCCCGTTCGAAATCGTCCCGGGCGTGACCGCGGCAACCGCCGTGCCAGCCTATGCCGGCATTCCTGTCACACATCGGACACTGGCCTCCACCGTCGCGTTCGTGACGGGGCACGAAGATCCGACGAAAGAGGCGGAGGCCCTGGAATGGTCGCGCTTGGCGACGGCGCATGGGACGCTCGTGTTCCTGATGGGTATGAAAAACCTCCCGATGATCGTCGCCAGGCTGTTGAAGGATGGGACCCCAAGCGACACGCCCGTCGCCTTGGTCCAATGGGGAACCTGGGGGAGGCAACGCACGGTGGTCGGGACGTTGCACGAGATTGCGGCGCAGGCCGAAGCGGCACAATTTGAGCCCCCCACCCTGATTGTGGTAGGGGAAGTCGTGCATCTGCGCGAACGGCTCAATTGGTTTGAGACGAAGCCCCTCTTCGGGAAGCGCATCCTCGTCACGCGAGCGCGCGGACAGGCGGCGGAATTTTCTCGCCTTCTTGAGGAATCCGGCGCCGAACCGGTCGAATGCCCGACGATAGAAACGGTCGCTCCACCGACCTGGGAGGCCCTCGATGCGGCGATCGGGGACTTGCCTCGGTTCCACTGGCTGATTTTTACCAGCGTCAATGGGATCGGGCCGTTTATGGACCGATTGCGCACGGCCGGCCTGGACACGCGTGCACTGGCGCATCTGCGCATCTGTTGCATCGGGCCGCGCACGGCTGAGGAATTGGGACGGCACGGACTGCGCGCCGACTTGATCCCCACCACCTATCAAGCGGAAGGGCTTCTCGAGGCGTTCGCGAGGGAGCGTGTCACAGGAACCCGCGTCCTGATTCCGCGGGCAGAAGTGGCACGAGAAGTTCTTCCCGAGCAATTGCGCGCGATGGGGGCTGACGTGCGCGTCGTGCCCGTCTATCGGACCATCAGACCGGAACGTTCTGTGTCGGAATTGAAAGAGGTCTTGGCCGCCCGTGCGATCGACATGATGACGTTTACCAGTTCGTCGACTGTGCGCAATTTTATCGACCTCTTCGCCGACCGCGGCGATCTCGTGCGCGCCACCGCCAACGTTCCCGTCGCCTGCATCGGGCCGATTACGGCCGAGACCGCGCGGGAACTCGGCCTGCACGTCAGCGTACAGGCGCGCGCGAATACCATCCCGGCCCTGGCGGAGGCCATTGTGGACTATTATCAACGAGTGCCTTGATGACCGACGACCCGCGCGTGGGCCGTCCGTGCGAGAGGAGGATCTGATCCCATGGTTCCAGTGAAATCGTTCATGATTCCGGCGGAAAAGTTCATTACGGTTGGGCGCGACACCGACGTCAAAACTGCGGGCGTCATTATGCGTGACCGCAATGTCGGCAGTCTCATGGTGACACGCGGGCAGGACTCCAAGGACGTCATCGGCATCATCACGGACACCGACATGGTCCGGCGCGTGATCGCCTCCGGCGCCGACACCGGGAAGACCACCGTGGAAATGATCATGTCCGCTCCCATTTTGATGATCGACGAGAACAAGACCCTCCTCGACGCCAACGATCTGATGGCCCAGTCCCATACACGCCATTTGGGCGTGTCACGGAACGGGAAATTGGTCGGTATGATCTCGGTCCGCGACCTGGTCGTCTTTCTCACCAATCTTCCGAGAAAGTAGTCGTCCAATGCCGTTCCCACACGACCGATTACGCCGTCTGCGCGAAACCGAACCGCTTCGGCGGTTGGTACGGGAAACCGCGCTGTCACCCGACCATTTCGTCTACCCGCTGTTTGTGCGCAGCGGGCAGGGGGAACGGGACGAGATCGCGTCCATGCCCGGCCAGTATCGATGGTCGATCGACCTGCTCGTGAAGGAGGTGGCGGAGGCGTATGCGCTCGGCATCCCCGCGGTCATCCTGTTCGGCATTCCCGACGCTAAGGACGAGCGAGGGAGCGCTGCGATCGATCCTGACGGTATCGTTCCCCAGGCCATCCGAGCCGTGAAGGATCAGGTCCCCGGAGTGGTGGTCATCACCGACGTGTGCATTGACGAATACACATCGCACGGCCACTGTGGGTTGGTCAGGGAAGGCCGCATCCTCAACGATGAGACGCTCGAGTGTCTGCGTGCCATGGCTCGAGTCCATGCCCAAGCCGGTGCCGATGTCATTGCGCCGTCGGATATGATGGATGGGCGCGTCGCGGCCATCCGTAAGGAACTGGACCTTGCGGGCTTCCCTCAGGTACCGATCATGGCCTACTCGGCTAAATTCGCCTCCTGCTTCTACGCGCCGTTCCGCGATGCAGCGCAATCAAGCCCCCAGTTCGGCGACCGAAAGACCTATCAGATGGACCCTGCCAACCGGCGCGAAGCCGGCCGAGAAATCGAGAGCGATCTTGCGGAAGGCGCGGACATTATCATGGTGAAGCCGGCGCTTCCTTTCCTCGATATCATCGCGGACGCGCGTCGATCCGTGCGCCACCCCATTGCGGCCTATCAGGTGAGCGGAGAGTACAGCATGATCAAGGCCGCGGCGAGGGCAGGCTGGCTCGACGAAACGGCCGCCATGATGGAATCGCTGACGAGCATTCGTCGAGCCGGTGCCGACATCATCTTGACGTACTTCGCGAAAGATGCCGCCCGTCGGCTGATCGCCGGTCTTCGATGAAAGTCGTTCGCAGTTTGTCGGGGTACGTCGCTCCAATCGCTCCCGTTGCGACCATTGGAAACTTCGACGGGCAGCATCGCGGGCACCAGGCCTTGCTGCGGACCGTGGTCGAAACGGCCGAGCGGCTTGGGGGCACGCCCGTGGTGATTACCTTCGACCCCCATCCGATTCGGATTCTGGCCCCCCACGTCGAGCTCAAGTTTTTGACCAGCCCGGAGGACAAGCTGGCCACATTCGAGTCTGCCGGCATTCGCGAGGTCGTCTTTCTGCCTTTCACATCGTCCTTTGCGGCCCTGTCACCCGAATCCTTTGTCACGGAGACACTGGCCGGCACGCTGGGACTACGCGAAATTTTCGTGGGGGAACACTTTGCCTTTGGGAAAGGCCGAGTCGGTCGATTCGAAGACCTCCGTCGACTCGGCGACGCGAGCGGCGTCGGCGTGCATGCGATCACACCGGTCTGCGTCGACGGCGCGATCGTGAGCTCGACCCGGATCCGCCGTCTGCTGCAGAATGGCAGCCTCGAAGAGGCCACCCGGTGCCTCGGTCGCCGCTACGCCTGGACGGGGAAGGTGGTCGAGGGCGAGGGACGAGGGCGCGACCTCGGGTGGCCGACCGCAAATCTTCCGCTTCCTTTGGAGCGGGTCGTCCCAAAGGATGGCGTCTACGCCGCATCGACGATCTGGAAACACAGGACCTTCGATTCGATTGCCTATCTGGGTACGCGCCCGACTTTCGAGGTCGACGGGAAACGATTCCTCGAAGTTCACTTGCTCGACGAGCGGCAGACGTTGTACGGTGAGACCATTACCGTGGAATTCGTTGCGCACCTCCGTGAGGATCGGACCTTCCCGTCTGCCGAAGCGCTCGCCGCTCAGATCGAGACAGACGTCGCCGCCGCGCGCGCACGACTGTCCGCACTGGGACACCCATCGAAAGCCTGATGCCGTCGCGGAATCCTTCAGTTAGTCGCCGGAGAGCTCCCGTTCCTGTCGCTCTGCCGTCGCGAGTCGACGCAACCCTGCGCCGGCATTCGCTCTGTGAACCTGGCATGTCGATGTTGATCGCCGTGTCCGGAGGCCCGGATTCGGTGGCGCTGCTTCATACACTTCATCACCTGGCGCCGGCGTGGCGACTCTCGCTCGCCGTCGTCCATTGCAACTATGGTCTCCGAGGGCGGGCATCCCTCGCGGATGAGGCCTTTGTGCGAGACGTATGCCGGCGGCTGGACGTTCCGTGTCATGGTCGACGCATCGTCTTGGGTTCCCAGCGGTCACACGGGAGCGGGCAGTCTGTTCAAGCACGCGCGAGGACCGCACGGTATCGCCTTTTTGACGAACTGGCCGACCGGCATGGGTTCGATCGCGTCGCCCTCGGCCACACGGCCGACGATCAAGCGGAAACCATCCTCCAGTGGATGGTGAGAGGCGCGGGCACGACCGGACTGTCCGGGATGCCGATCATGCGAAACGATCGATTTATTCGCCCGCTGCTCACGGTCACGAAGGCAGAGGTACTCTCCTTCCTGCACGCTCACCGACTCCCGTTCCGTACGGACCGGTCCAACGACCGCCCCCTCTATCGACGTAACCGTATTCGGTTGGAAGTCCTGCCCGTTCTCCGGAAGCTCAACCCGTCCATCGTCAAAACCTTGGCACGACAGGCCGATTTGATTCGAGCCGATGAGAACTATTTGACGACGCAATCGAAGGCACTCAGACAGAGCCTCGTCAGATACGGAGAGACGGGGGAGGCCATCGTGGACCGGACGGGCTTGCTGTGCCAATCGTTGGCGCTACAGCGCCGGATCGTGCGAGATCTCGTGATGGAATTTCAGGGAAGCGGTCAGCCGCCGTCCTCGTCGACCGTGACAAGCTTGCTCGATAGGATGACGCGGAGCGAGGCGGGAACCACGTTTGAGCGATGCGGTCTTGCAGTCACACGGGAGTATGACCGAATTGTATTCATTCGCACCGCATCAGCGGCGCCGCGGCTGCGATCGCCGGCTCATCCATCCATCGGTCGTGAAACGGCAGGCACGAAGCCCGTGCACGTCTCGGCATCCCATCCGTCCCGCGTGCTCTGGCCTCTTTCGGAACTGACGGTGCAACTTCGCATCCAATCGGCTGCGAAGGAACCGTCGTCTTCCACGGCGCCGCACCTTGACCGGGTCCTTTTCGATGCCGACCGCATCACGCCAACATTGCGGCTGCGTGCCTGGGAACCGGGCGATTGGTTTTGTCCCGCCGGCATGGGCGGTCACCGCAAGAAACTCCAGGATTTTTGGACCGATGCGAAGGTGCCCCGCAGGGCCCGTTCGACGACCCCTCTCCTCGTCGCCCCAGAAGGGATCCTCTGGATCGTGGGCCTGCGCGCAGACGAACGGTTCCGGGCCAATGAACGGACCCGTCGCATCCTCATCGCAGAAGTGACCCGCACCTGAACGTCGATAGATGGAAGGAGCGATAATGCAGGGAATTTTCGGCCGTCCGATCGTCACCCAAGAGCAGATGCGCCTGCGAATCAAGGAACTCGGCAAACAGATTACCGAAGACTATGCCGGTAAAGATCTGGTCCTGATCGGAGTCCTGAAGGGGGCGTATGCCTTCTACGCGGATCTGGCTCGGGCGATCCGGATTCCCATGCGCGTCGACTTCATCGTCGTGCGCAGTTACAGTGGGCGTATCAGAAGTTCGGGGAAGGTCAAGCTCGTGAGCGATCTGACCGAAGACATCAGAGGTCGCGACGTGCTGCTTGTCGAAGACATCGTCGACTCCGGGCTGACCGCCGAATATCTGTTGAAAAAGTTGTCGGCGCGGAAACCTCGCTCGTTGAAGATCTGCGCCCTCTTGAGCAAGCCGGACCGGCGGCTCGTCGATCCGCCGGTCGAATACGTCGGCTTCAAAATACCCAACCGATACGTCGTGGGTTATGGATTGGACTACGAACAAAAATATCGCAACCTGCCGTATTTGGTCGCGCTCGATCAGGTCAAAATCGAGGATCTCGAGGAATAGCGGAACCGCTGCGGTCCCCGGCCGACGCCACATCCGCGCCTCGACCGTGCCCGGATTGTTCGCTCGGATGATCTCCTTGTCTGATGGAAGACCTCTGTGTTAGAGTGCGTTGATACCTTTGGACTTTTTCCCCTCGTGACCGGTCCAGGAGGGACTGAATGAATTCTCGCGTGAAGAACTTGCTGTTTTGGGTCGTGGTGGGTCTCTTCATGATCCTCCTTTTCAATTTGTTCAGCGTCCCGACCCACGCCCCTGAAGACGAAGTGATCTTCAGCGAATTCATGGCGCAGTTGGAAAAGGGCGAGATCACCAAGGTCATCATCAAGGGGAATCACGTCAGTGCGATCCTGAAAGACGGCTCCCGAATCAAAACGTTCACCGCCGATTACCCGGAGTTCGTCAAGGTCCTCCGGGATCGAAACGTTCAGATCGAAGCCAAGCCGCCGGACGACAGTCCTTGGTACATCACGTTTCTCGTGACATGGGGCCCTTTCATTCTGTTCCTCGGCCTCTGGTTCTTTCTTATGCGTCAGATGCAAATCGGCGGCAATAAAGCGTTGTCCTTCGGCAAGAGTCGCGCGCGGATGCTGACGGAAGAGCGAAAGAAGGTCACCTTTTCTGACGTGGCCGGTATCGACGAAGCCAAGGAAGAAGTCGTTGAGATCATCGATTTCCTCAAGGATCCGCGCAAATTTCAAAAATTGGGCGGACGCATTCCCAAAGGCGTGCTCATCGTAGGCCCTCCGGGTACCGGTAAAACCCTCCTGGCCAAAGCCATTGCCGGGGAGGCGGGCGTCCCGTTCTTCAGCATCAGCGGATCGGACTTTGTCGAAATGTTCGTCGGGGTGGGCGCCTCCCGGGTGCGGGATCTCTTCGAACAAGGCAAAAAGCATGCGCCCTGCATCATTTTTATCGATGAGATCGATGCCGTCGGCCGCCTGCGCGGCGCCGGTTTGGGCGGTGGGCACGACGAACGTGAACAAACGCTCAATCAATTGCTGGTCGAGATGGACGGATTCGATACGACCGAAGGCGTCATTCTGATCGCCGCCACCAATCGGCCCGACGTGCTCGATCCCGCGCTGCTGCGTCCAGGCCGTTTTGATCGTCAAATCGTCGTCAATCGACCGGATGTTCGCGGGAGATCCGAAATTCTCAAGGTCCATACGAAAAAAGTCCCCATCGGAGGCGACGTGGAGCTGGAGAAGATCGCCCGCGGGACCCCAGGATTTTCGGGCGCAGATCTCGAGAATCTCGTCAACGAAGCCGCGTTGTGGGCCGCCCGCCAGAACAAGAAGGAGGTCGAGTACGCCGACTTCGAAATGGCCAAGGACAAGGTCCTGATGGGCGCAGAACGAAAGAGCATGATTCTGAGCGACGAAGAGAAGCGCATCACGGCGTACCACGAGGCGGGACACGCGCTGATGGCGAAGCTGTTGCCGGGCACCGATCCAGTGCACAAAGTCACGATCATTCCCCGCGGCCGTGCGCTCGGCGTCACCATGCAGCTTCCGACCGACGACCGACACAACTATTCCAAGGAGTTTTTGTATAACACCTTGGCCATCCTCCTCGGAGGACGCGTCGCTGAAGAATTGGTCCTCAAGAACATCACGACCGGCGCCGGTAACGACCTCGAACGCGCCACCGATCTGGCGCGCAAGATGGTCTGTGAATGGGGGATGTCCGAAAAGCTCGGGCCGTTGACGTTCGGCAAGAAGGAAGAAGAGATATTCCTGGGTCGCGAGATGACGACCCGTCGCGATTTCAGCGAGCAAGTCGCGTTGGAAATCGATCATGAAATTCGCCGACTGGTCAACGAAAACTACGAGCGTACCAAGAGCCTGCTGACGGAGCACATGAGCTCGCTCCGAGCCTTGGCGGAAGCCCTGCTGGAAAAGGAAGTGCTGGAAGGGGCGGACATCGACGACATCATTCAGTCCAATTCGGCCCAACCGGTCCCCGCCTAACTCCAGGATCGAGGTCGATTCGGGTTCACCACGACCGAACTTCACCGACCTCGGCTGTCTGGGTCGGCCTTGTCTCGATTTTTCAAAGTCATGCCGGCACATTTTCTCCTCTCGCTTGCGTAAGGATGGCCTGACGTGACGGGATTTTCCATCCACGCATGCGGATCGCTCTTGGCCTTCGACCGACCTCAACTCGTCGGTATCCTCAACGTCACCCCTGACTCGTTTTCGGACGGCGGCCGCTTCACCGAGATGGACCGCGCGGTCGCGCACGCCGCCAGCTTGATCGAGCAGGGCGCGGGCATCCTCGACATCGGCGCCGAATCCACCCGTCCGGGCTCGCGCCCCATTGGCGAACAAGAAGAAACGCGTCGGCTCCTTCCGGTTCTGGAAAGACTCGGAAAGTTTGTTCACATCCCGATCTCGGTCGACACGACGAAGGCCATAGTGGCACGGCGGGCGCTCGACGCGGGAGCCGTCATCGTCAACGACGTGAGTGCCCTACGGTTCGATCCGGCCATGGGGCCGCTCATCGCGGAACGGGGCGCCGGCGTCATCCTAATGCACATGCAGGGGGTCCCCACGACGATGCAGGAGGCACCTTCGTACGCGGACGTCGTGCGCGAGGTGCACGCATTCCTTGCGGAGCGCCTCTCTTTCGCCGAGCGCAATGGCATCCAGCGCGAGCAAATCGTTCTTGACCCTGGTTTCGGTTTTGGTAAGCTTGAGGGGCATAACGTCGAATTACTGAGAGACTTTGCGCAGTTCACCTCACTGGGACGTCCGCTGATGGCTGGCGTGTCACGAAAAAGTTTCCTCGGCAGGTTAAGTGGTCGGCCCGTGCAGGACCGAGTGTGGGCCACGGCTGCGGCGGTCGCGATGGCGATTGAACGCGGCGCCTCACTTGTACGAGTGCACGACGTCGCTGCCATGCGAGATGTCGTGTCTGTGGCCTCCATCGTGAGCGCATCGCAACACGAGATCTCCCAACACACCCTCTAATCCATGCGAAAACTCTTTGGAACAGACGGGGTTCGGGGTGTCGCGAACCTCGAACCGATGACCAGTGAAATCGCCATGCAGCTCGGGCGTGCAGCGGCCTATATTTTTCAACGACGGGCCGGTCGCCATCAGATCGTGATCGGAAAAGATACCAGGCTGTCCGGCTACATGCTCGAATCCGCATTGACCTCCGGAATTTGCTCGATGGGGGTCGACGTCTTGCTTGTCGGTCCGATGCCGACGCCGGCGATTGCCTTTCTCACCCGCAGTCTTCGTGCGGATGCCGGGGTGGTCATCTCGGCCTCGCACAATCCTTACCAAGACAACGGCATCAAATTCTTCTCGAGCGACGGCATGAAGCTGCCCGATGAATTGGAGGCGCGTATCGAGTCGCTCATCGTGTCCGACGAAATTAAGCATTTGCGCCCGACCGCCGATGCCATCGGCAAGGCATTTCGAATCGACGATGCCGACGGACGTTACATCGAGTTCGTCAAGCGAGCGGTTCCCAAGGACATCGACTTTCAGGGCCTCAAAGTCGTCGTGGATTGCGCGCACGGGGCGGCCTACAAGGTCGCTCCGTCGATCCTGCACGAATTAGGCGCTGTGGTGGAAACGATCGGATGCAAACCCGATGGGACCAACATCAACGCCGGATGCGGCGCCGTGCATCCTGAGCACCTGCAGGAGGAAGTCCGACGCCATCACGCCGACATCGGGATCGCGTTGGACGGCGACGCCGACCGGGCCATTTTCGTCTGTGAGCAGGGGACGGTCGTCGACGGCGACCGGATCATGGCAGCCCTTGCCCTCGATCTTCACGCCAAGGGACAGTTGGCGAAGAACACCGTCGTCGGCACCGTGATGAGTAATTTCGGACTCGAGCTGGCACTGGGGAAAGCTGGAGTCCAGCTCATCCGTACGCCGGTCGGCGATCGATACATTCTCGAGCGCATGCTGGCGGATGGATACAACCTGGGCGGCGAGCAATCGGGACACCTCATCTTCCTGGATCACAATACGACCGGTGACGGGGTGATCGCGGCGCTACAAGTCCTGACCTTGATGAAGCGCACGCGAAGACCTCTTTCCGAATTAGTCAACGTCATGACCAAAACGCCGCAAATCCTCTTGAACGTCAAAGTGCGTCATAAGCCGGATCTCTCGACCATTCCGGGTATCCACCACGCCATCGAGTCTTCCGAAGCCAAGCTTAACGGCCAGGGCCGCGTTCTGGTCCGGTACTCAGGAACGGAAACGCTCCTCCGGATCATGGTGGAAGGCCCTCAGGACGAGCTCATCCGTACAGTCGCCGACGATCTGGCCACCGTGGTACGTAGTCACCTGGCTTGACCCCGTCATCCACCCATCCCTATAACCCGGGATGCTTCCACGCCTGACTGCCTGGTTTATCATCGGATTGGTGGCCGGCTCCTTCGTTCAACACGCACCCGTCCTGATCCTGGCCGTGCTCACCTTCACAGCGGCAGGGTTCGCGCTCCGTGAACGCGCCGAGGGCTTGCCGCGGGGCTCGTCCACCGCCGCCTACGGCGCGCTCTTGGTCGGTACCCTCTACTGGTCTCTCTTCACGGTGATTCTATCCCCCGCACCGCCCGTCGTTCCTGACTCCGAGGACAGCATCTCGATACGCGGCCGGATCGTCGCGCCTGTCAGCACCACACCCGATCGGATCATCGCGATTGTTGCGCCGTTGGATTCCCCGGAGCGACCGCACGTGCGCAAACTCCGTCTCACGTGGCGAATGCCCGATGCAGGCCTGGTGCAGGGAGATGTTGTTGTCGCCTTCACTTCGCGCGTCTCTGCTCCGCACGGCACACACAATCCAGGCGCCTTCGATTACGAGTCTCATCTTCGCCGGCGTGACATAGACGCTCTCGCGTCAGTCTCCGGCGCGGGCGCAGTCCAGGTCATCGAGGCAGGATCGTCCTCCTGGCGATGGGCGCCGTGGTCCGGAATCGACCGGTGGCGACAGCAGATATACGCGGCCGCCGTCGAATCACTGAGCCCATCGACACAAGGCCTTTTCTTGGGCTTGGTCATCGGAGAACAAGGACTGATCGAGACCCAGCGGCGGGAGGATTTCATTGCCACCGGCACCGTTCATATCCTCTCGATCTCGGGCTCCCATCTCGGGTTGATCTCCGTCGTCGCGTTCCTTTTTGTCCGATGGTCCTGCCGATGGCTCCCGACCACTGCAATTCTGACACTGAATCGACATCGTTTGAGTTCCAGCCGGATTGCCGCGTGCCTGACCGTTCCATTGACCGGCACGTACGCGTTGTTAGCCGGCGGGGAGATCGCCACCTTGCGCGCCTTATTCATGATTCTGCTCCTCCTCCTCGCTCTGTGGCTCGGGCGCGAGAAGCGATTGCTCCCGGTCCTTTCTGCCGCCGCCCTGGTCACATTGATTGAGGACCCCCGAGTCCTCTACGACGTGTCATTTCAACTATCCTACGTCGCAGTCCTTGGGTTGGCATTGATGGCAGACCGACGAAGGGCGCGCTCGGACGAGGGCTTGCCTCCTGAGGAGGAGATGGACCGGACGACCATCCGGCAACGAGCATGGAGGTGGGGAGTCGACACACTCAAGCTTTCGCTGGTCGTGACAGTCGTTACCTTCCCTTTGGTGGCGTGGCACTTCCATCAGTTTCCCTGGATCGGACCTGTGGCGAATCTCGTGCTGTTGCCGATGACGGCACTGTTGATACCCCTCTGCCTGGGGTCTGCTGTCGTACTCATTCTGGGTGGGCCCGCCGAAGCATTACCCCTCGCGTGGATCGTGGATCCGGCACTCCGCCTCATGGAACAGAGCCTCACGCTGCTTGCCATGCTTCCGGCCGTGAATTGGCACGTTGCGGCGCCTTCGCTGCTGACATTGCTGGTTTATTTCGGACTCCTGGCACTCCTGGCACATCCCGCCGTCATGCCTATCAGACGAGTCGCCGCAACCAGCTGTCTCGTGTTGCTCATCCTGTGGTGGCTCACACCGCATCGAACGCTGCCAGATGATGCCGTGCGGGTGACCATGATCGATGTCGGACAAGGCGATGCCACGCTCATTGAGATGCCGAACGGTGAAACGGTCTTGATCGACGCGGGAACCAGCCATGAACGCTTTGATGTCGGTGCTCGAATTGTGGCGCCTCTGTTGTGGGATCGCGGGATTACGCATTTGGATCACGCCATCGGTACTCATCCGCAGCTGGATCATATTGGAGGGTTCCCGTGGCTGCTCAGACATTTCGAGGTACGACATTACTGGAGCACCCCGATGACGCGACAGGAACCATTCTTTGTCCGTCTCCAGGAAGCGTTGCGGGAACGTGGGTTGTCGCCCCTGATCCCCGAGAACGAAAGCATCCTGGCCTCCGGGGGTCCTTGCCGACTGGTGGCATTGAATCGCTCGAATTCGCACTCCTCCGTCGTACACACGGTGCGGTCTTCGCGGAATGGGACCGATCTGAACAATGCCTCACTCGTCACCAGGCTCGATTGCACCGGCTACACCATGCTGTTTCCAGCCGACATGGAAACAGCGGGATTGACACAGATGATGACGACGGGAAGTGTCGGGGCGGCCACCGTCATCAAAGTCCCGCATCACGGCGCTCGAAGTTCCCTGAATGAGCTTTGGCTTCATACCGTGCGGCCCCAAGTGGCGGTGCTATCGGCCGGTGCACACAATCCCTATCGGCATCCGGCCCAGGAGGTGCTAGCCGCCTATCGCCGGGCGAACGTGCCCCTCTTTCGGACCGACCGCGACGGTGCCGTGACCCTCACTGGTTCCCTCATCGCTCCGACGATCTCCTTGACGACCACTCGACAAGGGGTGTTCGAAGCAGTCCCACTGACGCACGAATTGTGGTCGGCTGAACGACGCAACTATCGGCGTCTGTGCCAGCGCTACTTCGAGTCCTCTTGTCCGCTCCTCGGCTGAGCTGACCCCCTGTACCTCTGCCAAAGCCCACCCGGCGCGGATTTGAGCCTGGTATCTTCCCGGTGACCCTGTGCCGTCTAGCCAAAAATGTAACCATCTTGGCAATTAACGACCCCCTCTGATGCGGTCGGACACAAATGTTCCAGTAAGCCGTTGAAACTCGGCAATATGTGCCGGTTGCGACCCTGGCACACCATGTGCTTTCACCTGCAAGCAGTTTGAGGGCTTTGTGACAGGAGGAAGCCGTTTCCATGGGAAAGCACGTACGGGTGGTCATTCAGTTGCCAATGGAATTGAAGGAGCAACTCGACCGCCTGAAACAGAAGGGATACACCGCCAGTGGCTTCATTCGAGCCATGTTGGAGCGGGAGTTTGCCAGAGAGACACAATCAGAGACGAGCGAGGGGGCGGGAACTCCGGCCAAAGGCAGCAAGGCCATGGGTATGTAGTCATACTTGGACTTCAACGCACCCGAGAGAGCCAGCGATGAATCGAGCGCAACGTCCGAACCCCGTCACGGATGCCGGCGAGCATGGACATGCGGAGAGTCCATTACGGACGGATTATGCAGACCACCCGACGATGGCCGTAGGGCGGAGCAGGCGCTTACACGGTGCGACCGATACCAAGGAAGGTCACGTATGATCAGGATGCCGCACACCAGTCTGACACGAGCCGCCATCCTCCTCGCGCTCGGAGTCAGCATACTGGCCTATCCAGGCTGCCGCAATCCCGCGCAATCTACCCTCCCGCCGTCGGCCATGGCCCCGCCCGGGACGCCGATGCCGCCACTGCCCAAAGGTGACGTCTACGCTGACGAAACAGCCGTCGCCTCCGACGCCCTCATCGAACCGGGGGATACGCTCGACGTGACCGTTCATCGTGGAGCCGGTGAAGAAAAGTTCTCGGCTACAGTTCGTGATACAGGGCGCATCACGTTCAACTTTGTCGATGTCTTCGTGCAGGGCTCAACCGTCGCGCAGGCCGAACAACGGATCGAGGAGGCGCTCACACCATACATGCGGAGTCCGAAGGCGTTAGTGGCGCTCAAGAAGCGAGGCGTCAAGGTGAAGCGGGTCTTCGTTTTCGGCGAAGTGAAAAAGCCGGGGGTCTATCCGATGGCCCGCAATATGACCGTCCTGCAGGCGCTGGCGGTCGCCGAGAACTACACGGAAACGGCACTGCTGGAAGAAATTCGAGTCGTACGCGGCGATCTCAATCAACCGAACATTTACACTGCCGATGTCGCCCGGATCATGACCTACGGGGATTGGACCCGGAATCTGACCTTGCAGGAGAACGATATCGTCTTCGTGCCACGCGAGCACCTCGGTGATGCCTCCGAGGCGGCTAAGAAGCTGCAGCCGGTCATCCAGGCGATCGTCACGCCGCTGTATCCGACGTTCGCAATACCGTTGTTCTTCCCTGCAGCCCAGCTGCGTTGACGTTTCAACACGGATGTTGAAACGCGTTTTCGAGGAGCAGAGGACATGGCCCAATACGAACTTGACGTCCTGGATTATTGGCTGATCCTGAAGAAGCGCAGGTCCATGATCGTCTTTTCGGCGGGACTCGTCCTCGCCTTTACGTTCCTCTTCACGCAACTGATGACTCCCGAGCCCATGTTCGAAGCGGCCGCGCGCGTCAAGTACGAGCGTACCAACGCCATGGCGCAGCAATTCGTGGAAGGCGCCAATTTCGCCAATCCGGCCGAACTGAGCACCCAAACGGAAGTGATCAAGGGCTTTCAAGTCATGGAGCGGGTCGCACAGGATCTCGGCATCGTCGATGCCACCCCGACACCGGACGTGCGTGGCTCGGCCGAATATCTCAATACCATCTACAATCTTGGGCAAAGTATCCAGACCACGCGAGAGCCCGAAACCAATATCATCCGCATTACCGCCCAGTCGGACAATCCCCTCCGAGCCCAGCGAATGGCCAACAGTGTCGCCACGGCGTACCGCGTCGAAAATATCGCCGCACGCAACCGGATCGTGACGGAATCCCGCCGGTTCGTCGAGGCTCAGCTGGCTGGGCTTGAAGCGAATCTCGAAGAAGCCGAGCATCGCCTGCGCGAATTCAAGGAGCGCGAAGGCCAGGTTTTCCTGGACGAGGAGGCGAAAACCGCCTTGTCGATGTTTTCTCAACTGGAAGGGGAGTTGAACTCAGTGACTCGGCAGAAAGAAGACGCCTCGCGCCAAATCGACGCCGTGAGAAAGAAAGCGTCGACCCCGGCAGACGTCACAGGGCGCATCTTCACCGAGGACCATCAGGCCTTGCTGGCCAAGCTGAACGCACGCTTGATCGAACTGAAGCAGGAGTGGTCGACGCTCCTGCTCAACTACACGCCGAATCACCCGAAAGTGAAGGAGCTCGTCCGGAAGATCGACAACGTCAAGGGGGAGATGATCCAGGAACTCAATTCCAAGGTGAAAACCCTCGAGGGGCGAGAGGCGGATCTGACGGTGCAGATCGATCGGTATCGCGCGCGATATTTGGCGTTTCCCAAAGCCGCCATCGAGCTGACCCGCCTCGAACGTGACGTGAAGATGAATGCCGATCTCTACTCCAGCCTGAAGATCAAGCATCAGGAATTGCTGATCAAGAGCGCGGAACAGATTGAAGAGGTGACCATCATCGCACCGGCCGTCAAACCGGACGCACCGACCAACACCCCGAACACTCCGATCAACCTCGCCGTGGGGTCGATTATGGGCGTGTTTCTCGGGATCGTCATGGCGTTCGCGCGCGAGTCGTTCGACACGTCCATCGGGACGATCGAAGGCGTCGAGGAATTTCTCAAGGCTCCGGTCTTGGGCGTGATCCCGAAGTTCGACGACGACGAGCTTCAAGAGGCGGCGCGTACGGCGCTTCCGATGCTATCCGACAAGGACATGACGGACAGCGTTTCCAAATTGGTCACGCTGTTGCAACCCAAGTCGCTCATTTCGGAGAGCTTTCGATCGCTCCGAACGAACCTTCAATTCGCCAGTATCGATCGGCGGGTCAAATCTCTCTTGTTTACCAGCGCAGGCTTGGGCGAGGGCAAGAGCACGACGGTCATCAACCTCGCGATTACCCTGGCCCAAGAAGGTCAGCGTGTGCTCCTCGTGGACGCCGACTTGCGTCGACCGGTTATTCACCGGCGGCTCGGACTTCCATTGGGACCCGGCTTGCAGGATGCACTGCAGGGTTCCCGCACGTGGCAGGAGTTGATCCATCCCGCATCTCACTTTCTGAAGGGGAAGATCGGACACAATTCTCCCCTCGGTAGCCCGGGACTGGAAAACCTTCACGTCCTGACCAGCGGCGCCACCACGCAACAAGCCGGGGAGTCGATGAGCCTGGCAAAGATGCGGCCTTTGATGAATGAAATGCAGTCGGCTTACGACATCGTCCTCTACGATACCCCCCCCATCTTGCCGGTGACGGACGCCGTGGCCATGAGTTCTCGGGTGGACGGAACGATCATCGTGTACCAGGTTGGGCGCATCGGCCGGAACGCGTTGAAACGGGCGAAATTCTTGCTGGCTCACGCTCAAGCCAATATCATGGGAGTGGTGCTCACGAACGTGAAGGCCGAGATTGCCCCCGAAGCGAGCTTCTATCGCTACGAGTATCGGTAATCCGCGACCACCCCCGTTTCGAAGTCAAGGCGCGGAGCGCATGATCCGCAGAGACGTATGGTTACCCTCGAAGACAGTGCTCCACGCGCTCATCTCCTGCTGCCCCTGGCATTAACGGTCCCCGTCGCCGCCCTCGCCGCGCTGGCTCCGCCGACCATTGCTCTTGGGGCTTTGCTTGTCGTCATGCCGCTCTTGATTTCGTTCTTGGCACCTACCGCAGGCCTGTATCTGTTGGTCTTCTCCATGCTGTTGGGCCCGGAATTCGTCGTAGGACATTTGGGCACGGACGTCACACGGAGCCGCGGCTTGACCCTTCGGCTTGACGACGTGTTGTTGGTCCTGGTTGGACTGGGCTGGCTCGGCCGGCTCGCGACCTCACGCCGCGCCCGAACCTTGGTGCGGACGCCGCTGAATCGGCCGATCATGTGGTATGTGACCGGATGCGTCCTCGCAACATTGCTCGGGGTCGCCGCCGGTCGCGTTCGTCCGACGACGGGATTTTTCTTCCTGCTCAAGTACTACGAGTACTTTTTCATTTTCTTCATGACCGTGAACATCGTGACTCACGAAAAAGACATCCGCCATCTCGTCACGGCTTGTTTCGTGACGTGCGCGGTGGTCTCACTGTATGCCATTGCACAGATCCCCTCCGGCATGCGGGTATCCGCCCCGTTCGAAGGACATGAAGGGGAGCCGAACACGTTGGGCGGGTACCTCGTGTTTCTGAGCGCGCTCGCGGCTGGTTTTCTGCTGACGCCCGGCGCCGCACCGCGGAAATGGCCCCTGTTGGCTCTCCTCGCGATCATTGGCGTCGCCCTTCAAGCCACGCTGTCGCGCGCATCGTTCCTCGCAGCCGCCGTCGTCCTGATCGGGATCTTGGTCGTCGTGCGTCGCCGCAATCCGGTGCTGGTGGTCGTGATTCTCCTCGGCATGATGGCCATCCCGCTGACGGCACCGCAGGCGGTCATGGATCGCGTGCTGTACACCTTCATGCAGCCGAAAGAGGACGGGCAAATCCAGGTTGGACACGTCCGAATCGACACGTCGACCTCCGAGCGATTTCGATCCTGGCAACAGTCGGTCGAGGTCTGGAAGAAATCCCCGCTCTGGGGGCATGGGGTGACCGGTGGACCCTTCATGGATGCCATGTATCCGCGAGTCTTGACCGAGGCGGGTCTCATCGGCTTGAGCACGTTCGGATTGTTGATGATCGGCATTTGGAAAGTCGGGTATCGAGCCAGAGAGTCGCTGAGCCATCCCTACGGACGCGGTCTGGCATTGGGTTTCCTCCTCGGATTTGTCGGCCTCCTTGTGCATGCCATCGGCTCGAACACGTTCATCATCGTACGGATCATGGAACCCTTCTGGCTCGTGACGGGCTTAATGGTCAGAAGCCTCATCCTGGAGGAGTCCCGACGCGCCACTCCGCCCGCCAGCACCGACGAGCCGCAGCAGTTCATGTCCTTTCACGAGATGCCTGGAGCGACGTTCGGGTATCGCTCCCGATAGGGCTCATGGCTATTGCACCAATTCCACGCCTCACCGCGCGGCAAGGTCACGATCCTCGTAAAAGCGACCTCAGCCCTCCCCCGAACCTTCCCACACACGTGGTTCAAGGCGGAGTCCTGCTGGGGGGCCAGCGCCTCGTTGGACTGACCGTGTCCGGATTGGGCAGCATTTTTCTCGCCCGCTGGTTGACGCCGGAGATTTTTGGAACGTACGCGATCCTCTGGTTCTGTATTGCGCTCGCGATCAACGTCTCGGAGATGGGCCTCACGGCCGCCTTGTTATTGCAGCCCGAAAGCCGCCTTCGCAAGGAATTACCGTCGGTCGCCACGGCTCAACTTCTTGTCATGGTGGCCCTGGCGGCTGCGATGGCCGCGACCACGCCTGTCCTCATCGACTGGTTAGGACTTGGACCGGAAGCCGCCTGGCCGTTGCGTGCGATGGCCGTGCTGCTCCCACTCTCCGCGTTGCGGTTGGTGCCGGCAGTGAAACTCGAGCGCCGGCTCTATTACATGCCGCTTACCATCGCAGACACCATCGACACCATCGTGTTCTATAGTGTTGCGGTTGCAGCGGCCTATGCTGGAGCCGGACTCTGGAGTTTCGTCATCGGCATTCTGGTCGGGCGGGTGACGAGCATTACCAGCCTCTGGGTGCGTGAACCCTGGTGGCCGATTCTGCCTATTCCGTGGGGCGAGTGGCGATGCACGATCCGCCGAGGTTGGGCCTTTCAATCCACCGCCATGCTGGTACAAGCCCGAGAGGCCGTGGCCCCGATCCTCGTCCGTCACCTCGCCGGGGTCCCTGCCGTCGGCCTGCTCAATCTCGCCTCAGCCCTTGCGCTTCAAACCGTACAAATGACGAATGTCGCTACTCGAGTCCTGTTTCCCACCTTCGTACGCCTGCGAGAGGATGACGCGGCCTTTGGAGCAGCCTGCGAGCGCGCCCTGAATCGCGTCGCGGTCATCATCGTCCCGGCGACCGCGTTCCTCTGTGCGACAGCCGACCCGTTTGTTCGTCTCGTCTACGGTACAGGTTGGACCGCGGCGATTCCATCGGTTCGACTCTTTTGCCTGTCTGCCTTGGCAGGTGGTCTCACCATGGTGGCCATCCATGCCTTGAATGCTCTTGGGCATGCGTCCGTCGTCTTCCGCCTCAATCTGTGGTGGACGATCCAACTCTGGGTGCTCACGCTGATTCTGGTCGTCCCGTTGGGATATGTCGGCTTTGCCGTTGCCCATGTGATTCAAGGGTTGGCCAGCACGCTGGCTTTTCATCATCTTCGGCGACTGCGACCCGTTCGTGTGCTCGCGCAGCTGCAAGCCCCCTGTACAGCCGCAGCGCTCGTCGCGGCCGTGTTGTATGTTCTGACGCCCTGGCTGAGGAATCTGGTCTTGTTGGCCGGAGCCGTATCCGTCGCCGTCGCCGTCTACCTCTGCCTGCTCACACTGTTGAGCGGCTCCACGTGGCGCGCCGAAATCTGGCGCGAATGGAGGCACGTCGTGGACGCTCGTTGGAGCCATGGCCTGTCATGAGTCACCCCGATCCTTCTGCGTCGGTGATCGTCCCCGTATTGAACGCATCCAGGACTTTGCCGGCCTGTCTGGAGGCACTGAGCCGCCTCCGTCCTCGACCATTCGAAGTCCTGCTCATCGATAACGGCTCAACGGACGGCAGTCGAGACATCCTACAGGCATTCGTACAGCGGCATCCCAGTTGGGTACGACTACTCGAGGAGGGCCGTCGCGGCGCCTCCGCGTCCCGCAATGCGGGAGCATGGCGCGCACATGGGGATATTCTGGTCTTCACGGATGCGGACTGCGCTCCGCGCACGGATTGGCTGGAGCAACTCCTCCCTCCGTTTTGTGATCCTTCGGTCGGGGCGGTGGCGGGCCGGATCGAGGCGACTTCGTCGGGCTCGACGCTCCAACTCTTCAGCGCGCTGTACACGCTGCAATCATCGCCGGAGCCATCCAGACATACTCAGTGGACGCCCACCTCCGGCGGCTTCCCGACGGCAAATCTCGCAGTGCGGCGGCCGGTCATGGAGCGCCTGCGCGGATTCGACGAATCGATCGTGATTTACGGCGAGGACTACGATCTTTGTGCCCGCATTTATCACGAGGGGTACTCCATCGCGTACCGGCCCGGCGCCGTGGTGGTACACGACCACCGGACCAGCGTGTGCGCCGTCGTGCGCCAAGCCTTCGGATTCGGCCGGAGTCATGCCTACCTGCTTCGCAGACATACCCGCGCACGACTGTGGCTGGAGTGGCCCCAGCGAGCCATCGCATCCGTGCCGAGCCCTTTGCGTGGATGGGTCAATCCCGTCTCGGCGGACAAGAAATTGCTCTGCTTTCTTCTGGCCGGATTCCTTTGGAGACCCCTCTGGATATTCCTGCCGCTGTACGCCGTCTGGCTGGGTTGGGATGCCCGCCGCCGGGCCGTGTGCCACGGCAGGGCGGTATCCCTCGTGACGATCATCCAACTGGCGGGACTCCATCTCATCAAGGCGTCTGCCATGACGGCGGGACGCTGGATGGGTTCCCTTCGATACGGGGTCATGTGTTTGTAGCAGCCTGACGGCTGCGCCCACGATACAACAGGGACTCTATGCATCAGACTCTTCCTCAGGCCGCACCCCCCGCCGCAACGGTGCCCTTGGTTTCGATCGTCATCTGCACCAAAGATCGACCGCGTGAACTGGTGCGGGCGATCGAATCGGTGCGGGCATGCGGAGCGATGGGACGGACCGCAGAGATTATCGTCGTGGAGGAGTCCGACCTCCCCACGGCCGTCACGGGAGTTCGTCACGTTTCGCACCGCCGGCAGGGCGGGGGATTCGGGCAGACGCGGAACGCCGGCGTACGTTTCGCTCACGCCCCGTACATCGTATTTTTCGACGACGATTGCGAGGCCGAAGCCGGATGGCTCGAACGTCTCTTGGCACCGCTCGAACAGGACGCGACCATCCTCGGCGTGGCCGGTTCCGTCCTGGTTCACAATTGCGGAACAATCGGCTACGCGGAAAATATTTTGGGCTTTCCCGGGGGCGGTCTCCGCTACGTGCACGAGGCCCGCGGCCGAACGGTACCCACTCAGGTACTCTCTACGTGCAATTGCGCCTATCGACGAGAGGCCTACCTGCAAGCCGGTGGGTGTCCGGAAGATCCTCTCTATCGAACTCCTGGGGGAGAGGACTTCGTCCTGGCCGAACGCATCCGTCGCCTGGGCCGATGTGTCTATGTGCCGGATGCCGCCGTCTATCATCGCCCGCGTGGAAGTCTGAGGTCGATCGCGCGATGGTTTGCGGGGCGCGGGCGGAATGAGATACTCGCCCTGCTCTCGACACCGGATCCCAAGTCATTCGGAGCGTTCCTCTTGCGTAGCTCGTGGACGGTACGATTCGTCGCGCTTGTCGGGGTCGTGTTCTGGCAGCCGTCCCTGATCCGGTGGCTTCCTGTATGTCTGGTCGTCTATTTTGCCGCCATGCTGTGGCGATACCGATTCGCCCGCGCCTATGCCTCGCACCGTCGCGCGTGGTGGGTCGTTCCTCTCGTAAAACTCACGATGGATCTCGGGACGGAAGTCGGGCGATGGCAAGGGCTGACCGGACTCCTTCGCTCGACCATTCTCCCCACTCCCGCAGGATCCCCGCGTATATGACCACGGCACTTGCACCGCTGCAGCGCGATGTCGCACCTCTCCTCGACGGTGACGTCGGAATCCATTGTCCCCTCTGCGCAGGCGGGGTCGGCATGCCCCTGCTGTGGGGCCGCGACATGATGTACGATCGGCTGGATCGCTTCGCTGTGGTGGCATGCCGATCCTGCGGTTTTCTCCAAAGCTGGCCGTATCTTTCTCCGGAAGCGCTCGGCCGATACTACCCCGAGTCCTATTTCGCTCCTGTGCGCAGGACGGAGCGTCCTCATGAAGCCGACTGCCTGCTGGCACTCGGCCGTCGGCTGTACGCCCGGCTGCAGCGTGGCGACTCGTGCTCACGGTTGGCCTGCCGCGTACCTCCCAAATGGATCGATCTAGCCCTTCCATCCCATGCCGAGCCAGGTCTGCCGGCGGGGCGGTTGCTCGATGTCGGATCGGGCAGTGGACGATTCCTCGCAGGCGCGCTGAGCCTCGGGTGGCACGTCGAAGCGCTGGATGCCGGTGCAAAGGTCGATGAGGTAGGACAGGTCCTCGGTATCCCGGCGCATCAAGGAACTCTTGACCGGATCGTTGGGCGGCTCAGGCCGGGTTTCGACCTGGTCAGCTTCAATCACGTGTTGGAACACGTGGCGACACCGCTCGAGACGTTGAAAGCCGCTCGGCGTCTGCTGTCACCGGGGGGTGTCGTTCGGGTTCAAGTGCCGCTCTGGCGTCCCTGGTGCGCCAGACTGTTCGGCATCTACTGGTCGTCGTTGGACCTGCCGCGGCATCGGTGGCATTTCAGGGTGGAGGACATTGCCTGTCTGTCGAGGCTGGCGGGATTTGGCCGCCTCCTGTTCCTCCCCGAGACCGGTACGCACATTCTCACCAGCAGCGTCCGCCTCTGGCTACGCCACCACCCGGCCTGGCGACGATGGGAATCGTGGGCGTCGGTCGACAACCGCGCATTGCGACGGGCCACGTATCCGCTGGGGTTGGCTGCCGCACTGCTGCGCCGCCCGTTCGAAGGGACGTTTTACCTGATGGACGGCCCATGACCGAATGCCCCACGATCAGTGCGATTGTCCTCATTCGAAACCATGCACCGCATATCCGGCCTTGCCTGGCCACACTTGCGTGGGTCGACGAGATTGTGGTGGTGAGTGACGGGAGCGAAGACGGGAGCGTCGCAATCGCGCGGGAATTTTCCAATGCCCGCGTCGTGCACCGCGCACTGGGGGAGGACTGGTCGGCCCAGATGAATTTCGGCCTGGACCAGGCAACCAGCGCATGGCTGTTCCAGATCGACGTCGACGAGCGCGTACCGAGCCCACTGGCCGCAGAGCTGCAACGGCTTATTCATCGGACGGATATTAACGGGATCAATCTACGCATCCTTGGCGATGTCTTCGGACATCTCCAGGGCCACCGTTCCGACAGTGGACGCGCCGTGCGGCTCGTTCGGCGTGGACGGGGTCGATTCGAAGCCAAACGCGTCCACGCGCGGCTTCAGGTGAACGGACGGGTCGCCGCCGCCCAGGAAGTCCTGGTGCATCTGGGACCATTTCCGACCGTGGAAAGCTATTGGACGAAGAACGCGTTCTACGCCCGGCTCGAAGCGGCCACCAACCTCGAACGAATGGAGCGATCGCCCAGGAATTCGTGCGGGACCGCGATGATCGAGGCGTTGCTAAAACCCATGATGGTCTTTCTCAAGAAATATGTCTTCGAGGGCGGCTGGCGCGAGGGCCTGTTCGGCCTGCACTATTCGATCATGCGCGCCATCGGCTATTACATGGTGGCGGTGGCTTCGTGGGAACGTCGACAGCAGAGACGCAGTGCCCTGCGAGCCTATTGCCTGGCAGAGAACATTCCGTATTTGGACCCGACTCCCGTTCCATCACTCCCTCGAGCCGATTCCGTCCCCTCAAAACCAGCCCGGATGGCTTCCAATCGGTAATCGATGGCCAGGCCGTATATGGCTGCAAATCGGTTTTTGGTTCGAGTCCGCCCCATCATCCGGTACCATGAGTCCTGATCCGACCGGATCGGAGCCATGCTCGTGTTCTTCGCAAAGTCAAGGTGTTAGCAGCTCGCATGTCGATTTCCGTCACGCCGGTGCTCTACGTATCTCATCATGCCGACATTGTCGGTGGTGGGGAAATCAGCCTGCTCCATCTGGCCGAGCGTCTGGACCGCACGCGCTGGTGCCCTCTGATGGTGCTGCCTGGGCAAGGGGCAATGGCGGCCGAGTGTCGGCGTCGCGACATCGCGACGTTCATCCTGCCCATGCCGACCTGCCGGCGGTTCGGTAAGGACATGCGCGCCAGTGTGACGCGACTACGGGAGATCATCCGTGTGACGGATGCCTCCGTGCTCCATGCCAACGGCTCCCGGGCCATGATGTATGCGGGAATCGCCGGCCGCCTGGAAGGACGCCGCGTGGTGTGGCACGTGCGCGTGGCGCAGCCGGATGGATTCATCGATCGAGTGCTGGCCCGACTGGCGCATCGCATCGTCGTGAATTCGCAGGCCGTGGCGGCGCGCTTCGGCTTCGTTTCTCCCAATCGACTTCTGTGCATTTATAACGGAATCGATCTCGATGCCTATGCTCCGGCCGTACCCCATTCCGCCGACGCCGTGCGCCGCCAACTCGGGGTGCCCCTGAACGTGCCGATGGCCATGAGTATCGGACGGATGACTTCGGAGAAAGGTCAGGGCTACCTGCTCGAGGTGGCACAGCGTTTGGCCGCGGCGATGCCTGATTTGTATTGGGTGTTGGTGGGCGATGGCAAGGAACGGGCGGTGCTCGAAACGCGCTGCAAAGAAATGGGGCTCGACGATCGAGTCCGATTTCCAGGTTGGCTCACCGACATCCCCGCCGCACTCGCCGCGTGCGATCTCTTCGTTCTCCCGTCGGTCAGCGAAGGATTTGGTCGGGTGCTCGTCGAAGCCATGGCCATGCGGAAAGCCGTCGTCGCCAGCCGAACCGGTGGAGTTCCGGAAGTCGTCGTGCCGGGCGAGACAGGCATTCTCGTCCCGCCCGCCAACCCCGACGCGTTGGCCCGAGCCGTTGGCGCGTTGATCGCCAATCCACAGTTGGCCGAATATTTCGGACAGAACGGCCGCCTGCGGGTGGAAGACCGTTTCACCCTCTCCCACCACGTACAGGCGGTGAGCGGGGTCTACGACGCCTTGGTGGCCTGATCACACTGCTGCCGGTCCTCGTCATGCACAGGGGCTGAAGGGAGATGAACACCATCCGAGTCGGATTCGACGGTCGTGAGTTGCAGCCCGGCGTCCGTACGGGGATCGGACGGTACCTCCGCGAAGTGTTGCGAGCGGGCGAGCGGGCTGGCTGGGACTGCATCGTGTACGGCGATCGCTCCACGGCTCTCCCAGCCGACATCGCCGCGCTGCCCTTGAAACGATTGAGGCCGCGCCTAAGCCAGTGGTGGGATCAGATCAGCCTGCCGCGCTCGCTGGCTCGCGACCGGGTTTCAGTTTTTCTCTCGCCGTATTATAAGGGTCCGATACGGGCCGCCTGCCCAACCGTCATTACGATTCACGATCTGTTGTTCATCGAATACCCCGGGCGGCGGCGCCCCGTGTACGACTGGGTCATGACCCGCTTGGCTTGTCTGTATGCCGACACCGCTCATGCCATCATCGCCGATTCGGAATACTCCAAACGTGCCATCGTCACACGGCTCGGGATGGCCGCCGACAAAATCACGGTGATTCCCGTGGCGCTCGGATCCGAGTTTCGGCCAATGACTCCTTCCGATACCGTGTCCGCCACATATGAATTGCGTGCTCCCTACATCTTGACCGTCGGGAATTTTCTTCCGCACAAGAACATGCCGCGTCTGGTGGAAGCGTACTCCCGCCTGCCGGCGACGTTGCGCGGCCGCTACCGTCTCGTCCTGGCGGGCCGTCCAAACGACCATGCGTCGGCGCTGGCCCGCACGATCGAGACGCTCGGTCTGTCCAATCGCGTGTCGTTCCCCGGCCCTATTGCAGACGAGGACTTGCCGGCCCTGTATGCAGGCGCCTCGCTGTTCGTCTTTCCGTCGCTGGAGGAGGGCTTCGGCTTACCCGCACTTGAAGCGCTCGCCTGCGGAACGCCCGTAGCCGCCTCGAATCGCGCGTCCATTCCGGAGGTTGTCGATACCGCAGCGATGCTGTTCGATCCCGAAGACGTGGGCGCAATGACGGTGGCCATGGAACAGATTTTGACCGACCACGACCTTCGCGAACGTCTCCGCCGCGACGGTCTCGCGCAGGCTCAACGATTCACTGCGGAACGTACGACGGGGCAGGTGATCCGCCTCATCGAGCGCGTTGCGGCCGAGGCGGCCTGAGATGACTGGGGCCTCGACGAATCGGATATCGCAATGACGGAAGCCGTGGCCTGTGCATGCCATCACCATCTGGCATATGCCAGACGACTCGAGTCCGGGCTGGAGTTGCTGGAATGTCAAGGATGCGGACTGTACGCGCGGCGTGATCTTCCCGCAGCGGATCGGCTCGCGGCTCATTACCGTACAGAGTATTGGGTCCGGTATGCAACTGAGCAGACGACAGATGCGCGGGCCAACGTGTTTCGTCACGTGATGAAGCGTGTACGCGAACACCACCCCCGCGAGGGATCTCTTTTGGACGTCGGGTGCGGTCCGGGTCTCTTGCTCGATCACGCCGGGGCAACCGGATGGTCGGGCGTTGGGATCGAGCCCTCCATGGAGGCCGCCAGAATCGGACAACAGGCCGGACGCCACATCATCGTCGGGGAGTGGCCGGAGATCGAGTGGCCGGATCAATCGACAGACGCCGTCGTATTCCTCAACGTCCTGGATCACCTGCGCCATCCCGTCGCCGCCATGCAGGCTGCCTGGAGAGTCCTGCGTCCGGACGGCGTCGTGTACCTGCGCGTGCCGAACGGTCCGTTTCACGTACGACTGCTGGCGCATCGATGGCCGACGGCGGTCTCGCGGCTGTCGGTCTTCCATCTTTATGGGTTCGGTGCCAAAGCCCTACGGACACTCTTGAACGGTGTGGGATTCGTCGACGTTGCCGTCCGCACGGCCCCGCTCAGTCAGCAGGATGCGTATGTCGCCGAGGCCTGCCGCAGCGATTGGAGCCGCCGGATCACCAAAGCCGGGCTGGCCGCCGGCTACCGCGTCGCGTCCGCAGTCGGACTGGATCGGTATCCATGGGGCCCTTCGCTCGAAGCGATCGCCGTCAAGCGGGGAGGGTAAATCGATGAGGTGGTTGTCGGCCGGATGGCGCCGGCGGCTGAAATGGAGCGAACTGATCGTCGTGCTCGCCCTGCTGACCGCGTGCCTGGCCATGGGAGTGAGCTATTTCCTGCGAACCTACTACGGACACAACGCGAACGGGTACGAGCCCTTCGATACGCAGCGTGAACAACAGATGCAGAAATCTTCCACAGGGCATTAGGGACCTGAGACACGATGTGCGGCATCGCGGGCATACTGGGACCGTCTACACCCGACATGATGGGGCGAATGCTCAATGCCCTCGTGCACCGAGGACCGGACGACCACGGCCACTTTAGGGCACCGGGCGTCGCCATCGGCGCACGACGGCTCAAGGTCATTGACCCCGGCGGCGGGCATCAACCCCTCTCGAACGAAAACGGCACGGTCTGGGTGGCGCTCAACGGGGAAATCTACAATTACCGATCTCTACGGGAAGACCTGATTCACAAAGGGCACCGCTTTAGAACCGAATGCGACACCGAGGTTCTGGCGCATCTCTACGAAGAAGAGGGTCCCGACGGAATCACCCGTCTGCGCGGGATGTTCGCCTACATGCTGTGGGACCAACGCGCTCAACGCCTCGTGGTCGCCCGAGATCGTCTCGGCATCAAACCGCTCTATTATGCGGTCCACCACCAGACTGAAGCCGGCAAAGCGGACCTCATCGCGGCATCGGAACTGCCGGCGCTCGTCACCGCTTTGCGAGAGCCACGGTTGCGACGCGATGCGCTCGTCGATTACCTCACATGGCTCTACGTGCCGGCACCGGATACCATCTACGAGGGCGTGCACCAACTCTTGCCGGGACATCAACTCATCTGTGACCAGGGCGCCGTCCAAGTCCGGCGGTACGCCTCCATCGAACCGGCCTATCCTGGGTTTTCATGGTCGTCCATCGAAGAAGCGGCCGAACACTTCTACGGATTGTTTCGGGATGCCGTCCGGGCACATCTCGCCAGCGACGTCCCGCTGGGGCTCTTTCTCTCCGGGGGACTTGACTCGAGCGCCATCCTCGCGATGATGCGCGAAGCAACGCCGGGGCCGATCAAGACCTTCTCCGTCGGATACGGACACGAAGCGGACCGCTCGTATAACGAACTAGCGGTCGCGCACGACGTCGCCCGCCGTTTTGAGACGGACCATACGGAAGCAGTGCTTCGACCGGACATCACCGCGCTCTTACCCAAGGTCGTACGCGCGATGGGCGAGCCCTTCGCCGATTCCTCGTCGATTCCAACGTATCTGGTCTCCGAGATGGCCAGGCGACGGGTCACCGTCGCCCTGTCGGGAGTCGGCGGCGACGAATTGTTCGGAGGGTACCCTCGCCATCTGGGTATGCGCCTGGCCGCGCGGTATCAATGGCTGCCGATCGCCGTCCGTGGGGCCTTCTCCTCCCTGGGCTCTGCGATGTTGCCGGAAGGCGTCGACGGCCGTGACAATCTAGGCCGGCTGAAGCGCTTCCTACGCTGGGGCACCGAGCCGCTGGCGGATCAGTACGGTGCCTGGACCACGCATCTTCCCCAAGAGTGGGGATGGCGGGCGCTTCATGACGATCTCGCCCTTAGCTCCGAGACCCAGGCTGTGGCTCGCGCCCGACACTATTTCGAGGCCTGGCATTCCCCCGATCCGGCGGATCGAGCCATGGGCGTCGACCTCCAGACGTACCTTCCCGACGACCTCCTGCGGCTTGGCGACCGTATGAGCATGGCGCATTCGCTCGAACTGCGGGTGCCGTTTTGCGACCATCACCTTCTGGCCTTCGCCTTGAGTCTGCCGGCATCACTTCGATTCCGCGGCTCACGGTTGAAGGGTTTCCTTCGCCATGCGTTTCGACACACGCTCCCACCTTCGGTCGTGGATGGCCCAAAGCTCGGATTCCGCGTACCCCTTGCACGCTGGTTCAAAGAGGATCTGGCCGGTATGGTCGGAGACCTGCTCGGAGAGCAGGCCGTGCGCCAGCGCGGTATCCTCCGTCCCGCCTATGTACGATGGCTGGTCGAGGAGCACCGTTCGGGGCGGCGGAACCTGACGGACCAGCTGTATGCCGCGCTCGTGCTGGAGCTGTGGATGCGCCAACAGGCAGGAACCATATGAATCTCGTTTTTTTAGCGGATGTTTCCGCCGCGCACGTCATCGGTGGTGCCGAACGGATGCTGAGGGAACAGGCCCTTGGGTTGTCACGATTGGGACACCGCGTTCAATTGGTCACCCGGGCCCCCATCTCGGACTCGCGCCCGCACGTCCGCATCGATGGCGTCGATGAGTGGCGCTTCCTTGTGGAGCGCGACCATGAAGTATCCTTTCTCCTGTCGACGATCCAGCGCTCCACCGAAATCTTCGATCGTATAACCGCACGTCGCCGTCCTGATGTCGTCCTGATCCACCAGGCCACGGCCGGGATCGGCCCCATGCTCATGCGGCGAAACGTACCGCGGTCCTGGATGTACATGTGTCATTCCTTGGCGCATGAGGAGTATGCGACCCGCTCCAACGAGGTCGTCTCCGGGGTCGATATCCTTCGGCGCTCCGCAAACACGCAAGGGCGATATTGGACCGAGCACTACGTCATCTCGCGGTGTTCCCGGGTCATCGTGCTGAGCGAATTCATGCGCGACCGCGTGTTGCGCTTCCATCGTATTCCCAATCGACGCGTGTGGCAGATTCCCGGGGCAGCCGACCCGGAACGTTTCCAACCGGCTGCGGACAGGCCGCGCGTGCGCCGGGAGCTGGGACTTCCGCAGGACCGCACGATACTCTTCACCGTCCGGAATCTCGTGCCCAGGATGGGATTGGATCTCTTGATTGAAGCAATGGTACGGCTCGGCGAGGATGGACACGACGTCATGCTGGTGATCGGCGGGGAAGGACCGATGCGATCGGCACTGGCGGAGCAGATTCACCGACACGGACTGACGGGGCGGGTGCACTTGACCGGTTTCGTTCCCGAAGAGCAGCTGAGCCGCTATTACCAGGCGGCCGATCTCGTCGTGGTTCCGACTGCGCAGTTGGAGGGATTTGGGCTGGTCACCGTGGAAGCCCTCGCGTGCGGCACACCCGTGCTCGGCACACCGATCGGCGCACTGCCCGAAATACTCCGTCGTATCGATCCCGCCCTCGTAACCGACAGCGCTGACACCGAGTCGTTGGCCGACGGCATTCGGCGGCTGCTCCGCCGCTGTGCCGAGCAACCGGGCGAGCAGGAACGGCTTGCGCGCAAGGGGCGCCAGTTGATCGAACGTGAGCTGAACTGGTCGCAACACATCGTCAACCTTGAAAGCGTACTGATGGGCGACCAACGTCAACAACGGCGAGCGGCGTGAGGAGCAGGGTGAGATGAGAGACATGCCACGTGCCTGGTGCTGCCTACAGGACCTTCCACGCGTAAGACCTCGTTCAGTCCTTCTGGACACGCGATGGGGGCTCACCCTTCAGCACTCAAAGTCCCGCATTCAGCATTCCGGACGTGCACGCCACTGCGGGTCATGAATGAAAGCCGATAGCACGATGTCGCCGATCAAAGTCATCCACGTCATCACCAGACTCGACCAGGGCGGATCGGCGCGCAACACAATGCTGACCGTGTTAGGACACGATCGCGCGCACTACACCCCCATCGTCATCGCTGGAAAGCCAGGTCGATGGACGGCCCAAGGCGGAGAGGAAGCCACTCATCACAACGCACACCGTCTGCTATCGGCCGGAGTCCGCTGTCTGCTCTTGGACACCTTGGTTCGTCACGTCAGTCCACTGGATGACCTTCGTGCACTATGGAGAATCTGGAACGTGTTCTTGGAGGAACGGCCTGCCGTCGTTCATACGCACACGTCCAAAGCCGGCGCCATCGGACGCGTGGCGGCGTGGTTGGCCGGGGTCCCGACGATCATCCACACGCCGCACGGTCACGTGTTTTACGGTCATTTCGGCCGTGGGCTATCCTGGGTCTTTTTGCAATTGGAGCGGCTGCTGGCGTTGATTACGACTCATGCCATTGCCTTGACCGACGCCGAACGCCGCGACTACCTTGATCGGAACGTCGGTACTCCCTCTCTCTGGAGCGTCATCCCGAGCGGCATCGACCGAGAACCCTTCCAAGCAACCGCTACGACTCCCAAGCGGCGCCCCGTCTTTTTTGGATGTCCGGAGGATGCCGTGGTCGTCGGATCCGTCGGATGGCTGACCGAGATTAAGGGACATCGCACCCTCATCGAAGCCATCGCCGAAGTCGCCCCGGCCCATCCGCGCGTGCATCTCGTACTGGTCGGCACCGGTCACCTCCACGACGACTATGTGCAATTGGCGGACTGGTTGGGCATTCGTGATCGCGTGCACCTGATCGGACATCAAGAGGACGTGCCGGCCTGTCTCGCCGGCATGGACATTTTTGTGCTGCCGTCGCTCAACGAAGGAATGGGGCGGGCGCTGGTGGAAGCCATGGCCGCGTGCTTGCCGGTCATCGCAACGAGAGTCGGCGGCGTTCCCGGTGTGCTGGAGGATCGGCGAACCGGCTTGCTCGTGCCTCCTGCCGATTCCGGCGCCTTGGCCCGCGCCCTCGTGACACACTTGCAGAACCCCGCGCGCGCTCGGGACATGGGGCTGGCTGCCGGTCTCAGTATCGGCACGCACTACGACGTCGCCTGGATGGTGCCGGCCATCGAATCGATCTACGAGGCTGTCCGGCCCCGGCCGGACATACGAAAGGCACCGGCGTGGTAAGAGCACGACGCACGACTACGATCCTACACGGCGTCATTGCCTTGCTCCTGCTCGGCGCAGAGGCCCGCGCCAGCCAGCACGAACCGCTCCATCCGCTTCGGGTCGCCGTCCACGTGCACAGTCTGGCCAGCACCGGATCCATGTCCGTCGAGGACCTCGCCCATCGGGCCGAGCAGTTGGGCCTGGACGCGATCTTGCTGAGCGAGAACTTCACGCTCCGGTATGAGTACGGATTGCCGCCGCTACGACAGTTGCTGCGCGTCGCGGTGTCCTATCCGTCGCTGCTGGACTACGGTATCGAGCGCTATTTGCGCGAGGTACGCGACACCCAAGCGCGGCATCCCAATCTGCTTTTGATTCCCGGGATCGAAGCCGCTCCGTTTTCTTACTGGACCGGGTCGCTCCTCACGGGGGATCTCACTCTGCACGACACGCAAAAAAACCTTTTGGTCTTCGGCCTGTCGGAACCCGCGCAATACCGCGGGCTGCCGGCGCAGGGTAATCCTTGGTCCTACCAGCTCGATGGAGTGAGTCTCGTGTCCGTCACGGTTCCCGTGCTGTGCCTCCTCGGAGGCATCGGGGTCGTTCTACGTCGGCGTCGGGCCATCCGGGACGGCCACTCGCTGACGGTCGGGCCCGGCTGGGTCGCCCTCGCAACCGCCCTCTTTCTCTTTGGGCTAAGCGGGGCCTGGGCCGCCTGGCCGCCTGGCCACACCGCCTTTTCCGCCTACGACGGCCAGGAGGGGTATGCCCCCTATCAGCATTTTATCGATCAGGCACGGAAGTCGGGCGGTCTCACCTTCTGGTCCATGACCGAGGCACGCGACTTCACCACACGGGACTTCGGCCCGCTCGGAACCGTCACGGTCCGGACCGACCCGCACCCCGAGGCGCTCATCCTGACGAAGAATCTTTCTGGGTTCGGCGGTCTCTATCAGGAAGCGCATCACGTCGTGGACCCTGGCGGGTTGTGGGATCAACTGATCGAGCAGTATGCTCGAGGGCACCGACCCGACCCACCCGTGATGTTGGGAGAAATCGCCTTTCACAGTCTCGCTCAAGCGAAGAAGGACCTCGATCAGGTGCTGACGGTGGTCTCAGTCGAGCGCCGGTCCGTCCCGTCGCTGATGGAATCCATCAGGACCGGCCGGCTCTATGCCGTGGAGCGGCAAAAGCCTGGCTATTCGTTGCGTCTCGATACGTTTGCCCTGCAATGCGCGTCGGTCGGCTCGGTCGCGATGATGGGTGACGTGGTCGACCCCGCGCAGTGTGCACAGGCGACCGTTCGGATTCGTGTCTCCGCGACAGACGGCGGGGAGCATCCCATCACGGTCAGGGTGGTACGAGCCAGCCAGGTGGTGTCGACGACGGCAGGACACACTCCATTAACCGCGGACGTCGTCGACACCGTACGACCCGATGAGCCCACGGCCTATCGAGTGCTTGTCACGGGAAGCGGGGAGCTGCTGAGTAATCCCATATACCTGCGGCCGACGGAGACTCGCCCATGAAAGCGACCATCCATCAACCGCAGTTCCTTCCTTGGCTCGGCTATCTCGACAAAATCGCCCAGTCGGATCTCTTCGTCGTGCTGGATAACGTGCAGTTCAAAAAGAACGAATGGCAAAACCGCAACCGCATTCGGACGGCTGAACGCTGGCAATGGATCACCGTACCGGTCTTACACGATTTCGGACAATCGATAGGGGACGTCCGTATCAACAACGACGTGCACTGGCGGCAACAACACCTGCGTGCCATTGAGATTCACTATGCACGGGCTCCCTTCCGGCAGATCGGTCTCGACGCCCTCACGAGTGTGTACGCTCAGCCGTGGGCACGATTGGCAGACCTCAATCTCGCGGTCCTCCGGTGGCTCCTGTCTGTGTTCGGCATCGAGACTCCGATCCGTCTGGCTTCGGAGATGGTGTTGCGCACTCAACCGACCGATCGCTTGATCGATATCTGCAGGCTCCTGCACGCCGACACCTATCTGGCCGGGGCCGGTGCCGACGCGTATATGGACCGTCCGCGCTTCGAAGCCTCGGGGATCCGATTGGAGACGCAGATGTTTCATCATCCGGTCTATCGTCAATGCTACGACCCGTTTCTGCCCGGTATGTCGGCCATCGATCTGATGATGACCGAAGGCCCGGACGCATTTCATCGGCTACGCGCACAGTCCGCCGAGACCGGGCTCCTGGAAGGGAGGTCGGCATGAAGGACGCGAAGGCTCAGGCCATGCGCCTGCTGGCCATTGGGGCTCACCCGGACGACATCGAAGCCGGGTGCGGAGGCACCCTGATCAAGTACGCGCAGGACGGTCATCGGATCTTTTTGATGGTCATGACGGAGGGCGAGCGGGGAGCCACCCGACACACCAGGCATCGAGAGCAGTTGCGGGCTGCGAGGACACTCCTCGCCGAGCGGATCTTCTGGGGAGGATATCCCGACACCCAGGTACCGTCCAACCCCGGGTTGATCAAACGGATCGAGTCGGTCGTGCGCGAGGTACAGCCGGATTTCATCTTCGTCCACTACCATGACGACACCCACCAGGATCATCGCCATATCGCCACCTGTACCATCACCGCGACACGCTATACCAAGAACGTCCTGTTCTACGAAGGTCCGACCACGCAAAACTTCTCCCCGACGGTCTTTGTCGACATCGACGAGGTGCTGGAGGACAAGATCGCTTCGCTCCGTGCGCATGCCTCGCAGGTCGCCAAAACCCACATCGAAGGACTGTCGATCGTGGACATCATTCGTTCGGCCGCACACTTTCGGGGAATTCAGGGACGAGTCCGCAACGCGGAGGGATTTCTTCCCCTGCGCTTGTTTATCAACGTGTCACGATGACCGCAGAACCTCTGATACCCCACTCGCGACCGTCGCTCGGCCAGGCCGAAGAGGATGCCGTTGTGTCCGTGGTCCGTGCCGGGCGACTCGTGCAGGGGCAGGTCGTGGCGCAGTTCGAGCGGGCGGTTGCCGACTGGTTCGGGCGAAGGGCCGGCGTCGCCGTCAGCTCAGGCACCGTTGCGCTTGAACTTGCCATGCGCGCAATGGACATCCGTCCCGGAGACGAGGTCATCATGCCGAGCTACGTATGCGCGGCGCCCTGGCAAGCCTGTACTCGTGTCGGCGCCACTCCGGTCATCGCGGACATCGATCGAACCACCTATAACCTGGATCCTGAGTCCGCGCGTCGCCTACAAACGACTCGAACCAAAGCGATCGTCGTGCCTCATCTCTTCGGCCTCTCAGCCGAGACGACCCAACTCGCGCAACTCGGCATCCCGTTGATCGAGGACTGCGCTCAAACATTGGACGCGGAAGCAGGAGGGCGAAAGGTCGGCACCACCGGACTGGTCACGATCTGTTCATTTTATGCCACCAAACCCTTATGTGCAGGGGAAGGTGGCATGGTCCTCTCCGACGACGTCCTGCTTCTGGAGCGCGTTCGACGCCTACGCGAATACGACGAGGCTTTGGATCTGACCGCCGGAGCCACGAACGCGAAAATGACCGAGCTTCATGCTGCGATCGGCTTGGCGCAGCTCTCGAAACTGCCGGCGTTCATGAGCAGACGACGGGCGATTGCGGCACGGTACCGTAAGGCCTGGGCATCGCTCCCCTTGACCCTGCCAGCATCACCGCCGGAGCGAACACACGATTACTTTCGCTTCGTCGTGGAGGCACAGGCGGACAGGTCCGGCCCCGATGCCGGAACCGCGTGGCTTGAGACCTGCACCCAGCTGGGGCTCCACTGCCGCCGGCCGATTTTTCAACCGTTGCATCGCTACCTCGGCGACGCCGAGTGCCCGCACAGCGAAGCAGCGGCACGAGCGGCGATCTCGATACCCCTCTATCCGGCCTTGACCGACAAGGAGGTCTCACGCGTGATTCAACTGGTGCAGGAGACGTGTCATGAAGTCGCTCAGTTCTGATCCGGCCCCGATAGAGGGGTACCTGGAAGCCGGTGCGGCTCCGCTGAAACGACTGGCGTGGACGAGCGCGCTCGGCACCCTGCTCTTGACCGGTTTGCTGATTCCGCACGTGCGGGACGTGTTCGTGGCAGGCGGACAGCGCTGGGCCTATATTCTCGCGATTGCGTGCGTCTCCAGTTGGACGCTCACGCCATGGGTCAGCGAACTTGGACATCGATGGGGACTCGTCGACGTTCCGAACGCGCGCAAGATCCACCAGACGGTAACGCCTCGGGTCGGAGGACTCGCCATCTATCCGGCCTTCGTCCTCGCCATTCTCATGAACTCGATCGTCACGGGATGGATGGTCGCCATGATGGTTGCCGCAACGGCCCTCTTCGCCATCGGAGTGATGGACGATGCCCGGGAAGTCTCGGCGACGACCAAGTTGGTGGTTCACATCGCCGCTGCATCTCTAGTCATCGCATCCGGCAAGGTGCTGACGTTGTTCCCGGATACCCCACTTGGAGAAACACTCAACGTATTGCTGACGCTGACGTGGATCGTCGGCATCACCAGCGCGTTTAATTTCTTCGATGGAATGGACGGGCTGGCGACAGGCCTCGCGATCCTCATTGCGGGGTTCATGGGCATCGTCGCGTTCGACATGGATCAAGCGGGTTTGGGGTGGGTGACGGTGGCGTTGATCGGCGCCTGCCTCGGCTTTCTTCCGTACAACCTTCGTTTCACCAAACCGGCACGGGTGTTTCTTGGCGACAGCGGATCGACGTTTCTTGGCTTCACCCTTGCCTGTCTCGCGGTGAAGGGGAATTGGGCTGACCAGAATCCGATCGTGTCGTTCAGCAACCCGCTCCTCATTTTCGGCGTGTTGATCTACGACATGATCCACATCACGATCGCCCGAGTCGCCACTGGAAAAGTGACGTCGATTCACACCTGGCTCGAGTATTGCGGCAAAGATCATCTCCATCATCGGCTCGAGAACGCGCTTGGCAGTCGGGTTGCCAGCGTGTTCATGATATTCGGATTGACGACCTGCCTTGGTCTTGCGGCCATCGTGCTGAGAAAAGCCGGCACCGTCGAAGCGCTGCTCCTGCTCGCCCAAGCCGCCATCATGGTGGCGATCCTCACCGTGCTCGAACAACGGGGACGAAGCAGGAAGGAACGAGAACACGTAGCCAATTTCCTTCCGGATCGACCGGCGCGTCACCCCAGCCGCCGTCGTGGCGCCAGCGTCGGTCCCTGGCGGCGGTAGTCCGCATCTGTTACTATCTTCCCATGGTACCCACGGTCGAATGGAGAGACGGGGTCGTCCGCATCTTGGACCAAAGCCGCTTGCCCGAGCACGTCGAGTTTCTCGAATGCAGGGACTACCGGGCCGTGGCCGACGCGATCCGAGAGCTCAAGGTCCGTGGCGCGCCCGCCATCGGTATCACCGCCGCTATGGGGCTCGCGCTGGGCGCTCAATCCGTTCGGGCGAAGGACTACCCGACGTTCAGCAAAGCCGTCCTGGCCATGTCCGACCATCTGGCGGCCACGCGGCCAACTGCCGTCAATCTGTTCTGGGCCCTGGCCAGAATGAAGACAAAACTCGAAGCGCGTCACTCCCTTCCCATCGCAGACATTCAGCATGGTTTGATTACTGAATCTCAAGCGATACTCGAGGAAGATGTGGCAATGAACCGGGCGCTGGGAGCCCATGGCGCGGCCCTTCTCAAAGACGGGCAAACCATCCTGACCCACTGCAACGCCGGCGCCCTGGCGACTGGTGGCTACGGGACCGCGCTCGGCGTGATTCGCGCCGCGTCGGAGCAGGGGAAAAAACTCCGGGTCATCGCCGATGAAACACGTCCGGTGCTCCAAGGAGCCCGGCTGACCGCCTGGGAACTGATCCAAGATCGAATTCCAGTGACGCTCATTACCGACAACATGGCCGGAAGCCTGATGTGTCAGGGCATGATCGACAGCTGCATCGTGGGCGCCGATCGGATCGCCGCCAACGGCGACGTGGCGAACAAGATCGGCACCTATTCGGTCGCCGTCCTCGCCAAAGCGCACGGCATTCCGTTTTATGTAGCCGCGCCCTCTTCGACGATCGACCTTGGTACCCCTTCGGGCCGCGAGATCCCGATCGAACAGCGAAACCCGGAAGAAGTGCGGACGACGTTGGGAGGAACTCGGACTGCTCCGGCAGACGTGGACGTGCTCAATCCCGCATTCGACGTGACCCCTGCTGGGCTCATTACAGCCATCATCACGGAGCGGGGTGTACTGCACCCGGCCGAGATTTTCGAGCGCCATCGGGCGTGAAGTGGTTGCACTTCCTTTCGATCCAGACGCCACCGCTCGCTCATCGTCCAATCTGCCTTGAAGGCCGGAAAGCGCTTCTCTATAATGCGCTCACGTCTACGATTTCTTTCGACCACCTCTTGAAGGAGTTGCGCGCGAATGGTTGAGCGGACCTTGGCGATTATCAAACCGGATGCCGTGAAAAAACATGTGATCGGGGAGATCATCGCCCGATATGAAAAGGCCGGCCTGCAACCGGTCGCGATCAAGATGATGCAGTTGTCGAAATCGGTCGCGCAGGGCTTCTATGCCGTACATGCAGCGAGGCCGTTCTTCGATAGCCTCTGTACCTTCATGTCTTCAGGTCCGTGCGTAGTTCTGGTTCTGTCTGGAGACGATGCGATCAAGAGGCACCGCGATCTCATGGGGGCTACCGATCCGGCAAAGGCCGAGGCCAATACGCTTCGCAAACTCTTTGGTACGAACATCGAGTTCAATGCCACGCACGGCTCAGACGGACCGGACACGGCGCGCTTCGAAATCGGGTACTTCTTTCCAGAAATGGACATGGTCGCACGATAATCACCGCTCAACTCTCACGTGACATGTTGGCGCTGTGTCCGCATTTGCCGCTCCACCGGCACAACGGCCGAGGTTGGACTGGGTCGGTGCCCAAACGGACGGAGTTGAACCATCAGGGCTCCCCATCCCAAATGGGGGCTTACGGGGTCGTCTCGAGCCGTCATGAATCATGTGAGCGAGTGGCACATTGCTCACCGTGGCCGTCGCTGACTCGTCTGCAGTGATGCCGGCACGTCGGCCATCTTCCTCCTTGCCGCCTCTCACGGCCTGCTTGGCTCCCCCTCTTCTGCTGGTGCTGGCGCTGATCATGGCGGGATGCCCACGCTCGAGCCCCCCGATCACCCCATCGGTGACTCCACCGTCGCGGACTGCCACCGTCGAAGCGGAGTTACGGGCCCTTGCCGAAGCGCGCGCGCATTTCGAGGCCGGCCGTTTTCAAACGGCTTCCCGGCTGCTGCGTCATTTCCTCGAATTACATGCCCATACAGCCAACGCGGTAGAGGCACGCTGGATCCTGGGGCGATCGTACGAGGAGTTGGGGGAATGGCATGCCGCACTCGCGCAATACCGCATCATTGTCGCCGCCGCGGCGCATCCGCCCGGCCTTCCGCCCGCGCTCAACACGCAGGTGCGGGACCGAATTTCCGTGCTCACCCGCGTGCTGGGGCGCGCCACGTCGGCCACATCCGGATTCGTGGCGATTGCACTGGACCCCGCCCACCTGCCGGATCCCGCCCGTTGGGAAGAATGGTTGACACCCTTGCTGGCTGAGGGCATTACCACCCTGGTCCTCGATGTGGCACCGGTTAGCCGACAGACCGCGTCCGGCGTGTATTTCCGCACCACCTGGGCACGCCTGGACCGCGATCTCTTTACCGAACTCATCCCGTTGGCGCACGACTTGGGCCTGACGGTCTTTGCCTCCCTCGACTTGACGCAAATGCCCTGGCTCGATCCGACCTTGGGTTGGACCACCTACGTCTTGGACGAGCGCACGCGCCAACTCACGCCGACGCGTTCGTTCGACGTGCTCCATCCCGCCGTGCAGGAATATCTGACCGGCTTTCTCTCCGACCTGGCTCGGACGCAAGTGGACGGTTTGATCGCACTCTTCGGGAGCCGCAACGGGCCACGCTACCATATCAGTGGTAAGGGGCTGGCGCAGTTCGCGCAAAGTGTCGGTGCCGACCTCGATCCCGTACAGGTCTTGAGTTATGCCCACACCATACCGGTACACGGCCACAGCATCACGCCCACCGCACCATCGTCGGATCCAATAGCAGGGTACTTCTGGCGATGGGCCGGTTGGCAAGCTCGTGAGCAGTTGAACGTGCTCGACCGCTTTCGGGCGGCGATGCGCCGCCAGCACACCGGTTTGCACGTGGCCATCGCGTTTCACGACGTGTCGCTGACCAACAGCCCCATCGGTCTTCTCGAACATGGGGAAGATCTTCTCGAAGCCGCCAGTCGAGGGTTCGGGGTGGCACTCCCTCTCGCCGCTCTGTCCCCACAAGCAACCACCGGACCCGGTTCGCCGTCAGGCTCGGCCTTCGCCGATCAGGTCACGCGCACGTTGGACTACGTCGGATCGGCGGAACGGCTCTGGCTTCTGGAACCGGTTTCGCATCTCGATCGTGCCTCGCTGTCGCGCCTGTTGAATGCTCCCCAAGTGCAAATCCTCAGATCGCGCGGCATCAACCTTGTGATCACGGCACCCACGCCGTAGCCCTCCTGGTCTACGATGGCTTCTCCTGCGAGCACCCCGATACGCCGCGTCCATCGCGGCATGAGAAAAAAGATGACAGGCTCCCGCGGGGTTGTCGCAAGCCCTCGTGAGAATGTGGGCTGACCAGCCTTGACACATGCGGAGTGGTGCACTACGATCCGTCGACCCGTTTACGTTCGCTATCCATTCAATAGGGAGACTGCCACCATCATGAATCCGGCCGATCTGCGCTACCATGAAGAGCATGAGTGGGTTCGAGTCAACGGATCGCAAGCCACACTGGGAATCAGCGACTACGCCCAGGACGCGCTTGGCGATATCGTATTCATCGACCTCCCAAAAGCGGGCACGACGATCAGTTCCGGGCAACAAATCGGGGAGGTGGAATCGACGAAAACCACCTCGAGCATTTTCTCCCCGGTCAGCGGTACCATCGCAAAGGTCAACGGGGACTTGAAGGACCATCCGGAAGCCGTGAACAGCGATCCATACGGCAAGGGGTGGATGGTGGTCATCGAGCTCTCCGACCCAACTCAGGTCGATGCGCTGATGACGTCCGCCCAATACGACGCGTTTTTGGCCAAGCAGAAGGGCTGAGGTTTCGACTCGATCGAGAAACGGGCGATTGCCCTCAACCGACTCCTTCCTCCATTCCTACGCACGTCCCCATCATGTCGCCCCCTCTCCACATCGTCCTGATCGGCGCCGGACCCGGTGGGTACGTCGCGGCCATTCGCGCGGCCCAACTCGGAGCGCGAGTGACAGTAGTGGAGCGGCAGGCGCTCGGCGGCGTCTGCCTCAACTGGGGTTGCATCCCGAGCAAAGCACTCTTGTCCGTCGTGGAGCTGGGCGACAAGGCCAAAAAGGCCGCGGACTTCGGCCTCCAATTCGGCGGACCTCCGACGTATCACCTGGCCCAGATGGTGGAACGGAAGAACAAAGTCGTGACGAACTTGGTGAGGGGGATCGCCACGTTGTTTAAAACGTGGGGTATCGAGCACATCGACGGAACGGGTCGACTCACCGACGGACATACCGTGCTCGTGACGTCGAAGACTGGAGAGGAGCGTCGGCTCACGGCCGATGCCATCGTCGTTGCAACCGGATCCTCGTGGCCGAATCTGCCGATGTTTCCCGTCGACGGTCGGCGGATTCTCACCAGCAAGGAGGCCCTCGATCTGGACACCATCCCATCGAGCATGCTCATCATTGGAGCCGGAGTTGAAGGCTGTGAATTTGCGTCGCTGTACAGTGGAATCGGCACGCAGGTCACGGTCGTGGAATTGCAGCACAGAATTCTCCCTTTGGAGGACGAGGAAATTGCCGGCCTGATGGACCGAGAGCTACGCAAGCGTGGCGTGACATTGCTCACGGGTACGACCGTCCAGCACGTGCAGGGCTCCCCATCGAGCGTTCGCTGCACTCTGAAGGATGAGTCCACCGTGACCACCGACTGCGTGCTCGTTTCTGTCGGGCGTGGCTTCAATTCGCACGGTCTCGGCTTATCCGAGGCGGGAGTGAAGCTTGGTCCGCGAGGCGAGATCCTGGTCGACGAGCGCATGCAAACCAGTGTCCCCGGCATTTACGCCATCGGCGACGTCACGGGCAAGGCCATGCTCGCGCACGTGGCGTCGGCCCAGGGCAAGGTCGCGGTGGAAAATATTCTCGGGCATAGGCGGACCATCGACTACAGCGTGATTCCGGCAGGGATCTTTACCTTACCCGAGATCGGACGTGTCGGCCTCACTGAAGCCCAGGCACGCGACCGGGAAATCGCCGAGGGGCGCAATCCGGCCGATACGCTCCGAATCGGACGATTTCGCTACCAGGGGATCGGCAAGGCCCAAGCAACCGGCGATACCGCAGGGATCTATAAAATCGTTGCCGAGGCCTCGACAGGAGTCTTGCTCGGTGTGCACATTATGGGAGCCCATGCGGCGGATCTCATCCATGAGGCTGCATTGGCCATGCGTGTTGGTGCCACGGTCGAGCAAGTGGCCGACATGATTCATGCCCATCCCACCTTGGCGGAGGGAATGATGGAGGCGGCCGAGGACGTCTCAGGGAAGGCTATTCATCTTGCCAGGAAGCGCACGTGAGGGTTTGAGCGATGCTGCGTTCCCTCATGTCCAAATTAGCCATGCTGCTGGTTTCCGCTTTCGCAGTCACGGCGATCCTCTCGCAACGGCCGCCGTTACCGCTCGTTCCCGAGGACACTGTCGTCTCGCCTGAGCCCATGATCATTACGGCCACGGTATCCCCCGAACCACCGCCTCAGCAGGTCGTGACACAGCCGTCGACGACGGTCGGCGATTCCACGCCGTCGCGCCTCCGGACCCTGGAGGGGAGCGGCGCGGCCCACGGCCAACCTCAGTTTTCGGCGAACCAGGCCAGGCTCGATCTGAACCGCGCCACGCAGCATCAGTTCGAGCGACTTCCCGGAATTGGTCCCGGACTCGCTCGACAACTCGTGGCGTACCGAATGGCGCATGGCCGGTTCACCAGCGTGGAGGAACTCCGGGCCGTGAAGGGAATCGGCGCCAAACGATACGCGCGCGTGGCTCCCTTGGTGACGGTGTCCGCAGCGCCTGGCCCAGCACCCTCTCGGCTCATGCTCCCGCAGGACTCGCACGACTCATGAGCGATGTCTCGAGCCAGATGGAACTGATCCTCCGCGGTGCCGTGGAGGTGATCCAAGTACGAGAGCTCGAGCAGAAGCTGACCCGATCCCTGAAGGAGCAACGGCCGCTTCGCATCAAAGCCGGCTTCGATCCCACGGCGCCCGATCTGCATCTGGGACATACGGTTCTCATCCATAAGCTGAAACACTTCCAGGATCTCGGGCATCACGTCGTGTTTCTCATCGGCGATTTCACCGGCATGATCGGCGATCCCACCGGCGTGTCCGAAACACGGAAGGCCTTAACGCGGCAGCAGGTGGAGCAGAATGCCAGGACGTACCAACGCCAGATTTTCAAGATTCTAGACCCGGCGAAAACACAGATTGTCTTCAACAGCGAATGGATGACTCCCATGTCGGCCGACGGCCTGATCCAACTGGCCTCGCACTATCGGGTCGCGAGAATGATGGAGCGGGACGATTTTCAGAAACGGTTTCAGGAACAGAAGCCCATCAGCGTGCATGAATTCCTCTACCCGCTGGTACAAGGGTACGACTCGGTGGCGTTGAAAGCAGACGTTGAATTGGGCGGAACGGATCAGAAGTTCAACTTGCTGGTCGGACGGGAGCTGCAGCGGGATTACGGTCAGGAGCCGCAGGTCGTCTTGACCATGCCGCTGCTCGAAGGCACGGACGGCGTCAAGAAAATGAGCAAGAGCGTCGGCAATTACATCGCGCTCGAGGACGCGCCATCGGACATGTTCGGCAAAGTCATGTCGATCAGCGATCCGCTGATGTTTCGATACTACGAGTTAGTGACCACGGAAGACTTGGCACGAGTCCGATCGCTCCATCCGATGGAAGCCAAATTGTCGCTCGGGGAACAGCTCGTCGCCCGATACCACGGGGCCGACGCGGGACGGCAGGCTCGAGAAGATTTCCAGCACACCTTCAGAGAGAAGGAATTCCCGGACGAGCCAGACGTACGCCTCACGTTGACGTCTGCGGATCTGAAAGACCCCACCGTTCCCGGAATCGGCTATGTCGAGCTGGTCGCGAAGACCGGTCTCGTGTCCTCCAAAAGCGAAGCCCGTCGGCTCATTGCTCAGCACGGAGTGGAGCTGGATGGCGTGAAACTGACGGACATCAATGGAGCGCTCGCATTGGAACGCCGACGGCGCTACCGCCTTCGCGTCGGCAAACGAAAGTTTGCCGTCGTCGAGTATGACGCCTGAGTCCGCGTGACACGCTCTCTTCCCATCGTTCTGCTGACGTTGCTGTGCGCCTGCAGCCCGTCCGAGCGGTCCATTCCGGAAGGACTCCCGAGCGAGAGCGCCCTGCGCGAGGCGATCCTCAAGATGGTGCCCATGGGCAGCTCAATCACGGACGCGCAGGAACGAACGCAGGCTGCAGGGTTCGAATGCGTCTACCAGTGGCATGCGCCCTGGAGAGACGAACAAAATCTCACCTATTTGTATTGTCACCGCGACGAGGGGTTACTATTCGTTCAGCGACGGTGGGAAGTCGCCTTCATCATGCAGGGCGTAGTGGTAGGGGAGGTACGCGTCAAAGCGGAGCCCGCGACATCCTAATCGCATGCGCCCATTGAGCTTACCTTGACCGTTTTGTCGCACTTGCTAATGCCGCAATAATACCAGCCGACAAGGTCCCCACTCCTCGTACCCCTAAAAATCCGAATTGGCAAGCCGCGTGATATTGGCCCCGGCCACTGCACCAGTTTTTGAGTTCCTAAGAGTGTGCTCCCCCAAGCACCGTCAAATGCGAGGCGCCGCTGTGCTTCTGCCGCACAGAAGGAGCGCCCCCTTCAACTGCCCCTGCCGTTCGTGACAGATCACCATGGTCGGTGGGCAATCTAAGGACAAGATATGGGTGGAAGATTTACAAAACATCCAGACTGGCTATGATAGCCCCATGCCATTTGCCAGGTCGCAATCGCTATCCAAGACACGGTGGAAACGCCATGCCCATACCTGACGGAATCAGTACGGAGGATTGGGACAGGGTGCACGAGTTGAGCCTTGGCATCGTCAATGCTCCAGGTGAGGCCGAGGCCACAATCGTAACCAAACAACTGCTAGCGTATCTTGATGAACTAGAACTCGCTATGGCCCGTTGGCGAGCATACTTGCCACCCGTGGCGACTATGTTTCAGACGCGAGTAAAAAGGTAACTTGTCTACTACAAGCCTACGCACGCGCTGAGCCCACACATGACATAACCAATATGATAGAGATCGCGCACTCGCTCTCCGCAACCTATATCGAAGATCATCGGGACACAATCCAGGGCCGGGCCTGGCTTGATCGCCTTGAAGTACTTTCGAGGTTCTCAGCAGAGAAGGATTTGAGCTACGCTCGCTGGATTGCTCCATTTTTGAGACTAGCAAAAAGTAGTTTTCGGATGTCGATTTTGACCGATCATGAACGACTAGCGCGTGAGGGGCACGAGTTATGCTGAAAAACCTCAACGGGGGATACATAGCATGGCGAAGATCATCTACGGAATGAACCAATCACTCGACGGCTACATCGATCACGAGGCAGAGGCATTTGCGCCAGACTCCTCGCTATTTCGTCACTTCATTGAGCAAGCGCGCGGCTTGACGGGCAGCGTGTACGGCCGCCGATTGTACGAGGTGATGCAATATTGGGACGAAGACCATCCTGAGTGGACACCAGACGAACGTGAATTCGCGGTGGCGTGGCGAAAACAACAGAAATGGGTCGTGTCACGCTCGTTGAAGTCTGTTGGCCCCAACGCCACACTTGTTCAGGATGACATCGGAGCGCTAATCCGCAAACTGAAGGATGAGCTTGCAGGCGAGATTGAAGTCGGCGGACCAGCCCTTGCACATAGCCTGACCGAGCTTGGCCTTATTGATGAGTACCTAATCTACCTCCACCCGGTCGTACTTGGTCGCGGCAAGCCATTCTTCGCTGGCCCCCGGCCGCCGCTACGCCTTGTAGCAAGTGATCGGATTGGTAAGAACGTTATCCAGTTGACGTACGTTCCTGCTTGAGTCCGCTTCGCGTTACGAATCGGCAAACGCTCGCATTCCGAAGCCCAATTTGACCTTCCGCACTTCCGCTTCTGGCCGCCAGTCGTCGTATAAACGGTTAGATTTACGAAACCAACTCTGGCCATCTTCATCCTCTGAAGTGTGGGACCGGAAGACCGAGCACGGGTGAACTACCGATCACGATATCAGCGCCTACGTCGGCCTCCTCGCCCGCGATGTAAATATCACGCTCGTTGGTGCACCTGAGAAGCCTCTCGCCGTCCCGGCATTCGATTTGATTTTGGGTCGGCGCAGTCTGTCTGGGTCTCCTATTGGCGGCATCGCGGAAACTCAGGAGATACTCGACTTCTGCGGGAGGCACAGCCTTACCACCGACGTTGAAGTGATTCCCATGCCAAAAGTCAACGAAGCCTACGACAGACTACTCAAGTCCGATGTGAAGTATCGGTTCTCCATCGACATGGCTTCGCTCAAGTCGAGGTAACGCTCGGGCGAATCCAGGTGAAAAACAAGCGGCTATCTAATCGTACGAGATCACGAGTAAAGAGCGCATCAAGACCACCACGTCCATGAGCGCATTGACCCCCGCAGCATGACCATGGTAATAATATCTGCCGCTGGGACCGAGACCGTAACTCCTCGAAAAACCTCTGTGAGCGGGCGTAGCTCAGTGGTAGAGTCCTAGCTTCCCAAGCTAGTTGTCGTGGGTTCAAATCCCATCGCCCGCTCCATACCAAGCTTGCTTGTACCGCCGGCTCTTCAGGCCCAGCCTCTCCCCATTGACGCCGGCGGAGAATCACCTCAAGTCGTTTGGCAGTCGAGTCTGTTCGGCTGACCTGCCTTCTGCTAGGACCGGTGGGGCACTGAGCGCAATCAATCCTCACTCCTTGGCTCGGAACCCATAGAGCAACGTGATATTGATCCGGCGGGAGAGATACGTGTCGCGGAAGCGCACGTCATCGGTCTCGTGAAAAAGATCCGAGTTGAAGATAACCGCGCGATTGCATCGATAGGGCACCCGGACCATCCTCGCTCCGGTTTGATCAAGAAACGCTCGAATCTTCGCACGATTTTTTTCGCTGTTATATTCCTTGAAATTCCACTCGAGCGGCGCTTCCTTGTCCCAGACGAGCAGTCCACCACTTTCCGGGTCCAGATTAGCCTCGTCGGGCGTGACCCAAAAATTGACATTCACTGCCGCCGCATCCGCGTGCATACCCAATCCCCGCCGGGCGCTGTCGTGTTTGAACGACCACGATTGAGTCAGGCGATGGTCCTTGAAGATGCGTGGAAATCGCGTGCGGAGTTCTTCGGCAATCTGGAAGAGCAGGGGAGTTCCGAACCCATCGCCGATGAACGCACCGAGATAGCCGTTTTCATATTCCTTCTTCCAGATCGTGGCTTCCAGGCAAAACCGTCTGAGAGAAGTCAGGGCTTCGTCGCTCAACAGATGGTCGACGTAGAGGATTTCCGGACGCTTGGCGAGCCATTGGGCTTCGACGGCCTGGACATCCAGGCTCGGATTGAGCGCCCCTCCAGCAAGGCGCGGCGCGTTCCCAAGATAGAGCAGACGATTCCACGAAGATGCGAGCACGTCTGCCTCCTGCGGCGCCAGCCTCACCCACGTCTCGGTTGGTGACGCCGTATCGGCAGCAGCCCTTGCGCGCCGAAGTGCATCGAGGTACGAAAGCTGGCCCTGCCCGAGCAGACCACGGTCGACGAGATAGGCAATCTGTTCCTCGTCGTGTTTGAGGCGCGCGCATGAAACCAGAGAAGGACGCACAGCCCGACCGTGATCATGCTTGAGCCGGGCCGATGCCTCGAGAGCGCGTGCGGCCTCGTCGTGACGCCCTTGCCAAACGGCAAGGAGCCCGAGATTGTAATGACTCTTCCACTGAGTGGGATCCGCCCGCCGCGCCTGCTCGAAACACGCACGGGCTTCGTCGTAATGGCCGGCCTCCATCCACAACAGTCCCAAGTTGTTTCGTGTTTCAAGGTGATCCGGATTCAAACGGAGTGCATGCTCGTACGACGCCTGCGCGTCCGTCGCGCGTCCCAACTCTTTCAAGACGACGCCAAGATTGTTGCGGAGATCGGGAGACTCGGCGGATAGCGCAATTGCGCGGCGATAACACTCCTCGGCCTCCGGATATCGAGCCTTGTCACGGAGAAGGTTGCCCAGATTGCTGAGTGCTTCCACATAGCGTGGGTGGAGGTCCACGGCCTTGCGATAGGCATGTTCCGCCAGATCCAACGCGCCCTGCTTCTGACTCACGACACCGAGGTTGAAATGATAGGCGGGCTGGCGGGGCGCGGAATCGATCGCGGTTTGGATCAACTCCACCGCCTCAGTCAGACGGCCCATACGATAGGCGATCAGTCCCAGGAGATGCGCGGCCTCAGCGTGGTGGGGATCCTCTTCGAGAATGCGCTGGTAGAGATCGGCGGCTTCCGCCAAACGACCGGCCCCATGATGGGCTCGCGCCTCAAGCCATGCCTGCTGAATTCGGTCGCCGGAACGCCCGACAGCCCGCTGCCGCTTTTCCTGTGCGCGCCGCTCGTTTCGATTCATGCTCCCCCGCGATCACCCGATCCGGGCTTGGTGAGATAGCCTAACGTAGGCTCATGGCGGAGGTCAAAAGGGCGTCCCTCGACCCAGCCATGTCTTGTGCGACCGCCAGTGGTGGAAAGGGATGCGGGGGCATCATGCAGTCTCACGCAGGGATGCGTTGCATGAAGACTCGATAAGGGAGGTCAGCTTGCTTTGGCGAGAGGTTCGATCTTGCTCCGCTGCTTGACGATGTCCAACGCGGCAATCCGATAGGCCTCAGCATACGTGGGAAAGTTGAAGATGCTCTCGACAAACGTATCGACGGGATTCCCATTGAGCAAGACGAGTTCTGCCAGATGCACCAATTCGGTGGCGTGCTCACCGACGACCTGCACACCCAGAATCTGCCGTCCGTCCGGTCCGGCTACCAGCTTCAATAATCCCCCGTTCGTTCCCGCAATCTGCGCCTTGGCCACTTCGTCGAATGCGGCCCGCCCTACGATGACATTTCGGAACCGCGCCCGCGCTTTGGGCTCATCGAGTCCCACGCTCGCGATTTCCGGGATTGTATAGATCCCCATGGGAATGTAGTGGTCTGCGGACTCCACCGGTGTGCCCAGCGCGTGCGCGACCGCGCGACGACCCTGTTCCATCGCCGCCGAGGCCAACGAGGGCGGCCCCGCCATGTCGCCCACAACGTAGATGTGCGGGACCGACGTCTGTCCATTCCGATCGACCGTAATAAAGCCTCGTTCGTTGGAGGAGAGGCCCGCCATCTCTACATCCAGGTCGTCGATGTTCGGCTGACGTCCCAGCGCTGCCAGCATCTTTTCGGCTTTGATGATGTCGCCGCCGGCCAAGGTGGTGACGACCGATGTAACGCCGTCCCAACGGACGGATTCGATGTGGGCCTGACCGATATAGCGTCCTCCGTGGTCGATAAAGGCATGCAGAAATCGCTGGACGATCTCTTCGTCCATGAACCGTAGGGGACGATCGGAGAGGTCGATCAACGTGACGGCCACGCCGAGGAGTGAGAAAATCGAGGCATATTCGCAGGCAATCACCCCACCGCCGAGGATGGCCAGCGATTTCGGCAGATAGATCATGGACAGGATGGAATCGCTGTCGAGGATGTGCTCGTGGTCGACGGGCACGTTGTGAGGCGCCTTCGGCCGGGACCCCGCCGCCAATACGATGACATCGGCCTGCAATGCCTGCGTAAGCCCATCGACCGTGGTCAACTCCAACACGTGATCGGAGACGAATTTGCAGCATCCATGCAGAAAGGCAATGTGGTTCCGTTTCAATTGCGCGGTCATGTATCGGCTGTGGGCCTCTACCACTTCGGCCAACCGATGCATGAGGATGCCGACCTCGATTCCTTCCTTGAGACGGCACTCAAACGCCTGCGCGCCACGCTTGATCCGGTCAAGGCTCAGGGCGGTCTCGCGCAACGTCTTGCTGGGGATGGTGCCCCGGTAGACGCAGCCCCCGCCCAAACCCTGCTCGCGCTCGACCACCGCGACACGCTTCCCGGCCTTTGCCGCCATGACCGCCGCCTTCTGACCGGCCGGACCGCTCCCGACGACCACAATATCGTATTTCGCCGTGCTCATACGGACATGCTGTTGACGAGCTTCTTGACCATGTCCTGGGCCGAAACGAGGGCGGCCAAGTCCTTGGGGTAGAGATTGAGATCCGCGTACGCGGGGTGATCGTACAGAACGTCCACGGTCATGTCCTCCAGGCCAAGAATGAAGCTGGCAAATCGATCTGCAACGGTGGCCATCATGACCTCTTGTTTGAAGGTCTGGGCCTGATCGTACTGTTGATAGTGGGCAATAGCCTCCCGGACCTGGGCCGGCAATGCCCATTTCTCACCGACGAGGAGGCCGACTTGAACGTGATGGTCCTCGACGAGCGACTTCATGGACCCCTGGTCGAGCGTGACGCCGAGTTCCTTTCCCAGCTTGACACAGATATTGAGCACGATCGGCTTCCCAATGGCGTGCAGCAGGCCGCAGATATAGGCGCTTTCCAGGTTGTGTCGCTTGAGTTTGGCCACTTCTTTTGCATAGGCGCCGCTCGCCACCGCATGCCACCACATCACTTCCAGGTCCTGCTCAAAGCCGGGAGCCTGAAACGTTCCGGCTTTCAACGACACGGTGAACGCGATCTCCGACAGAAGGTTGATCCCTAACATCGACACCGCATGCTGCAATGACACGATGGGCACCTTTGGCATATAGGCCGGTGAATTGGCAATGCGAAGAACGTGTGCGGCCAACGCCTGGTCCTGGTGGATCAGCGCGGCAAATTTAGCGGCATCCGAGTTGGGATCGTTCACCAGGGATAGTACCTGCGTCGCCACGCGAGGCAACAGCGGGAGTTGAACGGTCCCGTTGGCGACGCGCTCCTCGAGCGCCTGCGCAAAGGACTGACGGACTTCGGCGGTCATTTCCTTGGCAGTCTGTGAAGGCATAGCTCTCTCCGGGGTTGATACGCTGGTCTGTGTCGATACCGATCTTGTCGGATGCGGCACGAGAAACCTTGAGCCTCGACGCAGAACCCTTTCCGGACCGCCGCATGACAAAATGGGGTCCCTCGGGTATGCTTCATACACGTGTACTCGCCTTTCGTACACCCTCCCGACACGGCAGCGGCCCAACGCGATGTGCGGCCGCAACTAATCCGCTCCATCGATCTTCTGAATCTCAGGAGGTTGCCGATGCTCGTGTGCACCTGGCTTTTTGCGCTCCTGCTTGCGATGCCGGGCATGCTTGCGGCTGAGACATCGCCGACCTCCACGAGGGATGTCCAGCACAAGGCAGGCGAAGCCTTCGAGACCGCCACCGACTATGCGGAGCAGGAACGCGCCGAGGCCGAGAGGAAAATCCAGGCCGAGTTCAACGAAGTCGAGGGTGGAATCCAACGCCTGCAAACGCGCATGGACCAATTGTCTGGAGAAACCCGTCAGCGGGCCGAGGCGTCGCTCGCCGACCTGGAACGGCGGAAGGAAGAAACCAGGCGGAAACTCGAGGACATCAAGGTGGCGGGTCAGGCGGCCTGGGATCGGATGCGCAAGGGCCTCGAAGCGTCACTGGATGAATTGCGTCGTCAGTACCGCCGGGCCGTCCCCTCTCAGTAGGTCTCACCTACGTCGCCGCTTGCCGAGACCCGCCCCGCCGTGTATAGATACCCGACGAACATCTCATCTTTAGGAGATGTCTCCGAACGATCATGCCGCATCGCTACGCCCTCTATCCCGGATGCGCGGCCCAAGGCGCGACGCCTGAACTCTACGAATCCACCATGGCGGTCCTGCCACGGTTGGGCATCGAGGTCGTCGAGCTGAAAGCTGCCGCTTGTTGCGGAGCCGGGGTCGTCACAGAAGCCGATCCCGAGCTGGCCTTGACGATCAACGCGAGAACCTTCGCGCAAGCTGAGGCTCTGCACCTCGATGTCATGACGATCTGCGGCACGTGCCAGGGTGTCATGAGTGCCGCGAATCGGCGGCTCAAGGGAGAGCCCGACACGATGGCTCGGATCAATGCGCAACTCGCTCGGGACGGCCAGTCGTACCAGGGAACGGTGCAGGTGAAACATCTGCTCTGGATTCTGGTCAAGGATATCGGGCTCGGCCGCCTTCGTCAGGAGCTTCTCGCTCCCTTGTCCGACCTTCGTCTCGCACCGTTTTATGGGTGCTATATCTTGCGGCCTTCGTGGGAATTGGGATTCGACGATCCCGAAAATCCCTCTTCGCTCGAGAAGGTCATCCGCGCCGTCGGCGGCGAGGCGGTGTCATACGCGGGACGTACCAAATGCTGTGGGTTTCCAATCATCCTCGAGAAGGAGGCCATTGCGATGGCCATGTCCGGACAGAATATGAACGAAGCAAAACAGCAAGGCGCCCACGCCATGGTCACCCCCTGTCCACTCTGCCATATGAGCCTGGACATTTACCAAGAGCGGGCGGGGGAAGCTGTAGGCACTGCACTCAATCTTCCGATTCTGCACCTGCCGCAGCTACTCGGGCTCGCCATGGGGATCCCCGCGAAGGATCTGGGTCTCGGACGCCATCTGGTTCCCGTCGATTCACTCCTGCGTCGGCTCGACCAGGCCCGGACGACACGTGCGTCGGAATAGACACCCACCGTGAATCGGGAATGCCCTAAATCAAACCAACGAGGAGCGAGAGCTGGATGAACGTGATTAATCTGTTGGACTATCAGCAATTTGGCGCGGAGAAGATGAAAAAGAACAATATTTTTCAGACGCCGCGATTTTTTTGCGACGTGTATTGCTTCGAACCTGGACAGGAACAAAAGGGGCACGTACATGGCGACCAGGACAAGGTCTACCTGGTCCTGGAGGGAGAGGGCACGTTTCAAGTCGGCACGGAAAAGCGCGTGCTGGGACCGAATCAGGGGACCATGGCCCCGGCCGGAGAGCAACATGGATTGAAAAATCACACCGAGCGTAGGCTCACAGTACTCGTCTTCGTCGCGCCCAATCCCTAGCGCGTCCCCACCGCGATTCGGCCCCCACCGTTTCGACGGCGCGGGCCGAATGTCGTCGCGTAGGACTTCCGGCTCTTCACTGAATCTCGGACGGGGTGATCTCAGTCTGAGGCGTCTTCACCACCCATGGCACCATCGGCATAAGGGGCGCCGGTTTCGCATCCGGACTCGCCACCAGGACGGCGATCGCCCCGCGTAGCGCACCGGTGAGCGAATGGGTGACGATGGGATACGCCCCCGCCGATTCGACGACCACGTCGAAGGTAGCGGCACTACCGGGCCCCACCACGTACGTTTGCACTCCGGTCAATTTGTTGGCCGGATTCCCGCTCTCGTACACATTGTCCCAAATCTCACCGATGGGGTGAAACGAAGAAAATTCGTTCGGCCCGGCGTTGACGAAGTAGACGCGGACGCGCTCGCCGGGTTTCGCATCCAATTTGCCGCCGCCCGTGACGAACGGGTGGTATTTGAAGATACCTCCATTAAACAGCATATGGTCGAACTTGCGGTCGAACATGGCCTGAACGTCGTCCGGATTCTTGAAGAACTCCGATTGAATGAGTACGTATTCCCGATCGGCTTTGGGCCAGGCGCTGGCATTTTTCGGATCCACGATGATGGCGCCAAACATGCCGCGCGCCACGTGTTGGATCATCGGGGGTGCCCCACAGTGATAGAAGAAGATGCCCGGCTTCTTCGCCACGTAGGTGAAGCTGATTGTCTCCCCGGGATTGATCGCCTTGTAATTTTTCAAAAAGTCGATCTCCGCGGCGTGAAAATCCATCGCGTGCGGAAACTTGTTGGTGGCGGGATTCTCCAGGGTGAAGTTCACCGTGTCGCCCTCCTTGACGCGGACCACCGGGCCCGGCACCTGGCCGTTGAACGTCCAGGCGGCATACTTCTCCCCACTACCGTCGATGACAACCCTGGTTTCGACTGCGGTCATCTTGACCTCATGCGTCTTGGCCCATCCCGGCGCGGACACCAGCAGCGCCCACACCGCCATGGCGGCCACGCCCACTGCCGTACCAGAAAACCGAATCCTGCTTCGTGCGTCCATCAACGTGACTCCTTCAAAAGGTGATATCAGCCGCTCCCGAATCCGACGACCCGTCCACGTTTATCGTTGGATGGGCTCGGAATCCTGGGCGAGCGAAGCATATCGGATCTGGGTTACCAGAAACATGACGCGCGTCATGTTTTGAAAATATCGCAAACTCAGAAGGGTTGCAGGGAGGAAGACTTAGATCGAAGCGAGTTTTTTCAGACGATCGAGGTCTCGAATGAGTAACCGATTGGCCGTGCCGAATACGAGCCGCTCACGCTTGAACCGGCTCATGATTCGAATGGTGGTTTCTGTGGTGGTTCCAACCATATTGGCCATGTCCTGACGCGTCAACCGCATCGGTAGCCGGATACCAGCCGCCTCCCGGACGCCGTTTCGATCCGCCAGATCCGCAAGCAGCGCCGCGAGCCGTTGATCCGCCCGGTCCAGCGCAAGGATCTTGGCTTTTTCCTGGGCCTCGTTGAGGCGATTGCCCAGATACCGAATCACTTCCAGCGCCGCTTCCGGACTTTGCCGTAACATGGAAAAGTACGCCTGCTTCTTCATCCGCAGCACACGGACGTCGCCCATCGGTTGCGCGGTCCCTGGATGCGCCCCACCCTCAAAGGCGGCCGCATCGCAGCAGAACAAGTCGCCCGGCATCAACATCTTCAGCGTGCATTCCTTGCCATCCGGCGTCGATTTCACGCACTTGACGGTACCCTCCGTGACGATATGGAAGAACTCGGTGGGATCGCCCTGGCGAAAAATGAGGTCGCCCTTGCCGTACTGTGCTTCGGTCAACTCGCTCAGCACGCGCTCGCGATCGGCCGCAGAGAGGATGTTCAGCAGCGGAATTCTGGAGATCCAGTCCGCCTGCCTGAGACAAGGACCGCTATTTGATGGCTTGCTTGACGGCTTCGACAATGGAGCGCGCCCCGATTCCAAAATGATCGATCAACTCCTCGGGCTTCCCGCTGTGTGGGATCTCCCGAACGGCCAGCTTCGTGGCGTGGACGCCTTCAGTGGACAGCGCGTTCAGCACGGCATCGCCCAGGCCGCCGTGGGCGTAGTGGTCCTCCACGGTCAGCACCCGCTTATTCGTCGCTCGCGCACAGCTCAACAGTGTCGTCCGATCGATGGGCGAGATGCTGTAAAGGTCCACGACACGAGTGGCCACACCCGCCGCCTTCAATTGGTCGTGCGCGTTCAACGCCTCGGCTAGCGTGACGCCGGCCGTCACGATGGTCACCTGATCGTGCTCGCTCTGACGAAGCACTTTCGACCCTCCGATGGAGAAGGTCTCCTCGGGCCCGTACAGCACCGGTGACTTTGGACGACCGGCGCGCAGATACACCATGCCCTTGTGCCGGGCCGCAGCCTCGACCAACCGGTACATGCTGGTGGCGTCCGACGGGTAGAGCACAACCACCCCCGGTTGGGCGGCCATGATGGCCAGGTCTTCCAGGCCCATTTGCGAAGCCCCGTCCTCGCCGATGCTGACGCCCACGTGGGTCCCCACCAATTTGATATTCACCTGGCTGATCGCCGCCATGCGAATGAAATCGTACGCGCGGGTCAAAAAGCAGGCAAACGTGGCGGCGAACGGAATCTTGCCGCACGTCGACAAGCCGACCGCGGCGCCGACCATGTTCTGCTCGGCGATGAAGTTTTCAAAAAATCTGGGCGGGAAGGCCTTGCCGAACTTGTCGGTGTACGTGGAGTTCTTGACGTCGGCGTCCAGTCCCACGACCGTTGGATTGGACTCGCCCAAGGCCTGCAAGGCCACCCCGAACGCTTCGCGGGTCGCCACGGCGTCGCCCACTTTGTATGAAGGGGACGGCATGGCCTTGACGCCTGACGATCCGGAAGGAACAGGCGACGGGGCCTGAATGGACGGTTGCGCGCCATTCGGTTTGATCTGTCTCGTCAATTCAGCGATCGCTCGATCCGTCTCATCCCCCTTTTTCAAGGGCTTGCCGTGCCAGTTCGGTTTATCCTCGACAAAGGAAATTCCTCTGCCTTTGAAGGTCTTCGCGAGGAGCACCGTCGGGCGCCCCTTGGTCGCCCCGGCCTCGGCAAACGCGTCGAGCAGAGCCGCGAGGTCGTGTCCGTCCACGATGATGGCGTGCCAGCCGAATCCGGACCACCGAGACCTATAGGCCTCCATGTCGTGCTGGAGCATCGTGGGATCGCTCTGTCCGAGCCGATTGACGTCCACGATCGCGCACAGATTGTCGAGCTGGTATTGCCGCGCGACTTCCACCGCCTCCCAAACCGACCCTTCCACCGACTCTCCATCGCCCATGAGCACGTAGGTTCGGTAGTCGGTCTTGTCCACATACTTGGCATTCAACGCCATTCCGAGTCCGGCCGACAAGCCTTGCCCCAGCGATCCGGTGGCCACGTCCACGAACGAGACCCGCGGCATGGGGTGGCCCTCCAACTCGGAATCGAGCCTCCGCAACGTCGTGAGGCGGCTCTTGGGGAACAGTCCGGCCTCCGCCCAGGCCGCATAGAGCAGGGGAGCGGCATGTCCCTTGGAGAGCACGAAGCGATCACGATTGGCATGCTGCGGATCCTTCGGATCGTACCGCATGACGGAAAAGAACAGGGCCGCGACGATATCGGCGGCGGAACAGCAACTCGTGGGATGGCCGCTTCCCGCCTCGGTCGTTGCCCGAACGCTATCGATCCGCAGGTTGGCGGCCTTGTTCTGAAGCAACGTCAGCAGTTCGGTTTGCACGGCGGCTGGCGACATGATGTTTCTCCTGATCGATGGACGATTATGAGTGCGTATGGTGAGATGATTCGATCGATGCTCGGACTGAGGCTAGCAAATGGAGCCGAAGGGAGTCAACGCGACAGGTTGCCGCCTCTGCAGCACGCGGTCGATGCACTCGCTACAGAAAGTAGCGCAGCCACAGATACAGGTGGCCGATCAGCAAGGAACCGAACATGACGGGCAGGCCCATTTTGGTGAATTGCCAGAACGTGATCGGATAGCCGGCCCGCCTGGAAATGTCCGCAATCACCACATTGGCGGAGGCGCCGATGAGCGTGCCGTTGCCTCCCAAACAGGCTCCGAGCGCGAGCGCCCACCACAACGGGATGATATCGGGTTGATGCACCAGCAACGTCTGGTCCTCGATCGTCGGATGGAGCGATCGCGCCAAATCAACGATCAGGGGATTCATGGCGGCGACGTAGGGGATGTTGTCCACGATCGCCGAGAGAATCGCCGAGCCCCACAGCACCGCGAATGTGGTCCCCATGGTATTGCCTCGGGTCCATTCCACGAGTTGGCCCGCCAGTGCGCCGATGACGCCTACCTTCACCAGCCCCCCGACAAGAATGAATAGCCCGATGAAGAAGAAAATCGTCTTCCACTCGACGTCCGTCAGGTAAGCGAGGTCGGCCGCATGTTTCTCCTTTGTACGGGGATGCCCGATGAGCATGAACATGCTCGCGCCGAGTAAGGCGATGGTCGCCGGTTCGAGGTGCAACAGCCCGTGGAAGCAGAAGCCGAGGTTGACGATCGCCAGCAGCCAGACGCATCGGACCAGTAACGCGCGATCCCGGACGGCTTCCATCGCCTTGAGCGCCATCATCGCCTCGCGCAAATGGGGCGCCACGGTGAGATGCCGACCGAAGGCGAGCCACAACCCGAGAATGAATACGCCCATGATCACCACAACCACCGGACCGAGCACGACGATGAAGTCCAGGTACCCGAGTTCGGCCTTGCTGGCAATCATGATGTTCGGAGGGTCGCCGACCAAGGTCGCCGTACCGCCGATGTTGGAGGCCAGGGCTTGAGGCAACAACAGGGGGAGGGGATTCAGCTCCAATCGCTTGGCGATTTCCAGCGTGACCGGCGCCATGAGCAACACGGTCGTCACGTTGTCGAGCATGGCGGACAGCACGGCGGTGATGAGCGAGAGCAGCACCACCATCCGGAATGGTTGCGCTTTCGCGCGCTTCGCGGCCCAAATGGCGAGGATTTCGAAGAGACCCGTTTCGCGGGTGACGTTGACGATCACCATCATGCCGATTAGCAGGAAGATGACATTGTAGTCCACGCCGAATTCATGGGAATAAAACGCCTCATCCTGGCTGACGATTCCCAGACTGATCATGAGGGCGGCCCCGAACAGGGCGACGATCGTCTTGTGCACCCGTTCGGTGACGATGGCCAGGTAGCAAACGCCGAAGATGATGAGCGCGAGTACGGTATGCGACACGGGAGACGGAACCGGCACTCGTCGAGGCACGATTGCCTCGACGTGAGCCCCACTCTAAAGATCTTGCGCGCCTCGCGCAAGACATATCGGCCACACGCGTCCGGGAATCGGAGCACGACACGGACCCGTGCGGATGACGATCATGCATCAAGATCGAGCGGGGAAATCGGACCAATCCCGAAATCTGTTTCGGGATGGCGCTATGGCGCTACGGTGAACTGACGGGAGGAATGACCCGTCCCCATCGGATTTTCTGCCACACTCGTTCGTGTCCCCAAAACAGAAACACCTTGGTCAACGCCTCCGTCGACCCGATGAACGCGGCGTACTTGATGTTCCCCGTGATCAGCCAACTGATCAGCATGGTATCCATCGTCCCGACGGCTCGCCAACTGATGCCTTTGACCAAACTGCGGATATGTGATTCGGGAGCCGTGACTTTCGTCGTCATGAATCGTGTCCTTTTCGTGCTCGTCGAGCGGAACCGGCTGTACGGCCGCGCCGCGCTGATTGCCGTCGTGAACGTGGATCCGTCCGCGACGCGATCCCGACCCGCGGTCGAATCTTCCCCTCACCGGCTGCAAACTGTTCGAGTGTGTAGTGATCCAGGATGCCGGCGATCGCGTCCCTCACGTCGCCCATGGCATGCTGGATGGGGCAGAACGCCTTGGATGCATAGGGACAGTCGTGGCACTTCTGATAGGCCGTCACGCTCACGCAGCCAATGGGAGCCAGTGGTCCGTCCAACACCCGGATCACCTGACCGACCGTCACGTCCGCGGGAGATTTGATCAGCGAGTACCCCCCGTAGACGCCGCGCTGACTCGCCACCAGGCCGGCCCGTTTGAGCGCCAGCAGAATCTGTTCAAGGAATTCGACGGGGATTCGCTGACGCTCCCCGATCTCGTGACGCTGCAACGGGCGCTGGCCTTCATGCCGTGTCAACTCCAGGAGAGCTCGCAAACCGTATTCGCTTTTTTTTGAAAATTTCATCGGTTCGTCAAAATAGTAAACTGTGTTAATCAAGTTTTTCTGACAATATAAAGCGAGCGCGTCCATGTCAAGCCGCCCTGCTTCCGTGGACATCTCGGTGGGAGACCTATCTCAACCGTCGTCCGGTGAATCCCCAGTGGGCTGCACGCCATCAGTCGCTTGACACCGCGCAAGGTTATTGTTACGTTCGACTTCTTAAAAATCCGTTATACGCCAAGGGTTTCGATTGTCCGTGACCTTCCAGAACCTCATCCTCGCGCTGCATCGATTTTGGGCCGCACAAGGCTGCATCATCCATCAGCCCTACGATCTGGAAATGGGCGCCGGCACGTTTCATCCCGCAACTTTCCTACGAGCGTTGGGGCCCGAGCCCTGGCGTTCCGCCTACGCACAGCCGTGCCGACGACCAACCGACGGCCGATACGGTGAAAATCCCAATCGATTGCAGCACTACTACCAGTACCAAGTCGTCCTCAAACCGTCTCCCGATCACGTTCAGGCCCTCTACCTGGAAAGCCTCTCCGTGCTCGGCATCGACCCAACGCAGCACGACATCCGCTTCATGCAGGACGATTGGGAATCACCCACGCTGGGGGCTTGGGGACTGGGGTGGGAAGTGCGGCTCGACGGGATGGAGATCACGCAGTTCACCTATTTTCAGGAAATCGGCGGGATCGAACTGGAGCCGATCACCGTCGAATTGACATACGGCACCGAGCGCATCGCCATGTACTTGCAAGGCGTCGACAGTGTGTTCGATCTCCAATGGAACGACACGCTGACGTACGGCGACATTCATCATCGGTCGGAAGTCGAATTTTCCCGATCCAACTTCGAAGAAGGCACCGTCCCGAGGCTGATGGGGCTGTTTCAATCCTATGAAGCGGAGTGCCGCGACCTATTGGCGAAGGGCCTCACGCTCCCAGCTTACGACTATTGCATCAAATCCTCACACGCCTTCAATTTGCTGGATGCCCGCGGGGCGATCAGCGTCGCCGAACGGACCGGTTACATCGCCCGAGTGCGGGGACTGGCTCGGCAATGCGCGGAGCAATACGTGCAGAGCCGAGAAGACATGGGACATCCATTGCTGCATCGGACCACCGCGACGTCAGGGCCTCGAAGCCGTGGACGCAGGGCAAAACCGTAACGGCCCGTATCAGGTACGACGAGATGGCTCGCTCCCGGACACAGCCCCGCAAACATCCTAAGGGTCGCTCAAGTCAGCCAGCGTCGGCCGATCTGCTGCTTGAATTAGGGACCGAGGAGTTGCCGTTCCAATTCATCGGACCCTCACGTGGTGTATTAGAGAAGGCTACCGCGAATTTTTTCAACGAACTCCGTCTCACGCACGGGACTATCCGATCGTTCGCCACCCCGCGCCGCTTGACCCTGCTGGTGGAGGAGTTGGCCGATCACCAATCGGCCGCCACCAAGGAGTCCATGGGTCCGCCCAAGTCCGCCGCGTACGATGCCTCCGGCCAGCCTACAAAAGCGGCGCTTGGGTTTGCCGCCTCGCAGGGTGTGCCGGTCACAGCGCTCGAAGTTCGGCAGCTCCCCAAGGGCGAGTACCTCTTTGCGGTCAAGCGCGAGGAAGGACGTACAACCGAAGCGGTGTTGAAGGAACATCTCGCTCACGTGATTCTTCAGCTGTCCTTCCCAAAGGCCATGAAATGGAACGAGACGGGATTCCGTTTTGCGCGGCCGCTCCGCTGGATCCTCGCTCTGTACGGAGACAGGATCATTCGATTGGAAGTCGGCGGAGTGCAATCGGGCAACCGCACGTTTGGGCATCGCGTCTTGGCCGGGAAACCGGCCGCCAAGGGAGTCACCATCGACAGAGCGAGCAACTACGAATCCGCACTCGAACGCGCCGGCGTCATCGTCGATCCGACCCGGCGCCGGGCGCTGATCGAACAACAGCTGAATACGCTGGCGCAGCGAGCCAAGGGACGATGGCGCACCGACGAAGGATTGCTGGAGCAGGCCGTGTACGCCGTGGAGTTTCCCAGCGTCATCATCGGCGACTTCGATCCTCAGTTTCTTGAACTCCCCGCCGATGTCATTGAGACGGCCATGCGGGAACACCAAGGGTTCTTCGCGCTGCGCGCGACGTCGGGGGATCTGTTGCCGAAATTCATGGCCGTGGTGAACAACCGGTGCAAAGACATGTCGCTCATTCGCAAGGGCAACGAGCGGGTGCTTGCCGCTCGTCTGTCGGATGCGGCCTTCTACTACCACGAGGATCAAAAAACGAATCTCAACGATCGGGCGGCTAGACTCGGTACGGTTATTTACCATCAGAAGCTCGGCACGATGGGACAGAAGGCCGAGCGATTGGAAGCCTTGGCCGGCTGGCTGGCGGAAACACTCGGAGACGCGTCGTCGGTCGAGTCCGCGCGCCGTGCGGCACGCCTCAGCAAGGCCGACCTCCTGACCGGCGTGGTCGGGGAATTTCCCGCGCTCCAGGGCATTATGGGAGGCGTCTATGCCCACCGGGACGGTGAGTCCACCGAGGTGGCAGCGGCAATCCGAGACCAGTACCTTCCTCGGGGCATGGACGGCAACGTACCGGAGACCGCCGTCGGCAAAATCGTGTCGCTCGCCGACCGATTAGATACCCTGGCCGCATTTTTCAGGGCCGGCATGATACCGAAGGGTTCTGAAGATCCCTTTGCCCTGCGGCGTCATGCGCTCTCGATCGTCCGTATCGTCATTGAAGGCCAACTCACACTCGATCTTCGGAAGGCGCTGGATGAGGCGCGGGGCCTCGTCAAACCGCATCTCACACATGCCGGCGACGACCTCGCCAAACCACTACCATTCTTGCTCGAGCGCTTTCGGTACTATGTGGCAACAACCTCCGGCATCCCCGCGGATCTGATCGAGGCGGCCACGAGTTGGGCGCAGGCTCGCCCTACGCTGGACCTGAACGATACGATGGAGCGCATTCAGGCCCTCCATGGTATCGCGAAGCGACTCGAGTTCGGCCCGCTCGTGGTTGGCTTCAAGCGGGCACACCGCCTAGTCGAAAAGGAACAATGGACCAAGGATGACATCCACCTCGACGCGTTTCAGCACGAGGCAGAGAGAGACCTTCATGCAGCACTCATGAACGTAAAAGCACAGATGCCGGCATGGCTCGATGGTCGGCACTATTCGGACGCATTGAATGCCTTGGTCGGCCTGAAGCCGCACATCGACGCATTTTTCGATGGGGTCATGGTCAACGTCGAGGACCGAAATTTACGTGCCAATCGGCTGTCCCTCCTCCGCGTCATCGACAATCTCTTCATGAGTGTGGCAGATTTCTCGGTCGTGCTTGAACAGGGAGCGGCAGGAGGGTAGCCTGCTGTCATGGAAGCGGAGGGGACGGGAGCCTCACAAAGCTTTCACCACGCGCCGACAGAAGCCGGCGAAATCGACCTTCGCCACGCCGAGTTGGTCCGTCGGTACGCCACGCGCGTCACGGTGGTCTTGATGGTCGTGTGTCCAACCCTGTTCTTGGCTGGAATGTGGGGATCCGGTGTGCAACCGGAACAGCTCTTCTCCATCCCCGAACATTACAAGCCGTCGAGCGACATCTGCGTGCGGCAAGGCTGGCAGCGGGTGACCGGCAAAGACGATCTGGTGCGCGTGTGCTCGGAGTGGCTCGACTCGACGGATCCCTCGGGGGAGACGCATCAACTTCAGACAACCATGCAGATACACGAAACCGCAGACGGCCGGCTGTACTACGAATCCGGGTCGCGCGCAGACTGGCATTTGGCCGCGTTCGTGGCGTTCGTGGCGGCGATCCTGGCCTTCGGGTGGTTCGTGCGCCGCTACCTCGTGGCGCGGTACCGACGACAACTTGAGACGATGGCCGCAAAGCAGGCCCTCGCGGCGCAGGTGTCCTCATAATCATGTGAAGGGAGCGTACAACCGTGGCTGCCAAGAAGAAATTCGTCTACTACTTCGGTGACGGCAAGGCCGAGGGCACCGGAGACATGAAGAACCTGCTCGGCGGGAAGGGCGCCGGGCTGGCTGAGATGACCAACCTCCGCATTTCGGTCCCGGCCGGGTTCACCATCACGACGGAGGCCTGCGTCGAGTACTACAAGAACGGCAAGAAGTATCCGCCGGGGATGTGGGACGAGGCTCTGGTGGCGCTCAAACGCGTCGAGCGCTCCATGGGTATGAAGTTCGGCGACCCCGCCAATCCGCTCCTGGTCTCGGTGCGGTCGGGGGCGCGGGCCAGCATGCCCGGCATGATGGACACGGTCCTCAATGTCGGGCTCACGACCCGCACCGTCGAGGGGTTGGCTGCAAAAACCCGTAACGAGCGCTTCGCGCAGGACAGTTACCGCCGATTCGTGACGATGTTCGGCAGCATCGTCATGGGCGTAAGCCGCGAGCACTTCGAAGAAATCCTGAATCAGAAAAAGGCGCAGCTGAAAGTCACCCAGGATACGCACTTGGATGCCAAAGCGCTCCGCGATCTCGTGGTGAGCTTCAAGGAACTCATCAAGCACGATACGGGCCTCGAATTTCCCGACGATCCGCTGGACCAGCTCCGGATGGCCACCAATGCGGTGTTCTCGTCCTGGTACGGTGCCCGCGCCATCACCTATCGCAAGCTCTACAACATCCCTGATACCTGGGGCACAGCCGTCAATGTGGTGGCCATGGTCTTTGGCAACATGGGCGAGACCAGTGGCACGGGCGTCTCGTTCACTCGCGATCCCGCGACGGGCGAGGGCCGTTTCTTCGGCGAATGCCTGATGAACGCGCAAGGCGAGGACGTGGTGGCCGGCATCCGCACGCCGCTGCCCGTGACCGAACTCGCCAGGCTGTTGCCGAGCGCCTACAAGGAGCTGGAGCACACCTACAAGCGGCTGGAGAAGCATTACCGGGACATGCTCGACCTGGAGTTCACGATCCAGGAAGGCAAGCTCTACATGCTCCAAACCCGTGTCGGCAAGCGAACCGGTATCGCCGCCGTACGCATCGCGGTCGACATGGTCAAGGAAGGAGTCATCTCGAAAGACGAAGCCGTCAAGCGCGTCGAGCCCGAACACCTGTCGCAGTACCTGTATCCCATCTTCGACTTGGCCGAGGAATCCAAACGGACTCCGCTGGGAAAAGGCTTGCCCGCGGGGCCCGGCGCGGCGGCAGGCAAGGTCGCCCTGACACCGGAGCGGGCCGTAGACATGCAAGCGGCCGGCAATCGCGTCATTTTGGTGCGTCAGGAAACCAGCCCGGACGACATTCACGGCATGAACGCGTCCCTCGGATTCCTCACCGCGCGCGGAGGCATGACCTCGCATGCCGCTGTCGTCGCGCGGCAAATGGGCAAGGTGTGCGTCGCCGGTTGCGACGCCGTGGAAGTCGAGAGCAGCCAGAGCGTGCGGATCGGCAGCAAGGTCTTTCGCGAGGGAGATTATCTCTCGATCAACGGATCGACCGGCAACGTCTACGACGGCGACATTCCTGTCGTGCCTTCGGAAGTCATTCAGGTATTGGAAGGGAAGATGCAGCCGTCGAAGTCGGAAAAATTCCAGCGTTTCGAGCAGATTCTCAAGTGGGCCGACGACATCCGCGCCCTCAAGGTCCGGGCGAACGCCGACGTGCCCGACCAAGCCCGCATCGCCAGGGGCTTTGGCGCGGAAGGCATCGGCCTGTGCCGGACCGAGCACATGTTCTTTGCCGAGGACCGGATCTCTATGATGCAGAAGATGATCCTGGCCCGGACCCGGGAAGACCGCGAACGGTACCTCGACCAACTCCTGCCGCTTCAAAAGCAGGATTTCATCGGGCTCTACCGCGAGATGAAAGGATACCCGGTCACCATTCGACTGCTCGACCCGCCGTTGCACGAGTTTCTCCCGCGCCGCGAAGAACTGATGGTGGAAATCGCCAAGTACGAATTGACGGGCGGCAGCGCCGCCGTCCTCGAAGAGAAGCGTCAGCTGCTCGCCCGCGTCGAGGAGCTGCATGAATTCAATCCAATGTTGGGCCTTCGCGGGTGCCGCCTGGGCATCACTATGCCCGAGATCACGCGGATGCAAGTCCGGGCCATCATCGAAGCCGCCTGCGAAATCGCCAAGGAGGGCAAAAAGATCGTCCCGGAGATTATGATTCCACTCGTCGGGATGGTCACCGAGATGAAGGCTCAGAAGGACCTCGTGCGGGAGGTCGCGCAAGACACGATGAAGCAATACGGAGTCAAGCTCAACTACCTGGTCGGCACCATGATCGAACTCCCGAGGGCCGCCGTGATGGCCCGCAACATCGCCAAGGAGGCGGAGTTCTTTTCCTTCGGCACCAACGACCTGACCCAGACGACATTCGGCTTCTCGCGCGACGACGCAGCCAAATTCGTCGGCGTTTACAAGGAGCAGAAAATACTCGAGAACGACCCATTCGCCGTGCTGGATCGCGAGGGAGTCGGACAGTTGATGACCCACGCCATTCGCAATGGTCGCCAGACTCGCCCCGACATCAAGCTCGGCATTTGCGGGGAGCACGGTGGAGATCCCAGCTCGATCGAGTTCTGCCATCAACTCGGACTCGACTACGTCAGCTGCTCTCCCTACCGCGTCCCGATCGCCAGATTGGCCGCCGCCCACTCCGCGATGGAAGGCAAGACCGAGGCGAAAGCGGCGGGGAACGCCAAGCGGAAGCCTGTCCGCAGGGGAGCCGCGAAGTCGCGCCCGAAGAAGCGGTGAGCGACACCCCGTGCGATCGCCGGTTCATGGCGGAGGCCCTGCGCTTGGCCGCGCGAGGCCGCGGAGCCACCAGCCCCAATCCCATGGTCGGCGCCCTGGTCGTGGCGCGCGGCCGGGTGATCGCGAAGGCTTACCACCGACGTGCCGGCGGCCCACATGCCGAGGTACTGGCGTTGGCGCAGGCCGGTCCAATGGCCCGCGGCGCCACCCTCTATCTCACGCTTGAACCCTGCTGTCACACCCGCAAACTTACGCCGCCCTGCTTGCCACTGATTGTCACGGCACAAGTCGCTCGTATCGTCATTGCCATGCCCGATCCGAATCCGGCCGTCGCGGGACGGAGCATTCGCGCCTTGCGCAAGGCTGGCGTCACCGTCAGCGTCGGGTGCTTTGGAGAGGACGCGGCGGCGCTCAACCGGATCTATGTGCACTGGATGCGCACCGGCCTCCCCTGGGTCGTCCTGAAAGCCGGCATGACACTCGACGGCAAGATTGCCACTGCCTCCGGCGAGTCCCGCTGGATCACCGGCCTGGATTCCCGCGCCCACGCACACCGACTGCGGAGCGAACTCGATGCCGTCATGGTCGGGGCGGGGACGGTTATCCGTGACAATCCTCAACTGACGGCACGGGTTGCGATCGGCCGCACGCGGCGACAGACGTTGGCGGCTCGGCAGCCGGCCTGCGTGATCGTGGACGGAACGCTACGGATCTCGCCCCACGCCCACGTGCTACGGACGAGCCGCACGCGGCCCGTGCTGGTGGCGACAACGGAACGCGCCTCCTCCGTGCGAATCCGACAATTCCAGCGAGGCGGCGCGGAGGTGTTGACGTTCAGGAGCCGACGCGGACTCGTCCCGGTCCGTGCCCTCTTGGCCGAGCTTGCACGGCGGCGCATCAGCTCAGTATTGTTGGAAGGCGGCAGCACACTGAATGCGGCCGTGTTGCGGGAGGGGCTGGTGAACCAGTTCCGCTTCTACGTGGCGCCTCGTCTGCTCGGCGGGCAGGACGCCATCAGCGTCATCGGCGGACGCAGCCCCGCTTCGTTGACCGAGACGATTCCGCTCGGTCAGGTGACCTTGGAGCAAGCCGGTAATGATCTCATCATCGACGGGATTGTGCTTTACCACTGAGCCGGGAGCGCACGACAGACCGCGCCCTGTGCGCCGGTGGTTTCTGCCTGTGATCCTCGCACTCGTGGTCGTGACGTTCCCCATCGCCGCTCTGTGCGCAGAATCAACCACGGCGCTCGAAGCGCTCCTGTGGCGCTACGTCGATACACCGGACGGACGGGAGGCCGACGAACTCCTCGACGAGATCCTGCGTCGGGATCGAGCCACTGTGGTCGAAATCACGGCAATCTTTCGAAAGGGGCGGACCTACTCTATCCAACCGACCGGCACGCATCCGAGAGTCCCCATCGCTGCGCGAGGACGATGGTACTCCTACGCGCTGGCCGTGCCGCCCGACTACGATCCGGCCCATCCCTATGGCTTGGTGATCTGTCTCCACGGCGCCGGATTCACGGGCGAGGCGTATCTGGAGCGATGGGAGTCGCGCCTCGGACAACGCTACATACTTGCCTGTCCCACCTACACCATGGGAGCGTGGTGGACCCGATCGGCAGAGGAACTCGTGCTGGCGACCATGCGGGACGTGGTGCGCCGGTACCACATCGATCCGGAGCGGATTTTTTTGACCGGCATGTCGAATGGCGGGATCGGGGCGTGGATCATCGGCATGCATCACGCCGATGTGTTCGCGGGAATTGCGCCCATGGCCTCGGGGATCGACGACGTGCTGTTTCCATTCCTGGCAAACCTGAAGCATACGCCGTGCTATGTCATCCACGGTGCCAAGGATCAGGTCATGCCGGTCAGACTGAGCCAGGACATCGTCGCCGAGCTCAAGAAACTTGGATATGAGGTGGTGTACCGTGAGCACGAGCGGGAACATCCGATGGCGGGCGGCCATTACTTTCCCAAGGAGGAATTGCCCGACCTGGTGGCCTGGCTCGACTCACATCGCCGCGATAGCCGGCCGACGTCCCTCGCGCTTGTCCGCGATGCCACACACCTGGAGCCGTTCGACTGGATCCGTATCGACGCCACCGATCGGATTGCCGCATTTCCAGAAAGCCTCGTCGAAAGTCCCGACCATCTGATCAAACAGCGGGTCTATGCCAAACTCCTGGCGACCATCGGGGAGGGCAACCGGATCGACGTGGCGGCCGCATTGGTGAAGCGGTACTCGCTCTTTCTGAACGACGATCTCATCGACGTCGCGAAACCCCTCACGGTGACCACGAACGGCCGGACGTCTTTCGAGGGCCCGCTCACTGCGTCGGTCGAGACCCTGCTCCGACAGGCGCGCCTGCGGCAGGATACGCATCGTCTCTATCCCATCCACGTCACCGTCACGGTGCGGTGATGAGACTTCCGTGGCGGTACGATGCACGGGTGATGGCGGTGGTCTGTCTCTCGGCTGTCTTGGCTGTTTCCACCGCCGTGGATCCGGTGCGCGCGAAAACCTGCACGCTGCCGACGTACTATGCCGGCATGCCTTATCCGGTCGAAGAGGTCGCGCCACGATGGACGTGCCAGGTTCAGAACGTGGTGGCAAACTCGACGACCGCCAACAAAATGGGGCCCGTCCGTCTGCGGATTCCTTTTCACGCATACGATTATCTCTTAGATCATCCCGACATCGCGGCGGCGCTGGTCAACCGCCTGGATCTCGGCCCGTACAAGGCCGAGATGAAAGGCCCGGGACGGTTCTGGGGCACCGACGGCGAAGGGAACCAAGGCCTCGTGCAAATCTTGCATCAGGGTGACGGCGCGCGCATGTATCTTTTGGATGGAACGCACGACGGACGCATCCTGCCGCAACTGCGTGGCACGGCCGTCGTGCTCGTCCAGGCAAGACCTTCGACCCTACCGGACGGCATTGAGACGGTGGAAGCGGACATCGTCGCCTACCTTCAGGTCCACAATCGCTTCATTGCGGGTGCCGCGGCGCTCCTGCGCCCCATGGCCGGAGCACTCGTCCGTCGTCAAATGCAAAAGGCCGTCCAAGCCGCAGTCGGGTTAAGCAACGCGATGCGGACGGATCCCGATCGCGTCCTGTTCGAAGCAACCGACCCGCCCTCCTTGCCGGACCAGGCCGTGGATTTCCTTCAAGCGACATTATCGGCCTTCCAAGACCCCGGCAAGCGTTCTCACACTGTCACCCCGCCATGACCATCGCCCGCACCTTCGGACTCCTTTGCACCATCGGTATCTTCTGCTTCGTCAGTTACAACATGGTGCGCATGCCGGTCTTGTCGCTCTTCGCCGAGCAACTCGGCGCGGGACCGGAGTTGATCGGATTGATCGTGTCCGTGTCCACCCTGACCGGCGTCTTTCTCAAGCTTCCGTCCGGCGCGTTGTCGGACATCTATGGGAGAAAATTCCTGCTGCGCATCGGCGTGCTGGCCTTCGGTCTGCCGCCCTTTGCGTATCCATTTGTACACGACACCGACACGTTGACGGTCCTCCGATCCGTCCACGGTCTGGCAACCGCGATCTTCGCCCCGAGCGCGCTGGCCACGGTGGCCCAACTGTACAAGGAGCGCCGTGGCGCCGCGCTGGGCGTGTATACCGCCTGCACGCAATCGGGCGCGTTGCTGGGACCGTTCATCGGCGGATGGCTCGTCGTCATCGCCGGATTTGACGCCGCCTTCGTCACGGCGGGCCTGTGTGGTCTGACCGCCGTCGTGATCTTCTTCAACTTGCATCTCGACGAACCCCCACCACGCGTTACGGAACGCGGCCTGCGCCCTGTTCTCTGGGAAATGTGGAAGGGTTTCACCGTGGTCGCCCGCAATACGCGCGTGCTCGTCACGAGTGCGACCGACGGCGCCAAGATGATCGCGAACGGCGCGCTCATGGCGTTTTTGCCGCTCTATGGCCTGTCGGTTGGATTGAACGCATGGCAGACCGGGCTCCTGTTCAGCGTGCAGGCCGTCACGTCGTTCTTCTCGCGGCCAATCATGGGCCGCGTGTCGGATCGAGTGGGGCGCAAGCCGCTCATCCTCATCGGCCTCTGCATCTGCGCGGCAACCTTCGTCACCATTCCCCACGTGACCTGGTTTCCTGCGCTACTGGTCTTGGCCTCGGGATTCGGGTATGGTGAAGCGGTCGTGACCTCGTCTACTTCGGCCTTTGTGGCCGACCTCTCGGAATTGAAAACGCTCGGAGCGGGGATGGGCATGCAGGGAACGATCGGCGACATCGGTCACGCGAGCGGTCCGCTCTTGGCCGGCGTGTTGATCGCAAGCCTGAGCTATCAGCAGGCATTTCTCATCATCGCGGGTGTCCAAGTCGCCGCCGCCGGTCTCTTCTGGATCACCATGCGACAGTACCCTCGGTAAAGGCGAGACGAACGCCTCCTCCGGTCCGTTTCGCCAATTCAACGGCTCGACGGTCACCATGCCGAATAGGCCGATGACGAGTGCGAGCGGCGACGGAAGTCGCCAGCTCGATCGACCGGACCGTTGAAACGCGATCGAGGCGTACGCGAAACTGGAGAGCATTACTCAACGCAATGTAAATGTTATAATTCGGGACGGTCAACTTATGGACGGCAATCGCATCATCGAGCTCCTGGTTCTCTTCTTCTTCATCTTGCTGGTGGTCATGTTCATTCACGTCCTGAAACGCGTGCTCAAGAAGGAAGACGAGTAGTGTTCACCGGCATCGTCGAAGAAATGGGGGCCGTCGCGGCCATGGAGAAAAGCCTGACCGGCACCAAGATGTCGATTCTGGCCTCCAGCGTGCTCGGCGATCTCAAGGTCGGCGACAGCATCAGCGTCAACGGTACCTGCCTGACCGTCGTGACGCGGGGCGAGCGCGACTTTTCCGTCGACGTCTCTCCCGAGACCTTGTCGGTCACCACCATGGGACAACTCGTGCCGGGCTCGCCCGTCAACCTCGAGCGGGCCATGCAACTCAACGAGCGGATTGGCGGCCATCTCGTGGCCGGCCATGTAGATGGGCTGGGCACGATTCGAGGACGCCACCAGGAGGGGAATGCCGTCTACATCGTCATCGAAGCCCCGCCGGACGTCCTTCGTTATTGCGTCGTCAAAGGATCGATCACGGTCGACGGGATCAGCTTGACCATCAATGAAGTGTCGGATCGAACCTTTTCCGTGGCCATCATCCCGCACACCGCGACGATCACGACACTCGGCCTCAAGCAGGTGAACGATTCGGTGAACCTCGAATCCGACCTCATCGGCAAATACGTCGAGCGACTGCTTCAGGAACGGAGTGTGACGCAGAGGAAAGCGGCACCGGTCATCGACCGGGACTACCTTCAGAAGCGGGGCCTTCTGTGAAGGCAGGACGGACGTCGCGCCCGTCGTATCGCTTCCCCTTCATGCTGATTGCGCTGCTGGCGACTAGCCTCACACTCGATCCAGCGCATGCGGCTTGGGAGGCGGGATATACGCTCATCGACTATGGGATCACGCTCGAAGACGGTCAGCGCGAGATCGTCCTCGATGCGGATGAGTTAGGCCGGCCGTTCTCCGGAGAAATACTTTGGGTCGTCGACGGGAACTGTCACGTCCGCACGCAGCCGGCGATCACCTCGCAACCAGCATCGGAGTGGACACCCCTGCGCGATAGCGGTCTGTACGATGGACATCCGGGCCATGCCCTCGTCAAGGACGTCCAGGCCATCGCGATCGCTGCCGAAAAAGGGACCTGCGCACTGGGCGGCAAGGACGGAGAATTCATCAGCCTCGCGCCGGCCGAGAACCATCCGGTCAAGACCTCTGCGGCGCCTCTCGGGGGCACCGTCTTTTTGGTCCGGCCGAGTTCGTTTCTCTGGCCCAAGACGCTCACGGTCAAGGCTGGAACACGCGTCGTCTGGATCTACGCGGACGGTCAGAAAAGTCAGCATACAATCACGAGCGGCACCTGTGATGGGGCGACCTGTCCGGACTCCGGCCAACTCTTCGACAGCGCGCTCACACTCGTCAAACCCGGCGACCGGTTCGAGCACATCTTCGATACACCTGGCTCCTATCCCTACCATTGCAATACTCACACCGCCGTGATGCAGGGAACGATTCAGGTACTCCCTCGATAATCCAGCCCCACTCCGATCTCCGTATTCACCCCAAATGCTGCGACAGCCGCAAGGCCAGCGCGACCAACGCACGCACCGGGTTGGCCGCGGTGCTCAACGGCATCACCGACATGTCGCAGACGTACAGGCGCTGCGTGCCCACCACCCGTAGATCTTCATCCACCACTGAATGAGGGGCAAACGGCGCATCGAGATGCGGTCGGTAGGGCATTCGCAAACTGCCGGCCGCATGATGGACCGTCCCCCATCCGAACCCGAGCCCTCCATCCCCGTACCGCGCATTGTTCGTCGGCTGCGCGGGCTGTCCGCTGAACCGGAACTGCGAGAAGATTCGCCCGGTCACCTCATTCAGCACGTCCCAGGTGCCTTGAGGATTCTTGCTCCACCCGGCCACCGCGGGAAAGCGAGAGCCCGCCAGATAATCGGCCCAACTCTGGTTGCGAAACGCGACCTCCGGTACATAGCCGAATGGCGGAGCCGGTTTGACCTCGTTGTTCTCATCGAGGCAGTTCCCGAAGCTGAACTTGATGTCGACACGCGCCGCCCCGCCCGTCAGGGCCGGGCCGGCCGCGCCAGGATCGTTGTCCCGCAAATGCCAATACTCGTGGTTGATGTTCATCTCGACGTTGAACGGATAACGGATCTCATGGCTCCCGACGCGATGTCCCTTCGAATAGAAGACGATCTTGGCGTGATCCTCGCGTCCCAAGGCGACATTTCCGATGTCCGTCACGAACGTCGTAATCTCGCTCGACGTGGGATGATCGGTGAGGCCGCGACCCACGAGATCCTTCACCGGCTGCGGTAACCACGGATACAGGCTCGAGCGACGGAGCAGCTTTGGACTTTCGATAGAACCCGCGGCCAGGACAACCGTTCCAGCTTTGAAATAGCGGGCTTGCCCGGTCCTGGTATTGCGGGCGACAACGGCAACGTGGCCGCCATGGTCCTGCACGTCTTCCACATACTGATTCACGAGCAGATGCAAACCCGGCCCGTCGCCGTGGCTGACGCCCGGCGTCAGTCCCAGCTGGTTCACCAGCAGCTCGGCCGTATTGAACACGCCGGTGCCCTCCGTGAAGAACTCGTCCTTCGGCGTACCATCAGGTTTCAGATACGGCTGGTGCAAGGCGCGTGGGGTTTGCTCGATCACGAAGTCGGCACTGAGCGGGGACTGCTGCAAGCGCTCGACCACGTCTTCGGCTGTTTTTCCCATCGACTCGGACTCGTTCATCGTCCGCCCGGCCAGGTCGAGAAGCCCCCCAGCCAGGTCCTGACGCACCCGCGCGGGAAAATAGTCGAGTTCCCATCCTTGGATCGTGGGGATCAGCCCCGACCAAAAAATCGACCGACCCCCGAAATTCAGCTGCGGCTTCTCGCCGATGTAGTTCTGCGTCCCGCTATCGCCGGCTTGCCAGAACGTATCGCATCCGAAATGCCTGGCAAGACTGCTGTTCGGAAATCGGCAAATGTTGTAGACGTGGGTGGGATAGAGGAACGATCCGGCCTCGAGCACGAGAATGCGTTTCTGTGAACCGAGCCGATCCGCCAGATCATCGGCCAGCACCCCGCCCCCGATCCCGGAACCGACGATGATAATGTCGAAATCGTCTCGCCAGCCCATGTATTGCAGAAACAAACGCTCCCGCGCCGCCGTCTCATCCGACACGAAATTCACATAGGTAGAGGGGGTAAAGGTCATAAGAGTCTCCCAAAGTATGCGGGGTGTTGCTCCGGCTTGTTTACACGGGAATCCTTCGGCAGTCGATCAGCGGCATGATAAGGAAATAGATGGGGAAAGGCCACCGGAGGAGTGCTTCAATGGAGCAGCTTTGTCGGGCACTTCGTGAGACCACGGCAAAGGCGAGCATGAAGCGGGTTCAGAGAAGTGGGCGGGTCAAGCCAGAACCTGTGGGTCATTCGACAAGGCCGACATCATCGTGCGGACTCGCAGGGCTTCATCCCTGCTCCCATGGCTCTCATCACTCACTCCTTGGGCAAGGGGAACGTGATGACCAGGCCTCCCATGACGTCGTCGAGCTTGAAATCCGATTTGGGGCTGCGGGGATGGGTGTTATGGCAATCGATGCAGGAACTCGTGATGGCGCGGTCGGCATAGACAGCACCGAACACCTGGACTCCGTCACGTTGGAAGGTTCCGTAATACGGACGATTCGGACGGTTCTCGACGGCCTTGAGCCCTTCCCGTTCGAACTCCGTGCTCGGTGTGCTGGCCTTATTCACCGGCCATTGACTGATCAGACGGTATTTCATGTGCGGGCTTGTCAACTCGGCCATTTCACTGGTCTCTTGCAGCAATTGCACGGGCAGCGGGAGTCCATGCACGTCCCGCCAGTCCTCCGACGCTTCGGCCACGCGCTCTTGATGGAGCCGGTTGACGATTTCGATCGTGTAGAAATGCCGATGGGCCATGATGACGGCGCGCAAATAGTCGGCAACGACCTTTGGAGAAATACCCACCGCGGTGTTTATCTGCTTCTCGACAGCATAAATATTCGAGGCAGCCACCGCAATGGTGGTGGCCGCGACGATGATGCAACGCAACGCTCTATTGGTCATGAGATCCTCTCTTCTTTCCATGTCGGCGGTGGGACTGCCGGACTCTTCGCCTCGTGACGCCGCACTGCGACCGTCACAATGAATGCGTTTGATCTGAAATGGAAACGGTTCGCGTCTGCTTCAGCACCGTGCCTGAAGTTCCCCTCTGTCGTTCAAGGTTGGAAACCGTATTTGACCAACAGTCTTTGAATGCGGGAGGTCATCAGAAAGTCCGAGAACTTCTCCGCAATAGGACGCAGGGGCGGCCGACAGGTGGACACCACCGCTTGTCCGAAGTCCACGCGCACGGGCATGCCCATAGGTGCTTCATCGCTGATCCGTACCTGGCCGCTGTTGATCATATCCACGCGGTACACCAACCCCACGTCGGCCTTGCGTGTGCGAATCAACTCGACGATGTCCACACTATGGGTCGCATAAATAATGTTGCCGTGGCTCTTGTACGCCGGATGCAGTTTCACTAGCTCTTTCGCCGTGATGTCGCCCAGCGAGGACGTCTGCGGATCGCCGAGGGCAATCCGGATTTTTGGATTATCGAATGCTTCGTCAAACGAAAGCAACCTGGACGGGGAATCGGAGGCCATCAAAAGAACGAGGGACGTGCGTGCGTACACACGAGGCTTGCCGTTGAGCGTGAGCTTCTTTTTGTACAGGTCCTCGATCTCGTCGATGCCCGCCCCCAGGAAAACGTCGATAGGGGCACCTTTTTGCACTTGCCGAGCGAGCGTTCGGGAGGGCGTGTACATCACATTGACGTGCGCGTCGTATTCCTGCTCGAACATCGGCAAGATATCGTGGAACGCCGGCCGCAAACTGGGTGGGGCACCGACCGTCAGCGACTCAGCCGAGACGGGCCCACATAGACCTACGAGCACTGCCAGTCCAGCCAGCCCCGCTATCACGCCTGTGACGATCCTTGTGTCCATTCTCCATCTCCCGAACAGATTCGCATCACAACCCACGGCCAGGTATGAGCCGGGAACGTCTCAATTCTCCCTCGTTCCTCTGCAGCCTCCGCGAGGGAGGGCAAGATTACAGCAGACGTTGACCGCTTGCAAACTCCAGGGATAGGCATGAAACGGTCAGCATTCCGCCCGGTCCCTCCGTGATGAATTGGACTATTTTATATCGGCGCACAAAGCACACCACATTGACTGGGGCTGATCAAGTACTGATAATGCGCTGCGCAGGCAGGGACGCATCCAATAAGGACCACCGACATGGCCGACTGATGCAGACATGAACCTGCTGACATCGTGGCTCCCTCGCGTTGCTCTCTCCGTGTCGACCTCCCTGTTCTTGTCCGGTTGTTCCGGGGGAGGGGATGGAACCGGCGATCCATCCGTCGCACCGCCCGGCGTGACGCAACCTACGCCGGCCACGATCGTCCCGCTGCCGAATACCACCCCGCAAACAGCCTCGGTCAATACCGCCACATCGCTCAAGCCCGGTGTGATCGTATCGGACGATCGGGGAAACCGACTCAAGGATGTCACTGTCACGTTCAGCGTCGTTGAGGGAAACGGCACGCTCATAGACCCCAATCCGGTGACGAACGATCAAGGTGTGGCCACGGTCGGGGACTGGATCCTCGGCCCGGTCCCCGGGCAAAACCAGTTGGTCGCGACCATTACCGGCCTCTCTCCGGTAGAGTTTATTGCCACAGGCACGCCGCAAGCGCCGCCCGCCATCATGATGAAAATACCCGAAACGGATCATCACAGTGCATTGGCCGGCACGCGCGTTGAGCTGTCACCCGCCGTAAAGATTCTCGACGACACCGGACACCCGATCGCAGGTATCGTGGTTGAATTCCTCATCGTGGAAGGCAATGGGACCATCGCGCCGACAACGGTGGTCACCAACGCACAAGGAATTGCGGAAAGCCATGATTGGACCCTCGGTCCCACACCAGGGACCAACCTGGCATTGGCGATCTCACAGGGGCTGACGAATGTACTGTTTACCGCCACGGGATTGGACCTGTCGGAATCCGGGCGTGTAACGCGAAACCGTCCTGACGAAAGTAGTGATCCTGCGGTGCAGTTCGTCTACGTGATCCCCAGCGACGGAACGGACCGGCGGTTCGATGTCAGTGGCGCCATCGATGCATCCGTCGCGGTGTTTCAAAACTGGTTGCGCACGCAAACGGGGGGGCGAGTCCTGAGGCTCGACACCTATCAAGGCAGGCTCGATACGTTCTTTTACCGGCTGAGCCTGTCAGACGCGGCGATGCAAGCACATGATCCGTTCATCCGCAACCTTCTCGAAGATGAGCTGCAGGCTGCCGGCCTGCTCGACTCACGGAAGATCTATGCCGTATACTACGATGGGTCGAGCCAATATGCCTGCGGAGGAGCGGCGTGGCCCCCGCTGCTTCCCGGCCAAGTAACGGCGTTGTATCTCCGCGGAACCCCTCCAGGCTCCATTCGGTGCGACACCACCCCGTTTGCCAGGTCACACTCCGACCCACCGCGCTATCTGGAATTCGCGATGCTCCATGAAATCATTCACACCTTCGGAATCGTCGCGGAGAATGCGCCGCATCACATTTTCCCCAACTACGCCCATGTCGGCGACGACCCTCGCGACCTCATGTACGGCGGAACGCTTCCCTGGACCCCCTCCATTCTCGACATCGACCACGATGACTATTACGGGGAAAACGTACCCGCCGGCGTGGTCAATCTCATGAATAGCCCGTACCTCACTCCCTAGAGCACACATCCATACCCCAGACCCCAGGCTCGAGCCTGAAGGAACTTAGACTGCGGCAATCGTTTGAGCGCTTTGACGAAACGCTCACGTGGTCGGGGAGCGACAGCGTGGACCGTGTCTGAGCCATGAACGTGCCTGTGGCAGGTGGGACTGCCGGCACAGGTACTACTTGGCAGACAATTGTCGGATCAGGGAGACAGTATTTGCGCGGGTCGCGGTCTTGCCGATCATCACCACCGAAAGCGTCGCATCGGCCGTCAGCGCCATTGCCCGCCATCCTCCTTCCGAGTCCGGGTGGGAATAGGCCCGCTTCCCGAGATTGAGAATGACTTCGTACCCCGGAGCCTGTCGGGGGTCGATCCAAAAGCCGGGCCCCACACGCTGGATGATGACGTACGACTGTTCGTCCTTCCCGAACCACTGGCAACCGGTCCCCATGGCCGCAGGCTCGCCGGCATCCACATCCGTTCCCAAGAGGGACTTCATGTCGCCGACCGTGAAGAGGGCACACAGATTCGCAGGGGCCGCGTACGCGGGAATTGCAAACGTGCCTGCAAGCAGTGAAAGACCGATTGCAAACCGTATGAATTTCTGGATCATCACTCCTCCAGCAGCATAATTGCCGCGAACGACGAGGCTAGCTTTACTCATCGCCCCCGCACACGACATGTTCGGCGACGGCCAAAAGCGCGCCAGCATGCCCGGTTCCTGGTGTTCCGTCAAGCCAACGACAATCTTTATCGTGTAAACTTGAATCCTGAGAAGGTCCCATTCCGAGTAGGAATGGTCATCTTGAACACAGTCAGCCGCCCATTGCCGGTCCCCAGCGAGTCAAGGGTCACTCTTGCATGTCCGACCTGCGGCTCACTGTTCGCTTCATCGTACGGATGAATTCCACAAGGAGAGCGCCCTGATCTGCGGCCAACTGCGCATCGGAGACTGGGGGAACGACCCGCACGGATTGCCGCGCCCAACTATCGGTCCAGAATTGAGCGTCGGGTGCCCGCGGAATGCGCGCCTCTTCGACCACAAACACCCCGGACTCATACAGCACTAGCCCGGGACACTCGGCATCGAGCGAATGCTGAACGAGCTCTATCCCGAGGGTCACCGTCTTGTCTTCCATTTCACGTTCCGCGAGAGGCCACCCCGCAGCCGCCATTTGTTCGAATGCCCGTTTGGTCAACCAATGGCCTGATTGACCTGCTGAGACGGACAGTTGAACGGTCCTGAGCAGTAGTCCTAGCAAACCGGCATCATCTCGTGCATCAGGCAAGTCGTCGAGCGACTTCGTGGGGAGGTCTGGACTCGGCGTGCTCGCTGTAGCTCGCGAGTGAGTGTCAGAGTGACTTGGTGCACCGTCCTTTGCCTCGCCATTCGCACGAGCGAATTCACTCAGAAACCGGTCGAGAAGGTGAGCCGCATCCTGCTCCAACTCCGTGGCCGAGAGGGATGGTCGTACCCGGGGTGCAGCACCCGCCGACCAGGCAGCATCACGCAATATGACACCGTTCCGCTTGATGGACACCGGTTCGACCAAGGCGATGGACGGTGCGTATATGACATGATTGGGACACACGTCCTCGATCGCCTCAGGGAGAACTGTGACGGTAAGGGTCGCGCGAGACACAGGAGGGGATTGTGTCGTCTCGGAGGGCGAGAGACCAGCCTTCTCGACCCGAGTCCTTAGATGCCTATACAGTTGTGGCTGCAGATCCGAGGGCGCGAGAACTTCTATCCGGACCTGGTGTAGGTCGAGTCCACGTAGGAACGACGCTGATTGGGCCGCCCCCACATCCAACCTCACAACCGACCACAAGAGAGCGAGCCCGACACCCCATGTCCAACCACGAACGAGGCTCATAGCCGTGACCCTACCATGAAGAACCTGGTTCTCCCACTGCTACCAGCCATCTTCTGTTTCTGGAAAGGGTAGTTTACCGAAGTGATTTCTGTGGCTTGTGACTCGGTCCTCATCCTCGGTCTGTCCACACGCATACCCTGACCTTGAAGCCTGTCTTTCTACAACTTCGCCCCTGAAAGGAGAGGATTGATCATCCCATTTGGGGTCTGTCCTTGCTGCTCGCCGCGCCGTGCCGCCTAGTTCTGCCCGGGTATCTCGTCTAGGCCGACACCTATGAACTATGCTCACGGCTGAGCGACCCTTGGCTGTCGACACCAACGGGCACTCATCCTCACTTGTCACCACGGAGGGAATTTGCGAGCACCCGCCAAGCTACGCGTGGCGCCATCAAAGACTGTGGGGCTGCCAGCAGATTGAGCACCTCGAAGAATTTTCGACAGACAACCCGGTCACGCGAGGCCACCGCGTGCACGCGCTCCATGTAGGGATTGATGAACCATGATCCGAACGGCCGCCGGCCTTCCACTTGCGGGAAACGAAAATCTTCGCCCGTCGCAATGGTCCAGGGAATGTCCACGATCCTCCCCACCCGCTGGTAGAACCTCTGCGACAGACCCTCAAGCCCCATCGCGATGCAGTCTTGGAGTGCTTTCGCCTCTGCTGCCGCGACGGACATGCCCTGCCCATAAATGGGATTGAAGCTGCACAAGGCATCGCCCAGTACCAGATACCCGGAGGGAAAGCGCTTCATGTTCTCGTAGAGCCGCCGCTGGTTGGTCGGAAACCGATAGCTCGTGATGCCGGTCAGCGGGCGCGCCGCCGACACAAGTTCATGGACCAGCGGTACCGGTAGATGCTCGGCAAAAGCCAGCCACTCCTCCTCATTCGTGGGTGGATAATCCCGAACCGTGCCCACCAGGGTGACCACCCATCGATTGCGCTCGGCTGCCAGCACCGCGGCATACCGTGTGCTCGCAGGCGGCGTCCCGGAAATGAGACCGCCAATCGAGTTGGATAATTCACCCGGACGTCTTTCAAAGATGCGTGTGGCATACCCGACGTTGATCCGTATGGAAATTTCTACCGGCGGATCGTAGCCCCATTGCTGCAACCATTTGGGCGACTGTGAGCCTCGTCCGCTCGCATCGATCACGAGATCAGCGTTGAGGCGCTGCTCCACCTGGTCGTCCCGCCGCCGCACGGCCACGCCAGTCACCCGGCCAGCGGTCTGATCATAGAGGGGATGGATCCCTTCGGTCTGCTCCAGAAACGTCACGTTCGGAAGGGCCTTCACCCGGCGGCGGACGGCCGTCTCCAGACACGGTCGGCTCACCGTGATGCCGCGGAGGCCGGACTGGTGACGCAGCTTCCATCGGCCGTATTGGAACCAGAGAAAGTCTCCCGTCACGTCGCCCCGCGGTGCCCCCAGCGCTTCCAACTCGTCCATCATGCCCGGGAAATAGTCGTCGAGCACACGGTATCCGCTCGCCAGCAAGCCGTGGGCATGGGCAGCCTGCAAGGCTCCCTTTCGCACCTCTTCACGATCCGGCAGCATGTCACGGTCCACGATTGTGATGTGGGAACACGAGGGGCTCAGTGCACGAGCGGCAAGCAGCCCGCTCATACTCGCACCCAGGATCATCGCAGAGGCAGGAGGGTTCGCCATCGCAGGCCGTATACGCAGCATGGACCCCGGTGAAGGGTCAATCACGATAGACCGTCATCTTCTTACGAAGACGGAATGACCGCAAGACCACATTTGGCGGTTTGGGTGAGAGTAAATGGACAGGGCCGGAAAGCAAGGCGGCGATCCTGTTCAGTCTCCTTTTATGCCATCACCGATGATAATGACGTGAGCCGCGCTGATATTTGGGCAGTGCGGCAAGCCCGGTGCGCGAGGCGCACGCCTGATGCTGCTGCAGTCTTCGGCCTCGGTTGCTCATTTCATCTTGGAGAGTTGTCTCACCGTTGAGCTCTCGCGCGCAAAGGTATATCGTTGCAGACGGGCAGTATTCACCGAACCGGCGGCCCCGGTTTGCCCGTCAGTTATCGCGTCGAGGTGCACCGGTCTCCATCACTGAGGACAGAGCTATGTCGTCATCTGATGCGCGCGCAAGTTGGTTCGCTCATTTCCTCGAGGAACTCTTCAGCATGCCGAGACGGCATACCGTGGTCTTTGCCGTGGCCACCATCCTGATGATCGTCCTCGAAGTCGAATTCATGGACGGGGTGGAGGTCGTGCATGTGCTCGACTTGATCGGCTTCATGGCCTTCCTCTATTTGACGTGGACCGCCTGGCGCGTCCACCGCGTCCGACGGAGTTGGTGAATCGATGCGTGTCGAGCAGACGCCCGGCATCCTCGCCGATCCGCGCTTGCAAGCCATCCAATGGCTGCGTACCATGATTGAACGGTCGAGGATGCGCCATTCTATCTGACGAGAGGTCCCACTTCGTGGCTGAGACGCACGAATCTCAAGTCGACCATATTCCCAAGTCAGCCATTCAACACCTGATCGACGCCCTGCGCACACGTGGTTATCGCGTCCTTGCAGCGCTCGTGCGCGATGGGGCGGTCGTCTGGGACGAAGTCGTCGCCGTCGCGGATCTCCCGATCGGCTGGTGCGACTCGCAGGAGCCGGGGCAGTACCGATTGGCACGCACCGACGCGCCCGACATGTTTGGGGTCGTCCACGGCCCCCAATCGATCAAACCGCTCACATTTGCCTCGGTTGAGCCGCTGCTTCAAATCGAACGGACCTCCGCCGGCTTCACCGCCACGCCACGGCTTCCCCAACAGGACAAAATCGCCGTCCTCGGCGTCCGTGCCTGCGACCTCGCCGGGTTGGCGATCCAAGACCGGATCTTTTTGAATGACACCTTCAAAGACCCTTACTACGAGACGAGACGCAAGAGCCTGTTTCTCATTGCCGTGAATTGCACCCGATCCCTGTCCACGTGTCTCTGCGTGTCGACCCAGACCGGCCCGCGCGCCGCACGGGGGTTCGATCTCGCGTTGACGGAACTGGAGGATGGCTTTCTCATTGAAGCCGCCAGTGAGGACGGGCGGGCACTCGCCGCTGAACTTCCCCTCGATACGGTCACCGAGCGCGAGCTCCAGGAAGGAATACAGCGGATCGACGCCTGCGCCACGAGCCAAATCCGCCGACTCGACCAATCCGCGCTTCCACAGGCGCTGTACGACGCACACGATCATCCGCGCTGGGACCACGTGGCCGCCCGCTGTCTGTCCTGCACCAACTGCACCATGGTGTGCCCCACATGTTTCTGTCACACGGTCGAGGAGAGACCGGACTTGGCGCACCATCGCACAGAGCACAGCCGGCTCTGGGACTCCTGCTTCACGCAGGAACATGGCTACATTCACGGGAAGAACATCCGGCCGACGATTAAAGACCGATATCGCATGTGGCTCACGCACAAGCTTGCGGCATGGGTCGATCAATTCGGCATGTCCGGCTGTGTAGGCTGCGGCCGCTGTATCACGTGGTGCCCGGTCGGCATCGATTTGACCGAAGAATTGCCCGCGCTGTTGACGCCGACGTCCATGCCGGGAGAGGAACGTCCGACGTCATGAGGACCACGACCGAACCGCCGCACTCCGTACCGTGGATCAATCCCTATATGATTCACGCGGCCATCATCATGGAGAAGATCCAGGAGGCCGAGCAGGTCAATACGTTTCGGCTTCGCCTTGTTGATGAGCAGGTACGGCAGGCCTTCCGCTTCCAGGCCGGGCAATTCAATATGGTCTACCTCTTCGGCGTTGGAGAAGTCGCCATTTCGATTGTGTCGGACCCCGACGAGCCGGAACGCCTGGACCATACCATCCGTGTCGCGGGCCGCGTGACCTCGGCGATGGCGCACATGCAGCCCGGCGAGACGCTGGGTATTCGAGGACCGTTCGGGAAAGGTTGGCCCTTGGACGTCGCACGGGGCAAAGACGTCGTGATCGTGACGGGCGGGCTGGGCTGTGCGCCGGTGGTTGGCGCCATCGATTACATCTTTCGACGACGGGAGCAGTACGGCGCGGTCAAGATTCTTCACGGCGTCAAGACGGCGCACGACCTCCTGTACCGCGAACGGTTCGATGCGTGGCGGCGGCACCCGAATACGGAAGTCTTGTTGACCAGCGACCAACCGGACAAAACCTGGCGGTATCACGTGGGGGTCGTGACGGAATTGTTCGAGCAGGTTGCCCTCGTCCCTGAACAGAGTGTTGTGCTGATGTGCGGGCCGGAGATCATGATGCGCCTCGGAGTACCCGTGCTGATACGTCGCGGCGTTCCCGCCTCGGCCATTCACGTATCCATGGAGCGGCACATGGAATGCGGCATCGGCCTGTGCGGGCACTGCCAACTCGGCCCCTACTTCATTTGCAAGGATGGTCCGGTGATGCGATACGATCAGGTGGCAGGGTGGTTGGGTAAGACGGGAGTGTAACCAGTACGGGGTGAAGACTAGGGGCAAAGAGTGAAGAGTGGGGAGTGGGGAGTGAGGAGCCAGGGCTGAGGGGCTAGGAGAAAGCGGTACTGGACAGATGCTTGGCGTGAGCAGATAGAGCCCTACAAGGATCAGACGATGCCCGCGACCGGTCCACCACGTGCACCACATGAACGGATGAACAGGCCGAAGCTCGGGGTGTTTAAATTCGCTTCGTGCGACGGATGCCAACTCAGCATCCTGAATTTGGAAGACGACCTGCTCGCCGTCAGCGAGACACTGGACATTGCCTACTTTCCGGAAGCGTCGAGCGACATGCGCGAGGGCCCCTACGACATCGCCCTAGTCGAAGGTTCGATCACGACGCCGGAGGACCTGCACCGAATCGTGTCGGTGCGGGAACGCGCCAAGGTTTTGATGACGATCGGGGCCTGCGCCACGGCGGGTGGGATTCAAGCCTTGCGCAATTGGAGCGACGTGGAGGCCTTCAAGCAGGCGGTGTATCCCAGCCCGCAGTACATCCAAAGTCTCAGCACCTCGACGCCGATTTCGGAGCACGTGCGGGTCGACTTTGAGCTGTGGGGGTGCCCGATCGAGAAGACTCAGCTGATGCGCGTCCTCATCGATCTATTCGCGGGCGTGCAGCCGAAATTACCCACCCATTCCCTGTGTCTGGATTGCAAGCGTCGCGGCATGGTGTGCGTCCTCGTGACAAAAGGCGAACCGTGCATGGGCCCTGTGACCCGCACCGGTTGCGGCGTGATTTGCCCCAGCCTCGGGCGCGATTGTTACGGCTGCTTCGGACCATCGGAGGGCGCTCCACAGGGTGAGGCCTTCCCTCCAAACACCAGCTCGCTCGCCACCCAGTTTCATCACGGGTTGCAACTCATCCCGGCCGAGGTGCTGCGCCGTTTTCGCGGCATCAACGGCTACGTCGCGCCGTTTCGAAAGGAAAGTCAGACGTGGGAATCCCGGATCGAGGAGACCACACCCTGAGAGCTTGGCCAAGGCCATGAGCGAGCCGCAACGCCAGACGCGCACGATCAAGATCGACACCATCGCCCGCGTTGAAGGGGAGGGAGCCCTCCGCGTCACCGTGAAGAACGGACTGGTCGACGACGTCGAATTGCGAATCTTCGAGCCGCCGCGTTTCTTCGAAGCCTTTCTCCAGGGCCGGCACTATGAGGAACTGCCGGACATCGTGGCGCGTATCTGCGGAATCTGCCCGGTGGCCTATCAGATGAGCGCCGTGCACGCCGTGGAGTCGATCTTTGGCGTGCAGGTGACCGGGGCATTGCGCGATCTCCGGCGGTTGCTGTACTGCGGGGAATGGGTTGAGAGCCACGCCCTGCACGTCTACATGCTGCAGGCGCCGGATTTTCTCGGGTACGAGAGCGGCATCGCCATGGCAAAGGACCACGCGCACGTGGTGACGCGAGGCTTACGGATCAAAAAGGCCGGCAATGCCCTGATGGCGCTGTTGGGCGGACGCTCGGTGCACCCCGTGTCCGTCAGGGTGGGCGGCTTTTCAAGAGCGCCGACCCGGCGTGAATTGAACGGGTTGACGGACGAGTTATTATGGGCGCGGGATGCGGCGGTCGAGACCGTCCGCTGGGTCGCCGGCTTCCACTTTCCCGACCTCGATCCCGGCTACACCTGCGTCGCGTTGCAGCCGAGAGACGAATACCCCTTCAACCATGGCCTACTTGCATCCTCCGACGGCCTCAAGATTCCGGGGGATGAATTCGAGTTGCATTTCTCCGAGACGCAGGTGGCGTACTCGACTGCACTGCACTGCACACTGCACGGCAAGCGGTATTTCGTGGGTCCGTTGGCCCGAATCAACCTCAACGCCGACCGTCTGACTCCTCTCGCCAGAGCGGCCTTGGACGGGACCGGCGTGAGTCTGCCGCTTCGCAATCCCTTTCACAGCATCATCGCGCGCTCGGTCGAGATACTCTTCGCCCTGGAAGAGTCGCTCCGTCTGATTGCGCAATACGAGCCGCCGCCTGCACCGGTCGAGGACTACCAGGTTCGGCCCGGCGTGGGCATGGCCTGTACGGAAGCCCCGCGCGGGATCCTCTATCATCGCTACAGGGTCGATGCGGACGGAATCGTACGGGAGGCCAAGATCGTGCCGCCCACTTCACAGAACCAAGGCCGCATCGAAGAGGATCTACGTGTCTTCCTGCCACATGTGCTCGATCTGCCCGACCAGGCCGCGGCACTGGCCTGCGAACGAGTCATCCGGTGCTACGATCCGTGCATTTCTTGCTCGACGCATTTTCTGAACCTTGAGATCCATCGGGAGGACGACGCGTCGTGAGCCGACGGTCCAATCGACCGATTCGTATCGTCGGCCTCGGCAATCGCATGCGGGGGGACGATGCGGCGGGCCTGATCGCAGCCGACCGAATCCGGGCACGGATCGGCGCTCGCGCGGAGGTCATCGACGCGGAGATGGCCGGGGCGGACTTACTCGAGTGGTTCGACGGCGCTCGAGCCGTTTTCTTGATCGACGCGGTCCGGAGCGGCTCCCCGCCGGGCACCCTTCATCGTTGCGATGCATCCACTGGCCCGATCGGAACAGCTCATCTGCCGCACTCCAGCCACGCACTGAACGGAGTCGATGCGCTGGAGCTGGCACGAATCCTGGGGTTGCTTCCTCCGATCGTGCTCGTGTTCGGTATCGAGGTCGGCGCGACGAGTTTTGGCCGCCTCCTGTCTCCCGAGGTTGCTGCAGCCATCGAGGCGACCGTCGAGACGGTGTGCCGCGAGAGCGAGGCGTTGGCATGCACGAATTCCATCTGCTGAGACAGGTGGTCAAAGCGGTCGAGGAGGGCATGGGAGGTATTCGTCACGGCCGCCCGGTCGTCGTGCGCCTTCGGGTCAGCCACGGATCTCACCTGCTCAGCCACGATCCGGCGACGCTGCAACACACATTCGCTCTCGCCGCCCGCGGCAGTGTCGCCGAAGGCGCAGACCTGGAGTTGTTGACCGTGGTTGGCGAGGCACGGTGCGTAGATTGTGGGCGAGTCGCCTCCATGGAGACCGGCGATGAGATGTGCGCAGCCTGTGGTGGACCGCTCGAGATCCCAACCGGCGGACCGGAAGTCGTGGTGCACGAGGTCGTCGTGGAGGAATGATGCCGACCGCTGCGGTACGCCTAGGAATCGCCGTGACTGGCATCGTACAAGGCGTAGGGTTTCGTCCGTTCGTCTCCCGGCTCGCGCATGATCTGGGGCTCGCCGGATCGGTAACGAATACGGCCCTTGGCGCACTCGTGGAGGTCGAAGGTCCACGGCAGCAGACCGAGGAGTTCGTCCGGCGGATGCGAACGGACGTGCCCACCTCGGCCCATCTGGAACACATCGAAATATGCCCTCTCGACCCATTGGGCGAACACTCGTTCCGCATCGCCGCGAGCGTATCGGGAAGGGATCGACGTCTGGCGATTCCGCCGGATCTCGCGCCCTGTCCCAACTGTGTTCGTGAACTCTTCGATGCACGGGATCGCCGGCATGCATATCCGTTTCTGTCCTGTACGCAGTGTGGGCCGCGCTATAGCATCGTCACTGATATACCCTACGACCGTCTGCAGACAACCATGCAGGCGTTCACTCTCTGCGACGCCTGTGCACGCGAGTACAACGCGGAGCGCGACCGACGATTTCACGCAGAGCCGACCGCGTGCGCCGTCTGTGGTCCAAAGGTGAGACTCTGGGATGAGCGAGGCGCTGGCCTGGCCTCCGAAGCCGAAGCACTCCGGCAGGCCCGTGACCTTCTCGTTTGCGGAGCCATCCTCGCAGTAAAAGGGGTAGGGGGATTTCAGCTGTGGGTCGATGCCGCCAACGACAGTGCCGTGCAGCGACTGCGCGAGCGGAAGCACCGCCCGGACAAACCCTTTGCACTCTTGTTCCCTTCGCTCGAGTCTCTTCGTGTTTTCTGCCGGATCTCGATGCTGGAGGAAATGGTGCTCGCTTCTCAACAGGCACCCATCGTGCTTCTCAGAAAACGGCACGACGTCGGTCTGGCTGACTCCGTGGCTCCGGGCAATCCATCATTCGGTGCCATGCTGCCCTCGAGCCCGTTGCATCATCTTCTCCTCGCACAGCTTGGGCGACCGGTGGTAGCGACCAGCGGGAATCGTGCCGAAGAGCCGATCGTCACGGATGACGAGGAAGCCCTCGTGCGCTTAGCCGGCATCGCCGATGCGTTCCTGGTACACGATCGTCCAATCGCCAGACCCGTAGACGATTCGGTACTGCGAGTCGTCGCAGACGATTGCGGAAACCGTCAGATCGAAAGCGATGGAGCCGAGCCACCGTACCCTTCGCCACGGGTGCTCCTGCTCCGTCGTGCACGGGGCTACGCCCCCCTCGCGATACGGCTTGGGCCTCATTGGACAGAGCGAGGCAAGACGGGACCGGTCCTGGCCCTCGGAGGACATCTGAAAAATACGGTGGCCGTACTGGACGGTGACCGCGTGGTCTTGAGCCAGCACGTTGGAGATCTGTCCACAGTGGAGGCGACTACCGCACATCGGCACGCCGTCGAGGACCTGTTGCGGCTGCTCGCCGTGAGGCCAACCTCTATCGCATGCGACCAGCATCCCGATTATCGATCTTCGCAATCTGCTCACGAATTGAGTCAGTTACTCTCGATACCTCTCGTAACAGTTCAACATCATCACGCGCATGTGGCCGCTTGTATGGCGGAGCATCAGCTCGATGGTCAGGTGCTGGGGATTGCCTGGGATGGGGCCGGTTACGGTAGCCATACACAAATCTGGGGAGGGGAAGCACTGCTCGCAAGTTATCGAGGCTTCATCCGATTCGCCCATCTCCGCCCGTTCCGACTACCGGGAGGCGAAGCCGCCATGCGCGACCCCACACGATGCGCCCTGGCCCTCCTGTGGGACGCATTGCCGGACCAAGTGCCATACTGGAGGCATCGACTGGCCGGCTCGCTCCCGGATCGCACGGAGCAGCTTGTGCGACTCATGGCGTCCGGCCTCGCCTCGCCGGAGACCACTTCGATGGGGCGCTTGTTTGATGGGGTGGCAGCCCTGACCGGCCTCTGCCTCCACAGCTCGTTCGAAGGGCACGCGGGTATGGCGGTGGAATTCGCTGCGGAGCGGGCAGCCGATTGCTCGGATCATGATATCGGATCCGAGTACCATTTCAATCTGATCCGCAATGATAGTTCCGCTGCTTTCGTGATTGATTGGCATCCCGTTCTTCATGCCATACTCGAAGATCGTTTGCACGGGGTGCCGGCAGACATCATGGCGTGGCGATTTCATGCAGCCCTCGCGGCACTCATCCTGAGATTGGCGCAGCACTGCGGAATCCCCCGTGTGGTCCTGACAGGAGGCTGCTTCCAAAACGGTCTCCTCCTGTCTCTCTCACGACAGCAATTGGAACGGTCCGGATTGACCGTCTACAGCCACCAACTGGTTCCGCCCAACGATGGAGGTCTGTCGTTAGGGCAGGCTGTCGTGGCAGCCGCCTCGATGACGGATCGGACAGGGGAGGCATAGAGACGATGTGTTTGGCGATACCAGGTGAAGTCGTCACCGTCCAGGACGACCCGCTCCGCATGGCGACGGTCCGCTTCGGGGCCATTACGAAAGACGTGTCCCTCGCCATGGTTCCGGATGCCACCATCGGTGATTATGTGGTGGTCCACGTCGGTTTTGCGATCAGCAAACTGGACGAAGCCGCGGCACGCGCCTCGCTCGCGCTACTCCGTCAACTCGAAACAGACGGCTCGGCGAGCGAGGAGGGAGCGGTGGAGAGGCTGGAACCATGAGATACGTCGATGAATTTCGCGATCGCACCGTGGCCAAGGCACTGGCAGCGCGTATTCGACGCACGGTGCGGCAGCCGTGGACGCTCATGGAAGTCTGCGGCGGACAGACGCATGCGATCGTGCGGTTTGGTTTGGACCAACTGCTGCCGCCGGACGTCGCGCTCGTACACGGGCCGGGCTGTCCGGTGTGCGTGACCCCTGCCGGACTGATCGATCAGGCGATACGGCTCGCCGGACTGCCTCACGTAGCGCTCTGCTCCTTCGGGGATATGCTCCGTGTGCCAGGCACTCGGGGGGATCTCCTGAGTGCTAAAGCCGCGGGCGGGGATGTCCGCATCGTGTACTCCCCCCTGGACGCCTTGGAGCTGGCACGCGCGCATCCGGATCGCGAGATCGTCTGTTTTGCGGTCGGCTTCGAGACCACCGCCCCGGCCTGGGCCATGGCCGTCCTGCAAGCGAAGGCGCGGCAACTCTCCAATTTGAGTCTCCTCGTCGCACACGTGCTGGTACCGCCGGCCATCGAAGCCATCATGTCGTCCCCGCAGACACGCGTGCAAGGCTTCCTTGCCGCCGGCCACGTCTGCACCGTGATGGGCTATCACGAATACGAGCCGCTCGCTGATCGATATCGCGTTCCGATCGTCGTGACCGGATTCGAGCCGATCGATATTTTGGAAGGCGTGGCTCTTGTGGTCGAACAGTTGGAATCTGGCCGTAGCCAGGTCGAGAATCAGTATGCGCGATCCGTCCACCGGGATGGCAATCGCCGGGCACAAGCTGTCGTTCAGGAGGTCTTCGAGGTCGGACCACGCCTGTGGCGCGGAATCGGCGAGATCGCGCGCAGTGGTCTCCGGCTGCGGCCTGCTTATGCAGGTTTGGACGCGGTCGTGCGATTCGAGGCCGACCTCGTCGGCCTCGGCGAATCCGCCCCCGACGACCATGAGTGCCACAGCGGTCGCGTTTTACAGGGACAGCTGAAACCGACGGACTGTCCGGCCTTCGGTGGACGCTGCACGCCCGAGACCCCACTCGGTGCGCCGATGGTCACCAACGAAGGGGCCTGCGCGGCCTATTATCGATATCGAAAGGGCGCCGCAGTCGAACCAGTGGGGACACGACATACTCACGAACCGCCTGCCGCAGGCATGAACAGGGGTCCGAGGTGAATCGACCTGAGACGGCGATGCAATGCCCGCGTCCAGTCGAACCCGCACACGTGCGACTCGCGCATGGCGGGGGCGGTCGCCAGATGCAGGCACTGATCCAGGACGTCTTCGTGAAGGCGTTTGACAATTCGATCTTGGCTGCTTTGCACGATGGTGCCACCTGGGACATGCCGGCAGGCACCATGGCGTTTACGACGGATTCCTACGTCGTACATCCGCTGTTCTTCCCCGGAGGGGACATCGGTAGTCTCGCGGTCCACGGCACGATCAACGACCTGGCCATGTGCGGCGCACGACCGCTGTACCTCAGTGCCGGTTTTATTCTCGAAGAAGGACTCAGCCTGGACACGCTGCACCGAGTGGCTCAGTCGATGGCAACCGCGGCACGCGCAGCCGGGGTTCAGATCGTCACTGGGGACACGAAGGTCGTCGATCGCGGCAAGGCCGACGGCATCTTCGTCAACACGGCCGGCATCGGGGTCGTGCCGAGGGGCCTGTCGATCACGCCTGAGCGGATCCGGCCGGGCGATGCGATCATCTTGAGCGGCGACGTGGGCTCGCATGGCATTGCGGTCTTGAGCGTCCGTAACGGCGTGGCATTCGAGGGCCACGTCGAAAGCGACTCCGCGCCGCTGCATCGGGTGGTCGCGGATCTGATCGCCGGGGGGATCGATCTTCATTGCCTGCGCGATTGCACGCGGGGCGGTCTGGCATCGGCACTGTACGAATTGGCCGCCGCCGCGAGGGTCGGGATGCGTGTGGATGAAACGATGATACCGGTCCACCCGGCCGTCCGCGGTGCGTGCGAGTTGTTGGGGCTCGATGCCCTGTACGTGGCGAACGAAGGGCGGTTCGTGGCCCTCATTCCACAGAACCAGGCCGATGCGGCGATCGCCATCATGCGGCGGCACACGGCAGCCAAGGCCGCCGTCCGGATCGGCAAGGTAGACTCGATCGACAACCACCACGTCGTACTTCGAACGGTTTTGGGGACACGTCGCATTCTAGATCTGCTCTCCGGTGAACAGCTTCCTCGTATTTGTTAAGCACGATCCCGTCGGATTCTTCAACAGCCGAGGAATCGGCTGCCGCGTTGCACGGGAATCCGTCCCAGCGCTCGCGTTCCTGACTCGTCCCGCTGCTGCAGTCGAGAGTGGATACGGGACCCTGTCTCCTTGAATGCTGCACACATCGAACTGACCTCGTGCAGACAGGATAATCTGTCCTCGCAAAGGACAGAGATTGTCCATGAGCCCAGTCCGCCATCCCAAATGGTCCCGATCAAGAGGACATTCACGACTCCGTACCGATTCGTCTCGCGAGCCATGATAAATCCACTTACCAGTTGACCTTCCGTCACCTGTCACCTACAGGCTCCTCATAACCTCCCTCCGAGCGAACGCAGATCTGATACGGTGGACCCACAATTCTTGTGCGGCAGGCAAACCTCCGTTGTAAGGACGGATAGCCATGATGCCGCTCTGGCGGGAACTTGCTCGAGAAACTCGAACGACTTAGAATACGCAGCACGAGTCGGAGAGAATATCATTGTCGCTCCATAAGGCTTTCCACCGCCGTTTTCTCGCTACCACTCGCACCTATTTCATTCGTACCGGTTCCACGGAAGCAGCTACGGGGGGTCTCGACGGACGGCGTCTTGCCTATTGTGCCCGCGTGTAGGGAGCAGCACACACCATAATCGCACGGGACCGAGGAAGGAATGGCGATGGCCGAGCTTCATTTCGGGGACTCAGACGCATTGGTCCTCTTTGGCGCAAGCGGCGACTTGGCATATAAGAAACTGTTCCCCGCGCTGTATAGGCTCGCCAGTCAGCGATCATGGAGAGTCCCCATCATCGGTGTGGCATCCACTCGCTGGACCGCCGATGACTTCGAAGCCCGGATCAGAGACAGCATCGGCCACTCGAACGCCACGACCGACCCGGAAGCCCTTGAAGCGCTCCTGTCACGCATACAGTATGTCCGTGGCGATTACAATGAGTTCGACACCTTTGTGGCGATCAAGCAAGCATTGCAGTCTGCCAACTCTCCAACATACTATCTCGCGATTCCTCCAGCCTTGTTCGGCGTCGTGATTAACAGCCTGGGGAAGGCGGGGTTAGCCGAGCCTGGTGCTCGGGTCATCGTCGAGAAACCGTTTGGGCGGGACCTCGCTTCTGCGCGGGGGCTCAATCGTGTGGCTCGTGCGGTGTTTCCGGAAGAAGCCATCTTTCGCATTGATCACTTCTTGGGAAAAGAAGCGATCATGAATATCTTGTACTTCCGATTTGCGAACTCCTTTTTGGAGCCCATCTGGAACCGGAATTATGTCAGCAGTGTTCAAATCACCTTGGCGGAGGACTTTGGCGTGAAAGGACGAGGAGCCTTCTATGAGAGTGCCGGGTGCTTGCGGGATGTGATTGAAAACCATCTCTTTCAGATCCTGTCGCTCGTCGCCATGGAACCACCAGGCTATCAAAGCTATGCTGCCGTGCACATTGAGAAGACCAAGGTGTTCAGAGCCATGCGGCCGTTACGGCGTAACGATATGGTCCGCGGTCAATATGTCGGCTATCGCGACGAAGACGGAGTCGCACCCGACTCAGATGTCGAAACCTATTGCGCAGTGCGCGCCTTCATCGATTCATGGCGGTGGGAAGGCGTGCCATGGTACTTGCGGTCAGGCAAATGCTTGGCGACGAATGTGGTCGAAGTCCTGGTCCAGTTCAAGCGGCCGCCTCAGGGGCTGTTCGATGATTCCCGCACAGCGGATGCACCAAGAAACTATTTCCGCTTTGGCATCTCACCCAATTCAGCTGTCGCACTGGCGGCACGGACGAAGCGGGTTGGCCACGAGTACCGTGGCCTGCAACGCGAACTCTATCTTCTGGATGAACACGCGGGGGAGGAAGCACCGTATGAGCGGCTGATCTCAGATGCCATGGCGGGGGATAGTGCCCTCTTTACAAGACAAGATGCAGTAGAAGCGGCGTGGGCGGTTGTCGATCCAGTCCTCGACGATCACCCTACTGCTGCGCCATACAAGTCGGGCACCTGGGGACCAATGGACGCGGATGCGTTCATCGGGGCCGACGGCCCCTGGCATAACCCGGACCCCGGCAGGAACGTCATCCCATAACGCTCAGTTTAGGCACGAGTGAATCAACGTGCGTGGGTTCCACCATGACTTGAGGGATGGATCCGGCACGATGTAGCAGCTTCGCACCGTTGCTTTCGGGTGCACGAATTCGGGGTCCTCTGCGTACCCCACTACAGAACATTTCACAACAGCGCTCAGCCAAATTCAGGGCTCGGGGAGGACAATGATCTACACCTGGGAATGGGAGCTGCGCCCGTTGAAGTTCGGTCAGACCTCGGGGCCCTGACACCCGGACGGCGTTTCCTAAAACGGACCTTCCTAGAAGCCGAGGGCCTTCTCCAGATCCTCCTGGCCCTTCTTGAACTGTTTCTTTTCAGCGGCATCCTTTTTCTTCGTCAAGGTCTCCAGCTCCGCTGCCTTTTTCTTGAGCGCCTCGCCCTCTGCCTTGTTGGCCAGTTCTTCTTTTTCTTCCGCCAAGGAGCTGAGTTGAGCCGCCTTGATGAGGTCGTCCGATACCGTCATCCACGACAACCGATACCCGGGTTTCCTTAGTGCCTGCTCTTGATAGACCACGACGTACTTTGTGGGGTAGCGTCTCTTACCGATCTGCTGCTCCTCCAGCACATAGACCGTCGGTGTCCCATAGAGAGTGGGCTGGTAGAAATCGAAGAATGCCCGGCCCATACGTCCCTGTGTCGACACCGCTTGCATCCGTTGCATGTACACGGTGAAAGCCTGTAGATTCGTCGCATCGGGAGGTTTCTCATTCTCCAACTGTTTGCCCGCCGCCTGTTGGGCTTGATCGAGCGCTTCTTCTTCGTCTTGGAGCTGATAGCGGTACTGCTCTTTGAATTGTTCCCATTTCAACGGACCCTTCTTGGCTTTCGACTTGTAGAATTGCCCCGGATCGCTTTTGCCTTTTATGACATACGAGAGACGCCCCTTCGTCGCATCACCCGAGTCGAAGAGATAAACGCTGTCCGGAGCCACAGGCATTCCGAACTTGCCGGCATCGGGTGGCACTCCCGGTGCGAGCCCTGCTTTCTGAGGGGACAGAAATCGTTGCCCGAGCAAACCAAGGGCATTTCCTTTCCCTCGGGAGACAGTTTGCAACCAGGCCCTTCTGACGTCCGGTACCGGGTCGTTGGCCATTCGTGCCAACATGGGGACATCGCTATCCGTCGGACCGATCATCCCGATCGCGTCCAACACGGCAATGCGCAACTCCGGCTCCTCGCTCTTAAATACTTTCAGCAGTGTCGGCAAAAATTCCCGGTTCGCAGTGGAGCCGAGTGTCAGGATATCTTCCTTCAAAATTTCGAGCGCCTGCTTGCGAACTTTTTCACAGGACGCATCGTTCGCCGCCTTGCCCACGCAATCGGTGACATACGTTTTCACCGTGGCATCTTTCGGTGAACTGGCTGTGACCTCAGATGGAGGAGCGAAGCCCGCCAGCGACGTCGCCAGCGTTGGTGTCGGCATGGCAACCAGGATCGAACCAATCGACAGGACTAGAATTCGGGAACGAGAACAGAGTGTCGGTGTCATCGGCTCCCTCCTCCCTGGAGCGCGGTTCCGAAGGTCTGCAAGCGCGCGTTGGACTGATTGGCGCGTTCCTGTTGCGCCAAGGCTTGTTGCAATTGGTTCTTGGCGCTGGGGTCGAGCTGGGTGGGTTGGCAGTGTTTACGTTGCATGTCTTGCTCGCGTTTGAGTCGTTCCTGTTCCTTCTGGTAGCCTTCCCGCTCTTCTTTCAAGTAATCCACAACGGTCTGGTCGCTGCGCCAATCGACGAAGGGATTCAAGCTCTTGTGTGCTTTACAGGCCTTCGCGTGCACGTTTTCATGGTCCTGGAGAGCGCCCCGAAGACAGGCCGTGGCATTCGGATTGACCGTGACCTCACACGTCGGACCCGTGTTCGCGCCGTACGCTCGTGAACCCTTGATTTGCGCTGGATAGAAGACGAAGCCCAGCTCCCCCATTAGCACCGTGCTCCGAAACTCCTCCGTATTCATGTTATTCTGATCGGCGCCGTCTCCTAACGTCATCGAACCGTTGGCCCGTCCTTGCCAGAACTTGATCATGCGGTCCAGCTCACGCATCGCGGCTTCGGTTTGCTGGAGACGGCTTTTCACGTCCAGTTTGTCTTGCTCCGTGCACCCGCAGGGTGCGCCTCCTTGCGCGTGAAGACCAGCCGGAGCCGAGGCGAACGCCAAGACTGCCACGGTGACGCGTACTACGGCCCAAGTGTTCATAGAGCCCCCTATACCAATTGAAATGTGATGCAGTATAACGGTCCCCGTGAAATCGAAGAGATCATGCCGTCAGTTCTCTGTCCTGTTCCTGTTTCTTGTCACTCTCTTGGTCTATTCCGGCTCGTTCCACGGCGATTTTCAATTTGATGACTATTCGACAATCCTCAACAATCCGCACTATGCCGACTGGAGCACGTTTGTCGAACATGTCGGACATATCGTCCGTCCCGTCTTGTCGTTGACGTTCCTCGTCGATCGCACACTGTACGGTTCCTCGCCAACCGGCTATCACATCCTGAATCTGCTGCTCCACCTTGGGTCGGGCATCTTGGTCTACCTCATACTCACGCGAGCCGTCGTGGGCGAGGGTAGTCAACTGCCTGTGTGCACCGCACTGCTGTTTCTCATCCATCCCCTGCAAACCGAAACCGTGACCTACATTTCCGGTCGGGCATCAGGTTTGATGGCGTTCTTGTACCTTCTTGCCTTCTTCCTGTACGTCAAGGCGTCAGAATCGCAACATGACGAGAACTTCCGCCGAATCTATCTCTCAGGCGCCGTCGTCGCCGGGCTCCTGGCGATCAGCTCGAAAGAAACGGCTGTGACGCTTCCGATGGCATTGGCGCTCTGGGACGTTCTTATCAGGAGACTTCAAGGCCCTTCCCTTCGCGAAGCATTCCTCTCATCCCAGCTTCCATTCTGGATTCTTCTCGTCTTCGCGGGAGGCTGGGCTTGGAGTCATCCGCGCTATTCCTATCTCGTGGAATTCAGCTTTCAACTGCGGCCTGTATTGGACAACGTACTGAGCGAGGCTCATGCCATTGTCTATGCTCTGCTGTTGTTCGTTTCTCCCTCGAATCAGAACTTCGACCATGACCTGCCTGAACTTCACTCATTGGTTCAATGGCCGTTGCCATTCGACTTACTCGTCATCGGAATACTTCTCGCCGCCACCATCCTCATGGCCCGCCGTCTTCCCTTGTTTTCCTTCGGCACCGGATGGTTCTTGCTGCAGCTTCTCCCCACAAGCCTTGTTCCGCGTGCAGACCTCTTGAGCGAACGCAACCTCTATTTGGCATCCATCGGGCTGTTTCTCGCATTTATCGTGCTTGCCGCTGCGGCCCTGATTTGGTGTCAGGAACAGATGAAGCCACCTCGGCTGGTTTCAATGGTCGGCGCCACCGCCGCCCTTGTCGTCGTGGTTGGGCTCTGTACGATGACCGCTCACCGCAATACATTCTATCGGGACCAGCTTGCTCTCTGGTCAGATACTGTCACGAAATCGCCTCACAAAGCTCGTCCTCATAACAACCTGGGCCATGCCTATGCCTTAGAGGGCGAATGGGACAGGGCCATCGATGAATTTCGTCTCGCCGTCCAATTGGATCATGCCTACGTGCTTGCCCAGAGCAATCTCCGTCACGCGTACCTGCATCGAGTCGGCCGGGAGTAACGTCTTTCCACATGGTTACCCAGCAGGACCTTCCAACACAGTCAATCCATACCGGAGCAGGCGAGTGGCCTGCTCCCATTGGTCCTGGACGTTGAGCCCGACCAGCAGTAACCGGTGCCCGCCCTTAAACATGCTCGCAACGAGGCAGCGACCGGCTTTGCTCGTATACCCGGTCTTGACCCCCGTCACATCAGGGTCCAGCAACAGTTCGTTCGTGCTGTGCAGGGAAACCTGCCGCTTCCCATCTACCGTCGTGATGGTGCGGGTGACCGTGCGGACCATCATGGAGACGGCGGGAATCCGAAGGGCGTGATCCGTCAACTTGGCCAAGTCCACTCCGGTCGAATAGTGGCCCGGCGCATCGAAGCCGCACGGGTTGGCGAAATGCGTATTCTCTAATCCAAGGGCATTCGCTCGATCATTCATCATGGCGACGAAATGAGGCTCATCACCACCGACGTGCAAGGCGACCGCTTCACAGGCGTCATTGGCACTGTTGACGAGCATCGCAGCGAGCAGGTCCCGCAACAGGTATCTTTCGCCCGTGCGGAACTTGAGCGAAGAGCGGTGCCTGAGCGCGCGCCGATCGATTTGCACCGTTTGCATGAGAGAGGCGGACTCGAGCGCAACGACCGCCGTCATAATTTTCGTGAGGCTGGCTGGGGGGAGCCGGAGAGTGGAATTCTTCTCAAGCAAGACCCGTCCGGATTGCAGCTCGATCAAATACACGGCAGATGCCTTGATGACCGGCCGGTCTTCCCGTGAGAGCTCAACCGGCGCTTCGGCCATGCCGCCACGGGGCGACAGTGTAAGTCCCACCAGAAGACACGCGGCCAACCCGGATGCTCGACACAGCACGATGTTCCTCAGTGACCGAACAGACCTTTCAACATATCGGTGGCCTTTCGCATGTCCGATTTCTCCTCAGACGGAGCGTCGGATTCAGGAGCGGGCGGTGTGTCTTCCGGCGGCGGTGTCACCTCAGGCCGGCCGATACTTTGCCGACCTGCGTTCGGGCGCATGCCTTCCATGTCCGGTCGGCCGGCCCGTGGCCCTATACCTGGCCGTCCCATTCCCGGGTTGTCCATCATCCCACCCATCATTCCGCTCATGTCGAACTTGATATATTCATCCGGAATCTCGAACAGCTTGGCGTCCTGTTTGCCGATCTTCACGTTGCTCAGTTCGATGAGCATACGCTTCTTGTCGTTGCCCTCTTTGTAGAGTAGGTCCTGCTTCAGATTAATGCCCTCCTTGGTCCGCCAGGAGAAGCCGCCGTATTTTTTGCCGTCCGTGCTGGTCGCGATCGTTTTGTATTTGGTGACTTTGATACCGTCCATCGTTTCTTCGCCCACGACGGTGTCTTCGTAGGTCCATTGCGACGGATCATTCCGCTGCTCCCGTCCGCCTCCGATGGGATGCTCCATGTACATCTTTTCTGACGGCATGAGCATCCACATCACCTTAGTGTCGTACCGGAAGATCATAACGGCGCCGTCGCCGGAGCCCGTCAGCATTTCCTTGCGCTCTTTGGTGGGCGTGGCATAGATCCGTTGTTGGATCGTGCCTTCTTCGCTTTGAATCGTGGAATCAGCGGAATATTCAGCCTGAGGACGCTGCATCTGAACTGCGTGGGCCTGTGATACTGCGACCAGGCACAAGAATACCGTCACAACCAAGATTGGGCGCGGCATAAGGCTCTCCTTCCGAGATTATTCTCGCTGAAATCTGGCCGGTCTGACTCCATGGCGGAGCCCGCAGTTCAAGGCGAGGGAAGCTGACTCGGGCGGGAAGGGTACTCTTTGGAATGCAGGAAGTAAAGAGGGTTCACAGTCGGGCGACCACTTGAGCGGCGGGGTCTTTATCCGAGTAGGGTAGTCGGATCAGCCTCCCTAACCGAACGTCGTCAAACGTCCGATATCCCGGAACGCCGATTGTGATGGCGTCCTGAGGGATGTCCGTCCGGAGGGTCCCGTGGAGGCGATCCCACACCGTCAAACCGCTGGACCAGTTCGAGTTCGTTTCGCTCGGCACGATCGAATGATGAATGCCGTGCAGCCGCGGCGTCATGATCCACCGCATCAGCTGTTCTTCGATCGTCGGGTGTAGACGCATGTTCGAATGATGAAACGCCACGGAGAGCAGCGACAGGAGCTGCCAGAGCCGCAGGACCGGCGGCCTGACGCCGAATCAGCACGACCTGGGCCGCACGCCACAACACCGAAATGGCCATTTCGAGAGCATGAAATCGGACTGCAGTCGATACATCCAAATCGAGATCGATGTAGTGCACCTTATAGATACGCCATTAGGCCGGGACCTGGTGTGTCAGCACGTGCCACACATAGAGGGAGTAATCGAGGAGAACGAGCACAACGGTGCTGTCCCATGGGCGCCGGAAGGCCGACGTAAGAGGCACGGCCCCCCAGCGATGCCTTTCGACGAGGGCCGTCATCCGCTTGGCAATCGGCTGTTCCAGGATGATCAACGTGAGGGCGGACAGGGAAGCCACGGCACAGCAAGCCGAACCATGCCATGACGAGTGCGGGCGTATCCAAGCGCCAGGTTTCATTCCGGCAGTCTGGCCAAGTACGCGACTCGTCGCGACTGGAGCATTCCCTGGAATTTGATGCGACTGGGAACCCGTGGAGACGGAACGGGTGATGCTAAAAGATTGCTATAGGAATGGAACGCGTTAATAGTATGATGCGTTAGGTAGTGAAATCTTATATTTGACATAATGTATCTTATCGGACATTCGATTTCGATGCCTCGCCATGAACTTTGATTTTCTAGGCCGATTGAGGCAGGAGCTGCGTGTGACGCTCACTGCGGCAGAAGAAACGGTACTCGCAGTGGCCGAACGTGTCAACCGAAAGGTCCAGCTACTCCGTCTCCATTGGAAAGCATCCCAACTTCAGGAAACCCTGGCCGGCATTCACCACGGGCTCGGGCATGAGCTCGCGGAGGTCGTGCTACGACCCATATCCATCCCGGATCCTGCGCCGACATCTGAATCCCTGGTGCGCACGCACCCTCACCTCGAGCCGCTGGTCAGCCGTTCGTGCGAACAGTCTCGAACGATCAAAGAGCAACTCAACCGTATCTCTTCCAGAATCGTTTCCATGCAATCGGAGGCCATTCGTGAGGACCTCCTGCGATTTACACGAGAACTTGAGTTTCGCGGTACAACCCTTCAATATTTTGTGGTTTCTCGTGGCGCGACAATGATCGGTCGTCCGCTGCGAGATCTCACCGTACAAGCCGGAGTTGATATCGTCAGCGTGCTGCGCGGCCCCCTGGTCCTCGCACCAAATACAGATGAGCGGATTCTTCCCAACGACGGTATTCTGCTCTTAGGCGCTCCAGACGCACTTGCCGCTTGTGCGAAAAGTCTGGTCCCGTCTCCCGGCGAACTGGGACCGACCGAAGAAGACGACCTCATCGGTCGGCCGAGCCACGTATGACCCTATCGATTCTGATCAGGTTGACACGGCTGTCGGGCATGATCTTCCTGGGGGTGCTTTTGGCGTTCCCGGTGCACGCGCAAGCGCCGGTCACTGCCTCAGCTGAGCCGCCTGGCCTCCGCATGTTGGAAGAAATCCAGACCGTTATTACCGATCTCGCCGAGCGTACGAAGCCCTCCGTGGTCAATATTTTCCCCATTCAGCAGGTCCCTGGCACCCAGGAGTTCCGGAGCGACCGAGGACAGAATTCGACCGGATCGGGTTCGGGCGTCATCGTGGATGGGCAGGGCCATATCGTCACGAACAACCATGTGGTGGGAGATGCAGCCGAGGTAGAAGTCCGACTCTTCGATCGAACCAAGATGGTGGCCCAGGTGGTAGGGCGAGACCCGGATACGGACTTAGCCGTGCTCAAGGTCACCTCGTCTCGACCGCTCGCCCATGCCAGGATCGGCGATTCATCCACCGTGCGCGTCGGACAGTGGGTCTTGGCTGTCGGCAATCCGTTCGGCCTGGAGCAAACGGTTACCCTCGGGGTCGTCAGCGGAATTGGTCGCGAGAACATCAACCTGTCGCGCTATGAAAATTTTATTCAAACCGATGCGTCGATCAACCCCGGGAACTCCGGTGGACCGCTGTTCAACTTGCGCGGCGAGGTCATTGGCATCAATACGGCCATTATCAATTTTGCTCAAGGGATCGGCTTTGCCATCCCCTCGAACATGGCCAAACAAGTGGTCAACCAACTCCTCACCAAAGGCCGAGTCGTTCGTGCCTGGTTGGGCGTCGGGATTCAACCGTTGACACCGGAGTTGGCCAAGAAGTTCGGCGTTGACGATGCCGCGGGCGTTCTGGTGAATGAAGTCTTCGAAGGCGATCCGGCGTCGGAATTCGGCATTCACCCGGGGGACGTCATCACGAAGGTAGATGGAAAGCCCGTCGATTCACCCAATCGCTTGTCGCGAATGGTCGCGACGATGGATCCGGGTACCTGGACGCAGGTGGAAGTCGTCCGGGACGGCAACCGCGTCGAGTTCAAGGTGGCATTATCGGAACGGCGCGATCAGGCAGTCGTCGCGTCTCTGCCAATGACCCATACGGACGGGAAGCTTGGCCTCGACGTGCAGGATCTGAATGCCGCCCTCGCCGAAAAGTTTAAACTGAAGGAGACGCGCGGCGTGCTGGTCTCGAAAGTCGATCCGGGCACACTCGCCTACGCCGAAGGACTGCGTGCCGGAGATTTGATCACCGAAGTCAATCGGGTCGACGTGCATTCGACAGGCGAGTTCTCCGCTGCGGTAGGAAAAACCCGACGCGGCGATTCGCTGCTGCTCCGCGTGATTCGCGAGAGTCGCGCCTTCTACGTCGTGCTGAAAACGGGCTAGATCGCCGTAACACCGCTTTCGATGTCCGCTCCCTGGTCCGGGTCTTCCCCTGCCCTTTCGATCGTCCTATACCGATGTGGTCATGGCCTTCCCGGCGCGCGCTTCTTCAATCACCTTCGCGGCCAGATCTCTCGGCACCTCTTCGTAGGAGGAAAATTCCATGCTGTACTCACCCCGGCCTCCCGTCAGCGCATTCAGCGTCGGAGCGTACTTGAGCATTTCAGCGAGCGGCACGACGGCCTGAATGCTTTCCATATGCCCTCTGGCCGTGACGGTGGTGATGCGGCCTCGCCGCGAGTTCAGATCTCCAATGACCGCCCCGACGTAATCGTCCGGACAGGATACCTCCACCTGCATCAACGGCTCCAACAGCACCGGATGCGCCGCCTCCATGGCCTTCTTGAATGCCATCGAACCCGCGATTTTGAAGGCCATCTCGGAGGAGTCCACGACGTGATACGACCCGTCGTACACCGTCGCCTGCACGTCCACGACGGGAAAGCCAGCGAGAATGCCCTCGCGCATGGCTTCCACCACGCCCTTCTCCACCGCCGGAATGAAATTTCTCGGGATCGTCCCTCCGACGATCTTGTTTTCGAACGTGAACCCCTGCCCATGCGGAAGCGGTGCAAGCTGAAGCCAGCAATCGCCGTATTGGCCGTGCCCGCCGGTTTGCTTCTTGTATTTCCCCTGAGCGCTGGCCCCCTGCCGAATGGTTTCTTTGTAAGGAACCCGTGGCGTATGAAGGGCGACCTCTGCTCCGTACTTACGCCGGAGCCGTTCAACCGCCACATCCAAATGCAATTGCCCCAACCCGCTGAGGACCAACTCCTTCGTTTCGTCATCTCGCGTCACGCCCAGTGTCGGATCCTCTTCGACGATCTTATGCAATCCGAGGCTGACCTTTTCGATATCGGTCTTGGACTTGGGATCGATCGCCACCGAGAGAACCGGCCTCGGCAGCGCCAACGGGGTGAATATGATCGGATGATGTTCATCGCATAGGGTATCGCCGGTTTGCGTCTCTTTGAGTTTGGCGATGGCACCGATTTCACCTGCAGCGAGCGATGCGATCGGCGTGAATTTCTTGCCGAGGACGGAGAACAGATGCCCGCCTTTCTCGCGTGTGGATCGCGTCGCGTTATAGAGGTGCGTATCCGCGGTGAGCGCGCCCGAACACACCCGGAGAAAACTCATGCGCCCCATGAACGGATCGATCGTGGTCTTGAAGACCAGCGCGGACATGGGCTCGGTTGAGTCGGCGCTTCGGTGCAGCGAGACCCCATCCCGCGGGTCGGTCCCTTGCCACCCCGCCCCTCCTGCCTCTGCCGGCGACGGAAGGAGCGCGACAATGGCATCCAGCAGGGATGCCACTCCAAGATTCGCCAATGCCGATCCGCTTAGCGCGAGAAGCAAGACCCCGCGGTGTACGGCCTCGACCAGACCGCGCCGTATCTCGTCGGTCGGCAATTCCCCGTCCGCCAAATACTGCTCCAGCAGCGAGTCATCGACTTCGGCGGCGGCTTCGATCAGCGGTTTCTTGGCCTCGGCCACGAGTTCCGTGAGGGTAGCGGGTACCGGACTCACCTGGACCTTTGGAAGATCCGGGCTCGAACTCACCAGGACGTGATTAAGGAGATCGACAACCGAGTCGCCTGCGGAACTCCGTCCGCCCAATACCGTCAGCGGAAGAATTTGTACGTCCTCCAGAATCTCGCGGCAGGACGAGAGCGTTCGTTCGAACGACACGCCGTCTTTGTCCAGGTCGGTCACGAACAGAAGGCCGGGAAGGCCAAGCTCCTTGGCAGTCGACCATACGCGCCCCAGGTCCGCGCGAACTCCCGATCCCGCACTGACCACAAGAATGACCGCGTCGACGGCTCGAAGAGCGGCCAGCGTGTCTCCCTGGAAACTGCGATCGCCGGGGGTGTCAATGACGGTCATGCGCGTTCCCTTCCAGTCGAATTGCAGCACCGATGCATTCAATGAATGATGCCGATGCTGCTCCTCGGCATCGTAATCGGATGCGGTGGATCCCTGTGCCACCGTTCCTCTGACTGGAATGGATCCCGCGGCAAAGAGCATGGCTTCCACGAGCGAGGTCTTGCCCGCTCCCACCGAGGACACCACGGCAACGTTTCGGATTGGGGTTCCGGATGGACCGCTCATACCTACCTCCTCTCGTCCGAGATGAGTGAGTTATGACGCCTGAGTGTGTACGGGGCCGCACCAACCTTGATCGGCGAAGCTGACGTATCGTCCATCGCCGATGATGAGATGATCCAACAGAGGGATACCCAAGAGCTCGCCCGCTTCCTGAAGACGGGTGGTCAACAGGCGATCCTCTTGACTCGGAGTGGGATCGCCACTGGGATGATTGTGCAAACAGAGCACGGCGGCCGCCGATTCGCGAACGGCGGTGGTGAAGACTTCACGCGGATGAACCAAGCTGGCCGTAAGGCTGCCCTTGGAGACGATCGCATCCTTGATGACCGTATGTTTGGCATCGAGGAGGAGAAGATAAAAGACCTCATGACGGAGGTCGCGCAGCAATGGATAGTAGGCTGCATACACCTCGGCGCTGGATCGGATTGGCTTCCCCGTGGTCAACGGAGCGGCGAGAGCCCGCTTGCCGACTTCCACCGCCGCTAAGAGCTGCGCGGCCTTCGCCGGGCCGATACCCGAGGTACGACACAATTCATCTGTGCCCAATTGACTGAGTCGTTGGAGTCCACCGATCTGGTGGAGCAATTCGAGGGCTACGTGAACCGCTGAGGCGTCGGGACGACCGATTCGAAGGAGAATAGCCAGAAGTTGCGCATCGGAGAGAGCAGCCGGCCCTTCACGAAACATCCGCTCGCGAGGACGTTCATCAGACGGCCAATCCCGAATGGTGGTAAGGCGCCTCGGTGTTGTCCCCATAAAATTCCCAAACAACCCACAGGCCACAGGATCGCAACGAGCGAACGTTTTTGTACGTTCTGCTTATTTCACACTGATCAATAATGTACAACGACTATGGTCAACATGACCTAAGTATATGAAATACCAATATCCTCACCTGTGGTTCATGATTTGCTTTGTGACGACACTCGTCGCGCAACGCACCCGGCTTTGAGGAGGCTACCATGGAATGTCCGAAGTGTAAGGGGCTGATGATGCTCGAGCGGTTCTCAGATTTCTTTCTCATTTTCTACGCCTGGAAGTGTATCAATTGCGGTGCCATCATCGATCGCACCATCTCGGCAAATCGCAAGAAGAGCATGACCCTTCGCGAAGTACAACCGGCTGTCACTCGTTAGTCCGCCGTCTGCGCGCAGATCGTCTGCCTTCCGAACGACTCCATCGGCACGCCATCCCTCGCGCACGAGGATCGCACGCAGAGGCCGGACTTGAGGAAGGGATTATAGTCAATCCCTTCCCAGGCCGTCAAAAGGGCGTGCGGCGGTATGCGACCTGCAGAACCGGGCGTCCGCTGCTGAGGTTTCTCCTCCGCCTCCTTACCTTGACCCTCAAAAAATCCGTATGTTAGAGTTCGCCGAGACAATGCAGCTGGGCTCATGCGTGTCATTGCCGGGCATCTGAAGGGTCGGCAGCTCAAGGCTCCCGATGGGGCACAAGTCAGGCCGACCGCCGACCGGGTAAAGGAAGCTCTCTTCTCCATCATCGGTTCACGCGTGGTGGGAGCCCGTGTGTTGGACTTGTACGCGGGAACCGGGTCCTTGGGTATTGAAGCGCTCAGTCGTGGCGCGATCGCCGTGACATTCGTGGAACATCATCCTCAAGCTCTCCTCGCGCTTCGGCGCAACCTTCGCGAATGCGGTGTGCAGCATCAGAGCGATATCCGACCCTGTCGCGTGGATACGTTTTTCGCAAGACCGCCAGCCGGCCCCCCGTACGATGTCGTGTTCGCTGATCCGCCCTACCAGGAACTCGGCACCATCGAACAGTGGAGCCGACACTTGCCGGAAGGATTGCTGGCTCAAGAGGCCGTGATCGTCGTGGAGCACGCTCGCAAAGACCTTCCCGCATCCTCAATTGGTCGGCTATCCATTGCCCGCACCTACGCGTACGGCGATACCGCGCTGTCGATCTATCGAGCCTCCGAAGTGGAGCCGATCGCATGAGGATCGGACTGTATCCCGGAACGTTCGATCCGATCACACACGGGCATACTGACATCATTCGGCGGAGTCTGCGCATCTTTGAACGCGTCATCGTGGCCGTAGCCCCTAATCCCACCAAGCATCCCATGTTCGACTTGGACGAGCGATTGGAGATGGTCAAAGTCGCCACGAAGGACATTCCCCATGTGGAGGTCACGCCATTCAAAGGACTCCTGGTGTCCTTCGTTCGACGGGTCGGCGCCCATGCGGTCATTCGCGGGCTTCGAGCGTTGTCTGACTTTGAGCATGAGTTTCAGATGGCGTTGGTGAATCGAAAGCTGGCGGAAACCATTGAAACGGTGTTTCTGATGCCGAGTGAAGAGTATTCGTATCTCTCATCCACGATTATCAAGGAAGTCGCGAGCCACGGGGGCGACCTCACGGAATTCCTGCACCCCGAAGTCGCCCGTCGGCTCCATGACCGGATCCGGAGTCTGTAGAGATGAAGCTGGCAGCCCGCGCGGGACGCGTCGTTCCCTCCCCGACCCTGAGTATCACGGCGACCGCCAAGGCCATGAAGGCACAGGGAATTGACGTCGTCGATTTCGCTTCCGGTGAACCGGACTTCGATACCCCGCACGTGGTCAAGGACGCCGGGATGGCCGCCATTCAAAGCGGATTCACGAAGTACACCTCGTCATCGGGCATCGACGAACTCCGGGATGCGATCATCGAAAAGCTGCGCGTCGAACAGGAGCTCCGATTCGAACGTGCTCAGATCCTCGTCTCCTGCGGCGCCAAGCACTCGCTCTATAATATCTTCGAGGCGCTGGTCGAAGCGGGGGACGAAGTGGTCATCCCGACCCCATTCTGGGTCTCCTATCAGGACCAAGTGCTCTTGAACGACGGGATACCGGTGTTGCTGCCGACGGACGAGCGCAAGGGATTTGCCATCGATCGGACAGCCTTGGAGGGAGTGATGACACCCCGAACGAAGGCCATCGTCCTGAACTCGCCGTGCAACCCGACCGGGGCTACCTATGATCGGTCGACGCTCGAAGCGATTGCCGAGGTGGCCTGCCGCCATGATGTCCTGGTCATCTCCGATGAGATTTACGAAAAGATCATTTATGACGGCGTGCAACATGTCGGCATCGCGACGTTGTCACCGGAAATTGCGAAAAGGACGGTGATCGTCAATGGGGTGTCCAAGACCTACGCGATGACCGGATGGCGGATTGGGTACGCGGCCGGCCCGAAGGACCTGCTAACGGCAATGGCCAATATTCAGAGCCAGAGCACGTCGAACCCCACGTCAATTTCGCAGAGGGCTGCCGTCGCGGCACTCAAACTCGACGAGTCGATCGTCGGGCAGATGGTGAAGGAGTTCGACCGTCGACGTCGAGCCATGGTAGCCAAGCTGAACACCATGCCTGGTATCGAGTGCCGAATGCCGACCGGAGCATTTTATGCGTTTCCTAACGTCAGCCGCCTGCTGGGCAAGCAGGTCGGCTCTCAACGAATTGGAACTCCGGCTGATCTCGCTCGATACCTCCTCACCCATGCCAACATCGCGGTCGTTCCCGGGGAACCCTTTGGGAGCGAAGCTCACATCCGGCTTTCGTACGCCACAAGCCTTGACGCAATTGCCCGGGGCCTCGATCGTATGGATACGGCGCTACGCCAGCTGCACTAGCCCGAACGAATCGATACCATTCAGCCAAGAGGACTGTCGCCATGCCAATTTATGAGTACGTGTGCCAAGGGTGCGAGACCAGAATCGAGGTCAAGCAGAAGCTGTCGGACCCGCCGCTCACCACCTGCGAACGCTGCGGAAAGGCGTTGAACAAAATCATTTCCGCGCCCGGTATCATGTTCAAGGGGAGCGGCTGGTACATTACTGACTATTCGGACAAGATGAAACCGCCCAGTGGCAGTGACACCGCTCAAACTGACGGTGGCGGCTCGAAAACCGATGCCAAGCCCGATCAGAAAACACCAGAGTCCAAACCGGCATCCGGAACGACGCCGGCTGCTCCGGCGCCAGCGACCGCGGGCTCCAGTTCGGCGGGCAGCACCGGAAACTCCGGATCAACGCCTTCAAAGGCCCCTTCCGGGACAAGCTCCTGACCTCCCCGCACCGCGAATTCACGCGTCAGCGAATGGTCTTGCTGGAGGTTCCCTTCGACGGTTTCTTTTTTGTCGTCGTGCGGGACGCTTTCTTTTTGGTCGCCGACTTACCGGCGTGCATCGAGGATTTCTTCTTGGTCGCGGAGAGTGTCGTACGGCCGACCGGCTTGGACGCGCGCGCGACCTTGAGCGACCGCTGCAACTCAGCGATGGTCGAGGCCCGTTCCCGATTAGCTCGGGTCAACTGGTCAATCTGCCCCTGCATGTCGTCCCGCGCGTGCGAAAGGGTGATGACTTGCTGCTCTAGTCGCGCGCGCTCGGCCGTCAATGTTTGCAAGTCCGCCTTGAGCTGCTCGATCTGCGTCTGCAACGCCGGCGGCCAATAATCGCAGCCGGTCAACGTCGCCAGCATCAGTCCTGCCACAAACAGAGTCATGCGGCGGCCGAATGGACCATCCAAAGCGCGGATGCGTGTCATGGTGTCTCCTTCCGTAAATGTGCGCGACGGTGGATTTCTAGAACGAGTCTACAATTCGGCCTTGCGTTCGAAGCCGGATGTTCAGACCAATGTAAATCCCGATGCGGCCAAGCAGATCCTGAGATGCGCTCGGCTGATGGGGCCCTCTCGAACAAGGGAAACGGATTGGTTTTGGACCGCAATCACGGTACTGGCTGGATTTCCCCCGGCGGCGCCAAGATCGAGCACGGCGTCGATATCGTCCCCAAAGGTCCGAACGACCGCCTCGGCGGTCATCAGAGGTGGTTCTCCCGATCGGTTGGCGCTGGTTCCCGTCAGCGGGCCGACCGCGCCCAGGACCGGGACCAAGGGCTCGAAGGCAGAAAGCCGAACTCCGATGGTCCCAGTGCCCGCCGTCAACCGACCCGGCAGTGAGGCATGAGCCGGCAACACCATCGTCAATGGCCCTGGCCAATACCGATCCATTAAAAGCTCGGCGGGCGGTGGGATAACCTCCACAAGGTCCTTCAGTTGTAAGCGATCCCCTATCAACACCAAAATAGGCTTCTGATCGCGTCCTCCTTTGAGTGCACAGACACGATCCACGGCGGCTGCGTGAAAGGGTGACACACACAAGGCATACGAGCTTTCCGTTGGAATGGCCAGCAAACCTCCGGTTCGAATCAGTTCAGTTGCTTCGTGAAGGAGGGAGGAGGAGAGGCCGATGCGGCTTGTCAACAGCCGAACCATACGACGGCTAGGCAAGGGACAAGCGAAGCGCGCGCAGAGCGATATCGGTGCGGAAGTGGCACCCCTCGAAGTGGATCCCGCGCACGGCATGATAGACCCGCTCTCGTGCGTCGGCGATGGAAGTCCCCACGGCGGTGACGCCCAACACGCGCCCGCCGCTCGTCACGAGTTCTGTATCCCGTTGCTTCGTGCCAGCGTGGAACACCGTCACAGCTCCCGCCGCACCCATGAGCGGGAGTCCACGAATCGGCGCCCCGCTCGGATATGTTCCCGGGTATCCCGGTGCGGTCATCACGACGCACACAGCAGCTCCAGGGTGCCACTCGACCTGAATCTGATCGAGCCGATGTTCAACGACCGCCTCCACGATGTCCAGGAGATCGGTTTTTAACAACGGAAGCACCGCCTGAGTTTCAGGATCTCCCATTCGAGCGTTGAACTCCAGCACGTAGGGTGTTCCGTTCACGACCATCAATCCGGCATACAGCACACCTTGGAAGGGGCGACCCATCCGAGAGAGCGCAGCGACGGTTGGGTGCAGCACGGTTCGGGTAACCCGATCCAGAAGATCACGGTTACCCAGAGGCGCCGGGGCATACGCTCCCATCCCACCCGTGTTGGGGCCCTCGTCCCCGTCTCCCACTCGCTTATGATCCTGTGCCGGAATCAGAGGAATGACGGTCTTTCCGTCGGTGAACGCCATCACGGTCAATTCTTCCCCGTCGAGAAATTCCTCGATGAGCACGCGCGCTCCTGCCGAGCCGAATACGTGTTTCTCAAGCACATCCCGCACGGCCTCCTCGGCCTGCGCATCGGTCGTCGCCACGACCACGCCTTTCCCCTGGGCCAGTCCATCCGCTTTGATGACGATAGGAGCCCGATTTGCCTGGAGGTACTCGAGCGCCGCCTCGAGTCGATCGAACGACGCAGCCCGCGCGGTCGCGACGCCAGTGGCCCGCAACAGCTCTTTGGTGAAAATCTTGCTCGCCTCGACTTGGGCCGCGGCCCGCGTCGGACCAAAGATCTTCAACTTCGCCTTTCGAAATTCATCGACGATTCCGGCCGCCAACGGCGCTTCAGGCCCCACGACCGTCAGGTCAATCCCCTCACGTTGGACGAATGCCTGTAATCCTGCGACATCGTCCGCCGGAAGAGGCACACAGGTGGCGTGCGCGGCAATTCCGCCGTTACCTGGGGCACAATAGACTTGGGAGACGCGCGGGCTTTGAGCGAGCTTCCATGCGATAGTATGCTCTCGCCCCCCACTGCCAACGACCAGCACTTTCATCAATGGACACTCATGTTGCTCGTGATCGTATAAGGAGGATGCTCACAACCCTCGAGCGAGGCGGCGTGGCAGCCCCTATGAAGGCTGCTCCAACGGAGGATGTTCAAACGGCGTCTTCAGCAAGGCCGCAATGAGCGGGGAGCAGAGGCGTACGGTGTCATGTACGTCGCAGGCTCCCCGCGGCATGAGAACAAAGCTGGAGCGTCGTTTCAACATCCGACTAATGGCGGAAATGGCGCATGCCCGTCAGTATCATCGCCATTCCATGCTCATCCACGGCTTTGACCACTTCCGCGTCACGAATAGAACCGCCAGGCTGAATGACACACGTGATCCCGGCCTGCGCTGCGGCATCAATACCATCTCGGAAAGGGAAAAACGCATCCGAGGCCATCACGCAGCCTTTTACCGATGACTGCGCCTTCATCCCGGCGAGCTTCACCGAATCGACGCGGCTCATTTGCCCCGCCCCAATCCCGACGATTTGCCCCGGCCGTCCATAGATGATCGCGTTCGACTTCACGTGCTTGCAGACGATCCAGGTAAAGGCGCAGGCGGCATACTCCTCGTCGGTCGGCTTGCGCACCGTCGGCACCTGGAGGGATCTCATGTCTGGCAAACGCCCGAGGTCACGATCCTGGACGATGAGTCCGCCGACCAGTTTCTTGAGGTCGAAGCCCTCGGGTCCCGCCTTCGTCAAGGGCCCGACGTCAAGCAATCGAATGTCTTTTTTCCGTCGCAGCTCAGCCAACGCATCCTCGGCGAACCCCGGCGCGATCACCACCTCGACGAACGTCGAGGTGATTTCCTTGGCCGCAGCCAGGTCCACGGGACGATTGAAGGCGATGACGCCGCCGAAAGCCGAAACGGGATCCGTCTCGCGCGCCTTGACATAGGCCTCGACCGGAGTCGCGCCCAAGGCCACCCCGCAGGGGTTGTTATGTTTGATGATGGCAACCGCCGTGTCGTCGAACTCCTTGACCAACTCCAAGGCCGAATTGGCGTCCAGAAAATTGTTATACGACATGGCCTTCCCATGCAGGATGCGCCCGCGGGACACCGACGGTTCCTTGGAGTCAAAGTCCCGGTAAAACGCGCCCTGCTGGTGCGGATTTTCTCCATAGCGAAGAATGTCCACTCGCTCGAACTGCATGGAGAGGATCGTCGGAAATTTTGTGTCGGCCCCCTGCGTCTGCTTTTCCAGATACCCTGCGATCAGGCTATCGTAGCGAGCCGTGTGCTGAAAGACCTTCATCGCCAATTCACGACGGAGTATGGGCGTGACGGTGTTGTCCCTGGCGGCATCCAGTACGCGGGTGTAGTCCTTGGGATCAACCACCACGAGCACGTCCTCATGATTCTTGGCTGCGGACCGCAGCATGGACGGGCCGCCGATGTCGATATGTTCGATGGCATCTTCAAAGGAGCAGTTCGGCTTTGAGATGGTGGCCTCGAAGGGATACAGATTCACCACCACCACGTCAATCGGTCCGATGTTGTGCTGCGACATCTGCTGAACGTGTGCGGGAACGCTCCGGCGGCCGAGCAAGCCGCCATGAATTTTCGGATGCAACGTCTTCACACGACCGTCGAGAATTTCAGGCGAGCCGGTGTACGCCGCAACATCTGTGACCTTCAGACCCGCATCGCGCAGTGATTTGGCCGTTCCGCCGGTGGACAGAATCTCCGCGCCAAGCGCCGCCAGTCCCTTGGCCATGTCCACCACGCCCGTTTTGTCCGACACACTGACAAGTGCCCGCTTGATGCCGGCCATATGAAACTCCTTCTGCGGATGTCGATCAGGTAGAAAGAAAGCGGTTGTGAAAAGCTCGGGAAGAATACCAGATGGGTCGTGAGTCCTGCAAGGCGAGGCTAGCGATCAGGAGATCCCTCTCGTATACTGATTGTTTTTGTCGTTATGCTGCGAGGTGTCCATGCCACCGACCCTGCTCCTGAGCGCTGACTCGATATCCAAACGTTACGGCGTCAAGGTTCTTTTTCATAACCTCTCGCTGGCCATATCGGAAGGCGATCGAATCGGCGTGATCGGGCCGAACGGATCCGGGAAATCGACGCTGTTGAAGATCTTGGCCGCCCTCGAGACCCCGGACACCGGATCACGGACCGTTCGGCGTCAGACGCGCATCGGGTACGTCCCTCAGACATCGCAGTTGAACACCCAGACCATCGAGGGCACCTTGGTGCAGACGCTTCGCGACCATGGGCTGGATCCGCACGAACACGGCGGGCGTCTCGCCCGGGCGCTCAGCATCGGCCAATTTCCCGACATCGAACAGCCGGTGGACAACCTTTCGGGCGGGTGGCGAAAGCGCCTCACCATCACACAGGCCTTATTGCTCGAGCCCGACGTGGTATTGATGGACGAGCCAACCAACCACCTGGACATCGAGGGAATTCTATGGCTGGAAGCGCTTTTGAACCATTATCCGAAAGCTTACATGGTGATCAGCCATGACCGCCGGTTTCTCGAGAATGTGGCCAGTCGGGTGATCGAGCTCAATCGGCGCTACCCCGACGGCCTCTTCGCAGTCAAGGGCCGCTACAGTGATTTTCTTGAACAACGGGATGCGGCGAGACATGTGCAGGCCGACTATCAATCTTCGCTCGCCAATCGGGTTCGTCGTGAGGTCGAGTGGCTGCGACGGGGACCCAAAGCCAGAACGACCAAAGCCAAGGCGCGCGTCGAGGCTGCGGAATCGTTGATCCAGGAATTGGCCGACACGACGGCCCGATCAGTCCAGTCCACCGCGGATATCGACTTCACGGCTTCCGGGCGGCGGTCCAAACAATTGCTGGTGGGGCGCGGCCTATCGATGACTCTCGGCGGGAAACTGATCGTCGCCAATCTGGACATCGATCTGGGACCCGGGGAACGGATCGGGTTGCTCGGTCCCAACGGCAGCGGCAAAACCAGCTTGTTGCGCCTGCTAGCGGGAACGGTTGCGCCCGCCTCAGGCAGTCTTGTTCGGGCTGATGCACTTCGCATCGTGTCGTTCCACCAGCACCGCGACTCATTGGATCCGCACCAAAGCTTGCGTCGAGCCCTGGCCCCGGCCGGCGATGCGGTCATTGTGCATGATCGATCGATCCATGTCGTCTCGTGGGCGAAGCGGTTCCTCTTCCGCCCTGAACAGCTGGACCTCCCGGTGGGTCGGCTCTCTGGCGGTGAACAGGCCCGACTCCTGATGGCGCGACTCATGCTCCAACCGGCCGATCTCCTGATCCTGGACGAGCCGACCAACGATCTCGACATCCCGACCCTCGATGTCCTGGAGGAGAATCTGATCGACTTCGCAGGCGCACTGCTGCTCGTGACGCACGACCGATGGTTGCTCGATCGGATCTCGACCAAGTTGCTCGTCCTTGATGGTACCGGAAGAGCGGAATGGTATGCCGACTATGCGCAATGGGAGACCGCCCAGACGAAGGCAACCTCCGTTTTGCCACTCGAGTCAGGAACGAATGAACTCGCGACCCGCAGCCACACGCGTGGCCGCCCGAAACCCAAGACGAAGAAACTCACATATCGCGAGCAGCAGGAGTGGGATCGAATCGAGGCCGACATCGTGCAGGCTGAATCGCTCGTCACCGCCTGCGAGGCGGCCATACATGAACCCTCTGTCGTTGCGGACGCAACCGAATTGCAGATTCGATGCGGGGCCCTGGACAGTGCGCGGCTCGACGTCGAGCGACTCTATACCCGCTGGGCAGAACTCGAACGTAAACAAGCCTCCTAGGCGCGGCTGGGCTATGAGAGCGGTAGGTTGAGCGGTAGGTTGAGCGGCCGGCTCAGACCCAGCTTCTTCATACGGCTGCGAAGCGTGCTGGGATTCAGACCCAATCGTTCCGCCGCACCGTAGGGACCATAGATCCGCCAGTGTGATGATTCCAGTGCGCTGAGAATGTGAGCACGTTCCATTTCCACCAAGCTCGGAGGGATGGCTGCCGAAGAGGTCGCGGTATGCTGTCCGTCCACCAGCGCATCGGGGCTGATCGTGACTGTACGGGAACGAGACAAGATGACCGCCCGTTCGATAACGTTCTGAAGTTGTCTGACGTTCCCTGGCCATGGACTATTGATGAGACGCTCCATCGATTCCTCGTTGAGTTCGAGGCTCGGACGTTTGAGTTTGATCCGATAGGACTCCAGGAAGTGACGGACGAGGAGCGGGATATCTTCCCGTCGATCACGGAGCGGAGGGATCACAATGGGGAATACGCTCAACCGGTAGTACAGATCGGACCGGAATCGTCCAGCCGATACCGCCGCACCCAAATCGGCATTCGTGGCGGCAATGATCCGCACATCGACAGGTACTGGCTGCATCCCGCCAACACGGTCGACCATGCCTTCCTCGAGCACCCGAAGTAGCTTGGCTTGAGCTTCAAAGGGCATTTCACCGATCTCGTCGAGGAACAGCGTGCCGGAATCGGCCAATTCAAATCGGCCCAATCGTCGCTGACTGGCTCCGGTGAAGGCGCCCCGTTCATGTCCGAAGAGCTCGCTTTCAACCAATCCCATGGGGAGCGAGGCACAGTTCAGGCGCACGAACGGCTTTTCGGCGCGGGCGCTGTACGTGTGAATGGCTCTGGCCATCAACTCCTTCCCGGTGCCGGTCTCCCCCGTGACCAGGACGGTTGTTGACGTGGGGCCGACCGCCTCGACTTTGGCCAAGGCGGATCGAAATGCCGCACTTTGACCCACCATGGGCCCGCAACTTCTCGTGAGGCGCAACTCCTCCGCAAGATAGGCATTTTCCTGCGCCAGGAGTTGGCGGAGTTGATCGATTTGCTCGTAGGCTTGCACGTGGGCAATGGCGTAGGCGACTTGGGTCGCGACCAGTTGTAGGAATTCGAGATCTTCCGGATCTGGAGAGCCGCCTTGCGTGCTGCCTATGTTCAGCGTCCCGATACACGAATCGCCGACCAGGAGCGGCGCATTGATCATCCGCGCCAGGCCTTCGCGAACGTAAAAGCTATCCTCGATAAACAGTCGTTCGCGTTGCAGGTCCGGCCGAACATGAATGGTGCGGTGCTCGTACACCCATCCGACAGCACTCCCTTCCCGGGGAATGACCGCATCACGTTTGAGGCGGGGGATCGAAAACGTCGTCTCGACGGCGTAAAAACGAAACGAGTCGGTCTCGGAGTCGTAGAGGGTGACCCCGGCCCGCTCCCATGGAATGACCTTCTGAATCTGCGCGGTGATCGCACGCCAGAGGCTGTCCGTATCACGAAGCGAATTCAAGACATTGGTGACGGCCAGCAAGGCGCGATAGCGCCCTTCGTGTTCCTGCATCGAAGGTCCTTCCGGCGACGTCGTCCGACAGGAGCACCCTGGACCATCGAGGTCCCAAGACGGCCCGATCGGGAGGCTCAGGCAAGTCCATTTTAAGGATAAAGAGAGAATACGGGATTGACCAATTCCGGCGCAAGTCGGGCGGCTACGAGTCTGGCGGTCGTCTTCGGAAACCGAGATGAGATGAACGATGGTGGGGAACCCTTGCGCCAGCCACTTTTCACGCCGGCGCAAGGGCCCACATCGGAAAGGAACCGCCCCCGTTCCCGTAAAAGAGGCCTTTCCCTTCCCGTGCGCGAGAGTCATGCTCACGATTTCGTCTCACCACGTGCAATACCCACTAACTGGTTGCCCGTCACACTTTGATGCTAATGGCCTCCTCTTTGAGCCTCTTGGTCCTGAATTCATTCTCATGGCCGGGTGTGAGGCCGGTCCTGACAGGTTCCCAGGATCCATACGCGCTCGTACCGCCGTCTCCAGTCACAGTGAGCGACATGGAGCCATCTTTCGAGACCGTGTTATGTGTGTCGTTGTCCATGGAAAATTCCCTTGCGAACGTGTCCCGCGCAATTGACGATCCAGAGATGAGCGCCGAGTGCCTTGAGCCCGGTATCTGACCCGGCACGCTACTGTCACCAACGTCCCTGACGATACCTTCACACCTGCCTTTGCGAAAACACCCTGACTCTAAGCAACAGATGTGCCCCCTCCTGACTATCGATGTACCACGGCAGATCAAGGGCTTGTGGCGAAGTGATGAGTGCCGTAACCTGCCACCCTCGACCAACCCGTCAACACAACGGTAAGGAACGGAAAATCCGTCATCATAAGTGGCTTGGAGGCACGGAAGAGATGATCATGAAGCGGATCGAACCAGCACCGCTATGCGCGCTGATGCGGCGACTGGGGAACTTCCCTCACCCGTCCTGTCAAAAGCCATCGCGCGCGTCCCAGATTGACTCCGACCGCAAGCGCTCCCAGCGTCGTCGCGGCGAGCCCTGTCCTGATCCGTAGACGCCGATCCTCGCGCTGACCCTCGCGAATGCGCTCTCGTTCCTCGATCTTGCGATCGAAATCCTGAAAGGCCAATGCGAGGGTCGCGGCCAGCGCGAGCCCTTCGCCGGAGCGAATGTATTGCAGGACTCCTTCGTCCATTCCCTCGTCAAGCCGCTTCGTGAGGTTACGCTTGAGACTCACAAATTCTTTAACCCGGGGGGCCAAGATGCGCATCCGCCCACGGAATTCAGCTTGTTGGGCCGTGAGGGTCCCTAGCCGGTCGAGCGTCTCCGTAATCGCCCCCTCTGCCGCGGCCATTGGTTCCAAAAATTGTGGTTGGCGGACCAACACGTACCCTCGGAACGCCAGGTCCACGTCGGCGACCAGACGCTCCAGCCGGAGCAGCTCGTGTCGGATCTGCCCGTAGGCAGCCCGCTCCTCGTGGGACTTCTCCGCATACCCCAACAACCACAGCTCTCCGCCTACCAAGCCGGCGAGTCCGAGGACGGCCAGCAGCAGGACGGTGATACGGCGCGTGAGTGCCATGAAGGAGTCGGGACACGGACTCGTGGTGAGTGTGGGGGGAGCGGCTGGGCCGCTCCCCCCGGGCTGCGACCGACCTTACAACCAGGTGACCCGCTCGGCGGGCCGGATGTAAATCGGCTCTTCGACCTGAATGCGGGCCACTTCCTTGCCCGACTTGTTGAAGCCCAGCACGGTGTCGTTGTACATCTCGAACCGCTTGCCGTGAATCTGGGTCTCGAACACCTTCGGCCCCGGAATCACGTCGTAGCGGAAGATGATCTGCTGGCTGGCTCTCCAGAGTTGGAGGACCGCCAACAGCTCCCGGCTCGGCACCAGGTACTTCTCAATGGCATTGTCCACCCCCGGCCCGAACATCTGCCGGTTGTAGCCGCGCGGCGCATGCCGCGGCGGAATGTAGTAGCCATTGGGCTCCGTGCCCCACTGCGGATACAGCGGCAGGGCCACCTGCTCCACGCGAATCGCGTAGTACAAGGGGTGCCACCGATCCTCGGCCCACAAGCCGTCCTCGCCGATGCGCACCAGGCTCTGCATGCGGATCTTGCCCACGCAGGCCGCCATACAGCGCGTCTCCATCGGCTCGCCGCCCGTCAAGGGGTCCTTCCCCTCGATACGCGGATAGCACGCAATGCACTTCTCCGACACCCGGGTCGTCCCCCGGTACATCGGCTTCTTGTACGGACACTGCTCCACGCACTTCTTGTACCCCCGGCAGCGGTTCTGGTCGATCAACACGATGCCGTCTTCCGGCCGCTTGTAGATCGCCTTGCGCGGACAGGCCGCCAAGCAGCCCGGGTACGTGCAGTGGTTACAGATCCGCTGCAGGTAGAAGAAGAACGTCTCATGCTCGGGGAGCGAGCTGCCCGTCATCTTCCACGGTTCATCCCGCGAGAACCCCGTCTTGTCGATGCCCTCCACGATGGCGCGCATCGAGGTCGCCGTGTCCTCGTAGATGTTGACGAACCGCCACTCCTGGTCCGTCGGGATGTAGCCGATCGCCGCCTGGCCCACCTTGGCCCCCGCGTCGAAAATCGTCATCCCTTCGAACACCCCATAGGGCGCATGGTGCTTGCGGCCCACCCGCACGTTCCACACCTGCCCCCCGGGGTTCACCTGCTCGACCAACTGCGTGATCTTCACGTCGTAGAACTGCGGGTACCCGCCGTAGGGCTTGGTCTCCACGTTGTTCCACCACATGTACTCCTGGCCCTTCGAGAACAGCCAGGTCGACTTGTCCGCCATCGAACAGGTCTGACACGCCAAACACCGATTGATGTTGAACACAAAGGCAAACTGCCACTTCGGATGCCGCTCCTCGTACGGGTACAGCATCTTCCGTCCCAGATGCCAGTTATACACTTCAGGCATTGGATCTCCTCCTTCTCATGATCAAATGGTGGATAGGTCGTCTCATCGGCGGTGGCGACATCGCGCTCGCCGTCCTTAGACTTTGATCTTGATGTGCTCGCCTTTGAGCCACTTGATCATGAACTCGTTCTCCTGGCCCGGCGTAAAGCCCGTCCGGACCGGCTCCCACGGCCCACGCGCCCCGATGCCGCCGTCCTCCGCCTTGGTGATGCGGATCAAGCATTCCTTCGGCACCGTGTTGACCGCGTGGTGGTCGATTTGGAATCCCCACTTGAACCGGAGTGCGTTGGCATCTTTACCTGGCAACGAATCGGTTTGGTGCATCGGCATCAACCAGCTCCGGGTAAAGGACTGCTGGGCGCCATACCGGAAGTTCGACTGATAGCCGGTATCCAGCGCGATCGCGCGTCCGTCCGGACGGGTCTCGTGCCCCTTGACCGACTTCGCCGTCGACACGTACGGGGCGTGCTTCGCCATCGTCACGTGGTACGGGAAAGAGGGATTGTACTTGGCCCGGATCATCAACCGCGCCACCTTGTAGTACGGATCACTCGGCCGCCAGCCGCGATACGGCCGGTCCACCGGGTTCCCGTCCACATAGACGTAGTCGCCGTCGTTGATCCCGCGGTCCTTCGCCGCCTGTGGGTTGATGTGCAACTGGTGCTCGCCGACCCCCGGCGTCCGCTTGTCCATCCGGTACGGATCGCCGAAATTCGACTCGTAAATCTGCACCCAGTCGTTCACCGACCACTGGCTGTGCACCCGGTGCCGGGTCTTCGGGGTCACGCAGTAGAACTGATACCCCTTCTCCCACAACGGGTTGCTATGGCGCTTGATGTCCGACCACGGCAGCTTGACGTTACGGACCGTCTTGTCGTCGTGGTGCTGCGCCGTGATGGGAATCCCGTAGTCGTCCGGCCGGACGTACGGGTTGGTGGAGAAGATCGCGTTTGGCAGATACGGTGTCGCTTCCGGTCCCTCGCGGTGGACAATGAAGTTTTCGCCGTATTCGATCGCTTCCGGCTCGATGCGGTAGGTTTCCAACCGACCGCTACGCGTCCAATGCGGCTTGCTCTCCTGCGTTTCTTCCCACAACGGATGGCGCGGATAGGTCCGCACCATGACCATCCAGCCCTTTTCCGACTTCAGCAACACGTCGGCGCTGTAGCCGTAGAAGGTCGAGGAGGCGTCCAGCACGCGTTGCGCGTAGACGTCGACTCGGTTGTTATAAACGAAATGGAACGTCTGCCGCATGCGATCCTCACCCGTGACTTCCGCCATCTTGGCCGAAACCCCGGCAAAGGTATCAAGGTCGTTGCGGGTGTCGTACAGCGGCCGGATGCCGCCCTTCCAGAGCTGTAGCCATGGATTGGAGACCGTCGCGGTCATTTCCGGATAGGTGAACTCCATCCAGGAATTGACCGCAAAGGCTACGTCGGCATGGTTAACGTCCGAGGTCATTTCGATATCTTGAGTCACCAGCATCTCGATGTTCGGATCGACGTTCTTCACCATGTCGTAGTGGTGCTTTGAATTATTCAGAATATTCACGTTGACGACCCAGCGTACCTTCGAGGGTGTCGGCATGTGGGTCTTGCCGGTGAACACCTTGCGGCCGTACTTCGGCGTGTTGACGATCAAGGCCGTATCGCCGTGGTTCCAATATCCAGGTTCTTCACCGTAGTAGTATTTGCGGTACTTGATGTTTTTCCCGTGGGCACTGGCATCGAGATTCATGCTCCAGGGGTCCTCGGACAGATGCACGGCAGCGCCGACCCCGGACCACGGCGTTGCATTCCAGATACCCACCTTATAGTTCCCCGACCAGGTATGACAGCCGGTGCCAAACTTCCCGACATTGCCCGTCAAAATCAGGACCAGGGCCGCGGCGCGTCCATTCTGCGTCATGTGAAAGTAGTGACAGACGCCTTCGCCGTTGTGGATCGCCGCCGGCTTGATCGTGCCCGAATCGCGCGCCCAACGGACCAGCAGGTCCTTCGGCGTGCGGGCAATCTGGTGCACCGTATCGAGATCGTAGTCTTGCAGGTGAATCATGTAGAGCTGGTAAATCGGCATCGCGTCGACCTCACGGCCGTTGAGCAATTTGACCCGGTAGGTCCCGGTCAGCGCCGCATCGATGCCGCTTTGGTCGTAGTGCCGGCCCACTTGCTCGCGGTGCAACGGCACCGCCTGGCCCTTGACCAAGTCCCACACCATCATGCCGCCCAACCGTTCCACGTACTCGGGCTTGAGTCCCTGCACGCGTCCGGAGTAGGACTGTGAAAAATCCGGCAAGCGATAGTTCTCGATGACATCACGCGGATCCAAATACTGCAACGTGTCCGTACGCACCAGCAGCGGCATGTCGCTGAACTGTTTGAGGAAGTCGATGTCCTGCATGCCCTCGTCGAGAATGATCCGGCACGCGCCCAAGAAAATCGCGCTGTCCGACTCGGGTCGTAACGGCACCCAATAATCGGCCCGGCTCGCCGTCGGATTGTATTCCGGTGTGATGACCGCAATGCGACCGCCACGCTCGATCGATTCAAGCTTCCAGTGCGCTTCCGGCATCTTGTTCTCGACGAAGTTCTTGCCCCAACTGGTGTTGAACTTCGTGAAACGCATGTCGTTCAGATCGACGTCGCAATTCTGCGTGCCATTCCACCACGGCTGCGACGGATCCTGGTCACCGTGCCACGTGTAATTGTTCCAGTAGCGACCACCTTGCGCCTGATCGGGGCCCACCTTCCGGATGTAGTTATCGAGCAGCGGCAGAATGCAGTTGTTGAAGCGAGTATTGCCATGCTTGCCCAGCAAGCCGAGAATCGGCATGCCGGCGCGGTGCTTGAAGCAGCGGGTCCCCGCGCCCTTCATCATCTCAATCATCTCCGGCGGATAGCCCTGCTCGCGCAACCGCCGCGCGCCCGCTTCGCCGCTGTACCGGGTTCCGATGACGATCATGCCCTTGGCCACGTAGGTGAAGGCCGTGTCCCAGGACACGCGCATCATGTCGTCCAGATAGCGGCTGTCGAATTTGTACTTGTGCTTGGTCTCCGGCGTGAGTTCCGGCGAGCCGGCGTCCATCCACGCCTTCCAGCCCTTGCGCATCAACGGGCCCTTCAACCGATACGGGCCGTAGACACGGCGATGAAAGGTAAACCCCTTCAAGCACATGCGCGGGTTGTGCGCGAACGTCCCGCGGTTGCCGTAGAGGTCTTCGTAGGTCTGGTGATCGTAGTTCTGCTCGACGCGCATGACGACGCCGTTGCGCACGAAGGCGCGGATCCGGCAGGCGTGGGTGTCATTCGGCGAGCAGACCCACGTGAATGAACTATCGTATCGGTACTGATCGTGGTAGACGCGCTCCCACGACCGGTCCGGATAGTCGCCAAGCGGATTCTCCACTTCGATGACCGGCTGCAAGGCCGTCAACGCCAGCGCCGGATCGGCCACGGCCACGGCGGCCACCGTGCCCGCCGATGCCTTCATAAATTGCCTCCGCGAAAGTAACATGATGCCTCCCTCCTGCATCAATGAAGTGAGGTGCCCGACGCCCGCGCTGCGACCGCGGTATGTGCCTATGCGTAAAATCCACTGCCTTCTTCACAGCCGGCGTACGAAAATGACCGATACAAGTTGCAACTGATATGCCACCGGTTTGTGTACGAGCACTTTCACAATTGTTTGATTTTGGAGGAGAGAGGACGAATGGCGCGGTGCGGCGCACCCGTCAGACCACGAAGGCAGACGGTTTGAAACGGAAAAGCCGTCACAAACGACGGCTTGGCGGCTCGGGCAGTTTACGACACCAACGGGGGGCGAGTGATTCGCAGTCTGCGCAATCGTCCGCGAAGCGTACTTGGATGAAGCCCCAGTCGAGCAGCGGCTCCCCACGGGCCTTCGATCCGCCAGCGCGTCTGATCCAAAATGGCGAGAATATGTTGCCGTTCGACTTCATCGAGCTTCGACGGACACTCCCCGCCGTGGTTCGCGTCCCCCTCGAAATTCATCGCTCCCGTGGTGGCTGGGAAGGAGGACCGTTCCTGAGACGACGCCGGGCGAGCGGGGTGTTCGTGCCAGAGCTGCAAGCTGTGTGTCAGCTCCAAGATCGGCCCTTCGCTCAGAATGACGGCTCGCTCGATCACGTTTTGGAGTTCGCGAACGTTCCCGGGCCACGGATACCGCAGAAATTGATCCATCGTCGTGGGACCAACTCCATCCAATCCCTTTTTCAACTTCCGCGAGCAAAGCTGGAGGAAATGCGCCGCGAGCAACTCGATATCCCGCGGTCGTTCGCGTAGCGCCGGTATATGGATCGGGAAAACGTGTAGACGAAAGAAGAGATCGGAGCGAAACCGCCCGTCCCGCACTGCAACCTGGAGATCCGCGTTCGTCGCGGCGATGATCCGCACATCGACTGGAATAGAGTGCGTCCCTCCGACCCGATCGACATAGCCGTCTTGTAGCACCCTCAAGAGTTTCGCTTGAGCCTCTAGCGGGAGTTCCCCAATCTCATCCAAAAACAGGGTGCCGCCATGCGCTAACTCGAAGCGCCCGGGCCGCCGCTGATCCGCGCCGGTGAAGGCACCCCGCTCATGCCCGAACAGTTCACTTTCGACCAGTCCGGCCGGCAGCGCCGCGCAGTTCATCCGAATGAGCGGCTTCGCCCGACGACCGCTCCAGTCATGGATCGCTCTGGCCAGCAGTTCCTTTCCGGTTCCCGTTTCACCGGTGATCAACACGGTCGACTGCGTCGCCGCCACAGCTCTCGCAAGGCCCAGCATATGTTGAAAGGACTCACTCGCGCCGACCATGGCGCCGAGGTTGTGGTTGCCGTTGATCTCCTCGACGAGATAAGCGTTCTCGCGAGCGAGTTGTTGGCTCAATTGACTGATGGTTTCGTAGGCCTGGACGTTATCGATCGCGATCGCCAGCTGTGTGCCTATTTGCTCCAGAAACGCCAGATCATCCGTATCGGGCGTGCCCTCCTCGATGCTGCCGATGTTGAGCGTTCCCAGGCACGCGTCCCTGACAATCAACGGGACATTGATCATCCGGCCGAGCCCCTCTTGGTGATAGTAGGTATCTTCCAAGAAGACACGCTGGCGTTTGAGAAAAGGACGGATGTGCGGACGGTGATGGTCGTAGACCCATCCGATCGCGCTGCCTCGGCGAGGGATCACCGCGTCGCGCTGCAGAACCCGTTCGTGCAGTGAGGTTTCGAGGGCGTAGAAGCGGAAAGCGTCGCTCTCGCGATGATACAGGGTGATCCCCGCCCGCTCCCATGGCACCACCTTTCGAATCTGTTGGGTGACGGCCTTCCACAAACTCACGCTGTCCCGTTGCGAGTTCAGGACGTTGGTGACCGCCAAGAGGGCCCGAAAGCTCTGTTCAATGTCCCGCATCGAGATTCCTCCATGGAGGCCACACCGCTACTCATCTGCAGCGGCTACCGCACCAGAGAGGGCGGCTTGCATGGGGACATCTCCCTCTCCTGTCACGCTCATCCCCCCACCTGCACGAGGCCTCCGTTCACGCGCAGGGTTGCGACAAGCGAGGGGAACTGATCCGTCTTGGCGACGCGTTCGGACATGGGGATACCCCAACCTCCTTCACCCGACCCGTTGGTTGCCAGCGCACGCACCCGAAACGTCCGTGCCCGCATTGTGTCGGCACCTCCCTTCTTGTCTTGTCTCTGCGAGTACAGAGACGTGAATCTGCTTTCGGGACGAAACGCACACATGGCGACGCATCTGTATTTCGAAATTCCTGTTTCGCAATTCCTGTTCCCATAGGTGCACCAACGTACAAGTTGCTTAAGTCATTGCTTTATGTTGCTTTTCTCGGAGCGAGCGATGTGAGCGAATGTGCTCGCCCCCCACGCCGATGGTGATATTTCGCGATAGTCGTCACGATTGTCGCGACAGGTCGTACCAACCGAGGCAGTCAGACCTCGCTCGCGGGCACCGATGCATCGCAACGACACCGTCTTCGGTCCCCTAGGGTGTCCGGCTGTAGGGATGGGGACGACAATCGGCCACGCGCCATACGGCAGTGGCATCGCCAGTAAGACCGGTTCTAACCTCCCCGGCGCCTCGCGCTCGACTGACCGGTGGAATTGGATGAACGAGGAGCGTATTCTACACAATAGGAGAGGACGCCCTGATTGAGTATGGTTCTCTGATGACACTCATGCCGGTATCTGCGACATCCGCCCTCCGTCGCTACATCGTGTCGCTTGCCTCATCCGAAGAAAGGTGATCACATCATGAAACCTCACGGCGTAACCGCCGAAACCGACACGTTACAGACTCAATCTCCGCGCCTCCTGGTCCCGATCGACGACTCCGATCATTCCAAGCGAGCATTGAAGTATGTGGGGGTCTTGCTTCGGCACGTGCCCGATGCCGCCATTACCCTCTTTCATGTCTTGAAGCCCATGCCTCGGGAGCTGTTAGAGCACGGAGGCTCCGAGGATCCGGCCGTCGAGAGCCGCCTCCGGGAGGAACTTCAAGAGGATCAGGACCGCTGGATGCGATCGGAGAGCGAGGCCGAGCGACCGATCCTGACACAGTCGCTCGCGGTGTTGCGTCAGCTCGGATTCCCCGAGAACCGCGTGAGCTTGAAATTCGGCAGCGAGGACGACGTCGCCGGCGGTATCCTCGACGAAGCGAAGCAAGGCCAGTACGACACCATCGTACTCACGAAACAGGCGTCGAGCGGAAGTACGCGCCTCTTCGGAAGCGGCGGGACCACGGAGCAGATCCTGCGCGGCGCCGCAGGGTATACGCTCTGGATCGTGGACTAGGGTACGTGCGCTGCGTGCGAAGATGAATTCAAGAGCACGCAATGCCCTGTGAGACTACTAGGCGGGAGGGAAAGACTATGGCCATGTCACGTAACGTCCAGCGGGTGAAATCTCAGGTTTCGAAGCGCACGGCTCGCGCGAAACGCGCGGTGGCGAAGAAGGGCCGTGTGATCATGAAAAAGGGTCGGAAGGCCCTTCAATCGTCGGCCAAGGCCGCTCGGAAGGTGGCCACGAAGGCAGGTCGTAAGACGACACTCGCATCCAAAACGGCCCGGACAAAGGCGCGAAAAGCCGGGGCGGCTATCGGCACCTTGCTGGGTAAAGCACAAGGTCTCGGGATCAAACTAGTGAAGCAGGCACGGACAAGGTTGGCGTAAGCGGATGGGCTCATGACGAGCGTCAACCACACTTTCCCGAAGTCTTGATCATGGTTCGCCCCCTACCGCCTTCGGACTCGGACAGTCCTCTAGGCCCTGGTGGGCAGAACTCTCGTTCCCGTTTCTCCTCTCGGCTGTGAAATCGGCAAGGCCTGGCGGCTATAGATCAGAAATACCAGCAGGACGAGCGTCAGGAACCACATGAATACATAGATGGTCATGGCGCGATGCGCCTTCTCCTTTTCATACCAGGTTCGTGGCCGAATGCCTTTGATAAAGAACACCACCTTGCTCGAGAGGTTGATGCACACCACATTGGTGACCAGTAACAATCCTGCGTTGATCCCGAGGTTGATCTCACCATGGCCCACCATAAGTCCCAGCGTCACGGCAGGCGGCAACAGCGCGACGGCGACCATCACACCCACCAGGACGCTCGACAGGCCCGTCGTAAGAGACAACGCCGCCGCAGCTCCGCTGGCCAGTGCGAGCGCAACGGAATCGAGCCCGGCGTGGGTGCGGGCGGCCAGCTCCGGCCCCGACACGTCAAACGGCCAGAGGGTTCCGATCATCGTCGATAGGCCGACGGCCAGCAGGATGCCGGTCGTGGTGGTAAGCGCCGCCTTCCGCATGAGGGACACGTCGCCCAACGCGGTGCTCAGACCAAAGGCCAAATTCGGACCCAGGAGGGGCGCGATAACCATCGCGCCAATCACGACCGCGACGTTGTTTTCAATGAGACCAATCGCCGCCACGGCCGTGGACAGCACGACGAGGACGAGAAAGTTCGCGTCCAGGCGAGAGTTCTTGCTGACATTGTGATAAAGCGATTCCCGGGCCGCCGTCGCAGACGCTTCTTTCTTTCGCTCCTCTTCCGTAGCTTTGGGCAGAGCAATTTCCACCGGGAGGGTGACGATTCGTGCGCTTGGTTGCGCGCCGAGAATCGTTTGCAGGGCATCCAGAACGGACTGGACCTTGTCGTCGGCGACCAACAGGCGCATCGACTGCATGCCATCCTCGCCCACGGCGCCGAGTCGGACATCGAGCGCGTCACACTTGATCGCAACGCCTGACACCGTGCGGGCGCTCCCCGCATCCGCCACGACCTCCACGTATTTCATCAGCGGCTCCTTCCGCAGGAATGCTGCGAGCCCCCGCAAAGTATCAGGATTGCCGCGCCGAAACCATCGACGGGCGGGTGTATCCATTCACGCGTTGGGGGATCAAGCCTCTCATAGGACGAGTGGAAAGAGTCGCCCGCCGTCGGTGCGAACGCCACACACCAACTCCAGCCCGCTTCGTTCACAATTCGACGTTCGCTGATTTTTCGCTCACTGCAGTTTGACTTCACTTGGTCGCCCTCCTACAATCCGATTACGCGTTCCATCATGTCTTCCCAATTCGTCCACCTCCATCTCCACACCCAGTACAGCCTGCTCGACGGTGCCAATCAAATCGATCCGTTGATGAAGCGAGTCAAGAGCTTCGGCCAACCGGCGGTGGCCATGACCGATCACGGCAACATGTTTGGGGCCGTGGAATTCTATCGAAAGGCCAAGGACTACGGGCTCAAGCCCATCATCGGATGCGAAGCCTACATGGCCCCTGGAAGCCGCCTCGCCAAGGACAGTGGACTGGCACACAACGATTATTACCACCTGATCCTATTGGCCAGGAATCTCAAGGGCTATCAAAATCTGATCAAGCTGGTCAGCAAAGCGTACCTTGAAGGTTTTTATTATAAGCCACGGATGGACAAAGATATTCTCCAACAACATTCCGACGGCTTGATCGCACTCTCCGGCTGCCTCAGCGGCGAAGTCGCGTATCTGATCGGGCAGCACGACCTCGCAGGCGCCACACAGGTGGCGGGCGAATACCGCGAGATCTTCGGCAAAGACCACTACTATCTCGAGCTTCAGGCCAATGGGTTGGAACACCAAAAGGTCGCCAACAAGGGGCTTCTGGAGATTCATAAGAAGCTCGAGATTCCGCTGGCGGGAACCAACGATTGCCACTACCTGAAGAAGGAAGACTCCCGCCCTCACGACATGATGCTCTGCCTGCAAACCGGCAAGACCATCAGCGATCCGAACCGAATGAAATTCGATACGGATCAGCTGTATGTGAAATCGACGGACGAAGTGCTGGTAGAATTCAAGGAATTGCCGGAAGCGGTCAGTAACACGGTGCGCATCGCCGAGCAGGTCGACCTCGACCTGACGCTCAACAAGACCTATCTACCTCAGTACCAAGTCCCAGAAGGATTTACGCGCGAGAAGTACCTGGAGCACCTGGCAAATCAGGGAATGGCCGCGCGGCTCAAGGAACGACCCAGTTCTATTCAGGCCCTCCAATACTTTATGCGGCTACAGGAAGAGCTGGCGATCATCTGTTCAATGGGATTTGCCGGGTACTTCCTCATCGTCTGGGACATCATCGCGTTTGCCCGATCCAAAGGTATCCCCGTCGGACCGGGCCGGGGATCGGCGGCTGGCAGCCTGGTGGCGTACGCCCTCAGAATTACGGACCTCGATCCGCTCGTGTATAGCCTCCTCTTCGAACGGTTTCTCAATCCCGAGCGTGTATCCTTGCCCGACATCGATATGGACTTCTGCATGGACCGTCGCGGGGAAGTCATCGACTACGTGGTCGACAAGTACGGCTCGGATCATGTCGCGCAAATCATCACGTTCGGCACGCTGGGAGCCAAGGCAGCCATCCGCGACGTCGGCCGCGTGCTGGAAATCCCCTATGCCGAAGTCGACAAGGTCGCGAAGCTCGTGCCGAATCAGCTCAACATCACCTTGCAGCAGGCGCTCGACCAGGAACCCAAACTCAAGGAGTTGGTCGAAACCGACGCCAAGTACAAGGAATTGATGAACATCGCGCAGTCGCTTGAAGGCCTGGCCCGACACGCGTCAACTCACGCGGCGGGCGTGGTCATCTCCGACGAACCACTCACGAACCACGTACCCCTCTACAAGGGAGCCAACGACGAAGTCGTGACGCAGTATTCAATGGGTGACGTCGAGAAAATCGGCCTGGTGAAGTTCGACTTTCTGGGGTTGAAGACGCTCACCATGATTCGCCACGCGGTCCGCCTGATTAATGAGAGGCGTTCCGCCGAGGGCCTGTTCGACATCGACCGGATTCCCTTCGACGACCTCAAGACGTTTGCCCTCCTCTCCTCAGGAAAGACGACCGGTCTGTTTCAGCTGGAGAGCACCGGTATGCGGGATCTCCTCACGGGGCTCAAGCCGGACCGTTTCGAGGACATCATCGCGATTATCGCGCTCTACAGGCCGGGACCGATGGACCTGATCCCCGACTTCACCAAGCGCAAGCAGGGCAAGGTCCCCATCACCTACGAAACGCCCGAACTTGAGCCTATTCTCAGAGATACTTACGGGGTCATCGTCTACCAAGAACAGGTCATGGCCATCGCCAATCAGGTGGCCGGATTTTCCCTCGGGCAAGCGGACATTCTGCGGCGAGCGATGGGGAAGAAGAAGCCCGAAGAAATGGAGAAGCTCAAGACCAAGTTCCTGGATGGTGCCAAGAAGAACAGCATTTCGGACAAAAAGGCCGAGAAGCTGTACGAGCTGATTCAGAAATTCGCCGGATACGGCTTCAACAAATCGCATGCGGCGGCCTACGCGGTCCTGTGCTATCAAACCGGCTATTTGAAAGCCCATTGCCCGACCGAATTCATGGCCGCGCTCATGACCAGCGAAATGGGGAATAACGACAAACTGGTGGGCTACTTCACGGAGTGTCGGGACTTAGGCATTCACGTCCTGCCGCCCGACGTGAACGAAAGCCAAAAGACGTTTGCGGTGGTCGATGGGGCCATTCGATTTGGATTGGCCGCCATCAAGAACGTGGGAGAAGGGGCAGTCGAATCGGTCATCGAGACACGCAACGAGTCTGGACGGTTCCGCTCCTTCACTGAATTTTGTCGCCGCGTCGATCTCCACAAAGTCAACAAGCGCATGCTGGAAGGGCTGATCAAGACCGGCGCATTCGATTCCACGGGAGGCCGCCGCGCGCAGCTCATGGCGGTCCTGGACCAGGCCGTGGAAGACGGGATCAACGCACAACGGGAACGCGCCATCGGCCAGACCAACATCTTCGGTGAAGCCATGGGGCATGACGCTGCGGCACAGCATCCCGAACCGATCCTGCCGAACGTTCCGGAATGGGATCACGCGCAGCGCCTGAAGTTCGAGCGAGAACTGACGGGTTTCTACATCACGGGGCATCCGCTCACACGGTACGAGGCGGCCCTGCGCACCTTCGCCACGAGCACCACGCAAACCCTCGGCGAGGTCGCCGACGGGAAGGAAGTGAAACTGGCCGGAATCATCGCGACCATCAAACAGCTCGTGACCAAGAAGGGCGACAAGATGGCCTATCTGACCCTGGAGGACCTCCAGGGTACGGCCGAGATCATCATTTTCCCTGACTTGTATAGGAGCGCAGGTGAATTGCTGGCTCCCGAGTGCGTCATCCGGGTGACAGGCACGGTCGACCGGGGTGACAAGGGTACGAAAGTCCGCGGGACCAAGATCGAATTGGTGGCAGAGCTACAAACAAAGGCGATAAGCCGAGTCAATATCAAGCTGTCCGATGTGGCCGACGCGACGCAGGCTGTTCCACGGCTCCAAGAGGTCTTCCATCGGCACCCCGGCCATACCGCTGTAACCCTGACCTTTCGAATCGGTGGAGAAGTCGAAGCCGTTACCGGCCCGCTTTCGGCCGTCAAAGTCACCCCCAGCGAGTACTTCGTGGCGGATGTTGAAGAAGTGCTAGGCAAAGGGGTGGTGGCTCTGGTATCCTAGCTGATAAAAGTCGTCACACCACTACATCTCCCACCCCAGGGCTCCCCTATGCGCGATTACTTGGATTTTGAAAAGCCGCTCAAAGAAATCGAAGAGAAGATCGAGAAGCTCACCGGGACTGGTGCCAAAGCCTCGAATCAGGAGGAGGTCCGGAAGCTCCGGGCGAAACTGGCCCAGACCGAGCACGAACTTTATGAGAAGCTCACGCCCTGGCAACGCACTCTCGTCGCGAGGCATCCCCAGCGCCCCTCTATGCTCGAGTACGTCTCTCAATTCTGCCAGGAATTCGTAGAACTGCACGGAGATCGCCTGTACGGAGATGATCGCGCCATCATTGGTGGATTCGCCCGATTTGAGGGTCAATCGGTTATGGTCATCGGTCATCAGAAGGGGAAGACTCTCAAGGAGCGCATGCAGCGCAACTTCGGGATGCCCAATCCAGAAGGATACCGGAAGGCGCTGCGGCTCATGAACCTCGCCGCTAAGTTCAAACGCCCGATCCTAACCTTTATTGACACGCCGGGAGCCTACCCGGGAATCGGCGCCGAAGAACGCGGCCAAGCCGAAGCAATTGCCCGCAACCTACTCGTCATGGCGAGACTACCGGTACCGATCATTTCCGTGGTGATCGGTGAAGGCGGAAGCGGCGGTGCACTGGCGCTCGGGGTCGCCGACAAGATCCTCATGCTGGAGCACGCAGTCTACTCGGTGATCTCTCCGGAGGGATGCGCCGCGATACTGTGGGATAATCCTGCCAAAGTCCCGGATGCAGCCGTGTCGCTCCGCATGACGGCAACGGATCTGGTCGAGATGGGTATCGCGGACGAAATCATTCCCGAGCCGGTTGGGGGTGCACATCGCGACCCCTCAATGATGGGGGCACGACTCGGAAAAGCCCTGGCGGCGCGGCTCCATGAGTTCGAAGGTAGCCCTTTCGACGCGCTTCCCGTTTCACGCGAGAAAAAGTTCCGGGCGATTGGTGCCATTGCCGGCCTTTCAAAAGCCTCCTCGGCCTAGCACGCCATCCTTCCCTTCACCAAGCGTCTTGTACTCTGCACGCCGCACGAACGCCAGCGCCGCGTCCATCGTCCGCTTTCGCCGCTAAGGGTTGTGCCACCGCGCCCCTTCATAACTGAAATTCGCCTGATAGGTCAGCTTGACCACGTCGCCGTCCTTTAGCGTTGACTCAAGTGTGCTGATCTTCTTATTCACCGTCACCATCAACTGCCCACTTATCGCGAACGAGCCGACGACACCCAGGGCGTCCTCATTGGCCTCGAGGAGTCCCTTGACGGTCGGGTTGGACGGCAGTTCGAGTTCCAGCTGCGGCTCATCGACATGTTGCTGCAACTGCCCAATGATCATGACTGTCACCATCTGAGATCCCAGGCCTCCGTTATGATGTGGTCCGATGACATTGTAAGCAGTCCTGTCGTTTGGGATGCGGCGGAATTGCCAAGGGGCGGATACCGCGGGCTCCATGACAGCTCAGGCATTCCTGGTCAATCCGTATACCCTGATGCGAGAATGTGCTCGGCACAGGCGGATTCCGGTCTTTCGGCGACGGCAGCAGCGACACACCGACCACCACGAGCACGGCCGCGCCCGCAGAGATCACGTCGGCTTTCCGGATCGTCATGTCGAGGTGTCCCGCCCGGAAGGGTCCATACCTGCCTGTCCAGCCAACGCCTCTTGGGCCAGTTGGGCAATATGCTTGACTGTGGTGCCTTCCCGCAACCCATTGCTCAATTGAATCATGCAGGCAGGACAGCTCGTCGCCACGATTTGAGCTCCTGTTCGTGCAATGGCCTCGCGCTTTCGCGCAAAGATCGCTTGCGACGTCGTGTAGTCCTTGAGCACATAGGTTCCAGCTCCTCCTGCACAGCGGTCCGCATCCTCCATCTCCACGTAGTCGGTCCCGGGAAGGGCTGCGAGGACCGCGCGTGGCTCACGGGTGACGCCTGCAGCCCGTAGATGACATGACGAGTGGTACGTGACCCTGCGTCCGGTCTGTCCCGAATGCGCCTTCGGCATCACGGCACCGGACTCGGCCAGTACCTCGGCAATGTGTTTGACTTTTTTCGCCAATGCCTTCGCATCCCGTTCCTCGGGTTGTCCGGCGAAGAGCCGAGAATAATCCTTCAGCATGAGCGTGCAAGAAGCGCATCCCGTGACGACAGTGTCATAAGGTAGCAAGGATCGCAAATTGTCCCTCGCACCGTGCTTCGCCAACTCTCGATGCCCATAGGTCTCGATCGGCGTGCCCGAGCACCGCTGGGTGGGCAAATCCGGCTCCTGATTCACTCGTCGAAGTATGTCAATCACCGCATCGCCGACGCCGTCGTCGAAATAGTTGGCCGCACATCCATGGAAGTAGGCCGTCGGTCGGAGGGATAGGCCATCGGGTGGAACGAGATCGGCATGCCGATCGCGAAGGTGGTTCCTGGCCAGGCGTGGCAACAGCAGTTCCTTCGGTAGACGGGCCGTTTCGGCAACCTTCCGGAGCAAGGGCCGCGTCAGCCGCTCGATGAATCCCCGAATCGACGGGCGGTCCCAAAGCCCTTGTGTGGCGCCCAACAATTTGAGCAAGGGCTCGAAGAGCCAGGCACGCGCGTGCAACTGGAACAGAAGGCCAGCCGCCTGGTTCGGTTGCTCGGCCCGTCGTGCCAGGATCAACTCCGACACATCGACGCCCGCCGGACAGACCGCCCGACAGGACTTGCAGTTGGTGCAGGCCTCCACGACCCGCTTGGAATCGAGATAGCTATAATCCTTGTCCGTGACGATTTCGTACCACCCGCGGGAACTCATGTCTTCGGATTCGAACACGTCGTACACGGGACACACCGCATTGCATTTGGCACAGGTGGCGCACGACTTTGCAAACCGCGGGTAATCGATGTGCTCCGTGAACGGCCGGTCGCTCAGCTTGATGCCGGGGTTCAGGACCCCACTTGGATCGAAGGTACGCTTGACGCGGACGAACAGGTCGTAGAGATCGTCGCCGAACATCCTCCGAACGTATTGCGCCCGCACGCGGCCATCTCCGTGCTCGCCGCAGATCGAACCATCGAACCGTTCCAGAACCGTCTGGTGCACCTCGTGATAAGTGCGCACCATACGCTCGAAGTCGCTCGGATCGTTGACATCCAGCAACGGAACGATATGCGCGTTCCCGTTTCCGATATGACCGAAGATAGCCACGGGAACGGGCGGATCCGCGAACACGCCGTCCAGATACTGCACCAATTCACCCAGACGTTCCGCGCGAACGACGACATCGTCCACATAGTTGATCGGCCGCCTCTTGGCATCGAATCGATATAAAGTAGGATAGAGCGCCTTGCGGGCCTTCCACAGTTGCTCCCGTTGCTCACGGTCGTGTGCCAGAACAACATCGGTCGCCAGACGAAATCTCCGTGCGATGTGCAGCAGTCGATCCACGCGAGGTCGCAGTGCGTTCGACTCTACGACGTCGTCAAGCTCGATCAGCAGGGTTGCGGCGGCATCGGGCGGGATCGCGTGACGGCTTCGGCCGATCAGGTCGAGCGTGTGGCGATCCATGATTTCGAGCGCGCTCGGCTCGAGCGTCAGTAACTGCGGGACCGCTTCCCCCACCTCCTCTAGCCGAATGAAATGGATCAGGGCCGCCACGGTCGCCTGCGGTCGTGGGACTAAACGCAGGGTCGCTTCGCTCACCACACCCAGCGTCCCTTCGCTCCCCACGAACAGCTTGGGAAGATCGAAACATCCTCTGGCCAGCCCATCCGCCATGCCGAACAGATTGTACCCGCAACTATTCTTGGAGACACGCGGTGCTTTGCTTCGGATCAAATCGAGATGATCGTTGAGCAACGTCTTCAGGGCGGCAAGCGAGGCGTGCCGGTCGAGCACGCCCGCCAGGCTGGCGTCCAGAGGGTAGGCTCTGACGTCCAACCAGCTTCCGGTGGCGAGACATACACGCAATGCCGTCACGTTATCCTTGACACTGCCGTACCGGAGCGTATGGGGACCAGACGAGTTATTCGCCACCATGCCTCCAAGCTTGCACATGTCCCCGCTCGATGGATCCGGCCCAAACATGAGGCCATGAGGGCCTATCCGCTTATTGAACTCGTTCAAAACCAAGCCGGGTTGCACGCGCGCCCAGCGCTCCTCTCGGTTGAGCTCTAGAATTCTGGTGAGACGTGACACATCAAGAATAATCCCGGACCCAACGGCGGACCCTGTGAGATTCGTACCCGCCGCCCGAGGCGTCACGGGTATCCCTCGCTCCACCGCATAGTTCATAACCCTCTGAATATCCCCCTCGCTTTCGACGAGCACGATGGCGGTGGGCTCTACGCGGTAGAGACTCGCATCAACCGAGTAGGCCTTGCGGGATGGAACGTCGTCGAGGACCAGAGATTCGCTTAGTCGGTGACGGAGATCGCTGGCGATAGTGTTCGCTTTTTGAGGCAGAATGAGCGTCATAACTCGTAAGCCAATAGTGTCGACGACGTGCTGCTGCATTGTAGACGGGCGGCTTTTGGGAGAACAAGTCACCGGCGGCAGGCGTCGGGGGCTCTTGTGCAGGGCAGGACGACCGGGTAGTCTGCGGCCAATCATGAGGAAGGTGGCATGACCCGTCCACGCGTCTTCGTCACTCGCCTGCTGGCCGGCCCGGTCATGGCGCGCCTTCACGAAGTGTATGACCTTACGCAACGCTCCGGTGAATCAGCCCCAGACCGAAGGACGCTCCTGGAGGGAATCCGGACGGCCGACGCCGTCATATGCACGTTGACCGAACGGATCGACGAGCAGATGTTACAGGAGGCGCCCCGCCTCAAGGTGGTCGCCAATTACGCCGTCGGCTACAACAACATCGATCTGGACGCGGCACGACGACGCGGCATCGTCGTGACCAATACACCCGACGTGCTGACCGACGCGACCGCCGATCTCACGTGGGCCTTGCTCTGCGCCGTCGCCCGGCGTGTCCCGGAAGGACATGCCCTGGTCCAAGGAGGAGGATGGACCGGGTGGACTCCGACGGAACTGTTGGGGAGCGACATCAGCGGACAGACGCTCGGGATCGTTGGGATGGGTCGAATCGGCCGAGGCGTGGCAGAGCGCGCACGTGGCTTTCGCATGCGCGTCTTGTATACCGGCGGGTCATCCGCTCCCGTGCCCGCGGATCCTTTGTGGCGTCAGACCGCACTAGTGGATCTCTTACGAGGATCGGATTTCGTGAGCCTTCACGTTCCACTTACAGCCGCGACGCACCACCTGATCGGTCGGCACGAGCTGTCCTTGATGCGGACGACTGCGTATCTGATCAATACCTCGCGCGGCCCCGTTGTCGATGAAGCAGCACTCGTTGAGGCACTTCAAGGAGATCGGCTGGCCGGTGCCGCATTGGACGTCTACGAGAACGAGCCGACCGTGCACGACGGCCTACGATCGTGCTCGAAGGTGGTGACCCTCCCGCATCTCGGATCGGCAACGCTTCATACGCGCATCCGGATGGGACTCGTCTGCTTGGCCAACATCGACGCGGTGCTCCAAGGGAACCCGGCTCCGAATCGGGTGGTGTGACAAGCAGGGTTGAGTCGGACCGATGCTACTGTACGGGAGCGGATTGCGGTGCTCGGAGCTCGGCAATGTGCTCGCGCGCATCCTGATAGTCGGCGATCTCGTCAAACACGCGAAGAGCCTTCTCATGTGCATCGCTGGCCTTGTACAAGAGCGCCAGTTCGTATTGAATGGGTCTGGACTTGTCCCCGGTTGTCTGGGGATGTCGGCAGGCTTCTTCGAGCCGTTCAATCGCCGACGCTAACTGTCCCAGATCCTTCAGACACAGGGCAATCGCCACGGACGAATCCAACCAAAGGTCCGCTTGCTGCTCCGCCACTTTGAGCTCGTCAATAGCTTCCTCGTAAATTCCCATGTTCCGGAACGCAATCCCGAGCGCGTACCGCGTGGCTGGATCAGGCTCCTGTGAAGGAACATGCACGGCATGAGTGGCAAGAGTTGGATTGGCAGTCTCCGGTCCTTCCGCCGAGATACCAAGCGAGGAGCTGTTGACCAAGGAAAGCGGCTTGGTGAAGGATGTGGGCGACGATGCGGACAGAATGGAGGCATGGCTTGGAGCGGAGGTCTCGGCGGAGGCCGCCTCCGGCGCCAGGGCATTGCACCCCGAGCCCACCTCGGTCGTCGGGAGACTCGATGGTGCGGCCGAAGCCGCGGCAGGCTCGAAGTCGGCGGCCAACTGCATGCGGATTTGACCGTGGGGGTCTAGCACCTTAATGCGATCGTACAGCTCGGCCGGCAAAGCCGGAAGATGAGGGTCGGGGCGCTCCTGCAGAATTGCGATCGCCTTCCCCAAATGCATCGCCGCCGTAGCCCCGTCACCCTTCTCTTCGTAGAGATCTCCCAGCAACTCCAGCAACGGCACGGACTGTGGCTCCACGGTGAGGAATTCGTTGATGAGGGATTCGGCGAGCTCATAATCCTGCGAGCGCAACGCGGTTCCCGCCAAGAACCGATACTCGTTCAGGGCCACGTTCACCTGGCCCTGTTTGAGATGCAGCTGCGCCAAAAGCCGGCAAATTTCTGGATTGCCAGGGTCTCGCGAGAGCAGCTGCGACAACATCGCTTCCGCTCCCTCGTATTGACCGGCGGACAAGCGCCGGCGCGCTTCCCCGAGCATGTCGGCCGGCTGCGACAGCGCGCCACGGGTTCCATCCGAGACACTACCGTCACGAAGCCTCGGCGGCCCGCCTCCGGTCACCTGCTTTTCGGCGTTGACGAATTGCTCGGCCTCCCGATTGGCCGGGTCCAGCTTCAGAACGGCGGCATAGGCTTCCCGCGCCTCACTCGTACGGCCCTGCGCCGACCGCTCGCGTCCGATCTGCAAATAGACTCGCACAGCCTCCTCAGGCAAGTTTTCCTGTAAGCAGAGTTCGGCCACCCGCTCCTGAGCATCCAAATTGGAGGGATCCTGAGCGACGATCACGCGATAGGTTTCAAGCGCCTCTTTCGTTTTCTTTTCCTTCAGGTAGTGCTTGGCAAGCGTCAGGTAATCCGAGACGGCGCTGCTCAGGAGCCCACGCTCGGCATTGAGATCGCCCAAATAGCGGTAAATGTCGTACCGCTGTGGATCAATCTTGAGAATTTTCTTATACGCCGCAATAGCTTTGAGCGGAGCGCCCTCGTCACGGAAGGACTTGGCAGCTTGCAGATAGGCGGCAATGGCCTCCCCCTTGGCATTGCGTTTCAGGTGGAGGTCGCCGATGGAATTGTGAAGGGTGCCGTCGTTGGGAGAATCCTGGACGAGCTTTTTCCACTCAACCAGAGCGCCGTCCAGGTTGCCTTTGGAGGCCAGCAGTTGGGCGTGCTGAAGGATCGAGGTTCGGTCGGAGGCCAACGATATTACTCCGCAATGATTGCCTCCTCACCGTATCCCCCGATCGAAATTCTGTCAATGAATTGCCCGCTTTCTGCGAAATGAAACTCTCTGTAGCGGCGGCGATGGCAGGCAGGAGGAGATGCGGAAAACTCACAAGCAGACGGGGCGCCGGGCAGAGCCTGGCGCCCCGTCAAATTGCCAAACGATTTTCCTGTGTTAGGCGTTCAAAGCCGCTTTGAGGACGTTGGCGGCCTGCGGCCCCTTTGCACCTTGAACGATCTCGAATTCGACGCTTTCGCCTTCCTTCAGAGTCTTGAACCCATCCCCGAGCAGTGCGGAGTAATGCACGAACACATCCTCCCCATTGTCGAGGCGGATGAATCCGAAGCCCTTGCGGTCGTTGAACCACTTCACTGTGCCTTTGCTTTTCACACAGTCCTCCTTTCCTAAGTAGCCACGCGACAGAGGGCTGTCTGGGCTGGTAGCGACATGACGAACGTTGACAAATGGAAAAAAAACCGCAATGTCGGTATTGGGGGGATTGGAACGACGCTGCAAGGACAAGCGTTCATGACACCCTGTGAGAAAACCGGGTGCCATGTAACATAGCATTTTGCACCTTGTCAAGGCTGGCAGCGCCACTGAGAAATGAGCGAGCACCTGCAACCCTATGACTTAGAGCCTGCCACGATCCCATCGCTCCGTTGCCATCGCGCCTAAAGTGCACTATAGTGCAGCATTCATCCCCACCAAGGGCTCCGACCCGTGTTCCTCCGCACGTTGCTCGATCGGTACATATTCGCCGAATTACTCTCCCCGTTCTCGGTCAGTTTGGGAGCGCTCTGTTTCGTCTTTGTGACGCGGGAACTGTTGCGCCTCGTCGAATTGCTCGTGTCAAAAGGCGTCGGGCTGATGGCCGTTCTCAAGGTATTTGTGCATTTGTTGCCCTCATTCCTCATTTTGACCCTTCCTATTGCCGCCATCATTGCCTCGATCACCGCCTTTGGTCGGCTTTCATACGATAGCGAGCTGATTGCCATGCGGGCCTCCGGCCTCAGCTTGATGCGCTTAGCCCAACCCGTCATGCTGTTTGCCCTGCTCGTCTTCTCGATGACGATGGCGCTGGCGCAGTGGGGCGAACCATGGACCAACTTCAATCTCAAGAAGGTTGCGCTGGGTCTGCTACGCGACCAGCTGGTGTTCGCGCTGGATCGCGGTGTGTTCAACGAACCCATTCCCAAAATGACGGTCTACGTGCCGGCACCGACGGAGGACGGCTCCGCGGAGGGCATTTTCGTATCGGACGAACGCAATGAGGACGATCCCCGGGTCATCGTCGCCCGTGGTTTTTCGGTCCTGACCGATCCCGTCACCCGGCAATTGTCCCTCCGCCTCCACAATGGCGTCCTCCACAGTCGGCCGCATGGGGACGACCAGTACAATCATGTCTCATTCGCCCAATATGACATCCGGCTACACATCGATCAGGCAGGCTACGTACCCGATGAGAGGCCCTCGTATGAAGAGGTCGTACGGACACTCGATGAGTCGCAGTGGAAGGACCCCATCGCGCTGCGGCGGCTTGTGGAGTTCCACAAAGATCTGGCGTTTCCCACCGCAACGCTGATCCTGTGTCTTTTGGGCGTCCCGGCCGGTATCGTGTCGAAACGATCGGGACGTATCGGGGGCTTCGTGGTCGGAGTCGTCATCGTGGTGGTCTATTACATGCTCAATATGTTTTGTGAGTTTCTGGTCACCACGCTCGTGGCGCCGCCCGTCGTCGGCGCCTGGCTGCCAAATGCCGTCTTCGCCGTCGTGACCGTGGTGGCCTTCTATCGGGTCAGTCGGCGATGAGGACCTTGCGATGATCTTGTTCCGCTACCTCTGGGGAGAATTTGCAAAGGTGTTTGGCATGTGCTTCGCCGGTCTGATGACTATCTACCTCGTCATCGACTTCTTCGAAAAGCTCAGGCGATTCATGAAATTTGATGCTCAATTATTTGATGTACTGCATTATTTTGTTCTCAGGACTCCGCATATCACGTTTCAGATCGCCCCCTTGGCTGTCTTAATGGCCACCCTGCTCTCGCTCGGCGTGCTCTCACGGAACCGTGAAATCACTGCCATGCGTGCGTGCGGGGTCAGCCTGATGAGAATTGCAACGCCGTTCCTGGTTTTCGGCGCCCTCGTCTCCGCTCTCTTGCTGGCACTGAGTTGGGTGATTATTCCGTCGGCAACCGCATCAGCAGAGAACGTTCGGAACGTGAATATTGAAAAAAAGCCGGTGCTGGCCGTGAAAGCCGAACGGGCTTGGATGCAGATACGAGGACAGTCCTTGATGAATGTGGACATGGTCGCTCCGGGCGGACATGTGCTGCGCGGTATCCGCGTCTACCAATTAAGTACGGATTTTCGACTGACGGGCATTACGGAGGCCACGCAAGCTGCATACGGAACCGACGGATGGAGGCTCCAGGAAGGAATCGAGCGCCGGTTTCTTCCCGACGGCAGCGTGGTCTCACGAAATTTCCACGAGGAACCGCTGGCGCTCTCACAAGTTCCACAAGATTTCGAACGCTGGCTGTCGGTCGAATCGGAACTGCTCACGCTGCACGACCTGCGCGCCTACATCCAACGACTGCAACGGGACGGCTACGGTTTCGCACGATTGTTGACCGACTATCATGCGAGGATCGCCTTTCCGCTGGTCAGTCTTATTATGGTCTGCGTGGGCGTCGCGTTGAGTCTGCGTCGGATGGGCACACGGGGAGCCGGCATCGCCGTCGGAGTCGGCCAGGCCCTGCTCGTAGGTTTCTTCTATTGGGTTACGCATTCGGTATCCATCGCGCTCGGGCGTAGCGGCGTGCTCATGCCTATCTTGGCCGGTTGGATGGCCAATCTCGTATTTTTCTCGCTTGGCCTCTACCTGCTGCTGAAGGTACGATATTGATCGGGACGCATTGACTGAATGCCGTCCTTCAGGTACAAACTCAAGGCCTCACCGCAATGCCCTCTCCATCGAAGCATGCTCGAGTTGTTGTAACCGGTCTGGGGATCGTCTCCCCGATAGGGATCGGAATTGATGCATTCTGGAAAGCCGCTTTGACCGGCCGCTCGGGGGTCACGTCTGTACGGGCGTTTGAGCCGTTTCCTATGGATCAATACCGCTGTCGAGTGGCCGCCCAAGTCGAGAATTTCATGCCCTCTCAATACCTCGAGGGCCCGCTCGTCGATCGTGTTGATCGATACGCGCAATTTGCGCTGGTCGCTGCCAAGGAAGCCCTGAGAGACTCCGGGCTTCGAATGACTCCTGCCTTCAGTCCCCGCGTGGGTGTGATGATGGGGGCAGGAATGGGCGGCATGGTCATGGGGGAGCGAGAAATCACTCAACTCTACGAAGCACGCCGTCCTCATCGCGTGCATCCCAACTTTATCCCGACTATCACGTTGAATTCGGCTTCCGGTGCCGTCGCCATGGCCACCGGCGCCAAGGGACCGAACATGACAATTTCCACCGCCTGCTCGTCGAGTGCCCATGCAGTGGGACAGGCCCTGGGTGTGATTCGCGCCGGTCAGGCCGACGCGGTGATTGCGGTGGGTGCTGATTCCAGTATTACCCCCCTGGTCTTCGCAGGATTCTGTTCACTTCGCGCTTTATCGACTGCCTTCAACGACGATCCTGGTCGGGCGAGTCGTCCCTTCGACGCCCATCGCGACGGGTTCGTCATGGGAGAGGGCGCGGCAGCGCTGATTCTCGAGTCCCTAGCCCATGCCAAGAAACGGCGTGCACGCATCTACGCCGAAGTCGCCGGGTACGCGGCTACGAGCGAAGCCTATCATATGGTCATCCCGAAGGAGGATGGCATCGAAGTGGCACGCACAATGAAATTGGCCTTGGATGATGCCCAAGTCGCGCCGGCACACGTTGACTACATCAATGCGCACGCGACGTCGACCGTCGTTGGGGATGCGGTGGAAGTGAAGGCGATTCGACAGTTGTTCAGAACGCGAGCCGACCAGCTCGTCATCAATGCCACCAAATCACTCGTCGGGCATACCTTGGGCGCCGCCGGCGCAATCGGTTCCGTTGCCTGCGTACTCTCGATGCGGGACGGCGTGATCCATCCTACGGCCAATCTAGAGGATCCTGATCCCGCCTGCCGCCTGGACGGCCTTTCAACCCAGCCGCAGGAACGAACCATCAAGGTTGCGCTCCTCAATGCGTTTGGATTCGGCAGCAACAATGCTGCCGTCGTCTTCAAACGGTATGCGGCCTAACAGGACATCTATGACCCCCACCACCGAAGCACGCGTGCTGCAGGCGCTTGGCAACTACCTGAAACGCGACCCCGCAACCATACCCGTCGATGCCGTGTTACGCGACGACCTTGGATTGGACTCTATGGCCACGATCGAGCTGCTGTACCAGGTCGAAGAGGCGTTCGACCTCCAGATACCGGATGAAGATTTGCAGGGACTTCAGTCCGTGCGAGACGTCGTCGCTTACGTCAACGGGCGGTTATCCTCCTCCCCACCGGCAAATCCTGACAAATCGGCGAAAGGCGTCACGTCGCCTAGACCAACGACCAAATCAACCAAAGCCGTCAAAAAGAAGAGGCGGTAAGCGCATCGTGGCAACACCCATACGACCTGTATCGCTTGGCGAGATCGCCGCCTTCTGCGGCGGGCGACTGACCACCGGCACAGAAGTCACGATCGCCGGACTGTCCAGCCTGGAAGACGCCGCGGAAGGCGATCTGAGTTTCGTGGTCAATGACCGGCATCACCAGGCGGCCCAGCGTTCCAGGGCCGCCGCCTTCGTGGTGGCCCGTCCCATCCCCAAGCTTTCCAAACCGCAAATCGTGGCGGCTCACCCCGCGCTAGCATTTGCACGCGTAGCTCAGGAGTTCTTCTGCCGTCCATACCGCGCCCGAGGCATCATGCAGCCCATCGTACAGGGCACGGGTGTCAAACTCGGATCGGACCTCAGTGTCGGCCCGTTTGTCACCCTGGGAGATCGCGTGAGCATCGGCAACCGTGTGACGCTCTCTCCTGGAGTCTTCATCGGAGCCGATGTCCAGATCGGAGACGACTGCCATCTCCACCCCAATGTCGTGGTGGCAGACGGATGCCGCCTGGGGTCACGTGTCGTGATTCACAGTGGCACGGTGATTGGAAGCGACGGTTTTGGATACGTGCAGCACGAAGGACGGCACGTGAAGGTGCCCCAACTTGGAATCGTTGCCATTGAGGACGACGTGGAGGTGGGCGCCAATGTGACCATCGACCGAGCCACCTTTGGCGAAACTCGAATCGGGTGCGGCACAAAGATCGACAACCTTGTGCAAATCGCCCACAACGTGCGCATCGGTGAACATTGCATCATCGTTGCACAAGTGGGGATCGCCGGAAGCACCACGGTGGGCATGCACGTCATGATCGGCGGACAGGCAGGATTGGCCGATCATCTGAACATCGGAGATCGGGTTATGGTGGCCGCGCGTTCCGGCGTGAACCGATCACTCACTTCCGATCAGATCGTGTCCGGTGCCCCGGCCATGCCCCATGAAACGGCACTCCGTGCCCAGGCCCTGCTGCCTCATTTGCCGGAGTTGCGTCATCAGATCCGGGATCTGCAAAGGCGCCTGGAGGCCACAGAGGCCTCCGTCAAAAACAGCGGGCGCCCTCGAGCAAAGCGAACCAAATAGCCACGCAAGTTCGCTATTTGATTGGCGCCGGCCTCCAGAGCTCCTTCCAAGCGTAGACACGCGAGCAGTAAAATCCTGCCCAGGGAAGCAGATAGGCCGCGACTGCGTATACAGAGCCCCATGCAGCTGCTAAAAACGAGAGCCCCAATAGAACGGCCGTCCCTAAGACGTACCAGAGGGGAATCCAGTTTCGACCCCGATGACGGGCCTCGGCAAAGACTCCGTCACGACGATGCTTGCCGCGCGACTTACGGGCGAATGTCTGCATGCGGCTCGCCAGGTATTCGGGCATCTGCATCAGCAGATAACGATGATACCGGGATTGGCCCCATCCAGCGATCGCCCCGGCCAATGCAAGCCCAGTACTTTGCCAAAATGTATTACCCTCGTATTGATCCGCCAAATACTGGTAGGCAAGCCCCATCGTCCCTGCCAATAACAGCATGAGTCCGAGGAGCGCCGAAGGAAACACAATATGCGTGCGCACGTATTCTTGAGCTCTGCTGAGGACATTTTCTTCCCGACGAGACGAGACCAATTTGGCCATGTACGCTCATACCTCCACGACTCTACATGTTGACGACCTGGTCGGTGCCGGTAAGGCATGGATCACGTGCAACATTATACCCATCACGAGCATGAGGTTCATGCATGGATTCGCTTCTCTCAGGATCGAACACTCTGAGATCGGCTCGTTCCGAGTATGGCCCTCGAATCTTGGAAGACGTGTCCGCATGCGCCTTTGCTACCCGTACGCAGGCAGCGGCCCGACGACGTCACGTGATCGTTGTCGTTCGGACGGTGGACTGCATGGGCACCTGCGATTCGCCGTGTGCAGGTTGACGCGCTCCCGTTTGCCGGAGGCTCCTATCCACAGAATCTGTGCGACACGTATGGATAACAATGTGAATCGTGCGAGCACAGCCCCATGGAGCGCGCGATTGCCGTCGGTGCCTCCCATTTGGGCAACATTCGATCGAGCGAGGATTTGGTCACTCAAACATGATTGCCATCATGGCCGGGGACGGAAGGAGTGGACGCCGCGTGGCGGGAGAGACGGTTCGTTCAGACTTCGTCGGTCGAGGGCATAGAAGCCGTGCTGCCGCTGTGTGAATCCATTGCTTCTTGAATGGTGGACGCAATTTCATCCAAACTATCGAGCAACGAGGCAAATTCGTCCGTATAGAGTTTCGGAGGAGACGTGGTGGGCGCCTCCTCGGAAGCCCGTTTCGACTGCAGAGGTTCAGAGCGCACCGAGCTGGTCGCCGGAGACGCTCCAGGCGCTTTCAGCGTGTCGGTAATATACGACGCGGGAGTCGACGACAGATCCATCACGGCGGAGGCGAGCGCACCCATCGCACCGAGCCCTGGCTCCAACTGCACAACCGGACGCAGCGGGTATCGAGAATTGAGGGCCACCACAATTGCACTCTCTCCGGTATTCAAACGAACGCGGGTTCCCAGCGGATAGACGGACAACTGTTCGACGAGCGCCTTGAGTATCTCCCGCGGGAAGGACGTCCGTTCATTCTGGAACAACTCCGAGATCGCCTCATGCGGCAGGAGTCGCCGCCGGTAGGGGCGATGACACACGAGGGCGTCGAAAATATCGCAAATCCCGATGACGTGCGCGAACTCGTGAATGGCTCGCCCACGAAGCCGGAGGGGGTATCCCTGCCCGGCCCATCGTTCGTGCGCCTGACGGATCACCAATGCCAACCAATCGTACTTCGCGCCCAGGCGTGAAATCATGTCATGGCCAGCAATCGGATGCTGCTCAAGGAGCGCGCGTTCCTGAGGTGAGAGTCTTCCCGACTGGGAAAGGAGCGTGGGCGGTAGTGTGAAGATACCGATATCGTGCAGCAAACCCGCCAGGGTGAGTTGTTCGAGTTCCTCACCCGCGAAGTTGAGCCCAATGCCGAGCTTGGTGCCTAAAATGCCCACATGGACGAGGTTGCTGATGACAGGATCGCCCGAGGGTGCTGACAGCGCCGTAACGACCAACTCGTCTGACGTCGTGAGTGATCCGGCCATCCCTCTGCTGATCCACTCCAGCTCGGTGATGTTGATAGGCTGCCGGTTCCGCGCCGCCTCGCCGATTTTGAGAAGTTCCTCGGTGGCGAGTTGATACCAATCCGGGCTCATTGGAGTCCTTCTTCAATTGCTGCACAACCAGAACGGCACGTCATGCATGCACCAATCCGCCGATGGCCTCCCGTTCCACACGACCGGCCTCTTCCCACGCCTGAACCATACCGGTCACGGCCTGGATGCGGTTCTCGACAAGTTCCCACCGCTGTGGTGTGATGACCATCCGACGATCTGTCACGATTCTCACGAACGTTGATAGCCCCTGGAAAAAATGCATGATCGGTACAGACTGGCGCTGCCGGGCCAATTCCCCTACTTGATCCAGCGTATCCTGAAGGGATTTCCACTGGCTACCGGCCGTCTCGGTCGGTTGCAGCGCCGTAGTCTTCAATGCGCTGATTGCACTGGCAATGGCCGGCACTGCCACCCGAATTCGTCCCAAGAAATCCTCGTCTGCCTTTGACACGTCCTCAAAGTATTGCCGTATCCCTTGGCCGTCCACCTGGGACATACCACGCTCCAAATCCTTCTGTACTCGCTTCATTACGGTGTCGATCATGTGGCGATACATCGGGCTTTGACGCCGTTGCGCACTACGCAGTTCCTGAAGAGCCTGCAGGAAGTCCTTGGCCCGCCGTAGGTCGGTCGTGGGGGCATCAAAGGACACCGTAGCGGGACTGCCGGTGCTCTCGGCGACAGAGACCGTGATCTGGGCCAGGGTCTGCCGAAGGCGGGGCAGCACATCGCCAGCGGCGGCACCATCGCCGCCTCGGAGTTGCTCGACAATGGGGAGTAGCCCGAAGACGGATTCCTGAATGCCCGGCAGATCGACGGTCGCAGCAGATCCCCCTAAGCTGGTGAGTCCGCGGACGATCGCGTCCAGCGCATCGGTCGCCGCCGCCGGTTCAGCGACCTCCTCGAGGCGGACTAATGCCGTGAGGATCTGCCCAAGCCACTCATAAGCCTCCATTGCAAAGAGACCGAGTAGTTCTTTTTGAAAATCGTCTTCGGGGGCAATGTCATCTGGCATACCACGCTCCGGTCCGGCCCACCGCCACGGGCACGGCGATGTTGGACTACCGATCGGCTGGGCCAGACCCGAGTTTCGAGGCCAGGCCCGCGATCTGGCTTAATTTCCTGGCCATGTCTTCAAGACGGCGATTGGCTTGCTCCGCGGCGCGCTCCGCCTCGGAGACACGCTTGCCAAGTTCATCCGCCCGTTCGTTGGCAGCGTGTAGGGACTCTTGCAGCTCGGGAATGCGAGACAGTTCCGACCTCGCCTTGTCGAGTTCCGCCGTCAGGTCGGCGACTCGCTCACGTTCTTCCTTTTCCTTTTCCTGCAGGCCAGACAGATCAGATTTGAGACCATTGACGCGGTCACGCTCCGAAGCCAGGAGCGCTTGGACACCGGCCAGTTCTGCTTTCAGTTGTGCAATTTCCGGCAGCCGCTGCTCTAATTCGGCCACCTTGCCTTGTTCGTCCTTCAGCGAAGCCTGCGCGTGCTTCAGGGAATCCTCGGCCGTATCCAGCGACGAGGTTAATTCGGTCACGCGTTGTTCCAAATCTGACACTTTACCTTTCTCTGTCTTGAGCGACGCCTCGGTCGATTTGAGGGATGATTCCAGTCCCTGAAGTCGGGAGATGCGTTGCTCCAGGTCGGTTACCTGCTGTACCAGGACGGCCTCCGCCGAACGCTCCGCCGTGAGCGCAGCTTCCAGGTCCTTAACCTTCTTTGCCGTCTCCTGAGCAGCCGCCAATGATGCGGTTATCGTGGCGGTGCGCTCTCGTTCGACCTCCAGAGCCTTCTCGGCCTCCCGACCCTGCTGAGCTTCTTCGCGCACCGATGTTAACGCCTCGGTCAGCTCAGAGATGCGTTGGCGTTCCGAAGCAAGCATCGACTCCAACTCCGCCACTCGCTGGGTAGCCGACACGGCCACTGCGTGCTGCTCCTCAAGCGCCTTGAACTTGGCCCGTTCGCTCTCGAGTGCGGCTTCCAGTTCGGACGTTCGGCGCGCCCCTTCCCGAACTTCCTCGAGTTCGCGAACCTGCCGAGTATTGCGTTCCCGCTCGGAGGCTAGCTCAGCTTCCAGTTCTTTCACGCGACTCGCGGCAAGCCGATATGATTCAAGCTCCTCGTCGGTCGATGCCGCCGGCTTAGACGGCGCAGGTGATGGCGGCGAGACAGGTGCAGGAGAGGGGGCATCGGCCAGTTTGAATGGAGCGGCAGTGCTCTGGCCTTGGAATGCCGATGGTGCTGCGGTGGCCTGAGGCGCAGCCGACGGACCCGCTTCGACTCGCTTCCCGAGAAGTGCCGCGACACGATCCTGAAGGGACGTGCCTTGAAACGGTTTCTTCAACACCCCGTCCGCACGGCAAGATTCCGCCTGTTTGGTCACGTCGTCGTTGACAATCCCAGAAATGAGGAGCACGGGAATCGAGGCAATCTTCGCATGCCCGCGGATATATCCGCACACTTCATACCCACTCTTGTCCGGCATGATGACATCCGACACCACGACGTCCGGCGGATCTTTTTCCAAGAGAGCAATCGCTTCTTCGGCATTGGCAGCCAAGGTGACCGTCAAGCCGGCTTCTTTTAATAGGCGCTCAGCCACCTTGCGGACGGCGATGCTGTCATCGGCAACTAGGACGCGCGGCATAGTCATGCTCCCCCTCTTGCCATCAGGACTCGCGACTTAGGCGGCCCGCCGGAGGTGTTCGTCCAGATGTGCAAACGACACGACCGGAACGTCCTGCCCCTGGTGTGTCCACCGTCCGATCAAGCCCGGTTGTAAGTCGGTCACCGGTCGAATCATATCAACCTCTGCAGTTTCTAGCGATGGAATTTGCGAATCGACCCGAATCGCCACCTCGATCGTACCCCATTTCACCATCATACACAGGGTGGTCGCCTTATCTGGGGTCAGTGACCATTGACCGGCCAGATCATACACCGCATAGACGCTCTCCCCACGCCGAACGAGTTCGCGCAGATGAGGTGTCGTCCCGGGCATGGGCATTGACACCGGCCATGGCTCGACCCCCCCCACTTCGTGGGCTTTCATCGCAAAGGGCCGTCCACCAACCGAGAACAGGATCAGCGGGACGACGCGACGCGCCGCGACCTTCGCGATGAATTGTTTCGCGCCTCTCAGCATGGGATTGCCAATGCCACGTGTGTCACGAGGTCAGAGCGACCACCTGACTGGCCGATTCGGCTTCGTGCAGCAACCAGTCGGGATTAAGCACCAACGCCAAACCGTCCTGAAAAAGAAAGATCCCCCGGTACCAGAGCCGCTCATTCCCTTGGAGCATGGCTGGGAGCGGAAGAATGTCCTGGCGACGGATGTCCGTCAATCCGAGTACGCGGTCGACGGGGACCACGCAACGCGCTTGACCGTGGGCACATAACACATACCGGGAGTCGACCGTGACACCTTGCTCACGTAAGTGAAGCCTGGCGGCCAATTGCGAGTGCTCGTACGATTCTCCCAGGAGCACCACGCTCGAACCCGGTTGGACGTCTGCCGTCGTCAGGACGCCCCGCACGGTCTCTGCCCAGATCGCCAAGATTGTAGATTGAAGCTGAACGACCAGAAATCTGGCGCCGAGCTTCTCGGCGGAGGGGGCAGCCACTCGCTGTCGAAATGCCATGGGTCGTCACTCGGGGCGATTAGCCTTGACGGGCGGACGAGGGCGTCCCCACCCAACGTTCGACCTCGGCAATCAACGCACGTTCTTCGACCGGTTTTGCGATGTAGCCGCTCGCGCCGATATTGAGCGCCAATTGCTTGTGTTTGTCTCCGGCCCGTGTCGTCATCACGACGATCGGAACGGTCTGGGTCTGCGGACGAGCGCGTAGGGCTTGAATCACCTCATACCCGTTCAACTTCGGCATTTCGAGGTCCGTAATAATCATGCGATACGCAGTCGTCGAAGCCTTCCGCACTCCTTCCTCACCATCCACCGCAGTATCGACGGTGTACCCGGCGTTTTCCAACATGCGAGCCACAAATTTCCGAATGCTCAGGGAATCGTCGACCAATAACACGACCGGACCGACATGTCCGTGTCGCGCCTCCTCTTGCCCGTCCCCGGCTTCCCCCGACTCCAGGTTCGTCGGGGCTTCCAGTTGGACGGCGGCTTGCTCGGTGGCACCAATCCGTGCCACATCCACGACAAGGATGACGCGTCCCTCGGGATCGATGGTCGCCCCGCTAAAATAGGACCGTTCAAGGACTTTGAGCGCGCCCAACGGCTTCACGACAATTTCCTGTCGCCCCAACAACTCGTCGACGGCTAATCCCAACGTGCCCTGCGCGCCGCGCACGACCACGACCGGCGATCCGCCGGCGATCTCCCCACCCGGTGCGCCCGTGAGGGCATGACCCAGCGTTTGAATGGGTACCGCTTCCTCACCCATCTGAAGAATCGTTTGTCCGGCTATCGGCTGCAACGAGCTGGACGACGGAAGCGTCACTTCGCGGACACTGGATAAGGGAATCGCATAGTGCAGCGGTCCGACGCGAACCATTAAGGCAGTGGTAATCAAGAGGGTAAGCGGCAAATTCAGCGTAAACTTGGTGCCCACGCCCTTCGCCGTTTCGATTTCGATGAACCCGTTCATGCTTTCGATCGTCTTCTTGACCGCGTCAAGCCCAACGCCCCGTCCGGCTTGATCGCCGATCGTTTCGGCGGTCGAAAACCCGGGCAAGAAGATCAGCTTGTACGCTTCGGCATCCGACATGGACTTGGCTGCCTGCTGGGTGATCAGACCCCGGGAGACAGCCTTGCTTTTAAGCTTTTCGACGTCCATTCCCGCGCCGTCGTCTTCGACCTCAATGAGAATTGAATTTCCGCGGTGAGCCGCGTGCAGATAGATCGTGCCCACCGCCGGCTTACACAGCGCGACCCGTGAGCCGGTTGGTTCGATGCCGTGGTACACGGCATTCCGGACAAGATGGACGAGCGGATCGACAAGGCGCTCCACGATGCTGGTGTCGACCTCGGTGTGTTCGCCGCTCGTCACGAGCGTCACCTCCTTACCTGTAGCACGCGCCATTTCCCGCACGGCACGACGGAATCGCGTAAATGGTGTACCGACGGCCACCATGCGCGCACGGGCAATTTCGTCTCGCATGCCTAAGGTCAGATGGTGCAATTGGCTCATATCCTCTCGGGCACTCCGAATCGATGACGACAACTGAGCCATAGACTCGGTCACATCCGCCGTCACTTCCGAGATTCGTCGTGCGAGGATGTTGAAATCGTCATACTTGTCGAATTCGAGCGCTCCGAAATCCTGAAGCCCTGGAATGGCGGGGCCTGGACTGTGACCGCTTGACTGCGAGGGTAACGTGAACGCATGCTTTTCCTCGAAGCCCCTGACCGTTTCCAGCATCTTGCCTTTGAAGGCCTGCACTTGGTTGGTCAACTGTTCGAGCGCCAAGAGACGTTGTTCGAGGCGACCGCGGCCGATCACCAACTCACCGACCAGATTGAGGAGATTCTCTAACCGCTCGCGGTTGACTCGGATGACGTCCGAACCTTGTGCGCCGCCTTGGTCTTCCGCCTGCGGTGCTTCCTTCGTGGCCCCCTCCATGACGGGGGGTATCCCGACCGCGGACGGAACCGTAGTCCCTTCGATCATCGGCGACCCGTCCAGCCACCGCTTCAAATCCGCCACGACGGTTCGATACCGATTCCGAACCTGTGGAATCATGCTCGCATCGCGACGCATCAGGAGTCGCACAACATCCACCGATTTCAGAATCGCATCGGTCATGCCGGCTACGAAGTGCGTCCGATTTTCTCGAATAGCGCCCATGAGGTCCTCCACGTGATGGACCAGGTCGCCAATCGGAGTGAAGCCCACAGTAAACGCGGACCCCTTCAGTGTGTGAGCGCTTCGGAACAATTGATTGATGAGTTCGGTACTCCTCGGATCCTTCTCGAGCTTGAGCAGAAACGATTCCAGAGCTTCGAGGTGTTCTTGCGCTTCGGGTACAAAGTACGACAGGACCTCCGGGTCAAGTTCCGGCAGGAAGTAGGCGTCCGGAAGATCCGTCGACTGTTCGACGCTGACAGTTTCCGCGTCCGGGCTCACAACGGGCGGAGGCCCGTCGACGGCCGACACGTGTGCAACCGGCACATGGGGCGGAAGGGCATGGACCGGATCGTCCGTTGGCGTCAATGAGGGCGGCACCGTGGTCGACGCCGTGGGCGCCGGCTCGCACGCCTTCCTCAGATCATCCATGAGGACCGGGATGTCTCGCTGCAATTCGGCAACCTGCTCGGGTTTGCGCTGTATCAGTTGTCGGATGATACCCAGCGCACGAATTGTCAATTGGTGAAGCGACGCCGGCAGCGCCTCGCGTCGATCGCGGATGCCGCGCAGTTGATCTTCCAAAGGCAACGCCACATCGCCGATCGCTTGGTACCCGACCGTGTATGACGATCCTTTGATGGTATGCACCGCGCGGAAGAGATGGTGGATTCGATCGGGATCGTTGAGATTCCTCGACAGTTCGCCTGTATGCTCTTCCGCCGTAGCCAGGAGATCCATGATCTCCGGGACGAAATACTCTAGGATTTCCGCGTCGACCGAGGGCAGCACCATGTCGGTCGTCCAGACTTTGTCGCCGTCCTCGCTCTCGGGATGGATGTGACTACTTCCGCAGGATGGCTCGATTGGAGACGAAAGAATGGACTGGTAACGGTGTTGCCAGGCATCAGCATTGAACGGTAATTCCCTCCCTGCGGACGACAGCGAATGGAGCTGCTCCCTGAGTGCCGCGGTCAAGTCCCGAAGCAATGTGACGACCTGAGGCCAAATGACCGCGGGTGTGGCCTTGGCATGTTCCAACACACGCTCGATGAGGTCGCCGAGTGAGGCAATACCGACAAATTGATAGAGCGCGGCAGCCCCCTTGAGCTTGTGCCCCACGCGATAGTGCTCGTAGAGAGCATCAGCTGACGGCATCGAACCGTCCAGCGTGCGCAGGGTGGTCTCTAGGATCTGCAGGCCTTCGTTGCCCTCTGCGACGAAGACTTCAATCAAGTTGTCTCTAATGGAGTCGTCGCTCATCCCGGCTCCTTGTCCCAGTCGGCCGACGGCGCCCGCGGAACACCTCTGGCTCCGCAGGTCCTCGTCGTCGTTACGCGAGCTTGAATTGACCGACTTGACCGCTCAATCCTTCAGCGAGCTTGGCCATTTCTTCGATGGTTTGACGCGTTGATTCCGTGGCTCTCTGAGTGGCAACAGCGCCGCCCGTGAATTCCTTGAGCGACCGCCCCACCTTTTCCGTCGAACTCGATTGCTCCGTCGCGGACGTCGCAATCGCAATGGCTAGCTCCGCGGAACGCTTCGCGATCGTTGAGATCTCTCCAAACACTTCACCGGTCTTCATGGCGGAAGCCGATCCCGCCTCCACAGCCTGCGTTTCGTGCTCCATCGCGACGACCGCGTCCTGTGTTTCGGTCTGAATGGTTTTGACGAGTTCGGCGATCTCACGCGTCGCCTGCGTAGAACTTTCCGCCAGCTTTCTCACTTGGTCGGCGACGACGGCGAATCGAGCACCGGCCTCACCTGCGCCGGCCGCCTCGATGGCCGCGTTCAACGCGAGCAGGTTGGTCTGGCTGGCGATATCGCGAATGGTAGACACGATCTGCGAGATTTCCAACGATCGATCGCCAAGAGATTTGATCTGTTTCGACATGCGTTGCACCGCGGCCCGGATTTCCTGCATGTCGTGCACGGTTTCTTGCACGGCTTGTCGTCCCCGTTCCGTCGCAACCAACACCTGCTTCGCACTCTCAGAGGAGGAATTCGCCGTGTCCGCCACCTGCTTCATGCTGGTGGTCAATTGTTCGACCGCGCCGAGTGTCCGGACCGACTCTTCTGCCTGGTGACGTGCGGTTCCCGACATTTGGGTGGCCGTGTCGCGCAAGGTTCCAGCGGACTTGTTCACCCGGTCGGCAGCATCACGGACCTGCCCGAGTAGCTTGCCAAACCGCGCCAACATGAGGTTCAGACCGTCGGCGAGGTTTCCGAACATGTCGGCCGTGACTTCGCCACGTTTCGTCAAGTCGCCCTTACCGACCTCGGAGACCATGACCAGGAAGGCCATCAGGCGCTTTTGCATTTGATCGCGCTCGTCTTCCGTTTGCACGAGACTGGTCAGGCGGTCCAACATCGCGTTAAATGACTTGGCCATCTGGCCGAACTCGTCGTGCGTTTCGACCTTGGCGCGCGCCTGGAAGTTGCCGTTGGCCGCCTGCGTGGCGACGTCGGCAATGTGAATGACGTTGCGCGAGAAAAAGTGCGCCAAGCGATACCCGAACCACAACCCCAAGCAAACGGCGGCGATACCGCCCACGAGCATGAGGTTTTTGCCGTTATCGGCAATCGACTTGGCATCTTCGTTGAGGTCGTTGGCGACATCCGTCATCGTCTTGACCTGTTCGCTGTGTCGCAACACGGCAAGATCGAACGCCGGCGTCAAGTTCACGGTGAGCGCCAAGGCACCCAATTCACGGAGTTGCTCTGATTGGTCGGCTGAAAGCTTCTTACTAAAACTGTCCATGTAGGCTTGGACGGCGCCCTTGGCATCGGTGAAGTAGGCGTGCAGGGCAGGCTTCAGCTCCGCTAGGTCTTTGGCCTCGTCACGACCTGCACGGGACACGCGAAGGGTCGTGCTTTCATACGCCGCGATTTTTTGATTAATGGTCTCCTCGTACTTCGCCAATTTACCAAGGTCGGCCTCGGCGTCGCTTTGGCGTGTGACGTTGGCGACTTGCAGCAGAATTTGGTGATGGTCGGTCAGAGCCGTACCCACTTCGTTAAAGTCAGCCAGCGGGGTCACGTAGTCCACGTACACGGTTTGGGACTGACTCGCGAGTTGTCGCAGCTTGAAGAACCCCAGTCCTGCGATAAGCACGATGATCAAGCTCACAAGGCCAAATCCCACGATCAGCTTGGTTTCCGTCCGTTGGTCGCGGAACCACGGCATTGTTTCCAACGCCAAATAGGATGTCTGCTTCTTCATGACGCGGTCCTCCTTCTCACTGTGCTCGTCAAGCTGTATCGTGGTGCTGTGGATCCAATCGACTCTCTAGGGCCACGAACCGGTAGGATGACGGGGTCCATGTCACCCCCCTTCAACGCGTGCGAGAAGGGCGGGCACTTCCACCATGCCACCCATACGCCCTTCGACCGGGAGAATGCCGGAGATGAACGGACGTGCTGCGCGATCCGGCTGGCTCGGGGAGGCGAGAACTTCGTCCCGAGACACGGTACGAATTTCTGGCACCTCGTCCACGATCAGACCGACTTGCTGCGCGCCATGCCTGATCACCACGGCGAATTGCTCGTCGCTGACTGTACCGCCAAGCCCCAGCGCCGAGCGCACATCAACGAGCGGCATGATCGTGCCCCGAAGATTGGCGACTCCCACAATCACCGCCGGCATCTTGGGAACCGGTGTGGTGTGCTCCACTGGAAAGACCTCCCGCACATACCGCAAATCGATCGCGAACAACTCCGTTCCAATGGTCACAAGGCATACGCGCAACGTCGCCCCGGCCAACTGGGCCGACGGCATGTGCGCGGGGATGACAGGAACCTCGATGTGGCTCATGGTTGAACGTATCCAGCAGCGATGACCGGCAGCGAATTTCTCAGTGCAGGGCCCGCTTGACCGCTGTCAGGAGGTCCTCGGACTTGAAAGGCTTCACGACATAGCCGTTGGCGCCCTGTTGCTCGCCCCAGAATTTGTCGCTGTCGTTCCCCTTCGAGGTGCACAGGATGACGGGAATGCCTTTGACACGATCGTCGTTCTTGAGGTCACGACAGGCCTGAAAGCCGTTGCGGCCGGGCATCACCACATCCATGATGACCAGATCGGGCTTCTCAACCACTAACTTGTCCTCCAGTTTGTCGGTGTTGGAGTAGGTCACGACCGTATGATTGGCGGACTTCAGAAAGCCTTCGATCATTTGCGCCTCGGCGAACGAATCATCGACCACTACAATCTTGCTCATCTGAACCTCCCCCTTCAGTTGACGATTGTCCAATTACGATACAGACTCCACCGCTGGCCCTCAGACTACCGCATGGGGTAGACGATGCTGAGCGCGCCAGCCAACTCGCCTTCTTTCCACCCTTCCTTCCGCATCCCCGTGATGTCTCGCTCGCCGCGAGGCGCACCGTGGCAGTACAGGCAGGATGCGCTCGCATATTCGGGATCCATAAGTCGATAGACCGGCCTTCCGTTCAGCATCGTGGCCTTGGCATACTGCTGTCCTTTTGGATGACGACTATCCGAAAACAATTTCAATACGTCGGCTTCGAATTCATCCGGCCGGTTATTTGGGTTCCGGTAATCCACACCGGTGAGCTTGATACGAATTCCTGTCTTCTTGTAAAACTTTTCACCCGTCTTTCGGGCAAATACCGCCGGCAAGAAACCTTTAAAGCCGACCCCGGCCTTATTGATGACGACTTGTGCGTCATCCACCACTTCTTTTTCCGCCTCCAGGAGACTGAGCAGCACATTCCCTTGCGGTTGACCAGCTGCCCGGCCAAGATCGATTTTGGTTGCGCTCCGGAATCGCTCGGCGACCTGAGAGGCGAGGAAGTCGCCGGTAAATCCCTTGTTGGCTTTGGACGGATCGTTGATCAATTCCTGATGCTCGGAAACGATGCCACGACCCAGCTTGACCAATTTGATGAGCAATTCGCTCGTCTCGGCCTCCTCCGAGGCGTAGACGGAGGCGGCGAATACCGGTACGCCGCTCGTGAGACACAGGCATGCGATGGCCGCAACAACGCGAGCGTTCATAAATTCCTCCCGGGAAAAACGACAGTAAGGAACCTGCTGGTCAACAAGTATAGCGCCGATACGCAAATGCGCCAGTCCGGTCCCTGGACTCCACCGACGCACTCGCCCGCCTCGATTGCTCGGCAACGGGGCATGGACCCTCCACCTCCTTATGCACCGCTTGATGAAGTTCGCAAAGAAAAATCAGAAATGTCGACACGCACTGACAAGTGGCGGGACACCGGCCGCGAAGACATCGCCCATGACATTCGCCCATGGCGACCTGAGGCGGTCCGACTAGGAAAAGTTGGAGAGGCCGACTGGACCTATGTGGGATTCCGTGTCCAGACACGCTCCGGCTCGCCCGCATGACGGGCAAGATAGCGGGCGTACACAAACAAGCTATCGCTGAGGCGGTTGAGAAACACGACAAGAGCCGGGTCGATCGCTTCGACCCGTCCGAGTCGCACGCATGCCCGTTCAGCACGGCGACAAACGGTCCGTGCAACGTGTAAGGCACTGCTAGCGACGCCTCCTCCCGGCAGGATGAATTCCTCGAGCGGCTTCAAGTCCCGCTGGCAGGTATCCATTTGCCTTTCCAGTCTCGCGACGTCGGACGCGATGACACGTGGCATATTCGGAAAGATCTGACCCGGCGCCGTCGCCAGGATCCCTCCGAGGTCGAAGAGCTTGTTTTGTATCCACCCGAGCTCGGTCACTAAGACCCGATGAGCAGACGTACGGGGCGTATCGGCCTGCAGAAGGGCCACCGTCAGTCCCAGCTGCGCGTTCAGTTCATCGACCGTGCCGTACGCTTCGACGCGGGGACTGTCTTTCCACACCGATTGACCGCCTGCCAGCCGCGTTCGGCCCTTGTCCCCGGTGCGTGTATACACCTTGGTAATGCGCAACCGCCGTGGTCGTGGTGGGGGATCGGAACGGCGACGTGCTGTCATGGGATGACCTCCAGGCAAAGCGCACGTTCAATTGCGGTGAGATCGACATACCGTTCGAGGTGTTCGGCCCAACGATGGACGGTCCGCTCCAAGACGGATGATACCGCCACAGACGTATCCGCCTCCAATAGCTGCAAGCCCTTGCGCAGACGGATCCGATTGAGCCACGCCCGCCGGAAGAGAGGCGCGTCGAAGAGGCCGTGCACCGTGGTGCCCCAGACACGACTCCCGTGGCCGACGGCTCCTTCCGAAAACAACGTCACACAGGCGCCGTCCACCTCGCCGGAGTTTGCCACTTGCGACATGATGCGCACACAGGCGCCGGCGCCCGTCGTGGTTCGACCCATGTGAATCTGATAGCCGGAAATTGCATAGCCGCCGAGTGTCTCGAGGCCGATTATTTCGCCGGCAACCTGTCGACAGATCTTGGGGGATTGCCAGACCGTATCGGCATCGAGAAATCCCAAGCCCGCGGAATGTCCGCCATGCTCCAGCGCCTCCGGATCGGACAAGCTGTTTCCCAGCATTTGATAGCCGCCACACACACCGACCAACTCCCCGCCCCCGTCGACATGCGCCACCAATGGAGCCGGGAACCTCCGCTCCCTGAGATACGCAAGATCGGACAACGTGTTTTTAGTGCCCGGCAGAATGACGACGTCGGCTCCGACGAGTTCGCGGGGAGTGCGGATGTAGCGGAGCGCCACGTCCGGCTCTGCCTCGAGTGGAAGAAAATCCGTCACGTTGCTCATCCACGGCAACAGGAGTACTCCGATGTTGACCGAGTCTCGAGTAAACGCCACCGGACGCCCGGCAGCGGCGGGCAGACCGTCCTCCGGTTCGAACCGACATTCGAAGAGATACGGAACGACTCCCAAGATCGGCACACCGGTACGATCCCTCAAGAAACTGATGCCGTCATGAAAGAGTGCGGGATCACCACGGAACTTATTGATGACGACGCCCAGCACCCGAGCCCGTTCGTTCGGGGTCAACAGTTCCAGAGTCCCCACGATTTGCGCGAACACGCCGCCGCGCTCAATATCCGCTACGAGAATAACCTTGGCATCGGCATGCTCGACCATACGCCAGTTCACCAAATCACGATCGCGAAGATTCACTTCCGCGGCACTCCCCGCTCCCTCGATGATCACCAGGTCGCTCGATTCCGACATGCGCCGGTAGGAGTCGGTAATGGCGTCCCACAATTCGACCTGGAAGGTCCGAAAGTCCGAGGCCTCGCGGGTGTACCGCGGGATCCCCTGCACAATGACCTGAGCGCGCGTGTCCGACTCCGGCTTGAGAAGGATAGGATTCATGTGCACAGAGGGGAGGAGGCCGCAGGCCAGGGCTTGGACGGCCTGGGCGCGTCCGATTTCGCCACCCTCGTGCGTCACAAACGAGTTCAGCGACATATTTTGCGCCTTGAAGGGCGCGACACGTCGTCCACGACGTGTGTAGATTCGACATAGTCCGGCCGCGACGACGCTCTTGCCGACATCCGAACCTGTCCCCAGCACCGCCAATGTTGAACTCACGTCATCTACCTTGGCGACGCGAGCCGGACGCGTGTGCAGCGTCCGGCCGCACCTGCCCCGGTTCAGTAAGTGTATTTGACACCGGCAAAAATGGATCGGATCGGGATGCCAAACCCGTAGATTTCTTCGTAGTTCTCATTAAACAGGTTCTGAACGCGCGTGTACACGTGCCAGTGTTTTGTCACGTCGTAACTTGCGGCCAGGTTCACGACACCGAACGATCCGAGTTTTTGGGCCGGGGTGTTGGCAATATCGTTGTTCCGGGCGCCCACGAAGCGGTAGTCGATGTAAACACGGGCCTGTTCCACAGGTTGATAGGCGAGCCCCACCGAGGCCTGGTCGATTGGCCATCGCGGTAAACGGTTGCCGGTGGTCAGATCGCGCGTATGCGTATTGGTATATTGCGCCCTGACCTCAAGCGTCCGGGTTACCTGTGCCTTGACGGAAAATTCCCACCCCTGGCTCCGCGCCTGCGCGATATTTAAAGGACAGAATCCGAATGTATCCGCAGGACACAAAGTGGGCGCGCCCAGTAAGGGAAACTGGATGAGATCGCGGAAGTGATTCCAAAAATAGATCCCGCTCAGGGTGATTCGCCCCTTCCAGAGAATCTGGTCCACTCCGACATCGAGACTCTGACTTCGCTCGGGCTTCAGGTTGGGATTGTTCACCGGGAACCCGTCAGCCAGGAAGTACAGGTCGTTCATCGTGGGGGCTTTGAATCCCGTCGAATAACCGCCGCGCAGTTTGGTATTTGTCTCCGATATCAGATATCCCGCCGTGGCCCGGTAGGTCGTCGCATCACCAAAGATGTTGTAGCTGTCCTGCCGCAAGCCGGCCGTGGCAAAGAACCGCTCCCAAAGGTTCAGCTGCGCCTCGATGAACCCGGCGTTGGACGACAGAATGCGCTGGGGGGGGGTTGACCCAAAGTTCTGGGTGTTCTCGCCGATATCCTCTCGGAATTGGTACCCAGCTGTGATCAACAACGGTTTGCCGATCTGAAAATTGTGCTGCCATTCCAGACGGTGATTCACCGTATTGATGTGGCTCGAAAACGGGAAAAAGCATGTACTGGGGTCGGCTGGGAAACCACAGAAGGGGTCCGGCGTGATGAACTGCCCGGTCGTCAAATTGCGGCCGGACGGTCCGCTATGTGAGCGAATGCGTTCCATTCCTTGCGCCAGCGTCAGTCGCTGTGACCACCACGCCGTCAAGGGCTGCACGTACGTCCCGCTCAGCACCATATTTTGCTGCGTCAGTTTGCTTCCGTAAATATCCGCAGGTTGGCTGTTCCCATCGAAACCATCGAAGTCCGTGTCCGAATTCCACCATCGCAACGCGAACTCGAGACGCCCATCTTTCGGCAGCGCCACCCCCATCTTCGCCGATGCCTGCCAGTTGTGAAATCCGTCGCGCTCCGTTGCGCCCCGCTTGTAGTTGACGGTCGAGAAGGCGCTGGTGTCCCATCGGGTCAGAGCGATGGCGAAATCGAACGGTCCCGTAGCCCCCGACGTGGTCACTCCCTCACGAAGCGTTGCAAATGAGCCGAACTCCGCAAATGCGCTTGCCGTCGGGCGGCCATCGCCCCGCTTGGTCACAATGTTGATCACGCCACCGATGGCATCGGATCCGTACAACATGCTCTGCGCCCCGCGCAGGATTTCGATGCGCTCGATATTGTCCACCGTCAGCCCCCCGAAATCGAACAACCCGGACGTCGGACTATTGACAATGACACCATCGATCAGGACCATCGTATGGTTGCTTTTCGTCCCGCGCATCTGGACGGTGGCGAGATTGCCGGGGCCTCCGGCTTGAAACGCGGTGATCCCTTGCGCCAAGCGCAATCCGTCGAAGACGGTGTGCATTCTCTTGCGCGACAATTCCTCGCCCGAGATAACCTCAACCGAGCTGGTCAGGTGACTCACCGGAGTGGGTGTTTTGGTGGCACTGACGACCACTTCTTCGACCTTGACTGGTTCTTCCTCCTCCAAGGCGGCCTGAACCGGCGTGACATACCCTCCCGCAGCGGACACCACAATGCCCCACAGGGCCACGACAACGCGATACATACTCCACCTTCCCTTTGACTCGAAGGGTGTTGTGGTCCGAAGCGACGGGTGGATCTCCTGACTCGCGGATCGTCACGTCCTCTGCGCCTTCCCAGTGACTCATGAGCGGTGAGGAGTGCACGGCGAGGCAATTGGATCACCCGCGCCGCCCGCTCTTCTCCTCATCCCTCACGGGCCGTACCAGTGGCTCGAAAGCAGAGTCACTCCCCGCTTACAGTGGCGGTACCGTGATGGTGTTGCACCATCTTTCCCACCCTGCCGCATGTACATGTGTCCACCATGGAGCGAGCCGCACCTACGGCCGCCCGACCTGGACACTTGCTCGTTCCCTAAACGCTCCTCCCGGATTGTGAATACGGTTCCTTCCCTATCGGCGTGATCCGGTGGAACCGGGCCGACATCACGCAAGATGTGCAACGAGTTAGTCCGTGGGTATTCGGAGCACCACACGCGGCGGATCGGCGCCGGACCGCCGTTCGACCGCAAGCGCCTTCCCATAGACTGATTCCAGGATGTCCTCCGCCAATACCTGTTCGGGTGGCCCGATTGCCACAACCTGCCCGGCCGCAAGGAGAAGCACCCGTGTACAGAGGAGTGCGGCCAGATTCAGATCGTGTGTGACCAACACAATGCCGAGACCGCAGGACCGATTCAAATAGCGGAGCCGGGCGGCCAACCCGGCAAGATGGTGGGCGTCCAAGTGCGTCGTGGGTTCGTCCAAAACGATCATGCGCGTCTGCTGCGCAAGAGCCCGCGCAAGATAGGCGCGCTGACGCTCGCCGCTTGACACCCGATCGATCGGATGATCCGCTAAATGGGCCACGTCCATGTCCTGCATTGCCCTCACGGCAACATCCCAATCCGCGCGCGTGTCCCACGCCCATCCAAAACCAAACCGACCCGCTCGTTGATGTGGGTACCTCCCCATGAGCACGATTTCCGAGACAGTAAATGGAAATCCAATCGGCGCCTCCGTGAACACCGCGGCGACGCGCCGTGCGACGTCGTGCGGAGGGACCTCGGCAAGCAAACGATCGCCGAGATAGATCCTCCCCTCCTCAGGCGTCTGCAATCCCGCCATCAGCTTGACCAGCGTGGACTTGCCGGATCCGTTCGGACCGATCACACCGAGTATTTCACCGGAGTGAATAGAAAACGAAACGTCGCGGAAGATCCACCTCGATTCGTTCTGACTGCCTCGAAAGACCGACCGTTCATGGTATCGAAAACCGACACCGTCCAGACGGTACGCCGCATCCGGCTCCCGCGCCAAACTCATGGCCGCGCTCCAATGGTTTCACGGTGACGATGCGTGAGCAGAATGTGAACGAAGAGCGGCCCTCCAAGAAGCGCGGTCACCACACCGACGGGAAGCTCAGAAGGAGCCAGCATCGTTCGGGCCATCGTATCCGCGCACATGAGAAATCCACCGCCGGCCAGCACGACTGCCGGCAGGAGCAGTCGATGGTCCGAGCCGATAAGGAGGCGCACCGCGTGCGGGACAACCATGCCGACGAATCCAACCATCCCGCTGACGGCCACGGCCACGCCCGTGAGCGTGGCACACGTGAGAAAGAGCGTACGCTTGACACGCTCGACCGGAATGCCGATCGCCTGAGCGGTCTCGTCTCCGACCAATAGCCCGTTCAAATGGCGCGCATGGTGCATCGCGATTCCCATGCCGACCAGCAAGGACGCCGCGGTCAAAACCAGCCGCCATGAGTCTATGGCGGCAAGACTTCCCATTAACCAGGACAAGACACGCGCCAAATGCTCCGGAGAAAGAATGGAGGTGACAAACATGGCCATCGCCGAGAGGATCGCATTGATGACGACACCCAGGAGCAGCACGGTTGGCAGAGGCAACCGCCCATCTGAGGACGAAAGGCGATAGAGGACAATCATGACCGCAAGCCCCCCTCCCAACGCGCACAGCGTGACACCGAGCCCTCCCAGCACAGCGGACACCCCGCCTACAGTCAAGGCGAGCGTCGCCCCCAACGTCGCCCCACTGGAAATACCAAGAACGTAGGGATCAGCGAGGGGGTTGCGCAGCAATCCTTGGAGGCAGGCTCCGACGAGGCTCAGAATTCCACCGACGCACAGTGCAAGGATGAGCCGCGGCACGCGGAGATGCACGACAATGAACGTGTCGGTATCGACCATGCGATCGATGACAACTCCTGGGTAGACTGCGTCGCCAAGGGCTCGCATCGTGCGGATAAACCCGATGGGCTCGGCGCCGAACTGCAGGCAGGTCACAAACGCGAGAACAACGGCGCCGGCGAGCCCGACCAGTACCAGAGCAGCGCGTTGGCGTTGCAGGCCACAATCGTGACGCCGAACGTCCGGTGACGGGATCGCGCTCTGCACCAGCAAATTCACGTCCGTCATGGTTGTCCAGACAAGGTCGCCTCGGGGAACGCGTCGGGGTGCAGTGCCCGAGCCAGTCGTTCGAGCCCGTCCAACAGGCGTGGACCGGGCCGATCCAGCAGTACGCTCGGAATATCAATGAACCGGCCGGATTGGACGGCACTCAGCGTGGGCCACCGGCGCCATGCAAGCCGATCACTCTCGGGAATGCCTTCGGTCTCTCCTGTTGGAAATACCAGCACGTCGGGGTTCCTGGCCAACACGGTTTCCATGGAGAGTCGAGGGTATTCCGTGACGGCATCACGCGCAATGTTGGAACCACCGGCCATTTCGATGACGTGTTGGATGAAGGTCCCCGGGCCAACCGTGATCAGTGGCTCCATATTGAGCACATAGAGCACCCGAGGGCTCGGTCGTCCTTGGGTGTTGGCCTTGATCCGTTTGAGCCGCGCGCGAAGCTCCGCGGCCAGTTCATTGGCCATTTTGGATTGATTTAAGAGGCGGCCGAGGGTGGTGATATGCCGAAAGATATCATCGACGCTTTGAGCTCGAAGGAGGAGGAGTGGCAGCTTCAAACGCTCAAACTGTTCAAGGACCTCCGCGCTGAGGAATCCATGCGGCGCGATGACGAGATCGGGCTGTAACGCGACCAAGGTCTCGAGATTGGCCGAAAGCTGTCCGACCTTCGGTTTGGACGAAACTTCCAGAGGGAAATCGCAGAGGCCCGTGACCGCAACGACCTGATTACCTGCCCCGATGGCGTACAGCATCTCCGTGACGCTGGGTGCCAGCGATACGATTCGGCGAGGAGCCTGAGACAGAAAGAGCTTCCGTCCCATGTCGTCCACAAACGTCCGCGCGGCCAAGTTGGCCATGAATGGCATCCCCGTCAGGATTCCGGGTTGGCGGCGTGTCGTCATCGTCGGCTCATATGCACAAACCATCTGGACAACGCAGCAGCAAGCTAGCCCAGCGACAACAGCAAGCCACCTTCGTCGCCTAAGGGCAGCCACCCCTCTCTTCCGCAAATAAAAAATCCCCAAGGCCGTGACAGACCTTGAGGATCGCTCCCGCATCGTCATCCTCAACATTCCCCAATCCTCGAGGGAATGACCGTATTGGACTTGGGCAGGTCTTCTGGCTTCCGGGCGGCATACACGCTCGCCTATGCTCCGCTCCTTCCCGCTCTCAACGAGCAGTGGCTTCAGCGGAGTTCGTTCCCGGTCACAGCGGCGGGACCACGAGGGATTCTCACCCTCTTCCCTTACCCCAAGTCGCCGCTACTCTCTGAGAGGATGCACAATAGGTGAGGGCTCAAAATCTTGTCAAGTTCAATTTTGTGCCGGAGACCGAACGGACATCGACAACGACGACTCGCGTAAACCGTCAACCGGCGCCGTTTCCCGCCGCCCATTTTGCAACTGCCTCATACATCGTCACTTCTACGTGCACGTTTTTGCACGACTCGGCACATTAAAACCGGCACGGCGATTGCTCCGCTTCCCGTCCGACACCGGTGCGCGTGCAGGCGGGACGGCTTCGTGTGTGTTGTGTTCAGGCGGGCCCAGCGGACGCACAGCACTGACGAATCTCGACGCCATGACGTATTGTCCACCCCTGAGGCATCGTCTCATGAAGAACTTGTTGATCACGGTCTGTCTCTTGGCGGTCTTCGTCGAGGTGTCCGGTCTCGTGTGGTCGGGGAAGCGCGAGGCTCCCAACGAGGCCTTCGAGCATCTGAGTCGTCCCCCAGACGTGCGCATCGACACGCCACTGAGCAACGGCTACTTCTTGTTGCTCGGAATCGCCGCTGAACCTTCTGCTGACCCGGTTCAGATTGGGTACGAAATCTGGTTGGAGGCCGAGTCGCACAGGGGACATCGATTCTACGACCTCGAGAGGGGCAATCGGGCAACGCTCCGTGTCCCCCTTCAGCCTGGAGAGGTTGTGCCTGAGTGGTCTGCGGTGGGCCCCATTGCGGCATTTGGACGGCGCGACGCGACGTTTCGCGTTTCGATGGAGCGGTATGGAGTGCTGACAACACGCTATGAGCGATGGTTGACCATGCCGTTTGAAGATTGGGGCTACGGACATCCGGGAAGCCCCCGTGCGAAGGAAATTCTCGTTGCCCACCGGCTGTATGTCGCCGGGGCCTTCACGAAAAACGCCAAGCTCGGATTCGAGCGCTTGCATCAGGACACCCTCGCGTGGCGACGTGTGCTCGCCGAAGCCAAGACCCCCTCGCTCAAATTGTTGGCCGTGACGATCGTGGATGAGAATGTGCGTCTTCTGTCGCACGCGCTCTCCCAACCCTCCGACGACAGGCACCTCCTAGCGGCCGCTCGCCTGGTGGCCCATGGGCTGACGACCGAGGAATCGAGTTTACGCTGGCCGGTGCATCACGAATTTGCGCTTGGACTCGCGAGGCGAGAGAACGTGCTCTCCGTGGATCATTATGTCGGGGCGCACGACGCCCAGACCGTACACAGGGAAATCGCTTCGCTTGCCGGTCTCCGTCCCGACACCCTCGAAAAAGTGGCACATCCGCGCCCGCGCACGGTGTTTGGCATGGCGGTCGATTCACAACGCACCTGGGATGCGTACGCGACATTCTACGAAGCCACGATCAAAGCTTCTGAACTCGTCCATTCGCCCATGCCTCGTTGGTCCGACATCAGCCGTACAACGTCACGTTCCCTTCTCGAATCCGTCTTCACCGCCACCGAATTCGAGCCTTCTTGGGAGCCAATGACGCAGCGCATCCTAGAGGCGGACGCCCATTTGCGGTTGGCCGGGCTCCAAGTCGCATTGCGCCCCTACGGCGCCCACGACAAAATTGGTGAGCGCATCAGCCTTGCGGGGCCCGAGTTCTTCGATCCTTTCTCCGGACTTCCGATGCTTTGGAGCTCAAGTCAGAACCGGCTGTACAGTGTCGGAAAGGACGGGTTAGACGACGGCGGTGACCCGACCTTCGACTTAGTTGTCCCGCTGACCTTCGAACCCAACGCACCGGTTCACTCAAAACAGTCGTCCCGCGGAAGGACCTAGAAGGAAGTGCCCCGGGACTACGACCGATTGATGCAACCCGGGCAATCTGCCAGAAGTGGCTACGGCAAATGGAATCGCTACCTAGGTGGGTACTGCCGACTCCATCACACTCCTTCTTGGAACGGCTCCCCCCGCTTCGCGAACGGACCTTGTTCGAGGGTGAAGGCCTGTGGTAGTATCTCAGCTTCTCTTGCAATCTTGGTGGAATTAACAAGGAGTCCTATCGTGGCTTATCGGTGCGATCTCTGTGGCAAAGGACATCGGTCGGGTCATAATGTCAGCCACGCGAATAACAAGACCAAGCGAGTCTTCAACCCGAATCTCCAGCGCGTGCACGCCGTCGTGAACGGCTCGCGGAAGCACATCCGCGTGTGCACTCGATGCCTCCGTTCCGGAGTGGTCAAGAAGGCCGTCTAGCAAGATCCTCTTTCCCGCCCCGCCAAGCGCTAGCCCTCATCAGGGCGTCCGTCTCGCCAGAGTTCGCGTCCCGCTCACGGCGCGCAGGCGCGCTTTCTCTGTGAAGTTTCGGCTCGTCTCTGTCGTGGAAGAGAGCGCAAGGTCGATCCCGGATGATGAGGTCCGGGACGAGCGGATATTCGGCAGTCACATTGAGGAAGGGTCTGCCGGCGTATCGACCGGTTGGCGTTCCAAGTCTTTTACCAAGTGTTGGAGGCGGGCCCATTCCTCCGGTTCGAGGCCTACAAATTCTACGCCGAAATGCCTGCCCCGCGTCCATCGAACGACAGCCTGCGCGACATCGAGCGGCGGCTCATCCTTCGAAAGATAGAGCCGCAATTCGAGTACGGTTCCTGTATGGACCTGTACTGTCGTCTCTATCCGGCACCCGCGTATCGAGACGTCGACGACGCTCCCTTCTCCGCCGATGACGTTCGTGGACGTGAAGGAACTGCGAAAGCGGACCGAAAAGCGTGCGGTTGTTCGTTGTTCTTGTGTGCGCATCGATCGTGAGAAAAATGAGCTATCCCTTTATATTGCCGATCGGGTGCAATTCCGCCACCTTTTTTGTAATTCCGGCCCGCTCTACGGTCTCTACCACCTCGGAAATATTCTTATAGGCAAGCCCTGCTTCCTCCGCCAATCCGGACATGGACACGGCCTTGACGATGATCCCGCGTTCCGCCATGGCCCGTCGGAGGGCGTCGCCGCGCACCATCCGTTTTGCCTGTGCCCGTGACATGGTCCGACCGGAGCCATGCATCGTCGACCCAAATGTGTCAGCCATAGCCCGGTCGGTGCCGGCAAGCACATAGGAGCCCGTTTCCATCGAACCGCCACAGATAACCGGCTGACCCACCTCGCGATACCGCTCCGGCAGCTCCGGGTTTCGTGGCCCGAAGGCACGCGTCGACCCCTTCCGATGCACGAGCAGCTCCCCTTCCGGAAATCGTTCGACCTTTGCGATGTTGTGCGCGACATCGTAAACCAGGCGCATACCCATTGCCTCTGCAGAGGTCCCGAACACCCTCTCGAACGCCGTTCGCACCATGTGCGTAATGACCTGACGATTCGCGAACGCCGTATTTCCGGCACAATTCATGGCCGCAAAATAGTTCTGGGCTTCCGCACACCGGAACGGTGCGCAGGCCAGTTGCGGATCTTTCACGTTCATGCGATGTCGACGCATCACCTTCTCGAATACCTTGAGGTAGTCGGTTGCCACTTGATGACCGAACCCTCTCGACCCGCAATGCACCATCACCACGATCTGATCGTGGCCGGTCAAGCCGAACACCGCCGCCTTCTCGCGATCGAAGATGCGCGTATCCGAGACAACCTGAACCTCGAGATAGTGGTTTCCGGAGCCGAGCGTCCCAAGTTGGCCGATGCCGCGCTGGATCGCATAATCACTGACCACGGCTGGATCGGCGCCGGATAGGGTCCCTCGCTGCTCGATGCACTCCAGATCGCTCTCCCACCCGAATCCGTGATCGACACACCACCGCGCGCCCTGCCGCATCACTTGCTCGAACTCCTGCCGATTGACCGACACGAACCCACGCGCCCCGACCCCGGCGGGTACATTGCGGAACAATTCCGTCATGAGTGCATCCAGCTTGGGCCGCACCTCCTCCAAGCTGAGATCGGTGCGAATAAGGCGCATGCCGCAATTGATGTCGTATCCGACTCCTCCAGGAGAGATGACGCCCTCCTCGGTATCAAATGCCGCCACGCCGCCAATCGGGAACCCGTAGCCCCAGTGCCCATCCGGCATACACAAGGCATAGCGGCGGATACCGGGCAAGCACGCCACGTTGGTCACCTGTTCGAAAACTCCTTCGTCCATGGTCGTGAGGATCGACTCGGATGCGTAAATGCGCGCGGGTACCAACATCCCCGCCTTGGCTGAGGGTGGGATTTCCCAGAGTTCATCCGTGACACGATGGACGGGAAGAGAGGTCTGCAGCTTCATACGTCCAACACAACACGGGCGCACCACTGACTACCAACGTGGTCAACCGTATAGAGGTGCTTGGTGACGGCCTTGACGTCCGCGCAGAGTTCCTGCCGAGCCGGATCTACGGATGCGCCGAAGACAGTCGCATGCAGGTGCCAGGATGGCGGCTTCGGGCGTTCGGAGACGACCACATCCGCATGATGGAACACGACGCTATGGGCATCTTTCAGGAAAACCAATCGATTGAGCCAGTCAAACAGAAGATCGCTCAAGGTCTCAGCCTCGCAGTCCACTGTCATGGTCCAATTTGTCCCGATCGTGGCCGGATTCGCCAGGATTTCCATCAGCGCACGACCGGCGGTGTCGCACAGTTCGCTGGGTGTTGCTCCGACAGCCTCGAATGCAGCATCGGCAAGCGCAATTTTTTCGAGAATGCGGTAGGTACCGGTCATCCGGTCGGCCTTCTCGCAGCATGATGCGAACGCGCGGCGGCAAAAATGGCCTGTACCTGATGGTGACCGGGGATCGCATGCCCAAAGGGATTGGGTACCTTGCCATTGAGCATCATGCGGAAGCCGAGCGGCAGGACGGCCACGATTCGCCGGAGTTCGAATCCCACGACCTTGAGCGGCATCAACGCCTCGTTGAGTCGCCCGTGACGCTCGATGAGTTGCACAAAGCCCCGAATATGCCGAGCACCGCCCGTCTCCAGCATGCCTCGCTCCAGTGTTGCCCGTCGCAAGCGAATGATGGCCTCCAAAGGGCGGACGTCCTTGGGGCACACCTGGACGCAGAAGTTGCACCTCGTGCAGTCCCAGATCCCGTTCGCATCCTGCAGGTGGCGAAGCCGGAATGTTTTCGTGACCTCGGATTCACGCGGGTCTTCCACAAATCGATCGGCCTTCGCCAGTGCAGCCGGTCCCAGGAATCCTGGCGAGACCTCACGGGTGGTACAGGCCGCGACGCAAGCCCCGCACATGATACAGGCGTCCACGTTGTGAAACCGGGACTGATCCCGAGAGATCGTCAGTTGCCCGCTGGCCGGATCCGTTGGTACGGCAGCGTGCTTCGAGAGCCAGGGGGTCACTCCCTGCATCGCATGCCAGAACGCGCCCATATCGACTACGAGATCCTTGATCACCCGCATATTTTTGAGAGGGCCCACGTGAATGCGTCCGTGACGTTCGAACTCCTGTCGAACCGAGGTGCGGCAGGCCAGTTTTTCGCTCCCGTTGATCGACATGGCACACGAACCACAGATCGCGGACCGACAGGAATACCGGATGCTCAGGCTTCCATCCACCTCGTTCTTGATGCGGATGAGCGCCTCGAGAACCGTCAGGCCTCTATTGAAATCGAGCCGGTAATCTTGGTCGTGTGGAGCTCGACCGATTTCGGGAATGCTTCGTTGAACGGTGATGGTGAGGCGCATGAGGGCAAACGACAAATCGGCGCGGGAGACCTCGCGGCCACTACTCCAATTCGAACGCCTTCGGGAATTGCGTCAGATTTCGACAACCATCTTTGGTGACCAATACCATGTCCTCGATTCGCACGGCGCCTAACCCAGGATAGTAGAGGCCGGGTTCCACGGTTACGACTTGTCCTTCTTGTAAGACAGATCCTTGCCGGCTAATCCGAGGTGCCTCGTGGATGTCCAGTCCCACCCCATGGCCGGTGCCGTGGAAATACCCTTGCATGCGGCCGTTCACAAGTCCCGTCCGATAGCCCGCGCGTTCGAACCGTTCGCAAATCCCTTGATGGATCTTGGCACCGTCTGCACCATCATGAATCTGCTCGATCGCCGCCTCTTGAGCGTCTTTGACAGTTTGATAGAGGCGCGCGAGTTCCGGAGAGGCCGTCCCGCGGATCACCGTCCTGGACATGTCGGCGAAGTATCGGCTGCTGCCAGACCGTGGAAAGACATCGAAGATGATGCTGCGATCAGCGGGCAGCGGCCCGGAGCCTTCGTGGTGAGGATCGCAGGCCTGTTCACCTCCGGCCACGATCGTATGCTGCGCGACACAGTCTTCCTCCATCAAAGCGACGTTGATCAGCTTCTTGATGCCTTCGGACGTCACCGGTGTCCCGTCCGACCACAATCGCCCGTCTTGCACCGCGGTACGGCGCAGCAGGTCGTGTGCCAGTGCAACGGCCCGCTCCGTCGCGCGCTGGGCGGCCTCGATGTGTGCCACTTCTTCGGCGGACTTGACCACCCGCTGTTCATAGAATGGATCCCTCTTACAGACCACGGTATAGCGTAGCTCCTGTAAGCGCGCCGCCGCCGCGAAGGGGAAATTCGCCGCCACGACAATCGACGTGATGCCTGCCGCGGACAAAAAGGCGTGCACGATGTCCATCGGCCCTGGTCGTTCGGAACCTGCCCTTTTCGCGTGCTGCTCCCATTCCGAATACGAAAGCACTCGATCGACCGAGGCCTCGCTGCGCGCCCGATCCATCTCCAGATCGCTCATGATCACGATCCGCTCCCCCTTCAACTCCACATACAGGAACGGATCCGGGGCGAGAAAGCGGGTCGCATAATACAGATTGGAGTCCTGCTCGCTGGCCGCGTAGAACAGCACTGCGCGATCAGTGGATGACACGATGAAACTCCTGGGCTAGATGGATAGGGCAGGAATGGTGAAGCTGGGCGATCATGCTAGCATCCACGCTCACTCAATACAAGTTGTTGGGTTGGTTCGCCAGCGGCGTCTCATGCTCACCTGATGCCGGTTTGTCCGAGTCGGTCGTGAGAAAGTCAGTCGGCATTCGGAATGTATTCCGCAGTACGTCGTAAGCCAACGTGGCGATGCTATTGAGCCCCTCTGCAAACGACTTCATGGGCATATAGGTCACCTCCGGGTCATCGAGCGCGCCCTTGGCTTGAAAGAAGGCCGTCGCGACGCCCGTCCGGTCGCCCGCAAAAAAACGTCCGAACAGCGGCACATTTTGAATCAGCTTGCTATACGAGCCGAACGGGCTGACGGCGTAGACCATGTCGAGTTGATCGGTTGGCAGATCATAGGTCCCCGCAACGCTCAGCTTGACCACCGGACTGTCGATCACGATCCGCTGCGCATCGAGCAAACCGTTGCGCATGACGAACGTTGCCGTTAACTTGTCATAGGGCAGCCCATCCTTTTCCAAGTCAATCTGACTTTGCAGCACGGCGGGCAGATTCAGTATGCCGAGTACTTTCCAAATCGCTCGCTTCTGCGACTTAAAGATATGCCCGTTGGTAATCGAAACTTCGGCGTCTCCCGACAGCGTCGGAAACACACCATGCGGGTTTCGGCCATGCCCACGAATGGTACCGGTCAGATGCACGTCGCCGGTCATGAAATGTTCGCGTGTGCCACTCAAACGTGACAACTCCTCGAACGGCACACCAGCCAACCGGATCGTCGCCTCGGTCTCAGCCGGTTGGTCCTTCGGCAGCTGCACGACCAGTCGACCGGATACGTGGCCACCTTCAGCCCGAGCATTGATACGATCGACGTCAAGGACACCGTTTTCGATATTGATTCGGGCCGTCAACCCCACGAGGCGTGTCTGCCGATACGCTCCGCGCTCAATCGCGGCCGTCGCCGTGGTCTGCGTTTTGTCAGCCAGAAATTCAATAAACTCCCGGACAGGGGACCGGCCCTCTTTAGGGATCAACAGCTCCAGATCCAACCGCGATGACTCGATTTTCGCGGACAGCGCCGGCTTGGTGTCCCAATTGCGGACGGTGCCGGACACCGTCACATCGCTGTCGGCAACTTTAAAGGTCAGCTGTTTCAGCTCGGCCCCATGCCGCACGAGTTTCAGGCGCAGGTACAGGTCGTGGATTTGGCCGTCGACGCCCTTCATCGTCATCAAGCCATTGGTCAACGCGACCCAGCCGGAGGTTGTCCAGCTGGTCCATTCCGGCCGCGATCCCTTGATATCCACCGAGACTTCCAAATTGCCCGCCTCGAGCCCGCCGCGATTCAGCCACTCCGGAAGACCGGACAGAGAGACGACGCCCGTCGCGAGCGACGCATCAATCGCAAACCGATCCCCGAGCACGATCTTTCCCTTCATCCCGAGCCGGATCGCATTCAGGACGATATCGAGCTGCTTAATGATCAGACCTTTTGACGTGACATCTCCTTCCGCTTCGAGTTGAGCCGGCAAATCCGCGTGCTTCTCGCCGATCCACGGTAATGCGAGGGTCGCATCGGTCAGGCGCGCCTCGGCGCGCACATGAGGCGCCTCCGCCAAGCCGGACAGTTTCAACAGCATCGCGACCGGGCCTTGCACGAAGGAGGATACGGTCGAGGCCGCCGATTTGGGAAGAAATTGGAGGAGATGTGAGGTATCACCCGTCATCTGGACGGTGAAGTCCTGAAACGTGCTCGCGCTGCCCGCCGTGACCTTTCCGTTGATACGAAAACGGCTCGACCCGAGCCGTCCGCCAATCTCCTCGAACATCGTCCCATTTTGGGAAAATCCGAGCCGACCGTCCACACCCTCCACGCGCCCGGGCAGGGTCGACGTATCGAAACTCAAATCCTGAGCCTGAACTTCCCCGCCGACGAACGTGATCCCCCCCGGCTGATTCAACGCACCGACCAACCGAAACGTCGGGACGGCGATTCCCTCGACGTTTCGGATGGACGCCAGAAACCGCGATACGCGAGGCGATTGAATGGACTGGGCCAGGTACGTGACCAAGTCGGCGGCCGTCATGTCGCCTGTCAAATCGAGTTCCAACCATGGACCGGCCTCGAGAAAGGATACGAGGACTTTCGCCTGTCCGATGTGGAGCGTTCCGTAATCACCGCTAAAAGCCGGGATCCGAATCCGTCCCGGTTCGACGAAGACCGTCCCGGCCAGATTCCTTGAGCGCACCATCCCGTCACCCAAGAGCGCCTGTCCGTCGCTGACGAGAAACTCTCCCGTGACGCCGAACTGCGTGTGAGGCTCAGTGGAAGCCGTCAGGGTGGCATTGGCCACCTCCACGATTCCGGCGATCTGCCGCTCCGCGATGAGCCCCGGAAGCGACGGATGGACCCATTTGGCTGGTATATACGTCAATAGATCATCCAAGCTGACCGGCGAGGTCCTGAACGTGACGGAGAGCGTCGGCTGAGATGAGAGTATTCCTGAGAGATTGGCCTTGGCCTGAACGGCCAGCTTTTCGAGCCGGCCCACCATATCCTGGAAAACAAGGTCGTACCCGACGACGCCCGGTACAGCATGCACCTGTCCTTTGAGGTCGAAATGACCTTGCACTTCGTCGGGGAGTGGACGAGGGCCGAGAAAATCAGCCACATGTCGGATGGACACATTCGTCGCCTCGATGACACCATCGAATTGGAGAACCGACTCCACCTGCGTGGGGTCGTCCGAAGAAAAGCGGGCGGGGTTGGCAACTTGCACGGCTGCCCCGGTCAACGACAACGCGGACGACCCGGGCTCGCTGGGCATGGTGGCCGTAACCGAAACCTCGCCTCGCGCGGACTTGGCATCGACCACGACCTTCGCGTTCACGTTATGAAACTGCGTCGAACGAAGTCCGTCCGGTCGACCTTCATCGACGACCCGAACCGTTCCATTCTCGATCGTCGTCTCTTTCATGTACATCAGCCAATCGGTTGGGCGATTCGAGGAAGTGGTCCGACTGGACGATGGGGTGATCGCGGCGATGTTCCACGTTCCCGTAGAGTTGCGGCGCAGATCGATGGTAGGCCGTTGGACGAGGAGGCGTTTTCCGACGACTTGGCGACGCAGCAGCGGCCAGAAGCGCAGCACCGTGTCAATTCGCTCGGCCTTCACAAAGACGGTTCGACCGTCTGCCTCATAGACCACAGCGTCCTTCAGCTCCAACCGGATGCTCGGGAAAATCACAAGCCGCACGACCCGCACGTCGAGTTTTCGACCGATGTTTTGTTCGATCTGATACAGAAAAAATTCTTTGATGTAATCCTGGCCCGTCAGCGGCCGAGCGAGCAGGACCGCCGCCGTGGCCACGGCCAGAATCGCAAAACAGGCGAGCAAAAACATACGAACCCGTCGACGCACACCCCCTCCTTGTGTCCATACGCCCGCACGGATCGCGGGGAGTCGACAAGTGCATGGTACTCAATACCCGACGGGAAATCCAACGTCCCACGGAAAATCTCTCACTGTTTCCACACGATGCAAGTAGATACGGTGCAGCTTGATCGGTATAATTCCGCCGTCACAGCATGAAGACTTCCCTCCCCGACTCTCGCTCGCTCCTCCCGCTGGGTTCCTTGGCCCGAACTGGCACCGTGCGCTGGCGCATTCTGGGCTTGCTGTTCGCGATCAGCGTCATCACCTATGTCGATCGGGTCAATATTTCGGTGGCAGCGCGGCAGATGATGCCCGCTCTCGGTCTCACCGACCAACAGATGGGATACGTGTTTTCGGCATTCGTGGCCGGTTACGCCCTCTGTCAGATACCGGGAGGATGGCTGGGGGATCGCTGGGGAGCGCGCCGTGTCCTCACGGCGGCGATCGTATGGTGGTCCTTCTGCACGGCCGCGACCGCGACCGCCGCGACCGGCTCGCTGGCTGCGCTCGTCGGTGTCGTGGGGGCCCTCGCGACAACGCGATTCTTTCTCGGTGTCGGAGAATCGCTCGCTCTGCCCAACATGAACCGTGCGGTGGCCGACTGGTTGCCACCTCGAGAACAGTCGCTTGGTATCGGATTGGCGATCAGCGGGGTGGGGCTCGGCGCTGCGATCACACCGCCCCTCACGGCGTGGATCATGGTCAATTTCGGATGGCAAACCGCGTTCTACGTCGCGGCAGCCGCAGGACTGATGGTGGCAGCGGTCTGGCACTGGTATGCCACCGACGGACCGCGCACCCACCCGGGGATCCAGGATTTTGAGCTGGCTCATATCGAATCCGGGAAGGAGACCAACTCCGGCCCTCTCCGCACACCGTGGCGTCGTTTTGTGGCGACGAAAACAGTCTGGTGGCTGCTCGCGAGCTATGCCTGTCTCGGGTACGTGGCCTATGTGTACATGTCGTGGTTTTACCTGTACCTGGTGAATGTCCGGGGATTCGGCGACCTGCGGGGGGCCTGGTTCGCCGCTGCGCCGTTTCTTGCCATGCTCGTGGGGTGTCCCCTGGGCGGATGGTTGACCGATCGATTGACCCAGTCGCTGGGAGTGTCGGCGGCCAGGCAACGCGTCGGGATGGGCGGGATGATCGCGTCAGGTGTGGCCATCGCCGCGGGAGCGTGGGCGCCGCAGCCCTCGCTGGCGGTTCTTCTGCTCTCGCTCGGCGCAGGAAGCCTGTATTTCACGGCCGGTGCCTACTGGTCGTCGACGGTTCACCTTTCGAAATCCCACGCAGGCACACTGTCAGGCCTCATGAACACGAGCGGCAACATCACCGGCAGTCTTTCCCCGACGTTGACGCCGTGGCTTGCGGAACGTTTCGGGTGGGAGGGGGCACTGATCGTCGCAGCGGGTGTCGCCGTGATTGGTGGGATCATGTGGCGACGCATCGATCCGGGCGCGGGGCTCGCAAAGGAGCCGTGGACCTTGCGAAAGGCGGCGGAACTCCAGTAGAGTCAGCCCATGGAGATTCTCGGCTTCAAGAAAATCGATCCGCGCGTCACGATCGTCACAAAGTTCGGCGAGATCAAAATCCGATTCTATCCCGACGATGCCCCTCGGCATGTCGAAAATTTTCTCAACCTCGTGAAGCTCGGGTTTTACAATGGGACCAGGTTTCACCGCGTCGTACCTGGGTTCATAGTCCAAGGCGGAGACCCATTGAGCCGCACCCCGGATCGACAATTGCACGGCACCGGGGGCCCCGGGTACTTCCTGACACCCGAACCGAACGACCGCCCGCACAAGCGTGGGGCCGTGGCCATGGCCAAGGTGCCTCGGGAGAGCAACAGCACGCGCGACTTCAACGACAGCGGGTCGCAATTTTATATCTCGGTCGTGCCGAACGGTGGGTTGGATCGAACGTATACCGTCTTCGGAGAAATCTTTCGGGGGATGGACGTCGTCGATCAGATCGTGAAGGTCGAACGCGATGAGGCCGACAACCCGCTCGAACCCATCGAGATGTTGTCGGTCACGGTGAAGGAGTAGCCCCGTCTAAGCTCCAGAGAAAACGCTCGATAATTTTCGAAAGCGGCTCAGACTGCCTGGCCCTGAAAGCCCGCCAGGAAAAGTACATCGACATTATTATCATACCGACTACGGGTGATAGTGCCCGTGGCGAATGAAAGAATACCTCCCAGCATCAGCATCTTCCCAACTTTCATCTTCTTTCTAAGTTGGGCTTCCTGCGCAGCAACCTTGTCCATTGTGTGAGCGGGATGGTCAAAATGGCCGTCCAGCGAGGCCGCAGCAAGCGAGGGACCGCGACGTACGTTTCTCAGTACGTTGAAGTGCTGAGCGATTGCGAGAACAAAGCTGGCGGGCATTTTCACCATCCCGCTAAAAGAAGACGATGCTGGCATAGGTAACCGTTGAATTGAACTGGTCGGTAATCCCGCGATCGTACCGCAACACCTCGCCCCTTTCCGCCGACATCAACCGCAACAACGTATACATCGGGGCGAAGCCGCTGATCCGGCGGCTGTCATTTTCCGTCTGGATGAATTGGGAAAAGTCCTCCGGCTTCAACTCTTCCACGTACTTGAGCATCGCAAGATCGTTCTGCATACAGCGGTGAAACGAAAAGTCTGTCGGCGGCGCCGAATCGCCGTATCGCATGCCGATATGGCCGAGATCACCGCTCGCAATGAAACAGGGAGCTACGCCGACAGCCTCGCAGGCGCCTTTGAGTGCGTCCACAAACCGATCGATCTCGCCCCGCACGTCGGGCTCGTGGAGCGACAGCGCGGAAAAGTTGCAAAGTATGGGAAGCATGGAAAACTTCTTCTGGCTGCCCACGGCATCCTGCAGAAACGGCATCTGAAATTCGAGACAGTGTTCCTGTTGATGTGCGAGATCGTCTCGAAACCAGTCGGCGCCGGCTGAGCGAACGGCCTCCGCGAGCCCTTGATGGACAGGGACGACCCCAAGCGGGGTCTGAAAGTCTCGATCCGTCACCGCGAAGAGTGAGTCCATCCCGGCATGGCACGTGCCCAACAGAACATAGACGTCCGGACTTTCCGCTTGATTCAGCTCCTTGTAGGCCCACGCGTAAATCGGTCCTGACTGTTTCACGTCGTAGGCCGGCGCCACAAGTCCTTTGATCCTCTTCCCCCTGTTGAGGGAGGGCTTCTGGTCAGGTCCTTCGTTGGACGCGTAGAACCCTTCCAGTTGTCGACGAAGCCTAAATCCGTCGGACTCATAACTCTTTCCGGCAAAGACAGCCGGCCGCAGCGGAGCCTGTCGATAGGCCGCTTGCCGTTGAGCCCTGATCGCTTCTACCTTAGGCCCTTCGAGAAACAGCTTGCCCTCCAATTCGGAGAGCAATCGGCGGAGATTATCGGGCATGAGAAACTCGCCAAAACGTCGCAGGTACAGTGCCCCGATTTGCTCCAGCGAATGCTGTCCGTCCAGATGCTGAATGATGAAAAAATAGTTCAAGGGAAGGATCAGTTTTTCACTGCTAAGCCCAGATGGATCCCACAAAACCATATACTGCTCGTCCTGCTCCTTGATTGGGGAATACTGAAGATTTCTGAGAACGGGGTTGGTCGGAATTTCGCTGGTGGTCGGTGCCGTGGATGTCATAATGTTCCTCAAAACTGGGATTGTACCCAAGCCACCTTCCATGCTGCAACCACACTGCACGTGAATTCGTTCAAGGTGACGGAGGGGCCTTTCGCCCGAACGACCACGCCCCCAGACTCAACAAAGTCAGCGCCGCCAACCACAGGGTGGCATGGTGATACGACGGACCCGCAAAATCGATCAGGTCCGTCAGCCGCCCGATGAGCAGGGACATGCGTGCCATGACGGTATAGCCGAACGCCGCTCCAAATGAGATCATGAGGAAAACAATCCCCGTGCGGGCGATGGATCGCCCAAAGCCCGAGTGCTCGATGGTAAACAGGAAATAAAACAGCACCGAGGCCACACCTGCCAGAATGACGACCGCATTCAGATTGCTCGCTGGGTTGAGTAGATCGACGGTAAATGCAACACCTTGGCCGGGCCCGATCGACAAGAGCGGGCGCACGGTGTCCTCAATCTGTTTGAGAATGAAAGAGGAAATGGTTCGGGGAATCGCCAACCCGGCACCGGTTCCCACCAAGAATGCGAACGCATAGCGGGACAGCCACGCAATTCTCGGTACATACCGGGTTAACATCAACAAACCGATACCCACAGGGATTAACAATACCCACTGATCATCTTTAGAGATCGGCTCGTAGATCAGGCGCACGACCACTGTATCGAACACTTTCACGATTTCGTAACCGACGGATACGCCTACGTACAGATGCTCCGCCCCCTTGAAGAGCGGGTTGTCGGCATACAGAAAAGTCATAATGAATAGCGTCAGGCCGGTAGCGACCCAGGCTCCGAAGATTACCTCAACGGGCATGACGGCCATCCGTTCGCCCAGGGTGAATCCGTCGCGAGACACACCGTCGCGTAGCCGCGTTCACGGTCATGTGTGGCCTTCCTCTTCCAACCTTCGCTGACGGCGCGACCAGAAATAGAAGCCGTTGCACAGTGCGACCAATACGATGATCGCCATGTGCGTGGCCGACTGCGCATCCATTCCGGCGACGGCGGATCCCTTTTGCCCAATGAGCGTTTCGTATTCCGCGGCTCCGCGGAGACCACCTATCAGCCCATTGAGCTGACCGCTCCGGAGCAAGGGGTATAATCCTGGAGCCATGACTCCGGTCGAACCGCCGCCCAACTCGAACTTGTGTTTGTCACGGCCGAACACATACCAGGCTTCCACTCCGGGGTTCCCGGCACCGAGACAGATGGCATAGTCGAGGTCCCGCAAACTTCGCAAGCCGCTCATGACCGGAAGGGACTGGACTGATCGCCCCACGTAGTCGGTGGGGAAGGTCGTGTACAGATCCTGCCCGAGATTGATGATGACGGCCGGCCCACCCGGACTCCATCCCAAAAACACATAATCCGTGCCGGAGATCTTTCCTTCCTCTCGTGCAATCCGCTCCACCACTTGCTCCGCCATCCCGGTGCCAGTGACCCACAGGGTCATGGCAATCACGCGCAGATCATTCCGAAACGCGTGCCGGAGGATGGCGACTGCCTGTGGATACAACTCGGGTTTCGAGGCCGGATCAAAATCCAGCGACAAGAGCAGCGTCGAGCGTGGCGGCAATCGCTCGATGAAGTCGTAGACTCCGCGTACCTCCGGCGAAATTTTAATCGGCAAGCCGACCGGATAGAGCAGCGGTAAGAGGGTACAAATGCCGATCAAGAAAAAAATGAGACGGCGATCGAGGCCCAACATGCGATCGGCGAAGTTCATGTCGACCACCTCGGTGAAAGGTGAGACGCGTGGGGTGAGGGGAATAATCGCCTACGTTCAAGGGGCTCGCTTCTCACTCCTTCCTCCTCACTACTGAGCCCTTTCTCGCTGTTCACTCTTTGCCACCCCCGAGATACGAGCGTTCGATACCGAAGATGATCTTGAAGGACAGTGCCACGGCGCCCAAACTGATACCGATCAAGATCGCTCGCCGCACCGACGCGTTGAGGACGTTGAGAATCCACTGCGACAGGTCGCCGCTGATCGGCAGGAGATACTCTCCCAACGGCACTCGACCCATCATGACAATGACGGCGGCGGTGAGCAGCACGGCAGCTTCTCGACTCCGTGCACGAAACGACCGGTAGGCAGCTGAGGCAATGAAGAAGGCCAGCAGTGCGAACATGGTTCCCTGGAGCGGAACCATGACAAAACTGTAGACCCACCCGAATGCCGTCATGGCGCCCTCGACCGATTCCTTGCCACGCGCCACCAGCCCGGCGATGATCGTACCGACGACCCCGGCATACAGAATGAGGCTGTATGCCCATCCGGCTTCTTGTCTTCGGATCTTGACCGCATGGACGTGAAAGAGGCTGGTGATGCCGAGAATCAATGCAAAGCCTCCGATGATTTGCATCCACTTTGTGACGTTGGTCAGCATGGCCTCGGAAGCCGGGTGCGGTACATAATATTGAGCCGCAAACACCGACCCGGTGAGCATGGCGATCAACAGGGGTAGTTGTCGGCGCAGAAAGATCATTTGACGTCCCGAATCATGTCCAAGAAGAGGCGCGGCCAATCATAGTCGAACCCAGCCGCGACGGTTGCGGCGATCGAGCCCCAGGCGATGAGGGTTAACACGGTTAGCTTCCCAAGATCCTGCCCCAACAGAGTCCCCACCTGCACCGGCTCCCGTGACAGATACGCACTCGCCGCATACAGCTCCTCTCCGATCAGCGTGTAGTCACAGGTCGTCACGAAAAACGGAAGTTGGTGATCGGAGTCGGTCCCCGCAATCTGGATGGCTCCCGTGCTCGCGCCGGTTTCCGTCAAGAGCAGGGCCTCGGCAAAATACGCACCCATAAAAAAATTCGCCGCCGGCTTAGTCCGGAGCATGATGCCGTCAACCGAGGCGGTGTAACTGAACTGATCCGAAGTGATGAAGAAGTTGGCGTCCTCGCGGAACAGATCTGGCTTCCCTGCCTCGTAATAGGCCTGGCGCGTGATCTCTTGGCAGACGGCCATGGTAATGGGGTTGCGATGGGGCACCATCAGATCCGTTTCGTACGCCGCCGTTCGTTTGGCCACGCGTCCGAGAATCACCGCAGCGGCCACCGTGGAGGGATCGCTCATGTCATGGGCGCCCGTCAGATACATGACCGGTTTGCCAAGTTCCGTGGACCGACCGATGGCTTCATCCACGGCATCGAGGCCGGGAATGTACCGGAGAAATACCGGACCGCGCTGCGCCCGGCGGATCGAGAGCAGCACGGCCACACCGAACGCGATCCCGAAGAGAAGATTGTTCAGGGCATTCCAGTTGAACCAATTCGGGACCGCAATAGCTTGCTTCGAGTCCCCGACGGCCTGTTCACCGTCCCGCACCGAGGCGATCGTCACCGTGTACGGCACGCCGCTCTTCACCTCGATTGACTTCCCGCTCCGGAGATAATACACGTGCGTGTCCGGATCCGCGGGGCTGGTCCACCACGGTCGCTTCACGTCAGCCACGGTATGGGAGGTGGACGGAAATTCGTCGATGATCTTTAAGGAACTCTGCGAAAGGCTCGAACCTTCAGCGGCCAACACTCGGTAGCGAAGCTCTGGACCTTCATCCTCAGCTCGATCCCAGAGGATGGAGATCGTTCCTCCCGAATCATTCGGTGTGTCAAGCGCGCGGACGTTGCTGGGCGGGGCAGGGGGCCGGGCAAACGCCTCGCCCGCCACTGCAAGCGCCACCGCGAGGAGCAGCGCGGTCTGAGGGTGGGCCCTGAACCGATCCGTGCCGGGCTTCATCCTTCGATCGCCTCGACATTACTGCGTGGAACGACCGCCCGGCTCCCATCATGAAAGCTCACCACGAGCACCCGTGCCAGACTTTCGGTCGCAATCGGCCTCGCATCGGAAGGGAGCTCGGCCACCCGGCCAATCTTCCCGAACCATGGATCGCGGATAATCCGCACCTGGTCGCCGATGGTCAAACCCTCTTTCGCGATGAGGGCCTGCGTTCCCACCCCGCTCGCCACAGAGCCCGGATGGGGAATAATGACCTCGGGTCGCATCACGCCTGCACGGATTTGGGTGGCCCCGGACACCGAGGCATGTGCGCCCACCAAACGGCTCAACAATCCAAACGTCCGATCGGCCATGGGGATATGGCCGAAGCCTTCCGTCAGCACCAGGGTAAATCCCACCGGCTCGTTCCCAGTAATCGCCACACCGAGATCGTAACCGAGCAAGGCACGAATATCCTGATCGTGAACGCCCCCGACGATGAGCGCCTGCACACCCAGATCTTTTGCGAGTTGCATGGTCTCGAAGGAGACAAACGCACCGCCGACCACGACGCAGCCTCGCATGTCGGCCGTCAAACGATCCGGCGTAAGAGGTTCGTCAGGCGCAGACACGCCGAGCGCAATGGTCCCCCACCGTTCTCCTCCCAATCCAAAGATCCCTTGGACCAGCGCGCAAGAGGTTTCAACCGTCACCCCTTCGCATCCGTGAATCTCCGCGATACGCCCGTCCACATAGGCCAAGAGATCCAGTACGAGAGGGGGTTCACGAATCAGCATTTGGCCGGTAAGGCTTGAGATGGACTCTACCGTGCCGCGAATCGGCGACGTGATTTCGGTCTTGAGCCATCGGAACAGCGGCTTGTTTTCCGCAATAACCGCCTCCCGTTCAACCGCCTCCCCGATTCGTCGGGTCACGTAGTCGGGAATCTCGTCGGGCACGATACCCAATTGATTGGCCACATTGATCGGGTAGACCTTCCCGGGGAGGCTCGTTTGCGCAACCACTTGGCGGGCCGCCACCTCTTCTCCCAGCTGAACCCTGACAGTACCCGACAGCGGCAGCATGCGCCGGCGTCTCACGATGGTCTGTCCCGTGACAGTCAGCCCCGGGGTATAGGAATGTCCCATGCAGTGGCCGGTGATTGCGGTTCGCTAGCGTTGTGCCCCACTTGCGGCCGACGTCTGACCGACCGCAGCCGCCTTCTCCTCAGGATAGGCATTCAGTGCGCGGAACCATCGACGCAACTGTGCCTTCCTATCCGTGGTCTCGGCAGCAAGCCGCAGCGGCCGACCCCGGCCGTCCAGCAGGATCCCGACGACGCCCCCTCGAACCTCTCGGGTCAGCGGTTCGCCTCGCCCGGCTCCGACATCCACGCTCTTGGCTGGCCGGAGAGTGATCGTCACAGGCTGATCGTAGTCCACAGGAACGAGCATTAACTCTCCGAAGGCCAAGGACGCCGAGAGGGGCTGGCGTCCATCCGTGAACGCCAGGTCATAACTGAGACACGGATCGCCCGGTTTGCCGGTGCCGATGGGCGCGACACACGTCCCGAGATAGATCAGGCAATCCCGAAGGAAGACGTCGGTCGCGGCTTGTTCGCTGACGGTGGACAACACGCCCAGATGCGGCATCATGAAGATGCTGTCCACCGAGCACATCGTGAGACCCAGCGGCTCGTAGGCATCGACCATCATCAGCATCGACTGCACGCGCCGGGGCGCATGCGATAGGATGCCACCACTCCCCACGATGAGGTCGAGCCGTCGCATATCGATGAGCGAACGCCCCGTTTGCCCCTGTTCGAAGATATCGGAGATCGTTCGCTGCTGACGCACACCCTTGAGACCAGTCGCCAGCGACTTGTGGTGGATCAGGGCCAACCGTAGCGCCTCGCGCGCGATCGCATGTTCGATCATGAGTTCGTCGAGTGTCTGGGGGATCGTCGTCGGCCGGATCATCTTGTTCTTGATCCGATTGCGCAGCGTGTGTTCGTCGAGATCGAACGGGACCCATCGCAGAATGTTCGGTAAGCCGGCTTCGACCAATACGTTGGAGATACTGTACGACATTCCAAGATTGGCACTGACGGTCCGATTGAACCTCCCGTCGAAAACGGAAAAGACGTCCGTGGTGGCACCGCCAATATCCACGCCCAAGAGATTGATCTCCTCGCGTTTGGAGATCTTCTCCATGATCAGACCGACCGCTCCTGGCGTAGGCATGATCGGAGCCCCCGCCATCTCGATCAATTTTCGGTAGCCCGGGGCCTCGGCCATGACATGTTCGAGGAACAATTCGTGGATCTTGTCGCGGGCGGGGGCCAAATTTTCCACTTCCAAGGACGGTCGCACGTTGGGCGCCAGCACGAGCGCCGTCTTCTCTCCCAGTATCTCCTGGACCTGCGGTTGCACATCCTTGTTGCCCGCATACACAACGGGCAACGTGTACCCAGTGCCAAATCGAGGCCGTGGCTCGGCGGCCGAAATATACTGAGCCATCTCCACCACATGTTTGACGGTGCCGCCATCGGTGCCTCCAGCCATCAAGATCATGTCGGGACGGAGCGCACGGATGCGTTCGATCTTCTCGTGCGCCAGCCGTCCGTCGTTGGAGGCCATGAGGTCGATGACGATGGCGCCGGCACCCAACGCGCAACGTTGCGCACTCTCCCCTGTCATGTTGCGTACGACTCCGGTGACGACCATCTGCAGCCCACCGCCCGCGCTACTGGTCGACACGTAGAGATCCACCCCGACCGGCCGGCCGTCGGCCTCGATCCGGCTGGGAGTCAGAATCCGGTCGCCGTCCAAAATCTTTCGCCCGGAGAGTTCTTCGACCTCGGCGAAGGCGTTCAGGACGCCTCGCGTCACGTCCTCGAACGGGGCCTCCACCGTCGTCGGGGCTTCCCCGCGATAGGTTTGCCGATATTCATCGCCGATCTTTTCGATCAGAATCGCTTTGGTCGTCGTACTTCCGCAATCAGTCGCGATAATCACGGACAGCGGCGGCAGATGTGGACGCGTGACCGCCGCCGTCTCCGTCATCGTCGGGGAGCCGCTTTCGCCTCGATGAGCTTCACGAGGCGCGGGATGGAATCTCGCCGCTCGAGCAGCCGTGCCGCACGATCGAACTCGGACGCGCGGCACGCCAGATTGAGCAGGGGGGACAGGGCATGGAGCACTTGACTGCCAAGAAAGTTCAGCGGGGCGACCGACTCGAGAAAAAGCGTCGCCGGGGCGGCCATGTCTTTCCTCACGACGGTCTCGGCCATGCGATCCAGGAGTTCGAGGTCGCCAATAGACAGAGAATCGTCTTGAACCGGCATCGCAAAGGCATGCGCAACTCGACCTGAAAAACGAGTCCGGAGTCGCTGGATGGTTTGGCCGAGAGTGAACTTGGATTGTGCGGGCATGGAGCGCGAAGGAGGCGTCACGAAACGTGCCACGAATTATAGTGAGGGGGACAGAGAGAGTCAATTTTGGTCGTGGGTCTACCCACTACCTCAATTTTCGCGCACGTGCTTTGTATTCGGATCGGCAGAGGTATGGTGAGGTAGGTCTCAAGTCGGAAAGAGCAAGGTGGCGTCGATCGGCCACACACCCTGCTGTAACGGCGGCAAGTGCTGGTGGACAGATTGGTCTTCAATGACCCTGTGCGTCGAATCAGTTCACTCTTTCAAAATACGATGTCGGCACGTCGGTGAAGCGTAGGCTCATGACAAAAGCCACCGAGTACTATCATATCGAGGAGGGAGGCAAGATATCTTCCGGAAGCGTTCTTGGGCCTACTGCGCAACCTGTTGCTCCGCGTGATACGAACTGCGGACGAGGGGACCGGATTCGACATGGGCAAACCCGAGGGCGAGACCCTCTGCCTTGAAAGCCGCAAATTCGTCCGGATGATAGAAACGCGATACCGGTAGGTGCGCCTTGGTGGGTTGAAGATATTGTCCGATCGTCATGACGTCACATCCGCTCGCTCGAAGATCCCGCATGACCTGCCGGATCTCGTCCTCCGTTTCCCCCATTCCGACGATCAACCCTGATTTGGTGCGTGCACCCATCCGGGAAGCCTTCGCCAAGAGTTGGATGGAGCGGTCGTATTTGCCCTGCGGTCGAATGACGGGAAAGAGTCGAGGAACCGTCTCGATGTTGTGATTCAATATATCCGGATGCTCATGCAGCACCGTACCAAGAGCCGCCTCGTCGCCTTCGAAGTCCGGTATGAGGACCTCGATGGTACAGCCGGCAGCCACTCGCCGAATCTGGCGGATCGTCTCCGCAAATATCGCCGATCCTCCGCCCCGCAGTTCGTCACGATTGACGGACGTGATCACTGCATGGCGCAGGCCCATGGCTTGGACGGCTTCTGCCACCCGTACCGGCTCGCCCTCATCGACCGGACCAGGCCGCCCGGTGGCTACGGAGCAGTAGTGGCAGCGCCGGGTGCAGATATCGCCAAGAATCAGAAACGTCGCCGTGCGGCTGTTCCAGCACTCCCAGCGATTTGGGCAGCGCGCTTCCTGGCATATCGTGTGGAGACCAAGCCGATCAACGACCTGTTGGACGTCCCGATAGTCGGGACCTTGGTGCAAGCGTACCCGAAACCATTCGGGTAATCGACGTACCGGCTTGTCCGGCATGAGTAACGGCAGGTCCCTCATGGTTGCGGATCTCCCGACACTGCATGGTCGCCCCTCGTCAACCAGCGGGTCAAGCGCGCCCACCAACTTTGGGGAACGGGCATAGGGTCGGGATATTCGATCCACGGTTCACGATTGCCCAAATATTGCCCCTCACGAAAGCTCCATTGCGTGCGGAGTTGCCGATAGCCTTGTTCGTGCAGGAGACCAACCAGAGATCGGAGCGCCTCATCGGACGTGGGGACGGGGGTTGCCGCGATGCGAAAGGCTTCATACCGAAGGCGGGCCCGACAGCCCCCCTCGACATACTCGAATTCGACCGGCCGGTTGAAACCACGCTCTCGCGGGTCCAGCCCAGCCAACTGGTGCTGCTCCTTCGGTGGGTGCGCGGCACCGGGCTTGGATACGGACGACTCAGCCGACATGCTCGACCTCGGTCACTGTGCCCGGAACACCGCCAGCAGATCGCTGAGGGCGATCGTCTTGTTGCGCAAGATTTCGCGCTCCGTGCTCAAGGATTCCAAGGCAGCCGCCTTATTGCCTTCCCCCTTCAAGCAGGACGTGCCGAGCGTCAGGATACGGTTACACTCCTCGGCCACTTTGGCTTTCACAACCGGATTGACGGACAAGATATCGAGTAACTGCCCTCTGGTGGCGGCCAAATGAGTCTGCAATTGCTCCTCCGGATATGTCGCCCTCGCCGATTCATTCACGCAACGATCCAGGTATTGGGCCAGGAACACATACAGACGCACCATCGTCGCGGTGGTCTCGACATGGTCTGTTGCGGTCGCTGTCATGCTTCACCTCCTTTCGGCTGTCGATTTGAGCACGACTCCCGCTGCCGTGAGGGCTACAGTTTTGCCTTGATGTCGGTCCCGTCCACAGTCGTATCGTAAACGGTGACTTTGGCCGCTGGATTGCCGAGACAGACGCCGGTCTTCACATTGTATTGCCACCCGTGCCATGGGCACGATACCGCGTCCCCTTCCAACTCACCCTCTCCGAGGGGTCCGCCACGGTGTATACAGGTATTGTCGATCACATGGTATGCGCCATCGACATTGAAGACAGCGAGTGCCTTGCCCGCTACTTCGACGACAATCCCAGTGCCCGGTTTCACATCCGCCGTTTTCGCCACTGTTACAAAGTCGGCCATGGATTTCCTCTATTACGGTGAGGCCAGAGAGTGAACACGATCGATACGTGAAGTCACGTATTGTACGCCAGGGCGAAACCTCACTGTCCCGCGACCGACTGCCTCCCCTCTGGGCCTCTGTGCTAATTGCTCGCCGTGAACGGCGCTTTGATCTTTTTCAGCAGGCTGTCGATCGACGGGCCCCCGTCGCCGCCACGCTCCACGCTCTGGCGCAGTCGCTCTGCTATCTCGCGGAAAGCGGCCGCCTGCGGAGAGCCCGGGTCCGACACGACGATGGGTTTGCCAGTGTCCCCACCGCTCCGAATGGCCGGATCGATCGGGATACGTCCCAGAAACGGAATGCCCATCTTCTGCGCCGCGCGCTCGCCGCCGCCGTACGAAAAAATGTCGGTCTGATGTCCGCAATGTCCGCACACGAAATGGCTCATATTCTCGACCAGCCCCAGGACCGGCACGTTGACCTTCTGGAACATCATGATGCCTTTGCGGACGTCGTACAGCGCGACATCCTGCGGGGTGGTCACCGTTACGGCACCCCGCAAGGGGACAAGTTGGGACAAGGTCAGCTGTGCGTCCCCGGTACCCGGAGGAAGATCGATGATGAGATAATCCAATTCCCCCCAGAGGACGTCCCGAAAAAACTGCTGGATGGCCGTATGCACCATCGGACCCCGCCATACCACCGCAGTGTCATCCGGGACAAAGAATGCCATCGAAATCAGTTTGACCCCATGGTTTTCAGCCGGAACAATCTTGCCATCCTTCTGCTCGGGGGTTTTACCCACTCCCATCATCATGGGGATGTTCGGACCGTAAATGTCGGCGTCGAGAAGACCGACACGAGCGCCAGCCTGGCCGAGAGCGACCGCGAGGTTGACAGAAACCGTGGATTTACCCACACCGCCTTTGCCGCTACTGACCGCAATGGCGTACTTGACGCCCGGAATCAGATCCGGGCGTTGAGCGCCGGGATCCTGGGCCCCCTGAGCATGTGCCTGTTCATCCGCCATGCATGCCTCCCCTCCTATTCATGTCCTGCCGATCGATCGCTTCCATCCGCCCGATCGATGTGAGTCGAAGTGTGTGTCCCTCCCGCCATCATATGCGATCTTCCGCGTTAATTGGAATGGGGAAGAGGTCGCAGGGTGCTGCCCGAATGGCCTACGTGCCACGCAGGGGTCTCCTGGTCTCTGCGTAGATCCAGGCATGGGATTTTCTTCGCTCCGGTGTATACTACATCCAGGTTCTTCTTCCCCTCAGGAGCACGCGATGGCCCTGCGCCACTCCTCCCTGGAACACTCAATCCACGAAATCGGACGCGCATTGGTCCGCGCCTCCGCGGGAGAGGCTCCCGCCCTGTTCGACCACCGACGCTGGTCGCAAACATTGCTCGATTGGGCAATGAAAGACGCCCGGTTCAAGGTCCAACTGTTCCGGTTTGTCGACGTCCTCCCGTCTCTGACCACGGACGAGCAAGTGGCCCGTCTGATTGAAGAATATTTTGGCCAGGACGTCCCCCTCGCCGCGACGTTGAAGTGGGGCATGCGAGTCATGACCCGTACCGCGTTGACGGCCAAGGTCGGTGCACGGTCGATTCGCCATCAAGTCGAGCAGATGGCCAAAACCTTTATCGCGGGCCCAACCGTCTCGGAAGGAGGAACAGTCCTCGCCCAGTTGTGGAAGGCCGGGCGGGCTTCTTCGGTGGATCTGCTGGGAGAGGCCAGCGTATCCGAGCTCGAAGCAGACCGCTATCTTCACCGCTGCCTCGCGGCGCTCGAGGACCTCGCGGGCATGGAGTCCGCATGGGAATCTCAGCCTGTTCTGGAACGTGATCATCTCGGCACCTTGCCGCGCGTGCAGCTGTCCGTCAAACTGTCGGCGCTCTACTCGCAACTCGATCCCATCGACCCGGAGGGCAGCTACGAGGCTGTCGCCGAGCGGTTACGGATGCTGGTACGGCGCGCGCAGGCCGTACGCGCTTCGATCATTTTCGATATGGAACAGGCCGAATTGAAAGAGCTCACGATCACCATCTTTACGCGGCTGTTCTCGGAACCGGACTTTCGGACGTTCCCCTTCGCGGGACTCGCCATCCAGGCCTATCTGCGTGAAACCACCCGTGATGTGGACATGCTTTTGCAATGGGTCAAACAGCGCGGCACGCCCATCACGATCCGTCTTGTGAAGGGCGCGTACTGGGATTCGGACTGCATCCGATATCGGCAACGCGGATGGCCCGTGCCGGCGTTCGAACAGAAGTGGGAAACCGACGCACAGTACGAAGCGCTTACGAAAACGTTGCTCGACCATGCCCGCTGGATTCGCCCCGCGTTCGGCACGCACAATCTCCGCTCATTGGCCCATGCGGAGGCCTATGCCGCATCGTTGAAGCTTCCGCCTGAATCCCTGGAATACCAGATGATCTTTGGAATGGCCGAACCCCTACAGGATGCGGTCGTGCAGCGATCGCGTCGCCTGCGTCTCTACACCCCTGTGGGTGCCCTGCTCCCGGGGATGGCCTACCTCGTGCGACGCTTGCTCGAAAACACCTCCAACGACTCTTTCTTACGCAAGGAGTACGTCGAGTCCACGCCGTTGGACGAGCTGTTGGCCATTCCAGGCCCATCGAAGCATCAAACCGCCAATCAGGGAGCCGCGGACGAGCACAGGGAAGAGTTTCGAAACGAGCCCCTCTCAGATTTTTCACGCGAGATCGTCCGTACGACCATGGCCGAGGCGATCGTCGCGGTGCGGGCCAATTATGGACAGCAGATCTTTTATGATGTCGGCAAACATGTGCGGCCCTCCGGACGAGTCATGGTCTCCCGCAATCCAAGCCAGCCGGACGAGATGCTGGGCGTGCTGACCAGCTGTGCACCGTCCGACGTGGTACCCGCCGTCGCCGCAGCACGAGCAGCCATGGCGGACTGGGCAGCCGTCCCACCACGTGCGCGGGCGGACATCCTGAAAAAGGCAGCCGCCTTGATCCGTGAACGACGCTATGACCTAGCCGCGTGGGAGGTCCTTGAGGAGGGCAAGCCCTGGCGCGAGGCGGACGCCGATATCGCCGAGGCCGTCGACTTCCTCGCCTATTATGCAGCTGAAATGCGGCGACTCGGTTCACCGCGTCGTCTCGGCCACGCACCCGGCGAGGACAACGTTCTCATGTACGAGCCGCGTGGCGTCGCGGCGGTCATTGCTCCGTGGAATTTCCCATTGGCTATCCCGACCGGCATGGTGTCGGCCGCACTAGTTGCGGGAAATTCCGTTCTGTTTAAGCCGTCGGAGCGGGCGCCCCTCATCGGCTGCTTGATGGCTGAACTGCTGGCAGAAGCAGGGGTGCCCAAGGGCGCGCTCCAAGTCCTGCCGGGGGGCCCGGAGGTCGGACGAGCGCTGGTGGAGCATGAGGATGTAGACCTGGTGGCCTTTACCGGATCCAAGGAAGTCGGGCTGTGGATCATCAACGAAGCCGCGCGCATCCGGAAGAACCAGCGTCGGGTCAAGCGCGTGATCGCGGAAATGGGAGGCAAGAACGCCATCATCATCGACGATACCGCTGATCTGGATGAGGCAGTGATCGGCGTGGTGAGTTCGTTTACCGGCTATCAAGGGCAGAAGTGCTCGGCTTGTAGCCGAGCCATCGTGCACACAGCTGTATACGATCTCTTTCTCGAACGCCTCATCGAAGCCGTCCGCTCGCTACCCATCGGCAACCCGGAACAGCCGGGAGTTCGTATGGGGCCGATGATCGACGAGCGGGCGCGGTCCAAAGTGCGCGAATACGTCGACATCGGTCGGCGCGAGGGCCGCGTTGCCATCGAGCGAACGGTCGAAGGGCCGGGATACTTTCAGGGACCCGTCGTGGTGGCCGATATCAAACCGGAGCATCGACTGGCCCAAGAGGAGATTTTCGGACCAGTCCTGGCGGTCATGCGTGCCCGGACGTTTGAGGAAGCGCTGGAGATGGCCAACGGCACCGACTATGCGCTGACCGGAGGCGTCTATTCACGCAGCCCGGCGAACCTGCTCGCAGCGCGGAACCGATTCGACGTGGGGAACCTCTATCTCAACCGGCCCATTACCGGAGCGCTGGTCGGGCGGCAGCCGTTCGGTGGGCACCGGCTCTCAGGGGTCGGAACCAAGGCAGGCGGCAGCGACTATCTGTTACAGTTTTTGGTCGCCCGCGTGGTGAGTGAGAATACCCTCCGGCGAGGATTCGCTCCGTTCGAGTGAGCGCGCCTGAGCCCCGTGCTCGAACTCGAGCAATTCCTCCGAAATTTCGCTCGTGATCCCACGATCATTCCGAATCGCAGGCAACTCTTGCCGCTCCACATACTTGACCAACCCGATGCCCTTGACGAACCAGGCGTTCATCACGTCGGTGCCGACGGCCACACGCCGGTCGGCTGAAAACGTAATCCGTAACGTCATGCGTGCATCAATCCGTACCGCATCCGGATAGGAACCGGCGGGCACCGTCACGGATTCACGCCCGACGACGGTCACGGTCCCCACGACGTCGGCGTGTTCGTTGACCCCGTCCCGATCCAAGTCACTCCCGAAATCCAAGTCGCGGCGGTCGAACTGCTGAAACGTCGAGCCCGGACGTAAGGGAAACTGGACGATTTGGTACGGCACCAGCTGTTTTTCCAGTGTTGTGCCGGGCTCCGACCCGTAATACACGACTCCTGCAGCATCGCGACGGTAGAAACTGGTCGACGGCCCGTGGTTCCCGGCATTCGTGTCGTGCAACACTTTGACCTGCACGTTTTGCCGCACGTCTGCGCCGGTCACCTTCGATTCATTGACAAACATTTTGCGTTCGATCGTTTGAATCGGGCCCTCGGTCACTTCCCCTCTATAGGACCACCGATTGCCCACGTCATCGGGGAAGTAAGCATCCGAATCCTCGATGCCCTCTGGCTCCATCGCATGAAGAGAAGCTGCCACCGAGAGCAGGAGAAGCCCTGCCAACATTCCACACCGATTCCAAAGTCGTCTCATAGCCGTGCGCATCCTCCCTGCTAAGCGGGCACCGTACCATACCGGTAGCAGGGCAGCAATATTGCGGTGATGGCACAGACCGGACATTGCGTTTCGACCCTGGGATTTCCATAATGCGAACCGCATGGAGGAAGACCAACTACATCCGGATGCACAACGCGACGCAGACAGTCGCAACACCAACGTGGTGTGGGTCACCGGCGGCTCACGTGGGATCGGTCGTGCAATCGCGTTGGCCTTCGGCCATGCCCAGTGGCGCGTGGCCGTGCACTACCGCGAGCGGGAAAGAGACGCTCGGCAGGTTGTCGAGGAGATCAGAGAGCGTGGCGGAGATGCGGAGGTCTACCAAGGTGAGGTGCGCGACAGCGGACAGATGTGTAAGGCCGCGACGGCTATCGTGGAGCGATGGCATCGCCTCGATGCGGTCATCTGCAACGCAGGCATGGCGACGAGCCGACTCCTCGCCAAAACGGATGAGGATGCCTGGGACCGAATCATCGGCACCAACCTGACGGGCGTGTTCTATACCATGCGGGCCGCCGCCCCGCTCATGATTCCGTCCGGCGGCGGACATATTATCGTCGTCGGCTCTCTGGCCGGATTTCAGGGACAAGCAGGGCAGGCAGCCTATGCAACGTCAAAATCGGGACTGGTAGGCCTGGCGCGCACAGCCGCGCGTGAATGGGGCCCGGCCAACCTTCGGGTTAACCTCGTCTTGCCAGGGTGGCAACCGACGCATCTTGCCGGTGAGGCGTTCCCCGAACACGCCGGAGCGGAGCATCTCCTTGGTCGCACGCCGGATATCAACGAAGTGGTGCGCACGGTTTTCCACCTTGCGCGCTGCCGAGACATATCCGGTCAAATCTGGAATCTCGACAATCGGCCCTTCTACTGACCTCCCGCGTGCATGATGACACGATCTCCGCAAGGCATCATGATCACCGGCACCGACACAGGCGTCGGCAAGACGCTCGTGACGGCGGCACTCGCCCGCTGTCTCCATGAGCGCGGGAACGCGGTCGGCGTCATGAAACCGGTCGAAACGGGATACCCGGGTGACGATCCCAGTCAGTCCGACTCAGCCAAGCTGCAGGTGGCGGCCCAGACATCGGATCCGATTGAGGTGGTCAGCCCCTATCGATTTGCAGCACCGCTCGCACCACGGCACGCCGGAGAATTGGAGGGCAGAACGATTTCATTCGATACCATCGTGGAGGCCTATCAAAGGTTGGCGAGTGGCCGCGACTTCATTCTGGTCGAGGGTGTGGGCGGCGTGATGGTGCCGTTGGGACCTGGGCAAGACGTACGGGATCTCATGGTGAGACTGCAACTTCCCGTCCTGGTCGTGGGCCGAGTGGCGCTAGGCGGCGTGAATCACGCGCGTTTGACGGTTGAGGCGCTCTCTTCGGTGGGGATGCGAATCATGGCATTGGTACTGAACCAGACACGACGGCCGACGAAAGACACTGAACGAGAACAGGAGCGCTCAACGGTCCAGTTGCTTCGCGGCACTCTGTCGTTGCCGGTCCTTGATCCGCTTCGCTTCTGTGGTCTCGATTCAAATGATTGGGAACGCGCCGTCGCAATCACAGCTGCCGAACCGGCCATCACCGGCCTTGCAAACCTGCTCGCGCCGTGAGATTCACGCGAACAGTCTCCAGCAAGAAGATCTCATAGATTGTTTCTTCGTCCTCCAACAGCGATCTTCTGCCATTGGCAAGGGATGACGGTATAGTTCTCTTTGGCCGGGTTGGGCCGCAGTTGGCATCCTCCCTGGCCGGAGCGTCTCCTAATTCACATGGGCCTGTAGCTGGACAGAAATGTTTGCACTGCCCCTGCGATATCCCGTGCCGACAGGATAGCCGAGATGACGGCGGCGCCGTTGGCGCCGGCCTTGAGCACGTCTGGGTAGCGTTCGGCGGTAAGGCCGCCGATGGCAAAAATCGGAAGCTTGGTCAGTGATCGGACCGCGCGGAGCCCTTCCAATCCCACGACCGGATCGGGATTCTCCTTGCTGCTCGTGAGATAGATGGGGCCAAAACCAATGTAGTCCACGTCGGTCTGGGCGGCGGCCGTAACCTGTGAGGCATTATGCGTAGACAGTCCGATGAGCCTGTTGGTCCCGAGCAACCGCCGAGCGTGGTGCACCGGGAGATCGTCTTGACCGAGATGGATCCCGTCCGCGTCCACGGCCAGCGCAAGGTCACAGCGATCGTTGACAAGGAAAGTCACACCCAATTCACGCGCCAGCACCCGTAACGGCAGTACACGTTCATATGCCTCCCGCATTGACGCCTGCTTATCCCGATACTGGAACAACCGTACTCCGGCGGCGGCCGCTTCCCGCAGTACAGACGCGAGACCTTTTGATGGGGCGACGGAGGGGTCGAGGATGAGGTAGAGACCGGCGAGTTTTTGGCCGCTTTCTTTCACGGAGCCAACACTGCAGTTTGACTCAGCACTCAGAACTTTCGCCTGCTAGGGAGATTGCTGGGCTAAGAAGCGCTCGAGGAAGGTCGTCGAGACATGGCCCTTTTCAAAATCCGGATCGCGCATGATCTTCTGATGCAGCGGGATCGTCGTTTTGATTCCCTCAATGACGAATTCATCCAACGCGCGCCGCATGCGTCCCAAAGCCTCGGCGCGGTCCCGTCCATGCACGATAAGCTTGGCGATCATGGAATCGTAAAACGGCACCACCATCGAGTGAGATTCCATGGCTGAATCGACCCGCACGCCAAAACCACCCGCCGGTCGATAGCGGGTGATCACGCCAGGGGACGGCGTAAACTTCTCAGGATCTTCCGCGTTGATACGACATTCGATGCTGTGGCCGTCGATGCGAATGTCCTGCTGTTTGAAGGTCAACGGAAGGCCCGCGGCGATGCGGATCTGCTCCTTGATCAAATCGACTCCCGTGACCATCTCCGTGATGGGATGTTCAACCTGTATGCGAGTATTGACTTCCATGAAATAGAAGTTTCGGTCCTTGTCCAGCAAAAACTCCACGGTGCCGGCGTTACGATAATGGATGGCCCGCATGGCTTCCATCGCCACTCGGCCAAGTTCGCGCCGAAGCGGCTCATCAACGGCGGGAGACGGTGTCTCCTCCACCAGCTTCTGATGCCGCCGCTGGATCGAACAGTCGCGCTCCCCCAGATACACCATGCGCCCCTTATTGTCCGCCAGAATCTGAACTTCGATGTGACGCGGTTCGAGGAAGTAGCGCTCTAAGTACACCCCATCGTTGCCGAAGGTCGATTTGGCTTCCGTTTGCGCCGCTTGAAACGCACGCTCCAATTCATCGGGCTTGTTGACGACGCGCATCCCGCGCCCACCACCGCCGGCGGCCGCCTTGATGATGACCGGATACCCAATCTTCTTGGCCGCAGCCAGGGCCTCGTCATCACTGGTCAGGATACCCGGACTGCCCGGGGTCACCGGCAACCCCTTCTTGGCAACAATCTCGCGCGCCTTCGCCTTATCGCCCATCAACGCGATGTTTTCCGAACTGGGACCGACGAACTTGACGCCGACGGATTCGCACACCTCCGCAAAGTGGGCGTTTTCGGACAGAAAGCCATAGCCCGGATGAATCGCGTCGGCACCGGAAATGTCCGCTGCGCTCAGCACATTGGGAATATTGCGGTAACTAAGTGAATCTTCCGGAGGACCGACGCAGATCCGCTCATCGGCCAAACGCGTATGCAACGCGCCGCTGTCGGCCTCGGAAAAGATCGCCACGGTCTTGATGCCGAGCTCCTTGCAGGCTCGAATCACGCGGACGGCGATTTCACCACGATTGGCAATCAGTATCTTCTTGAACACGGTGGCGTCCGTTTCGGCCCGATTCGGTTAGGCTGCGGACGAAGGCTCGATCAGAAACAGTGGTTGCCCATATTCGACGGGCTTTGCGCTTTCAACGAGAATCTTCACCACACGGCCGTCGACTTCCGATTCGATCTCGTTCATGAGCTTCATGGCTTCGACGATGCAAAGGACCTGCCCCTTTCGGACCGAGTCCCCTTCTTCCACGTATGGATCAGCATCGGGCGAGGGAGAGCGATAGAAGGTCCCCACGATCGGAGAGGTAATGGTCACCAGGCCGTTGGTTTCAGCCGCGGCGGGGGCCGCCGACGCGCCTGGGGCGACCGGCGCAACCGCCGGCACGTCGTGGGCAACACTCGCGGTGTGCCGTCCTCCAAGCTCCTGGCGTAGCCTGACTCGGACCCCGTCCCGTTCGAACTCCAGTTCGGCAAGGTTATTTTTCCGCAATAGATCGGCCAGCTCTTGAATGAGCTTGGTACGCGCTTCGGCCTCGGTTGCGTCTCTCTGCGCAGCACCGACCGGGAGCAGGATCGGATTGGATTTTCCCTTTGTGGCTGATGAGCGACTGGACTTTTTCACCGGACTCTTTCCACGTAGGCGCGCGTTCTGGTATCGATTTTAATGGTTTCTCCGACCTCCAGATACAGCGGCACTTTTATGACAGCGCCCGTCTCCACCGTGGCCGGCTTATTGCCGCCGGACGCCGTATCGCCGCGAATGCCGGGGTCGGCGTCGACAACCTTCAATTCGATGAAAATCGGTAGTTCCACCGTAATGGGTTGGTGCTCGTACACCAAAATCTTGACGTTCATCTCTTCTTTGAGAAGGTCGGCATTCTCCCCGAGCTGTTTCTTTTCGTACGTGAACTGCTCGAACGTCTCGGTATCCATGAACGTATACTGGTCGCCCGTGGCATAAAGAAATTGCATGTCGCGCTCTTCGAGATCCGGCTCGTCGAACTTCTCGCCGGATCGGAAGGTACGATCGAGGACGTTGCCGGTAATGTAACTTTTGAGTTTGGTGCGCACAAATGCGCCGCCCTTCCCCGGTTTCACGTGCTGGAACTCCACGATATAGAATGGTTGGCCCTCCACTAATAACCGCGCTCCGTTTCGAAATTCAGCCGTCGAAATCACGTGGTGCACTCCCCTTGATGAAACAAAATAAGAAATTGGGACGATCTAGGTACGCGGTCTCCGCAGCGGGCTTCGTGGACGCCCGCCTCGCCTTGTCCGGCCCCGGCGCCTGCTCTGGCCTGCCAAATGATCGAGGAGTCCGTGGAGACCAAGGATATAGCTGGCCGGGCCAAATCCCGTGATTTGGCCTATCGCCACTCCGGCCACATACGAACGATGCCGAAATTCTTCCCGCTGATGAATATTCGACAGGTGTACCTCGACCGTCGGCACCTGGACCGCCGCGATCGCATCACGAATCGCCACGCTCGTGTGGGTGTAGGCGGCAGGGTTGATGACGAGACCGTCGAACCGGTTTCGAGCTTCCTGGATCCACGTGACCAACTCCCCTTCGATATTCGATTGCCGGCATTCCAGTTCGGCGCCGCGTTCCGCCGCCACCTGCCCCAAAGCGGTGTCGATCGCCTTGAGGTCGGCTTTGCCGTAGAGAGATGGTTCGCGGGTTCCGAGCATGTTCAGGTTGGGCCCATGCAGAACTAGCACTCGTGGCATGCACACTCCGCCGGCGTTGGGAACGGGAGACACACGAAGCGCAGTCCCGCACGGTCACTCGAAGGCGGGCGTATTGTAACAATCCGTCTCCAAGGGGTCAAACTGCGTCGCCACCGACGGTGTGGGGCATCAGCGTGTTTGGGCAACCGCTTGTGAGCATGCGCGTCGACCCAACATACACCCATACACCGATTGGAGGATTGACGTCGGTCGCCTCCGGACCGTCGAACAACCGTGAACTGATTTCGCATCGGTCCACCAAGGTGTGGAATGCGATCGGAGCGGAGACCGATATGGGTCGAGAACGATCCCACGGTCACGCCGAAAGAGTCAGCCGTAAGAGCACGGCGCAGTGGCTCAGCCCGGCTTTTTGGTCGAGAAGACAGTGGCGTCGCACGAGACGTATTTGATCTGCTTCATGGGAATGATCGTCACTTCCCGGGCCGTGTCGATTTCCAGCACTTCCATGTCGTCGCTAATCGTGTGGCGGATCGCATCCTTGACCATGAGTTCCTGATTGTCCGTGAAGACCACTTTAACCCAGTATTGCACGACGTCTCCTTCCGCATGATGCCAACACGAATGCCCGTACCTTGCTCATGTCTCTCGCCGACTTTATCGTCCGCCTCGTGCAGGCCGTCGCTTTCTGTAGGCTGTGCCGGCGACGATGGGACGTGCCGGGCGTCTCGTTCGAGCTCGCACGTGCGCCTGAGCGTCAGGACGAATTCTCGTCCCCAAGCCCCAGCTCGGCAGAACGCTTCGCCGCTGCTTCGACCGCCGACATCAGGGTGGCCCGCACACGCCCCTGTTCGAGCACGTGGAGACCGGCAATGGTGGTCCCGCCGGGAGAAGCCACGCGGTCCTTGAGACGAGCCGGATGTTCGCCGGTATCCTGAACCATTTTGGCCGCGCCCAAAACCGTCTGCGCGGCGAGCACCTCGGCGATGGGCCTCGGCAAGCCCGCCTTCACCCCACCATCGGCCAACGCCTCGATCAAGACAAAGATGTATGCGGGACCGCTTCCGCTCAATCCGGTCACCGCATCCATCAACCGCTCTTCAACCGTCACGACTTGTCCGACGCATTCGAACAACGCGCGCGCACGTTGCGCATTTTGCTCGCCGAGGTCGGCCGAAAAAGCCAGCGCCGTAACTCCCGCTCGGACGCTCGACGGCGTGTTCGGCATCGCCCGCACCAGGGACCCCGCATGATTGGGGAGGCCTTTCGCTAACCGGGATATCGGGTAGCCAGCCGCGACCGAGATGATCACGGCATGCGAGGGAACCGATGTGGCAATTTCAGCAAGCACCTCATCCAACACTTGAGGTTCCACCGACAACACCAGCAGACTGGAGCGCGATGCGACCTCGCGATTGTCGGCCGTGACATGAAGGCCATACCGACGCTTGAGACCATCCCGACGGTCCACCCTCGGATCCGACGCAAATAATTGCGCGGCCGTGGCATGCCCGCCATGGAGCACTCCGCCGATCAGCGCCTCGGTCATATTGCCGGCGCCGATAAAGCCTGTTGTCTGATCCGTGAGCATGCCGCGCGATTATACTGGGCGCTGGAAGGGTCTTCAACTTGAACCCCCGTCTCGCTGGGGCGTACAGTAGTCAGAGCGGACTGTCACTCAGACGGACAGGAGGAGCATCCGATGCTGCGCATATTACCGTACCTTACACGACGCTATCCCCAACCCCGGCACGCAGCCTTCGCCGTGATTGCCCTGGGACTTTTCCTGGGGAACGAGACCAGCGAGGCACGGCGCGAAAGTTTCAGCGATAATCAGAGAGCGGCTCTCGCCAAGATCGATCGCGTCTTGGTCGAGACACTCGCATTGACTGATAGAGGCGAGGTCGACGCCGGTGACATCGCCACCCTAACGGCGAAGCGGCTGGGTGAATTAGGCTATACGGCGGTGCTCGACCCGGCTCAGCCCTACGACGCCGTGCTGCGAGTGAAATGCGAACAACGAAAGGTGTGGCAGGGGACGATTCGCTCAGGCGGCGATGCAGACCTGCCGGACTCCCCGTCCCGAACCTGGAAAGGTCCAGCATGCCAACTTCGGTACTCACTCGGCGACAAACCGATGACCTGGGCCAAGGAAGTACGCACAGACTTTTCCGATGCCATGACGGCTGCCGCCGAGGCCAAGGCAGACGATGCCGGCGTCTTTGCGCTCGCCCGTCTCCAGGAACGCCTCGCGGTCTACGATTTCCCGATCTATCTGGCGACCGAATGGGGACAGGATGACCGACTACTGAAGCATGTGGACGATTCGGGCATTCCACCCGCGCGCAAGGCAAAGATGGTGTGGGCACTTGGCCAGATGTTCTCCGAGCAGGCCATCCCCCGCTTACAGGAGCTCGTGAAAGACCCGAATCAGGAGATCGCCACGGCAGCCGTGATTGCCCTTGGCAATATCGGGCATCAGGGCAGCATCACCACACTCCTCGACGTGCTGGAGCACGGAAGTCCCGAACTCCGGGTGGCGGCCGCGCGAGGCCTCGGCAAGGTCGGCGCCCTGCACGGCAATCCGACGATCGTCCCGCCTCTGATCGCCGCGCTGGACACGGACGACGTCAAACTCCAAACCGAAGTCGTCTGGGCGCTCGGACAGATTCCAGACCGCCGATCTTACGAGCCGTTGCTGAAGCTTCAACGGTCGCTGCGTAACGTGCGGACGAGCGACCGAAACTCTCCAGAAGGAAAACTGTGGGACGCCGTGAACTACAGCATGAAGCAGCTCGATGGCTTCGATCAAATCAATTAACTCGACCGCACCGCTCCGCCGACCACCTCACTTCCACGGGGGGATGGCGTGCGCCTGGATGCACGCCGTCATGCTGGGTGCTCTTCTCGTCGCGCCACCGTCGATTGCGGCCCAGGTGACGGGCGACGAGGCCGAAATGGATCGACTTCAGGCACGAGCTGAAGAACTGATGGCGAACGAGGATCCAGAGGGAGCGGCCATGAGCATGGGGCGCGCGGCACTCATGGCGACCCATCTCGCGAAGAAGGCTGGGGCACAACCGAGTGCGGCGGTCTATCGCGGTGCCGAACAATTGTTTCGCGCACAGGAGCACGCCTATCGAGCTCTGGCGCTGTATCGCCGGGCCGGAGGACAGCCACCTGCCTCGACAGGAGTGTGCCACACGTTACAGGCGGCCCGTGCCGGCATCAGACACGCAGACCAGACGCTCGATCTCGAACCGGCCATCCGAGAGCACTTGCTTTCCGGCGACGCAGTCCGCCTCGACACGTTGCGCGCCGCGACGGAGGATTGGACCACGGTGGTGGCGTCCATGGCCAGCGACTTCCAATGCCCGTGATAGGCCGCGGAGCAGGGCCGGTCTCGTCATGCTGGTATCCACTGCGGCACCACGTGCGGACAATCGTCCACCGTCTCTACTCACAGAAGACGCCGCCACCACCGTTCATTCGGGAGAACGGGCACGATCTATAACACGCCTCAACGCGCCTCTCCGCCCACCTCGCACGAACGTCCCTGTCCAGCTCGCAGACCCGGACCTCAGCCCGAGCTACTGGTCGTCCTCCGGGTTGACCTGTTTGATGCCGTAGGGGCGGCACGCATCCAGGAGTTCCTTGTCCGTGCTCACCATCGTCAGTCTGAGCGGTTTCAGCTCGACCGCAAGAGCCAAATGCAGCAATTGAGACGCCCGCAGGTGCGGATGGTGCAGCGACAACTCTTTCGCCGACGAAAACGTATCGTGCGTCGGCGCCACAAAATGATACAGGCCTTGCGACGCTTCGAGCTCGAATCGAAACACGACGGAATACCAATCGTCGCGCGTGAGCTGTTCCTTCTTCGCACAGTTCGCAAGCACCGCGTTGAGTTCGACGACGCTTTGCGCAGGGACCAGTGCGACCTTTCCGCGCTTGACCAGGAGCTTGTTCACGATCCGAGTGCCCCGCTCGCGACTGTATCGCTTGATGAGCGCTGTGGAATCGAAATAGAAGTAGGGCATGGGCTATTTTCTCCCGGCCACCATGACGGGGCCCAATTCGTCCGGAAGTTTGGAGAGCCGGTCTTGCAGTTCTTCGAGCGGAACCTCCTCGTAGCCCTGCGATTTCAACATGACCAGCAACGTGCTGCGACGCATGGTTGCGGTGTCCTGTACGATACGTTCTCGCAGATTGGCCTTCGCGGCGCGACTGGGCCCCCGCCGGCGGGTGGCGGTGATCACGCCGAGACGCGGATCTCGCACGCTGCTGTGCGTGGTGCTCCGCGAACTGTTTGTGCGTTTCCCCATGCTACCTCCTTCGTGTGTGGGTGAAACCTTCGTTACATTGGTACCGTGCGAGCGTCCGGTTCTCTGGGACAGGCGCCTGAAACCGGCTCGCTCGTGGCCTCCACGTCCCCATAGACATACGCGGCCACGTTCTTGGAGACCTCCGACGCAAACTCCAATTGAATGGACCGAAGCGCCTTTCCCGTCGCCTCAGGAACCGACAGGTGCCCGACCTTGTCACCGCGGGCGAACGCGCCGACCACTCGTTGTGTCGCCGACTCGACGAGCACGAAATCGCTGCACCAGCGGACGAACCGAAATTGAGGATCTCGGACATCGATCGGCCAGATCCGTACGAGGCCTTTGAGGGCGAGCACGGGGGGCGGTCCTTCCGTCATGCCCTTCCCGGACCCCGCTCCGACAACTGCGAGCCCTTCACGCACCAGACCTTCGCTCAGCGCACGCGCGATCGCTTCGCGATGATCGCCCGACAGCTCTAATCCGATGGGCACTGCCGCGACGAGGCGCTCCAACTCAGCGGTCAGTTCGGCGACGCGATAACGCGGTGCAACCCCTTGCCCATTGAGACGGAGGACTCGAAGGTCGGAATTATGCGCCTCGCGGATCACGAGCGCGTTCGTGGCTCGCTTCAGTAGCCGTAGGCGAGTGAGCGGGTTACGAGCGTCCCGCGATTCCGCGACTTGAGTTTCGATGCTCTGATCGAGTTCGACAAGCCTTGCGAGCGTGGCCGTTTCAGCGGCTCCACGCGACAACCCGGCGAGGACCCAATGCAACCGGCGCGGCTCGTCGTACCATTGATCGAGCACGGAGACGTTTTCCAGCACCTTGTCCGTCGTCACGTTCGTCACATGATCCAATGTCAAGCGTCGTTCATCGCGACTCTTCCCGCGATTTTCCACCAACAGGTAGGATTCCCACTCCCGAGCCTCTGACGAGACGTTGGCTTTGAATACCTTGGCGACCGAGGCATACGCCTTCTCCGTGGCAGAGGCGACAGTCTCCGCTTCGCCTAAGCCGGTGATGTATCGGTCCGAAGGAAAGGCCCGGCTGGTGCCGGTCACCCAATCGGGTTTCGTCGCCCCATCGAACACGCTGCATCCTGCGAGGAGGAAGGGGATCGTGCTGAGAACGAATCGGACTCCGTTCGCGGCGCCGTGGGTGGACGTCATTGGATGGCACGCTCCAGCAGAAACCGCATTTCGCCCTCCCGGAGCGCGACTCGTCGAGGAGACGATGGGCGCAGAGAACGTTGTGATCCACCCAAGGCCTGCACGTGGACATCGTATTCCCCCGCTGGAACCCAAAGACGCGCGACCTGGATCTCGTCAGGCAGGGTCCGCCACGAGCGCTTGTCGGATTCCTCCGTTGCCAGTGCTGCCGTTTTCAGTAAGGCCCCCGCCACAAAGGCCACCCACTCCAAGTCATTTCGTTGCCCATCGTGCCGGCTCATTGCCGACTGCATCCCCCGTTCAGCGGCCTCGGCCAACCCATATTTGATTGCCGCGCGGGCGGCCGCCCGCGCGGCAATACCGGGCATGCGCTCCGACAGGCGTTTGTCCGCCAACGCCGTAATACTGTGCATCGGTTCCGTCTGCCCTTCGTAGGTACCGTACGCCCCGGAGATGACGACGTGTGATGAGACGATCGAACTCCGCTGCGGGACCAATCGCGGCAAGGCGATGCGTACAATCTTGCCATTCAGTCCATACAACAGACTCTCTGCAGTTCGCGTCCGATTGGTGCCGCCACCGATTCCTCGACTCAACAGCACGAGCTGCGCCGCATCCATGCCGAGGGGAACATCGACAAATTGATCGACGCGGGCGGGGGCTCGACCATTATAGCTAATGAGGACCACCTGCGCGAGCCTGCGTTGCTCGCTGTGCGATCGCCACGTCGTGTTGGGGAAAGCCCGTCGGTACTCTTGAAATTCGTCGGTCAGCCCCAGTGCATTCGAGACCCGAAGGAGATCGGCCCGCAATGCCACCGGCACGCCGATACGCTTTCCCAACATGCTTCTGCGATAGGCATCGTAGGCGCGTCGATAGGCAACCAGGGCGTTATTCAAATCCTCTGCGGCCTCGTATAGAATGCCGGTGAGATATCGCGCAAATCCATCGTCGCGATAGCCGTCTTTATCCGTTTCCCGGTCCGCGATGACGTTCAGGCGATGGTCAAGCCGGCGCGCCTCGACCAGCGCCTCCTGCCAATTCTGCTGCAAGGCGTAGTTGATGGCCTTCATCACGTTGATCATGACCTGTTCGTATGGGTCGCCTTCGAACGGCAATTCATTGTCATTCACGAGGAAGGACAGCGCTTCATTCCTGATTTTCCGAGTGAAGAGACGATCAACCTCATCTTCGGCTGCGCTCAAGACTTCGTTGCTGGCTTCGTACTGGCCGGAGAGTTGAAGGGTGAAACCACGATCCATGCCGTATAGCACCCGCGCCTTCGTCCCATAGTCCGATTCGGCCTTGGCGACGATTGAGTCCGCGGCCTGGTAGTTTCCGGCACGGAGACTATCCTCAATTCGCAGGTAGTGACCCTGGCCGAGGGAACAGGCCGAGAGCAGCGCCCATACCACCAAGACGAGCAGTCGGCACGAACGCGCACGAGGAGATCCCGGACGGCAGATCGGGTGGCAGGGGGATACCGCGGGGGAATTCGATGGCGGCGGCAATTAGAACACGGACCGTTTGCGTTCGATGACCTTCTTGATCTTCTTTTGTCCGACCCAAGATTTCTCGTTGCTTTCAAGATCCACCAACTCGAGGTCCACTTGGTAGTAGGTGGCTCGGGTCTTGTCCTGCTCGTCGAGGATCGTGGAGATGTAGCCCTTCATCATGTAATCGGCCCCGGTCTCACGGCCGGGTCCTTTCTGTGTGTTTTCCCGTGCATGAATAGCTTGATCGCGACGCTCTTCACGCAATTCGTCACGCTCGCCCTTCGTGGCTACAAATCTGACCTTGCCGCTATTGATGAGTTCTCGGGACAGATCGCTCACAAAGGTCTGAATATCGATGTGCTCGTGGCTGCGGTTGACGACGGTCCCGACAATGACAACGGGTTGTCGGTGTGTCTCTTTGGTGTAGGTGCCCAGCCAGGTGCTGGAAAGCGCGGCCGTGACCATTTCCTCCGCAACCAATCGCGAGTCTGTATCGTTCCATCGACCACTGAGATCCGTCACCGTCCCGCTATCGACGCGGGTCACCTTGGTCTCATGGCTACATCCGGAGAACAGTATGGCAAGGGGGATCGGCAGAAGAGCGAACAGATGACGGCCTCTTAAGCAAACCTTCACTCCCGGCACCTCCACGGGTGAATTCGACAACGGCTGAGCGCTATCTGATCCCGCGTTTTTCTTCCTCTTTCTCGAGGCGCTCGAAGAGCTTATCGGCGTTTTTTCTCACAAAATCACGCACTTCGCTATTCAGTTCCCTGGCCTTCATCATGTTTTCCTTCATCTCGTCCAGACTCAACTTCGTCAGCACGTAATACGTGTTGGCCTTTTCGTCCTTCCACCGGTCGACCGACTTCACGCCGCTGAGTGTCGTCGTCGAGATGGTCTTGATAGCCCGCTCGACATTCTGTTCCTCGCTGTTGCGGGAGAAATCACCGGCGGTGGTGGAGGCAGCGTAATCGCGCATCAGGTATCCCGTATATGTCTCGAAGGTTTTTGCGATTTCGGCACGGGCACGATTTTCGGCCGTATCCCACGCGAGCGGCTCGTTCTTGACGCCGGTCACGGATCCAACGCCATAGAAATTCTTGTCATCGTATGCGCCCGACCCCTTCTTGACCCACTTGGGTGGACCTCCGCACGCGGCCAGCGTGCAAGCGAACGCGACGACTACACCCAGGTGGGCCCATCGTGCGATGCGGTTCGGTTGTGCTACCATCTGACTCCTCCTTGATGGTGTCCGAAGTGGCCTGATGACCGACGAACGGCGCATCCGTATAAGCACTAGATTGTGCAAGGGATGCTAACACGCACTTCCAGGGTAGTCAAACGAGCGCGCGATTCATGCGTCGACCGCTGAAAAGACAGACTGGAAGCGCCTTTGAAAGGGGTACACACGTGGCAGAAATTAAACTCGAGGACGGAATCATTCGGATTGCGGAACTAGACATTCAGGACATGAAAGCGGCAGCGATCCTGCAGGAATATCCACCGTCCCGATGGGCCGAAATTACCCGCCGCGCCGTGAAGATCGGGCTAGGCTACCTCAAGGGTGGCGCAGAATCCTAAAGTTGAACGGGTGAAAGAGGGGGTCGTCGTACGCAAGGAACGGGCTGTTTGCGCGCTGGGCGGACCAGCGATCGCAGGACGCGTTGAGTCACGGTGCAGGAGGAGAAGCGGCCTGTTTACGGAAGAAGAGCGTGGCACGACTGTTGGTCCCTCCCAATTCTTGGTAACGCTTGTAGGCGCCGGCAGCTTTCTCGTTGTCGTTCAAGCTGTCCTCGTACAGCATCCCCAACGACAAGTAGACGTCCGCGTATTCGGGGTTCGCCTTCACTGCATTCAAGAATGCCGCTTCGGCCTGCGTAAAGGCGCGCCGCTTTTCTTGGACCAGACCCAACGTATAATGGGAATCGGGGTTGTTCGGGGCATACTTGACGGCAAGCTGAGCCTCGGACAACGCGTCATCCAGACTTGGACGAATCTCCAGATGGACATAACTCTTCAGCACATAGGCATCGCCCAGCGTGGGATCCAGCGCGAGCGCCTTATCGAGTCGTGCAAGCGCTTCATCGGGAGACTGCTGAGTTTGGAGCAACTTGAAGGCTTCATCATACTGATGCTTGGCCGCAGCCGCCTTTTCCTCCTGCGAGGTCGGCTTCGGTCCCATGGCAAAATCCGACGGTTTGCCCTCGATCATGACGGTGTCGCCGTCTCCGTCGAGACGGGCATACTGAGGATGCTGCGCACCGTTTGATCGCGCCTCAATCGTATCCTTCACGAAACGACCGAGTTCCGATGCCATCAACCATCCATTGTTGTTCAAGTCGGCCGCGCCGCTTAATCCTTCAGTGACGGCCCCAACAAACGGACTGTGTCCATCGACCCATCCGGAGGGCTCGCCGAATTTCCGTGCCGACAAGACTTGAAGCACCCGCTTGTCGGTATCCTGTTCGGGAGTCGTTCGCCCCTCGAGAGAAAGCTGCTGCGATGGTGTCACGTCCCACCCGCTGACCTCGGCATCCAGGAGCAGCAAGACGTGCTTGGCCATCACCCGATGCCCTACTTCCTTGAGCTGGTCGAGACTCACGGCCTTGGTTGCCCCTTGCACCTGCGCGTCCCACGGGACGAGATACCCGAGTGGATGGCCGTTCAGATCCATCGTTTCACCGGCGTGCCCTGCGAAGTAGATGACGAGCCGATCCGCTCGGCCTAATTTCCTCGTCAGGACGTCATCGAGAATATGATGGAGATTCTTGGAGGATGCTTTCTTATTGTAGACCTCGACCACTTCGTCGAAGTCGAGTTTCCGCAACGTTTCGGCGACCTGCTTGGCATTCTTGACGGCGCCCGGCAGTGGAGGCGCGACCAAATACTCGTCGATCCCGATGACCAAACCCCACGACTTGTAATAGAGCCCCTCGGGTTTACCCAACTGCCCCTGGCTCGCCGTCGGAGCGGCACACAGCGCCAGAACGAGCACACACACGGCAATCGTGCGCGGGGCGATAAGGATGTGGGGTGAGTAAAAACGAAATGGATTTCGCAGCAAGGAGGACCGGCTCCGCATTTGGTCTAACCCTACCCTCGCCTCAATACGACTGTCAAGGAAGCCCCCAGGCCCTCCGCCGCGCATGCAGCCGTCGTCCGTCACCGGTTGGGGTTGCCTCCCCGAGATGGCTTGCGCATAATGTCGCGCCAGTGCGATACGCCCCCTGCGTCCGCGCCATCACCAAGGAGCATTTGTATGACCGAGGAGAAACTGGATACGCTGTTAAAGGAATCCCGTGTCTATCGCCCCGCGGCGGAAACCATGGCCGCCTCTCACGTCCCTGATTACGAGGAGGCCTATCGCCGGTCCATCGAAAACCCGGAGCAGTTTTGGGACCAGGCGGCCAAAGAACTCGACTGGTTTACTCCCTGGAGCAAGGTATTGGAATGGGATTATCCCTGGGCCAAGTGGTTCCTTGGTGGTACCTGTAACATTTCCTACAACTGTCTCGACCGTCACGTCAAAACGTGGCGCCGCAACAAGGTTGCCGTCATCTGGGTCGGCGAGCACGGCGAGGAACGCATTTTCACCTATGCGGAACTCTATCGTCAGGTTTGCCGCTGCGCGAACGCGCTCAAAGCATTGGGCCTCAAGCAGGGTGATCGCGTCACGATTTACCTGCCGAAGATACCCGAGCAAATGATCGCGATGCTGGCCTGCGCCCGACTGGGCCTCATCCATAGCGTCGTCTATAGCGGGTTCAGCGCCCCGGCACTCGAGAGTCGAATCCAAGATGCCGAATCTCGGCTCGTCATCACCGCTGACGTCGGCTACGACCGCGCCAAGACCATTCAGTTGAAGCCCGTCGTCGACCAGGCTGTGGGGAACTGTCCGACCGTCGAACATGTCGTCGTGGTTCGACGCGAGAAGCCCGGGGTCCCGTTGGCCTCCCCCAAGGAAATCGACTGGGAAGCGTGGCTCAAGGATCAGAAGACCACGTGCGAGCCAGTGCGGCTCGACGCCGAAGCCCCCCTGTACATTCTCTATACGTCCGGGACCACCGGTAAGCCGAAGGGGGTCGTGCACGTCCACGGCGGCTACATGGTCGGCACCTATCTCACAACAAAGTATGTCTTCAATTTGAAAGAAGACGACATCTACTTCTGCGTCGCCGATCCGGGCTGGGTCACGGGGCACAGCTACATCGTCTATGGGCCGCTGCTCAACGGCGCCACGATTTTAACGGCCGAAGGCAAACCCGACTATCCGAATCCGGGCCGCTGGTGGAGCATTATTGAGCACTATGGGGTGACCGTGTTCTATACGACTCCGACCGCGATTCGACTACTCATGCGCTATGGGGAGGAATGGCCGGCCAAATACGATCTCTCGTGCCTTCGAGTCCTCGGAAGCGTTGGCGAGCCGATCAATCCGGAGGCCTGGGAATGGTTGTATCGCGTCACGGGCAGCCACAAGCCGATCATGGATACCTGGTGGCAAACGGAGACCGGCATGATCCTCGTCACTCCCCTCCCCTCCGTGCCCCTCAAACCGGGTTCGGCGACCCGCCCCTTTCTCGGCGTCGAAGCCGACGTGGTCGATCGTGAGGGGAAGAGCCTGCCCGCCAACGCGGGGGGCTTCGCCGTGATCAAGAAGCCGTGGCCGTCCATGATGCGAACGATTTACAAGGATCCTGATCGGTACAAGGTCTATTGGAATACGATCCCAAACTGCTATACGGCGGGAGACGTCTGTCGCAAGGACGACGACGGGTACATGTGGTTCATGGGACGCGCCGACGACGTCATCAAGGTGGCCGGCAATCGCATCGGCACGGCGGAGGTCGAGAGCGCGCTCGTGAGCCATCCTGCCGTTGCCGAAGCGGCAGTGATCGGCAAGCCACACGCGACTGTGGGCGAGTCGATCAAGGCGTTCGTCATTTTGAAACAAGGCCACCAACACACCCACGAACTGGTACAGGCCCTGAAGCAGCACGTGCACGCCGAATTGGGTAAGATCGCAGTACCAGCTGAGATCGACATCGTCTCGTCGCTGCCCAAAACCCGGTCGGGGAAGATCATGCGCCGCGTGTTGAAGGCTAAGGAATTGGGACAGGACGTCGGGGACGTCTCCACACTGGAAGATTGACACCGCCTTGCGCACCGTTCGTACTCGTCGGAAAAACCGGGAGGTGCTCCATGCAGAAACGAATCACTCCGAGCGACCGTGTGGGAGATGGGGTGCCGGACGATCAATGGTTGGACTTGGACCGACTAGCCGAGGTGGAACTCACGTCTGAGGATGCCTCATGCCCCATTGAGGACGCTCTGGTTACCGGGAAAGGGCCGGGATGGCGCGCTGCAGATAGAGGGACTCAGACCATTCGCCTCCGATTCGGCACACCGCAGCGGATACGGAGAATCTGGCTGAAGTTTGAGGAATCCGAAAGGACCCGATCCCAGGAATACGTCGTGCGATGGTCGTCCGACTCCGGTCGCACCTACCGTGATCTGTTCCGTCAACAATGGAACTTCAGTCCGCAGGGAGCCAGCCGGGAAATTGAGGATCACCGAACCGAGCTCCACAATGTCACGACCCTTGAACTGGTCATCAACCCCGACATCAGTGGCGGCGACTCACTCGCATCGCTCGCGCGGATGCGTCTGGCATGATCAGCCGTTTATGACCAAATCCAGAACCCTACCCGTTCAGTCACATGCGTCCGGCAGGATATCTCGCCTCGCTGTGTTTCGTTGATCCTGGACTTCCGCGATGCACGCACGATCTATCCGGACGGTGCGCTGCGTACCAGGTATGACCCGATATGAGGGGCTTTCGAGTCCAAGGAGTTCAGAGGGTTGACCTCCGTATGCGAGTTAGCATGGCGCGTTATGTTGAGTGACAAGTACCGCACGAACCACGCGGGGTCTCCTCCATTCATTCCGTGAGTCATGATCCTCGACTGTGTCGAACTATCTGGAGCGGGGAGAAATTGCTTCCCGTTCATGAGATCCTGGAGGATTTCGACCCCCGTGTGGTTTCGGTCGTCATTTGGTGAGGGTTGAAAAGCTGGTTCCGACAGCCCCTTCGTAATACCGGCATGAGCATACAGAGTTCCGAGATCCGCACCGATCGCATACCGAAAACCATGCGTCGTCACGAATCCGCCGAAGCCACCGAGCACCTCATTGACCGAACGATTTGCCGTTGCGGTCAGATTCAGCCATTCGAGATTGGTATCGGTATCGAGCGTGAGGAGTTGGTCACCACTACCGGAGACGAGATCCTTTTGGATGAAGGCCATGACGTTCTCCTTACTGTAATCAGGGTATGCGGCATCCTGTTTTCGTACGAAACGAGGATTTCAATCCCGCGAGACGCGAGCTGCCCGCTTCTTTATCACACCGATCTCTGTGAATGCCAATTGCAGGCATAGGCCGACGTTCTCGCACTGGGAACGAAGAGAGCACCCTGAACAGCGTTTCTCGGCTAGACATCAACAGCGACGGTCACAAACGAGAGAGCCGAATGATTGGCTCTGGCTTGGCGTAGTGACCGTCTGGTATAGCCTGCATCCCTTCTACTGCAGTCCCTCTCATTAGACTACCCTAGACTACCCCTCCAGCACCGACGCGACCTTCTCACCGCATCGGCCTGATCCTGACCATGACTCGACCATTACCAGCGCGCCGACTGCAGACCGCCTCGCTATCCTTTTGGCACGTTTATTCAATCGCTTAAATACCTCCTGCGACCTGCGTGCAAGGCATGCTATGCCCTAGCTGCAATAGCAAGCCGTTCACCTTCACACGAGTTGAAACAGCGGTGTCGTCGCTTGTCACCTGGCACAATTCTTGATCGATTTCCATTGCACCCATTGCCGGCTAGCGAAAGACGACAGCCTCACGGGGTCCCCAAACAATGGAACATTGCGTCGAGAACGACCGCCTTTTACAGCTGAACGGAGCCGATATGAGACGGGCATCCCACCTTCCTCTCGTCACCCGAGTACGTCAACCGTACACGGCGTATTACGTCACATTGATGTTAGTCACCATCCTCCAGCTCTGTCCGATCTGGTTCACGGCGTACCCTCCCATGCACGACTATCCCAATCATCTCGCTCGAGCCCACATCCTGTATCACTATGATCAGTTCGACTCCTATCAAGCGACCTACGAGCGAGATTGGCACTTGGTCCCCAATCTCGCCATCGACGTAATCGTACCCTTACTCCTTCATGTCGTCAGTATTGAAACGGCGAGTAAGATTTTCCTCTCGCTCATGCTCATTTTGTTTAACCTGGGTCTCCACCTACTGGGCACAGCCGTCGCAGGACAACCCCATTGGAGCGCTCTCGCCGCCACGTTTTTCACCTTTAACTACGCCGTTGCGTACGGCTTCGTGAATTACGTGTTTGGCCTCGGCCTCTTTTTCATTACATTGGCCGTATGGATGCGAGCACGGTCCGCATGGACCATGGGCCGAGTGGTGTCCCTGGTGCTACTGACGGCCATGTGCTATTTTTCTCATCTTTCGGCCTTCGTATTTTTGGCCATCACGGTGACGGGACTCACCATCCTCGACATGGCCAAGACTCGTGTGATTGGGTGGCAACATGGTCTGGGAATCCTCCCACTCATACCTGTCACCGTCATCTATCTCCTGTATTCCGCTGGGATCCAGCATCGAGCCCCTCTTGTCTGGCTGCAGCCGGTCCTGACGACCAAATTAACCGGTTTCCTGTATCCATTCGCAAGTTACAATGTACCGGTCGAACTGGCGCTGAGCACGGTCTTCGGTGCCATCATGGCGATCGGGTTGTGTTGGCGCTTTACGCGCGCTCGTTACCACGAGGATCCGCTGATTCTTGGAGCCTTGCTGGTGGGACTGTATCTGATTGCGCCGTTCAGTGCGGCCGAATCGCATTATGTCGATCGCCGGTTCATCATCCCGGCGGCGGTATTGGGGGTCTTGGCCGTAAAGCTGAATCCAGCCAAACTCATCGGCCGATATCTCGTGATTGTCCTCGTCTTATTGTCGTTCGGGCGCGCCGCCGTTATCTGGCACTCTTGGACGCATATCAGCAGGGACATCGAGACTCAGGTGCAGGTCCTGGACCTGTTGCCGCATGAACCGCGTGTCTATCCGATGTTGATGGTCGAGGGCCAGGGACGAACCGATTGGCTGTCTGATATGCACTCGTATTTTGCGTTTCACTACGCCACGATCTATCGGCACGCCTTCCTGCCCACGATTTATGCGTGGAAGTCAGTGAACCCGATCCACCTCAGGAGCACCGAACCGGATGAAACCCGAATGTCGCCAGACGTGCCCGATGAACGCATCGATTGGAGAAGAATTTTAGCGACATACGATTATGTGTGGGGCTATAGGCTGTCGGACCGATTCCGGAGCAAGTTGATGGAACACGCGCATCTGGTTGGGCAAGCCGGGAAGGCCAGCTTGTATAAGCTTCGCAGACCGTTTCCATGAGCAACGGCGTTGAGCGATACCGTGATCTCGCTTGTTAGGTTGGACCTACCGCATCCACCGCAGTCGAAACTGTCAGCCGTGAATGATCGCTGACCACTGGTGGGCATCTGCCAATAGTCTTTCCCGAATCACGTTCGAATCTCTCCCCGTACGCTGTTTTCAGGTGCGGTAAGCGCACACTTTGGCCTCGGTTCCGCCTCGGACTCTTCCCAGTGTGACGGACGGGTGGTTGGCGTACGCTCAAGGCCATGGACACGGCTTCCATGGATCCAGCCTATCTCGTTCGATACTACTTGCTCTGCTTTGTTCTTCCCTTATGGCTGGGTTCCAGTGATCTTAGGATTGATGCTCGACATCAATGCCCTGGTCATCCTCGTCATGCTCTGTGCCCTGGCCCTTCCCCTATGGGATGTACGCTACGCCCACACGCGGCGGTACATCGGGCCATTCGAACAGCACGTGCACAGCTTTCTCCAAGTGTTGCCGGTCATGGCGGTCTCGTTCGTAAGCCTGCTGTATTGGGGACAGTTCCTGGCGCTGTTCGGACTTGGTCCGGAACCGACCCGCTTTGAATTCACATCGAAGCCCGACCCGCTCTCTTCGACCTACTTACTCGGACTGTTTTTCTCCATCGTCTGCTTCGTCGTGATTCCTTATGCCGAGGAGCTGCGGCGGTGTATCGTGACCGCAAGAAAACCTACCAGGGCTGCGCCCCTCTCTCTTCCAGGAGGTGAGGATTTGGTTTGGAAGCCACGCGTTCCGAGAACGGGTGGGAAGGGAGGCTTGTGCAGAGGATCAAGTGATGTACGGCCACGCCACTGGGGAGGGCATCAGGGCGAGGACTGCGGAGTGGTGTCCGGCTGACTCGTTGCGCGAGCCCCGATTTTGGGTTCCGTTCCGGCTAGGAGTCTGGTCATATTGCTCCGGTGGCGCGAAAGAATCATGACACTGACGCAAAGGCCGAACACGAGAAACGGCACGTTGCCGTTCCACAGCGCAATGATTGGCAGCGCTGCAAAGGCTGCAATGGCCGCACCGGACGAATAGCGCCAGACAGCCGCAACGAAGAGCCAGGTACCAACGAGCACGCCCCCAATGGTCGGTGCCACACCCAAGACGGCGCCAAGTGCGGTGGCCACGCCCTTACCCCCCTTGAAGGCGAGAAACACCGGGAAGAGGTGTCCGAGGACCGAGGCAAAGGCGACGGCCAACACCCACCAGGGTTCGCTCAGCCACAGACCAGCGGACCAGCCCGTCACCCACCCCTTGCCCATGTCTCCGATGAGAGTCAGGACACCGGCCGGCTTACCGGCGATGCGGAGCACATTGGTGAAGCCGATGTTTTTGCTGCCTGCCGTGCGAGGATCGGGCATTCCCATCGCCCGGCACACAACGATCCCGAACGGGATGGATCCGAGCAGATAGCCGCCGCTGAACAGCACGACACAATAAGCCAGTCCATCCATAAGTAGAGAGGAATGTGGGGAATGAACGATTGCGCAGGCTCTGCCTACAGTCCCCGCACGGTCACCTGCCGCCAAAACCCAGCTAGATAATTCCCGCCCGAGACCAGTGCCAACGCCAGCGAGCCATAGAGCAAGACTGTCCCGACCTGATGCAATCCGACCGGCATGGGGAGGAAGTCGTTTTGGAGGATGAGCATGACAATGGCGATCACTTGAACAACCATCTTATATTTGCCCAGCGTTTCTGCCGCGATGACAATTCCCTGCGACGCTGCCACGGCGCGCACCCCCGTGACCGCCACCTCGCGGGCAATGATAAGAATCGCGATGACGGCCGGTACTCGATCGTACTGGACGAGGAGAATCAGCCCGGACAGCACCAGCAGCTTGTCGGCAATAGGGTCGAGCAGCTTACCCAGGCTCGTGACTTGGCCCCGTCGACGTGCGAGGTAGCCGTCAAGCAGGTCCGTGGCGGCCGCGACCACGAACACACAGGCCGCAATCAACGATCGCGTCGGGGTCGGATCCGCAAACAACATGACGAAGACGGGGATCAACAGAATCCGACCGATTGTCACGAGGTTGGGGAGATAAACACTCTCACCCAACAGTTCACGCATCTGAAGCTCAACTGGTTTCATCGATTCACACCGAGGTCAGCGGTACGGGAAGACCGCCTGGCTTCCGCAGTGATTCCTGCCTCATGCCACGCCGCTCTTCAACAAGTCATGCAGATGAATGACGCCGGCGATGGACCTCTTGCCTTCCACCACCACGAGTGAGGTAATCGAAAACCGCTCCATCAACTCTAACGCCGCCGTGGCCAACTCGTCAGGCGTAATCGTCTTCGGCGACCGGGTCCCGAGATCGCCGGCCTTCGCCTTGCGGAGATCGACCCCTTTTTCGAGTGCCCGTCTGAGATCGCCGTCGGTCACCACTCCGACCAGCCTGCCTGCCCCATCAACGACGGTCGTCATACCGAGCTTCTTGCCCGTCATCTGCAGAATGGCATCGCGCGCAGGAGCCGACGCCTTGACCTGGGGGACGGCTTCGCCATGGTGCATCACATCGCAGACCTTGAGCAAGAGACGACGCCCAAGGGCCCCTCCCGGATGAACTAACGCGAAGTCTTCTTCTTTGAAACCTCGTCGTTCAAGCAACGCGATGGCAAGGGCATCCCCCATCGCCAACGTCGCCGTCGTGCTGGCCGTCGGAGCCAAACCGAGCGGACAGGCCTCTTCCTCTACAGAAACATCCAATACCGTGTCGCTGTGCTTGGCCAATGTCGAATGCACCTTGCCGGTCAGAGCGACCACGGAGATGTTCAAGCGCTTGATGATCGGAAGTAGCTTCACGACTTCTTCGGTTTCGCCGCTGTTCGAAATGGCCAACACCACGTCTCCCCGCGTCACCATCCCGAGATCACCATGGATCGCGTCGGCGGGGTGAAGAAAAAATGCCGGGGTCCCTGTGCTCGCGAGCGTAGCCGCGATCTTTTGTCCAACCAGTCCCGATTTCCCCATCCCCGTGACCACGACCTTGCCCTGACAGACCATCAAGATCGACACGGCACGATCGAAGCGCGCATCCAATCGATCCACCAACGCCGAAATGGCTCGGGCCTCGATTTCCAGGACGCGTTTGCCACGATCGAGACTCATAGCGAGAACTCCGGCCCCTTCCCGGCCACCTGACAGATCCGCACCAGTCGTTCCAGTAATCGTTTGACTTCATGGAGCGGTACTTGATTGGGGCCATCAGAGAGCGCCGCCGCCGGATTGGGATGCACTTCCATGAAGAAGCCATCGCAGCCAGCGGCGGCCGCGGCCGAGGCGAGGTGGGGCACAAACTCACGCTGGCCGCCCGACTTCGTCCCTTCGCCGCCCGGCAGTTGCACGCTATGCGTCGCATCGAAGATGACCGGATAGCCGAGGCGGCGCATCACCGGCAGCGCACGCATGTCCACCACGAGGTTGTTATAGCCGAACGTGGATCCACGCTCCGTCAACAGGATCTTGTCGCGACCGGCCTCCTCGAGCTTCTTCACAACGTTCGCCATGTCCCACGGGGACAGGAACTGCCCTTTCTTCACGTTCACCACACGCCCGGTTTCGGCGGCGGCGAGAAGGAGATCCGTTTGCCGACAGAGAAATGCGGGGATTTGCAGGACATCGACGGTCTGACCGGCTTCGCGCGCCTCCTCCACCGTATGGACGTCCGTCAGGGCCGGTACGCCGATCTGCTCTTTGACCTTCCGAAGAATCGCCAAGCCCTCGCGAACACCCAAACCTCGAAATGAACGACTGGAGCTGCGATTGGCCTTGTCATAGGACGACTTGAAGACATACGGGACACCGAGCGCCTTCGCAATTTCCTTCAGGCGGGCCGCCGTCTCCAGCGCCATCGCCTCACCCTCGATCACGCACGGTCCCGCTATCAGCACATGCCGGTGCTCGCCGCCGACTTTCACGGATCCAATTTCCACTTCGCGGGTCACCGGCGGGTGCTGTGACATACTTCTGAGCTCCTATCGGCCACACTTGCGCCGGAGCGCTGCGGCCACGAATGCGCTGAACAACGGATGTGGATGATGCGGCCGTGACATATATTCCGGATGAAATTGCGTCGCCAAAAACCAGGGATGGCTCGGCAATTCCACGATCTCGACCAATCGATCATCGGGCGAAACACCGCTCAGCACCAGCCCGTGTTTGCGCAGGATCTCCCTGTACTCGTTATTGAATTCGTACCGGTGCCTGTGCCGCTCATGGACTTCGTGCACGCCATAGGCCTTATGGGCCAGCGTACCATCCTGGATTTTGCAGGGATACGATCCCAACCGCATGGTCCCACCCTTGTTTTCGACATCGGCCTGATCGGCCATCAAATGAATCACTGGATGGGCAGTCGTCGGATTGAATTCCGCGCTATTGGCTCCGTCCAGGCCCGCAACGTGCCGCGCCAATTCGATGACCGCGCACTGCATACCCAGACACAGCCCCAAAAAGGGAATACCTCGTTCTCGCGCGAATCGAGTGGTTTCGATCTTGCCCTCGATCCCGCGCACGCCAAACCCGCCCGGTATGAGAATACCGTCCGCCTCTCGCAATAATTGCTCGGCTCCCGACCGGCTCATTTCTTCCGATTCAATCCAACGAATTTGCACGCGGGTGTCGTGGTCGATCCCCCCATGCACGAGGGCTTCGGTCAGACTCTTGTAGCATTCCTTCAAGCCAACGTACTTGCCGACCAAGCAGATCGACACTTCGTGCTTCGGATATTTGATCTTCTGCACCATCGCGTCCCACTGGCGCAGATCCGGCGGACCCGCCTGCATGTGCAGCATCTTCACGATCAGTTCGTCAAGGCCCTCCTTCCGAAAGACGATCGGCACTTCGTAGATCGTCTCCACGTCCTTCGCCGTAATGACCGCATCTTTTTCGACGTTGCAGAACATGGCGATCTTCTGTTTGAGATCGGGTGGAATGTAACGATCGGTTCGGCAGAGGAGAATGTTGGCTTGGATACCAATCTCACGCAGCTTGTTCACGGAGTGCTGCGTCGGCTTGGTCTTGAGTTCGCCAGCAGCGCTGATGAACGGCACCAACGTCAGATGCACATAGAGGACGTTGTCACGGCCCACGTCATAGGGCATTTGCCGGATGGCTTCCAAAAACGGCAGGCTTTCGATATCTCCAACCGTCCCCCCGATCTCGACGATGGTCACGTCCATGCCATTGGCGGCACGGAGGATGACCTGCTTGATCTCATCCGTAATGTGCGGCACCACCTGGACCGTTCCGCCCAAATAGTCGCCACGTCGCTCTTTGCTGATGACCGTGTGATAAATTCGACCCGTGGTATAGTTGTTTTCCTTCGTCAGGGTCAGGCTGGTAAACCGCTCGTAGTGGCCGAGGTCGAGGTCCGTCTCCGCACCGTCGTCCGTAACATACACCTCCCCGTGCTGGTACGGATTCATCGTACCGGGGTCGACGTTGATGTAGGGATCCAACTTGAGGAACGTGATCCTCAGACCACGGCTTTCCAACAAATGTCCAATGGAAGCCGAGGCCAACCCCTTTCCCAACGAGGACACGACCCCCCCGGTGACAAAAATGAACTTGCTCATGAACTCCCCCCAGTCTGCCGCGACCCGACGTCAGGCCGTCCCGGCGTGCTGTCCCCGCAAGACTTCCGCCGCGTGGGCGAGATCCTCCGGAGCGTCCACTCGAAGCGAGCCGTGGACCGTTTCCCACACCCGAATGCGAATCCCGTGCTCCAGGGCGCGAAGCTGCTCGAGTTTCTCCGCGTCCTCCAGACGTCCCGTCCGCAAGGATGCCAGCTGCGCGAGCGTATCCCGCGTATAAGCGTAGAGGCCGAGGTGAATGAAGTGGAGCCCCGGCGTCAGCATCTCGGTTGTCACGCGATCGCGCACGAAAGGGATCGGGGACCGCGAAAAATACAAGGCGTCACCCTGCACATCGGTGGCGACTTTCACCACGCCAGGGTTGTGGAGGTCATCCTCTTCGGTGAGCGCGCGTTTGAGCGTCCCCATGGCGCATCCGCTGGACAGAAACGGTGCGATCAGATCCGTTAACAAGTCGGACGACAAGACGATTTCGTCGCCCTGCAAATTCAGGAAACACTCGCCATCCACACGGCGAGCGACGTCGGCGACACGGTCGGTCCCCGTGCGCAAGGTCGTCCCCGTCATCACGACGTCGCCGCCAAACGCCTCCACGGTGTGCATGATCCGCTCATCGTCGGTCGCCACGATGACACGATCGACCAATCGAGCCTGCTGAGCCCGCTCGTAGACGTGCTGGATCATCGGCTTGTCCAGGAGCACGGCCAACGGCTTTCCCGGAAAACGGGACGACCCATACCGCGCGGGGATGACCACGGTGACCCGTGGCGCGGCCTTACCCATGGAGTAAGGAGTCGCTGAGTTGCTTGCGCGTCACTGTGGCTGTTCCAACCAATCCCACGACGATACCTGCGGCCTGATTCGCAAGTAAGGCGGCATCCCGCAAATCAGTTCCTGTGGCGAGCGATAGGGCCATCGTGCCGACCACGGTATCCCCCGCGCCGGTCACATCATATACCTGTCGCGCCCGCGTGGGAACGTGCCATTGCACCCCATCCCCCTCGAACAGGCTCATGCCTTTCTCCCCGCGGGTGACGAGCACGGCGTGACAGCCAAGTCGCTGCCGGATCATGGTCCCCGCCTCGAAAATGGCTTGGTTGTCGTCACCATGAATGCCGGCCGCTTGGGTGGCCTCGAGATGGTTCGGTGTCACCAGTGTGACACCCTTGTAGTAGCTGAAATGCTCGACCTTCGGATCCACCAGGATGGGGATTCCGCGCTGACCGGCCAGCCGAGTCAGCTCGGCCATGAGGGTGGTCGTCACGACGCCCTTGGCGTAATCGGAGACGACAAGGCAGGAAATCTCACGCAGTCGAGATTCGACGTACCGCACGATCCGACGCTGCAGGACAGGCTTGAGTTCATGCCGCCGTTCGACGTCGAATCGGACCACCTGCTGATGGTGCGCCAGCACTCGCGACTTCTTGGTGGTCGGCCGGTCCGGGTCAATGATCACGCCACCCCGGCCCTTTCTTCGTAATCCCAGCTCTTGCAGCAGGCGACGCCCGCTCTCGTCCGCTCCGACGATCCCGCAAATGTCGGCCTGCCCCCCCAGAGCATGAATGTTGTTGAACACGTTGGCCGCGCCACCGAGCTTGAATTCCTCGGACGTGACGTGCACCACCGGCACGGGCGCCTCAGGAGAAATCCGTGTCACGCGTCCCCAGACGTAATGATCCAGGATCAGGTCTCCCACGACCAGCACGGACGCCTGAGGAAACCGGTCGACATGTTGCCGCAACAGCCCGGCTCGGTGTTGCAGATCCTGTTCTTCTGAACGCGGCGATGCCGACTCCCGACCGCGCGGGCCCGTTTTTTTCATCGAATCGCCTTTCCCAACCGATCCCATCGCACCCACTCACTCCAGTTGCCTTGCCCGCTCCACGACCAATAAATGCGGAAGGCCTTCCCCCGAATCTTGTCCCCACGCACAAACCCCCAAAACCGGCTGTCCAAACTTTGATCGCGGTTGTCACCCATGACGAAGTACGAATCATCGGGGACCGTGACGGGACCGAAGTTGTCCCGCGGGCTGATGTGTCCGTCGATCACGCCGGGATCGACCCGCTGTGTGAATTCGTGATCGTCGAACGGCTTGCCGTTCACGTAGACGGTCTTTCCCCGCACTTCGATCGAATCTCCCGGTGTTCCGACGATCCGCTTGATGAAATCCTTCTCTTCGTCTTCTGGGTACCGAAAGACGATCACGTCGCCCCGCTCCGGCTTGCTGAAGGCCAGCATGAACGTGCTCGAGTAACACGACACAGGCGGCAGGGCAACCTGCAGCTTGCAGTCGGTCGGCCACTGCAATCCATAGGCAAGTTTGCTCACGAGAATGTGATCCCCGATCAGCAGCGTGGGAATCATCGACCCGGACGGAATTTTGAACGCCTGGACGACGAAGACGCGGATGGCAAAGGCGAGCACCATCGCGACCACGATGGCTTCCGCATATTCTCGAACGATCGACTTGCGGGTGACGGCGCCCGACTCGGGCGAGGAGACCCCGACCGCCGCCTCTCCGACGGGCGAAGAGGCTCCACTCTCCAGATCGGAGGATCCAGACTCACTGCCAGTCGAATGTTTCCCGTCCATCGAGCGTGTCCTACCCGGAGCCGCCGTCGTGGGCGCGGCTCCTCATTGAAAATCACTGTTCGTCTTGCACCTTCAGCAATGCCAAAAATGCTTCTTGGGGCACCTCGACGCGGCCGACCTGCTTCATGCGCTTTTTCCCCTCTTTCTGCTTCTCCCACAATTTGCGTTTGCGCGAGATATCGCCGCCATAGCACTTGGCGGTGACGTTCTTCTTCATCGCCCCGATCGTCTCCCGCGCGATAATCTTGCTGCCGACGGCGGCCTGGACAGCAATCTCGAACATTTGTTTCGGAATGGCCTGTTTGAGCCGCTCCGCCAGTTGTCGCCCGCGCGACTGCGCGCGATCCTTATGCGTAATGAACGAGAGCGCGTCCACCACTTCGCCATTGAGCAACATGTCCAACTTCACCAAATCGGCTTCGCGATAACCGATGAACTCGTAGTCCAGGGACGCATAACCCTGCGTCTTGGATTTGAGGCGATCATAGAAATCCAGAATGACTTCGTTCAGCGGAATCTCGTAACTCACCATCACGCGCGTGGGGTCAAGGTAATGCAGGTCCTTCTGGATTCCCCTACGATCCTGACAGAGTTGGAGTAAGCCACCAACGTATCGCTCCGGCGTGATGATCGTGGCTTGAATAATCGGTTCTTCCCAGCCTTCGATGGAGGAGGGCGGCGGCAGCTTCGCCGGATTGTCGATCTCCAGCACGTCGCCCTTCGTGGTCATGACGCGATACACCACGGTGGGCGCTGTCGTGATCAGCGACAGCTGGTACTCGCGCTCCAACCGCTCTTGGACGATCTCCATGTGTAACAGGCCGAGAAATCCGCAGCGAAACCCAAACCCCAGGGCCAGAGAGGTCTCGGGCTCGAAGACGAATGACGAATCGTTCAATTGCAGTTTCTTCAAGGCCTCGCGCAAGTCCTCGAATTTGGAGGTATCGGTGGGATAGAGGCCGCAAAAGACCAGCGGCTTGACGTCCTTATACCCTGGGAACGGCGTGCCGGTCGGATTCGCCACGTCGGTCAGGGTATCCCCGATCTTGGTATCCCCGACTGCCCGCACCCCCGTGGCAACGTACCCCACTTCACCGGCTTGCAGGACAGCCATTTTCTCGCGCTTCGGTGTGAACTTGCCGACATCGAGCACTTCGAAACTGTGCTGGTTGGACATCGTGCAGACCTTCGCACCGGGCTTGATCGAACCATCGATCACCCGGACCAGCACCACGACGCCTTGGTAGTTGTCGAACCAGGAGTCGAATACCAGGGCTTTCAACGGCTTGTCCGGATCGCCGGAAGGTGGTGGGATCCGCGTGATGACCGCATCCAGCACGTCCTGCACACCTAAGCCCGTCTTGGCACTGATGAGAAGGGCGTCCTCGGCATCGAGGGTCAGCACATCTTCGATCTGATGTTTGGTTCCGTCCACGTCCGCGCTGGGAAGATCGACTTTATTGATGACGGGAACGATGGTCAGATGATTCGCCATCGCGAGATTGGCGTTTGCAATCGTTTGCGCCTCGACCCCCTGGCTGGCGTCCACGAGCAGCAGCGCGCCTTCGCAGGCCGCCAGGCTGCGCGAAACTTCATACGTGAAATCGACGTGACCCGGCGTATCGATAATGTGCAAGGCGTACGTCTGCCCATCCTTGGCCTGATATTTCAAGGCCACGGCGTGCGCTTTAATGGTAATCCCGCGCTCCCGTTCGAGATCCATGGCGTCCAGAATCTGGTCGCGGGACTCTCGGGAGGTGATCGCGCCGGTCAGTTCCAGGATTCGATCGGCTAGCGTCGATTTACCGTGATCGATGTGGGCGATAATGGAGAAATTTCGGATGAAACTTTGCACATCCCCGCTCATCCTTGAAGCAACGGGTTATTATAGTAACGGCCCTCCACATTGTCAAAGCAGGAGGCGGCTCACTATAATCCCACCGCACGGCGACGGCCGTCGCGCCGGCAGAATTACGCGCGGTTTCTCGCTTTAGGTTCCGATGCCCTCACGCCGACCCTCCGCCGCACAACTCTCGCTCTGGGATCGACGATACGTCTGGCATCCATTCACCCAAATGCGGGATTGGATGCGTACCCCCCCGTTGATCCTTGACCGTGCGCAAGGCTCCTACGTGTACGACATCACGGGCCGGCGATACTTGGACGGCGTTGCCTCTATCTGGGTCAACGTGCATGGACATCGCCATCCGGACTTGGACCGAGCGTTGATCCGCCAACTCAGGAAGGCCGCGCATACCACGTTGCTTGGGGCGGCAAATCCCCCATCGATCCAACTGGCACGCGCGTTGGTTCGAGTCGCCCCAAAGGGACTCACACGCGTGTTCTACTCCGACGATGGCTCCACAGCGGTCGAGGTGGCCTTAAAGATGGCCCTCCAGTACTGGCAGCAGCGTCGGCCTTCGTCCGGTTCCAAGCGCGTGTTCGTGAGATTCACCCAGGCCTATCATGGAGACACCGCGGGCGCCATGAGCATCGGAGGGATCAACCTCTTTCACGACCGGTTCCGTGGACTTCGTGTTCCTACCCTCGCGGTCGAGTCGCCCTACTGCTACCGGTGTCCTATCCAGCGCACGTACCCAGACTGCGGAATCGCCTGCCTCGATCCACTCGAAGCGCTCCTCCAAGAGCGGCATCGCGAGATTGCCGCCGTCGTCGTGGAACCGGGAATGCAGGCCGCAGCCGGAATGATCGCCGAACCGCCCGGGCATCTCTCGCGCGTGCGAGCACTGTGCACTCGGTACAACGTGCTCATGATCGCGGATGAGGTCGCAACCGGCTTCGGACGGACCGGACGCATGTTCGCGTGTGGGCACGAAGGCGTGACGCCGGACCTGATGGCCGTCAGCAAAGGCCTGACCGGGGGATATCTCCCCCTAGGAGCCACCCTGGCGACGGAGCAGATCTTCGCCGCCTTTCTGGGGCGATACGACCAATTTAAAACATTTTTCCACGGCCACAGCTATACCGGCAATCCTCTCGGCTGCGCCGTCGCATTGTCGAATTTGACTGTCTTCCGAAAGGAACACACGCTGGCTCGCGTGCGCCGGCGCGCCGGGCAACTCACCCGATTGCTTCGCCCCCTCAACCGGCTGGCTCACGTGGGCGAGGTGCGCCAGCATGGACTGATGGTCGGTATCGAGTTAGTAAAACGCCGAGATACAAAAACTCCCTATCCGCTTACCGAACAAATCGGCAACCGCATCGCGGCGGTCGCACGCCGTCGGGGCCTGTTACTCCGTCCTTTGGGCGCCGTGATTGTGTTGCTGCCTCCACTCGCCGTAAGCGAACGGGAGCTCGCACGCATGGTTGCGATCATACGTTTGTCCATTCGTCAAGTGACAGAATCCGTCCCTAGGCGCCGCAAACCGGCACCCTGACTTGATTTGCCGGTACTCTCCTAAAAGCACCGTAGTCGATTTCACACAGTCACGCCACAAATTGCGTCTCCAGCCCGTTCTCCGCATCCACTGAATGTGGGGGTTACTTGACTCTGCATTCCGTCTGTGAATCGGACCAAAGCGACCCTCCTCCAGATTCCTCAGCAAGTACGGTGGTTTTCGTAGCGATTTGCTGGCACGTTCGCCGCGCCTCAATTCAAGGAAACCCTTATCAGGAGCCGTTTTGAAACAGGTGCATAACTTGCTGAAGTGTAGGTTTGAAACATTAGAAACACCGCGCTCTCGGGGACGCCATGCACCACCGGCTCTTCCTGGTCCTACTCAATGCCGTACTTTTTTTTGCACCCCTTGCGGTCTGGGCCGCGGACCAGGCGAACGAGCACGGCCTTCCAGCCCTCCGGTCCGTCGACCAATTGGCGGCATCACGGCAACCGGGGACTCACGGGTTTTTTACGGACGTGATCGGCCGGCCGACCGTGACCAGCACCGAGTTCGCGATTCAGGACCAATACCTGCGACTGCGTGACCTCCGGCCCGACTCGGAGATGCCTGTCACCAACGGGCTTCGCCTTTCGACACCGCTCTTTAACGGACACATGCTGGCCGAGAGCGAGGTCGCAAGAAACCACGCAACGTCGGATATCCTCCTGAGCCGAGACCGTAAATCGAAGAGCATGATGCGATTTGCGCTCTCAACTCAAGAAGGCTCGTTTCGATACGGACTTTCATACCGAATCGCCGACCGTCAATTTTACAATCTTCCCGACCAGGAAGTGCACGAGGTCTGGGGAGAGTGGGGCACCGGCCCACTGCGTGTCCGCAGTTCAGTCAGCGAGGTCTTCACCAACGTCGACGAAGATCCTACTCTCCCGCGATTCGCACAAACCGGAGGCCGGATCATGATGGCGCTCGCACAGCCCGCCTGGCCCGAAGTGTCGCTGACCTTCGCCCGCAACTTGAACGATACAAACCCGCTCCAAAGTGGGTTGACTTCGCAGCGAAGCGTGGCCGATACGCTGGAAGGCGCCATCTCTTTGACACGCTCGTCCTGGAACGCTCGCGTGGCATCAAGCTACACCATGAACGCGAACGACCTACAGCCGGGTCAGGATACCGTTTCGTTTGCGCACATGCTGAGCGGCGCCTTCCACCCGATCGAGCCGCTGAGCATCACCTCCGTGATTAGCTATCGGACAGACGTCCAGCAGTGGACCGGCGTTCGGACGGAGACGCCGGTGGCGGCGTTGACCGTCCATTATCGACACAGCGCGCAGCTCATGATCAGTGCGCTGGGAGGCTACACGGGTATACGAAGTAGCGATGGGCTGACTGACAACGAAAGCGTCAACAGCCGTGGGATCGTGACGTGGTCCCCGTGCGGCTCATCGGTCACCCAGGTGTCGTTCGAAACCGGCTATACAAGAATGGTCACCGGTGGGGGGGCAAGCAACGGGATAGTCACCCAGGATGTGTCCGGATTGGTGCGTCTGCGGCTCATGCAGTTTTAGCGGGACACGTCACCCTAGATCCTATCTCAAAATTGCTACATCAACAGTGGTGGGGTGGTGGTCGTGGAACTCGGTCGGCTGGCGAGTGGTGAGCCGCGCCCGCCTCGCCCTGATGCGGTGATGTTGGGCACGCCGGCTGACGTGCTCGGATTGGCTGGTGTCCTCCAAAAGCAGGTCGGATCGGCGACCCGCAGCGGGTCTGGCCTGCAGGGTCCGCCATGGCGAAAGGCTGGCGGACTCATCCCTTCCAGCCGTAGACGAGTGCAGAGGGGGGCGGGGACCAACCGCTCGCAAGCTTGTCCCCGCTCGGAGTCTTCCGTCACGGTGTCAGGCTCTCAACACAATGTTGAGACAGGTTCTAGTCTTTACGACCCTACTGCAACCTCGGCTCCGATCCCGATTCCCAGCACGTCGGCGGCCCGGCCCTCCCGAAGGAAGATTTCCACCTGGCCGTTGCTGTTGATCAACGCCTTGGGACTCCGTGCATCTCCATCGGCATAGCAGCCGACCAATCCGTGGATCATCTCGGGACCGATCATCAGAACCAGATCCTCGTCCGTTCGCTTGGTCGCGCCCCGCCACTCGCGCAACTCATATGGGGTGATGTTGGAAATCAGATTCCCAAAATGGTCCACATAGACGATTCGCCCACGCAAGACGCCGTTGCTGAGGATTGGCTTGGCCGACGAAAGCCGGACCCAGTCCCGGGTGAGGCGTCCGTAGGACCCAGGTTGCTGGCCGCGCGTCAACCACGCGGCACAGGGGGCAAAGAGATCCCGACCATCGAAGGTCGCCCCTTGCGCGTCAAGCCGATATTGCTTATTCTCGATTTGGCGCACTTCCACCCCCACCTCCTCGTCCAGCGCATAGCTCAGCACGCCGTTGTCCGGCGCGACGAAGAAGTACCGGGAACTCGCGACCAAGAGCGGCCGCCGAGTCGTCCCGACGCCGGGATCGACCACGACGACATGGACCGTCCCATCGGGGAAATAGTGGTAAGCGGATTTCAGCAGGTATGCGGCCTCGTCGATCCGATGCGGCGTAACGCGATGGGAAAGATCGACAATCCTGGTCTGAGGATTGATCCCTAAGATCACGCCCTTCATGCTGCCCACGAAGTAGTCGCGATCGCCGAAATCCGTCAGCAGCGTGACGACCGAAATGGCCTGCAGGCTCACGATTCCTCGAATCGGATCTCCAAGACCTCATATTCCACGAGTCGCGCCGGCGTCTTGACTTCCACGAACTCTCCAACCCGCTTACCGATCAAGGCCCGGCCAACGGGCGACTGCACGGAGATCTTCCCGTCCTTGAGGTCGGCTTCGTCTTGCCCGACGAGCATGTACTGTTTCTGCTGTTGACTCTCCTGTTCGATGAGCAACACGGTGGCCCCGAACACGATCGTTTCGCTCGTGCGTCCGGCAATCTCAATGATACGTGCATCTGCCAGCTTTCCCTCGATCTCGGCGATCCGCGATTCGATGAAACCCTGGCGTTCCTTCGCAGCATCATATTCCGCATTTTCACTCAGATCTCCGTGCGCGCGAGCCTCTGCGATCGCTTCGATCACGCGCGGCCGCTCCACCTTCCGCAATCGATCCAATTCTGTTTTGAGCGATTCGTAACCTTTCTTCGTGATCGGTGTTGGCATAGCTGGTCCTTCCGCAATGCGCTCATGTCCTCGTCGTCGCGTGATGATGCTCCTGCAACGAACAGATGCTCAATGGCCGGCGCGCCGTCGCTTCAATGCCCATGACCGCCGCCAGCGCGCCGCGCATGGTCGTGTAGTATGGGATGCCGCGATGGAGTGCCTCCCGCCTGATCGACAACGAATCCGCCTTTCCCGCTCCGGTCGCGACGGTGTTCATCACCACGGCGATCTCGCCGTTCTTCATGTGGTCGACGACGTGGGGGCGTCCCTCGTGGACCTTGTAGACCGTCTCGACCGACAGACCCTGCTCGCGAAGAAAGTCGGCGGTGCCGCTCGTCGCGGCCAACGCAAAGCCAAGGGCGTGGAGCCGACGGGCGACCTCCAAGACCACCGGGCGATCGGATTTCTTCACGCTGATGAATGCCTTGCCGGCTCGGGGCAGCACGGAACTGGCGGCAGCCTGGGCCTTGGCATAGGCCCATCCAAAATCCGCGTCGATACCCATCACTTCGCCGGTCGATTTCATTTCCGGGCCCAACAGAACATCCACGCCTGCGAATTTACTGAAGGGGAAGACGGCTTCCTTGACAGACACATAGCGCGGTCGGCGGCCCTCTGTAAACCCGAGAGCCCTGAGTTTTTGCCCCAACATGACCCGCATCGCCAGTTTGGCCAACGGCGCGCCGATCGCCTTGCTGACGAAGGGAACCGTACGGGAGGCCCGCGGATTGACCTCGAGCACGTAGACCGTGTCGCCCTTGACGGCGAACTGGGCGTTCATCAAACCCACGACGCCAAGTTCCAATGCCAGAGCCTTCATTTGCCGTTCGATCTCCGCAATAATCGGATCGGGCAGCGTGTACGGCGGTAACGAGCACGCGGAATCCCCCGAATGCACACCGGCTTCTTCGATATGCTCCATGATGCCGGCAACGACCACCTGCTCACCGTCCGCGATCGCATCCGCATCCACCTCGATCGCATCATCGAGGTACTTGTCGATTAGCACCGGATGCTTGTCCGACGCTTGCACCGCGGAACCCATGTACTTCAACAGTTCCTCTTGATCGTAGACGATCTGCATGGATCGTCCTCCCAGCACATAAGACGGACGGACCATGACGGGGTAGCCGATTGTGCCCGCCACCACCGTTGATTCCATCACCGAACGGGCCATGCCGCTGTCGGCTTGTTTCAGGCCCAGTTTCATCAGGAGCTCGCGGAACCGTTCGCGATCCTCTGCCCGGTCGATCGCATCCGGACTCGTCCCCAGAATCGGCACTCCCGCACAAGCCAGTGGGACGGCGAGTTTGAGCGGCGTCTGCCCGCCGAACTGAACGACGACTCCAATCGGCTGTTCGAGCCTGACGATATTCAGCACATCCTCTTCAGTCAACGGTTCGAAATACAGACGGTCCGAGGTATCGTAATCCGTGCTTACGGTTTCAGGATTGCAATTCACCATGATGCACTGCACGCCGTCCTGCTTCAGTGCCATGGCCGCGTGGACGCAACAATAGTCGAATTCGATGCCCTGGCCGATTCGATTGGGTCCGCCGCCAAGAATCATGACCTTACGATCCGGCGTCGGACGCGCTTCGCACTCCCGGCCGTAGGTCGAGTAGAGATACGGCGTCTGCGCTTCGAACTCAGCGGCACAGGTATCGACGCGCTTGTACACGACGCGCATCCCTGCCTTCGCCATCGCGGTCGTCCGGATCTGCGCGATACTCGCGGCCGGCAGGCCGGCGAGAAAGCCGATCCGCTCATCCGAAAAACCTAGTTGTTTCGCTTGCACCAACACGTCGATCAACTCCGCAAAGTCGCCGGAAGACGCCCCCGAAGATCCTGCCGCCAAGGCCGGCCATCGCGCCGCGCCGGCGGCAAGGACCTGCTCAAACGCGATCAACTCGTGGAGTTGGTCCAAGAACCATGGATCCACTTTGGTCAACTCAAACAACGTCGCACGGGGCACCCCCAACCGCATGGCATCAGCCAGCCGCCACAGGCGATCCGGATGAGGCGTGCGAAGCGACTGCATGACGTCCTCGGTGACACGCTCGCGATTCAAATCCGGCGGTAGACCGCGATCCAACCCATGCCGCGAGACGAGCCCATACCGGTCTACCTCGAGCGAGCGAACTGCCTTGTGGACGGCCTCTTTAAACGTGCGGCCCATGGCCATGGCTTCACCGACGGATTTCATCTGCGTTGTCAACGTGGGGTCTGCTCCTGCAAACTTCTGGAATGCGAAACGTGGAATTTTGACGACGACGTAATCGATGGTCGGTTCGAACGAGGCTTTCGTCACCTTGGTAATGTCGTTGGTGATCTCGTCGAGCGTATAGCCCACGGCGAGTTTGGCGGCGATTTTGGCGATGGGAAACCCGGTCGCTTTCGACGCCAGCGCCGAACTGCGCGAGACGCGCGGATTCATTTCAATGACCACCATGTCGCCGTTCACGGGATTGACTCCGAATTGGATATTGGATCCGCCCGTGTCGACACCGATTTCCCGGATAATGCGGAGTGCAGCGTCGCGCATGCGTTGGTATTCCTTGTCAGTGAGCGTCATGGCCGGCGCCACCGTGATGCTGTCCCCGGTGTGCACGCCCATCGGATCGAAGTTCTCGATCGGACAGACGATGACCACATTGTCCTTGAGATCGCGCATCACCTCCAGTTCGTACTCCTTCCACCCGATCACCGACTGTTCGATGAGCACCTCTCCCACGGGGCTCATCGCGAGTCCCCATTCGATCACGCGGTCAAACTCTTCGCGGTTATACGCGATGTTCCCGCCCGTCCCGCCCAGGGTAAACGAAGGTCGCACGATGGCGGGGAATCCGACCTCTTCAAGGATCTGCAACGCCTGCTCCCGAGACTTGGCCACACCGCTGGTCGGCGTCGTCAAGCCGATCCGATTCATGGCTTGCTTAAAAGCCTCGCGATCTTCCGCCTTATGGATCGCCTCGGCGGAGGCACCGATGAGCTTGACTCCGAATTTCTCCAATACGCCCATGCGGACGAGATCCATGGTCACGTTGAGCGCCGTCTGTCCACCCATCGTCGGCAACAGCGCATCAGGCCGCTCCTGCTCAATCACCTGGGCCACGACGGCCGGCGTGATCGGCTCCACGTACGTCCGATCGGCCAGTTCCGGGTCGGTCATGATTGTGGCCGGATTGCTGTTGATCAGGATGACGCGGTACCCCTCCTCCCGCAAGGCTTTGCACGCCTGTGTCCCCGAATAGTCGAATTCGCAAGCTTGCCCGATGATGATGGGGCCCGAGCCGATCAACAGAATGCTCCGAATGTCAGTGCGTTTGGCCACGATCCGCTCACTCCTTCCGATTCACGACCCCTGGATATGGATTTCCGGCGTGATAATGGGCGGAAGCTTGACTGGAGACTCCGTTGGTCCACCCGGTTGACCTGATGGGTTGTAGAACTGCATCGCGTTGGGTATCCACGCTTCGATTTGGCTCATGCGCGTCACGTCGGACGGATGGGTCGAAAGAAATTCCGGAATCGCCGATTGCGACCGAAAACACAACTTATCGATCATATTGCGCGGACAGCCGCTCATCCGCTCCCAGAACGGGAGCGCTTCCCGCGGATCGTACCCGGCCGCGGCCATGAGCCGAAGACCGATATAGTCCGCCTCCGACTCTTGGCGGCGGTTGAACGGGAGCGAGACGCCGACTCCATAAGCGCTTTGCAGCCCGATCATTGCCGCGGGATTCACCGCTCCGCTTGCGGCCGCGGCGATGCTTCCTACGGCGGCGATGCTCTCCAGCACACCCCGGCTCATTCGTTCCGCCCCGTGTCGTTGCAGCGCGTGCGCCACTTCGTGTCCCATGACGGTGGCGAGTCCGGTTTCGTCCTTGGTGTATTTGAGCAGTCCCGTGAAGACCGCCACTTTCCCCCCCGGCAACGCGAAGGCATTGACCGTCCGTTCGTCCTGGATGACGGCAAACTCCCAATGGTACTCCGGCTTGTTGGCCACTTTGGCAATACGCTCGCCGACGCGATGGATCATCTCGTTCAGCTCCACGCTAGGGCTCAAGGGAGCCTGCCGCAGGACATCACGGAACGACGACTCCCCCATGGCAATTTCTTTTTCCTCAGACACGAAAATGAGTTGATCACGGGCCGTACCAGGGGCCTTACGACACGCCGTCAGGCTTCCCAAGAATCCTCCTGCTACGCAGAGGCCGAGCACGCGGGTCATGTCGTAGAGGAATCGACGCCGATTCACGGGCGGCTGCGCGAGACACCCAAGCAGCGCCGGTATGTGACGCATCGTGTTCACGGCATCCACAGATACATGAATTGCGGAGACCCGCCACGCACCAACGACATGAGGTCGACCGACGTCAACGCCGACCAGGGAGTCGAGTCACCCAGGATTTTGGAGTAAATATTGTTCCGGTACTCGCCGGGGCGCCGATAGGTCACGACCTTGGCTTCGGCAAGGTTGGCACGCTGCTGCACCGTAGAGATGGCGTCCTCAAGGTACCCGATGTCGTCGACCAATCCGGCGGCCTTCGCCTGCTCACCAGAATAGATGCGCCCATCGGCCAGGCGCCGAACTTGCTCGTCCGATAACTTTGGGCGGCCATCTTTCACGACACGGAGAAACCGCCCGTAGAAATCGTCGATGACGCTTTGAAAGATCGCTTTCTCTTCCGGATTCATGGCCCGGAAGGGCGAGCCCATGTCTTTTCGGGGCCCCGAGGTCACGGCATTGGTCTCGACGCCGACCTTCTCGAGCAGCCCGCGCGCATTCACGGTGAGCATGATGACTCCAATGCTTCCGGTCACGGTCGATGGATGCACAAAAATGGTGTCCGCAGCGGAGGCCACGTAATACCCTCCGGACGCCCCCAGGTCCATGATCGACGCGACAACCGGGATCTGTTTCTGCTCCTTGAACGCTTTCAGCTCATGATACAGGATGTCCGATGCCGTGACGGTCCCCCCCGGGCTGTTGATGCGCAGGACCAGTCCCTTGATGCGGCGGTCCCTCGCCGCCAGTTTCAGCTGTTCCTTGACGCCGGCAAGGATACTGGGCCGATCGAAGAGTCCGTCCTTTTCCTGCGAACTGATCACACCGGACAGATCCAACAAGAGAATCTTGTCTTTTCCCGTTCCGGAAACGGTTTCCTCCTGCAACGGACCCTGTCCCGGACCCACGTTAATCGTAATGCACCCGCCGAGCGACACGACACATGCGACCAGTGTCGCGATCAGTACCGAGGTTGATCGATCACGCATAGTGTTTCTCCATCAACTGAACGAATTCATCAAAGAGATAACAGGCATCATGCGGCCCGGGAGAGGCCTCCGGGTGGTATTGGACCGAAAATACCGGATGATCCAGCGCCACGAAGCCCTCCACGGATCGGTCGTTGAGACTCACGTGACTGACCTGCATTCGGCCCAAGGCCGTTTCGATGATGGCGGCTCCCTTCGCGGCCGAATCCTCAACCGGCGCCTCGACGGCAAAATTATGATTCTGCGATGTGATCTCCACCTTACGTGTCCGAAGATCCATCACGGGGTGATTGGCGCCGTGATGCCCGAACTTGAGTTTATAGGTCCGTAAACCGGAGGCCAAACCCAACATCTGATGTCCAAGGCAAATACCCATCATGGGACGCTTCCCAACAAAATGCCGGGCCGAGGCGCTCGCGTAGGGCACACCCTCCGGATCGCCGGGACCGTTGGACAGAAAGATCCCATCGGGCTGCAGGGCCTCGACTTGTGCCGGCAGTGTCGCAGCGGGCACGACGGTAACACGACAGCCGACGTCCACCAGGCGACGAAGAATGTTGTGCTTCACGCCGAGGTCATAGACGACCACGTGAAACGACCGGGAATTCGTCTTGGCATGGACCCGACCGTGAGGCAGTCGCCCGTCCGGCGGCCAGGTACCGGACCCCTCCGTCCACGCATACGGTTCCGCGCAGGTCACCTCCTTGACGAGGTCGCGCCCCAGGATGCCGGGGGCCCGTCGGGCTTTCTCCACGGCGCGGACCGGGTCCAACTCGACGTGTGAGATCAACGCTTGCTGTGACCCGTGCTCACGGAGGTGCCGGGTCAGCGCGCGTGTATCGACCGCATCGATCCCCACGACTTTGGCGCCCCGCAGAAACTCGTCGAGCGTCCGTTCACTTCGCCAGTTGCTGGGATTCGGACAGGCCTCCGTCACGACAAATCCCTCGGCCCAGACGCGATGCGACTCGACGTCCTCCTCCGGAATGCCGTAGTTCCCGATGTGAGGACAGGTCATGGTCACAATCTGTCCCTTGTACGACGGATCGGTCAAAACCTCTTGATAGCCGGTCATGGCCGTATTGAAGACCACTTCTCCCGTCGTTTCACCCTCGCACCCAAGCGCACGCCCATGGAACACCGTTCCATCAGCCAGCGCCAGAATCGCTTTCTTCATACAGCCGCCTCAACTTGCATGAGCCAGGCCCGGGCCTTGACACCCATCAACGTCACACCCAGCACCAGATTGATGACATACAACCAGCGAATCGGCTGGTGAACCTTGAAAAACGTCGCCAACGCAGCCTTCCGAGCGTCGCTGTCGGTCAGCGCGAAGGCGTCAGCCTGTCGGGCCGCCGCTTGCGGATGAAGCACGAATATGATGACGACGGCGATCGCGATCATCGATGCCAAGAGTATCCCTTCCGATCGCGTGACGCTCGCGGCCGGAAGACCCTGCTTCGCGATCCGCATCCGCCACAGTGCTCCCGCGAACAATGCCGTGATCGCGCCCATCACCAACCGATTATAGCCTTCGAACGCACGGGTCAAAAACAGCCCCCCGGTATCCTGTCCTCCGAACGTATTGAACACCGCTGGAATCACCGCGCCCACCAACACAGCCAATCCGCCCACCCAGACGGCAAGGGCCATGAATTCGATGGTGGCGCAGGCGATCCATCCCCCTCGACAGGCGCGCGTCGCCAGACTCAACGGACATCCTGGTGCAGGTCAAACACCACGCGCCCTCCGACGATGGTCCGATGAACCCGTCCCTTCACCTTCCATCCGCCATAGGGCGTATTGCGGCTCTTCGATCGGAATCGGGCCGGATCGACCTGCCAAGCTTCTTCTGGATCCAGAATGACGACGTCCGCATCCGCCCCGGTGGCCAGCGTACCCTTCTGGAGACCGAAGACTCGGGCCGGCTCGCTCGTCAGCTTGGCAATGACCTGCTCAAGCGACAGCACGCCTTCTTCCGCCAAACTCAGAGCCAACGGAAGCGCGGTTTCGAGGCCGATGATCCCGAAGGGCGCCTCGGCAAACTCGAGCTGTTTTTCATGCGGCGCATGTGGGGCATGATCCGTCGCGATGACGTCGATGGTGCCGTCACGCAAGGCGTCTTTGATCGCCTGCACGTCCTCCCACGTCCGAAGCGGCGGGTTCATCTTGGCATGCGTGTCATATCCCCGCACGGCCTCTTCCGTCAGGGTGAAATGGTGCGGACAGGCCTCGGCCGTCACGCGAACTCCGCGGCTCTTCGCGTCCCGAACGAGGCGCGCCGAACCGACCGTGCTGACATGCGGCAAATGAAGCCGAGCACCCGTGAGTTCGGCCAGCATGATGTTTCTCGCCACCATCACCTCTTCGGCGGCCGATGGAATGCCCGGCAAGCCCAGCTCGGTCGAGACGGCACCTTCGTTCATGCACCCGCCGTCGACCAATTGCGTATCTTCACAATGATCCACCACGGGACAGTCGAAGGCCTTGGCATACTCCAGCGCCCGTCGCATGACGGCGCTGTTTGTCACCGGCTTCCCGTCATCCGAGATCGCAACACAACCGGCCGCCCGGAGCTCGCCTGTCTCCGCCAGTTCCTTGCCTTCGGAACCCTTGGTAATGGCGCCAATGGGAAACACGTTCGCCAGTCCAGCGGCACGCGCGGCATCGAGAATGAACTCCGTCACCGATTGGTTGTCATTGACCGGCATGGTGTTGGGCATACAGCAGACCGACGTGAATCCACCGGCCACGGCCGAGGCTGATCCGGTCGCGATCGTCTCCTTGTATTCAAAGCCCGGTTCACGAAAATGGACGTGGAGGTCTACGAACCCGGGGACGATCAGCTTCCCTCCCGCCTCGATTCGTGTGACTCCATTGGCGCTTTTGGATTTGGCAACACCATTCTTCGTCCCTCCAGGCACGATGTCCAGGATACGTCCATCTTCAATGATGACGTCTCCCAGGCCGTGAAAGCGTCCCGGATCGAGCACTCGACCACCGACAATCACCAGTCTCATCGCCGTACTTGCCATTCCTTCCGTTTCAAGGTCGCCAACCGAGGTCACCATCGAGGACAGCCCTGTCATTCGTCATGCGTCATCCGTGTTTCGTCATGCACCTGTCCGCAAAGACAAGCGCGGAGAGGCCCACCGTAACCCGAAGGACCTCGAGAATTCGCGACTGACTCTCACGACTCGTGCTCTGCTAGTTGCCGCCGGACAAAAGATATAACACCGCCATACGGACCGCGACACCGTTTGACACCTGGTTCAGGATGACGGAGGATAGGCTGTCCGCCACGTCTGATGAAATTTCGACGCCTCGATTGATCGGGCCCGGATGCATGACTACCGCACCGGGCGCAGCCAATTTGAGTCGATCCGCGTTGAGCCCATACAGTTTCGAGTACTCCCGAATCGTGGGAAACAAGCCGCGGCTTTGCCGTTCGAGTTGTAACCGCAGCATCATGATGACATCGACCTCGCGCAACGCGTCGTCGAATCGCGCGTGCACCGACGCACCGAGGCGGTCGATACCGCGAGGAATCATCGTCGGCGGGCCCACCAGCCGGACGTCGGCGCCCAACTTCGTCAGCGCGTGCACGTTGGAGCGGGCGACGCGGCTGTGCGTGATGTCTCCGACGATGGCCACCTTAAGCCCCTTGAACTGAAGTTTCCGCTCCCTCAGCGTGTAGAGATCCAACAAGGCTTGCGTCGGATGCTCATGCCAGCCGTCTCCCGCATTGACCACACTGGATTTGACCCCGCGCGCCAACGTGTCCGCCGCGCCGGCGGACGGATGGCGGATAATGATGACGTCCGCTTGCATCGCTTCGATGTTTCGGGCCGTATCGAGCAACGTCTCTCCCTTGACCACACTGCTGGAGCCGGGAGAGAAGTTGATCACGTCCGCGCTGAGACGTTTGGCCGCTAACTCGAACGAGGTCCTTGTCCGGGTACTCGGCTCGAAGAACAAGTTGACCACGGTCTTTCCCCGCAGAGCGGGAACCTTCTTGATGTCGCGACCGCTGACTTCCTTGAACGAATCCGCCGTCTCGAGAATCAACGTAATGTCCTCGGCGGAGAGCGTCGCCAAACTGATCAGATCCTTGTGCTTCAGGTTCATGGGGAACCTCCCCACTCCGCCTTGAGAATAATGACCCGATCCTCTTCACCTTCCTCGTCAAGAAACACTTGCACATCCTCGTCCCTGGCCGTGGGAATGTTCTTGCCGATGTAGTTGGCCTTGATCGGCAATTGCCGATGACCTCGGTCGACGAGCACCGCCAACTGTATTTCCTGGGGACGTCCAAGATCCATGAGGCCGTCCATCGCCGCCCGAATCGTCCTGCCGGTAAACAAGACATCGTCGACCAACACGATTTTGAGGTCCGCGATGTTAAATGGGATCGACGTCTTCCGCAGCGTCGGCTGCCCTTTGCGGAGGCCCAAATCATCGCGATAGAGCGTGATGTCCAACTCGCCGTTCGGCAGTTGGACCTTTTCGATGTCGTGAATCCGGCGCACGATCCGCTGCGCGAGATAAACGCCGCGCGTACGAATCCCCACCAGCGCCAGTCCCTCGGTTCCCTTATTGCGCTCTAATATTTCATGCGCGACCCGAGTCAGGGCCCGGCTGATCTCGTGTTGATCCATGACGAGCTTGCCGGACCGATGCTCTGTTTTTTCTTCAGAAGAATGCATAACCACAGGCCGCGCTTCGTCGGCTCTTGCTCATGAAACACCGAGACTCAGTGGATGATGCCGACCGTATTCGCCCAAAAAAAAACCTTCCAGGCCCGATGCTGGCCAAGAAGGTTTGCTTGCGCCCGTGGCGATCCCGCCACTCATGGTGGGTGCTCCTTGCTCACCTCACAGGATGAGCGTTAAAGGTTCCCCCACTCTACCGAACCAGGAATCACACTGTCAAGAACAGCCTTGCGTTCTGATTCTAACCTTTAATGAGTCTGTCCTATTTCAAACTCCCAGTCGAACCCACGGAGGAATCCGGAAACGTGGCTTAGGGACGCTTCAGTTCCTCGAGGCTGAATTGCCGGGGCAAGAGTACCGGCACGACGATACCCACAGGGTCTCCACGCCGGATGGTCGTCGGTTTGTGGAGCTGAAGGAGGAAATTGGCGGTGAACGCATCGTAGTCCTTCAGCCACTCGTACATGTTCGGCGTTCGCTTATACTCTTGCGTCTTAATGCCCTCCCAACAGGTAAACGTCCGCTCTGGATAATGATAAAAATGGTTCGGGATGTCCTTCATCATCAGTCCGACCTCCTTGGGGTAATAAAACCGGAGGCCGCAACAGAGCTTCGGATACCCGCTGTTGAGGATCAAATCGACATACGTCCCCGAAAAGGACTTGTACCCCAAGAGCCGTTCTTCCGGAAGGATGGGAGGGGCCTGCCATCTGACTCCCTCCGCGGTACGTCTGATCCTACAGTCGACCGGCGAGCGGATGAGCCACCCATAATTGCCGACGGTTCGTACCGGCCCGCAGTCGTCCGGTAATACCTTGTACCCTTCCATGGCAGCGGCCCGTTGTTCGTCCAACGTCATACCGGACAACAGAGGCCGATGCGGGTGAAAATCAAGCTTGAGCCGCTCCGGAGCGATCGCCGTGGAATACTCGCGCTCCCAATATACGACGATCTTGGAGTCTTGTTCGTCGCCGGTTTCGGTCACGATGAGGTCCTCGACTACTGTTTGACGACCATGAAGAGCATCAAGCCGTCTTTCAGGCGCGCGCGGGGAAGAATCGTCTGGTGCATCCGAAACGTCGGCAAGGCGGCCAGCGGGATCGCGTCGAGCAGATGGATTCCCGGCCGTTGCCAGGCCCGTTCCGCCCGATCCAATCCAACCACGCACCCGAGGCCGCCGGGAGTCAAACAACTCGCCACGCGGTCGGCGTAGCCCGTCCACCAATCTTGAACTGCGTGCTCTCCGAGACGTGGCCAATCATAGACCAGATCGTACGCGTGCTGGTAGACCGCGTGAGAATCTGCCGGGGCTTGATGGAACTGCACGGAGGCCAGCCATTCAACGCGCCGTTGCCGAAGAGCGTCGGCGCACAACCGCTGCGCCTGTCGCTGCGCGAATGCACCGGAATGATACAGCACCCGGACCGCACGCGGTCGGTCGGGGATGATCAACGTCGTCAAGACCGCATCGAAATTGTGGATTAATATCGAGCGAGCACGACCGACCATGGGCCAGCGGGCAGGCTCCTGTTCAAACAGGTCGCGGAGGTAATCGGCAACGAACGGCTGGCTGGACAACTCGGAAATCTCCCGTTCGTCGTCCGGGTACAACAAGACCGCGCCGAACGCCTGCACCGGATCCACGGTCGGCGGTCCGTTCGCGAACAAGGACCTCCAGTCTGGCCCAGGAGGTGCCGACAGAGGTACCGGAGCAGCACGCACGGGACCTCGTGCAGCCTTCAAAGGAATCGTACGCACCGCTTGACCGTCCACGAGTCGCAACGTCCGCTCTTCGACCGAGAGGAACCGTCCGTTCACCGGCATCCCGCTCTTATCCGGCGGGCTGTATGAGAGGCCGGCAGGATCGTCTCGAAGCGTCGCTTTCACGATGTCCCCCCCACGGACCGTCAGGCAGAGTCCGGCTTCCCGATCACTGACGCGTCGGAGCGGCACGTCGGAAGGTGACCACATCACCTCGTGCGAACGAGGTGGATCCATAAACAGCGCAAACGGAGCGGTTCCCGACAGACTCCTGGCGGAAAAAAACCCGCTGAAGAGGCCAAAGGCCGCGTCCGATGGATAGGTTGGGATCCCTCGATAGCGCAAGGGACGATCGCCCATTGGATTTTGATCGTCATACAGCTGGCGGATCAGTTCCAGAACCGCCGAGCCCGTTCCCGGAAGGAGCGACTGGAACAGTTCGACCACAGGCAGAAAGTCGATGTCGGACCAGTGCATCGCGCCCATGCAGGCCATGAACCGCGCCTCCTCGAACCCGCCGCCGGGCAAGACAAAGAGGGCATCCTTTCGATGCGTGATCGTGGCTTGTCCTTTGGAATCGATCCGTAGGTCATCATCAGAATAAAAAAACTGCATCTCGCTGAGCGGAACCCCAACGGCGCGCGCGGCCATGTGGCGGAGATCGTCTGGACGGAGCCGTTGCCAGCCGGGTCGTGTTGACAGATCAAAAGTGGTCGAATTGACGAGACCGCCGGGGACGATGCCGATCCATTGATCCCAATCCAGCCAGACACGGGCTCGAACCAGCCGAGTCGATCCATTGGCGGACGTGGCCCATTCACACTCGTGCAGCACCTGATCGTCGGGATCACTGTAGAGCAGTCGCCGGCCCTGGCGCCCGAAAAAGACACGGTGTCCAGACGGTTGCCTGACCACGCGGCCGCCGGCCCGGATGAGATCGTGGCGATAGAGAGTGTTGGACGGGAGAACGAGATTGCCCGGCTTCGCAAGAATGGCACGGGATTCGGCGTCCGCAGACATCTACTCCCGTATTTGTCCGCCGCCGAACACGATAAATTTCGAGCAGGTCAGTTCCTCGAGTCCCATCGGACCCCTGGCATGAATGCGAGACGTGCTGATCCCGATTTCGGCTCCCAGACCGAACTGGAAGCCGTCGTTCAACCGCGTCGACGCATTGACCAGCACCGCGCTGGCATCGATTTCTTTGAGAAACCGCATGGCCCTGGCATAGTCCTGCGTGACAATGGCTTCCGTATGCCGGGACCCGTAGGTCGCAATGTGTTCCGCGGCCTCCTCAAAGCTTTTCACCACTCTCACAGCCAGAACCAGGCCAAGAAACTCCGACCCGAAATCGCTCTCCGAAGCCGGTTTGACGTCCGGGCAGACCTGCAGCGTCTTGGGGCATCCGCGTACTTCGACCTGTGCTTCGCGCAGCTTGGGCACAAACCGGGATAGGAACGGTCGCGCCACAGTCTGATGGACCAACACGGCCTCGGTCGCGTTGCACGTCGATGGCCGCTGCACCTTCGCGTTGAAGCAGAGACGCACGGCCATGTCGAGGTCGGCGTACTGATCGACATACATGTGACAGACGCCCTGGTCGTGTTTGATCACGGGGATCGTGGCATGCTCGGTCACCGTCTTCATCAGCGACTCACCACCTCGCGGAATGACCAGATCGATGTACCGATCCTGTTTGAGCAGGACGGGTACGATCTCGCGCTCCGTTCGATCGACATAGGTGATCGCCCCGATCGGCACACCGGCTTCCTCTGCGGCCTGCGCGAGAATCGAAGCCAGAATGCGATTGGAGTGGATCGCCTCCGAGCCTCCGCGCAAGACGGTCACATTGCCAGACTTGAGGCAGAGGGCGGCGGAATCCACGGTCACGTTTGGACGCGATTCATAGATAATCGCAATGACGCCGAGCGGAACCCGCAGACGGCCGACCTGCATGCCGTTCGGTCGGGTCCACATCTTCGGCATCGACCCGAGGGGGTCCGGTAAATGGACGATCTCGCGTACGCCGGCAGCCATGTCGCGAATACGATCCGGCGACAATCGAAGTCGATCCGCCATGGCCTCGCGCGCAGGATCGTCGCCAAAGGCTGCCAAATCCTTTTCATTCTCTGCCAGAATGTCGTCGATACGGGCCTCCAACTGCTCCGCCATGGCCATCAATGCCTGATCCTTGACGGCGGCCGGCAGAGCAGCCAACCGACCGGCGGCGGCTTTTGCCTTCCTCACCAATCCATCCACGTACTCCGGGATAGGCTGGTCCAACTGAGGCTCAAGTGTGGGATCGGATTCGATGACGCCCGGTTGATCTTCGGAGGTGGCCACGGTATCGCCTTTCAGGAAGAGCTACGGTAGAGCACGCAAGACAATACCGTGCCCGTGTGAAGAGCGTCAAGGGACGGCTCCCGACCTGAAGGTGTTTACGGCACGGGCGGGGGCGGTATGGCTTGGACCTCCGGCGAAGGGGCCTGCGCGAAAGACCCGCCGGTGGTCGTAGACGGCACAGAGGAGGTCGTGGATTGAAATCCCGGTAAATTTTGGGCCGGAGCTTGCGGCGTCGGGAGGGTACCGGCGGGCACGGGCATAGCGGCGCTCCCAGGCAAACCCGGGGAGAGGCCCTGAAAGGGCACCGTCAAACCCGATGCGTTCGGGTGCTGAAAGACCCAGTCACGATATCGCTTCATCCCGTCGAAGTGACGGACGGCGGGCGGAAACTCGTGCTGACGTAGCGGTTGAGCATCGCTCCGGCTCCGCACTCCCATCACCCCGCCCGTGGGAGCCCGCACGAGTTCAAACGGTCTGTTGGTCATCGGATCTCCGTAGACTTTTCGAAGGAGCGGCTTGGGCGGTCTCGTCAGTTCCTCGAGTGTGTGCGGGTAGTATTCTCCTTGCACGATGCGACCCGCCTTCATACGCGTGGAGTAGGCCCCGATGGCGGACTGTATTTCGATCCCACGAGCCAGCAAATCCGCCTCACGTTCCCGCTGGATGATTGTTTTCCACGGCCGAGCCACACCGGCTAGGGTAATTCCGATTAACGTCACGGAAAACATGAGCGACAAATACGTGAAACCTTGTTTGTTTGTGCCGATCGTCATCACGAAGACAAAACCCGATCACTAGGGGGAAGCTTCTGAAGGAGCAAGGTCGACCAGAGGGAGTTCCCATTCACGCTTTGCGTTCCGGTCGAAGAGCGTCACCGATTGAGGTGTCACCCGCCGAACCTCGCGATGGTCATCGAGGGACTCTCCCGCCCGCACCATGTGAAGTTCGTCTCCCTGAGCGAGCACACCCACGGCCCTGTCGCCTCGCGTCGCCTGAAATCCTACGAATCCGAGGTACCGCAACTCCGACGGCGGGGTGGTGATGTCGGCCGGAATTGGCGCACTCATCGGTTCCAGACCGGCATCGGCAATCGGGGCGGCCACCGCTGATCCAAGAGATACGGTCGCGCCCGCTTCAGCGGGAGAGACAAATATGTTTTTCGGGGGCGTGAATTCATGAGCCCGCTGACTCCGGCCGTTCTCAAACAAGCGGACCTGGACGCGTAGTCCCGGCGAAGAGCCGGCATCGCGATCCTCAAGAGCCGACCCGACCGTGCCGGATACATTTTGAAGCGGGATATGCCGAGGTTCCGGACTAAACCCGAATACGGCCAGCGCGGTGGCGGCCCATACGCAGAGCAACCCCGCAAGCAGCCGAATGCGCTGGCGATGTGTCACCGTGCTCTCCTCACATTCGTACTGGCTGAAGCGCAATGGAGCGCAGATAGGTCACGATCTGGAGGTTGACCGTGAGTACCTGGTCGGCGTGTCCTGCCCGATCGACATCGAGGGTTTCTATCAAGATCAGTTCTTCCGCGGTCTCCAGATTATGAATGAACAACCGGATATCCTCATATCGTCCGGTGACCGAACCTTGAAGGACGGCCTTCGAAACCCCTGGGACGTCCGTTTTTTCCACCTGATAGGTCAAGCCGGGAATGTGCACCCGGTTGGCCTTGGCCTGCTCCGTCAAGCCGAGCGCCAGCGGGGCAAAGTCCCGCTGTAACGGCAGGGCGGCCAGCACGCGAGCCATATCGGTGCGGATCCGTCGGGCCTCCGTATGTTGGGCGAACTGCAGGCGGACATCGGTACGTTCACGCTCCAGGGCACTCCGCTCGGCCCGGTAGTGAGCGATGACGAACGCATCCAGTGCCACCCACAGAACGGCCAGCAGACCCACGAGGCCGAGCCACGGGAGGATCTGGGCGTACGGGTGGTAGAGGAGTCTGCGCGGTAGATCGAGATCAGCCGTGTGCATCATGATGGCGATACTGAAGCATCACTTGAAATTCGACGAGTCCATCGTCGCGATCGCGATGCTGTTTGAGTAGCGGTTCGCGGAATTCCGGATGGTCGTGCAACAACGTGAGGAACGCCGTCACGTCCTCGAACGTTCGAGCCGTGCCCGAGAGCTGAATCGTCAGCCTGGCGGGCTCGAGCCGGACCGACGTCACCCCCACCCCGCCCGGAACCGTTCGTTCCAATTCGCTGAGAAAATGTGTCCATGAAAACGTCCGCTTTTCAATCAGTCCATTGATAAAACGTACTTCCGCCGGTAGACGCGTCACCGCTGCCGTCGACAGATCCACCCCTTCCTGTCCGGCCTGGGCGACCAACCGTTGGTCCTGCTCGCGCAGGCGAGCAACCGATCCCGCCAATTCACCGACCTCGGCGTGCAGACCCCAGACCTCAAGGACATCCCAGGTAATACCCAGAAGCATGAGCGCGGCCACCCCCATGAGGGCCATGCGAAGGGGCACCGCAGCAGGCGGAGCGTAGGAACTAAAATTCAGCCGAGGTCTGAACCGCGGTGAAAGGAGTGCGCCGACATAGTGACGCATGATCAGCAGAGCCCCGCCACCGCCGACATGGCGCACAACGGCAATTGTTGCATTCGCTTGGTCCATCCGAGTTGGCGAAAGAGCGACCATTCCAATGGCTCGACATCCATCCCCAGGCGGGCCTCGAGTTCCTGCACGAGTTCCGGTTCCGGCTCCCCGCTCGCCAAGACCGCCCGCTTCACGACCCCCTCGGGAGCAGCACCCCGACAAATCTCCATCGAGACGATCGACTCCCGCACGATCCAGGCACGCTGGGCCGCAGTCAGCCCCGAACCCGTGACGCTCCTTGGAGGCAACACCTTCGATCGTGTAAAGACCGGGCGTCCTTGCCGAAAGCCGAGAACGGAGAACGACTGGTCCAAGAGACTGATCCACAGGACATCGAGGTTCGATTGTCCGCGTGGCTCGGCCGGCTGACTGTTCATCCACAGGTCGCACAATTGAAACGACGGCGTCGTGATCGCAACCGGTAGCAGCTGAATCGCGACGCAGAGCGCTTCGTACTGTTCGAGGACCGCCTGATGCATCGCTGCCGCCAGAACGCTCGTCCGCTCCCCCGAGTCATTCGATCCCTCTCCTGACAACAATTGATACACGACTTTCGCCTCCGTCAGGGGAAAGAGATGGTCTTGACCGAACCGCCAGCGCACCAAGGCCTCCCGCTCCTCACGCCGTCGGGGAACCCGGTCAAGCTCGAACACCGCCGTGCGAACGCACACGTCCGGCAGGAGCAACACGATCGGAATCGGGAAGCCGGATCCTCGACGCCCCGTCAATCGAGAACCTCGGGATGGAGCCGTCATGAGGCGGAGTTGTTCCTGTATCGTTCCCGACTGAAGCACGTTCAGCTCCGTGGGCGAGACGCGGATGAGGTCGGGATCCAACGGGCGAACGACACACCGGTCATGCCGGCGGCCGGTCCACCCGTGTCCGAATTGCGCCCATACGAGCGCATCAGGCCCGATTTTCAAACAATGCCGCGGTCGACCTCCCCACCACATGTCAGCCTCAGCTCCGCTCCGCAACCGTCACCCGATTGAGCTCCCGCAGCGTCGTTTCGCCCCGCAACACCTTGATCAAGCCAGACTGGCGCAGCGTGGTCATCCCGTCCGTCATGGCTCGATAACGAATGTCCGCAATGGGGCGGCGAGACAAGATCATCTCCTTGATTTCGTCCGTGAGGACCAGGAGTTCGGTCAGACACTTCCGCCCGCGATAGCCTGTACCCAGACAATCCCGGCAGCCTCGGCCCTGGAAGAGAATCGCCCCTCGGTACCGCTCGTAATCCAGGCCAGACTCCTCGGCCAAGGCCTGATCCAATTTCACCGGTTCGCGACAGGCCGGACAGATCGTACGGACCAATCGTTGCGCGAGCACGCAGTTGAGCGCGGACAGAAAGTTGTAGGGATCGATCCCCATGCTGGTAAAGCGACCGAGCACGTCGAACACGTGATTGGCGTGCACGGTCGTAAAGACCAGGTGGCCGGTGAGCGCGGATTGAATCGCGATCTGCGCCGTTTCCGCGTCTCGAATCTCACCGACCATGATCTTGTCCGGATCGTGCCGTAGAATGGATCGCAGGCCCCTGGCAAACGTCAGTCCCTTCTTTTCGTTGACCGGGATCTGGACCACTCCCGGCAACTGATATTCGACCGGATCTTCAATGGTGATAAGCTTGTCTTCCTCGGAATGCATATCCGCGATGGCGGCGTACAAGGTGGTCGTCTTTCCGCTCCCGGTCGGGCCGGTCACCAACACCATCCCGTGCGGGGCGACAATAGAACGCCGAAACCGTTTGAGGTCCTCCGGATTGAACCCGAGTCGCTCCAGCTTGAGATCAGCCAACCCGGCCGTGATCGAGTCGCGGTCCAAGACGCGAATGACGACCGACTCGCCGAACACGCTCGGCAGGATGGACACGCGGAAATCCACGGTCCGGCGTTCGATGCGCATGCGAAAGCGGCCGTCCTGCGGCACACGGCGCTCGGCGATATCCAACTCCGACATGACTTTCAAGCGGGAGATCAACGGGGCATGGACTTTGATGTCCAGCGGCTCCATGGCCGGAAGGAGAATGCCGTCGACGCGGAACTTGACCACCGACGTGCTATCGCTGGCCTCAATGTGAATGTCGCTCGCGCGGCGCTGCAAGGCCGTGCGCAGGATGGTGTCGACCAACTTGATCGCCGGACTTTGATCCTCGCCGACATGATCCAGCGTGACGATCTCCTCGCCGCGGTCGTCTTCCTTGACCAGTAGAGAGCGGTACTCCGCTTCCAACTCCTTGAGCGCGTGACCCGCGCCGTCGCTCCGCCCCAACGCCGCCAGAATGGCCGATCTGGGAGCGACCACGAGCCGGAAGGGGCGATTCAACAGCAATTCCAACTCATCGAGCGCGAGGACGTTGGATGGATCGGCGACGGCGATCGTAAGGAGATCGTCCTGATCGTGGACCGGAACAAACGGATAGCGCTGCATCAATTTGACGGGAATGGTTTGGTAGAACTTGGGATCGACCGAAAAATCGGCCAACGGCTCGAAGTCAAGGTCGAATTGTTCGGCAAGTGCACGCCCCAGCTGCTCGTCGGATATGAGTCCTGCGGCCACCCACGCAGAACCGGTCTCGCCCGGCCTGTCCCGGATGGTATCGGTGACGCCGCTCAGCGCGTCCTCGCTCAGCGCCTGTTGGCGGACCAGGATCTCGCCAAGCGACGTATAGGTCATTCGTCCGTGCATGACAAGTTCCCGAGATCGATTGTCGGGCTATGCGCTCGACACCCGCACGCTCACCTATTGCAGATTACCGGCCAATTGAAACACCGGAAGATACATCACGATCACAATGCTGCCGACCAAGACCCCCATGAACAACAACAGCATCGGTTCGATCCAGGTCGTCAGTTGAGTCAGTTGCAAGTCCAACTCCGATTCGAAAAACTCGGCCACGTCCTTCAACATGGTTTCGAGTGATCCTGTCTCCTCTCCGACCGCCAACATCTCGATGGCCAGCGCCGGCATGACGACGGGACTGCGCAGGGCAGCCCCTAGACTCGTGCCTTCGCGAATCTGCTCCACCACATGTCGAAATCCCTCGGCCATGTGGCGGTTCGACACCGCGCTCCGCGAGACGTTGAGCGCCTCAACGAGCGGCGTGCCACCTCCAAGCACCGTGCTCAAGGTGCGCGTGAGCTGAACCGTGCAATTCCGCATCACGATTCCTCCGATGACCGGCAATCGAACCAGCCAACGATCGACGGTCAGACGGCCGGCCGGTGTGCGATACCACAGACGTCCGGCGATCACAGCGGCTGTCGCCAGAATCAGGACCGGGCCGAGCACAAGATCGATGCGGTTTATCACAGAGAGCAGGAACTGGGTCGCAGCGGGAAGATGCCTGGCCTGGTCCGCATAGACCGATACGAAGGTCGGCATGACATACGCGACCAAAAAGCCGACGACAGACAGCCCCACGACAATCAGGAACGAAGGATAGGTCAAGGCCTTCCAGACTTTTTGGCGTAGCGCAATCATGGTCTTGAGATAGCCGATATACCGATGCAGCACCTCCGGAAGATTTCCGGCCTGTTCTCCTGCCCGGAACGTCGCCACGTACAGCTCGGGGAAGTAGCGAGGGTGGCGCGAGAGGGCGTCGGAGGCGGCCGCGCCGCCGCGAATGTCCTGGCGAACGGCACGCAAGGCATCCTGGAAACCGGCCACGTGAGCCCGCTCGATCAGGAGATCCCATACCTTCAGCACCGGCAGCCCGGCCCGGATCAAAGCCAGCAGTTCCTGGTTGAACACCAAAAACTGGTGAGGAGGAAGGCGACCCAAGCCTCCGAGTGCCAAGGCACTGGCCAGGGAGAGGCTGGAGCCCATGCCTTGCTGCCGAAGTCGAAAGACCAGGAGGCCACGCCCCTCCAGCTGGGCGCGGGCGGACACTTCCGTATCGGCCTCCAACTCACCGGAATAGGTCCGTCCATCAGCCCGCGCCGCCCGGTATGCGTACAGTGCCATGACCTGCCTTCCCAAGCCGATTGATTCGGGAGCGGTCGCCAGCGGACGCTACCGCCCGAACTGCGCACGTGCCGGGGGTAATACCAGCGATTGCCCCACACGAATCAGGTCGTCCTGTAAGTCGTTTGCGGCGCGCAAATCCCTCAAATCCACCCCGTACCGCCGGGCCAGGCTGAACAACGTATCGCCGGCTCGAACGGCGATATGCTGGAGCAACGAGCCAACCGAGTCTTCCGGCGGACCAGCCTGAAGATTCAAGGCCGGCGTTCCACCGCCAGGAAGCGCTCCAGACGCAGAACTGCGCTCCAGCACCGAGGCCGGATCGTCTATCAACGCCGGCGCATCCAACGGTTCGTTCGGGATCGAAGGTACAGGAGCAGGATCGGGAATCTGCAGAGCTTGTGGAGGGGGGGCGTCAACGGCCGAAGGCTGAGCCGTAGGCACCGGCACCGCCTTGGGCTTCGCCGACCCTCGCGAGCGACTGGGCTGTGCTCGCTCGCGCTGCGTGCGGCCGAACGCCAGCTCCTCTCGCTGCAAATCGATGATATGCCGCGCCTCATTCAGACGTCGTTCCACCTCTCGCAAACGGCCTTCCAATTGGGCATTGGCAATCAGGACCGCACTGTACTCTTGGCGGCGGCTATCGAGTTCGGTCCGCAGCTCGGCCATCGTCCGTTCGTGCTCCCGGATCACGCCCTGCAGGCCACTCACCAGGACCTGATGGTCAACCGTATCGGGCTCTCCCATCGGCTCCAATTCGGCACAGCCGGTGACACACACGACCAGCATCGACGCGAGGCTCGCGCCGACCAAGGCCCTCCAACCGACCATACGGCTCGGGGCCTGCCCGTCGGGCATCGGAAGCGGTTCTCCGTGGTTACCACTTGTTGTATGGAACACCGTTGCTCCCTACGAGATCGGATCCTGAAAAGACATCGAAAATCCCGCCTTCAGTCTGCTCCAACTTCTCCTGCCAGCTCGTGTCGGAACGCGTAAACGGATCGACGGGAATCGTCCGCAAATACCCGGCTTTCACCAGGTCGCCGAGTACCGACGGATACTTGCCTTGATCGGCACGATGCTGATCGATGACGTCGCGAATCGTGAACAAGTCCTGCCGCAGCGAGGACTCCCGAGCCTTCAGCAACGCCGAATGGTACGACGGCACCGCCAGCGTCGCCAGGATGCCGATGATCGACACCACCGTCATCAACTCGATCAGCGTGAAGCCGCGCTGAGGCAGGAGGTTTCCGTCACCACTGCCGATAAGAAGTCCCATCGAGCGCCACCCCTTCGCTGAACGTCGACACGTCATACACATCGGTCCCGCACCAATTATCCGCCGTGGGCGGATCCTGATAGCACCGCAGTCGCCACTTCGTGGTCCCGGTCATCGGATCGACCGGAATCGCACGCAGATAGCGACGCACCTTGATGCCTTTGATGGTGGCTTCCTGCCCACTCAGTTCAGCAGCCAGCAGAGCCTCCATGGACTTGGGGTAGCCGTTGCGACCCGCGACGTCCTTGCAGCTCAAGCGGTTCTTCAGGCACACCGTCCCCAACAACGTATCCCCTTCGCGGTTCCAATCGGTCTTGAAGGCATCGATCGCGGCGCGCATGACCCGTAGATGCTGACGCAGTTCGATCTCCTTGGAGCGAGTGGCTGACACCCGATGAAGCGGATACGCGACCGATGCCAGCACCATGATGATCGACATGGTCACGAGCAGTTCGACCAGCGTGACTCCGGACTGTTTCATCGAACACGCACGACGGCCGGGCGGGGCGATCGGTCCTCCGCCTGCCTGCCCTCCGTCGGCCCCAGTTCGCCCGCATAGACCTGCGCGACACCTGGAGCCTTTGCCAGAAACGTGGCGATCAGGAGTTCGCCGGAGACCGTCGGCCCACCCTCCGAAGAGGTCACTGCGAATTCGATCGTTCCTGCGTCGGATTCCTTCTGCTTCACCGACACCGATCCGCCGGCTCTGCGCAATCCCCCGCCCGCGTCGATCTGACGGAATTCCAAGACCGCCGGGTCATAGCGCAGCCCCATCGAGCCCGTCTTGAGGTCATGTCCATGTTGAGCTGACAACGCCAGACGGATCTCCTGTCCCACACGAACGGCCAGGTCGCCGGGATGCCACTCGAGCGGCCGCACCTCCATCACCTCGGCACGCAGTCCCGCCGCACCGACTGCGGGATGACTACGCACGGCCCCACTCTCGGCCGCCGGCGTCCGGATAGCCCCCTCGGGTCGCAACCCGAGCGAGGCGGAACTGTGTCGTACCGGCACGGTAAAGAGCGGCTTGGTGGCATACTGACCATCGGTTCCGGACCACAGCACCTGTGCTTCGGGCCGAGGTGCGCGTCGATGCTGCATGATGTGCGGGGTGATGGTCAGGACGACTTCCGTCGTGATGCGCTGGATCTGGAACGAGCTGAACCAATCGCCGATCACCGGGATATCACCCAACCACGGCACGCTCACGCGTGTCTTGCGATCGTCTTCCTGAATCAACCCGGCCAGCACGATGGTTTCTCCGTCTTTCATGCTGAGCGTCGTCTCCGCCGTCCGGTTGCCGAACCGGAACTGTTCGATCGGAGGAGAGGCCTGCAACAGTACTTTTTCGCCAAGTCGGATGACCTCGATTTTCAACTTCAGAGCCAACTCGTTCGTCATCCGGATCGACGGTTCGACGGTAACTTTGACTCCGGTATCCCGAAATTCCACGGACGTGACGGTGGAGGTCGTCGGCACCGCGCCCGTCGCCGCCTGTCCCGGCAGCACGTTGGTCGTCGACAGGAGAATGGGCTGTTTGTCACCGATGTTCACTTCGCCCTTCCTATTGTTCACCACCCGCAGCTTGGGCGACGCGAGCGTCTTGACGTCGGTGACGGACTTCAGAAAATCGATCACGACGTTGGTGGGCAACTGAAACAGGAAGTTGTCCTTCCCGAGGCCGGTGAGTTGCCGATAGGTGAATTGCTGGGCCAAGTCGCCGGCCAGGGTGCCGGTAAATCCGGGCGGCACGATGCCGACACCGGCCTGTTTGGGATAGGTCAGTCCATAGTTGAGGTTTTTGGTTCGATCGACCTCCAAGACTTCCAAGTCGAACACGACCTCCGCTTCTTCACGGTCGTTCGCCAGGATGATGCGCTCCGCCAGTTCCACTTTTTCGGGCGTATCTCGAATGACGATGGTATTGGGCTGTTCGTTCGCATGCACGCGCTTCGTGTCGAGCATGCTCTTGAGCAGCGCCAACATGTCTTTGGCTTTGCTGTTGGACAGGTAGAACGTCCGGATCATCAGGTCCTGATACTGTTCCTGTTTCTGTTTCGTGTTCGGGCTAATCAACAACATTTGGGGACCGACCTGCCGCGAAAAGAGACTGTTACTGCTCAGGATGAGTTCCAGCGCCTCGTCGAACGGCGTGTCCTCAATCGCCACGGTCACCGGATCGTTCCGCACGTCCTTGTCGAACATGACGTTCATGCCGTTGATCCGCGCGATACTCTCCAGGACTTCCTTCAAGCCCGCATTCTTGAACTTCAGCGTCACGGGGCGTCCCATCGGACTGTCGCGACGCGACGCCTCCTGCTTTTCGCTCAGACGTGAGATCTCTTCCGTCGCACGCCCCACACCGGGATCCAGTTCCGTCGCGTGCGCGTATGCTTCCAGCGCCTCGTCGGATCGTCCCAGACGCGCCAACTTGTCGGCCTCCTGCATAAGGTCCCGCGCTTCCTTCATGCGTAAACCATCGGTCAGCGCCTGCTGGCGGCCAGGATGGGACGGAGTCAGCGTCAGGGCCCGTTTGAATGCTTCGAGCGCGGCGTCGACATGCCCTTCTTTCAACAGTGCGCGGCCGCGCTCCTCGTATTGGGCGCTGGTCCGCTCGCGAGCCAATTCCATTTTGTTGAGCAGTGACGGGTTAAATGGATCGTCTTTCAACGCCCGTTGGTACGCCAGCATCGCGGCCTCCCAATTCCCCTCGGCCACGTGCTGGTCACCCTGCTTAATTTCCGTCACGGCCACTGTGGAACACGCGACCAGCGCCAGCAAACTAAGGCCGATGCTCAAACAGGGACCACGACGACCTGATACGGGCGCTGACGTCACAAGACACCCCGAGCAGCGGTGAGTGGAGAGAAGACACGCACTTCAACGAAAGTCTAACAAAACGTTCACGAACCGCAAGAAATGGCGTCTTTCCTACGTTCGCGGCGTGTCGAGCAAGGGGAACTGATGCACATGAGGAAGACTCGCCCAGCGAAGCCGGATCCGATCCCTATGCCAGCCGGACACGTCGGGAACCGCACGAGGACGAGGTGCGGCACAGGACAGGATCTTCACACGGAAGCCGGGACGACAATGAGGCGAGGATAATTCGCCTGACATTGATCGGTAGGACGACCTGCGGCATACCTGGCAGGAAAGGCAAGGCCGATTCGCGGTACGTTGATGGCAATTCTGCCGTATAAGAAACAACGGCTTACGATGATATTTTTGAGTTCTACTTAAATAAATGATAGGCGGTGGGCGGGAGCGACCGAGGAAGTGTCACCCCAACGCAGCGGGGCGTGAGACATTGCCACTCGATGAGACTCTGGGAAGGCTAAAGACGCCAATACCGCACTCCTGGCGGCACGAGTGTCGGATCCAGACAGGCTTTGACGTCGATGAGCACACCCTGAGACTTCTTCCGCAAGGGCGCCAGCATCTTCGAGAGCCCCATGTCCAGATAGGCTCTGTGGGACACCGCGAGGATCACCGCATCGACATTGATTATCTTGTTCCACTCCAACAGGTGAATCTTATATTCGACGTGCGCCTCCTCAGGCTCGGCCAGAGGGTCGTGAACCAGGACTTCCACGCCATACTCGTGCAATTCCCGAATGATGTCGGGCACGCGGCTGTTTCGAAGGTCCGGCACATTCTCCTTAAACGTCAGCCCGAGCACGGCGACACGCAGATCCTTGACCGGACGATCCTGAAGGCTCAGAAGCTTGATCGTCTTCTCCGCGATAAACTTGCCCATGCCATTGTTGATGCGGCGCCCCGCCAAAATGACCTGAGGGTGATACCCCACCGCTTCCGCCTTGCTCGTCAGATAATAGGGGTCGACACCGATACAATGCCCGCCCACGAGGCCGGGGGTGAATTTGAGGAAATTCCATTTTGTCCCCGCAGCGTCCAAGACCGATTTCGTATCGATCCCCACACGATCGAAAATAAGGGCCAGCTCGTTCATCAGCGCGATATTCAAATCGCGCTGTGTATTCTCGATCACCTTGGCCGCTTCCGCCACACGAATGTTCGAAGCGCGATGAATACCGGCCTTGACGACGAGGCCGTAGGTATTGGCGACAATGTCCAGCGTCTCGGCGTCTTGAGCCGAGACGACTTTGATGATGCTCTCCAGCGTATGAGCCTTGTCGCCTGGGTTGATACGTTCCGGCGAATAGCCGAGATGAAAGTCGCGTCCGCACTTGAGATGAGACGTCTGCTCGAGGATAGGCTGACAGATCTCCTCCGTGAGACCTGGATACACCGTCGATTCGTAGACGACGATGGTCCCTTTCGACAGGTGTGCACCGATGGTTTCGGAGGCTCGGCAGAGTGCCGTCACATCGGGCTGGAGCGCGTCATTGATGGGAGTCGGTACCGCAACGATGATAAAATCCGCCCGACTCAGCATCGTGGGATCGGACGAAAAGACCACCCGCGATGCCTTGAGATCCGCTGTGGAAACCTCGTTGGTTCGATCGATTCCATGCCGCAGTTCGTCGATCTTAGCCGTATTGACGTCAAAACCCAGGACCGGGAGATGCTTCGCAAAGGCGATGGCAATCGGCAGCCCCACGTATCCGAGCCCAACCACGGCCACGTGCTTAGCGACCAATTTACCGTGTATCGACCTTTCCTCCGCTCGCGCGTTGGGCACGTTCCGCTTTCGATTCGACGGTTTTGCCACGGGCATCACTCCTTGCAAGATCAGCTTCTCACGGTACCTTAGATGACGGCCAAACGGAAACGAAAAGTGCCCTTACGCCGACTCCTCTGGTGAAATGGCTTCTTTCCCATCCTTCGATTTCGATTGACCGAGTCAGAGGGGGCACACGGATACCACTCGCGAACCGTTCCCTTGCCACAGCATCAGCCCAGTGTGCGGAGACGGATGAGACGAGAACGTCAACCAGGCGGGCTCTCTTTCGTGATGCGGATCAGCATCGTCGGACCCCGTTCCACGATCACATCTCCATGTGACACCAGAAAATGTTTGAACGTCGAGGACAAGTTATATCCCCAAATGTAGTCATAGCGAGTGAAAATCGGTGTCCAATTAACTTGATCCACAGTCGTCTCTCGCTCGGTCGGCATATAGCCTGTATCGGGAGAGCGAAGATGAATCGGAAACGCCGCGTGCCACGCATAGAGGGTTGGAACAAACGCATGCCGGTAAATCGTTCCATAGTGAGCCGTATGGTAGAAGTGCATATCCCATAACCAATCAGCCGTCATTGACCGATCGTGCACGAACATGGGGTATACCCTGGCTTCTTCCGGCATCCGCTCCAGCATCTGCACCTGCGCAGCCACCTCCGTCCCGATCCGATTCCAGTAGTACCAAACCTCGGCAGCCCGCACGGCACACAGCACGATCAAGCCCGCGAGGACCGCGCGGGCCACTCTGCGCGACACATCGATCCGGAGCGCCAATACGAGCAGAACGGCGGCAGGGATGATGATCCGGCGGTCGACATAGGTGGATGCCACCCCTCCACTCATGGGCGCGATGAGGTAGAGCACGAACAACACTCCGCCGGCCACCACCATCTCACGAACCAGGCGAGGCGACCCGGCATATTTCCACGAGAGCAGCATCAACCCGACGAAGGTCACCCCCAACGTTCCATCCAGGACCGCGTCATAACTGAGAAACGGGTACGCGAGGCCGGTCGCTTTCTTGATCAAAATCGGATCCCACCACTGCATGGGATCTTTTCGCGCAATCCCGGAGGTGTACCAGAGATAGGCCACGACCGGTGGAACGAGCGGTATGAAGTCGAGCAGGTGCTGGATTCGGACCTGCTTCGTCTTTAGCACATCAAGACCCGTCACACACACGGCCGCGACACCCAGAAAGATGAACGCGGACAGATGGGCGACATAACAGCTCGCCGCCAAAAGCGTCATCAGAAGATACCGCCCCCACGTCCACTCGGAGCGGGATCGCAGCCAGAACGCCAGCGCAATGAAAAACACGCCCAGACCGAACAGATAGTTCAGCAAGCCCATGGGCCAGAAGAAATTGTAGAGAAAGAACGTGCTCACCACGGCACTCCAATGGGGACGCGCATTGACAGACGTTCCCAGAAGATGCACGCCCGCCGCGAACACCAGCACAGTGAGCGACAGAAAGAGACGGCTCGCTACCTCCACTCCAGCGAACGTCATGAGAAGCGGCACCAGCAGATCCATGGCCAGATTGGGGATCAGCCACCAGTTCGGCTCGTACTCATATTGAGTCTGATAGAACGCAACGGCACCATAGTCATGGAGTATGACGGCCCGCGCCAGATGGTTCGGGTAATCATGCATGGCGGGATAAGGAGAGAACCAGATCGGACAGAGTTGCAAAACGACCAGGCAGCCGAAGACCGCGTTATATACCCGCTGTTCACGAGACGGGCCGGTATCCATCAGGCCGCTCACTTCGCCCCCGGTTTCAACAGCGGACCGTAGGATGACAGGACCTCCGCCGGTCAGGGTGGACTGATCCGCGTTCTGTGCCATTTCTTACCCGTGGAAGCGGCGCGCGGTAGGGCGGTTTACGATCGGCACATGACGGTGTGCCTTTACCCGCCAGGTTGGCCACTATCGGTTCGAGCCGATGCTCCAGAGCTTGGGAACTTGGGCATCGACACCGAACCAGTCATGCAGTGCAGGAATGTGGGTGAACATCAACAACACGAAGGTCCCCAGGCAGAGAACGAGGTAGGTCATGAAGCGCCCCTCTCGATATAAGCGCTCCGGATGCTGGACCGGGCTGTTGGGCCGGAGGCCGATCTCCAAATAATAGGTCACCATCCCGGCGGCGAGAGGAACCAACAAAATGAGTTCGACGTGATAGCGTACGATGAAGACGCCCCCAAATAACGTGGCTGCGGCCGCGTAGAAGAAGAGGCTCAGCAAGAGCCGTTTTTCCGTATAGTACGCGAAAGAGCTTCGATAGGCGGCAGCGGTGGTATGATCTCCGATATGCCGATACTCGGCGTACCGTTTCACCGCCATGAAGAATGCCCCGATCATCCAATAAGCAAGCACGAGGGATAACGGCGGTACCTTTCCGTCAATCAGTATGAACCACCCGAGGCACAAGCGGATGGGATTATTGATGGATTCAGAAAGGACATCGAGATAAGGCCATTCCTTGGTCCTGATCGGAGGCACGTTATAGACCAAGCCCATGAACCAGAAGGACGCCGCGGTCGCCGCAAAAGGCACATTGACGCGCAGGGCGAGCCACATGCCCACCGCCGCCAGCCCTGCCCATTGTACGTAGACGAGCCCTGGGCGGACGAGTCCGTTCGGAACGGGCCGATGACGCTTTTCCGGGTGTAGACGATCCCGCGGGCCATCGAGCAATTCATTCAGTGAGTAATTGCTCGAGGCAATCAAGCACGTCGCCAACAGGCCCATCATGATCGACGGGATGATGCTCGACGAGAACAGGCCCGGCTCCGCGAATAGGGCGACAATAACGCCCAGGAACATGAAGACGTTCTTGAACCAATGGTCGATGCGCGCGATCTGAACGTAGGGCCAGACTCCGCTTCCACTTTTTTCAACGGTCAACGATTTCATGAGGTATTTCCCCTAATTTAGCGATATTAATGAAACTGCTGGCTCGCCTGGGATCACCCCTCCATCCGAGTAGTGGTACCCCTACGCAATAAAGCGCGCGACATGGTACTCCGGTTCAACGTTGGCTCAAACCACCCTTTTGGGGGGGGTCGATTGTCCCAATTCTGCGAAGTGCAGGAAGCTCAATGGGCCTGTAAGCTCATATAGTGTCCACCCGAGTTCCTCCCCCTCCTAACTGGGTCGTTCTAGATTTCACCCAAACTTACCGAGAGAGCTAGCTCCAATCAGGCCTCGAGAAAGTCTCGGGACGGAGCCGGGAAAACTATCCATGCGAGGAGCGACGGAAAAAATGGCATGAAACCTAATGCAACGGATAAGCAGTACCCGCAAACATCCTGAACTAAGACACATTGGCAAAGGTCGCGACCTCGATACCATCACAAATCCACGGTCTGCCTGCGTCGAGTATTTGGCATCCCTCCTCAGCTTCCCCGATTGGCGGAAGATGACCGGTGCCGGCCCAGACCGAGCTGTGCCACGACGAATGATCGCAAGAATGGAAGAGACCTGGGGGTGTGAACCTACACCTTGTACATCTGGCGTACAGTCCGTCACGTGAGGAACAGTGGTCGCGTTCCAAAATTTGACTGATGAAGAGGTCGATTGGGCCAGAAGTGTGGGATAAAACGAGGAATACAAAAAAATGGCGCTGCGACGAACGTGAATTGCTCCTCGGCATCTCTCTTGCTTCTCCCCAAGCCCCGATATCGAGCGATGCCGTAGAGAGCCACGCTCGCATTGCTTCTAACCCGATGGATAAGAGGGATCGACAAGAAAAGATCCAAACGACCAAGACAAGATAATTGGCGTGACAAGGGCAAACTGCCTGAGAAGGCAGGACGCAAAGCCAAGAGACCTCAGCGGGACTCGTTCCACATCCTGACGGTCAGTCTGGCTGCCACGCGGGCTCCGACAAGGAAGCGGGTCACACCGCATCTTCCGCCGTGCGGGAGATCCCTTCAGGGGCGTGGTAGCCGGCCGATGAAGTGTAAAGGAGGGCCGGACCCATGCAACAGAGCGATGATCGGTGCTCGCGTTCCCTCTCAGATCCTCTCCTCATCCTTTCGTGGGCCAGCGTGTGGTTGAGCCTCTCGGTACTGAGCCCGGGGCTCCTCTTCGGGCCGACCAACGCCGCCGCTCAGCCTGCCACTGAGGAATCTGTCAAGGAATCGGGAAAAGACGCCGATTCGTCGTCGCATTCGTTGATCCGGAAACCGTCCAAGAGTTCCATGTCGACCGTGTCGCCATACGCCGGGACCGCACAGGGCCAAACCAAACACTCCGGCCAAAGTCGATCGAGCACACGGCCTCGGTCGTCGAGCGATCGCGCTCATATGCCAGCGCCCCTCCCTCCTGCCCCAAGCAGCTCGACCCAGGCTACACAGGCACAGGTTGGAACGTCGATTTCGAGCACGGTTGCACCTCCTCGACCAGCCGCAACGCTCATGCCAAGCGCGCCGACCACGGTGCCGTTAGGCACAGCGTCACCGAAACCAGGCGTGCTGGGCTCGGCCAAGACATCTGCCAAAACGGGATCGGCGGGAACTTCTTCAAGTCCAGGAGCGACTCCCTCTTCAAGCACGTTGGCCAACCCTGGTTCATCTGGAAACGGGAAAGGCCCATCGATCAGTGGTCGAGGCTTCACGAGACTCCAGAGCAAGTTTCCCGAGGTCGAGCGCGTGGTTGAACAGATCCAGAAGAAGTCTGCTCCGGTCGAGACAGCACCCGCTCCGACTCCATCCCCTACCCCTGCACCAACGCCAACGCCGGCTCCAGCACCAGCGCCCACACTGAGCATCGCGCCTGGGGCACTCAGTTTCTCAGCAACGGCTGGGACGAGCAATCCTGCCAATCAGTTGCTGACCATTTCGAGCACCGGCGGGACCACCCCCGCATGGACACTCGCGGACAATGCCGCGTGGTTGAATCCCAACACGTCGTCCGGATCGGGTACGCAGTCGGTCTCTGTGTCGGTGAACATCACCGGCCTCGCCGCCGGCACGTACACCGGCATGATGACGCTGAGTTCGTCGGGGGCTGCGAATGGACCGCTCTCGGTCCCGGTAACACTGACCGTGGTCGCGGCACCCCAACCGGCACCGGATTTGACCGTGAGCCCGAGTGCGCTGTCGTTCTCGGCCCAGGGGGGGACGGTCACACCCTCCTATCAGACCTTGACCATCACAAACAGTGGCGGAGGGAGTTTGTCTTGGACGGCGAGCGATCCATCCAGTTGGCTGCTGAAAAATACCCAGTCTGGGAGCGGTAATGGCTCGGTCAACGTGTGGATCGATCCCACTGGAATGGCGGCCGGCACCTACACATCCAGTGTTACCATCGCGGCAAGCGGCGCCGCGAATACACCGCGTGTTATTCCGGTCACGCTGACCATCGCAGCGGCGCCTCAGCCCACGATTGGATTGTCGCCCACCTCCCTCAGCTTCTCCGGCACACAAGGTTCGACTAATCCTGCAAACCAATCCATTACTGTCAGCAATACGGGATCGGGCACACTGACATGGTCGGTGAGCGATAATGCGGGTTGGCTGACGGCTACCCAGTCCGGGAGTTCTATTCTTGCAAGTGTCAATCTGACCGGATTAGGGGCAGGTACTTATTCCGCGGCGATCACCGTCACTGCTACCGGAGCGACCAATACTCCGCGGACCATTCCGGTCACGCTGACCGTCACGGCCGCGCCTCAACCCACGATCGGTTTGTCGCCCACCTCGCTCAGCTTCTCCGGCACACAGGGGGCGACCAATCCCACGAACCAATCTATTGTCGTCAGCAATACGGGATCAGGGACACTGACATGGTCGGTGAGCGACAATGCCGCATGGCTGACCGCGACGCAATCCGGGAACTCGATCGTCGCGAGTACGAATCTTACCGGCTTGGGGGCCGGCACCTATACGGCCGCCATTACGGTGGTCGCCACAGGCGCGACCAATACGCCCCAGACCATCCCCGTCACGTTAGTCGTCGGAGCACCTGCCGCGCAGCCGACGATCGGCTTGAGCCCTAGCGCACTGTCGTTCTCGGGGACGGCAGGTGGATCCAACCCGTCGAATCAAACCATCGCGGTGAGCAATACGGGGACCGGGAGTTTAACCTGGAGCGTCAGCGACAATCAGTCGTGGTTGACGGCCACGCAATCCGGCAACTCCATCGTGTCCGGCGTCAACATCTCGGGATTGTCAGCTGGTAACTATAGCGGAACCATTACGGTCGTGGCCTCTGGAGCGACGAATACGCCGCAAACCATTCCCGTCAACCTCACGATCTCGGCGGCGCCAGCCCCATCGCCTACCATCAGCGTCAGCCCAACCAGCTTCTCCTACACAGTCGATGCCAGTACGGCATATTCCGCCAGCCAAACGCTGAACATCTCGAACACTGGTGGCGGGACGCTGAACTGGGTCGCGACCGATCCGGTCGATTGGCTCCAAAAAAATACCGGGTCTGGCACGGGAAACGGCTCGGTCAACATGTGGATCGTTCCCAGCGGCCTGTCGGCCGGCACCTACACGACCACGGTGACCGTCTCGGCCAGCGGCGCCACCAATCCTGTCGTGACAGTACCTGTCACGGTGACGATCACCGCGCCAGCCCCGACGCCGACCATCGGGCTCAGCCCGACCAGTCTCTCATTTAGCGCCACGACGTCCGGCAGTAATCCGGGCAGCCAAAGCATCGGCGTCAGCAACGTGGGGACGGGTACGCTCACCTGGAGTGTGACGGACAATGCAAGCTGGTTGACCGCCACACAATCCGGCAATACGATCGTGGCGAGCGTAAACAAGAGCGGCCTGGCGGCAGGCACCTACAACGCGATGATCACCGTCACGGCCTCGGGTGCGACCAATACCCCGCGGACCATTCCAGTGTCACTCACGCTATCGGCAGGCACGGTCAATCAATCGGCGAGCTTGACCTGGAGTGCCAACGGCGAGTCTGATTTGGCCGGATACAAAGTCTATAGAGCCACGGCGTCCGGCGCGTACGGAGCGCCGATCGCCGTGATCCAAGGCAACATCACCAGCTATACGGCGACCGGCCTGCAAGCGGGGACGACCTATTTCTTCGTGGTCACCGCCTATGACAACACGGGAAACGAATCAGGCTGGTCAAACGAAGTGAGTAAGAGTATCTTCTAAAACGAACTGGGCTTAGAAGGGAGATCGTTGATTATGACACGCCACTCTGGACACCTCGCTGTTCTCGCGACATTGCTGATCGCCGCATGCCTCATGTGGCCGAGCCAGGCCTCAGCTCAATCGTGGCCAAACGAACCAAGCGGATCGACACTGCTAAACGACTATGCTTTCAATGCAACACCAGGCGGAGGCTGGTTGCCAGCCTACGGTTCCGGAACAATAGGGGCGGATTCTACAGCACCTTTTTCGCCAAGCAATGTGCTCCGGTACACATTCAATCCTTCGACCGGAAGCGGTGGTGGAGATATCTACTACCCGCTACCATCGTCTACGAATGAACTTTATTACGCCTTCTGGTGGAAGCCAAGCAATCCATATCAGGGATACTCCAATAACCACAATAAAATTGCCTTCCTCTGGACCCATACAGGAGAATACTATATGGATATGTACGGCCCACCGTTCAGTACCTCTCGGAACATCGCATTTCAGATAGAGATGGGCGTCGATAATTCGCACCTTGGTAACGGTTTCGGTGATGTGGGTGGCACATGGGTCCTTTTTGGCAATAAGGCCAATCCCGCTATCGCAATGGGTCAATGGCACCGCATCGAGGTGTATAACAAGACCAGTTCCACAAATTCATCGCGAGATGGCATTCTTCGCTGGTGGGTCGATGGGCAGTTGTTTGGGGACTATCAGAATGTGAACTACAATGATCGAACTTTCAGCCACCTTCAACTCACGCCATCCTGGGACGGTTCGGAACAACACAGCAACGCTGATGAGCAGAGGTTTGATCATATACGTATCAGCGCTCCAAAGGGCGCAGGAGGGACTACGAAGGGCGACACAACACCACCGGCTTCGCCAGTAAATCTTAGAGCGAACTGAACGCCCGTCTTCGGAGGTGATCAACTAGGATCTACAAACACTTTCAATGCTTCAGTCATGCTCAGCCAGTACGGCGAGCATCCTTCTGGGCACCATTTCCTAGCCTTAAGGCCGAAAGCCTGCAAGCCTGAGTACGACTAGACCAACTGTGCGTTGTACCATCCACCTGTCGTCATGCTCGTTGCTTGCCGTAGGCTACCTAATCACATAGCCCCCTATCCATCCCATTGCATGATCGGCAACACGGCCAGTGTCGATGAATGCTACTTGTATGGCAGAGGCACTCATGTTAGGTATTCGGCTCAAATCATGACTCATCTGTTGCATATCATTCGCAAGCTGGTAGGGGGCTCGAACCCTCTAGCTTGCTTACGACAGAGAGGACTAACGGTTGGGAACAATTTTGTTATGCAGGAAGAAGTGGTTATCGATACAAGCCACTGCTGGCATATTACGATTGGCCACCATGTAACACTAGCTCCCCGGGTTCATATTTTGGCCCATGATGCGAGCACGAAGAGGTTTCTTGGTTATACTCGAATCGGCAAAGTATCCATCGGCAATCAGGTATTCATCGGCGCATCCACGCTCGTGCTTCCAGGGGTGTCGATCGGCTCCAATGTCATCATCGGGGCAGGCAGCGTCGTCACGCGCGATATTCCGGATGATGTCGTAGCAGCCGGCAATCCAGCTAGGGTCATCTGTACACTGAGGGAATTCCTCGCCAAACGCGCTGAAGAAATGAAAGATGTCCCTTGCTTCGGAGAAGAATACACAATCGGCGGGCACGTGACAGATGAAATGAAGAAGGAGATGAACTCAAGGATGACCCGCCGCATCGGCTACGTGACCTAATATAGAGCACCATTAGTGCCACACAACAAGATCTATTCCCATCTGGCTCGCCAGCTTCTGAGCATGCTTCGCTCCGTTGACCAACACACCGTGATCAACTAGTTGGAGCATCGGCAGATCCGACTGATTGTCGGCATATGCGATGATGCGGCGGTTAGGAAAGCGCCGCCGAATTTCCTTGAGCAGCTTTACCTTTTCTTCTCCACGTACATTGGAACCTGATAACTTGCCGGTTATACGGTCCTGATCCCATTCCACAAGGGTGCAAATGACCTCATCGAATCCCAATTCCTTTCCCAACTCCCCTACATAGATATCCGGGCTAGCAGATAGCAAGATGAGGGTTGCACCTTTGCTCTTATGTGCTTCGATCGCGGACAGCCCGTCGAGGCGCATACCTCTATGCACGACCTGATGTATGAATTCCGCAGTCCAAGTCTGAAGCTCCTCTCTCGACACACCGCCAAGGATGCTCCGTAAGAATCTCTGCTTGAGTTCGGCGTTGTCTAATTTCCCTAGCATAAATGCCGCCACCGCATAGGGAAGGGACCAGGTTCTCCAGATTCGCCCGGGTCGCTTCAGCAGAAATCCCCCGAGGTACTGAAGAAACGTGTCGCGGCGAGTGAGTGTATGATCAAGGTCGAAGACAACGAGGCTCGGCGGGTGCGTCACGACAGGTAGACGATGAGGAGGAAGGCTGAGATCCAGCCTAAGATGGACAGGACCAGCGGAATATCCTTCACTACTAAATCCGTCGGAGAGCCACCCAAATCCTTTCGATGGACTAGGTACAGATAACGAAAGATGCCAAACACGACGAACAAGCTTGTCACGTAGAGATGCTCTGAGCGAAAGTGATGAATAGTTTTTTCATCAAGTGTATATAGGATATAGGTTAATAGCGTCACCGGAGTAACGACCGAGATCAACTCATCGACTAACTTGATGGAATACTCTTCCAGAACAGGCCTGTGACTGTTCGCGTCGGTCCTCATCAAGAAAAGTTCATGCCGTCGCTTCGCCAGCCCCAAGAACAATGACAGCAAGAAGGTCGCTAGTATAAGCCAGGACGAGGGAGTCACCTCTATTGCGAGCCCTCCCGCGAAAACCCGCAGGACGAATCCCATGGCAATACTGATCACGTCCACAATGACAACGTGCTTGGTCCATAGACTGTACGCAACATTAATAACCCCATAGCAGACCAGTACTCCAACCACCTTCCAAGAAAAGCCCACGATGGCGATGGATAGAATTGCCAATATAGAAGCTGCGCTTGCAGCAAGCCCCGTACTTAGTTCCCCGGAGGCAATCGGCCGGTGCCGCTTCTTCTCGTGGAGGCGATCATGTTCGCGATCATTGATGTCATTAAACAGATAAACAGCACTCGACATCGCGCAAAATGCCACCACCACAATCCCCGTCAGGGCAACCTTATCGAAAACGGCTGCCTGACCGGAAAAAAATAACGGGGCTACCACAAACACGTTTTTCACCCAGTCAGCGGGGCGCATCGCACTAAACAGCAATAAGACCTCTCTGGCAGCCCCAATGAACGCTTTGCCAGCTAGATCTGTACGCCTCATGTGGGTCGACGGCATGGTTTAGCTCGTGTGCTGATTACAACTTCTCGCATACAATTATGAAGTGTGGATAAACATACAGACGCTGTGTGGAAAAATCCCTTATCAGAAAACCAATTGTCCGGAGTTGTTCGCGAAGGTCTTCGGCTCGCACCTCCCGTGGCAACTCTCCTGCGACTATTAGATCGTGAATTTTGTTAAAGAGACACCACATTCTCTCACCAGCATCTATATCTTTAATCACAAGCTTTGCTCCGCGTTTCATCAAGCTTAGGATAGACTCTAGCATGGGCCGCTGTTGATGCCATGGCACATGATGCAAGACATCAATGAGAAACACATAATCATATTCTTCTGTCCATCCTGGTAAAGTTATTCCATCGTAAGTCTCAAATCGCGAGGGTATTCGGCTAAAAGACGTTTCGAATTGATCTCGTGCGGCGACTGTTAATTGCGTTTTGGTTTCCAGGCCAGCAACCGCAATTGGCATGCGATATTCGGCAACCAATTGAAGGAATCCCCCTCCTCCACAACCGATATCCAGAACTGCTTGCCCTTCCGGCATGTAACCAAGGAGAGTATCGAACGGACAAATATAGGGTCGGTAAACCATTTTCCATCTATTAAAAACACCTGGACTTGGACAGTTTCGCCGTTTGAGAAAGCTAACGAGCTCCCGTGTCGTGACATCCTTCATCGCCTCAACCCCTTCAGCAAACGCCGAACGCTGCACAAGCACCTACCATCATGTGAGCTCCAATCGTTGGCCCGTCTAACAGGTTCACATGCTTTCCATGCATTACATTTGTATGGTAGATTGTTGGGCACGATGTGCTGATCATGGTCTGACCCAATTGACCGCAGCAAGTCCAGAATAGGTTCCCATCCACGTCCTGCCAACGGACGTCTTCCCTACCCAGACAGTTGCGCGTCAGCGAACTGGCACACAGAATCAACTGTAGCTGCCATTGGTACCCATCATATTCGAAGCGCCCGGGAGCCACAGTTCGCACCATCGGACCATCGCTGCAGCGGCAAAAATCATCATATACGGCATAACGGGCAACATATACCGAAACAGCGGAACCATAGCCAAATGGACTGCTACAAAATATCCCAAGATGCCCAACAACAGGTATGCGTATCTATTATTTTGCATTACAGCCTGTGCGGCACCTGCAATCGCTAAAAGGTATAGAAATAGGTTTATTGCCAGGATGATTCCTTGGTTTTCCCCAGACTCCGTCGAATACCATAAGTGAACGGCTTTTCTCCCCATAAGTGACAGTATACTTACAGCGCCTTCCTGAATCCGAGTCTTGTAAAGCTCAAGCCCTGCCCTAATGGCTGTTCTGTCTGCGTCATAAACCCCAGACGCATATGCATCCTCTGGAATTTTTCCATTAGCACGTAGAGAATCCAATGCGATGGGCAGCGCTTCTTCACGCGTTGAAATCGTCCAAAAATCCTCAGATGCACCATACAAGAAATTACCGCCAGCCAGTCCTACTGGGATGAATTCACCCAGCACAACATAGTTCCTAATGCTCCATGGCAATATGAGGACCAGGAATGGAATCACAAAGAACATTAGGCTTCGTCTCCGGACTAAACCAGACGGTTGAAAACTCATTATCAACAGAGGGACAAATGCTGGAATAAGTTGTGTTGTCCCTCTCATCAGTGTTGCGAGGCCGAGTGCACCACCAGAGGCACCAAAATACCTTGATCGCCCGTACTTGAGGCCATACAGAGTCTGCAGAACGAAAAGCCCCAATAGAAATGTGAAGGGAGCCTCTGGGCCTATAAAAAGGGTGGAATAGATGGAAAAAGGGTAGACCATCTGCATGACACCGCCTATTAAAGCTACCCGAGCGCCAAAAATCTCTAGTGCAACCAGATACACGATCACCGTGGTTGCCGAGTCCAACAGTATTTGCAGCACCTTAATAGGCAACTGTTCATATCCAAACACGTACGAAGAGGCTGCTATTACAATGGCATAAAGGGGGGGAGTAAAAACTGGAAAAGATGGATCACTAAAACCCTTTCCTTCCAGCAACATGCGAGCACCACCAAGGTATGCGATCACTGCATTTGATGAAAGGTGCGGTTCTGGAACCAGGTACAGAGCTGCTAGTCGAAGGCATAATGAAATACCAAATAGAACGAGCATTATGATTTTATCGCGCGATGACACGCTTAGCTGCCTCCGCCGTAAGATCGCTGTCACTTTTGGCTTCGTTCCACCGCAAAATAGTGATCGTACCAGAGTACCAGGGTGAATAATGTCCACAATTTTACTTCGTGATTTTCTCGGCCTTCCTCGTGGTCCCTCAAGAGGCTCGAGACCTTTCGACTGCTTAACAACCCCTGTCTCTCCACCGTACGCGCACCAAGGGCGTCGCGAAGCAGATTACGAAGCGGCCCACGCAACCAGTCGCTCAGAGGAATTGAGAATCCCTGCTTCTTGCGCGTCAATATGCTGGCAGGCAATCGCCCTTCGAGTGACTTGAGCAACACAAACTTCTTCGTCATCCCGCTGAGCTTGTACTTCGTCGGAATCGAGGCAGCAAATTCGACGACTTTGTGATCCAAGAACGGTACACGGACTTCGAGTGAGTGCCACATGCTCAGCCGGTCGGTCTTGCGCAGTTCATCATCCGGCAAATAGGTGTGCATATCTGTCCTCAGCATCCACCCGAGCGAATCTTCACAGGCTTCCACACGATCCATCGCCAAGGGTGTGGAATAGCTTCCCGCCTTTCTGAGAGAGTCGAGGACATCAGGATGGAGCACGTTCGCCTTTTCACGTTCATCGAATGCGGCTAGAAATCGCTGATACCGTCGAGGAAGTGGGAGGTCACTCCCTTCGACAAACCTCTTGGCTCGATCGATCCAGAGACCGGCCGCCCGTATCTCAGGAAGCGAGCGTATTAACGGATCAATCAATCCACGCCGAAGCAGACGTGGGAAATGCCGGTATCGTTCCGCAGCCAACGCTCCCCGGTATCGCTCGTACCCGGCGAACAGCTCATCGCCTCCCGTCCCCGAGAGAGCCACGGTGACGAATTTTCGTGCAGCCTCCGCGATCATGAAGTTAGGAATCACAGACGAATCGGCAAATGGTTCGTCGAAGGCTTCGATGATAGCTGGCAACATTTCTCCGATCTGCTTCTCTGGATTCTCGTACAAGTATTCGGAGTGATCCGTTCCGTATTGCTCGGCAATGGTCCGCGCGAATGGCCGCTCGTCCACGCCCCCCTGACCATCCTCGAAACCAATCGTAAATGTCTTGACCTTGCCCTGACCTGCCTCGGACATCAACGCAACGATCGCACTCGAATCGATCCCCCCGCTCAGAAATGCTCCGAGCGGGACTTCACTGACCATATGAAGTCGGACGGCTTCCTGAAGATGATGCAGCAACCCTTCGGCGTAGTAATCGACACTTCGATGTCCTGCCGTAACCGGCCTCAGATTCCAGTAACGTCTGAGCCGCAGGGTGCCATCCTGCCAGACAGCAACATGGGCGGGCGGCAGTTCTTGAATTCCCTCATAGATGGATTGAGGACCAGGGACGTACTTAAATGTCAGATAATCCGCGAAAGCCCTCAAATTAATACGCCGTTCGATTTGGCCCACTGCTAGTAGGCACTTCAATTCACTTCCAAAATAAAGGGTCGTCTCGTCGTGCCAATAATAGAAGGGCTTGATGCCGAGGCGATCTCGTCCCAGAAGGAGCTTTTTTTGTCTATCATCCCACAGGGCAAAGGCGAACATGCCTCGCAAGTGGATCGCGAACTCGTCACCATACTCTTCGTAGAGATGCACCAGACATTCCGTATCCGAAAATGTCTCCAGGCGGTGTCCTCTCTCGACCAGATCTTCTCTCAGCTCACGGTAGTTGTAGATTTCCCCATTGAACACAACCCAAATCGTCTGATCTTCATTAGATATGGGCTGCTTACCAGTGCGCACATCGATGATCGCAAGTCGCCTCATGCCGAGTCCGACTCGATCGCCAAAATAGAATCCATCGTCGTCGGGTCCGCGTCGACGGATGAGGCGGCACATCTGCCTAACTAACCCCCGATCGACACCCCCTATGTAACGACAGACCGCTCCTACGATACCGCACATGCAGTACTTCTCCCCTCAATAAGCAATTATGGGGTCGACGAGGTCACACGAGTCGTTCGGAACCAGGTAGTCCGACCAAAACCAATGAACCCCAACACCTCAATGACCAACCTCCAGGGCAGAAAAATTGGAATCATGAGGACACCAACCAATGCCCTTGCTGGTGCATCGGTCAGCAAGGCACCCATGATGAAATAGGCGCCTAGCAAAAGAACGAGGACAGCACTCCAGATAACAAATGCATTCGTAAGCCAGTCTCCATACAGCAGACCTGACCCAATCAGAAACATCATCGCCAAGGAAGTCTGACTGGAATAATTAGGAGATAGTAGTGTGATCGCAGCGTCTACAAGGTATGCTTTGCCTGACCAAATCCCCTGGCGTAACAGGCCCCAAGCGCTATGCCCGGCAACTTCGTGACGGCCGCTAGCCCAGCGAAGCCGTTGGCGCGACGCCTGTCGCAACCCAATTGATTCGAGTTGATAGATCCGTGCCTGAGGATTGAAGAAGATCTGTTCGCCTGCTAGCAACAGCATCGCTGAAAACTCCCAGTCCTCTCCAACGGAAAATGAGGTCCAACCGTAACGATCAAGGATGTCTCTACGGAAGCACATTCCTGTTCCAGCTAACATCGCGGGCAATCCCATCCAGGTCTTTCCGGTATAAAAGAGGCCATTACGCATCATGCTGGTTACTGCTATCACTCTAGTAAACAGGCTTTGCCACGGATTCGAGATGTAGCAGAAGCCTTGTTGAATTGCTTTACCTGATTCCAGCGCAGCCGCAAACATTCGGAAGACTTCGATATCTATTACCGTGTCCGCATCAAGAATAACGAGTGCATCATAGGACGCCGTTCGCATCCGTTCTAATGCCCAGGCTATTGCTGGCCCCTTACCTGGCCGTCCCTCGTTCCTTTCGTGGCATTCAATACCCTCGGCTTTGGCGATTGCAACCGTCCGGTCTGTACAGCGATCCGCTACTACAACAAAGTGGACAAGATGCGTTGGATAGTTGGCATTTTTCAAACTAGAGAGGGTTGATTGCAAGCAAATCTCTTCATTGTGAGCCGGCATCAAAATCAGAAATTTCGTGAATGGCTCATTGGTTGAGCCGATCACTTTTCGATCCCGATTTTTCAATGCAACAATCGCAAGGATCCACTGATAGCAGATCAAAGCCGTAAGCAGGAGAAGCATCGTCCCTAATATCACTGCAACAAGTTCACTCATAGGTCTATGAAACCTTAGGAGATATAGCCGCCGACCAAGGTTAGAGCTGCGCTCCGGAATCCTTCATCAAGTTTATCAACCGCAGAATTCCCGCCGGGTCGTAGGCCTCAACAGAAAAGACCTTCGAGATATTAATTGCTGGCCTGTTGGGCCATAGCATCCTCTGCAACAAGGTCGCCACCAATGAGAGTGGAGCAAGCACAAACCGGGGCAACCAGACAACCACGAGATCTGGATTACCCGTTCGGAGCCTTGCTAACAGTTCGCGTTTGGTGGGGAGGACGGGGTCCAGGAGGTTCAGAGGGCTCGGTAAGGCTTCCCAATGCTCGATCGCCCAGGCCAATGTCCGGCCGGAGAAGGTGACATCGACGATGCCGAGTCGATCTTCCGGCGAGCCCACCGCTACAAACAGGTTTCCGAGGCGTTTGCCCAGTCGACCGGGAGGTTCGAAACTTCGATAGTCAATCAGAGCCCCGGGACGGACCACTTTGACCGAAATACCCAGTTCGGAGCCAAGCCGCACCGCCAAACGCTCCGACTCCAGCTTTCCCCACACATATGGACCCGATCCCCTGCTATACGGTTCCAGCGGATGATTATCACCGATCGGGCGACCCTTTCCCTGAGCCAACACCGCCAAACTGCTCACATGAAGGAAGTGTCGCACCCCCGCCGCCGCGGCTTCACGGACCATACGCTCCGTTGCATCGAGGGAATTGCGCTGATGCTCTTCCCACCCCCCGGCGGTCTCAGCGGCCGCATGGACGACTGCCTCGATGCCCTTGAACAGATGTGGCGCGGCATCATCGACAACGTCGGCTACAACGTAATCCACGCCAGAGATTCGCTCCCACGGCGGAGGATCTCGGCGAGCCACGACCCGAACTGGACGACCTAGGGCCAACAGGCCATGGACGATCTCTTTTCCCAAGAGTCCGGTCCCTCCGGTTACCACGACACCTCGGCTCTCGATCGGCTTCGCTACCGCCCCCGCATGGGCATTGGCTTCTCGCTCTCGTAATGCCTCGGCAACCTCTTCACAGATGCGCACCGTTTCAACGAGACTTTCCGGAGTCAGCGGCGATGGTCGGCCTATGCGAACGGCGTCGTAGAAATCACTGAACAATTCGACCAGCCCGGGATAGCTCCGCTGCCGCTTTAAAAATCGCGCGGCCATGGAGACCGTCGTACCCGCGACCAGCTGCCACGCTTGGCGATACGGCGCAACAAGTTTATCGACACCCGATGAACCGGGCCCGATCGATCGTTGAACGGTGCTACGCACGTAATCCGCGAACAACGATCCATTGCGTCCGACAACGCGTAGGTAGCTCTCGACCGGCCGACCTTCCAACGTGACCACGAGCGTACCGGTGACGTTTCCGCGACAAACCAACGCATGAACGGTTCCAGACTGGCTGAGTCGGAGCGACTCCAGGCGAATGGGTCCTTCCGCGGCCAATTCAAGCACGCGCAAAAGCAAATAGACCGGATGTGGGAGGATATCGAGCAATTGATGATCGGCCCGAAGGACACGCCGACCTCCCGGTGCGTGGCGAACGGTTCGGAACGAGAAGTAGCTTTCGATGTGTGCGAGCTGCCCGATAGCGGGTAAGTACTGCGAGAGAACTCGGGTTGGTGGTTCATACAGCAGTTGATGTCCCGCACATACTTGCAATTCCTTCTGCCGTGCCGTTTCTAAAATTCGCTCCGCGTCCTCGACCCGTTCCGTAAATGGCTTCTCCACGTAGATATGACTACCGGCTTCCATTGCCAGGCGCGCAAGTGGGGCATGCGATGCCGGCGGCGTGATGATGTGGACCACGTCGGGCTTGACCACGGAGAGAAGTTCTTCACAATTCCTGAAGCTGTTGACGGCCGGTACGATCTCGCGCATGGCGGCCTGAGCCGCATCCGAAGGATCGGCGACCGCCACCAGTTCAGCAGTTGGACAACGCAGGATTGCCCGCGCGTGGTGCTGGGCATGCCGGCCGGCACCAAACAAGGCAACGCGAAGTGGAATATTGGAGGTTTTAAGTCTTGATTCAGCCACGGACGATAGCCTGAACTATGCCATTGCGACCGTTGGTGGAGGTCCCGTAAGACTCCGGTACAGCTGGGCCACCTGCTCGGCCATGACTCTCGAGGAAAATTTGTGCTCGACTCTACCGCGCCCGGCTCGGCCGCAGGACTCTGCCAATGCGCGGTCCGAGAGGAATCGCTCGCATGCTCGGGCTATGGCCGTAGCATCCCCGGCGGGCACCAAAAGCCCTTGAATCCCGTCGGCTATCACCTCAGGAATCCCCCCAACCCGGCTGGCTACGACGGGACGTTCAAGCGCTAAGGCCTCCAGAATAACCATTGGGATACCCTCATGGAGGGATGGTAGCACGAAAATATCGAACGCACGCATCAAATCGTACGTATCGTCCCGATGCCCCATAAACCGTACTCGATGGCCGATGCCAAGCTGGAATGCCTGACTCTTGAGTTGGCCCATTAACGGACCATCGCCGATAATAACAACGTATAAATTTTCTAGCCTGGGCAGCAACTGTTTGACAGCATCTAACAGATGTTCCTGTCCTTTCACGGCCGTGAGGCGACCTATGCAACCAACCAGACAATCCGTCGGCTTGAGACCAAGATCGTCACGCACCACCGCCCGCTCTTTGCCCTGGTGCATCGAATCAATATTGATGCCATTGTGAATTTGCACCACCAGATCCTTACCGAACTGGCTTTCCAAGACACCTTGAATCTGTGTCGAGACGGCGATGAGTTGATCAACTTTCCACCGTATCACGGCATTCTCCATACCTTGATAGACTCGCATTTTGAGGGCCTGAAGGCCTGCAAAGGGCTCCCCCAAACCGTGCACGCTTCTCACCATTTTGGGGATGCCACATCGCGCCGCAGCCCACGCTCCAACAACAGTATCTTTATACTTATGGGCATGAAGAAGATCGAACGAGTTCGTACGGCAATATGCTGTCATGTTACTTAGGAGCATCACGCTGCTCAGTTCTGTTTCTGGAAACACGGCCACCGGAATTTTGAGAGCTCTCAACTCAGAGGCCAGCCGTCCCTCATTAAAAAGAATTGCAGACAGATCTAGGTCTGGCTGAGAGACCAATTCCGACGCCAGCGTTGCCAATTGAACTTCCGCACCTGCCCAGAGGTCCCCCATTGCAACGTGACACACCCTCATTGGCCAATGGCCCTTCCCGAAGTGGGCAAATCGAATTTTTCACAATAAGACCTGAGCGTATATTGCTTAACAAAACAGGGAAGGCGCCAAAGTAACGCTTCAACTTGGCTGCGAAACAAATCGGAAGGGTGTTTGTTGGACATCAGGGTCTACGAGTCAGGTTTACCATCCTTAACTCGCCTAGCCAGCATTCGATCTATCGCCACGATCTCCGTTATGTCTTTACACAGACCGCGTGGTACACGAATTCCGACAAACCAGAGTAGGCCTTCAATTTAGCCTTGACGGAGGGCGAGTGCATGTCCTCCTTTTTGGCATCTTCATAGCTATTTACAAACTCTGCCTTCACTCGGAATCGATGTTCACAGAGAAACTCTCGTATCGATGGGAGCGTGAACGTATAAGGATGACCACGATCTATTTTGAGCTTGGAAAGGATTCGATGGAGGCCGCCCCCCCATGCCGTATGGATATTAACAGCCAGGTAAAAGAGCCCGTTCGACGCCAAGACACGCTGGATTTCGTACAACACGCGTGGTGCTTGATGAACGTGGTCTAGCACATTGTCAAGGATAACTAGGGAGAATCTGTTGTCCTCAAAAGGGAGTTGCTCACCACTTCCTTGACCATACTTGACATCCGGACTCCGGAGCTTTGAGAGTGTAGCGTCCGAACCGTAATACGTCTCCAACGGATCTAACGTATACCGATTGCCCCATTTCAGAAAGCTCACAATGCCGATTGGCCCGCTCCCGATCTCAAGCACTTGTGCACGCTCCTTCTCTTCATCTTTGAGGTAGCCCTGCAATCGTTGCTCCATCACTCTTGCTTTCCAGGCGTACCAATCAAGTTGGCCCTGGCTACCAGAGGCAATCTGCTGAGCCTGATCTTGCCAATACGCCTTCTCGTATGCCTGCGCTTCATACCAGCGTCCTTCAGTGACCATTGGTTCCCCCTAGTCTATCAGCCCTTGAATTTCCCCTTCTCATACAAAGTCTACTGTCAAACGGTTTTGGCGTTTTTCCCCAGCTTGGGAAGGGCGATCCCAGACCTGGGTGCCCCGTCAACGATACCCGCAGTAGCGACCCCCAACGCCCTAGCTCTATCCACAACTATGTTGCGAAGTGCGACGACAAACCCCATCATTACCCAAACGCTCGGATACCAGAGGGTCGATATAAATACGCTACTAACCAGAAAGCCGATCAAGCTGCCTTCCATTGCTCGTCCCATGAGTATTGCCGTTGTCTTATCTCGATTGTCCTTTCCATCCTTATCCTTATCGGGAAATGCTTTTGCCAGCCTCTCAATTGTGCGGATGTCACTTCGATTCCAATACAACATCCCCACAAAGACAATTACGCCGACAAGCCCCATTTCCGGCAGGAGAGTGAAGTAGAGAGAATGTGCAGCTCGGCCCGCACGAGATTTCTCCATGAATTCTCGCCCCGCCTCGTATTCCTCGAAGGCCCAAGGGAAGTTGCCTTGACCAACACCAAACAGGGGGTTCGCTAAGAACATCTCGAAGCCTATTCCCCATATGTATAAGCGGTCGCCACCAGTCCCTGTCTCCATTTCTTCATTACTGAATGAAGATTTGATCTCATCCCAATACTTATCAGGCGCCACCGCTGCCATGAATAGCACTAGTAGTATGACAATGAAGATGGCCCCGAATTTCATAGTCGAACGGAACCAACAATACGCACCCGCCGCAGTCATCCCTATGAATCCTCCGCGCGAAAGGGTGACCATGACTGTAAACACAAAAAGAGCCAAGAGACCAATATACTTAACTCTATTTAATGGGCCAGGCTCCGAATAGATCATGAAAAATGCAAATGGGATAACCATGTTGATGACCATACAAAAATCGTTCTCGTCTCCCATCCACCCGCCAACACCACTTCCACCCGATGCAATACCCAAAACCGCCGTAATCACGTGAAGGCCTATCCATACCGACACAAGCGTTCTGAGTTTATCGAAAGTATTTACGTAGATAATGAGTCCCAGATACAAACAGAATACCAGGCCCATATCTTTAAGAGTCATTGCAGCCCAGAAATTATTCACAGCAATAGGAACATGGACTACCATCAGCCCCAACAATGGCATCCACAATTTGGTTTGAGGATTGCGAAAGTTTACCTTTCCAGAAGTGAATACAGAAATGGCAATCAGTGCATTGATAATTGTGGGAAACGGGATAATCTTGATAAAAGGGATGACTTCCTGCGGCCGACCAAAGTCAAAAATCAACGAGAGGAGCACAAAGCGAAATGGCCAAGGGCTATCGACCTTCGGCACAGACCGCACCTGAACACCAGCTCTCGATTGCTGCCTTGCCGTAGAGGTGCCAGCCATGTTTATACTTTCACCATTCGATCGTAGCACTCCGTATACTGTCCGGCCATTGCGCCACATGTGAATCGTTGTGCAACGTGCCGCTGGGCCGCTGCCGCCGCTCGTTCTCTGAATGCAGCATCTTGGAGCATTTGTACCAGGGCATCGGCTAAACCAGAAGCATCCTTCGCAGGCACAAGGAGCCCCGTCTCGCCATTGACGACCAGTTCCGGATTTCCACCAACACGCGTCGCCACGACCGGCTTTCCTGCTGCCATTGCCTCAAGGAGCGCGATCGACAATCCCTCGGACAAGGACGGCATCGCAAACAGGTCCATGATCGTTAGCAGTCTCGGTACGTCTTGACGTAAACCCAGGAAGTGTACGTTGGCCTCAATGCCCAACTCCCTGGCCTGAGCCTTTAATGGCACCTCCAATTCTCCTCGACCGGCAAATAAAAAGGTGACGTTCGGGCAACGTTTGAGTATCTCGGGGATCGCTGCCAACAGATACGTGTGCCCTTTTACCGGATAGAGGTTACCGACGACACCAACGACCAGGTGATCGGCCGGAATGCCAAGGCCCTGTTTGAATATCTCTCGATCGGCGACATCAAATGTAGCCGGTTCGTCGACGCCGTTGTAGATAACTTTGATTCGTTCCCCTGGGATCTGCGTCTGCTCGACGATAAAGTTCTTAAGGTCCTCGGAAACCGCCACCATCTGCACCGATTTGCTGATAAAGCGGTAGGCCCATCGCCGTCGCCTTGCATCGAAAAAGCGGTTTTTCCCGTGGACAGTCGCCACAAGCGGGATGCCCGCCCATTTCGCTACAAGGGTCCCGTGGACATTGGCGTCGAACTCATGGGCTTGGATCAAATCGACCCGCTCTTGCTTGACCAATCGGTAACACGCGAGCATCCAGCGCCAATTCATGAACCCTTCGCTGGGCAACACATAGACTGGGAGGCCTCGCTGCTCACATTCATCCTTCAGCCAACCCGGCCGGAACAGTCCGACCAGCGATCGATATCGAGTCTTGTCGAGCGAGGCGGCCAGCGCGCACACGATCCGCTCCGCCCCGCCCGGCCCGCTGCTGCTAGACAGATGTAGGATCGTCTTCATCCCGCCGACCCGCTCAGCCTACCCTGCCTTCACATTCGTTTCGCTGGACACATTGGTTTCCGCACCCACTCGGCGTCGCTGCTCGATAATTTCGTCAATGACCCGGTCGCACGACTCCTTGATCCGTTCAAAACACTGTTTGAAGTCGTCCGGTTGGCCACTGTACGGATCGTCGATATCCAAGGACCCCTCGGCGCAGAAGTGGCCGAGCACATAGACCTTTCGGCGTTCCTGCGGGTAGAGCCTCGCGACCCGGTCCTTTTGAGACACTTCCATGACGAACACGAGATCCGCGCTCTGGAGCAGCTCGTGGTACAGGGGAGTCGTCGTGTGCCGCTCGAGCGAGATACCGTTTTCTCGTGCCACGTCGCGAGCGTGATTGTGGGCAGGTTTTCCCGGCGTGGTTTCGATACCCGCCGATTTCACGGTGAGCAACTGGCCTTCTTTCCTCGCCTTGTGCGCAAAGTACACCTCCGCCAGCGGGCTCCGACAGATATTCCCTTTGCACAGGAACAATACGCTCCGTACCGGGGCGGGCAGCTCTTTCGTCGCCGTCATCCGCTCGTAGACCTCTCGAAAGAACCTGACACGGGGGACCACATGCCCCACGGCTTCTCGTAATGCTCGCAGGTAGGTCTCAATACTGCGCCTGAAACCGGTCGCCTCTCCTTCGCTCATGCTGCCACTCCAATCAAAGATTTCAGATACTTCGACCACTCCACCCTCGCCGGACCAAGGTCATCCCACCGTTCGACCTCGCAATACAGGTCCGGCTCCAAGAACCGCAGAAAGTCTCTTGCGCATTGCCATCGAGAGGGATACCCAGGCGGGAGATTCAGCGCTCGATCCGATTTGAAGATACGTGCCAATAGATGATCGACGTCCCCCACCACCCAGCGGGATTTCACTCCTGCCCGGTATGCGGCGGGACGGGAATCAATCGGTTGTCCAAGCGCGAGCCGGTAGAGTAGCCACGGGAAATTTACCCCAGCATCGATCGCGAGCTGCAACGACCCCCAGAACCGCCCGTTGATTTCCATGAGCCGCGGAATGCCCGTGGATGGTTCAACCTTGAACTCTACCATCGCCACTCCATGCCAGCCAACCTTCTCTAGTAATCTCACAGCATGCACGGCCATTATCGGTGGTACCTCGATGCTCTCGCGCAACACGCTCACGCCGCCGGAGGGAGGCTTTTCCCGCAATCGTCGATGCGCAAAGAGGGTCACCGGCTTTCCATGGTCAAACAGGGCGAACACGCCCTGCCCTTCCCCCTCGACCCGACGTTGAATGAGGGACGGCAGACGAAGATACGGCGTGGTTTTGTACAGAGCGTGCAACTCCTCTTGGCTGCCTACGACCTGGACCGCTGTTTTCTCCCATCGGCCCTCGAGGCAAACGCGCGACCGCCCTGGTTTGACGATCACTGGAAACCCGCCGGGTGCGTGTGCTGATGCGGGCACTATCCCATCCGGTACGAAGACCGTCTCGGGAATAGGGACGCCTAAGCTCTGTGCCATCTGCATGAGACCATACTTGTCCGAGACTGCCTCGTACACCTCGAGAGCCGGCACTGGGACGGCCGTGACGCCCGCGAATCGAGTTCGTGCCGCACCAATCAGACTCATGGCGATATCCGATAACGGAAGGAGCACACGCACATGACGCTCGTTTACGGTGTCGAGCAAGGCTTGGATGTACCCCCCGGGATCCACGTATGGCGACGGATACCGAATGACACCGGCGCAGTGTCGCGATGCGCCGGCCAGCGGGCGGTCTTGTTCCGATCCGACGATCACCTCAATACCTTCCCGTCCAAGCGCCCGGGTGACGGCCAGAGCGGCTCGTTCGTTTCCGTCGGTCACGAGAAGGCTCATACTCACCGCCGGTGCGATTGCTGTTTGTTCATACGACCATTCGTTGACGGTGCCTCTCGCGACTAGCGCAGGCCCGATATTGCCAGGCCCATCAGGTCACGGGTTGCGCTGATATCCTGGTGCAGGGAGATGCGTCGCAAGGCATACAGGTCGGAGGGGGATTCCCTTTCCAGACCGGTATTGCACGACACCGCCGCATCATAGCCCGCCGCCTTCACGGCTTCTTTCGCCCCCTCGCTGTAATTGCCGTTCGGATAGCAGAAGACGGGCACAAGGTTTACTCCGTTCTTCCGTAGCGCGTCGTACGATCGGCTCGCTTCCGCACGACACTCGTCCGGTGAAATCTGATCCAGCAATCGATGGGAGCATGAATGCGACCCAAACGACACGCCGTGCGCCGACATTTCTCGGACCTCGTCCCAATTCATGACTACTCGCTGATTGGGAAGCTGGAACCCGAACCCCGCGCACAGTGTTGCGAGCAGCTTCTCGAGGTACTCTGGGTCCAATCCCTTGCAGGCCTCGATGGCTTCGTCCCCCCACTCGTCCGGGGCCACCTCGCCGGAGATCGGCACAGACAATGCCCTCCCTCCTGCACTAATCCCTTCCACCAGGGCGGCATAGAACTCCGCTCGTCGGCCCGAGCCGAAAGTCGGCTGCGCGACCACTTGTAGGTAATATTGTAGTTGATCCGGCCAAAACCAACGGGATGTACCGATGAAGTCCGTGGGAAGGAAGATCGTCGCGGGGATGTTGTACTGTTTGAGGATTGGAAAGGCGTGCCTGTAGTTATCCAACCAACCGTCGTCGAAGGTAATCACGCATGCTGAGGCGTTGCGATTCCAGTCGTCCCGTCGCCATCGCTCCAGCAACTCCTGCAAGGAGAGCACCTCGAACCGTGACCGGAGAAACTCGATGTGCATGCGAAACACGTCGGCCCGCACGTACATCCCGGCTTGGACGACGTCCGTCGTGAGATCCTGCGCCGAAAGGATGCGGTGGTAGGTTAGGATTGCGACAGTCCCGCGATGCCTGAGCCGGGAGGCACCCGAGATCCGATATGCTCCTGCCAACCCGCGCCATACGTATCCCTTGAGTTCTCGAAGACCCATACCCCATGCCGACCACGCAACCGCGGACCGGCCTCACTTCCTTTCGTAACGACGTTGCGGCTAAAACAATGTGTAAATGAACGGGGCCACCGCAGACCCTTGCGTGAATACAATCAGGCTTCCCAGGAGGACCAACACAACGATGATCGGTAGCAACCAGAACTTCTTCCGCTCTTTCATAAACGCCCACAACTCTGTCAGGAAGTCGCCCATCTCAGCCTCCGAGAAAAGTTAGAACATGTTCTTCATGTGCGATGCCGGCCTCGGCGTACGCTCGACCCGATACGACTGCATGCCCGGTACAAGTGACCGTCGCATGGGGTCTTTCCCCATCATCTTCATCGCCAAGCCCATTGGCACGACCAGCCCATAATATAGCAGTCCGAGCAGGACGCGTGTGTTGAACCATCCCAACGCGTGTCCTACCATCATCCATCCACGATAGGGATATTTCAGTGCACTTGGAGCGGCGAGGCCGGTCAGGCCGAATAATGCTGCAATTCCGGCCGCCCATTCACGGACTGCTTCGCCACGGAACACGAGCGGCCAGAGTGCATAGACGAGCGCTACGCCAGCAATAAGCAGGCCAAACTCTCGCAACGTTTTTTTTGTGACCTCTTCGTTCATGGTCCCGCTGTTCTCCTTTTTGTTCCCATCCCGAGATCAATCGCCGACTACTATCGTCCGCATGCCCACGCCGATCGTCAGCGCTTGGAGGGATCCCAGTACAGAATGCGATCGCCACGCAAATACCGAATCCATGCGTCGAGTATCGACAGATTGACCATCACAAAGAACGACGGTAATCGGAGGACCGCCATCTTCGGCAGCCATCCGGACCACCGGTACAGAGCGGCCAAGCCATAAAATACCACCTGACCAACCACCAGCGCCCGGTACACATCCGAGTCCCAGGCCAAGAGGATATTCGTCACAAGGGCCACGATCAATGCGAACGGCACCATCCACCGACAGAGCTTGTGACTGAACAATTGCCACGCGAACAGATGATATTTGAACGGATTCAACAGGGACAGGCTTCGCATGAAGACCGAAATGCCCCGCACTACCGTCCGAACCTTGCGATCATACTCTTTTCGTTCGTCGGCCAGGTTCTTATAATATCCGACGCTGTCCGGGTCCGATACCCCTCTTAAGCCTCGCTTCACGCTGTTCAGCAAGGTATTGAAATCGCTTTGCAGGTCGGGGGCCCAGTCGAGACAGACCTCACGCCGTGCGGCAAAAAACGATCCGCTCAAACCGACCAGGCTATTGACCGCCGATTCCAGTCGCCGGAGGGTCATTTCGTAGGTGACGTAGGCGCCTTCACCGCTCACCCTCCCATCCTCGTCCACAAAACGATCCACGCTACTGACGCATCCTACAGAGGGATCGGCGAAGTTCATCACGATCGTGCTGATACCCGAGGGCGGGAGGGTCGTCGCCACGTCTGAGAACACGAGCACCTCTCCCGTGGCCGATTCCACCGCAAATTTTTGAGCGGCCTCCTTGCCTCCCTTGTGCGGCAACCGTGCCAGTCGCACACCCGCCGTCGCATGGGACCGGACGATGTCGTCGGTCCCATCCGTCGAACAATCGGACGCCACGATGATTTCTATCCGATCGCGCGGGTAGTCCTGAGCCAGCGCGTTCTTCAATTTTTCTTGAATCCGGTTTTCCTCGTTGAACGCCGTGATGATGAATGAGACGGGAGGATGGATGGCCCCGCGTTCCACGCGGCGGCTGCGGAATCGGCTCAAGCCCCACAGCATCAAGGGATAGCCAGCATACGCATAGGCCACGAACACCACGGCCATCCAGAACATTCCTTGGAGGACCGCGTTTACGTCGGCATTCATGAGCAGTGTTACCTCTATCACCAGCACTTGGGATTCGAAACGGCGCGCCTGCCCGACGAAACCGTCCGATCAACCGCTTGCTGTACCGGTGTGGCGGAGCCTCCCACTGCAACATCCTCAAGCAATCGGCACACCGCGCGCCGGTGCGCGCTCGTCACAAATCGATGCGTAGGGAGTGTCAGCAGCCGGTCGACCACTTCGCGCGAACCCGGAGCATCTCCCGGTGGGAGGGCTCCCTCCAACTCGGGTACCTGCCGGATCGTGCCCGGATATGCCTGACTCATCCCCAGACCCAATGCTGTGGCTCGTTGCAGTATTTCCCTCTTCATGGCTCGATCGCGCACCAGAATAGGGAGTCGTAGGTAGACTGCCCCAGGCGAGGACACCGCCGCCACGTGAGGCGAATATGCTCTCAACTCCTCGAGATACGCGCGAGCCTGCTCTCCCCGCACGGCGTTGGCCGACGTGAGCCGCCCTTTCCAGTTCTTGAGTGTCGCCGCACGCGCCTCTCCCATCTTGAGTATCGGGAAGTCCCGATAAAACCGTGTCTCACCGAGTCCCAGAAACGGGAGTCCCGCCGGCAGCCAATACAAGCCGGGGTTGATCAAGACCGACGTGGCGGCCATTTCGGCCAGATTTTTCACGGCCCCGCCGAATGATTCCTGACCGAGGCGATCCCACTCCTCTTTAATGGCCACTCCGATCTCCCGAGAGCGGGTCACGATGATGCCGCCACCTCCGGCGGACAGATTTTTTCCTCGTCCGAGGCTGAAGAACCCCACGTCCCCAATCGTCCCCAGTGCTCGTCCATTCGTGACGCCTCCCATCGCTTGGGCGGCATCCTCCACGAGCACGGTGTCACGGTTCCGGCAAATAGACCGGATGCGATCCACGTCAGCCGGCGCTCCGAACAAATGCGTCGCGAGCACACAGAGCGTGTTCCCATCGACTACTTGCCCAAGCTGATCGAAGTTAAAATCCAGGGTTTTGGGTTCGACGTCGCACGGCACCACTTCCAATCCCGCCTTGACGACCGCGCTGGGAACGGAATAGCAGGTATAGGCTGGAATGACGACCTTCCTTCGGCCTGTGAGCTGATGGAGAGCTTGTAGGACCACTGCCAGCGCAGCTTTTCCGGACGACACGAGAAAGGCAGATTCGACCTCGAACTCGTCACACATCTCTCGCGTCACTCGATCCAGTTGGTCGGCACCTCCAAACAAGGCGGCACACCCGGCCGCCAAGCCTTGGAATGGCACCGGTGCCGCCGTCGGCGGCAAGGTCGATTGAATCCTCATGGGAGGTGCTTCACTATATGGGGTCCTATCAGGTTCGCCACCCGTAGGGGAAGCTTCTGCCACAGCCCAATGGCCATTCGATATCGAGGGTTTGAGGGATTCAGCTCCGGAAGCGGCCCATCCTCTTTCAACCAGTAATACCAATGCAACGGCACAGGCTTGGCGCCCCACTGGGCTTTGAAACGATAGGTGCCGCTGTCTTCCGTGGATCGCCCGAAGTCAAATATCCGACAGCCCTGTTGGCAGGCGTACTCCAATACCGTCGCATACAGCAACATGTTGGGCGACAGCCGATCAAACCGTCGATCGGAGGAGGCCCAGGGGATCTCCATCATATCGCGAAAGGCATAGACGAAACCGGCCGCCACCGGCTGCCCGTTCCGCACTACGGAACAGAGCGCTGCGTCTTTCGGGAACGTCTCAAGAATCTCTCGGAAGAATCTCTTTGGGTACACGGGCGTTCCCAAGTCCCGCATATTCCTGGAGAACACGTGATAGAAATCATCGAGAAGTTCGAGACTTCCCACCCGCGCCGTCATGCCTTCCTTTTGCGGCCGTCGGATCTGACTCCGCAGTTTGGATGGAAACGCGCTCATGAGCGTTTGGAAGTCCTTCGGAAGTTCCAGCCGCATCGACACTTTGTGATCCTTACGCTTCCAGTCGATCGGCAGCGCCACCGATTGTCGCAATTCTACATGCGCGACCCCGCGTCGAGCGCCTTCGCGGGCGGCGGCCTCGAGCAGCACGTACCTCGCCTCGTCGTCCAACGTATCGACTCCGCCGTAGTTCAGAAACGGCATCGAAACCAGGAACCGTCCAAACAGCGGGCTGGAGAACGCGACCAACGGAAGAATCCCTCGCACCTCCCCGGACTGCGATTGTGCCATCAAATAGACCGTCTCGTGCCCAAACACTCGCTCGATCACCCGCCGCCAGGCCATCAAGTGGTACCCGGTCGCAGAGGGAGACTCCATCACATACGTATCCCATCGTGCTGCCGCCTGTGCATCGTGACCCACATGCTCAACGCACCTCTCCACGGTTACCATGTTTCTTCAGTGGTTCTCCGATTTCGCGACTGATGCACCGGTCACAATCGCATCAAATACACGGGCCAACTCTGCCGTGAGAGTACGATAGCTAAAGCGAGACACTTGGGATGGATCGGGGGGGCGTAACGTCTGCCGCTCTTCCAACAGATCCAGGAAAAGCTCTCGGATCCTTTCTCCACTGTTGGGACATGCGACACCAAACTGATTCCGGGTCACGAGATTTGCAGTGGCCCCTTCCCCACCGATCAAGACCAGCGGCCGGCGCGTGGCAATATATTCATAGATCTTGCCTGGAATCTGAAGCGGTGAATCGGGCTGTATTACGAGTAACGCACCGGCGCCTGCCATCTGACGGAGGCAGGCTTGATACGGTATCGGAGGTTCACGCGTCAGCAAGCCGACTTTCTCCAGTTCACGGGCCAATTCCTCGCATCGAGGATCATCAACGTCCCACGCGCCGACGAAGCGAAGCCGCAGCTGCGCGCCCGTGAGACGCCCTTCTCGATGCAGGTCCAGCACAGCCTGCAGGAGGACGGCCGGAGTCCGTTTTCCATAGACCGTACCAAAATGGCAGAGTTCGAGGACCCCGTCCGAAGGTCTGGCGCTGGAGATCCTCTGAAGGTCGCCGGTGGCGTCTGCCTCGGGAAACGAATCTGGATCAAACCCATTGGTAATCGCGACGGTCCTTTGAGCAGCCTCGGGGTGACTCAACTGGAGCTGGCACTTCAATTCTTCAGTATTCGCGATGAGCCCATCCGCCCTTCGACACACGGCTCTTTCCAGCTGCTTGACGCGCTCGTTCAAGATGGGCGACACGAACGACACGTAGGGATTGTTGGTCCAGGGATCACGGTAGTCCACCACGAGAGGTACGCCCCAGTGCTCCGCCAACGACTTGCCCACCAAGAGGCTTGTCCAAGGGCCGCCTGTCGCATAGACCAAGTCCGGCACTTCGGCTCGCGGCCACCGTCGGGCAAACGCTACCGCCGGCTTCAACCAGGCACATTGCGGGTCTGGATACGCGAAGAGCCCATCGAGCACCAGATGCTTGAGCCCCACGGCCGTACCGCTCTCACCGGTAACGGCGGTTCCGCCGGTGGACGACGGAGACATGTTGCTTTCTCGAACACGGTCTGCCCCTTGCGGTCCACCGATCGACCGGCGCAGCCGATCTCGCCAAGAAATGATCCGTCGAAGTGGATTTCCATGCGGGACGCGGTCGACTACTATATCCTCGGTTAGTTTTTTCGAAAGCTGGTCATCGACCGGATGCGGGGGATGGACGGAGATCGGATCGGTCGTCAATACCCGAGGCTGCCACCCGTGTTCGCGTAGGTACTTACAAAACGTCAGCGGTCGCATGGCGCCGCTCGCTGCAACGGGGGGGAAGTAATATGCGACGACAAGGACCTTCTTCATGTCTGGATGGTCTTGCGATGATAGGGGGACTCCACACGCCGGAGACGTCGACTCGGGTAGGAGTGCATTGCTCGCTCCAACGTGATGCCACTAGAAAACTCTAGACCGATTGATGGGATGCACTCGTCACGGCTCCAACTTGTTCGTCGAGCAACAACGCATCCAGATAGAACTTGGTCGCCCAGTTCAACACCTCAAAGCGACCGTAGTCTCCATCGAAAGGATGCGATCCTTTGATGCCTCCTCGCAGGCCGCCGTTCCGGCTGACGCAGTTCTGTGTCGCTTTCAGAAAAGTCAGTACGCGCCGTGCCGACTCCAGGAATCGCGGATCACCACCCTTGAGGTGCGCTCGCAACCAGATACCGGCCAACTGGGCATCGCCCGTGAGACAACTCCACGACACCGTTCCTTGCCATTCCTTGTCTAGGCGGCCGGGGACGCTTCCGTCCTCACGAATGTGTTCCATCAACTTGGTTGCACTGAGTTTCGCTCGGTCGAGATATTCCGGCCGATCGAGAAGCTCACCCGCGCCCCAGATGCCCTCGATGGCATAGCTGATCGTATGGAGAAGCGGCGCGGAGGAATCGGTCAGACAGTTGTTGCGGAACCATCCATTGGCATCCTGTTGCGCGAGACTAAAGCGGATATTCCGCTCCCCCCCTTCGCAAAAACTCCGCTCCTTCGAACACTGCCCCAAGACAATCAAGGCCCATCCGACACGAGAGTTGTACGTCGTAGACGTCGGATCGGCGAACTCTGAGTTACCTTTGACCCATCCGCCATCGGGCTGTTGAACCTGCAACAGGTACTCTCCAGCCCGCTTGGCAGCCTGTAGATATTTCTCTGACCCGCTTTGCTGATAGGCGGCGACCCATCCGAGAATGACTTGACCGGTATTGAACACCGCCGGCGTCGGCTCCTCGTTCAAGACACCACCCATGACCGCACCATTTGGTAATTGGACGTCGATTTCCCAATCCGCCATGGCGAGAGCCCTCGCCGCTAGGTCGGGATCGTCCAGGTACCGGGCGGCCTCCAAGAACGTCGGAATGATGTACCCGGTCGTTTCCGGATACGACCGTTGCCAACCACGTGCACGGAAAAACGGATGCCAGGCCGCGCTATAGGCCCGGGACACGCCTCGATCCGGTGTTGCATCTTGCGCGCGCTTGATCCACTCCACCGCTTCCATGATATGAAAGCGGTTGTCTTTCACGAGGAAGTCGCGCCGCGCTGTTTCGCGGCGCAGTTCCTCGTAGGCCTCCTGATTGTACAGCGAGGACGCCTTCAGGCGATCCTCAATGCCGTGCAACACGCGCCGAATCATGGATCCTGCCTCCACTCAGGCTGTCTGCTTGGTCGCCTTCATCACGACTTTTTCCATGACGTAGCGAAGCGGGATCATCGAGCCAAACAGCTTCTCGAAGGCGAACGCGCCAGCATAATACGCTCGCAAGAGCCCGGGGGCACGCTTTTCAAGAATCCCGTTCACAAAAAATGCATCGAATAGATACTTATGGTATCCGAATCCAACGCCTCGCCCTTGCAACCCGCGCATCCGACTTTTGTTGAGCCAGGCTTTCACTTCAAACCAGTGGTTGTAGTTGTCGTAATCGAGCCCCCACTCTGAAAACGGAGAGAGAGACCGAAACAACAGCGCGAACGGAGCATTGAAGACCTTCCGAAATCTCGACATTCGGATTTCTTTCCAGATCGTCTTTGGATTCCACGTATTGTAGAGCTCGAGGATCACATCCCCATTCACACGCGCAACGCGACATAATTCTTGCACGGCTTCTTCTTGCTTTTTGAGGTGCTGAATGACACGGCAACTGATCACCGTGCCGAACAGGTTACTTTTGAACGGGAGATGTTCCAGTTCGCAGCACACGTGGAAATTGCCTCGCTTCCGCCGGCGAGCGGCACGCAGCAAATTCAGAGAGGCATCAATTCCGACCGAGACCGTCGATGAGGGCAGGGTTTCCAAAAACCGACCGTTCCCACACCCCGCATCAAGTAACAGGTCGAGCTTGTCCTTGTCGAAGTAGTAGGTCAATCCAAATATCTCCGACTCGTGATTGTAGATCCCGAAAATCGTATCCCCCCCTTCGACGTTGGTATCATAAAGGTGTGCCTTGTCCTCGGAATCCCAGTAGCGCGTGAACAGTTGCTTCATTTCCACTTCGACGTTACACGGGAACATGACGGGGATCCCATCTACGATCGGAAACACAAAACGACATGTAGGGCAAGACAACGCTGCTCCATCCTGCCGTAACACGACGTCTCCCTTGCACTTCGGGCAGCACAGCATCTGGTACAATGCGGTCTCATTCATGGGGATTTCACCTCGTGTTGTAGCAAGGACACGCCGTTCTGTCGCCTCAATGGCCACCGCTAGGCAGCGCTTTCGGACAAACCCCGTCGAGCCGATTTCCACTGCGCCACCAAGATATTTACAATGCGCTCCGCAGCCTGACCATCCCACAAAGGCGGTGGAACGGGAGGTTGGAGTGGTGTCTCGAGAATCTTGGTAGCTTCAGCGACAATTTTTGAGGGGGATGCTCCGATCACACGGTTCGTACCATGGGTGACCGTTACCGGGCGTTCTGTATTGTCTCTGAGCGTCAAGCAGGGAACGCCGAGAACCGTCGTTTCCTCCTGCAATCCGCCCGAGTCCGTCAGGACAATCCTGGCATTCGATACCAAGGACATGAAATCCAAGTACCCGATTGGATCCATACAATGAATACCCCTTGCAGCTGCGGGGCCATCTCCAAAATGCAAGGATGCTCCAAGCCGGGTCAACGACTTGAGTGCCGTGATCGTCCTCGGATGTACGGGGAAGACGAGCGGACACCGTTGCGAGACATCAACGAGTGCTTCGACCAAACTTTCCAGCGTGCGGATATCATCCACGTTTGACGGTCGGTGCAGGGTCACGACACCATACCCCGCTTTATTGAGGCCGAGTTGATCCAGTATCGACGAACGAGCCCACAGCCGACGCGAAAACTCGAGCGAGTCGATCATGACATTGCCCACGAAGAAGATCTTTTCTCGCGACACTCCCTCGGACAGCAGGTTGCGCTCTCCGCTTTCTTCCGTTACGAACAAATAGTCACTCACCGCATCGGTCACGACACGGTTGATTTCCTCAGGCATGGCGCGGTCGAAGCTCCGAAGGCCAGCCTCGACGTGCGCGACTTTGATCTTTAATTTGGTCGCCGTGAGTGCGGCCGCCATCGTGGAATTGACGTCTCCCACGACAAGCACCACATCGGGCCGCTCTTTTTCCAGCACGGGCTCCAAACGCTTCATGACTTCAGCCGTCTGTACGGCATGGGTCCCGGATCCTACCTCTAGCGACACATCAGGAGGAGGAATCTCAAGATCCTCGAAAAATCGGCCGGCCATGCTGGCGTCGTAATGCTGCCCGGTGTGCACGAGTATCGCCTCAATTTCCGGTTGCCTGCGCATGGCTTTCATGAGAGGAGCGATCTTCATGAAATTGGGCCGTGCACCGACAATGTTGACAATCTTCATGACATCCTCATTGCGCTCGTCGGGAACTACAGCTCGGAACTACGCGACATGGGCCTCGCGGGTGTTGACCTGCTCAGAAGCCTTCGCATGCGGCATCCTGCTCCCCTCTTGTCCATGACGGCCACATCCAAGTAGCTCGGCGACCATTTCGAACTCGGCCACATGAAACAGATCGTGATGCACATCAACCTCTCCTCGCCGGTGACGCTCTAAATCCCGAGCAATCACGTCGACGCGGTAAATGCCTCGTTCCCGCACTGCTCGACTCGAGAGCAAATCCGCCATCGGCTCGTATAGGTCGTGCGCAAACCACTTTTGTCCGGCGGTCGGGAACCCCATCTTGTCCGGTCGGAGTCTCACCGAGTCTGGAATCCGCCCACTCATGGCTTCCCTCAAGAGGTACTTGTTCCAGGGGCCCCGAATCTTCCAATGGGCGGGGAGACCGAAGAGCAGGGATACCAGGCGGTAGTCCATAAACGGCAATCGTGCCTCCACGGAGTGCGCCATGGAATTGCGATCCTCAATCCGGAGATACAGCGGCAGTGGTGAGCTGGTTACCGATTGTCTCAAGACTCCGCTGAGGTTCCTGCCTCCCCCCGGTCGACCCTGCCGAGGAAAGTGTTCGGTCAGGTCTCTAACAAACCACGGGTGGTTCTCTACTTTCCGCCTATGCTTCTGATCGGCGAAACGCCGGTACACAGAGCTGTTGTTGAGAATACCCGCGGCGAGGCTCATTCCCGCGTCTTGCAGCAGACGAGCGGGGTTTCCTCCATGGACCGCCGCATACTGCTGCACTTCGTTCCAGGCCGTTCCCCATCGCCCCGCTCCTAACAGCTCACGCCAATAGTCGCCAAAATAGCTGAAATATCCGCCGATGGTTTCATCGGCTCCTTGGCCATTCAGCACGACTCTAATGCCACTCGTGGCCACCAGCTGCATCAACTGATATCCGACCACCGGCGTCAACGTGTGAACGGGCTCGTCCTGGAACCACAACATGCGCCGGAGACTCTGCCACAGGTCTTTCGGGCTTGTTTGCAACTCTCGCAACTGTGCGCGGGTCTGCGCAATCGTATCCCTGATGTACTGTGATTCGTCGAACTCCTTGGCCATGTAGCAAAAAGCCTGCAGCGGTCCAGAATCCTCCTGATGACTCTCCGCTCGCTGTCTGGCGGCCGCACAAATAATGGAGGTTGAATCCAGTCCTCCGGACAGACAGACGCCAACCGGCACATCGCTGCGCATGCGCAGACGCACGGCGTCCTCGAACAGATCCGCGAAAGTCGCCGGAGGATCCGCCACATGACGAACCGGCAGTTGCTCGAGATTCCAGTAATCCCATTGCTTCCACGCCCCCTCGGCATTGAGATGGAACGCAACGCCTCTGGGAATCGATTCAATGTCTTCGTAAAAGGTGTCATCCGTGTCGTCCAGGTGTCCCTCGACGAGAAACCGCGATGCCACCGCCCAGTTCACGCCACCTTGATACGCCCCTGAGGCCCTGATGGCCTTGATTTCAGACGCAAAGAGGACTTGCTCTCGCGCCCGATGCACGAACAGCGGTTTCACTCCAAAGCGATCGCGTGATCCGAACGCCTGTCGATTGTGGCGATCGTAGATGATGAACGCCCACATGCCATTGAGCTTAGCGAGGCAGTCGGAACCCCAATGTCGATAGGCATTGAGTAACACCTCTGTGTCGCTCTTGGAGCGAAACCGGTAGCCTGCCCCGATGAGTTCCTGCCGCAACTCGACATAGTTGTAGATTTCTCCGTTGAAGACAATGACGAATCGGCCGTCATCGCTCAACATCGGCTGATGACCAGCCGGGGAGAGGTCCAGAATGGCAAGCCGTCGAAAACCAAGGCCTACGGCCCCCTCCACAAATACCCCGCTGTCATCCGGTCCGCGATGGACGAGACTTTCCGTCATCCGACCGAGGATGGCCTGATCGAGTGGCTTACCTGCTTTGCCGAACACGGCCGCTATGCCGCACATATTTGCATGCTTCCCACGTCGTTGACGGTACCTGATTCCAAATACACTTAGACTGCCTGGCGGAAGTATTCAATCGTCTTGCGGAGGCCGTCCTCTAGTTCGACCTGCGGCTCCCATCCAAGCAGCGTCTGGGCGCGCCGGATGTCGGGGCGGCGAACTTTGGGATCGTCAGCCGGCAGCGGGCGATGTTCGATCTTGCTCTTCGATCCCGTCAGGCGAAGCACCAACTCTGCTATTTCCTTGACAGTCAGCTCTCTGGGATTCCCGATGTTGACTGGATCATGAATCGTGTCGGGTAATGGCTCGCTCGATTTGGTCAAAAATGTAGACCGATCGGTCCGCTGATCCACAGTTTTATCGGACTCGGCCAGCAGTAGGCCCGTTATGCCACGGACCAAATCGTCCACATAGCAGAAACTCCTCGTTTGGCCGCCGTCGCCGAACACCGTCAACGGCTTGCCTTGTAGCGCCTGGACGACGAAGTTGGAGACGACCCGACCGTCGTTGGGACGCATACGAGGCCCATAGGTGTTGAAGATACGTACGATTCGAGTATCCAAGCCATGGTACCTGTGATACGCCATGGTCATTGCTTCGGCGAAGCGTTTGGCTTCGTCGTAGACTCCTCGCGGACTAATGGGATTCACGTTGCCCCAATACGACTCTGGCTGTGGATTCACCAACGGATCCCCGTACACCTCCGACGTGCTCGCCAGCAGGAGGCGAGCCCCCTTGGCTTTGGCCAATCCGAGTGCCTTGTGTGTCCCCAAGGCGCCCACCTTCATCGTAGCGATCGGCATCTCGAGATAATCCTGTGGGCTGGCCGGTGAAGCAAAATGGAGAATTCCATCGAGATGGCCGTCGATGTGCATGTAATCACACACATTGTATTTGATGAAGCTGAATTGCGGATGACCCATGAGATGCGCAATATTCTCGACACGCCCCGTGATCAGGTTATCCATTGCGATGACTTCGTGCCCCTTCCCGATCAAGAGGTCGCTGAGGTGGCTTCCCAAAAATCCTGCACCGCCGGTTATCAGAATTCGCATGGGGTCATCCTTTCTTGTCCCATTTCCGTCCTTCGCCGCCCGCTGCCCGTTCGCGCCTCTTAATCCAGTTCAAATTCCTTTTGCCAACTCGTATCCTTCTCCACCGCTGGCTGGTCCGACTTGTACAGCACACAGTTTTCCAGGACCAGCACGTCCATTTCGGTGCGCATGAAACAGCGATACGCGTCTTCCGGGGTGCACACAATCGGCTCGCCGCGCACATTGAACGACGTATTGACGAGCACGGCATATCCGGTCCGTGCCTCGAAGGCCTTGAGCAGCGCGTAGTACCTGGGGTTCGTGTCCTCATGGATCGTTTGCACACGGGCCGAGTAATCCAAGTGCGTGACCGCTGGAATGTCGGAGCGGGGTATGTTCAATAGATCGATACCCCACAAACCCTGCTGGTTTCCCGCCTTGTCCTTCCGCCGCTTCTCCAACACCGGGGCCACGATCAGCATGTACGGACTGTCGGAGCTGAGATCAAAGTAATCTGACACTCGCTCGCGCAGGACTGACGGTGCGAATGGCCGGAACGACTCCCGATACTTAATCTTCAGATTCATGACCGACTGCATCTTCGGGCTCCTGGCATCTCCGAGAATACTGCGACCCCCAAGTGCCCGCGGACCGAACTCCATTCGGCCCTGAAGCCATCCGACCACCTTTTCTTCAGCCAAATCCTTCGCGACCCGATCAACGAGTGCCGCATGATCGAGACGAATGTATGGCGCACTCTTCGACTTCAGGAATTGCTCGATTTCCTCGTTCGAATACGCCGGACCGAGATAGGCTCCACGCATCTTGTCGCGCTTGCCATCGGTCATTCGAGGTTTTTCCTCGTATTGGTGCCAGGCAGTCAGCGCGGCACCGAGCGCACCTCCCGCGTCGCCTGCGGCCGGTTGGATCCATAAGCCCTTGAAGGGTCCCTCGCGAAGAATCCGCCCGTTCCCCACACAATTGAGCGCAACACCACCGGCCAAGCAAAGGTTTTCAACGCCGGTTTCTCGATGCAGCGTTCTCGACAGTCGCAGCATGACCTCTTCCGTGACTTCTTGCACCGAGCGTGCCAAGTCCATCTCCCGCTGGCCCAGCTTCGACTCCGGCTTTCGGGGCGGTCCGCCGAAAACTTCATCGAACTTCCTATTGGTCATGGTCAGCCCGGTACAATAATTGAAATAATCCATGTTCAAGCGAAAAGTCCCGTCTGGCTTCAAGTCCAGCAGGTGATCGTAAATCGCCTTCACATATTTCGGCTCCCCGTAGGGCGCGAGTCCCATGACCTTGTATTCACCCGAGTTCACCTTAAAGCCGGTGTAGTATGTGAAGGCTGAATAGAGCAGGCCCAGGGAATGGGGGAACGGGATCTCCCAGAGCGGAGTGAGCTTGTTTCCTTGTCCTTGCCACGCGGACGTGGTCGCCCACTCACCGACCCCGTCCATGCACAACACGACGGCGGAGTCATACGGGGACGCAAAAAAAGCCGACGCCGCATGCGACTCATGATGCTCCGCAAAGAGCATGGGGGGCAACTCCGCCTTAGCCAACCCGTTGCCATGCACAAGAAATTCCTTTACCAGCAAGCTTCGAAGGAGCAATTTTTCCTTCATCCATACGGGCATCGCCGCCAGGAACGACTGGATGCCTTTAGGGGCGAATCCGAGATACGTTTCGAGCAGCCGTTCGAATTTGACGAGGGGTTTATCGTAAAAGACCAAGTACTGCACGTCCTTCAGCCCGATTCCACCCGCTCTCAGGCAGTAGTCCACTGCCCGATGAGGAAATCCCGGATCGTGCTTTTTCCTGGTAAAGCGCTCTTCCTGCGCCGCTGCGACGATCTCCCCGTCTTGTACCAGCGCGGCCGCGCTATCATGATAGAAGGCTGAGATTCCGAGAATATTCATAGACCACCTTTCACCAACGCCCCGATCCCGGGTTGGTCATGCAGCTCGACGGATTGCGCCCTCGGCCACCATACGAGCATACAACTCCTCGTACTTCTTGATAACCACCCTATAGTCGTAGACGTTCTCCGCCACAGCCAACCCATTTTTACCAATTCTTTCCAAGTAGCTGGAATCGCTCAGAAACTCACGTAGACGATCCGCGAGAGCATCGGCATCCTCAGATGGAACAAGTACCCCATTGGCTCCGTCGGTTACGAATTCCGGGATCCCCCCCACACGCGTCGCCAGAATAGCTTTGCCGAAGGTCATGGCCTCCAGGAGGACAATTCCAAATGGTTCTGAGCGCGACGGCAGAACAAAAAATCGACAATCGCGGAACAGCGCAGGAATTTGGGAATTGGGAACGTCACCAGCAAATACGACATACGGGATAACCCCCAGGTCCTCCGCCATGCTTTTCAACTTCGCTTCCTCGGGCCCGTCGCCGACAATGAGAAACCGGATCGAGCCGACTACATCACGCACCTTCCGAAGCGCTCGCAGCAATACATCAATTCCCTTCCGATCATACAGCTTCGCGACGGTAAGAACATAGGCGCCCCCCACAAGCTTTGCCGGCGCTGAAACCTGTTCCGCTCGAGCTCGCAAGCGTTCACAATCGATTCCATATGGCAGATAGGATCGACGTTCCCTGAGGGAGCCCACTATGCGTTCTGTCTGTCCCATCAGACTGGCCGAATGCGTGAGCAACCAATCGGCCGTTCGCACGATGTGCTTCACAATCGCACGTTCATAGGCAGGGAGCTTGCCGATGGACAGCACGTCGTCCCCATGCAAACCCACCACCATCTTGGTACCCGTCAGGGCTCTCAAGATTGAAAAGTAGAGCGCAAATGCGAGTGGGTATTCGACGGACATCACGTCGATCCGCTTCTGTCTCAGGAATTTCCCCAATCGCCAGAGCGTCGGGATCACATACACGGCAAACGCCAACACACTTCTCAAAGGCGCTTCGGGAACAAACGGCGACCGAAGGTACAGCTCATAGACGCGCTCATCCTGGTTTTGAGCACACTGCTCAATGCGGCGGGCATCTCCAAGTCTCAGCACATACACGCCATGACCTCGCTCACCGAGAAATCGACGCGCATCTTCAAGAAATGTCGCGACTCCTCCGGTCTGCGGTGTGAAGAAGGGCGTAATAAACAAGATATTCATCGTGTGCCCACCTGCACCTTTTCTTCTGTCTGTCCGAGCGCGCCCTTCAATATCATGTCACTACGATCGATCGACGATTAGCCGTGCATTGCAAGCAACCGCGCAACCTCTGATTCATACCGGTCGATGCACCGGCTCCACGACCACTCTTGCCTCACATAATCGGCGGCAGCGGCCCCGTATCGCTCCCTCAATTCATCGTGCTGAACCAGTGCGTCGATTGCACCGGCGACATCATCAGGGATCCGATCAACCAAACGTCCGGTTCGACCGTCAACGACCGATTCGCGGACTCCACCTTCGCGGATGCCCACGACCGGAGTTCCACAAGCCATCGCCTCCAGGGCAACAAGCCCGAAGGGTTCCATGACCGGGACGAAAGCCAACATGAGGGCCCGGTTATACATTTCAACCAAGCCCCCCTCGGTAGGATTTCGACGAACTTCCAACGTGACGTCCCTTTCCTTGGCCATTCCAATCACGCGTTCGGCATAGGCCGGATCCTCTTGATGCGTCAACGCTTCCGGGGTGGCGATGACGACTCGCGGGCGACGGGACACGGGGATCTTCGACACGGCATCAATGACCAGATGATGTTGCTTAGCCTCGACGAGACGTCCAGCGGACAAGACTATGGGCTCTCGGCGCAGCCCTAATGGGCGAAACGTTTCGATGTCAACGCCGTATCGGCACACCACGCAATTACGTCGGACACGTTGGAACATCGCTTCTTTCGAATAGTACGAGTTGGTCATGACGAGGTCCGCACGAGCAACCCCCCATCGATCGATTCGCTCTCTTTTACCGGCCCACAGGTCAGTGGCCAGATCACAGGCTCGGCGATAAAGCGACCGATCGTCATTGTTGTCGCTCGGTGACACGCGATCGTAGCGGGCACCGCTCACTTCGTGACTGTAAAGTACCGTCGGGATTGCCACCATCGCCACCAGAGGCACCGTATAGCTTGGTGAACAGTGATCGACGTGGACCACGTCATAGCCACGAGTGGACATGCTGGAGCCCAGACTGCGCAATACCTTGTTGAACGTGCGGCTCTTCAGCGTATCCTGCACCAGCGACGCCCACACGTGGGCAAGGTAGGGTCGAAGCCGATTGCCGGACCGAGGTACAATGTGACGATACCGCTCTCGCACAAATGGGGTCAGCGGCCAGTGCGCATCATTGGGCTCTCCGATCCTGATTATATACTCATCAATGACATGGCCTCGGCGAGCCAATTCTTTCACCATCTCGAACGCGGCTCTCTTGGACCCACCGGAGTCCCCGGTATGGCACCAGGCAATCTTCCAAGGACCTGTTCCAGATGAGCGCGGGGGGGCCGCGGACAGGTGAACTTCACTGGGCGGCACTGTGTTCGCGTGACTTCGTTCCATGTTATAGACAGATGAGAATCGTTCGAATTCGCCGGAGCAGGGTTTCCATCTGGAGCCCCACTCGTCGCCACCGCTAATAAGACAGGATAAGTCCCTTCAACTTCTCCATCGATCGTTCAATGTCGAAATGCTCCTCAATTCGACGGCGAGCTGCTTGCCCCATCTTCAGTCGCTCTTGTGCGTGGACCAACAGGTGCACGATCGCCTGCGCGAGGTCCTCCACAACACCGACCTTGACCAATAATCCCGTTTCTCCATGCACCACGACTTCTCCGGTTCCGCCCACTTCCGAAACCACGGCCGGAATACCACAGGCCATCGCCTCAAGGAGCGCCAACGGAAGCCCTTCCTTTTCGGAAGATAGTACGAACAGATCTGCCCGATGCAGATACGAGCGCACATCGGGTTGTTGGCCAAGCATAGCCACATACGCATCCAGCTTCAATTGTCGGACGAGATCGCGCAGCTCTTGTTCCATCGGCCCGCTGCCTAGGATCCAGCATCTCCAATTTTGCTGACTCTGGACCACGGTGGCAAGCGCTCGGAGCAGGACGTCGATCCGCTTGACGTGCGAGAGTCGAGCGACACAGACCAGTTGAATTTCGCGGGCAGATGCGGCGGTCTCACCTGTACCTCCGTGGGGCACATACCGTCGCAGGTCGATGCCGTTACGTACTGTGACCGTGTTGCGCTCCAAATAGCCGTATTCGTGAACCAACCGGCGACGAATAGCGTCACTGACACATATGGTTGCATGAGCAAGCCGACTTTGCAGTTTCAACCTCAGCATGTATCGACTGCGCCATCCCACGAGCCGCCTCACAAGGTGCTTCGGCCCGCCTCCCTCAACTCGCTCCGGGGCTGGGTCCGGAATGAGATGTTCGATCACCATGAGCCGGCGCGCGCTGGTCAGACGAGCCACCACGTAGGCGCCGAGTCGATAATGGTCAAAGACGCCCTTAACGAGCACGATGACATCCGGCCGGAGGTCGGTGAACTGCTTCCAGAGTGAAAACAGGCTTCGCCGTTGCGTCGATGGTCCTCCAACCACCCTCACGTTAGGACGCTCACCTAGTCGACTCGTATAAAAGTCTTCCGAGAGGGCAAGGATGATACACTCGACGCTTTCCGGCATGCGAACGACGAGGTCGAGCAGATGATTTTCGGCGCCGCCAAATTCGGGTGTCTGAATGACGAACAATACCCGCCTGGTCTCGGTCATCGGTGTCGTGTGCGGTGGGTAGGCGCCCTGCCGTTATTCGAACCGGAATTACGACGATGCAGAATCCGACCGAAGGAGGTTCAGTGTACGATCAGCGGCACGCTTCCAGGAGAACCATTCAGACGCGAGCTTGAGTGCACCCTTGCCGAGGCGATCCCGCAGTGCGGCATCGTCTATCACCTGAAGAATGGAATCACTCAGTGCCTCAGGATCGTTGGGCGCACAGAGATATACATTCTCCCGATGGAGAAACGGCTCGTCCAACCATGGGCCACGAGTCGCAATCATGGGCAAGCCGTGGGCTGCCATGGAAGAGAATGAACTATTGTTCAATTGTACTCCCTGCACGAACGTAAACACGCCGATGTCAGCGGCCTGAATGGAGAGCGACGCCTCTTCCTCCTCCGCCTTGAATTCACCCGTCCATATCGTAGAGCCTTGAAGACCCAACTCCTTGTTGAGGGCGTACATCCGCTGCACGTAGGATCCTTCCCCGTCTGAATCCAGGCCGAATTTTCCACCAATGAAGAGCAGCTTCACGTGCTGTCTTTTCCGCGTCACGCTGTGGAAGGCGCGCAACAGGGTTTCGACGCCTTTGGCCGGATAAATATACCCGAGAAACGCGATCACGATGTCGTCCGGACCAACGCCGAGCTTGGTCCTCTGACGTTGGCGTGCCTCCGCTCCTCCGCTGAGAGCAATTCGGATATTCGGAGGGGGCGGGATCAAAGTTGTGATTGCCTCGGTTTTGGGAGATTCCTCGAACAACGTTATCTGGTGCTGCTTGCACAGAGCGATGACGTGGTTGCTATCACGAAGCAGGGTTCCGAAACTGTATGAAATGTCCCCTGCGCCAGCCCATGGCTTGATACAGATCTTGCGAAACGACCGAGATAAGAATGGTGTCCGGGCCGGATCGGAGCTCAACGCCACGTTCTCGAACCTCGTTACAAACGGCGTAGATGGGAGGCGTCGCTTTGCTACCGTGGCGGCAAATGTCACCATAGGATGGTAGTGATACATCAACCCAAGATACATGAGCAGAATCGCATCAGGCGCATTCTGGCTGAAAAATTTGGACATGCGCGGCATTTCGCTCCACGACCAGTTTTTCATGATCTGATGCACGGAGATCCTCGCATCGCCGTTCCCGTGATTGCCCTGTGAGGTAAGCACATGAATGTCCAGATTGCGGTCCGCCAAGTGCTTGCACAAATAGGAAGCATTGGTCGCTTCCCCTGCTTGCAGGGGGGGATAGGCCGCCGAGATGAAGAGAATCCTCATGGTACGTCTGTATTTCCAGCTGAGGCAGAGCGAGCTAGAGGACCCGCGTCCAGTCGCTCACATGGATTTGTGTGAACACGCGATACGAATAAATTTTAGGTGGCTACTCGCGAATCGCGCTGCCGCCAGGCAAGATAGATCTCCTCGAAGATCGCCCTCAAATCTTTTGTAATGCTCCATGTCGGATAGTGCGCCTTAATTTTCCTCAAGTCGCTAATGTAGCAGATGTGATCGCCTTCCCTGTTTTTATCGACATACTCAAAGAGCATCTGCTTGCCGGATATGCCCGCGACGATGTCAAACGCCTCGAGAATGGAGCAACTGTTTCCTCGTCCACCACCCAGGTTATAGACTTCTCCACAGCGAGGCGTTTCTATGAAGGCGCCAATGAGTCGGGCCACATCCAAGGAATGAATATTATCGCGCACTTGCTTGCCCTTGTACCCGTAGACCGTATACCGCTTCCCTTCGATATTGCATTTAATCAGATAGCTGAGAAACCCATGCAGTTCGACACCCGAGTGATTGGGACCTGTCAGACACCCTCCGCGCAAGCAACACGTCTTCATCCCAAAATATCGTCCGTACTCCTGGACCATGACGTCGGCGGCGACCTTCGACGCACCGAAGAGGGAGTGTTTGGACCGATCGATTCTCATCATCTCCGTGATGCCCTCGTAGTCCTCCCCCGACGCATACTCCCATCGCGTCGCCTGCTCCACCAGCGGAAGCTCATTGGGCGCATCGCCGTACACCTTGTTCGTGGACATGTGCACAAATGGCGCGTCCGGAACCGATTGGCGCGCCGCTTCGAGAAGGTTCATCGTTCCAACCGCATTGGTGTCGAAATCTTCAAAGGGCATTTTGGCCGCAAGATCATGCGACGGTTGTGCCGCGGTATGCACAATGGCATCGGGCCGCAGCTCCGCCAGGAGGAGCATGACGCCCTTTCTGTCTCGGATGTCGATTTCATGATGCACGAAATTCGCCAGCTCAGACTGAAGACGACGCTGATTCCACCGAGTGTCCCCGTTCGGCCCGAAAAATTGCGCGCGCCCGTTGTTATCGATGCCGTGGATCCTCCATCCCTCAGATGAAAAATACGCACATACCTCCGAGCCAATTAGCCCAGAAGATCCGGTCACCAGCATCGTTTTCATATCGAATGCTCCCTCAACACTCACTGTGAGTGTGCGCGCCTTGATAACGTCAGGATACGCTGTAGTCTACCGGGAACGCGTCGCATCAGGCTCCTGCCGATCCAATCCAAGATACCGTAGATGTTCGCGACACTAGCCACCTACGCTGGATCTAGCATAGCATTCTCACATTCACCCGACCAGGACTATCGCCGCTCTCAACCAGCGGATCCACTCGACTGAACCCCAGCATCCTTTCCCACAAACCCCGGTTGAGCGATCAATTCTGACGACTCGAGCGTTGCTTCAGGGAGTCTTGTATGGACCCTCTCAGACACTCCACCACGACACGGTTCCCGGACGGCGCATAGTGTTGGCCATGCCCTACCGGCATGAACATGTCAGGCGTGTAGCCATCGGCCATACAGTCTCTGAGATCCACGTGCGGGATGTTCCCATCTCGAAGAATTGCTTGCCCGATTGGCACCCACGGTAGACGCTCCGGGACTTCATCAACGGAGGGCAAGTAGACAATCAACGAATTTGCCCCCGTTGTGGCGACCGCCTTCTGGAACGCACGAAACAATTCTGTATTGACCTCCCGCAGGGCCTGCGCTGAGATTTCTGGACGTTCCGGCTCATGTAGAGGATAGAGTGAGAGGAGAAGCCTGAACAGATATGAGCTGTAAAAGGGTTTCCAGTCGGCACGACCCCATTCACTGTCCCGGTATTCCCCGTCATATTCGATAAAAGGCAACGTCCGTATGGACGGAGCATTAAAGAGGGCTTGCGGCCCGATAAGAGGCGTGTTGAGCTGTTCCAGACGACCGCCTCGCACGACAAACCGCGGCTTGGCAAATGGGGTTTCACCACCAGAGAACAGCAAAAAACTATAGATGGACAGCGACCGGACTACGTCATGGTTCACGAATGCCAACACCACGAGATCCGGCTTCCATGGCCGAATATCTCTTAGGTAACGCAGGTACATCTGGTCCACCCCGTAACCACCGACGGCGAAGTTCAGCACCTGGCAGTCCGGTCCCAGTTCCTGCCCGAGGAGATGCACCCACGCGTTCTCTGCCGCCACTTCCTCTCCGAACGTGAACGAGTCGCCGACGAAGGCAATTCGGCACCCAGGAGATTCCTTCTCGAGCACTTCGCCTACTGTGGTGCTGCGGAGCCCCTCGGCGCTGCTGCGATAGAGGCCGCTCGAGTCTTGCCGACTCGGGCCAATCGTCCATCCCAGATCGCTGTCGTAAATCCAAAACGGGGCTTGTGCTTCGGACCGCTTCAAGATGGCCCGGAAATTGGCTGCTGTGATATCCCATTGGCGCGGGTACAAGAGACGACCGGCAATACGGTCCTCGGTATTAGAGGATACCGCTAGGAGCCTGAGTGCAAACTCTCCGACTCCGACGATCCCCATCACGACTGCTGCGTTGAGAATAATGGCAAAGATCCATTGTCTCGAGCCATTCCGCTGGCTTACTCGGCACTGGTGCACCACGAATGCGATGGCCACAAGCAGAACCACAACGCCAGCGATACACAGTAGACCCGGACGGCTGGCCAGAAACGTTGTCCAGTCTGATTTCCCCTCCGCCCGGTAGGCCATGAGGAGAATTCCCACGACCAAGGCCTCCGCTCCGAACAGCACAGGAACGAGCCACACCGTGTGCGTCCCGGCTTGAGACGAGCCAGGCGTCGTCGTAGCAGCTCGCATCCTCATTCGTGCGAGGACCGTCCATTTACAATCAGCAGGCGCAGCGACCCAGCCTCACCACGTGCATTGCGAAGGCTCAATGGCGCTGGTTCACATCTCATGGTCTGTTTCACTTGTTTCACACCATGAACGAGCTGAATGGATGTCTACGTTCTCCCATTGTGACCATGTCCCCGAGTGACTTTCCAAATCGGCGCTCAATCTGGGGCACCAAACATTCCGCCAAGGCGGCTTCGCCCAGATCGGAGTAATGAGTGCCACCTGTTCGAAATCGTTGGTCCGAAGAAAGCGCATCCAAACACGTCGTACCATCGACAAAATCAAGGTTGAGGCGGCGAAGAAACTCCGGGCTGTATGGCACCCTTCTATCGGGCCCGTATTCATCTTTCTGGGGCTGATAGAAAATGATGAATGGAATCTTCATCTTGTCCATATGCGCAACAAATGCTCTCATGATCGCTTCGTTGATCTCCCGTATTGCCGGCTCGGACACCCCGATAAGAGGATCATCGTATGAGGGAAACTCAGTCGCTGCCATTCTGAAGAGGTAGGAGCTATAGAGAGGCCCCCATCCTGGATGTTCCCATTGCGACGAGCGATAGCCCCGGTCATATCGAATGAATGGCAGCTCGTCGATGGCTTCATGATTGAAAATCGCTCGTGGCGACGGCAGCGGCACATTGACCAGTTCCAGTCGTCCTTCTTTGAGGACAAACCGTGGGGCGGCCCATGGGCAGTCCCAATCTCTCATGGTCAGAAAACAATACACACCCAGTCCCCGCTCGGGCGCGCCATCGGTGAAACTGAGCACGACCACGCTTGGCTTCAGCGCCGGCACGTCCCGTTGCGCAGCCAACAGCATTTGCGCCAAGCTGTATCCTGGCACAGCAATATTGAGGACTTGGCAAGCTGGCCCCATCCGCTCCTGGAGATAGAAGCCCATTGTTTGCTCAAACCACTCCTCCCATCCAAATGTATAGGAGTCGCCGAGGAGCACAACCCGGCACGAAGTGGTTGTCTGATTGTACGAATAGCCCTCACTCGGGGTACGCGCGCCCTCTGGACCGCTCAGCCACCTTCCCCCACTCCCCGATCGGTTCGGCCCTATCTTCCACCCTAACAGCGAATCCTCGACAAAATAGTTCGGTGTTGTGTCGAATCTGTCGAGCATCGTTGAGTAGGTCGCGACGACGCGATCCCACCCCCGTGGAAGCAGTAATCGGCTTCCGATTTCCTGTTCCCATGGTCGTTGCACCGTCGCCATCCGCAGGATCAATTCCAAAGCCATGACCGCCGTGCCTATGAGCACGAACGTCACCAGTACCGAAGCAGGTTCTCCGTTCCGCCGATGCGCCGCGCGACGGCACTCGAGGGCTAAAAACGCGCTTCCGACGAGTGTGCCACCCATACCCAGTAGGCAGGCAATCCCTGATGCGCTGACGAGCGCCTGACGCCATGTCGGTTTGGCCGACGCACGGGCTCCCATGAGGATTGCCACCGCTACGCTGCCGGCGATGACAGCGACGAATACGACAATCCACCAATTGATCTTTCCTCGACGCACGCTCGTCCGTTCTGTCATCTGCGCAACATCGTGTGGGATTGGCTTGCGCTTGCCAGTTCTCACGAGGAGCAGTTCGGCCGTCAGCTTAGCAGTTCCGAGTAAAGTGTATGGTATCTTTCGGCTTGCAAGAGCAGGGGATACTCCGCTTCTGCAACGCGCCGAGCTTCCGCGCCCATGCGCCGTCCCAAAGGCGGATCGTTTACCAATCTTTCGATGGCGACGCGCAGTTCGCCGACATCCCCTGGGGTCACGAGCAATCCCGTTCGATCTGGGCGAACCATGTCGCGCACCCCTCCCACGTCAAACCCGATGACCGGTGTCCCACACGCCATCGCTTCCATGACGGTATTGGGCAGGTTATCCTGCATCGAAGGGATGACAAATACATCGGCCGCGCTGTACACCATCGACAAGAATCGATCGCTGCCGACATAATTGAGATGAGACCCGTGAAGCCCGGCCGCCAGTCGAGGAGCATTGTTGCCGACGGACAAGAACCACAGACGCTTGAGAGACTGCGCGGAGGCCGCCAGAGCCTCTGTCAGCAAGGCGAACCCTTTTCGCTGATTGTCGACCATTTCGGCCAGAAATAGAATAACCTGTGCGTCCTCGGGGATGCCCAACACATGACGCGCCGACGCACGGTCGCGTGGAGCAAAATCGTCCAGGTCAAGGCCGTAGGGGATGGTCTCCACACGGAAGCGTGCAAAAATAGGGCTCTGCTTCACCACCTGTCCGAGCCACCGGCTGGGCGTGACGATACACAGCCTTCGTGCATCGAGACGCTCGAAGATGGCCCGCTTGCGATCCCAGATCTCGCCGGCTAGATCCTGAGGGTCTCGGGAACCCAGTTGGGGGCACGCTCCGCAACGCTGGGCGAATTTCCCGCACTCCATGTCGTAATGGCAGCCACCCGTCACCGGATTCATATCGTGAAACGTCCACACCAGACATGCCCGCGTGGCAGCCGTGGGAAAGAACAGCTCATAGTCTACGTAGGCCGCAATCCAATGCAAATTGATGATGTCGGACGGGGGTACCTGTTGAATCAACGCCGCTCCGTACGGGGTGCGGTCTTGGCTAAATAGCTCGAAGCCAGTTGGCTTCGTGGCCGCATAGGGAGCCATGCTTCGCACGATCGTCTTGCGTCTCCACCACCTGCGTCCCCGACTGGGGAGATCCATTGGCAGTACGAACTCCGTCACGCGCGGATCCTGGCTCGATCGATACTTCACCATCATCGAGGTGTCCAGGCCCAGACGGTCCAAGCCTCGATGCAGTCGGTAAGCAGCCAAGGCTGCCCCGCCCTTGACATCGTATGTACTGATGTGTGCGATTCTCATCAGGATTCAAACGGCTTGGAATCGTCTCCGGTGCCATGTGTACAGCTCGCCTTTGGAGTCACGGGCCAGATTTTCTTTGCGAGGCGAACCGCACGCTCGTGCAGACCCCACCGTAAGGTCGATCCGACTCCCTTGTAGTACTCAGGTATCCATGGCATGGCAAAACCGCCCTGCACCCACCGCAAGAACGGCGCTTGCGCCTGATACATGCCTTGCCATCGCTCCAAATAGGTTTGCCAGCCCAATCGGGAAAGATGAGGTTTGATCGCCGCCCATTGCTCCGGCTCCTTCGCAGCATACCGCCGGATGGCCGGATCCTCGTCAAGAAATCTCAGGTACAGGCGCGTATCCTCCGCCAGGCTTGCGCACTTCAACGACCAGCCGAAACTCACAGGGCTGTACCGCCATCGAAAGCTGCATCGTTGACTGATCGCCACCGATCCTCTCAGGCACAGCTTGATGAGGATCGCATCGTCGGTATGGGTTCCCCCGGGAATATTGGGGTGGCCGCCATCCTCTTTGACATAGGTGGTTCGACCCAGCACCGTCGCGTAACTTTCAAACCCATATTCTGTCCATGTCCGAATGAAGTCGGGTCCTGTCATAAACTCCGGGATCTTGGCCGAGGACGAACGCAAGAACTGTCCCGATGTGTCGACCACGTCCACACGAGCCAGCGCCACCGCCACATCAGGCCTCGCTTCCATGATGCGTACAAGGTCGGAGACGTAATTCGGACTGAGCATGTCGTCATAATCGAGGAAGGCGAAGTATTCACCCGTGGCGGCCTCGATGAGCTGGTTGTAGTGCTGTGGTAAGGGTACAGTCGTCGGATTTTGACGGAACCGATACGGACGGGGGTACCATTGCTCCGCTAGCTCTCTGACTTTCGTCCCATTTTCACCATTGTCCGACAGAATCAATTCGATATCAGGATAGTCCTGCGCGGCGATCGACTTGAGGGCATCCACAACGTAGTCCAGCCGCTTATAGACTGGCACCGCTATTGTGACCAGCTTGCTCACGTGACAGCCTCACAACTTGGTCCGGGCAAGAGTTGCCGCCGATTGGAACGATTCGTGGTGCCTTACTGTCTCCCCCGTGCCCTGTTTGCTTTCGGTAATGCCGTCAATTCCACTGCCGGATGCGGATTCAACCCGCGTACGGCTTCAAGATAGCGATTTTGAATCGCGCTGAGGACCGGAGATTTCTCGGAAAGGGGAAACCCGTCTATGTGTGTCGCCAACGTAAGTTCATGGAGCGTGCCACACACTCCGATTTCGTCCGCGACCAGGAGTTCAGTCCGATCGATTGGCCGGCGAACGAACGCGATGCCCATGGACTGCGCCATGGCTTCCACAATGTCCAAGGTGATACTCTCCAGCGCGCCCTCGGTCGCCGGCGGAGTAATGACCGACCCTTCGCGCACCATCAAGAGACACGAGGCCGTAGCCTCAGCCACTCGACCGGACTGATTCAAGAGAATCATATCCTCATGCCCTAAGCGCTTCCCTTCGATCCGTGCCAAACGGGAAACCTGATAGTTGCTGCTGGTCTTGATGCGGGCGGGCAAGGCCACGTCGCTGCTCCGTCGCCACGTGCTCACCCCCATCGGAATCGCCGCCGGAGCCTTCCTATCCTGATGATAGGCGGTCACGACAAGGTCCGCGACAGTATTTTCACCCCAATGTCCGTCCGTCACAAACAACGTCGTCCGTGCCCACATGTCCCGATCGGGGCTCACCAGCGCTGCAATAAGCTGATCGACTGCATCGGTGTACTGCTGGAATGTATACTCGCACGGAATGTGCAGCAGTCGAGCCGAGCGCTTCAGACGCTCGAAATGCCGGCGCATCATCAACATTTTGAATTGTCCGTCCGGTTGCCAGTACCCCTTCAGACCCTCAAAGACGTTCAATCCTCTCGTGACGGCTTCACATCCGATGTGCAACGAGGCCTCGTCCCATGCCACAAGTGAGCCTTTCATGTAGGCCAATGCTGGTCGTTGTAACTGCGCCACGATGTCCTCCTCTGGTAAATGACAATACCCTATGGAATCAACGGACGAATCTTGACGCCTGCGCCCAAGCCATGGGCGTGCCCACATCCAAATATCGACCGCCACGAAAACGGACAGCCTCTACTTGTAATCGTTGTCGAATCGCTGCTTGTATGACGGCGCCCACCGGCACATCGCCCTGCGGGTCAATCCGTCGGTTTCCCAGCACGTTGCCCCCACGTCCTTTTCGAATGTCCCCAAGAAATCGGTGAAGAAACGAGGTGAACGTCGGCATCCAGACGGCACAAATCCAGGCCCATCGCAGACTCGTTCGCTTCGGTTTGAGTTGCAGATTCCGTACACGTCCTGTGCGATCCACGTCAATCATGTCCATGGCTTTGGTATCGTGTGCGGGATACAGCCCCAGCACCACATCGGCGTCTCCTGCGGCCAGCCTCGCCAGCATATCCGTAAAGACGTTCTGCGGTTGTAAGAGAATGTCGGGGAAGCCGAACGCCACGACATGGTCGTCGACAAAGGCATGGGCTCGATCGAGCGTGTCCGGTGGTCCCTTGGTGTCGTCGACCACCACATACGCGAGATGCATCCCAAGCCGGCTCCCATCACCCCAGTATCCGGCGATGTCCCATTTACCTTGACGGAGCACGACGAAGACTTTTCGAATCTCTGCGACCCTGAACTGATCGAGCAGATATTGGCTGACGACCTTCGGGCGCGCTTCCTCATACCCGTCCAGGGTACCCACACCAACGGGCAAGATCTCCTTGCTGCAGGGTAAGGGAGCGAGCCGTCGCGAGCGCCCGGCGGCGGGAATCAGTCCTACGACCTGATGGCCCCGTATCATGGTCGTTCCAGCAGCAGGCTCGCGAGACGACTAACGGCTGCGATGTTCGCCCTCATGTTGGTACATCAGCTCCCCTCCATCCCCTGTATCGTCGTCGTACATCGCCACCAGGTCTGCGGGGAGATGGACCAAGTCGGTGGCTCTCAGATAGTCGCGCATCGTCGTACCCGTGCACTCCTCGTCCACGCGCGGAGCGCCCTTCTTGTTCGCAACATCGTCCAGGTGGACGACCCGAAAATCAATACTGAATCGAGTCCTTCCCGACGTGTTGGGCACGCTCGAATGCATCTGCGCGCCCGAAAAGAAGATGATGCCGCCCGCTGGCACGATCAACCGGATTTGTGGGTCCAACTGCACCGGCTCCGTCGGTTTTGGAAGGGGACGCGGGTCCTCCTTCAGAAACTGGCCCACGTGGTCTCCGCGATGCTGCAGGTTCCATTTGTAGTAGTTGTACCCCTTGGAGCTATTCTTCACCGGATGCCCCCAATAGGCGGGATGAAAGGCCATGGCATTGTCCGACGTAATATCGAAAATGGGGATCCACCAGTTGATCTGGCAGGCGGGCGCTGAATACCAAGTGTCCCGGTGCGGATGCCACGCATAGGCAATCCCGGTTGTCAGATAGTTGTCGCTCGTGGAGCTGCGCATTTTGGGAACGTCGAAGTAGGTCCTCTCCAAGTCGCAGCCCATCTCCACAAAAAGATCACGCATTAATGTCTTGGACTGTGGGTGATGGATGAAGCCCGGCTTGAGCTTGACGAGCACCTTGGCATAGTCCTCGACCGACATGTGATGTTGAGCCGTTTCTGGATCAAGCGGCTCGAATGCGTCTCGGATAAGACCACGGGCAAAATCGACAAAAGCCAGCGAACTCTTCCGCGGGGAATAAACGAAGAGCTGCCCCTCAAACAGCGCCGCTCGGCGAGCATCGTCGGACATGTGGGAATCATAGTATACGGTATGGTTCATGCTGTACCTCCGTCCACGGATTGATTATGGTGTTTCGGGCTTACCCGTGACCGGCCTCACATACACTGCTCACGGTGATCTGGGTCCTTTTCACTTGTGCTTTTTTCCTATAGCTCGCCCCGTTTAAACGCGCGCACCATGCCCTCCGCTGTCCGGGTCGCTAATGCCGCAATTGTGAGAGAAGGATTGACCCCGGCTGCCGTGACGAAGACACTGCCATCAGCAACGTACAGATTTCGTACGTCATGCGCCCGCCCCCACGCATTCACGACGGACCGGTTCGGATCCTTACCCATTCGGCATCCACCCATATAATGAGCCGAGGTGCCTGGAGTATGATTTTCAGGATCAAGCACCTCCACTGACCCTGCAGCCTTAAAGAGTTCCTTCAACATCGGTGTGAATGCGGAAATCATCTTCCGATCGTTTTCCCGGTGCTCACTGGTAATATGTGGAGCGGGAATCCCCCGATGGTCCCGCACATCCGGACTGAGCGTCACGGTGTTTCGCTCATCCGGCAACTGCTCCCCACAGGCCGACAACTCGAAACTATGCCCCACGAGATCTCTGATCCTCTTCTTATACGCGCCCCCCCATCCGACATGGTTCATCGCCACCGCCTGCGGCCAGGACCAATCTTGATTGATCATGACTTGCCATCCGCGTGCAAAGCCCTGCTTGGCGTTGGTCGCATAAAAGTCTTGCATATACCCACCTCCGGGAGGCCCCATCCACGGATCGACTTGATCACTAAACCGGCCCGTCACAGCGGCGGAGAGATGTTCCATGAAGTACTTGCCGACGGTCCCGCTCGAATTGGCCAGGCCGTCGGGAAACGATGAAGATGCGCTCAACAGCAACAGTCGCGGTGTCTCGACGGCATTGCCTGCCAACACCACCGCCCGCGCCATGAGTTCACGCTCTGTTCCCTCGGCATCGAAATACACGACACCCGTCGCCTTCCCGTCCGTGCCCATCCTGATCCTCCGCACCATGCAGAGTGAGCGGATTTCGACCCGGCCGGTTGCTTCCGCCTTCGGCACGTACGTCACATCCATGCTGGATTTGGCTCGCACACGACACCCGTATCCGCACACGCCCGCACGGATGCACGCCGGACGCCCGCCCCAGGGTCGAGTGGGAATCGCCAACGGAATTTGCACCCAATGCCACCCCAGTCTAGCGGCTCCTTGCTGCATGAGGCGGCTTGCACAACTCAGCTCGTGCGGTGGATTTGGGAAGGGCGCGCTCCGTGGTGGATCGAATGGATTAGCCTCTCGCCCAGTCGGTCCGCTTACTCCCAACTCGTGTTCAACTCTTCCATAATACGGCTCGAGGTCGGCATAGGTGAGCGGCCAATCCTCTCCGACACCGTCTTCGCTCCTGACGCGGAAATCCGATTCGTGGAAACGCGGGACCTGAGCTTGATAAGCCAGCGTCGAGCCTCCCACGCCTTTCGCCCGTGTAAAGACAAACCCCTCCGCTCCGCCCACAGTATAGAGGTCCTGCCTGGGATCGAGCGGTTGAAAAAACGTCTTGGTCGCCCGCTTCACGAAATCCGGTTGATCCGTCGCGTAGTCCTGAGCCGGCTCGTAACGGGGGCCTGCCTCCAACACCACGACTTTTATCCCGGCTTCACCCAATTCCTTCGCCAAGACAGCGCCACCTGCCCCACAGCCGACAACGATCACGTCAACGGACTCTTTCTTGGGTTCCAGATTCGCCATTAGAGGCTCCCGTCCGAGAGAGAACCACAGGCGGTACGACGGCCTGCATACCCAAACGGAAAGGGCGGCCCTGAGTACCCCAGTGACGGCCAAGCTTCCGGCATTCCATAATAGATTTCCGCCGTATCGCGGATAACTTGGTCGAACAACACCAGTACGGGGTCTGAAATTCCGACCACACGTCGATAGTATAGGCTGGCAAGTTTACGCCTGACCTTTCCAATTACCGTCTCCGGTGCATCGTCTGCCCACAACATATGTCTGGATTCCTCCACAAGGCCGAATAGTCCCGTTTGCATCGACCGCTCCATTGCAGCGAACCGCTTCCCGTGACGACTCTTGGCTAACTCATCGATTGCGCGGAGGCCGTCCTGATAGTGCTGCCTGGCACTACCTCCAGAGATGAGATTTTCCTTGAGCCGCTCCGCTACCTTGATCTCGATTGCCCCGGGACCCGCCTCGTCGGCGGGGATTACAATGTCCGTGAGGGCCTTCAAGGTGCTGAATTCCGAATCCGATAGACAGTCGTCAATCGTGCACGACGCGGCAACTGTCTGGTTCAGCTCCTCTCGCCCCGCTCCCCACGACTGAGCAGCGATAAATCCCATCGCCTCGAGACATGTGCGCCCTCCGACTACCACAATGCCAAGAAGACCCAGTCGCCTGAGAAATCCTCTCCGCCCAACCCCACACCACTTGCCGGCTCGCATGTCCTCTGTCTCTCTTTCCTGTCGCAATAGGCACGACACTTCCGCGGCCCTTCCTACACTGAGCTTGGTACCTCACGAAGCAGATCACACGCCGTCAACGCCTCGGCAGCCATCCTCACGTCATGAAACGGCAGGGACGCGCGTTCCGCGATATCCAACAGGGAATGCTGCCCGTCGGACAGATTCAAAACCCAGAGGATCGTGAGTTCCCGTGACTGCTTTTCCTGTTGCCCCGCCACGGCCCTATACAAACCTCGACGCCCCAACTGCGGTTCGCACTTCGGGTTCTGATTACGGTAGACTCGATTGTGCTCAAGCACTTCTATGGCGGCAAGACACAGTTCGTAAGAACGCCAGAGCGATTCCGGCTGAATGAAGTCCAAGTTGTCCGCCGACGAATGATATTCTGGATATTCGCCGTGAGGCGTTCGCATGAAGCATCCGACCGGAAGGTCGAATCCGGGCGAACAAAACTGGCGTTCATCATATCCATATGGGAAGAAATCGATAACCCTATGAGCCTCTCCCGAATGCGTCAATACGTGCTCCATGGCACGATCGATATCGGCCCTCCCGCGACGGCTTCGCTTGTAGGTGACGCCTCCCCTATCCCCGACACCGGTCAGCACAAGACCATGTTTGATGCGAGCCACCTCGGCCTCGTTTCGAGCCAACCAGGTGATCGATCCAATTGTGCCAGGGATGAAGAGAAAGCGGTATGAATATCGGGTCCGACGCGTTGCCAAAGAGCGGGCCAACGCGGTGGCCACGGCGATACCGGACAGATTGTCGTTTGCCAAGGAAGGGTGACACACATGGCAGGACATCAGCACCTCTTCGGTCGACTGGCCAGCGAGCAGACATTCGCCATAGGTGAGCGATCCCTTTTCCAAGCGGGAGTCGATGCATACATCGTATTCCGCGTCTCGCATGGCGAGGAGGTGCCGATGGCTCAGACAAAATCCCCAGTTCTCTTTGTAATAGGAGGTCCTGTACGGCACCCAATCCGGATGATCCGGCAAGGTAAACAAATGAGGGCGAAGCTCGTCCAACGTCATCCTCCCCCGCACCGGCGTGCTGTAGCTCATCACGTGCAGGTTCGAGGAGCGGAAATCCACGATGCGCTCACCGTCTAAATTTTTGATATAGGCGTCGCTAATGTTCCACTCGAGTGGAACCTTCCAATCGAACACCGGCTCCCCACTCCGCACTTCGTGTAACACGACGGGACATTCAGCCTGAAGTACCTTTAGAGTGGCACGAACCCCATCTCCGGTAATACTGCGGCAAAAAGGGAAAAGTGAGCGCGCCAACTCGTACATAGACATGCCCGACAGCGCCGCACCGAAGCCTGGCTGCATACTATCCACGCTCATCCCCCCGCCTCGGCTACCGCGATGTCCCTTGCGAGCCCCGAGCGATCCAGATAGAGCAAGATGGCCTCCGCGACAACTCGATTACCGGTCGGGTTGTAATGTGTCGGCAACCTGAACGGAAACAGATCCAACGGATCGGGCTGGGCAAGGAACACCGGATGGAGGTCGACAATGGGAATGTTCAGCGATCGTACTGTCTCCATCACGCGAGCACGATCGGGTTGTCCGCCCACCCCGGGCACGTATCGAGCATGACGTGGGAGATATACGAAGATCATCTTACCTCCCCATCCCTCCACTCGACGAAGCGCTTTTTCGAGTATACGCCGAAACAGGGCCAGGTCCGCATCATTCACGGAGGGTTGAAAGGGCTTCTCCGATGCCAGCGCGACCGCATTCGGTCGTGGCATCAACGAGGACTCTATTACTTCGGCGACATAGGACAACTTGAGCGTTCGCTTCCATTTATCGATGTGCTTGAAGGGATGCACCAACTGGTCTCCGAATGCAACCAGTTTTCCGGCGGAGGATCTGGCCCGCTCAGCACTCTCGACATGGGCCATCAACGCCAGATCGATGCCCTCCTGTTTCGCTTCCAGTTCCTGCGTGAAATCGTCTTCCAGATATCGCCTCATCAACGTGTGTCGCTCTTTCAGAAGGTCATATAGATCATTGCCCTCGAAGTACGACCAGAGAATGAGGCGTGGTTTTCGGCTCGGCAAATATTCCGTAATCGCCGCATATTGGAAGAGCGGCCCAATCCCATCGTTTCCCAGATTCAGCGTCCCTGGGAATCGATCACGAAGGATGTCGACGTAGCTTTGACCGGTCTCGACGCACGCTCCATGCACGAAGGAGTCTCCGACCACGGCGATCTGTAGCGGCACCTGTCCCCACAGGCCAGGAGGGTTTGCGAACCCGTGCTCATCGCTCTGATAAATGGGGTACGTGCCGTTCTCATTACAGTAGACCGTCGGCTTGTTTGCGATGCCTCCTATCGGCAAGACCTCGTGGCCGTTAAGTGTCAACATCGACGGGCGGTCTTGCGTCGGAAAGTTCGCTCCATGAAAATGAGTCCACCACTCTCGTATCAGTACCCTGGGAGAGACAGTCGGCCACGCATCGAGTCCGTCCGCTCTCAAATCGGAAAGAACGTCAAGACGGCTCCTGGTGTCGAACGGCACTCCGAGTCGCCTGGCAGCCTCGGCTCGATCGGTCCGTTCTTCTCCAGACTGGAAGGATACCCATCGTGTGGGAGGCTCGCTCTCGGTCGATGCGTCGGCAAACGCCAGGAAGAAATTCACCGTGTAGCAGGTCAGCATGATCGCCATCCAAGACAACGCGATGTTTACCTGCCGGGACGAATTGAGTAACGATCCACCTGCGAGCAACACGGCAACCATGAGGACGAGAACGTACTTTGGGTCCCACCCGTTGGACAACCACAGCCCGCCGCCCACCATAGCGCACACAAGCGCGCTCCCGCGTAGTACATATCCGGCTACCCGAGCAATCATCCGCCACTCTTCCCGCGTATCAGGTAATTCATCCAGCACGCAGCGAATCGCTAGGCAGGTTGGAAGTCGGGATATGCCTGATCGCGATCAGAGATAATGCGCGTCTCAATCGGCCAGCGAATTCCAAAAAGAGGATCGTCCCAGCGCACACCTCGTGCACTTTCTGGATTATAGAATGCGGACATCTGATAAAACATTTCGGTATGGTCCTCCAATACTTGAAATCCGTGCGCCAACCCTTCGGGAATGTATAGCATGGTATGATTGCGAGCGGACAACTCGATGCCGAAATGCTGTAGATACGAAGGAGAGCCCGCTCTGAGGTCGATTATGACGTCGTAGAGTCGCCCGGCCGAACACCGTACGAGCTTGGCCTCTGCATGCGGAAAGACTTGGTAATGCATCCCCCGGAGAGTGCCTGCATGCACATTCCCTGACAGATTGCACTGTACCCACCGTACAGCCAGACCATGTGCAGCGAACTCTTGCTCACAATAGGTGCGCCCAAAAAATCCTCGCTCATCAGAGCGAATCTCCACATCGATCACGAACGCACCCCGCAGCGGGGTCTCGCGAAAGATCACGAGTAGACCGTCACCTCAGGAATCGGGACCGCAAATCTTCCGCCCCATTCGCGAATGAACGCCATCTGCTGCATGACCTCATCCCGGATATTCCAGGGAAGAATCAACACGTAGTCAGGACGCGTCTCACGAATGCGTTCCGGAGCAAAGATCGGAACGTGCACGCCTGGCAAAAAGTGTCCTTGCTTGTATGGACTCCGATCTACCGTGTAGTCCATCAGATCCGTCCGGACGCCACAATAGTTCAGCAGCGTATTCCCTTTGGCGGGCGCGCCGTATCCCACCACGTGCTTACCCGTTTCTTTGGCCTCAATCAGAAAGGAAAGGACTTTGCGTTTGGTTGATTCCACTCGCGGCCCAAAGGACAGATAGTGCGACAATGCGCCAAACCCGGCTGACTCCTCTTTGGTTTTGAGCAGAGTCGCGCGTGCACCCTGCTGCTTCTCCCTATCGTCCTCATGACAGGCATAGATCCGCAAGGAGCCTCCGTGCGTCGGTAATTCCTCAACGTCAAACAGGCGCAGCCCGTGCCGCGCAAAGACTTTTTCCACGGCCAAGAACGAGAAATACGAGAAGTGTTCGTGATAAATCGTATCAAACTGATTCAACTCCATGAGCTGCAACAGATGCGGGAATTCCATCGTGACGACACCGCCTGCGCCCAATAAGACTTTGAGCCCTCGGATGAAATCGTTCAAATCCGGGACGTGAGCCAGCACGTTGTTCCCCACTATCAAGTCGGGCTGCCACCCCTCCGCCCTGAGATCCACGGCTGTTTTCTCGCCAAAAAACGCTACACGGGTGTTGATACCCTTTTGCCTGGCCACCTCCGCTACATTGGCGGCCGGCTCGATTCCCAATACAGGCACCCCACGCTCCACGAAGTTTCTGAGCAAATACCCGTCATTACTGGCAATTTCGATTACTTTCGATCGCTGATTGAGACGTAGGCGGTCGACAATCATCTCCACGTAGGCGCGAGCATGCGCGAGCCAGGAGTCCGAGAAGGAGGAAAAATACGCATAGTCGGAAAAAATGTCGTGAGGCGTCGAAAACTGCTCCAGTTGCACCAACAGGCACTCATGACACACGAAGACATGGAGCGGGTAGAACGGCTCCATCCGGTTTCGCTGTTCGGGCTTTATATAGGAATTGGCCAGCGGCGACATGCCAAGATCGACAAATGTATGCTCCAACCCGGCGCTACAGGAACGACACTGTGATCTGGTCATGTCGCATTCTCCCTTCATCGAACGCCCAATGCGCTCGCCCATCGGGGTGGCGCGCCATTCGCCTCACGTTACGCTCGTTGGGGCATCCCTGAAGTGGTCATCCACCTCAGCTGATCGGTCAGATGTCCGCCTTCGCGTAGGCGCCTCAAGGTGACAAGTCGCATGAACTCGCCGGTTCTAAAGTCCGGGTCTTGAAACTTCATGGCAATCAATCCGTCTCGCAGGTCTGCCACCGCAGCATGGAGATCCATCTCGGGCAAGAATCCTTGCGCCAACTTTGTAAACACATCGAAACTGACACGGTACGAACGCTTGTCAGGCTGCCCATCCTTATTGATCGACACCTGAACACCCTGGACCTGTTTGGCTACTGCTTCAGCCAGATCCCTGACTTGGTAGTTCCACACGTCACTGCCAACGTTGACCGTCAAACAGGCACCGCCGTCCCGGTGATCTCGTTGAATCGCCCAGTCGATGGCTCTGGCCATATCTTTGACGTGAATCAGTGGGCGCCAGGGTGTCCCGTCACTGAGAATGTTGATCTGCTTGGACACCAATGCTCCAGCCACAAAGTCGTTGAGCACAAGGTCCAGCCGGAGCCTATCACTCATCCCGCAGGCAGTCGAAAACCGAAGACAGGTCACGGTAAACGCATCTGAGGCCAAGCTCGCCAGTTCACGTTCGGTCTGGACCTTTGACCTTGCGTAGGCAGTCAGCGGGTTGAGCGCATCTTCTTCCTTGCGAGGGCCACCCTCAGCAAATCCATACACGCTGCAACTTGAGGCAAATACGAACTTTCTGACCCCAAGTTGCTTGGCCTTGCGCGCGAGTTCCAGACTGGCCCGGTAGTTGATGTCCAGCGTGATCTCCTCGAACAGCGCTCCCATGGGATCATTCGAAATCGCACACAGGTGAATGACGGCGTCGACTCCGCGGAGGATATGGTCCGGGACATGTCGTACGTCGCCGAAGTACTGCACATCAGCCAAACTTTCCGGAAACCGCTGTGAGCCGGTAAGACAGTGGGCGAAGTATCCCATGTCAAATCCGAGTAGTTCAGCGTCAGGGTGACACGACCGCAGACGGCGTACGACCACAGGACCAACGTATCCCATGTTACCCGTGATAAGTATTCTCATTCGTCCCCCTCAGTTTAACTCGGCCTTGATCCGTTCACAGACGTGCTGGGAGAAAGGTAGTCCGCAGGTGAAGGCCGGCGAAACCGCATTGAGCACGTGCATGGACTGCCGATCCCCTTGAAGCACAAAGTCCATCTCGAGCTTGCGCTTGCGAATGTCGACCAGTTGCGCACGAATGCCGGGTTTCCCCCATTCCCGGAAATGGTCAAGTCGTACGCCCTTTGCCAGTTGGCTAGCCAGCGTCACCATCCGAACCTTTGAATATTTAGTCATTTCTTCAAACGCCAGTCGCCGAAAATCGAAATTTGCGCTTGCAAGCAGTCCCAGTCCGCGCGTCGCCACTTCCATCAATTCCCCAAGATTGAAGTTGGTCACTCCCCCATAGTGTTCACGCCAGAATCCTGGAATCGCGGTCGGACCGATTTTGGCTTTGCCGTTCGCAGACACCGTGAAATGGACTCCAAGAAATGGATTCTTGAGGTTCGGCACCGGATAGATATTGGTTCGAATGGATCCAGGAGGCTCACTTGAATAGAGATATAGCCCCTTGAATGGAAGAATTCGGTACTCCTGCGAAAACCCAAACCCGCGTGCAATGCGGTCGGCGTACAGCCCAGCGGCATTCACGACATACCCAACATCAATTCGCCCATCAGTGGTTTCGACATGACCCGGCTTCCCGCTGATATACCGGACACCACATGCAATCTGGACGCCTTCTTCAATGGCATCGATTTTCATGGCCCGCATGACCAGGCCAGGGTCCACGGTCGACGTTGCAGGCGAATACAGTGCTCGCTCGCACGTCTTGACTCTCGGCTCAATTTCGCGGGCCTCCTTTTCCGAGATGTCGTTGATTGGAATGCCATTGGCCCGTCCTCGCCGGAGCAACTCGTCAAGACCGTCAAGATCGTGGTAATCCTTCGCAACCACCAGCTTACCGCATCGATTGAGAGGGATGCGTTTGGCCTCGCAGTATTCCGTTAATGCCCGATTCCCTTGCCACGTGAAACGCGCCTTCAGGCTGTCCGGTGAATAGTAGAATCCCGCATGTAACACCCCGCTATTGCGGCCGCTCGCGTGCAGGCCACAATCCAACTCTTTTTCAATGAGATGAACTTTGGCATCGGGGAAGCACCGCCGTAGACCGCGAGCGATGTTCAACCCGATGACCCCACCGCCAATCACGAGGAAGTCAGGCTGCACGAATGATTACCACAACTTCCAAGGAGCCTTCGCCGATTGCCACAGCTCTTCCAAATAGTTCTTCTCGCGTAGCGTGTCCATGCAGGACCAGAAATGATCATGGCGGTAGCCCATGAGCTGGCCTTCTCGGGTGAGCCTCTCAAGCGGCTCTCGTTCCCAACTCGTTGCATCCCCTTCCACATAATCAATGACACGCCGGTTCATCACGTAGAAGCCCCCATTGATCCACCCCTCACCAACGTGAGGCTTCTCCTTGAACTCCATGATCTGATCACGAATACGATCGTCGTCGAAAATCATCCGACCGAAGCGGGCTGGGGTGCGCACCGCCGTGACGCTGGCCAACTTTCCATGAGACTCATGAAACTTAACCAGTGCCTGCAGATCGATATCCGCAACCCCATCGCCATAGGTAAAACAGAAGGTTTCATCCGGATCGAGCCACTTCTTGAGCCGCTTCAATCGTCCACCTGTCTGAGTGTGCAATCCCGTATCGACGAGATGAACCTTCCAATCCTCATGCTGTTTACCGTCGTGGATCGTGGTCTTGCCGCTATCGAGGTCGACTGTGATGTCCTTGTTGAAAGCATAAAAGTTAAGAAAATAGTCCTTGATCATCTCCCCTTTGTAGCCGAGCGCCACGATAAATTCCTTTACGCCATGCGCCGCATATATTTTCATGATGTGCCAGAGAATCGGTTTTCCACCGATCTCGACCATGGGTTTGGGGCGCAGATGTGTCTCCTCGGATAGCCTTGTGCCAAGCCCTCCTGCCAGGATTACTGCCTTCATAGTACTCTCCTGTCTGGCCTCATCTGTTTAGCATCCGGATGCTTTCGTTCCTCGACACTTCCGCCCCCGCTTACGATCTGGATTCATCTACCGCCAGAAATCTCTCCGTGTCATCAAGATCAATCGCAGCCGACTGCTTATACGCATCCGGTGCGGCGTACAGAGGGTGATCAAAAATATGGAGGGAAAACATCATGTCCACCCACCACCATCTGAACTGCGGTGGGATGAAAAACAACAAGCCCCGAATTGCGGAGAGCTTTCGTGAGTCATGTGCTGCGTTGAACTCCGAAATAGCCAGCAGCTCGGTGCCGTACTCACTCACATCCTTTCCAATTGCACTCCGGAAGGCACAGGGCAGCCGAGGAATGAGGACGTCATGCTCGGCCTCGAAGAGGCACATGGCATCTTTGGTTGAACTATACATGCCCGTATCGAAACCAATGAAGGCCACCGGAGAGGGGCGTGCTTGAACAAACGCCGGCATCGTCTGTTTGAGCAGACCAATGCGAAGATCGGCGCGACGAAGCCGCTTTCGAAGTTCCGCCACATCGCACGGATAATAACCTTCAGACCACTTGTACGGCATGTCCCGATAATCTTGAGGCTTGGGAATCCCCATTCCCGTGTCGAATCCGTACACGTCGATCCCGATACCTGCCAACGGCTCGCAGAGTTCAGCAGCACGCTCCATGGCCACTAAACCTGCGCCTCCCGCAACACCAATCTCAATCACCGAAACCCGAGTATGCCCCAGCACCTTGCCCAGCGCAGCCCCCTGAAGCACACCCCACACATAATGAGGGCGCTTGCAGGCAACCGGATCGTTCATGAGAATTTCCATGCTCTTCCACAACCACTTGTAGCTATTGTCGAACTCAATGGGCTCAAGCTGGCGCGGACCCTCTCCAGAAGAGTCCTCCTCCTCGAGCCAGCCCCGTACTCTACTTAAGAATGAACGAACTAATCCCTTAATCCCCATAGCCACCAGCGTCCACTTTTTCCTTAGAATTCACCTCAAGACCCATTGAGCACCTCGTCTAGCGGTTATGATACGACGTCGTCCACTTGAGCATCGGGCGCATGACACCGAGCATATCTCCAGTGAAATCCCCTCTCGCCGAATCTCCCGCTAGACTGTCCATGACCTGAAATCCAGCGACCTCCTCCACATAGAACTGCACACGATGCGGCACAAGCGAAATGCAGGCAGGACTTACAAAGAAACTCCCTTCCGCCAAAAGATTTCCAGGCACCCACCCGGTTACAACATACCGTCCGACCTGCCGTGGGCGTCTTCGCCAATCGGGATCCAGGTCAAACGCCTCGAAAAGATGAACCCCTTCTTGGTTCACAAGGACGAAGGCCGGAATGAGAACCCATCCTTCTTCCAGGACATCAATCTCTATCTCGACAGCAAACGTTTGCCGAATATCGACGGTATGCACAATGTGTCCATCATGCCCCCTGACACGCACCGCACGTAGCCGGGCCGTGCTATCGCCGGGGGCCGATCCTACGTCAGGCCACTCTCGCACCGGCCCCGTACTGTACCCTGCATGGAGGTAGGTCCCGGCTACCTGTGAAGATGGCCCATCAGCGATCACCGCCCCCCGATCCAACAAGATGGCACGCTGGCACAATCGTGTCACAGCTTGCATATTATGGGACACAAAAATGACCGTACGGCCCTGCGCGCCAATGTCGTGCATCTTGTTCATGCACTTTTGCTGAAACTGCGCATCTCCGACTGCGAGCACTTCATCGACAATGAGTATTTCAGGATCGAGGTGGGCGCCGACCGCAAAGGCGAGCCGAACATACATCCCACTGGAGTACCGCTTTACAGGCGTGTCGATGTACTTTTCAATGTCAGAGAAGGCCACAATTTCGTCGAATTTCTTGTCGATTTCTTCCTTGTTCATACCAAGGATGATACCGCTGAGGTAAATATTATCCCGTCCCGTCAATTCGGGGTGAAACCCCGTCCCAACCTCTAACAAAGTCCCTACACGACCGAAGATCTCTGCTCGCCCGCTGGTGGGCTCCGTGATTCTCGACATGATCTTGAGCAGTGTGCTCTTGCCGGCGCCGTTGCGCCCAATAATACCAACGACCTCCCCGCGGTTAATCTGAAACGAGACGTCTCTGAGCGACCACACTTCCTCACGGACGGTCGAACGATGCCGCCAGCCCGCGATTGTCTTGAACAGGGTGCCGACACTACCGCCAACACTTTCGGCAATGGAGTCACTTCCACGCCGACCCACATTGATTACATATTTTTTCGAGAGCCCATCGGCTCTCAATGCAAGAGATGACATGATGCCTTTTTTCGGGTCGGAGTCGACCTTGATTCCAGAATCTACCGCTCACGGCTCCAGAAATCAGGCTGCCTGCGTCGAACGGCCATATCCCGGCGCTTCCGGGACGTAGTGTGTGTACCACTGCAGCTTGGGTCGCACGACTCCTAACATTTCACCAGAATAGTGTCCTCGCGCAGAGTCACCTTGGACTTCATCGACCACTTGGAAGGCGATGACCTCTCGCTCGTAGAATTGGACCCGGTGGGGTGTCATTGAAAAGCATGCAGGGCTGACGAAAAACGTGCCCTCTGGAAGCAGGTTACCTGGAATCCTGACAGAGCTTCGATAACGCCCTCGATTCCGGGGGCGGTGTCTCCATGAAGGGTCCAAATCGAACGTCTCGAACAAATCAATGCCTTCCTCATTGGTGATCACGACGTTTGGAATGAGCTCTAATCCTGGCTCAAGGACATCAAATTCCATCTCAACGAGAAAGTCCCGCCGCACGTCAACGATGTCCCCTGCCGAATCGCCTCCGGTCCTAATCCGAATCGCTCGGAGCCGCGCCGTCGCATCGCCCGGAGCCGTCTCTACGTCAGACCACTCTCGCACACTTGAGGCGTTTGCCCCAGCATGCAAATAGGCCCCGACCACGTGCCCTGGTCCGCCATCCGCTATTAGTCGCCCCTGGTCCAGCAACAACACACGACGACACAGGCGCGTGATCGCCTGCATGTTATGCGAGACAAAGATAACCGTGCGCCCTTGATCCCCGATCTCATGCATTTTGTCCAAACACTTTTTCTGGAACTGCATATCGCCGACGGCCAGCACTTCGTCCACAATCAATACTTCCGGTTCTAGGTGAGCTCCGACCGCGAAGGCAAGCCGCACGTACATGCCGCTGGAGTATCGTTTAACCGGGGTATCGACGAATTTCCCGATCCCGGCAAACTCAACAATCTCCTCAAACTTTCGATCGATCTCTGCTTTTCGCATTCCGAGAATGATCCCGCTGAGATAAATATTATCCCGCCCGGTCAGTTCAGGGTGAAATCCCGTTCCAACCTCCAGTAGCGTCCCCACTCGCCCGTGGATTTCTGCACGTCCCCGAGTCGGCTCTGTGATTCTTGAAAGAATTTTCAGTAGCGTGCTCTTCCCTGCACCGTTCCTACCAATGACACCGACGACTTCACCGCGATTGATTTCAAATGAGGCATCCTTCAGTGGCCAAATCTCCTCTCGTCTCAAATCATGAACGGAGGCCCGCCCCAAGCTCCCGAACATACGCCGGCACTTGTGCTTTACTCCTTCCGCCAAGGAGTCTACCCGCCGCTCCCCGACTCTGATCACATATTTCTTCGCAATCTGTGTGGCTCGCACTGCGATCGAGTTCATGGTCCCTCTTGATTTTAGAGCTCCTTGGACGGAGGTCGTCTTGCCAGGCACACACTTGCCGAACGCATCAGATCTTCGCCCGCGTGTTTATTTGTCGGGCCTTCAAATTACGTCAGCAAAGGTTCGCTCCATTCGATTGAAATACGCCATTCCACCGATCAGGATAAGCCCGATCGCAATCATGTTTTGCATCAGCACGAAGGGATCTGGCGGCTGTGCGCCTAGAAGCGTCCACCGAAAACCTTGAATCACCCCTACGATCGGATTCATGCTGTACAGCCATTGCCAGTCCTTCGGCACAATGCTGACGGGGTACACGATGGGAGAGGCGAACATCCAGACTTGAGTCAACAGCGGAACCAGCGCACCGACATCACGATATCTGACGTACAATGCGGCTAACCAAAGGCTGACCGCCGTCGAAATGGTCACAATCATCAGGACAAAGAAAGGCAGCGCTACGATCTGCCAGCCGACCGGTATGCCAAACCATATCATCATCGCAAACAGTAAGATAAAGGCGATCCCAAAATCGACCAACCCTCCCAGCGTGGCGGAAAAGGGCACGATCATTCTCGGGAAGTAGACCTTCGTAATAAGATTTGATTCCGCAACAACACTGAATCCAGCTCGATCCAAACTTTTTGCCACATAACTCCATGGCACTAGCGCTGCATAGGCAAAGATTGGGTAGGGAATTCCATCCGATGGAAGTCTCGCCAGGTGGCTAAAGACAATGGTAAAGACAATCATCATTGCCAATGGCTGCAACACGGCCCATGCCAATCCGACTATCGTCTGGGCATACCGTGCCTTCAGATCTCGCCATGCCAAAAAATACAGCAACTCCCGATATTGCCAGAGTGCTTTCACGCCAAGTCGGAACAACTGAGTTGATGGCTGAATAATGATCGAGGGGGTCTGGACGCTCATCACGTTCTCCTTACGTTCCTTCCACGTTGGACGGGAGGCATTCACCTGAAACAGATATCTGGCAGTGTATCCTTGACGGCCATCCTCGCCTACCCACCGGTAGGGTCATGACCCGCCGCAGCCAGCGGGTACAAATCTATAAGACGCTCTTAAGTGAGGCAGAATGGTTTCTAGTGAGGAACTCATGAGGCTGGGCCAGCACCCGTAGAACCTGGGCTACCGCCCTGCCGGCCTTCACCCGCTCAATGATATTTACCCCGCCGATTGTTTCGCCACCTCGACTCCAATCAAGAGTGAGCTGGTCGGAACACCTGCAGTATTTCCTTCATGGCCACCCGGCACTCCGGTCGGTTCGGCGATAGCGGTTCCTACCCGAAGCACAGATACCCAGACCTCTTCAAAACGAACCTAGAGATTAACGATATTGCGGAGATCAACTACAAGCCTCGCCTGATATGAGAGCGCATTCAGCAGCAGGACCGCTCGCTGATATCCCGGGATCGCCCGCTCAAAAATTGCTTCAATGCCACGCAGGGGTCCATTCTCAATCCGCACCTCCTGCCCCGGTGTAAACCGGTTAGCCTCAGTCAGATCCACATATCCGTCCGTCATTCTCGCTTCAATGGCAACCAGTAAATCCTGTTCCACCACAGCGGGACGATCTCCGAAAGATACCAAACCCCGTACACCCCGACAGTAAGCCACGGTTCGATGGTCTCGATCGATATCAAACTGCGCAAATAGATATCCAGGAAATAGCGGGCCTATGGTGGTCTGAGACCCATCCCTCACGCTTCTATACTCTCTGGTCAAAGGGAAAAAGGTTTTGATTCCGACTCGTTCCAGGTGCACACAGACCGACTTCTCTTGATGCGGTTTACACCTCAACACGTACCACGGAAGAAGAGAAGAGCCCTCTACGGCTACTATTTTCATGGCTTGATGGATCATCATACAGTTGACGCACGTCATCGGCTGGCAGGCAGAGCAACGGACCTGCTCCGTTACTCCGGGCCTCAACTTATCGAGGAGGCACGAGCAGCGCCCGATCGTGACTCGGTCATGCTTGAAGAGGCGACTGTCCCGCTTCCTGCTTGCGCAGTTGCATCGGTTTGGTATAACTCGCGAATCGGCTTAATGACGTCCCGGATGGCTCCGAAGCTGAATTCTGACAGCAGTTGGATGAGCCGCGGTTCGGTTTTCCGAAGGTTGGTGTAGTGACGCACCCGAGAGAGCCAGGGACCCGTCATTCTCGGTTGTTCAGGGTCCAGTTCCCACGGATGGAAGTACGTCACCAGTGGGTCGCCCGCACGTTCAGCCTTTCGCAATAACATTCTGAACAACGGATAGGGGCAGAATCTAAAATACCCACCACCCGCGATCGGTACCCTGACTCCCCCGAACTCCACGGTCGAGGGCGGCAATTCCCACAAGTCTCCCTTCTCGGTCGACACCTTGTGTAGAGACGGCGCGGCCCCCGGAATCCCGTAGGTATCGTGGATGACTGGGAAAACACTCGTATCGTACCGATAGCCCTCTTCAACGAGGATTGGCAACGCCCATAACGAATCCTTCGTGATTGAGAAGCTTGGTGCTCTATATCCAATGACCTGTCTTCCGCAGAGATCCTCGAGGACACCCTTCGCCTTCTTCACGTCCTCACGAAATTCGTGAGACAATTGAGAGGTGACCAATTCGTGCGCGTATCCATGAGACGCCACTTCGTGCCCTTCCAACGCGATTCTCTGGACGACAACCGGACAACGCTCAGCTACCCAGCCCAAGACAAAAAACGTGGCTCGTAACCCTCTCGCTGCAAGCATGGTCAGAATTTTATCGGTGTTCTCGGTCACGCGGCTTTCGAACTGATCCCAATGGCGCCGTCGCATCGGCGATGCGAATGCCGAAACCTGAAAATGTTCCTCAATATCGAAGGTCAGGCAATGGGAAGGGGACGAGTCAGACATACGCTCAATTACCTCGCTCCTTGTCCACAGACGACCACCTTGATTGTCTCGGCTAAAATTCTACAATCTAACCCCAGGGATAAATTCTTTAGATAATAGAGATCGTATTGTAGCTTGATATGGGAATCCTCCGCAGAGGCCCCGTAACGAAACTGTGTTTGCGCCCAACCCGTGATCCCAGGTCTCACCGTGTGCCGGAGGTCATAATAGGGAATGCTGCTCCGGAGATCCTGAACAAACACCGGACGCTCCGGCCGTGGTCCCACAAGACTCATTTCGCCCTTCAGTACATTGATCATTTGCGGTATTTCATCCAATCGCCATTTTCGGAGAACCCGTCCGACTCGCGAGATGCGGGGATCCTCCTCCGACGCCCAGCGAGCACCAGATTTTTCCGCATCTTTGGACATCGACCGGAACTTCCAGATCATGTATGGTTGACCACGAAGACCGACACGCATCTGCCGATAAAACACCGGGCCGGGAGAATCAAGGCGAATCAGCACTCCGATTGCAACCATCAGCGGAGAAAGCACCACGAGTCCTACCAAGGAGACAACAAAATCGATGCAGCGTTTTGCCGTCATCGTGACGATACGACGACGAAATCCGGTCGAAAAGATGAGCGCGCTCGGTTTCAACAAGTCGATTGATAGGCGTCCTGATTCTTCCTCATAGAGGTGATGCCCATCCACAATATCCAGTCCCATGGCCTTCATGTCGAGCAAGGTCTGGACCGGTAGGACGGCACGACGATCCTCCAGGCATACGGCAATTGTATCAATCTGTTGTCGCTCCGAAATTTCAAAGAGCTGCTCAAAGGTCCCGATCACACTGGAGGACCCAAGACGCTCGCCAACTTGAGCCTGCTCCTTCGCCAAAAACCCAACTACCTCCGTGAACCACGCTCCACGTTCATTCAGAACCTGAGACAGGTCACGCGCCAGAGGACCGACACCAAGGATGAGGATACGACGTTTCAGGGTGGGCAATCGAATCCCTAGCGCGCCCCAGGAAGGAGACAGGCCGGTCGTCAGCACGTTGACCCCTGGATCCGAATCACTTGAGCTGTTCATGATGGGCTTCATGGTAATACATCTGTTGCATGTAATACGGGGTATCCTGCACCTCCAGCCCATTCAGGACTACCGAGATCGGCCCAGGATCGCCCAGAGTCTTCAGTGCTTTTTGCACGGCATCTCGACCAGTCGTTCCTGCACGGATAACGAGCACCACAACGTCCGCCATACTCGCCAGGACGTTCATATCCGCAAGCGGTAGAATGGGTGGCGCATCCACAATTACATAATTGAACCGCTCTCGAAGATCGGCCACGAGGTCTGCGACCTGCTGCATCTTCGACAAGGCCGGAGGCCCATCGCCCACTGAGCCAGCGGACAAGATGGAGAAGCCTAGACCATCGGGATGTTGCAGGCACTCCTCCAACGGCTTGTCGCCGTGAAGCACCTCCGCAAGACCAGGGTGAGACTCTACCCCCGCGTACACGTGTTGCATCGGACGTTTCAGGTCACAATCCACTAATACAGTTTTCTTGTCCAAGTCACGAGCCAACACATGAGCCAAATTTAGGGACGTGCAGGACTTCCCCTCTCCCATGAGCGCACTGGTCAATACGATCACCGTGCTCTTCCGTTCACCCGCCATCAATTCCAGCCGTGTGGCAGCTACACGGAACTGCTCGGCCACCAACGAGCGAGGTCTCCACAGCGTGACTAGCTCGAGACCAGGAGACAACCTTGAAGACGCAAGCGAGGCACCCTGGCTGTGACCATTGGAGTGCTCCACGTCAGCCTTTTCATAATGCGGCAGCAGGCGGCCGGCCTTACCGGATTGCAATAGTGCAGTTGGACGTGGGACCCGTGAGAGAACACCGGTCGACTTCACTGCACCGCCCAAGGCACTTTCGTATTGCGGAATCGTCACCAAAACGGGCAACCCCAAGGTCACTTCTACCTCCTCAGCCGAGAAGAAACCCCTCCTCAGGAGTTCCAGCCCGACGGCACCACCAAGCCCAAGCGCACATCCGATCGCGAAACCGCTCAACATGATGAACAGAATGTTTGGCTTCTCCGGCAGGACGGGCAAACTTGCGGGATCGATAATTCTGAATTGAGATCCCTTCTTGCGACGCTCGACATCCCCCGCCAGCGTGGCATGGACCTTTTTCTCTGACAGCGTTTGATAGTTCTTCTGGAGGTTTTCGTAGTCGCGTTCCAACGCCATCAACCTCTGTTTGTGAATCGGAGCCCGCTCGACACGCGCTTGATACCGCTGCATATCGGCCGCGATCCGTGCCTGCTTCACCTTGATCATTTCGGCCTGCTCGAGGAGTTCGTCACGCTGGCGCAGCAAATCCCCGTGATACGAGTCAATCGCCCTGCCTCTCGGTTTACGACGTACCTCCGTATCTTCAGTCTCAGGCAACTGCCCGACATAGTCTTCCGTGGAAATCGCCTTCAGCTTCTGAATCTCTTGTTTGATTTGGATAATATCCGGGTAATTCTCTTTGTAGACCGCCATCAGTCCAAGTAACTGCCGTTCCAGTTCTTTTATGCGAGCTAGCCGAAGATCCCGCATGCGACGCGGATTTCCCTCACTTCCCCCCGCTTCATATTCACGGATACTTTTGTCGAGCGACGCCATCCGGAGGCCAACACTTTTGGCCATTTCATTCTGTGCAGTCTGCTCGGATTCGAGACGGTCCAATATCCGAAGATTGGAGTCCATCTGCTCGGGCAATTCCCCCAGGTGTTGTTGCTTGAACTCGGCAATCGCCTTTTCTTTCTGCTCTAATTCCACCTTCAGATCATCCAGCTCATGCTGCAAGAATTCCGTCGAGAACTCCGCAATCTCCTCCTTACTGCGCGAGCTTTCCTGTAGGAACAAATCCGCCAATCTGGTCGTCACATCACGGGCCATCGTGGGGCTCTCGTCCAGAAAGGACAGGGTCAGGAACGTTTGATCCTTAGCCAATTCAACCTTAATTGCACCACGCATGCGCCCCACCACACCATCTTCATACATGGAACTCGCATTCGCCTTCTTGTATCCATACAGATGGAATTCATCCGCGACTTGGGTGAGCAAGTCTCTACTCAAGAGAATTTGCCGCATGGCTGTCACCCGCGCGTGCATGGTCGCGGTCCTGTCCAGTGAGCCGTCACTGGTGGATGATTCGACTCCCTTCACATGGAGTACTTTTTGCTCTTCGACCAGCATGAGCGTCGAGGAACGATAGCTTTTTGGCAAGACTACGCACACGGTCCAGGCCACGCCAAGGGATAATATAAGGCAACCAAGAACCAACCACTTGCGGTTAAGGATTGCCTTCAGGTAGTCCTGTGGCGTGAGAAGACGTGTGTTCACTTGAGTCCTTTTTCGGGCGAGCCACCGCTCGGGCTCCCTCCTGATCCTGGCAATGTCGAACCGCTGCTTCCGCTTGTTCCACTTGACGGGCCGCTGCTCAGTCCACCGCTCCTAAAGAATCCTTGTGTCGCCGTGAATACGTATGATAATGACAGCATGACCATCTGCTTAGAAAATTGGTAGGCTCCGTTACCGTCGTTCACAGTTGACGGATTTGGACTCGAATCAACGAAGTTTAACCAGCTATGGGTCAGACTTGCTTGCAGATTTGGGGTCACAAGGTAGTTCAGCCCCGCCGTTGTTCCATAGGTATCAGTTGCAAACACCGAGCTCTGCGATCCGCCCAGGTCCCCGATACTGCGCGCGAAATTGACCCCCAATTGTCCAGTTATCCGGTCTGTGAGCCCGAACGAGCCCTGTGCACCAAACACATGGGTTTGAATTGGACCGGACTCGGCCACATAACTCGGGAAAATCCCGTAATTGTAGCTCAAGGCAAGAATGTACCGTCCTCTCCCTAAAATGGTGCCGGCTGCAATACTTCCCGCCTGTCCCGGAAGCCCTCCGATCGAGCCCGACCTAGCTCCCATACTCGACATGAGCATCGGCGACGCAACCATGCGTCCACCGAACGCTCCGGCCGATTCGCCCACCCCTCGTAGCGCCGAAGAAGCCGAGGACCACGTCAACACGGCTGTGACAGATGGCTGAATCTGCAAGGGTACGCTCTGTGAAACCCCCGAGTTCATGTTTTCATATGGCTCGAGAACAGTTGCTCCACCGCCCACGGTCGAGGCCAACTCTCGCGTCCATAGGTGAGACCATGTGCCCGTCGTGGTATGGGTTGTAAACGTACCTGAAGTCGACTGATCAAACGTCGAATAGGCATAGTTCAGTGACAGCGTATCGTTGAGCGACATTTGTCGATTGAGCCCAGCGGTCACCGTATGCCCCGTTGTGTCGAAGAGTTGGTTTTGAACCGCACTGCTCTCGAGCCCAAACTGGCCGCCAAAAGTAATATGATTGTAGGAATATCCAAAGGAGAGACTGGTCAACTGCGTCAAGGCATAGCTACCGTTCACGGACCCGGAATACGATGTGACCCTGGCACGATTACTAACAAGTCCGGAATCAAAAGGTCCAATCGCTCCCGTTCCGATCGAGCCTGCCGTGCCGAATCCTACGCCACCGAATCCCACACCTCCACCACCAAAGGCCGATGCCGAGGGCGTAAATTGATACGTTCCGAGAACGGACAGACTGGTAATTCGCTTGGAAATGCGTTTGGCCATTTGCGTGATATTGAGGGTTGTAGCGGCGTTGAACCCAGCAAAATCCAGATCCGGGTTATTGATGTATTTTCCGACCACTCCACCGACGGATAATGAGCCGCTCAATGAAGGATTTGAATGAACGAGGATCAATTGTGGATTCACGAAGGTGACAAAGTCCTCCGGCGTAATCCCGGGTGCCAAGATCGATTTGGGCGCGTAGAACACGTTCGTGTCGTATGTCTCGGAGACAGAAACGATCGGGAACAGCCGCGTGTCGGCCCATGCCGATGACAGGCCCCCTGCGACGATTCCCGCTCCGATCGCAACTGCCAGCCATCCAACCCACCCTACCGCACTACTACGGAACAACGATAACATCGCCAGCCTTTAGAACAAAATTTGCCTCCAGATTTTTCCCCAGGACAATGTCGTCATAAGGAACTGGAATCTGGACCTGCTTGGGCTCCCCATGCCCATTAGTCACCATGCGAAGCACATGCATCTTGTTCCTGGCGGCGAACTGCGTGAATCCTCCGGCGTAAGAAATACCCTGGAGCACCGTTGCAAAGGATTTCAACGTGAACTTCCCGGGGCGGCTCACTTCCCCAAGCACATAGATGTAATAGCTATTGATCTCTTTCACTGTAACCGAGACGGTCGGGCTGGACATGAATTCGGCGAGCCCATCTGCGATCCGCTTTGACAGTGCCTGTGCGGTCAAACCGGCGGCAGGCACGTCGCCGATAAGGGGCATCGAAATTTTCCCGTCCGGTCGAACGATCACTTCCTTCGACAACTCCTGATTACGCCACACATTTACGACAAGCACGTCCTCCGGGCCAATCAGGAATTCTGTCGGCGCTGCAAATTTGACAGCGTAATCATCTTGTGGTCCCTGGCACGTCGCCCCCAGCGACAGCAGTGCCGCAACCACCAAGCTAAGAAGGATTTGCATGCTTGGCTCGCCTCTCAATAAAAACTGTTACTCGGCTGAAGAACTCTCGGCCCGAACTCGGAGAGCACCACTTATCGAGTTATCGAGTCGGCAACACTACCATCGTCTCAGACGGTACAACGATGAGGTCCCCAGGCTTCAGTTCGATGTTCTGATTTTGTCCATCTCGTATGACGATGTCGTCGTAGCTCGCTTTAATCTTCGTGAGCCCCTCCCCTTCCTTACCAAAGCGAAAGACGACAATCTTGTTGCGGGCAGCCACTTGTGTGAATCCACCTGCGACGGTCACCGCTTGCAGAAGCGTGAGCTTGCTTTTCAAGGGAAACTTACCGGGCTTGTTGACTTCGCCCAATACATAAATTTGGTAGCTATTCACTTCTTTGACGAGGATAGAAACCGTCGGATTCTCCATGTATGCCCTTAGACGGCTGGAAATTTCTTCCGTCAACTGCGTAGCCGTCTTTCCGACGGCGGACACGTCACCGACCAATGGCAACGAAATCCTCCCATCCGGCCTCACCTGGACTTGCTTAGACAGATCATTGTTTTTCCAGACAGAGATCTCCAACACGTCCTCAGGACCCAGTATGTACTCGGGTGTCACGATGAGCTGAGAATTTTCCTTTCCCGCCATTGACGACTTGTGCACACTTGTCGCTGAGCCGGTCGATGCCGATGTCTGCTCTCCAGATTCAGCGTGTGCGGGACCAACCAACACGGAGAACAGTACCAACAGCATCGTGTGTGCAATGACACTCATTACTTCCCCCTTACACAAGGAATGTGGACAAATACGGCAATATCGGTCCCGTCGATCTACCAGATCGACCATGATGCATTAATCTTGAGCCGTCAGCGTAACAAGTATATCAAGGATTTCTGAACAACCCGATCTCGAAATTAGTATGTATCTACTGAGCTCTCTCTAGAGAAAAGAGGCACCTGTCGCTTACGCCTCCGAAAGACACTTGTCTGCTATAGAAACCCGTGATGACGACGCCTCTATCACATACGACATATTCTGGTAGCCTGACAGTGTGCCCCCAAAGGAAACTCCCCTGCGTTGAAACCGAACCTCAAGCTCGTTGGTCAGGAATGCAAGTTCGGTGCGCGAAAATGCACACCCGAGTCAAACCCGCTCGACATTACACAATGCCTCTCGTCTAACCTCAAGGATCATAACGGAATTTCATAGCTGGTTAGAGGTGGCTAGACTTTCCAGTAGCCCCAGTACTTAGAGGTCGACCTAAGGGGCAGAACGTTGAAAAACGATGATGATGCAGAGAATAGTCTTTTTATCAGGTGATCACAATACCCCTGCAGGTATCAGTTCAAAAGATGGGCATGAAGTTGACTCCCCCGAAAGTGTTAGGTATTATTTCCTTTAGGGGGGACGGCCAACGTGGAATGGTCGAAGCTCTCGTTTTTTCAAAAACTTATGAGATAGGACTCTCATGCAAACGTCAAACAGCCTCGATAGCTCTCCGCAGGGTCAGATGGACACGATCACCGACCAGAGAGCTGGCCCGGGAATTATTGTGCTCTCCTCTTCCCTTCAATTGTTGCATATGAACCGCCAGGCTTCTGAGTTATGCAAAAAAATCAACAAGGTGGAGCACTCAGGTGACAACTCAAAACAGGCGCACGGAGTCCTGCCGACTGCACTCACCGAGCTTTCGTCTGAGATTATTAAGGCTCTCACCGTACGCACAGAGGCTAAAGATTGGGAACAGTTTGAAGTCAAACGTCTCGCTGGCGCATCGGAGCAACCTATTCTCCTACGTGGTTTCGGATTGCCTGATCGGGGCGGTATCAGCAATTCCCGCCTTGTCATTACCATGGAAGAGGTCGGGCGCCGTCAACAATTCAATACGGATCAGGCTAAGGAACGATTTCAGTTGACCAACCGCGAACAGGCGGTAGTCGAACATCTCGCAAAGGGATGGACAAACAAAGAGATCGCCAATGCCCTCAACATTACCGAACAAACAGTGAAAGAACACATCAAGCACATTATGAGAAAGACTAACTCCACCACTCGCACTGGAATTCTTGCGCAGATTTTTCGATCCTAAAAAGCATTGGACTGTACTATAAAATCCACACCTGTGGATCATTCATATCACACCCTGGTGTGATGCCTGTCTCTTCTAAACGCCGCTCGTTTCATTTCATTTTATTTTCAGCTACTTATAGATTCGAGCCGTCTGGCCTCCCTATTGCTTCATGCTAGGGTATGAAGCGCACTACAATTGGTTTGAGCTGGATAGCCCCCATTATCGTCTGTGCTTTGTCTCTTCCTGGATGTCAAACTGGTCTCAATACCCTACAGAGCGAAAAGTCAGCGGGTACTGAGTTCGGGGCCCTGTGGACCACTTACCGTGCATGTCGAACCAGCGATGATTTGCAGACAGTCACGACCCACGTCGATTCACTTAGAAAGCTCGTCCCCACTTCTCTGACTTCCAAGTCTGGGGTTGTCACAGACTCCAATTCCTTTCAATTCGCCTCATTGTTCAAGGCGAATGAACCACGGCTTTCGGCTGACCCGCAGGTCATGGCCCTGGACTGTTGGCTTCACGCGGGCCACCTTGCTGCGGCCACCGGACAACACGAACTTGCTTTCGCACTTTACTCAGAGGTACTCCGCTCGCCTCGGACACCGGCAACCCATTACTACCTCGGCGTCGCCCAAGCTCGGCTCATGACGCTTCCCGGATCGCTCCACGCCTCCCACGTCGCGTCGTCTTCTTACCCTCCAAACTGACCCCCCACCTCGCAACCTTTCACACTGTCACGACCGTGTGGCTACTGCCTCATACGCCTTTGCATATTGCCTGGCCGACTCTTCCCAACTGAAGTCAACCTGCATCCCCCTCAGAATGAGGTTCGACCACAGTACCTTGCTTCTGTATTTGGTGAGCGCAGAGTCGATGACTGTCGCCAACGCCGTCCCTGAAGGTTCATCGAACAGGAAACCAGTTGACTTCCGTCGTCTGGGAGAGTCCGCCACGCCTACGACAGTATCCGCTAATCCACCTGTGCGTCGAACGATGGGAACAGTCCCATACCGAAGGCTGTACAATTGCGTCAGTCCGCATGGCTCGTAGCGTGACGGAACGAGGAACATATCCGCCCCTGCCTGAATACGGTGTGACAGCCCTTCGTCGAATTTAATGAACACTTTCACCTTGTCGGCATGCCGCGCCTCTAACGCCGAGAGCTGGGCTTCGAGATCAGGGTCTCCCGTCCCGAGCACGACCAGTTGCACCTCTCGTTCAAGGACTATCGAGGCCGCGTCTATAACCAGATCAATCCCCTTTTGCGAAACGAGCCGTGATACCACTGCCAATAAAGGGACCTTGCGTATCGGCAATCCGCATTCTTCCTGAAGCGCAGATTTGCAAGTAGCCTTGCCGCTTCGATCCGCAATCGAGTACCTTGCAGCAATCCATGGGTCCGTCTCCGGATTCCATACGACCGTATCTATGCCGTTCACGATTCCAGTGAGGTGGTCACCCCGCTCGCGGAGCACGCCCTCGAGCCCAAATCCGTATTCGGCTGTTTGAATTTCACGACAATAAGTCGGGCTCACCGTTGTGAGTGCGTCGGCAAAAATGATCCCCCCCTTCAGAACATTGACGGACCCATAAAATTCGAGCGTGCGGGGCGTAAAACGATCCAGAGGCAACCCGAGAGACTCGAACTGTTCACCAGGGAATATGCCTTGGTATCCAATATTATGAATGGTCAGAAGCGTGCGCGTGACCGACACGCGCGAGCGATTCGACACCTCGGATTTGAGGTACACGGGCAACAGACTGGTTTGCCAATCGTGGCCATGCACCACATCCGGGATCCACCCGTCCACTTTCTCCCAGAGAGCCATCAATTCAAGAACAGCGCTGCAAAAAAAGGCGAACCGGGCCAGATTGTCCGGATAATCTTTCCCGGATTCCTGATACAGCCCGGACCGTGCATAGTACTCATCCTTTCTAATAGTGAAAAACTTCGGCCGTCTATTGCCTTCTGCACCCATCGCGCGGAGTGCGACTTCTTCCGCTGTTGCCGTTCCAGTCATCAGCCCTCTGCGCACATCCAGCATATGGGGGCCTATGACACTCACAACGTGATTCCCGATAGAGGAATACCGAGGCAACACGATACGAACATCATGCCCAAGCTCAGCCAGGGCGAACGACAAGCCCGAAACCATGTCCGCCAAACCACCGGTCTTCGCCAGCGGGGACACTTCGGAGGTTACCATGAGGATCTTTAAGGGCTTCATCCGAAATCACTAGGCAGGGGGAACCATCAACATGGAGATGACCAGCCCGTTAAGGTCGTTTCCCCGATCCTTCGAGCCGAGTCCTGAACAAGGAGTCGCGTTGCCATTGCTTTCCCAGCGCATGAATTGCCTCGGGTGGCATGTGTTCATGGTAGACCAGTCGATCCTCGTAAAATCCCAGTAGCGTTTCGCGATCCGCGTACGCGAGAAACAGACCGTCCCCCAGGACCATTGATAGGTCCCACTCCTTCGGGTATTCGCCGAGGCCGACTCGAAACTCCGGTATCCAATTGCCAGTGGTCAACGGATAAAACTGCGTTCTTTGCACGAGCGAATAATCCGGCGTTCCCCACTCCTTCAATACGGCCTCGCTCACAATCTGATGGTGACGCCATTCGCCTCGCGCCACCATCCCGGTTTGTTCGTCCAGCGACGGCAACCTAGAACAGGCCACGGCCAGCACCATGCCAAGCAAGACACCCGCCGCCCTACAAACTTTGAACTGTCGCATCCGTGGACGCCGGCGCTCCATTTCCACAGACCTCCTGGTTGCATTGTTACAAAAGGCGGCGACTTCTTGTTGATTCAGGTTGAACGGAGCAGCATAGCCGACACTGACACAGTTTTCGTAGAAACGGGAAAGAATAAATACCGGTATCGTGGCCATCGCCGAACGTAAAGCGTAGCGCGTAACGTCCCACGGGCTCTACATCCTTCATCATAATGAGCAGTGGCACATCATCGGACTTGAGCTTCAGTTCCCCCGTCCATTCATCAGTGCACGCGGCACAAGGGCAATGCAGTCGTAGATGACGGACGGGATAGACCCCCGCATGTCCGTCCGACCAATCGATTCCCAAGACACCATTTTCGATCCATCGCATGTCTCGGGGTTCCAACGCCGCGGTGTTCGTCACTCCCGTTTCCTCCTCCCACCCGGGCCGAATGTAATCCTCACCGCTGCCGTATCACGATCGACATAAATCCGCGACAACCGGCAATCGACGCCCGGCAATCGTTTCGATATATCGTGCAACAGCCGTTTCCAACTCGTATCGAACCCGCCCCGCTGCTCGCAACCGCGGCCACATGGTACCAGGCAACCTCACAGCCTGCTGAAGCATCGCCAAGCTACCCGGCGACAAGGAGACGCAATGGAGTGGTTGTCGCATCATGCAAATTGCGCACAACAACCCCCCCGCTTTAGGCGAGAAATGGCCTCCCGCCCGCGCGAGAAGCTTACCGCATCCCGCGCACTGGTCCATTTGCGGCCGGAACCCGGTATGCCCCATCATCCGGACTTGAAAGACGAGCGCCGTCATGGATGGATCGCTTCCTTCTTGAAGCGTTCGAAGTCCCATCAACAATGTATCGAACACGGGTGGGTCTGGATCTCCGTCGGCGGTCATCGCCGACACCGTGTTCACCATACGTGCCGCGGCAGACAGCATCGCCAAATTCTCACGAAATTCCAAGAACGGCTCCGTAACATCTACCTGGCGAATTCGATAGAGCGTATCGTTGGGTTTCTCGAACAGATGCATCGTCGAATAAACGAATGGGTCAAGCCCGCTGCCGAACTGACTTTTCATCCGCCTGGCCCCACGCGCGATCCCACGTATTTTTCCGTGCCGTAAGGTATACACGGTCGCAATCCGATCCGCCTCACCCCACTTGCGACTCTTGAGTCCGATGGCTGGTGTGCTGAGTAGCGGCATGACAATGACGAGGTTGTGTCGACTTCTCGTCGAAACCGAGAGACCTACACTCACCGCAAGTATTCGATTAACAGTGTGGCCAGCGACAGATAGATCGTAATGCCGGTTATATCGTTTGCGGTCGTCACAAACGGCCCCGCTGCGACAGCTGGATCGATGCCATTACGTTTCAGAACAATCGGCATGAAGGTAGCCATACTCGTCGATACTAAGAATGCCGCAACCAAGGATGTTCCCACCACCATCCCCAAGTACCCATGTCCGTGCCAAATCCACCCGATCAATGTCAGCAGGACGCCGCAGGCCAACCCCAAGAGCAAGGCCACCCGTATTTCGCGCAGGAAGACCTTCCACACGTCCGTCAGCTCGATCAAGCCAGTGGCCAACCCTCGAATGATCAGCGTGGACGACTGAAGGCCGACGTTGCCTCCCATCGCCGCAATAACCGGTATGAAACTGACCACGGCCACAACTTCCTGCAGCGTGTATCTGAAGTACCACAGAATGGCGCCCGAGAGCAGGCTGCCGAAGAGATTCGTGAAGAGCCAGGGAAACCGCGTACGCGCCGCGCTCAGGCTGGACGATTTCGACAGCAGGTCTTCTTCCAACGCCCCGGCCATTTTCAACATGTCTTCGGTCGCTTCTTCGCGAATAACATCCACGACGTCGTCCACTGTAATGATGCCCACCAATCGCCCGTCTTTTTCCGTTACAGGAATAGCGAGCAGGTTATAGCTCGCCACCTGCCGTGCCACCTCCTCCTGGTCCATGTCTACGTCGACACTGATCACGTCCCGTGTCATGATGTTCTTCAGCGCCGTCTGCGGCGGTACGGTTAGCAGCTGACGTAGAGACAGGACACCCACCAAGCGCTCGTCACGATCCCTGACGTAGAGGTAGAACACATTTTTGGCGTCACTGGCCTCCTGCAAGCGATGGATCGCCTCCTGCGCGGTCGTGTCGTCGGACAACGAAAAAAACTCCGTTGTCATGATACCGCCGGCGGTATCCTTGGGATGCTGTAAGATCCCAGCGACCTCGGTCGACACCTCTGCCTTCATGAGCGCCAACACGTCCTGTGCCCGCTCCTCCGGCAGGACGCCCAGAATGTATGCCACATCGTCCGGTTCCTGATCCTTGAGCAACCAGGCCAGATCGGGAGCCTGCAAATCGGCCAATACCGCCGTAATGCTGTCGGCATCGAGCTCACTCAAGACCAACCCTCGTTGCTTTTCGCCTCGGACCAGTTCGAAGATGGTGCGTTTATCCTTCACAACCGATAGATGTGTGATCACCTTCGCGATATCCGCCGGGTGCAGCTTTCCGAGCATGCGGGTCAGATTGGTGATCGCTCCGCGTCGGAGCAGTCGCTCGATCCCCTCAAGCAACAGGTCGAACTTAGACGGTCCCTGCTCACCAATCTGGACTCGGCTGACGGGAACAGAGGCGTGCGTCGACTCCCCACCTACGTCGTTAGGGTCAACGGCTCGACGACCTGTTGACGATTGCGACATGTTCAGTACCCCAATTCCACCAGCATCTGCTCGTCTTCCCGCCACGATTCTCGCACCTTGACCCACAGCTGCAGGAACACTTTCATTCCAAATACTCGTTCCATGTCCAGGCGCGCACCGATTCCAATCGTCTTCAAGCGCGCTCCGCCTTGGCCAATGAGGATGGCCTTCTGTGCGGTACGCTCCACCCATACGGTCGCCGCAACCCGTGCGAGCCGGCCCTCTTCGCGAAACTCCTCGATTGACACGGCGACCGAATGCGGTACCTCCTCGTAGGTCTGGTGGAGCACTTGCTCGCGGATATATTCTCCGGCCAAGGCACGCATCGATTGATCCGTGAGCGTGTCCTCCGGATACAGGACCTCATCGTTCGGCAACATCCCGATCGTCGCGTCCACGAGGCGATCGAGATTGACCCCGGTTTTTGCCGAGACCGGCACAAGTGCTGCCCAGTCGTGCACCTTGCTGAAGGCATCGAGCATCGGCAGCAACGCAGGTTTGCGCACACAGTCCACTTTGTTCACTACAAGCAGTGCCGGCCGTGGCCGCTTGGTCAGCGCACGCCGCACAGCCTGCATCACGGCTCGATCCTTCGTCGGCGATCCCATCGCCGCATCGGTGACCACATACAGAATGTCGGCGTCGTCGACCGCATCCAACGCGCTCCGTACCATCCGCGCATTCAGTCGATGCGTGGGCTCGTGGAGTCCGGGCGTATCCAGATACCCAATCTGGGCGTCCGCGCGATGCATGACGCCGAGAATTCGCTGGCGGGTCGTCTGCGACTTATTCGATACGATCGAGATTTTCTCACCCAGCAGCCGATTGAGCAACGTCGACTTGCCGACGTTGGAACGCCCGATCAGCACCACCGTTCCAGATTTCATTGCACGCCGGCTTTCGTCTCCGCTGCGGGAGGCGCCGGAGGAGCCAATTGATAGACCGTTTCTCCCTTACGCACGAAACCCAACTGCTCCCGAGCCAATTCTTCCAGCCGCTCTGGATCGTGCCGCAATCGGTCAACTTCCAGCTTCATTCGCGCGTTGCCTCGCCGAAGATCATCAATTTCCTGCTCCAACTGCGAGACCTGATGTCGCAAATTCCAATAGCGGGGAAAGCCCATGTCATCGAAGAAGAACGAAACGACAAGCAACACCACGATGATCCCCCCCAACAGCAGTCCCCATTCCCAAACCTGCTGTTGCCGTCCCAGATCAGCCCGACCGCGATTGCGCTTGATCATGAAAGGCGATCGTGTCCTTAGTGGCCCGTCAAGAACGCGGACCGTCCCGGGTAAATCGCACCTGCGCCCAATTCTTCCTCGATGCGAATCAACTGGTTGTATTTCGCGGTCCGATCCGTTCTCGAGAGGGACCCCGTCTTGATCTGACCGGTATTCATCGCCACCGCGATGTCCGCAATCGTGGTATCTTCGGTTTCCCCGGACCGATGCGAAACCACCGCGGTATAACGCGCGCGCCGCGCCATTTCGATTGCCTCGAGCGTTTCGGTTAACGAACCGATTTGGTTGACCTTGATCAAGATCGAGTTTCCGATCCCCTCGCGGATTCCCTCGGCGAAAATCTTGACGTTCGTCACGAAGATGTCGTCGCCCACGAGTTGTACCCGTGAACCCAACCGGTCCGTGAGCATGCGCCAACCCTTCCAATCGTGCTCGCTGAGGCCATCCTCGATGGAGACGATTGGGTAACGCTCGACCAGGCTCGCATAATAGTCCACCATTGCTTCCGACGAGCGATCCGGCTTTTTTTCCGCCGCCAGATGATACTGTCCCTTTTCGTAGAATTCGCTGGCCGCGGCGTCCAAGGCCAGGGCGACGTCCCGGCCTGCCTTATAACCGGCCGCCTCAATCGCCTGCACAATCAGGCCGCAGGCCTCTTCGTTCGAATTCAGGTTGGGAGCAAAACCGCCTTCATCACCCACGGCCGTACCGAGGCCGCGCTTTTTAAGGATACTCTTGAGGACGTGAAACACTTCGGTCGCCATGCGGAGCGCCTCGCCGAATCGGCGCGCGCCCACCGGCACGATCATGAACTCCTGCAAATCGAGCTGATTGTCCGCGTGAGCGCCGCCGTTGATGATGTTCATCAACGGCACGGGCAGCGTACGCGCATTGGCTCCCCCCACGTATCGATAGAGCGGTTGACCCGTTTCATTCGACGCTGCGCGCGCCGCCGCCATAGAGACCGCAAGAATCGCATTGGCCCCGACCTTGCTTTTATTCGCGGTCCCATCGACATCGAGCATCGCGTGGTCCACGGCCGTCTGATCCAGCGCATCCATCCCAAGTAGTTTCGGCGCCAGCATCTTGCTGATATTGGTGACAGCCTTTGACACACCTTTGCCCATCCAGCGCCTCTTATCGCCGTCCCGGAGCTCGATCGCCTCCTTTTCTCCGGTGGAAGCGCCCGACGGAACCGCTGCTCTGCCCCGCGCTCCGCTTTCGAGCACGACATCCGCCTCAACGGTGGGATTGCCCCGCGAATCCAGAATCTGCCTGCCTCTGATCTCACGAATTGCACTCATCGCCACTCCTCGTCGCACCTGTTATGACCAACATAGAACCGTGAGCGCTTGTGACAGGTTAGGCGCCAAGGGCACGTCTCAGCAGTTCATTGACCTTTCCGGGGTTGGCTTTTCCTCCGGATGCCTTCATCACCTGTCCAACCAGGAATCCCAGAACTTGATGCTTGCCACTCCGATATTGCTCGACCTGTTGGTGATTGGTTGCCATCACTTCCTGAACGATCTGTGACAGAGCACGTTCATCCGACACTTGCGTCAGACCTTTTTCTTGAACTAAGTCTTCGGCTGATTTCCCGGACGAATAGTATTCCGGGAACACGTCACGTGCAGCTTTCAAACTCAGCGTGCCCTGCTCCACCAACTTGAGCCACGCGATTAACCGCTCGGGCGTAACCGGCGACCGATCCGGTGTGATGTCGGCCTGATTCCATTCCCGCAACACCTCGCCCATCACCCAATTACTGATCGTTTTCGGGTGCGGGAACAGCCGCACGCACGCTTCAAAGTATTCCGCATGGGCCTTCGTACTTGTCAGCACACCGGCGTCATAATCTGGGAGCCCATATTCATTCACGAAGCGTTCCTGCTTCGCCGCAGGCGATTCCGGCAACGCGTGTCGCAGCTCTTCGATCCACTCCTGTTCCAAGCGTAACGGAACCAGGTCGGGGTCCGGGAAATAGCGATAGTCGTGGGCTTCCTCCTTGCTACGCATGACGCAGGTTTGGCCACGGTCCACATCCCAAAGTCGAGTCTCTTGGACGATCGACCCTCCCTCGTCGAGGACCTTCGTCTGCCGCTTGATCTCGTATTCCAACGCGTCCTTCACGATCTTGAAGGAATTGATGTTCTTCAGCTCGACCTTGGTGCCGAACTCCTTTTGGCCCCTGGGCCGGAGCGACAGGTTCGGCTCGCATCGAAAATTACCCTCTTCCATATTCCCGTCACACACCTCCAGATACATGAGCACATCGCGGAGATTCTTCAGGTAGGCGACGACGTCGTCGGCCGAACCCAAATCCGGTTCGGTTACGATCTCCAACAACGGCGTACCCGCACGGTTGAGGTCAACGCGGCTCGAGGTAATCCCCGTCTCGTGCACATTCTTGCCGGCATCCTCTTCGAGATGCGCACGTCGTATGCGGATCCGCTTCGGGGTTTCACCAACGCGAATGTCCAGCCAGCCATGCTCGCAAATCGGCGACTCGTACTGTGAGATCTGGTATCCCTTTGGCAAGTCGGGGTAGAAGTAATGTTTCCGCGCGAACCGGTTCGGGATTCCGATCGCGCAGTGGAGAGCGAGCCCCGCCCGTACCGCCATTTCAATCGCGGCCTTATTGATGACGGGGAGACTACCGGGCAGCCCAAGGCACACGGGGCAGACATGCGAGTTCGGCGGGGCGCCGAAGGCCGTGCTGCATCCGCAGAACATCTTCGAGCGCGTCCTCAGTTGCGCATGGACCTCGACCCCGATGACGACCTCGAAATTCACGCTCCTCCCTGTCCCCCTTCGAAGCGCTCGCGTTCGCGGCGCATCGCCTCACGTCCGGCTTGGAAGGCTTCGCTCAACACCGATTTTTGGGACTCGACGAACCGGCGACCTTTCTCCGCGACGGTATCCGCAACTTCCTCAAACGCTTCGCCGGCGCGGCCCGCCAGGTCATGGAGCTCGCCCTCCGCACGTCGCGCGTAGGTCCGCAATTGCTCGCGCGTCTGCTCGCCCGAACGTGGGGCAAGCAACAGCGCGGCAACCGCGCCCATCGTCGCCCCGGTTAAGAACGCCAACAAGACATCTCCAGCCGATGGTCCTCGATTATCCGCCATTGCAGCACCCTCCTTGTGAATGAAACCGCTCTTTCACGACGGCCGAAGCCGCCTTGACGCCGGCCACCATGCTCATGAGATTGCCCAGCATGGAGCCTCCGGAGCCGCGTACCAGACTGTGAACCTGATGCACCGTGTCACCGACCTCGCCCACGGCGTGCAGCAGGGCGGCCGCGTGCCCCATGCCATTCTTCGCCTCATCCGTGAGGCTATTGACGTTCTGAATGGTCGTGCGAACCTCTGCCAACAAAACAGGAAGTTCCGTATTCAATCGCCCGAGCATGTGGGCCAATTCCTGCGTCGTGGCTCGCACCTGGAGGAGCGTCGGCACAAGAAACGCCACCAGCGCCGCAAACGCCACCGCAGCGATGAGAGCCGCAATTTCCATTCCCGCCATAGTCGCCTCCTTCTCTTCCCTACCGCAGGTTCGGACGCTTCGTGTGCCACGGCGTCACTTGCTCGTAGGCATTCGCCGTCCGGAGAATGGTCTCCTCTTCGAATGCGCGTCCGATCAATTGCATGCCAATGGGCAGCCCGTTGACGCTCAACCCGCACGGAAGTGCGATGGCCGGCAACCCTGCGAGATTAACTGAAATCGTGTAAACATCGGACAGGTACATTTGCAAGGGGTCGGATGCCTTCTCCCCGATTTTGAACGCCGGCGTCGGTGTCACTGGGGTGACGATCACATCCACCTCGTTGAACGCGGCATCGAAATCCTGTTTGATCAACGTTCGTACGGCCTGTGCCTTACCGTAGTAGGCGTCGTAGTAGCCGGCACTCAGCACATAGGTCCCGAGCATGATACGCCGCTTGACCTCGGCTCCAAACCCTGCCTGCCGCGTGTCGAAATATTGCGCTATCAAGTCTTTGCTTTCACTCGCCCGGAACCCGAAACGCACCCCATCATAGCGCGCAAGATTCGAACTGGCTTCCGCCGTCGCTAGAATATAGTAAGTGGCCACCGCCGCCCCGGTCATGGGAAGTTTGATCTCCTTGATATCCCCACCCAATTCCTGCAGCTCAGCCAACGCGGCGCGCACAGCGGCGTCTACTTCCGGGTCTAACCCCTCCCCGAAGTACTCCATTGGCACACCGATCCGAATTTTCCGCAGGTCTTTTCGCTTGAAGGCCCGTGTAAAATCAGGGACCGCTACGTCGGCGGACGTCGAATCCTTCGGATCGTGTCCGGCGATCACATTCAACAACATCGCCGCATCAGGAACACACTTGGTAATGGGACCGATTTGATCCAACGACGAGGCAAACGCCACCAACCCGTAGCGGGAAACGCGCCCATAGGTCGGTTTCAGCCCCACCACTCCGCAGAACGCTGCGGGCTGGCGAATAGAGCCGCCGGTATCGGAGCCCAATGCGGCAGCGCACTCGTCGGCCGCCACGGCGGCCGCCGAACCACCGCTCGAACCTCCCGGAACGCACTGCAGGTTCCACGGGTTGCGAGTAGGCCCGAAGATGGAGTGTTCCGTCGACGACCCCATGGCGAACTCGTCCAGATTTGTTTTTCCCAACAACAGCGCACCGTGCGCGCGCAGCTTGGCGACCACCGTGGCATCGTACGGCGGCACAAACCGCCTCAGCATGTCGGACGCGCAGGTCGTCGGGATGCCTTCGGTACAAATGTTGTCCTTGACGGCGATAGGCATACCCATCATGGGCCGGGTCTTCCGCCAGCCCTTCAGCGACTCATCCAGCTGCTCCGCTTGCGCAGCCACCGCGTCCTTGGTGGTCGTGAGATACGCTTTGACCTTCGGCTCAACCTGATTGATGCGAAGAAAATAGGCGCGGACGATCTCGCGTGCACTCACGTCGGCACCCGTAAACCTCGCCTGTAACTCTTGCAGCGTGAGCTTATGTGCCGATGTCATAACGACGCTTTCTGGGCGATGTGGTTTTTTTCGTCCAGCAAGATAATCCGAGGGCGATGTCGCTTGGCTTCATCCTCTGGAAAATATTCGTAACAGAAGATGATGATCTTATCTCCGACGACCGCCTTTCTGGCCGTAGGACCGTTCAAGACAACCTCTCCACTGCCGCGTCTCCCCGCCATTGCATAGGTGGAGAATCGCTCGCCATTGTTCAGATTGGAGATCACAATGAATTCGTAAGGCAGAATCCCCGCCGCTTCCAGCAGCTCCTCGTCGACGGTGAGACTGCCCTCATATTCAAGATTGGCATCCGTCACGATGGCCCGATGAATCTTGGACCGAAGCATCTGTCGAAACATCTGTCATCCTCGCTCTATCGTTTGGGCCCTGCACGGTTGTTGCCGACAAAGCCGTATTACCTCGATTCAATGATCTTGGGAACCCGGAACATGCCCTCGTCTGTATCCGGCGCACTCCCAAGGGCTTGCTCGGGAGACAACGACGGTTCGACGCTATCGTCCCGACATACGTTGACGACGTCCCGCACCGTCGCAGTCGGATCCACCCCCTCGGTACTGATCGCTTTCAATTGCTCGACATAGTCGAGAATGGTGCTGAGTTGCTCCGCGAGGAGCGCCTGTTCTTTTTCGTCCACGCGCAACCGTGCCAGCGTGGCCACTTTCTCGACTTCCTCTTTCGCAATTCGCATCGCCTTGCGCTCCTCACCAAGTATGGTCGACATTCCCGTCTATTCGACGGTCACACTTTTTGCCAAATTGCGCGGCTGGTCCACGTCAGCCCCACGGAGAATGGCAATGTGGTACGCCAGCAATTGCAACGGAATGGTGAACAAGATCGGCGACAGCAACGGGTGCGTGTCCGGAATGGTAAACACCGCGTCGGCCGTTCTTCCCAATTCTCGTTCTCCTTCCGCCACGAACGCAATGACCGGAGCTCGCCGGGCCTTGACCTCCATGAGATTGCTCACGGTCTTCTCGTACAATCGGTCCCGTGGCGCCAACACCACGACGGGCATGTCCTTGTCGATCAGCGCAATAGGCCCGTGCTTCATCTCGCCCGCCGCATAACCCTCGGCATGAATATAGGAAATCTCCTTCAGCTTCAACGCGCCTTCCAGGGCGATCGGATAGTTGATCCCTCTGGCCAGATACAGGAAGTTTGGCTTCTTATAGTAGCGTTTGGCAATGGCCACGATTTCCGCCTCACGCGAGAGAATACTCTTGACCAACGCGGGCAGCGCAACCAGGCGTTCCAGCCATGCCTTGCCGTCCTGCCTCGACAATACGCCCCGCACCCGCCCCAGATGCAATGCGAGCATGTAGAGCGCGGTCAGTTGGCTCGTGAACGCCTTGGTGGAGGCGACGCCGATTTCAGGACCGCAGTGAGTATAGAGCACGCCATCAGACTCTCGCGCGAGCGTACTCCCCACCACGTTCACGATGGAAACAACTCGCGCGCCTTTCTCCTTGGCTTCGCGCGCTGCCGCCAGGGTATCCGCCGTTTCTCCGGATTGGGACACGGTCACAAACAGATCATTCTTCTCCACCAGCGGATCGCGATAGCGGAATTCGGACGCAATATCCACTTGCACAGGCGTGCGAACCATTTCCTCGAGGAGATACTTACCGACCAGCCCGGCATGCCACGACGTCCCGCATGCCACGATCCAGATACGCCCGACGGCGGCGAACTGCTCGTTCGTCAATCCGATGTCGGGCAAATCTGCCTCACCGTCCTCGAATGAATATCGCCCGCGCATCGTGTCGAGAATGGTTTGAGGCTGTTCGTAAATCTCCTTCAGCATGAAATGGGGATAGCCGCTCTTCTCCGCCGCCGCCGCATCCCAGGTGACCTTGGTGGGCGTGCGTGACATCGGATGACCGTTCCGATCCGTGACCGCCACGTCGGACACGGTGACTTCTGCGACGTCCCCCTCTTCCAAATAGAACACGTCACGAGTGTGATCCAGCATGGCCATGACGTCGGACGCGACCAACGCCGCCCCCTTCATCTGTCCCACGACCAATGGGCAACCGGACCGGGCGGCAACGATGCGCCCAGGTTCACGCTCGGAGATCACGGCGATGGCGTAGCTGCCGTGAATTTCCTTCGTCGCCGCCCGGACGGCATCGGCCAGCGACACACCCTTCTTCACGTGTTTGGTGATGAGGTGGGCCACCACTTCCGTATCGGTTTCGGAACCGAATTTGAACCCGTCCCGTTCCAACTGTTGCCGAAGTTGCACATAATTTTCGATGATGCCGTTGTGCACGAGGACGCACCCTTCGGACCGATGGGGATGCGCATTCTGTTCCGACGGCTTGCCATGCGTGGCCCAGCGCGTGTGGCCAATGCCGATATGGCCCGCCAGGCTCTTGGCTTGAAGCGCTTTTTCCAAGTTCGCCAGTTTTCCCACACTGCGGCGAACGTCGATCTTGTCCCCTTGAAGCACCGCCACTCCGGCCGAATCGTAGCCCCGGTATTCCAATCGCTTGAGGCCGCCGATCAAAATGGGAACGGCATTCTCAGTGCCCACATACCCGACAATGCCACACATGCCGTTATGCCCTCCTCTTCTTCTTGGATGAGGGACGCGGTGCACCCGTCGTCGCCGATGATTTCGGACGCGCCTTCTTGGCGGACGCATCGCCCTTCCTCTCAGAGGGAGCCGCTTGCAACGCATTCCGGCGTTTCGCAGCCCACCCCGGCCGAATCACTTGCGGAGCGCGGCCGATTGCGAGTGCATCGGGCGGCACGTTCAGCGTCACGGTCGTCCCCGCCGCAATGAGGGCTCCCTGACCGACCGTGACCGGCGCTATCAGTTGCGTGTCGCTCCCGATGAACACTCCGTCGCCGATCACCGTTCGATGCTTGTGCATCCCATCATAGTTACAGGTAATGGTCCCCGCACCGATGTTCACTCCGCTCCCAACCACGGCGTCGCCCAGGTAACTCAGATGATTGGCTTTGGAACCCTTTCCCAACTCGGTTTTCTTCATCTCCACGAAATTCCCGACCTTGGCCTTTTGCCGCACGACCACGCCCGGACGCAGGTGTACGAACGGCCCGACGGCCGTCTCGTCCTCCAGAGTGGCTTCCCGGAGAACGCAAGAATCCAATACCTCAACGCGATTCCTCACCACACAATCGGACACCCGCGTATGAGATCGGATCACGCAATCTTCCCCGATCGTGGTTCGCCCTTCCAGCGAGACGTGCGGATACAGGACGGTGTCTCGCCCAATTACGACATCCGCATCGATCCACGTCGTGGGGGGATCGATCAGGGTCACTCCCGCTGCCATCCACCTCGACCGGATCCGGTCACGAATGGTCCGTTCCGCCTCCGCCAGTTGTGCACGTGTGTTGACCCCAAGCCCTTCCGACGCCTCACGGAGTTGCACCGCGGACACACGGCGCCTTTCGGCGACGGCCATCGCGAGAATATCCGTCAAATAGTATTCGCCCTGCGCATTGTTCGGCCGCAAGCGGTCCAGGGCCGCGAATAGAAATCCCCCGTCGACCAGGTACGTGCCGACGTTGATCTCGCGCAGGGCCGCCTCCATCGGGGTGGCGTCCTTATCCTCTACGATCCGCAGCACCGCGGCACTCTTGTGCGCCGCGTCTCGCGGGTCGACGTCGGCTCGTACCACACGGCCATATCCCGAAGGGTCGTCCAACGCAGCGGTCAGGATCGTGACGGTCGCCCCCTCCTTGCGATGCGTATCCAGCAATTCGCGGACCGTGTCTTCCCGCAGAAGGGGCGTGTCGCCGTTCAGAATCAGATAGTGCTGCGGAGTCCGCGGGAGGCCGGCAAAAACCGTGCGAGCCTGCATCACGGCATGGCCAGTTCCCAATTGCATCGGTTGATCGACCACGTGAAGCGCCGCGTGCGCCTTCAACACCTCGCGTACGCGATCGCCCTGGTGTCCCACCACAACCGCCACGCCGGCGTCGCCGAATCGCTCCGCGAGCTCAACGGCATACAGGACCATCGGTCGGCCGGCCACGGGATGAAGCACCTTGCCGAACTTCGACTGCATTCGTTTGCCCAGCCCTGCCGCCATGACAATCACGCCGATACCTTGCGGCTCCGGTTGCTGCCTCTGGCTCATGGTGTCGTGGTCTCCAATGAGGTTATGGCCCGTCCTCAGGACGCATGCGCCGGCTCTATCCGATGGAGGTACCCACGCCGGGTTGTTTGATTTTGAGATGCGACCACCGGGAGCCACCTTCACCGCGTGAAGCTTGTCCCTCGGAAGTATAGAGCCCCCCGGATACAATGAGCTTCATCGCTTCCTCCACCGTAATATCGATCGCCGTGACCTCCTTTTCAGGGACCAGGAGAAAATACCCGGAGGTCGGGTTCGGAGACGTCGGCACATAGACATTGACCAGAGGATCTCGGCTCACGGCCTGTGCGTCGCTGCGCGTCGCTCCCGTGACAAACGCGAAGCAGTAGTGCCCGTTTTTGGGAAACTGGATCAGGACGACTCGACGATAATTGCCGCGATCCCCTGCCGACAAGACATCCATCATGGATTTGATCGTGGAATAGATTCCGCGCACGACCGGCACGCGATGGAGCCAGGCATCCCACCATCGGACGATGCGATGCCCAATCACGTTCGTGGTGAAGACACCAGCGGACAGGATCAGGAGGATCAACGCCACAATCCCGAGTCCGGGCACGTATGAACCGGGCGTGATCAGATTGGCGACCAGATCTCCGAGAATCCCATCGACCGCCACGAAGAGGGTTTTCAAAATCAGCACGGTTCCCCAGATCGGGGTGATGACCAACAATCCAGTGAGAAAGTATCGTTTAAGGGCAGCTTGAAGGGGTCTCATGGGACGGAATACTAATGAGAGTGCATCATACCGGGTTCGAAACCGGGCTCGCAAGCATTTTCTTGCAAAATTTCAGCTACTTGGACTAGGATATCGATCCAGTTTTCATGAAAAAAGCACGTGAAAAATCCAGGGAAAGGCCGCAGCGGCGCCGCGGCCTGCTCCTGACGTTCGAAGGGATCGAGGGGAGCGGTAAATCTACCCAGTGTCATTCACTCGCCGGCTGGCTCCGCAATCGAGGTTACCAGGTGCTGGAAACCAGGGAGCCTGGCGGCACCCGGCTCGCGGAAAAGCTCCGCGACTGCTTACTGGCGCGATTGGGAGAACCCGTCACCCCATGGACCGAAGCGCTGATCGTCCTGGCGGCGCGCAGCCAGCATGTCGAACTCGTCATTCGCCCCGCCCTCGAATTGGGCGCCATCGTGCTCTGCGATCGATTTCTGGACTCCACGTTGGCCTATCAAGGGTTCGGGCGCGGGATCGACCTCAAGCTACTCACGCGAATGAGCGAGACGGCCGCCGGCAGGGTCGCTCCCGATGTCACCTTTTGGTTCGATGTCCCGGTCGAGGTCGGACTCCGGCGGCGACACCATGGCCAACTCTCGATTAATCGGATCGATGCGGAATCGATGCAGTTCCACGAGCGTGTCCGGCGTGGGTTTCGAATCCTCGCGCGCCGGTATCCCAGACGTATTCGTGCCATCAACGCGGATCGATTGCCGGATCTCATCAGCACAGACGTGGAACGCCTCGTCGACGCGTATCTGGCCACTCGCGTGCTTCGAAAGTCTCATGACTAGCATGCGCCTGATCGGAACGAGGATCTAGAGAAATGCCTTTTGCCGACGTCGTCGGGCATGATCGGGCGAAGTCGCTGTTACAGCTGGCCACCCTCAACAACCGGATCGCCCATGCCTATCTGTTTCACGGTCCCGATCGTATCGGGAAGCGCTTGCTGGCCGTGCGATTCATCCAGGCCATGTGCTGCGAGGCGGCGCAGGGGCTCGAGCGTCGAGACGCCTGCGGATGCTGCCGTTCTTGCCGACACATTGAACAAGGCAGCCACCCGGATTTCTGCGTAGTTACTCCGGACACGAGCGGCGCCACCCCGCGGATCAAGATCGAGGAGATCCGGGAACTCGAAAGCCGGCTCATCTATCGGCCGCTCATTGCAGAACGCAAGTATTGCCTGATCGATGACGCCGAATCGCTGACGATTGAAGCCGCCAATGCCTTACTCAAGACGTTGGAGGAACCGCCTGGCTATGCACTCCTCATTCTCATCGCCAGTCGTCCGTATGCGTTGCCGGCGACGATTCGCTCGCGCTGCCAAAGTCTCCGATTTACCGCCCTGTCTCAAGCCCAATCGTGTGCAGCACTCATCGAAGCCCGCCGAATATCGGAGGCGGATGCCCAATTGCTGGCAGCCGTATCCGAGGGACGTTTCGGTGAAGCTCTGACGACGGATCTGACAGCCCTACGGGAACGACACGAGGCTCTGGCCGCGCTGACGGCACCCCGATCCCTGCGCTCCGTATCCGCAATTCTCGCAGCGGCGGAAGCCCTTGCAAAGAACGACGAACCGGCCGCGGATGCCCTGGATCGATTGGCCTCGTGGGTTCACGACCTCGTCTTCGTACAAATCGGCATGCCGCCCGAGCGCCTGGCACACCCGAATCATCTGTCGACTCTGCGTACGGTCGCAGCAACCGCTGACATCGATCTCCTGCTCGACGTCTTGTCGGACATCGAAACATTCCAACGAAACAGCACCCGCAATTTGAACCACCAACTCATGCTGGAACACATCCTGCTTCGACTACGCGACGCGACGAACACCGCTTCAGTGGCCCGGTAGCAATCAGGCTCTTCCTCCTGCTATCTTTCCACCACACGCTATGAGCGGTCGCTTCTACATCACCACACCCATCTATTACGTCAATGACGTCCCGCACATCGGCCATGCGTACACGACCGTGGCGGCCGACGTGCTGGCCCGCTACCGCAGGCTCCGCGGCGATGAGGTGTTCTTCCTGACCGGAGTCGACGAACACGGACAAAAAGTCCAGCAGGCCGCAGCAAAGGCCGGCATCGATCCGCAGACTTTCTGCGATCAAATCGTGCCCCGGTTTCAAACCCTGTGGCACCGCCTCAACGTTTCCAACGATCAATTCATCAGAACGACTGACTCCGCTCATAAGTCTGTCGTTCAACGATACCTTCAACAATTATTTGATAATGAGTTGATTTATAGCGATCAGTACACGGGATGGTATTGCACATTCGACGAGCGCTTTTGGACCGAAAAAGACGTCGAGGGAGGACTCTGCCCCGACTGCAGGCGGCCAGTCGAGCAACTGAGCGAGCGGAACTATTTCTTCAAGATGGGGGAATATCAGAAAGATCTGATTGAGCATATAGAATCGCATCCCGACTTCGTACGGCCGGAGTCGCGGCGCAACGAAGTGCTCGGATTCCTCAAAACGCAGAAATTGGGAGATCTCTCGATTTCGCGTCCCAAGTCGCGGCTCTCGTGGGGGATCGAACTCCCGTTCGATCAGGGCTATGTCACCTACGTCTGGTTCGACGCGCTGGTCAATTACGTCTCGGCATTGGAATACCTGGCCCCGCACGGCTCGTTCGACCGTTTCTGGCCTGCGGACATGCACCTGGTCGGCAAGGACATTCTGACCACTCATGCCGTGTACTGGTCGACCATCCTCATGGCGTTAAATCTCCCCCTGCCTCGCACGATCTTCGCACACGGGTGGTGGACCGTAGATGGCGAAAAGATGTCCAAGAGCCGCGGGAACGTCGTGGATCCCAATGCCATGGCCGATGAGTTCGGCGTGGATGCGTTTCGGTATTTCCTCCTGCGCGAAGTTCCTTTTGGGCAGGATGGTGACTTTTCGCGCGATGCGCTTATCGGCCGTATCAATAGCGACCTGGCGAATGGCCTCGGGAATCTGCTCAGCCGAACGCTGACGCTCATCGAGCGGTTTGCTGATGGAATGATTCCCACTCAGCCGGACCCACTCGATACGGAAGACGAGGCAGCTCTGACGGACACAGGCGGGGCTGTATCTAGACAAGGGGCTGCCGACATCGAACAATTGGACTTCAGTCGTGCATTGGGAGAGATATGGCAATTGGTCCGTGCGGCAGATCAATATCTTGAGATCCATGCCCCTTGGACCCTTGCGAAAGATCCGTCCAAGCGGAAGTTGCTCGAACGAGTCCTCTATAGAGCTGCTGACTCCTTACGCCTCCTTGCCATCGCTGTGTATCCGTTTATGCCTCACACGGCACAAGCCATCACACAACAGCTAGGACTGGACATTGATTTCTTAAAACCAATTGAGATTGAAAAGCGACGATGGTTCCTCTTGCCGAGCGGAACCCGAATCCGCAAGGGTGCGCCGTTGTTTCCACGCATTCTCAAAGCCGACCCAGCGGCACAAGCCGTAGCTGGCCAGGCATCAAAGGGCTCACCAACTAAAGGAGTCAAGACCGTGACCGACGCGACGTCAGCGCCAGCGCCGGGTGGATCGTCCACCACACCCGCGACACCGTCACCCAGCCCCGCTTCGACTCCCGCGTCAGCCCCGATCGCTTCACCGCCACAGATCACCATCGACGAATTCATGAAGATCCAGCTGAAGACGGCTACGGTGCTGACCGCCGAGCGAGTGCCCAAGTCTGAGAAGCTCATCAAGTTGCAAGTCAGTCTGGGTGCGGAACAGCGACAAATCGTGGCCGGAATCGGGAAGAAGTACGAGCCCGATGCCCTGGTCGGGAAGACCATCGTGATCGTGGCAAATCTGAAGCCCGCCAAGCTCATGGGGATCGAATCCCAGGGAATGGTTCTGGCGGCGGGCGACGCCGAGGTTCGCGGACTCATTACGATCGCGGAAGACGTTGACCCGGGAACCAAGGTGAAATGAGCACGCGGCGGTGTCATTCCGTCTTGTGCACCCAAGTGGTCCGTGTGTGTGTGTGCGCGGGCCTGCTGTTCGTATGCCGATTGAGCGTTGCGCAACTTCCTCCGAATCCGGATCAGCCCCTCAATGAAAAACTGGCCACACACGTGACGATTCGTGTGGTCGGGCATGGCTCCCTGGCCTTGGGGCGTGAGGTCGGCGGCGCCAAGGTCACCATCACGGATCTCGAGACTGGGCAATTGCTCGCGACCGGATTACAGCAGGGTGAGGCGGGCGACCAAAACCTGATCATGCGAACACCTCACGTCATGCGGGAGCCCGTCTACAGCTCCGCTCCCTCGGCTGCCTTCACGACCACGCTCTATTTGGACGCACCCACCCGCGTGGAAATTGCCGCTCAGGGCCCGATGGGATATCCGATTTCCGCACAGCGGGTCGCGCACACCACGTGGCTGATTCCGGGTCAGCACATGTCGGGCGACGGCGTCGTGCTGGAACTGTACGGGTATCTGGTTCGCATCGAGGCGCCGCCCGAAGGGGAGTCGCTCATTGCCAAGGAAGATGTGACGCTCCGAGCTTCGGTTCGGACGCTCGCGGGGACACCCGTGCAACCCCACGGCGACTGGGACGCACGCAGTGTGTCGATTTTCGGAGAAGTCATGATCGGCGGTCGGGTTATCGAGCGGCTTCAGATGTTTTTTTCTGGAGAGCGGAGCGTGTTCGAAGCCCCTTTCTTCGTTCCCACCGCGCATGACGCCCCGGACGGGATCACGTTGCGCGTCGTCGCCGCCAATGCGGCTGACGGAAACGTCGGTGTCGCCGAGGCGAACTATCCGGTCCTGACGGAACGGCTTCGCCCGAACAATCGATAGCGCGTCCTTTCCCGGGACGAAACGACCGTACACGGTCCGTGTACAGCTGACAGGATTCTCCATGGACCCAAAGGCCAGACAATTCTCGCTGTGGTACATCATCCTTGCATTTTGGATGCTGCTCCTCTTCCAGACGTTCGTCACCCCGATCCTCGGACCGCAAGAAGTGCCTTACAGCGAGTTCAAGAAAGCCGTGGCCGAGGACAAGGTTCTCGAAGTGTCGATCTCCACCAACAAGATTCACGGCCGGGCGAAAGAATCGACCTTCGAGCGGGAGACGGATCTGTTCGATACGGTTCGGGTCGAGGACCCCGATCTTCTTCGTGAGTTGGCCGAGCATCACGTGAAAGTCACCGGCGTGATCGAAAGCACCTTTCTGCGCGATCTCCTTTCGTGGGTCATTCCCGCATTCGTGTTCGTAGGGCTGTGGTGGGTGATCTTGCGCCGCCTTGGCCAGGGACAAGGCAGCTTCATGACCGTGGGGCGGAGCAAGGCCAAGATTTACATGGAACGTGAAGTCAAGGTCACGTTCGCGGACGTGGCAGGTGTCGATGAGGCCAAACAAGAATTGCAGGAGGTAATCGAGTTCTTGAAAACACCCGAGAAGTTTCAACGACTCGGAGGAAAAATCCCGAAAGGCATTCTGCTCGTGGGGCCGCCCGGAACCGGAAAAACACTTTTGGCCAAAGCGGTCGCCGGGGAAGCGGCCGTGCCATTTTTCTCCATCAGCGGGTCGGAGTTCGTCGAAATGTTCGTCGGGGTCGGGGCAGCCCGCGTTCGCGACTTGTTCCAGCAAGCTATCCAAAAGGCTCCGTGCATTATTTTCATCGACGAACTCGACGCACTCGGCAAAGCCCGCGGGATGGGACCGATGGTTCACGAGGAACGGGAGCAGACGTTGAATCAATTGCTGGTCGAAATGGACGGCTTCGATCCCCGTGCTGGCGTCATTCTCATGGCTGCCACCAACCGACCGGAGATTTTGGACCCCGCACTCCTGCGCGCAGGCCGGTTCGACCGGCACGTTCTGGTGGACCGCCCGGACAAACTCGGGCGCCTGGCTATTCTGAAGGTGCACGCACGGAAGATTCGTCTCAAGTCGACGGATGATCTCGACATCATCGCCAGCATGACGCCGGGATTCGTGGGAGCCGATCTGGCCAATGTCGTCAACGAAGCCGCCTTGCTCGCCGCTCGCCGCGGCAAAGAAGTCGTGGAATTGTCGGAACTTCAAGAGGCGGTCGAGCGCGTCATCGCCGGTTTGGAAAAGAAGAACCGGGTCTTGAACAAGATGGAAAAGGAGCGAGTCGCTCACCACGAGGTCGGCCATGCCCTGGTCGCGATGGCCATACCGGGCTCGGATGCCGTGCATAAGATCTCCATCATTCCGCGGGGCATCGCCGCCCTGGGCTATACGCTTCAACTTCCAACTGAAGACCGATTTCTCATGACAAAGACCGAGCTGACGAACAAGATCGCCGTCTTGTTAGGAGGCCGAGGCGCAGAGGACCTCATTTACCAAGAGGTGTCCACCGGTGCGCAAGACGACCTGCTGAAGGCCACCGACATTGCCAAGAGCATGATCAAGCGCTACGGGATGTCGGAGAAGCTTGGGCAGGTCAGCTTCGACCGTGAGCGGCAGCCTCTATTTCTGCAGGCTGCCCAATCCTCGCCCTCCGGCGACTACAGCGAAGCCACCTCGCGGGAAATCGATTGCGAGATCCGCAGGCTGATCGACGAACAGTACGCCCGCGTGCAGGCCTTGCTTCAACGGCAGGAGCCGGCGCTACGACGGGCGGCGACCGCGCTGCTCGCAAAGGAGACGATCTCCGGGGAAGAGCTCCGAGCCATCGTTGACGCCGCCGGGTCCGCCAAGGAGCTCCCGGCGTGATCCGCCACGTCCTGTTCGATCTCGACGGCACGTTGATCGACACGTGGCGGCTGTACATGGAGGCCTACCGGCTCACCTTTGAAGAATTCTACGGGCGGCCGTTCCAGCACACCGAAACGCTGACGCTCCTGGCTCTGCGACCCCGGTCAGAGACATGGTTACTGCAAAAGGTGTTGGGACGGAGCATGTCGTCCGATCGGCGCGAAGGCATCGATGCATTCACATGTTTCGTGAACCACTATCGTCGCCTGCACGATAGCCACTTCGATGGGGTTTACCACGGAGTGGTCGACATGTTGGGCACGCTCCGCACGGCAGGGTATCGGCTCGGGCTTGTGACCGGCAAGAGCCGGGCGGCCTGGACGATTACGGAGTCGAAGGCGGCACTGGTTCCCTTTGATATCGTCGTCACAGAAACGGAAATCCTTCAACCGAAGCCCGATCCAGAAGGGATCCTCGCCGCCGCTGCCGCACTCAATGCCACGCACGGCGACACGATTTACGTCGGCGACTCACTTCTGGACGGTGAAGCCGCCGCTGCGGCGGGCTTCCCGTTCTGGGCGGCGGCCTGGGCCAAGGGACCGGGGGAGGCCTACGACTTCGCACGAGACGCGGAAGCCCAGGGCGCGGCACACATTCTCCATTCGCCGACGCAACTGCTGACGACTCTGCGAGCGGGAGCAGATCCAACGGTCGAGCAGGGTACGGCGACCTCGCGATGAGAAAGGACCACACGCTATGTTGGATTCACATTGGCCCGTGACACGTCTGTACGGATGTCTGCTTGCGCTGGGCCTTGTAGTCCAATGGGGCTGCGAACATGGAGAGGCTCATCACCACCGGCGCCCCACCGACATCAACGAGTACCTTGCCAGACTCGACCGACCCGAACGGGATGACTATCAAAAGCCACAGGAAGTCGTTGATGCCCTTGCGCTGCAACCTGGTATGGCCGTGGCCGATCTCGGATCAGGCTCCGGGTATTTCACCCGACGCTTCGTCGACGCCGTGACAGGGACCGGGACGGTCTATGCCATCGATGTCGAACCCGAGATGCTCGCGTACGTGAAGCACAGCGTTGAAGCGATGCCGCGCCCGAGCCGGATCGAATATATCCTGGCGAACGAGGCAGATCCGAAACTCCCGCAGCAATCCGTCGACCTCATTTTCGTCTGCAATACCTACCACCACCTCGAGAATCGAACGAGCTACTTCGCTAGGCTCAAGCCGGCCCTGAAACCCGGCGGACGCATCGCTGTCGTAGACTTCTATGCCGACGAGCGGTCGGGACCGATCGGCTTCCCTCGCCGGCATCTCGTGTCCCGAGAGACCGTGATCGAGGAAATAACCGGGGCCGGCTTTCACTTGTCCAAAGAACACGCGTTCCTCCCACGGCAATACTTCTTGGAATTCACCTCCTAGGACGATTCCACTGCTGGCACGAAGTCGAGTCGCCGTGAAGACCCACGAATCGACCCTTCAGACCTCCGTGCCGCTTTACGCGCAGGTGCTGCTCGCTGCCTCATGCGGAGCCATCTTGGGTCTGCTGTTCGGCCAGGAGCCCTACGTCGGCCGGCTGGGGAACCAGGATCTCGGCCGGTTGGGCATGCTGATCGTGGAACTGCTCAAAACGCTGGCATTGCCCTTGATCTTCTTCGCGATCCTGGACGCGCTGGTGCATACGAAGCTCAGATTGGGGCAAGGGTTTCGCCTGCTCGGGATTTGTCTGATCAACGTGTCCGTTGCCATGACGATCGGCTTGATTATCATGAACCTCTGGCAACCGGGTCACACCTGGGAGGGCCGTATGGGCGAGTTGCTTCAAACCGCCCCCTCCAGCGCATCGCCCACGACACTTCCAGTCCCCGGCGCCGCGGGCCTCTCATCGGATCACTCGACGAGCGGAGAACCATCCGGTCTTCAACAGATGGCCTCCCTCGCTTCTGAAAATATGGTTCTGACGGTCGCGCTGACGGCCTTCGCCCTGGGCGCGTCGCTCAGAGCCTTGGCCGGCCACCATAGTGGTGCGGGCATCATCCGGATTTCCACTTGGACGATCGACCGTGGATACCGTCTCCTCAAGCGGGGGCTCGACTGGATCATCAGACTCGTTCCCCTGGGTGTCTTCGCGGTGCTGGCGCACGTCGTCGGACGATCAGGAATCGAGATACTTTCCGCACTATGGGTGTTCCTCACCGCGATGATGCTGGGGCTCTTGCTGCACGCGCTGATCTACTACCCGTCCGTCGCGTGGATGATCGGCGGGAAGCCGCCACGAATCTATCTCGGCAGGGGTGCCGATGCGATCCTCACCGCACTCTCGTGCAATAGCAGCTTGGCAACCGTGCCTATCACATTGCGCTGCCTTGACCGTATGCACGTGTCCCCGGAGTCGGCCCGCCTCGCCGCCTGCGTCGGTACGAACCTCAACAATGACGGCATTACCCTGTACGAGGCCATGGCCGCACTCTTCATCGCGCAGGCGCTCGGCTACGATCTCTCCATCACGGCGCAGTTCACAGTGGTCCTGACGTCGATCATGGCCGGGGCCGGCGCTGCCGGTATTCCCGAGGCCGGACTGGTCGTGCTGCCGCTAGTACTCTCGTCCGCCGGATTGCCCGCACAGGTGATCGCCGCGGCGATTCCACTCATCATGACGGTGGACTGGATCATCGCAAGAACTCGCTCCGGCGTAAACGTCATGAGCGACATGGTCGTCGCCATCTTGCTCGACCGCACGGCGGACGCGATGGCTATGAGGTCTTCGATCCCACAACCCGGCCCGCATGCCTCCATCTCCATCGGTTCTTCCGCCGACTGATCCCCCGTTGCGACGCTCGTACCGAGACCATTCACCCCGCCGACCATTGTGCAAGAACGCCTCGCCCCTACCAACCGTTGTGTGAACCGGTCGGGTCGGAGTAAACTGTCAGTGGATGACGGAACAAGAGTCATCAGGCATTCTCTCTCTTCACGTCTCCGTCGTCCCTAACCTCATGATTCTCCAGAGGCCAATATCCCATGGTGGTGCTCCACGGCGATGCGCATCTCTGATCGTGGCCGTAAGCCTCACCTTGGGCTCTCTACCCGCGTGGGCCGCCCGCGACCTTTTGGTACCGAAAGAACAGGAGGTGACTCAGTTCGGCGATCTTCATATCCCGGCCCTGGATCAGAAGAACTGGAAACGCCCACAGAGCATGTTTTCATGGATCACCATGGCGTGTCATTGGGAAGTCCCCGGCGACAGTTACGGCCGACCCGGGTGGTTTACGAACTCCCGCATCGTACCCGTCAAACCCGGCGTATCGCATTTTCCGCCCACCCAACCCGCCGTCTACGTTGTCTTCGAAATCCCTTCGCTTGATGCGCCGATGCAAATGAATGCCGATTGGTATCTGTTGGATGCGGATGAAAAGCCCGCCGGCGACGCTATCGGCAAGGACGCGCAATATCTCGACATGAACGAAGGCTATGGGTACCTGGAGATCAAAGCGCCGAAAGAAGGGTGGACACCAGGCGAGTATCTCGTCAAAATTTATATCAGCAGCCCCGGCCAGCAGATCCACGCATTAAGCCAAGTGGGTACGATGCGCTTCACCATCGACGCAACGGCACAAACCGCCCAAACCTGCGCCGACGACACCACACCTTGATTCGTTCGCTCGCTCCATCGCCCGATACCAGACAGATATTTCCGACTGGCCTCGAGCAAATCCCGGTCAGCGACGGCTACGGGGTGCTGGAAGAGCCTCGTCCAGTGCTGCCCATTGAGCTCTGAGCACTCTCCGAGCTTCCGCCAGCGTCGTCATCACAAAGTGCACTGAATCACCCGGGGCCAGCTGTCCGGCCAGATGAAGGTCTGCGGAAATGACAACGGCAGGCTTGGGATAACCTCCGATCGTCTGACAATCAGCCATTAGCAGGATCGGCTGTTCGTCCGCTGGAACCTGCAGCGCCCCCATCACAGTCCCATCGGATATCCACCTGGCAGCCGCGTGGCGTAACTTGGGTCCCACCAGACGATACCCCATGCGATCCGACTGACTCGACAAGGTATACGGCGCCGAGACCAGCGACACGAGGACGTCGGGCAGAAACAGCTCGTGCTGCGGGCCCGGCAAGACGCGAAGGACAGGGGACGGGGAGTACCGAGGGCGAAGTCGAACGGGAATCGCCAACCCCTCTCGTGCCTCTCGCTGACTGCACCGTCCTGTATGCAGGATGACACCCTTCGTCAGTGGACGACCTTGCAAACCGCCTGTTCGCGTGGCGATGTGAGTCGAGCGGCTTCCCAGATGGGGAGGCACATCGATTCCGCCGGCCACCGCCAGATAACAGCGTGCGCCGGTTCGTCGAGCCCCGAATGAAAGCCGGCTACCGGATGGAGCCCGCATACCGGTCCATAACACAATTGGCCGTCCATCGAGCGTCGGAGACAAATCGCCTCCCGTCACCGCAAATACGCTCTGCGATTCAAAGATGATTTCTGGACCGCTCACCGTAATTTCAAGTGCTGCGGCTCCATCCGCATTACCGACAAGACGGTTTCCCAACGTATAGGCAATTCGATCCATAGCTCCGCTGACGGAGACACCATACCGACGGTACCCCTCTCGTCCGCGATCCTGGACGGTCGTCAGCCAACCGGGTTTGACAACCGTCATCCGAGTCACTGCGGGGGTTCTCGGACTCATCGACCACGCGTCCCGCGAGACGGTGCCACGACGCGGATTCCAGCGGCATCGAGTTCGCTGCGGACGACCCGAGCCAAACCAATTGCTCCGGGAGTGTCGCTATGAATGCACAGGCTCTCGGCCTGCACAGGCACGGAGGTCCCGTCGAGACTCGTGACCGCCCCTGCGATCAAGCTCCGTACCTGTGCCCGCACCGCCTCTTCGTCGAGCAAGAGCGCCCCTGCGACCGAACGAGGAACCAAACTTCCATCGCCGCGATAGGCACGATCGGCAAACATTTCTTCCACGACCTGAATATTCGCGCTCCTGGCTGCCGCGACCAACGCGCAGCCGGCCAGCGCATACAGCGATACCCCTTCGCTCAGGGTGAGCAGCCCATGGACGACCGCGCGGGCGATGTGCGGCTGCGTCGCCGCCTGGTTGTAGAGGGCGCCGTGTAGTTTGACGTGAGTCAGGGACAAGCCGTCGGCCGCGATGGCCACCGACAGCGTCGTGACCTGCTCAACGATCAGCCTCGTCACCGCGTCGCCGGATACGTCGCTGGATGATCGCCCAAACGTCGCGCGATCGGGAAAGCCGGGGTGGGCGCCGATCGCTACCGCGTGCCTCGCCGCCAGACGCGCCGTCCGACGCATGGATTCCACGGTCCCGGCGTGCCCTCCGCAGGCAATGTTGACGGATGAGAGCAGCGGCATCATTTCGATTTCGGTCGCGCAGGCATCGGCCGTATCGATTTCACCCATGTCGCTGTTCACGTCAAGCTCGGTCAGCATCGCATTCGCGCACCAGATGATAGAATTCCTCAGGCTCAATCGGCGTAAATCTCACCGAATCCCCAGGGCTGAGCAGGAACGGTCGGTCCGCGGTCGGTCGAAAGAGCGGCATCGGCGTCCGTCCGATAATGCGCCACCCACCTGGTATGGCGACCGGGTAGATGCCCGTCTGGTGTTCCGCGATCCCAACGGAACCGGCAGGGACGACGCGACGTGGCGTGGGCAAGCGCGTCATAGCCAGTCGATCCGGCACCGAACCCAAATACGGAAATCCCGGGGCGAACCCCAGCATGAACACCCGGTATTCCACGGAGGCGTGGACTCGAACCGTCTCCTCGACCGATAGCTTGGCCCACGCCGCGACGTCCAACAAGTCCGGCCCCCACTCTCCGCCGTAGACTACCGGGATGGAATGTCGCCGCCCCCCCTCCCCTCGCACATCCACGGGAAAGGCAGCCAAACAGCGTACCCGTTTCATCAATGCGACAAGGTTGAGATGGAGCGGATCGACATGCAGTGTCACGGACCGATACGTCGGCACGATGTCGACGACGCCACGCCAAGCACGCTTTCGTATCTCCTCAGCAAAGGCGACGGCACGCGCGTTGGTCGTCGGATCGATCGCATCGCCGAATTCGACCGTCATCGCCGCATCGCCAACAGGGAAACAACGGGGAAAAGGCGAGGGCTGCGGCTTCCTCGACAGAGTTGGAGACCGCGGGGATCGACGGGATCGAAGCATAGCCGGGCTCGCGGCAACGGAAGGATTACAGTAGCGTGTTTTACCATGTGGGTAAAGGCCGAAAGGCCGGCAAACCAATGGGATCTGTCCCCATTTCCTTGCCCTGAGCCACGGGTCGTGCGAGACTAGAGCGATGACGCACGTGCACCCTGACTATGCCGAGATCCGGCATCGACTCTATGTCGCGCTGGGATTCAACGCCCTCATCATCATCGCCGAGTTCGCGAGCGGTTGGTGGATCGACAGCATGGGATTGATGAGCGACGCCGGGCACAATTTGATCGACCAGGGATCGCTGTTTCTCGCGTTGTACGCCCACATGCTCGCGTCCAGGCCCGCCACGGAAGCGCGCACATTCGGCTATCACCGTGCCGGGATTGTCTCGGCCTTGATCAGTTCCTTGGCGCTGCTGCTCACGTCCGTCGCGATCGCTGTCTGGGCGATTCGACGAATCATGGAGCCGGTGCCGGTCCCCGGGGGTTGGGTGATCACCGTTGCCGTGGCCTCCTTCGCCGCCAATCTCAGTATCGCGCTGCTCTTACAACGGGGAGCCGAAGACGACCTGAACATCCGCGGTGCCTTTTGGCACATGTTGGGAGACGCCTGGGTGTCGCTCGGTGTCGCCGCCAGCGGTGTGGCGATCATGCTCAGCGGCTGGGCTATCTTCGATCCCCTGATCAGCCTCCTAGTCGTCGGTGTGATTCTCCGCGGGACCTGGCCGATTCTTCGAGAATCGGTGGAAGTCCTGTTGGAATCGACACCGCCGGGTATCAAAACCGGCCACGTCGTCGAAGCCATCGAACGGATCCCCGGCGTCAAGAACGTGCACGATCTCCATATCTGGGCAGTCGAACCACGGCTGGTCATGCTGACCTGCCACGTGATGGTCGAAGGGGATGACACTCAGTTGACCAATGAGCTCCTGAATACGATTCGCGGGAAGGTCTCCGCGGAATTCGGCATTAAGCATCTGACGATTCAGATGGAAACGCAGTGCTGCAACCCGACCGATCTCCACTGTAACCTCAGGCATTTGACGGTGGAACCACCCACGAACGAGCCGGCGCACGCCCACCATTGACCGACCGCCATCGATTCTCTATCTTGTATTGATTCAGTTCACACACGCATCCAGAAATGACCACGCCAGTTCCCTTTTATATGTTGTGCGGCTCATTAGGCGCCGGCAAAACCACCCTGCTGATGCGGCTCCTGGAACACTGGCGAACAGAGGGCCGCAATGCCGGAGTCTTGATGAACGAATCCGGAGAGGTCAGCATCGATGGTCCCCGGGCCGGGGCCCTCGCCCAGCAGGTGGTCAACCTTGCGGGTGGATGCGTCTGTTGCGACACCAAGGACGATCTGGCATGGGGAGTTACACAGCTGATTACAGACTTTGGATCCGACTTGATCATCCTCGAATGTTCGGGGATTGCCAATCCGGCGGAAGTCATCGACGCGGTGACCGATGCATTTGTGTCCCGGCTGGTACAGCTCGAACGCGTCGTCGCCCTACTCAACCCGGCATTGGAGCCGGATCTTGCCTATCTGGACCCAGTGGTGGCCCATTCGATCCGATTTGCAGACGACATCGTGCTCAACAAACGCGATGTGGCCATCGGTCCGATGTGGGAAGCCTCACGGGTACAGGTTCTCAAACAAAATCCGCATGCACGCTTGTGGGAGACTACCCATGCCAGAGTCGATCTGGCCGCCCTTCTGAGCCCGCTTCATGAATCGCATGGTCGCTCGCCAAGTCCCAACGTCGTGTTCGGCTCCCCTCCGACGACCCCGACTCCAGTCGTCCGCGCCGACTATCACCCCATGGTCGTCACGGTTCGGTTATCCGGTCCGCTGAACCGCCCACGGTTCCTGGTATGGCTGGAGAAGCTGCCCGCCGGCGTGGAGCGGGCCAAGGGTTTTTTTCGCTTCTCGGGAGAGTCTGCGCTACAAGAATTCCAGTTCGCACCTCCGGGCGTCCGAACGATCGCTCCGCTTCAGCTGCTGGATGAACCACCTCATGCGATCGTATTGATCGGCCGCGGATACGATCAGGAAGCCTGCGAGGCAGGTTTGTTGGCCTGTGTCGAGGCCTCGACACAATAATCCGTCACACGTCAGAGGCTCGACAAGTGGACTTCGGCAGCAGGCTTTGGCGAACTCGGTCTGAACCGCCGCCAGCGGAGCAGCAGCACCGCAGCGCCAGCACCCATCATCGTTCCGATGATCCAGCCGACTATCACATCGCCCATGTAATGCACCCCAATATAGACCCGGGCGAGGCCAATGAGGCCGACAATCGGCCATGTAATCCATCCCGATTTTGGATACAGAACGTGAAAAAAAGCGGCGAGCACCGCCGCATTAATCGCATGGTTGGAGGGGAAGCTGTGTAGCCCGCCGCACTGCCCCAACAGCGTGACGTCTGGCAATGCGAGGCACGGGCGCGGGCGTTGGACCACGTGCTTGAGCTGTGCGCCGACGGCATCGGCAATGGCCACGGCCGAAGACACCGTCGGAAGCCCCAGTAGGGCTTCCCACCAATTGAACCATCCCCATGCGACGATGGCCGCCACCACCCCCAGAAGGCCAGGGCTGGGGTGGGACCAGAACCGCATGAACGCATCCAGCCATTCGACATGGCCTGCCAGCCCGTTGATGGCCGAGAAGATCCAGACATCCATCCTGATTCGTGCCGTGTTCGCGCACCGAGAACTACTGTGTGCGGAAATGAATGCGAACCGTGAGCTCCCCGTCGACGGGTTCGTCGCCTTTCATCTGCGGATCGAAGGTCCATCGATTGAGCGCACGAAGCCCTGCCAGCGTCAACTCGCGATGGCGGCACGGCTCCAGCACCACGACGGTAGCGGTCGCGTCCTTCGCAACCAAAAACCGCGCTTTCATCCAGTCGTCGATGACCTTTCCATCCAGTTGCGCCGGTATCGCGGGCCATGGAGTCGATTTCGGGACAGGCCCAAGTTGCTGATCCTTGTTGAGCGGTACGCCGTGAACATGCACCTCCGGCAACTCGAGCACATCGACGTCTTCGACATGATCGGACTCGTGCGTTGCCTGATCACCTTCCACAGCCAACGCACTGGCCACACACCAGCAGAGTCCGAGCGCACTCACACAAAGTATCCGATCTATCTGGCCCATCACGCGACTCCTGGTTCCGGACCTGGCCGAGGTGACGATTGTGAGGCAAGACATGTGCCGAGGCATCTTGCCTCAACCTGATCCTTTGTCTCAAGCTCTCTCTAGAAAAACCATTGCCCACGCAAAAAGAACGACCGTGGCATTCCGGCGTGAGAAACGCCCAACCCGATGCTCCCTTCCCCCCGATTGATAAAGTATTGTTGATCTAGCAAGTTGATAATGTCGAACCCCAGCAGGAATTTCTGGCCGTGCCACGGCAACGGTATCGTGTGCGTAATGGACAAGTTATAAATTGTGTACGATGGACTGTGGCTGGAATTGGTCTTGGCCCCCTCGTCAGCGGCAGTTCGCAAACCAGACGCATACAACATCTGCCCGGAAATAGTGGTCCGTTCCAAAAATCGATAGCTCACGAGCGCCGAACTGGTCACGAATTGCGAGTGGTCGCAAAAGACCCCGCCCTTTGAATTGATATCGTCGATTTCTTTCTGCTCTAACAGGAAGTGTCCGGAATGCAACCCATAGCCTTTGCACTGACCCCATGCCACGTTCCCATACGCCGACAACTCATCTGTCACCTGAAGCTTCAACGCGCCGTCGATTCCTCGCGTCCACCCGCGCTCGAAGGCGAAATAGTTCAGCAGCGGAGTCGTCCCGAATTGGCCCGCATCGGACAGGTAGTGGGCCAACTTGTAATACGCCGTCAACTCGAGCGTCGCCCATCGTGAAAGCGCATGGTAACTCCCCACCTCGAAGTAGTGTGCCCGCTCCGCGCGCACCTTGTTGTTCGTCAGATTCTCCGGCTGGGCGGTCGTGCCGAGCACCCCAAGGTTGGCAAACGAAATGGCCTCTAGGTTTGGGGGGGTGAATAATCTGCCGTAATAGGCGTGAAACACGTTCGCCTGGTTGGCTTTATACGTGATTCCAATACGCGGGCTCACTTGCCCTTCGCTCACTTCATATTGCACGGCATCGCCTCTCACACCGAGGTTGAACGTCCACTGTTCGTGCGGGCTCCATTGGTCCTGGATCCAAAACTCCTCACGCCACCCGATCAGTCGATTGTCCCCCCGGATGCTTTCCAAGTCTCCAATCGGTTCACCGCTAACGGGGTCCCGTTCGAATGCGTAGGTATTGGTCTTGTTCACCGTCTGCGTCCGGTCGATTTGAAATCCGAGTTTGATGAGATGCGCCTTGTTCGGCGTGTACGTGTGGTCGAACCTTACGCCCGTCGAAAGGGCCATTCGGTCCTGGTCGGCCGCCGAAAATGGCTCTTCGGGATCGGCCACATACGAAAGGACGTTGAAGGGATCGGTTGTGAACGTGGCCCTTGTCTGACGGACATAGCCGGCCAGGCTGAAGAAATGGCTTGCGTTAACATCGTGGCGCCACACCAGATGGCCATATTGATTATTTTCTTTCTGATTTTCATCGATTGCCTGAGAGGCAACGGGACTAAATCCGGGCTGACTGCTCTGCAGCAATGGGAGCACCTGTCCGCTGGGGTCGACCTCCCGTCCGGGACTCGTCGGTATTTGATACTTGGCGATCGAGTTCAGCACGACCACAGTCAGGTTGTTCTTGTTGTCCATTTGGTAATCGCCGCGTATATACGTCTGATTTCGTTCACTCTGCCCATGAAAAATCGAATGCCCGAGCGTGGGCGGTTCGATGCCGCGATTCGTCGTCGTATAACTGTTTAAGGCGTAAAAGCGGAACTTCTGGCCCACCGTCCCGCCATATTCGAAGGAGGGGTTGAGGGTTTGATTCGACCCGCCGAACACTTGCGCCGACCCGAAGCCGGGCCTCGTCCCGCTCTTGGTCGTAATGTCGATGACCGCAGCATTCTTATTGCCGTACTGCGCTTCCAGGCCACCGAGGATCACATCCGCCCGCTCCCAGGCCCGCGGCGCGATCACATCGGTGAAGGTCGAGGAGACGGTATCCGGTATTGGAACTCCGTCGATGCGGAATTGTAGATTGGCATGGTCCTGCCGAATATGCACCTGTTTGAGGGCTCCATAGACGGCGCTAGGCAGTGTGATCAAGACATCGTGGAGTTCGGTGTTGTTCCCACGAGGGAGTTCCTCGATGTCCTTTCGAGTCCTCGCATAGGTCTCGCTCGACGCTTTGTATTGAATGGGGGCCAACGGGGACACGATCTCCAGCGCAATCTCGGTCGTCTTCGACAGGGTCAGCGTAACAGGGTCCGGTGCCGACTCGCCAACATTCAGTACGAGGTACTCGCTTCGATAGGGATCGAGGACTGCGCTGACGGAGTAGGTGCTCGTTCCCGGAACCTCGATGCCGAACTCCCCGGCCTCGTTGGTCACGCCGGACGCGACCAGGTTTCCCTCCTGATCTCGGACCTGGACCGTGGCTTGAGGGACGCGGCGCAGGTCTTGATTCCGTACCTCCCCGACAATAATTGGATTTTGGCTACGGCTGCGGTCTTCAGCCCTGGCGACTTCGCTCCCCACTACTCCCCAATACACACTTCCCGCTGCAACGGCACAACACAACGCACACAGTGATCGCATCGCATCCTCCCGAACGTCTTAGGTAACGGCATAACAGGGTGCCGGCAATACCGGCGCGTTGGCGACCGGGGTACGCACGTGACCACCCTGCGTGTTGGAACGACGTTTAGGAGATCGGAGGAGCCCGTGGAGAACCGCCGGGAACCAATACTGCGGCGAGAAAGAAACGATCGGGGGGAATCGTATCGTCAAGTAAGAGAATGTACCGCTCCATGAGCGGCGCGAGAGCGAGAACCGACTGCCCCGTATGGTGCTGCACCCACTGGCAGAGGTCGAAGTCGGAATGCTCGTGCCCGTCGTGATCGGCCGCTGCCAGTACGTGATGCACCTCGAGCGCAACCGCAAATGGCGCAAGGGCCAGCAAGAGCAGCACGAGGGCCGTGCTCAGCAAGGGCAGGGCGCGCGCGCGACGGGTCATGATCGTCTCGGAGATCATCGGGGGCCGGACCGTAGCAAAGTCCGTTACGGACTGTCAATGACGACGAGCCGTCTTGCCCCTCGCACCGACTCTCCTGCGATCCTCGATGCCTCATTGGACTTTTTTGCAGGTTCCGGCTATGCTACCAAAATTGCTTGTATTTTTTGCTGTTACGATGATTGCTCAAGGACACCCCGTCCCGATCAGCGAGCCTACCTGTGGACGTGGAGACTTGAGCTGAAGGATCACACCAATGTTCAAACCGATCGATAACCAGCACGTCATCGAGATCAGACCGCTTCCGTCCCCACGGCAGATCAAGACCGCATTGCCGCTGACGGAGGAAGCGTCGGCGCTCGTCTACGAAGGTCGTCAAGCCATTCGCAACATTTTGCACGGACACGACAGCGAACGACTGGTCGTAATCGTCGGTCCGTGCTCCATTCACGACCCTCAAGCCGCATATGATTATGCCGACCGCCTAAAACCGCTGGCGGACGCCTTGAAGGAGCGATTGTTCATCGTCATGCGGACGTATTTCGAGAAGCCCCGTACAACCATCGGATGGAAAGGCTTGATCAACGACCCGCATCTCGACGGCACCTGCGATATCGCCTCCGGAATGGAACTTGCGCGCACGATCCTTTTGAACATCAATCAGCGGGGGCTCCCCTGCGCGACTGAGTTATTGGACCCAATTTCCCCGCAATATGTCGCCGACCTGATCAGCTGGACTGCGATCGGCGCACGCACAACCGAAAGTCAGACTCACCGTGAAATGGCCAGTGGGGTGTCGATGCCCGTCGGCTTTAAAAATGGCACAGAAGGAAGCCTCCAGGTCGCGATCAATGCCATGATTGCCGCCAAAGCGCCTCACCATTTCGTCGGCATCAATGCCGATGGCCAGACCTCCATCATCAAAACGATGGGTAATCCGGATCGTCACATTGTGCTGCGTGGCGGGGGCGGCCGAACCAACTACGACGCCGAGCACGTGGCCAAAGCCGAAGCTGCCGTCTCAGGGGAAGGCATCGCTCGTCCGATCATGATCGACTGCTCGCACGATAACTCCAGCAAGGATCATCGGCGCCAAGCGGAAGTTGCGCGCGAGGTGCTCCGGCAATGCCGGGAAGGCCGCCAGTCCATCATGGGCCTCATGCTGGAAAGCAACCTCCAGCCGGGCAAGCAAACATGGCAGCAGGGCAAGGCGCTGTCCTATGGCGTATCGATTACTGACGCCTGCCTTGGCTGGGACGAGACGGCTGCCTTACTGACCGAACTAGCGGGGTCTCTGGATACCCGCGCCGTATAATCCGGCGTCGACCGATACCCTCGGTTCTCTCTTTCACCACGCCTTGCTGCTAGCGCTCTCCTTATCCCGTCATACCGATGTTGATCGATACGCATACCCATCTCGACGATACCCGCTACGACCTGGATCGAGACGCCATGATCGACCGTGCCAGGTCGGCCGGGGTGACGACCATGATCACGATCGGATGCGATCTTGCCACGAGCCGGGCAGCAGTGGCGCTCGCAGACCGCTATCCCTTCGTCTACGCCACGATCGGAGTCCATCCGCACGAAGTCAAACACATCGCGCCAACATGGTATGACGAGTTCCGCAGCCTGGCCACCAACAAGAAAGTCGTGGCCTACGGAGAAATCGGCCTCGACTATCACTACAATCACTCAAGCCCAGAACAGCAACGGCGAGGCTTCCGCGAGCAGGTGCGATTGGCGAAAGAGCTCCATCTCCCGGTCATCATCCATACACGCAAAGCCCAGGACGATACGATTGCGATACTCAAGGAAGAACAAGCCGCGTTCGTCGGCGGGGTCTTCCACTGTTTCTCAGGAGATTCGTGGTTGGCCAAGGAGGCGCTGGGTCTTGGATTCCACCTGTCCTTTTCCGGTATCGTCACGTTCCAGAACGCCGGGATGTTGCGAAACGTCGCCAGCACCGTACCGACGGATCGCCTCCTGATCGAAACGGACTGCCCCTATTTGACGCCGGTGCCGCATCGAGGCAAGCGCAACGAACCCGCCTATGTACGGCATGTAGCAGAGCAGTTGGCGAAAGGGAGAAACAGCGGGCAGACATTCACGGCCGAAGAACTCGGCCAAATGACGGCAGACAATGCCAGACGGCTGTTTAAAATCCCTTGAGTTTGCGCCGCCGGGCCCGCATGGCTTTGGGCAACTTCCGCGGGTTCCCCTTTTTCTCGGATGGACGACGCATCCGGCTCTCCCCCTCGTCGTCCTTTTTCCAGGGAATAGGTTGCGTCGCTGAACCGGGGCCGGTCAATCGGCCCATGAATTCCTGAGCCCCCATGACAAACGCTCCGGCTGCCCGGCAGCTCACGGCCACCTCCCGATCCGACGAGACGACCGCGCAGTTGGAGCCGAGCTCTTGCGCCATCCGCTGGATGACCTGATCCGCGCGTTCCCCACGTCGGGAATACAGGACCTCCACGCCGCTCCGAAACTCCCGTTGCTCCGTGCCGAACCCATCTCGCCAGCCGTCGAACACGACGGTCACCGCATGTCCCTTCCGCTGGTGGTAGCTGGAGAGTTCCCGAATCAGCAGCTCGCGAGACGACTCCGTCATGAAGCTGCCCTTCGAAAAGCCGCGGCTACGCACTCCCAAGAGGTTATAACCGTCGATGATGACGTGGAGTTTCACCATGGAGAAGCTAACGAAGCACTGGATAGGCCGTCAAGCGGCCTCTGGCGCTGGTTCCTGCCGAGCTTTTCCTTGACAATTTCTCCACCCTCGGACTAAATGAAGGATCGGACCGATACCCCGACAGTTCACTCGATTACAACGTGCGTATCATGCGACGACTCAGGAGGATTCTTGCAGCCTCGGTGGCGGCGACTATCTTCGCCGCCGTCCTGGTTCCCGATCCGGCTCGTCCTGAATCAGATCCGATCTCGCGGCAGTCTCAGCCGGCCAAACATTCCCTTGTTTCTCCGAAACGCCTCCCTACCTATGCGGCCGCCAAGGCACTCGTACAAGATTTACGTGCGAGTCAGGATAACGCATCGTATCGGTTGGTGCTCGATCTCACCAAGAAAGTTCGGATCGTTCAAAAACGAGATAAAACGTCAGGACGTCTCCAGCTCGATCTCCTACAGACAAACCTGAGCAAGGCTGCGGCGGACAAGTTCGTGGCCATGACGATTCTCCCTCGGGATGTCCGCATTGCGTTGGTCCAGCAGCGCAACTCACTCCGGCTCTCACTCAACAAGAACGCCCTCAGCCAATATCACTACTTCCTTCTGGAGCGTCCACACCGATTTGTCCTGGACTTCACGCCCGTTTCGACATCGGGCTCGGATGGGCCACCCGACCAACCGATACCATCCAAGGCTGAGTCGGCTTCACGGCAAGCAGGGAGCCCACCCGCTCCTATCGCCAACCACTCCGCGCCGGCCTCGACCGCCAGGGGATCCGCACAGGAAATCCGCACCATCGTGATCGATCCGGGGCACGGGGGGAAAGACGCCGGCACCATCAGCCGACGAGGGCTCACCGAGAAGCAAATCACCCTCAAGGTATCGCTTCGGCTGCGTGACCTGATCAAGACTCGACTTGGGAAACACGTGCTCATGACCCGCGAGCGAGACGAGTTCATCGAACTCGGCGATCGCGCTAAGTTCGCCAACGCCAACAATGCCGACCTGTTCGTGTCGATCCACGTCAACTCTCATCCACAATCTTCCGTGAAGGGGCTCGAAATTTACCACTTTGGAGAAGCCAAGGATCAGCGTGCCCTCGAGGTGGCGGCCCGAGAAAACGGCACCCCGATCAACAATGGCGGCGTGGGTTGGGAGTATCTGGTCGCCGACCTGCTCACGACCAAACGGATCGAGGACTCGCTCGAACTGGCCTGGCAGACCAAAGAGGCGATGTTGCAACGGTTGAACGGCCGTTACCCGACTGACGACCACGGGGTGAAGACGGCGCCGTTCTATGTGCTGCGATATACCGCCATGCCGAGTATCTTGGCTGAAATCGCGTTCATGTCAAACCCGTCCGAAGAAAAGCTGTTGCGGCAGACCAACTACATCAACGAGGTCGCCGAAGCCATCTTCCTCGGCCTCAAAAATTATATTAGCCCCACGCGTCCTACCAGCCCCTGATTGCCGTCACAGCGTCCGCGGGACTGCCTTGAGCAAAAAGTAGCACGCTGCGTACAATCCCGAGGAAGCATGGCCGTCGCGACGTTCAAGCTCACGGTGGAATATGATGGATCGGAATTCGCCGGTTGGCAACGCCAGGCCGATCAGCCGACCATTCAGGCAGCCCTCGAACAGGCGCTCCTGCGGATGAGCCAACACCCGACTCCTCTAGTAGGGGCCGGACGGACCGATGCGGGCGTCCACGCGCTCGGCCAGGTGGCAAGTTTTCGCAGCGACAAGTCCTTCACCCCGGAGGAGTGGCGTCGTGGGCTCAACGCACTGGTCCCGGAGAGCATTTGTGTGAGAACCGTTGAGCGAGTGGCGGACGACTTTCACGCGCGGTATTCGGCCAAAGGCAAACTGTACGAATACCGGCTGCTCAATCGAGAGGAACGGACGGCATTGGACCGAACGAGGATGTGGCATCTCCAACGTCCGCTGGACGTAACGCTCATGCAGGAAGCCGCGCAGTTCCTCCTAGGCCGGCATGATTGCTCGTCCTTCCAGGGGCCACAGTCAGATGTTGACAATCGTGTATGCGACATCCGAGAGGTCACGGTCCGGCGAAATGATGACATTTTCAGTATTACCATTTATGCGGATCGGTTTCTGAAACAAATGGTCCGAGCGATCGTGGGAACGCTCGTAGAGGTCGGACTGCGCAAACGATCTCCGACCAGCATGAACGAAATCCTCGCCGCAAGGGATCGTTGTTTGGCCGGACGAACGGCCCCAGCACACGGCCTCTATCTGGTCCGGGTAGACTACTAACGGTAGTCAGAGTCCTACGTCTTCCTGGCAATGTGTGAAATCGCGATACGGTGTCATTCACAGGAGTATAGCGGGTGCGTGGGCGGGTACCGCCAGTCCTAGCGGGGGAACCGGCCTCCGAGGGCTCGCGGATCGATGAATGGCCTCACGGCCTACCTCGTGGAGGTAGGGCCATTCTCCAGCTTCTTGCGCAGTTGGATGAGTTCCTGTTCGAGGGCTTCGAAGCGATCGATAATGGGATCGGGGATATTTGTATGGTCCATCGTGGCTTCGGGGACTCGCTCGCCCTCCATCTTGATGATGCGGGCCGGAACCCCGATGACCGTCGAATGTGCCGGCACGGACTTCAACACCACGGAGTTCGCCCCAATCTTGACGTTGTCACCGATCCGGATCGCGCCGAGTATTTTCGCACCCGCGCCGATGACCACGTGATTCCCAACGGTCGGGTGCCGCTTTCCCCGCTCCTTGCCGGTTCCACCTAGCGTGACGCCTTGGAACAGGGTCACGAAATCGCCGATTTCTGCCGTTTCGCCGACGACGACTCCCATCCCGTGATCGATGAAAAATCCCTGCCCAATGGTGGCACCCGGATGAATCTCGATTCCCGTGAGCCAGCGCGCCAGTTGCGAGATCAATCGAGGCAGAACCGGTATCCCTCGTTCCCACAACCAATGCGAGATGCGGTAGGCCAAAAGCGCGTGGAAGCCCGAGTACGTCAGGATGACCTCGAGTCGGCTCGTCGCGGCAGGATCCCGCTCGAAGACAACAGCCAGGTCGTGTCGGATTCGTGAGAGCATGGCAATAGTCGGTCCCGTGTGCTCAGGCCACGGCCATCTCCGAGCGTATCTTACTTGTCGGAAAGTGCCTCGATCAAACAGACGGCTTGCGTCGCGATGCCCTCTTCATGCCCGACCGCGTCCAGGCCCTCACCGCTTTTCACCTTGACATTCACCGCTCCGGGATCGACCCCCATCACCTCGGCCATCGTCGCAGCCATCGTCGACAGCAACCCGCCAAGGCGGGGAGCTTGCGCAATAATCGTACTATCCACGTTGACGATTCGATAACGATGAGTCGCCAACAGGGCGCACACGTGCTTGAGCAGGTTCAGACTGGGAATGTCTTTATAGGCTGGATTGGAACTGGGGAAATGCCGACCCAGGTCTCCTTCCCCCATCGCTCCAAGCAGGGCATCGCAGACGGCATGGACCAGGGCATCGGCATCCGAATGTCCCGCCAATCCCTTGGTATGGGGCACTGCAACGCCACCCAAAATCAGCTTACGCCCGGAGGCGAGCTGATGAACGTCGTAGCCCATGCCGATGCGATACCTCGGCCTCACGTCTTGCGCCGTACGTCCCGGATCCATCTGACTCGCCTTTGGCATGTCTTCCACCCGTTCATCATCGTTTCGCTCCAGAAACGCCGACTGCTCCACGTTGAGTTTCGAGACCGGACGAGGCCACGCCGATCCGGTCCACCTCGCTCACCGCGCTTCCTTTCGCGAAGCCCAAATAGCCTCGCCGATGATCAGGTCCTCCGGCCGTGTGATTTTGATGTTTTCACCCGATCCTTCGACCACCACAACCGGCTCTCCGATCCGCTGCACGAGGTCGGCCTCGTCCGTTCCGATGTAGTGATCGGTGCGCGCCTTCTCATGTGCACGCTCCAATACTTCGCGACGAAACGCCTGGGGGGTTTGTGCCTGCCAGAGACGGCCGCGATCCAGGGTACTCTCGATGTGCGCCTCTGCACCCACCGCCTTCAACGTGTCCCGCACGGGGATGGCAATGATGGCCCCGCCATGCCGTGCCGCAGCGTGACAGACGCGGGCGATCATGTCGATCGTCAAGAAGGGCCTCACGGCATCGTGTACGAGAACGAGTTCGACCGTGGGATCGACCGCCGCCAGTGCCGCACCGACGGAATCCTGGCGCTGAGCACCACCGGCCACAATATGCCGCACCTTGTTGACGCCAAACCGGGCAACGATTTCCTTCTTGCAATAATCGCGATCAGCCTCTGGCACGGCCAGGATGATGTGGTCGATCTGCGTCGCTTGCTGAAGGGTGTGCAGCGCGTGCGCCAGCAAGGGGACCCCACCAATGCGTAAATACTGCTTTGGTGTCTCCCCCCCCATGCGAACACCCCGTCCCGCAGCCGGAACCACAGCCACGGTCGAGCGATGGAGAGAGTCGGCGGCAGGATTGGAAGGCATGATCGTCGGCCGAGCGCACGAAACCGGGGCCCTTGCCCGAGGCCAAGCTGCTAGCCTCTCGCCGCTTGGAGTTCCTCCCGCTCGCTTTCTTCCTTGAGTCGCGTGAAGATCATGCGGCCGGCGGTTGTCTGCAACACGCTGGTGACCACGACGTCAATGTTCCGCCCGATCCAGCGTTTGGCGTTATCCACGACGATCATGGTCCCGTCGTCCAAGTATGCCACACCCTGACCGGGTTCTTTGCCTTCCTTCAGCACGAACACACGGAGAGCCTCGCCGGGCAATACCACCGGGCGCAACGCATTGCACAGTTCGTTGATGTTCAGCACCCGCACGCCCTGCAGTTCAGCCACCTTGTTCAGATTCAAGTCGTTCGTCACGACTTTGGCTCCCATGCGCTTGGCCAGAGCGACGATTTTGGCGTCGACCTCGCGGATTTGGGGAAAGTCATCCTCGACGATCCGAACGTCGATATCGGGCATTTTCTGGATCTTGTTCAAGATGTCGAGACCGCGCCGCCCGCGTGCCCGCTTGAGGGCATCGGACGAATCGGCGATGTGCTGGAGTTCATGCAGGATGAAATGGGGCACGACAAAGGCCCCTTCGAGGAAACCGGTTTCGCAGAGATCGGCGATGCGGCCGTCGATAATGACACTCGTGTCCAAAATCTTCGACCCGATGGTGCCGCCGTGATGTGGAGCGGGAGGAGTTCCGAAATGCGCTTGTCCAAACCGGGCGCCCAGCATCGTCCCTAGATAAGGAAGGCCAAGCAGAAACACCAGCCCGCCGATATGGAAGAGAACGGTCTGAACGTCGAAGACGACACTGCCGACCCACTCGATCAAACCCGTCAGCAAGAGACCGACGCCAAGGCCGGCCGTCCCGCCCATGATAAGTCCAAACGAAAGCCGCTGCAGAAGATGTTCGCTGAACAGGATGATGCCGCCGGTCGCGGCGCCTACCCCGAACCCAATCATCAGACTCGTCCACTGCCCGTCGTCCCATCGGGCGAGGAGTGCCATGCCGGCCACCGCGCTAAGCAGGACGAACATTGTACGGGTTGCCATAATGCCCCCCTCTTGCCCTCTAGACGATCAACACTGCATTGCTCGGGCCGTGCATCGGCTCACCTCATCATCCTCCTTCCGTACTTCCGTTCAGCCGGACGGCTTATGGTGTCTCGCCCGCGTAGATGCTCATCACCGTCCCGAGAAACTTCAACGCGTCTACCTTGGGTCGCTGGAAGGAATTTCGACCGATGATGGAGCCGAATCCTCCGCCGTCGCGAATGGCACGGACCTCTTCGAAGACGTTCTTATCTTCGCTTTTCGCTCCACCCGAAAAGATCACGATGCGTCGTCCGTCAAAAGAACTTTGCACCACGTGCTTGACCCGCTCGGAAAGGGTCTTGATCGGAATTTGAGCGGATTCGTACACCTTCTTGGCCGCGGACTGCTCCAGATGTCCGGATGGGAGCTTGACCTTGACAATGTGGGCGCCCAATTGGCAGGCGATCTGTGCCGCATAGGCCACGACGTCCATCGCCGTTTCCCCCTCTTTGCTGAGAGCGGATCCCCGTGGATAAGACCACACGACAACAGCCAACCCGACCCCCTTGGCCTCTTCGGCCAAGACACGAAGCTGCTCGTACATGTGGTTACAATGGGACGAACCGGGATAGATCGTGAACCCAATCGCGGAGCAACCCAGGCGCAATGCATCGCGGACGCTTCCCGTGACGGAGGGCAGGGGGTCCTTTTCATCGTGCAGGACGTCGTGATTGTTCAGCTTCAGGATCAAGGGGATCCGGCCTGCATATTTGCCCGCCCCGGCTTCCAGAAATCCAAGCGGTGCGGCATAGGCATTACATCCCGCTTCAATGGCCAGTTCGAAGTGATAGTGCGGATTGTATCCTGGGGGATTGGGCGCAAAGCTACGAGCAGGACCGTGCTCGAACCCTTGGTCGACCGGAAGTATCACCAATTTCCCGGTACCGGCCAGGCGACCATGGTTCATCAGACGAGCCAGATTGGCTTTCGTCCCAGGGCTATCGCTCTCGTACCAATTCAGAATATCCGTCACACGATTTGCCATAAGTCATGCCTCCAGGCTGTTGTTCCTTATGCCGTTCCTATGAATCTCCGTTCGACCTCGGTCACGTTGTCCCGACTCCCGATGACGAGAGGAACCCGCTGGTGCAGCGTCGATGGGACAAGGTCTAAAATCCGTTGCGTCCCTGTACTGGCGAGGCCGCCCGCTTGTTCGACCACCATGGCCAAGGGATTCGCTTCGTAGAGCAAGCGGAGCTTGCCTTCCGGCTTACCGATCTCCCCCGGGTACAAATAGATTCCTCCGGTCATCAATATACGGTGGACATCCGCCACCAGACATCCCGAATACCGCCCGGTATAGGGTCTCCCTTTGGCCTTGTCCTTCACCTTGAGCCCATCGATGTACCCCCGAATCGGCACCGGCCACTTCTCGTAGTTGCCTTCGTTCGCGGCATACACACTACCGTGTGGAGGAATCTTCATGGCCTCGTGCGACCGCACATACTCCCCGATTCCCGGATCGAGCGTGAAGCCGTGCACCCCTTGGCCGGTCGTATACACGAGCATTGTGCTCGATCCGTAGAATAGATACCCGGCCGCAACCTGGTCTCGACCCCGCTTGATCAAGTCCACATCCGAGGGGGGATGCTGGGCCCCGTCGTGCCGGAGAATCGAGAAGATCGATCCCAGAGGCATGTTCACGTCGGTATTGGACGATCCGTCCAAAGGATCGAACAGGACCATGTATTTCCCGTGTGGCCAGGTCCTCGACAAGACAATCGGCTTTTCTTCTTCTTCGGAAGCCAACGCACATACCAACCCGCTCGTCTCGAAGACTTTGATAAAGGTTTCGTTGGCCAACGCGTCAAGTTTCTTGACCGCCTCGCCTTGCACATTCGTCTCGCCGCTCGAACCGAGAATGTTGATGAGTCCGGCCCGACGAAGGTCGTGGGCCATTATTTTTCCAACCAATCCCACATGGGACATGAGAATGGAAAACTCTCCCGTCGCCCCAGGATGAGAAGCCTGCTGCTCGAATATGTGGCGCGTCAGCGTGATCGGAAATCGACGCATGGATAGAGGACTGAATGAATAAAGGGGCATTATAGCGGGTCTGACCTAGTCGAGCAATGCGAGGAAGGACAACAATAGGAGCATTTCGGCCCTAGGACGTTGGGCCGGAACCGTACCCATCCACCAATTTGGCAACCACCGAACCGATGATGACCTTGGCCTTCATCAGGAGCGGCACCCGCCGTGCGTCATTGGACAGCCAGACTCGAACGTTGCCCTCGTTGAGGAAGATCCCTTGAAACGGCATGACGACCAGGAGCCGCACCGCCTCCTGCCGGCCCCATCGTCCCTCGAGCTGCTCGATCCCTTCGACCCGCACCTCGAGTGTATAGTTCTTCTTGTCGTGGTGGACGTTGAGAAACGTAGACGTACCTGGAATCAGCAGGACGTTGGAACGGGCGAAATACAGACAGGAGATCGTGTCCTGAGTCCCCGTGGCAATATCTATTTCGGCCGCCTGCCCGTCCTTCACAGCCGTGACCTTTCCCTCCGCTTGCCGAAAGACATACTGAAAGTCGTTCTTTCGCTTGCCCTCGCGCCTCTGAAAGCTCATCCGCTGAGGGACCAGCGTATCGGCATCGATCCAGGATTCGACTCGGTTATGGACGGGATAAAATCTGGTTACGAAGGGGCTGGAGTTGGCTGTCGTCAGGAGCTTCAAGAGGGGATGGTGATCGACCGGCTCGGCGGCTTCAACCCCCATCACAGCCGTTCCGGCCGTGATGCCCATCCAGGAGAGCTCGTACGTCAGCCGCTCGCCGGCGGCAAACGGGCGGAGTGGGCTTACAGCTGGCCGGCCCGAATTGGCTCCACTGCTCGATACGGCATGCAGCACCGCCACGAATACGATACAGGAGATCAGCCATCGCAAGATCATCGCTGCATCAGCCTATCACATCTAGGAGAGCGACAGTGCGCGCCGTGCTTCCTCCAACTCGCCTTCGATGGCCGCGCGAATGGACTTCAGCTGCGCTTCAGAGCTGGCCTCAAAACGTAAGACCAGGGCCGGCTGGGTATTGGAGGCGCGAATAAGCCCCCAACCGTCGTTGAAGATCGTACGAATGCCGTCGATCGTGACGACGTCGCGAATCGTTAGTCCGCTGGGCCCCAACGGTTGCCGTGCTTCGGCTGCGGCGACCAGTTTCGACTGGACCTGTTTGACCAGATCGAATTTCACGGCATCCGGACAATCGACCCGAATCTCAGGTGTGACGCAGGAGGGCGGCAAGTCCGCGACCAAGGAAGACAACGGTTTCTTGCGCTTGGCTAGAATCTCGATCAACCGGCAGGACGCATAGATCGCATCGTCGTACCCAAAGTAACGATCGGCAAAAAACATGTGCCCTGACATCTCACCGGCAAGGGCCGCGTGTTCCTCTTTCATCTTCGCCTTGATCAGCGAGTGCCCCGTTTTCCACATGATCGGCCGGCCGCCTCGCTTCTGGATGTCGTCATACAGATGTTGTGAGGCTTTTACCTCTGAGATAATGGTGCTGCCCGGCTTGGTCTCAAGGATGTCCCGCGCGTACACGACCATCAATCGGTCGCCCCACAGGATATTGCCCTTTTCGTCGACCGCCCCGATTCGATCGGCATCACCATCGTACCCCATCCCGACATGCGCGCCGGTGTCTCGCACCTTCCTAATCAAATCCTTGAGGTTTTCCGGCATGGTCGGATCAGGATGATGATTAGGAAATCGACCGTCGAGATCGCAGTACAACTCGGTGACCCGACATCCAAGTTGGGCGATCGCTTGGCCGGCCAGCAGGGACGCCGCTCCATTTCCTGCATCCACGACGACTCGAAGACGACTGCCATCCACGTGTACGAACTGCTGCTTCAGGTATGCGAGATAGTCCGGGATGATTGGATGCTCCGACAGAGTTCCCTTGCCGACAGAGTACTGCCCACTCTCGATGGTTCTCTTCAATTCCTGAATCCCGTCACCATGAAGCGCGCTCTTCCCGATACACAGTTTGAATCCGTTATACTCCGCGGCATTGTGACTTCCGGTGATCATGATGCCGCCATCGACCGGGAGGTGATGCAGCGAAAAGTAGACCAGTGGGGTCGCGCAGACGCCGACATCGATCACGTTGAGTCCGCCGGTCATTAATCCCTTGACCAGACTTTGATGTAGGTCCGGAGAGCTGAGTCTGCCATCACGCCCCACACTCACCGTCCGGGCACCACGAGCTCTTGCCGCAGTACTGTACGCGCGGCCGATCCGCTCCGCCGCGTCGCTCGTCAAATCCTCTCCGACCACTCCTCGAATGTCATATTCACGAAAAAGTCCCATACGCCTCGTGTGTCGTTCAGTGTGACGCGTCAATTCCTGTAATCAGAACCAAGGAGACCGCCCGTCGCACACAGACGAAGGCGAGTCGCCGCGGCTCCCGGACTTCACGACGGACGGCTGGGCAGGCGCCCATAATCGTCCTGGAAGCGTACGATGTCGTCTTCGCCGAGATAGGGTCCGTTCTGCACTTCGATGATATGGAGGGTGTCCGACCCGGGATTCTCCAGCCGATGCCGCGTTTCGAGGGGGATGGCCGTGCTTTGCCCAATGCGGAGATCATAGGCCTTGTCGCCGCACGTCACGCGAGCCGTGCCGGCAATCACGACCCAATGTTCGCTGCGCTTGTGATGCAGTTGTAGGGACAAGCGTCCGCCAGGATTGACCGTGACGCGCTTCACCTTATAGCCCGGCCCCTCTTCGAGCACCGTGTAGGAGCCCCATGGCCGGAAGACCGTCACGTGTTCCAGGTGCTCCGGGGCTTGTTGCTTTTTCAGGACTTCGACGATTTTCTTGACGTCCTGCGATCGGTCTTTCGGGCACACGAGCGTGGCATCCGGGGTGTCGACGACCACCATGTCCTGAAGGCCGATGGTGGCCACCACCCGCCGATCCGCAAACAGAATGGAGTTGCGGCTTTCGAGATCCACGACCTTGCCGCTCACGACATTGCCGCTTCGATCGCGAACCGCTACCTCGTCGATACTGCTCCAGTTGCCGACATCCGACCACTGGAAGTCGACCGGTATCATCGCGGCATGAGATGACCGTTCCATCACCCCCGTATCGATGGACACCGACGGGAGGCGACGGTATTGTTCGTCGATGTCTTTCTGGGACGCTCCCGAGTCGAGAAGCGCCTTGATCTTACGAAGTCCGGCTCCTAACGCTGGCTGGTAGCGCCCGATTTCCTCCAAAATGGTCGCTGCTCGCCAGACGAACATCCCACTATTCCAATACACGTTTCCAGCCTTGACATACTGCGCTGCCTTGGCGGCATTGGGTTTCTCCACGAACCGAGCCACGGGATGCCCGTACAGCTTTCCGTGCCGTGCCAACACGCGCTTCTCATTGGCTTGAATATATCCGTAGCCAGTCTCGGGACGGATGGGCTTGATCCCGAACGTCACCAGGTGCCCGGCACCGGCCAACTTCGCTCCCAACGTCACCGCGGCCTGAAAGCGCGATTCGCGCTTCACCACATGATCCGCCGGCAGCACCAACATGATCCCATCGGGGTCGCGACGGATGATGTCCAGCGCCGCAAGGCCGATTGCAGGCGCGGTATTCCGCCCTTCCGGCTCGACCACAAAATTGTGCTGCAGGTCTTCTTTCCAGTCGCTCAGTTGCACGCGGATGGAATCGGCCTGTTGCGGGTTCGTCGAAATCAAGACCTGAATCGGCGGTACGCATCCCACCACTCGACGCATCGTTTGCTGAATCATCGTCTCATGACCCAGGATGCGCAGCAGCTGCTTGGGATACAAATGGCGACTCAACGGCCAAAATCGTGTTCCACTCCCGCCCGCGAGTATCACGGCAAAAATCTTCGACGGCTGAGGCATAATGATTCCTATGATTCCTGAGACGTGAACCGCGATCGCCACAGGCTCGCACGAACGGTCAGGCGGTACGGTCCGCTACCGGAGACGCGTCGTCCTTCGCGCGGCCAGAATGAGATCCGCCACCTCTCGCACGGCGCCTTCCCCTCCCCGTTTTTTGCAGACGTATCGAACCACCAGTTTTGCCGGCGGCATAGCATCGGCAGGGGCTGCAGCGAAGCCGACTGCCCGCAACGCGTCCACATCGTTGACATCGTCGCCGATGTAGGCCACTTCCGCCAACGTGAGGCCATGGCGCGCCACGATCTCGTCCAAGCAGGCGCGTTTATCCATTACCCCCTGATGTAGCTCCGGGATCGTCAGCTTCTGCGCGCGGCGGGCCACTAACTTCGTCTGTTCCTGCGTGATGATGGCAGTGATAAGACCGGCCCGTTGAAGTAATTTGATGCCCATTCCATCATGGGTATTGAACTTCTTCAGCTCGTCACCCGCTTCGGTATAGTACATACCCGCATCGGTGAGCACGCCATCGACATCCGTCGCAAAGAGGCGAATATCGGCCAACCGTCCTTTACTCTCTACGGAAACACGGGCGCGCTCGGATGCGGATCGACGTCGATTAGCCACGGGTCCTCATATGTCCAGAACGATCTTAGCAAGCATGGTTCAGCGGCACAAGGAAATGGCACGATTACAATTCTCTTCGTCGCTCCTTGGAGCACAAGGGTGAGGTCAGCTTGCCCCATCTCCCGACAGTACGACTGGGACCGTCAAGAGCATAATCTGTACGTCCAGCCACAGCGACCATTCATCGATGTATTCCAAATCCATGGCCATCCATTGCTCAAATGGTATTCGGTTGCGTCCCCGCACAGCCCAAAGACAGGTCAATCCCGGTTTCATACTCAATCGCCGGCGCTGCCACCGTTCGTACTTGTCGACTTCGTGTTGGAGCGGAGGCCTTGGCCCCACGATGGACATGTCCCCCTTGATGACGTTGATCAGCTGGGGAAACTCGTCCAGACTCAGATGTCTTAACCATCTGCCCACTCTCGTGATCCTCGGATCTTTGCGGGACTTGAAGACCGGTCCGCGCAGTTCATTGAGAGCGGCGACCTCGGATAGCCGTCGCTCGGCGTCCGCAACCATGGATCTGAACTTGTACATCACGAACCGCCTACCATTCAGCCCGCATCGCTCCTGACTGAAAAAGATCGGGCCCTCGGAATCCATTTTGATCGCCAACGCAATACCGATCCAGAGGGGCAAACCAATCAAGACAGTCGTCCATCCGATCACTAGGTCCATTGCGCGCTTGGTACCGAGCGCGACCCAATTCGTCGGCTTCGTGCTAAACGTCAACAGTGGGATCTGGTTGAGCTCGTCGAGGGATGCGCGGGCAATGAGATGTGGAAACATTCCGACTGCGATCCGTGCATTGACACCGAGTTCCTCACACATGAGGAAGACGTCTTCGAGGTTGTGGACCATCCGACCTGGCACGACGAAAATGACCTCGTCAACCACTCTGGAATTGCAGATTCGCTCCAAGTCATCGAGTGAGCCGAGCACGTCATGATCCCCGATCCGCAATTCATGCGATCCCACGCGATTCTCCGAAACCAGACCCAGAAGGCGGAATCCCCACTTATCGTTGGACGCCACCTGCCTGGCGAACTCCAGCGCCTTTTCATTTGTTCCTACCACAATGACGTTGCACCATTGAAATTCACGGCGCCCCGAACGGCGCATCAGGGCGCGGATAACCAAGCGTCCGGTCATCAACGTGACCACCGTGAAGGCCGCAAACGTGACGAGAAAAATGCGGCTGATATCCGGTACCTTCAGAAGATACGTCACCCCCATGAGCAGGAACAGTCCGATCCCGCTGACTTTGATGAGATCGATGGGTAGTCGCCTGAAGGTGTTGAGGCGGCGAGGCTGGTAGAGACCCGATGAAAAGAGAAGGCCGATCCATATCGGAATGATAAATCCATACATCCAGTCGTAGCGCATGGAGGACATCAGGGGACTCGGTAACCACTCAGCTAGCAGTGTCGCTAGGGCAGTACCGCGGATCCAGTATGCGGCCTCAAACGCCACGATCAGCGCCACGATGTCGGTGAACATGCACCGCCACAATAATTGACGCGAGCGTTCCCTAAGCATGGAGTCCCCTACTCATGCGAGGGACCAGGCCACCCACCGCGTTCCCGCCGAAATACGGGGCGACACGGTATTTCCACTCGTATTTGACCCAGGACCACAGGTGTTCAAAGCGCGAGCGGGTCATCCAACCTCTGGCACTCGCGCGATGATGCGAGTGCGTCATGACACCCTCGGGATGGTAAACGACGCGCCATCCCGCCAACGAAAGACGTCGGCACAGATCCACATCCTCAAAATAGAGAAAGAAGCGCTCGTCGATAACCGTCGAAGTCACAAATGCTTCGCGTCGAAGCAGCATGGCGGCTCCCAATACCCAGTCTACCTCACGGGTGGTCCGGTGGTCCCAGTCCGTCATGAGATGCCGACGGACGATTTTTGCATCGGGGAACCACCTGTTCAGGACAGTCCGGCGAAAGATGATCGTCCCGACACTGGGAAAGGTCCGGCAGGAGTATTGAAGTGATCCATCTTCGTTCAATAGTTTTGGCGCGCATAGGCCCGCATCAGGATGCACGTCAAGGTACCGCATTAAGGTGGCGATCGAATCGCGATGCACGCGCACATCAGGGTTCAGTATGAGCAGATAGCGACCTTTGGCGAGGCTGACCCCAAGATTGACACCTGCGCCAAACCCGATATTGGTCATGTTACGATGCATTGCCACATCGAGGTGTGGTTGGATAGCGATGACTTCGCTCCCATCGTGTGAAGCGTTGTCGACGACGATGACTTCATGACGCCCCGGAACGGCCGCCACGGCCAGCGCGTCAAGGCAGCAATCCAGATCGCGACCGCTGTTATAGTTCACGATTATTATGGAGAGATCCACGTTATCCTCTCGCACCTCACTCAGCCAACCATACCCTGCTCTTAGCAGTTACATATCGAGGGGGCGATCACAGGTGTACACACACACCCACATCAGGCCTCAAATCTCCGCCGGGTCAGAGACCGACGGAGCCCCCCGCCACCCAAGTTTGTAGCGTTGCCGGATACATCACCTTTCGACCTCTAGCTGACAGCTCTCGATGCGATTATAGTAGACTCTCTCGAATTCATCATCGGAGGTGCGTAGAGACCATGCTGTTGCCAAGGTGGAGAGCGATTTGGCGCTATTTGAGATGGGCAGAAAGTCCATACAGATGGCGGATTAGCCCTGGCGGCTGCCCTAATTGCGGGCGTACGTTCTTCCTCTCTCTCAGAGAAGATGCATTCATGACTCGATGCCTGTCCTGCAGAGCCAATGTGACGAGCCTATCCATCATCTCAGTCATCGAACAGCACATGCGCCAATATACCGTCACTCGTGCTTGGGAGATGTCGACCTACGGAGCAACGCTTAGGTACCTGAAGCAACACGTGCATGCCGTCGTTACCAGTGAATACTATCCGGACCATAGTCCCGGGGCCATGGTTGGACATGTCTTAAATCAGGACGTTCAGCAATTGACATTCGACGACGCCAGTCTGGATTTGATCACGTCAAACCAAGTTTTCGAGCATGTCCCCGATGATGTTCAAGGATATGGAGAGTGCTATCGGGTGCTCCGAAGCAATGGAGCCCTTATTTTTACCGTGCCGCTGGCCGACGACCCGACGACGTTTCGACTAGCGGAAATTGTCAACGGCCGCATCATGTTCCATGCGGCGCCGGAGTACCATGACAGCAGAATTACGGGTCCACACTCTGTGCTCGCCTTCTGGCGCCATAGCCGGATTGATATCTGCAACCGCGTGGCGCAGGTCGGATTTCGAACGCAACTCGTGGATGTCATCCTGTCATCCTCACAACGGGTCCCGGCGAAAGTGATTTATGCGATCAAACCATGACGATGACCGCCGACACTCAAAGTGGGAAGGCGATCAGCCCATTTTCTGGCCAATTGACTCGCTTAGGCGACCGATGTGAGTCAGCCTAAAGCCCTTTCCGTCGTTCTTCGTTGGACCTCGCGCCGCCACACTTCAATGTCCACTTGAGCCTGCGCGAGGTTCACAAACCAATGCTCGTTCAGTCACTCATTACGAACGGCCTGTTAAGGGACTTGACCCAGGCACCCCGGTTCGGGCTTGTCTGGTTCAATCAGGCACAGGTGGTAGCCGGTTCGGAGAACCCATGCAGCCTACATAGATCCTTCATCGCTACCCTCGCCTCGGCCTCTCGCAAGAACCCGACAATCTGGACCTCTGAAAATCGCTTCTCTATATCCAATCTCCTTCCTGTTTAGGGATTGGACTCTAAGCACCGTGCTACTCAATCCGGAGGCGACGTCGGCTTGACACCAAACGGCTTAAAGCCGATTTGGCTGCCCTTAGAAGAGGCTGACGTTTCGACGCGCAGCTATCATCCAATGCTGAATTTATAGGTTCTACAACCGCTTGATACGGCTTAACGGGATGGGGCATTAGTGGGGGAGTATGACAGGATTTCAGCTCTATAGGCTGCCCCTTAATGGCGATGAACGTGCGCCGATCCAACATGATCCGATAGTAGGGATTCTCACAGACATAGAGCGATGAAAATCCGAGATCACTGATGAGATTTCTGAGCGAGGTCTCGGTAAAGAAATAGGATGGCAACCGGTCCAGGCACGACCAGTTATTTTCGTTCACTTGCAGGTCAGAAGCATCCGGCGAATTTTCCCAAAACAAATCTCCTTGGTACTCTCCTAGCATTTCGTTTCCATAAAAGGCGAAATGTGTATCAATGACGCATAAATGTCGCGTCAAATCATATAAGAGGCGACAAAATTCTAGGATCGACGATTTATCGACATGATACAAGAGGCCTAGGCAAAGCACGATATCAAAACTCCCGAGGTCGGAGGAATCCAGCTTACGAACATCAGCCTCTAATATCTGAAGATTCGACAGCCTCAATAGATTTTTGACGAATCTAATGCGCTCGCAATTTTTAGAGCGCCCCTCAATGGCAACAACTTCCGCGCCATGCATTGCGAACTCGATCGCGAACCCGCCCTCCAGCGAGCCGAGGTCTAATACTCGGATGCCATCTAATGGCTTGCTCGACAGATCTGCACACAACTGCAGTATGCGACGCAAATAAAGAATCTGATTGGGATTTGCCTCGCTTCCCATTGTATTAACCCCATCCGCTAAACATATCGAATGGGCAGTCCACGGCCCATTTTTCTTAATATATGCATTCAATACATTTTGCGCCTCATTTGGACTCATCTTGATCACCCAATATCAGTTAGGTGCCCCACAATCCGCACCCCTAACGGGCCGCTTGGGGTCCGAGATCTCCAGGCCGTCAACCCCGCATTGGCCTCTCGCAAAAATCCGATAATCTGGACCACTGGCAAACGCTTCTTCATATCCGATCTCCCTATATCCAACCTCCTTCCGATGAGAGAATTGGATTGGTCTCCAAGCACCGTGCTACTCAATCCGGGGGAACGTCTGATCATTGACTACGAACCTCACCGCGCATGACCGATTCGAAGACGTCGGCCCGAGCTTCCCAGTCCTGCTCCCGTGCCCACGCTCGTCTACGTTCAATCGCCACATAATCTCGGGCTGTCTGTCGCGCTTCGCATAACTGCGCTGCAAACTCCTGTGCGTCGCTGGCCACCCGCACCTGCTCCGGGAGCAAGAGCAATTCCGGAAGTCGCGTGGCGACCACGGGCTTCCCGGCCGCTAGATATTCGTAGACTTTCACGGGATTAGTCGCCATCGTCAGTAGTGTCAGCTTGAAAGGGATCATGCACACATCAAACTTGCTCAAGTACTCGGGCACACGGTAATAGTCGACCTCCCCGACGAATTCAATATTCCGTAAGCCGAACGCTTGCTGAACGTCGCATCCGACGGTTGAGCCAACTAGCACGAAACGCCAGGTCGGAAGCAGTTGTGCGACTAGCATGATCAGCTGAATATCGAACCATCGAGAAATGGCTCCCACGTATCCCGCCACTGATTCGTGGCCATTGGGCGCTTCCAAAGTTTGGCTGAATAGACGAAATTCACAGCCGTTACGGATCAAGGTATTTGGACGAATACTCCCGACTCGGTCGTGCAAATAGGCCGAACTCGTCACCACCTCATCCGCCGTAAGAATAAGGCTCTGTTCGGTTTGAGACATGGAGGGATCACTCGTCTCATGAAAGGCGCGGTGATCGTCCATACAATCGTAGATAATACGTGTCTTTCCCAACGACTGGACTAGCGGAGTCCAGTAAGGATGATGAAGGATAGAGATCGTCGACTGCAGACCCACATCCCGCATCAATGCCTGCAACGAATCGCGGTAGGCATCTCGTACGCGCTCGTCCATGGCATGTCGATACATATCATCGATCTTGTCCTGGACAGCCCTCAACTGACAGACAAACACGCTCGGAGCCACTCGTCGGATGATTCGATACGAGCGCTCATCACCGGCCAGCATCGGAACGGTCGAGAAGTAGAACACGCGATAGCCGCGCTCGGCCATTGCCAGACTCAAATGCTGCGGGCGCTGGTGGCGATAGCTCCAGTCAATAACCGGAAAAACCAAAACATCTGCTTTTGATGTCATGGCGCAGGCTTCGGTCACGAACTGATCCGACTGCGCCTGACTTGTCCCCGCGCCGTAGAGATCTTGGTACCAGTCGAAAATGTGGCCCAGGCTGTTCCGATCATGCCACAGCATGGACAACGCCTTCTTGACACGATGAGGCTGTGCCAACTTGATCGTCAGGCTTGGATTCTGCAGCGCCAAACGCAAGAGCTTACCGAACATCGAGCCTCCTATGGCTCCTCACGAGCAGTCAACTCCTTCATCAAGATCTCGGCAATCCGTGGGGCCGCATGCCCGTCCCCATATGGAGAGACCCCGCGTGACATGGACCGATAGGCCTGCTCGTTGTCCAACAACTGCAACGACTCGCGTACGATCGCGGCGAAGTCAGGTCCCACCAATTTGACCACCCCTTGCTCCACGGCCTCAGGCCGCTCGGTTTCTCGTCGCAGCACCAGAACCGGCTTACCCAAGGCAGGTGCCTCTTCCTGTACACCGCCGGAATCGGAAAGAATAAAATGGGCTGTTTTCATCGCTGCCACGAATGGCACGTAGTCCAGTGGTTCACAGAGACGAATTCGAGGATGGTTCGCGAGCAGCGTGGTCGCAACATTCGAAATATTGGGATTGGGGTGAACAGGATAGAGAAACTCCACATCGTCGCGCGTATCTGCCAAATACCTGATGGCTCGACAAATTGCCGCAAACGGCTCCCCAAAGTTTTCCCGCCTGTGGGCCGTCACCAGGACGAGACGTGCCCCTGATCGTACGGCCGGAGCCTGGTCATTACACCGCTTGGCAACGTCGAGAAGGGCGTCGATGACGGTATTCCCCGTGACAAAAATTTTTCCGGCGCCGATTCCCTCTGCAAGGAGATTACGTCTTGCCGTATCGGTCGGCGCAAAATGCCAGTGAGCCAACCGACCCGCCACGACCCGGTTCATTTCCTCCGGAAAAGGATAGGACAGGTCGCCGGTACGCAACCCCGCTTCCACGTGGCCGAATGGAATTCGCTGATAGAAGGATACGAGCGCGGTGACCATCGCCGTCGTGGTATCCCCCTGTGCCAGGACAGCGGCAGGCTGCTCGTCTGTCAGGACGCCGTCCATAGCCGTGATCAGTCGAGCAGTCAAGTCCGGCAACCGCTGGTTGTCCCGCATCACGTTTAGATCAATATCTGGCTGAATCTGAAACATCTCGAGCACCTGATCGAGCATCGAGCGATGCTGCGCGGTCGCCAGAATCCTCACGGAGAACTCCGTATGGCGCTGGAGTGCGAGGATGACCGGAGCCATCTTAATGGCCTCCGGCCGCGTTCCGACGACACACAGGATCTTGTTGGTTCGATGCATGGTGGTCACTATCTGGGCCTGAGTGCGGGTCGGAGTAGAAAACACTGATGTCGCCACTGCGTTCCTGCGGCATACGCCATGTCCTCTACCTCGAAACCGGCCTCCGCGACCAACTTCTCTACTTCAGGGCGCGTGTACTGCCACACATGATCGTCGATGTACGACGACGGTTGACCTGTAAAGGTTGGCATCGCATCGAGCGACGAATAATAGGTAGTGACCCGGCCCCATTCGGCGGCGTCCGGAGTCGTGAGTACAACCCGCCCTTTAGAGGAGACCAATTGACGCAATTTTTGCAACGTTGCGCGAGGATGAAAATTTAAGTGCTCCAAAATCTCAGTGAACAAGATCAGGTCGAATTGACCGAACTCTTCAACGCTCGACAGCTCTATGTTACCGTGGACCTGATGGATGCCGTATCGCTCGACGAGCGTGGGCGCCAGATAGGAGCCCGCGTCCACAGCCAATATATAACTGGGACGATGACAGTGTATCGAGAAAATTAGGAGAGTCCCGTAGCCTGGACCGATATCCACGACGCGATCTACCGAGGTGAGGCCCCGCACCCACCGCAAAGCCGGGAACCAATAACTTGCTTCCTCATGCCTATAGGTCTGCGCGTAGTGTCCGGGGCGACCAGAGACCTGATCACAGGCGGCAATTTCATCCTGGACTTGCGCCAGCGGAACACCCTTCATCGGTTTGCTGAGATTGTCCCGAATCATTTCGGCCACGACGCCAGCCTTGGATTGCCAGGTGTTGTCGGTGGCGTCCTGATGGAGCCGTGCACGGTACCTGCTATCGTCTCGCAATGCGAGCGCTTCGTCGATTCGGACGATGAAGTGCTGGGGATCCCTGCCGATCAAGACCGATTGATACTTCCGACATTCTGGGAGATCGGTCGTCACAATGGGGTGGCCCAGAGCCATGTATTCGAACAGCTTGATGGGTGAAGTCGACTCCGTGACTTCATTGATTCGAAATGGGATGGTGGAGACATCGAACCAACAGGCAAACTGAGGCAATCGCTTGTAGTCGATCGGACCCAGCACGGTGATGTTCGGACAATTCTCCAGCTTGTACGAACCGAGGGATTGATCATAGTTCCATCCGATCAATACAAGTTCGTAGTCCGGGCGGGCATGTGCCAGTTCAAGGATGAGCTCGTAATCAAACCACTTTGCAAGAGCCCCAAAATATCCGACAATGGGCTTGCCTTTGGACACCACATCACGGAGCTCCATCGGAACCCGCGTAGAATCGCGATGTATGGCAAAATGTTCAAGCTCAACCCCGTTCGTTATGAGCCGAACATTCTTGGCTCGATGACGGGACGCATCCCGATAAAGCTTATCGGCGCTCGTGATACAAATCACATCGTCGCATTCAAGAGCGTTTCGATGCCGCTCCAGTAACTCTTGAGGGACCTCTCGACCGGAAATGTCCGAATGGATTTCGTCGATGTATTCGTACAGCACCACGTCTCCGTCACCCAAATGTCCGCGAAGATACTCCCAGGTGCACTTGGGATCGGCCGCATATACATGAATCACCTTGCGTCGCGGCAATCGGTCTAGCAACTCAAACTGATTCGTCACATAACAGCCGTCCGTTACCTCATCGAAGCCCTCTACGGAATCAAAGTTGTTCACGGTACAAAAAAAATAGAGGAAACCGAGCTCTGCCAAGCACTTCGCCACATGCTGTGGGCGCTGGAACAAGGGGAGCTTCCAATCCAGTAGCGGTCGAAACACGATAATTGGCTTGCCTTGATGTTGCGCAAGAATCCTGGTGAGTTGCTGCCTGTGGCGTTGTGCCGGCCGACGTGGTCGTAGTTTACTCCACGTCAACTTCAGGACATACGCGAGTCCTCGCGTTTCAAGAAGCATGCGGGCATGCCGGCTTTTGCGCGTGTATAGGGCCGTTAGACGTTTCACTTCTCTGAGCGGCCTCGTGACACGCCAGGATCGACTTGCTTCCATCCAGGTAATTCGAGCTTGTGCCTCGGCCAGTTGTTCCTGTACCTCACCCAATCGCGCGCTCAAGAGTTGCTGGGCTTCGCGCGTCTGGCTGAGCTCATAATAGAGGTCGCGCACCCGCCACGTGTCCGACTCTGTCATGCGGATCCGTCGCAACACCTCGAGGAGCCCCGGCAGTCTCGCTCGCATCATGCCGGCCAATGCATTGTCCTGCACGCGACCGGCCTGATCGCAGGCCCGTTCAAGCCATGCTGCATAAGCGATCGCGACATCCGAGAGCATCCATTCAGTCCCGTGCTTGGCGGTGAAGTACGTCCGATTTCGATCCACCAATTGACGATACGTCTCCGAATCGAGGTGCTTGAAACTTTGCGATCCCTTATGGAAGACAAAGCAATCCTCCACAACGACCAGCTTGTACCCCGCCGCCAAGGCTCGCAGGCAGTAGTCGTCATCCTCGAAAAATCCAAGACCAAACGTTTCATCAAGCATTCCAAGCCGCTCGGTAACAGTCCTCGGCGTCGCCAGACAAAAGAAACCCAGACGCTGCGTGTCGTGCCATAGGCCTCGTACGCTTGAGATATACTTCCCCGCAATGCCTGGATAATTGGTTTCATTCAAGCCTGGAAGATCAATTCGCTGCTCATTGCCTACAGCATTCGTGACCGGCCCCACCATTCCGATAGACGGATCGGCCTCGAGCGGCCCAAGAAGCCGGTTCAGCCATCCTTCACTCATAAGGGTATCGTTATTCAGGAACACCACGTACTTGCCTGACGCGAGCTTGAGACCGTCGTTACATCCGCCAGCGAATCCTCTGTTGGCGGAGTTGAGTTGGATCTTCACGTTTCGATGGCGAACTTGTAGTTCGGTCAAATATTTTGGTGTTGCATCGGTGGACGCATTGTCCACGACAATCAACTCGAACGATTCTGCTGGAGTCAGGCTGAACAGGCTTTCCAGGCAGGGCGCGGTCGCCTCCTCGAGTTGATTGTGCGTAACAATGATGATGCTGGTTTCAACCATTGGGGTCTTTCAGTCAAGGAAGTGACAGTGGGGGATCTAAATGTATGGCCATCTCAGGTTGGCATACCGCTCGCGAAGTTTTTGCCCCAGCCACCGACGATCTTCATCCGCAAAGGGAGCCCGAGCGATGCGACCTAGACGTACCAGCCAACGGCGCATGCGAGAATGAACGTGCGGATGCCCCTCTAACTTCGACATCTTCTCCTCAAGTACGCCGATGAGCCGGTTTCGCTCCGCAAGCACTCCTGACAGTTCGGCTAGTTCCTTTTCTCGTTGTCCCGCAAGTTGACGATAAAATTGTGTCTCGATATGCGTGGACAGCCTGATATTGGCTTGCTCCCGTGAATGCTGCCGATATTCCAACAAAGGATACGGCGAGCGTACGGCATCCCAACCGGCCTGAACCATGCGAACGAATAAAGAGTGGTCTTCCGCCCGCGATTTTTCCTGCTTGTAGCCCCCCACTTGGTCGAAGGCCTGTCGCCGGAACATGCTGGAACCATGAATAAAATTGGCTTTCCCGAGCTCGCCTCTCGCCTCCGGTGAAAAATCAGGAAACGACACCACAAAAAAATGGTCTTTGATTATTCGGCCCTGTCGCTCCCGTGGGTTCTGATCATAGATGAGTCGCGCTCGGGACCCGAACAGCGCGTAGTCCGTGTATGCAACCGCAGCATGTGGGTGGAGGCTGAGCAAAGCCGACAGTCGCTCGACGTAATCGCTCCGTAGACGATTGTCGGCCCCCAAGATGCACACGAATTGTGCGGCTGTCCTCTGGACAGCCTGATTGAACGTCTCAATGATCCCCAGGTTGCTGGCGTTCCGATGAAAAAATATTGTACCTCGGGACTTGTCAGCGAAGTATCTTCCTATCTCGCTGGTATTGTCCTCAGAACAATCGTCGACGATGTGCACTTCGTCGGGCTTTCTTGTCTGTCTCAACACCGATTCGACCGCCTCGGGGAGATACTGCCCATAGTTGTATGAAACGACGATAACGGCCACGCGACTCGCAGGTTCTAACGCCGTGTCGTTGGACACGATGAGCCGGTTCAACGTGTATCGATCACTGTCATTGCCCTGAACGCATGATAGGCCTCCTGTAAAGCGTGTGCGAACCTCCTCCACGACCACATTATTGTAGTCACCGTGAGGGTACGCGAACCAACGGAAGCCGGATGGATCCAAGGAGCGCAACGAGGGAGGCACCTCCAACTCATCCACAATCCTGTCACGGTCCGTGACCGGGCCTAAATTGAGGTGCGTTCGAGAATGCCACTGCAATCGTCCACCCATGCTAACCAGCGTGGCCAATTGGGCTTCATCTGCAAATGTCGCCAGCGGCTCGACACGATCAAACGCGTTGTCGCGGCCGACATAGTCGCTGGTTACAAATAGTTCGAAAGGGTACGACAGCATACGCAGTAGCGGAGCCGCGTATTGCAGGACATTCTCGTAGACCCCGTCGAACGTAATGACCACCTGCTTCTCGTCTGACGGATCATAGTCGTCGAGGTAGACGACCTTGCGTCCTTGCAATGCCAACAATTGCCGGTGGAAGGTCTCAACGTCGACCCACCAGCATGTTTTATTCTGCGGATGAACCTTGTGGTACAACAGAATCATTTCCCATAGACCTCAAGGCGATGGACGTATTCACGGTAGGGATAAAAACATTCTTTCAACATGAGATAAGGGAATCTGGCTCGATACCACGTGTCAATATGAATGCTGACGAGAATACCGTCGTCCGCCAGTAAATCGTCCACGATCCGATAAATCATGGGGAGCGATCTTCCGATGTACTGGTCATACAACACACCCGTGATGATCACCAGATCAAACGGCACCCCTGGCAGGGTGGCCGCGTCGAATAGAGAGCATTGCATGAACTTGAGTCGGTGACTTTCATGCTGTCGGGCTCGATCGACGGCCGACCTGGAAACATCAATGCCCACTACCTCCTCTCCAGGTAGTTTCCTAGTCACAAAGCCTTCCCCACACCCAATGTCGAGAACACGACGATACCGACCGCTAGGCAGTTCGCTCAACAGCATCTCCACGCGCTTGTGGTCGTCAGGGTTTGACTCGTATCCCCACGGATCAGCCTGATGATACCAATGTTCAAGGTCCTCGAAACTCTGCATGTCTTGATTTTCTGCACCTTCCATCGTTGATTAGGATGAGATCACGGAACCGTTCACGACGCAATCGACCTTGAACGGAGGATTATACATCGCCCACCGAGACGTTCCCGCCGTGCTGGCGGATTGGAACAGCAGGGCGGGCTCGATGTAGTCCAAGTAGTCGGTATTGGTCGGGCTCACATAACTGCTGGCTATGGACGTGATGCCATACTTCCCGTCGCGCAGGCGATTTTGAAATTCAAACGTGGCTTGCACCGTGTCGCCCTGACTCAATTTCTGAAAATCCACGTGCTCGGCATGCGTGCTGGTCCCCAGGAGGAGCTGACCAGACTCATCGATGACGTACATCGACAGGCAAAGATACTCCACCATTCGCTTGATACGAACGAACATTTTCACACGAACACTTTCTCCAAAGAACACCGTGTTCCCCCCCTGGGTCGTAGAGAGAGTTACAAACGTAATCTCCGCGTGACCACTGCCCGTGCGATGACCGGTAAATGCAGCCAAGAATGCAGCCTCCTCGGCTGCTGTCGGAGAGCCCTGCCCCTGTTCGTCCGTTGCGATACCAACACCGTGGAACAAACCCGCCGCTTCACCTGGCGGCTGCTTAAGATCGGATTGTGCTGAGCTGATGTAATGACTGCAGACGCGACTCGGCTCGCCGAACAGGGCCACCTGGCCCTTATCCAAATAAAGCACCCGGTCACAGAGTTTCTGCACCAAACCGATGTCATGACTCACAAAAAGTATCGATGCTCCTTCCGCACGCAACTGTTCGATTCTCTTGAGGCATTTGAGAGTAAACACAAAGTCTCCCACTGAAAGTGCTTCATCGACAACGAGAATATCAGGCAGAGCATGGACTTGGACGGCAAATGCCAGGCGCATATACATGCCGCTCGAATAGGTTTTCACCGGCTGATCGATAAATTGCCCTATGTCGGCAAACGACAAAATATTGTTGAGCCGGGCGTCTACGTCCCGCCGACTCAGCCCTAACACCGCCCCATTCAGATAGACGTTCTCGCGACCTGTAAATTCTGGATTGAATCCTGCCCCGAGTTCCAACAACGCGGCCACGCGTCCCTGCACGTCCACACTTCCGTAGCTCGGGGTCAGCGTACCGCAGATCAACTGAAGCAGGGTCGACTTGCCCGACCCATTGCGGCCGATCACCCCGACGGTCTCCCCTCGCTGAACATCGAAGGACACGTCTCGTAACGCCCAGAATTCCCGATAGAACTGCTTTCTCCCACGCCACAAACCTTGCTTGAGCCGATCCTGCGGTTTGTCGTAGATGTGATAGCACTTGCTGATATCCGTGGCACGAATTGCATAGTTAGAGGACATCAGCAAATCCCTTTCGGGTGCGTTGAAACCAGATCAGGCCCAACCATGCCACCAGGCAGCTGACGGCATAATACACCGCCAGACCAATCCAATCCGGCTTGCCTCCCCAAAATACAAGGTTTCGTGCTTGCTCGATGATGAACGTCAACGGATTGGCATAGAGCCAGGCTCGATACGGCTCTGGCAACGCCGAGGCCGGATAAAACACGGGACTCAAGAACAGCATGATGGTGGTCAGCATCGCCATCATGTGACCAATGTCGCGAATATAGACGCCAAGGGACGCCAGTATCCACGAGACCCCGATCGTCAAGAGTGAGAGGGGGAAAAACAGGACTGGAAGCAGCAGGATAGCTGGAGGGATCGAGAGATTAGCCACGAAATAGAACAGCATGAGCACTAGAACGTTCATCGAGGCGTGAAACAGCGCGGAGCCCAAAGCGATCCACGGTAGAACCTCAAGTGGAAACAGCACCTTCTTGACGTAATTCACATTCGAAAGAATGAGCCCTGGGGCGCGGTTGACACATTCTGCAAACAACCCGTGCACGATCATCCCCGTGAACAGGGTCATCGCAAAATCCGCCTTGCTATCTTCGAGCCCGCCTCCCCAACGGGCTTTAAAGACCACAGAGAAGACGATCGTATACACCAGTAGCATCAAGATCGGATTGAAAAAGGACCAGGCCAGACCAACGAGCGACCCTCGATATCGCCCAATGACATCGCGTTTGACCATCTGCCAAATCAGTTCCCGATGCGCCCAAAAGCTAAAGAAAATCGCCAACGGAGAATTGGTCAGGATTCTTCGATGGGGAGTGAGTTTCTGGCTGATCATCGTGTCAGCAGCATCGAGTGTTCGGGTGTTGTGCTCTGTTTGATCTATCGAGGTAGCTCATGGGGGAGTCGCACCATGGCATCCCCGCCCTACCGACGAGGTGGTAGTCCACCACCATAACGTAATCTCTGACTCTGGGAAGACCGGGATGGCGACCAGTTGGGTGAACTAGCAGGGACAGACGTGTGAGGCACGACGAGGCTAACGGCCGCACAAGAACCTGTCGCCCCCTCCATAAGTCCGAAGGTAATTCCAACTCTCAGCGGCCTCCTGATCGCCTGCTGCGAACGGGTAGAACCGGCATCGGAATGAAGCAACCGTCCACGAATGGACGCTCTCGATCAATTGGCACACCCATGAGGGAGTTAATTCTTCATAACCACACTCTGCCGGTTTCTTCGGACATTAGACTCCCCGACGTACATTCCAGACTCAAGGCAAAATCCATCCAGTATACCCTAAATTTTGTAGCAAATGCCGGGAACAACCGTCAATCACTGGAGTCTCTGTCCTTCATAACTTCCGGCGGCATGACATGGGACGCCTGTCACACCCCGCGCGTTGCGCCTTCGAAAAACGATTGGATTATGCGCACCACAAACTCTTGTTGGTCAGCACGCAATTCTGGATAAATCGGAAGCGCCAGGGTCTCGCTGGCCGCCAGTTCTGATTCGGGGAAATCTCCGGACTTATGGCCCAACGACTGAAAACACTCTTGCAGGTGAAATGGAACGGGATAATAGACCTCCGTGGTCACTCCGCGCTCCTTGAGAAACGTCAACAGTTGATCTCGCCGGGGAACTCGGATCACGAACTGATTGTAAATATGATGGTGCGAGCAGCCGCACGCTTCATAGACAGCCTGGGGCAACCCGATGTCGGGCTTCGCGGTCAATCCAGCCTCGGTAAAGAGCGCGCAATATCGCCGAGCATTATCTTGTCGTCGTTTGGTCCATCCGTCCAAGTAGTTCAACTTGACGTTGAGGACCGCCGCCTGAATGCTGTCGAGACGAAAGTTGCCGCCGATCAGACTGTGATAGTATTTTGGCTTACTACCGTGGACGCGAAGCACACGAATTCGCTCGGCCAAATCGGGGTCGTTCGTCGTTACCATCCCGCCATCGCCGAGCCCCCCCAAATTCTTACTGGGGAAGAACGAAAAGCACCCAACGGTGCCCAGGCTTCCAGCCCGACGTCCGTCGGCATATTCAGCCCCGATGGCCTGCGCCGCATCTTCGATGACAGAGAGCCCATGACGTTGAGCCACCGCCATGATCGGCGCCATGTCCGCACATTGCCCATAGAGATGCACGGGCATAATGGCCTTAGTCTTCTTGGTCACCGCCAGTTCGATTTTGACAGGATCGATATTATACGTCACGGGGTCGATATCGACGAAGACTGGCGTGGCACCCACTCGAACAATCGCGCCGGCCGTGGCGAAGAAGGAGTATGGAGTCGTAATGACCTCGTCACCATTCTTGATGCCCAATGCCATCAGTGCAACCAGCAAGGCATCGGTTCCCGAGGTGACACCAATTCCATACCGCGTTTGCGAATATGCGGCCACCCGCTCCTCTAGTTTGGTCACCTCCGGACCGAGAATGAACGCCTGACTTTCCAGTACCTGCTGGATAGCGGCCATTAACTCGGCTTGAATCGGTTTGTGCTGCGCACTGAGATCAAGTAGCGGGACTGCCATTATCGTGTCTCCGTTGTGCACGTTGGAGTATGGGGCGGGCAAGACACACTCTCGCCGTAGGCGTCGAAGGTACGCTCTCGACCATCGGAAATTCCGCCCCGAACCAATTGGCCGTTGGCGAGATCAGATTGTCACCTTCACCATCATTCATTCCCAAGAATCGAACGCAGGCCGTCCGGACAGGTATGCCTCGATCCTACCCGAAACGCCAAAATTCATCCACTTCACACCCACGCCATTTGGTTTGTTCAGGAGTCGCCGCTCCCGATTATGCGGAGGCAATCGATCCCTCAGAGCGGTGGCGGCTATTGGTGGACGCCGGCAGAATTTCAGTCGCGGGACGCACGGCCCCGGAGCAACGGCCTTCATGCCACCCTGACATGTGAAGTCCCAGTGCGACCATGATCCAAAATAGGTTAGCCAGCGCGCCGATCAGCATGTAGTCGAACAAATTCCGTGTCGCAACTCCAATGACCATTAGGGCCACACCGAACGGTATCATGCGGTGAGCGATTTCTGTCGGCAGTTGGTCCTGTCGGATCGGCTGCGTGAGGACTAAGTAGATTTTTGCGATCAGCCAGAGAAAACAGGCCAGCGCTGGCAGGCCGCTGCCCAGGCCCACCACGATAAACGTACTATGCGGGCCGTACGCTTTCTCCAATTCTGGATGTCCGCTATAGCGCTTGACGAAGTTGTAGTTTCCGTAACCCACCCCGACCAAAGGATGTTCGAACAGATCCGTGGCCGCCAATTTCCAGACATTCAGTCTGGCCTTGAACGTCCAGGGATCCGCCACCGCAGAGGTCCCGGCTTGCTCGTTCACTGTCACGGTAAGCGCCACCCCCGCCACAGTCGACGCCAAAATGACCAGCACGATCAACAGGAGCCACCGGCGGCCCGCTAGCCAGAGTCCGACACAAGCTTCAGCCACGAGCCCGATCCAGCCTGCGCGGGTATACGCAGCGACCTCGGCCACGAGGGCCAACCCCGTCGTGGTGACACCACAGACTTTGAGCCATCCGGCGCGGAATCGCATCGTGGCCGTGAGGGTCAACGGAAGGGCCATGACCATATACGTGCTGAGCCAGTTGTAATCGGATCCGATGGCCCCAGCGCGCAGGTCTCGACTCCAAGGATCCGGACGCTGCAACACTCCAATGATGGCATATCCTGCCGTTACTGCAGTCCCGGCGAGCACAGCCACGAGTACGTCGTGTGAACTCCGACGTTCGGTGTCGGCCTTGAGCACGGCCATACTCCAGTAAAACACCAGTACCTGCGCCGAAAGCTTGCGCCACTCGCGGAAGCTGTAGGCTGGGTCGATGGAGAATGGAATGGTGAACAAAATCCAGCCGACAAACAGCAACAGCGGAACGTCGAGGGGAGTCCGCACCCAAACGGATTGCCCCTGCCGCCACAGCGTGATGATGGCCAGTATCAGCAAGGAGAAAAACAGATACCGAGTAGGGCCATGGGCGGGCGGGAAGAAGTTCAGAAACGCGAGTGCGGGCAAACCCAATCGTTGGATCGTCCACACCTTGTCCAGCAAGGGCGGACGAGCGGACATCGAAACGCTGTCTGTCATTTCATGTGGTTACGGATCGTTGGCCGACGTGTTCGTGCGTCCCCAGATAATCCTGCACCATCTCCCGCCAACTTCGCATGGAAATACCGAGGCCGGCCAGCCGCTCGCTGGCCAAGGCTGAGTTCGCCGGCCGACGGGCCGGCCGCTCCAGTTCAGCAAATGCAATTGGTTCCAGTCGACGGGCCCCATCAACCATGTCGTAGATCGCCTCAGCATACTGGTACCAGTTGCAGGCACCCGCTCCGGCGACGTGCAGAACTCCTGTCGGTTTGAGTTCGGCCAGCTTGAGCAGCACGGCCACGAGATCTCTTGTATAGGTAGGACTTCCAAGCCTGTCGACGACGCCCCGTACGATCTCGCCCTGTCGGATTCGCTCCATCACCATTGTAATGAAGTGACGTCTACCTTCACCGAAAACCCAGGCCGTACGGACCACGCACGCATGGTTCGATTCCAGAAGCGCGGCTCGTTCACCGGCCAACTTCGTGGCTCCATAGACACTAATGGGGGCGGGCACATCCGATTCGACATATGGAGCGCCTTTAGTCCCATCGAAAACGTAGTCCGTTGAGAGGGCGATGAGGTACGCCCCGGCGTGCGCTGCCCCTGTGGCCACAAGCCTCGTCCCGAGGTCATTGATACGGTTTGCCCGTTCAGGCTCCCGTTCGCACGCGTCCACGTCGGTCAGGGCCGCAGCGTGAATGACGACATCCGGGCGTTCGCGTTGGATCGTCTTAACGATACGGTCGTCCGAAACATCGTCAGACCCGTGGGTCGCCAAATACAGCCGTTCGCGAGGGACGACGCGAGCGATCTCCCGTCCCACCTGTCCGTTGGCGCCCGTCACAAAAATACGCATCGTCTCCCGGTGTTTGTCGAATCCCGGCCGTCCCTGAAGCCTGGCTCGTCAGTGCGTAGCCGAAAAATGCCGGAGATCGCTCTCCACCATCTCCGCAACCAGATCCTTGAACGAAATCTTTGTCGACCAACCCAGGCGCTGTTTGGCCTTGGTGGCGTCGCCGAGCAAGGTCTCGACTTCGGCCGGTCTCAGCAATTGTGGATCGAGCTTGACGTAGTCATGGTAATTGAGCCCCACGTGCGCAAAGGCCGCCTCAGCAAATTCTCGTACCGTGTGCTGTTCCCCCGTGGCGATGACGTAATCGTCCGGTTCCGGATGTTGCAGCATCATCCACATGGCGCGGACGTACTCACGGGCATGTCCCCAGTCGCGCTTGGCGTCCAAATTGCCGAGCTTGAGTTCATGAGCCAACCCCAGCTTGATCCTAGCCGCGTGGGACGTGATCTTGCGCGTGACGAACTCGAATCCCCGGCGCGGCGATTCATGATTGTAGAGAATGCCGCTCGTGGCTCTGACGTTGTAAGCCTCACGATAGTTCCTCGTCAAATGAAAACCGGCGACTTTGGAAATGCCGTATGCCGACCGCGGGTGGAAGGGTGTCGATTCCTTCTGCGGCACTTCAGCCACTTTTCCGAACATTTCGCTCGACGCGGCAAAATACAGGCGGCAGTCCGGTGCGCAGTCACGGATGGCCGCCAGGACGTAATGCGTTCCGTTGATATTGGCATTGAGCGTCGAAAACTCGTCCTCGAAGGAGTACGAGACGAAACTTTGGGCGGCCAGATGATAGCATTCGTCCGGCTTGAGCGCTTGGAAAACCCGATAGACGCTCGGGAGGCTTTCAAGCGAGGCCGCATGCAGCGTCAGCCTCTCTTTTAAATGGTCGATTCTCCAGAGCCGATGCGTCGGGTCTTCGATGGCAACGCGCCGAACCAGACCATGCACCTCATAGCCCTGCTCGAGCAAGAACTCGGCCAGGTACGATCCATCTTGTCCGGTGATCCCGGTAATGAGCGCTTTTTTCATATGCTTGTTCCCTTCAGGCGTTCGCCGTAAGCGTGCTCATAGTACGCGCGAAATTCTCCGTTTTTGATGGTACGCCACCAGGACTGGTGCGTCAGATACCACTCCACCGTTTCTTTCAATCCAGATTCGAAGTCGACCTGTGGGGCCCATCCGATGGCGCGTACACGGCCGCAGTCCACGGCGTAGCGGCGATCATGTCCGGGGCGATCCTGAACGTAACGGATCAGGGAGCGCGGTTTCCCGAGTTGGTCGAGAATGGTCAGAGCCACGACCAGGTTCTCCCGCTCGTTTCCTCCTCCGACGTTGTAGACCGTACCCGGCTTGCCATGGCGAAAGACGTGCTCGATGCCCGCTGCATGATCATAGACGGAAAGCCAATCGCGCCGGTACTGTCCATCCCCGTAGAGAGGAAGCGGCTGGTCGTCGATGGCGTTCGTGATGAACAACGGGATGAACTTTTCGGGATATTGATTGGGCCCATAGGTGTTGCTGCCTCGGGTAATGAGCACCGGAAACTGATACGTCGTCCAATAGCTGCAGACCAAGAGATCCCCCCCCGCCTTGCTCGCGGCGTAAGGGCTGCGCGGCACGATGGGATCCTCCTCCGTCGAGTGGCCGCTCTCCACGCTTCCGTACACTTCATCCGTACTCACCTGTAAGAATCTGGTGACGCCGGCGGCACGGGCCGCTTCCAACAGCGTAGCCGTCCCGATCACGTCGGTTTTGGCGAATGCCATCGGCTCGGTAATGGAGCGATCCACGTGCGTTTCGGCTGCACAATTGATCATACCGTCGATCCGTTCGTCTCGGAGCACCGTCGCCACCAACTCCGCATCACAGATATCCCCTTGCACGAAGCGATAGCGAGCATGCCCGACCAGATCTGACAAATTTTCGAGATTGCCTGAATACTTCAACGCATCGAGATTCACAACCGTATCCTCGGAATGCGTCACGAATCGACGGACCAAGTGCGATCCAATGAATCCCGCGCCCCCGGTGACCAGTATCCGCATCGTCGATTCCTCGTCGTCGCTCGCGTAATAATGCCCTACGCAATACCGGCGCAGCGTATCACACGTCCGCATGGATGGACCAGCACACCGAAATCATCCCCCGCCACCACACTGGTCTGCTATCCGACCTCGCCCTTCTCCGCCAGGAGAATCACGCAATCGCCAAACAGAAGGGTGTCGCCGAGCAGGGCGTTCCGCACCTCCGCCGCCGTTGGATTGTCGCGCACCCAACTTTTCCCCCGAGTTCGGACCACGAGCTTGAGCAACTGGTGCCACCAGGACCGCCGTTTGGTCATCGCGTCGGTCGCCACACGACTGAGCAGAAAGCCCTCACGCTCGAGAATGAAGCGGAGTTCGATGTAACTCACCGGGTTGATGTGCCAGGGCGTGCCCGCCATGTAATCAAACGTGTTCGCCGCGCCATAGAGGAGGTATTGCCACCGGGAGCGTAGGGATAAGACGTTCGGGGTGGTGATCACCAGACATCCGCCGGTTCTCAGCACCCGAGAGGCCTCTCGTACCAGGTGAAACGGATTCTCGATGTGCTCGACACCCTCAATGCAGGTGAAAATGTCGACCGACTCGGCAGGATAGGGTAAGGCTCTGTTCAGGTCGACGTAATCGCACCTCAGCTTCCCGAATTTGAATTGCTCGGGGAAAATGTCGCCGCAACGCACGTCGAGGCCAAGCTGCCGCTTGTCGATCTCTGCAGCAAACGCGCCTTCGCCCGCCGGCACGTCGAGCAGGCGTTTCCCGGCGAGCCCCCCCCTCTCCGAGAGCAGCTGGATCACGACGTCCATGATGCCGGGCGCGCTGATCGGATGAATTCCCTCGCGCCCTGCCGGCACACCCGATGTGGATGTGATGGAACTCGCGCTCATGCCAAGGTTGACACGGAGGTCGGCACGGTATCAGACGTGATTGGCCCCGGTTTCAGCGACCAATCGATTGGCGAGAAAGAGCGACTCGATGGTTCCGGCATCCGTCCACCATCCTTCGAGAACGTCCCAGGTCAGCTGTCCCTTGTCGATGTACGCGTTGTTGACGTCCGTGATCTCAAGTTCTCCGCGGCCGGATGGCTTGAGTGTCTTAATGATGTCGAACACCTGGGCATCGTAAAAATAGATCCCCGTCACGGCGTACCCTGACGCAGGCTGCTTCGGCTTCTCGTCGATCCTCACGACTCGAGGACCATTCAAGACCGGCACGCCGAAGCGCTGCGGATCCTTGACTTCCTTCAAGAGTATTTTGGCTCCGACTTGCTGTTGGCGAAACGCCTCCGTCGCACCCCGAATGTTGCGCTCGATGACGTTGTCGCCGAGAAAGACGCAGACGGCTTGCCCATCGGCAAAATGTTCGGCCATGCGAAGCGCATCGGCAATGCCTCCCTCGCCCTCCTGATACGTATACGCAAGGTGCTGCAGCCCGTGTTGGCGTCCGTTGCCGAGTAATCTGAGAAAATCGCCGGCACTATTGCCGCCGGTGACGAGCATAACCTCCGTAATCCCGGCATTCACCAGCGCTTGAATGGGATAGTAGACCATTGGACGGTCATACACCGGCAAGAGGTGCTTGTTAGTCACCTTTGTCAGCGGAAGAAGCCGCGACCCCAACCCCCCGGCCAAAACAATCCCTTTCATCAGTCGCCTCCTTTCCGCAGCGACCCGTTTGTTAGTTACGCACGACTCGGGTATAGACGCCGACCATCTCTCGAGCGGTCCGATCCCAGGCGAATTGCCGGGCCTGAACCAATCCCCTGGCGCGAAAGAAAATCCTCATGGCTTGGTCCTCGAGCAGAGCGGCCATCGCCCGAGTCAGCCCAGTTGCATCCAGCGGGTCTACTAGAACCCCTGCGTCCCCCACCACCTCCGGGAGCGACGACGCATTCGAAGCAACCACGGGACATCCACAGGCCATGGCTTCCAACACGGGTAAGCCGAACCCCTCGTATCGCGAAGGAAATACAAACAGTCGCGCCTCCTGATACAAGTGGATCAAGGTTTCGTCGTCCACAAGCCCAGTAAATTTTGCCCGATTTCCGAGACCATTCGCTTCAATACGCTCGCCAACTTCCCCGCACTTCTGGACATCGCCCACCAGCACCAGCTCGTGGGACGACCGGATATGAGCGGGCAGTTCAGCAAACGCATCAACGAGGGTACTCACGTTCTTCATCGGATCGTCCCCGGCCACGCAGAGCACGTAGGGCCGACCAACCGAACCGGTCTCGCTTCCGCCGGCGGGACGAAATCGGTCGGTATCCACTCCGGGATAGACCACGGTGACCCGATCACTCGCCACGGGAAGATGGGCCACAATATCCCGCTGAGAGCAGCGGGAATCGGTCACGACGTGATCGATCATCGACCACCGGTCGCCCACGACCGCCTGCTCAATGAACTGATTGAGATTCCGTCCACGCGGCTTTGGCCCCACCACGAGCGGCTTGAGGTCGTGAATGGTTACCACAAATTTGCTGCGCTTCCAAGCGACACAGGAATCGTAAGGAAAATGCAAAATATCGCAGCGCCCACCGAAGAGCGGTGTCAACTGCTCCCAGACGCGACGTTTGAACAGCGGGACGCGGATCGTCCGATACCGCACATTCGGGCGAGCCGGAAACACCGTGCCTCCCTCTGGCAAAAGGACGAGATAGTCGTTGACGTGGTCCACGCGGCCGAGTCCTTCGATGAGTTCCCGCGCATACCGGCCGAGCCCCACGTTGAAATCGCGGAGATGCCAAGCCGCAATCACGACTCTCATCGACCGAGAGCCTGCCGTGACGGTCGCTCCACGAGCGTATGCCCATACCGGACCGCTTCATAGGATTCCCTCGCCGCTTGTTTGATTCCAGCCCATCGACGTTGCAACCAGTTCCCTCGTACCGTGCGCTTCCACTTGGCCGTGAAGTGCCGGAGGTTCTCGGTCGAGTAGGACTGATTCTCCGCGCGCACGATGGCGGATTGGGTCACCATGCTGAAATGATGAATCAGCACCGACCCTGTCATACCAACCGTAAAACCCGCTTGCATGGCGCGCCATTGGAAATCGATGTCCTCGCACCCTCCGTACCCAAACGCCTCGTCGAACAAACCGACTCGATCGAACACTCGCCGGGCAATGACCAGACAGGCTCCATAGAGTTCTGCTCGTGCTGCATCCCGACACCGATCCGTATACTGTTTCGCATAGGACTCCAAATCGTAGTCGAGCACACCTTCGCGCGCAGCGGGTGACACGATCCCATGCTGGTGCGCCTCCATGTAACGACGGAGCCCAGACAGCCATCCCGGCGTCACCACGATATCGTTGTTGAGTATGGCAACGACATCGGCGCGGCTCGCCCGTACTCCCTGATTCCAGGCCTTGGCACAGCCGAGATTCCGGTCGTTCGTGATGACGGTCGCCGGGACCGTGTCGAGATATTCACGGGAGCCGTCGGAAGAGGCGTTATCCACAAGAATCAATTCGAAGGGCGTCTCCGTCCATTTGAAAATTGAGTCGAGACAACGTTTGGTGTAGTCCAACTGATTGTAGACCGGAATGACAAGGCTCGCGCCAGGCATCGACGAGAGGGACGCGTTCCCACTCATGATGGCATCAATACGGGCACCGAGCCTGCCGCACGCTGAGCAGCAGCGCCATACACAGCCGTCAGCCCGGACATCATCCGTTCCACCGAAAAGCATTTGATCACGCGCCGTCGCCCTGCGGTTCCCATCGAAGTCCGGCGCGCTTCGTCATGGAGCAGCTCGCAGCACGCCCGCGCCAGCCTGTCGACGTCCCCGGGGGGCACCAGGAGACCGGTGACGTTCTCGACCACGCTATCGGATACCCCACCCGTCCTCGACGCGACCACGGCCCGACCGCACGCCATAGCTTCGAGCACCGAGATCCCGAAGCCTTCCATCAGCGACGGCTGGGTGTAGAGATCGGCCGCCTCCAGGCATGCACGCACGTCGTCACGAAACCCGACGAAATGCACCCGCGGTCCGATCCTCAGCTCCCTACACAACTCGCGCAGCCGCCGTTCGTATCCGGGATCGCCCGTTCCGACAATCAGATAATGAGCCGGCAGCCCTGCCTGCACGATCCGGTGCAGGGCCCGTAGAGCGACCTCGTATCCCTTGCGCTCGAAGAGGTGGGCGACAGTTGCCAGGACAAGGTCGTCATCAGAAAGACCCAACTCGCCGCGCACCCGGGCTCGGAGCGAACCATCGGACCGCTCCAGCCATGTCTGTGCCAGGCCACTATGGAGAACATGAACACGGTTGGCATCAAGGCCCGCGCGTCGTAGGGTACCGGCGACCTGCTCGGAAACCGCACAGACGTCGGCTACCTCGGCAAGCTCGTATTGGGAGACCTTTTCTCCGGGTAAGTCTTGACGGAAATGTGCCACCAGCGGAAGCATGCCTTTTCTGTTGCGCGGGATCGCACGCAATGTCTGCGGAACCCACCAGAATTCGTTGACGTGGACCAGATCCGGTTGCAGCTCACCGATCAGGGTCCGCAACGCCCAGACCGAAGGGAATCGCTTCCAAATTCCAGCCAGCTTCCGCCAGGGCGGAAAGGCCGCCCCGAACGTCCGGATCCCCCGCGCATCCAGCGCAGTACGTAACGGCCCCCTCTCCGGGCAAATCACGGTTGGCTCATAGCCGCGGGAAGGCAGGTAGTCCATGTACGTCAAGAGTTCGCGCTCCGCTCCACCCACTTCGCCGATGCCATGAATAAAGAGGACCTTCACGATTCGCCGTCATCCTCCTGTTGCATGCAGGTCACCCTGTCCCTCACTGCACGGTCCCATACTGTCGAAGAAGTGCCTTCACGTCGGAAGACATCAGCAGCGGGGCCGCTTCTCGAATACGCTCAATGGGCCAGTTCCACCAGGCGATCGCCTGCAGCGCCTCGACCGTCGGCGGATCGAATCGGTATCGCACAACCTTAGCAGGCACGCCCGCGACAATCGCATACGCCGGCACGTCTTTGGTCACGACGCTCCTGGCCGCCACCACAGCGCCGTTCCCGATGCTCACTCCAGACAGGATTAAGACATCGTTCGCCACCCACACGTCATGTCCGATGACCACGTCTCCCTTCGTGCGTGAGGCATACGGGAGGTCTCGTCCGGTTTCTCCCAGGAGATGGAAATGATAGGTGGAGATCCAATCGGTCCTGTGCTCCAATCCCGTCAGAATGGTTACGCCTGACGCAATTGCACAGAAACGTCCGATCCGAAGGGTCGCACCATCGAGGCATCGGGGGACCGTCGGGCTGCCATAAGTCCAGTCACCGATCTGAAATCCCGCGTAAGCAGGATTCTGATTCATGAAAAACTTTGATGCCTTTCCTTTCGAAACAAATCGACGCAGTATTCTTCGGATCAGACCCACGGCTCATTTTCCATCAACAAAGCTACGTTCGGCGGGTATGACAGTCCCGCCCATGAATGCCCTATGATCGCACTGAGTCGCGTCCAGAGGCTGTCCCCCGGAGGATCGAGGCCGGGAGCATGCCTTGTCCCATGGAATGCTCATACCGGACTGCGGGGGTTCCCTGATTATAAGGAATCCCCAAACGTGTCCGCACATGATCCTCAAGCCAGTCACGCATCTGGACCAATTGTTGGGCAGTAAGATGGTCCGTATAAACGTAGGAGGTGTACTCCCCAGGTACACCTTTGTAATACTCCGCGACCTGCCGGTAGTCGACCTCAAGACTATGGAGTCGGTCTCCACTCTTGTCATAGGTGTATGTCCATACCCCTGGTGACGATTCAACGGCTTCGTCGAAGTACGGCGTCCCAGGGTAGGTAGTAATCACCGATGCATCAAAGTCGTCCGGTTGCACCTCCAACAGCCAATCGGCTGTAGCTTTGACTGTCTCCTCTGACTCCCCCGGATGTCCGACTGACATGAGCGCTTTGACCTTAAGACCATGTCGTTTGGCGATTTCCATACAACGACTGTTGTCGGCTTGCGCCGCTTTTTTTTGGATATTGGTCAAGATCCGCTCATGGCCGGATTCGAATCCGACCAAGATCCACCTAAACCCGGCACGGTACATTGCATCCGCCTGTTCTTCGGTAAACAGTTCGGCCTTAATAAAACCACGAAGCCGAAACTCAACCTCCAACTGCCGCTGAGCCTGGCCGATTAGATTCATCAGCTCCACGATCTTTGGGTTTACGTTGAGTTCATCGTCGTACAGCATGAACCCTCGGACTTTGTATGTGTGATACAAATGGACCATTTCGCTGACGATATTCTCCGAGGTCCGCATTCGAATTTTTCTCAAAAACGGGCTCATACGTCCCCCGCAAAACCCACAGCCAAATGGGCACCCTAATTGCGCGATCATAGACAGCGCGCGCACACCGTCGATGGTGTATCGGTAACTCTCGACATCGAGCAGATGGCGAGACGGAAACGGCATATCGGTAAGTTTCTGATTCGTCAAGAACAGCTCAGACCGAGGATTGTCGCCGTCGACTATTTTTGGTGGCGAAGCTTTCAGGGCTTCAAAAATTGCCTCCTCTCCATCCCCCACGACTAATACGTCGAACATTTCTTCCAGCAGCCGTAGCGCAGTCGTGGCTCGTCCGGCTCGCTGTCGCTTGGCCTCAAACCGATAAGCAGCATGGACCAGTGTAACGTGGGGCCCACCAAGTACCACTCGTGCCGAGGGATTCGATGCTCGCAGGCGTTGAAGAATTTTCGTCGCAGAGGGAAGCTGTGGTGTCGTCGCCGTGAGGCCGTACCACACGGTATCGTGTGATTTTGCATAGTCGTGGACGACGTCCTCGAAGTTCTCGACCCCCGATAAGTCGAGCATATCCACGTGATGGCCTGCTCTCTCCAATACGGCAGCGACCTTCAAAATACCCAATGTCATGAACACTCGTTCATCGAGTAGAAAGACGGACGGAGGCGTGATCAAACAGATGGGTGTTTTCATGGCAGCTACACTCACGGTTTAGGCAGCGCCCCGAGACGCCCCTTAAATTGCTCACCCGCCTCCTCCCGAAAACAGACAGCAGATCCATTGTTCGCACGTACAAATTCGCTGAAAGCCTCATTCCATCCGATATCATCTGACAAGAGCAATCCTCCGCCCTTGATAAACGGCCAGGCCGTCCGATACTCGAACATCATGTGGTCATAGCTATGCAGGCTGTCATGAATGAACATGTCAACACCGCCCAGTCTCTTCAGCAGATCCGGCAGCACCTGCTTCGCGTCGCCGAGATGGAGATGCCATCGTCCTCGAAGCTCTTCCGGGACAAGCCAGCCCGGTTGTCGGCCCTGAGGAAGATGATTGATCTGCTGTCGTCCAGAATTGTCGACCATTGCTTCATGGTTTGGCAGGTCTATGGAATAAAGCACCCCTTCACGGTTCCGTTGCATCGCGAGCAAGATCAACCAAGACGAAATACCGTGCTCCACGCCAGTTTCCACGACGGTACCGGGCTTCATGAGGCGGACTAAGCAATAGGGAACGATTGAGTGCGGACTGATTGAAAGGGAAGGGGCACCTTGCTTGGTAATCGCCTTCTTCACGCGCTGATAAAACCTCTGAACATGCAGCTCTGAATAGATCCGGAGAACTTCATCCATTGGTCTTCCAGAGAGAGCACGAAGATGATCCAACATTGCCCGATGTTCCTGCCAATGCTTGGCGAGGAGCCCCCACTTGGCAGGATGTCTCCAAGCAAACCGTGCACCAAACGAAAGAAATGTCTTAAGCTCTCGGAAGGCCAGCATACATCTCTTCTCTCAGTCACTGCATCATGGGTGTGTGTCACCCCAACTAGATATACCGCCGGCACAGATCAAGAAAGTATTCTGCGCGCCGTTCGCAGGTGTGATGACGAAGAAGGTGCCGGTACCCCTCCTCTGCAAGCCCCTCGCGTGCCGCATCATCCCAGGTAAACGCCTTGACCAGGTCCATAAGATCACTGAGGTCCGACTTGCAGAAAACTGCGTGCTTGCCATGCTCGAAGTTATGGGGGATGCATATGTCCGGCTCTTCCGATACTAGCAAGGCCTTCGACGCGACAATCTCCCAGTAGCGGACGGTGTCGAAACCTCCTCCACGAATAGACAAGGCGATCTTGGACCTCGCCAGAAGGTCGTGATATTCTTCGAATCCCAACCGGGTGCCCCGCTGCGCCACGGTGACCCGGGGATCTCCCCGAAGTTTAATAAGTAGTCTTGGTAGTCCAGACGCTAATTTTGACTGCCGATCTGTAGCCTCCGCGTAAAGGCTGCCCTCTACTTTAATCCCCTCGGTCTGGTGCAATAGCGTCCAGGCCCGAAGCCGCTTGGGATGCGATATGCGAGCGGCAAACGAGATGTCTACGTCCCGTGTGCGCCGCTCTTCTTCTAGTTTCACCGTCCGAATTGCCGAAAACTGCAACGGAAAAGTCCTTTCAAAGAGCCAGGGGTTCTTCCTAAAGCTTTTCCACCGATCTAAACGGCCCTTCAGACTACTCGCAGGATGCCAGCGATATTCCCGCTTGAAATACAAACGGCATCGAAACCGCTCGACCACCTCATGCCGGATCCGGCTATCGTCTTCGCCATCGACCAGTACACATGGTGGACATTCGGCCATTTGAGAAAGTTCATCAGCCAGTGGTTCCTCACTAGCACGAGGCGACGAAAGGACCATCAGATCGATCTTTCGGTCTCTGACGAGTGAGACAATGTCATCTTGACCGTACCTGCTCGTAACAACTTGAGGCAAATACGCGAGTCTACGATCAGGATCGTGGTACACGCCTTTCCACGGATAGTCAATCACCGCGGACACACCTAACACGCGGCAGAGCCCAACATAGAGTTGATCGGCCAGGTAGTCAGGTGCAGCGGCAGCCACATAGAGCAACTTCATATTGTAAATTGAAGGGTGAGCGCAGTTTTTCTTGGCTGTGTAAACAATTGGATTCTCGTATTTACTTGTTCTTCTCCGCCCTTAAGGTGACGTGCATATTGTCGACAACGTTCCAGAGATAACGACGACACCGCTTCTGAAAATAGCGCGGCAAGCATCGAAACGGCTTGCGCATCTCATAAGAAATCCGAATAATGCGAAAGTTCGTGCGTATGCCATAATCTGTCGGCGGTTCGAAGTATTGAAACGTGTCCTCAGTAATAAACCGCAAGTGAGTCGGGTCGCGGAATGCCCCGCGGGATGTGTAGTAGGGGGCATCAACTTCGACTGTTCCCCCCGGGCGACAAATCCGATAGACCTCTTCCATGAGGCTAACAAGATCCCGAACATGCTCGACGACATGCCGCATCAGCACCGTATCGACGGAGTTGCTCAGAATAGGCAGCGGTGACTCGATATTGGCGACAAGGTTGACGCCGTCCACCTTCCGAACGTCGATTCCCCATGATCCTGGAACCTTGTTAGCTCCGCAACCCAGATCAACACTTACAGCCATTTTTTGAATCCTGCCTTCTCAACTCAGGGGCGGCTCCGTGAAATGCGCATGGAGGCCATTTGCCCGCAGAACCCCTTCCTTATCGCGCATTCACCTGAATCCTGCAGTAGTCGAAGTTCTGATACCTGAGGAATTACCCCCAATACTCTCTTATATGAATGCTCGGAAGATTCGGGAAACCGTTCGAAACTTAAGGGGGTCCAACGTGAGTGCACGCTTAAGCAGATTTAAGCCGTCCGCCTGATTGCCAATGCGAACTTCATACCATCCCCAGTCGGAGAGGCGATTCGCTAAGATCGTCCGTGCTATTCTTTCTTTCTTCAAGTCCCCTCGATAACGAGCATGTAGTTTTTCCAACAGATGTACACAGCATTGATGCCGCTTACGAGCAAACTGTTCCGAATAACTATTAGACGAAGCATGAACGCGGCGGGCGCCGCCTGAACGCTCCACATATCTGGACTGTCCGACATCCCGTAATCGTACGCACAGATCTGTATCGCTATCGTATACGGTCAGAAGCGGGTCGAGACCTCCAATTTGAGCCAAGGCAGTCTTTCGCACCATCATAAAGGATGGCAGCGCGATGGCGAAATCCTCACCCAGTAGCCGGTTCAACGGATTCTTCGGATCGATGTCCCGATACAGGGAGAGACCAGCGTCAACAAGCCGCATTTTCCCCGCTCCATCTATTTCATCATAGTTGGATGAAACCATAACGATATCGTGATGCGACTCCATTTCTCTTACCTGATCCTCTAGCTTTGTCGGGTACCAGACATCGTCAGCGTCCAAAAATGCGATATACCGGCCGGAAGAATGATCGACGGCATGATTCTGGGCAACTGTTTGCCCACTGTTGGGTTGCTCAAGCACTCGGATCTGATCGCCAAACTGCTTCAGGACAACAGCCGAGGAATCCGTTGATCCATCGTTGACACATATGATTTCAAACTCACGAAAAGTCTGCGCGAGTACACTCTTTAATGTCGCAGCGACATACCGCTCGGCGTTGTAGACCGGAATAATGACGCTCACCAATGGATCAGACATCGCCGCTCGATTTCAGCTCCGACCCACTGCTTCTTTGAAGTCCACAACATCACCAAGGACCCGCCGGACCGCCTCAAGGACCTCGTCCACCGAGATCTGACGCATGCAATTATCCTCCCCACGCCGGCAGGTGGGATGGAAGCACTGCCGACAATCCACCCCTTTATAACAGATCACAGATCTGGTGCCTCGAGGTGCCCACTCGGCTGGGTCGGAGGGACCAAACAACCCAATGACGGGCGTCCCAACCGCGGCCGCAATGTGCATCGCCCCGTTGTCATTACCGATGAACACAGCGCATCGCTTGACGAGCGCGGCATATTCGCGCAATTTGATGGTACCCACGAGATTGACGATCGGGCCGTGCGCCATTTGGTCGATGGCCCTGCCGATCGGCTGCTCTGCCGCTCCACCCCCGATGATCACCGCACATCCGAGCGAATCGGTGAGGCAATCGGCCAACCGTGCAAATCGTTCCGGCGGCCATGTTTTGAACCAATAGCGGGCTCCCGGATGCAGCATGACCAGCGGACGCTCGATTGGATCCAGCTTCGATTCCCGGAGTATCCGCTCAGCCGCCTCCTCTTCTTCTTGCGAAAGGTATAACCGCGGCCACTCGACCGGTGAGGAAATCCCGATCGTCTTCAGAAGTCCGAGGTCTCGGTCAATGCGGTGGACGAGTTGGGCCGGAGGATCGTGTTCATGCGTGTAGGCCAGTCGGCCTCTCCAACGGCGCGCATCGTGAAACCCCACGCGAACGGGAGCTCGGCTGATCAGACAGGCCAGTTCCGAACGATCGTTGCCTGTCAGGTCGATCACGCAATCGAATTGTCGGCGACGAATTTCGTCAAAGAAGGCTGCCTGCGTCCAAAATGTACTGCGGTCGACGATCAGAACATCGTCGACATACGGATTGCCGTTCAGAACAGCCTCCGTCCCTCGCATGACCGCCATGGTCATGTGCACCCCGGGAAACGCCAGTTTGACGGCACGCGGGACCGCCGTGGCCAACAGCACATCTCCTACATAGCGTAGCTTGATGACCAGGGCACGTTGGATCGGCCTCGAAAGCCGGCCCTTCCCCTGGACGGGAGCAGAAACGACGGCGCCCTGCGCGGAGGTACCCAGCACGGGTCGCTCACGGACGAGGTTGGTTCTGCGAGTGGCAAGAGGGGACCGGCACACCTCCCGGTACACCGACATGACCTGACGAGCGGCGGTCGACCAGGAGAACCGCGCGACGCGCGCAAATCCACGTTGTCGAAGGCGGTCTCGCAAAGACGAATCATTCAAGAGTCGCACCATCGCCGCGCCAAGCTGCACGCTCTGCTCAGGGTCGACCAGGATCGCGGCGTCACCAGCCACCTCGAGCAGCGAACTGCGATTCGATGTAATGACCGGTGCGCCACAGGCCATGGCTTCGAGCACCGGCATCCCGAATCCCTCGTACAGACTTGGAAAGGCAAATACGTCGGCATACGTGTAGAGCAGGCGTAACTCATCCATCGGTACCCGCCCGGGGCAGACCACCAGATCGGTCAGGCCCAGTTTTGCGGCAGTTTCGTAATAATTGCCATGCCGATGCACGGCGTCACCGATCAAGACTAATTTTCGTCCTTTCAACTCTTGGCGGACGGCCGCCGCGGCCTCCAGCAGCAGGCCATGATTCTTGCGCGGATCGGCGCCTCCGACGAACAACACGTACCCCTGATCACCAAGCCCCAGCCGGTGGCGTAACCCTTCCATGTCGGCAGCATGGATGCGCGGAGAGAAATCCTCGGAGATGCCACAGTGCACCACGACGATACGGTCCATGGGAAGACCGTAGAGCTCGTTGATCTCACGTGCCGAGGCATAGGAGTCCGTAATGACGCGGCGAGCCTGCCAGGCGGTCCGGCGTGTATTCTTGGACGACTGGTTCGGGAACAGTTTGGGAGAATATTCCGGGTGGCGGTCCATCCACAAGTCGTGGATGGTCACGACACCGCCGTACCGACCGAGTGTGCGCAATCGAAAATTTGGCCCGTGAAAGAGATCCAATCGATCGCTCGCTCCCCTCCAACGCATTGAGGTCCGCGTCGCCTCCCGCCATTGCAGTCTCGGGTCGTCCATCCAGGGCTCCCATGTCATCCGCTCTCGATACCCGGGATCGACATAGCAATATAATTCGTACTCGTCGTCCAACTGGGCGAAGGCTCGAAGGAGAAAATAGAGATACCACCCGACACCTCCGCGGTCGCCCAAGATGGGTGTGGCTTCAATGCCGAGTCGCATGTCTCCCTCGTCGAGCCTTCGGCATCGCATCGGCGTGCACCTGCGCCTCCCAGGCTTTGGCATACTTGAGAAATGTGAACATCCCGGCGAAAAGCGAGACGATCAAACCATGGATCCCCTCGCGAATGGCACCGCGCAAGACATAGGTCTTCGTAATCGTGCCGAGATGGTGCCATGCGATTTGAGACCGCGTGATCATACGTTGGCGCTTGAGTTTTTCTTCAGCGCCGAGCGTCGAATAGGCGGCCACTTTCCGGGCGTGATGTCCTACCGTCGGCATCGTGAGATGATCCATGGCATGGGACACGCGCAAGACACGTCCCTCATATGTCATCCGCTCGTGGAGGCGTGTGTCGTCGTAGCGGCATACCCTGCGGCGGACCAGCCGCAACTGATAATCGGGATACATGCCCCCATATTGAATCCATCGTCCGTAAAAGAAGTTTCTGCGCGGCACTTCCAATCCGGCTACGTCCGACGGAAGCGGCTTCGAAAGTCGGTCGCGGATCTCGCGAGCCAGATCGATGGGCACTCGTTCGTCGGCATCAAGGATCAGCACCCACTCCGTCTGCGCCTGGTCAAGACCGAAGTTCTTCTGCGGCCCGTATCCGGCCCAGGGGCGCACCCACACACGGGCACCGGCCCGTTCGGCCAATGGCACCGTCTCGTCGGTGCTTTGCGAGTCTATGACAATTCGTGTTCGCGCCCACGCGACGGAGCGCAAGCAGGCCTCAATATTGTGCGCCTCGTTCTTCGTGATCACCAGAACCGTCAGATCGACCTCACCGTCATCCACGGAATCCTCGTCGTGCCAACTCTCGATAGAATCGAGGATTCAACCATCGATTCAGGCGCGGCCTCAAACGAATGCTTTCACGCACTCGCGTCTCCATGACCGACGGATGACGACCCCGGAATTCTTTCAAGATGTCGTACTCCTCAAAGCTCGTCTCGTCGGATTCGAACCAGCACGTTTCGGACGCAGGCGGAGCGTCGCCATGATACACGCTGGTTTGCTCCCTCTTTTTTGCCGTCATCGTGCGAGGCGCTTTCACCCATCCATAATGAAACATACGCGCGCCGGACGGAACCAACCAGGTCTTCGGTCCACTTTGGAGATATTGTTGCGTGGCGGTCAGATGAAACCCCACGGCGTCTCCACAGGACTCGACTTCCCTGTTGTTCCGTATGATGCGAACGGCCCGATGATAGTACCAGGGGTTCAAGGACCAGTAGTCGCCGACAAAATGCAGATACCGAAAGACGAGGCCCTTCACCTCCGGGTTGTGCAATTGAGCGGTCATCGTCTCGACGATTGCAGGAAGATCATCTTCGTGGACCACTTCGTCAGCCTGGAGATAGAACGCCCAGTCTCCGGTACAGTGAGCCAGGGCGATATTGGTTTGCTGCGAATAGATCAGCCCTCCCTCACGCAGACCGTCGTCCCACACCGATTCGATGATCTTGATTTTCGAATCCCCAATCGAACGGATCAACTCCATCGTTCCGTCTTCGCATCGACCGACGTTGACCACGAACTCATCGACGATCGGGAGGATGGATCGGATGGATTCCACCGCCGGGTAGTCGTACTTCACGGCGTTTCGGCAAAAGGTAAATCCGCTAACTCGCATGGCTCACTCGACAGTGAATCGTGAGACTGAGGCAATGGCACACGTGTTGACGCGCAAGCCATCCATGATGCCGTGCGCTCGTCCATCGTATGCGCATACGCGCTCGTATCGTCTCAACTCATACATTATGTTCTGGCTGTAAGATCCCAGAATTTCGCGTATTTGATAAACGTGTAGTAGCCATAGAGCCCAGCGAGAATCAATCCTGGTGTCCCATCACGCCATCCGCTTCGTCCGACGTACATTTTGAAAAACGTGAAAAACGGATGGGTGACGAGTTGGTGGGCACGAAAGCGTCGCCCCTGGTCCAACATACGCTGGGCCATCAGATCGGAATAGCGGTCCATCTTTGCCAAATAATGATCGATATTGCGAAACGGATATTGGAGAACAGGCTGCGTCATGTACCCAATTCGACCGTCGACGTCAAATCCTTCATGGACCACGTCCTCACGGTATCGCATGGCCCGCTTTCGGTAGAGTTGAGGCTGGCGATAGTCGGGGTAAAACCCGCTGTGCTGAATCCATCGTCCCAAGAAAAAATTCTTTCTCGGGGTGAAATACGCGTCGGCCGCACCAGTCGTCGTCACGAGGCGACGGACTTCGATTTCTACTTCCGGCGTCGCTCGTTCGTCGGAGTCGAGACTGAAGATCCAGTCATGCGTGGCATGTTCCATGGATTCGTTTCGCAGGCGTCCAAAACCGCAAAAGTCGTGTTGGAAAACCTTCGACGTATACTCCTTGGCGATGTCTGCCGTCCGATCGCTGCTGTGCGAGTCGACCACCACGATTTCATCCGCCCAGGTAATGGATTCGAGACAGGCTCGCATATTCGGTTCGTCGTTATAGGCGATGATCACTGCTGAGATCTTCATCGTGTGGTGCCCCAGGATCGCCCGTATCTACCCTGCCACTTTGCCATAGATCCGCTCCAGCTCATCGAGCATCCGGTCGAGCGAATAGGACCGCTCCACCAACGCCCGGCCAGCTCTGCCCATCTCGCGCCGGATGGTTTCCTGATCCAGCAGGTAGTCAATCCGCTCAGCCAGCGCGACGGCATCGCGCGGCGGCACGACGAACCCCGTCTCTCCGTTCCGCACGACGTCAGGGATGGACCCGACCGTGGTCGACACGACCGGCAGTCCCACCGCCATGGCCTGCATCAATACTTGGGGAATCGTGTCGCCCTCGACGGAGGGGATAACAAAGAGATCAAGCGAGTGCATCACGTTGAGCAGATCCTCGCGGTATCCCAACATGCGCACACGTTCGTCGACACCCTGTTCGGTAATCCTGGCCCGTAAACGCACCTCCTCCGGACCGCGCCCGCTGATCAGAAACGTCACGCCTTTTCGCCGGCCGACAACCCGTGCCGCCGCGTCGATGTAGTACTCATGTCCTTTGTAAGACCGTAAATACGACACGAGGCCCACCAGCAACTCCGAAGGAGGCAGGTCGAGTTCGTCTCGCAGATTTCGGTCCGGAATACCCGGTTTGAAGTGCGAGACGTCGATTCCAATCGGAAACGCCGCGACCCGGTCAGGGTCAAGGCCGTCGCGCTCGACGAGTGCCCGACGAGTCAGTTCGCCGCCGGTGACGATCACAAAGTCCAGGAGGCTCCGATAGAGCCATCGCGTCGTTACGTTCTGATTCAACGGAGTGGAGATATGCCGCGTTCGGATCACCGGGGGACTCGGGGTGATGCTTCTCGCGGCAAGCGTAGCCAGCCAGCTGTCGCGCGAACTATTGACGTGCACGATATCAGGTCTCACCCGTTGGATCATGGTCCGGATGCGCCAGAAGGCCGCTGGATAGCAGTACTTCTGCATGCACAACCGTTCCAGTGTGACTCCCTCCCTTCTGGCCACATCTTCGATCGGGCTGTCGGGCTCGACGACCAAGGTCAGCTCGTGCCCACGCTTGCGAAGGCCCTGCGCGTGCAACAGAACCGCGAGCTCCTGCCCCCCCATGGCCGTGCTGGACTCGAAAATCAACAGCCTCATATCGACTTCGTGGTCGAACTCGCCACCAGACACTCTCGAACTTCACGGACGACACGTTCGGGCGAGATGCCAATCAGACATTCCATGGCCACGGGGTTACGGCACGTACGGCTGTAGCACGGTTGGCATGACAGTGAAAGGAACAGCGGCCGATGACGAAAGCCATAAGGACCCGTCCGAACGGCACTGGTGGGGCCAAAAATGGCGACCACGGGGGTCGACATCGCCGCTGCCACATGCATCGGCCCGGAGTCGTTGGTGACCAAACAAGCCGCCTCCTGCAACAGCGCCGGGAGTACCGACAAACTGGTCCGGCCGGCAAGGCTGACCGCTCCCGAGGCTTCAGCCACCTGTTCGGCCTCCGCCCGGTCACCGGGGGAACCTATAAGAATGACCGGAATCCTCTCCTCCACAAGCGCGCGAGCCACGGCGCTAAACGACGCCGACGGCCAACGTTTGGTCGGCCAACGCGCGGAGACCTGCATCGCCACCCATTGGCGATTCTCGGGCACACCGGCCTCGGCAAGAAGGGTATGCACGATCCGACGATCCTCCGCAAGAGGCGCCAGACAAAAGACAGGAAGCGAAACCGAGCAGCCCAGCGCGCGGGCTACCAATAGGTACCGATCGACCGCATGCATCTCCGGCGTTGGTACGGTAATCCGATGCGTATAGCAGAGTGGGCTCCCTTCACGCGCGTTCGCAAACCCCACTCTGAAGCCGCACCCAGTCAGCCACGCCGCCGCGCCACTACGAAACAGTCCCTGGAGATCGATCACCAGATCGAAGGCGTGCGCACGGAGTCGACCGATTTGGGTCATCCAGTCGGCAAGCGATGGCTCCACGGGCCAAATTCGATCGAGTCCATCGACCCGTCGAAGCATGTCGGCCCATTCGGCCTTCACCATCCATGAAAACTCCGCGTCGGAAAATCGGCGACGGAGCGCCTCGAACGTGGGCAGCGTATGCACGATGTCACCCAGGGAGCTGGGCTTGATCAGCAGCAGGCGTCGTATGGGCGGTAATGCGAGCTCCTCCACGTCCTCTTCCATTACCGAATCGTGGACGCCTCCGGCTGTACAAAAGCCTCCCGCCGGTGGACCACGTCCTGAATGATCCAGTCGACCGCGTCGGCAAATTGCGCCGCGATATAATCTGGGGCCACGCTTGAAATTTCGGGCGTGCCAGGCGGCTCCCCGGGCACGAAACCGTGCCGAACGAGAACCGTCCGCCCCCCGATCCGTCGTCCAAGCTCGATGTCCCGCTGGTGATCCCCAACCACATACTCCCAGCGTGGTGCGTTGCCCGCCTCGCGCCGGCTCTGTTCCACCATGCCGATCTGCGGCTTTCGACAGCCGCAGTTGTCGTCAGGGTGATGGGGACAGGTGTAGAGCCCATCCAACTCGATACCCTGTACCGACAAGTCGTCGCGCAATCTAGCATGGATCGCCGCGAGTTGGTCCGGCGTGATGAGCCCCCGCGCGATTCCCGATTGATTGGTGACCACGACGAGTCTTGCCCCGGCTGCCTTCAAACGTCTCAACCCGTCGAAGACCCCAGCAAACCATTCCACACGTTGAGGATCGTCGAGGTACTCCCTGTCGCGAATGAGCGTCCCATCCCGATCAAGGTACACGGTTACGCCATGCAAACTTGGGTGCTGGGTACCGGATGCTGACTGTCGGGTGTGGAAAGCGGAAGATGGGCCGGCCCCATCAGGTTGAGACTGGGTCGACAGAAGGCGTTCGGCGGCATCGACGACGTGATCGACCGTCACCCGTGTCATGCAGCGGTGATCGATCGGGCATTCGCGAAGCAGACAAGGGGCGCAGTCCACCGGTTGCCGTATCAACGCATGTCGATCGCCAAATGGCGCAGTCGAGCGCCAGTCGGTAGGGCCGAAGACTGCAACCACGGGCACGCCGAATGCCGCCGCGACATGCATCGGGCCGGTGTCGTTCGTGAGGTAGACGCTGCAACGGGCGGTGACGGCCATCAGTTCTCGGATCGTCGTGCGGCCCGACCAGACCAAGACCGACTCGTCGAGCAAACGTGCAATCGACTCGCCCAATTTTTCTTCACCGGTCGCACCCACAATGACCACTCGCGCCGATTGCCCGCGATGGTCACGGTACCATCGCACCAGCCGCTCCACGGTGCCGGCAAATCGCTCGGGAATCCATCGCTTGGCGGCACCATAGGTGGATCCCGGGTTGAGCCCGATCAAAACCTCGTTCGGACGGACTCCGGCCTGCTCCAGCCGCCGATTAACGACCGCACAATCTTCCTCGCGCAAGTACAAGCGCGGCGGTTCCACCGCCCCCTCGTAACCGATCGTCCGAAGAAGACCCACGTAATAATGCGCTTGCTGCGCCGGTGTTGTGGGCGTGGGTACGGCATGGGTCAGTAGCCAACCTCGCCCATCGGTCGCGTATCCCAACCGCCGGGGAATACCGGCGAGGCATGAGAGCAGGGCCGCTTCGAACGCATTCTGAAAAAGGACAGCCGCGTCGAATCGCTCACGGCGCAAGGCACGTGCGAGATCCCACTTGCCCTTTAACCCACGATGACGGTTTCGATGGTCATAGACAATACAATCCGTGATGGAGGGGTGTCCTTCAAGCAAGGCAGCCACCGAAGGGCGCGCCAGCACGGTAAGGGAAGCGTGAGGAAAGCAGCGGCCGACCGCTCGCAGCGCCGGCTCGCACATCACCGCATCCCCGATCCAATTCGGGACTCGGACCAGCAAGCGGGCGACGGATGCATTACGCACGATGCAGTGCGGCCTCCTGTAGCACTGGCGGGCTCAATAAATGTTCCAGGCGGTCCTGCCCCGCCCAAATTTTGGGATCCAGGCGCACCGCCCACCAGGCATCCGACGGGTCGAGCAACTCCGCGAGCTTGCAGGCATCCTTTTCCGTCGTGACGATGAGCTCAGCGCGACAGGCATGGGCGCGGCGCTGCACCGCGGACACATCAAGGGCACTGTAGGCATGATGGTCCCGAAAGACGACGTGATCAAGCACCTGGAGCCCCATCCGAGCCAGCGTCTGGGCAAAGGAGCGGGGATTGCCAATCGCGCTGACCGCCACGACCCGACGGCCTTGCAAACTCGTGGCAGCCAGCGCCTGGCCTTTCATAATATGCACCAAGGCCTTAGGGACAAACTCCAGGCGAACGGTCTCGAGTGGATGTCCCACCGCCATTTCCAACTCGGATTCCACCGACGTTGTGTCGATCTTGGCTTCGGCTCGAGTCAAGACGAGAGCAGAGGCTCGGCCGGCAGCCGACAGCGGCTCACGCAACCGACCGAATGGAAGTAGCGCGGAGAAGCCGGTCCTGTCGGACGCATCGATCAACAGAAGATTGACGTCACGCTCCAGCTGCAGATGCTGGAAGGCATCGTCCAGCACGATATCGTCGACCGGATACCGTTCCAGGACCCATTGCCCGACGGAGTAACGATCGGTCCCCACCGCGACAACGGCACGAGGACATCGGCGGGCGATGAGAAACGGCTCATCTCCGGCTTCCGCAGGGCTTGCCAGCATGGTATGCCCATCAGACACCAGCACATGACGTGCTCGACTACGACGCCGGTATCCTCGGCTGAGAACCGCCACACGCCGACCCTGCGTCAGAAGATGCTGGACAATCCAGATGACAGTCGGCGTCTTCCCGGTCCCACCGACGGTCAAATTGCCAACACTGATGACGCGACAGGGTAGGCGTCTGGTTTGGAGGTACCCGCGACGGTACGCCCAGGCCCTGGCGCGGACGACGGCCGCATACGGCCACGAAAGAACCCGCTGCCAACTCGGAGCGGCCCCAAGCCCCTCCCCGTGCGCCGAATTTGCACCGCTCATGCCGGCCCGATCCGCATCGACTGTCCATGAACGACTGCCTGTGGGGAAGCGCGCTGCCCTGAGCCCGACTCTAAAAAGCTTTCGACCACGGCCTGGCATTGTTGGAGCGCACCTCGATTCTCTCGGACGGTTTGCTCGGCAATGCGACCCGCCTGGTCCCGGCTGATGGGATCGGTGAACCACCGCGAGATAGTATGGACGAGTTCTTGCCGACCCGCTACTCGGACGCCCCCTCCGGCTCCTTCGAGGAGATTGGCAATGTCTTGGCAGTGATCTGTGTGGGGACCGAATAGCACCGGCTTCCCCCAGGCGGCAGGCTCTAAGAGATTGTGCCCCCCCACCGGAACCAACGTGCCGCCGACGAACGTGACGGTGGCAAACTGATACACGGCCCCGAGTTCACCTCGACTGTCCAGCAAAAGGATCCATGAATCTTCGTCACCGTCCAGGGTGTTGAGTTGACTGCGCCGTACCAAACCCATGTTATGCGATCGGATCAGGTGGACCAATTCCCCCGCCCGTTCGATATGCCGAGGGGCGAGGACCAAATGGAAATCAGGAAACTGCTCTTTCACAATCATACACGCACGGAGGAGCACCTCTTCTTCTCCCGGATGCGTGCTTCCAGCCACCAGTACGTGACCCCCAGGCGTGCGCTCGAACCAGCGGCGAATGGCGTCCAACTGGGCGGGCGCCACGGTTGGGAGCGGTTGATCGAACTTGATATTCCCAACTCGCCGAACGCGTTCAGGCTGTGCACCAAGTGCAACAATTCGCGCCGCATCGCGATCCGACTGCATCAGACACATGGAGACCTTCTCCAACAGCCGAGCATACACGTGCCGGACGCCGGGCCACTGCTGTCGCGCAAATGACCGACTGGAAATTCGTCCATTCACCAAGACTGTCGGTACCCGAGCCTGGTCCATCGCGGTTAACAGATTCGGCCAAAGCTCGGTCTCGACGAAGACATAGACCGAAGGACGAAGTGTGCGGATGAAACGGCGAACGACCCACGGAAAGTCCAGTGGCGCATAGCAATGTGTCGCAGTACCCTCCAACCGTTGTACGACCGCTTCGCGTCCTGTTTCCGTTACCGTGGACACGACGATCGTGCGGGTAGGATCCCGGGCGTGCAACGATTTCACCAGTGGAACCACCGCAACGACCTCGCCGAGCGAGACAGCGTGGATCCATACCACCTGGCTTGACGGTGTACGCCCGGCCTCTAGGACCGGAGAGCGGAGTCCCCATCGATAGGGAAGGCCAGGACGGCATCGGGCCTTGGCGAGCATGACCGCCACGATCACAGGCGCGCCGAGCACCAGAAGAATATTGTACAGCCAAAATGCCATGACCGTCGTGGTACAGGACAGATGCGCGCAGCCAGAAGAGCGCCGCTACGTCAATACCGTCGCATCGGCCTCCGCGGTGATCCGATTCAATTCGTCCTGCAGGTCGCGGCGTCTCGCTTCGAGTTCCTCGGAATCGGCATCGGACCGCACGACGATTGGGCGCCCCCAAATAAAAAGGCCACGGCTGAAGGGAAAGGGAATCAGAAAGCGATCCCAGCTTGCGCACAGTTTTTTTTTGAGCAACCAAATGTCACCGGCACGATCGGCAGCCCCGTGACCTTGGCCAACTCCACGACACCCGCCTGCGCGACCTGTGCCGGTCCCTTCGGTCCGTCCGGTGTGACACAGAGATCCGCACCGGATCGACCGACTCGGATCAATTCTCGCAGCGCACGCATGCCGCCACGCGTCGTGGACCCGCGTACGGTCCGAAAACCGAAATGGGCGATGATACGGGCGATGATCTCCCCGTCCCGATGCTGGCTGATCAACACATGGATCTGCCGCCCTCGATACGCCGCCGGCATCATAAGCTGCCGGCTGTGCCAGAAGGCAAAGATCATCGCCTGCCCACGCGCGTAGTGCTCATCCATGACCTCCGCCCCTCGCCGTTGAACTCGAATCGATCGGGCCAGGAAGCGGATGACGCCGGCTCCGATCGGCGGAACCACATGCAATTTCAGCCAATTTACGAGCGACACGACGTCCACTCCCCCTGTATCACGGTGCCTCGAGCGGCGTTTCGTGGAATTGCATACTGTGCAAACGACGATAGGTACCGTTACGCTGTAGCAACTGTTCGTGGGTACCCGTCTCGACCACTCGCCCGTGGCTCAATACGACGATTCGGTCGGCGTTCTGAATGGTCGACAGCCGATGAGCAATCACGAGCGTCGTCCGATCCTTCATCAGATTCGAGAGGGCCAACTGGACCACGCGCTCCGACTCCGTATCCAGGGCCGACGTCGCCTCGTCGAGAATCAGGATGGGCGGATCTCGAAGAATCGCTCTGGCGATCGCCAATCGTTGGCGCTCGCCGCCGGACAGTTTGACACCATGCTCTCCCACGCGCGTCTGATACCCCTCGGGAAGGCGTTGGATAAACTCGTGGGCGTGGGCGGCGCGCGCCGCCTGCTCGATGGCCTCGTTGGACGCGCCGTCGCGTCCATACGCGATGTTGTGCACCACGGTGTCGTCAAAGAGGACGACCTCCTGAGACACGATACCGATCTGCGCGCGCAGCGACTGCAACCGATATAACCGAACATCCGTCCCGTCGATGGTCACCTGCCCTTCAGTCGGATCGTAGAAACGCGGTACCAGACTGACGAGCGTGGTTTTGCCGCTACCGCTGCTGCCGACAATCGCGATGACCTCCCCGACCCGCACATCCAGACTCACGTCCTCCAACGCCGGAACGGTATGCCCCGGGTATCGGAGCGTGACGTCTCGAAATTCGATGGATTGATGGGCCCGGGAAAGCTCCATCGTCCCACGATCGAGTTGGTGTTCATGTTCGATATCGAGGACGAGAAACACCCGCTCGGCAGCGGCTAGGGCTTGTTGGATCGTGTTGTTCGCTCCCGACAAACGGCGCAAAGGGGTATAGGCCATAAACATGGCCGTCAGGAATGAAAAAAAAGCGCCGGGCGTCATCGAACCGTGAATCACCAGGTAGCCCCCATACCAGATGATACCGGCGACACCCAGAACTCCGATGACTTCCATGTGGGAACTGCCGAGGGAGGAGACTTGGATCGATTTCATGGCGGTCTCCAGCACGGCTCGATTGTTCTGATGGAACCGGTCGGATTCCGTCCCCTCCCGGTTGAACCCCTTGACGACCCGAACGCCGCCAAGCGTCTCCTGCAGCGTGGTGGCCATGTCTCCGATACGTTCCTGGCCGCTGGTCGCTAACCGCCTCAGCCGCTTGCCCATGCGCGTCATCGTGTAGACAGACAGAGGGATCACCAGAATCGACAGGAGCGCCAACCGCCAGTTTTGGTAGAAGATCACTCCCATCATCACCAAGAAGGTCAGCCCCTGTTGGCAGAGGTCTTTGAGGACGCCGGATACCGCGGTTGTCATGAGATTCACGTCGTTGATCACACGCGCGACGAGCCGCCCGGAGTTGTTTGTGTCGTGGAATGAAACCGGTAGGCGGATCATTTGCTCGAAAAGCCGTTGGCGTATGTCCGCCACCACGCGATAGCCGACATAGTTCATGAGGTAGTTTTGTCCGTAATTAAACGCCCCTTTGAGGACCGAGACGGCCAGAATCGCCAACGGCAAGATCACCAGGAGTGTCTCATCCTTGCTGATAAAAATGCCGTCCAGAACCGGACGCACCAACCAGGCATAGGCGCCAGAGAGCCCCGCAACCAGGGCTGAGCACACGATTGCTGCCAGCAGGCGCACGCGGTAGGGGTAAAGATACGTGAGCAGTCGTTGATAGAGATTCATGCCGCACACACTTTCAGCACCGCTTCAGCCGCACGTTCGGACGCGCCCGGCTCGCCGAGCGACTGCCGTACGTCGGCCAGGTCCTGCTTCATCTTCTCGTAGGCACCACGATCGCGCAAGAGTCGCAGGGCTTCCTGGCTCAGCCGTTCACCGGTCGCGTCGCCTTGGATCAATTCGGGAATCACCTCGCGCCCGGCAAGGATGTTGACGAGGCCGATCCAGCGGACAAGGATCATCCGCTTCGCCAGCTGATACGTCAGCCAAGTCGTCCGGTATGTCAGGACCATGGGTGTCCCCACGATCGCGGCCTGCAGGGTTGCGGTTCCGGATGCGACCAATAGCACATCGGAGGCGGCCATGACCTCACTAGGCTGTCCGGCCACCACCGTCACCGGGATGGCCGCACTTGACAAGTATCGATCGAGCAGCGAATGAGAAATCGAGGAGGCCTGCGCCAGGACGAATCGACACTCCGGGATTGCGGACCGGATTCGGCGTGCTGCCGCCAGCATGGGCGGCAGCAGGAACTCGATCTCCCGCACACGGCTTCCCGGTAGGAGCCCAACGACACGACCACCCCCGGTGAGGCCAAACTGACGACGAAGAGCGTCCCGGTCGTATGTCGCAGCAACCTCATCCAATAATGGATGTCCCACAAAACGACAGGCGACACCGGCCTGCTCATAGAGGGCCGGTTCGAAGGGGAAAATAACCAGGACCAGGTCGATGACGCGCTTCATCAAACGAATGCGCCGAGGCCGTGACGCCCAAATCTGTGGCGCGATATAGTACACGACGCGATGTCCGGCTGCCTTGGCCGCTTTGGCCAATTGCAGGTTCATTCCCGCGTTGTCGATCAGCACTACGGCGTCGAATCGATGTGACCGAAGATACCGTGCGATGAGGCGAAGGTTATAGTAGCCGTCGCGAAGGATCGATAGGCCGGCCAGTCCCATGTGGTCCAGTCGTCGCAGCCCTTCCAGCAGGCGCACCCCGGCAGCCGACATGCGAGGCCCGCCGACTCCGGACAATTCACAGGTCGGATCGGCCGCCCGAAGGGCCGTGGCAAGATTGGCACCATGTTGATCGCCGGACGCCTCCCCGGTCACGATCATGACTTTCGGCACAACGGTCTCCTCTATAGAGACACCTGGGCTTCCGATTGTTCAGGCCGAGCCGTCCGGAGAGACTGGTCTCACGTCGCCCAAACGTCGCCAGTAGGCGGCAATGGAGTCGCGAATTTGATAAGCCAATTCCAACGCGGCAGTCCCCGCCTCCCCACTCACGACCGGAGGCTCCCTTCTCAGGATCGACTGGACGAAGGCCTGTAATTGAAGTTTCAGCGGCTCCTCGTCCGATCCTTTGACCTGCTCCATGTCTACTCTCGGTCGATCGCCCTTCGCCGCAGTTCGCGAGGCAATGACGGCGTGTCTCGCTTGGAAGTCAATCGACAGGTATCCTTCACGCTGGAACACGCGACAACGGCGCAGCTTGGTCGCCGATACACGGCTGGCTGTCAGATTCGCCACACAACCATTGGCGAACTGCAGCCGTGCATTGGCGATATCGACGTAGGGCGACAGCACCGCGACACCTGCTGCTCGGATCTCTTCCACGGGGCTCTTGGTCATCGACAGCGCCAGATCCAAATCGTGGATCATCAAATCCAGCACGACGTCCACGTCGGTGCCCCGCTCGCTGAACGGCCCCAATCGATGTGACTCGATGAAGCCGGGCTGGCCAATCCGAGATTGGACGGCTAAGAATATCGGATTGAATCTCTCGCTGTGCCCAATCTGAAGCACACAGCCACGCGACTGGGCCAATGCGACCAGCTCCCGGGCTTCCGGCACCGATGCCGCGATCGGCTTTTCGACAAGCACATGGCGTCCCTGCTCGAGGCACGCTTTTGCAACGGCATGATGGAAGGTGGTCGGCACGGCAATACTGACCGCATCGACGGCGGCAATGCACGCCTCAAGCTCTTCGAACCGGCGACAGGCGTGGCGGGCAGCAATCAGCTCGGCTCGCTGGCGATCAATATCGAACACCCCGACGAGACGGGTGTCGGGCAGGTCGGCGTAGAGTCGGGCGTGATGTTGGCCCAGATGACCGACGCCGAGCACTCCTACGTTCAATGTGCGCATATGCTGACAGCCTCTTGAGCTGCCGAGTTTCGAGCTGGACGTCGAGCCTCGGGGCACCGGAGCGTCGGCCGCACGCAGGAGTTACCCTGAACTCGCCATCGCAACGTCGGGTCCGCCATGAGGCGCTGATGAAATGGGGATCGGCGAGTAGCGTCAGCGTATGTATGCGAGCATGACACGGCGATGGGACCTACGTCCCTTTCATTCCCACCACGGCGATCCGTGATCGATTCGCATTCGCCAACATATCGTCGCGATCCAGCACGACGCTCCGTCCCGCCTCCGCGACGAGCACCGCGGCCTTGACCGCCTTCATGGTATCGATCGTGCGAGGCCCGATCGCCGGTAGGTCAAACCGAAGATCTTGCTGTGGCTTACATCGCTTGACGACCACGGCGCCACCCTCGGCGAGTTCGCCACCGCGACGAATCGCCCCATCGGTCCCTTCGACGGCCTCGACAGCCACGACCACGCGATCCTTCACGACGATACATTGTCCGATATCGAGTCGCCCTATTTCCCTCGCAATTTCCCAGGCATACTGGATGTCGCCCCACTCTTTCTCAGTAGGGGCTCGCTTCGACAACACACCTTCCTCGACGAGGACTCCCGCCAACCCGAACGTCGATTCGCGAATGACGATCCCTTCCCGTTCCAATTCGGCGGCGAGCTCGCGAAGAATATCGTCGTCTCGCCAGATCGCTAATCGGGCGGCCATGGCCAGAGTCCGCAGATCGGGCCGCACGGTTTTAAAGACGTGCGTTTTCTGGATTCCGCCCAGCATCACGGCCTGAGTGATACCGTCCGCCTTGAACGCGCCGACCAACTTATTTAATTGTCCGATTTTCACCCAGTGGATGCGATCGACGTGCTCGGCCAAGGCAGGATCCGTCTCACCGACATGGGCCACGGCGCAGACACGATAGCCCATACGCCGCGCATTGTCCGCAAAGATAATGGGGAACCTGCCGTTTCCCGCTATCAGACCCAGGGTTCCTTCGGCCTGAGGCTCGGGCGGACGGGCAACAACAGGGTCACTCATCGGCGGCTTCCTCGGCGGACGCCGCCCGACACACGCCACGCTTCGTTCCCTCAAGGAAGACCAGGAGATCCTTCACGTCCGGATTACCCTCGAAGCGCTCACGAGCGAGCTTGCTGGCCTCCGCAAGGCGATGCCCTTCCCGAAACAGAAGGTCGAAGGCCTTCTTGAGACCGGCAATTCGCTCCGAGGAGAATTGATGGCGCTTCAACCCCACGCTGTTCAGCCCATAGAGCCGCGCGCGGTAGCCTCCTGCAGCCCGTGTGAAGGGCGGAACATCTTGCCCCAACGCACAGCATCCGCCGACCATGGCATACGCACCGATTCGGACGAACTGGTGCACGCCGGTCAACCCGCCGATGATGGCATGGTCGCCTACGGTGATGTGCCCCGCGAAGTTTGCCGAATTGGCGACGATCACATGATTGCCCACATGGCAATCATGTGCCAGATGCACATAGGCCATGAGAAAATTGTGATGGCCGATGCTCGTCACGCCTCCGCCCGCGACCGTCGCACGATTCACGGTGACATACTCCCTCAGCACGTTGTCATGGCCGATGATCACCTTGGTCGGTTCCCCTTTGTAGCCCAGATGCTGCGGCGGTCCGCCGATCGATGCAAAGGGGTGAAGTTCGCACCGTTCACCGATTTCGGTCCAGCCCTCCACACAGACATGCGAGAACAGGCGAGTCCCTTTCCCGATCTTCACATGTTCCCCGATCACACAGTAGGGACCAACGCTGACATCCGATGCCACCTGGGCCTTCGGATGTACAACCGCTGTTGGATGAATGTTCACGCTCTCTCCTCCCTCGAAGGATCAATCGCCATTCGGGTATCCGTCGAACAACGCCGCCGCCTCGTCATGTGAGTCATGTAACGGAGATCGACGACTGCTCCTCCGTGACCATCGCCGTGATTTCGGCCTCACACACCAATGTTTCCCCCACATACGCCTGCCCGTGCATTCGCCAAAACGGCGGACGGCGCTTCAACACCGTCACCTCGAGCCGAAGCTGATCGCCCGGCACCACCGGTTTTCTGAATTTTGCAGCATCGACACCCGTCAGATACACCGCTGGCTTCCCGCCGGGAGGGGCGGACTTGAACGCCAGGACTCCGCCGACTTGTGCCATCGATTCCACGATCAGCACACCAGGCATGATCGGCCTCCCGGGGAAATGTCCCGGAAAAAACGGCTCGTTTGCCGTCACATTCTTGATTCCGACGATTCGTACATTCGGTTCCCATTCCCGAATCCGATCCACGAGCAGGAACGGATATCGGTGCGGTATTACGGAAAGAATAGTCGTGATGTCCATTTCAGCCATACGCCCTGCTCCTTCTCCGCAGGATGTTGAACAAGTCCGTCAGCGTCGCGTCCCGAGTACGCCCCCTCGATACGCGGAAACACGCTCCCCTCGGTTTGGCGTGCACCAAAGCCCTGCTGGACGACCTTGTTGAACATCCTGCATACCAGCCTCGTCTCATGCTCGACCGCTTCGACACATCGCCTGGATCAATCGTTTAATCGAGATTGCTCCCGACGATGCTGGCGTCCAATCCCTGGAGGTCGGCGATCGCTTTCCTGGCAAGTCCTATTTCGCGCGATTCACACGCGCATCGAACTCCTTGATGACTTCATCCGTCATATCGATCGACGGATGGCGATAAATGACGATGCGCACATTGCTCTCGGTCCCTTCGTCGATCACCGCCGCATAGCCGTGGCGCTTGGCCACCGCCTCCGCCGCGGCGCCGATACGTGTGCCATATTCCGCCACCATCTCATTTTGTTTTTGCTGAATCTCACGATTGAAGCCCTGGATACGACGCTGATAGGCCTCGAGCTTGGTTCGGAATAATGACTCCTTTTCCCGCCGCTGCTCCTCCTTCAGACCCGTCTCTTGCGCGGCCGTCTCCAACGACTTGAGCTCGTCCTCATCGGAGGCGATGATCTTTTGTCGGGCCGCCGAATAGGCCTTCAGTTCATCCAACGCCTTGCGTCCAGTCTTGGATTTCTCGATGACGACCTGCTGATTCATCACGCCCACCACGTAGCGCTCCGCCCCCCAGGCGGGCGTCACGATCAACACCATCAACCCGACTGTAAAGTGCACGCCACACCAGTCCGGAATGAAGCGCAACCTGTTCACCATTCGAAGCATCACTCCGTGCCCTCCTTACTCACTCTATTCTTTGTTCAGTTCGTCAATGACACGCTCCGAGATATCCAAGGACGCGTCACTGTAAATGGTCGGCGTTCCGCGACCGCGTTCCACCACGATCTGCACGCCCAACTGTTTGGCCATCCGTTCTACGACCTGCTCCAAGCGCTCGCGAAAGGCCTCGAGCACCTCTTTTTGCTTTTCCTGCACTTCTCGATTCATTTCGGCCGCCTTCTGCTGATAGTCGGCCATGCGTCGACGAAATGCCTCTTCCCGCTCCCGTTTGGCGCCGGCACTGAGCACACTGTTTTGCTTGACAAAATCTTCTTCCATGCGTCGCAGGTCGCGCTCTTCCAACTCGATCAGCGCCTGACGATTCTTGGTAAAGGTCCCCAACGTCTCTTTGGCTTTCTTGCCCGGCACACTTTCGTTGAGCACCCGTTGTGCATCGATGACGGCAATACGTCCCTCCGCGATCTTCCCATTCCCATTGGGCTGCGCACAGGCCGCCAGGAAAAATGCGAAGAGCACGGGTCCCCATCGTGCCAAATCCCTGTATCCTGGGCCGCAATGGAAGGTTGAACAGAGTGATCTCGTGAACATCATAGGCATGCTAGAACAAGCTCCCCACAGTAAATTCGAACACTCCTTGCCGCTCGGTGGGCCGCGGATCCAAATTGAACCCATAGGCCGCCCGCAGCGGTCCGAACGGAGAAATCCAGCGCAGTTCAACGCCTGTCGCGCTCCGGAGGTCCAAGCTCAGAGGTTCTCCATCGTCGAAGCCTTTACCGTAGTCGAAAAAGATCACGCCGTTCAACTTGGCTTCCGAGGAAATCGGGAAGATAAAGTCGAAGTTGAAGATCAATTCCTTCGCGGCTCCCACTAAGGATCCGCTCGGCGTCACCGGCCCTGCACGTCCGAAGACGAAACCGCGCATCGTATTGATGCCTCCGACGAAATATCGCTCAGCCAATGGAATGGCTTTTCCGTTATAGGCCCGAACCTGCCCGTACCGAGCGCGAACCGAAAATCGCGTATCAAACAGGAGAGGGGTGTATTTCAAAACGTCGGCGGTGATCTTGTAGAAATCGTTCGTTCCGCCCAGCTTAGATGACGCGAAGTCGAACCCGATGCTGGTTCGGAGGCCCGTGCGAGGATCCAGGTAATAGTCCCGCGTATCTCGCGCCAAGAGGGTTCGCATTCCCGTCGACGATTGTTTCCCCAACTGGAGCAAAATGAACTCCGGCGCATCCGCCGTCGCATTCGAATAGTTCAATTGCTCCGCAAACGGAGTAATACTACCGAAAATATACTCGGACAACCAGCGCCCGAACGAGACACTGGTACCCGCCTTGTTCTCGAAGTACGTCAGGTAATTCGTCGCGGTGCTGTAAATGTCGAGCTGCAGTGATGTATACGAATCGTTCAAGTAGGGGTTCCGGAATGTAATCAATCCAAGGTTACGCCGCTGACCCAACTGACCACGGATCCGCCCCAGCCATCCGTAGCCGCCGAGGTTCCCCTCCGTAATATCGGCCACTGCCACCAACTGATCCAGCGTACTGAACCCGCCGCCGATGCTGAAGACCCCGGTCGACTTTTCCTTGACTTTGACCTCAAGATCCACCTTGTCGGGCTCAACCTGCTTGGGCAGAATTTCGACCGTCTCGAAGAAGTTGAGATTGTTCAGGCGTTGAAAGCTTCGTTTCAGTGAAACCGTGTCGATAATATCCGATTCGTCAACCCGCAACTCCCTCCGAATAACGTTATCTCGCGTTTTGTCGTTGCCAGAAATCTTAATCTGCCTGATCCGGGCGAGCTCGCCTTCTTTGATGTGGAAAATGAGCTTGGCGGTCTTACGCTCGTGATCAGGGATAATATTGGGCGAGACATCGGCGAACGGATACCCCCGTGCGCCATACTTGTCAGTGATCCGGGTGATTTCATCCCGCAGCTTCTGGCGCTGAAAAATCTCGCCCTCTGTAATCTGCATCCCACTGCGCAGCTCCGCCTCTTCGAAAACGGTATTTCCCCGGAAGCCCAGTTCCTCCACCGTGAATGGCTCACCCTCCCCAATAGCGAAGGTCACCAGGAACCACTTCTTGTCTTCTGTCAACTCGATGGTGGGCAGGCCAACCTGCACGTTGAGATAGCCCTTGTTCATGTAAACTTCTCGAATTCGCTCGACGTCATTCGGCACTTCTTCGCGTTTAAGCGTGCCGGAGTCGGAGATCAGAGACGGCAAGGTGAACTTCGTAAACAGAGCGTACCAGGGGGCCCACTCACGCGTCGCCAGCACACCCTTGAGTTCTTTATGCGAAACGGATTTGGCACCCTCGAACATGACCGACTTAATCCTTGTCCTCGCGCCTTCCTTAATAAAAAAGGTCAATCGCTTGCGATCCTCGTCGAGCGTTTGAACGATCGGCGTGACCTGGCAGTTATAGTAGCCTTCCTCAGTGTACGCCACGCGGACTTTCTCTGCACTTTCCTTGACTTGCTGCGGATCGAGAAAGGCCTGGCTTTTAATCGTGATTTTTTCTTTGAGCTTGTCCTCGCTAAGTTCTTCGTTTCCGTCGAAAACAATTTCGGTAATGAAGGGCTTCTCTGTCAGATGAAAGGTGACGGCCACCCCGTCCGGGGTCGTGTCAACGTCGGTCTGGACGTCTTCGAAAAATCCGGAGTCGTACAGGTGGCGAATCTGATCTCGAATCACGGCGGGGCTGTAGGGATCCCCAACCTTGAGCGTCAAACGTCCCTCGATGGCCGACGCGTCGATCCGGCGGTTACCTTCAATGGTAATGCCGGTCACGTGTTGGACAGGCTCCTGTGCCCCTGCAGTCAGGCTGTATCCGACGACCAACACCCAGAGCAATCCACAGCAGCACGCTCGGAGACTGGCGCTGAAGGGAGTCACTCAACCCGGCCCCATGCGATGCCTCCCTCCGTGATCCAGGCCGATACAGTTCTGTATCCTGACATGTGCAGAAAGCGGCCGACGCGGTTCCAGATCCAGACGAAACCGATGCCGACTCGAACGAATTGTCGTCTCTGGAATCTGTGCGACCTCCGTCGCATGCATAGAGGCGAGGAATCTCGGAAAGCATTCGACAAAACGGCCAAATTATAGAGTTCACTCAGCCCAATGTAAAGCGACGGCCATGGCGATCCGGCACCGCGTGCAACGTCCACGGTCTTCCTTGACTTCGCCTACCCCATCACATAGACTCGCAGAGTCCGCGCGATCTCTTCCAAACCTCTTTCCAACGACGATGGTCCGCAAAGCTGTCATTCCCGTTGCCGGTCTCGGGACACGATTCCTGCCCGCCACCAAGGCGTCTCCGAAGGAGATGCTGGCGCTCGTGGACAAGCCGCTGATCCAATACGCGGTGGAAGAGGCCGTGGCGTCGGGCATCGAGGACATCATCCTGATTACCGGACGAGGCAAGCGCGCAATCGAAGACCATTTTGACCGATCATTCGAACTCGAAGAGAACCTCCGTTCGAATGGGAAGCTCGACTTGCTCAAAGAGGTGGAACAGATCTCGAAACTCGCTAATTTTTGCTATGTCCGGCAGCCCGAGGCCCGCGGATTAGGTCATGCAGTCTTGTGCGCCCGGCACCTGATCGGCGACGAGCCGTTCGCCGTCATTCTGGGGGATGAGATCATCGACGGGCGTGTGCCGGGATTGGCGCAACTCGTCAAAGCCTATGAAGCACGGCGAGGCGCCGTGCTAGGGGTCCAGCAGGTCCCGCGCGACGAGGTTCATCGATATGGCATCATTCAACCGAAACCCGTCGGTAAGGGAATCTTTCGCGTGCACAGTGTAGTTGAAAAACCGGCGACGGCGGATGCGCCGTCGAACTATGCGATTATCGGACGGTATGTCCTGCCTCCAGAGATTTTTTCAATTCTCGGGCGAACCAAGCCGGGCAAAAACGGTGAGATTCAACTGACGGACGCCCTTCAGTCCCTGGCCAAAAAATCACCCATGTACGCCGTGGAGATCGATGGATCACGGCACGACGCCGGCGACAAACTGGGCTTCCTCATCGCGACCGTGGAGTTTGGGCTGGCCAATCCCAAACTTGGACCGACCTTTGGAGATTACCTGCGCACCCTCATTCCTCTACTCCGCCGGAGACGGTCCTGAAATGGGCGGCACCCCGAAACCCAAACACGAGTCGGCCACGAAGGACGAGCCCCTCGTCGAGACGACCCCGGATCCGGGTCTCGAGTCGGTGTCGCATGCCGACGTCCCGGATCATCTGCCGCTGCTCCCCGTCCGGGACATCGTCGTCTTCCCCTACATGGTCTTGCCGTTGTTTGTCGGTCGAGACATGTCGATCAAAGCCATCGAGGCGGCCCTTGCGGGCAACCGCATGATTTTCCTCGCCACCCAAAAAGCCCTCGACGTGGAAAATCCCAGCCAGGACGATATTCACCGGGTCGGGACGGTCGGCGTGATCATGCGGATGCTGAAGCTCCCCGATGAGCGTATCAAGATTCTGGTGCAGGGCATCGTCAAGGCCAAAATCACTGACTATATCCAGCACGATCCTTACTTCTCCGTCCGCATCGATAAAGTCGTCGAGAAGAAGGTTACGACCTCTTCACTCGAATCGGAGGCGCTGATGCGGACGGCCAAGGAGCAGGTCGAGCGCCTCGTCAGCCTGGGGAAGGTCCTTATTCCCGACGTCATGGTGGTCATTGAGAACCTGGAGGATCCGGGACGACTCGCCGATATGGTGGTGTCGAACCTTGGCCTGAAGGTCGAAACGACTCAGAGCGTATTGGAAATCTTCGATCCGATCGCCCGGCTGCGCCAGGCCAGTGAGATCCTGGCCAAAGAGATTGAAGTCCTCTCGATGCAGCAAAAAATCCAGGCCCAGGCCAAAGGGGAGATGGACAAGACCCAGCGCGAGTATTTCCTACGCGAACAACTGAAGGCGATCCAGAAGGAGCTGGGAGAACTCGATGAACGCTCGGAGGAAATCCAGGAGTTCCGCAAGCGGGTCAAAGATTCCAAGATGCCGGAGAAGGTACTGAAGGAAGTCGAGAAGCAACTCAAGCGGCTCGAAAAAATGCATCCCGATACCGCCGAATCCGCGACGGTCCGCACGTACCTGGAATGGATGGTCGAACTTCCTTGGAGCAAGAAATCGAAGGACAACCTGGATATCAAGGCCGCCGCCAAGGTGCTGAACGAGGATCACTACGACCTGGAAAAGGTCAAAGAGCGCATCTTGGAATATCTCGCGGTGCGGAAACTCAAAGACAAGATGAAAGGCCCGATCCTCTGCTTCGCAGGCCCTCCAGGCGTCGGAAAGACGTCGCTTGGGAAATCGATCGCCCGCGCCTTGGGACGCGAATTCGTGCGCATCAGTCTGGGCGGAGTGCGTGACGAAGCTGAAATTCGTGGCCACCGCCGGACGTACGTGGGAGCGCTTCCCGGCCGCATCATCCAGGGCATGAAACAGGCTGGCACGAACAACCCCGTCTTTATGCTCGACGAAGTGGACAAGGTCGGCATGGATTTTCGCGGGGATCCTTCCGCCGCGCTGCTGGAAGTGCTCGATCCGGAACAGAACCACGCCTTTAGCGACCATTATCTCGGCGTGCCGTTCGATCTGACGGATGTCATGTTTATCGCCACGGCCAACCTGATCGATCCTATTTTGCCGGCTTTGCGAGACCGGATGGAGATCATCGAAATCCCCGGTTACACCGAAGAGGAAAAGCTGGGCATTGGGCAACGCTATATCGTACCGCGACAGCTAACGGAACATGGGATCACCGAAAAACATATTCAGTTGGGCGAGGCGGCGCTACGCCAAACGATCTCGCATTACACCCGCGAGGCCGGCGTTCGCAGCCTGGAGCGGGAAGTCGCCAATATCATGCGGAAGGTGGCCAAGAAAGTTGCGGAAGGCCGCACGCAGTGCCAGACGATCACGCCGGCAAATTTGCATAAGTACCTCGGCGTGCCGAAGTTCGTTCCGGATCCGGAACAGGAAAAAGATGAAGTCGGCGTCGCCACAGGACTGGCATGGACCGAAAGCGGTGGAGACGTCCTGTACATCGAAGCCTCGGCCATGAAGGGCAAAGGCCACCTCACGCTCACCGGACACCTGGGCGATGTCATGAAGGAGTCGGCGCAGGCCGCACTGAGCTATGTTCGGGCTCGGGCCAAGGTGCTCGGGATCGCACCCGATCTCTTCGGGAAGACCGACCTTCACATTCACGTACCCGCCGGTGCCATTCCCAAGGACGGACCGTCGGCGGGCATCACGATGGCCACTGCGATCGCCTCAACTCTGTCAAACATGCCGGCCAGGCGCGACGTCGCGATGACCGGCGAAGTGACGCTGCGCGGGCGCGTGCTTCCCATCGGCGGCTTAAAGGAAAAAATTCTCGCTGCGAAGCGCGCGCACATGACCACGGTCATCTTGCCGAAGCGCAACAAGAAAGATCTCGACGAAATACCAAAGCACCTGCTGAAGGGCCTTACGTTCGTCTTTGCGGATACTATGGACGACGTGATTCGTGCCGGTCTTCGACGGATTCCCAGCGGCCTCGCAAAGACCGGCAACGGCACTCACGCCCGAAAAGGTAAAAGCAGGATCCCCCACCACAAAGCCTCGAAGCCGGCGCCGCGATCGCCGCTCCGCCGCCCAGCGCGTCCAGGTGCGGCGATTCATCCCCCGCAAGCGTGATATGCCGGGCGCTCGTTCTCGACGCTCCTCCGTCCCTCTTGACGAGTTTGCCCTCATCGATCTGATCCGATCCCGTTTCGGCGGTCTGGCTCCAGAGATTGTAGCTGGTATCGGAGACGACGCCGCGGTGGTACGGGCATCCGGAACGGCTCCGTGGATCTTCACGACGGATCTGCTCGCAGATGGCATCCACTTTTCGTTAGCGACCACGAGTCTGGTGGATCTGGGGTACAAAGCAGGCGCCGCCAATCTCAGCGACTTGGCGGCGATGGGGGCGCATCCACGTTATCTCTTGGTCGATGTCGCGATCCCTTCCCGCCTCTCTTCACGAGATGTCCTTCGGCTGTATCGTGGGCTCTCGGACGTGTGCCGCCCGCACGACGTCCGTATTATCGGTGGCGATACGTCAGGGTCCCGTGAGGGATTGTTCATCGCCATCACCGCCATCGGCCGGGCGGCGGGTGCACGGGCAATCCTGCGACGAGGAGCCCAACCCGGCGATCGTGTGTTCGTCAGCGGTTTTCTTGGAGATGCCTTGGGAGGCCTGATTCTTACCCAGATGCACCCCAGGCGTGTATTGGGACGGCGCCTGCCGTTTCGGCATCGAGCATACCTGCTGCGGCGACATCGCCGGCCAGAGTGCCGCGTGGCCCTGGGTACCGAGTTGGGGCGCCTGAGACTCGCCACCGCAATGATCGATCTGTCGGATGGGTTATCTGCGGATTTACCGCACCTGTGCGAGGCCAGCCGGGTAGGAGCGCAGGTTGATTTGGCCGCTTTGCCCGTCTCCGCAGCGCTGCGAGGCCTGGCGGCGGCTACGTCCCGTCCATTGATCGACCTGGCGCTGCAAGGAGGCGAGGACTACGAGCTCTTGTTTGCCACGAGGCCCCACGACAGCGAGGCGGTTCGCGTGCTTGCTCGCCACCTGCACGTGCAGGTGACCGAAATCGGGCGGATCGTTCCTTGGAAGTTGGGTCGACAGGTACGTGAGCAATCCGGATTCCTCCGACCGCTGCCTATGACGGGCTACCGGCATTTTCGGACCTCGCATCGTCCCTAACGATGGCGAATCCCTCCCGCATCCGCAGCTTGCTCCGACAACTCCTGCACCTGGATGAGGCGCCGGAACGCACCGCCTTAGCATTTGCCATTGGGATCTTCATTACGTTTTCCCCACCCTACGGGCTTCACACAATCATGGTGCTCGCATGTGCCTGGGCGTTTCGTTTGAATCTTGTGGCCCTCTTCGCGGGGGCCTGTATCAACACGCCATGGACGTTGATTCCTGTCTTGGGGTTCTCACTATGGTTGGGCTGCGTCCTCACCGGGACCCCCTTCCCTACAAGTCTGGAGTGGTCTGACACAAGCGCGATGGGCATCCTCCATGCCGTTGCTCCCTATGCCGTCCCCTTCGTGATCGGGAGCACGGTGCTGAGCATGGTCACTGCGCTCGCCGCCTACCCAATCGCCCTCTGGCTGCTCGTTCGCTTCCGCTCACGACGCAAGCATGCCGATTCCGACCCATTGCCGCGTTCGCGCGACATTGGCTAAGATAAAATCAATTACTGTGACGGGATGAAACGACCAAGCCGGCCCACCACCAACGCGCACGTCTCCCATTCGGCATCTCCCTATGACGGCTGCGCCCTGATCGCCGATCCCATCCACGAGTACATCACGTTTACGGTGCCTTTCGATACGCCTGACCCATCGGAGCGCACGGAAAAAGACCTGATTGATTCCCCATGGATGCAGCGTCTTCGGTACATCTTTCAGTTGCAAAGCGCCCGATGGGTCTATCCCTCGGCCGAGCACAGTCGCTTCGTACATTCCCTCGGCACCATGCACGTCGCCGGTCGTTTTGCGAGGCATCTCTACCCGTCTTTGCTGGAGGCGGCGCCATCGGTGCCGTCAATCAACTATGTTGAAGAGTTGCTCAGAGTCACGGCGCTGGTCCACGACATCGGACACGGACCGTTCTGCCACTTTTTTGATGACAATTTCCTGACTCAATACGATCTGACGCACGAACGACTTGGTCAACTCATCATTAAAGACCACCTGGGCCCCTTAATCCAGAAGATCCGACGGAGCCCGAACGGCGCTTTCGCAAAAGGAGAGACCCTGGACCCAGCACATATCGCGCACTTGATTTTGAAGGAAAAGACCAAGGACAGCTCGCGCATTCCCGAATGGCTACGGCACCTCCAACCCATCATTGCCGGTAGTTACACGGGGGACAATCTTGATTACGTCCTGCGGGACTCCTACATGTGCGGGGTGGCCGTCGGTCCCGTGGATTTGGATCGTCTGATCCATTACACGCTTATTTCCAAGCGCGGATTCACGATCCACAAGACCGGGCTTCCTGCGCTGCAAATGTTCCTCACCACCCGCATGTATCTCTACTCGAACGTCTATTATCACCGGACGACCCGGGCGATCGACATTCACCTGCGCGACATATTCGGAGAGACGATGCAGTTATTGTTTCCGCACAACCCACGCGACCACATGGACCGGTATCTTTCCCTCACGGACTGGTCGCTCTTGGAAGAGGTGCGGCGATGGAGTTCCTCGCGTCATCCGGGCCGCCGACGTCTCAGCCGTGAGTGGAACAGAATTCTTGGTCGCGATGTCAAGTGGAAGATGGCGTATGCGACAGTCCTCAAGGAGACGGGACAGGAGCGAGGAATGGACTTTCCCAGTCACGCCAACTTCGAGAAGCGGATCAAGAAAGCGCTGCCTCCATCTCTGCAATCCGTGCCGTTCCGGGTAGACATGGCACCACTCGACCCCAGGCCCGACCCGAAAGACTCGAGAGGAACCCCGCTATTCGTGTACGATCCAAGCACAAAAAGCGTATCGCGAGACCCGCTTGAGGAATTTCTCGACTTGCTCCCGACCCGATTGGTGCAATTCCGCATCTATGCGCTCGATCACGTGCATGACACCGCGCTCTCGTGCGCGGCCGACAACGTCGTGAATCGCGCGTCTCCCGCCGTCACCACGAACACCTAGCCAGGGTAGGAGGAGTGCGGTCGTGAACGGGAAAGCCGACGCAGGGGAGGGTACCTAGTTGGACGCACCCACATGCGGTGCAGCGTGATTGTCCAGAGGGAGACTTACGAGGGAAAAGGGGTTGACCCAGGCGCCTCCGACCCTCGCACCCCAATGCAGATGAGGTCCCGTCGCACGTCCGGTCGCTCCGACCTTACCAATCACTTGACCGGCTTTCACTTTCTCCCCATCAGTGACGAGAATGTCAGAGAGGTGAAAATAGAGCGAATACAGCCCAAGGCCGTGGTCCAAATAGATGCCCTTTCCGGAAAAAATGTGATCCACGGTCAGGCGCACTAAGCCGTCGTTACTCGCCACCACGTCCTGGCCGGAGGGCGCGGCGATGTCCTCGCCACGATGAGGATTTTTCGGCTTGCCGTTCAGAATTCGCACGCTCCCGAAACGCCCACTGGTTCGGCCTTTGACCGGCTCGACGAAGTTCGATGCCCACAAACGCAAGGTCGAATCTTCAGCCAAAGCATCCTGCACCTGAGCCTGTTCGTCCTTGTATCGGGCGAGCGCCTTCTCGTCCAAGTCGACCTTTGCCTTCGGCAATTTCAGCCGCTCCACCGCGAAACGCTCCTTGATCACAACCACGTTATAGGTAAGAGTCTTGTGCTCGTTCTGGATCTGCACGTCAACCGTCAATTCGTGGGTACCGGGCTTATCCTGCATGTCGATCCCCAGCAACGCAAGAAACCCTGACGATTGGCCGCCGTCAAACTCGGGAGAAAAATGAACAGTGCGTCCTAGAAACCGACCCTCGACCGTTGCGGTCCGATCGTCGACGGGCACACGTACGATCAGGACCTGCCCTTGTTTGCCGGAAAGTTGCCCGTCGGTGCCGTGCAACATCTGCACACCAACGGGGAGCCATTCTACCGGGAAGATACTGGCCAGGATGACAATTGCAGTGAGAACCAGACGTTCGGCCGCGCTCATCGGTTGGCTCGGTCCTTATCCGTTCGCATTAACGATAAAATCGAAGACCGGCCACTTGGGAAACCAGTTCCTCCACCCGCCTATTGACGGGGCTGAACGGATCCATGCATAGGATCGTTTCTTCCCAGTAGCCGTTCAACTTCAGGTACGTCCAGTCGACGGTATACGAGCGATTCTTGGCTCGCGCGAAACGGATGAAATCTCCCCGTACCTTGGCCCGCGTAGACTGCGGCGGAACGGACATGGCTCGTTGCACGGCGTCCTCCGTGACCATGCGGTCGACCAACCCTTTGTTTTCCATCAGATAGTAGAGTCCACGTGTTCGTTTGACGTCGTGAAACTGGAGGTCCATCAGGAACACCCGAGGATCATCCCACCCGACTGCCTTCTTGTCTACATAAGATTGAATCACGTGCCGCTTAGCCACCCAATCGATTTCGCGGCCCAACTGCATGGGATCTTCTTCCAAACGATCCAATATCCGCGCCCATTTTCCGAGTACGTCGTCCATGACAGCATCACTCGGCTGAGCTGCGAGGAATTCTTGCGCCCGGTCGAGGTACACCCGCTGTATCTCAAGTGCGCTCATCTGCCGTCCATCATCGAGCCGAACCTTTTTTTTCAAGGTCGGATCACGTGAAATCTCCCGAATGGCCTTAACGGGGTCTTCTAGTTCCATACCATTAACGGTGTACCCCTCCTCGATCATGGAAAGGACCAGCGTCGCCGTCCCGACCTTCAAGTAAGTGGCGTACTCGGACATGTTCGAATCCCCCACGATGATGTGGAGACGACGATATCGCTCGGCATCGGCATGCGGTTCGTCACGCGTATTGATGATGCTTCGGGAAGAGGTCGTGGACGAGGATGTTTTTTCGTGAATGTGTTGGGCCCGTTGTGAAATGAAAAACTGCGGCTTCCCCGACACCTTCAAGACCTTTCCGGCTCCCGCGTAGATCTGTCTCGTCACGAAAAATGGGATCAGTTGCTCGGTGACTTTCCAGAAATCGACGTCACGCCGCATGAGGTAGTTTTCATGGCAACCGTAGGTGTTTCCAAGGGAATCGGTGTTGTTCTTGAAGATATAGATCTCCCCCGACAGGCCCTCTTCGCGTAAGCGCTCTTCGGCGGCGGGTAGACACGCCTCGAGCAGGCGTTCCCCCGCCTTGTCGTGCACCACCAGATCAAGGATGTTATCGCACTCCGGCGTCGAATATTCGGGATGACAGCCTGTGTCTTGATAAAAGCGAGCCCCATTGACCAGGAACGCATTCGAAGGCCAGCTGTTGGGAATCAGTCCCTCAAAAATGTACCCAAGGACCTTCTCCATGGGCAGGTAGATCCGGCCATTTGGAGAAAAAATGAGCCCGTACTCGTTCTCAAGTCCAAAGATCCGTGGGTTCATCACGAGGTCACCCTTTGAGCAGCATACACACGCGCGACGGGGCCTGCAACCGATCGCGGACGACGTCACCAGGCTGTAGAGATTTAGGCGGAGATGAACTGCCGGATTTCAGCGATCGACAACCGCCGGAATTTTCTCCCGGCCTTGCTGCTACGGTCCAACACCGCGACTTCCAGTCCTTCAGAGGCAATTTTCGCGCTGTTGCCGCCTTCGAGCAGCGCGGCGTAGGACAAGGCCAGTGCCTTCCCCAAGGGAGGCAGGGGTGTCGGCACCCGATCCTTTAAGTAGGCCTGGAGAACATCAGCCCGACCACCGATCACGGCGTATGCCCGTTCGTCAATGATGCTCCCGTCGAACGAGATGCGGTAGATTTCATTGGGTTCCGTTCCCATCCCGATTCCCACGACGAGGATCTCGACCTCCAACGGCTTCAATTCCTGGCTGAAAATGGTCCCCAGCGCCTGGGAGTAGGTATTGGCCAACGAGCGCGCGGTCACGTCCTCACGGCTATAGGTGAACCCCTTGAGATCTGCGTGGCGGATGCCGGCTTTGCGAAGGTTTTCAAACTCGCTGTACTTTCCCGCTCCAGAAAAGGCGATGCAGTCGTAGACTTCCGAGACCTTGTGCAAGGAGGCACTGGGATTATCAGCTGTGAGCAGCACACCCTGGTCGTACTCCATGGCGACGATGGAACGGCCCTTGGCGATACCCTTCTTGGCGTATTCCGCCTTGTCCTGCATCACCTGTTCCGGTGAGACGTAGTAGGGCAGCGCCACTGTCTATCCTTCCGTCCTTGTACGAGAGGCGATCAGTTCGCCGTACAAGGCCTTGATGGTTGCCTCGTCGACATCCATCACTCCGTGTTGTGTGATGAGCTTCGCCGTCGGGAAAATACCGCGCACGAGGTCTGGCCCGCCGGTACCCACGTCGTCCTCCGCCGCGTTGTATAGAGAGAGGAGCGCCGTCCGGATGGCCTCGGCTTGGGGAAGACGTGGTCGATAGTGCTCGCGCATTGTGTTGCGCGCCTCTTTGCCTCCCGACCCTATCGCATAGTAGTCCGATTCTTCATACCGTCCGCCGGTCACATCGTACTTAAAGATTCTGCCCTCGTTTCTGGGCAGATCGAACCCGGCATAGATCGGCATGACCACCAATCCTTGAAACACCATCGGCAAGTTGGCCTTGACCATTTGCCCAAGCTTATTGGCCTTCCCCTCGCATGAGAGCTGAACGCCTTCGAGTTTCTCGTAGTGTTCCAATTCCGTTTGGAAGAGTTTGGCCATTTCCAGACAAGGTCCTGCCGCACCGGCAATAGCCATGGCAGAAAATCCGTCGATGGAAAAGACCTTTTGGATCCGCCGATCGGCAATCTGATACCCTTCCGTCGCCCGTCGATCACCAGCCATCACAACACCATCGGCGAACTTGAGGGCTAACACCGTGGTCCCGATCGGGACGGAGGGGACACCATGACCTGATGACGGATCGCGGGATCCGACCAGCGCTTGTGAACGCGGTGACGACGCGGTCAGATCGGGCCGCTCGTGTTGAAGAAAATCAAAAAAACTTGAACCGTCGTGGTGGGGGAAAAAGGGAAGCTTCATGGATGTAAGATCGCGGTCAACTCGGCTAGGCTTGGAGCTTCGTGAGCAGCTCGGTAGCCGTGTCGCTCCCGTCAATCAGGCTTCGCGTGAGCGCTTCGGTGCCTCGATGGGGGTCTATCAGTGGAACCTTCTTGATTGTGGTATTACCGACATCGAAAAGCACTGAAGTCCAACTTGCGCCATAGACGGCCGACGCATACTTCTTCACGCAGCGCCCTCGAAAGTAGGCTCGAGTCCCGGATGGAGGCGCTTGCTCGGACTCGGCGACGAGGGCATCCGAACACAGCCGATCAATCCGGTCTGTCCGCTCGAGGGCATAATACAACCCCTTCTCCGGACGGACGTCGTGGTACTGCAGATCCATCAGCCGTACGCGAGAGTCGGACCACCCGCACCCCTTCCGTTCCATATATGACTCGATTATCTGTCGTTTGGCTACCCAATCCAGCTGGCGAGCCAATGCCATGGGCTCGGACTCCAACTTATCGAGCACCTTTCCCCAGCACTGCAGAACTTCTTGGATCTGAGGGGAAGCCGGACGCGTGGCTGAGAACTCCACGGCGGCCCGCAGATACGTCCGTTGGATATGCAAGGCGGTTGTCGGGCGGCCATCAGCCAACTTCAACGTTTGCTTGACTTCCAAATCACGTGAGACTTCTTTGATGGCACGGACTGGATTCTCCAGTTCGAACGCGGGTATCACCCATCCGGCTTCCACCATGTCCAGGACGAGGCCGAGGGTTCCCACTTTCAGGAACGTTGACAGTTCAGCCATATTGGCGTCGCCCACAATTACATGAAGCCGTCGATACTTGCTGGGATCGCTGTGCGGTTCGTCCCGAGTATTGATGATGGGACGCTTCACCATCGTGTTGAGATCCATCAGCGACTCGAAGAAGTCCGCCCGCTGGGAGATCTGAAATTCACAGTGCGATGTTTGGTTTTCGGCTCCTACCTTGCCTGCCCCGGCGAAAATCTGACGGGTCACGAAAAAGGGCACAAGGATCTTGGCCAGCATGTCAAAGGACACAGCTCGAGAAACCAGATAATTCTCATGGTAGCCGTAACTATTTCCCTTCCCGTCCGAGTTGTTCTTGTAGAGAACGAAGGGGTTTCCGGAACCACGTGACGTGTCTAACGCACGCAATGCCTTTTGGACGATCAACTCGCCCGCGCGCTCGTGCGCCACAATCTCACGAGGCGTCAAGCACTCTGGAGTGCTGTATTCGGGATGCGCTCCGTCGACATACAGGCGCCCTCCGTTCCCCAATAGCTTATTTAATTGCCGATTGTATTCAGGACCGGGACGCTCGCGTTCGCCTTCGACTTCGAACCCCCGAGCATCCAGCAATGGGTTTTCATTCTCGTAGTCCCAAACACCATGGGGAGCGGGCAGAGAAGGATACGCGGCGATGACCTGGATGGAGTTGACGACCGGATCCGAGAAATTCGGATCCATAGAGGCAATGCCGAATTCCGTTTCAGTTCCGACAACTCTGGAAAGCGGTGCATACGCTGCAGTCATAACCAATCGTGACTACCCTACAAATAATGCCCGGTTCCAACCGTCTCGATCTGCCGCGCGTCTGTTCCCCCGCCGGAAATCGTCCTGATATGCACGATCTTCTCCCCCTTCTTTCCGGCGATTTTTGCCCAATCATCCGGATTCGTGGTGTTGGGCAGATCTTCATGCTCTTTGAATTCCTCACGGATGGCGCGGATGAGATCCTCGCTGCGGAGTCCCTGCCCTTCATTAGCGATTGCCCGCTTGACTGCGAACTTTTTGGCCCGCGACACGATTCCTTCGATGAGGGCGCCGCTGGCGAAGTCCTTGAAGTACAGCACCTCTTTTTCGCCGTTCGCGTAGGTGACTTCGATAAACCGGTTCTCTTCGGCCGTGCTGTACATCTGTGCCACGGTCGTCGCAATCACCTCCGCAACGAGTGCGTCGACGTCACCCTTGTGTTGTTTGAGATCGTTGGCGTCAAATGGCAAAGCGGTCGTGACATATTTCGAAAAGATGTCCTTGGCCGCCATCACGTCGGGCCTGGACACTTTCACTTTCACGTCCAATCGTCCCGCCCGCAAAACCGCGGGATCGATGAGATCTTGTCGGTTGCTTGCCCCGATGACGATCACATTGGTCAACCGCTCCACGCCGTCGATTTCGGAGAGAAACTGCGGCACGATAGTCGACTCGATGTCCGATGAGATCCCGGTTCCCCGGGTACGAAACAAGGCATCCATTTCGTCAAAGAAGACGATGACCGGATGACCGCTCGCCGCCCGCTCTTTCGCTTTCTTAAATACTTCGCGAACCTGCCGTTCCGACTCCCCGACATACTTGTTCAACAATTCGGGCCCTTTCACATGCAGGAAGTAACTCCGGACTTCCTTGCCGGTGAGATGCCCCAGCTTCCGAGCGATCGAATTTGCAACGGCCTTCGCAATCAGGGTTTTCCCACAACCTGGTGGCCCGTACAGCAGGACTCCCTTTGGAGCCGCCAGCTTGTATTCCGCGAACAAGTGCGGATACAGGAAGGGCAACTCAACGGCGTCACGGACCTGTTCGAGTTCACGCTGCAACCCTCCAATATCCTCATAGGCGATGTCTGGAATTTCCTCCAGCACCAACTCTTCGGCCTCGGATTTTGGCAACTTCTCGATCACGCAGCCTGAACGAGGGTCATATAGTAAATGGTCGCCCACACTGAGTCTCTGGGCCAGTAGCGGCTCGCCCAGTTCGGCCACCTTTTCTTCATCGAAGTGCAAGGTGACGAGCGCCCGCTTCTCGTCAATGACGTCTTTGAGCCGCACCACCTCGCCCTGACTGTCAAATCCACGCGACTCAATGATGTTGAGCGCCTCGTTCAGGATCACTTCCTGCCCCTTGCGAAGATTCTTCACGATGATCGACGGATGCACGCTGACTTTCATTTTGCGACCGGAGACATACACGTTCACGGTGTCATCGTCGTTTGCACTCGAAAAGATGGCGTAGGAATTTGGCGGCGCCGTCAACTTGTCGATTTCGGCGCGCAGCGATTCAATCTGCGCTTTGGCGTCCTGCAGCGTACTAGCGAGGCGTTCGTTCTGACGATTGGTTTGTTCGAGTTGGTGGCGGGATTGATACAATCGGCGGATCTCTTCCTCCATCGATTGGATTTGCACGCGAAGCTTTTCGATCTCTCGCTGGTGCTCGTCGTGTTTCTGCACGCGTGGAGATTCTCCTTCGGACAGCCGACGGGTTATCTTCTTGACGGATTCACGGAGAGAATGAATGCGTCCTGCGCCCTTTCGGGATTCACCCATGCGAGCTCTCGCCTATCGAGTCAGCGAAACACCGCACCGTTGGCGAGCTTGAAGGCATTCTAACACCCACCCTATGCATGGTCAACTGGAACGCGGTTGTATCGCGACGATTGCATCTCAGTTGTACGAACTTGTTCGATTGCATTATGCGGGCCGGCGCAATGCAGAAAGAAAATCGGCCGTCTCACGCGCAACGTTGTCCGCCATGAGCAGCGACGACAACACCGCAACTCCGAATGCTCCCGCTTGCCGCACTTGCGCCACATGCTCCAATGTGATCCCGCCAATTGCGAACACTGGAATTTTGGTGACTCGCGCCACCGCCTCGAGCGATCTCAACCCCAACGGCGGTCCGTACGCCCGCTTGGAAGGCGTTTCAAACACGGGACCGAACACGACGAAATCCGCACCCTCGTCCGACGCGCGACGGACATCGTCAACGGAATGCGTCGATTGACCGATCAGCTTTTCAGCTCCCAAGATACGACGTGCCACGGAAGCCGGAAGACTATCCGCCCTCAAATGAACTCCGTCTGCATCCGTCGCCAAGGCGACGTCGAGACGGTCGTTCACGAGCACGATGGGATGGCGCGCCCGGAGACCGCGCCGAACGTCGGCGACGAAATTGAGCAGCGGCCCGACGGCAAGATCTCGCTCGCGCACTTGCAGCGCCGGTAGACCGGACTCGACGGCGGAGCGAATCAACGGCAGAATCGCCCGCCCCCGCGTCTGCATTCGATCGGTTACGAGATACAGACGAAAATCCACCGCCGCCATGTCGGACCAACACGCCTACAGCATGCCCTCGATCGGGCTGCTCGCGGTGGCATACAAGCGGCGCGGCATCCGTCCGGCTTTAAATGCCAGTCGCCCCGCATCGACGGCGTGCTTCATCGCCTCCGCCATCATAATCGGATGCTGGGCTCCGGCGATTGCGGTATTCATCAAGACAGCATCGGCGCCGTACTCCATCGCCAACGCCGCATCGGAGGCCGTCCCGACTCCGGCATCTACAATGACTGGAACTTTCACCGTTTCCAAAATGATTTTCAGGTTGTATGGGTTGCGGATGCCGAGACCGGACCCGATCGGAGCCGCAAGCGGCATGACAGCGGGACAGCCGACATCGACCAGTTTTTTGGCCACGATGGGATCATCGTTCGTATAAGGAAAGACAACGAAACCCTCTTTCACCAGAATTTTCGCCGCTTCGATGAGTCCGGCGGTGTCCGGAAACAGAGTTTTCTCGTCTCCAATCACTTCCAGTTTGACCAGATCGGACACGCCTGCCGCGCGCGCAAGCCTCGCATACCGTACCGCGTCCTCCACCGTGTAGCATCCGGCCGTATTCGGAAGAATCGTATATTTCTTCGGATCCAGATAATCGAGCAGGTTCTCCTTCGTGCGGTCGGTGACGTTGACACGGCGGACTGCCACCGTCACCACATCGGCACCCGAGGCCTCAATGGCTTTCTGCGTTTCAACGAAGTCCTTGTACTTTCCGGTCCCAACCCACAACCGCGATTTGAACTCGCGGCCTGCTATTATCAACCGATCGTCCGTCATGATCGTCCTCTGTCGCGGGGCGGAGACACAACGCCTGGGTCGCCACCGCCTATAAAGCTGATAATCTCAACCCGATCGCCCTCTCGCAGGGCGCGCGTCGGGAACTCTCCCCGATCTAGGATCTCCAGATTCAGTTCGACCGCAACACGGTCACCGGGCACATCGAGCGTCGCCAGCAAGTCGGCCACGGTCGAGCCGGATATGGTCTCCCGCTGTTCGCCGTTGACCTGAATTTGCATTCCACTCTCTCTCAGGGTAATCCTAGGGAACCATTTCTCGGAATGTCAATAAAGGTTGCTGCCGGGGATCCACAGATGAACCGCTCCAATGAACGGGTCGCGGAACTTTTCCAGAGGATGGCCGACATCCTGCAGGCCAAACGGCAAAACCCCTACCGGATTCGTGCGTATCGCCGCGCAGCAGAGGCCGTCACGGCCTTGGAGGAGAATCTTGACGCCGTCGCCCAGCGAGGGGCACTAGAGCAGATACCCGGAATTGGACGCGAGCTGGCCAATAAGATCCACGAGTTCTTGCACGGTGGGACGATCCAAGCCTACGAATCTCTCAAACGACCGCTGCCAGATGAAGTAACCGCCTGGATCATGCTGCCTGGCCTTTCGGAGCCACTGGTGCAACACCTCTATTTTAAGTTGGGCATCACGACGTTGGATGACCTGGCCGCCCTGGTTCGCACACACATGCTGCGCACACTGCCAAGTTTTGATGCAGACGAGTTCATGCTACTGGAGGCCATTGAACAGCTCCGAGTTGAATCTACACCATCCCATGAGGGCTGAGTCGACCGAATGCAGAGAATCTTTCCCGAACGCAGACATCTAAAGCCGTGGATCACCACGGGCGCAATCTTCCAGTGCATTCCTCTTTCATGGAGATAGGGAATTAGGAAAAACAACCTTGATTCCTGCCGGATTGACCTCGCGTTAGCTTTCCAGTCGATCTCCAACGTCCTGGGATGAGAAAAACTCCCTCCCTGTTAACCAACCACATCGGCCGATGACCGAGGCCTCCCAAAACTGTATTCGCCGGAACGACCTATTGCCCGATTGACTCTCCATCCAACGGCTCGGCGAAGATCTCTTGCCCTGGAGGCCGTACCTTTTTCTCCAAGCGTGCTTACTTTCGCAGGTTGAGTACCTGGGCGATGCGAAACGAGGCTGGCGGCCGTTTTCAACCGCCTGCTACAGGGACGGTTTGAGTTCCTTAAAGATCGACCACGTTTTTAACAATTCCACCGCCTTCTGTAATTGTAGATCTTCCTCGAGTGAGGGCTCTCCGTTACCCTGCGCCGGGGGTGAGGACGAGGGAGCATTCGCTTTGCCGTTCCCATTCGATGTCGATGCGGCGCCTGGCGGAGCCTTTTCCTTTCCCGGATTCGACGATGTAGACGACGTATCGGACTTGTCGCCAGCATCTTTGTCCCCTGGCTTGACACTGGCCACCTGTTGCCCGGGTTGCGGCAGTTTGACGACGATGTCGGGTGTAATCCCCGTGGATTGGATCGTTCGGCCCTTCGGCGTGTAATATTTTGCTGTCGTGAGTCTCAAGCCGGACCCGTCTTGGAGAGGGAGAATCGTCTGGACCGACCCTTTTCCGAAGCTCGTGGTTCCGACCACCACCGCTCGTCCCCAATCTTGCAGTGCGCCCGCGACAATCTCGGACGCACTTGCGGACCCCTCGTTCACGAGAACGATCATCGGCGATTCGTCCACCGGCTCCTTCGACTTGGCTACGTATTCATCCTTGCGCCCATCCCTCCCCTTGATATAGACGACCAGTTTTCCGGGTGCCACGAACTGTTCCGACACCTCTACGGCCGCCGTCAACAGCCCTCCGGGATTATTCCGCAGATCGAGAATCGTGCCGGTCGCCTTCTGCTCGCGAAGCTGCTTCAACGCCTTGGCTAAATCTCGTCCTGTGGACTCCTGGAACTGTGTCAGCCGCACATATGCGATGTTCTTGTCGATCAGCTTGCCCTTGACGCTTTCGATCTTAATGGTATCCCGGACCAGCTCGAAATCCAATGGATCGGGCGTTGCCTCCCGTTGGATGGTCAGTACGACTTTCGTTCCTTTCGGACCACGCATCTTCTGTACAGCGTCCATGAGGGTCAAATCTTTGGTCGTCTCGCCGTTTACCTTGGTAATGTAATCCCCCGCTTTGATCCCCGCCCGGGAGGCCGGTGTCCCTTCGATGGGTGCAATGACAGTGAGACGGTTGTCCTTAACCCCGATTTGGATCCCCACCCCGCCGAATTCACCCTTGGTTTCGACCTGCATCTCCTTATACATGTCCGGCGTCATATAGGCCGAGTGCGGGTCGAGAGTGGACAGCATCCCCCGGATGGCGCCCTGAACCAGATCCTTGACCTTTGCTTCTTCGACATAGTGCTTTTGCACCTGGCTCAAGACCTCCGAAAAGACTTTGAGCTCTTCGTAAGTCTCGGTGGCGTGACCCGTTCGGTCCACGCCCTTTCCGATCAGGACTCCGCCGATAAGCGCCACGATCACGAGCGGACTCAGGAACCAGACGCGCCGTCGAGACTGCTGTTCCATTCCTTTTCCCTTTCCTTCTCCTAGCTAGCGTCGGGCCAGCCACTGCAACGGGTCGACTGGTTCGGCCCCTTGCCGTAATTCAAAATATAGCGTGCTATCACCCGTCATCCCAGTATCCCCCGTTTCACCGATCGATTGGCCGGCCTCGATCCGATCGCCGACCTGCGCAAGAAGCGTCGAGGCATGGGCATAGAGCGAAAAATAACCATTCAAGTGATCCACGATAATGACCAAACCGTATCCCTTGAGCCAATCCGCATAGACCACGCTGCCCGCCATCACCGCCTTGATGGTGCTGCCCTCGGTTGCTCGAATTTCTATCCCCTTACGCTGAACGTAGGTCTCGAACGTCGGATGCTTCTGCCGCCCGAAGTACGAGACGACCGCGCCTTCGACCGGCCACGGTAACGCGCCCTTGAATCCCCGCCCCGAAGGGACGATCGCAGACGGCTTGGACATGGCCAGCTTGCGTCGCTGCTCCAGCTCGTTCAATAGACTGTCCACCCGGCCCGCCGACCGGGAGAGTTCCTCGACCATTCGGTCGTATGACTCCTTCTGATAGGTGACTTTGTTGAGGTACCGCCGCTTCTGCTTGCGGACATCCTGAATATCCGCGAGCTTCCGCTCCGTCTTGAGGCGAAACACCATCAACTGTTCGCGGGCCATAGCCCGCTGATGCTCCGCCTGCTCCATCTTGGTCAGGTCACCGCGGTAGGACTCCAGTAATTGGTATTCCCGCTGGGTCACCGCAGACAGATACTGAAACCGACGTTGGAAATCAGTATAGTTTTGCGCACCCAGCAGGACTTTCATCGCTCCCCATCTGCCCTGCATGTACTGGAGCTTTGCCCGAGCCAGGATTGCCGTTTGATGCTCGGCCACCTGGTCGCGCATCTCGGCCAGGTGGGCATTGAGTTCGTTCAACTCTTTGTCCTTTTTCGTCAGGTCGCGCGATACGCTCTGAAGATCGCGGCGCATCTTGACCAATCGCTGATCCAACCGCTGCAAATTTTGCAAGACCGACTGACGCTTCCCCTCTGCGGCCTTGGCTTGTTGCTTCTGTTCCTGGATCCGGTTCTTGAGTTTTTCGAGATTCTTCCGCTCGCGCGCGATCTTCTCCGATAGGACTTCTGCCTCCTTCGCCGCGTCAGATGGGATCGCGCTCGCCGCCCCGAGGGCAATGACCAAAACCATTGACAAGGTTTTCACGTTCATGTCCCCGAGGCCTCTTGCAATCGCACCACGGAAATGAAGCTTCCAAGCACGCCCAAGACCAGCCCGATCAGAACCAGGATCCCCATCAAATGTCCGGGAAAATAACTCAGCCATGCCTGCGTACCGAGCAACTTGGTGGTGGATTCCATCTGCAATCGAAACACTTCAAAGCCGCCCTTCAGAATGGCCAAGGACATGACTCCACCCACCCCGCCCAGAATCGCCCCTTCCACGAGGTACGGCAGCTTGATGAACAAGCCTGTCGCCCCGACCAACTGCAGGATATGTAATTCGTGCCGTCGTGAATTCACCGTCAATCGAATCGTGTTCGCAATAATCGTGACCGAAGCCAGGGAAAGAATCAGCCCCACGCTCAAGGCCGCTCCCTCCAGGTTTCGCAGCAGGGCGGTCAGATTCTCCACCCAATCCTGACTATACTCGACTTCGGCCACACCGGGGAAGGATTTGAATTGTTCGGCCCAGCGGTGGACGAAGTCCGGTGCCCGGAATCGGGCCGCCAGGGTCACCAAGAAAGACGCCGGCAGAGGGTTTTCTCCCAACCCCTCGAGCAACTGCGATTCATTCGGAAATTGGGTTTGAAATTCCTCGAGCGCCTGATCTTTGGACACATAGGAGAGGCCGGCCACCGCTTGCTGGCGCTCCAATTCACGCTGCAGGTCCTCGACCTGCGTATGAGTGAGGTTGTCCTCGAGATAGACGATCACTTTGATCTCCTTGGCCAGAGACGTGGTCATGCCTCGGAGATTGAGATACACCAACAGGAAGACCCCCAAACAAGCGAGGGTGAAACCCGTGGTCACGATGGCGACCACGCTCGTTGTACGATTCAACCGGATGTTGGCGATCGCCTCGCGAAGGAGATAGGACCAGGTGCGGATCATGCGATCGCCCCCTGCTGATCAGCCTGCACATACCCGTGACGCAACGTCACAACCCGACGATTGACTTGGCGCATGACTTGCGGATCGTGGGTCGCGACGACGACCGTGGTGCCCCGGGCATTGATCGTTTTGAAAAGGTCCACAATTTCGGACGTGAGCTGCGGGTCAAGGTTTCCCGTCGGTTCATCTGCGAGCAAGATGATTGGACTGTTGACGATTGCGCGCGCAATCGAGACCCTCTGCTGCTCTCCCGCGGAAAGGCTTGTTGGCAAGTGTTCTCGTTTGTGCTCGACTCCAACTGCACGCAACGCGTCGGAAACCTTCCGGCGGATGTCCGTGCTCGACGCCCCTGAGACCATCAAAGGCAGCGCGACGTTGTCAAACACCGTGCGTTTGGCCAGTAGGCGGAAGTCTTGAAACACAATTCCCATGCGGCGCCTCAATTGGGGGATCTGACGCTCGGACAATTTCGCGATGTTTTGTCCCTGCACGAGAATTTGTCCCTCGTCTGGTTGATCACCGGCAAACATGAGCTTGAGAAGCGTGGATTTTCCAGCACCGCTCGACCCCATCAGCAAGACGAAATCCCCCTTGGCCACTTCGAGATTGACGTCATGCAGGGCCTGGCATCGGCCATACGCCTTGGAGACATGGAAGAGTTGAATCATCGGCCACGCGACGCGCGGGGGATCATGATCAGTTCTTGGGTGTCACCAGCGAAGGTCGTGTCCCGGTACCTCGATGGCGTTTTCGAGATGGTCGATGATGGCCTCCCCGGACGGAACATGTTGAATGATGACCACATCAATCCGGGACGGCTGATCGTCCATCCGGTGAACGGCCAAATACTGAGCCGCTGCACGGATCAATCGATGCCGTTTCTCGCCGTTCACGGCGAACACCGCTCCTCCCATGGCGGAAGTCCGGCGGGCCTTGACCTCCACAAAGACCACCACAGCCCCATGTTTGGCCACGAGATCGATTTCGCCTTCCGCGAGGCGCACGTTCCGCTCGAGGATCGCATATCCCAACCCCCGTAGATGGCGCTCCGCGAGTCGCTCGCTCTCCCGGCCGAACTGGCGCGCATCGACACGCCGAGAGGTCAACAGAGGGCCCAATCCTGTGCGTCAGGGGAACCGGTCATCGCATCGACACCTTCGACTGTCGACCCTGTGGAGACGCCTTTGGCGCCCCTGATCGTGCTGGCGTCTCCAGGGGACATTCGCGCTGAAGGATCTTGGCGACCGGATCGAAGCTCCGACGATGAATGGGACTAGGGCCGTACTTTTCTAGCAAGCGAAGATGCTCCGGAGTCCCATATCCCTTGTGGGTGGAGAAATCATATTGAGGATAATGTTCGTGGACACGCGCCATCTCCTCGTCTCTCAGAACCTTGGCGATCACGGACGCGGCGGCAATCGAAACAGAGAGCTGATCTCCCATGATGATGGCGCGCTGGGGGAACCGCGGGCCCGGAATTGACACCGCATCGACGAGGAGAAAGTCCGGGTGCACTCGGCAGTCGTTCAGCGCACGCCTCATGGCCAGTCGCGTGGCTTCGAGAATATTGACGGCGTCGATTTCGGCGGCCGTGGCACGGCCTATCCCAACAGCCACGGCCTTGCGCAGGATCACTCGAAAGAGCGCTTCACGTACCCCCCGCGTCAGCAGTTTGGAATCGTTCAATCCAGGAATCGAACAGCGGAACGGCAGCACCACCGCGGCCGCTACCACCGGGCCTGCGAGTGGCCCACGGCCTGCCTCATCAAACCCCGCGATACAGCGAAACCCGCGCCGCCGGAGCTCGGACTCAAACTGGTCTGTAGGCTCCACGAAGTCGGTTCCTCAACACCGTGCTCGCGCGGAACGCGCGGTGCGCTCCAAGCTGGCGCGCCGAGGTTAGCTAGCCGGGGTGGCCGTCTTGACATCCGCCGTTGAGTCGCGCTCGGCGACCTTGGCCATTTTCCCCTTCTTGTCACGGAGGTAATACAACTTCGCCCTTCGAACCCGGCCTCGCCGTGCGATGTCGATCTTGGCGATGATGGGAGAATGAACGGGGAAAATCCGCTCCACGCCGACGCCATACGAAACTTTTCTGACGGTAAACGTTTCCGTATTCGAACCCCCCTTACGGGCTATCACCGTGCCTTCGTAGACCTGAATGCGATCCTTATCGCCTTCACTGACGGTGACGTGCACCCTCACCGTATCCCCAATTTCGAAGTCTGGGGCCTTTTTTTTGACCAACGACCGCTGTAACCGCTCCATCCGATTCATGACGCTACTCCTCCTCCCCACACTGCACACAAGTCGATGTCGTGTGTTCGTGAATAATATGGCTCAACAGCTCACGATCTTCTGCCGCCAACGTCCGATCGCGAAGCAAATCGGGTCGCTTCAAATAGGTGTTGCGCAACGCTTGTTCGCGACGCCATCGTCGAATCGCCTCATGGTTCCCCGACAGCAGAACCTCGGGAACGGTCAGGCCGCGGCACTCCGGAGGCCGCGTGTAGTGGGGATAGTCCAAGAGACCATCCTGAAATGATTCATTCGCCGCTGACGAAGGATCTCCAAGGACCCCCGGGATCAACCGAACGGCCGCATCGACCATGACGAGTGCCGGCAATTCCCCTCCCGTCAACACGTAGTCGCCGATGGAGAACTCCTCCGGGCGCAAACCCAGTCGGACTCGCTCGTCGATTCCCTCATAGTGACCGCAGAGCCATACCAACCGGCGCGAGTCACGCGCCAACTCCTCCGCCAAGGACTGGCCAAAGGGGCGACCTTGAGGCGAAGGCATCAACAGCCGAATCTTGCTTCCTGGAACGCTCTCACGTTCTTCCTCGCGAAGCGCGTCGACAGCCCGAAAGAACGGCTCTGCTTTCATCACCATCCCGCCGCCCCCACCATAGGGCGCATCGTCGGCGACTTTATGCCGATCACCCAGCGTATCCCGCAGATTCCATGTCTTCACATCCAGCAACCCCTTCTCCTGGGCACGGCGCAGCATGCTCTGATCGAGGACCGCGGCGACCATGTCCGGGAAAAGCGTGAGAACATCACATCGCATTCCGCGTTTCGGCTGAATCCCGATCAGGTTCCGCAGCCGCCTCTGGAACGCGCACCGTCATCATTCGCGCCGGCACGTCAATCCGTTTGACCCACTCGCGCACAGCCGGAATCATCAACTCACGTGTCCCATCGTGCACGACAAAGAGACCATGCGCAGGAGTTTCCAATATGTGGTCGAGCACACCCAACGCCGCACCTTGCTCGTCGATAACCGTCATTCCCAGCAGATCACATTGATAGTACTGCCCCGGTGGAGGAGCCACGTCGGTCTTCTCGGCATAAACGTACCCTCCACGAAACGTGGCAACCTCCTCCGGGGACGTCAGCCCGTGGACGGTCAGAATCAGCCGTTGTCCATGCGACTTGACCCCTGTCACAATCACCCGTACCCTCGCCCCCTCAGGACCAACCAAAAGCACGGGAATCTCAGCACGAAATCGACCCGGCACGTCGCTCAAGGGTCTCACACACATAGCCCCCTTCACACCGAAGGATCGCTCGATGGCGCCGATGACCACCATATCCGTCATAACCGCTCCAGGAGGCCTTACTGCCGCCGTGTCACCGGCGCTCCCACAGATTCCCGCAGGGGGATTCCATGTGTGCCGGCGCTACTGGGGGTGCTACTTGTTCCCTCCAGCCGCCGTGGCTGCCGGCGCGGATGTGAGAATTCCAGCGCGCTTCAAGATTGAGCGCACCGTCACCGTAGGCTGGGCACCACGGCTAATCCAATGTTGAACCCGCTCGGATTTCAAATCAGACACCGGTGGGTTCTTGAGTGGATTGTAAGTCCCGAGAATTTCCAAGTAGCGCCCGTCTCGTGGGCTTCTGGAATCCGCTGCCACCACCCGGTAAAAGGGGAGCTTGTGTCGCCCGCCCCGAGAAAGTCGTAAATGAACTGCCACGTGAGTCTCCTTTGTGTGAACCTTCAAAAAATTCGACCGACGCTATTACATCGACCGAAGCGCCTGCAAGAAGTTCCGGCGCCCAGACGGACCACTGATCGCCTTCATGAGCTTCCGGGTACTTAAGAACTGTTTGATGAGTCGATTGACCTCCGGCACGGTGGTTCCGCTGCCTTTGGCAATCCGCTTTTTGCGACTTCCGTTGAGCAACGTGTGGTCCCGTCGCTCACGCACGGTCATGGAATCGACGATGGCCACGACCCGGAGGATCTCCCGTTCCGGCACGCGATCGCCGTTCATCATGTCCTTCAATTTCTGTCCACCAGGCAACATGCCCAGTATTGAGTCGACGCTGCCCATCTTGTTGACCTGCTTCAATTGCTCTCGAAAGTCTTCGAGGGTGAGCGCTTGGCCGCTCATGGCCTTTCGCGCCAGCGCTTCCTGCTCTTCCGAGTGGACCTCTTGAGCTTTTTCAATGAGGGACAGGACATCACCCATCCCCAAGATACGGGAGGCCAACCGGTCGGGATGAAATAATTCAAGCGCGTCTAGTTTTTCCCCAACACCAAGAAACTTGATGGGCTTGCCCGTCACCGCACGAATCGACAACACGGCCCCGCCGCGCGCATCACCCTCCGTCTTGGTCAAAACTACGCCGGTCAAGCCGATCCGTTGATCGAACTGACTGGCCATCGCCACAGCGTCTTGCCCCGTCATGGCGTCCGCCACGAGCAGGACTTCATGCGGCGTCACCGCTTCCCGGACCGCGACCAATTCGCTCATCAGGTCATCGTCAATATGGAGACGGCCGCCGGTATCCAATATGACGACGTCGTAGCCCTTGTCTCGACCACGCGCGACGCCTTCCGAACAGATTCGCACCACATCTTGCTGTGATGCCCCGGCTTGGTCGGCCCGATAGACATCGACCTCCAACGTACTTCCGAGATTGGCCAATTGATCGCCGGCCGCCGGTCGTCTCGGGTCGGCAGCAACGAGCAGTACGCGCCTGTCCTGAGCTTTGAGCCACCGCGCCAGCTTGCCGCACGTGGTGGTCTTTCCAGCACCCTGAAGACCGACCATCATGACCACTGTGGGAGGAAGAGACGCGAGCTTCAGGCCGGCATGCGCACGCCCCATCATCTCGCCCAGCTCTTCCCAGACGAGCTTGATAACCTGGTGGCCAGGCGTGAGGCTCTTCAGGACCTCCTGCCCGATGGCCTTTTGTTGCACGCGCTCGACAAAGTCTTTGACGACTTTGAAGTTCACGTCCGCTTCGAGCAGTGCAAGGCGGACATCCTTCAGAGCCTCGGCCATATTGGCCTCGGTCAGAACGGCCTGGCCACGTAGTTTCCGCAGGACACCGTCAAATCTGTCGCTTAAGGCTTCGAGCACAGAGCAGTCCCCTCGTGAATCTTCTAGGTCCTCGAATTTTCAGGGAAAAGACCATCGGGCAGTCTAAACGACCGGCCAGATGAAGTCAAGGCGAGATCGATGATCTCAGTAGCGCCCGAAACGCAGATTCACGGTGAACATGGCCAGTACCCCGCGAATTGCCGTCAAAGGATGCGTACTTCGAATGAGGTCAACGCGCGTCCGTCACCAACCGGAGCTCGGACCGGTGCCCTTCACGCGGAGTAGCGCCTAGATCGGTTGGTATCCCGCTCAGTTGCCGTCGGCCAATCAAAAAGTGCCCTGCGACCTCCACCTCGTGCCGAGAGACCGAGCGCAGACGACGATCCTTCGAACATGTCATCCGATCATGGCAATGTTGGCTCTTGGAGACTCGTTGGGAAGCGACCGCGGTCGATGCACCGTTACACGACAAGTGCCGTTTTGTTGACACCATATCAGGGTTTCGCTATTGTGCGGTTGCGACACTCCACTATCGTCAATAGGAGCTTTTACTCAGGAAACAATGAGGAAATCCTCGTGGGTACTAGTCATCTTTATCCTGGTGGGGGGCTTGCTCGGGGGCGTCATGGGAGAGATCCTGCGAGTCATCGCTCCGCACGGCACCATTCAAAGCATCTTCGCCACCAGTATACGGCCTGGAATCGACCCCCCACTGACGATTGACCTGGTGTTGCTTAAGCTGACCATCGGATTCATCTTCAAAATGAATCTCCTCTCCTTCATTGGTATCCTGCTTGGCATCTACCTTTACAAACAGGTTTAACGAGCCTCGTCAGTAGCCTCCAATTCACGCAGCCGAATTGCGCGCATCTGATCACGTAAGGCCGCGGCTCGTTCGAATTCCAGCTGTTTGGCGGCCGTTTTCATTTCCTCCTCCAAGCGCTTGAGCACATCCGTCCACGAAGAAGCCTTCCCCTGATACGACATCGGCGGCTCCGCAACCAGGTCGAGCTGGACATAATCCTGAGAGGCAATGTGATACTCGAGTGTTGGGATACCTTTCCGCACGCTCGTGGGCGTAACGCCGTGTACTCGATTGTACTCGCATTGAATCTGGCGCCGCCGAGCAGTCTCTTCCATAGCCAGCCGCATCGACTCCGTCACCTGATCCGCGTACAGCAGCACCCGGCCAGCCACATGCCGAGCGGCACGCCCGGCGGTTTGAATCAACGAGCGATGGGACCGCAGATATCCCTCCTTGTCGGCATCGAGAATGGCCACCAATGCCACTTCCGGCAAATCCAGTCCTTCGCGGAGGAGATTGATTCCGACGAGCACATCAAAGGCACCACGCCGGAGATCTCGGATGATCTCAGCACGTTCCAAGGTCTTGATATCTGAATGCAGATAGCGAACCCGCAGTCCCAATTCGTGGTAATACTCCGTGAGGTCTTCGGCCATCCGCTTTGTCAGGGTCGTGACCAAAATGCGATTCCCTTTGGCAATTTCGGTCCGCACCTCTCCCAGAAGGTGATCAACTTGCCCACGTGCTGGGAGCACCTCCATCACAGGATCCATCAGTCCGGTTGGCCGAATAATTTGTTCGATCACCTCACCGCTGGCCTTGGCGAGTTCATACGGACCGGGGGTAGCCGACACATAAATCGCCTGCCTCACACAGCGTTCGAATTCGTGGAACTTCAGCGGACGATTGTCAACGGCCGACGGCAATCGAAATCCGTACTCCACCAACGTTCGCTTCCGAGAAAAGTCGCCCTCGTACATCCCTTGAACTTGCGGTACCGTCACGTGCGACTCATCCACGATGAGTAAAAAGTCTTTTGGAAAGTAATCCAGCAGCGTGGGTGGTGGCTCTCCCGGCTTTCGCCCACTGAGATGTCGAGAGTAATTCTCAATGCCGTGGCAATATCCCATGGCGCGAATCATTTCGAGATCGAATTTGGTGCGCTGTTCGATCCGTTGCGCCTCCAAGAGCCTTCCGGCCTTACGAAAGGCCGCGATCCGTTCGTCCAGCTCCGCCTCCATGCCATTGATGGCTCGCTCGTACCGATCGGGCGCGATTAAGTAGTGGGTATTGGGATAAATGGCCACCTTGGGCAACTTTTCCAATGACTTGCCGGTCAGCGGATCAATTCGGTGGATCGCGTCCACAATGTCGCCGAACAGCTCGATCCTCACGGAGGCGGCGTCCGAGGAGGCTGGATAAATTTCGACCACGTCCCCGCGAGCCCTGAACGTACCACGATGAAAATCGACGTCATTGCGTCCGTACTGGATCTCGACCAGCTTACCGAGGATCTTTTCTCGACGAATTTCCATGCCCTCTTCAAGATAGAGCAGCATGTCATGATAAACCTCTGGCGATCCAAGACCGTAAATACAGGAGACGGACGACACGATCAGCACGTCGTTCCGTTGCAGCAGCGACGTCGTGGCAGCATGGCGCATCTGATCGATGGCATCGTTAATCGACGAGTCTTTAGCAATATACGTATCGGTCTGGGGCAGATAGGCCTCCGGCTGATAATAATCATAGTAGCTGACGAAATATTCGACGGCGTTCTCAGGAAAAAACTGTTTGAACTCTTGGTAGAGCTGCGCCGCCAAGGTCTTGTTGTGGACCAGGACGAGCGTCGGTTTTTGCACGCGCTCGACCAGGTTCGCCATGGTGAACGTCTTCCCAGACCCTGTGACCCCTAGCAGGACATGGTGCGGCTTCCCTGCGCGAACACCACGGACCAGCGCTTCGATGGCAGGTCCTTGATCGCCACAGGGCTTAAACGGGGCGTGTAGGGTGAAGGGAGGCATGGGCCGGTCGTACCAGCATCATACCGCGCGTGACCGTATGACTCCACATGAACAATGCGCGGAAAACGCGTGAGGGGAAGGAGGAAACGGTCAGGTGTCACCCGTAGGGACTACTTTTCGCGAGTACTTTCGGCCGGCGCATGTTCCTCACGATCGACCTTGAGCACTTTCACGTCGAAGGTCAAATTCTTCCCGGCGAGCGGGTGATTCGTATCGATCACGACATCCGACTCACTGACGCGGACAACCCGCACGAGCTGACCATCCGGGGCCTGCAACATGTCGCCATCCTTGATACCGTCGGGCAGCTTGCTCTTCGCGACGGTGACCCGCTTCTTCATATCGTAGGCACCGTACGCGTCCGCCGCGGCAACCTCGATTCGCCTGCTGTCACCGGCTTTCATTCCCGTGAGCGCACGCTCAAGCCCCGGGACGATCTGGTTAGCCCCGTGGAGATAGGAGATCGGCGCATCCCCCACGTTGCTATCGACGACCGTTGCGTCCGGGAGCGAGAGCGTGTATTCCAACGTCACGGTCATGCCATCCGCGATTTCCGGTTCGGCGTCGGCTTGAGCTACGCAAGCCCAGAGCATCCCTGCCACGATGCATGGGACCGAGACGAATCTATACCTACCGTTTGTCACGTGCATTCCCTACTCTCGTCGCCAGCGCCTCGGATAGCGTAGACACATTTCTGGCCTATTGAATGTCCTTCGGACCCTTGCGGCGAGCAGCAGCTTTCGCTCCGCCCCGCTCAAGCTCAGGCGACGAAGACACGCTTCGGAAGACCCGCAGACCGGGGGACGAGGCGAAGGTGTTTACCGAGGACCGCCGGGCCCACGCCCGCCGGAACGCGGCTCTTGCGGCCGCGCTTCATTCACAGTCAGCGTCCGGCCTCCGAATTGCGTGCCATTGAGCGCCGTAATCGCCTTTTGGGCGTCTCCATCCGTGGTCATCTCGACAAATCCAAAGCCACGGGATTGCCCCGTAAACTTGTCCGTGATGATACGCGCCGAGGCCACGGCCCCATATTGGGCAAACAGGTCGTTCAACTGTTGATCCGTGGTCGAATACGGCAACCCGCCGACATACACTTTGGCACCCATGGGGGTCTTCCTCCCTTAACAAAAACCCGTGTTGTTTGGGACGCGAAAACGAAGATCCATAGGGAAGGAGCGGGCCGAAGGCGCGGATGGTGCGGCGACTTGGTCTGGCTTCCAAACAGTTTCCCGGCCAAACAACATCACTTCAGGGCCCGATTGCTCATCACTCCACGAGGTGGCCCATCCACCGCGAAGCCGTCTCATGCTAGCGCAGGGCTGGGGCAATTGCAAGCAAAGGGGCATAGGGAGAGGGAGGCTCTCACTGCAAATACACGCATATATACAGGACCATGCTCGCCACTGAGCAGATGCGCATGGGGTGGAAATGACATCCGGATGGAACGATCGAAGGTGGACCGACCTAAATACGTTGAGCGATTGCCCGATAAATTGGCAGTCTTTTGTGTGAGATCCTGTACCAAACCAAACGGTCAGCGCGAGGAACCTCTTTTCAAATCGATGATTTGTCGCTGCAGTCGGTCGCGCTCGGCCAGAATTTTCTTCCGGCGCCATGCTCGAGTAGTCCACCACTTCAGCTTCTGAGCGAACTGGGTGATAGGGGGAGGCACACTTCCACTGGTCGCCTGCTGAAATTCGTATCCTTCATGCGTATCCCGCTTCTCGAAAAATCGTTGGTACAGATGGTCGTATATGCCTTTACTCGGATCCGCCATGAGGTCCTCTCTTTCGCAACCCACTGCCAGATCGAGGCCACCTCCCAGACCAGTCGGCCTCTATGCGGCGCACGCATTTATAGCCTCGGCGTGGCTCTTGCCGCAAGAGCCATCCAGGCGGACCTGAGAACGGGTGTTGGAACGCTCGACTGGCCGTGCTAGCCTCTTCCACAAAACATGACTCATCAAAGCATCGCACCAATTCGCACTCTGCATTGGGTTGCTCTCTGGTCCTGGCTTTTCGCCGCCATGTTGGGACGGGCCCTCGCAGATGAGCCGACCCCAGCATCGGGTCCGACCTCTATCGCATCGCTGTCTTCCGAGCGGATGATGTCGGATATCTCACAGTTGGCAGGCCTGGAGTTCAACGGCAGACAAACCGGAAGTCTCGACGATCTTCGTTCTGCCAACTGGGTCGCGGAACGTTTCCGCACACTCGGTCTGCAACCGGCTGCCCCAAACCCGCTGTATGCCGGGGTCAGCCAACCGTGGATGATGTCGACCGGTGTCCTCGTATCGACCCTCACCCCCACGGCGACCTTGGCACTTACGACGAGCACGACCGTCACGCCTCTCCAAGTTGGAACGGAGTTTCTCCCATTTCTCGATTCTCCCTCGATAGACCTCACAGCACCCGTCACCTTCGTCGGTTATGGCATTGCGGATCCTTCGCGAGCCTACGACGATTATCGCGATATCGATGTGGCCGGGCATATTGTCCTCGTCTTACGAGGGAAACCTACCTGGTATGAGGGCGTCGCTTCCCACCAATCCAAAGCTCACCTCGCGCATCGACACGGAGCCGTCGCGATACTGACGGTCACGGGGCCCGTGCTGACGGCCTACGAAGCCCGTCGCGGGGTAGGCCTCGCCCCTTTGGGTTATGTCAGCCAACCGGGGAACGACGATGGTGCCCGCGACTCCCTGCCCGGAGCCTGGCTCAGTGTGGCGGCGGCCGATCAGATATTGAGTGATACCACAGGGGGAAGCGCAACGCTGGGAACTCTTCAGGACTCGCTCAATCACGAGCTGATTCCCCGATCCCGCACCGGCCGTATCGACGCACGGCTCCGGTGGGAGCAGCGACGTACTCAAGGCACACTGCACAATGTCGTCGGTTATCTCGAAGGAAGCGACCCGGTGCTACGCCAGGAGATAGTCGTGATTGGAGCCCACCGGGACCACTTCGGCCGGCAAGCGGGGCTCTTGTTCCCGGGGGCGGACGATAATGCATCGGGGACGGCCGTGATCCTTGAGGTGGCGCGCGCCTTGACTATGTCCGATCAGAGACCCAAGCGTTCGATACTCTTTGTCTCGTTTAGTGGTGAGGAGCTTGGACTCCTTGGATCGACCGATTTTGTGGCTCACCCGCCCCGACCACTGAGCCACACCACGGCCATGATCAATATCGATCATGCCGGCGTTGGAAATGGCCGGCTTACAGTGGGCGTCACTGGCATGGACCCGTCGGTGGTTCGAGAGGCCGCTGCGCGTGCCGATATTGCACCACTCGTCGATGTGTATGGATTCTTTCCCGGCGGCGACCACGTCCCGTTCAAAGAAGCGGGTGTGCCCACGGTGACGGTGGTAAGCGGCGGAAGTCACCCGCATTTCCACCAGCCGTCGGATACCACGGAGACGATTCAGCCGGAGGTTCTCACTACTGTGGCACAATTCGTGCTGTCCGTTGCAGAACGATTAACGGGAGGTCCCTAGATCCCAGCGCACCGGGCGAGCAGCACCCTACCGCTCGTGGAGCCTGAACCTCTTCCCAGATTTTGATCCGCTGCGACCTCAGGTTCCGGTCTTCAGCCAGACGTTCCAATTGGCCTTCTGGACTCTCTCTGGAGCAATCAGATGCTCGGGACAATCGACACGAAGCAGGCGGTCCCCGAACGGAGCATCGACGTACTCACAGTGATGTGGGTTATTCGGATCCTTGTGGACGTTCGGCCGGAAGTATTGGCACGTGACACACATCCGCGCTGTCGAAATCTCGCCTTGTTCCTGCAACCCACGGATGATCTTGATCGTAGCCCGCAACAATGCGACCTGCTCGGAGTCCGACAAATCGGCACTCGCCGCACGCAGATACGGCCATTCTGACAACCGGCCGGCTTCTCGCCTCCCCTTTGGCGTCAGCTCGATCTTGTAGACTCGATGGTCGTCCTTGGAACGAATTTTTCTCACCATCCCTTTACCAATCAGCACTCGAAGCATTTCCGAGACGGTCGGCATTGTCACGGCCAATTCGCTCGCAATCATCGAAACCGTTGTATCCTGTCCGCTTCGACGATGGAGCAATCGCAGCGTCTGCGCCTGAAGAGGCGGCAGCCATTGTCGTCCTCCCTCGCGCCAGGCACGACTCTTGATTGCCATGGCGATCTTGGCAAGACCGGTCGTCACACGATCTTGAAGGGACTGTTGGGGTTGATCGGTCATAGCACCCTCGTGGGCTAGGGGACCTCGTCCAAGAAATCGAGCAACGTCGACCCAATGGGGGGAGCCGGCGCCAGCTGTCGGGGAGGAGGGGGCAACACGACTGGCGCACCCGCTTGATTCGCTCCCTGAATGAGTCCGATCGACAGTTGTGGGCCAAGCGTTCCTTGTGCTCCCGCCCAGCCTTGCCCACCCGGGGATCGGAAATTATACGATTCGAAGTATCCGAAATTATAAATGTATCCTTGTGTCCCCGAGCTATCGAGATAGAGGTTGCCGGGCCCGACCAGATTGAACAAAGGCGCCACACCCCCGTCGAACCCACGGATGCCGGACACTTGTGCGGACGCTTCTCCGGATACGGCTGTGACATACAGAGCGATCGCGAGGGCCACTCGGAACGTACAGGTCAAGCTGAATCGATGTAGGAGACCCGGATGGATGCGCATAATCGTCCTCCCAGATTCTACGGGCCTGGTCCACAGCATACTACACGAGGATATCGGGTGACAGCTAGTCATCTGTTGGATACTATACCAATCAGCTGCGAACCCCAAGGAGACCGTTATGCGAGATCAGGTCATTCGAAGCCCCCTCGAGGGGATCTTCAGCGTGTGGTTGGCCGTGGCAGTGATTTTCTTCGGTCTGTCACGACCAGCAATGGGTGCCGACACCCGTTCCTTGATCGAACGTCCAAAGGAAACCGTGTCGTCAGGTGACCGGCAAGAACCGATTCCCCTGAGCGATGCGGTCATGCGCGCGCTACAAAACAACCTGGATATTACGATCAGCCGGTATACCAAGGAGAGCCGCCTGGCGGACATCACGATTGAGCAGGCCAAGTTCGACCCGACCGTCAGCCTCAATGGCACCTACTCGAGAATCGTCAATCCCCTCAACCGCCCCGTCTTCGGCGGCACCGGAGGCAATCTGACCGGCATCCAAATTTTCGACCAGCGTAACGAGGCCGTGACCCTCGACGTCACTTCGAACTTAATGACTGGAGGCAGCCTCGACCTAAACTATAGCCCGCAACGCACCAACGTCAACGCGGACGTGGCGTCAGGTTTTCTCTTTAATCCAGCTTACACCGGCGGCCTCGCGTTGACCTTCACGCAGCCTCTTCTGCGGAACGCAGGCGTCGACATTAATCAAACGTTCATTAAGGTGGCGCAAAACAATGCCCAGGTGGAAGCAAACGTCTTTAAGGACCGGGTCCTCGCCGTGCTCGCGACCGTCGAACAGACCTATTGGGAAGTCGTCTTTGCAATCGAAAACCTCAAGGTCGCGAAGGCCGCCCTGCGCGCCGCCGAAGAGCTGCTCGCCAGCAATCGGGCCAAAGCCAAGGCGGGCGTCATGTCGATTGTCGACGTGCTTCAGGCGGAGGCAGCCGTGGCCTCACGCGTCGAGCAAGTCTTGGTCGCCGACAAAGCCATTGTGGATCAAAGCGATCAATTGCGCCGGCTTCTCAATCCCGGCGAAGCCCTCCTCCGCCAAGACGTGCGGCTCATTCCCACGGATCAACCCCAGACCACATTGGAACCACTGAGCTCTCAGGAAGCGATCGACGTGGCCCTTGAGCATCGACCGGAGATCCTTCAGGCGTCGAAGAACGTCGAGACCACCGAACTGAATACCAAGTTCGCCAAGAACCAATTGCTACCGACACTCTCATTTCAGGGAACGACCGGCCTTGCGGGGCTTGGCCCGGACTATCGGGATTCAGCGAAGACGAACTTTAGTGGCGACTATTACAACTATGGCGCCGGGCTAATCCTCAGCTATCCGTTGGGCAACCGCTCGGCATGGAGCAACCTCAACAAGCGCCAACTTGAAGGACGCAATGCGGAGGCCACGCTTTTGAACGTGCGTCATCAAATCATCATCGACGTGCGCGAGGCGATCCGTCGCGTGCAGACCGACTTCAAGCGCATCGAAACGACCCGATCCGCACGGATCATGGCCGAGAAGCAATTGCAGGCCGAGCAAGAACGCCTCAAGGTGGGATTAAGTACGACGCGATTCGTATTGGATTTCCAGCGCGACTTGGCCACGGCACAGGGGAACGAACTGCGCGCCACCGTGGACTACAATAAATCGCTGTCGAACTTGGGTCGTCAAAAATCGACCTCGCTCGACCGCTATCGGATCGAGCTCCAATAAGCGCGTGGTCGGCAGGGGTGATGGCACATCCTCGCGCAGGGCCATTCGGCGGCTCTGCAACCGCACCGGAAGATGAGCAGGTACCATGGCTTGCTTTACTTCCTATCCTGGCCACGGTCGCGGTCTATCTGCTGCCCCATCCGATCCATCACTACACGCTCGTCCAATTTGCTCCACAACTCGTCGCCTACTTCGCGCTCACCTGCTGGGCCCAACTGAATCCGCACCCACTCACGCGCCTCGGCCTGGAGTGGCCGAAGCTCCGCGAAGGCTGGCGTACCGGACTGTGGGTTGGACTCCTGCTGGGGTTCGTGAATGTCATCGTCATTCTCTCGGTGGTTCCCAGTCTGGGCCGAGATATCACGTTTCTCCAAGAAACTCCGCATGCTCAGATACCTCGATGGATCATGCTCCCCTGGTTCATCGCGGTCATTGCGGCCTTCGTCGAAGTCAATTTTCGGGGTTTCCTCTTGGGCCGGTTGCTTTTTCTCGCTCGTGGCTGCAGCCCTCTCCGTGCACCGGAATTGGGCGGCTTCCTTGCGCTCCTCACATCGGCAATCCTGTTTGCCTTTGACCCCTTCCTGGTGGCAACCTTCAAACATCTGCACTGGATTGCCTTGTGGGATGGGCTGGTCTGGGGCGCGCTCTGGATCCGGCGAAGGAATTTGTACATCCCGATCGTGGCTCATGCGGTAGAAGTGGCGATCCTCTATTCGGTCGTCCGGGCGTGGCTCCCGTGAGTTCCTCAACCATGCAGCCGTCCTTTTCCAGCTATCTCGTGAACGATGTTTTCGGCGACCCCGGTCTCTACATTGAGATCAAATGGGCACGTCGCGCCCTGTTATTCGACCTTGGCCAGAACGCGGCTCTGGGCGCCACACGATTGCTGCGCGCGGAAGATATCTTCATCTCGCATACTCACATGGACCATTTCATTGGCTTCGATCAGCTGCTACGCGTGCACTTGGGACGAGGGAAAACGGTGCGGCTCTACGGCCCTCCCGGCTTAGCCGACAACGTCGAAGGGAAACTGCGCGGCTACACGTGGAACCTGGTCGACGGCTATCCACTGACGATCGAGGTACGCGAGTTTCACGCCGGGCGCACCCTCGTCTCATCGTTTGCGGCCGCGGAGGGATTTGCGCGTCACGATATCCCGCCCGGCCCCGGACCACAGGATGGGATGGAGCGACCGTTTACCGTGTTAGAAGAGGCATCCTTTTGCGTACTCGCCGTGCCGCTCAATCACCGTATTTTTTCTTTTGCCTATGCGCTTCAGGAACAGTTCCACGTGAATATCCTCAAGGAACGCTTGCACGAAGCCGGGCTGCCGGTCGGATCGTGGCTCAAGGACCTCAAGCACTACATCTGGCAGAATAAACCGGACGACTTTCGCTTCACCGCGACGCTGTACTTCGAGCACAGACGCGAGGAGCGTGAATTCGTGCTGGGAGACTTGCGCAGACGGTTCGTCCACGTCTCACCAGGGCAGAAAATCGCCTATGTCGTGGACGCACGATACGACGAACAAAATGAAGCCAAGATCGTCGAACTCGCGCGCGGGGCCGATGTCTTCTACTGTGAGTCCCCTTATTTGGATGCCGACTCCCAAAAGGCGGGCGACCGATATCACCTCACTGCCCGACAAGCCGGACTACTGGCAAGAAAGGCTGCGGTCCGAAGACTGGTCGTGTTTCACTTTTCGCCGCGATACACAGGCCTGGGCGAAACGATCGAACGGGAGGCACGTACCGCTTTTGAGAGCTCTGAAGGAGGCTGCAGGGATGAGTGATGGGATGAAATATTTCGTGTATTTCTTGCTTGGGGGCACGATCGTGAGCGTCTCGACCTTTTTGGGCACTCAGGGACGCTCGTTTCTCGCAGCCTTCGCGAGTACATTTCCCGCGATCACTGGCGTCACGTTCGTCCTTCTGTACTTGAACGGAGGAAGCGAGTCGATAGTCGGTTATGCCAAGAATCTGCTCTGGTTTGTCCCCCCTTGGATCATATACGTCACAGCAATGATCTTCGGGGTGCCGCGCATCGGTTTTTGGCCCGCCATGGGCCTGTCTCTGGTTCTGTATATGTCGGTCGTGGGACTCGTCCGTCTGGGATTACGGTAGCGTATCATCTCCTGCGCTCTCTGTCCCTAGAGGGGCGACTCTCGTCTTCATCATGACAATGTGCCTGGGAAAGTCCCGTCCAGTCCCTGTGTTCGGTCTGTTCCGCGAGAAAATGGAGGATACCCTTTTGATCGGAACCGCTCGAGCGATAACCTACATCGGGTCGTGTAGATGGACAACCGCGAACCGACATAGAAACAAGTCGCGCACACTCGGAACCCAAGATCGCCCAACAGCGGCCCTCGCATGACTTCTACCGGACACATTAGCCCTGCACGATTATGACGCCGGGCGGCGGGTCATTGTGAGTGCGTCCTCGGGGTGCTACCGATTCATGCACACAATCGCCAGGATTGATACTCCTCTGTGGGTCTTTCACGGGGTCAAAGTTCTTGGAGATGAGCGCTTCAGGATCACACATGCCTGCATAATGTGTGAGCTTGGATGCATCAACCGGCAAGCCCGTTTCCTTGGCCCGACGCAACATCCAACAGAGCGCGATACTGGACAGTCCCGGGCATTGTCCACCGCCGACATCCGAATGGACTCCGCGGAACCACACTTCCTGCAAGCGATCTTTGATCGACAGCCCTCCAGGCCGAGCGATGACTCGAGTCAAAGGGAAGTTCCCTCGGCACTCATCGAGCGCCATCGCGTGGAAACATTTATTGACGTTGTCGGGAAGGGTGAGGTGCCATCGAATATTGAGATCGTTTCCGGGAATCCCGAACGAGGCAACCGTATCCCACAAACCAAGGAAGCGGATTTCAGCGCCTTGCTTCTCTTCTGCAACCTGATTGGCGAAATGCAGCGCAAGCGCAGCCCCGCGACTGAAACCAATAATGTCGACCGTCCGATCCCCTTCCGCGAAGTACCGGTTCAGACGCTCCATGGCGACGTTGATCCGGAACCGCCCTCCAATCCCAGTGAGACCACCGAGGAGCTTGCCGATAAATCCTAGCCGAGTTCCGACTCCCTCTAAGTAATACACATTCATATCGAGTGGGAGGCATTTGCAGAACTTCAGGACGTTGGTTTCTTTCGCTTCATCGACCTCGTCTTCGTTCCACGTACCATCAAATGCATAGAGCGCCACGGTGATGTCTCCTTCACGCTGAATTTGATCGTTGCTGAATGTTGTAGGATCCCCGACGGTCGGATTCTACGCCGTCGGGCAACAAAGGCAAGACGGTTGGACGTGGCGGAAAAAACGTTCCCCACGACTCCTATTTGCGTCTAGATGCCACATGAGAAACTCCCGACCTCAACAAAACGGCGCACGCCCCTAGTAGTCCACGGAGCTGGGCGTGCCGATCTTAGCGTAGCGAATTGAGGTACGCGATGAGGTCGGAGATCTCCCGATCGGACAGATGGCGCGTGCCGGTCATGGCAGAGCCACCAATCCCATTCTTGATGGCGCGGTAGAGTTCCAGATCGGTTCTAATGCGGAGGGCAAACCAGTCCCGTAGATTCGGCGGGACGCGACGCGGCGACGGGCCGAACGGAGCGATGACCGGCGGAATATAGCCCGGCTCCATGCCCAGTAGCGGATCGCGGCGCACATCGGTGTACATGTCGGCATCGCGTCCATGGCAGGTATGACAGGCACCCTTTCCGTTGAAGAGCCGGCGTCCCTCCTCAATGGGATTTGGCGCCAACGGGACTGGCGTGAAACTCACGGACGGGTTAGCTGGCTCCGCTCCAAGTCGTTCACCTGAGGCTCGCGCGATTGCCTCTGTTGTGGGACCTTCAAGTTGTGACGCCGGCTGTGAAGCATGCCCTACTTCGGGCGGTGAATCGGGTTGGCCCGCCAAAGTCCAACTTACGAGCGTTTCGTCTGGGCTAAAGGTGATGGTCAACCCTGATTGACCATATTCCCAGATTTCTTGGCCTCTTTGTCTTCTCACGTGCGAAGGCTCTCCAAACCGCTGGGCAAGATGCTCACGGGTCATGCCGGGCCTTGGTGTCAAATCCTGGACAAGGCCTGCGTCGAGACTGGCGACCTCGCGATCGGAGTTCAGATCCGACGCGTCCGTCCCCGGCGGCGCTGGAGCCCCTGGCTTCAGTTCCCGTGGCGGTAGCGCCGCGATCGTCGCCTGATTGACTCGGAGCAACCGCCACACCGACGTCGTACTGCGGATGCAGTTTTCCGCATTCGGCTCTTCATAGATCATAGTGGTTTCGACCATGAGACGAGCTGTCTCGCGATCCCGAGCATAGGCACCGAGTTCCTTGAGGCCGGACTCGAAGGCGGCTTGCCGCCCATCTTCCGAAGATTTGGCGCAGGATGCGACGCCGACGAAGTAGAGATCGTCGCCGAATCGGAACATGGCCTGCTCGGTCCAAAACGGCCTGCTTTCAGCCGAGGCCAACAGGTCTTCCGCACCAAACACAGCCGACAGCAAGGCCGCCAGATGGAGGGCCATCATACTTAGCCTGCGCAACTTCATCGCCGCATGTGCCCCTTGCATGATTATCGTCTGTCATTGTACTGCCCGATTCCCGGAGATGGTAGCCGAACAGGGCAGATGACGGATGCGGGCCCAATTGCTCTGCATCGACGCGCTTGCTACGATACTGCGTTTATCCATCAGAACTACGCTGAACCACGACCCCGCATGCCTACCACTGGAGACCACCATGAGCCGGAGCCTACCCCAGGGCCCCGCGGGGATCTCGTCGTCCAGGGAGCTCGACAAAACAACCTTAAGAATATCTCGCTGACGATTCCGCACAATCAGGTCACCGTCGTGACCGGGGTCTCCGGCTCGGGCAAATCGTCACTTGCATTCGACACGCTTTTTGCCGAAGGGCAATGGCGCTACGTCGAGTCGCTGTCCACGTATGCGCGCATGTTTCTCGAAAAAGTGGACCGCCCCGATGTGGATCGGTTGATCAACATTCGCCCCGCGATTGCAATCGAACAGAAGAACCCCGTGCGCACGGCCCGCTCGACCGTGGGCACGGCGACGGAGTTGGCCGATCTACTACGCCTGTTGTTTGCCAAGGTCGGAAAACCCTTCTGCCCCGACTGTTGCACCCCGGCAAGAACGTTCGACCCCACGTCCGTTGCGGACGAGTTATACACCCGGTTCCCAGGCGGTCGGGCCATGATCGGTTTCCCGCTGAAAGACCGTGGCCATGTCCATGACGCAGCCTTGATTGCCTCACTCTTGACGCGTGGGTTCATACGGCTCAAATGCGGGGACGACATCCTCGACCTCCAGCCCGACACCAAATTGCCTAGGGCGAAACGCCCGTCGCTGTCGGTGATCCTCGATCGGCTGATCCTAGGAACCGAGAGTCGCCCTCGATTGGTTGAGGCGGTGGAGACGGCCTTTCGGGAAGGTGACGGGAGCTGTTGGGTGGAAGTCATCGGGCAAGGCGCACATACGTTCAGTACAACTTTTCGTTGTCAGACGTGCGGGCGAACCTTCGAGCCTATCCGCCCGCTGCTGTTCTCCTTCAATCACCCGCTGGGCGCCTGCCCGGAGTGTAAAGGCTTCGGCAACGTGCTCAGCTATGATGAGGATCTCGTCGTCCCGGATCGACGACGTTCGCTGGCCGATGGCGCGGTGGAGCCCTGGTCCAAGCCGAGCGCCGCTTGGTGGCAGCAACAAATGCTGTTGCACATGAAGCGCCTCGGTATCGATTTGACGCTGCCGTATAAGCACCTCACGGCAGACGTGCGCCGTCTTCTTTGGGAAGGTGACGGAAAAAAGATGGAAGGAATCCGGGATTTTTTCGAGTATCTGGAAGGCAAACGCTACAAGCTGCACGTGCGTGTACTGCTCAGTCGCTATCGCAGCCCGATTCCCTGTCCCACGTGTCACACGACACGACTGCGACAGGAAGCCTGCTATGTGAAAATCGCCGGCGCGGACATCAGCCAAATCTCGAACTTCACGGTGCGACAGGCCTACGAATGGATCGGGACCGTTCCATTGACCGACTTCGATGCACAGATCGCGAGAGACATCCTGAGTCAAATCGGCGCCAAGCTTGGTTTTCTCTTACGAGTCGGATTGGGCTACCTGACGTTGTCCCGACAAACCAGGACCTTGTCAGGCGGTGAGGCGCAACGCATCACGCTGGCAAATCAACTTGGAGCGACGTTGATCGGTACCCTGTACGTACTAGACGAGCCGACAATCGGGCTCCATGCGAGGGACACCGCCACTCTCGCCGCGATTCTCCAGGACTTGGCGCAGGCCGGCAATACGGTGGTTGTGGTGGAACACGACCCGCACATGATTCGGGCGGCCAACCACGTCGTCGAGATGGGGCCCTGGTCCGGCGAGAAGGGCGGCGAGATCGTCTGTTCCGCGCCATTCGAGAAGTTCCTCGCTGACCGACGGGCGCTGACCGCTCGGTACCTACGCGGTGAGGAATTCATCCCCGTTCCACGCACCCGCCGGAGCATTACGGGTAAGGCTCTGATCATCGCTGGCGCCTGCGCGCAGAACCTCAAAAACGTGACCGTCAGGATTCCGCTCCGCACCTTGACCTGCGTGACCGGCATATCCGGATCAGGCAAAAGCACTCTGGTTGAGGAGACGGTGTACCGCGCGCTGGCCCGCGCCTTTCGTATCGACTCACGGCCGATCGGACGATTTGCGGCCATCAAGGGACTCGAACTGTTGAAGGGCGTGCGCCTGATCGACCAGGAACCGATCGGCCGGACGCCCCGTTCGAATCCCGCGACGTACCTCAAACTCTTCGATGACATCCGGGCACTATTCGCCGATACGTACGACGCCAAGAAACAGGGCCTCAAACCAGGGCATTTTTCCTTCAACACGAACGGAGGGCGGTGCCCGCGTTGCGATGGGAACGGCTATGAGAAACTGGAGATGTATTTTTTTGAGGACATCTATGCCACCTGTGAAGAGTGCACCGGGCGGCGCTTCAAACCGACCGTGCTTCAAATCAAACTACACGGCAAGTCCATTCATGACGTCCTCGGCCTCACGGTCGACGAGGCACTCTCCTTTTTTTCCGGCTCGTCAAAACTTCAAGCGTCACTTCATACCTTGTCATCCATAGGATTGGGATACTTGAGGTTGGGCCAGCCAGCCACGACGCTATCAGGCGGAGAAGCTCAGCGACTCAAGATCGCCGCGGAACTGAAGGACACGGGGTCTCGGGACCTGTTGTATATTCTGGATGAGCCGACCACGGGCTTGCACATGGACGACGTCAAAAAATTAATTAGCGTGCTGCATAAACTGGTCGACGCGGGGAATACAGTCCTCGTCGTGGAGCACAATCTGGACTTGATCAAGACGGCCGATTGGCTCATCGATCTTGGTCCTGAGGGCGGCAGTGGAGGCGGCGAGATCGTCGCGGAAGGGAGACCGGAACAGGTTGCGCAGGTTTCCTCGTCTCACACGGGTCGATTTCTTGCCCCGCTGCTCTCGGCATTACGAGACGATACGGTCCGGTGGGACGCTCGTGTGCCCGGTTGAGTCTGGGATGAGGAACACGGCCGGCGGAGCCATGTTGGCCTGCAATTTTGGTAGGTTCAGTTGAGGTTTGGATCGGCAGGCATCTCAGCGTAGATGCGGAACGGCTCACCAAGGGAGCGAAGGATCTCGCCCCACAGAACGGCAGGATCCCGATCGAAGACGCTTTCTGAGTCGGCTGGGATTGTGATCCAGGAGCCGACCTGCATTTCAGTCTCCAACTGCCCTGGTCCCCATCCCGAATACCCCGCGAAAGCTCGGAATCGCTCGCTGCTGTCCGCATGCATCAGGATACGGTCAAGCGTTTCGACATCGCCACCCAAACAGACTCCGTCCAGAACGGAGTGGCTGCCCTCAGGCATGTCGCTCAAACGGTACAGCATCATGACCTGATTGGTCTGTACGGGCCCCCCGGCATAGAGGACATGCTTTTGCGCCTCCATAATCGGAACTTGCGGCAACACCTCGGATATACTCATAGCGGTCGGACGATTCACAACGAACCCCAGCGCTCCGTCGGCATTGTGCTCGCACAACAGCACGACCGTCTGTCGAAAGTTGGGATCGCGCAGCGCCGGCGAGGCCACCAGGAAAATCCCCTTGCCTAGAGGTACGCGCTGCATGAAATCCTTCATGGGTTGTTCGCTCATCGGTGCCTTACCGCGCCTGTGCCGAGGGAGCTACTCGCTCTCATAGAGCTCAGGGCGACGGTCCGCGAGTAGATCATTGTACGGGTTGAGCCGCTTGTTCCGCGCTTCGGGCGGGTCTATCTCTACCACCCTAACCTCCTCCTGATCGCGAGCGGCACGACGAAGGATGTCTCCTCGTGGGCCCACGACTTCGCTCGACCCAATGAAGGTAAGCGGCGGTCTCCCTCCTCGCGCTTCGGTTCCGATACGATTGGCGGTAATGGCAAATACCCGATTCTCCAGGCAGCGTGTCGGCATGGAATCGGGACAATTCGGAAGCACCAAATTCGACGGGTGACAGATGATGTCCGCTCCCTTGAGTGCCAGAGTACGGGCTGCTTCAGGGTAATACCAGTCAAAACAGATCATAAGACCGATCTTGATCCCGTCCATATCCCAGACCTGGAAACCGGTGTCACCGGGACGAAACCAGAGCGTTTCTTCGAAAAACAGATGCGCCTTGCGATAGACACCGATCACCCCTTCGGGACCTACGAGCACGGCCGAATTGTAGTGTCCACCGTCGCCCCGCTCAGGTAATCCTCCTACGATTAGCATCCGCTTCGCTCGCGCGACTTCAAGCAATCGCTGAGTGGTCGGTCCGTCCGGGACCGACTCCGCCAATTGATCGACCTCCTCCGTCGAAACGAATTGGTAGCCCGACGCAAATAATTCAGGCAGCACCATGAGATCGCACTCAACCCGTTCGAGCCGTTGCGCCACAAGATCCAGGTTCCGTTTGACTTCACCGAAGACCGGAGCAAATTGAAGATATCCGACTTTCATGGTCATAGAATCGGTAGCGAAGATCATCCGTCACAGAGGAGAGGGACAAAAAAACGGGCAGGACGCCCTGCCCGTTTTCGCAGCCCTATCGCTCTCACAGTTATTTTACTTCGGAAAGGTGAGTCACGGCTCCCTGTGCATGTTTGGTGGCAACATCTGCATGACCGGCCTTCCCATGCTCGATGGCTTCCTTCAAATGCTTGATCCCCTCATCCAAGTGAGGATTCTTCATGTCTTTCTGAGCAGCCTGCGCGTGCTTGAGCGCGCCTTCCGCATGCTTCACAACTTCGCCGGCATGGCCTTCCTTTCCATGCATGACCGCCTCATTGGCGTGTTCAATGGCTTCCGCCACGTGAGGATTCGCGGCCGCCAGCGCCAGGTTGACCATCATGGGGCCGCCGATGAACGCCAATGCCACAAGTACCCATATGACCTTCTTGCTCATCTGTCTCCCTCCTTGGTTGTGTGGCCGGATCGCTCCGATGACCCACATGCCATGGGAACTACCTAGCCCCCTGGACTCACCTTAACGACCGTTCCACCCAGAGTCAAGACGGACGCGGGGCCTTCGCCGGCTTACCGACATGCTCGGCTTCGTCGACACCCAACAGTTCCTGAAGCATCTTGACATCCTTCTCCACAGGACACGCAAAATCCCTGCTCCATTCCCACCAGGATCCCGCGTAATTACGCACGCGCTCGAAACCCACCACTTTCAGGACAAACCAGAGCCAGGCCGAGCGGACGCCACCGGTGCAGTAGCATACGGTGTCTTCATGGGGATGCATGTGTTGCTGCGCGAGGCGTTCAAGAATGGCCTCCCTCGATTTAAGCGTGCCGTTCGGGTTCAGAAATCCGTTCCAGGGAACCGGAATGGCGCCAGGAATATGTCCCGGACGAGGAATTCCGGACACTTCCTTACCGAGAAACTCCTCGAAACTTCGGGCATCGAGAATGGCCACCTTCCGGGCATCCTGCCCTTTCACAATTTGTTTCAACTCATCCTTCAAGATGGATACACCAAGACGTGGCTGAACACAGAACATCCCCGCGGCGACTTTGGTGACCCCGTGCTCGAATGGACGCCGTTCCTCTACCCACTTGACCCATCCGCCGTCGAGCACGCGCAGGTGATTGTGACCGAGGTAGTGCATCATCCAAAACATGCGGCCTTCATCGCCCCAGTTATCGAATGGGTTGGAATAAATCACCACGTCGCTGTCGTCGTTGATACCCAATGCGCGAATGCGCTTCTCTAGATTTGCGGCAGTCGGATCCAACACACCCTTGGCAATCGAATTCGGGTCGCTGTATTCGTGCCAGGTGGAATGGACGGCACCCGGGATGTGCCCGCCAAATTCGTAGGCCGCCCGGCCACGCACGTCCAGGATCACGAGGCCGGGACGGCCGAGATTTTGCTGTAGCGTTTCGGTGTCGATGAGAAACGGATGTTCCATGAGACTCCTCGATAGGTCAGATCGCAGGTTAGAGCACCGAATCAGTCCGGTCGTCGCCGCATACCCGTTCGGTGGAAACGCGCCCTCGGCTTAAAGATCGCCGCGTTTAGCCATTGCTGAATTCTCGCGCACTGCGCCGATCAGCATATGGTACCGCACGCGGGTATGCAACGTCAGCCCCTCGGTTCGATCCGGCAGCTGATCCCAGAGACAACCGGCTCGCCCCCCTTGCCCAAGTATTACCGTCAATGTGTCGGAATGTCGGTTCAGGAGCCGTTGCTGGACCTTCTCAAGATTCAGCCCTGCAGTGAATTAGGTTTCGAGCCTTCCGTCGGGAGCCCGAAGATCACGACGGGCGCAGGTTCGATACCTTCGAGAGAAGCCGAACGATCAAGGCTGGCCCCGCATGTCCGTGCAATCCATCGGCTCATGCGTCGAGTAGTGCTCCAATATGAGCCTCAACCGAAGCCGCCAATGCAGATAAGTTGTAGCCGCCCTCCAGACAAGAGACAATGCGCCGGTGGCCGTAACGCGTGGCGATGTTGGCCACAATGCGCGTGAGAGCTGTATAGCCTGCTTCAGTAAGTCCCATGCTGGCCAGCGGATCGTCGCGATGGGCGTCGAAGCCGGCCGAGATGATGACGGCCTCAGGTTCGAAGCGGTCCGCCGCTGGCACCAACACACGTTCGAACACGTCGATGTATTCTTCGTCTCCTTCCCCACCGGATAGAGGCACATTGATGGTATAGCCCGCACCCGCCCCCTTACCGGTTTCGGTGGCACGTCCGGTCCCCGGGTAGTGCGGATACTGATGGGTGCTAAAGAAGAGCACCGAGGCATCCTCGTCGAAACTATGCTGGGTGCCGTTCCCATGATGTACATCCCAATCGACGATTAGCACACGAGTGAGCCCATGCTTCTTCTGGAGGTACCGCGCTGCGATGGCGACGTTGTTAAACAGACAGAATCCCATCGCGCGGCTCCGTTCCGCATGGTGGCCCGGAGGACGCACGGCGCAAAAGGCGTGCTCCACTTCACCGCCCATGATGGCATCACAAGCTGCCAAGGCACCGCCGGCAGCCAGATACGCGGCGGGAAGCGAACCCGGCGACATGGCCGTGTCGGGATCGAGTTGCACATGGCCGGAGACTGGTCGATGTTGCTTTAGCGTCTGAACGTACGATGCCCCGTGCACCTGGGTGATCCATTGGTCCTCCGCGGGCACCGGATCGATCCTCGCCAACCGAGCCATGAGCCCTCCGGACTCGAGTCGAGCCACAATAGCGCGCAGCCGCTCCGGCGATTCCGGATGCCCATGCCCCATGTCGTGCTCAAGGTAGCGCGGATCGTAGACGAAACCGGTCTTTCCCATCGTTACACCAGAGGCGGGTCAGTTATTAGGAACTTTTGACCCCTGACTCCACACCAAAGTGACCCGCACCGACCGAGGGCCGGATTAGTCAGATTAGCATGCAGGAATCCGCATAGACAATGAAGCAGATGCGTGTTAGGGTGCGGCTCGGTTGGTTCCGATACATTGCCGGTTACGCCGAATCAAGGAACTACCATGCCAAACCCCCGCATTGAGCCACTCAAGAAGGTGTTGGCCCTGGAACCCAATGACGACGTGGCGTGGTTTGGGCTGGGCAAAGCGTACATGGACGACGGTGACTGGAAAGAAGCCGTGGCAGCGCTAGAGAGTTGCATCCGGGTGAAACCCGCGTATTCGGCCGCCTACTTGGCGCTGGCTCAATCGTTACAACAGCTGCACCAGTTCGAGCATTGTAAGGCTGTCTGCGAGACGGGAATCGAGGTATCCCGGAAGAATGGTGACGCGATGGTCACCAAGAATCTCGAGATGTTGATCACATCCCTTCCCGCCTGAGCCGTTCTTTCCCGGTCCGCTCAGAGAATCGTCCGAATCACGTCTAGCTGCGGTTTCGTCAACGGCGCCTTGGCGGCCGGATTACAGACGACGGCGCGCACTTGAGGATGATCACGCTGACGCATCGCGCGCTCGACCAAATAGACGTTTGCGAGGCGCACTGAGGACGAAGCAGGAAGCGGCAGGACGTCCCACAAGGAAAGCAGGACACCGCTGAGATGCTCGAGCTTCATCAGCGCGGACGTCACGGCTCCGGCCAATCGCCGCAAGTCCAGCGGGACCGCCAGCGACGCGAGCCCGCCGTGAGGCTCTTGCGGCGGGACGGAAACGGCCAGAACGACGGGCGCACAGTAGTCGGACAGCTGGCGCGCTTTTTGTGTGAGACGCGCCAGAATGCGATGGATGAGCACATCTCCTTCCGTAACTGGCCCATCGAGATCGTGAAGAAAGAATGCGCGATGCGCCGGAATGCCATGTGTCTGCCGAAAGGCGCCGATCATGGCCGTGACCTCGATAAACAGCCGATCCCCCTCCACGTAACACTCCAAGTCGGCGGTACGGGCTCGCGATTCGGCTAACCAATGCACTCGGCTTCCCGTCCGAACAATTTGGGCCGCAACTTCGAGCTCCGCGATGGCGGACTCGCGCACGCCACGGTGCGCAGTCGTCAATCGACTGTACAGATGATCGAGCCTTCGCCGGCTCTCGCCACCGCCGCACCGCCGCGTGACTTCCCGCCACTCCGACTCCAACTGCTTCCAGAAGCGTGGACTGCGCGGAACACGGGCCGACGCACGTCCTCTCGGCGTTCGGTCGAATAGGAATGAGGTGGTGTCTTGCATCAGCCAAGGTACGGACGGATTCATCGTCCTGCTCCTGTACTAGGCGGTGGTTAGGCCATTGTCATCGTCATCGGTTGGAGGCAGCACGTCGGAATGTTGCGCCGCCACTTCCGCATACATCTCATCCAGCCACCGTCCTGCACACCCTAGCACCTCCCGCACGAGCGGCTCGGTCTGCCCCGTTTGCTTGATCGTCCACTGACAGACATACTCCATCAACATATCACGCGTATAAGGTCCATGGCCGCTCCCCGCTAACGAGGCCAATTCAGCCAGACACGTGCGCATCACCGCCGCAACGGTCTCACGGTCGTACGACGTGGCGGCGGTGACATATTGTATCGCCCGATTGATTTCTTGCTCTGTCATTGCGTACTCACCCAGAAAAGCTCATGGGGGATTGTAACAGCGTCGCGTCGGGAGTCAACGCTGCGGGCTCCCTGGCACTTGTGATACAACTGATCAACTTCGTGTCCGCACCTGCAAGGAGGAGTTTCCATGCCAGTTTTCAGCACAACCCGGGCATCACGCACCTCGATTCGACCACGGACCTTGCGCAGAAGCGCGACCGGCCGATATGCGGACACGTGGGACACCAGCCACTTATTGACGGATCGGAAGCGTGATTTCGAGCCCGCCATGAAAGCACTGGAGGCGAAAGTTGCTGGATTCGAATCGGTGCGAGAGACATTGACCGGTGACCTGTCAGCGGCCGCCATGTTCACCCTGCTGCAACAGCAGGAGGAGATCGCCGTCGATGCCGCAAGGCTCGGAGCGCACGCTTACCTCTGGTATTCAGAGAATACCGCCGATGGCGCGGCTCGGTCGCACAAGACTCTCGTGGAGGATCGGCTCACGGCTTTGCACAACCGCTTGCTCTTTTTCGACCTCTGGTGGCAGGGGGTGGATCCCGACCTTGCTCGTCGTCTCATGGAGGGTGCAATCCGCTACCGGTACCACCTCGAGACCATCCGCCGGTTCACGCCGCACACGCTAAGTGAACCAGAAGAAAAAATCCTCAACATTAAGAACACGACCGGGCGAAGCGCCATTACAACCTTGTACGACATCGTCACCAACGGTCTCACATTCTCTCTCTCAGTAAAGGGTAAACGCCAAACCGTGAGCCGCGAGGAGCTCTCGACCTATTTTCGGAGCGCACAGGCCGGCCAGCGCGAAGCAGCCTATCGGGAGTTTTACCGCGTCTTTCACCAGCACCACGACGTCTTGGGTGAAATGTACCGGGCATTGGTGTCCGATTGGAAGGCGGAGCAGTTGGAACTCCGGCATTTTTCAGCCCCGATCCAGTCCAGAAACCTGAGCAACGACATTCCGGACGAGGCCGTCTCCACCCTACTGAAGGTGTGCATCAAGAACGCCGCCGTGTTCCAGCATTACTTTCGGATCAAAGGCAAGCTCTGTAAGTCGCCCAAGATGAGCCGGTACCATATCTATGCGCCTTTTCGGGGCAGCAAGGAGGCTTCATATTCGTACCAAGATGCCATTCGACTCGTCCTGGAATCCTATCGGGGATTTTCGCCCAAAATGGCCGATCTCGCCGAACAGGTGTTTGCCGAGCGCCACGTCGATGCCCGTATCCATGCAGGCAAGATCGGAGGCGCGTACTGCTATAGTGTCATCCCGGGAAGCACTCCGTACGTGCTGCTCAACTACACCGGGAAAGCGCGAGACGTGGCGACCATGGCGCATGAGCTGGGCCACGCCGTGCATGGGATGCTTGCCGCGCATCACTCGATTTTCACGTTTCACTCGACACTGCCGTTGGCAGAAACCGCGTCGGTCTTCGGCGAGCGCATTTTGTCCGACGCCCTTTTGCAACAAGAACACAATGCTAATGTTCGACAGGGTTTGCTCGTGGACCAGCTTGATGACGTGTATGCGACGGTCATGCGACAGGCCTACTTTGTCCAATTTGAGCGTTCAGCACATGACATGGTCGCCAATGGGGCTACCGTGCAGGACTTGGCTGACGAGTATGCACACCTACTCCAGCAACAGTTTGGCAAGGCCGTGTCCGTACCAAAGGAGTTTCAGTGGGAATGGGTCACCATTCCCCACATTTATGCCTCGCCGTTTTATTGCTATGCCTACAGCTTCGGTAATCTCCTCGTGCTCGCGCTCTACGGCATGTACAAGCAGCAAGGCTCTGCGTTTATCCCCCGCTATCTCGAACTGCTGGCAATGGGAGGCTCCGAAAGCCCTGCTTCCATCCTGGGAAAGGTTGGGGTCGATATGTGCTCTCCAGACTTCTGGCAAGCGGGGTTCGAAATGATCAAAGAAATGGTCCAGGCGCTCGAGCGAACGATTTAGGCATAGGAGCCCAAGGCACGAATATATAAGGGGGACCGCTGAAACCGACATTGAGCAACTTGCGCGATCTAGGCGCTTGACAGTTCGGTGGCCGAGGGGTAAAATCGGAAGTGTTGATAACGGTTCTCATAATCGTTTCAAAACCTCGCGCCGCGAGATAACAGAAAGCAGGATCTCATGTACATCTGCCTCTGTAAGGGACTCACTGAAAGCGATGTGCAGCAAGCCGGTCGGAGTGGCGTCATCAACGAGGCCGGATTGATTGCCACGTTCGGATTGAAAGACACTGGCTGTTGCGGGCGCTGTGCAAAGAACATTCACGAGCTAGTCGCTCTAGCTGCCAATCAGTTGGCGCAAACCTAGCCCGACACTCGCCTCCCTTGCAGCGGCAACCCCAAGCTTCCCTACAGCGCATCCCTAATCCTTATAATCCTTGCATGCCAGCCTTGGCTGGCCCAGCATCGGGCCGACAGCACAAAAACTGGTTACGCGCGTAACGGCAAAGCCCAAATGGTGGTTAGGGACCTGACGAGAGATGGAGACGTGCGGTGATTTCGGCGACACGCCGACCAAGGGCACGCGCATCTTCAAACTCTCGCTCGCTGATACCGGGGCTGTCTCCCTCAGTAGTCGCAGATGCTCCAAACGCGCCGCCCCCGCTAACCACTATCATCTGGTTGCCCAGCATAGCCGCAAGGATGCTCATCATGGTGAGTTCTTTGCCGCCCGATACTTGCCCGCCCGTGGTAAAGGCTGCCCCGACCTTGTTTTTGAGTTTCAAGTCCGGCCACACTCCGAATTTGAATTGCCAATTATCGATGAACGTCTTCACCTCACCGGCCATGTTGGCCCAATATACCGGCGAGCCCAGTACAAGCGCGTCCGCAGTGAATAACTCGTCGGCCGTCACCTGTTCGACGCGCTTTAATACTGCCTTGGTGCCAGGGACACTGACAGCCCCTTCGATGACACCCCGAGCCATGTGTTCGGTCTGTCCGCTACCCGAGTGATACGCAACCAGCACGGTGATACCACCGGACGCAGGCTGCGCCCAAGCACAGCCGGACGGAACGACAACAAGGAGCATGAAACTGAATAGGAAGCTGACCTTCATCTCGGCGAGGATACCGCGAAGCCACCGTAAAAAGCAGCTGCCTGCCCAAACCTACCGAGCATGTTAGTAACGGATCGTCTCCTCATCCACATGCTCTTCGACCGAAACCTCCGTCAGCGTGCCACGATAGTCGCATTTATGGCACCGAATCCGAAACTCCTCGATCCACTTTTCTTGAACGTAAGACTGTCGGCATTTTGGACAGACAAACACACCCTTTTTGTATAAAATCCGTCTTTTTTCTCGCATGGAACCCTCCTCACTCGTTCGCAGGAGGATTACACACCGCCCTGCGACAATGCAAGCAAGGTCGGGCTTGACAATGTGGAGACCCCCACCTACGCTTACCACCTACCCGATGCAGATGCGTCTTACTTGTCAAGGCTATGCTCTTCTCGGCCTGGCAGGAATTCTGACTACGCTCCTGTTCGCGCAGCCGTCACCCGCGAGCGACGAGGACCTCATCCCCATTCGCACTCCGAGGGGCTACACAATCCACGCCGAACTCGCCGATACCCCCTTCAAGCGCGCACAAGGATTGATGTATCGAGAGTCGTTGCCTGACGACCGCGGCATGCTATTCATATTTGGGGAATCTCAAACCTGGACCTTCTGGATGAAAGGTACCAAGCTTCCACTGGACATCATATGGCTGGACGAGCAGAAGAGGATCGTTCATATCGAAGCCAATTTGCCTACCTGTTCCCTTCCTGGTAATGACTGCCCGCAATACCAGTCTAACGAACCGGCTCTGTACGTGCTCGAACTCCGCGGGGGTCGCGCCGCAGCCCTGAAGCTGAAGCGCGGGACGAAGCTGCAATTCTGAGAGGAACGCCGTTCACCGGTCTGGCCGCACGGACGGGCGTGATGAGTAGGCTACGCGACCGTGTATTGAGGTGATCTGTGTGGCGAAGTACGCCGGCCCCTACCGCTCCTGCCACGTTCTGACCCGCCGCGCGGAAATAACCCCCTCGATGCGCTCGACGGCTTGCAGCACGCGATGCAAATGTTCCGTGTCCGCCACCTCGATCACAAAATCGAGGACCGCCTTCCGGTCTTCTCGCGTGGTGATTTCGGCCCGACTGATGTTGGCGCTGCACCCGGCGATCGAGGACGAGACGTTGGCAAGCACACCCGGTCGGTCGACCGACATTACCGAAATCTTCGCGTCGTGAATGCCGCTGTCGGAGCGATCCCATTCGACCTCAACGAGTCGGTCTCGATCATAGTCGAGAGCTTCGAGATTCGGACATCCGACGGCATGGATCGTGAGGCCACGCCCCCGGGTGATATAGCCCAGAATGCGATCGCCGGGAACCGGGTTGCAGCACCGCGACAATTGCATCAGAAGATCGCGTGCCCCTCGAACCTTGACCCCCTTCTCATCCGACTTGGTCCCTGCAATCTTCCCTGGCCCAGCCTGCTCAGTCGCCGCCTTGGACGACTCCGTGGCCTGAGGGGCGAGCTTGGCCACCACTTGCGCGCTGGCCATTTTCCCGTACCCCACCGCCGCGACCAGTTCGTCGATACTGTCGTATCCCGACCCATGGGCTAGCTCCAGCATCGCATCAGATTTCAATGTCTGCGCCGGAGGAAGATTGTGCTTACGGAATTCGACTTCGAGCAAACGACGGCCGATTTCGATGCTCCTTTTCTGTTCTTCAAGCTTGATCCAGTGCTTGATCTTGGTTTTCGCCCGAGAGGTGCGGACGAATTTCAGCCAATCCTTGTGCGGTGTTTGTGTCCCGGAAGTAAGAATCTCGACGGCATCGCCGCTCTGCAACGCATACTTGAGCGGGACGATTTTTCCATTCACTTTGGCGCCGACACAGTGATTGCCGATCTCGGTATGAATCGAAAAAGCAAAATCAACTGGAGTCGACCCCCGTGGCAACTCCTTCACCATCCCCTTGGGCGTAAACACGTAGACGACATCGTGAAAAAGGTCGAGCCGTACCGAGTCCATGAATTGGCGATTGTCCGGAAGATCCTGATGCGATTCGACAAACTGGTGCAGCCAACTAAACACTTTTCCGTCTCGCTCATCGATCGCACCCTGCTCCTTATATTTCCAGTGTGCGGCGATCCCTTGTTCGGCGACGCGATGCATCTCTTCCGTACGGATTTGAAACTCGACATGCTCGGCCTTCGGTCCAAGCACGGTGGTATGTAGGGATTGATACAGATTCGATTTGGGAATAGCGATATAGTCCTTAAACCGGCCGGGAACCGGACGCCAGAGCGAATGGATCAGCCCGAGGATGGCATAGCAGTTCATTTTCGAATCAGTCAAAATGCGCAGTCCTGTCAGATCGTAGACTTCTTCGAATGAAATGCCCTGCTTTTGCATTTTCTGATAGATCCCGAACAAATGTTTGGGGCGTCCATGCACATCGCCGGGCAGTCCGACGTCGGCCAATTCTTTCCGGACAATGTCGGCCACCTCCTCAATGTATTGGCGGCGATCCTCTTCCCGCTTCGAGATCTTCTGGACGAGCATCTCGTAAATGTCTGTCTTCAGATATTTCAGGCAGAGGTCTTCCAACTCGTTCTTCATCCAGCCGATACCGAGCCGATTCGCTAGCGGCGCGTAAATCTCCAGGGTCTCCTGGGCTACCTCTTGTTGCTTCTCCGAATGGTGATGTTGCAGCGTGCGCATGTTGTGCAGACGGTCGGCGAGCTTGACGAGGACGACGCGGATGTCGTCCGCCATCGACAACACCATCTTGCGAAAATTTTCGGCCTGCTTTTCTTCGTAGTTCTTGAATTGAATCTTCCCGATCTTGGTCACCCCGTCGACCAGACGCACGATTTCCTTCCCAAACTGACGCTCCAACTCTTGATGTGTCGCCAACGTGTCCTCAAGTGTGTCGTGCAGGAGACCGGCGACAATGGCGTTGACGTCACCTCTCAACAAGGTCAAGATGCTGGCCACCGCCAATGGGTGCTGCAGATAGGGTTCGCCAGACTTTCGAACCTGGCCTTCGTGAGCCCGGGCCGAATATTCATAGGCGCGACGCACCAAGTCGACATCCGCCTCGGTTTGATAGCTTTGGAGCCGGGCGATCAGGCCGTCGATATCCGTCGCGGTACTATAGGGCATCGTAAGCCTCAGGACGAACACTGGTGCGGACATCGCGAATGCGAAGCTGAATTTGCTCCATCCCGTTCCATCGGTTGATTTCCGGCACGAATGCAAGGTCTACGGGTCGGTCCCGTAAAACCCCCTGCTCCGTCAGAGCCCCCATCCGAAACCCGATGCTTGAGAAGGGAAACGAATTGCCTTGCCGCACCGTCAGTTTGAGGTGCCCGACACCGACAACGCGGGCGTCCAACACTTTCAAGTTTCGCACGGCCAACGTCGGCTCAGGGTTACCCGCCCCAAACGGATGGAGGCGGTCGAGTTCGCGGATCAATCCCAAGTCTACTTGTGATAATTGTACCTCAGCATCCACGTGAAGTGTGGGATCGGACCGGACGGCCTCATGTTTCGACGCCACCGCCTGAAAGCGGTCACGGAATGCTAAAAGCCGGTCCTCTCGTATTGTCAATCCCGCTGCGCCAGGATGGCCCCCAAACGCCTCAAGCAAATCGCGGCATTCTGCCAATGCGGCATAGGCGTCGAAACCAGGAATACTGCGGACCGACCCCTTGCCAATTCCTCGCTCGTCCACGGACAACACGACCGCCGGTCGATGGTAGCGGTCCACCATACGCGCGGCGACGATCCCGACGACACCAAGGTGCCATCCACGCGACCACGCCACAACGGCCGAGTCGGTCCCGGAGGAAGGGAGACCCGCTTCCAACTCGCGCAGCACGGCGTCCTCGATCCGCTGTCGCGCACGGTTGAGCGCGTCGAGCCGCTCGGCTAATGCCTGTGCCGGGCCATCCTGCTCGCTGGTCAGCAACTCCACCCCGAGCATGGCATGATCGAGACGCCCGGCCGCGTTCAACCTTGGCACGAGCTTGAACGAAAGCGTTCCCGTCGTGCAGGGACGGTCGATGCTCGCAACGCGCTTGAGCGCACGCAACCCCGGCCGATCGCCCGCCGTGATGCGCGCCAAGCCCTCCCGGACAAAGACGCGATTTTCGTCGATCAGCGGCACGACATCCGCCACCGTCGCCAATGCCACGAGGTCAAGCTGGCCGTCGAGCAGGGCCCGACTCCCACCGTATCGCATCTGATACGCTTCGGAAACCTTGTAGGCCAATGCAGCGGAACACAGTGCCGGGAACGGATAGACCGCGTCACGTCGGTGCGGATTCATCACGGCTCGCGCCGGTGGGATCGCCTCATCCGTTTGATGGTGGTCCGTCACCAGCACGTCCATGCCCAAGGATGCCGCAAGGGCGATCTCTCTGTGCGACGTGGTCCCGCAGTCGGATGTGACCAGGAGCGAGACCCCTTGCGCACGGAGATGAGTAATGGCCGCTGCATTGAGCCCATACCCCTCCTGCGTGCGATGAGGAATGTAGGCGAAGGCGCGGAGCCCAATCGATCGGAAGAATGTCAAGTAGAGACTGGTTGCCGACATCCCGTCGACATCGTAGTCTCCGTAGAAACAGACGAGTTCGTGAGTAGCGCAGGCACGACGAAGGCGCTCGATCCCGGTTTCGATATCGGGCAGCAAAAAGGGATCATGAAGGGAACCGGCCTCACGCTGGAGCCACTGATTGGCCACGCGTGAACTGGACACTCCTCGAGCCAAGAGAATGGAGGCGGTGACGTGAGAAATCGACAGGGCGCGCACGAGACCCTGCCGATCGTCGATGCTGATATCAGGAAAAATCCATAGGCGCGGCCGCATCGTCCAGTCCGGATCGAGACCGTGGGCGACGGTCCTCGCGTGTTGCGCAATGCGAGGCGGAGTCTAGCGACCCCTTGGTGCATTGTCAAACCAGGCACGTGAGAGTACGGCTGGGGGGAACGGCCCCAGGGGCGAGCCATTTTTAGAACAGAGGACGAGTGGGTGAAAAGAGGGAAATAGGCTCAGCACGGGAGGCGATTACTCGCCCCCCTTTTGGACGTAGTTCTTAACGAATTCTTCAGCATTCTTTTCGAGGACGTCATCGATCTCGTCGACGAGCTTGTCAATGTCTTCCTTCAGTTTCTTACCAGTTTCCACCACCTTGGGATTGGCTTTGACATCTTCCTTCCCCTGTGGTTCCTTTTTGGATTCCGGCCTCCGTTCCTGTTTTTCCATAGAGACACCTCCGTGTGACGCGCGGCGTCGGCCAGTCCCGAGCCACGGGGGGGAATCATCTATGGCCAGCTTACTCCCGCATTTCTGGGAACGTCAAGCCGGAGTTCCAAACTCACACGATCAACGACACGATCAACAACGCAACAATGTTGATAACTTTAATCATCGGATTGATCGCAGGACCGGCTGTATCTTTGTACGGATCACCGACAGTATCACCGGTCACCGCGGCCTTGTGCGTGTCACTCCCCTTCAGGCCCTGCTCTTCAATGAACTTTTTCGCGTTGTCCCATGCACCTCCACCACTCGTCATGGAAATCGCCACGAAGAGTCCCGTCACAATGCTCCCCACGAGGACGCCACCCAGCGCTTGGGGCCCTAAAATCACGCCGACCAGGACCGGGGACAATACGGGAATCAGTCCTGGTATCATCATCTTCTGAATGGCCGCTTGCGTCACAATGTCCACACAAGTTCCATATTCCGGCTTGCCGGTTCCTTCCATGATGCCCTTAATCGTCCTGAATTGCCGGCGAACTTCTTCGACTACCAGCCCGGCCGCTTGTCCGACCGCTTTCATGCAGAGTGCTCCAAAAATGAAGGGGAGCATTCCGCCGAGAAACAGACCGACCAGCACCTTTGGATCCGAGAGATCGAACGCAGCGGTCGAGCTATGCGCGGCCACCTCGCGAGAAAACTCCGCAAAGAGGACCACTGCCGCAAGCCCGGCGGAGCCGATCGCATATCCCTTTGTCACCGCTTTGGTCGTATTGCCGACCGCATCGAGAGGATCAGTAATATCGCGCACGGCCGGACCGAGGTGGGACATTTCAGCGATCCCGCCGGCATTGTCGGTAATCGGACCGAAGGCGTCGATCGCCACGACGATCCCAGCCATCGACAGCATGGACACAGCCGCAATGGCGACACCATAGAGTCCCCCGGACTCCGCGCCACCGCACACCCAAAAGCTGGTCAGGATCGCGCCCCCGATGACGACGACTGGCCAGGCGGTGGACTGCATCCCCACGGCGAGACCAGCAATGATGTTCGTGGCGTGTCCGGTTTCGCTGGCCTTCGCAATGGCCTTTACGGGCTCATAGCTTTTCGACGTGTAGTAATCGGTGATGAACACCATGGCGAGTGTCACAACCAATCCCAGCAGAGCCGCAATATAATAGCTGAGGCCGCTGACTCCACCGACCCCATCCATGATCGAATTTGTAAGCGGGAAAAATGCCACGGCCGCCAGGCCGCCGGCGACGAACAAGCCCTTGTACAAGGCAGGCATGATCTCGCCGCCCGGGCTGACCTTAACGAAAAGAATGCCGATAATCGTCGCGAAGATGGTCACGGCACCCAAGGCCAGAGGATATAGAATCGGCGCCGTGGCCCCCTTGAACAGAGTAAATGCCAACACCATTGCGGCCACAGTGGTGACGGCATAGGTTTCGAACAGGTCGGCCGCCATTCCGGCGCAGTCTCCGACATTGTCGCCAACATTGTCGGCAATGACGGCAGGATTTCGCGGATCGTCTTCCGGTATGCCTGCTTCGACCTTCCCTACCAGATCGGCCCCGACATCGGCAGCCTTAGTGTAGATACCGCCGCCGACACGGGCGAACACTGAGATCAAACTGCCCCCGAATCCGAGGCTCAGGAGGGCATGGATCGCCTTTTCCTGGCCGGCAATACCCTGCGCCAAGGTGTAAAATGCTGTAATCGCCAAGAGACCAAGTCCAATCAACAGCAACCCGGTCACCGCCCCGCCACGAAAGGCCACCGTGAGAGCCGCATTCATGCCGTCATGCGCCGCCTGGGCCGTTCTCACGTTCGCCCGCACGGCAATGATCATCCCGACATAACCTGCGATCGCCGACGCGCCAGCGCCGACCAAAAACCCGATCGCCGTGAGCAGCCCAAATTTGTCGGACACGGCGCCTGCACTCCACAGAACCACGAATAGGGCAACCGCCACGATCGCCACGGTCCGGTATTGCCGATTCATGTAGGCCCCGGCTCCCTCCTGAATGGCCTTGGCGATATCCTGCATTTTTTGATTGCCGGAGTTCAGTTTGAACACCCACATGGCCAAGTAGAGGCCGTAGGCAATCCCGGCCGCCGCCGCGATCAAGGCAAAGATGACGATTGCTGAGTCGCTCACAGTGGTCTCCTCCTAAGTAATTACGGGAGCACGTATTTCACACCCTTCCCTAAGGCGGCAACCCGTCGAAAGTACATTCGCACGACGCTGCGAAGGTGAAAACCGCAGGGTGGATTCGGCTTGTCGATCGAGGCTAACTACCTGAAAATCCGGGTCATTTTATATGAAGACCGAATGGCAATCAAGCTCGAAGCTGCCCATTCGACCCAGGATGGATTTCGGAATGGAAGGAGATCCAAGCTTACTGTCTACGCTTTCGCTGTGTGACTCGCTCGCACTCTCCCGCCTGATACAAGCAATCGCGGCAGGGATTGGCCCTGCTATTGATCATGGCCTCGCCTCCATGCGCCTGCAACCCCATCCTTGAGCAAACCCTCGAGCGTGGCCTCGCTGGAGAGCTCTCCACATCGTTCTGCTCCACTCTGACTTTGGCAGTCAAGGCACCAGGATACTCACGTCGAACGCGGGGCCATGATGACATGCTTGGCACCTTATCGGTGATGAAAGCGGTTAACATGGCTTCATCGCTCTCCTTCATGTTGCTTACGGCCCGCCTGCGGATTTCGGAATGGGGCAGGAACCCGACACCAATCTCCAAACGGTACCGCAGTGACCTCCTGTGGGATCGATCTGTGGAGGCTCGACGCAGTGGTGAAATTCTCTCTTGTCTCAACCGGAAACCCAAGAGGGAAGATCAGCAGGGGATACGCCTGGCGAATACGGATGCGTATGATCGGCATTCTGCATTGCGCTCGGCAGAAAGAGCTCGACGACGCAGACCACGACCAGATTCGCTCTCACCGACAACAACCGCGGCGAGATTGCAGGCCGGTTCGGTGCTTTGCTATAGTCGCACGAGCCTCGGTAAAACCGATATGGGAATGGCGCCTGAGTACATCGTGATCGATGGGCAATCGTTCAGCCAAACGAAGCTGTCATTGGACAATCACGTCTACAAGAACTGCGTGATCGACGATTGCGATGTGCACTATAGTGGGGGCCCTTTCGAGCTGTTGGATACCCGCGTTACAAATTCACGTCTCGTATTGAATCAGCCCGCCAGGCACGTCTACTCGGCGATTCAGATCTTCAAGATGAAATCGCCTGGGTCCGTCATCCTCTCAGACTAACACGCCATTGTCGGCGCAGGCGGCGGCCTTACGCTTGCATCGGCTATTTGGGAATAGGAATGTTTTCGCTGAATTTTGCGATCGGGATCGGCTGAAATACAGGATCCTGTGCTCCCTTGGGCGACTCGGCCTCGATCCGCTGGAGAAAATTCGGTGGGCCGCTCACCGGTGCATAGTTAAGCGTCACGATGACGTCGAACGTCTTCGTATCCTTGGGTGTCGGGAAGGTGAATGTTTCAACGCGAGTTTCCTCCGGTTTGAGCACGGTGTCATCCGTAACTTTGACCGCTTTGAAGTCGAAGACCGTTTCTTGCCCCTTCCCATCCTGATACCGCCGGCCGTACAACCGCTTTTCATTGAACACTGTTCTGAGATTCTTCCCCTGAATACTCAGGTCCAACACGACGCTCGCCCAGCCTGGGTGTGTGGTAGGAAGGTTGTGCGGAACCAAGCTCTTCACGTCAACCGTCACGGTGGTCTTGTCCCCCTGCACCGTAGTCGTCACCGCCAATATCGCCGCTTCCTGCCGGAGCTTACCAATCCGGCCTGGAAACGAGTGATTGGCGACCTTCCGCTTGTTTTCCCCGTTAGCCGATTCACCCGTTTGCTCGGGCATGTGGCACGTCTGGCACTCCTTCCCCGCTTTGATAGCCTTGCTTGTCTCCCATGATCCCAGTAGGTCATTGCTCTGTCCGAGATTCGCGGCAGCCGGAACTGTCAGGTGACAGTTGAGACAGAGGGCCGACTTTCTGAACAACTCCAACTCTACGGATTGGTGCGCGAGGTTCGCGGCCGCATCCTTGTAAGGGCCATACAGAGTCTTGTTGCCAATATCGTACTTGGGAACCGGGGGGTGACCACTACGATCCACCTCTCTGATCAAGTGGCACTGCGAACAAGCCACCCCATCAATGGAGGGTTCGGCCGACTGCACTTGCTTAACGAAATAGTCGGTTTGCTCGGTGAATTCGTTGATATGCGGTGCATGGCACCGAAGGCACAGGGCCTTATCTTTGCCGGCCGAGAACGTGAGATATTCATCCAATGCGGCACGGAACGCAGGTGAATGAATGGATCGCGAGAGTGGAGACGTTTCCCATTCCTCGAACACTCGTTCGTGACAACGCTTGCACTTGGCAGCCGCCGGAAATGCCTTGTCGAGTGTGAGCTTGGTCTTGCTTGTCTCGTCTGCCCGCCCGGACCCGATGACCAAGCCCAGTAGGCAGCATGCGGCGATGGCCGCGCTCATCATAACTCTGCCAACCACTTTTGACGACAATTTCACAAACACCTCCCTAGAGCGCTCATGGATCCAGCCCTGCGCCGACGTCACCTACAGGGTCTTCACCCGATAGGTCAGCACCCGCTGCTGGGCATAGTCCTTGAGAATCGCCGCGGCTTCCTGGCGTGCTCGATCGCTGGAAAGCGTGGCCAGATACTGGTCGCGCAACGACGGCGGGGGGTCTGGAATCAACTGATACTTGAGGATCGCCTCCACACGGGCTGATTCTCCCGACTGAATCGCAACCTTGAAGGGCACCTTGCGCGTGGTCCCTCCCTTGATAAACGGATCCGGAATGGGACCACGAAGCACGTTCTCGAACGATTCGCCGTATCGATGCTCCTCCCTGGCCAGCACGTGCCCCTCGGCATTCTTAACCAGAATCTCAACAGTAAACTGTTTGAGGACGGGGTCACCGTCGGGAAAACTGTGAGGAAGACTCCCCACTCGCACGAGCGCCGTTCCCTCGACGGACCCTGCCGATTTGACGGCTTCGATGTCGATGCGCGGCATCCATTCTGCCTGGAGGTTACGATTCTTGAGGAGCGTCCCAGGAATGACAACTCCCCGAAACCAATGCCGGCCGATGGACCGGGTGAGCGACCCTCGCTTGGATGTGGAACTTCCGGTCGACGGCTCCATATGGCAATCCTGACACACCGTCCCTTGCAGAATTTCGCCTGGCAAATCCGGCCTCGCAACGTCCTTCACTTTGTCGAAATGGCACGACGCACAATAATTGGCCCCCCGGTACAGGTCGGATTGCATGGCAGGATGCACGAGGTTTTCTTCTGGGTCGCTATAAGGCCCATAGAGCGTCTTACCCGGCTTGAGTTTGAAGGTAGGCGGCGGGCCCCCACTCTGATCAACCGACTGGATGAGATGGCACGAGGTACACCCGATTCCCTCGACGTCCACTCTCCCAGCCATCACCTGATTCATGATCTTGTCCGTGTGCTGCGGGTAGACAGTCGTCACCGGTGCATGACAGGACAGACATCGGGCTTTCTCCTCCGCGGTCGGTTTGGTCTGCAGCCAGACCCCAAGAACGGTCTTGAATACGGGCGACTCGAGCGACGTTCCGTGTAGAAGTGCAGCATCAACACGACCGAATGTTTTGAGATCCGGCGTCTGCTCGCGAATACCCTTCCACTCCTCATAATGACGATCATGGCATTGCTTGCAATCTTCCGATCGAATGAAGACTTTTTCGATCTCAGCCACCCAGTCCCGATTCGAATCAGCAGACTGACCATCCACCTTCTGTGCAACTGCCGGCTCTTGGAGTATCACGGTGGTCACCACTCCAAGGCACAGCACGAACCCGCCCGCAAGTACCGCCCACCAGGTTCTACCTCTCGTCGCCACGGCCGTCTCCGCGCTCAGTCTTTCAAAATTCTGACAAAATGAAAGTTGACGCCCCATCCGACCGGATCGCCAGGATCCGCCGGCTCGTACGTGCCGACGGTGAAATTCTCCGTCTGCATAGCGCGCTTGAGTGCACATCCGAAGTCACGCAAGGTTCTTACGTCGATCTTGTCGATCTCCTTGACCACTGCCCCAACCTTGATTCCGGCCAGTTCCGCTGGTGTTCCGCCAATCACTTCGAACACGACCACACCAACAGCTCTCTGGAGCCCCAACTCTTTTCGAATGTCTTCGTCTACCGCGCCGACAGCAATACCAAACTCCTCGCCTAGCTTGATGGCGTCCTCATCGCTGATCTCACAGTTCTTGATCGAAGCCTGCGCCATCGCGGAGGGAGGGGCCGGCATCCCGGTCATGACTAACAGGAGACCGGCTATAAAAAAAGCCCAACCTGGCGGCAGGGCTTCGTGTGACAGACGCGCAGACACTGGACCGTTCACCATCTCCCGATCGTCTCGGCCGCCCTCGGTCTCGTCCGGTGGGTCGGCCGGATGGTCATCAATTCGAGTTTGGGCCCCTTGCTATGATTGGCCCGCGACATCAATGGCGAGTTGAAACCATGGAGCGACGGCCTTCTGACCATTCCGCTCCTTATTCTCGCCGTTCCAGACAGCGAACGAAATGGTCTGGGCTCGCCCCGGGACCAGTTTCGCTTCGTTTTCCGGATCAGCCGACTGCAAAGGACGGCGCATCACCACATGCCATACGCCGTCCTTCCAGGTTGCCTTGCCTTGAATGCGCCCTTGGCTTTGCTTGCTCGTCAGAGTGCTAAATCCACCCCCGATGAGATCCTCAACCGAGGAGGCCCGCCGGGGAATGACTTCAAACCGGCGAACCTCGCCTTTCTTGGATTGCGCTTGCTTGGCGGCTCGCCGATCCACGTCGCTTTGCCAATCGGCTTTCCAATGCCAGATATTGATGTAGTGATCGAGCTGCCCCATACAGAAAAATGCCGGCGCATCGCCTAATGGAAGCCCGATGGCCACACCATCTCGGAACGTCCCTGGAGTCAGCCGATCGTTCTTGGTGTTGTCCTGCCATTCCAGCAGGAACGCGATGTCAGTCCCATTGTGCACAGACCGGACCGTCAATGCGTGGGCCGTGGGATCTGGCCAGACGGGCCGCGTTATGATCTGTCCGCTGAGAGGGAGCGTCATGGGTGGCACCGCGTCCCACGCCGCGTCCTCCGGTGCCGTGGGGATTTCACCGGTTACGAGTTGTGAGCGGATAACCACCCCTTCAGATCCGACCAATGGAACACCAAGCCAACCCAGCACGATGGCGCCCAGAAGTCCGCAGCTGAGAAACAGAGCAGTCAAGCGGTGGAAAAGGAATGGAGTCATTCGGCCCTTACGCTGCCATCACGATCTACCGAGCGACCATTCGTTCCCTTCACCACTTGGAGAGGGGGTTGCCACATTCCTCATCGTCCCACCGACTCACCTTACCATAAACGGACGCGACGAATACGGTTTTCTCCTCGCTCGCACACGTACAGGTGCCCTTGACGATCTAAGGCAAGGCCGACCGGTGAGTTGAGTACCGCGTCCGTTGCGACCAGGGCATCACCTGCTTTGACCTGAAGCACATCATCCTTGGCGACAAAACGGGCCGCACCGCACCCCCCCATGTGTTTGTCTTCATAACCGCTGTCGCCGTTACCCGCCACAGTCGAAATGGTGCCGGTTTCCACAGCAACCTTACGAACCCGATGATTCATCGTATCGGAGAGATAGATATGACCGGTCGTGTCAACCACAACCGCTTCGGGAGCATGGAGCATGGCCTTCGTGGCCGGCTTCTGGTCTCCATCATACCCGTAGAAACAAACTCCGGCCGCCGTGGAGATGGTCCCCGAATGCTGATCAATGCGCCGCACTCGATTACTGCCCTTATCCACGACAAGCACGTGGCCGTGCGGGTCGATCGCGATCCCGACGAGATCGTACAGCCTGGCCTGCATCGCAGGACGACCATCGTCCATATAGAGGGATAAGTCCAGCCCGCTTTCACACGTGGGCTTCAACCACTCGTCGTCGCCTGTAAAGTCGATACCGATGGCGTCCCCAGACAAGACAACTAAATTACGCGCAACAAGCGGCTGTTCACGCGCATCATCATCCGACGTCCAATGCCCGGCAATCGTTTCCACGAGGCCGGTCCGAGGGTCAAACCGACGAACCCGATGCGCCTGGGTATCGGCGATGTACAGCACGTCGTCTGGTCCGAACGCGATCGCGGCCGGATAGGTGAGATTCACCTCAAGTGCGGGCCCATCACCATTGAAACCAAAGTCCCCTGTGCCGACAACCGTAGAAATCACTCCCGTCTCGCGATCCACTTTCCGAATGCGGTTACTACCGGAGTCGCAAATGTACAGATTGTTCTGAGAGTCGAAGGCCACGTCGAGAGGAAGGTACAACCCGGCTTCGCTACACGGCCCATCATCTCCGCTGTAACAGGTCTCGCCGATGCCGGCAAAATTATGGATGGTCCCATCCTGCAAATTGACTCGGCGAATTCGATCCGAGCCAGACTCAGCGATGTACAGCCATTGCTCCTCCTGATCGAGTGCCACATGGTGCGGCAAGGGAATGCCGGACTTGACCGCCAGTTTGCCATCCCCCGTGCTCCGTGCTTTCCCGTTTCCTGCGAACCGTTCGATACACCCGACCGGCAACTGGAGTTGTGTCGTCATGCCCTATCCCCTCTCAGATCTCACTTCGCAAACCCCACTCGGAATAACCGCTCCGACTGGAGAAAACTATGCACGCGGCGCCGACGGAGCCGGGGCCGACTGCACCTCACCGACCGGCGCTGACATTGAAGTGGACGGCTGCGCTGGAATCGCTCCCTGAGGCGTGGCGGATGCCTGCTGCTGTGCCTGCGCCTGAGCTTGTGCCTCGGCCTCGATGGCCTCGGCTTCGTGGACGGATTTCTTGAATCCCTTGATAGCCTTGCCCAACCCCTCTCCGAGTTGCGGTAATTTGCCCGCGCCGAAAATAATGAGCACAATGACGAGGATCAGAATCAGCTCGGTGAATCCCATACTTCCAAACATGGTGGGGGTACTCCTTTTGTCGAAGGTGATCCGTTAGCTGGCGCTTCCCTCGCGTGCCCGCTTCGAAAATCGCTCTTTCAATCGCTTGCGCGCTTCCTCGGCCTGATCAAACATTTTACACTTATCATACACATTGATCAGATTGTAGTGGGCAAGCGGCTCGTCGGGATTTTGCTCGACCGCGCTTTCCATCACCTTGATGGCCAAATCGGTCTTGTTGTGCGCGAGGGCGACCTCCATTAACTTGAAGCTCGATTCCAGATGTTTTGGATCCAGTTCTAACGTGCGTAGGTAGCATTGCATCGCCATATCGATCGTGTTGTAGTCGGACACTTGCGGATTATCCAACTCCACATAGACGCCTGCCAAGTTGTACCAGGCGATGGGATCCTCGGGCGTCGTTTCCACCAATTTTTCAAAGTGATTCTTCGCCTCGAGATACTGGCGGCGATCGCTATAGAGACGACCAAGGTTGAAGAGCGCGAGCACGTCCTCCGAGAAGACTTGCAGAGCCGACTTGAATTGTGCCTCTGCCTCGTCCATCATCCCCTTCGTGGCATAAATCGTACCGAGATTCGAATAGTACATTGCCAACGAACGGTTCATCTCAGTCCTCAGCACCTCCGCCATTTCAATCGACTTCTTGACCTCGGCCAGGGCATCATCCAAGCGCCCCTTACTGAAGTACAACTCGCCGAGGCGACAACGTGCCTGGAAATCATCTGCCTCATCAGCAAGATGCTTTTCCAGTTCGGCAATCTCTTCATCCGGCGAGAATGGGTGCTCCCCCTGATCGGCAACGGCGCCGGCACCGGTTTGTTCAGATGTCTGCGGTGTGGTGTGTGATTCCATGGTGTCGTCCTACTCGTAATAGATGAACCAGAAGCCTATTAGAAAGCCGTCAGGTTTATCGTCGCAGACACACCGTCGAGCGTGGACTTCTTTCACGTCCTGCTCGCCGCATCTGCGCCCAACGGCGCGACCAACCTCCTAGGATCCTATCGTTTGCGCGGTTCCACATTGCCTCGTTCTCAAATCCGCTAGACGCGCTCACCCAACAAGTGCTCCCCGGAGCCCACCAACGGAGCATTGGAGGATTCGGTGGCGCTCATCGGCAGGCGCAACTTGTCGAGACCCAATAACAGCATCCCCAGCACCACCATGAGGGTCAGATGTGACAACTGGAGCGCATAGCCGGCCGCAAACATCAACCCAATTCCATAGCCTGCTAACCGCCCCATATTGACTAATCTGATAACGGTATATGACCAACAGAGCAGTCCAGTCATGTACAAGACAAACGGCAAATAGAACGTGTACCCCATGCCCATCTGGAAGATCCAACTGATGCCCTCGCCACCCTTGCGTACCCGATAGGCTACTTCGGAGTCGTACAGCCCTAAGAAATAATCCACGAACAGCAAGGCCGTAAAAATCGCCGCGCCGACTGCGATGAACCAGACCACTCGACGGCGTTGTCGGCGGTTACGGCTAAAAAATGCTTCGGTTCCGAACGCCACAAACGTGAGCAAGCTTGCCAACACCATCAAGGCCTCTCCAATACGATTGGCCTCATGCACGAACAGGGGAGCCGCTGGAATTCCCATCGCCCCATAGATGGTCGATAGGCTTTGGTAATATATCCAGCATCCGAGACCCAAATAGAAGGACAGCGCAAACATCCGTTGGAGCCAGCTTGCATGAGACACGACATAGTGCACGACAAGGCACGTCAGGACGATAAAAGCGACCAAATTGTAGGCTACCGCGCTCATCATGCCCAAATCCACTTGCATGATGACCAACACCACAAATGCGACGGTCAGCACCAGCAGTAAGGCGATCATGGGCCACAGCACTCGTTCGGTCCAGCTGGCCACATGGCCTCGCAGCGCACGAAACACCAGCAGTCCCAGCGCCAGAAACACCAGCAGGGCCACCACGTTCAGCAACATGAAACCAATCGACGAAAGCCCATAAAAGAACAGCCGAACCCACTCGTGCTCTTGAGCGACCTTACTGAAGTGCATGCCCAGCCGGGAGGTGAGCCGGTAGAGAATCAACTCCAGCAACGCCGCAATCAAGGTCAGCTTGATCGTGTATTCAAACAGCAAGCCCTGACCATCTACACGCCCAGCTGTCTTCTCGCTAATCTCGACGGTCATAGCACTCCGCGGTCACGTTGCGACAGGCTGCGCTGCCGCTGCTTTGTCCCGCTCCCGGACGATATAGAGGAGGCCGTCCGCCATGGAGTAGTTGTACGGGAGCTCGCAGACCACTTCGCTGATCTTCTCATACACGTGCTGATACAGACGCTCCGCCTCTTCGGGCGTCATCCCTTCCTGGACCTCATAAAAGTACCCCAAACTGAGGTCTTCTGAGGAAGGTCGCATAATGCGGCGAATACCATAACTCCCCGGATCGTTCATGATCGGGGCCTCCTTCTCCAAATCGAACAGGCACGGCTGACAGGAGAATCCCGGCGATTGATTCAGCTTCTCGTTGTGAACGATGAAATTCATCGTCTCGAGGGCTTCTTCCTCCTTCTCAGTCGGGAAGCCGACGATAACGTAACAGTGCACCGCAATTCCCAAATCGACGCAATCGCCGGAAATCCTCCTCACGTTCTCCTGCTTGATGCCCTTTTTCATGAAATCCATCATGCGTTGATTGAACGTTTCGAGCCCGAAGACAATCTTACGGCATCCGGCATCTCGCATGAGTTCCAGCAATTCACGCCCTAGGTTTTTCTCGAATCGCATTTCCGCGGTCCACTGCAGGTTCAAATTGCGCTCCAGCATTCCTTGACACAGCCGCTTGGTCGGCGACAGCGCCAGGCATTCATCGGTGAAAAAGAAGAACGGCGTCTGATACTTATCGCGCAAGGTTTCCAACTCGTCGAGCGTCTTGGCGGGATCCTTTTGACGAAAGTTCTGATGATCGAGTGTCAGCGCGCAAAATGCACAGTCCTTATAGTAGCAGCCACGTGAAAACTGCACCGGGAGCACAGGCTTCGGCGACAAATAGAGATCCAGCGGGAAGCCGTCGTAATCAGGCGCAGGTAATTGAGCGATATTTTCCGAATAAAACGGCTGATTGACGATGATCTTGCCATTTTGCCGATAGATCAGGTTCGGAACCTTCGTAAAGTCCCGCTTCCCACTCAATTGATTGACCAATTCCAGAAGGGCCGTTTCTCCTTCAAACACGATGAAATCGTCCGTGAGCTCGAAGAGGCTATGGCAGCGGCGCAAGTTATCGACCAAACGCGTAAAAATGCTCCCGCCGATCGTAAGATGAATATCCGGCCGAGCTTCCTTGATCAGCCTGCATAATGTTAGTCCTGGTACGACTTGCGATGTCGCAGTAATGGACACCCCGATCAAATCCGGGCTGTCACCCACAATCGACGGAAGGAATCGATCTCGAAAGAGCTCGATATAGGGGTTCTGCGACTCGTCTCGAATGAGCCGCATCAGGTCTTTGGAGTTGTAGATTGAGACGGTATTGAACTGATTGTCCACGACGCTCAAGCGAGTCGGGAAATAAACACTGGAGATCAACTCGAGCCACTTGTCGATCAGGAACAGGGAATCTCGATATTGCTCCAATTCATAGAAGTCATCCCCGCGAAGGAGGTCTTTCGCCAATTCGACCTTGTCGATCATATATGGGAAGCGTTCCAAAGATTCTACAACCTGTGCGTAATGCTCCTCGCTCCCTGGGCCGGTATCCCCCTGACGCGCTCGCTCGAGCTGACGTTGCTTGTCATGGAGCTTTTGGTAGATATGGCGGCCGTAATCCTCAGTCAAAAGTCCATCGAGCAATTCAATCCCAATATCACGTTGACGTACATTCTCTACCCCATGGGCCCGCAAAAACCCACTGAGGGATGGGATGCTCAGATAGGGTTGGGAAGGGTGCCAAGTTGGAGGAAAAAGCAGTGATATTTTCATAGGCAACAATATCTTCCGGGCCTCCTCGAGATGGCGTAGGCCCTATAAATTTCAAGGAAATTACAAATTTTTATACACCCTGGCCAGAACTAAAAGCAACCCTTCGCCCCTCTGTGCCTCCCCTCAATAGAATGCCAATTTGTGCGAACCTGCGACCACAAAAAATAAAGAGCCCCGAAGGTCATTGACCCCCGGGGCTCTTCCACTTCGACGCAGCGACTGGATCGAATTATGAGCCGATCCGTTAAGCCTGCGTTTCCTACCTTACGGCATCTTGATGGAGTACCAGGTAGAAATCCCCTTCATACCGTTACGCTCGACGTTGGTTCCGTCCCAGGCCGCAAATGCGATTGGGACCGTGGCCCCCGCCTTGAACTGCACATCGTTAGGATCCTGAGTCTCCAGAGAACGCTTTACTACCACGCGCCAGGTTGGGCCGCTAAAGCCTCCACCCTTGGTAGCACCGGACGGTTCCCAGACCCCGTTACCGATCACGTCCTGATGGGCTTGCGTGGTCAATGTGCTAAATCCGTTCGCATTCAAGTCCTCAACCGAGCTTACGCGAAGCGTCGGGTCGGACATAATGTTCCCGGACCAAATCCCGGGATTGAAGGGGCCAAGGCTCCGACCGATCCGATCAGGATAGGTCACGCCGCCAGCCGGCTCTTCAAAGTAGTAATCCCAGAAAATGCCCGGATACTGATCGTCCACGTCCCAGAGACCAGCGCTATCCTTGCCGAGATCCTTTTGCCATTCGGCGTTCCAGCGCCAGATGTTGACCGTCCCACCAGACTGCCCCATACACTGGAACGGGGGCGCGCCCGATGTATTCACTGGGAACTGAAGAGCGGCCTGATCACGAAAGTCCTGAGGACCGATTGTGGTGTCGTTCTTGGTCTGGTCATTCCACTCAACGCGGAATCCGATATCTTTCCCGTTGGTCATCGCCTTTACGAAGACCACCTTAACGGAGAAATTCGGATGCATCGGCGTCGTAATGGTCTGCCCGCTCAAGGGAACCACCACGCCCGGGACACCTTCCCAAACTGGATTTGCTCCATCCATTGGGATCGGGCCCTTAACGGCCTTCACTGGAATCGTGACTGGCTGACTGACAGCCAGAGGGATCTGCCCAATCGTCAGCATCACGCCAACGAGCAGCGCAGAGACCAAAATGCCAAACACTAAGCGCTTGCTACGTGTCTGCACGAGCCTCATGAATATGCCCTCCTCTCGATGATAAAAATTGAATACCCCCAAGCCTCGAAACTCCGCAAAAAACCACACTGGAAATAAGTGCTGGCGTTTACCCCTGCTGGGCGGCGCGCCTACGCCGTACCGAACGGCCCTTTCTCCTCCTTTTCCCCCTGCTTTTCCTTATCGAGGAACGATGACGCTCCCACTTCATTGAGGAGCACGCTGAGCTCATTGCCCTGATCTTGTGCACCACACTCATACGCCTGCCCCTCAGGCGCATTGAAGGTAGCTGGACGATAGTCGGTTTCCGAATAGGGCTGCGGATTCACATTCAGATAGGCAGTCTCAAAATCAATCCAAGACGCACAGAGATCGGCAACATAACGGAACAGTCCGGAATCGGCCTTCTTAGCGAGCATTTTCGAGAACAAGGGAACCCATCGACCAATGTGATTTTTAACGAATTTTGATTGGGCATCGATTACAATTTGGGTCTTTTCAGGCCCATCATGACAGAGGGCATACGATTCCTTGTAGGCTAGAAAATGCATGAACTCGAGCTCGACACTCAGATGATCGAGCCGTTCGTGAATGTCTTTGGAGAGTTCGACACCGAACGCCTTGTAGAATCCCGCAATGTCACCCATCGTATGCGACTGCGCGAAAACGTGATCGTTACCAAACAAGGTCTCGTAAGGAGGGCAATCCAGCGTAATGACATTGCTAAATACCCGACGATGTTCGGCTTGCAGATCCTCAAGCTTCCAGTTCGTACACTCTGCGGAAATCCATCGCTCTATATCGGCGAGAACCGCTTCAATAGCTTGAAGCTTCTGTTTGGCCCGATCCCCACCCTTCCCTTGGAGCGCCACCTCTAATCCATGAAGTGCAGCACGTCCATCTTCGACAAACTCACCGCATTGGAGATAGTCCAAAAATTCGTCGTCTTCCGGGTACAGCAGACTCCATGAAGCTAGTAGATAAAGCTTACTGCGATTCAATGCCCGTTCGACGGCGGGTGAGTCCTTCACGGTGACAGGGGCGGGAACTACGGTTGGAGAGGTTGAGGTAATCGCTTGTTTTGCTGCCATACTTACTTCCCCCCTTGGGTTTCACACTCGAGTGACGAAATATTCATTTTACTCGTAGCGATCGAGCGCACAAACCTTCGGCAAGGCTTGCGTATAATAGGTAAAGGTGAAAACCAAGTCAAGCACGATACGTTTCAACTCCCCTTTTTCCTTTGTTGAGGGCTTGTCGACTAGAATCCACTTGACTTTTTTAGACAATTTCACCTGAATTCTGCTCTATCCGAGCCCACGCCGGACACCTGTCCTTAATGAGAACCTGAGACGAAGACCTTGCCTAGCCGTCCCTTCGCACTCGGATAGCCACTCGATCATTCACTGATCCGCAGACATGCTCGCAAACCCCACACCCGACACATCGCTGAACGTCCACACGCAACCGCATGTCAGAAAATTCCATAGAGAGCGCCTCCATCGGGCACTTTGATACGCAAGCGTGGCAGCCTTGCGAGGCGGTGCAATATCGATCAGACACCACGGCTGTTCCCATTCTGACCGAATCGACACCTTCCGGCAAGACCAGTGCCTGCGTCGCGCAGGACGAGGCACATGGGAGATCGTGACAAAGATAGCAGGGCACTTGGTCCGCAAAAATAACCGGGGACCCGTCCAACTGGGATAGAGAAATAGCTCCATACGGGCAGGCCTTGACGCAATCCTGACAGCGAGTGCATCGCTCCAGAAACATGTGATCGTCAACTGCCCCTGGTGGCCGCAGGAAATCCTTCCTGACAACGGTAGGGACCGACCCTTCGCTCGAAGGAGTAGGTTCGATCTGGCGGTGAAATTCATACGCAGCCCGCGCGACGGACGTCACCGAATCGCGGAAAAACTGGCGACGACCATAGGCTTTCTCGTCAGGCATGAATGGTTCCACCAACTCCTAGACCACTCCATCCGCACGTAACTTATACACCTCGACACATCGATCGCAGGCACCGTATTCAACATCCCATCCAGGATGATTTTCACGAATAAAATCCAAGACATACCCCTCGACCTTCTGCTGAATGTCTTCCACCCATGAATAGGTTGGAAATCGGCACAACGGACAAGGAAAGCCCGGCATCAGCATGACTTTGGTCTGAACTTCTGGGATTTCGCCCCCCTCGACATCGACCGCACGGTCCAGCACACGCAGAGTGTCCGAAGCTATTTCCACGAGCTCGGAGTGCGAGAAATTTTCCGTCAACCACAATCCCTCAAATGCCGACTTCAATTGCTGGGGAGGAATCTTGCGGTACCAGGACCGAAACTCCTTGAACCGATCCTCCTTGCTGAGCATGGGTTCCTTGCCAGCACGAGTGAGGCGACTATCGACGGAGAGGGACCAGAGCACCCGATAGCGATGCAAGATCAAGGTTTCCTCGCCCGGGTTTTGGCCAACTTTCGTATCAGGGTCATACCCAAAGCTCGGATCAAGCATGTCCGAAATATGCATCAGCTCGTGACGGCAATAGCGTGATAATGCGGGGTCGTAGAATCTTCGAGGGATCAGTTTGATGCCCATTCCCTTTAGTCCCTGCTCTTCGAATTGTCTGGCCAGATCCTGCTCGACCGCCCCCCATTTCCGCAGAATATCAACCCCCTCCTGGTCCTCCTTGAGCACACCTTTGACCAAGACAATCCCGACCTTTTTCTTGAGTTCTGGGTACTCGTCGAATGCCCCCCTGATGATGTCGGCGAACCCCCAGATCCCAAACAGGTACTGATAGAGCTTCTTGAACTCCGGTTCACGATCATCCAGGGTGAATTTCTCATATATTGGATCGGCCAGCTCGTGGAACTCCTTATAATACGTCGGATCCCCTTCGCGCTCGGTCTTTTCGATGAAGGAATCGATGACTTCCTGAAGCAGGGCCGGTTGAAATCGAATGTCCATAATAACGTAACCTCAGAAAAAGCGGGGTAAGACTGTCCGACCGGGATATCCGACGGCCTACTCAATGGCTTTCACAGGTCACCTTGACTTGCTTTCGACCCGCTGCCTATGATCAGACCGAGTTCAATGAACAAATGAACAGTGGATTATAGCGATCGTTTTTCAGAGATTGCAAACACAGACTGTCACATCTGGCCGTCTCACCACATCTCGTAGGAAGGAAAGAAGGTTCCGGTCATGAATGAGCGAATCACAAGCATACCGCCGACGCCGTCATCGACTGGCGCCACCGCGGCACCCGGTCAGTCGGCCGAGCCCGTTAATTTTCTCGACTATTGGAAAGCCGGAGTCCGGGAAAACCGCACCTTTCGCGGACATACCCATGGGATCTGGACGGTCGCATTTGCACCAGACGGCCAAACCATCGCCAGTGCGGGGGTAGATCGGCTGGTTCGAATTTGGGATATCGAAACCGGGCGATTACTCCGTTCCCTGCGCGGGCATACCCAAGACATTCGCGTGGCGGTGTACACGCCAGACGGCGAGTCCCTGGCGACCGGCAGCGATGATCGGACGATCCGACTGTGGAATCCGAAAACCGGTGAGCCGCGGAAGCTGCTGTTCACACGCTACGATCATAACGTGGTCAGTCTCTCCATGTCTCCAGACGGCCTGATGATGGCTCGGGGCGCCTACAACAAGGACATCAAGATCTGGGAAGTGACTACGGGCACGGAACTCATGACACTGCTCGGTAAGGACCAATACGACCATCACTGGTCGGTCTGCGTGGCTTTTTCCCCCAACGGTATCCACTTGGCCAGCGGGAACGATATCGGCAAGATTAAACTATGGGAAGTACTGCCCAACGGTGAAGAACGGCTTCAAATCAATGGGCACTGGCAGGAAGACCAAGAGGATTCAACCGATACCCGTGGGTATTTTATCGACGACGACGGTGGGTTCCAGCAGGCCATGGACTTCTGGATCGGCGCCATGCTGTTCACACCGGATGGACGCTATCTCATCACGGGGAGCCGCGATACAACCATCAAATTCTTCGAGATGCCGACTCTTACTGAGGTACGGACGCTCAAAGGCCATTCCGCTTGGATACGCGCGATGGCCATTTCTCCAGATGGGCGCGTGCTAGTGAGTTCGGGCGACGACAATACCATTAAGCTTTGGGACGTTGAGGCCGGACGGCACTTTAAAACCATCAAGGGACACACGGGGCCCGTTCGTGCTGTTTCTTTTTCGCCGGATGGAAAGTTTCTTGTTAGCGCTGGTTGGGACCGGCTCGTGAAGCTATGGGAGGGGGGGCCTGTGCAAGAACCGTAAGGAGAGAGCCGGGCCGATGAGACTCCGGTTGGCTGATCGGCAATAGCCGTATACCTCCCATACTGCCTTGCTTTGGGAGGAGATTGTCCGGGCTATTCACTCTTCTTCCACCTCAGTGGACTCGGCACTGAGCCCATACCGCTTACACTTTTCCCACAAGCCTTTGCGTGAGAGGCCGAGGATCTTTGCGGCCATGGATTTGCTCCCGCCCGCGCGCTCCAGAACGGAGGCGATGTAATCTCGCTCGAAGCGTTCCCTGGCCATAGCGAGGGAATCGCTGGCCTCTTTCCGATCGATCCTCCCTGCCAAGCCTTCGCTGCAGAATCCGCAGGCCTCCTGTGTCGCTCCTCCGAGGAACGGACACGTCGAATATCCACATAGATCCCACGGCTGGAGTTCTTCATGTTCTCGCCCGAGCGTCACGGCACGCTCGACCATATTCTCCAATTCACGGACGTTTCCGGGAAACGAGTACCGAAGGAGCAATTCGCGCGCAGGCCCGGAAAACCCCTTCACAGATTTCTTGGATCGCAGCGATCTCGTCTCGAGCACATGTTCGGAGATGACGAGGATATCTTCGCGGCGATCCCGTAGCGGTGGCAATAGAACCTGGACGACGTTGAGTCGATAATACAGGTCTTCCCGAAACCGCCCGTGAGCCACCTCTTTCTTCAGATCCTTCTGAGTCGCGCAGATGACCCGTACGTCGGTTTCGATTGTCTCGTTTCCTCCGACACGTTCGAATTGGCGTTCCTGCAACACACGCAGGAGTTTCACCTGCACGACCGGGGAGATTTCGCCGATCTCATCGAGAAACAGCGTTCCCCGATGAGCCATCTCGAACCGCCCCTTGCGTTGCTTCAAGGCGCCTGTAAACGCGCCTTTTTCATGCCCGAAGAGCTCGGCCTCCAGCAGTGTTTCGGGAAGGGCCGCACAACTGACCTTGATGAATGCCTGATCTCGTCGCGGACTATGATGATGGATAGCGTTCGCCACCAGTTCCTTGCCTGTTCCGCTTTCCCCTACCACCAACACGGTAGACTCTGAAGCGGCTACGAGCTTGACCTTTTCCAAGACGGCCCGCATACCCTCATTTCGCCCAAGTATGCCCTTGAAATTGAATTTGCCTTCGAGCTCTTGACGAAGGTGCTGATTCTCCCGTTTCAACGCCTGAACCTTGGTCAGGCGCTCCACCGTCAATAACAACTCCTCCATCTGAAATGGTTTGGTGACGTAGTCGTAGGCCCCCAGCTTCATCGCGCTCACGGCTGTCTCAACCGATCCATGCGCAGTAATCAGAATCACCTCCGTCCGAGGCGCCTGTTCCTTACAAACCTGCAATAGCCCGAGACCATCAAGTCCGGGCATCTGCAGATCCGTAATCAGAATATCGAAGGAGTCTTTCAGCAGCAGGGCCTTCCCTTCCAATCCCGTTGCGGCTGTTTGCACCTCATAACCTGTGGCCTTCAGCGCATCAAGCATCGACAACCGCATCAACGGTTCATCGTCAACGAGCAAGATGGTCGGCACATTCATGAAGCGTGCCCGATTGGATACGTGTCTTGGGCGAGTGGAAGGCAGAGCGTGAAGGTGGAACCCTTCCCCACATCGCTTTCGACGAGAATCCGGCCGCCATGGCGTTCGACGATGCCAAGGCTGACGGACAACCCAAGCCCCGTCCCCTCACCCGTGCCTTTGGTCGTGAAGAATGGATCAAATATTTTCGGCAGCACGCTTGGAGGAATACCGCAGCCGGTGTCACGAACCTCGACGAGGCAGACACCTTCTGCAACTCGTGTGGTGATGATCACCTTACCACCGGTTCGGCTTGCCTGGACCGCGTTCAGCACCAGATTCATGAGCACCTGCTCGATCATGTGCCGATCGATCATCACCGGCGGGAGATCGTGTCCATACCCGATCTCCAGCGCAATGTGATTGCCCACAAAGATATGATTGGTCAACACCAGAACACGCTCCACCACGGTATTAATCTCCGTAGGCGCCAGCTCCGGTTGATGCTGCTGGGAGAAGTCCAGTAACTGCCTCACAATCTTCTGGACCCTGAGCAAGCCATCTTCGATCGCCGAGAGATATTCTTCCTGACGTGCCGGCGGCAGCAGTCCTTTGCGGATGTTATACAAGCAGTTCAGAATTCCACCGAGCGGGTTGTTGATCTCGTGGGCCACGCCGGCGGCCAACTTCCCGACGGACGCCAGTTTTTCCGAGCTGCGGAGGTACTGCTCGAAACGCTTCATGTCGGTCATATCCCGCGCGATTCCGAGCACTCCCGTAATCCGCCCGTCGGAATCGCACAGCGGCGACACACTGACCATCACTGAACGAGGTTCGCCGGACTTGCTGACCACCTCTACTTCATACACTTGTTTCGTCCCTATATCGAGCGTGCTCTTCAAACGGCGACCTCTATGACGCTTCGACAATAACGCCAGGTAGGGCCGGCCAAGCAAGTCCTCTTTGCGGTAGCCCCAGGCTTCGACTTTTCCATTCACATACGTAAAGCACTGTTCCACGTCGAGGGTGTAGATCACGTCATTGGCGTTTTCGAGCAGGTTTTCGAGGTATTGTTTCGTGTCCTCGATTTCCCGAGTCCGTTCACGCACCTTACCTTCCAACTGATCTCGATGCGTTTGCAACTCCCGCTCCAAACGTTTGCGATCGGTGATGTCGCGGACTTGCACCAAGACCGACGGCCGCTCCCCCTCTTCCACCCGAATGAGATCAATCTCCGCTTGGACCTCCTGCCCATTGTGCGACAAAACGACCATCTCTTGCGTTGGAACGCGTCGCTCTCCCTGGACAATTTTTCCAATTCGATAGACCAACTCTTCATGATGAGTCGCGGGCACAAAATCTAGAATCCGCCGGCCCAATACGTCCGCCTCAGGATAACCAAGGACTTGCTCCTCTCGCTTATTGACGGCAATAACCATCCCGGCGTGATCGACCATGAAGACTGCATCAGCCACCAAGTCGAAAAGGGCTTTGTAACGCGCCTGCGACGTCGACAACTCGCGCGTACGCGTCGCCACCTCTTGCTCCAATTGTGACGTGTATCGCTGTACCTTTTGCTCTAACAGGCGTCGCTCAGTTATGTCCCGGACGAATGAACGGGAATACACCAAGCCTCCCCCCTCCGTGTCGAAGAGAGCGGTCGTATGAACTTCGACATCGATCGGTTGCCCCGACTTCGCGACAAAGACGGTTTCGATTGTGCTTCGCCCCTTGGACATCAGTTGTTCGAGATACGCGAGAATGTCCCGCTCGCGCCCCTTCGGGACAATTTCCCAGACGTGCATGGCCAGCATCTCTTCCAGAGAGTAGCCGAGCTTGTCCAACCCCGTTTTGTTCATATGGACGAATCGTCCGGCTTTGTCCAACTGGTGTATTATTTCGGGAGAGTTCTCGATGAGATCCCGATATCGCTCTTCCAAACGCCGGATCTCACCCATTCGCCCTTCCAATTCATTGAACAACTCCCGAAGATTCTCAGCCATCGTATTGAATGCATCGGCAAGGTCTTCGATCTCGTCCCCGGTCCTGACTTCCAAGCGGTGGTCCAAATGGCCCCCGCCGATCCTCTGTGCCCCCTCATGCAAGCTTCGAATCGGTCGTGCGATCTTGCGCGCTACTAAGGCACCGGTGACCAGCAACACCCCGAGCACGACAACTCCGTAGAGGGCGACTTGCCAGACGAGCTTGTTCAAGGGAGCATAGGTCTCCTCTGGGTCTTGACGCACAAACGCGACCCACCGGTGACCGCCGAGGCTGCCCGGCACGAGGTCCATCCCTAAACGGACAGGGGCAAAACCGACCAAGCCGTTCCGTCCCCCATGCGAATCGTTTTTCGCTTCGGTCCAACCAGCCGTCCCGCCACTAATAGCACGGGCAAGGTCCGCGCTAATCACGTGTTCCTCCAGCGCGAGCACAGGACACAACAACGGCGTGCCATCGTCCGCCATTAGCATGGCGTGACCCGTATTGCCCACCATGATCTCCGAGATGGCATGGAAGAGGCTGTCACGACGTAACAGCACCGTGACTGCCCCGATAAAGCTTTTTCGATTGTCGTCGAGGATCGGCACCGAGACATTCAAGACGTGCGTGCCGTACGACGGATCAAAATACAAGTCGCCGACATAGACGTGAGCACCGCCGTCCTTCTTGATGGCCTGCCACCAACCCGCTCCACTATAGTCGTACTCGACTTGAGGAATTGAGCTGACGACCAGCGCGCCTCGATCGTCGGTGATCAGAATGCCGACATAATCGGCCCGACGGATATCGTGCCAACGAATGAGGTAGTTGGTAACGATCCTGTTAATGAATAGAGGGAACTCGCTGCCCTTGGCGCGATTTTTCCATCGCTGCTGCCAATCTTTGATCATACCTTGAACTTGCTCGTCAGTCTTTCCCTCATAGCTTCGATTGGCCTCCGTGACCGAGGTTCGGACGAATGGGACCGTGGCCAATTGTTGGGCTTCATTGACTCCCCGGCTCACGTGCATCTCCACGCGTCGGGCCACCTCAAGGGACATTTCCTTAAAGTTGACCCCCAAGACTTCCCGGAGTGCGCGACGTTCTTCGATGTAGGTCAAAATAAGGGAGAGGCAGACCGGTAGCAGACCAACCAGCACAATGGCGGCGATAATCTTTCGTTGAAGGCTATGGGACCGGCTCCAGACTCGCATGGTGTTCCTTTTGCTGGACCACCGGCTCACCCACACAGGAGGATTGAGAGGTCCCCCTGGACACCCATTATCCTCGCTTGACCAACTGATTCGCTCCGCCCGGCCAAATTACGAGCAGCGAGCTGGCCACGAACACCGACGAATAGGTCCCGAAGATCACGCCCCACAGGAGCGCAAGTGAAAAGTCGTGCAGGACTTCCCCTCCTGCAAGGGTCAGTGGGATCAGCACCAAAATGACCGTCAGGCTGGTCACAATCGTGCGGCTCAGCACTTGATTGATGGCACCGTTGATGACCTGCTCCATGGGTTCGCGCCGGCGGCTTCGGAGATTCTCGCGGATCCGATCGAATACGACGACGGTATCGGTAAGAGAATAGCCGGCCAACGTCAACAACGCCGTCACTACCAACAGCGTAATTTCCTTGTTCAGCAAATAAAACGCGCCTAGCACCGCTAGCACGTCATGAAAGGTGGCAATAGCGGCGGCGACACCAAACACGAAGCGAAACCTGACGGCAATATAGAGGATAATACCCGCGAAGGAGATGAGTACAGCGATCATGGCATCTTGCTGTAGCTTTTTCCCGATGGTAGGGCCGATTTCGGTCGTCGAATCCACCACGAAGGGATTGCCGGCCATGCCTTTCGTGAATACCGCAACGACACGCTCAGCCACTTTTTCTTCGATCGTGGTCGAGGCTTTGACCCGAATCAGCAGCTTGTTCTCCGTTTCGAACTCCTGCAGCTCGGCGTGACCCAGGCCATTGGCTTCGAGCATCTTCCGAACTGACTCAATGGCAAACGGCTTTTCGAACTTGAGCTGGACCGCCGTGCCTCCAGCAAAGTCGATGCCGAGGTTGGCCTGCCCCCTGGCAATTTGCACCAACGCGATAATGCCGATGAGAACCAACACCCCTGAGAAGACAAAGGCCAGCAAGCGCTTGCCCATGAAATCAACATCCGTTTTACCTAGAATCTCAAACATGCGGCTCCTTGTCTGCGTTCATCGGCCTTTAGATGCTCAGGTGTTCGATTTTCGTCCGCCGATTCATTAGATCGAAGACCACTTTTGTTCCTACGAGGGCGGTGAACAGATTGATGATGATCCCGATGCACAGTGTCACGGCGAAGCCTTTGATGGGCCCGGTTCCGAAGAGAAAAAGAGCAAACCCGGTAATAAGCGTGGTCACGTGGGAGTCAACGATGGTGAGGAGAGCTTTGTCATATCCCCCATCCACCGCAAGCCGAACCGGCTTCTTCAAACGAAGTTCCTCACGGATCCGCTCAAAAATGAGGACGTTGGAGTCGACACCCATCCCAATCGTCAAAATGATACCGGCAATTCCCGGCAGGGTCAGCGTGGCATTGAGCGCCGACAGTGCCCCAACCATCCCGATGAGATTCAATGCTAGGGCGAAGTCGGCAATAACGCCTGAAAGCCGATAGTAGAGGGCCATGAAGACCACGACCATGATCCCGGCGATGATGGTAGACTTGATTCCCTTCTCAATGGAGTCGCGCCCCAAGGACGGTCCCACCGTCAAATCTTGAATGATTTTCAGCGGAGCTGGTAACGCCCCCGCACGCAGCACGATGGCCAAATCATTGGCTTCCTGCGTTGTAAACGTACCGGTGATTTGCGCTCTCCCTCCACTGATCCGCTCTTGAATGACCGGCGCAGAGTACACCGTATTATCGAGAACGACCGCCATGCGCTTCTTCACATGATCGGTGGTGATTTTTTCGAATTCACGCGCGCCTTTCGAGTCGAAGGTAATAGACACGTACGGCTCATTGAACTGGCCGATTGAGACGCGGGCATCGCTGAGGACATCGCCGGTCAACATCACCCTCTTCTTCACTAAAAATGGGATTCGATACTCCCGGGCCAAATCTTTGTCGACGACGCGCTCGAACAAAATTTCGTCACCGTCCGGAATCTTGTCCCTTACCTTGGCGAGCACCTCTGCTTCCTTGCCCTTCTCGACGCGACTAGGCAGATCCAGACCTAACGCGTTGTCCTCGTCGAGCATCTTGAACTCGAGAATAGCCGTTTCTTTGATCAAGTCTTTGGCACGTTTGGGATCTTTGATCCCCGGGAGCTGCACGACAATCTGCTTCAACCCTTGCCGTTGGATAATGGGCTCAGCCACACCGAATTGATCGACACGGTTTCGGATGGTTTCCAGAGCCTGATTGATTGCGGTATCCTTAATGCGCTTGATTTCCGCATCGCGCAACTCCCAGACCACTTTCGTGGTCTCATTGCCTCCGGCTTCAACGAATGACGGAAACTCATCGATCAATTTCTGCGCGTCGTCTTTCGCCTCCGCATTGGTCAATGTCATCGAAATTTGCGCGGGGCCGGTGCGGTTGACGGACTCCACCGCCACCTTCTTATCGGCTGCCAAATCCTGCAGCGCGGTTACGGATCGGTCGACTGCAATCTCTACGGCACGATCCTCTTCAACTTCTAGAACCAAGTGAATCCCGCCCTGCAGGTCGAGGCCTAGCGTAATGCCTTTGCTGGGCAAAATTTTCTTTGTCCACTCAGGGAGGGTCCCATACAACGACGAGTACGAGGGTAGAACACAGACTCCCGAAGCAAGGACTACCGCCGCCAACAATACCAGCCGACCGCCAACTTTCTTCATGCGGCCCTCTTCGCGCTCGCAATAACGTCACACCGATCCGTGCTACTCATCGTCCTCCGTTCTGATTCGTGCAATATGCTCCCGCTGAATCTTGATCTTGGCAGTGTCAGAAATTTGAAGCGTCACCGTTTGCTTCCCCATGTTGGTCACGGTCCCCCAAATACCCGAGGCGGTCACGATCTTATCGCCCTTTTTTAGTCCCTCAAGCATCTGGCGCAGCTCTTTTTGTTTCTTCTGCTGCGGCAGAATCAAGAGAAAATAGAAAATGGCAAAAATAAGGAGAAACGGCACGAGGGACAAAACTAGATTGGGTGACGACTGTCCACTGCCCCCCGCTTGTGCCCATGCGAGCGATGTCAGGAGCGTCATACCCTCATCTCCTTCTGTGTGGCTATGGTCGTCGACAGAGGGTTACTCTCGTCATCTCCGTCGTTTGAAGTCGCGCCCCGCTGCTGATAGAAGTCACGGCGGAACACGTCGAATCGTCCCTCTGCAATCGCTTCCCGCATCGCGCGCATAAGCGATGCAAAGTACGCGAGATTATGTAACGTGTTCAGTCGGAGGCCCAACATCTCCTTAGCATGGAACAGGTGATGAAGGTACGCACGGGAATAGGTTCTGCATACCGAACAAGAGCAATCGGAATCAATCGGCCGCGGATCACGGGCGTATTGGGCTTGCTTGATCATGACCCTACCGCTACGCGTAAAAAGCCAACCGGTCCGACCGTGCCGAGTCGGCACGACACAGTCGAAGAGATCGACACCGCGTGCGACCCCTTCCACAAGATCTTCAGGCATGCCAACCCCCATCAGATAGCGTGGTTTATCCAAAGGGAGCTCTGGCACGGTGACGTCGAGCATTCCATACATTGACGATTTATCCTCCCCAACTGACAATCCGCCTATTGCATATCCGTCAAAGTGCAACCCGACCAAATCTCGTGCCGCTTGCTTCCGCAGGTCGGCCTCAAGCCCCCCTTGGACAATTCCGAATAACGCCTGGTCCTCACGCCGATGAGACGCTTGGCAGCGTCGAGCCCAGACCGCTGTCCTTTCCACGGCAGCCTCCACGTCCGCACGCCCTGCTGGCAAACCTACGCATTCATCGAACGTCATGATGATGTCCGCCCCGAGGCCGGCTTGGATCTCGATGGCCTGCTCCGGGGTAATGTGATGCAGCATCCCATCGAGATGAGACTGAAAGGTCACGCCCTCGTCAGACACCTTTCTGATCTTGGCAAGACTGAAGACTTGAAACCCCCCGCTGTCGGTCAGAATTGCGCTGGGCCAGGATGCAAACGCATGTACACCACCCAGTTCGCGCACCACCGACACACCTGGTCGCAGATAGAGATGGTAGGCATTGTTCAGGATAAGTCCAAATCCGAGCGACTGCAGTTCGAATGGCGCAATACCCTTTACCGCGCCAAGCGTGCCAACCGGCATGAAGGCGGGCGTCTCAATGACTCCCCGCGCGGTCTGCAATCGACCACATCGTGAGGCACGTCCAGGAATCGCACGCGTGACTTCGAAATGCATGGAGGCCATCGCGTCCTACATCCGCTCTGGGGCTGTAATTCCCAGCAACGTCAAACCGTTCCGAATCACCTGTTGTATTTGACGCATTAAGACCAACCGAGCACCCGTCAGTCCAGGGGTGAGCACGTCACGATGGCAGGCGGAGGAGCACGGCTCGGAGCTCCCCCCTTGATCACCCATCGATATCAATTCCTGTTCGAGTTCAGTCTCGGCTGCGGGCGGAAGAATCCGATGTCGAAAGTAGAACCCATGGAGCAAGCCGGCTAATTCCTGGAGGTAAAAGGTGATACGGTGAGGCTCCAAGTGCTCAACCGCACCGTCCGCGACGGCGGGAAACACGGAGAGCTTACGGATAAGAGCAAGCTCATCCGCATCCTCCAATAAATCCAGATCTGCCTGCCCAGTCGTGGGCACCGGAATCTGCCGAGAGTCGGCCACCCGGCAAATGCTGGAGACTCTGGCATGGGCATACTGCACGTAGTAGACCGGATTCGCCGCTGATCGCTGCTTCGCCAATTCCAGATCGAAGTCGACGTGAGAGTCGCTTCGCCGCATGAGGAAGTAAAACTTGGCTGCATCCGCTCCCACCTCATCCAGCACTTCGCGAAGCGTCACAAAGGTCCCCGCTCGCTTCGACATTTCAATTTTTTGGCCGCCGCGCAGCAGATTGACCATTTGAACCAGCACGACACGCAGGCGATCTTTTGGGTATCCAAACGCCTCCACGACCCCCTGCATGCGAGGAATGTAGCCGTGGTGGTCCGCCCCCCAAACATTGATCAGTCGATCGTAGCCACGGAGCAATTTGTCACGGTGGTAGGCGATATCCGAAGCAAGATAGGTAAAGTCACCATCCTGCTTCCGTACGACCCGATCTTTTTCATCTCCATAGGCAGACGATCGAAACCATAGTGCACCGTCCTGCTCAACGATCAATCCACGCGCCTTAAGTTCTTGAATAACGCGCAGCACGGCGCCAGACTGTACGAGCGACGTTTCACTGAACCAGGATTGGAACTCGATGCCAAACCGCCCCAAGTCCCCCCGGATGGCCCCCAACATACGATCGTAGGCCAGCCCCTGGCATCGCCTTTCAGCCTCCTCGATCGTCAGTCCGGTCAACGCGCCTTCCTGAGACGCTTTCAATTCGGCGGCCACATCTTCGACATACGCACCGTGGTACCCATCCTCCGGCAATGGCACGGACGCCCCTTGCAACTGACGGAACCGTGCATACACCGAGGCTCCTAACAGCTTCATTTGCCGGCCCGAATCATTGATGTAGTATTCTCGAACAACTTCATAACCGGCCGACTCCAAAAGATTCGCCAAAGCCTGGCCAACCGCCGCACCACGCCCGTGCCCCACGTGCAGCGGCCCGGTCGGATTAGCACTCACGAACTCGATTAAGACCCGTTGTCCGAGACCCGTCCGACTGGCGCCATATTGGGCCCCCTGCAACTCGATTTCTCGGAGTACTTCGAGCCACAAGGACTTCTTGACCGTCATATTGAGGAAGCCAGGTTTGACGATGTCCACACGGTCGAGAATGGCATCTCGTTGCGCCATATTATCGACAATGATCTGAGCGATATCATGAGGGGCACGTTGTTCTGACGAGGCCAGAGACATGGCAACTGTCGAAGCCAGATCCCCCCACTCCGGTCGTTTCGGGGCATCAAGGGCGATCACAGGAAGTGAACGGAGTTTGAGCTGGCCTCTCTCCTGAGCTAGACGCATGGCCTGATTCAGGAGATGCTCAATCCTATTCTGAATGATTCCTTTGGACACCCACCGCTCCTAAGTCAGCTTATTCACGAGAAAAAATCAATTTTTGAATGTACCATATCCGTCGATCTCCTCACAAGCTGCCCGGCCAAAACAAAAATGTAATCACTGGTGAATCTACGTGCACTTGATTCACTTCAATCCAAGCTTGCGAGGATCTTCGACCTTAGTCATGATTTGATTGTGAGACAGCGTCAAATTATTGGTCGATCCTCCTAGCCCTGTCTTCGCTTTTCATCTGGGGGACACCCCCGTTGATCAATCAGCTTGCGAATGAATTGCAAGTCGGCAGGCGTGTTGATATTCATGAAGGAAAGAAGGTGTGGATCAACGCAAGTGATCTCTTTTTCAGTAATCAGACACCCCTTGAGAGAAGGCTCCTCAAGCAGCCCCACAATCCGAAAATCACGGCCTCTAATCCGTCGTTCCAATGCCGCCAAGCACGTCCGCCGGTAGCACGCATGCAGGGGTTGCGGGCCGTTTGGCAACACGGGCATTACATAGTCGAACTCGTTCCGTCGCTCAACAAGCAGACGAATCAGACTCTCGTTCAGAAGGGGCATATCGCAAGCCACTGCAAACATCCACTCGGTTTCAACCGATCCAAGGCCGGTGTACAAGCCCCCTAGCGTGGCGCATCCCGGGATAAGATCTTCGATCACGCGATGCCTCTGAACGTGCAAATCCGGGATCGGCTCGGCATCGGCAACCGAGATCATCACGGCGTTGAATACCTTCTCCAGCACGTCGAGAGCACGTCCAAACAAACTCCGACCACCCACCTCTAGGAAGCGCTTATCCTGTCCCATGCGGCGGCTTTGCCCGCCAGCTACCAAGAGCGCGGTAATATCGGTATACCGAGTCATGGAAAAGATTCGCGCGCGACTCTGAGCCCTAAAAAAAAGGGGGTGGGCCGAAACCCACCCCCACGGGTACAACCTGACAGATCAGGTTTAGAGAGTCTTGCCCTTGCGCTTGTTGGCCCTTCGTGCCAACAACCAACCCTCCAGGAAGACCACCCCTGCACCGATCACGAACGGATAGATATACGTTTCTTTCGGAATGGGTGGCTCAAGGACGCTGTAGTAAAAGGCTGACACGGCCATTTTGCGGCCTGCGTCGCCGTTGTGCCCGTCCCATGCAAAGAAGACCGTCGGGATGTACTTGCCCGCCTCAAAGTAGGCGTACTCCTCATAGTCGTCCTTGCGAGGACGCTGGACCATCACAGTCCATTGTCCATTCTTCCACTCAGACTTCAGCACCTTCATTTTTTCCTCAAAATCGTCACGCTCGTCGAAGTCCTGATCCCAACCTGAACCCTTGAAGGAGTGGATTTTACCTGTGGCATCCCATTTCACAATATCCACCGGATACTTGTCGTCCCCCCACAGATAGCGGGGCTTCGCCGGAGGAGGCAATTCCTGCCATTTGATCGGGAATTGGAAGGCAATCCCATCGTTGTAGACAGCATAGTGGTTCTGATGTGCGGCAATCGAACCCTCTTCACCTGTTTTTGGCGGTTGTTCCTTTACCCCGTAGGCATCAAGATTCACCTCAGTGGGATCCCAATCCAAATCTCCCTCTGCGACGCTTTTCGTACGGTCATTCCACTGGAACATATAGACAATATTCTCGTCGTTATAAAGAGACTTCACCCAAATATCATCAATACGATTGACGAAGTTTCGTGGCTTGTGCGTAATCTGACCACCCATGGCTACAATGCGCCGCTCCCGCTTCGTCCACATCTCATCGGCCGGGTCCCCGGAAATCTCGCCATTGACAAATCCAGACCGCACCACGAAATTGATCTTCGGCTTGTCCGTCAACGGATCTATTGGAAGTGGATTTCCTTCCATGTCTCGCTCACACAGGGAGTTGACGAAATTGGCGATATCCCACCGCTCATCGACGCTAGTCGTGTCCGCAAACGAGGGCATCGGAGTACCGCTGACACCGGTCGAGAACGTACGGAAAATGTTCTTGACATTGTACGGATCTTGACGGCTGCCTCGGAAATTCCAGCATTTGTGCCAATCAGCTGGCTGAATGGAGAAGCCCCAGTCATCCTTGAGGTTGAAGGCGTTCCCATCGCCTCGGCCCTCGACGCCGTGGCACTCAATGCATTTCTTCTCGACAACTAGCTCCGATCCTCTCTTTATACTTTCCTCAGTCGCCGCCTTCTGTTTCAGCTCCGCCAGTTGAAGCACTGTCAGGGTCTCAAGTTCTTTATCGTCAAATTGCCGATCCTTGACGAGTTGTGTGGTGACGAAAGACAGCACTTGCAGGCGCTGTTCCTCAGTCAAGATTCCCTCCCATGGGGGCATGGCCGAGCCCGGTAAGCCATGAGTGACCGTTTCGAATAGGTCATTTTTCCCAGGGGTCTGTTCTTTGTAGTTGAACAGGGGAAGCTCACCGCTCGCAGTATGCCGAATTTTGAAGGTCCCTTGATTGAAGTTTCTCGGTCTTGGCCAGAGGCGGTCTGCACCCGGTCCATCGCCGGCGCCGTCGACCCCGTGACACCAGACGCACTTCGTAAAGTAGACGCGCTTACCTGCTTCGATCATCTCCGCAGGCGGATTTGGGGGCAAGTCTTGGCGCTTAAACCCTTCGGGCGTGGCTTCCTGAGCGGACACGCTCACCACCATTGGATTAGACATAAGCAAAGCACTGGCAGCGAGCAGCCCGCTCGCTAGCTTCAACTTCTTTCTCGTAATCGTTTTCATCGTTGTGTCCCTCATTGACCTTGCCACGTGATTAGTCCCATGTACGGGGATAGAAACCCGTATGCCAATACTCGAAGAGGATGACTTTCCAGATTTCATCCGTCGTCAAGTGTTGTTCCCATGGAGGCATCACTGACGCCCAGGGGAAGCCCTCTGGCGGAAGGCCGATTCCACCCTTAGCAACGCGCCAAAACACAAAGGTTTCCTGCAACTGGGCCAGTGTTCCGGCGTCCGTGAAGTTGGCAGGAATGGGATTGAACGCAAACGCGTGGAGACCACGGCCATTCAGATTGTCGCCGTGACAGAAGTGGCAATTCTGGAAGAAAATTTCCCCTCCCTCTCGGACGTACTTGATATAGCCCTTGGCATCCGGATCCCAAGGATTAGCCTCAGGCTTGGTCTGCATCAAGCGTCCCATACTTTGTTCGGTGATAAGTTCTCGAGCGAAATTCTCATCGAACTTGCCATCCGTGTTAACGCGGTACGGATTATAGGCAGTTTGCAGGGTCACGGTCTTGCCGTGCACCTTCGTGTTCTGAGGTGGGGCCGGGTGGACGGTGCGCAACTCAATAGGCTCCTCCAAATTCGGAAGGAAGGACTGGTACGAACTCCAGCCGACCAATACGGGTACAAGCAGCAAGAACAGAGACCGCAATGCTTTGTGAAAGCCGCTCACACCATCAAGGACGTTCAGGATGGGTTGCTTGAACTTGTTCCAGTCCTCCTGGTTACTGGACATCCACATGAAGACCGCCACCATTGAGGCAGTTCCATACATCGCCCGCACACTGAAGGGAATCGGCGGATAGATGCGATACTTCAGATACATTTGGATAAACACCCAAAAGAGGATGCCTTGCCAAAACCTGGGAATCGCAAGCCCGCTCTTGCTGAGAAGGTAACTGATGAGAGTAAATGCCAATACGCAGAGGGCGAGCTCGCCGACCATCTGCATTGGCATATACCCTTCGACCAATTTTAACCACGTCATGACTGCATTCTCCTTCTTGGGCTCAATCAGGTCTTAGTTGATTTTTGGTGGCTCCTTGCCTTCTTGAACCTGCGAGAGATAATCAATGATCTTGTTCAGTGCGCCTGCGGTCAGCTTTTGCCCGAAAATCTTGGGCATGATCCCATCCGGGAACGGCTTCACGACATAGGCACTGGGATCGACCACCGATTCCATGATGTACTCACGGGTAGACTTCGCCTTACCCTTATAATCGCCGGACTTGATTCGTTTGGGAGCGTTGCTACCCTCTTCCAATTTCGGACCAACGGCACCCGTCGCGCCTGGAATGCCAGGTATGGTATGGCAGACAATGCACTGTGCCTTGGCGAAAATCTGATCGACAGGTTCAGTGCCATCGGCGAGCACGCCTCCGCCACCACCCTCTTTCTTATCGTCACCTTTGCTTTCAGCAGGGCGATCGGCCTCAGGAATAAACTTTTCGTATGAAGCCACGATCTCTTCATACGAAGGAGCTTCTTTTCCTTCCCGCACGTACATCCAGGTGTCCACCGCGGCCAACTCACCTAGAGATAGCGAAATTGGCGGCTTATGGATTCTAGGCATCGGGCTTTCTTTGTCGTTCGTGCCCTTCACCCCGAAGCCCGCGACTACATAGCAATTAGGACAGGCATGGGACTCAGCAATATATTCTTGCCCAATTTCCGCGGTCCCTGCACCAGGGAACGATTCCTTATCAACCGTATCCCGCGCGGCGGGGTCACCCTTGTGGTAGCGAGGATCGTTGAGTCGTTCATCAAGACGCCCAGGCAACCCCCAAAGGTTCGGAGCGCGCTCACTCAAGAATCCCTGATTGAACCCGTGACATAGGGGGCACTGTCCTTTCCCGATGGCTCCTTGAGTCTTACTTTGCCCGACGCCTCCAAAAATAATCTTCTCCCCCTCATCGGCCAACTGCTCTGGACTCATCGAGGCAAAGTCTAATTCGACAACGGGTGGGGGAAAACCTCCCTCAACTTGGGGCAGCCAGTTCCCATATCCCGACAAAAATGCCGCAACGAAAAACATCATGCCGCCGATCTTGAACAGTGCGCTGAGATTGGCAAAGTAGAGCCCCATCATCAGCATCATCGCCGTGATCATCGCCAAGGAAACCGGCAGGAGCCGGCTTTCTGCGAAGAAGTTGATCTTGTAGTTGGCAATTGCGATGAAAAGCATGATCGTCGCGACCATGCCGATGAGCGTTTTGAACGAAGCCCGCCTCTTTTTTTGCGGATCTGAAATGCCGACCTGAAAGTAGACCAATAGGCCGGTGAGGAGGGCCAAAACCGGCCACCCCATGTCCAGCGAAGTCGAAATCAGATTACCCACAGCTCTTTCCTCCTAAGGATTCGGCGCCGAGACCGCCGGTCATCTCATACCGGCGGTCTGACGACCTGACAGGTCAAGCTATTTTCAGTGGCCACCAACAGGCTGTGGGGCCCCTCCTGGAACCGGCACTTTTGCTTCAACAGGTGCGGCCTTCTTTGTCAAAGAACCGACCCAGAAGACGAACAAGATGCTGATCCAGAAGAACAATACGTTAAACGAGATCATGTTGGCTGCGAATCCAACCGTGTGCGTATAAGCCCACGGCGAATTGTCCCGCATAATTTCGTTCACATGCCAAAAGAGCCGGACAGAGGATCGGATATATCCCATCAACCCCATCATCCACGTGAACGCAGTGGCCAACATGATCAAGGCATACTGAGAACGTGCTGAGATCTTGCCCCATTCAATGGGTCCCAATTGCTTGGCCCCCTTCATCATGACGCTATTGAGTCCCAACAACATGAAGAAGAGGCAGGACAACGTCGTTGCTACCTGGGGTACGGACAATCCTACTCGAACGTTGGCGGGAATGTAGTAACCGTAAATCGCGAGCCAGACAATGTTGATGTAGGCAAGGGCAAAGAACACGCCCATGAAGATGTTGCCAAACTTGGCCCATGAAACAGTCGAAACCTTGTTACCCCGCATGTACCACACAAAACTAAGGACCGTGGTAGTGATAACAACGTTGATTCCACCGTTTTTGGCCGACATCACGCCATAGTTCCCAAGGACCGGATGCTGCTGTCCGCCCATGGCCTTTAGCTCTGCTGGGGTCATCACCATCGTGTGCGGAGTAATAAAGATTAGGAAACCCACGATCAGAATAAAGACCAGGTACTTGATATAACGGAAGTACTTTTCTGCACCACGCATCCGGCCTAAGGCTTGCCAGAGGTAGTAATTGGTGCTCAAGAAGAGGATCCCGATCATGGTCGCCTGGATAATGAACAACCAGGCAAGCAGCCCACCCATTAGCGTGATGCCCATTTGCTGGCGATAAGCATAGACCTCTCGCATCAACCAGTACCCAGCGAAGGGCAAGGGAATCAGGAACGCGACGCCGATAGCCATCGCGATGTAACCCATCCAATCGTAATGGGCCCGATCTTCATCCGTCTTTGAGGAGAGGAACCGGTAGGCTGCATATGCCGCCACGACGCCGCCCCCAAAGGCCATGTTGCCGAGGATTCTGTGCACGTTCAGTGGATTCCACAAGGCGGTATGAATCACGTGCCAGATATTGCCGAGGAATTGCCCTTTCTCATCGACTCCGGCAGGAGACATCATGAAGGCAATCCAAGAATTGGCTAGGAACATCAACACTGTCCCGATGACGTTTAAAATAACCGACATGCTCAAGTGCATCCACTTGAGGAAACCGGTTTTCATCTTGTCCCAGCCATAATAGTAGATATAAAGCGTACCGCTCTCAGCAACGAACATGAGCGCATAGATATGCATGACCGGACGGAAGATGCTGGAAAGATAACCAAAGAACGCAGGGTAGAGAGTCAGGAAGGTAAAGATCAGAATTCCGCCTAGAATCGCCGTCAACGAGTACGCCGTCAAACTGATCTTTACGAAATCGTAGGCAAGCTGGTCATATTTTTTGCCCAGCGCCTTATCCTTGGCAACGACGCCCATAAACTCAATGATCATGCAGAAGATCGGAACGGCGAGAACGAAGCTACCGTAATACAGGTGCTGCTGGTTGGCAAACCAGAGGAGCACGCGACTTTCGAAGTTGTATCGTGGATAGTCCTTTTCGCCGTCGGTCGTCACCGGGGCCGGAGCTCCGCTGACGATGCCCTCGGTCTTATAATAGACGTCGCGCCCCTTTTGAACCTTGGCTTCCTCCTTCTCACCTTCCTTCTTTGCTGCTGCCACCTCAGGGGGAGGACCTCCGGCTGCTGGGCCACCACCACCGGCCAGCGCGGGTAGCGAAGAGAGAATAGGGAGTAGGAGGAGGCCCACCATAGCGCCGAGCGCCATGATCGACAGAACCTTTTTACGTGTGACACTGCCCATGGCTTACCTCCTTAGACAAATCGAAAAAGACCAAAGCATATCGTGAATCATCAAGCTAATTCCTAAACAGATACCAGTAGTCCAACCCCTGCATATCCATTAAGTAGTGATCCACAAGCGTAAAGTAGGACAAGGCAATCATCAGAGAAACCACGACGGCGAAGACGGTATTGTTTAACAGCGTCTTAGACTTCGCCCCAACGAATAACAGCACGATACCGGCGATCATGGTCGCCAACCAGAAATATGGACTGGTCATTGTCCGCTCCTCCTAGACTCCATTAGCGAATTGTGAGCTGCGATCATGATGTCTCAGCTCATGGCTTCCTGGTTCATTCAGCAAGGACATTGAATTCCAGCAAACCAATAGAAGAACCAAAAGCTGATGGCGACCGTGATGTAGAAAATCATTTTGCCGAGTTTCAGCTTCCATTCCGGTTCGACAACCTCGGGGGCCATAGCTCAAATCTCCTTCTGGTTTACAACCACAAGTACTTAGTTTTTAAGGGATTAATCTTGACACACTGGTAGGCAAGTGTTAAAAAAATCACGCGGTTTTCACCACGACGAGGACTTCAATGAAGCAGAAAAACTCAAAATTGTTTGACATTATAGTTTTGGCCGGAATGGTTGTCAATATCATTTTGGCCGTGTTTCTAATCCTCTACTACTTTGATTTCTTATAGATTTTCCCTCGTCAGAGACCTCCGTCCCAGTCACATTCTCATCTGACTTAGCACACCGGAATCCAATAGTCTCATCACGAAAATCAGGGACGATTTTGTTCCGGCTGCTGAGTCGAAAATCCCCGCCTGTCGTGGTGTATCCACCGCCGCGCAATACACGATAGGTTCCCGCCTCCGGACCCACGGGATTCGGTCCTGGGAATTCGCGATATGCGGTTTCCGAGTACCAATCCCGCACCCATTCCATCACGTTTCCAGCACCATCCATGACACCATAGGGACTTCGATCCTCGGCAAATCGACCGACTGTAGCGGCCACTTCATACCCATCCGAAATCCGAGCCCAATTGGCGAATCCGGGCCGATCGTCGTTTCCCCATGGCCACAACCGACCCGCTGTTCCACGCATGGCCTTTTCCCATTCTGCCTCCGTAGGCAGCCGCTTGCCTTTCCACCGGCAATAGGTCTCGGCATCGTCATAGGAGACATACACCACGGGTTGGTTAGGACCGTGCATACGCGCCATGTTTTTTGCGTAGCGAGAGGGCGGTCCGGCCTTGCGATGGCCGGTCGCAGCAACAAACTCCTGATAATGATAATTCGTCACCTCGTAACGATCGATATGGTACGAATCGAGGTAGACAGCTGATTGCGGAGCCTCATCAAACCCCCCGTGATCGTAACCACGCAAAAAGTCTCCTGCCGGAATTAAAGCCATGGCATCAGCCAAGGGCGGCTCTTCTTGCACAGGCACGCCGTCTCCGTGTTCCGAATCCACGGCAGATGAAGGTCCGGAATCCTGCGTTTCAAATGGCGTGAGTGATGTACCACGAAGAATCCCCATGATGGGAAAACTCGCAAAGAGTGCCACCACAACCAACAGCGCAATTTTGAATCGGGTTTCTAGCATGTTGCGTATCGACGGGCGTCACAGGCTAGCTCTGGGACGACGGTTTGATTTGTCGGTCTCCATCCTTGGCACAACGAAACCCGATGGTGCTATCCGTGCGAAGAAGCTTTGCTTGAAAACGTTTGGCCAGTCGCGCGCCGTGAGCCGTCTCCCGCCAGGAGCCTCCCCTAATAACTTTGACCTCAGCCTCGACCGGTCCCGTAGGGTTTCGATAGGGTGATTTGGAGTAATAGTGCTCGTCATAGGTGTCCGCCACCCATTCGGCTACATTTCCCGTCATGTCAAAGACACCATAGACACTACGCCCCTGTTCGAATGAGCCTGGAGGTGCCAAATACTTATAGCCGTCTTCCGCACCATCTGTGTTGGCCCGCCCAACGCCAAACTCGTTTCCCCAGGGATAGCGCCGCCTCGATTCACCGCGAGCGGCCTTCTCCCACTCCGCCTCGGTTGGGAGTCGCTTCCCTGTCCACTTGCAGAACTCCACGGCATCGCGCCAAGCCATCCCGACAGCCGGCAGCTCGTCTCCGGTGATCTTGGAAATATCGTCCTCAAACACCGGAATAAACGTCTTGCCCCGTTTCGTCATCTGTACATACTGTTTGTACTCGCCTTGCGTAACCTCTTTCATGTCAATGTAATAGGCATCCAGATAGACAGGATGCTCGGGCGCCTCATCGGGATCTCCCTCGGTGCCTCCCATGCGAAATTGTCCAGCCGGAATCTCGACCATTTCGCGTCCGTCATCGCCCACGACCGTTTTGTAGATTGAGAAATCCCGCTGTGGCACCGCCTCGACCGTCTTGGATCCCGCTTGGTTAAGCTTGGCCAGTGCTTCCTCCCGCGCCTTCTTATTGTCATACGACTGACTCATCAGTCCAAAGATCATTAAAAAGAACGATCCGAACACAAAAATGATCGAACCGATGAGGACCTTATCGTTATCCATGAACACGTCCCTTTATTCTTACACCAGGGTCATGCCCTCGGGGCGGGAGGTTCGGCCTGAGAGGTATTACGCTTTCGCTCAGACCACGTATCCAGTAACGCAGAAATCTGAACCCCTAAGAACCCTCCCATGGCAGCTCCAGCCCCAGCCCCGACCGAAATACGATCTGCACCCGCAAGCACCCAGGCCAGCGCCCCACCCAACACTGTCCCCACCAGAATACTGATCAAGAACCGCCGTCCCCCTAGAAGTCCGACCACCACACCAAGGGCCACCCCAATCCCGGAAGCTCCTGGTATCGACCCCGCCCCCATGGTCTCACCGATCAACGCACCCACAGTACCCATTACCAGCGCACCGAGCAACACATCGATGGCTCTACCGCTCACTGCCATTCCTCCAAACTTCGCCAGCTATTCGGTCAGCGCAATAATGGGCCCCACGTCCAACTCCACACCCGGTGGGCAATAAATAGAAATGCCCCAGGCCTTAGGTGCAGGCTCGTGGTTGTGGATGCGTTTGAAATCACTGTACACATCGACCCGCTCCTCTACCCACTCGCCAAGAGGCTTGGGCCCGCTTTGCACGACGATTTCGGCGCCACTGAATATCCCACCCTCGTCCACCATTCCTTCCGCCTTGGCAACACTCCATACGTACTTGGTGAATACCGGAATGAAATAAAAGTCGGTATCCAGGGACACGTAGATGATTGCCAGCGGATCTCCCGCCGCGGGGACCTTGTGCAACCGCCAGCGCCACGTGAGGACCGGATACGCTTTCGGATCCCAATCAATTTTCTTCTTTTTGATCCGCTGATCCGCATCGCGTACCTCGAGGTACGCGCCGGCTTCATCGCTATGGATCTTGTAGGAACTCCGTGCCTTCGTCGCGCTCCGTTGGCTCTCATTTTCCCAGTTCACGGGAAACCCATCGACATCTTTCGACTGAAAATCCTCGAGTACGAGACGGCCACCCGAGTCGGCCTGTGCGGGCATGGCCGCACCCACACCTACCAGCAGGATGACAACGGCTGCAGCGCAAGCCGCTCTTTGATCAATGACCGTCAAACACTTCACAAGGACTTCCTCCGTTTCACGATGTCACGTTTGACATGCGACAGGTACTTGACGAGACCATGAGGCTAGACTTCCTGGGACGGCTGGAGCCAGCCCGGCGCCTTGGCTGGAGTCCGAATTTCCCTTTCCATCGATGGATAGCTCCGCTCGCTTAACCAGAACACGACGAGCACGGCCGCCCAGAAGACCACCATATTCAGCGTGACCATTTTGGCGGCAAAGCCCAATGTCGGCGTGAAGGACCACGGCGATACATCCTGCATCACCTCGCTCACGTGCCAGGCTAATCGGCCAGACGAACGAATGTATCCCATGAGTCCCATCACCCAGGTGAATGACGCAGCAATGGCGAATAGGCCGACCATTCCGCGATCGGTCATGCGCCCCCAGTGGACGGGTCCATGAACTTCGGCACCTCTCAACATCATCCGATTCACCAGCAGCCCGCCCATCACCACCGTTAGCGTCGTCCATGCCTGGGGCCCCGAGAGTCCAACACGGACGCTGGCGGGCACATAGAATCCATACACCGATAGCCACAGAATGTGAGCCATTCCGGCTAGGAATAACACTCCAAGCACAATGTTCCCTTCACGCTGCCATGGGATGCGAAGCGTTCGATTCGCACGCCGGTAAAAGATAAAGCTCAGTGCCGTCATACAGATCATCAGATTGACGGCGCCATTCTTGGCAGACATGACCCCATAATTTCCAACGACCGGATGCTGTGCACCGCCCATGGCCTTGACTTCACTGCCTGACATCAGCACGGTGTGCGGCGTCAACCAGACCATGACCGCCAACATCAACCCCCAGACGAGATACTGGGTGTACGGTACATATCGCTCTCCGCCTTGCAACCGCGCCAGGCTTTGCCACAAATAATAGTTGATGCCAAGAAAGAGAGATCCAATAAGGAGCGCCTGAACGACAAACAGCCAGGTCAGGAGACCACCCATCATCGTCACGCCCATGCTTTGACGCCAGGCATAGACGGATCGCATCAACCAATATCCGGCAAACGGCATCGGCAACAGCGCGCAGACCGTCACGAACAAGAAGATGTAGCCCACCCAGTCGTAGTACGCTCGCTCCTCCAGCGATTTGGAGGACAGAAATCGAAAAGAAGCGTAAGCAAGCACGACCGCGCCGCCGGACATGATATCCGCCAGGAACCGATGGACATTGAGGGGATTCCACAAGGCGGAATGGAGCAAGTGCCACGCGTTGCCGAGAAACTGCCCGTCGGCATTGACGCCAGACGGAGCCATCATGAATGCGGCCCACGCATTGGTCAGAAGCAGAAGCGCTCCGCCAAAAACGTTTGTGAGTACCCCCATCGCCGCGTGAATCCATTTATCGGCCCCAGCGCGCAACCGATCCCACGTATAGTAGTAGAGGATTAACATAAGCGCTTCACCGACGAAGACAATCGCGTAGACCGGCATGAAGCTTTTGAAGGTCCCCCCCATATACTGCATGAAATGAGGATAGAGAAACAGGAACAGGGCCAGCATCACGCTGCCAACCAAGGCCGTGATCGACATGGCCAACACAGAGACCCGAGCGAAATCTCTGGCAAGGCGGTCGTACCGTGCCGCGAGATTCGCATCTCGACTTCGTAATCCCAGAAACTCTATCAGGACACAAAAGATTGGAAGGGCCAGCACGAACCCGCCAAAATACGTGTGCTGTTGGGTCACGAACCAGACGATCAGCCGGCTATCGATAGAGCCCCATCGAGGATACGAGATCTGATCCGCCGCTGGTGCAGCTGGGCCACTCGGTGTACCGGGCGTCTCGAAATGGATGTCGGTCCCCGTGACGAGACGGTCCACTGCGGCCGCTGCAGGCCCCTCGACAGCCAACCCCTGTTGAACCGCAAACGCACTCCATAACAGCCCCAGCCCGATCACAATCACCAGCGCCCTTACTCCATTCATGGAACTCACTCCATTGCAACCGGATGCGCAGCCTTAGAAAAAGCGGCAGCATCGGCAGCGCCAGGCGCCGAGGCGCCTTTGTGTTTTCCCAGTATTCCTGTAATGAAGGGACAACGAAGCATCGACGAGGGTACCGTCGCATGGATGCGATCTTCGAACGCGCGCCTGGCCCCGAGATAGTAGCAGTATAAGCCCATCAAGAATCCAGTCCCTGTTGCCAGAATTCCAAACTGGACCCGTGATCGTGCCGCAGCACGCAGCACGAATTCTGCAATCCCGTACATAACCAAAAAATAGGTGGCGGCAAACGCGAATCCGGGCCACCACCAAAACCTGGCCAATTCCATCCAATGCGTCTGCCGCGCTCGCTCTTTCCAGGTTGCTGGAGCCGAAAGGCCGGCAAGGTAGGCGTACAGCGCTGCGGATCCGCCGAGGACGGTGGCCATCAACAACTGGGCGAGCGGCGCCATAGAGCCGGTAAAGAGTGCACCGATAATCCAAGATCCGACCGCACACAGCAGCATGCCGATCGCTGCAGATCGAAGCATGCCGGCGGGATCACGACCAAGGAGACCCCTGAAACTGCCGCCATCCGGAAATGTAAGGAATGATCGCCCCTGACTTTCCATCCACCGCAGGTGCCCAATTTCCACAGCATCGCGAGACACAGCCGAGCACGAAATGATCACCGCCATCATGGCCGGTCCGTCGGGGTGCTGAAAAAAATCGTAGTTGACGCAGATTTGAAGTAAGGCTAACACCAGCAAGGCTAATTGCGCACCATATACAGCCCCAGTCCAGCCCAGCAACCACGCCCAGCGGCGTGGAGTTTCCGCCATCGGCAACTGGCCTAGCGGAAGTCTTCGAGCCGCCGCATAGGATACACCGGCAAGGACCGCCGCCAGCCCGGCGGTATAAGCCAAGAGCGTGAGTGGATCCGAGAGCGGGACTACCTGCTTGCCGACTCGATAAGCGGCAAAGGCCATCAGCCCGACCACGAACATAACGATTCGCTTTCGGGTACGGATCTCAGGCTCGGTTACCGTAAGGCTCAACTGCGGCAAGACGCGTAATGACAATCGATGCAGCATGCTCTTCGCCTATGCGGAATGGTGACCGGGCACCAAGTGACAACACGGCGACGCAACAGTCCCGTTCGACATCCAATCACCCCTCATCAATCTATCCCCCCTGCTTCACCCTTCTGTGCAGCCATCCCAAAGTACCGAGCCTTGACCTCTTCCATTAGCTGAACCGTCACGCGATTCAATCCACGCTCGACCGCCGTCCGCTCCAACTCAATGCGGGCCATGGCTCGAACGGGACCCGGTACGTTGTCTAATCGCCGTGCTGCGGCTTCGTCCCACTCGACAGCCACCCCTCGGCGGGCCTCCATCAGTAGATCGTACGTGACTACTCTTCTTTGATTCCCGCGCGCATACGCCTCAGCCTCATCCTTGACTAACGGCCGGACATAAGGTGGCAACCGTTCCAACCGATGCGCCGCTTCGTCCGTCCACATCAAACGATCGATCAATGGCCCCGTTCGAGCCTGATCCGCATCGACCCCGACCCGCCAATGGCAGCCACAACACTCGGAGCGAATGAACCACATCGGATTCCCCTCGGAATCAGTCCGCTCCTCGATGCCTTGCGTGTGCATCCATCGTCCGCACCCGCATACCAACATAGAGACTCCAAGTTCAGAGCTACGCGCCAAACCTTCGGCTCACAGTCACGGAGTCCACCCCCGCGCAAATTGGAACTTAGCCACCCCCAGTCGATTAGCAATCGACTACTAGCCGATCTTTCCGGGATACAGGACATACAACAGTGTATACGTCAGCGTCCCCGTGACGAACAAGATACAATAGATCACCATAGTAAATGTGCCCAAGACACGGTGTCGACGCTGACCGTTAGGCCAAAGCCGTTGAATCAGCATTTCCAGACCAAATACCAATGCGAGCACGATCAAAAATCCCACGTAGACTTCCAATTTGCGCATAGAAAAACCTGCGGTAGCCACACGCGATACAAACAAGAGTGCCAGCACCCCGGTCACCACGCCAAAAATCATCCCGACCTTCCGCCACGAAGTCTGGAGCGTCGCATCCTTGAGCGTACGTTGACCGGTCACGATGACCTGGGAACGAAATCCCAGGACGATCATGTAAATCGCCATGACAATGCCGATGATGACCAAAATGATGTGAAAAATAAGCAACGGGATGAATACCCGATCGTACAGTTCTTGCGAGCCGCCGAACCCTTCCTTCCCCTCATACGCGAGCACGCCGAGAGAGCGAAACAGGTAGTAGTTGACGAAGAATACCAGCATCGCAACCATACCACCCAGCATCAGGGTATGATGGACATTGCCTTGTTTGCGTTTCGCTTGCACCCAACCCAGCACGAACAGCGCGGTAAACAACGTTGCCATCAACTGGCTCAGGTCGGCGCCAATGGTTGCGTGGGTACCAAAAAATCCAGGCTGCCCTAACCACTCTCCCATTCGCAGTTACCTTTTTCGACGTCCGCGGACGACTGCCGTGGGCTCCAGCTCTTCGACCTGGGTGAACCCGGCAGTGCTCATCCACGCCATGGCTTCGCTTGTCTTGTAACAAGACCCGCTGGGCGTATTCACTAAGATATGAACGGCAAAAGCAGTGGTCCAGGCCGGCCCGGTCCCGGCTTCGTCCAAAAACCGGTCCTTGATAACCAAGGATCCCCCTGGAGCAAGATGCCGCAGCGTCTTCCGCACCAACGCGGCATTGGTTTCGAAGTCTTGATAATGAAGGATGTCGGACATGAGGATGGCGTCATACGACCCGCCCAGTTCATCAGCGTTGAAATCGCCAGCCTTGAGATGAATACGACTGTCCAGACCCGCATCTTTCACGACTCGCTCGGTCAGGCGCAAGGTCTCCGGCAAATCGAACACGGTCGCCGTCATGTGCGGATAAGTCTGGCAAAAAGCAATGGCGTTCGTCCCAGCTCCACCGCCTAGATCAAGCATCGTGCTCGCATCGTCGAGGCACAGGCGTCTTGCCAACGATGGCCCGGACTGCCGCCCAATTCGATGGAGAACCGCAAGTACGTTCGTTCCTAGCTCGGGGTTCTGCGTAAAGACGTGGTTCGAGGCCTGTGATGCGCCCTTGCGGATAGCTTCCTCCAATTTGCCCCACTGTTCCCATTCGGCATCATGCAGAACCAATAAGTGGCCGACGTACTGCGGTGCAGACCGCACGAGATGGGTTTGCGCTATCGTTGTATTGGCGAAAGCTTCGCCCCCCTTCGACAGGATTCGCATGGCTACCAGCGCATTCAGGAGTAGCTCTAAGGCGCGTGCATCGACCTGGAGCCGTTCCGCCAACTCGTCGCCCGTGCGAGGTCGGTTATCGAGTTGAGAAAACACATCCAGCTTGACTGCCGTCAAGAGGATCTTAGTTTCCCAATAGTAGCCGAGCTGAAAAATCTCAGCCAGGGATAGATCCCGCGCCATCGTTCCTCAGGGGGAGTCAGGATGATTCACGCACGAATCAGGAGAATCTTGCAATCTGGCAATCTTACAGAGATCAAGAATGTAAAGGCAAGGCGGGGCACACAAGCAAGTCAATCGACCTACACAGGCCGAAGCAGGAAAGTTTAACCTGTCCACGGCTCGATACCAATGGCATGCGTCCATGCCAAGTTGGAATGTCCTACCGGCACACGACAGACGTATGAATGGCGCATCATAGAAAAGAAAGGGGGCGGTAACCGGATCCGGTTACCGCCCCCCTGGGAACATGAACGATCCCACTCGCGAAATGCGATAAGCTACTTCAACTCTGCTTTGACGTCCGCTTTTCCACCCTCAGGAACGTCCACATCAACTTGAATTGGCTTCCCCTTGTTCACAAACGGATGCCACACGGTCAGCTTATGCTTCCCGGCCGGCACATCTTTGATCTCAAAGGAACCATCTTCCTTAGCAACGGCATAGTGAGGATTCTTGACAGGCAGGAAGAAGGACTGCATGAACTCATGCTGGTCGCACTGTAGACGCAGGAAGGATCCAGCCTTCTCCTTGCGCAGGACGATCGGCTTTTCGAGTTTGTCGCCCTTCTTCGCAAGACCAATATTGAAGATGGTGCTTGAACTCGCACCCTTCACTTCGAAGGAATGCGGATTATGCAGCACGCCCTCCACCGACTTGGGATCATCGGGGTCAGAATCGTGATTCTCCACGATGAAATTCTTCTTGTTCACAACCACGCCGGCAAATGGCAGAAACTGACAAAACTCCGCTACAACCTCCGTGCCCTTATAGCCATCCATAAAGGCCTTGTCTTCAATGTCATCGATCGCCACGACTGCATTCTTGAGCCCACCATCCTTACTGACTTCCACAGTGGGTAGGAACCGCTTATCGCCATCCTTCAGCGCGGCATTCTCAATCTTCGGACAGAAATTCGGATTGGGGAACTTCGAAAACAAGAATTCCTTCTTGTCTGACTTCTCCTTGGTGGTCACTTTCCCGGTGACGGTGCCACCGCCGGCATAGGACGCGAACGGAGCCACCAGAAATGAGGCTGCGATCAGACCCAACATAGCCAGTAATAGACGTGTGTTCATGTGACTGCCTCCTTGACCGTAAAATGGTTGAACTATGTCTTTCGGTTTTCAGTCCGACCAGCCCCCAGGCCATTCTACTTCTGTGCCTCGACGCTCCACAGGGTAGAGGTGGTGCAGCTGGTTGGCCGGACCCTATCCCTTTTTGGACGCACGAGTAAGCGGAGAGACTGTACCGACTCCCAAAAGATCGTTTCTCTTATACAAGAATTCTCAACGGTGAGTCAACAAGGCTAAACGGGCTACCATACTCCGTCGTCCGGCCCCTATGTCGGGTGGCATGGTAGAACGCTATGAATAAGCGCGACTTTTAATGGATGGGCCCGGAGGATCCGAATTAGCGACGCAGCCGCAGTCGACTGCACGGCCGGATCCTGGTCTCGGAGAAGATGCTTTAGCTCGGGAATACTCTCACGATCTCCAATTCGCCCTATCGAGCGAGCGGCGGATATACGTGGGCGTGGCAAAGGATCGCGAATCAACTGCTCCAAGTACGTCAGCGCCGCCTCGCGGTTTGGTCCTACACCTCGAGCCAGGGCTTTGCCCGCAGCGGATCGTGGGCCAGGGTCTTTCGCCATAAGGAGCTCGCGGATGGTGGGCTCCACTTCTGGAAATGGCCGTCCCAGCCGCAAGAGTGAATCGACCGCCGCTCCTTTGACTCCCGGGTCGGCGTCGCCCAGGGCACGATGAAGGACGGAAACCGCATCCTTTGTCTCCAACTCTCCCAGGGCAACGGCCGCACTTGAGCGAACCGCAGGTATCTTATCCTTCACCAATGTCGCCAGCGCCTCCAATCCCTCGTCCTTCCCGAACATGCCGAGAGCCGCCGCAGACGCACCTCGGACCGATGGCATCGGATCTCGACTGGCGGCGATAGCCAAAGGGACCCCACGAAGATCTTTGAGGTCTCCCATGACCCTGAAGGCCGTGCTTCGCGCCTCTGGATTGGCGGCCGAGGCTGCAGCAGCCAAGGACGTCCAGGCCTCCTTCTTTCCCAGTCGGAGAAGGGCACCCATCGCCTGGACACGAACCAGCGGCTGCTCGTCCTTGAGGGCCTGTTCCACGAAGCCCTGCTCCTTCCTATTCCCATTGAGCCCGACAGCCCGGACGACGTTGCTCCGTACCATCGCCGCTTCGTCGTCCATCGCATTTCGCAAGCGCGCTGACTGCCGCCCTTTCGGAAGCTGGCCCAGCGCCTCTGCCACAAGCGCGCGCACCAAACCAGATCCATCGCTCAACCCATCCTCCAGATATGGCACAAGCGAATCGGACTCTAGTTCTTTGACCGCAGTATACGCGGCACCGCGCATCTGGTCGCGCATGTCCTTGAACATACTGGAAATGAATTGAAACGCAACTTCCTCCAGCAATCCGTCGTCCTCGCGTCCGACCGCCTGGGCATAGCCTTCGTACTCCTCAAAGGCCTCCTTGGGCCGAGACAGCGCAGCCAATGCCTGAGTTTTCACGCGCCGGGCCTCAGGCGTTGCTGCTTCCGATTGAGGAAGCCTGTTGAGAATGTCGAGAACAGATCGAAAACGATGTGCCGCGAATGCCTGTCTGGCGCTGTCCAGTGAGGCTGGTCCGGAAGACAAGTCGACGGCCGAAGCGGGACGGGAGACGATACAGAACATCGCGACCAACCCAATGACCAATGCGCTGAGACGTCCCAAGGAGAATGCCACCGATTTGTTGGAGGACACGGAGTTGAGGCAACCTACAACTGTAAAGTCATGTCAGCTACTGCTGATGTTCCACCAAAGGCTTGATCTCGACCGGATATCCGAGCGAGGCATTCCCGAAGCGGGGATTCTCTACCACCTTGTAGGCCGACCGATTTCCTGTGGGTGCCGGCAACGCAAGGTTTTCGACCACCTGGCCCCCTCCCTCAACGGTCACCGTCTTGGTCACTCCAGGACCGGAGAGTGGATGCCATACCACAAGTTCATAGGTTCCGGGCGGCACTCCTTCGATGCGATAGGCACCATCCGAAGTCGTGACTGCATAATAAGGATTGTTCACCGCCATCGCCCAACTCTCCATAAAGGCATGAAACCCGCATTGCATATAGAATGTCCGCCGGCCTCGATTCAAAAGAATGGGACCGACCAGGGATCGACCGGGATCGTGGTCATGTGTGGCCATCAAGTCGCCACGATGGTGGCTGTGATTCATCTTCAGGGGCGTATTGAACAAGGTCCGTGTTCCGGCATGGAGCGAGGTTTCGTATCCTTGAATATCGTGCATCACCGGATCCATGTTGACCACTTCCACGGCATGTCCGTTCCGGACGATCGTGACAAACGGCGTAAACTGACAATCACGCGCCTCGATTAAGGGAACCGAAAGTTCGAATGGCTTCCCGGCCTCCACACCCTCGAGCAAGACTACCGCATCCTTGAGGCCTCCGGTGGTATCGACCACGAAATCGTACAGCAGCCGCCACCCCTTCCCATTCGAGATTCGTCCGCAATACTGCGGGTCAGGAAAAGTGATGAGATTGAACCCCTTCGGTTCCGGCGCGGATCCGTTGAGCGTGATGCGCCCCTCGACAGTTCCACCATTCGTGACTTCAACGACTTCATAGGCACTTGCAACCGGCACACTCATGACGAAGGCCGTCGAATAACTTGCGACAGCGCTCCATACTCCTACCATTATCCATGAGGTCACGCCCATGCATTATCCTCCTACGTCCGATGAAGCCTTCTGTGCATAAACACGTCTTAGCGGCTGTCGCATCCGACGACGTGCTCAAGCGGAATCCGACGTGAAAAGAACCGCGAGCAACCCACTCTCCTTACTGTACTCAATCACTTTATAAAAAAGAAGGGGGAGCCACCTACGGTGGCTCCCCCCACTCCCTAGCCCGATGTAACGCTTACCGGGAGGCAACCGGCGAAACCTGGGGCTCCACCGGTGCTTCGGCTTTCTTTGCTCCGATCGCCGCTCCGGACAGCGGCAGTAGCCGCTGGTCACCGGACGGATGGACACGCAGGTAACCCCATTGTCCGGATTGGGAGTACGGCAACCGTTGGTTGCTGTATGTGAAATCTCCCGCCTGGCGATAGGGTCCGCCCGCGGACGGAATGAATGCGTCGATCACTTCCGAACCGGAATACTCGACCACGCTGATCATATCCGCGCCGCGCATATACGGCTCGATCGGCCATTCATGTTTTTCGACACTGAACATACCGTTTTGCTCGTTGGTCGCGCCCAGCACGTGGATACGCACCGGATCACCTGAATGCGCCTCGATTAGCGGGGTCGCGGGATCCTCCGGGGCATCCACCTTACACGGTTGGAACATCGTGCCAAGCGAGCATCCTTCCTCTTCGCGGAACTTATACGGCTCGGATCGATAGTTGACTCCGGTCAACCCCGCGACATTTTGCACATAGGGCATGAAACTCGTGCCGATGATGTTGTCTTCATCCTGGAAGAACAACGACGCGTCACGATAGTTGGGCTTGAACTCGTTGCCAGGAATGGTGCGATCGACAATTACGTCCACCAACCAGGCATTCTTGTTCGACACATCCGCGCCGGTCTTCGGATCGCGGTACTTGGAACCCTTCGGGCCCACGACCACGGCACCGAACAAACCATTGCGCGGATTGGTCATCGGATTCCCGCCGTCCCAGACCAACGAAGTGATTTCACCATTGAACGGGTCGGCGTAATAGGTGTACGTGCGGCTCTCTCCAGGGGCGACTGTCTGGTCTCCCGGGTTGTTGCCTACGTTCCACCCCAAGGAATCCTTCGGGTCGAAAGCTAGGGACATCGCGGAGAATGACGCCCGGCTCTCTTTCATCTTGTTCTTCAGGTTGATCTTGATGCAATCACCGACATTGACGTGGAGCGTCAGAGGCATCGGTTGCATGTTGGCCACCGCAGACACCTCATCCTCCAGGACATAGACCTTGGCGTTCGGGTTGTTGATCTGGATTTTCCGCTCGAAGTCCACCTCGATGGCATCCGGTGCCTTCGCATTGAACTTCATGTTCGGATAATCCATGGCCGCCACGTTGAACGTCTTCACGGGCGCGTCGGCCGGACACACGGGCATGGGCTTCGGGATTTCGTTTCTCCCCGAGTACCCTGCTGGCAACTTCTTGAGATCGGTGACCTCCTTATCGTGCACACGGACGATACCCCACGCCCCTTCGGACAGCTTTGAGGCCCGACCATTGAAGTGGATATAGTCGCCGGCTTGAGCACGGGGACCGCCAGCCTTCGGCACGACTAGGTCATACCGCTCGGCAATCCCGATATGAATCGAATTCTTACGGTTGGCATCACCCGCATAACGCTCCGTAAGGAACGTGTGGCCGGAGAGGGTCCAGACCATCGATTCGTTCATGAGCGTATGCAGAAGCCGGAACACCATGGTGTCACCGACATATGCCCGCAATAACGGCGTATACGGATCCCCATGGATAGTGCTGCTAAACACCTGATGCGAGGCCGGATTGGTGGCCAACCGTTGGGCAATTGGGCCCGCCCGGAAGTTCAGTCCGCTGCCGGTGGTATGGGTCCCACCATTCAGGAACGGCATCGGCGTCATGTAGATTTTTTCCGGCATCATAAACGACACGGTTTTCCCGGCTTCCAGCGCAACCTCTACCGGTTGTCCAGGCGGATTGCCGGCCGTCACGATGTTGACGGTGTGCGGAACCGTATCGTGAACCTGGATATTCAATTCACGGAAGCTGCCATTCACATTATGGCCGACCGGTTCGATCGTATGAATATCGGCAACTGGACCGCTCCATACTAGCTTGCCGGTCTTTGGATCATGATATGTCGAGCCGAACGGCTCGGCGATGAACGTACCAAATCCGCCATGCGGCCAGGTCGTCGCACCGAACGCATGGTCGTGCCAAAACACCGTCCCTACGTCCGAGTCAACCCAGAATCGCTGACGCACGAACTCCACCGTGACAATATCGTTTGCCGGATGGTCGTGTTTCAAGGGCTGGGCAAGCGTGATCGCCTTCCCCTTAATACCCTTGATCCGTGCGATCTCATTACCCTTCACGTTGTCGGCACCGACGAGAATCAGGGTGCCCTCATGAAACTGGGCGGCGTTCTTCACGTTGATGCTCTTGGCTCCCTTCTTCACCGCCCCGGTCAACACCGTATTCATCGGGGCTGGAAGTCCCTTCTTGTTCTTCTTTTCGAGCATCGTGAACGGTCGCACCGACTGCTCGTAGGAGAAACCGCTGATCACCCCGTCCGACGCCTGATTGTCGAACTGCAGGAAATGCCAGTGGGTGTTGATCTTTGACGCCTGGAAGTTTGTGTAGTCGTCGTCTTCCCACTCGCTGGTCAGCGTCCAATCGACGCAATCATAAATGTTGCCGCGCACCGTCAGGGGAAGCTTGAGGTCGTCGTTCTTGCGAATGGCGGCCTCCTCCTCGTGGAGCACGTAGATCAAGCCGGTCGGATCGATGACCGGAGGCTCCTTCCCCTGGGCTTTCGCGAGCTTGATCGGGAGCTTAATGAAGTGGACGTTGTAGCTCTTGCGTCCGGCGTTCTCCGGGCATAAGCTCCAAGGACCGTTCTCTCCCGGCTTCGCTTGGTCCACACTCTCCTCACCGTTGTCCAACCGACGAATCGGCTCGAGCCACGGCGCACCCACGTGGTTCGGCGAGAACATCACGCGCTTTCCAAAATGCGGCGTGAGATGCGGCCACGCAACACGACCCGTTGTCGGCTCGAAGGTAATCGGATGCCGCTTGCCCGGATGGGTGGACTTATACTTTGGATTGTCGATCGTGCTTTCACGCTCCGACAGCGCCTTGTTTCCATCCCAAGTCCAGTCCAGCACGGTGGCGTCATAGGAAAGAATCTGTCCTTTTTCATCATCCTTGTGACCGGGCTTCCCGCGGGTCGGGAGCTGCATTTCAACCCAGTCCTTGATGGTGATCGTGGCGGGATTGCCTTTCCAGTTGCTTTTCCCCTTGTCCACGATATTGAACATCTTCCCAAACCAATCAACGGTCGTGCCGACCAACTTATCGGAACTCACCGGATGCTTGATCCGTCCCTTGCGATCCGGCAGCTCGCGCAGATCCGGCATGGTATCGTTACGATGATCGCCATGTTGCAAGGTGTTGTATACACGCCAGTACCCCCACATGCCCGCGACATAGTGGTGCGCCACGTGGCAGTGGAACAGGAAGTCGCCTGCCAACTGCTGGCAGAGCCCTGAACCGCACTCCGTCTCCAGGTCGAGGGCTTCGGACGGCCCGATGACTTCCACGTCTACCCGATCGGTCTTGTGCCGGATAACGGGATACTTTACCGGTCCGTTGACCGAGGTATACCAAAGATTCATGTCATCAATGGCTCGCGGACTGCGTGGCCACCGAATCGACCCGCCGTGCGGATGGTGGGAGTGGAACACTTCCGATCCCCCGTGCACCAAACGGAACTTGGCGGGGTCACCCAAGTAAGACCGAGGAATCGTCGGGGCCGGGTCCCCGAAGGTGTAGGAGCTGTATCCCATTGACTCGTCCTCGAACCCGAAATATTCGTGTTGCACGTGCATGTTGTTGATACCGAACGGCTCGCTACGGTAGTTGATCGCACGGCCGCCGGGGCGATAGGCATCGGTCAATGGATCTCGCTGAGGGAGGAAGTCGCCCTTCTTGTTGACTGGGCGGAAGGCCTCATCCCCGACCTCGTGATAGAACAAGACAAACTCACGGAAATCGGGACCGGAACCGTTATCGATCATGACCTGCCAGCCGCTGGCGGCATCCTGATCTTCGCCCTTGGTTGGATCACCAAGCGCTTCGAGATACTTGGAACCACGCGGCTCGATTACGAACGCGCCGAACAATCCCAACACGGTCAATTCCCGGTCGTTGCTGAAGCTATGGAATTGCTTCACCCCTTCCTGTGCAGCCGGGTGGATATACCACTCCATTTCGACCGGCTTATCAGGGGCGGCGATGGACTCAGGGTTGGTCGTGGTTGCCGGCTTACCCGTAGCACTGATTACCGGGTAGGACCCATGGATATGGAGGCTGACTTCATCGATCCCCTCCAGCTTGTTTTCGAGTTTGATCTTGACGCAGTCGCCTTGGTTGGCGCGCATCACGAGTGGCTGGATCCATTGGGCCTGCACGCCGGGAAGGACGGCCCCAGGATCGTATCCATCCTGGTCGCGTGCTTCTTCGTTCTTCGCTTCTTCTTCACGGACTTTGTCCAGATTGTCGGCCAAGACGTACATGTACCCGGGGTAAAAGTCGAGCCACTGGTTCAGCGTAATCTCGACGTTGATCGCCAGCACGTTATATTGCTTCACCGGCGCATAGGTGGGGCACTTTCCTCCGCCTTCCATGACCGGTTCTCGACGAGGATCGGACATGAGCAACAGGTCCTGGCCTCCGGCACCGTACTGGTGCATCATGCTCATGTTGTTGTAGCCCCCGGTGCTGACCTGGTGAGCCTGAGGGTCCTTCCCCATCTGGTCCATGATGCGCTGATGCTGCATCTCGACTTTCGCGGCACGGTCGCCATAGCCGGACATCGCGTCTTCAACGACGGTCTGTCCCTTGAGCTGCTCGGCCCATTCTGGGCTGGCATGCGTCATCGAGGTTTTGTGAGCTGAAGCATGGTCCTGATGGGACGATTCTTCAGCCGCGCCGACGAGCGGGAGCGCCAGAATAGCGGTCGCCGCCAGTAGACTGACCCAACCGCGTAGCGGTTGCGTCTGGTGTTGTGGTGTTAACATGGACCGGCCTCCTTGCTGATGATGTAAACGGGAACTCAATCAATCAATAGACGAGGACCAAACAAAGGATTAGATGTATCAATCACGGGGATTTCTGAACGACCACAGCTTGCACGTCCCCCCTCACAGTTAGCAGTGCCCACCGCAAAGGCACCCCCGCGGCGCAGCCGCCAAAAAGCAAAAAAAGAGACGCGAAAGATACTGAAGATCCCACGGAGTGTCAACCCCCGTGATCAATCGAGATTCCACCCTCGCGACTGGACTTGGTGCGGTGCGCTATCCCCATTTTCCTGCAGCCATAGGCGAGAGTCTACGCCCCTCTGAACTGGTCCACTTCCATCGTGTGCCTTTGTTCCAAATTATGCGATAATTGGGTGATATGCTCTTGAAGCGACTGCTGGTTGGTCTTCCATTGAAGACCGCACAGGCTGCCCACGAGCGCTTGTCGAAGCGGCTTGCGCTTGCAATATTCTGTCCGAATCCTCTCTCCTCCGTCGCATACGCCACCGAAGAGATTCTGCTCGTCCTGATCTTGGCCGGGACGGTAGCCCTCTGGTGGTCGATCCCTCTTAGCATCGGAATCGTCGGACTCATCCTTATCCTGAATGTTTCCTATCGCCAGATTATTTACGAGTATCCGGAAGGCGGCGGCGCCTATGTGGTTGCCGTGAAGAACATCGGTGAATTACCGGGATTGATCGCCGCCGCCGCGCTCTTGATCGACTATACGCTGACCGTCGCAGTGAGTACGGCAGCTGGCATCGCCGCACTCACCTCGGCTTGGCCTCCGCTATTCGAACATCGCGTCGAGCTGGGGCTTGGGGCCATCGCCCTCGTGGTCGTGATCAATCTGCGAGGTGTGCGCGAAACAGGGAGATTTTTTGCTATTCCTACCTACTTTGCGCTCGTATCCCTCGGAACCATGATCGTGGTCGGCTATGCGCGAATTATTCTCGGGCAATCCGTTTCGCCGCCGCCCAGCCCTTCGGAACTCGCCCCCGTGTTGGATTGGGCATGGCTGTTTTTGATTTGCCGGGCATTTTCCGCCGGCTGTACGGCAGTCACCGGGATGGAGGTCATTTCCAACGGCGTCAAGGCATTTCGACAGCCGGAACCTGACAATGCGGCCCGAACGATGACGGCTATGTCCATCATCCTGGCTTTTCTCTTCTTGGGAATCAGCGGTCTCGCCTATTACCACGGAGTTGCTCCGAAGCCCGACGAGACCGTGGTGTCGCAGCTCGCCCGGAGCGTTTTTGGTGACGGCATCCTCTACTATGTCGTCCAAGGCTCGACCATGATGCTGTTGATTCTCGCGGCCAACAGCAGCTTTAGCGGCTTTCCACCGCTGGCCAGCACGCTGGCGCGTGACGGCTTCATGCCGCACCAAATGGCTGGGGTTGGCGACCGCCTCGTCTTTTCCAACGCCATTATCATTCTTGGCGTCATCGCCGGGCTCCTCCTTTTGGCCTTCCGGGGTGACACGCATGCACTGATTCCGCTGTACGCAATCGGAGTGTTCATCTCGTTTACCCTGTCTCAAACCGGAATGGTGCTCCGTTGGCGGGCAAAGAAAGGCCCTGGCTGGAGACAGAAACTGGCTATCAACGGCCTGGGGGCAGTGACCACAGGCATCTCCACACTCATCATCACGGGGACAAAGTTCACACAGGGGGCCTGGATCGTCATACTCTTGATCCCGATTTTGATCGCGTGGTTCCGCTCGATCCATCGTCACTATAAGGCGGTCTCGGAACAAGTCGCGCTCTCCCGCGATCATCGTCCACCACTTCCGCGATCGAATGTTGTCGTGATTCCAATCAGTGGAGTCAATCGGGCTGTCATCCGCGCTGTGGATTACGCCCGCAACCGGGCCACGGACGTCCGCGCAGTGTTGGTGGACATCGACCCGCGGGAAACGGCCCGCATCGAAATTCAATGGGCCCAGTGGGGCTGTGGTGTTCCGTTGATCGTCCTGTCCTCTCCGTACCGATCGATTCTCGACACGCTCATGGACTACATTGAGCAACTGCTTCAAAAAGACCAGGAAGGCTGGGTGACGGTCGTACTACCCGAAATTCTGCCCGCGCGATGGTGGCAAAACATCCTGCACAACCAGCGGGCCCTCATGCTCAAAGCGGCCTTGCTCTTCAAGGAACGCGTTGTCCTCACCGATGTCCCCTTCCACCTGCACCGTTAACGATCCCAACATTCCTGTGCCAGGGACCACCCCATGCCACGTCGAGGCACTCATGGAGCCTCCCGTACATCACAGGTGACCGCAGCGCGGCACTCGCAGTAGAATGATTCTTCACTTCATCCCAGGAAAGGACGTCTTGTCATGCGTGTCCAGCGTGTCCAGATTGTCATCTCGCGGATAGTGTTGCTCTGCATCGCAAGTACCTTCATAGCTATCGCGTCAACCCTTGCGAGCGCCTTCACCATCGTTGAGCCGACCGAAAAGACCGGTCTGGAATCCGGCAAGACTGTTACGGTATCAGTAGACCTTGGGAAGGATGAAGGCGTCGTAAAAGTTCGTTACTATTGGTATCCGGCATCCGGTGACGCGCTCATCGAGCAAAGCGACCAGGAGGGAACCATCGAGTCTTCGCAGGCCGTCAGCGGCCAACCGTTCGTCGCAACCCCTGCGCTGATCGGGCTCTCCAATTCGACGCCCCCCTTTGGCGGCAAGCTTCCCGTTCCCAAGGAGGCCATCGGAGCCATGCGGCTCCTGGCCATCGCCGATATTTCACGCGGTCGGCTCGGGACACGTACCAGTTTTGACGAGGTGATCATGCACGTCGAGCCGCCTGCGTCATTATCATCCATCGATTTTGAAACCGAAAAGCCGTGGAAGCTTGGCCGTATCGGCCAGGGTGCCAATTACGAAGATATCGATGTCCCAGGCAAGCTTTTGGAATTACCCGTTGTAGGCCTCTTTGCCGATGGCGTGACTCGTCCTATTTCCGATCCCTCCACTGGCACGAAGCTCACGTCCTCGAACGATCAGGTAGTCACGGTAGAAGCGTTCAACCTCCTACGATTGAAAGGGACCGGCACCACAACGCTTACGGCTACCAATCGCGGGAAATCCGCAACGTTGGAAGTCATTACAGATCTGTCGGACGAACCGAACGAGCCTCCACTGGCCGACGCCGGCGAGTCTCGGCATGTCCAGGCCGGGAAGAAAGTCGAACTGAACGGGTTGAAAAGCCGCGATCCCGAAGGGGAAGCACTATCCTATTATTGGAGCCAGATTCGCGGCAATCACATTAGTCTACTGGATCCCAATATGCCGCGCGCATCGTTTCTCGCTCCGGTCGTGTCGGAGCCGCGCACCTACCGTTTCAAGTTACGCGTGACGGACAAGAAGGGGGCGGATAGCCTGCCAGCCTTCGTGGATATCACCATCGAACCGTAGTATACGCAGAATGCGGGTGTCGAAGCCCGCCAACCCTCGCGCCAACAGTTTTCGGATGGGTCAAGCGACATACCGTCCCGTTCTCGCTCCTCTTGCACCTACAGTCTCTAATTCTCCCTCACCGGTCCGGACCATATGTACGGCGGGCGGTCCTTATTTCACTTATGTGCTTGTTGAGTGCTTTCCCATGTTCGGTCCCTCGAATGGCTCGCTCGTGTTGACGAGCGGACCGTTCGACTTTCTGCATTTCCGCCGTGAGCTGCCGAACGAGTCGCCGGCCTGGGACCGACAGCCAGCCGCGTTGCTGGTCCGCATAGACCAGATCTTTCAGGGAATAGCGAACTGATTCGCGCTCTTCCAGACATCGGAAACGTGCCCGTATCAGGTCTCGGTCGGAGAGCCCGAGCTTCTCCCACTGCCCCGGCTGCCTCCGCCCGAACTGCGAGAGCCGTTCGAACAGCAACGCTCCCATCGTAAATGTAAAGGTGGCATGGAGAATGCCCCTCAGGGGACGCAGACTTCGTCTCCAAGGAGAGTAGAAGATTTCTTGATTGTCATCTCCTTTGTAGAACAGAGCCTTTCGCAAAAGCAGATTCAAATGGTGATGACTGTTCTCATGAATCAAATCATCGACCAGATCGAGTTGGTTTCGGTCGAATAGATTGATGAAGGACAAACCGGGCCGATGCCGATAGCTGAAACTGACGACGCCCTTGGCCCGAAGCGGAACCACTCTCGACGTGAGCAGCGCTAGGAGAGTATACCCCTCCGGCCAAGCCTGGTTGATCGCAGCGATCGCAGTGCGGATTCGTTCGCCAAGCCCAACCGGCGACGGGAAAACGCCCATCGGGACACGATAACGGTCATAGACGAGCGTCGGACCGAGTGTGAGACCGCGACTCCAGTTTGGGTCGGGCTGAAGTATATAGACGGGCGGTCGACGGTCCCAATGCCATGTAAGATCGTGCTCCATCGTGCAAATGGTCGATTCCCCGTGGCCGGCACGCGCCGCAATCTTCGTGGGTGAAATAACGAATTGCGTCACCTTGCTATCGAATCGACTTCGGCGCCCGGACGATTTTGGAACGCGTACGGTGGCCCCATCGAGTCCCACGGCCACCCTTCCGGCAACTTCGACTCGTTCGTAGTTGGCAGCGAGCGTGCCAGGGACCATCCATAGACGACGACCGGTTTCGCTGAGCCATCGACAGGGTAAGCCCGGCGCCAGCCAAAGCGATTCCTGGAGAATCTCTCTCGACAATCGACGGCACAGGCGATCGAGTCTTCCGGCAAGCCGATCAGGGTCCGGAGCACGCCTTGGGAAGAGATCGTCAAGATAGCTGTTTTCGTACAGTCTCTTCGCGCACTCGGCCAACAGCTGCTCGGAAAACTCAGGCACATCCCGCTCCTGCGCGAGCTGTCGGCGCACATCGACAAAGTAAACGAGATCGTTCAGGTTCTCGATCCATCCCACGACCTTCCAGTGATCGAAATCGTGGAACTCGAGGGTGCGGCCGAGGAGCCGTAAGTACGCGACGGGTAGCGTGTGCGGAGCCCGTGGACCCGCATTCCGCGATTCCAGTTCGTCGCATAAATCCCCCAGCAAGGTTCGCATGGAGGAACGGAATGCCCGAAGGAGCCGCGTGAGCGCGAGAGTATCGAAGAAGGAAGCCGACACGAACAAATATATGAGGTATGGATGAGCTGCTCACCCGGCGTCACCGGGGTTGTCGATACTGTAGCGAAAGGGAGACCGACGAGCAACCGTATGAACTCGGTGCGTTCTGACCGGCACGACCGACTCCATACACTCGCCCACCCCGCTGCGCCCTGGCACCTGGCTGCAGGGGGGTTGGGCTCCCATCGGCTGCATGACCTCACGCAGCCAACGGCGGATCGACCTCATCGTTATGTATGCCCACCGAGACCGTGACGAGCGGTGCCGCTAGCTTGGCGCGTTCGGCACGATGTTTTTCGATCAACGGATCCACGATGTTGCCGCAAGCGACACAGCGCCAACTCTTCACCCACATCGGCCCCATAGTTTCTTTGATGTCTAGCAGGTGGTCACTGACCATGAGCCCTTGGCAGCGCGAGCACTTCATACGACACCTCCTTCGACGATTCGCCCTCACACTGTGGGACGAGCGGCTGACCTAGGCGCCTTCTCGCCCGCCTCCCCTCTTGGCACTTGTACTACGCAACCCCGGTGCCACGGGTGGACTACTTACGAGTAGGGGAAATCTGGGCCTTTTATTAAGAGCCAAATCTACCTACAATTGCGAGGTTGTGAATGTGCGCCGGAGCTGAGGAACACCGTGCCATGGGCACGCCACTCGACTGGTTGATATTCGGCAGATTTTCTACCACTTAGGGGTGATGCCCTTGTCCTTGTCTGAAGCGGAAATTGGCGCTGTTGTCGCCGAAATTCGTCCTGCTGTGCTCCATGGATGGATCCAACGGGTATATCAGCCGTCCGACTATGGCATTGTTCTTGAAATTCGAGCGCCGGGGCGGACGCTCGATCTTTTGATATCGGCCCATCCCGGAACAACACGCCTCCACCTGGTCCGAAAGAAGCCTGCCAACCCCATACATCCGCCGGCGTTTTGTCAGTACCTGAGAGCTCGCTTGCATGGAGCCCGCGTCGACAATGTGCGACTCGTGCCGCACGACCGGATCGTGGAAGTAGGGCTCCACGGCAAAGAGGGCGCGTATATCCTCATCGCCGAACTCACCGGTCGCTCCGCCAACCTTTGGCTGGTCGATACCGCCCGAAAAATCTTGGCACGGCTACGCCCAGCCGCCACCAACGTACAGGATGGGCTGCTGCGCCCAGAGTCGCAGCGAGGTCCGTCGCCATCCGTAACACGCCACCGCTTTGTCACGACGACTGACGACGATGGGAGCGACGAGTTCCCGATCTCTCGGGCCATGGAAGCCCACTACACAGACCGCGAACAGCAAATCTTGCAGGAGTCGACACAACGCGAGCGAACGCTGGTACTCAAGCGAGCGGTCAAGAAGCTGACCCGTCGGATTGAAGCCCTCGAAAGCGATTTGGCCAAGGCCGAACGGTATCGAGGCTATGCCAGATACGGGGACTTGATCAAAGCCAACCTCGCCCAGGTTCGTAAAGGGCAGACGGAGGCCTCACTCATCGACTACTTCGATGAAGCGCTCCCGACTCTATCCCTCCCGTTGGACCCGGTAAAATCACCGCAATCGAATATGGAGGAGTACTTTCGCAAGTATCGTAAGTACCTCACGGCCCAAAGCGAAATTGCGCCGCGCATCGCAACAGCACAGGCCGAGTTAATCCGCATCCGGCAGGAGTTGGATTCAATCGAACGCAGCACCTGGACTCCCCCTCACGATCGCCCTGTACGACGCGCGAACGTCGATGCACGGAGCGCCCCTCCTTCTGGAAGCCGCCACACGCAACGCAAGGGGCCCTTCCGTCGTTTTCAGTCGACCGACGGGTACCACATTTACGTGGGGTGCAACGCACGAGAGAACGAAGAGCTGACCCACCGCTTCGCCAACAGCGATGATGTATGGCTGCACGCGCGCGGAGTCCCCGGCTCTCATGTGATTGTGCGGGTACCCAAAGGAAGCGAGATCCCACCGGAGACCCTGCGCGATGCCGCCACACTGGCCCTGATCTACAGCGATTTGAAGAAGAGTGGAAAGGGCGAGGTGATCTATACACGCAAGAAATGGGTGAGGAAAACCAAAGGGCACTCAGCTGGGACCGTGTCGGTGACCCAGGAGAAGTCGCTGTTCGTGCAACTCGACCGTGCCAGGATGGATCGTCTGAAGGGGCTGCGGGAGGAAAGGCCGTAGCCGAGCCAATCAACGGCTTACGGTCTGAAATGGAAGACCCTGAATACCCTCACTACCACAAATCCGGGGCCATGGGTCGTCGCTCACGAGTCGTGCTGGCCAGTTTTGGCCTGGCGGCGAGGTCAATGACAGCCTCCAAACGCACGATCAATTCTCAGACTCTGAAGCAGTTGTGGTGGAAACAGCAGCGAGTGGTCTAGTTTGAACTATCGCGACAATCCTGGTAGGGTGCCCAAATATGGGCATGCCACCAACCAGCTCAGACCCCTTTTGCATCACCCGCACGCTCCTCCCCTGCCGAACCCTTGCAGACTTTGACCGCGTACTGGGAAAGGAGTTGGTGGCAGCACTCGGGTGCGATGTTGTAGGGCTATATCTGTATAGCGAATCGACGGGGGCTTTCTCGCCGATATCGAAACCCCTACTGGACCCGTCCTCACCGGGCTACCTCATCGGGCAATTGCCAGCGGCCGGTACGCTCAAGGAGGCCACGATCCGAGAGGGTCAGGCGCTCGTGGAGCACGATGTCGGGCAATCCGCGTGGGCCGAGGCCAGCGCATTGGTGCACTCCCCTTTCCAAACTGCATCGGCCTTGACGCTCCCCATGACAGTCCCTCCATCGGCGGAACATCCACATCCACGGATCATTGCGGTGGCGGGGGCCATCGCTGTCGATCGGCCGCATGCGTTTTCGGAGGACGATCGCCATTTTGTCGATTCGTTGGGAGCGCAGCTCGGACCTGTGCTCGAGGCGATTCTGGCTTCGGAAGAACGCGACGCGCTCATGGCCATCAACAGCCGGGTGGTCGTCGGCGCAATGACCCTGGAAGCGTTGATGCCGGTGGTGCAGGAGATGCTCCGCCGTGTCGTCAGGCAGGATATGACCGGCCTCGTGCGGTTCGTACAGTCCGCCGACGGCCCTTGGTTCGACATCGTCTACCGCGACGGCGTACAGATCGATCTCGCACAACTCCGGGCTTTTCCTTTCGAGCGCATGGCTCCGGGCGAAATGCTCGCTACCGGCAAGCCGCTGCTCATCACGGGACACAATCACGAGCGCTTCCCCGAGCGCGCCTACATCGAATCGGTCGGAATCCGTTCCTGCGTTCTGTGCCCGCTGAGTGTTTGCGGAACGCCGTACGGATTTTTAGCCATCGGCAGTCACCGGCGCAACGCGTTTTCGGACCGTGACCTCGCCTTTGCCGAGCAGATCAGTTTTCACCTTTCGCAGGCCATCACCAACCTCACGGCCTACGATGAAATCCGACAGCTCAAGGACCAGCTGGAGCAGGAGAACCTGTTCTTGAGGGAAGAGATGACGGCGTCTATGGATGTCTCCTCGCTGGTGGGTGAGAGTCCCGCGCTCCAGAAGGCACTGAAGGCCGTTGAGCAGGTTGCACCGACGGACTCTACCGTCCTGATCACCGGAGAAACGGGGACGGGCAAGGAGCTCGTGGCCCAGGCCGTCCATCAATTGTCGACGCGAAAAGACCGCCCCTTGATCACCGTGAATTGCGCAGCCCTGCCTCCGAGCCTGATCGAATCCGAGCTGTTCGGCCATGAAAAGGGCGCCTTCACTCATGCGACGGCCAGGAAACTCGGCCGCTTCGAACTGGCTGCCGGAGGCACCATCTTCCTGGATGAAGTCGGAGAATTGCCGGTGGAACTACAGGCGAAGCTGCTGCGCGTCTTGGAAGGAAGAGAGTTCGAGCGAGTCGGCGGCACGCAGACGCTGAAATTGGACATCCGTGTGCTGGCAGCCACCAACGTCGACGTCGATCAAGCGATCGCGCAGGGTCGGCTTCGATCGGATCTCTACTACCGACTCAATGTGTTTCCGATTCGTATGCCACCCCTGCGGGAACGTCGCGAAGATATTCCGGTGCTGGCGCGCCATTTTGCAAAGAAGCATGCCGAGCGCCATCGAAAATCCATTTCGCGGATCGCCAGCTCGACATTGAAGGCCCTTGCCGCCTACGACTGGCCCGGGAACGTGCGGGAATTGGAGCACGTCATCGAACGCGCTGTGATCGTGAGCCAGGGATCACTTTTGACCGTGGAGGAATTCGGGAGAACCCATTGTACCCAGCAGAGGTCGGATGGACACCGAACGCTCGCCGATGCCGAACGTGCACACATCCTCGACACGCTGTCGCAGACCAACTGGGTCCTCGCCGGCAAGCACGGAGCGGCCGCTCGCCTCGGCATGAAGCGTTCGACCCTCCAGCACCGCATGAAGAAACTCGGCATCCGGCGCATCAAGACCTGACCGTAAGCAACTTCCAGCCAACCTTTGTAACTGGCAAACGCCCAAGTGCGAGAAAACCGCCCGATGGTACTAGCCCGCAGAATATGATTGATTGCACTCTGTGCTTGAACAAGCTGGTGGTCATCACGACGCCACAGGAACAGCTATAGAAACTCTTTTTCTAAAGTCCAATCAAAGATCTAACTTGCGGGCATTCCCGTGGCGGGCGGAACATTGACGGGAATCCACCATCAACAGCAGAGTTTGCCTTCGCCCCCTGAACCCGCGTGGTCATTTCATCTCTGTAGCAGACTAAGGCTTCCTCGGGATCGTTTGCGTTCGTGTCTGTTATGTCTCGGACAAAACACACCCATTACTCCTCCCTTTCCAATTCCCATGTAGGACTGGATGATTTCCCCACACCAGCAAAATCTATTGAGGCTGCTCTTGGCCTCCGCTAGCAATTGCTGCAGTTCAGCGGTTTCTGTCCAATCTTGGCCCTGATTTTCTCCGCCAGTATAAGGGTCAACAAACTAGGATATTTCATTGCTTCACTCCCGCCCATAGAAGCGATTCGCTTTCTACCTCAGGTCCAGCGAATTTCACCCAATGGGTCAGCGTCAATTAAGAACACCGAATTGTTACACGCATATCGCAGCCATCAAGTGCACTCGCCTAAAATACGGTTTTTGGCTCACTCTTGGGTGACCGTATTTAGGCAAACCCTAGCGATAGCTGCCCGCCAGTGGGCAATCTCAATGTGTGCAGTTAGAGAGGACACAGCACCAAATCCTCTGGTCTGTATTGAGAAGTCAATACCTTGATGCAAACTTCCGGATGGAGCGCAGTGCCGGCACTGTCCGTGCTCTCACCCAGGTTTATGCATACGAAGGCTCTTTCCTCACCTAACGACGTTCGGCATATCGTAGCCGAGTATTTGAAAGAGCGACGAGCGCACATCCTTCCTTCGGGCCAGGGCTCCCAGGATGGCCGTGTGTTTTCCTGGTGCGGTGAGGTACTCGATTTTCTCGTCGAGGGGATTGGCGAGCGCTTGGCAGTTCACGGTATCGCCTTCACGTCCCCGTTTCCTGGGCCCTTTCGTTTGTGGGACGAGGAGCGGAACCAGGACGGCACCCATGTGCGTCGATTTTGGACGACCGCCCTCGCACACGGATCGCCGATCGCGCGCCTATGCACCCTATTCTTTCATCGGCACGATCAGGTGCGGATCCCCGCCCCTCCCCACGTGATTGCGTATCCGATCGACGACCGCACAATGCTTCGATGGAAGGCCAAGACAGGCTGATACGAATGTGAACTACGTGGCGCTCAAGATGTTGTTCGGCGATCGCGCGAAGTACTTGATGCTGCTCTGTGGCCTCACCTTCGCCGTGATGCTGATCGTGCAGCAGGGATCGATCTTTTGGGGACTGATGATCTGGTCGCAATCGAGCATCAGCAACGTCAATGTGCCGATCTGGGTCACCGACCCTGGAATCGGACAGGTCGACGAGGTCAAGCCGATCGCCGACACGACCGTCGACCGTGTCCGTAGCGTGTCCGGCGTCGAATGGGCGGTGCCGCTGTACAAAGGCCTGCTGCGCGCGCGACTCGCGAGCGGTAACTATCACCAGATCACCCTGACCGGTCTCGAATCGTCGACGCTGATCGGTAGACCCGCGGAAGTGCTGGAGGGCCAATTCGAGGATATCCGCCAGCCCGACGCCGTCGTGCTCGATCAATGGGCTGTCGAGCGGATGGGCGGCCCGTCGGTCGTGGGCATCGGAACCATTTTCGAACTGAACGATAAAGTGGCTCGTGTGGTCGCAATTGCGAAGACTCAAAAGAGCTTCACCAACATTCCCGTCGTCTACACGACGTACGAACGGGCCATGCGGTACGTGCCCAGAGAGCGTCGGACCCTGGCCTACGTGTTGGCCAAACCCAGAGAAGGCGTGCCCGTGAACGAGGTCACCGACCGCATCGAACGCGAGACCGGTCTCGGTGCCTACACCGGCGAACAATTCGGCATGAAGACGATCCGCTGGGTCCTCAAGAACACCGGCATCGGCGTCAACTTCGGCACGACGATCCTACTCGGGTTTATCGTCGGCATGGCGATTGCCGGGCAGACGTTTTATCTCTTTACGGTTGAAAACCTCCGGCAGTTCGGAGCGCTCAAGGCAATGGGGACCTCGACGTTCACCCTTGCTCGAATGATCCTCTTGCAGGCCTTCACGGTCGGACTCACCGGCTACGGTGTCGGAGTCGGGTTGGCCACGCTCTTTGGCGTGCTGGCGGCAAGCGGCGGCGGCCTGCCGTTCGTGGAAACCTGGCAGCTGCTCGTCCTGGTGCTGGTGGCGTTACTGGCCATCTGTACGGCGTCGGCATTGATTAGCATCATAAAATTGGCCCGTTTGGAACCGGGAATCGTCTTTCGATGATCGACACGGACCCCAACACCACGCCGGCGGCCGTCCGGGCACGCGGGATCGTTAAGGCGTTCGGCTCGGGCGACACCAAGATCACTGTCCTCAAGGAGATCGACCTCGATGTGTACCTCGGTGAAATGCTGCTGCTCGTCGGCGAATCGGGCGGTGGAAAAACGACCTTGCTGTCGGCGATCGCCGGAATTTTGGACATCGACGCGGGGCATATCGAAGTGCTTGGCGTCCCAGTCAGCGATCTACCCGCAGGGCGGCGCACCAAGTTTCGCGGACAAACGATGGGATTTATCTATCAGCAGTTCAACCTGCTGCCCGCCTTGACGGCCGAGGAAAACGTCGCGGTGCCGCTCTTGATCCAGGGCCTTCGGCGTTCTGGAGCCCTCCGCCGCGCGCAGGCCATGCTCGACCGTGTCGGGCTCGGCGATCGCACACAGTTCCTTCCCAAGAACCTGTCCGGTGGTCAGCAGCAGCGCGTGGCCATTGCTCGCGCCCTCGTCAACGAGCCGCGTCTGTTGATCTGCGACGAGCCGACCGCAGCCTTGGACGGCCCGAACGGCCAGAAGATCATGGAGCTGCTCCGTGAGGTGGGTCGGGCCCCAGACCGATGCGTGGTCGTCGTCACACACGACAGTCGCATTTTTCGGTTCGGCGACCGGATGGCTCGACTCACGGACGGACGGATCGAGAGCATCGAGCCCATCACTCCAGAGGGCACCGCATGATCATGATGAAGCGCCTCAGTGTGTGGCTCGCGCTCGCCGGCGTGGCGTTCGCCGCCTGGGTCCTCTTCGGCGCGAGTCGCACCACTCCCATGCCGACTCCGCTCGCCGAACCGCCGCGCTCCCCGTACTCGGAGTCCGTCGCGGCCTCCGGGATCATCGAAGCGGTCAATGAAAACGTCCGCATCGCTCCTCCGACCGCCGGTCTGGTGACTGCCGTGCACGTCGTCGTGGGACAACAGGTGAGCCTGGGAACCCCCCTGTTCCAGCTCGACGATCGTGAATTGCGTGGGCAACTCCTGACACGCGACGCTGCCATTCCTCCCCTCAGCGCTCAGGTCGAAGAGCAGCGCATGCGTATCGCGGATCTCGACACACAGCTGCGTCGGCTGCGCGCGGTTCACGATCGGCGCGCCGTGAGCGAGGACGACCTGAAGCGCGCCTGGTACGCACTCGAGGTCGCCAAACGCGCAAAACTTCGGCTCGAGGCGGAGCTCAAGCATGCCGTTGCCCAGCGGGATGAGGTGGGCCTGCTCCTCGATCGATTGACCGTCAAGGCTCCGCGCGACGGGACTATTTTGCAAGTGAACGTTCGCGCCGGGGAGTATGCCTCCCCCGGAGCAGCCGACCCCCTGATGCTGCTGGGCGACACCGAGCAACTCCAAATACGTGCCGATGTCGACGAAGTCAATGCGCCGCTCGTTGTCCCGCAGGCGCCAGCCGTGGCCTCGCTGAAATCCAGAGCCGAGGCGCAGATTCCATTGACCTTCATTCGGATCGAGCCCTACGTCGTGCCGAAGCGATCACTCACTGGAGAGAACACGGAGCGGGTCGATACGCGCGTGCTACAGATCATTTATCGGTTTGAACGACCATCCTTTCCGGTCTACGCAGGACAGCAGGTGGACGTGTTCATTCAACGCGCGGACGCCCAGGGCCAGCGCAACCCGGTCATGCCCTCGACGCCGCCATCTGCGGAGAAGAGGCCATGAACGCCTTTCGATGCACCGTACTCGTGATGACCGGATTCCTGGTGGCAGGGTGCGTGCAAGGCCGTGACTACGTCCGCCCCGAGGTGGACATTCCAAAGAGCTGGGGTCGGACCGGCTCTCCCGCTGATTCCTTGTTGAGGGCAGATGAACAACCGGACGCTGGCTGGTGGACGTCCTTTCAGAACGACGAGCTGAGCGGTCTCATCGAGCGGGCACTCATACAGAATCACGACGTCAAACGTGCCGTCGCCAGGGTTCTCGAAGGGCGCGCCGGGGTACTGACGGCGTCCGCCGGTCTCTTCCCGCAGGTCAATGTAGGCGTGAGCTACTCCAACATCGCGATTTCCAAGAACACCCTTGCGGGTTTAGGGCTGGGCACGAATCAACAGCCGACGATCCGGACGTTCGCGACTCCCGGTACAGCATTCAATCTATGGGACAGCGCCGTCGACCTGAGCTGGGAGTTGGATTTTTGGGGTCGCATTCGCCGCGGGCGCGAAGCGGCGACCGCCGAAGCACAGGCCATCGAGCACGATGCCCGAGCTGTGGCCCTGTCCCTCATCGGAGACCTGGGCCAGGCCTACTTCCGAGTGCGTGAATTGGACGAGCAGATCGAGATCGCACAACGGACATTGGCCGTGCGGCGGGAATCACTCGAGATCATTACGAAGCGCGCCTCGGTGGGACTCGCCTCGGACCTGGACGTTAAACGCACCGAGGTGCTCGTCGCCGAAGCCGCCGGCCTTTTGCCAGACCTGGCGCGCTCACGGGCACAGGAAGTGCATCGGCTTGAGGTGCTCACCGGCACGTCGCCCGGCACGCTCGCGCTGCCGCCGCGACCTCTGCGGTCAGTCGTCGTCCAGCCCGAGATCCCGGTCGGCCTTCCGTCCCATCTGCTCGAACGGCGACCCGATATTCTGCAGGCCGAGGCGGTGCTCGCCGCGGCTAACGCGCGCATCGGTCAAGCCCGGGCTTTTTTCTTCCCGTCATTTTCCATCACGGGAAAGGGGGGACTGCAGAGCGTCGAGTTCGCTAACTGGTTCACGGGAGACAGTTTCAATCACAGCATCGGGCCTTCGGTCACGCTCCCGATCTTTCAAGGAGGCAACAACCTGGCGCGCCTGGATTCGGCCGAGTCGCGGTATCAACAAATGTTGGAGCAATATCGGCAGACCATTCTCCTGGCGATGCGCGAAGTCGCCGATCTTTTGACATCGATCGGCTCGCGTGCAGAACAGCTCGGCCTGCAGCGCGAGCAGTTGGCCGCAGCCCGTGCCGCCGTCTCGCTGGCGGAGGTTCGTTATCGGAAGGGATTGGTGAATTATCTCGACGTGTTGGATGCTCAGCGCACGGCCCTGGCAGCCGAAACGCAGGTCACGGCCACGGAGCGCGCCCGCCTTTCGGACATGATCGCTCTATTTAAGGCGCTGGGGGGAGGTTGGAATCCACCCGAAGATCCCGCCAGCTCAGCCGGGTAGATGAGACTAGCGTATCACGCCTTGGGCCTGACGATGCTCGGTCATGAACCAGCCGGCAATCGAAAGCCGTTTGTGCTGCCCCGCTGTCTCGTCCACGCGACACACGCGATGAAAACGTGGCACGGAAAACACCACCAATGAGCCGGGCAGGGGCGAGATACAGTGCGTCACGCGAAGGTCGCTTTCAGTGCCTTTTGACTTCGGCTGGCGGTAGACGATGAGCTCCCCACCCCAATCGGGATGCCACTCCTCATGTAGATAAAGCACGACGGCCAGCCGGCGGCGGGGCGCATTCGGTCCCCCGTAGGTTTGCGCTGTATCGTCATGCGTTAACAGACAGTCCCCTGACCCATAGGAGTAATAGCTAAAACTCATGTGCAGACCGGTGATGTCGGGAAACGATTCCACGTATGTCTTGATGCAGGGCAGGGCGAGGCGGTCCATCAGAAATTCGACGTGAGGACCCTGGATCTCCGCTTTGGACCAATTGCCACTGTGGGGAAAGTCCTGCTTGGTCTTAGGTAAGTCCTGCAACGCTGTCCACTGCGCGTGCGCCATCCCTTCGCGAAATCGCTGCCGATCTTCGAGACTGAGGAATTTTTCGACAACCAAGACCGGCGTGGTCTGGAACGAAAACTGATCGATCGTCTCGCGGGTTTGGATTGGAAACACAACCATCCTTCCATGGAACGGACCAGCCGCGCCTCTTGCGGCACGATACCATCGTCGAACCTTTTAGAAAAGCCGATGCCCTTTGCACAAACCGAAGTCGAAGGGTTCGTTGGACGGTCCTCTGGTCTATAACACAGTCAAACGAGCGCTTACCAGACTCCGCACGGAAACTCGTGCTCGCGTGTTGGATCGGAACGTCGGAAGCTCCGTGCACGAATTCGGAGGAACTGCCGTCAATTAGAGCAGACAGACCTTGCTCTCGATTCCCCCCGCAACGGTATCGCCCGGCACAGTCGACACGATCTGGTAATGGCCCAACCCGAGTTCCTTCCCGTACGCCTTTCCCACGAGGATATCCTGGACGTGCTGGTGATCCCAGGCACGGAAGTAGGAACGGCCTTCCTTGAGACCGTCGAACTCATGGCCCTCCAGCGCCTTGACCACGGCGGAGGTCTCGGTGCTTCCCGCACGCCTGATGGCTTCCAAGATCTGCGTCATCGCCGCGTACCCTAGATAGCATCGGGAGGTCGGAGTGTGATTGTATTTTGCGACCACGGCCTGGATGAATCGTCTCGTCCCGTCGGTATTGATTTTCGGATCCCAGATCAGGCCCCAGATGCCAACGTTCAACGCATACCCCAGGGGACGACCGATCTGCTCCCCGGCAATCATTCCCGCGATGCCGATTTTATCCTTTGCCAGTTCGGCCTTGCCATACGATTTGAGCGCATTCACCAGGTCCCATCCGTACAGATTCAGGATCACGACGTTGGCGTTGGCAGCCTTGGCTTTACCCAGCGCGTCGGTAAAGTCCATCGCACCGAACGCGGTCGTCACACTCCCCACGACGTCGCCGTCCAGAGCTTTGCACGTCTCGGTCATGGCGCGTTGCGCCGATCGCCCGTCCACTGTATCGGCGGTCACCATGAACCATCGCTTCCCATATTCTTTGATGATCGTAGGGGTCACCGCCTTGGCCAACATGCGCGCATTGGGCATGAAGACGAACGTATGCGAATCGCATCGTTCGCGCGTGAGTTCCGGCAGATGCGCGCCAGTGACCATGAAGAGTTTATTTTCTTTCTTGGCCACCTCGCTGACGGCCAGAGCGCAGTCCCCATTGAACGTGCCCATCAAGACATCGACGTGGTCCTCCTTAATGAATTTGAGCGCCATCTTCACCGCAAGGTCCGGATTAGAGGCGTCGTCCGCCTCGAGCAGCACAACCGGCCGGCCGAGCACACCACCGCGCTTGTTGAACAGATCCACGGCGACGTTTGCGCCGTGGACGTCGTGAATCGATGATGTCTTGTAGGGGCCCGATAAGGGATCGATGATTCCAACTTTGATAGGACTTCCTACAGTGTCTCCGATCTCCGCGGCATCGCCGGTTCCGTGCCCAAGATCCGAGAAATTGCCCATCAAGAAGGCCCCTCCGCTGATTGCACCCAACTGGAACAGACGTCGCCTGGAGATCGCACTCATGTAGGACACTCCTTCGTGCGTGTGCGCCCATGTGATCTTCATCCGCGGCAGGCCAAGCCGGACGGTTCAGAGCATCGTCTCTTGCCCGTTCATCAGGTCGAGCCCGGGGGTCACTACGGTACTACAGAACCATCCCTAGAGCCAGAAGTTTGGGAAGCAGCGGCACGGACGCTTCGCAACAAGAACCGAGAACATCACGGACGAATTTCGACAGGCAGCGTGTAGCCCATCATTCATCGAACTAGCGTACAGGGATGCCTCCCCATACTTACGGCGGCGACCTTTCTGGTGATCGGAACGATCTCCCCGTCAAAAGAATCGGCTTGCTGCCGCAACGGATATCCTTTCAGACCGTCTGCGGTTGTCACAGCCGCAGGGATCACAATCGCCGGGGTCTTGATGCTGATTTATGCATGATTTCCGGCTTGTCCTGCGTACTACCGAACCCCGGCGCCAGCCAGTTTGCCATTACCCTGACGAACGGCCTGTGGCGATGCAGGCAGCGCTTCAGTTGCTCATTGTCACGTAAAGTTCAGAAGGTGTTCTCCCGTTCGGCCCCTCCGGCGCCGTTCGGTTAAGTTTTTCCCTCATCCATCCGACAAGAGAACCAACAGCACCGAGAAAGGAGCGTGTCGCCATGGAATGGCAACGACGCAGCCGCACGAGGGTCCCGGTCTGCTATCCCGTCCAATTACACAGTGACGACAACATGGCCGCGGGGATGCTCCTCAATCTGTCCCCTTCCGGCTGCCAGGTTCGGAGTTCGCTCGCGCTTGAGCCCGGGACCTATGTGGCCGTTCACATTAGCGTCCCACATCACCTGCAACCGGTCGCGGTCGAGCTATCTATCGTGCGCTGGCAGCGGAATGGACACTGTGGGCTGGAGTTTCTACGCTATGGCCAAGGCCAGCGCGACCGCCTGATTCACCTGACCGGTGGAACCAGCGGCAATCACAGGCCGCACGTTGCGGTCCACGAAGAAGATTACGCCTTCGCAACGGAGCCTGAAAATACCACACTGGCTACGGGCGTGGCGCAATAGCGCCTTTGGCCGAGACCGTCGGGCAATGTCGGTCGTGGCATGCTCGTACACGCCATGTCGAATCTTTCGGGCGTAAGATTACCACTGCGTCGATCAGAAGGTCCGCTTTCGACATGAGTAGTATCGCCGGCTTATCCGGATGCCCTTCCTCAAATGCAAGTCATCCACACCTTCATCAGATGCGAACGGCTGGATATCGCACTCACTCCCCTACTCGAACCAGCAGTCCCTTTTCCTTGCAGATGTCAAATACCTTGTGGAACAGCAGGATGGTCAAGATCAGGTAGAACACATTGAGGCCAATCGCCCAGGTCAGATGGGGAACGGATAGTACGCCGGTATTGAGAACCCCCCGCATCCCTTCGAAAATGTGTGCGGCCGGGTTGACCCAGGCGATGGTTTGGAGCCAACCAGGCAGCACGTCCAGCGGATAGAACACACAGGAGATCGGTTGGAATAAGAACACCATGCTCCAAGCCAACACCTCGGCCTCATGTCCAAACCGCATAATGAGGGACGTCGTCATGACACCGATCGTCCATCCCGTCACCACAAGATTCACGACGAACGGCACGAGCGAGACTCCGACGATAAAAATATTGTAGGAATAGAACAGATACGCGCAGACAACCATGACGGCGCTGACCGCCGCCACCTTGAAGATACTCATCGCCATGGTAGAGGCGAGAAATTCGCTGGGCTTGAGCGGACTGGCGAAAAGGTTCAACAGATTCCGCGCCCAGATCTCCTCGAGAAACGTGATCGTGATACCTTGCTGGGCGCGAAACAAGATATCCCACAAAATCAACGCACCGAGAAAGAAGGTCACGACACCGGGAATTTCGCCTTTGAATTTCATGAGGTACACGGAAATGAAACCCCAGATGACCAGGTCCAGCAGCGGCCAATAGAAGATCTCCATGATGCGGGGCGGACTTCGCTTGTACAGATACAGATGCCGGCTCAACAAGGCGAAGATACGGTGTAGCTTCATCGATTGGAGATCCTGAACGTTTACGTCGCTTCCCTGGCCAGTTTCAAAAACACCTCTTCCAGATCGCCTTGGCCGAACTTTTCGACGATCGATCTGGCCGTACCTTCGGCAACGATCCTGCCACGTTGCAGGAAGATGATACGATCGGACATCTCTTCCATCTCGCGCATATTGTGCGACGTATAGAGCATGCTCAGACCCGTCGATCGCTGAACGTGCCGAAGGACGGCCCGCACCTTGTGCGCAATGTCGGGATCCAGACTCGCCGTCGGTTCGTCCAACAGCAGAATCTTGGGTTCGGTGAGAATGGCCTTCGCCAGCGTCAAGCGCGTCATCTGTCCCGATGACAGCTTGCGGGTCAACTTGAGCCGGATGTCGCCCATTTCCAACAGTTTCATCACATCGTCGAGCCGCCGATCGACGTCCGACAAACCATAGAGACGCGCGATGACACGCAGATTCTCCTCCACCGTCAGTGAGTACGGCATGGAGATATAGGTGGATGAAAAATTGACCTGCTGCAGGATCGCTTCCCGATGGGTCGCGAGATCCAATCCGAACATCGAAATGGTCCCGGAGGTCGGCGTAATCAGTCCCAATAACATTTGAAACGTGGTGGTCTTTCCCGCCCCATTGGGACCGAGAAGACCCAAAATTTCTCCCGGCTGAATGGAGAACGAGACGCCGTCGACGGCCGTGAAGTCACCAAATCGCTTGGTCAGATCGCGCACGTCAACGATGGGCAGAGCCATAGGGTTCCCGCCGATGCCGATCGAGTGCATCAGAACAGCAAATCCCGCACCTTGTCGGGCAGATGGCACGTTTCGCATTTTCGACTAAGCACCTTCCCGGCATGCTCGGTCTTGCCGTCGTGACAGCGGAAGCAATCGGCCATGGCTTTACGATAGAGCACGCTGTCTTTCGGATGACTCGGCTCGTAGGGCTGGTTGTCCGCCTCGACGTGCCCACGTGGCACCACGATGGGATAGCCTTTGACAGGGGTGCCATGCACCACCCGTGAGTGGCAGGTCGTACATCCCTCTCCCTGGCCGCGCTGGACAAAGGCCCCCATGTGTTTCCTGTGGCTCATGATGAGACCGACGTCCTTCACGGGAGCAGGAAGGTCCCGAGGTGCGACCTCAGAGACGCGCAGAATTTCACGGTGGCAGGCGATGCACGTCTCGCTGACGACCGTCGAATCGAGATTATGCGGTGCCGTTGGGGCTCCAAAGAGCGTGATGAGCACGTCCTTCGTCCCCGCATACGCTTTGTCGTGTAACCATCCCTGCACCGTATCACGCACGTGACAGTCGACGCAGGTCACGTCTTTGTGAGACGACACGAGCCAGGAGTCGTAGGAAGGAGCCACGGTATGACAGGTGGCGCAAAAACGGGGAAGATTCGTGAAGTGGAGACCGACACCGCCCAGGGTTGCTGCTCCGGCCACCAAGACCAGAACAGCCCAGACGGAGCGTTTAGGTATCATGCCGTTGACGTCGCGGGAACTGTTGGACGATCATGTTAGCTACGGCCTCTATGTCGTCCGGGTCGAGCACTGGTACCGGTACCGTCACAGGTCTGTTGGATACCACGGCCAGCAGTCCTTCCGGGGAAACGGCGATTTCACCGACCTGATCGCGCACCACGACGATTTTCGGATACCCTTCGTTTTTCCACCCTTCCGCAATGATGAGATCGATGTCGCTGTCCAAATAGCGATCCCGCACTTCCTCCAACTTTGTCTGTTCGGCCACATCTGCAAACATCGCAAGACTGCCGTTGGACACGACCACCACGGTACTGGCACCGGCTTTCTTGTGCCGCCAGCTGTCTTTCCCTTCGGTGTCCAGGTCGAACCCATGTCCAGTATGTTTGACCGTGGCGATTTTGTAACCTGCCTGCACCAGCTCAGGGATCACTCGCTCAATGAGGGTCGTCTTGCCGCTGTTCGATCGCCCGACAAAACAGATCACGGGGATAGCCATCGCCTTGCTCCTCCAGGATCAACAACACGAGTGGCGATGGCCGCTAGACGGCTGCTGCTCTACCTCGTGCGCCCAAATGGGCCCACTGAGAACTTGCACGGAGACCAGTTCACCCGCGTTCACCCGTTCCACCTCCGTCGGAATGTCGATGAGGCAATTCGCCTTGACCATCGACGTCAGAATCCCAGATCCCTGGTCTCCCGTAGTGCGAACCTTGAAGACCCCTTCCTCACGAGTCAGGATCCCGCGGAGAAAATGTCGGCGATCCGTCCGCTTCGCAAACTTCTCCTGAAACACCGCTTGTACGACCGGACGCCCATACCTTCGGCAGCCGCTCATCTTCAACATGGCAGGACGCACCAACTGTTCAAACGTCACCATGGAGGATACCGGATTACCCGGCAAACCGAATGCGAGTTTCCCCTGAATCTTCCCAAACGCCAGAGGTTGCCCAGGACGGATGGCCAGTTTCCAGAAATTCATCTCCGCGCCCAGTTCCTTGAAGACCGCCTTGGTGAAATCGTAATCGCCCATCGACACGCCGCCGGACAGCACGAGGATGTCGGTATTGAGACCATGCGAAATTTTCTCTTTGAGATCGGCAGGATTATCCCGCGCGATGCCAAGCAACACAGGTATACCACCCGCCTCTCGCACCGCGGCCGCAATGCCATAGCTATTGGAATTAATGATTTTCTCCTCGCTGAAGCGCTCGTCGAGATCGGCCAGTTCGTCGCCAGTCGACAAGATCGCGACCCGAGGCCGCTGGTAGACCAGCACGAACGACTTGGCCAGAATAGCCAGCATCCCGGCTTCACCGGGTCGGATCGTCGTTCCTTTGGAGATGATACGATCGCCCTTCCGTACGTCCTCGCCTTGCGGCCGAATGTTGGATCCCCGAGCTTCTGGTTTAAACACGCGGACGATCGACCCCGTAGGCTCTGTATCCTCGACCTTTAAGACCGTATCGGCCCCCTTCGGAACCGGAGCCCCGGTCATGATACGAATGGCCTGCCCAGGGCCGACGGTCTTCGTCGGCATTTTGCCAGCCGGCACATCCTCGATAATCGTCAGTTCCACCGCTTTCGAAATCGCGTGTTCCTGAGCGATATCATCAGATCGCACAGCAAACCCATCCATGGCGGAGTTGTCCCACGGTGGGTTGTCACGCTCCGCGATGATGTCCTCCCCCAACACCCGACCTACGGCGTCCAGAATAGACACTTTCTCCAGTCCCAAGGAGGACGCGGCCTCCAAGACGATTCGTTGAGCCTCTTCCAGTGGGGTCAGCCCTTGCATCGAAATCAGTGTCCGTGACGCGGGGCCACTTTGACCAGCGATCCCGCTTTCTTGCAAAAAGATTCGACTTGATTGGCAATACCATGAAATGCGTCGGCCGTCGCCGTATCGGAATAGAACATGGCAAACGGCTCACCGGCGTCGGACTGCGTCACGACATCAGGATCCAAGGGGATGCGCCCCAAGAACGGGACCCCCATGTCCTGTGCGGATGCCTCGCCCCCGCCCTTGCGAAACACGTCGACATGCTTGTGGCAGTGCGGACATTCCAAACCGCTCATATTTTCCACGATGCCGATAATGGGCACCTCGCTGTCTTTGCAAAAGGACACCGACTTGCGTGAATCGAGAAGCGCGACCTCCTGAGGAGTCGTGATAATGACCGCCCCCGTCACCTCGCCCAAGAGATCGATGGTCGTGACCGATTCATTCCCGGTCCCTGGAGGGAGATCGATCAATAGAAAGTTCAAGTCCTGCCATTCCACCCCACCCAGCAATTGATTGATGAACTCATATTTGTACGCGTCCCGCCAAATGATGGGGTCATCGGAATTCTGAAGCAGAAACGACATCGAGGCAATCTTGAGGTTGTACGCCTGAAATGGAATGATGCCCCCGGATGTACTGATTTTTAATTTTTGCCCTTCGGCGCCCACCATCTTGGGAATGTTCGGACCGTGGATATCCAGGTCGCAAATGCCTACATGCCAGCCTTTTAAGGCCAGGCTCACCGCGAGGTTCGTCGTACACGTGCTTTTTCCAACTCCCCCCTTGTTGCTCATGACCAACACTTTGTACTCGATCCTCTCCATGCGCTTGGCAATAAGCCATCGGCTGTGCCCTTCTTTGTCTTTCTGGCACGTCTCGTTTTCATCGCAGATCGCGCAGGCCCACATATACGTACACACGTCGCCGCTGCCTGCGCCGGGAGCATTGATGACATTGAGTTCCTTGGGCATCGTCAATTCCTTATGTCGGTGAAAATATGATTAGGCTGTCCTCTCTTCGAATACGCCATATCGGTCACGCACGGATCCGAGCTTCACCGTGGCCCGGCGCCCGTGGGCACCGCCAAATACTCGTCGCCCGCCTTCCCGCCGGACTTGGCGGTCTTTCCTTCCGGATGGGCGCTCCCGCCGGCTGGCGTCGGCACTAAACCGCTGTTTGCGGCAGCCTCCTCGGCATCGGCCTGTCGCTTTTTCTTATTGAAGACACCCGCACTAATGATTCCGACTTCATAGAAGATATACATTGGGAGCGCCATCAGACACTGATTGAATGGATCGGGCGTGGGCGTGAGAAGAGCTGCGAAAATGAACGCGGCCAGAAAGGCCCACTTTCGATATTGCTTGAGGAATGGTGCATCGACCCAGCCGAGCTTGGCCATCAGAGTAATCGCGAGCGGCACCTCGAAGATGATCCCAAAGACGAGTAAGAACCAGAGCGCAAATCCCACATATTGCGCGATGGAGATTTTTGGGATGAACCCGGCGTTGACGCCGTAGGTAATGAGAAAATTGAGGGCAAATGGAAGGACAAAAAAGAAAGAAAAGGCGATCCCCGCGTAAAACGCCAGTGAACTCAACAGTACGAAGGGCCCAACGAAGCGCCGTTCTTGGGAGTGCAATCCAGGGACGGTAAACTGCCACAGCTCCCACAAAATGTAGGGCGCCGCCAGCACAATCGCAAACAGCCCTGCGACCTTGACGTTCTGCCAAAGCGCTTCAGCCGGAGCAAGGAATACGAACGGGATTGTTTCGAGGTCCGTCGGTACCCATTCAAGACGGCTGGGTACGAACATATTTTGCAGTGGGATCCGAATCCACGCCACGAGTGTTTCGGCGTAGAAAAAGGTCAGCACGAAGAGCACACCCGTAGCAACCACGGCTCGAGTCAGTCGAGCCTGAAGTTCGACGAGATGCTCCATCACGGGCATCTTCTTGTCTTCCAGCGGCTTGAACACGCTGTCCTGCAGCCACTGGTTGAGCCTGTTCATTTGACCGGACATGGTACTCGTCGGAGGCTTACCGTAAAGAAGTAAAGACGGAGGTTGAGACAACCCTGCGGTTGCTCAACCTCCAAATCTCGCGCAACCTGCTTCCGCCACCCCTATTTCGGATTGACGGCCACAAAGAGGTTGTTTCCCTGCCGGCTCAGCAAGAGCACGACCATTTCGTCTTTCGTGATCTTGCCCGCGGCCTTCGTATAGTCGTCGAGATTCTTCACTACCTCGTGGTTGACTTCCTGGATGACGTCCCCTCGCTGGATGCCCGCCGCTTCCGCCGCACTCCCTGCCTCGACCGATCCAACGAGTACGCCCGTGGTTTTTGCCGGCACATTAAATTGCCCCATCGTGGAGGGATCCAAAGGCTGAACGCGGAGACCGGCCAGCACATTATCCGGTGGCTTCACTCCCTCCGGGGCAGGCGACTGACCAGGTTCACGTCTTGCCAACACCTCATCGGACGGCCGCTCCGCAACCTTGACCTTGAGCGTGTGTTCTTTCCCATCGCGCAGCACCTTGACGTCCGCTTCGTGCCCAACAATGGTGCGCGCGACCAGGTTTCGAAGCTGGCTGACGCTCTGCACTTCCTTTCCGTTAAACGCGATCACGACGTCACCCCGCTTGATTCCCGCTGCAAACGACGGTCCCGCTTCGTTTACATCGCTGATCAGCACTCCCTTGCGGTTTTCGGGAATTTTGAAGGATTTGGCCAATGCCGGGGTGATTTCCTGGATGGCCACGCCCATCCACCCGCGGATCACCTTCCCGGTCTTGACCAGACTGTCCACAATGTCCGTGGCGATCGTGCTGGGAATCGCAAATCCGATCCCTTCAGATCCACCGGTTCGTGAGAATATCGCAGTGTTGATTCCGATTAACTCTCCGTTCATGTTGACCAAGGCGCCACCCGAATTACCCGGATTGATCGCCGCATCGGTCTGAATAAAATCTTCGTAATCTGCAATCCCCACGTTTCCACGACCGAGGGCGCTGATAATGCCGAGCGTAACCGTACTGCTGAGGCCGAAAGGACTGCCGACGGCCAGGACCAAATCGCCGACTTGAAGTTTTTCATAGTCGGCCCATTTCAGCGCAGATGGGAGGTCCTTGACCTCGATCTTGACCACCGCCAAATCGGTCTTCGGATCGGTCCCGACGATCTTCCCCGGGAACTCCCGTTTGTCGCTCAGCGTCACGGTAATCTGGGACGCGTTTTCGACCACATGGTTGTTGGTCACGATATAGCCGTTGGTATCGATGATGACGCCGGATCCGGCACTTTGCTCAGGCCGACCGTGGGGGCCAGGGGAAGGTGGACCAGGCGGCGGTTCCATCCCGGGCGGTTCTTCACCGGGCGGGCCACCGAACGGACCGGGAGGAAGTTGCCGACGACCTTCTCTCCGTCCCTCTCCCCCCGTCACGGCGATATTGACGACGGCCGGCGTAACCCTTTTCACGATCTCCGCGAATCCTTGAGCCATTTCGGCAGGGACAGCCGCCTGCCCGACAGAAGGATGCTCCACATGCATCGCCAGCAAGAGACCGGCTGTCACCAGGATCGCTCCTACGACCCGCCTCCCAAGACCCCCACGTCGACTCTTCATTGTGCCTCCCTTACGTTCACCACGAGCGTCGCCAGCCTCCGCTACCAGCCTCTCGTTCGAGGTATCGTGAACTCATCAGACGGACGCCCAAGCACGCCCGAAACCTAGGCATTCTACACCATCGGAAAAGCCGTCTTCAAAGAGGAAAAGTCGCCTGTGGGTTGACCTGCTATGGGAGCCGAGTAAGAACCGCAGGTGGGGACGCGGGACGAATGAATGCCGCGCACACAACCGTACCATCGAACGTCCACATGGAATTACATTGCGGAGGGTCTAGGAGAGCGGAAGGAAGACCGCGAAGGTACGGCCTTATCGATGGTGGAACCGGATTACGCAAGCTCAACCAGAGTGCAATCGAGTCATTCTGACGCTGCTCAGTCAAACGATGTACAATTCAACTCCCTACAAACCACACCTCAAACTTCATAGGAAGGCGACGGCCCCAGAACGGTGCACCAATTCGGCCCACGCTCCGGGGTTAGCATGACGCTAGGCCGGACGAGGTGAGGTCTGACCATTGGTACCTCCGGTGGAAACGGCGGTAGGGATGAATGATTGGTCCAGGGCGACCGAACGTGAATAGATGGCCGCGGCTTGGCTCCGTCTCGAAATATTCAGCTTCTTGTAGATGTTCACCAGATAATTCTTGACCGTCTTATCACTGAGCTTCATCTCACGGGCGATTTCTTTGTTGGTCATTCCTTGGGCCAATAACGGCAGAAGACGGCGCTCCTGCGACGAGAGGGGGGTTTTCTTCCCTTTACCCTCGCGAATATCTCGCACGAGACCGAACAGGGTATCTGTCAGGCGAGGATCGATGACGCTATGTCCCTGTGTTACGGAATGGAGGGCACGGATGAGATCTTCGGAGGAAATATTCTTGAGAATACATCCATGTGTCCCTGCGCGCACCACGGTTGCCAATGTCGATTCGTCGAATCGGTGCGACATAAAGAGCACGCGCCGGTCCCGACAGACATCAAAGACTTCAGTCAAGAAATTCGGCCGTTCCGCTTCAGGGGCCGTTAGATCCATCACCACAACGTCTGGGCGCAAGCGCTGGATCTTCGGGGAAGCGGCTTGCCAGCTACGTTCCTCGCCCACCACGATGACGTCACCCTCTTTCTCCAGCACGATTCGCATCCCGATACGCTCTAGATCATGGCCGTCAACCAGGAAAATTCTGATACGCTTCGCTCGACTCGTCACTCGTGCCCCCCGTTCTGTAACACTTTCCTCCAGCGTGAGCATGGATAGGCCTCCATTACAGTTGAAACGCTTCGTGCTGGGGCGACCCCGTCAATGACCGTCACACTTTTCGGCGGTCAAAAAGGACACTAGCACACCAGCAGGCTTGCCTTAAGCAGTTCCCATACCAGAAGACAATTTTCGGTCATTCTCCCAAGCCTCTTGGCCCGACGTCGCAAGCTCGTTGTTTTATTGAGCAGTATTCTGTATATGGCGATTTATCAGACAGGTACATTTGGCCCTATATCAGGGAAGGTCCCGGGCCATTTGTGGTTAGACGACCATGCTATATGGTCATTACACCATAGGCTTGAAGGAACGGGGAAACCCGACGCAATTTGCCGAAGATAGATATAGATAATAGGCAGGTCTTCATAAAAAAGGGTGGTGATGAGGATCGTTTTTTACTTCTTCTTGCCCGGGGGGTGAATCCCCCATCGCTGCAACTTCACGTGGAGAGCCTTGTAATCAATCTGAAGACGGCGGGCCGCCTCGGCCTTGTTCCAACCCGTCTCCTCAAGCATTCGGGTTACCGCCCGGCGTTGCGCAGCCTCCGCCGCCATGCGTCCGATCTGTGCCAAGGATAGGTTTCCACTCTCCCAGGACCTCAAGGGCGACAGGTCATCTCCATCTTCCTGAGCTCCCGACGCGTTGACTCCTGATTCCAATACGCGTCGGACATGTGCCGGCAAGTGAGTCGGTCGTATGATCCGGTCTGCGACGATCACGGCAGCACGAATGGCGTTCTCCAACTCCCGAATATTGCCCGGCCAAGGATATTCCTCCATCAGTCGAAGCGCCTGCGCGGAGATGCCTTGAACCTTCGTCTTATAGGCTCGATTCGCCCGCATGAGAAGTAAATGCGCCAGCAAAGGGATGTCTTCCCGCCGTTCACGCAGTGCGGGCACCCGAAGGATGACGGCATTGAGCCGGTAATACAGATCACGTCGGAAGGTACCCTCTGCCACCATGGCTTCGAGATTCGCATTGGTCGCGGCCACCACCCGTACGTCCGCTTTGATGACTTCTCGCCCTCCAAGCCGATCGAATTCCTTGAACTGCAGAACTCGCAGGAACTTGGCTTGGATCCCAATGGGCAAGTTACCGACCTCGTCAAGCAGCAATGTTCCGCCTTGCGCACGTTCCATACGCCCTGGTTTCGACTGCGAGGCGCCCGTAAATGCACCGGCTTCATGACCAAACAGTTCGGATTCGACCAGTTCTTGCGGAATGGCTCCGCAGTCGAGCGGAACGAACGGAGCGTGTCGCCGTCCGCTCAGTGCATGCAGCACCCTGGCAACAAGCTCCTTCCCCGTTCCGCTTTCTCCGAGAATGAGCACCGGCACGTCGTACGGCGCGACTCTCTTCAGTTGCTCTGTGAGCTCCAAGATTGCTGGGCTCATCCCGACAATATCACCCAGCGAAGCCGCCGCAGCACCATCTCCCCCCAGATCCGCCAGCTCGCGCATCAACGTTTGCAAATGAAGGCAGTTCCGGATCGTAATGGCCAACTTGGGAAGGGATACCGGCTTGGTGACATAGTCAAACGCCCCAGCCTGGACTGCCTCCTCAGCATCTTTCTGGCTAGCAAATGCCGACAACATAATGACCTTGTACCGGCCGAGTTCCGGAAGAAGATGCGTTTTCAGCAACTCCAGTCCATTCCCATCCGACAACCGCATATCCAAAAGGACCAAGTCAGGCAACTCGCGCCGAACCGCGGCAGTCGCTCCGCGCGCACTGTCGACAACGATGGGTTGAAACCCCTCGTCGCGTAAAAACTCATCCAACATTTGCCCAATATGCGGATCGTCATCGACGATTAAGATACGCGGTCCAGACATACACTCCTACTTCCGGGCGCGGGAATACGTCCGCACGCCACCAGGGGCGGTTCGACCGTTCTCGCTGATCGGGAGCCGAACGATAAAGGCAGCCCCCCTCCCCGGCTCGCTTTGGCAAGCAATCGTTCCCGACACCTCGTTTACAATTCGTCGACAAATCGCCAGACCCAACCCCGTCCCTTCCCCGACAGGTTTCGTCGTGAAAAAAGGATCAAAGATTCGAGGCAGATGCTCAGGCATAATCCCGGGCCCATTGTCACTCAACCAACACTCTACCACCTTCCCCTCCGGCGTCTCGGACACTTGAAGCGAAAATTCGATTCGCCCGGCCCCATTGGCTGACTGCAACGCCTGCCTGGCATTCGTCAAGAGATTAAGGAAGACCTGAATAAGCGCCTGGGGATCGGCCACCACAGGGGGGGTGGAGGCAGGGAAATCCGTGGTAATCGCAATCTCGCGTGAACGAAGGTCACTACGCAAGAGAGAGACCGCTCGACGCGCAATCAGCGGCACATCGCATCGCTCCCGCACACCGGTGGACGCGTGAGCGGTGCTCAGAAACTGGCTGACGATGCCGGTGGCTCGTGACGCCGCATCCTGCGCTGCAATCAGTTCCGTTCGAATGGCCTTGAGTTGTCGACGTTTGAGATTGCGCTCGATCAGCTGCAGATGACCCGTGATCACGAAGAGCGGATTATTGAGCTCATGGGCTACTCCCGCCGTGATGGTTCCCAGCGTCGCGAGTCGATCCGCATGGCGCAGCCGCTGCTCCAGCATTTGCCGTTCGGTGATATCCCGTGCTGTCGCACACGTATATCCGACACCCTCATGCTCAAGATACCGAACCGACACGTCGACCGGAAATTCGCGACCGTCTTTAGCGCGATGAACTGTCTCGTAATGCAAGCGCTCCCCGTCCTTGAGCAGCGCCAATCGCGATGAAAAACGTTCAGGATCGTACTGTGGGGCAATCTCGGCAATGGTCAATTGGAGCAGCTCCTCCTCCGGGTATCCCAATGATCGGCACGCCTCCTGGTTCGCATAGACGATGCGCATGTCCGGGCTGGCCACGAGTATGGCGTCAGCGGCATGATCCATGGCGAATTGGGTAAATCGAAGCTGGCGTTCCTGTTCGCGGCGTGCGGTCACATCAGTGAATAGCCCATACCATACAATGGCTCCATCCGCCTGCCTCTCTGGAAGCGAGCTTCCGCGCAGCCATCGAATAGTCCCGTTCCGTGATCGGACACGAAACTCATGTGTCCAAGGAGTGCACCCGATTGCTGAAGCACCGATGGAAGTGGCAAGGCCTTCCAAGTCTTCTGGAACCACGGCCTGCCATCCAACCTGGGCGTCCGCCTCCAACTCCCAGGATTCGCACCCAAGCAGCTCGAGCGTTCCGCGACTGGCGAATGGAAAGCTCTGCGCGCCGTCGGGGCCGACGCGATATTGATAGACGACCCCAGGCACAGCGTCAGTAATTCTTCTCAAGTTCGCCTGACTCTGATGAAGAGCATCTTCCGCCTGCTGGCGTTCAAGCTCAGCCGCAGCTCGACTGACGAAAATGCGCAAAAGTGATTCCGCTTGCGGAGGGTGTTCGAACGGCCGCTTTTTCATGAGCCCGAGCATGCCAAGAACCTCCCCACCCGTACCCGTCAGCGGCACCCCGAGGTAGCTCGCCACTCCTCGTCGTTGAAACAATGGGAAGTGCGGAAACGCCTGCGACAGCCCCGTCGAGATCAAATACGGGGCCGCCCCGTGCAACACGCGCTCGCACGGTGTGCCGGACAGATCGTATTCGAAATTATCGAGATGACGCCCGTCCCCATACACGGCAACTGTTCGGACACGTGCGGACGCTTGGGATACCGGAACCGTCACAACGACATAATCGACCTCCAGCACCCGCGAGAGATGTTCCACCAGAGACTGGAAAAACGCTGCCCCGGTTACAGCGGACACGCCTTCGGCGACCTGGAGCAATGCCTTCTCCGCACGTGTGCGCTCGGTGATGTCGGTCCCAACGGTCACTAGGCATTGGGCGCCTCCTAGCTCGATCATTTCAGAGGAGATCAAGAAATCGCGGACCTCCCCTTCTTTCGTGCGCAGGAGGGCAGGGAAATCAGTCACCGATCCATCGCGGCGGACCTGTTCGAGGAATCGAGCGCGTTGGTCCGGCTTCACCCACACCTGAACGGCATCCGTCGTTTGAGCGATGATCTCCGAAGGGGCATATCCAAACTTATCGCTGGCGGCACGGTTGGCATCGACAATCGTGCCGTTTCCCAACTCGGTGATCGTGATGGGATGCGGGCTGGCGCGAAACGCCTTGGCGAAACGCTCTTCGCTGGCCCTAAGAGCCTGCTCAGCCAATTTACGATCGGTGATGTCGACGGTTGCACCGGTCATCCGAATGGGCCGGCCCACTTCATCCCGTTGGAGCGAGCCTCGAACCATGGTCCATACGTGCTTCCCACCCTTGTGCAACATGCATAGCTCGCATTCGTACTGATTCACGTGCCCTTGGTACACCGAGTCGTGCGTCGACAGCGCGATCCCACGATCGTCCTCGTGGACGAGCCGCAACCAGGCTTGCGGATTCGTTCCGATTTCACCCGGCTCGTACCCGAACATCGCGTGAAGATTTGCGTCGCCGGTATAGAAACCAGTTCGATAGTCCACCTCCCAGACACCCACTTTGGCGATACCCGTCGCGCGGGCATAACGCTCCTCACTGGTTCTCAACGCGACCTCGGCATGCTTTCGTTGAGTGATGTCCTGAATCAATGCGAGGGAACTCCGGTACTGGCCTTCTGCATTTCGGATGGACGAAACGCTTGTCAAGGCCCACATGAGGCCACCGTCTTTTCTGAGATACCGCATCTCGATCGTGCCGCTTTTGACTTCGCGCGCCTGCAACTGCCGGAGAAGGGCCGAATTCTTCTCCAGATCGTCCGGATGGGTGATACCGCTTATGCCGAGTTGCCGCAGTTCTTCACTCGTGTACCCAAGCATGGCGCAGAAAGCCGGATTGACGTTCTCTTGGAGACCGCTTTCCGGGGTATGCCAGCCAAAGACCATTCCGACTGCGGCATTGGAAAAGGCCGCCCGAAGCCGCTCCTCACTGTCGCGCAACTCCGCTTCAGCTCGCTTTTGTTCCGTGATATCCTGACAAGATCCGGACATTCGAATCGGTTCGCCGGTTTCGTCCCACATGGCTTGTCCTCGCCCACGAATCCATCGGTATTCACCAGAGCTACTTCGAAAGCGATACACCACGTCATATGGAACCCGTTCGACGATGTGTGCACGGAGCGCCGCGACAACATGCCCAACATCCTCGACATGCACGAGGGCCAGCCATGCCCCAAACGTCTCGATCGACTCGCCGTCGGACAGGCCCAATATGTCCCGTGCTCGTGACGACCACCAGATAGGTGTCCCTGGATCGTTCCAAGGCCGGCCGGGGATCTTGCGCCCATCCCACAGGGCATCACTGGAGCCGTCGGCAGCTAGCAGCAGGCGCTCCTCGCTCGCCCTCGCCTGCGCGAGGACAGGACTATGTACGCGAGGCGCGGATTGATCTTCGTCCTTCAGGCCCGTCAGGAGACCCGCTACATCTTCACGATGGGTCACATCCGTCGCGATGGTCACGAGGCATATCGGACGACCCTCACTCCTGACAACAGAAGCCTGATACTCCAGAGCATGAACCTGCCCATCAGGTCTCTTCCATTGGACTCTGCGCCCAAATCCCCCCCCTCCAGTCAACGCCCGCATCATCTCCTCAAAGGTCTCCTGACCTAAGTATCGCGCTGGGGTGTCGTTGGCCGATTCCATAGGTGCCATCAACCGCATCTGCGCTTCATTCATTTCGAGAAACCGGCCTTCGACATCGAGCACCGCAAGCGCTTGAGCCACCTTGTCGAGCAAGGCGCTGTAGATTTGAGTCCTGACTGAGTCTGAAAACGACCCAGTCCGTCCTGAAACATCGACTGAGGGTGTCATTGCAAGGGCATGGCGCATTTGATCCTCCTGGGATTCCAATGCCAGATAGTTATATTTTACGTCCAAATTACCCCTGCGTAATAGATCTGATATGCCCTACTGCGTGTCGTTCTTCGCAGGATTTCATCTCTGCCTACGCGCCTGAGATGAAACTCCATCCCCCCAGACATTCCGGTTCGCCGCTATGCATCGCCCAGAAACAGAGGCAATTTTTGATAGCCTAGCACCACGAAATTGGTGGTTTGCCTTTCAGCCGGCTTGCCGCCGCGCCTCAGACATGGGAACCGATCGAGCATCTTGTTAAGGGCCACGTTGGCTTCTGCGCGCGCAAGCGGGGCTCCCAGACAGTAGTGAATTCCCGCTCCAAACGCGACGTGATTGCGAAGGTCTCGATCGAGCCGGAACTCGTCTGGGTTCGGGAACGCCGCGGGATCTCGATTGGCAGCTCCATAATAGACCGTCACAAGGTCGCCCTGAGGAATTCTCACACCAGAAAGTTCCACATCGCGCGTGGTCTGCCTCGACAATCGCTGTGTCGGACTTTCGAACCGCAGGGTCTCTTCGATGACCGTATCGACCAGAGACCGATTCTCGCGAAGTTGTTCCCAGAGGTCCGGCCGATCGGCGAGAATGCCCAGCATGTTGCCAATAAGATTCGTCGTCGTCTCGTTCCCAGCGATAAGAAGCAACATGCAAAACCCAAGTATCTCGGCCTCGCTCAACTTCTCTCCCTCGACATCCGCCTCCACGAGGGCTGAAATGAGATCATCGGCGGCCTGCGTACGTCTGGCCGCGGCCATCCGTCCAAAGTACGCCATCATCTCCTTGTTGCTGCTCGCCCGCTCCGCCGCAGACATCGAGCTGAAGGCAAAGAATGTGACGCTCCATCGCTTGAACGTCAGGTAATCCTCACCTGGGATCCCCAGCAATCGTGCGATTACCTGGAGAGGCAAGGGTATCGCAAACGATTCGATGACTTCCGATTCCCCGGACCTAAGCTCATTCAGCAGCCCATCCGCAACTTCCGCAATCCAAGGCGTCAGGGCCTCGATACGCTTCGTCGTAAAGGTTTTGTTGACGAGACGACGAAATCGGGCATGACGCGGGGGATCGTCGTTGATCAGCGCCAAGGGCGGCCCGATCTTGCCAACCAGCTGATGCCTCGAAGAGAACGTCTCATGGTCCCGCAGAACCTGATAGACATCATGGTGCCGAAGGAGGGCCCAGGCACGGATCGGTTCGTCAAATCCCATGACCGCACCGGCCGGCAAGAAGCGGTAGTTCAGCGGCGATAGGGCCCGCCATTCGCGATAATGGGGATAGGGGTTTGCAATAACCTCTGGGGTCGAGAACTCTACCTCTGTCGGCACTATCGTCGTACTCATTGCTCAATCCCTCCTCATTTCGACTGTATTGTCGTCTGACTTCAGCCTATCCTCAGCAAAAGCCTACGACGCCTCTGGACGCGCGCCTGCCTGCCGTGCAACGGCCGCCACAGTTGATTGAACCTGGACCCCGCCAAAATCCATATCCTCAAGATAGTCCGTCGGTTCGCTTGGCCGCTCGACATGAGAGAGCGCCAGAACCACATTTTTCCCGCCGAATCCAAAACTATTGACCAGTGCTCGACCGACACGAGCGGAACGTCCCTGCACGGCCACATAGTCTAGGTCGCAGTTAGGGTCAGGAGTCGTCAGATTCAGCGTGGGCGGAACGTATTGATGTTCCATTGCCAACCCAGTGCCGATAACCTGGAAGGCACCACTTGCCGCAAAGGCATGTCCCAATGCCGCCTTGAAGGAACTCACAGGGATGCGATACGCATGCCCACCCAATGCCCGCTTGATCGAGCCGGTCTCGATTGCATCCAAGTCAACCGTGCCCAGGCCGCATGCGTTAATGTAATCCACCTCCTCCGGGAACCACCGCGCGGACATAAGGGACTGTCCGATCGCTCGGTACTGGAGCGCACCTGTTTCCAATGGCTTGGCCATCGAGTAGGCATCGCACGTAAATGCCCAGCCTTCCAGTTCCATGTACATACGAGCCTGCCGTTGACGAGCACGCTCGTATTCTTCCAGGACGAGACAGCCCGCCCCCTCTCCAAGGACCATCCCGCTTCTGGTTTGGTCGAAGGGCCGGGGATGGTTCCGTATCGTGCCATGTTCGTCTGGCGCGAGAGTACGGCCTGCTTCCATAACAGCAAAAATGCTGGGATGCAGCGGCGCCTCGGCTCCCCCGACGATCATGGCGTCCGCTTGGCCCCCGGCAATCAGGTCGTACGCCCGGCCAATGGCATTCGCGGTCGACGAACACCCGTTCGAGTAGGTCTCACAAGCCCCGTTGACGTTGAGCGCAATGGCAATCTCAGCGGATACAGCGTTGGGAAAGGTCGATGTCATAGCAAACGGATTCGTATGCTGATAGTGCTTCCGCTGAATCGAATCATGGGTCTCGAGAGCTTCCTTGAGTCCGGCAATCGAGGTGCCTATGCAGACCCCGATCCGGAAACGATCCTCACTGGCCAGATCCAGACCGGCGTCCCTAACCGACATCATGGCTGAGGCCACTGCGAAGTGAGTGACGCGGCCCATGCGCCGAGCCTGCTTTCGTGGCAGAAAATCGGTCGGATCGAAATCCTTGACCTCGGCTCCGAGAGAGGACGCAAATGGAGAGGTATCGAACGATGTGATGGGTGCCACTCCGCTCTCCCCTCGGCTGAGGCAATGCCAAAAGGTCGGCAAGTCCAGCCCCAAAGGGGAAACCACCCCCATCCCAGTGATAACGACACGACGCGGGATCTTCATGATGGCCTCCCTTCTCCCAGTGCGAGGAGCTCGGATGGTGTGGTGACCGTGCTTGGATGCCAGGTCACTTGATGGTGCCGATGCACATTTGCGACCACCTCACCCGGGTAGAACTTGTCATAGAACGCCAGATCCACGTGATGCGCCTGAAAGGCGGTTACCGTCTTGAACGCATCCACATGTGCAGGGAATCGCCCATACGTCTCATACACATAGGTACAGAAGCTGACCACTGCATCGATCGTGCGCTGGGTATGCGGTGTGATCGTGGCCCGGCTTTCTGGCGCCACCCACGGACGGTTGGAGGCATTTGTATATGTGCCACCCGCACCGAATTTGCTTCGGACCATGTCATGGACCGCCTCCTTCATCGATGAAACGTAGGGTGGACAGGGACCTTCCCATAGGTCGGAGATTCCGACGGGATTCGGTCGGCCACCAGGAATGGCGGTTGGCCTGAAATGAAATCTCAGCCCTGAATAGACGCTGGGGTCGAACCCCAGGAGGTGCCGGCCACTTCCAACACTCTGGATACCTCCGCCCAGACCCATTGCCTGGGTCATCAAGAACAAGTTCTGGCACACTAAGCCCTGTTCTTGGAGTGCCGTATCGGCAATCGCCATATCGACATCACGCAGTGTCAAGACACGGTTGGTCGATGGATCGTCGTGAAGATGGCCGCCTCGGCTCCGCCGGAATTTCTCCAATCCGCAACTCGCATTCCCGTTGTCACTATCGACGAAAAAGTAGCCATATTCCTCGCTCAGCAACACGAGAAGAAGATTGAGATACACGTGAGCGACCTGGGTCACCGGAATGAAAAACGAGGTGCCAGGCCGATTTGTGTACCATTGATTGAAAGAGAGCATGTACGGAAGTCGCCGAGGGATTTCGAGTCGTCCTTCCTGGAGCGGTACCAAGACAGGCTGCAACCCTGTGTCCGGATGAGGAACGGACGCCACGAAGTAACAACCGCTGTCGTCGCTCAGGAATAGTTTGGTCGTTTGAGCGGCGCATGCACTCGCGACCGTGCGACCACGAAAATTCATGATGGCCATGCCCTGCCCGTCCTCCCGAGCAGGTTGGGACGCATATTGCATGTCGGCGAGATGCGGACCCGTCTCGCCGACCCCTGCAAAGAGCAGATACCGAAGCTCTTCTGCACTCAAAGGTTGCGGAGGTTGCTCGCTGCGATACTTCAGTGGACCACCCGGCAGTTCCATTCCGCATCCGAAGCGACGTGTCTTACGCCGGGCGAGTAAGTCGACCAGGGTCTCCACAGTGGTTGGTTTGGCGACCTGACACTCGACTGTTGGCATAGCGCCCCTCCTTTGCTAGTGACGAGGAGGATACGCAAACAACCACGGGGTGTGACCTACCCGACCGGGTAGGGTCATCGGTGATAACGATCAGGACTGTCTCTGTGACGGCGAGGCTGGATCAGCATCCCCGAGGGAGAGCGGTGACTGTTTCGGAAATGATCGCGGTCGGGATTCCGGTTATTGTCCGGAATGAGAGGTACTGGAAGGCAGGAATAAATCAGTGTTCGGAAGAATCGGTGCGGGCCTCGGCCAGTACCGCGGTTCCACTTTGCCATTGTGCGATGGCCGACCAGCGGTTTTCGACCCCACCCAACTTCTGATACACGTTTTTCAAGTGGAACTTAACCGTATTGAGGCTCACCTTCAGAATAATGGATATTTCCCAATTCGTCTTTCCTTCGGCAACCCATTTCATAATTTCCTCCTCGCGGGGGGTGAGGCTGGCCCGAGGCTGAGAAGGTGTTGCCGCTGGTTCGGGGGTGGTGGCACGGAGATAGGCCAGATGGAAGTGCGGACCGAGTATCTGCATCATCGTCCTCAACTTCCAAATTTGCTTTTGGTCAAAATTGCTGAATGCGAAATAGGAGCACATCCCGAGCACTCCACGAATGCCCACAGAGAGGCAGGTCTTGATTCCAAAATCCAGTTTCAGGCTCGTCACCGCCCTCGGAACGACGAGGGACGGGGAATCCTCGCTCGAAACGGTTCCAGCCTGGGTTTGCTGCAGCAGCTGTATGGCGGGATCGGTCACAAAACCTTGCGTGACATACAAATGGTGCATCTCCGGATTGAAGCTGGTGTGGCCAAGATCAAGTTGTTGCTTCCGGACGTTAAACGTCCCGCATCCCGCGAACTGGTGAGGGATAAGATGGTGAATACTATCAAGTAACTCGGGAAGCTGCGCACGAGTGTGAATGCCGCGGAGTCGATGAATGATTTCGGTAAGGTGTTGAAACTCCCTTCGGGTCGGATATTGGAAGCTCTCAGGACCACGGAGAATCATGTGGCTCTCCTCCGCCTATCGACCTCTTTGATGCTGCAATGGACACCAACCGTCGCTCGGTGTTCGCAACTGCCTCGAAGACGACGTCCGTGACGACCTAAACGATGAAAGGAGCGATCGGGCAACAAAGATCGGTGCTCCGCGCACAGCGCGACCGCATTCACAGGAATCCCCTCAAGGCGGAATGAGGAAGCTCTGCGCAAGAAGCCCATCTGCTCACCATCCCACAGGAGGTCCACTTGTCTGCCGACACGACCCGCAACCCCTGCCCGTCGGCTAGGACCTTACAGCATTCTCAGGTTACCTCCGCCGAGACGAACCGCATGATGAACCCACGAGACACTGCTTCGATTGCACTGACGATGAGTGGCTGAGGTCAGAAGACACAGTTGAGAATTAGTCGTATACATTTGCAAGATACAACACTTTAGGCCTAGAGGCCATAGAGCCTAACGGATGGGTCTTAGTATGGCCTAATTGTGCTCTTGTGGCCAATAGGTCCGGCCGGTCGCGATGTGCCGACATCGGCACGAATAGGAAAACATGAGCGATGTTCAGCAGATAGGACGTGAGTTGGAGCGGCGGGTTACTGCAAACGGGTCACAGCTCTTGAGATGTCACTCCAAGGCTGGATTGTCTTTGAAGATTGGTTTTGCTGACTCCTCCTCCATCGCAACGATCAGTTCCACGCGACGGTTCTTGGCGCGATTCTCCGGCGTGAGATTGTCGGCAACTGGCTTGTTATCCGCATATCCTGTCGCAGAAAGTCTTTCCGCAGGGACATGATACAGCTCTGACAACACTCGTACGACCGTGACGGCACGAGCCGAAGACAGTTCCCAATTGGAAGGAAACTGGGCGTTTTGCATCGGCACGTTATCCGTGTGGCCGAGCACGCGCACGTCTTTCATTCCATGATCGCTCAATGTTTCGGCCAGTGCCTCTAAGAGCGGAAACGCCTGGGCTTTCAACTCGGCCTGCCCGCTCTCGAACATCATACTGTCGGAGATAGCCACTTTAATCCCCGTGTCCGTTTCGACGATATTGATATGCTCGATCAGATTGAGTTGTTTGGAGCGGCTCCCGAGTACCTCCTGTAGCTTCCTCACGATCTGCGCCTTCTTCGACACCACAGGCGCGAGGGCCGACTTGTGATCACCGATCCTAAACAGCTTATTTGAGGCAGGCGTACTCACCACAGGCTTTAGGGCTGCCTGGATCGACTCGCTTACGACTCGGAACCGTCCCTCGTTCACCGAGGAAATCGAGTACATGACGACGAAGAAAGCAAAGAGCAGGGTAATAAAGTCTGCATACGACACCAACCATCTCTCATGGTTCTCGTGCTCTTCATGCTTGTGTTTAGCCATCGAACATTCCCTATTCCCGATCTAGCGCGTCATGCTAGTGCTTCTTGCCTCCACCGTGCGAACCACCGACATACCCAGCCAGCTTCTCCTCAAGTTGCCTTGGATTTTCGCCCGCGGCGATCCCTACGAGACCGGTGATCAGCATCGTCCGAGCATGCGACTCGGCCTTGATCTTCAGTTTGATCTTATTGGCGATGGGCAGGAAAAATAGATTCGCGGCTCCGACGCCATAAACCGTTGCGACGAAGGCCGTCGCGATCCCACCGCCGAGTTTGGACGGATCTGCGAGATTTTCCATTACATGAATGAGGCCCAGCACCGCTCCGAGAATACCCACTGTCGGGGCGTACCCCCCCGCCGCCTCCCAGACCTTTGCCGCAGTGACCCCTTCCTCTTCGTGATGCTCCATCTCGACTTCAAGAATTTCTCTCACCATCTTGCCTTCCGTCCCGTCGACGATTAATTGGACGCCCTTCTGAAAGAAGGGATCCTGAATCTCCTTCACCTTGCCCTCAAGGGCAAGTAATCCCTGCTTGCGCGCCACCTGGGCAAGCTCGACTATCTGCTGAAGTTGGGCCTTGGGATCCAGCTTGGAGTTGAACAACGCGAGGGAGACGAGTGAAATGCTTTTCATTACGACGTGCATTGGATTTTGAACGAAACACGCACCGATCGTCCCACCCATCACGATGATGAACGCGGTCGCCTGCATGATTGAACCGGCATGACCACCCTCTAAAGCCTGGCCGCCTAAAATAGAGCCGATCGCGACCACCACACCCAGTATCGTAAGAATATCCACCGATGTTTCCCCTCCTCAGCCCGCGAACGCACCTGGCAGGTCGGCTGACACGGGTCGCGACATGGCGTGTTCCGTCAAAACCAGACTGGATTCCGTGCGGGTCGGACTCCGCACAGGGCCGGCAGCTTGGTTGCAGAGTGCCACGAGGTCCGCGCAACAGCTCAGGTTGCCGCACCGGTCCGATGGACCCACGCTTCCAAATCTCGACGCACGAATCGCCAGTGCTTCCCGATCTTGGAGGCTGGGAGCTGGCCGAGCCGCGCCAACTTGTAAACGGTGGACTTCGGGACGCGTAGCAACCGCGCCACCTCAGGAACGGTCAAAATATCGCCTTCAATCATAAGCCCTGTACCCGGCGCTGTCGGTTATTGTCGTCACGCTCTCGTTTTTGATCACTGCTGATATCGGCAACCGCGGGGAAAACTTGAACGGGCCAGTGGAGATCCGCTGGCCGTCCGCGTATCGGTCACCTGAGCCCGCGTGAAGGACCCAGATCAAGACACGAAGGCTACCGGTCTCCGTCACGATGCTGTGTGCGGAGACGTTCGGCCTGCAGATTGAGGATATGGCGGATGAGATGATCTTGATCATCCGCACGAAGGTCGGAAAAAGACACAGCCAAGAGGTATCGGCCCGCAGGGTGTTCTTCGATGTCGCTCACTCGGACTACTTCCGCCATGGTATGAATGGGCAAAAAGGGCGGTAGGATCAATTTCACATCCAGGATATCTCCCACCTCAAAGGTCTGAGAGGATGGAAAGTTCATACCGGTCGCACTAATGTTCACATCGGTCATACGCGGCACAGCCAGCCCACGGGGTGCCAGGCTGGTGAGCGCTCCTAATATCACGCCCAAAGCCCAGTCCATTTTGAGCACCCACGGTACGAGAGCGGACTGTGGATCATTTTGTCCCGTGCGAGCGACAAGTTCCTGAGCGGGCTTTGCCAAGAACTCCTGAATCGACCTCAAGGCTTCCGAATCAACCATGCTTGCCATTATGGGCTCGGAATCGCCGTGACGCCGAAATTCGAGCGGAAGACGGTCATCAATTCGCAGCCACTCCCGACGCTCCGCCTCGGTTTTGGCCTTGGTCTGGACAGGCATGTTCGTACCACTAATTAAGTCTGCCGATCGACTCGTTTGCCGATTGGAACGGTCTCGTGGATCGTATTAGAGAGCGTCTTCCATCGCTTCTGTGCAGCACGGGCCTCTGCCAGGGCATGCCCAGTGGCAGCCTGTGCGGCATTCACTTGTTCCATAACCCTTGCGTCCAAAGCGAGGAGCGCGTGTGCGAGGTTCGCCGAGACATGTTTGTGATGCAACCGACTGGCGCGGGCCTCATAGCAGGCCTGGACCCGGTCCCACTGTCCTCGTTCTGCAGCGTCGAGTGCCTCAACGGTAAGCCGGCTGATCCCTTCCCTGTCGTGTTCACCTTCCCTATCGCGCAGCGTCGGCATAGGCTTCGCTCCCTCGAACGGCCACAGTCTGCCACGCTTCACGGAGCGTCGTGAGACATTTGATGGGGCCGTCCAGCTTGTCGTGCCGATGATGCAAATTGGCTTGCAGCAACTCTGCCAGCACATAGTCGTACAGCCGTCGCAGTGACACGGCAATCTCGCCTCCTCGCTCCATATCCAGCACATTGGAGAGTTCCGTCACGACGTTTACGGCGCGGTGCAAGAATCTCGCTTTGTCAGCTTGGTTGTTCCGGACGATCGCCTCACGGGCCAATTGCATCGCCTGAATGGCCCCGTCATAGAGCACGACGACCAGCTGGACTCCAGAGGATGTGAGAATGTGAGTCTGCTGATACTGTTGAATCCCGTTACGCATGGTCGCCTTCCTTGTTAGGCTGCATTGACTCGAGAACGCAAGAAGTCAGATTGCGATTGGAGTTGCCGAAGAAGTCCATCCAGGGACGCATATTGAGCCCGAAGTCGTGCTTCATACGCACTGAGGGCGTCTTCCTTGCGTTGAATGTCGGTGTCCAACCTGTCGATTTGGGTTGTGAGACCATTTTTTCTTGTAGTCACGGCTCCGCTCTCAAGATCGTCAAGCTTATCAACTGCCTGCAAAACACGCTGCGCCACTCCGCTTGCAGTGCCTTGGTTGGCCAGAAGCGCCCTGACCGCGCTATAGTTCTCGGATAGAGCCGAATCCAATTTTGCATCCTCCAGCGTGATAGTCCCATCACGCTCGGTCTTGAATCCAATTTCTCCCACCGTGCCGTATACGGAGGAGCCTGCCAACTGATCGGACAGTGACCGGCGCAAGCCGGACACGACAGTCCGAACGGTAGATTCAGCAAAAAAAGTTCCGCCTTGTTTGGTCGCCGTATCATACGTGTTATGGGAGGTAATGAAGTTCACGACCTCGTTATACGCCGTCACTAATTTTTTGATATTGTCCTTCACCTGAGCAGTATCGAGTGAAACCGTTACTGTGGCGAATTGTCCTACGGCCGTCGTCTGCTTGAGATTCAATACGACACCAGGAATGGCGTCGGTAATCGTATTACTGTCGCGCTGAATCGTGAGTTGAGTTTGGGCCGGATCACCCAAGACTACGGTAGCGTCTTGGGCCAGCTGCAGCGTGTCGAATCCCCCGGCCCCGGACCCATTTAGAAAGTCTAGGTCCGTCGAATCGGCCGTTATCGTGATGGTGCGATCAGCGCCAGTACTCGACGCCGTGAGCAAAAGCCTATAGGCTGGCGTCGCTGAAGTGCCGGTATTCACAATTGACGCGGTGGCACCACTCCCAAGGTCGTTGATTTGGTCACGCAAATCCTCAAGTGTCGCTGTGTCGCTCAGTGTGACCGTCTGAATGGCACTCGTTCCGACTCGGAAGGAAAACGTCGCTCCTGCTCCGCTGACGATATCACTCGTCGTGGCAGTAACCGTCTTCGTCGCCTTACTGGCAATTTGATGTGCGGTGGCCAACCGTGTGACTTGGACGAGATACGTTCCTGGGGTCGCCGTCGACGAGGCACTCACTCCCAGCACCGACTCGTCGCTGACCGTGGCGGCTGTGCGGTCAAAGAAGGATGGTAATCGCAGCGCATCGGTCGCCGACTGCAGCGCCACCAGCTTGCCGCCCAACGTGCCATAATCGGTCAGCTTGGTCTGGAGATTGCTTTTCTTTGACTGCAGTGCATCGATAGGCAATTGTTGGACTTTGACCAACTGATCCACGACCTGGCCAAAGTCCACACCATTGCCGAGCCCACCAAAACTGATGGTCGCCATATCCCCCTCGCTTCACTCTCGATGCCCGCTATACGTGCTTGCTCAGTAGCGTCCCGGAGGCCTCCTCCAGCACCTTGGCCAATCGTATTTGCTCCTCCGCTGGAATCTGCCGAATGACATCGCCCGTGTTGCCATCCAATATCTTCATCACCACTTCGTTCAGCTCCTGATCAACCTCGTAATGCAACTCATTGCCATTGAGTTGGATACCCTTGCCCGGACTACCCTCCGCCGACGTTGTCCGTCCTTCGACGGAAGCTGACGCCGCAGTGGTATCTTGACTCGGCTCAGCGACCTGTTCCTTCGGCTGACGTGGCTTGCCATCCTCTGCGCGCCCGCCGGCTGCCAGAAAGGCCCCGTGCCCGGTGACGTCACGGATCATGGTGGCCTCCTTTCAACGTGTCCGGTCACCCGATCCCTCTCCTCAGGATGAGGAGAGGGCGGATGACTGGACGTCGCCGAGCTATCGCAATAATGCCAGTGCCGACTGCGGCAACGAATTGGCTTGTGCCAAGATCGCCACACCGGACTGGACGAGAATCTGATTCTTGGTGAATACGGACGTTTCGTAGGCGATGTCCGCATCGCGAATGCGCGATTCGGCCGCCGAGAAGTTCTCACTCGTCACACCAAGATTTGCAATAGCTGCCTCGAACCTGGCCTGAATGGACCCGTACTCGGCTCGGGCTGTCGCCACCGCACTGATGGCGCTGTCGATGTTCGCCAAGGCGCTTTGCGCGTTGGCCGAGGTTGAGATGTTCACGCCGCTAAGCGACAGGTCGGTGGTCGTGAGATCGTTGAGATCCAACGTGAGGGCATTGCCGTTGCCGCTCTTGAACCCCACGAACACATTGAAGCTATTGCTGGCACCGCTCAACAATGGATTCCCGTTGAACTCGGTCACCGTTGCGATCCGGTCGATTTCCGAACGCAGGGCTACAAACTCCTGATCAAGGTATGACCGCTCGGTCGTGCCGACTGTGCCGCTGCCGGCTTGCGTCGCTAACTCGCGCAAACGCGACAGCAGATTGCCGATGGCTTCTGCCGCGCCGTCAGCAACTTGTGTCAAGCTGATCCCGTCGCCCGCGTTCCGCGACGCCTGATTAATGCTGCGGATCTGCGCGCGCAATGTTTCAGACACGGCCAACCCGGCCGCATCGTCTGCCGCCCGAGTGATTCGCAGGCCTGACGACAACCGCTCAACCGACTTGGTCAGCTGAGAGTTGGTCGTATTCAAATTCCGCTGGGCTGCCAACGACGCAATGTTTGTGTTAATGACTAATCCCATGGACACTTCCTCCTGACATCCTGAAGCCGTCTTGACTGAGAATCGTCAGCATCCGTGCCAACGATCTGGCAGCTGTCATGAAGCTCCGGGCCACGCGTAACCCTGCTCTTTCGACCCCGCCAATCACGTTACTCCGTTATCGGTACTTCGGATACGGACTTGAGCGGCATCCGTCGAGACTTCGCACCTCGTGCGGACAGCAATCACCACTAACGAGCACCAACAGAGGCATCCGGCAGCGGCAAGCGAGGCAAAATCTCATACTGCAACAGGTCGGCAATCCGAACGAGGTCCCGCTGACTCCTCGCGCACAGCAGTTCCTCTATCCAGGGAAGCACGTCTTGCCCGGCCGTATCACCGTCCTCGGCGCTGACTAGCGTTCCTTCCACAAAGTCCGCCATTTGTCCTAGCCACCCATCAAGCCTCCTGGCATCATGTTGACCAGCGCGCGCCTCAGCGAGTAGCTGGTCGCCTTCATTGCGCAACTGCCTGCCAAGTCGCTGAGCCGTCGCGCGCACACCGGAATAGACGACCGTCAAGGGCTGCGAGGTGGCCCGGACGGAACCGACTTCGCTCAGTGGCTTACACAGATAGAGAGGTTGTAGCTCGCGATCCGTTATAACCCGGTCACCGACATACAGTGACGTCACAAGGTGTTGTCGCGCCGACGCACGTTCGCTAAGATCGGCTAGCACCTCCATCAAACTCGCGTCATCCGACACCTGCCAGCGTTCATCGTTGAGGGCTACATGCATGGCACCACTCCTTTCGTTGTCCAGACCATGATCCTGACGGCGTCTCCGCCGTTAGGCATGACATGCCGGTCGCGGTTCGGTCGCCCCCGCTGAGGGCGTAGCACCCTGGCGAGTACATAACGCTGCGTGCACCCGTTGCACGCGCCTGATCCATCGCAGGAAGGCCTGCCCGCGAGCACGCGCCATGGCGGCAATCGTTAGGCCTTCGTCACACGCCAACTCTCGTCGTAACGCGACCGCCAGCGGACCAAACGCCGGGGAGGCTTCCGTCACATGGCCGATGCGCCGCTGCACCTCGGTCAACGAACGATGTAACTCCTGCAAATCCGTTGCGCGGAGGCGCACTTGCGTAGCGGCCCGGTTCAGATCTGCGACGCGCGCAGAGATTAGACCAATGAGCGGTTCGAGATGGCGGTACATTTCCTCCACGTGGCTGCGGTCCGGCGGGCACTCTTGTCCCGCACCTGTCTGCATTGGTTGTCCAACGAGCTCTGCGTACCAGTACCGTCGCCACCAGGCACCGTACCATTCATTGAACGCATCAATCCGACCGGCGCGCTGGCGGAATCGAACGAGCCCGTCCTCATCGATTTCGGACTGAAACAACTTGACGCCGCTCACGAGCTGCGGCAATTCTCCCCGTCCCAGGACATGCGCAACCAATTCGGCGAGTTCATCGACATCAACGCGATCTTTGCACGCGTGATGTAAACATACGCGATCGAATCCGCAAGGCGCACATTCCAAGTCCGGCTGGACGACCCAATGCCCATGGCCATAGGGACCAGTTTCACGAAAGTCGACATGACCGACCGAAAGATCGATGACGGGCGTGCCGACCGCCACTGCAATGTGCATGGGACCCGTATCGTTCGTCAGCAGTAGGCGGGCACGTGCGAGCAACGCAATCAGTTGGGGCAACGGCGTGCGATCGACGAAATCCAGGATCGCCGCCGTCCCTCCTGCCCGGCGGTACTCGGCCAACGATTCGAGAACTGCCGCACGTTCGGCCTGCGTGCCAATCAATACGAATCCAATGGACGCTCTTCTGCTCAGTTTCGCCATGGTCTGCCCGAACGAAGCTGGGCGCCACGCCTTGATGGCCTCGCTAGCACCGATTTGGACAGCCACCCAGCCGTCCGCGGGACGATTGCCCCCAAGACATCCATCCACCCAGCGGCGGGCATTCTCGGTTACCCTGAGCGACAGCGGTGCATGGGGGCCTGGGCCACTACCGCCAAGGGCGTAGAGGTCCACAAGGTTAAACCGATTGAAACGTCGATAGTGATGCAAATCGGTGAAATAGGACAACCATGGATCGCGGATGGAGGTGGAGCCATCCGGCGCGCTCACGACACCACGGATATCCGGGACCTGTAGATACTTAGCCAGCAATCCGCTCCGTCGCGTAAAGGTCAAGTTGATGAGGCGGTCGTACCCAGCCTTCGTCAGCGGAGTCGCCCACCGCTTCACGGCCCTGTACAATTCCACGACATCGCGGCTCATTGCACGGCAATCGTTGACTAAACGATCGAAATCATATGGATGGACGGTGCGGATACCAGGCAGGAGTCTTGCCGTACTTTCGAACTGCCGATCGACGACAACATCGATCTCGACGTCGGGCCATTCATATCGGAGACGCGCCAGGAGAGTCCCCATTTGAATCAGATCGCCCATGCGGGTCACATTGAGGATGAGGACCTGCCGTCTCATGCCACGTCCCGTGTTTCGATTCGATATTCGTCCATCATCAGAATCAGCAACTCGGCCTGTGTCAATTGCGCGGTCGGCCCTTTTCGCCGAATCTCGGCAGCTACATCCTTCAACTCAACTCGATCTTTGGATTGGGAAGCGCGGAGCAACGGAGTAAGTTCTGGGCAGTCCCCCGCCCGCTTCACCAACTGTTCTGCTTCCCGCGCACCACGGAGGAGCGCCCCGACTCGGTCAGGCTGGCTGAGCCCGATTTCGCTCAGCATCTGTCTGACCCGATGGACGTAGGTGTGATCAGCGAGCACCCTGGAGCGTGCAGCTTGAATCATTGCCGTCCGATCATGCACGTTTTCTAACCATCGGCGGATGGCCGCGGGCAATTCTGCCGGCGCCGCGACGGTTGCGACCTCGTGCGGCCGAAACAACTCTGGCAACAGCGCGCGCGCATCCACCAGTTGGAACGCTCCGCAGGCAGCCAACTCGAACGTTCGTGGATTCACAAAATCACCGTCTGGGTCGAAGCCGCGGCCGGTATACGAATGCACATTCAAATTGATCGTGCTCGCGAGGAATACCTTGAGGCAGGTGTCGGTATCGATCCGCGCCCCGTTGCGCTGCACGACCTGTCGGAGCGCATCTGCGCCGTCCCATTCGTTGCCCCATAACTTGAACGACCATCGATCAGACAGTAACTCCGGCAGAAGTTCGCGACGATTGGCATAGCCCGCTCCGACGAATGAGACGTCGGATCCGAATTCAGTCTGTTCGGCAACGGTGAGTGGCACAGGACGATGCACCGTTGGGTCCGCTGCCATTGGCAGGTACGAAACCTGCCGGCCCCCCGCGGCTTTGAGGGCATTGATACAGGCTCCCCGCTGAATCACAAACCAGTAGTCGTACCCTCCCGCCACCTGTTGCCAATACGTCAGATGGCGATAGTTTTCCACGAACCACATCGCGGTCACAAAATGCTTCTTTCTGAGTTGCTGCAAGGCGCCCAGAGAGAGTGGCGCCTGCGCCAGCGCCAAGACCACATCGGGTGGGTTTTCGGCAATCCGGGCCATCGAAAGCTGCCCCAACAGCTCCCCAAAGCTGCCCTGAAGAATTTGGGTATGACGTCTCGACTGAAGCCGACCCATTGCCTCATAGCTCGAGTGATGAGGAGAATGATCCACCCAGGTCACTTGATGGCCGAGTGACTTGAGCGCCGAGACCACATAGCCAGCTATGGGTAACGAACCACCGTAAATCGGCCCGATCACCGCCACATGGAGACGGCCTCCGGCCTTTTCCGCCAGCTGCTCACGCAGATGTGTCTCCACTGTCTGATAGTAGTCGACGTGCACACTCATCGCCGGCACATAGGAGAGTATCCGCAGAGGCTCACCAAGGCCAACTAACTCTCGTGATACGAGGTCCGGATCACCGGTGATCCAAAGGATGCCGGAGACCCAGGAGTCCCAGTCACGCGCCTCGCACGCGACCCGCAATTCCCCTAGATCCGGCACGACCACGACAATTTTGCGGGAGGGTGATGCGGTCCTCCGTAACGCTTCCACGTGGTACAGCAACCCCACGCCGAACACGACAGCGACTTCTCCTTCGTTCCAAGAGGCCTGCTGCGCGGTTGCCCACTGGCGGGTCTCACTGATGGGATCATAGGCGCTGTGCACCCAACGCTCTCCTGCTTTTGCCGTCGGATGACCGGATCGAGCTGCCATCACGGCGAGACCGCCAGAGTTCGCCTCTCGCAGCAGGCGCGCGATGCGCTTTTGCTGCGGTCCAAGATGCCGCACATTTGTCTCCAGTCGACTCATCGTTGTATGTCGGTTGGCTCGAGATGCAGCCTCGTCCATACGTCCTTTCGTTGTAAAGAAATCGAGGATCCGTTTTCGTCTGCAGCGGTGTAATAGGTGCCCCAATCATCGAAATGACTCCGCAGAAGAGACCACCCCTCAAGCCCTATTTCGCAGGTCCCGCTAAGTAGTAGGGCGACACTCTCCCGAATCGGCCATGCCTGTTGCGTGCACGGCCTGAGCTGATAGTCTCGCCGATGGGGAGCAGGTCCGCCGGTCACGCTCTGCCATTGCCATACCATGTGACCTGATCCGTATGGACCGGTTTCATGTGCGCGGGCTCGGGCCACGTACCACCCCATGGCACGTGCGCCAACGGCCGCCCCGAGGTGCAGGGGCCCGGTGTCGGCCCCCAAGACCCAGGCGCATCGCTGCAAACATATCGCCAGTTGCCGAAGGGACAAGCGACCTGTGGCATCCCAGACACGGCCGAGTTGTAGCCCAGTGAGGTCATCCTGGATGGCACGCGCCACTTCACGTTCCATGCCTGTACCAATCAGCAGAATCTGCCCCGTAGCCATGGACTGCAGAAACTCCACAATCCATTCCTTCCACACGGACCCGGGAATCACGCGTTCCCGATCGCCAGCCCCGAGGACCACCGCGACCCACATCCCATCCCGCTCGCCGACGGCCGCGAGATCATGGGGCAGTTCGGTGTGCAACACCGTAAGCTGCGGCGGATTAGCCGGTGGGCGGACTCCACACAGTCCGCAGAAGGCGTCGGCGAGGTGCACGCGGTTCTCTCCCCGCTCGACTGCGATCGTGCGAAGGTACGTGGCCCAGGGTGGAAGCGTGGAAGTCAATACGCCATCAAGGCCAGGACCCTGCACGCAAGCCGCGCACAAATGCGCCGCCGTGATGGCGCGTGCGTGTTGATTGAGGTTGTACGCCACATCGTATCGATGAGGCACCAAGTCCCCCATGTAGCGTCCCGCTTCCTCCTGGACGGCCGACGCGTCAGTCTCCCAGCGACATCCCCAGTTGCGCCAGCGAAGTCCATCCCATCCCAACACGTGTCCGACCCCCGGGAACGTCTCCGCGATCGGCGCCAACGCCGAGGCACACAATACATCGATTTGCGCTCCGGGATTCGCCGCACGAATTCCGCAATAGGCCGGCAGTGACTGCACGACGTCGCCTAGTCGTGCCAGTTGAATGAGGAGCCTGCGTTCAGGTGCAGCTCCGCCACCCAAGGTCCGCACCAACGGTGTACACGTCATCTTTCCTCACCGCCTTGGCTAACTCCGGGAGTCCATTAAATCCTGGATTAAAGATCTGGATCGTATCGTGCTCCTGCTGTGCCGCATCGAACCGCCCCAGTCTCACCAGTACGCTCGCATAGGCGAAGCGAGAGGAAAGATCAGCCGGATTGCGGGCGACATATCGCGCGAGCCTGTCCGCAAGCGCTGGCCAACGCTGAAGGGTAGTGCCGGAACGGATCACCCAATGGATCACTTCTTGGTCGTCTGGATACTCCTCGCCGAGACGGATACTGAGGTCCCACGCGGCTTCCGATCGCCCCTGTCCCATGAATGCCATGCACAATCCCAACTGAGCCTTCCGTGCTTCCGCACCATGCTTCCATGCACGCTCGAACGCCCGTGCAGCCGCATCAAACCGTTGCCGCTGCATCTCCAACACCCCGCGCAAGAACCAAGCTTGGGCATGCGTGGGAGCATGGGTCAACGCCGCTTCGAGATGGGCGGCTGCTGCATCGAATCGTCCCGATTCTAGATCGTATTGCGCGAGCACCGTTCGAGCAGGAGCGTCCTCACCCAGGGCGAGGATTCGTTCCCAAAAGGATATGGCTCGGTCAGGGATGCCAACCAACTTGCAGAGAGTCGCCGCCCACTGCAACGTCACGACATCATTCGGCCACGCCTCAGGGCGGTTCAATTCTCGCCGCAATCCATTGAGATCCTGCCGGCCTGCACATCGTTGGGCGCTTGCCACGACCTGCCATTGAGCCCGGATCGCCGGGTCATCCAGGGCCTCGAGGCGCGTTCGAGGACGACCTCCTTCTTCATAGACCACCGCGGCGTATCCATCCTCGACGTAATAGATATCCTCATCCGGCAACCACCACTGGTGTCCCCAGCACGCTCGCAACCGCTCGATGTTCTCCGCATCTCGAGACCGGCGACCGACCGATTGACCTTCCAGATGGTACAGCACGCTTGCTGGCTGATAGACGATGCGCCCGCCCTTTTCTCTGATCTTCAAGCACAAATCGACATCCTCGAATCCATTCTGGTATCCCTCGTCGAAGCCACCAACCTCATCGAATCGCTCTCGCCGGACGAGCATGCACGCGGCCGTCACGGCTTGAAATTCCCGTCTCCGATTCGCAGGCGGATGGTCCCCTGGCGAACGCATGTGGATATGATACGGGGCGTGACAAAATTTGGAGAAAACGACGCCGGCATGCTGAATCGTCCCGTCCGGGAACAATAACTTGCTGCCCACAACGGCCACTTCAGGATGCGCTTCCACCTCGGCGACCATCGCGCTGAGCCAACCAGCCAGCGGAACCGTATCATTGTTCAGAAACACGAGATGTTTGCCCTTTGCGGCTGCCACACCCTGATTGCAGGCCTTGGCAAAACCAAGATTCTGTTCGTTTCGGATCACGCGCACATCGCCCCCCACCGTGGCGAGGAATCGTTGGGTCTCATCGCTCGAACCGTTATCCACGACGATCAACTCCCATTTCACGTCGGTGGTCGCAGTCGCGAGCGCCGTGACACATTGGCTCGTCAATTCACACCGATTCCAAACCGGCACGATCACCGAACACACGATCTCACCGCGCTCCTCGTCGCACCTCCCTCCAATTGAGGATGGCCGCGGCCCACCGGACGTATACATCGATCGAAGCCGGTGCTCCTCCGGTTGGGCGAGTTCCGGCCGATTGGAAAGTCCGTCTGCGGATAACCAGTACAGCCCCGTCACGAAAGGGAGATGCAGGAGGCGATGCCGCGCTCCAAGCCGGAGCCAAAATTCCTGGTCGCCCAATGCCACGTAACTTTCGTCGAAGTAACCGATTTCGTCGTGAACAGCACGGCGCCACATTGGATGAGGCCCCACGAGACATCTCTGGCATAAATCCGAGTACGAGTACTCGGGCCATCGCCACGTTCCGGCCCGGGTATGTCGCTGAAAGCTTTCGTGCGCATTCCGCGTAATGTGGGTATCGCCGTACACGAGCATCACGTCAGGATGTGCATCGAGCGCCTGGGCCATCGTCGCATAGGCTTCCGGGTTCAACCGATCATTCGTGCTGAACGGTGTCACGTACGTACCACGCGCGAGGCGCAAGGCCATATTCCAGGCTGCATAGACGCCGATCCGCTTCGGAGTGCGCACGAAGGTGATGTTGCCGTACTTTTGTTGGAACGCTTCGATAACGACTCGCTCCTGTTGCGGGGATGCCGCATCGACCACGATTATTTCCAGTTGGCGTGCAATCGTTTGTCGCTGTACATCCTCCAGACATTCCCAAATATGCTCCTGTGCGTTGTAGGAGGAGACGATCACGGAAATCCGCGGCGCCGTCGACTCTCCGGTCGTCGTGGCCGTCGGTCGCCCCTGCTGACGCATCCCGGTCAGAGATTGGACTGGATGGGACTGCCTCGACATCTCTGCGCGAGATTTCCCCATGCACACCACGCCGATCCCCGCGCCCGGGTAGAAATGTTCACGCGGTTGTTCTCGGAAAAAGTTGTAGGGTCGACCGGTTCTCTCGGCGAAGACAGCCAGCGCGGATGATGCATGGGCATTGTCGCTGAGAACGATCGCGGTCTTCGCGAGCTTCGGCTCGACACACGCGTATTCACGAGCCTCGTACTCCGGCTCGTGGGCACTGTCCGAAATAAAGAGGTCAATCGGTCCCTCCAGTTGATTCAACATCTCAATGGAATCTCCATAGAGAACAGAACCCGCGCGGGAATACGGGGGTTTGAACAGATATCCGGCCCTGTGATCGATGTCCGTCGCATACAAGCGTCCTTCGAAACCCTCTGCCTGATTTCGCATGAGAGCGGTAGCCAGGACACAGGTGCCCAATCCCTTATCGACACCAGTCTCGACGACCACACGAGGTTTTGTCGCGCGTACGAGCGCGTACCAACCCAAGCGTCGACCGTACCGCGGCACTGGGTCGGACGTCGCATGAAACGGGCCATCGACGGTCTGTGCCCGTACGTGGGCGCGGAGTTGTTCATCCCCCTCCAGTTCATGGATGTATTCCCGCACCTGACCAGGCGTGGCATCCGCCACGGCCGCGACAAACCACACCAATTGCTCCTTGTTGAGGTCCGTCAGGTCGTACGTAAAGTTCGTTGTTTCATTCGATGCCAACATCCATTCAAGCAAGTGTTCGACGGCAGGGCATACATAATGGTTGGCAAGAGCCAATCGCCCCGGCAGGTGAGCAATTTCGGCCAGAGAGCGGCTTCGAATGCGTTCATTGACTCGGCGGACATCAGGATGCTCCGGCAGCGAGGCCATCCATGCGCGTATTGTCGCCCCGAGAGCGCCAGGCTCGCCTCCCTGCCTTGCCAGCAGGCTCTCGAGCCGCCGACATTCTCGCACGACCATCGCCACGGTGGAGAGTCGAGCGGCCAGTTCGTCCGCTGGTTTCCTCGCAACGGAGGTGGTGTTCGTTGTGGCGGCTCCATCAGCCGCACGCGGGGCAGTCGTACCACCTACGACCTGGGACCCCGAAACGACCGCATCGGGCACACCGGTGCGCGTGGGCTGTACCTGTGAGGAACAAAACGCATCCCATTCAGGATCGAGCTGCAAAACGGTTTGCGGAACCCCCTGCCGCAGAATCTCTGACGCGAAGCGATGCCGAACCATCATCGTATGCCGCTCGGTGACCGACTCTTCGGAATGGAACCCGGCGGAGAATGAAGAGTCGACTTCTCGGATAAGCGCGATGGCTCGCTCGATTGCATAAAGATACGGCAGGAACAAGAGAGTCAGGGCACGCTGGGGAAGCAGATAGTGCGGATGCTTCGTGGGTAGCGCGACATCGTGATTGATCATCGTAAAGGAATGGAAATGGTAGAAGATGACCGGCATGCCATCAACGTGGGGCCGCCCTCTCCGGTCTGCCGATATCTCATATTGGTCGTGATTCCACGGACCGACGCCTCCACCCACGTGCTGGAGCACGACCACGTCCTCGAATCGGCTTGGCCAATCGTTCAGATACATCTGGTCGCCCATCTTGCCGTCCTCGTAGCGCGCATGGCACCACTCGAGACACCGTGCACGCCACCACTCGAGTGCCGCACGCCCCGTCGCGTTCCGTCGAAAGCTCAGCCAGCCGACATTGTACAGACCGTTATGGGTAGCGAGGTGCCGTTGGGCGGGAGAGAATCGATGCTCATGAATGAGAATGGCGCGGCCGCCGAGTTCATCGAAAATCGGCTGAGAGTTGCCATAGAAATACAGGTCCGCGTCCAGATACGTGAGTAGCTCAATCGCGGGGTTACGCTCCAAGATCCTCAAGACCACAGTGGGCGTTAGCGTCCAATAGTATTCCGTGAGTGAACGATTCGATTTTGCCGTTCGAAGGGCTTCGTCGTCCCGTTCCAACTCGTGAACAGGGACGGTCACGACATCCGGCAACGCCAGTCGCTTCAGGAGCGTTCGCGTGATCTCATCAAGACACACTACATGCAGGGTGAATCCTTCAACTTCATGTCGACGCAAAGATTCGACGAGCGCCAGGCCCTTGGCCAAGTAGTTCCGGTCGAAATACGTGCAGTAATGTCGCGCCATGCCTTCGTCTCCTTCCTACACGAGTCGCACAGGGGCATCCGCCGAACTCGCCAGGTTGCACCACTGTGTCAGCGCCGCACAGACGTCGGCCACCTCGCGGTCGCTCAGGCCGGGATGACAGGGCAACGTCACAAGGTTGCGGTACAGCCGCTCGGTTCGGTAGAGCCGATCGTGTCCTCTGAGGCGACCTAGATAGGCCGGCTGCTGATGTACCGCCAGCGGGTAGTGCCGCCCGGTTTCGATTCTTTCTCGAGCCATGAATGTCTCAAAGGCCTCCCGATCCGAACACTCGACGACAAACAGATGCATGGCCGAAAGAGTGCCGGGGATCAGCCTCGGCACCGCCACCGAATCCCCTCGGAGCGCATTCCGGTAGGAGGCCGCCATGGCATGTCGTCGTCGATTCGCCTCATCCAAGTGAGGGAGCAACACGCGAAGGCAGGCCGCCTGCAATTCGTCGAGCCTCGAATTCACCCCGGTTCGGTGACTCACGTAGCGTGTTTCCCATCCGTACTGCCGGATCGCCCGCGCGGCCTTTGCGACATCGTCCCGATCCGTCACGATGGCACCGGCATCGCCGAACGCGCCGAGGTTTTTGGTCGGATAGAAACTGAACGCCGCCGCATCGCCAAATGTCCCGACCTTACGACCACCGATTTCCGCCCCGTGGGCTTGAGCACAATCCTCAACCACCCAGAGACCGTGGCGTTCCGCAAACGAGTGGATTTCGCGCATCGCCGCCGGTTGTCCGTACATATGCACCGGTACAATGGCCGTCACACCTGCCGAATACGCCGCCTCCAGCCGCTCGGGGTCCAAACATCGAGAGCGCGAATCGATGTCCACCAACACCGGCACCGCCCCGATCTGCTCGATCGCGGCGACTGTGGCTACAGCCGTATGCGAGACTGTCAACACTTCGTCTCCCGCCTGCACACCGACCGCCCGCAAGGCAATGGCCAGGGCATCGGTCCCGCTGCCGACCCCGACACACGAACGCGCGCCGAGATATGCCGCCCACTCGCGCTCGAATGCATGCACTTCTTCGTCGAGGATGTACCTTCCCCGATCGAGCACGCGCGCAATCGCCGCATCTAATGCCGGACGGTGAGCGCGCACAGCAACCCCCGGTGCCATCAAGGAGATCGTCTCAGGCCGCATCATGCTGCCAGTAATGCATGGAGTGCTGAGCATAAAAGGTGACCGTGCGGTGCAGGCCCTCGCGTAACGACACGCGCGGTGACCACCGCAACTGCGACCGAATATGCGTAAAGTCACCGTGATAGTCGCCAATATCGATCGACTTGCGGTCGTCAGGAAATGGAACAAGGGTGTATGAACCTTTTCCATACAGCTCGATCAACAACTCGGCCGTGTCTTTCAACGTGACACACTCGGAGCTTCCAAGATTGAAGACGCAGCCGTCGGCCCGATCCTCCGTCGCGGCCATCAGCAGCGCATCGACGACATCATCCACGTAATTGAAATCACGAATTTGGTGACCGTCCCCATAAATCAAAATGGGAAGGCCATCGATGAGGCGGCGGATCCATATGCCCAAGAATGTCTGACGTGCATCCTTCACCCGCATCCTAGGGCCGTAGGTATTCGTGAGACGAAGCGCCACGGTACGAATGCCGTATACTTGGTGATAAAGCAGGTGATACATCTCCCCCGCCATTTTGTTGATGCCATTGACATCGACCGGTCGAATCGGGTGACGCTCATCGACCGGTAAGCGCTCAGGCCTGCCATAGATTTGCCTGGTGCTTGCAAAGACCAGTTTCACCAGGGGGTTGTACCGTCGGCAGGCTTCCAGAATGGACAATTGGGCCGCGGCATTGATCTCCAAGTCAGACCGCGGATGTTCCATGGAGTCCAGATGACTCGTCTGACCGGCCAGATTGAAGAGGACGTCCTGTCCTTGCACGAGGTAACGCAGTGCGTGTTCGTCTCGTACATCGGCGATATTGATCCGAAGTCGGTGCCGAAAACCCTCCACGTTGTGCAGATTGCCCCCGTATTCCGGAATCATACTGTCGAGCAGAGTGACGTCGGACCCGAGCCATACGAGCCGTTCGGCCAAGTTTGAGCCGATGAAGCCCAGCCCGCCGGTGATCAGCACCTTACGGTCGCGCAGCCGACTAAAATTCATCGGAGCGTTTTCTGAAGACATAGGTCACCTCGAACTCATCTGCATCCGGGTGGCGTTCGAATTCGATCGCCTCTCGAAGCTGAAGACCGCCCGTCTGAGCGAGGTCCAGTAACTCAGACTCCTGGAAGCGGAGTTCTTGGGTTTCCACTCCGTAGGCAAACTTGCGAAAGTATTGCGTTGACTGAGAGCGGCAGACCGGCGTCCGATGGAGAACCACCACGTCTGACGACACTCGGCTGGCCTCACGGATGTGCACCGGATAGTCCAGCACGTGCAGGAGGACACAGGACGACACGACGATGGGAAAGGACCCATCGTCAAAAGGCAGCCCTGCCCCATTCGCGACACCAAACGTGGCACGGGGATAACAGTCACGCGCCATTGCCACCATGGCGGCCGAGAGGTCGACTCCCGTATATGTCAGCCGTACGTTCAGTAGGTATTCGAGCACCTCATAGTAGTAGCCGCTTGCGCAGCCGACCTCGAGCACGGGAACCTCGGCGCGGACATAGGGACGCAGGGCCTGGGCCATCACTTGAAATATCGTCGGCACACGGCCGGTCCACATCAGCCTCAACTCCTCGTCGACCAGCGCGCGCTGCCGCGCCGGGATATCCGGCGACTCCCAGGCCACCGCGAGTTGTGGTGGAATCTCGGCGAGACTCACGGCCCGCTTTCCATACGATACGCGACTAGGATCGACCGCTTGGCGCCCCCCCGAATGCCGTCTGACGCGAAGGTGACGCTCCAACCATTCAGCCGTCTGCTCCATGCGCAACCTATACGTATGATGCGTCAAGGTTCGCTGTTGGCCTCGCCGCGCGATCGCCGCCGCCTCCTCGGGATGGCTTAAGCAATATGAAACGAGATCCACACATTCCTCGATGGATCGATAGGCCAACACTTCGGTCCCAATCTCGAACAGATCGTTCAGGTTGTCCTTATAGTCGGTGATCAGGAGCGCCCCGCATCCGGTGGCTTCGAACAGCCGCATGTTGTTCGCTGCGTTCTTCGCGACGTCGATGTGATGATTGACGGTTACCAACGACCGGCGCAGCACCCCGAACATCTCCATTCCCCAGCACTCACCATGAAGCCGCTTCGCGTCGACGCCGCCCTGCGTGAGCGCCTGCGTGCCATATCCCCAGCATTCGAGCGGAAGGTGTGTGGCCAATGCGGCCACGAACTGTTGTCGGTCTCGGTGCGCCGGAGACAGTCCGCCGACAAAGCTCACACGGTGCTCGCGCACGGGTTCGCCAAGTCGACCGAGTATCCGTGGCTCGAACGCCAACGGCTGGTAATAGGCGGTGTGTCCATCGCGTCGGAACGCATCGACGAAATGCGGGAAGGACGACACAAGAATATCCAATCGGCTCAAATCGGCCTGTTCTGGAATCGGGGAAGCGATTTGCCCGACGATCAAAGATGCGTAGGGACGAATCTGATCCAGAAATTCTGGAGTGGCGAGATTGAGATCGTGAAGATACAGCACATCGGGAGAGAGTGCCCGGACTTGCTCAATGGCGATGGCCAGGCCACGGATATCGGCTGCCGTCCGCCGATTGCGCGACCATGCCGCTTGCAAGGGGGCACAATTGACGATCAGGTCATGCGCGCGCCAACCCGCGGCCTTGAGCCCTTCCGAATAAAAATCACTGTCACCGAACCCGGCTCCGATCAGCGAGTGGTGTTGCTCCTCATAGGTCGCCTTGGCCAGTTCTGGATGTCGCTGATAGTGGGCGGATAAAAACCCTGTGTAGTACGTATTAATAAACACACAGACCCGTCCATTGGACGCCTGAGCAGGGACCATAACCTGGGCCGCGGCCGGGATCGCGCTTGTCATGGTACGAGGCCGAACCAGTTTGTCGGCCGGTCTCCCCAAGTCGATCTCTGCCGGCTGGGCTATTCCTGGGAGTCGAAACGTAGTGGTTCCCAGCAATGCCGCCAGATAGGCGTGGGCAGAGGGACTGTGGGAGGCGGCTCGCCCCGGTGCCCGGCCGATCAACAGCCCCTTGCCGATCCACAGAATCCCTTCGACGTCCAGGTATCCCAACCGGCCCCACCAGTCGGCAATGATCAATTCACCGTCCCGTAGCGCATCGTCGAGATACACACGAGCCCCTGGGGCCAAGTGCTCGCCAACCAACGGGAGCGTTCCTACTCGCCCACCATGATCTGCCGCTGGTCCATCGATAACCACCCACTCGGGACAACGGCCGCCGAGGAAGCGGGGGAGGATGTCAGATCCCAGGGCATAACATCTTGTTTGCATGCGATCGATCGTCTGATCCGTCAGCGGGGCATGCAACAGGCGAACAACCGAGGATAATCCGGCAGCCTCCAACTGTTGTTCCGTCTGCAACAGAAACTCGGCCGACTGTTCAATGCTAAACACCATTGGGGCAGGCGTCGAACCCCAGCATTTCCGAAGTGCCCAAGCCAACGCGACGGTGCTGCTGCCACACCCGAACTCCAATACGATGCGCGGACGGTCCCGCAAGACATCCAGGACGAGGCGATTGATCGCAGCCGAAGACAGCGCCCATTCCCCCAATCGATGCGGGCGCAATAACTCAGCCAGTTCCGGGTCGGAAACCCCTTCCGTGCGAGATTGCCCAATGTTCAGTTGTAACGCCGCGAGCGGATCGGGCTGAGCCGAAGCGGACCCGATTCGGTGCCGAAGATCAAAGCACGAAAACAGAGGCATAGGTACCTCGCCGAACAATTCGTTGGCCGAGCGGATCAGGTCGGCCATCCCAGGCGAGACACCCTCGATTTCGGCACTTGGACAAGTTGTCGTTGTTTTGGCGGTCATCATCTCGCTGCCCCACTTGTCGACGTGCGCTGAGTGACCTTCGTCGCATTGCTGGACGCGCGTTCCACTCATGCGTGGAACGCGGACTTCACCCGCGACCGTCAGGCCAGCCCCATCAGCCATTGAGCAAAGTCCGGACCATGCTGGCTAAATGCAACATATGGAAAACGTGGGGAATGTCGGCGGGCCTGCGTCACGAACGGCCCGAATGAGGAATAACTTGCCGCATTGGCCCGGCAGAAATGTATTTGTTTCAGGTCACGACGAGGGACCAATGAGCAGCCGTTAGGCGGCCATGCTGGCGGTGGTTCGCATCGGCGAGCCATCGAGCACATCATTGGGGACGATGCCGGCGGTGGAGGGGTGCAGAACTTCGGTAATTCGTCTGACGGTTTTCCCTGATTGTAGGGACAGATCCAACGGCTGGGGCTTCATTGCGACTCCGCTCTGTGACTCGCGAACGATAAGGATCAGCGGGTTCAGCGTTTGTGTGGGATTCACCTTGGCCACGACGCCGATTTCTCCCGTGCTTAGTTTGACGCATGACCCAACGGGATAGATCCCCATACACCGAATAAAGCGCTCCACGCAGGCAGCGTCTAACTGTGTTCGTCGCGCCATATCGTACAAAGTCTGTAGCGCTTGATGCGGAGAAACGGCCTTACGGTAGGGACGATCGCTCGTTAACGCGTCGTACACGTCCACCACGCCCGCGATCAGCCCAAATTCGGACAACTCTGGGCGCTTGTGACCGTGAGGATAGCCGGAACCATCCATACGTTCATGGTGTTCGAGTACAGGCAAAATGACCTCGCCGGAGAGCTTCATCATGTCGGTCAGAAACTCCACACCCCGCATGACGTGTTGCTTCAGGATTTCCGTTTCTTCGTCTGCGAGTCGTCCCGGCTTGTGCAGCAGCTCAGCCGAGACTTGGGTTTTCCCAATGTCGTGCAAGAGAACCCCGAGGCCCAAGGTTTGCAACGCCTCGCGGTTCATTCGAAGATGGCTGCCCAGCGCCATAGCCAACACGCACGTATTGACCGAATGATAGTAGGTGTATTCATCAATGCTTTTGAGCCGTGAAAGGCTGGCAAGGGCCACCGGGTTTCGCAGTATGCTGTCCGCCAGGTACCCGACCATGCGATTCACCACTTCCATCTCGAAGGCTCGACCCATCTTCGCCTGTTCCAGCGCATGCTTCACCGCGGTTCTGGCCTGATCGTATGCCTGTTGGGCTACCTGCAGTTCTTCCTCGAATGGCGTAGCGGGAAGTTCCGACGGAGAGGATGCGGCCTCATCGCTTGCGTGCTTGCTGGGCGAAAATGCATCGCTCGTGCGCGACGAGCTGCAGCGAGCCCCAGCAGTCCGCGTACCGTCTGAGACGACTTCGGGCCGGTCCCGTTGCCCCACCTGCCCTGCCGCTTGAGCGTCCTCCGCTTCGGCCTCGGTCGGTGCCTCAAGTGGTCTCGGCGCCGGTGGCGATGATGAGACCGACACCACGGTTTGGCTGTCGGTCGGTTCGGACACCTCGATTTCGACCAGCTTGACGCCGCACGCCTTGAGTGTGACGATTTCGGATTCGCTCGTAATCGTCATCCGGTGTGATAAAAACGGCGTCGCGTACCACGGTCGATCGACGCCCGTCACGAGCATTCCGACGGCTAATTCGGAGATGGGAATCTTCGTCTTGTTGACTGACTTACTCATTGTAAATCACTGGGCGGTTCGTCTCGTGCGATGAAGTGTCTCCAATCAGAGCGCCACGCCCGTGGACACCGGCTCAACTGAGGGTGCCGGGGTAAAGGCCGGATACCGGGTCGGCAGATCCTCGGCAAGCGCCACCTGCTTTCCCTTCCGGGTACGGAGGTTGACGATGACCGGTCCGCGCAGATTCGCGGTAGTATCCCCAACATCCGCCGAGCGGACCGTGAGAATGACAAAAACCGCGTACTCGTCTCCGTCTCGACATTCCAAATCCAGCGCGTCGTCCTCCGTGAGGGTGATCCGATAGTCGCAGGACAAATCGACAGGATCCATAATGGCGAACGCAAGATCGGGTTCATCCATTGACTGCAACCATTTGAAGGGTGCCGGACGGAAATGATCAAGGATCACGAAGCGCGTGGACCCACCAAAGCCGATCAGGCCCGCGGGCAGCGTGATCATGGCATCCTCTGCGACCGTCAACGGACCAAAACGGCTAGTGTGGATCGTGATCGTCATGAGTCGATGACTTCGAGATCATCCGGAGCGGCATCCCGCCGGCTACCTGCAAGTGAATCGTGCGAGGTCGCTTTGGAGCCGATAGAGGGCCCGCGGGAATTACGGGCACTGGCATGGCAGCGGCAAGGCGATTTTGCTCGAGAATCCGACTATAGACCTCGTCACGGTGCACCTCGATGGCGCGTGGGGCCTCTACACCGAGGCGAACCGATCCTCCCTTCACCTGAAGCACAACGACGCGAATGTCCGTGCCGATAGTGATTGCTTCACCGCGCTTTCGTGTCAAAGCCAGCATGCCCGCCATCCTTGGCCCAGCGACTCTGAATCACTTATCGGTAGTACTGCCCGCGAACTTGAGGAGCTGGATTATTGAAGGAAATTCAGTAACGAGGTTTCAAAGACACGACTTAATGTTGCTTGGGTAGCCTGGAGCGCTACCTGCTGCTTGCTCAATTCCGTGATGGCCTGCGCCAGGTCGGCGTCCTCGTTTTCCGAGATCGTCTGGGTCAGCAACGTATTTGCCTGATCAAGCCAGTCTTGTGTCGTCTCAAGGCGATTGACTAGTCCTCCGACCTGTCCCTGCACGTTGGTCACTTGGGTCAAACTTTGATCGAGGCTGCCGATACCTGCCTCGATCCCTGCTCCGCTGTTCGACTCCAGGGCGACCAGAAGGTCTCGAATCCCGTCGAAAATGTTCACCGTAGGCCCTGAGAACACTTGCGATCCCGGAATGAGCACCTGAATGGTCAACCCCTCCCCGACCGCAATCGATTGCGTCTCGGCGTTGCCCACGTAAGTGATGTTATCACCACCTCCCAAAACATAGGGTGGGGTATCGGTCTTTGTCCCGCCGAAGATCGCTTGACCGTTGACCTCGCTATTGGCGAGTTGAACGAGATGCTGTTGCAACTGGCGAACCTCTTGGGCAATGGCCTGCCGGTTTTCCGGATTGACCGTGTCACTCCGCGCCTGAACGGCCAGTTCCTTGATACGAGCAAGGACGGACGAAGTCTGTGTGAGCGTACTATCAGCCAATTGGAGACGCTGCGTACCGAACTGAATGTTTCGCGTCCATTGGTCTGTACGGGACAACTCCGATCGTTCTTGCAGCACCTGCCCGTAGACGACCGGGTCATCCGAGGGTTGCGAAACTCGCTTTTGAGTGGCGACTTGTTGCTGAGCGCTGAGAATCGAACTCCTGGTCCGGGCAAGATTTCCCGTGAGCAAACCAAGTATCTGGCTGTCCGCAACGCGCATGACGGTCCTCGTGTTCCTTGATGCAGCCCTAGCTAACGTTTCAAGCTCAATAGGGTTTGCAACATCTCATCGGCCGTTACGATCACCTTCGAGGCCGCCTGATATGCTCGTTGTTGCTGAATCATGTTGACGAGTTCTTCGTCCAACGAAACTCCGGAGACCTCCGCACGACGGGCCTGCAGCTGCTCATCCACAAGTTCCTGCGCCTGCAGGTCTTGGTCGGCGGATTTCGATTGCGCTCCAACCCCGCTCACAAGTTGGCTGAAATACCCGTTGAACGTCTTACTCCCCAACGCGGCTATCGAGGTGGTCTGGAGCGTGGCCATGGCCAGCGTATTGGCGTTGTTTCCAGGCACACCTGCAGCGGTGGAGGATGCGGCGATTTGTTGCCCGTCCGTCACGGCCACCGCGATATCCCGAGCCGCCGTCCCGGTCGGAGTAAACAAGTTGACGTTCGTCGAACCGTCAAGTCCGAATCCGGCTCGATTGACCGTATTGACCTCGGTGACTAGCGTCGAGGCCAGCGTGTCCAGGGAGGCCAGCGAATTCGGGATTGTCCGATCGCGCACGTCGAGTAGCCCCTTCAGACGGCCGCTGTCGATGACTGATGTCAGATCGGTCACCGGACCGGTACCCGAGTCGTAGCGCACGTCGACGACGCCACCATTGGTGACATTCGGCACACCCACGAGCTGAAACGTCTGTCCCCCGGTGACGAGCACCTGGCCATTCCCGGCAAAGACGGACAACTGGCCAGTCTGGTCCTCGATCGTCGCCACGTTGAGCAGGTTGGCGAGATCACCAATCAACCGTCCACGTTGATCCCGCAGATCGTTGGCGTGTTGCCCTCCTGCCTCCGCAATGGTGATTTCCTGATTCAATCCCGCGATCTTCGTGGTGAGGCCATTGATGTCGTCGATACTCTGCCGCACTTCGGCGTCGACCTGGACGCGCTGACGATCCAACTCGACAGCAGTCTGGTTCAAGCGGGTGGTCAGCGAGGTCGCCTTTGACAGGAGCACGGTGCGCGCGGTCGGATCGGCTGGATTGGTGCTCACATCCTGGACGGCCTGAAAGAACTCGTTGAGCCCGGTCGCGATGCCAACTTCCGACGAGGGAGACAAGGTACCTTCGACTTGAAGTAGGCCGCTTCGCGAGGCGGTGAATTCGCCCAACTGCTGACGCGAGCTCAAAAGCGACCGCTCCACGAACTGATCGACCTGACGACGTATTTCCGTCACCTCGACGCCGGTGCCGACTTGGCCGGGGCGCCCATCGACGGGTCGCTGCTCGGCCAACACGGCCTGCTGCCGGGAGTAGCCTGGTGTATGGACGTTGGCGATATTATGGCTGGTGACACCCAAGGCTTTTTGTGCGGCGAAGAGACCGCTGGTCCCGATATCGAAGATGCTGGTCAGGCTCATGGATCACCCCCGTTGCGCAAGCACCCGCCCGCTTGGCCGAACGCTCCTTTTGGTTCCCGTGCCCGAATACAGCGTCTCCTGCCCGGCCGCCGGACATGCCGACGCCAACGTCTGTTGAATGAAGTCCACCAACTTTGTCATCGCCAATCGGTTCACCACCATCAGTTGCCGTACGGCATCGACTAATCGATCCATCTCGCGTTGCTGGCCCGACAACGTGGCGCTCATGTCACGCCCCACGCGCTCGACGACCGCGGCAAGCGTGAGCGAGCGGTCTGGTATCCCCCACTGGTGAGCAAGATCGGCCAGAATGGTCTGACGACGGGTTTCCAGAACCTGAAGCAGTTCCAGGGTCTGCATTCGCCGCTGATTCACCGACTCGAACGAAGGCATGGCCAATTGGCGCAGCGCCGTTCGTTCCTCCGCAGCAACCCGGGCCAATTGGTGGAGTTGAGCGATCTCTTGGTGCAGAACATCGACCAACTGCTGAAGAGGCGTGGACACGGAATCCATGGTTGATCGCTCCCTACACGAGCCTGAGACAGAAACCGCTATAACACGCTCTCGATGAGCGTGTGCCGCAGCAGTTTGTCGGCTACCGTCCTTCCCGTTACCGTGTAGGTGCCGTTGTCGACGGCTTCTTTGAGTCGTGCGACTTTTTCGCTCCGCGCACCGTCATCGGCTTGTGCCAGCTCACGCCCTCGTTGGAGTTCTTTGGCGGCATCCGAAATCTCCACTCGGTCGCCACTGGGTGTCTGCGGGTTCACCGTGTGTCGCTGTGGCGAGCGGTCCGGTGCCTGTACACCTAACAGCAGCTTGCCAAGGTCATCGATGCGCCCATGCCTAGAAATTTCCATCGAGGATTCCTCCCGTACCGGCGGCACGGCCGTCAGCCAACGGCGCCCCTAGACCTTCACTGATCCTCCCACTTGTCGTATCGGTCGCCGCTCCTCGAGACTTGAGTCCCTCTCCGGATGCCACACCCGAGGGGATTGAGCCGAAACTGGACTCTAAACTGTGGGCTAACCCCACCCCCCCAGATTTTGCCGCCAGTCGGCCGATCTCCGCGTCATAAAAGGAATAAAATGCCTTCGCGGCCTTGCTATCGAACGGGCCATCAGGGACGGTTTCCCGCATCACCCCCATTATATAGCCGATGAAGTAGGCCTCGAACTGTTGGGCCGCCTCACTGAGACTCACGGGTGTGGCCCGCCCCTGGGTCTCGGGACGCAGGGCACTGGGGACGAATGACGACGAAACCTCCGGCAAGGCGACCGACGGCAATCCTCTGAACTCATCCATAGGTGGTTGCCTCTCCCTCCGTCAAATGATCTCGAGGCTCGCCTGAAGTGCCCCCGATGAGCGGAGCGCGGATAGAATGGCGACAAGATCCCGTGGCGTGACCCCCACTGCGTTCAGCGCTTGAACGACATCTCCGAGTGTCACGGTTTGATCGATGACGACTAGTCTGGATTCCTGTTCTTTGACGTCGGTTTGCACATCCGGCGTTACGGTCGTCTGCCCACCGGTCGACCCAATAATGGGAGCGGTCGGCTGCGAGACGTTCAACGTGTTCTTGACGGCAATGGTGAGATTGCCATGTGAAATGGCGCATGTCGAAATACGCACGCTTTCACCGAGCACAACGGTCCCGGTTCGCTCGTTGACCACGACCTTGGCCGGCAGATCCGCCTTCACGTCCAAACTTTCGATCGCCGCGATGTAGGGCGTGACCCGTCCGCGATAATCAGCTGGGACCGCAACCTTCACTACCCCGCCGTTGGTCGGTATGGCGAGGTCCGAGCCAAAGACGGCATTGATCGCATCGGCGGTACGCATGGCAGTCGTGAAGTCCACCTGCCGCAGCATGATGTTAACAGAGTCCCAGCTGTCGATGTCGACGACAACCTCTTTTTCGATAATGGCGCCGCTGGGTACCGTCCCGACCGCCTGGTGGTTCTTGATGACGGTATTCCCGCCAGGTCCACCGCTGCCGCCAATGAATCCCCCGATTGAAATTGGACCCTGCGCCACCGCAAAGACTTGCTGGTTGGGGGCCTTGAGGGGCGTGAGCAGCAGCGTGCCGCCTTGAAGACTCTTCGCGTTGGCCATCGAAGAGACCAGCGCGTCAATCTCCATTCCGGGCTTGGCAAATGGTGGCAGCTTGGCCGTCACCATTACCGAGGCAATATTGCGGGTCAGCAGCTGAATCGGGTTGATGACCAGATTGATGCCCATCTTGTTTAGCATGGACATCATGGCTTGGATTGTGAACTGGCCGCCGATGACCTGGTCCCCAGTCCGGTCCAGTCCGACGACCAGGCCGTAGCCGATGAGCTGGTTTTCGCGCACACCCTCGATTGAGCCGAGGTCCTTGATTCGGACGGCGTGGGCAGTCCGTACCGACAGCGTCACGAGAAGTGCGACCAGCACCATGATCACCAGCACCACTCCCATCCACCCTCCTGCGGAAACTCGAAGAGTCGGTGCTGGCTCGATGCGAGGTCGCTTCGCGGAATCCACGGGCGTGCTCCGGAGCGGGCGAGGACGAATGGGTCTCACCCTGGTGGCCGAAAGCCATTGCAGCCATCCATACGGCTTCTCGTCCGCCTCCCGCACCACTTTACTGGCCACGAGCAACCGCATCGGCGTTTCGGTCCAGAGCCACGGTCGACTCACGTGCGTGTGCCTCCCTTGTTAGAACGGATAAATCCAATCGAGAATCCGTGTGAACCATCCGGGTCTTTGAACGTCGTCGACGACGCCAAGGCCGGAATATTCGATCTTGGCGTCGGCAATGGCGCTCGAGAGAATCTGATTTTTCGTATCGACATCGACGCGCCGGACGACTCCGCTGAGCGTCATCAGCTGCTTCTCGCTGTTCACGGTGACTTCGCGGTGCCCTTCGATCCGGAGATCGCCGTTGGGCAACACCTGCGCGACGACCGCCGCCAGAGTCCCCGTCAGGGTGTCAGCCCGGCTCGTGGCCCCTTTCCCCCCAAATTTGTTCTTCGTCTGGGCGTCGATTCCGAGCCCTTGACGGGCGCTGGGACTCAGACTGATACCCGGAATACCGAGAAACCCGCGGCCGCTTCCACCCAAGCTGTTATCGATGGTCGATTCCCGCTCGGCCGACGTATCGGCGGACTTGGAACCCTTGTGGTTCTCGACGATTTGGACGACCACGATGTCTCCGACGCGCATCGCACGCAAATCTTCATACAAATACGCCCGGCCATTGTCCTCTTGCCACAGGGACCCGGCCGTCTGGGGCGGCGGGAGGGGCGTGGGGGAGACCTTATTGGCGGAAACGGGTGATTTCGTGGTCCCGCAGGCGGTGACTAGTGCGACGCACAATCCCCAGCACGCGACGGACTGGGGCCCCGGCCAGACCACGGAGCCGGCATTGCATCGTTCCCGCTGTGTCACGCAAGCGTCCTTCAATCGTTTGCGACATCGGTCGCACGAGTCTAGAAATCGACTTCGACGAGTCCGGGCCCGATCACCTTGGCCCGTATGTCTTTCCCCGAATCCGCATTCGTCACCGTCACAAAAGAACCGACTTGTCCCGCGCCCTTTGTAGTCCCCACGGCACGAATCGAGAGGCCGCCTCGTCGCGCCTCGATCGCGACGCGATCACCTTTCCGTACGGCGTAGGGCTTCACGAGCGACACGATCCGGATCGGCTGTTGCGGATACAGAATTCGCCCGGGGCTCTTGCCGACCGCCTCTCCCGCCTCCGTCACGTACTGATGGGGAACCCGACTGATCCTGATGCGCGAGGTGGCGAGGTCTTCGGGCTGGATGACTTCCTCCGGCTTGAGAAGGCGCATCGGCACGACGGCCTCGGCAAACAGGTTCACGTCGATCACGACATCCAGTCCCTCGGCCGGCCGACCGTTGACGCTCGGCACCACATGCACGCGCCGTCGACCGGATTGATCCAAACTCGCGCCGGGGATGACCTCCAGGTTCAGCCGCCCCTCAGGAAGAATCGTCGGCTCGGTCGGGTCCAACACGTCGACTTCCACCTCGCTGACGCGGCCGGCGAGCCGCTCCTCCAGGTACGCGGTCACAGCCTGCCGCAAGCGGGCCGGAGTGAGTCGCTGCACGCTGCGCGTCGGCGTCGGTACCTTCGCGATGTGGGTGGGCCACGCCCCGCTCTCGGCCCCAGTCGGAGACGCCGGCACTGTCACGCCGAGCACACTCACCAGCACAAGGCCGCACACCGCACCCTGTCCTCGCCAACTGATTGGATGATCGTTGCGCCTACTCATGTGGATTAACGCCTCAGGTTGTTGGCGATGGCCATCATTTCGTCCGATGCTTGAATCGTCTTGGAATTGATCTCATAACTCCGTTGGGCGATGATCATGTTGACCATCTCCTCCGCCAGGTTCACGTTGGAACTCTCGAGATATCCTTGCTGGATCAGCCCGAAGCCGGTCGAAAATCCGGGCACGCCCTGAATCGCGGGTCCACTGGCAAAGCTGTCGAGAAACAAATTATTGCCCATCGCCACGAGGCCTGCTGGATTGTCGAATCGGATGAGCTGAATTTGTCCGACTTGTGACGCTTGTGTGACGCCGGGCAGCATCACGGACACGGTGCCATCCTGGCCGACATCCACCTTCAATGCGCCCGAGGGAATGGTAATGACTGGATTGAGCAGATCACCATCACCCGTGACCAGGTTGCCAACATTATCTCGCTTGAACGAGCCATTGCGCGTGTACATGGTCGTGCCGTCTGGCCGTGAGACCTGAAAGAATCCAGGGCCGTCGATGGCAATATCGAATTCGTTACCCGTCTGACGCATATTTCCCTGCGCCCATTCCTTGGCGACCGTGGTTGGACGCACACCCGCGCCGACTTGAACTCCGGTGGGAAACACGCCGACGCTGGAGGCGCTCGTGCCGGGCAAGCGCTGGATCTGGTACAACAAATCGGCAAACTCCGCGCGGCTCCGTTTGAAGGCATTCGTGTTGACGTTGGCCAGATTGTGCGCGATCGTGTCCACATTTAGCTGTTGGGCCGTCATGCCCGTGGCGGCCGTCCACATCGCACGAATCATAGTGTCCTCATTCCGTTACAGGAGAATGTTGAGACAAGGCCCTTGCCAACTCTACCGTTCGCATGCGCCGCGCATCATACTCACCGCACGATCGTCACCTACGCTTGAACCCGTCCTAGGTCGTTGACGGCCATTTCCGCCATCCGATCAAACGATTGGATGACCTTTTGGGCCGACTCATACGTCCGCATCGCCTGAATCATTTTCACCATTTCGCTCAACGGATTCACGTTCGACTCCTCGATCGCTCCGGCAAGCACGGTTGGGGCTATCGCGACTTTCCCCTGGCCCCCAGAAAAGAGACCGTCACCCGCTTTGGCGGGCATACCCGTCGAAGGAAATTCGATGATCTTGAATTTCCCGACGGTCTGTCCGTTGACGATCAGTCCGCCACGGTTGTCCACCTTGAGTTCACCGGGAGGGACCTTCAACTCGCCAGCGGTCCCCATGACGGGATAGCCCATCTCGTTCACAAGCACCCGCTTGCCGTCCAGGTGAAACACCCCGTCACGGGTGTAGCGAGTCCCGTCCGGTGTCTTGATTTCGAAGAATCCCGGTCCCTCGATGGCAAAATCGTAGGGGTTACCGGTGGGCCGCAAGCGGCCCGCGTCGAAGGACGTTTTCATTCCACTCGGAGCCACGAACACACGTTCGGCCACCTGCGAATCCGCCGTCCACATCTGAGCGGCGAGGCTCACCACGCCCGCAGTGGGTATCACGCGCATATGGTTCGTCAATTGAGACTTGAACAAGACATCGTCTTGCTTGAAACCGGTCGTATTGACGTTCGCAATGTTATGAGCCACACCCTGGATGAAGCGATCTTCCATGATGGCGCCCGACAGTATGGGATACACTCCTCGATTCATCGAATCTCCATCGGCTGTCCCGCCGCTCGGCGGTCTACGATCAACAACAGATGAGCATAGCAACCGGTATGCCAATACCGACGGGAGACGGCCTGGCCGAACTGCCCATGAATCACGGGATCCGACGCTACCGACACGTTGCGATCCGACCGTCCCCGGAACGATCTTGCCGATATGGAAAATTCTGCCGCATAAATGCTCCGGCAACCCTGTGGTAAAAGTCCGCTCATTGGTCGATCATGTGCAGCCGCGCCTTCAGGCGGAGAATCGTCTTGGCGTGGATCTGGCACACGCGCGATTCGGTGATACCCAACACGGTACCAATTTCCTTCATGGTCAGTTCTTCGACGTAATACAGCGTCAGCACGAGCCGCTCTTTTTCGGGCAACCTGTCGATGGCTTCCTCGAGTGCGGCGCGAATGCGCTGGGTGAGCACCATGGCGAGCGGGTCGGGATGCTGTGTATCCACGAGCATGCGAACGATCTTGTCTCCGTCTGAGTCATGGACTCCAATATCCTCCAAGCTCATCACGATTGCACCTTGTGCCGCCGACATGAAGTCACCCAATTGGTCGACTGACATGTCCAAGGCTGCCGCCAACTCTTCGTCCGTGGGGGGTCGCCCCAGACGGCGCATCAAGCTCGACTCCGTGCGTTGGAGAAGCCCGACCCGTTCGTGGACCGAGCGAGGCACCCAATCCATGGAGCGAATTTCATCGAGCATCGCTCCCCGAATGCGAAACTCCGCATAAGTCTTAAAATTCGCTTCGCGCCGAGAATCGTACTTGGTCATGGCGTCCATCAAGCCCATGATGCCCACCGACGTCAGGTCTTCGACGTCGAGATAGGCCGGCAAACGGAACGCCAGACGATGGGCCATGGCACGGACCATGGGAGCAAACTCGCGTATCAATCGCTCACGGTCGGCATCCATCGTGCTTTCGGAGGCTTCAGGGGATCCCGCGTGTCGTGCGACTCCCGCGATGCTGTGTGGTTTCATAGCGTCTCGTTCACCTGGTCACGGACGATGCAGAAATCTCCGCCATAGGAATTGCACGCCCCCCTTGGGGCGAACGCCCTGCTCCCACCCAAGGATGCCTTTGGCCAACCGTTGAAACGCCTCGCTCGACGGAGCATGCGGAAACGCGGTGACCACGGCATGCTGACGCGCCACGGCCATCCCGAGGTAGCTGTCGACGGGTACCATCCCCACGTAGTCGATCGACACGTTTAAGAACCGCTCAGCCACGAGGACCAGGCGACGATAGACGTCCCTCGCTTCTCGAGCATGCCGTGCCATGTTGACTAACAGTCGGAAATTCGTCTCGCGGTATCGCGAGGAGAGTACTTTGATGACCGCATAGGCGTCAGCCAGCGAGGTTGGCTCTGGGGACACCACGACCATGATTTCCTCCGCGCCGCTGGCGAAAAAGAGGACGTTCGCGGAGATCCCGGCACCCGTGTCGATCAGCAGCACATCGATGGCTCGTGACACTCGCTCGAGTTCCGCCTGGAGCATCACGACCTGTTCCGTCGTCAACGCCGTGAGATCCGCGTCACCGGATCCTGCGGGCAAAATCTGGATACCCCGAGGCCCCTGTAGCATCACGTCGCGCAGCCGCTTCGATCCGGTCAACACGTCGGTCATGGTGTGTACGGGCACCATGCCCAGCAACACGTCGAGGTTGCCTAAACCCAAATCAGCGTCCAACACGAGCACCCGTTGGCCCTCGGCTGCAAGCGATACGGCAAGGTTGAGCACCACGTTGGTCTTTCCCACCCCACCCTTGCCGCTGGTCACGGCAATGACCCGGGGCGCGCGGACTGAATCGGCACCACGGGTTGGGACAGATGGTGACAGACTTACGGACGATTCCATTCGATTCCTCCTTCAGGCATCGCGGCCGCCATCCGCGAGAGCCGGGTCGGGCGGCGGGCCGACAGACGGCGATAGTCATCCGGCTTGGCGACAATCTCCTCTCCAATTTCGCCGACACCGCAAATCAGCCTGGCGAGACGGTCGGGCGTCGCCACCTCGATCGCTCCGCGCGCGTCCTGACTGGCGGTCACATAGGACACGGGGAGCGCGCTTCGAAGCGCGATATCCAAGATCCTGCCATGGCGATTCGTTTCGTCCAATTTCGAAAAAAGCAGGCGGTGTACGGGGACACCCGCCACGGAGTGCATGAAGTCCTCGAAGTCCTGGCGCAGCGTCTGGGCCGGAAGAACCAGATGGACCTCCACGAAGCTGTCCTGTGAAAACCATGCCTGCCACTGCTGGACGGCACGGCCATCGCGCACGTTCCGCCCCGGCGTATCGATCAGAATGATGTCGTCCTCTCCATGACTGCTCACCAAGGCCGCGAGTTCCCGAGGGGTCCGAACAATGTCCAAACGCGCGCCGAGTTCGACCGCCGTGATCTGCAATGAATCCACGACGGGCGTCCGTTCCGGTTCCAATTTGGCTACGGTCACACGCGCGTCTGCGCTCTGTACGTACTGGGCTGTGAGCTTTGAGACCGCCAAGGTCTTACCGGATCCGGTCGGACCGATGACCGCCACGCACCTGGCACGTCCCCGGCCCGCCGCTTGCGGGACTCGCATCCGAAGTCGTTTCGTGACGACGTCCTGGAGCGCGGTTCGTAGGCTCGCATCGGACTGCGAGCGACGGACCGCGCCTTGTGTCATGACGTCCGCCATCAATCGGCACGCGGTGCCGGGCTCGCATCCCCGAGCCTCCAATTCGGCACGCAGGCGAGCCGGTCCGTCGCCGCCTAAACGGGCATGATCGGAAACCTCGTCGTCCGCGTCCAAACCATCGTCTTCGCTGCGGACATCTATGTGGTGCTTGGCGTGGTGCTCCTGCAATGTCGTGGCGAGGACCCGATCGAACACGCTTTCGATGGCGGCGCGGTGGCCATGTTGAGGAAGTGTCGGGTCCGCCGTTCTGGTGGCATTGTCTGGAGTTCGACGATCGCCTGCACCTCGTGGACGGTCCACCGCCGCCTGCACACGCACAGTGGGCCGGCCAAATGGGTGGAGCAGCGTCCGGCCGGTGCGGGTATGGGTCGTGTCGAGAATAATGGCATCAGCCCCCATCTCGGCCTTGATAGCGGCAAAGGCCTCCTGCAGCGTCTCCGCCTGGTAGGTTTTCATTCGCATAATTCGTCGACTCTTACCTCAACCTACCGGGTACACAGTAGTGACTTCCTTCGCTATTCCTCACGTGCCACTCCTCACTTCTCACCCATCCGACGGTTAGACGCCTTCCTCCGAGAATCGGATCGTCTCCATCGCCACGATCTTGGCCATACTGTCAATCTCGTTCAGAGCGAGAACGGGTACGGATTGCAAGACTCGCGCGGTCAGACGCCGGAGGTGCCGGCGTAACGCCGGAGAACAGAGCACGACCGGTTGCTGCCCGCGCGCGGCGACTCGCTCCGCCGCCTGTTTGAGGCCTGTCAACAACCGATGTGAGGTGGATGGCTCCAGCGACCAGTATCCGGCCTGTCCCGAACTCATCTGCTCCACCAGCGCCCGATCCAATCGAGGATCCAGATTGATCACGGAGAGCGCGCCGTCGGAGGCCACATACAAATGCGTAATGACCCGGGCGAGAGCTTGACGGACCACTTCAGTCAGTTGCTCCGGATCCTTCGTCGCGCCGGCATAGTCGGCCACGACCTCAAGGATGGTCCGAAGATCTCGAATGGGTACACCCTCTTGCAACAAGTTGCACAGGATTCTCACCAGCGAACCCAACGGCACGAGAGCGGGCACGACATCTTCGATGACCTTCGGATGCGACTTGGCCAATTCATCGAGGAGGGCCTGTACCTCCTGCCGCCCTAACAATTCGTGAGCGTAGCGTTTGATGATCTCCGAGAGATGCGTCGCGATGGCGGAGCCGGGATCGACCACGGTGTAGCCGGCCATCTGCGCCTGTTCGCGCGCCGCCTCTTGAATCCACAATGCCGGGAGTCCAAAGGCCGGCTCCTTCGTGGGAATCCCTTTCACGACGCCTTTCTGCGCTGTCCCGGGATCAATCGCCAGCAAGTGACCCGGCAGCAATTCGCTACGGACCAATTCGATGCCTTTCAAGAGCACGGCATATTCATTCGGTCGCAACTGCAAATTGTCGCGAAGGTGGATGGGCGGGACCAAGAACCCTAATTCACCGGCGATCTGCCGCCGAACCCCTTTGATGCGCTCGAGCAATGGCCCTCCTTCCCGACCCTCGACCAACCCGATGAGACCGTAGCCAACCTGAACTTCCATCAGGTCGACGGGCACGACTTTGGGGGACGCGTCTTCCGCTTTGGGCGCAGGAGGCGGCGGGACCAGTTTCTCTTCCAGCTCAGCCTGCTCGCGTTGCCTCATATCGTAGGCGACCCAACCCGCGATCGATCCCAGCGTCAGAAAGGCGACATGCGGCAACCCCGGGATGAAGCCCAGCGCCAACAATATAGCGGCGGCCGCTCCCAACGCCTTTGACGAGATCATGACTTGCCGGGCAATCTCCTGCCCGAGGTTCGTCTCCGTCGCGGCCCTCGTCACCACGATACCGGCCGCCGTGGACACGATCAGAGCAGGGACCTGCGCGACGAGGCCCTCGCCGATCGTCAGCAGCGTGTAGTTGGCTGCCGCGGACGCGACGTCCATGTGCTGCTGCAACACGCCGATGGTCAACCCACCGACGATGTTCACAAGAATAATGATGACGGCGGCAATGGCATCTCCCCGCACGAACTTGCTCGCACCGTCCATCGATCCGTAGAAGTCGGCCTCATCGGCGATTTCTTTTCTGCGTCGTCGGGCCTCGGTCTCGTTGATGAGGCCGGCGTTCAAGTCGGCATCGATACTCATTTGCTTGCCCGGCATGGCGTCCAACGTGAACCGCGCGGCCACTTCCGCTACCCGGCCCGCGCCCTTCGTCACGACCACGAAGTTGATCACCACCAAGATGACGAACACCACCAGTCCGACGGTATAGTTCCCACCGACGACGAAGCTCCCGAAGGACTGGATGACTTCACCCGCCGCCGCTGGCCCCTCGTTACCGTGGAGCAAGATCAAGCGCGTCGAAGCAATGTTGAGGGACAGGCGAAAGAGCGTCACCATCAGAAGAACGGAAGGAAACACGGAAAATTCGAGCGGCTTCCTGACTTGCATGCCGACTAGAAGGACGATAATCGACAGGGCAATGTTGAACGCCAGCAGCAAGTCCAGCATCACACGCGGCAGCGGCAGAAGCATGATCATCAGGATGACCACGACTCCAACCGACATCAACACGTCGCTATGGCGTAGCCAGTCCCACCGGAGATTCGAGGGCGTGTCGGATACGCTATTCACGGTCGGAGCTCCTCCTCATCGCGCTACCCCCGTCCGACCGTTCGGTTTTTAGCGCGATACACGAGCGCCAGAATCTCCGCCACGGCCCGATACAGGTCGAGCGGGATCTCCTTGCCGATATCCACCAATTTGTACAAACTCCGCGCCACCGGAGGCCGCTCGATCACCATGACGCCGTGCTCGCGGGCGATTTCTTTAATCCGCTCTGCGATGAAACCCGCACCTTTGGCGACCACGACCGGGGCCGCCATCATTTCCTCATACCGCAGAGCCACGGCAATGTGCGTGGGATTGGTAACGACGACGGTCGCCTTCGGTACGGCGGCCATCATCCGCTTGCGAGCCGCGTCGCGTTGCAACGTGCGAATCCTCGATCGGATTTGCGGGTCGCCTTCAGCCTCGCGCGTTTCTTCCTTCAGTTCCTGCTTCGACATGCGCAGGCCTCGTTGCCATTCGAAACGCTGGTAGCCGTAATCCAAGACGGCCAGCCCCACCAGCAACAGTCCACTCCAGAGGGTCACAGTGAGCATCAACGACCCGGTCGTGCCGAGGATGCCCGCCACGTCCAACTGCACCCATTCGGTAAGGTGGCGAACATCGGCGCGCGCTGCGACAAACGCGGTGACGGCGATCAGCGAGACCTTCAGAAACGCCTTCACCAATTCGACAACCGAGCGCCACGTCACCAGGCGCTTGAAGCCGCTGAGAGGGCTTAGCCGCGTGAGATCAAGAGTGAGACCTTCCGAACGCCAGTTGAACCCCGTTTGAAGCAAGCTGAGCCCGGTCGCCGTCACGGCCACGCAGACCATGAGAGGCAATACGAGCATGAGCGAATCCGTACCCAACTTGAAAAACACCCGTTGGAGCGCTTCTGGCGACCATATCACCCCTCCGGCGGCACGGCCCGCCATCCCCAGCCACTCGCGCATAATCATGACGACACGCGTGATCGCCAGATCCGACATGCTGTACAGGAGTATCAGCGCCACCATCAGCGTGCCGGCCATGGTCAGATCACGGCTCATCGGAACCTGGCCCTTTCGTCTCGCCTGATCCAGTCGTCTCGCACTCGGTTGTTCTGTTCTCGATTCTTGATCGTCACTCATGTGCAAGATCCCGCATCACGCCGTCGAGTGCCCGCACGAGCGATTCGAACTCTGCTGCGTAGACCCCCGCCATCGAGGGCAATGCCAACCCTAACGCCAACAAGCCCAACCCGATCGTCAACGGAAAACTGAGTACGAACATGTTCAACTGGCTGACGGTTCGCCCCATGAGGCCCATGGCCAATTGCACCGTGAGCGTGACGATCACCACAGGGGCGGCCAACTTGACCGCCACGACGAACATGTTGCCGAAGAGCTTGACAACATCCTCCAGCAGGCTCGTGCCCAGCGTCGCGCCGAAGACGGGTATGATCCGGAAGCTCTCTCCCACGGCATGCACCAACGTCACGTGCAGATTCAACGCCAGAAACAACAGCGCCACAATCGTGGTTTGGAATTGGGCGACCAGCGGTAGCTGGCGCCCGCTGGCCGGATCGAACAACTGGGCCACTCCGAACCCCATTTGGTTGCCCATCATCTCCCCGGCGACTTCGAATCCGGCGAACAGACTCTGCACGACCAATCCAAGCACCACGCCGATGAGTGCTTCCGCGAGCAATCCGAGGGCCAGCGCCGCCGGCTCTCGCGGCACCGCCACGGCCGGGATGAACGGCATCACCGTCACCGCCGTCGCGACCGCCAATGCCAGCTTGACCCGGGCAGGCACCGTCCGTGCCCCGAGGAACGGAAAGACGACAAGAATCGCCCCCACGCGGGCCAAGGCGACCGCAAAGACCTCGAACTGCGGCAGGGCCAGATGGATGGCATGGATCATCGGTGGCACCGATCAGCGCGCGTAATCCGGGATGCTCGTCAGAAGCGTCGTCATGAATCCGGTCAAGAGGCCCAACATCCAGGGGAAAAACAGCATTGTGGCAAGGAACAGCCCCAAGAGTTTCGGCACGAACGACAACGTCGCTTCGTTGATCTGCGTCAAGGCTTGGAACAGACTGACCATCAAACCGATCACCATGCTCATACCCAGCATCGGCGCGGATACCAACAGAATGATCTCAATGGCCCGCCGACCGAGTTCAACGACCGTATCTGGCGTCATGCCTCAGAACTCCTCTCATACGACTGCTCGTTTCTCGCTCTCGGTCCCGGGTGCTTGTTACTGAGTGCCGGCGTTGTCGGTTCGCGAGTGTTCAAAATGGTCTTCCGGCAAGGCCACAGCGAGCGAATGCCGAGGCGTACTCTTTTTCGTACGTCGAGGCGTTGAGCGATGCGAGAACGCTGCTGGAAGCCATTTTCAACACCCGTCTACTGGAAGCTGCGGACCATCGACCCAACGACCAGATACCACCCGTCTGCCAGAACGAAGAGAATCAACTTGAATGGCAACGAGATCATGACGGGGGGCAACAGCATCATTCCCATGGACATCAGCACGCTGGCGACGACCATGTCGATAATTAGGAACGGGATGTAGATCAAAAACCCGATCTGGAAGGAGACGCGGAGTTCGCTCAACATGAACGAGGCCACAATCACGTGCATGGGCAAGTCGTCCATCGTGTCGACCTTTGGGATCCTGGCCAGTTCGACGAATAGTGAGACGTCCTTTTCGCGCACTTGTTTGAGCATGAATCCTCGAATCGGTGCGGACGCCTTGGTCCAGGCATCCTCGTATCCGATCCGTTCGTCGAGAAGCGGTTGCAACGCGTCGCGGTAGACGGCTTGGCCGACGGGGGCCATCACGAACATGGTCAAGAACAGTGCGAGGGTGATCAAAACTTGATTAGGCGGCACCTGCTGAGTGCCAAGCGCCTGGCGAAGAAAGGACAGGACGATGACGATTCTCGTAAACGACGTCACCATAATGAACAAGGCCGGAACAAACGACAAAACCGTGAGCAGCGCGACGATTTGCAGCACCGCCGCCACGGGCCCCTGTCCTTCGCGGCCAAGATCGATGGTAATGGACGGTCCACTGGCGGCCGCCGGATCCCCGAACGCCAGGACGAACCACGTCGCCCAACCCAATACCCATGGCACATAGCTCCACACGATCTTAGTCATGTGCGACGTCGACACAACGAGGGACGGGCATGAATGTGGTCGAGCCGCGGGTCGCGCCCTGTTTATGGGTATTCCCGGGGAAACCCTCGGGATGAGACACGCGCCCGAGACTGACTACTTCATTGGCTCCTGTGCCGACGACCAACCATTCGTCGCCAATGGACACAAGGGAGACCGCCTTTCGGGGACCGAGCGAGGCGGTTGCGACGATGCGGATGAGAGGGGTCTGCCCGACGCCGAACAGGGGCGACGTACCAAATCGGCGGAACGCCCAGGCAAGGGCCACCATCAGTCCGAGGACGACCGCAAGAGCGGCCAGCGTACGAAGTATGCTGTCGTAGAATTCCACCCCGAAGATCCTTTCGACACTCGTCGTGCTATCGTAGTTTCTGAATGCGCTCGGCGGGACTGATCACGTCCGTGAGCCGGATGCCGAACTTTTCGTTCACGACCACCACTTCACCTCGCGCGACCAGGCGCTGATTGACCAAGACCTCAAGCGGTTCGCCTGCCATCTTCTCAAGCTCAATGACGGATCCCTGTCCCAGTTGGAGCAATTCACGAATCTGCATGCGGGTGCTCCCAAGCTGAACCGAGACTTCCATGGGGATGTCCAGCAGCACATCGAGGTTGCGCGTATTGACCGACCCGTCGCTCGAGTCCGGGGTCGCGGCCGAACTGGCGGCCGTCGCAGTCACTCCGGCCGATTCCAACTGTGGTTGAGCGTCATCCGTCCCGTCCATCGGATCTCCTTACCGCTGTGCCCGCGCCGCCAGGCGCGCAACGCGTAATGCGTGACTCCCCCGCACGATACCGGCGCTCCCCAGCAGCTTGGGAATGCCTTCCACGAATCCCGTCATCAGTTCGCCGGGACTTTGCTCGAGTACCACGACATCCCCCACGTTGAACGCAAGAATGTCCCGTAGCGGGACGTTGGCGGACCCAAGTTCGACGGTGACGCCGACGCGGCAGCCCAACAACTCCTCTCGAAAGCGCACGCCCCAGCCGTTGTCGTTCTCGAGCTGGTCGGCGAAAAATCCCGCGTTGAGTTTGTCCTTGATGGGTTCGAGCATCGCGTACGGATACATGATGTGGATCTTCTGTGCGCCGGTTCCCAGATCGACGTTCAGGACGACCGACACGACGATCTCCGGCACCGACACCACCATAGCAAACTGAGGATTACTCTCGGACCGGACGTATTGCACCTTCGCGGGAATAATGGCGCGCCAAGCCTTTTCCAGATCGGCGATCATCCGCTCCACGATCTGCTTGACGACCCGCACCTGGACGGGTGTGAAATCTCTTCCCTCCGGTTTGACATGTGTCTGATTAGTCCCGCCGAAATAGTGGTCGACGATGTTGTAGACCAGGGAGGAATCCATGATGATCAACCCGTGTCCTCGAAGCGGCTTGAGCTGAAAGAGGCTGAGCGAGGACGGCACGGGGATCTTCTTGAGCAGCGCGCCGAACTTAATGATGTCAGTGGATACCGGAGCAAATTCCACGGGCTTACGGAGAAAGTTCGCCCACGAGACACCCTGGAGCCGGCAGAATCGATCGCTGATCATCTCGAAGGTCGGCATCCTCCCGCGCAGGATCCGCTCCTGGGAAGTCAGGTCGTAGGCTTTCGTCCCACCAGGCGGTTCCTCGGCAGCAACCTCGGTTTCAACGTCGCCGCTGTCCATACCCCGCATGAGGGCATCGACTTCATCCTGAGATAAGACATTTTCGGCCATCGAACGATCCCCTCTCTCTCCCGACACTCACGAACGGCCTTCGGCGCAGAACGCCGCCACGAACCCGGCGAAACCCGCTACTGCACAATGAACTCGGTGAAGTACGCTCCGCGCACGCCGCCCTTGGGCAACAGACTGTTGGTTTTGAGAATCAGATCCTCGCGGAGTTGCAGTTTGCCCTGTGCCGTGCGGATGGATGCCGAATCCTTACTCGAGAGAAGAATCAAGACGGCATCGCGCACCTGCGGCATCCGGGCGGTGAGCGTTTCGACCGTCTCGGGCCGATCAAGTTCGAGTTTGACGTTCACTTTTAGATAGTGCACGTCGTCGGGGTCGGCGAGGTTGACGACAAACGGGTCGAGATCGAAGATCGGCCCTGGAGCGCCGTTCGCGCTCGCTCCGCCTTTCTCGCTGTGTCCAGCCGCCTCCTTTGGCGCATCGTGCGACGAATCCGCCGCTACGTCGCCCGATTCCGGCTTATCATGTCCTTTCGTGAGGCTCATGAATGCGATGGCCCCTCCGATGCCCAGAAGCAGTACGCCGACCACGATGACGACGACCAGCTTGATCGGCAGGACCCCCGCCGGGGCCACCACCTTCTTGTCTTCTTCTTTCTCATCAGCCATGGGGATCCTCTTCGCAAATGTGTGTCCGACGGGACGCTGTGCAATGGATATGCCATTGCTCTGATACAGCGCGGGGCGCACATGGACGCGCCAACCGTACGCCATCGTCACCGCCTGGCCCATGCCGCGGCGTCAGCCCGTCAGAAACAAGGCTCCCGGCGAGCCAGACCCTTGACGGCGTCAGATTTCTGACAGGTCGTCTCGCACCGTTGATAGTCGAATCGGCGCCGAAGATGGGTCGATTGGGTGGTCGGAATAGCGAGGGGCCGCGCGTCCCAGGCTCTGTGCGGCCTGGGACGCCCGACCCTCGATCTGCGCGGGGGTGCGTGACTAGCGCTTCAGATTGACCAGTTCTTGAAGCATTTCATCACTGGTCGTGATGGCTCTCGAATTTGCCTGGAACGCTCGTTGGGTGATGATCATGTGCACGAATTCCTCGCCCAGATCAACGTTGGACTGCTCGATCGCTCCCGAGATAATGCGCCCCAATCCATTGCTTGCTGGAGCGCCCTGGATCGCCGTGCCGGATTCGGCCGTTTGCGAAAAGACATTATCGCCCTGGCGCGCTAGGCCTTGCGGATTCGGGAATCGGCTCAGAACCACTTGCGCCAGGAGCTGTGTGCGCCCGTTCGTATACTGCGCCGTCACTTGTCCCTGCGAATCGATCGCGAACTGGGCGAGCGTCCCTGAAGTAAATCCATTCTGCGCCTGGTCCAGCAGCGCCGATTGCGCCGCATACTGCGTCACGCCGGTAAAGTCGACGGCGACGGCTTGGGGCGTCGTGGCGCCTCCGGCGATGGCCAATGAAAAATTCTGTGCGCCGCCGGAGGTCAAGGCGCCCGACGAATTGAACACGAGATTGGTCGCGGCCGCCGCCGCTCCGGTATCCAACCGCTGATACACGTTCCAGGTGTTCGCCACGCCGCTCTTCACAAAGAAGAATTGAAGATTGTGCGTGTTGCCCAACGAATCGAAGACGGTCGTGCTGGACGAAAAATTGTATGTCGTCGGATCGGTCGCGTTGAACGCGCCCGCCGGCGCCGTGGACGCGGCATTCAAGTTGGCCGTGATGTTCACCGTCGACGTCCCGCTGGGCGCAATGTTCGTATTGGTCAATGTGATATTGCCGATGGTCCCCGTCAGGACCCCTGCGGCGTTGGCCTGATAACCTTGGACAAGATAGTTGTTGGAATCGACGATCCGTCCCTGGCTATCGAGCTTGAACTGCCCGTTACGGGAATAGAACTCCGTCCCGACCGGATCCGTCAGCAGGAAAAACCCGGTGCCATCGATGGCCATGTCCAACACTTGGCCGGTGGTCGTGAGCGATCCTTGTGTGAATACACCTTGCACATCGGCGAGATACACGCCCAACCCGGCTTGGTCGGTGCCGGAGGCCCCCGCCAGGCTCGTGGAGATCAGATCCGCAAACGCCGGACGGCTTCCCTTGAAACCCGCAGTCCCAACGTTCGCAATGTTGTTCCCAATGATGCCCATCGCATTGCCGTAGGCGCTCAACCCGCTGACGGCCGTGAACATCGACGTCAAGATACCCATGTGTGCGTCCTCCTCGTGTTGCTCAGTGCTGCGTCCTCAGTTCTGAGTGCTGAATGCTGAATAGCTGTCCATCGTCATTCGCAATTCGTCATTCGTAGAAACCACATGCTGATTCCCGCTTGACGAGTGACGTGTGACGTTTCACGTTCACCCCTTACGCTGCAGGCGTTGCGGACGAACCCTGAGCCTCCTGCAGCGAGACCATGCGCTCGAGCAAGGACACCACCTTGGTCAACTGCTCCACCTGGCTGAATTGAGCCGTTTGCGCGATCATTTCGGCATTGTCGGTCGGCTTGAGCGGATCCTGGTTTTCCAATTGCGCGACCAGCAACTTGAGGAATTCATCCTTTCCAAGTTGCGCGTGATCGGCGACGGCGGATGCCACTCCCTCCGTCGCCCCGCCAATGGACGGAACGCCTTCCCCTCTGGAATTGCTGAGTGCCTGCTGCACCGTGGTCTGGTCAGTTGAGATGTCCATAAAGAAAGCCTCCTTCGCACCCGCGATCCATCTGCTTTGGAACGTAGGCTTGCTCAAACAACCCACTCTGCCTCTTACGACAGATCTGCGACCTAGATCACAAGATTCAACCGATACCGGCTGTTTGACAATCCGCTGGGCACCGCTGATATTTCGGATTCCACCCGCGTTCTTTCTTGTCCTGCACCCGACCTTCCCAAAGCCTGCGAATTCCACTCCTGCGAAGAGCGCCGATCGTGATGCGGGCCGGAGTCCACGAGGAACTGTCCAACCTCGAGCCCGTGTTGCTCGAGCGAGGCCTCCAACCGACCCTGATTGCGTGTAAGGAAATCCTGCACCTCGGTCTGGCTCGTCACGACGCGCGCATAGACGGTCTGATGCACGACCGAGACGTGGACTTGCAGTGGCTCTCCATCCGCCTGCGCGAGGTCGAGTCGCACCGACAAGGAACCCGTCTCGAATGGCCGTCCAGGCCCGTCGATCATTGAGCTCGGCTGATTGGGCAGCGGAGAGGCATCCGCACGGCGCAAGTGCGTCGTGAAAGAAGCATCGTGACTAGCTCCCACCCGTGCGTCCGATCCAGCGTTGGCCAGTTCGGTGCCTGTCGATTGTGACAAATGCTCGTTTCCCGATTGGGCCGCGTCGTCACCCGAATTGCTCCCGTTTGTCGTGACCGGATCCAGCGTCTGCACGTCCCCGGAGGTCACCTCCTGCCCATTATTCTCCAGTTGAAACTTGCTCATCTGTCCATCGTCGCCTCCGAAGGAGCCGAACTCGACACCCTCACCGAAGGCAGGTCTCAGTAGTCCGGCCGTGGTCGCTGGGACCTGCGCAACCTCAACGCCTGACAACGTCACAGGAGTCGGCTTCGCCGGCTCGGCAGTCTCGACGCCCGACAGATCTGGCGGCTCCTGCACCGAACGATCGTCGGACTCCGCCGGACGGATCCTGCCCTGTCCATCGTCGGTCGACAGAACGGGAACATCCGACGCGGTCGGTCGTCGGGACTCAATGGCTTCAACCTGCCGCAAGAGGGGTTGTCCTGGCTCGGATGTGACGGCGTTGTCCGTCTCGATGGACTGCTGGGTGCGATCGGTCTCCGTCAGAGCGAGGGGCACCCCCGAATCGACATTCGTGTCGGCGCAATCGGTACATACGTCGGCCGGCACGAGCGGCCCAAGATCCGTCTCTGCACCATTCGTCGAACTCGTCAATTGTGAGCAGGTATCGATGGGAGTAGATGGCTGTACGAGCGTCACCGCTGCAGAGACCCGAATCAATGATGAGTCCGTGGAAGTGGAAGATGTGTCGTCGAGAAGCGAGGCGTCGGGTTGCTCAGTGTCGTCTTGGGCCGCTGTCTGGCCCTCGTCCTTCGGGGAGGAGACACCTCCACGATGTTCGGCCTCCCGGAGTTCGCTTCGAAATGTGGAGGTCCCTGTCCGCACCGGGCACGAGTCGCAACCCGCGGCAGTCGGTTTGGGATCGATAGCTGTTGGAACACTCACGATCGGAGCGGTCATATCATGCCGACTCAGTTCAATGCGCTGTGATGCGCATCGCCCTATCTCAATTCCGATGCCACGGTCCTCATCCAGTTAAAACGTGAAGAATCCACTAGTTACCCGGGGAGGGTCATCGTCACCTCGATCAAGACGGAAAAATTCACCTGAGGTCGGGAAAAAACTTCCCCGTATTTTCTCTGCAGGGGTTCGACGTGTGAAACGCGCGTGTGGATCAAGTCTTCTCCGCAACCGGCCGATAATGGAGCCACGAAACCGATCGTCGCCGCGACAGAGACAAGGGCGCAGCGATCCTCACCTACGTACGGCAGGAGTTTTGCTAGGGCCTGATCGAATGCTCTGAGAAGAGGAGGAGTGTGGTATGCCGGCAGATCCCAACATGAAGATTTTGATCGTGGACGACATGTCCACGATGCGACGGATCACCAAAAATTTTCTTAAGCAGCTCGGGTTCAACAATCTGGAAGAGGCAGAGAACGGCCAGGATGCATTAACCAAGCTGCGTGCCGAGGCCTACGGCTTCGTCGTGTCGGATTGGAACATGCCCGTCATGACCGGGATCGAGATGCTGCGCGCGATTCGTGCGGACGAAAAGCTCAAGCCCCTGCCGGTCTTGATGGTGACCGCCGAAGCCCAAAAAGAGAACATCGTCGAGGCAGCACAGGCCGGTGTCAATAACTACATCGTCAAGCCGTTCACGGCGGAGACGCTTCAGGAGAAGATCAACAAGATCTTCAAGTAGGCAACGAGGGAACGTGTCAGGACCGGCTCAGCACATTGATCCCGGGGAGGCGACGGTGAACGATCAGAACCGAAAGCTGTACGAAGAACTTGGCACGCTGGCCCGATACATCGAAAACACGATGCATGGGTTTCAAACCGCGCAACAACCTCTGGAAGCTGCCTCTCAACAGCTCCCTCAGGCCACGGAGCATCTGACAGACCTTCGCCGCATGAGCGAGGAAGCCACCCACAAGGTGATGACACAAACGGAAGCCATTCAAGACAACAACGCCAAAGTGCTCGGGACCCTGAAGAACGTCCTCGCTCGATTTGAACAGGCCGGGCTTACCGGTCCTCTTGTAGAGGATCTGCAGACGATACAACGGCTCGTCATCGACGATGAGGCGCGACTCATCGAAATTTTTACGGCGCTGTCCTTTCAGGATCTCTTGGCACAGCGCATCAACAAGCTGGCCACGGTCCTCACGGACGTGGAGCACAAGCTGCTGGAATTGCTGGTTATATTTGGATCCGCACACAATGGCGCCGCAAAGGTGGATGAGGGCAAGACGGGCGAAATGCTCAAGTGGCTGGAGGCCTCGAAGACGACGGCGCTGAAACAGGACCTGGTGGACGACGTGTTGAATCAGCTCGGTTTTGGCTGACTACCTGATCCAGGCATTAAAGAAATTTCCGCTCACGACCGAACAGGAATCCGAATGGAACACGACAAGGCACAGTCGACGACGTTCTCCGACATGTCCGCTCAATCGAGCAGCGGCTGGACACCGCAAGGCCCGCTGACGATCGCCGAGGCCGGCACGGCACGAGAGGAATTATTGCGACGCGTTGGGGCAAAAACGCCCTTCACAATCGATTTAAGCCGCGTGGAGAAACTCGACAGCGCAGGGCTGCAAGTGCTTGTCTCCGCTGTGCAGACGGGCCTCTGCTCAATTTCGCAGATTCCCGACGCCGTCAAGCAGAAACTCGATCAGGCAGGCTGTCTGTCCCTGTTGGCGCGATAGCCATTCGCGCGAAGGACGACCTCGGTACGGTCCAATGGGGCGACGGCCTGAATTTCTCGCATGCAAGGGGATGCAGTGAGCTTCGGACTTGTCTGGGTGCTGTGTATCGGGATGGGGGTGGGGATAGGAGTTGGCCTTGGTTACCGGCTGTGGGGCTCCGGCCCCCGAACGACGCCACCGAGTCACACTCTCGCGGGGCATCCCACGCAGCGGGAAAAGGCTTGGGAGCATCTCGCAGCGGATGCGGTTCCCCTCATTCCGATTCTGACAAGGCAGTTGGAGGATGTCATGGCACAAACCGAAGCGGCGGCCTTGAAGATCAATGAACGCATCCTGGCCATGGCGTCGCGCGCCGAACACCAGGCGGGACGCATGGGCGCCACCCTGGCTTCCCTACGTTCCATGCCCGGCTTGGACCATTGCTCGCTGGAGGAACTGCGCCAGACCACCGACTCGGTGACCGCCTCGGCGAGGGACTTGGCGTTGGATGTCGCCCAGATCGTCATGGCGCTCCAGTACCAGGACATCACCAAACAACAGCTGCAGCACGTCGTTCAACCCCTGGAACATCTGAAGGCTACCTTGCAGGCGTTGGTGCGCGGCGAAGGGGCCATGGACGAACGAGCACAGGGGCTGCTCGAAGCCCTCCACCAGAGCTATACGATGGAAAGCGAGCGGGCGATCATGGCCCATGCCCTGATGGGCACCGCACCGATTGCACGGTCATCCGGACCTGCCGTCGGCACGAATGCCGAACGGGAGGACGCGGGAGACGTCACCTTATTCTGAATATCTCGACACGAAACGATGCATTGAGGAGGCACTCCGCGATGGGACAAACCGTGCTGGTCGTCGATGATTCACCAACCATGCGTCAGATGGTCGCGTTCACGCTCACGAGCGCGGGGTTCCAGGTTGTCGAAGCCGGCGACGGCAAGGACGCCCTGGCAAAGCTGAGCACGAGCCTCCAACCGGCGCTGGTGGTAACCGACCTCAACATGCCGGTCATGGACGGCCTGACCCTCATCAAAGAACTCCGCAAGCTGCCCCAGCTGAAATTCGTGCCGATTCTCATGTTGACCACTGAATCGTCGACCGACAAAAAGGCGGAAGGACGCTCCGCCGGCGCCACCGGATGGATCGTCAAACCTTTCAATCCCGACCAGTTCATGAAGGTCGTTAAAAAGGTGTTGCCAGAATGAGCAGCGATCTCTCCCAATTCAACGACGCGTTCTTCGAAGAAGCCTCCGAGCACATGACGAGCATTGAAGACGGGTTGCTGCAGCTCGAGCAGCGTCCCTCCGATTTGGAACTGCTCGCCACGATCTTTCGCTCCGCCCATTCCATCAAGGGAGTGGCCGGCATGCTGGGGTTCACCGGCGTGGCCCAGTTTACCCATAAGATGGAGACCTTACTCGATCAACTGCGCAACGGGAAGCTGGCGGTCACCCCCCCAGTCGCGGATCTCTTGTTGCGATGTACGGATGTCTTGAAGGCTCTGATTGGAGAGGCCAAAGGGGGTGAGAAGCCCGACGCTGCACAGGTAGGTCATCTTGAACAACAACTGGCCGACTGCGCCGCGGGTAAGGTACTCACCGCAAACCAGGCTCCATCGGCTCCTGCCCCTGTCGTTCAGGTTTCGGCAACAACCGGGCCGACCGCGCTCGACGCCCCGCCCCACCCGATGCAATTCACGATCGGCTGGACTCCGCCGGGCAACATCTTCCAACTCGGGCTCGACCCCATGCAGGTCATCAAGGACCTTCGCAATCTCGGAGCGGTTTCTCACCTGAAGGTGGACGCCGGTAAGCTCCCGGCCTTGGACACGATGGATCCGGAGCAATGTTACCTCGCATGGTCCTTGGTCCTCGATACCATCAAGCCGCAGGAAGTGGTCGAAGCGGTGTTCGAATTCGTCAAGGACGACAGCATCTTGAGCGTGCTCGACACGACGCCCGATCCTCCCGTCGCCGCTCCTTCGGCAGCGGTCGCGGCGCCGTCCCCCTCACACGTTAGACGCACCGCCGACGACGAAGGTGACGTGAAGCCATTGGGCGCGATCCTCGTTGAGACCGGCGCGGTCTCGCAGGAGGAGCTGAACAACGCGCTCGCTCAACAGAAGAAAGTCGGGGAAATCCTCGTCGAGCAACACGTGATCACGCCTCAACAGGTCGCCCAGGCACTTGAAACACAGAAGCACGCAGAGGCCACGGCTCAGGCCAAGAAAAGCGATACGGCGACGATCCGCGTGGACACGGCCAAAATCGACCGGCTGATCAATCTTGTGGGCGAGCTCGTCATCACCCAATCGATGCTGACGGACCTGGGCAAGAACTTTTCCCCGGTGAAGGTTCCCCTCTTGCTGGAACACATGGCGCAACTTGAGCGCAACACGCGAGAGATTCAGGAGCGTGTCATGGGTATCCGGATGCTGCAGATCGGCACCGCGTTCCAGCGCTTTCCTCGACTGGTCCGTGACTTGGCTCAAAAGAGCGGGAAGAAACTGCAACTGGTGACCGGCGGCGAGGAAACCGAACTGGACAAGGGCGTCATTGAAAGCATCGGCGATCCGTTGACCCATCTCATCCGCAACTCCGCCGATCATGGTCTGGAGCCACCGTCGGAGCGCACGGCCGCTGGGAAGCATGAGATCGGCACGATCAGACTGAATGCCTATCACGAAGGCGGCAGCATCTGTATTACCGTCGAGGACGATGGCCGTGGCCTTAATCGAGACAGAATTCTCGCGAAGGCCTTGAAGCAAGGCGTCATCCAGGAAGGCGAGAAGCTCTCCGACGACCAGATTTGGCAACTCATCTTTCAACCGGGCTTTTCCACCGCCGAGAAAGTCACGGATGTGTCGGGCCGCGGCGTGGGCATGGACGTGGTCAAGCGGAACATCGAAGCACTCGGGGGAACGGTCGGGATCAAGACCACGACCGGCAAGGGCACCATCTTTACCCTCAAGCTGCCCCTGACGCTCGCCATCATCGACGGCATGACGGTGCGAGTGGGCAATGAGCTGTACATCATCCCTCTCGTGTCCATCGTCGAATCGATCCAGCCGAAAACCGATACGGTTCGCACCATCGCCGACCAAGCGGAGCTGATCAACGTACGGGGGGCGTACCACCCGATCTTGCGGCTCCATCAGGCCTTCAATATCGATCCCGAACATACCGATCTCTTGGAAAGCATCCTGGTGATCGTTGAAACCGAGGGGGAGCGAGTGGCCGTGATGGTGGACGAATTGGTCGGCCAGCAACAGGTCGTGATTAAGAGCCTGGAGAAAAACTTTCGCAAAGTTCCAGGAGTCGCCGGTGCCACGATTCTCGGTGACGGCACCGTGGGCTTCATCCTGGATATCCGCGGGATGTTGGATCTTACCCGAAGAAGCGAATTGAAGGTCGCGTAGGCGACAGAGACGCGAGGAACAAGGAGGACGTATGGCCGCTCTGGAAGCCAGCTCGAAAGAACTCGATCAAGAAATGGGAATTGCCACGGACGGCAATCAATATCTGACCTTCACGCTCGGCGACGAATTGTACGGCGTGGATATCCTCAAGGTCCAGGAAATCAAAGGGTACACCGCCGTGACGCGGATCCCCAATACCCCGACCTACATCAAGGGCGTGCTGAATCTCAGGGGCACCATTGTACCGATTGTCGACCTGCGGTGCCGATTCAACATGGAGGAGACCAAGTACACGATGTTCACGGTCATCGTGGTGGTCGTGGTTCGAGAAAAAGTCGTGGGCCTGATCGTGGATTCGGTCTCCGACGTGCTGAACATCGCCAAACAGGACATACAGGATCCACCCGAGTTCGGACACAAGATCGATACGAGCTTTCTCAATGGGATCGGCAAAGCGGGCGACAAGCTGGTCGCGGTGCTGAATATCGAGCGACTCTTCGATGAGACGACGCTTCCGGGATCCGTATAACGAGATGGTGCATGGTGGTCGAGCGGACTGGGAACGGCAACAAGAGTGCATGGGCGAACTAAGAACAATCGTGCGTACTAGGAGGAACAGCCATGAGTAAGGCGTGGGCCAATTTCAATCTGACGACAAAGATTCTCAGCGTGACCATTCTCACCATCCTGGGTGTGATGGGAGCACTTGCCCTCTGGCTGAGCGGGCAGATGCGGAACGACATGATGGAACTGGTCCGTGTTCGCAGCATCGTGATCCAACGCCAAATCGAAGTGGCTCGGGCGTACATTGCCAGCCAGTTCGTCGCAAAAATCAAGAACGCAGGCGAAGGGAAGATCAAGATCGCCCAAGAACATAGCGCCCCCGACACCGTACCGCTGCCGGCCACGGCCACTCGTGAAATGGCTGAAACGCTTGCAAAGGAAGGGATCTTCAACGCGCGGGTCATCAGCGAAGCTCCACTGAATCCCGCGAACAAACCGGAGCCGGGGTTTGAAGAGGAAGCGATCAAGGCACTGGCTGCGGGCGAAACGGAGCGGATCACGGTTGAACCGATCAACGGCGTGATGACCTTTCGCCGGATGACCCCGGACATCATTCAGAACCAGGCCTGCATCAGCTGTCACACCGACAAGAAGATGGGCGAGATGGTCGGTGCCGTGTCGGTTCAAGTTCCATTGACGCTGCCGTTGGCGCGGCTCGATCGGAACATCAACATGCTGTACACGGCGGCTGCCGCCGCGGCCCTTATCCTGGGGTCGTTGCTATTCATCGTCGTTCGTAGACAAGTCATCAAGCCGGTCCAACATCTTCACGATGTCGTCACCCAATTGGCGAACGGCGACTACGGTGCGCGCTTGAACGTCACCGCTCAGGACGAGATTGGTCAAACCGGTCGAGCCTTCAATTCCATGGCCCAGCAGCTTGCCAAATCAATGGAAGAACAGAAACAAGCGGTAGCCGAACAGCAAAAGGCGTCACAGCTTGCCCAAGCCCAAGCGGCGGAAGTTAAGGGCGTCACGAACGCGATCGGGAAATCTCAAGCTGTCATCGAATTCAACATGGACGGAACCATTCTCGGCGCCAATGACAACTTCCTTTCGGGCCTCGGCTATACCATGGCCGAGCTCAAGGGCCAACACCATCGGATGTTCTGCGAGCCTGCTTACACGAACAGCCCGGAGTATGCCGCGTTCTGGCAAAAACTCAACCGCGGCGAATTCGATTCCGGTGTCTACAAACGGCTGAGCAAGGGCGGCAAGGAAATCTGGCTCCAAGCCTCTTATAACCCCATCGTCGATGTTGCGGGGAAAATCTACAAGGTCATGCAGTTCTCGACTGACGTGACCGCGGAGAAAAACCGCAATGCGGAGTTCGAGGGGAAACTCGCCGCCATCAACAAGGCCCAAGCCGCCATCGAATTCAACCTGGAGGGGACGGTCCTCAGCGCGAACGACAATTTCTCGAGCGTCATGGGCTACACCCTGGCCGAAATCAAGGGCCAGAATCATCGTATGTTCTGCGAACCGGCCTATACAAACACTCCCGAGTACAGCGCGTTCTGGGCCAAGCTGAATCGGGGTGAGTTCGACGCAGGGGTTTACAAGCGGATCGGCAAGGGCGGCAGGGAGATTTGGATCCAGGCCTCCTACAATCCTATTCTGAACGCCAACGGTAAGGTCTACAAGGTCGTCAAGTATGCCAGCGACGTCACGGCACAGAAAAAAGCCCAGGCGGAAATGGAACAGCTCGTCGCCGAAGCTCAGTCCGTCCTGGGGCGTCTAGCCGAGAACGATTTGACGCAATCGATGGCGGGCACCTACCAGGGTGAGCTGGACAAGATCAAGGCCAGCATCAACGGGGTGGTCCACAATCTCACCCAAACGATCACCTTGGTTCGGAACGCCGTGGAGAGTGTCACCACCGGAGCCGAGGAGATCACGAAGGGCAATGAGGATCTCTCGCAGCGCACCAGCCAGCAGGCCAGTGCGTTGGAGGAGACCAGTGCGTCCATGGAGGAAATGACCTCCACGGTCAAACAGAACGCCGACAATGCCAAGCAGGCCAATCAGTTGGCGATCGCTGCCCGCGACATCGCCGACAAGGGCGGCTCCATTACCTCCCGCGCCGTCAGCGCCATGGAGGAAATCAACAAGAGCAGCAAGAAGATCGCCGACATCATCACGGTGATCGACGAGATCGCCTTCCAGACCAACCTCTTGGCCCTCAACGCCGCAGTGGAGGCCGCGCGCGCGGGCGAGCATGGTCGAGGCTTCGCGGTCGTGGCCACCGAGGTCCGCAACCTCGCCCAGCGTTCCGCCACGGCCGCCAAGGAGATCAAAGGGCTGATCAACGAGTCCATCCAACGAGTCAGCGACGGGTCCGAACTGGTGAACCAGTCGGGCAAGACGCTGGACGAGATCGTCAACTCTGTGAAGCGGGTGACCGACATCATCGCAGAGATCGCCGCGGCCTCTCAGGAGCAGGCCCAGGGAGTCGATCAGGTGAATAAGGCCATCATGCAGATGGACGAGACGACACAGCAGAACGCAGCTCTGGTTGAGGAGACCACCAGCGCCAGCCATTCGATGAAGGAACAGGCCAAAGAGCTCATGCAGCAGGTGAGCACCTTCAAGGTTGCAGGCAGCGATGCCCCCCGTGCCACCGCGCGTCAGGCGGTCCCTCTGGCTCCGACGACGGCCAAGCCGCCGGTAAAGAACCAAGCCAAGCCGGCCTCGAAGCCGGTGGTCGAACCCACCGGCGTGGGCAGCGGCAACGGCCACGACCGGCGTCGCAAGGACGACGACTTCGAGGAGTTTTAGAAGGTGGATTAGGAACATCTCGCGAGGCGCCCATTCGTGCGGCGCCTCGCCTCCTCCACATGCTGCTGGCCGCCATGACGATCGTACTCGGGGCCTACAACCTTCATCTAGGACAGCGGAAGATTGACAGCATCGGCATTGGAGCGATGTCGTCGCGACCATTGACGCATCGACGGGTCGGCTGGCTCACGCGCTGGAGCTTCACCGCCACGATGGCCATAGCCTATGGGGCGTACCTTAGGTTGTATGCGTGGTATCCGGGGTGATCCCAGCGACGAGGACCCATGGAATACGATATCACCGACCAGGAATACGAGAACTTCCGCGCCCTCATCTACGCACAAAGTGGAATCTCACTCGGAGACAAAAAGAAGTCTCTGGTGGTGTCTCGACTCTCGAAGCGTTTGCGGGATTTAGGACTGAATACCTTTCAGGACTATTTTGAGCTCGTCTCGCTGGATCCAGACGGCGGCGAGTTCACTCAGATGCTCGACTTGATTTCCACCAATAAGACGGATTTCTTCCGGGAGCCCAAGCACTTCGATTTTCTCCGCGAACAGCTTTTGCCGGAACAGCGTGCCACGCGAAGCATCCGCATCTGGTCCTCCGCGTGTTCCACCGGCGAGGAGCCCTATACGATCGCCATGACCCTGTACGACGGCGTAGATGCCCCGAGTCGATGGAACTTTCAAATACTCGCCTCGGATCTCTCCACCCGTGTCTTGGCCAAGGCGGCTTCCGGCATCTATGACGAGGATCGCGTACGTGGGCTCGATCCTGCTCTCGTCCAGCGACACTTCCTGCGTGGGCGCGGCGCACAAGCCGGCATGCTGAAGGTCAAACCACACCTGACGGAGATCATCAGGTTTCGGCGCCAGAATCTGATGGACTCGCGCTTCCCCATCAAACAGCCGTTGGATTTGATCTTCTGCAGGAATGTGATGATCTATTTCGACCGGCCCACCCAGGAGGCACTGGTCGCCAGGTTCTATCGGTACTTGCGGCCCGGGGGGTATTTGTTTATCGGGCACTCCGAAAGTCTGCAATGGTTACATCATTCCTTTCTCTCGATCGCACCCACGATTTATCGAAAGGCCGACTGACGCATGCCCGACATCGACTTGAATCAATTCGCTCACGTCCGCCGTATGCGGGATCCTCGTTTTACGGAGGAAGTCGCAGCCATCCTCCCCGGTGAATTTTTCGTGACGCGCGAGCCGATGGTGATTTACACGGTGCTCGGTTCCTGCGTATCGGCTTGCATTCGGGACCCGATCGCCGGCATAGGGGGGATGAATCACTTCATGCTGCCCGCGCCTAAAGGCGGGGGAGGCACCGATTCCTGGGGAGAATCCACACGCTACGGATCCTTCGCAATGGAACGGCTGATCAACGAGATCCTTAAACTTGGAGGCATGAAGCATCGACTGGAAATCAAGTTGTTCGGAGGCGGGAAGATTTATGACGGATCCATCGACGTCGGCGTCAACAATGCTCGCTGGGTGCTCCAGTTCATGAAACAAGAAGGATACATCCCGGCTAAGACGGACCTTGGCGACGTGTTCCCCCGCAAGGTCTACTATTTCGCCCAGTCAGGGCGAGTCTTGATGAAGAAAATTACCAAGGTCAAGAACGACACGATCTTTGCTCGGGAGGCGGAGTACCAGAAGCAATTGCAGGTCGAAACGGACGCCACCGATGTCACACTGTTTTAACCAGTAGGCCTGGACGTGGTGCCAGTCGAATAGCCCGACACATGTGCCGGACTACAGCCGCGCATCACGTTGGGTGGAGATGCACTCGATGTAAGGAGAAGCCATGGTGAAGATTCGCACGCTGATCGTGGATGACTCCGCCTTGATCCGCCAACTCATGACCGAACTCCTGTCCCGGGATCCGGCGATTGAAGTCATCGGCACTGCACAAGACCCCTTTGTCGCGCGAGAAAAGATCAAAACTTTGAATCCCGACGTGATCACCTTGGACGTCGAGATGCCTCGCATGGACGGCTTGACCTTTTTGGAGAAGCTCATGGCCGGACGTCCGATGCCGGTGATCATGGTCAGTTCGCTGACTGAGGCGGGGTGCGAGACAACGCTACGCGCGCTTGAATTGGGAGCCGTCGATTTCGTCACGAAACCGAAGATCGACGTGCGCCAAGGCCTTGAAGGCCTTGCCCAGGACCTTGCCAATAAAGTCAAGGCCGCTTCACTGGCCAACGTGCGTGCGCGCGCGTCTCGCGGAGCATCCGGTCAGCCCAGGCTGGCATCTATGTCCTCGGCCATGATCAAGACCACGGATACCATCATTGCCATAGGCTCGTCGACCGGCGGGACGGAAGCATTGAAAGAGATTCTCGAGGTGTTACCCCCGAATACTCCGCCGATTATCATGACCCAACACATGCCGGAAAGGTTTACCAAGACCTTCGCCGATCGACTCAATCAGCTCTGCCGTATTTCCGTGAAAGAAGCGGAAGACGGCGATAGCGTGCTGCCTGGCCATGCACTCTTGGCACCCGGGAATTATCATATGACGTTAATCCGGAGTGGAGCACGGTACAGCGTACGTGTGAACCAGGATCCGCCGGTCAATCGTCATCGTCCGTCCGTCGACGTCATGTTTGATTCCGTCTCCCGTATCGCCGGCGCCAACAGCGTCGGCGTCATCCTCACCGGGATGGGCAACGACGGGGCGAAAGGCATGCTCGCAATGAAGCAGGCCGGTGCCCATACGCTCGCCCAGGATGAAGCCTCCTGCGTAGTGTTCGGGATGCCGAAGGAAGCCATCAAATTGGGAGCGGCCGACAAAATCCTTCCCCTGAGCGATATCCCGGCCGCCATTCTCGGCTACGTGAGTCGCAGCTGACGACTCGAGGCGGGCACTACCCTCGAAGGCGCCCCGACACATTCCCGCAATTTGCTTCGCCGCCTCCATCCCTCCCGGTACAATGGGCACTCAGTTGTACCCCCGGTCTGTGTTCTGGGGCGGGCTTTTCGACCTCCCCTCCCTCACCAATCCGCGACCGGTATCGCAAAGGGATCATTCTTATGGCTGTTCTGCTCTCGGTGGCCTCCGGCAAGGGCGGTGTCGGGAAAAGCGTCGTCTCCACCAATCTGGCGCTGCTCCTGGCGAAAGCCGGCCGGCGAGTAGTGTTGGCCGATCTGGACATCGGCGGGGCAGATGCTCACATCCTACTCGGCCAACTCAACCCACCAGCCACCCTGTCTGACTTTCTCAACAGAACCGTTGCCCGTCTCGATCAGATCGCGATTCCGATTGTGTTCCACCCGAACCTCAGGCTGATTGCGGGAACTGGCGACACTCTGGCCACCGCGAACATGCCTTACGCGAAAAAGAAGCGGCTCATCAGGCACTTTCGGGAACTGGACGCCGACGTCATCGTCGTGGATATCGGTGCCGGCACGAATTATCATGCGTTGGATTTCTTTCTCATGGCCGACCGACATCTTGCGGTGGCAACCCCGGAACCGACCTCCGTGCTGGACTTGTACCGATTCATCAAACTCGCCGCCGTGCGGAGGGTCCTGGCCGCTTTTCTCGCGAGAAGCCCGATGGCGGAAGCTCTCTCCAATCGCGACTTCTCAAGTGTTGACGAAGTCATGGAGGTCGTCGGGACAGCCGACCACGCCGGCCGCGAGGACGCCGCGATCGCTTTGCAAGCGTTTCGCCCCGGCCTCATCGTCAATCGGACGACGACCCGCACCAGCGTCAACATTCATCACTTGCGTAAACTCTTGCATCAGTATGTCGGAGGTGACCTCGAACTACTCGGCGAGATTCCGGACGATCCGTCGATGAGCCAGGCCGTCCGCAGATTCCTTCCCGTGGTCGAAGCCAACCCATCCTGTCCAGCCTCTCGAGGCCTCGAGCTGATCGCGACCCGAATCGTTCGTGTACTTGAAGAGGTCGCGGCACGCCCAGTCGTTCTCGGGTGTTAGACCTCGAGGAACCTCAGGATCAGCGATTCTACTCGCATGGATTGAACCCTGACCTGCCGCTATTTCTTACTGGACGGCTTGGTGGGGTTCTTCGAGGAGGGACCGAACAATTGTACGGTGAGTGTCGCGGCTTTGTCGGCCCGCACCTGCGCCAGGATGGCGCCGGCAGTCTTACTCCTGAGCGAGCGCAGGACCTTGACCGCCATATGAGAGGGCATCTTTTCAATTCGAAGCGCCGCTTCCTCCGGTGGCATGGCCTCGTAAATCTTCGTGACCGTTTCCAAAGGCGTCGACTGCTCGCCTGGGGCGGACGCTTGTTGGTTTTTGGCCTTCCCGCCTTGTGCCCGTGCCGAGGCTTGCGCCTGCTCCTGTTTCGCGTCGAATGCTTTCACGGTCGCTTCATACCGGTCGAGCAATTCTTCCAGGTCTCGCTTGACTTCCCTGAGCCGGTCCTGCTGGAGGCGTAGCGCGTCTTCCCGTTGGTCGAGATAGCGCTTTCGTTGATCCAACAGGTTGAGGATTTCCTTGGGCACATCGAGTGCCGGACCGAGCGGCATGGCTGCGTTCGATACGGGAAGCGGTGAGGCATCCGCGTGGCGTTCCTGAGCCTTACCCTCCGTGTCAGTCCGCTGGGAAGCCAAGGCATCGGTCTTGCCGCTCGCATACAACTCAGGGTCAAGACCTCCCTGGAGAATCAGAACGGACACCAGGCCGGCCGTGCTCATCCAGGTCGCGACACCCGGCCAGCCACTCGGTGCGCGCGTCATCACCGGTTCCCCTCATCGAAGCCGTCCTTGCGGAGGGTCAGCGCCCATCGACCATTGGCAAAATCGTCCATTTCGCGCTGCTCGCGTCGCCATTGCCGAAGCTGCATGTGGCGTGCCCGACGCTGCACCAGAATCTCCATTTGTTTGCGCTCTCGAATCGCCAGCACCAGTTCGGCCTGCTTGGCGTCACGGGTGCCCTGCGCCCGAGCCAGCAGATCCTCGGCGTATGCCTGCTCCTGCGTCGCGGCTTCCCATGCATGGTACTGCCACGTCGTGTCGGATGCGGCCAATCCGGATTTCGAGCCGTTCGTGTAGCGAACGGCGGCGGTGTTCGCGCGCCGTCGACCTTCGTCATGCCGCGCGACGGCCGCCTGCAAACGGTAATCGAGCTCCGCCAATTCCAAGCGGACGAGATCTTCCACTTGTGCCCGATAGCGACAGAGGACCTCCAGCCTCATCGCGCTCCCTCCACCAACTTGAGGAGCGCTTCGATCGAGGCCGGAAAGCTGGCCCGTTCTTCTTTCTCCTGCTTGAGAAAGGCATGAATGTTATCGATCGCGTTCACGGCGCGGTCCAACTTTGGATTGATTCCAGGATGATACGCCCCCACGGTGATGAGATCTTCGGCCCGTTGATACGTAGCGAGCATTTCGATGACCGATCGTGCCGCGACGTCGTGGGCGGGGGCAATGACGCTTCGCATCACACGGCTCGTGCTTTGCAGCACGTCGATGGCCGGATAGTGGTTGCGGGCCGCCAAGTCGCGGGACAGCACGATGTGTCCGTCCAGGATCGACCGTGCCGAATCCGCGATCGGATCGGCGAGATCGTCGCCTTCGACCAAAATCGTATAAATGCCGGTCAGCGTGCCTGCCCCGGCGCACGTCCCCACCCGTTCGAGCAGCCTCGGAAGTAGCGCGAACACCGACGGAGGATACCCCTTGGTGGTCGGCGGCTCGCCGATGGCCAGTCCGACCTCCCGCTGTCCCTGCGCGAAGCGCGTCAACGAATCCATCAGGAGGAGGACCTGCCGATTCTGGTCCCGAAAGTATTCGGCAATCGCCGTCGCTAAAAAGGCCCCCCGCAATCGAACGAGCGGAGGTTGATCGGACGTGGCCACGACCACCACCGTGCGCTGCAGACTGTCCGGGCGAAGATCCCGTTCCAAGAATTCCTTGACCTCGCGACCCCGTTCGCCGATCAGGGCGATGACACTGACATCGGTGACCGTGTTGCGGCTCAACATGCCGAGCAGGATACTTTTCCCAACGCCGGCTCCGGCGAAGATGCCGATCTTTTGCCCGACCCCACAGGTCAAGAGGGCGTTGATAACTCGAATCCCAACGTCCAACGGGTTCGAAATGCGAGTTCGCTCCAACGGATTGAGCGGCGCCTGATAGAGCGGATAGGACGCGTCCGCCTCGATTGGTCCCTTGTCATCCAACGGTCGCCCGAGCCCATCGATCACCCGCCCGAGCAGTTTCGGCCCAACCGGAGCGCAGGCGGGACGCCCCTTCATCGTCAGACGGCTTCCGGGCCCGACACCCCGCATATCGCCGAGCGGCATGAGGACGATCCGTTCCCCGCGAAATCCTACGACCTCCGCCATGAGCGGAGTGCTGCCGTCCTCCCGCGAGACCTCGCACAATTCTCCAATCGATGTGGCCGGACCGTACCCTTCCAATACGATACCCGCCGCCTGGGCGATACGGCCGTGCACGGCGACCGGATCGAGCTGCTCCAACCACTCGAGATGCTTCATCGGAGAGGCCTTTGTCTGAATCCTTCAGCGATGCGCGCCAGTTGGTCATCCAGTGAGGCGTCGACCAGATGCGTCGGTGTCTGCACGCGGCATCCACCCCGAGCGACAATGGGATCGCCCTCGATCTTGATGGAAGCCGGCCCCTCGAGTTCCTCGGCGAGTTGAGCCGATGCCTCCTCGACAAGCGGGAGGTCGGAGGGATGCACCAAAATTCGGACTGCCTTGCTCTCGCGAATGCGCGAGACGGCTTCTTTGACCTGCTCCACGACGAGACTCCGTTTGTCCTCCGCACAGGCATGCACGACCTTACGGGCGATCTCGAAGGCCAGCGTCACGACCTCGGCCTCAATGCGGTCCGGCAGCTCCGCACAAGCCCGGGCCAGCTGCCTGGCCGTAGTCGCGACGAGCGCCTCCTGTTGCTGGATCTGATTCATCCGTTCTTTCGCCCGGCGCTCGCCGTCGGCCAGGCCCCTTAGATAGTCCGGGGATTTTCCGCGATCCGCTTCCCGCGTATAGTTCGGTTCTCCTACCTCCCCCTGCCCGATATGCGAGAGTTGGAACGGACTCATCCGTACGCCTCGCATCACCGCCTGTTTGAGTACCCGATTCTCCCGTCGCAGATGTTGGACTTCGAGCACTCGTCGAATGGCGAGCACCACGTCGTTCGGCTGAAACGGCTTCGTAAGCATGTCCGAGGCCCCGGTCTTCATCGCTTTGACGGCCAATTCAATCGTTCCGTGCCCGGTGATGACGATCCCGACGATACGCGGATCGTACCGTGTCGCCTGCTCGAGCACGTTGAGACCGTCCATGTCGGGCAATTGATAATCCGTCACCAATACGTGGACAGGTTCGTCGGCCACCGCCGCCAACCCCTCCTGTCCTGTCCCCACGGCGCGGGTACGGAACCCCTGCCGCACGAGCACGGTCGAGAGGAGTTCACGGATGGCGGCGTCGTCCTCGACGATCAGCACGTGAGGCGCCTCAACGTGATGCCACTGAACGGGGTCGCTCGGTCGCATGACCGCGTCTTGCCACGGCCGGGCATCCTCCCCGTGTCGTTTGTCCGCCGCTCCGGTCGCCATGATCAGACCATGGCCTCCGCCCCGGCGCCGCCGATGACGATTTTGCCTTCCTCTTCCAATTTCCTGACGATCTTCAGAATGCTTTGTTGAGCTCGCTCGATGTCGGCCAACTTGGCCGGGCCGCGTGATTCCATATCTTCCTTGAGCGATTCGGCCGCACGACTCGACATGTTCCTGAAAATCTTTTCCTTGACGTTCGGACTGGCCGAGCGAAGCGCCAGCGTCAGTTCTTCCTTGTTCACTTCTTTCATGACTTCCTGAATGCCTCGATCGTCGATCTTGATCAGATCGTCGAAGACGAACATGAGCGACCGGATCGTATCCGCCAACGCGGCGTCGCGCTCCGCGAGCTTTTCCATGATGGCGGTCTCGTTGGCCTTTCCGAGCCGGGTGATGATTTCGGCGGTCACCTTGGTGCCTCCCAGTGCCATCGAACTCGGCCGGTTCCTCGATTGCAGCGCTTCTTCGAGAGCCTCACTGAGCGCTCGGATCGTGTCGGGCTCGACCTCGTCCATCGTGGCGAGTCGAATGATCACGTCGTCTCGCAGCTTTTCCGGCAGCCCCACCAAGACCTGGCTGGATTGTTCCGCGTCCAGATGCGCCAACACGACGGCGATGGTCTGAGGATGCTCGATGCGTAACAGTTGGGTCACCGCCTTGGCGTCCATCCACTTGAGGGACTCGATACCTGGATAACTTTCGGAGATCAAAGAGGCCATGACTTGATTCGCTTTACTCTTCCCGAGGGCCTTGTCGAGGACCGATTGCACGTACTTCAAGCCTTCGACGCCGATACCCGAGTTACTGGCGCTCCGCTTGAAGTCTTGCATGACTTCGGTCTCATCCTCTTTTGAGATCGTGCTGAGCTCGGCCATCGTGGCGCCGATCTTTCGAATATCCCCTGGCGGGAGATGCTTCATGACCAACGCGGCCGCGTCTTCGCCCATGGCAAGAAGCAAGATGGCCGCTTTTTGTTCTCCGGTTAGCTTTGAAGCCATACGCGATGATGGATGGTGCGGTTCAGGCTGCGATTGCCAGTAGTCTGCGGAGGAGCCGCGAGTCGTCTGTCTACGATCGAGACGTGCTCAGGGGCAGACCCGTACCCTTTACCCCTATGCCTGGTTGTTGAGCCACTGCTTGACGACAATGGCGGTCGACTCGGGATTATTTTTAGCCATATCCAGAATCTGCGACCGCGAGGACGTTCCGCCCCCGATATCTACCTGCCCCGCTCCGCCGGCCACCGCCGGTTGCCCTTGAGCCCCGATCCCCATGACCGCCCCGCCCGGTGCCGGGTGAGGCAAGGCGCCCGGCTCGGCCGGAGCCGTGAGCACAGCGATAAGCGGACGAATGACAAAGAAGAGAATGAGCAGGAACAGAATGCCGCCGACACCGTATCGGATATATTGCGCGTACGATGGAGGTGCCGCCGCGGCTTCCGTACCGGCGGGGTCGTCTTCCGGTCCAAAACCGAATTGCGCATTGACCACTTGTACCTCGTCGCCCCGGTCCGCCGAAAAGCCCATCGCTTTCTTGACGATCTCTTCGATCTGTTTGATCTCCTCCTGAGTTCTGGGCACGTACTTTTTCGCGGCCTCCCCCTCGGCTGGGGCTCCCCCGGCTACGGCCCCTTCGTACTTGCCATCCACGAGCACAGCCGCCGACAGGCGTTTGATGGTCCCGATCGGTTCGACGATCTTCGACACCGTGCGACTGATTTCGTAGTTCACCGTCTCGTTCTTATTTTGGCTCGTATTCGAGCTGGTCTGCACCGGCTCGGCTTCCTTGCCTGGCGGCACATTGGAGGCCACTCCCGGGACGCCGCCCGAGACTCCGTTGGAGCCCGAGGCTTTTTCCTGACCACGTTGCTCGCTCCGCACCACTTGTCCGTTCGGATCGTAGCGCTCCTCCGTCGTTTCGACCTGACGGAAATCCAAGACGCTCGAGACGCGTACCACGGCCTTGTCGACGCCGACGATCCGCTCCAACATGGTCTGAATGCGACCCTCGATGTCCTTCTCAAGCGATCGCTGATACTCCAACTGAGAATCTGACAAACGGGCAGTTTCGTCCGGTGCCCCGCCGCCGGACAACAAGCGTCCATGGCCGTCCACCACCGTGACGTCGTGCGCTTGCAGTCCCTCCACACTGGAGGCCACCAATCGCACGATGCCCTGCACTTGAATTTTGCTCAACGTCTGACCGGCTTTCAGCGCGAGCACGACGGATGCCCGGGCTCGATCTTGTTCCGAGCTGAAGAGACGGCGTTCCGGCAGAGACAAATGCACGCGAGCCCGCTCGACTTCCGGCAGTTGCGCAATCGTTCTCGCCAATTCACCTTGCAGCGCTCGCCGATAATTGACCTTTTGGACGAAGTCCGACACCCCCAAACTTGTCCGATCGAAGATCTCGAATCCAAGGCCGCCGCCATGCGGAAGCCCCTGGCCTGCCAGTTGCAGTCGCAGGTCGTGGATTTGACCACTGGGAACCAGCACGGTACTGCCCCCGGACGACAGCTCGTATGGGACTTTCATCGTCTTCAAACGGTCGACGATGGCGCTCGCGTCGTCGGCCGATAGATTCGTGAACAGCGCCTGCATATCCGGCTGTTGAGTCCACAAGGCCACCGCGGCCAAGCCCGCAACCGCCGCAGCCAAACCCACAAGCACGGCGAAACGTTGGGTCAGTGGTAAGGTGCTGAATTTGCTAACCATAAATCCTACGCGTCCCGTTCATGCCGACGGCTCCCACGGCACGACCGCTCGTCTAACCGCTTGGATATGCGCTTCGCTTGCCGACGGCGTCTCCCCATCAGATTTGCATCCGTTGGATTTCCTCATACGCCGTGACGAGCTTGTTCCGAACCTGCATCATCAGTTGGAACGACACATCCGCTTTTTGGAGAGCGATCATCGCCTGATGAATGTTTTCCGTCCGTCCGGTCACAAGGGCGTCGACCGCCTGATTAGCCTCGAGTTGCGCGTCGTTGACCTGCGCGAGCGCATCTTTCAAGGAGTTGGTAAATGGCGGGCCGGCTTCGGCGGAGGTACCCGTCCGGGCGACGGCCTCCCCACCTCCGGTCGAGCCAAACGTCTTGAGTGTGACGGGATCCATGGTTACGCCTCCACGTACGTTATCGTCCGATCTCCAGAGCCCGGCTCCACATCGCGCGTGTCGCGTTCACGGCCTGTACGTTCGCCTCGTAGGCTCGGGACGCCCCGATCATGTTGACCATTTCTTCCATAACGTTGACGTTCGGCAGTCGAACGTAGCCCTTGGCGTCGGCATCCGGATGCTTCGGGTCGTAAATGGCCGGACCCGGCTTGCGATCTTCCACGACGCGGGCCACGCGCACCCCCTGCGGTTCCTCCGCTCGGTTCGCGGCCGACACTTGCCGGAGCATACGCCCAAATTTGGGATGGACCGGAGCCGCTTGAAAGACGACGTCCCGGCGACGGTACGGGCCGCCATCCGCGGTGCGGGTGGACTGGGCATTGGCCAGATTGCTGGCTATGACGTTGAGGCGTCGGCGTTGCGCATCCAACGCGGTGACGGACGGTGCAAGGCTTTCTGAAATATCCATAACGTGACTCCTTTCCCTGGCGTGAACCGCTTACCGTCCTTCACGAATAGCGGCAAGCAATTGTTTCAGTCGCGCAGCCACAATGGTCGCCGCGGTGTTGTAATGCATGGCATTATCGGACAGTTTGGCCATTTCGAATTCAAGATTGACGGTGTTGGCATCCAGCGGAACGTCCGGTGCCGGCGTGTCGCTGACCTTTCCCGATACGCGGGCCAAGGTATCCCCTGCGAGTCCGAGATGGCGCGCATGCGTGGAGATCAGCGTGACACCGGGGCGTCCACGGTGCGCCGACGCAAGGGCGTCCTGAAAGTGCATGTCCTTCGCTCGAAAATGGGGTGTTTCTTCGTTGGCGATATTGGAGGCAATCACTTGATGCCGCGCGCCGCGCAAGTCCATCGTACGCTCGAGCAACCGCATGGTTCGATCGAAGATGGTCATGGACCGCTCCTTCCACGAGTTAGTTATTCTCCTCACCAAGCAAAGCGCGTTCCGTCGCGACCCTCTCACCTGGGCGGTCTAACCTCGCTGGAGGCCGACCGGGCTGATCCGAGGTATCCACTCGCCGTTGCCCCGATGGCACAATGTGCCGGGGGCGGGCAGAATCTGCCGGGTGCTACTCCATCGCAAGGAGCGATCCTGCATTTCCTTGGCGATACTCCCGCAACTTATTGCGGAGCGTCCTCACGCTGATTCCCAGTTCCTTGGCAGCCTTGGTGCGATTTTGTGCAACGCGCGCGAGCGTCTTCACGATCAAGTCACGCTCCATTTCCCAAAGTGAGCCGCTCGAAGCCGCCGTTTCTGTAGAAGAGGGCACCTCGGCTGGGAGGAAGTCTTGGCTCCTGTTCCGCAGTCCGGCTATCTCGTCGGGGAAATGTTCCGGCTCGATCATTCGGCCGGCCGAAACCAGCACGGCGCGCTCCACGGCGTTTTCGAGTTCTCGCACGTTACCCTTCCAGGTTCTCGCTTCCAGATGTGCGACGGCGGACTCCGAGAGCGTCGGCGCCGTGACCCCATTGCGAACTGCGGCGGATTGAGCGAAGTGCCGAGCCAGCAAGGCGATGTCCGACCGGCGAGCGCGAAGCGGGGGAACCGTGATGGGAAACACGTTGAGGCGGTAGTACAGGTCCTCCCGAAATCTGCCGGCTTCGACTTCACGATGCAGAGGCTTGTTGGTCGTGGCAATCACCCGGATGTTGACGGACACCGGACCGCTTCCCCCGATGCGATCGACCTCACGCTCCTGCAAGACGCGCAGTAATTTGGCCTGAAGCGGCAGGTTCATCTCGCTAATCTCGTCGAGGAGCAGGGTCCCCTGGTGGGCCATTTCGAATTTGCCGAGTTTGCGCATCAGCGCGCCGGTGAACGCCCCTCGCTCATGCCCAAAGAGTTCGCTTTCCAGCAAGCCTTCCGGAAGGGCCGCGCAGTTGACGGCAATGAAGGGTCGATGCGCCCTTGGACTGCACCCGTGAATGAATCGGGCGAGGAGTTCCTTCCCCGTTCCGCTTTCGCCATCGATCAGGATCGTTGCCTGTGATCCCGCCACTCCCTCGACCAGATCCAAGAGACGGCGCATGCCGGGATCTTGCGTGAGAATGGGTCGCACCAAGGTCGAACGAAGCTCGCTCTGGTTAGGGAATTCCAGGACCGGCTCGCTGAGGCCCGCGACGACATGGTCCAGCGCGTCGGCTGCAAACGGCTTCAGGAGAAAATCACTGGCGCCCAACTTGATCGCCTCGACGGCCGTCTCGACGGACCCAAAGGCGGTCATCACCACGACGTGCGTGCCAGGGGTGCGCTTCTTGATCTCTCGCACCAAGGAAATACCGCCCAGCTTTGGCATTTTCATATCGGTCAAGACGAGCCAGGGTCGCGTTTCAGCGATGCGGTCGAGCGCCTCGCGCCCATCGGTCGCCTGTGTGACCAAGTAGCCCTTACGCCGCAACGACTCACTCAAAGCGGTCCGCATCGCCGGCTCATCGTCCACCACCAGCACCGTACGTCCTGCCGATGTTGTTGTCGCGTCATCCTGTCGTCCGGCCAACATCGTCATACTTCCTCCTTCATCGGTCCCCGAAACCAGGCCGGCCCTTTGGCACGGGCGCGCACCCGAAGAGGATTTGTTTCCTGTGGAATGGCGACCGTGACCGTCGTTCCTGTGCCTACCTGGCTCTCAATCTCGACGCGCCCATCGTGTCCCTCGACAAGCGCATGCACGATCGCAAGCCCCAGTCCCGTCCCTTCGTCCCGTGTCGTAAAAAACGGATCGAAGACCCGCGACAAATGCTCGGGGTCGATCCCACGACCCGTGTCGGCCACCGAGAGCCGGGCGACCGGCGATTCATGCGCGCTGCGCAGTTGATCCTCGACCGTTACGGTAAGCCGCCCCTCCTCTTCCATGGCGTCGACTGCATTGAGAATCAGATTGACCAGGACTTGTCGGATCTGCTGACCGTCACACCACATGTTGGGCGGAGCATGGTCGAGATTCACCTGCACGTCGACTTTTCGTCCAGCCAGCGCATGCGCAGCGAGAGCAAGGGAGTCCCGAACCAACCCCGCCGTGGCGTTCCAGGCACGTTGCGGATTCGAAGGACGCGTGTACGTCAGCAGGTTCGACAGCAAACGGTCCATGGCCTTCACGGCCATCGAGATGTGCTCCGCATATCCGTGCAGGACGGCGTCGTGAGCTAAATCTTGTCGCAGCATCGATGCGAACAGTTCCACACTACCGAGCGGATTGCGCACCTCGTGCGCGATCCGCCCGACCATCTCGCCCATCGAAGCCAGGCGGTCGCGCCGATGGAGCCGCTCTTCCAGCCGATGAACCTCCGTGATGTCTTGGACCAAGACGACCGTCCCGAGCGTGTGCGTGCCGTCGCTGCGCGGGGTGCAGCGCGAAATCGATACCAGGGCGCCAGTTTTGGTCGCGAGCGGATATCCGTCCACGTGCAGACTGTGGGCCAGCAGAAACTCCTCCAGTGGGATGCCAAGAATCGAGTCCGTGTCGACCCCCAAGAGAGAAGCCGCCGCGGGATTGCACCGTTCGATGCATTGATCCTGATCGGTGACGATGACGCCGGTGGTGAGGGACTCAAGGATGGTGTCGAGGGCGCCACGCATTGATTCCGTCTGTTCCAGCGTGACACGCAGGGCTTCATTCCGGTCGGCTAGCTCGACGTCGAGTTGCTCCACGCGGCCCTTCAGCGCGCGATACGAGGATTCTAATGCCGTCGTCGCTTCACCGAACGTGCGAAACGCCTCTTGCAGCAAGTCTGCCGCGGCGAGGTCCGTGGCTGGCAAATTCGTCATGATCGCTTGTCCTTTCCTGCTTGACGCGCCACCTCGATCCCACGTTTCAGCACCTTCGCGGCGCGTGCCAGCACGTCGTCACTCCCGTCCGACTGCACTTTTCCCAACATCAATGCGGCTTCAGGCCAGCGTTGCTGCAGCCACCACGCGCGGGCCATGTGGAGACGGGCCACCGAGGCCTCGCATGATCCCGGCTCGACGCGTACCACTTCCGCCCATTGTGCGATGGCCGCTTGGACGCTCCCGTTGCTGTCCCACAGACGCGCTTCCCGCAGGCGCGCTTGGACATAGGGAAGGACGCCGGCCTGTTCGGCTTGCCGAACCGTATGAACGGCATCGCCATATCGCTCCAGGACGGCCTGAGCGCCAGCCAACCGAAGAAGCATTGACCCGTAACCGGGATCCTCCGAGGCCCGAGGACCGGCCCACTTGAACCAACGCCGCGCGGCCTTTTCGACCGCCGCCGCATCCCCGACATGTGCCCAGCTCTCGGAAAGAAACTTCAAGGCTTCCCCTTTCATCTCACCCAAGGGGAACTCCAGGAGGTACCGGTCGAAGACATTGCGGGCGGCCAGGCCGTCCCGCTGGTCTAGATACGCGCGACCAAGACCGAGCAGCGCGTGCTGCCTCCATTCGGCCTCGCGCGCCATACGCAGGACCTGCTGGTAGAGTGCGATGGATGGCTCGGCAAATCCGAGGCGCCGATGGGACTCGGCCAAATGAAGAATGAGGTCGAGGTGCTCACTTTCCCAATCCGGGCAGGGGCCGAATCGATGGAAGACTTCTACGACGTGATAGTCGTCGGCCTCACGAATGGCCTCCACCAATTTAGGGCGAAGAATTTCCGCCAGGCGGCGGCGTGCCCGCATCGGCCAGTCGTCGCCGACTACCCGCCCTTCCCGTTGACAGACGGCCTGCAACGTCCTCTGGGCCTGCTTCGACTGGTCCGCCTCGAGATCGAGTTCGGCCAACCGAACCAAGGCCTCGCTGGCCACCATCTTATCGGGATGAGCTGCACTGATCGATTCGAGGATCTCACGCTGACCCTCCGGGGACAGCGGCGCCCGAAGCCCTGTCGCGAACTGGTCGGCCACATCGAGCGCCAAGGGGTGTCGGGGCTGACGATCGGCCAACTCTTTGCCCAATTCAGCCAGGCGCAATCGAGCGACCTGGGCCTCCTCGGCTGTAGCGTATTGCTCGATCGTGAGGCCGTAAATCAGTTCGGCCTGGGTGAGGAGCCCGGCCTTCTTCAGACTGTCACCAAGTTGCACCAGCGTAGGCGGAGCCTCGCGATGACGCGGGTAGAGGTTATGAAACGTCAGGAGCAGGCCCCGGGCCACGTCCTCATGGCCTTGCCGGCGCTCGACCTCCGCCACATGCAGCAAGGCCTCCGGGCTTCCTCGCAATCTCTCCGGCCAGTGCTCCTGGAGCTGGCGGTATAAATCGGCGGCCTCGCTCAGCCGTTGCAGCCCGTAATATCCCTCGGCCAGACCGAACATCACCCAACTTCTCGTCTGCTCGTCGATTGCTTGGTAACGGAGCCCTTTCAACGTTTCCACAGCCTGACGCGCACGACCTGAATGGAGCTGCATCAGGCCAAGACCTAAAAATGCGCGGGCCTTGTCCGACGGTTCGGCCGCATCTTTCGCCGCCCTCTCATAGGCCGCCTGGGCCTCCACCTGCCAGCCTTGCTCAGCGTACAGATCTCCGACTCGCCATGCCGCCCGTGAGGCGTTGAGCGAATCTGGAAACTCGCGAATCAGCGTCTGATAGATCGCGATGGCGTCGAACCGAAACTGGGTCCCGACCTGTTGTGTGTAGACCGCCTCCGCTCGATAGGCTCTCGCGATGGGGACCACACCAAATTTCGTGCCCTGTTGCTCGATTCGTTCAAGGGCCGATATCGCCGCGTCGAATTGCCCGGTGCGCAACTGTGCTTTCGCGGAATCCAAGCTCGCCGCTTCGGCGGTCGTCAGATTGGGCTCGACCCGGGGCCCTGGATCGGGCAAGCTCGAGTCATTCTTCGCTGTCGGGATCACGCCAGACGACATGGGGGGCAACGATGCGCCGACGCTCGCAGTCTTGTCTCCGAACTCCGCGGCTGACTCATTGGCCCGTCCGGGAGAGCACAGCAGCGCCACGTCAAGCATCGACGCCGCCAACCAGAATGCGATCGGCCTCGTCATCCAAGAGACACCCGCGCAGGGTGGCCGCTGAAAATCCTCTTTTGCTGTCGTTGGTCCCGCCATGGTGATGCCCAATCGGAGGTCAGCTTCCTAGGCAGCAACTTCCATGCCTCGGCAGACACGGTGAAGATAGCGGCAATTCTGGCCACGGTGGCCTGCGTCGCGGGCTCACGTTCAAGAATCTGACAGGAGGGGTGTCAACGTGGAGGACAAACGGGACCGAACGGTCAAATGATTGACGGCTGGTCGATCACGGACGCACTCGATGGACGGACAGAGAGATCCTGTTCGGCAGGGGCTTTCACGTCCAACTTTTTCCGTTTCAGTTTCTCGACAAGCGTCGTGCGATTGAGACGCAGCAACCGCGCCGCCTTGCTGGTAATGCCGCCGGCTTGATTGAGGGCGGTGATAATCAGTCGATTTTCATACCGTTCGAGTTCCTTCATCAGGTCGATGCCCTCCTGTGACAGGCTCGGGGGGACGGTCACTCGGGTGTCCGGGGTCGGGCGCGCGGTCTGTACGGTCTCCGGCAGGTCGACGCTCTCGATCAGCCCTTCCCGCTTGAGGACGACCACGCGTTCGATGAGATTTTCCAGTTCGCGGACGTTCCCCGGCCACTGGTATTCCTCCAGCGCGGCAAGCGCGGCGTCATCGATACCAACGACCGACGCTCCCTTGCGAGCGTTCAGCCGTTCGATGAAATAGTGAACCAAGAGGGGGATGTCGCTGGCACGATGACGCAGAGGAGGCACGACGATCGGAATCACATTGAGTCGATAGTAGAGGTCCTTTCGGAATCGGCCATCCCGTACGGCTGCCTCGAGATCCGCATTCGTAGCGGCGACAATGCGAACATCGACCTTCACCGCCCGCGCACCACCGACCCGCTCGAAGCTTCGCTCCTGCAATGCGCGCAGTAGCTTCACCTGAAGGGGCAGGGGCATCTCCCCGATTTCGTCGAGGAACAGTGTGCCGCCATGTGCCAACTCGAAGCGGCCCGCCCGTGCATGATGAGCCCCGCTGAAGGCCCCGCGTTCGTGGCCGAACAATTCGGATTCGAGAAGGGCTTCTGGAATCGCCGCGCAGTTGACCGGCACGAGTGGACCACGGTGACGACGACTCTGGGTATGCAACGCCCGAGCGAGGACTTCCTTACCTGTTCCGCTCTCACCCGTGATCAATACCGTACTGTCGCTGTCAGCCACTTTCCGAACGAACTCGACTAGATCCCGCATGACGGGACTCTCCCCCACGAGCCCGCTCGCACTGCTTGCCATTTCAGCGGAGGCCTTTGGGGCAACGTTCCGTTTATGCGGCACCCGGACAGCCATCGCCTGATTGACCGAAGCCATCAGGACCTTCAAGTCCAATGGCTTCCGGATGAAATCCACGGCGCCGGTCCGCATGGCCTCCACGGCCCGCTCGACCGTGCCAAAACCGGTCATCACGATAGTCGTGTGCGACGGATCGTCAGCGAGAATACGTTCGACGACGGCAACCCCATCCATGTCCGGGAGTTGCAAATCCGTGAGGACGAGGTCGGTCGAGTGCTCCTCGAGATACTCCAGCGCCGCACGTCCCGTCGAGACGCTGGCGACGTCCCATCCTTCATTCTCAAAGAGCCGGGTCAGCAGACCCTGAATCGCATGATCGTCCTCAACCACCAGCACTCGTCGCGGATGCATATGACTCCATCATGAGACCTGCAAGGTAATGAGACTGACTAGCGCAGGCAGCCCGTCTCTGGGAGGGCACCGGACGGCCTATGACGCCGACTGGGCGGGATGCTTGATCCCAGCGCCTCGTATGTATGACAGTTCTAAAGATAGTAGACATACTAATATTGAGAAGAATCGAATGATTCTGTGGAGAGGAAGAAAACAGACCTAGTATAATAGAATCCTAATACCCTATAGTTTTCTCGTATATAGAGTATACATTCATAGGCTTTTATGCACCTAGCTCACAAGGCTCCCGGCTGAGGTTTCTGGAGATACCGAGTCGGCGGCCTGGACGGATTCCCCGTCCAGTACCTTCCGAACGCGACTGGCCAACATATACGGTGTAAATGGTTTCGGTAAAAAATCGAGACTGGCTGAGCTGATTCCATGACGAACGATTTCGTCGTCCGTATACCCGGACATAAACATCACTTTGCTATCAGGCCAACGTCCCCTGAGGTGTCCGGCCAGCTCTCGGCCTCCCATTTGAGGCATGACAATATCGGTTAAGACTAAATCGATCGGTTCACTGTAGTGACTCACCAAGAGGAGCGCTTCGATCCCATCACGTGCCTCCAATACGCGGTATCCGCGTCCCCGAAGCGTATCCCGAACCAGAGCCAAGACAGCCGGCTCGTCCTCCACCACCAAAATGCCCTCCGTCCCGCGCAGTTGCTCCATTCGGGGCGGGTCTTTGATCTCCACGGTCGCCGGCGCATCGACCCGCGGAAAATAGATCGAGAACGTCGTACCGCGTCCCAGTTCGCTGCTCACCGTCAGAGAGCCGCCGCTTTGCTTGACGACTCCAAAGACCGTGGACAGCCCAAGCCCCGTGCCCTTCCCTTTTGGCTTCGTCGTAAAGAACGGCTCGAAAATATGCGGCAGCACCTTTGAATCGATTCCTGTTCCGGTGTCGGAGACGTGCACGACGACGTAAGGGCCGGGCGGAGTTTCCAATTTGGCGACCTTGATCGCCTGCTCTGTGAGCTCTTCATTGTCGATACTGATGACAAGTCGACCGCCTTCCGGCATGGCATCACGGGCATTGACTGCAAGATTCAAGAGCACCTGCTCCAGCTGTCCAGGATCCACTTTGATGCGGCCCACTTGCTCCCGCGGCTCCAGAATCAGTTGAATGCTGTCGCCTGCCAGCGTCCGCAACATCTGAGCCATGCCCTTGAGCACGTTATTGACGTCCACCACCTTGGGCTGGAGGACTTGGCGCCGACTGAACGCCAAGAGCTGAGACGTGAGCCCGGCCGCCCGCTGTCCCGCTTGAGCGATCTGATCAATGCTCTGCCGTTGGAATTCGTCGAGCGTTCCCTCCTCGAGAAGAAGTGCGCTATGGCCGTTGATAACGGTCAGCATGTTGTTAAAATCGTGCGCGATGCCACCGGCTAACTTTCCGACCGCTTCCATTTTTTGTGCCTGCCGCATCTGCGCTTCGAGCTTTCGATGCGCGGTCACGTTGTGCAGGACAATTTGCATCGGGCCGCCCGGATCGTGGGTGAGCGGGCCGGCGCACAGCTCCACGTCGACAGTCTGGCCATCGCAGGACAACATTTTTCGATACACGGCTGGGACCGGCTCGCCACGGCCGAAGGTTGCCTGCAAGGCCCGTGTTGTCTCGGGGTCGTGTTCGGGGTGAACAAAATCCCAAAATACGCGACCGATCAACTGCTCTCGATCGACAATGGCAAACAGCGACAGCGCGGCTCGATTCGCCTGGAGGATCCGCCCACCCTGAACCACCAAGATTCCATCGGGCGACAGTTCGACGAGGCGCTCATACCAGGACTCGTGATCCACCGGCGGACTTCCTGCTATCGACGGGATTTCAGGACCCATGGACCGATTCGGCGTTCCCACTCAGTTCCCCTTCCATTGAGGCTGAACAGTGCGCTTGAAGCGGGGCGCGTGCATGTCTGAAGCCCCTGGAGCAGCAGTGGTGACGGCGTGGCGGTGAGGAGCCGGCACGTTCCACTCCTCCAACCGCCGCCGTGATAGTGCCGATTTTCTACTTCACAGCCGACGCACATGGTCGCTCTGACCGGCGAAGCACAGCCCCTAGCCCGCCCGGCCCGACACGCTCGCTGGCAAGGCCGCGGCCCCCAGTGCCCGCGAGAGAGCATCGCCGAGACGGTGCAACGAAAACTCCTTCGGCAAGAAGTCCACGACACCGAGCTCACGTGCCTCGTCCTGTGCGGTTTCCGACCCCCCGCCGGTCAGCATCACGACCGGGGCCGAAGGATTCACGGAGCGTATTTTTTTGAGGACGGAAATCCCATCCATATCGGGAAGATTGAGGTCGAGAATGGTGACCTGCGGATGCTCCTTCACGAAAGTCTCAATACCTCGGTGGCCCATGCTGGCCAAGATGACCTCATGGCCCTTGCGCTTGAGGACCGTATTCAACAGTTCCAGCACGAATGGCTCGTCATCGATGACTAGAATCTTGGCCATAGAATTCCCCTTTGTAGACTTCATCGGCAGAAGGACGGAGAACCTTTAGTGAAACAGGTCGTACCTGTCGTTACAACCGAGCTCACGACACCCCAACGCCCATTCGGAGCCGATCCGGCACTCCACGCCGAGGTGGAAGATCTAAACTCGCGATCAGACGCGTAGGCCGAGCGAGCAGCCCTCCCTGCGCCAGACGCCGTCCGGCTCTATACAGACGAAGCTATCCGTTCTCGAGGTCGCGTAGCAGTGAGTCACGCGGCGTGGGATTGAATCAACCGACTCGCACCAATAAATGGTCGATGGGGAACAGGCCGCCAGACCTACGCATAGTGAGTCACCCTGTGGGCAGTAAAAGCAGACGCGCAAAAGGAAAAGGGCGACGGATACACATCCGTCGCCCTCATGCTCGCCCTCACAAGCCCGTGAGGAAGAGTGTCTTACTTCTTGCAGAAGCTCCGCTCGTAGTTGATGATCGTCCAGGCCTCTTCCTCATTGATGGCCGAACCGATCAAGGGCACCATACCCGTGCCCGGGCTGCCGTTCTTGATGACCCAGAACAGTTCGCCGTCCTTCCGCTTCTTATGGAATGCGCAATTGGTGAAGTTGCGGGGGCTCGGATTCAGAATCGCACCCGCCGGGCCCTTGCCGTCTCCGTCTTTACCATGGCAATTCACGCAGGTGCCCTTGCCTTCGAACAACGCCTTGCCCTTGGCGATGTTTTCCGGGCTGGCAGCTACGGGGTTCTTCATCTGCTTAGCTTCAGACATTTGGTCCGATGGAACACGTGGCTTCAACGGATCCTTTTCCTCGGCCAAGGAAACCGAGGCCGTCATGAATACGCCGACCGCTGCAACTGCAAAAACCCTCGCAAGATAACCCATCACACTCCTCCTTTGTGGTAAACCCTGACAGGCGACACTGTGAACGCTCGTGCCGATGAACTCCGCGCCCATTCCCCCTGACAAAGAGAGACGATACGCCCATAAGGCTCTATAACGACGGGAGAAAGGCGTTGAAATATAACAACGCCCTTCCAATCTTGTCAACCCAACTGGATAGACGAATAATACGCTATCCACTTGATACCGCCGGCTAAATCGAACGCGACGGCTCGAGTTGTACTCGCGCTTCCGGCCCTGGTCTTAATCAAGAGTCGTGCCCGGTTGCCAACCACAATTTTAATGAGGTTTTGCGCACTTCCGGTATATGCTGAGAGTGTGAACGTAGTTGCCGCAATTCCTGAGGTGATTTTCCGCCTCATCGGCTCACGAACGCCTCACCCACCGAGCTCAGGAAACTGAGTGCAAGTCGTCGACAGGCTCACTCGCATAGTCTAAGGGGAACTGTATGAGAAAGAGATTAAGGGAGGACGCTGTGATCTTGGCGGGAAACGACAAGGCCTCGGGGTCGGCTGTCTCCTTTGGCTATTTTAGCTATCTCGTTTCAGTATCACATCTCGCACGACCTTCCCACTCGGGCCGAACGGCTTCTGGGGTTTGCCGTTCAATTCCGCCTTCACGCCCCCCGCATTGCCGAGGGTCAGAGCAAATTGATCCATCGCCTTCCACTGGGCTCGTTCACCGGGACGCATGAGGGCTTCGACGGGACTTCCTCCATCGATTTGGACGACGACCCAGCTAAGTTCCACCGCCTCCAGATCGAGCAAAAGCGGATCCCCGGAACTTGGCCCATCAACCGACAGACCAGCAAGAGGTCCTTCCGTCCCCCCACCCGTTTGGGCGGAGGGTGCCGACTGGATCGGTGTCTGTGGCGCGGACGACTCGACGGGTGCGGCGGCGGCGTGGGGTTTTGTCGGAGGGAGCGGGGCAGAATTGACCTCTTCGGCCAGAGCATCAGATTCTCCCGGTGACTGCGCGCCGGCCGACGCAACGTCCTTGCCGGTACGGGCCGTGGCCGCCGCCTTGGTCGGAGGCGTGAAGTCCTGGGAGGCGCGCTTGAGGAGCTGGCCGGACTGCTGCCGAGTCAACAAGATCACCAATACGCCGAGGGCCACGGCAATGGCAAACCCGACCGCCTTTCGGCTCGATCGCTTCCGCCGATCTTCCTCTTCCTGTTTTTGTCGGAGCCGTTCCCGCTCATTTTGCTTGTCGTAGTAGGACCCGGCCGACTGCACGAACCGCTGTATGGCATCCTCTTCGTCCAGCCCAAGGGACCGCGCGTACGATCGGACGAATCCGCGGGCGAACACCTGGTCCGGCAGCTTGGCATAGTTCCCCTCCTCGATGGCGCGCACAAAGTCCGCACGGATCCTGGTTTTGAGGGCAACTTCCTCCACACTCAGACCTTTGGTCTCTCGTACCTGCTTGAAGAATTCGCCAATCGAGTCCATCCAACGCTCCTCCGACGCCCCAGTCCAACGACCTCCATCGCATCGATGCCGAGAAATCCGCTAGTACTGCTTGAGATTCCTCAGTAGTTCCTCGGCGGCCACCCCGTACTCGCCCCCTTTGTCCATGGCGGCAACCTTTTTCAAGGTCTCCTTCGCCCGCTGCTCGAACCCCAGTCCGAGATAGGCCCGGCCGAGCTCCAGGTTCAACATGGCCGGCGGAATGTTCGGTGGCTTGACCAGCGCCGCGTCTTCAAACGCACCGACTGCGGCCTTCATATCTCCCGTTTTGACCAACGCTCGCCCTAAATGAAATCGAGCGAGGTCCGGAGTCTCGTATAAGGGATTGGCCAATGCCTTGCGATACTCCACGATGGCTTCGTCCCACCGGTCCTGTTGGGCAAGGATCTGCCCCAAATACGTGTGCGAGGCCGAGTGCTCATCATCCAATCGCAGCACCCTCTTGAATTCGTCTTCAGCCTCGCGATACTTCCCCTGTTGCGCGTAGATATGTCCCAAGCCGTAGTGCGCGTCGCGGTTATCCGGATTGAGCTGGACCGCCTTCTGAAACGACACGAACGCCCGCTGACGGTCGGTGCTCAGATTGGCCAGCCCCTCGCGGTAGTAGCCTTCCGACTTGCGCAGGTCCTGCTGCGAGGGCGCGCACGCGGAGGCCAGACACACCGTCAGGGCCAACACGCTCGCTCGCCACCTATTCCCCTGATAGTCGCTGCAGTGGTGATTCATGGGGAAAGATCTTCGAAATGAGTCAGCCGTTTGAATTCGCGGAACCGGCCCTCGATCTCTTTGTAATCCAGGACTCGCAAACGGTCAAGGCTAAAGGCTTCTACTGTAAATGAGGCCATCACGCTTCCAAAGATCACGGCCTGCCGCAACGCGTCCGGAGAGCGGTTCCCCGTTGCCGCCAGATAGCCCAAGAACCCGCCCGCAAACGTGTCCCCCGCCCCGGTTGGATCGAGTACCTGTTCGAGCGGATACGCCGGAGCGCCGAAGCTTCCCCGACCATCGAACATCAGCACCCCGTATTCCCCCCGTTTAATAATGAGGTGTTTGGGACCTCTGGCGAGAATCGTCTTTGCAACCTGCACGAGATTGGGGTGTTCCCCCAAGGCCCGAGCCTCGCCGTCGTTGATGATGAGAATGTCGATTTCCTTGAGTACCTTCCACAGGGCATCCCGTTTCCCATTGATCCAGAAGTTCATCGTATCGCAGGCGACCAGATTAGGCCGTTTGACCTGGCGTAACACCTCCAATTGCAGTTCCGGATCGATATTCCCGAGAAAGAGGACGTCCGGAGACATATAGTGCGCGGGGATTTTCGGTCGAAATGTCTCGAAGACGTTGAGGCGCGTGTCCAGAGTCTGCGCTTCGTTGAGCTGATGGCTATACTGGCCCTTCCAACGAAACGTTTCTCCCGCGCGTCGCTCCAGTCCCGACAGGTCGATGCCGCGGCTCTTCAAGAACGTCAAGTGTTTCTCGGGAAAGTCTTCCCCGATGACCGCGATGAGATCCACCTGCGTGAAATAGCTGGCCGAGGTCGAAAAATAGGTGGCGGATCCTCCTAAGACTTCGGCGGCTTCCCCGAAGGGCGTCGTGATCGTATCCAATGCAACTGAACCGACAACGAGCAGTTTTCCCATCGCTCATACCTTTCGTGTGTGTGCGGGCAAGTATTTCTCCAGGAGGACGCGTAGGCGCCGCCGAGCGGCGGCGCCGATCATGCGCGGATCCGTGATGATCGCCCCTTGAAGCGCCTGTGGGCAAGCACACACGGAGGGAGGTTCCAGATTGGGAACCACCTCACGCAGCAGGCGTTTGGCCAGCGCCACATTCTGCCGAAGCACTGACAGGATCGTGTCGACACTGACTGCCGTCTCGCTCTCATGCCAGCAATCGTAATCGGTCACCATGGACACCGCGGCGTAACAGAGCTCGGCCTCACGGGCGAGCTTGGCTTCCGGCATGTTCGTCATGCCAATGACGCTCACGCCCCAACTCCGGTACAACAGCGACTCGCCTTTGGTGGAAAATTGAGGGCCCTCGATGCAGAGATAGGAGCCGCCACGATGGACGCGTGCATCGACGCCCCGAGCGGCCTTCTCCAACACCGGTCCCAATCGAGGGCAAACGGGCATGCCCAACCCAACGTGGGCCACGAGATCCGAATCGAAGAAGGAACCGGTTCTGTGTTTGGTCAAGTCCAGAAACTGATCCGGTAGAACGATGTCCCCTGGTTTGATCGACTCCTGCATGCTGCCCACGGCACCGATGGACACGACCTGGCGTACCCCTACCGACTTCAGCGCATAGATATTCGCCCGATAGTTGATGGTCGTAGGACTGAATCGATGCCCGCGTCCATGCCGCGACAGAAACGCCACCCGACGCGACCCGATGGTCCCAAACACGATGACATCCGATGGGCGGCCGAATGGGGTCGTCACACGCAGCTCATGGACATCCGCCATCCCCTCGATATCGTATAGCCCGCTCCCTCCGATCACCCCGATGTCGGCCGTCGTCTCTCGACGCGTCGTGAATGCCACGGATTTAGACTCCTCCCTCCACCGGGACCGACGTTGGTCCAATGGGAACCTCGTCGAGAAATCGTCGGATCATGTCGAGCGCGCGCGCCACCCCCTGATCCTCTGCTCGCGCGTTTCCGTCGCTCTCGAGTGTCAGCCAATGAATACCCGGTTCCTTTCGGAACCAGGTCAACTGCCGCTTTGCAAACCGGCGGGTATCTCGTTTCAATAGCCGGACGGCTTCATCGCGGTCGTAGTCTCCGACCAGATAGCCGGCGATCTGTTTGTAGCCGAGACCTTTCATCGCACCCAACTCGCGACCGTACCCTTTGGCAAGCAAGTGAGCCGTCTCTTCGATCACTCCCTGCCTCAGCATGGAGTCGATCCGCTCCTCGATTCGAGCGTAGAGCGCCTGCCGATCGCGTTGAAGGCCGATGAGCAACGCCCTGTACGGTCGCTGCGCAAACGCGTGCCCTTTGTGCCAGACCGAGAGCGGTTGCCCCGTCCGGTCATAGACCTCAAGCGCCCGAATGACCTTTCTCCGGTCATTGGGATGGACGCGAGCCGCCGCAATCGGATCCCGTTCGGCCAAGCGCCGATGCAGCACGGTGGAACCGAGTCGATCCGCCTCCGATTCCAACTCCGCGCGCAATGCGGGATCGGCTTCCGGCCCACCGCACAATCCGTGTAGGAGCACCCGAACATAAAGCCCCGTACCGCCCACGATCAAGGGAAGTTTCCCCGCCGCATGAAGGCGGGCAATCTCCTTCTCGGCTGCCCGACGGTAGGACCCGGCATTGAAGGGTTCGTCCGGATCGACGAGATCGATCAGCCGATGCGGCACGATTGCTTGCTGCTCCGGATTCGGCTTGTCGGTGGCAATATCCATCCCGCGGTAGACCTGCCGTGAATCGGCCGCTAAGACCTCGGTGTTCAGCGCGCGCGCGACGCGCAGCGCGACGGCCGACTTGCCCACGGCCGTGGGTCCCACAAACACGACAATCGGCCTTTCGTTCGCATGGGGCAACCGCTCGATCATGCATCCCGTCCATCCGTATTCGTGACGCCACTCTGCGTAATTCGCTTGAGGGGAAGGTTCAGCATGGTCCCCCCCGGATATCATCCGATCATGGTAGCGCGAGGGACTGGTCCGGAGGACTAGTCGCGTCCGAAAATCCTGTCCAACTCCTCACCCGGCAAGCGCAACGCCACCCGTCGGCCATGAGGACACGTCATCATCATGCCTTCGGCGGCCCAGTCCTCGATCAGTCCGCTGATCTCGGACAGCGCCATGTGCCGGCCGGCCCGAACGGCGGAATGGCAGGCCAACGTCGCGATCACTGGATGCATCTTGCTGGCCATGGACGCGTAGTTGCGCCACTCGTCCATATCCTCCAGCAAACCCTGCACGAGCGCCAGTCCGTCGGCAGTGCCCAGCGCCGCCGGGACGGACCTCAAGAGGAAGGAGTCGAGGCCGAATGGCTCGATCGTCAGACCGAGACGTCCGAGTTCTTCCACATGCGGCTCGATCAGCGCTCGTTGGTGCGCGGGCAGCTCCAGCGGGATCGGCTCGAGGAGGGCCTGAGCCTGAGCGGATTCGGCCTGCCGGGCGCGCCACAACCGCTCGTACAACACCCGCTCGTGCGCGGTGTGTTGATCGATAATCTGAAGTTCGTCGCCCACGCGCGCGATCAGGTACGTACGATCCATTTGCCCGAACGGCACCACCTCGACGGGGGCTCCTCTCGCGACCGGCGCCGTCGATGACATCTCGGATCCGACTGATGCAGGGAACAACGGCTCCGTTGCGATTCCAGCTCTCGGCTGGGCGCTGTGCGACGGTTCCGCCACCCGCGAAGCGTCTCCAGCCCAACGGGGAGCTACACGAAGCGACTCGCCGATGACCCGAGCCAGTGCCGCACCGCCGCCAGAGGACGCCGACACGGTGTCCGCTCCGTCACCCAGAGCCTCCTTAACGGCCTGTCGCACGAGACGATGCACCGCTTCAGTATCCGAAAATCGTATTTCTCGCTTGGTCGGGTGAACGTTGACGTCGATGCGCGCCGGATCGATGTCGAGGAACAGAACGAACCGCGGGTAGCGTCCTCTGGGTAGCAGAGGTCCGTAGGCATCCGTCACGGCATGGAGAATGGTCGCATTCTTGACCGGTCGGCGATTGACGAAAATCTCTTGAGGCGTTCGAGATCCGCGTAGGTGCTCCGCTCCGATCGTGACCCCGTCGATACGCAGTCCGGGGCTCTCCCGGTGCACCGACACCATCTCACCCAATGCGGAAGCGCGATAGATCTGCATGAGGCGCTCGCGGAACGAGGTCACTGCCCCACAATGGAGCACCTCCTGGCCGTTTCGAGTCAAACGAACGTGCACGGTGGGCCAGGCGAGCGCCGCCTGTTGCACGGCTTGCAGAATGTGGGAAAACTCTGTGGCCGGAGTCTTGAGAAATTTTTTCCTGGCCGGCGTGTTGAAGAACAGTTCCCGCACGTCGATGTGCGTGCCGGCCGGCACGGCGGCGTCTTCGATCGATTCGATGGACCCTGCCCGTACCCGAAGCCTCGTGCCGACCGAGGCACCGGGCACCGTCGTCACGAGTTGGATCTGAGCCACGGCGGCCATGCTTGGCAGTGCTTCGCCTCGAAAGCCGAGGGTCCGGATCGCCAACAGGTCCTGATCCGACCGAATCTTGCTGGTGGCATGCCGCGTGAAGGCCAGCACGGCATCCTCCCGCTGCATCCCTTCACCGTTGTCGGTGACGGTGATACGCGCCAAGCCGCCGTCTTCCACCTCGATCGAGACGAAGGTGCTGCCCGCATCGAGACTGTTGTCGACCAGTTCCTTGACGACCGCAGCCGGCCGCTCCACCACCTCGCCTGCGGCAATCCGACCGACGAGATCGCCCGGCAACACGTGGATTTTGGGGTGGGTCGTACGGGTCACCATCATTCCGCTCGTGAGAAGGCCATGCGCCGACCCTCTAGCAAGGCAGTGATGGCATGGGGCGACCAGGGGCCGGTCATCGAAGGTCCGCGAGCTTGGACTTAGCGAGTTTGGCCTCTTCCGAAACGGAGAATTCTTCGAGCACACGTTTGAAATACTTGCGGGCCTTCCCCGTATCACCCGTCTCCAAGGCACAGAGACCGATCTTGTAGAGCGCGGAGGGGACTTTCTCGCTGGCCGGGTGTTCCACCACGACCTGATCATAGGCCTGCATGGCGCGGACGTAGTCTTTCAAGTTGTAATACGACTCCCCCAGCCAGTAATAGGCGTTGGGGACAAGGGAAGCGGAGGGAAAGTCCTTGGTGAACTTTTGAAACCCGGTGACGGCCATGTCGTATCGGCCGTTCAGGTAGTCGTTGTAGGCCAGATTGAATGCCGAGGTGGGTGACAACCCCGGAACACCCGGGATCAAGGCTCCGGTTCCCGCCTCTGGGATCGTCGACGGCTTGACCGGTTTCACAACCTTGCTCAGTTCGGAAGCCGGAGGCGGTTCCGGCCGGGAGGCCACCGCGGGCGAGGGAGATTCCTCCGCCCTCGACACTCTGGACTCAAGCCTCGACAGACGGGCGCTGAGATCTTCGAGTCGCTGTCGAGTCGGATCGGTATCTTTTTCCCGCGCGGCCTCCAACGTCTGAACTCGCCGCTGCACGCCTTCCAGACGCTTCTGCTCCTGCTCTTGAGTTTTGACGACCGTCCGGAGCTCTTCCCGAAGATCGATGAAATCCGAGTGCTTCGCACACCCGGCCACTACCAATCCCATCGAAACGACTCCGAACGTCACAGCCGCAGACATGCCCGCTGGTCTCACCATAAATTCCGTAATTCCTTATCGATCCCGCTTCAGCTGTGCGAGTTTTTCCGTCGCTTTACCCGCCTCGTTGGTCTTGGGATAGCGGGTGACTAACTGCTGGAACGCCGCCGTGGCCTGGCGAGCATCTCGAAGAGCCAAAAAGGCATATCCCTTCTTGAGCAGCGCGGCTGGGACCTTCTCACTATTGGGATGGTCGCGCTCTACGCGTTCGTATGCGTCAATGGCGCGACGATAGTCTTTCTTCCCGTAGTACGACTCTCCAAGCCAGAACTTGGCGTTGGGCGTCAACTCGGAGGAGGGATGATCCGTCAAAAACGCCGTGAATCCTTCCTGGGCGTAATCGAGGTCGCCCTCCCGCATACGAGCCAACACCTGTTCGTAGCGCGCGCGAACCGTATCGCGAGTGGACGGGGCGGACAGCGTAGCCGCATGCGCGGCCGATTTTCCCAGTTTGGTTGCCGCCGCTTTGCCATCGCTTGGAACCTCCCCGGATCCGTTCCGAGTTGACGAGGCAAGGCTGGCTTGGCCGTCTAGCTGCTTGACCACGTCCCGCAGCCATTCGATTTGCTTGGCCATGTCCTGCATCCGCTGGTCCTGCGCCTCCATCCGAGGAACGTATCGGTCGCCCGACAACTCCAGTTCTTTCGCGGCATCCTGCAGCCAGGCGATTTGCTTGGTCAGCTGTTCAACACGCTGATCCTGTTCTTCCATCCGCGACGTCACCTTGGAGCCGCCGGTATCGAGCGCCTTGGCCGCCTCCTGCAGCCACGTCACCTGCTTGCCCAATTGCTCGATTTTCTGCTCCTGCGTATCGAGCCGTCCCACGAATCGGTCCCCGGCGGTCTCCAGAGCCTTCTTGACGTTTTGGCTGCTCTTATTCACATCGTCCAAATGCTGATTGGTACTCCGACTGACCTCGTTCATGTGTTGAGTAATAGACTTGACCTCGGCCGCAAGCTCGTCGACCCGATTTCCGAGCGCGGCCGTTTGCTGCGATATTGATCCGGACAAATCCGTCGTCGACTTGTCCTGCGCCACAATCTTTTCTCCCAACCCGGTCAAGGTGCTTTTGAACTGGCCGAGGGCGTCCCGCACTTCGGTCAACGCCTTGTCCTGAGCCTCGAGGCGCTGCAGGAAGGCCGTCGAGCGATGCTCCGCGGATTGCAATCCCCGGCTCTGCTCATCGATGCGCTCGCTGATTTTCTTGTTGAAATTTTCCAAGCCCGTGAGACGCGTTTCCAGTTCTCCGGCCCGGAGGTTGAGCTTCGCCAGCTGTGCCGCGGAGTCACCGGACAGTTTGGACAGGTCCTTCGTCACCGCCTCACGGAAATCGCTGCGGAAACGCTCCTGATCCGACCGCAACCGTTCCTGCTCCGTCTTGATATCCCCACGAAATTTGTCCTGTTCAGTCCGCAAATCGTTCTTGGCGGCGGTCAATAGATTGGATTGCTCGCGAATCTCCTTGGAGGTCCGATCAAGACGGGCCAGCAGGTCGTCCTGGTTCTGCCTGAGCTTCTCGCCCTCATGCGCTCGCTTTTCGAGTTCGTTGCGAACCGTCGCCAACTCGCGCTCTCGAATTTGCGTAATGTCTTCGTTGAGCCTGGCACGCGTTTGATTCACGACACGATCCAGCTCCGTCTTGGCCGCCTGTATCTGGCTGTTCAAGTCCTTCTTGGCGGCTTCGATCTGCCCCTTGAGCTGTTTGCTGGTATTTTTCAGATCGGCTTGCTGAGCCAGACATCCGGCCAGCGTCAACATGCTGAGCGCACCCAGCACATGGAAGGTGCGCCAATAACCCAGGGTCGCATGGTACTTCATGGCTTCCCTCTTCTCACCCACGTCGTGGTACATCGTTGGAATCCGACGGACGACCGACAGCGGTCCCCAGATCAGTTCTTCCTGACGACGAGGTGACCGCGCCGATTCTGCTGATAGCAACTTTCCGCACGTTCATGGCAGAACGGACGCTCCTTCCCATAGGACACCACCGCCAACTGATTGGCTGGGACTCCAAGCTCAACAAGATAGTTGCGAACCGCCTTCGCCCGTTTTTCACCGAGCACTAAATTATAGGCCTCAGTGCCTCTCTCGTCGCAGTGTCCCTCAACTTTGACGAGAACGCCAGGATTCCCGCGAATCCATTCGGCGTCCTCCGCCAGCGCGTGTTTGCCCTCCTCATTGATTCGCCAACTGTCAAACTCGAAGAAGACATCCAGCAGTCCCGCTGAGGCGGCCGCCATTTGCTCTTGTCGCAGTTCCTCTGCCTGGCGGCGTGCGGTCTCGCCGGGCTGGACTTTCGCCAACATCGTCCCACCGCCGAGCCGCTCTTCCGAAGGAGGTGCGCCGGGCCGGAACGTATCCAGACCGCTGAGCGGGCCGGTGTCGGCGCCGTACATACCGCTCCCAGTGTTCATGTCACCGCCCGAATCCATGGCTCCCCGTCCTCCGCCTGCGGAACCACCGCCGACTCCCGCCCCGCCGGCACTGTCCGTGCTGCCACCACCCATGTCGCTCCCCGAGAGAGAGAGACTGGGCGCATTGGTATTGTAGTCCGGCTCAAAACTCTTTCCCGAGCCCACGGACTGATCGGACATCCCGCCTGAATCGTAACTGCTCCCCGCGGCGGCGGCCCGCTTCGCGGCTTCGGATGCCTTGGATCCGGAGCTGGCCTGAACGGATTTCTTCGAACAGCCTGCAGCGGTCAGCATCATGCAAGCGAGACCGAGTGCGAGACAGGCTGAGGTGAAACCAATTTTCATCGTCGTGCTCCTCAAGTGGACGGAGACGCCAGGCGGCGCTCCAAAGTCGGTCGGCCCTGCCTCAATGGGTTAGGCAGGCGACCATGTCGGTGAGCTGTTCTGGGTGCCCTCGAACGTAATGCGCTCGAGGTCCTTGCCATCTGCATTTATCATATAGATATGGCTTTTTCCATCGAGCAGGGAACTGAAGACCAGATGCCGACCGTCCGGCGACCAGGCCGGCGAATCGTCGAGTCCTTGCCCGCTGGTGACTTGCTGGCGTTTCTGACCGTCGGGAGTGATCAGGCAGATCTTGTATTCCCGCCGCGCCGTGCGGCAGACGTAAGCAATCCAATTGCCTTTCGGCGACCAGGCCGGCGCCGCATTGTAGTCCCCGTCATACGTCAACCGCCGGACGTTGGATCCGTCCGCGCTCATGACATAGAGCTGCGGCCCCCCGCCTCGGTCCGAGACGAACGCGATCTCTCGGCCGGTCGGCGACCAGGTCGGTGAAAGATCGCCGGCGGGGTTGCTGGTGAGCCGCGTGAACGCCTTGGATCTCGTGTCTTGCTTATAAATCTCCGAGTTGCCGTCCTCGCTGGAGGCAAACGCCAAAAAGTTGCCATCGGGCGACAAGGAGGGCGTAATGTTCAATCCCCGCTTCGAAATCAACGTCCATCGTTTGCCGGTCGCCAATTCGATCATATCGATATCCTGCGTATTACGACTCCGGTATGCCGTAAAGATCAAGAACCGCCGGTCGGCCGACCAGCGCGGCATGAGGTTCAAATACCCGTCCGCCGTCACCTGCCGGGGATCGTGCCCGTCGTAATCCATGACGAAGAGTTCGCGCGCGCCCTTCTGCTCCGCCACGTAGGCGATTTTGGTTCGCGCGATGCCTTGCTCACCGGTATACCGAAAGACGAGCTCGTCCGCGAAACGATGCGCCATCAGGCGGGCCACCCCGCTGGTCCCCACATAACGCTTCCCGCTGATCACCTCGTTGCTCCCGCCGTCGTAGACAAACCCGTCAATCAACGCCTCGGTCTCCTTGCCACCGTCCCGCGTAGACGCCTTGCCCCAGACCATCACGGACACCCCATTGTCCGTCGCTTGACGGAACACGTCCTTTTCGTCGCCCTTCAGCTCGCGGACCTTGATGCCGATGCTCGGCAGATCCACCAGCGAAAAGACCAGGGAACGGCGCAAGTCGGCTTTTAACACTTCTTCGATTCGGCTCCCCAGCCAATCGGCTCCGTTGAGCCCGCGAAAGCCCACGATCCCGAGTGGAATCTTTTGTACATCCGACCGTGTCGCTTCCAGAAATACATCCGTGGCGCGCGAGTCCAGAATGGATCCCAGCCCAAACGCCACTGCCAAACCGATCGATATCGCCACCCATCGTGCCGTCTTCATCCCGTCTGTCCTCTAAATGCAAAGCTGTAATCGATGTCGTAATAGGGTTTCGTTAAATGCTTCGGCACCGGGGGCACGCGCTGAGTTGCCCGCACGGCCCGCAAGGCGGCCATGTCGTAGTAATCGTTGCCCGAGGATCGCTTCAGTTCGACGCTCATGATGGTTCCATCGCGCGCCAATCGGAGACCGATGATGACAGCGGTTCCGGCCGGCATGTCAACCTGCGTTCCATCCCAGTGGCTGGCAATCCGGGGCTGAACCACCTGAGTAAAATACGGATCGACGTTTCCCCCAGCGCCCTCGACCTGAATGTTCATGTCCGGGCGGGACTGCGACAGGGACGCGGTCGTTGCCGGGGCGGGCTTTTCCTCCCGTTCCGGTAGGGTCGGCCGTGTGTCCGCCGTCTTGACCTCGGCGGTCTCGAACTTGGTCGGTTTCGGGAGATCCGACGCGCGTTGGCGATCTTGTTGAAGCTTCTGCTTCACTTTTTCCTGATCGCGAACGAAGTCCTCTTCGAGCCGACGTTGCGGTGGAGTCTCCCGGGCTTCCTCGATCGGCGGCGACGGGAGCACCACACGTTTCTGTTCAGGTACCTTCAATTTCTCCAGTAAGCTCTGCACCTCTTGTTGGGTGCGGTCCGGCACGGACGGCTGCGCCTTCTGCTGCGCCACCGGCTTTGGAGGCACCGGCTTTGGCCGCTCCGGGGTCAGATCGCCAAACTTGGGCGCCTCGCGAGGAAGATCGATGTCCTTCAAGGCACCGCGAAAGGGATTGTCTGTGCGCGGACTGGGCCTGGCGGCATTCAAGGTCGGCTGGGGCGGCAGGGTCGGCGTACGAGGTGCCGACCGAGCTGATTTCGGTGGTGTGAGCGTTGGAGGAGGCGGCAACGACTTGGCGCGCGGGATCGATGGGAGCGGGGCCGATGCGGGACCAACCGGCTCAGGCGGCAGCGGAGCACGTTGCGGAACCGGAGGCGCCGGCGCTGCCGCCACAGGAGCTGGAGTTGGGACGGACGCCTTGACCGGAGGAACCGGCAGGGTGACCGGCTTGGGCATCTCTACTTTCGGCTGTGGAGCGGGCTCCACCTTCGGCGCCGGTTGCGGCTTGGGCGCCGCCTTGGTAGGCGCCACTTTCGGAGTCGGCGGGAGAGACACCAACGACACCTGAACGGCCGATCCCAGGGGACGGTCGGCAGACGATTTCCATGACAGGGCCAACACGACCAGAAAGACCCCGAGATGCAACAGCAGCGACCACCCGAGCGTCCGCTTGACGGGCGAGTGAAATCCACGGCCCTCAGACGACCCAAACGCCAGGCTATAGAGACTAGACGATGCTGGGAGAGGAACTGCCATCATGGTACCGGCGTCACAGCCATCGCATCGGCTCTAGGGTGCGCGACGCTTCCGCTCTCCAAGTTTGATGGTATCCTGAGTGACCTGCTCGCTTCCACCCGGCTCCGTCACCATTCCAAGCTTCTCGATCCCCGCCTTTTTGACGGCATCCATCACCATCACCACGATCCCATACGGGACGTCGCGGTCGGCGCGCATGTAGATCGACACGTCCGCATCCGAATCTTTGGCAGCCCGAAGCCGGCGTTCCAATTGGACGACGCTGACGGCATCCTTGTCGAGATAGATCTTCTGGTCTTTTTCGACGGTCAGCACCATCCGCATCTCCGGCTTGATGTTATTCGTGGCCGAATTGGGCAGCTTGATGTCGATCCCGCGATACAGCATCGGGGCCGTGATCATGAAGATGACGAGCAATACGAGCACGACATCCACCAAGGGGATGACGTTGATCTCCGCCATGAAGCGGCGTTGTCGAGATTCGAACATCATCGCGGCGAGTCCGTGGTCAGCATCCGTCGGTAGAGGGCATTGAGGACTTCCACGCTAAAGGTCTCGAGCCTGAATGAGGCCCGCCTGATCCGCGTTAAAAAATAGTTATAGGCGACAACCGCCGGGATAGCGGTAAACAGCCCCGCCGCCGTGGCGACCAACGCCTCGGCAACACCCGGCGCGACCGCGGCGATACTGGCCGTCCCTTGCTGCCCAATCTCCTTGAAGGAGTCGATGATACCGAGGACCGTCCCCAGAAGGCCGACGAACGGAGTAATGTTTCCGGTAGTCGCCAGAAACGGTAGATATGACTCCATTTTGGCCAGTTGTCCCTGCACAATGTATACCACCGCCTTTTCCAAGAAATGACGATCGCTTTGCGTCAGGACCACCTCTCCCGCTTTGTCCCTTCCCGCACGGGATGGGTTGTCTCCAGGCTCGGGTAACCGGTCCAGAATTCCACTCATCAGAACGGCGGCAGGGCTCTCCCCTACTGACCGTCTGGCTTGGCGTCGCATTTCCTCCACATCCGTCAGCTTTGCGACACTTCCAAGGAACCGCTGATCCTCTCGGTCGCTTCTCTTGAACACGCGCCATTTGTAGATGATGATCGCCCAAGAGACCACCGAGAACAGCAGGAGGACAAACAGAATGATTTTTGATACAGCGCCCAGAGAGCCGAACATTCCGACCGAAGCGACTTGTGGGTTCATTCGCTTATAAGATCCCCCCTGTGTGACCCGCGCGACGGGCAGTGGGGCAGCGACCGCGCTCGGACCCTGACAAGATTAAAGAAGTGGCGGGGCCGACGGGATTTGAACCCGCGACCTCCAGATTGACAATCTGGCGTCCTAAACCAGGCTGAACGACGGCCCCGCTCTGTTCGGAGAGATGAGATCGACCGACGCATCCGACAAATGGGCGGAAGAGACGGTAGTGAGTCGATATCTATACCACTGGACACTATGTGTTGACGTCTACACCAGGAGCCCAGCCTACATGTGGTAGGCGGAACAGGGATCGAACCTGTGACCCCTGCCTTGTAAGGGCAGTGCTCTGCCAGCTGAGCTATCCGCCTAAAACTTTGTAATCACCAATAGTTGCGCATGCTACCAAGACGCGAAATCGAAGTCAACCAATCACACAGGATGTCGCAAACGCCGTTTCGTCAGTGCCCCCATCGATCACCGTGGCTTCCGCCGGGGAAAGTATCGTTCATGAACGTGCTTGAGACGACCGCGCTCGATATGCGTGTAAATCTGCGTAGTGGAAACACTGGCATGCCCCAGCATGGTTTGCACGGCGCGGAGGTCGGCTCCGCGATCGAGCAGGTGGGTCGCAAATGAATGTCGGAGCATGTGTGGGGAGATCTCGGATCGAATGCCCGCAAGCCGGGCACGCCGGCGGAGAAGAACCCAAAAATTCTGACGTGTCAATGGGCCGCCGCGCCGCGTCACGAACAGAAACGGCGACGCCCGCTTCTTGAGCAGCACGGGACGCACGTGCTCCAGATACCGCACGAGTGCCTCGCGGGCGGCGTCGCCGATCGGAGCAACCCGCTGCTTGCGGCCCTTGCCGGTCACGAGGAGATACCCGACATCCAGCTTGAGATCCGACACCCGTAACGTGACGAGTTCCGACACGCGAAGACCCGCTGCGTACAACACCTCCACCATCGCCGCGTCACGGACTTGCTCGGGGCGCGTCCCTCCGGGGGTCTCCAAGAGAGCGGTCACCTCCTGCATGGACAACGCTCGGGGCAACGTCAGCCCCGCTTTGGGTCCTGTGATCGTGTCCATTGGATTTCGAGGTATGACTGCTTCGCGACATAAATAGGCAAACAGTCCTCGCAGCGCGGCCACGTAGCGCATGCGCGAACGCGGGGACCGCCCCTGGCGATGGACGGTCTCCAGGAATGTCGCCACGTGGGCCGCCTCAACACGGCGTATGTCGCCGATCCCCCCGCGTTCCAAAGAGCGCACGAATTGCTGGAGATCGGACCGGTAGGATTCGATGGTATTGGTCGCGAGCCCCCCCTCTACGCGTAGGTGCGACAGATATCGGTCGAGGTGCGGCCAGGCGGGATGGAACGTCGCTGCCGGCATCACGTTCCGCCCGGTTCCGGATAGGTTCGCACCCACGATGAAAGCCCCCTCTCGCGAGCGGTGCTCCGTGACTATACTCAAGGCCTTATCCGAAGACAAATGCACCGGAACTGCCGTGCCCCGTCCCGATCGACCGAGTTTCTTGACAACACTTCGGAGCGACTCTATAGTCGGGCTGATACTCCGACGGATCTCCACATGTCTCCATTCCCATGTTCATCGGCGCCGCTCCACCGTTGCTCTGCCGCACGCTTGCCCTGACCGGTATCGTCCTGCTGGGTCCCAGCCTCGACGCACTCGGTGAAACTGGTTCACCGTCGTCGCCGCCGGCACCCGTCCCGGCGACCGCATCGATTCCGGAACGTCCCCTGCCTCCTACGCTGCAAAAAGCCAAACGCCTCATCGATTCCCAACGTCCCGAAGAAGCGTTGACGCTCTTGAAACCGTTCGTCAACGCCTCACCCCGCCCGCCGCATCTCGACCAAGCCTATTTCTTGATGGCCGCGGCCTATAAGGGCACGAAGCAGTACAACGAGTCGCTGGCAGCGCTGAATTTCCTGCTGGGCGAATTTCCCACGACGACGTTGACCGAACGAGCCAAGCTGCTCATGGCCATGGACCATGCGGCGCTCAACCACCTCGAACAGGCGCTGTCGCTCCTCGCCGAAATTCGAGGGACCACGCAGGATCTCGACACGAAACGAGAAGCGCTTGCACTGACCGGCTCGGTGCTGATTCAGAGAAAGGATGTCCCTCGGGCCATCCAGGCATGGCTCGAGGAAATGGAGTTGGGCGCGGGGGAGGGGCGCGATGACGCGGCGGCCAGAATCCGTGCGGTCATTCGGGACCAGCTCGACCGCAAGGCGTTGACGCAAATCCGCGATATCTACCCCACGTCGTTCCCGGGCGACGTCGCACTCATTCGCTTGATCGACTATTACTCGGCCCGCGGCGAAGATCATCTCATGGAGCGCCAACTCCAGCTCTTCATCACTCGGTTTCCCTCCCACGAATACGCTCCGCGAGCGAGCGAGCTACTGGCCGGGCTCACGGCGAAGCTCCGTGGCAGTCAGGCCATCATACTGGCGTATCTCCCTATCACGGGCAAACTCGCGTTGTATGGGAACGACGCCCTCAACGGGGTGCAGGTGGCGCTCGAGAAAGCGCGCGATACGTTCGGTCAAACCTCCATCGGTCTGGTCGTCAAGGACTCGGGAGGAAATCGGAACCCTACGGCCCACGATATCGCGCAGGCGATCGACAACTACGGACCGATCGCGGTCGTCGGTCCCATGGTGTCCAAACAATTGCCGGCTTTGTCCGAGGTGGCCGATCGCACATCGACCCCCTTCATCACCCCCGCCGCCACGGTCCCTGACGTGCGACGGTACGGCAGCTATCTCTTCAGCTCGGCCCTGACCTATCCGCTTCAGGTGAAACGTCTCGTCGAGTACGCGATGAGCACGCTCGGCTACAAACGCTTTTGCATTCTCCATCCTGACGCCACCTACGGTCGAGAACTGGCGGCACTGTTCAGTCGCGAGGTTTCGCAGCGAGACGGGGAAATCGTCGCGGTCGATTCGTACAAGGAAGGCGATACCGATTTCGGCCAAGCGATCAAGCGGATCAAAGCCGCGGACCTCAAGAAATACGGCGTGCTCACGCCGATGTCGACACCGAAGGGTTTGAAGCGGGATCTCTACTCGCCCGGATTCGATGCCTTGTTCATTCCCAGTCGAGCGGCCGACGTCGCCCTTCTCGCCCCTCAGTTGGTGTATCATGACATCAAGCTGCCGCTGTTAGGAATCAATAGCTGGAACACCTCTCCCCCGCAGCTCTTGACTGACGAACTGACAGAAGGCTCGGTCTTCGTCGACGGGTTCCTCCTCGACAGCCCGGACCCGGCGTTGCAGGAATTCGTGGATCGGTACCGTCGGCGATTTCAAACGATGCCAAGCGTCTTCGCAGCTCAGGCCTATGACGCGACCATGATCATTCTTGAAGCGATTCGGAAAGGGGCGACGTCCGGCTACGGCGTGCGCGACTATCTGATCACGCAACCCGACCTTCCCACATTGTCGGGTCCGGCTCGGTTCGACGCTACCGGCACACTCGATCGTCGCGTCTTCGTGATCGGCGTGAAACAACGCCACTTCGTACAGTTGGAGTAGGACGATGAATTCGCTCTCACAGGTGCTGCATACCCTGTCCTACATGGGGCTTCCGCTCTTGCTGGCCATGGTGCTGCACGAGTATGCGCACGGGTGGGTGGCGAATCATTACGGCGATCCCACTGCGCAACGCATGGGGCGCTTGACGCTCAACCCGCTCGCCCACATCGATCCATTCGGCAGCGTCATTCTTCCGTTGATGTGCCTGCTGATCCCCGGTGGGTTTTTTATTGGCTGGGCCAAACCCGTGCCCGTGGATCCCCGGAACTTGTTCAATCCTCGCCGCCATATGGCGCTGGTCGCCGCGGCCGGACCGGGTATGAACCTCGTCCTGGCCATCGGGAGTGCCTTCCTCTTAGGCGGAATCCTCGCCGTCGATCCATCCTTGATGGCGTCGTGGCCGCCTCAACCAGGACAAGAGCCTCGGCGCGACCTGCTCGGCATGATTCTGTTACCCCTGGCCGCCATGGCTCTCTACTCGGTCTTCATCAACGTGTTGCTGATGACGTTCAATCTGATTCCCATCCCACCGCTGGACGGGGGACGCGTCCTCACGAGCCTGCTTCCGCTGCGACCTGCCCTGGCCCTGGTGCGGTTGGAACCCTATGGGATGCTGATCATCGTGCTCCTGCTCGTACTGGATCCGCAGATTCATGTCATTGGAACGATTACGGGCTCGTTGGTCACCCTCATGGCTAAAACCATTCTGACCACGGTGCTCTCATGACGACCGGAACGCGCAAGCGCGTGCTCAGCGGCATGCAACCCAGTGGCCTGTTGCACCTCGGGAACTGGCTGGGCGCGCTCGAAAACTGGAAAGCGCTGCAGGCCGAATACGACTGTTTCTTCTTTGTCGCGGACTGGCACGCCCTGTCGACGAACTATGAGAATACGGCCAGGCTACGCGAGTTCTCTCGAGAACTGGTGATCGACTGGCTCGCTGCGGGCATCGACCCGTCCCAGGCCACCGTGTTCGTTCAATCCCGTGTGCCCGATCACGCAATCCTCCATCTCCTGCTGTCGATGATCATCCCTCTCTCCTGGCTCGAGCGCAACCCGACCTACAAGGAGAAGCAAGAGGAAATCAAGGAGAAGGACCTGACGACCTACGGGTTTCTCGGCTACCCGGTGCTGCAAGCCGCCGACATTCTGATTTACAAACCGGAATTTGTCCCGGTCGGCAAGGACCAATTGCCGCATCTGGAATTGACGCGAGAGCTCGCGCGCCGTTTCAACAGTCTCTACAAACCCGTCTTCACGGAACCGATGGAGCGGCTGACCCAATTTCCGAAGGTGCCGGGCACGGACGGACGGAAAATGAGCAAGAGTTACGGCAACACCATCAATCTCTCGGATGCGGAACCGGTGGTCCGCCAGAAATTGAAGACCATGATGACCGATCCGGCCCGCGTGCGGCGGACGGACCCCGGCAATCCGGACCTATGTCCGGTGTACGACTTCCACAAGATTTTTTCCACGCTCCCGGTGATCGATCAGGTGGCGGACGAGTGCCGCACCGCCGCCATCGGGTGCATCGACTGCAAGAAACGGGTGGCGGATGCGATCGTGGAACGGATGGCTCCCATATGGGACGCACGCGCCCAGTTGGTCGATAAACCTGGACAGGTCGAGGAGATTGTGGGAGAAGGAAGTCGTCGGGCGGCCGCCGTGGCCCATCGCACGCTCGAAGCGGTCAACGAGGCGATGAACATCTAACCGGAGGGGTGCGCATGGTCCACGCCGTGGTCTCGCGTCGAACCGGCACCTGGCTGCTCGTCGGCGCCCTCTGTGGCCTGCTCCTCGGGTGCGGAGGGATGATGCACGGCGACCGTCAATCCGTCACGGTCTTCACCGATCCTCCAGAGGCCGCCGTCTTGGTCGACGGGCGCGTCCACCTTACCAGCCCCGGCCGTGTCACGCTCAGCAGGAACGAAGATCACACGGCGAGGGTGGAAAAAGACGGGTACGCTCCGGTGGATCTTCGCATCGAACGCAGCATGTCGAATTGGGAATATGCGAATGCCGCCTGCCTGATCTTTATCTACTGGTGCGTCAAGAGCGATCGGGAGAACGGCAGTTATTGGACCTTCGACGATGAGGTCCACGTCGATCTGAGCCGGTAACGGCTGAAGAATCGGCGCCCGGCCGCTCTCGCGCCGCCCGCCACCTGCGCGTCCGCACGACGCCTCATTCCACCAGACGATGCTGCAGCGCGTACCGGGTCAATTCCGCGTTGTTCTTCATGTGCATCTTGTCCAGGATCCGCGCCCGATACGTACTGACGGTCGTGACGCTGAGTCCCAGCAGCTCGGCCACTTCCGATACGGTTTGACCCGACGCGATCAGGCGTAGCACTTCGTATTCGCGATCCGACAACTGCTCATGCGCCCGATCGGCCGGCACGGTGACCGAGGCACGGGCCAGACGCTCCGCGACGGTGGGGCTCACATACTGCCCGCCGTCCACGACCTTGCGCACGGCGCTCACCAGTTCTTGCGGCGCGCTGGCCTTGTTCAGGTAGGCCGCCGCGCCCGCCCGCACCATGCGGACCGCATATTGGTCTTCGGGGTGCATGCTCAGCACGATCACCGGCAGGGATGGGCATTCCGCCTTCACGCGCTTGAGGGCTTCCGTCCCGGTCGTCCCGGGCATGCTGATGTCCATCACCAGCACATCCCAGGTTCGCTTGCGCACTTGCTCCAACAGTTCCGGCGCGCTCGCGGCCTCGCCATATTTGACGGCGCCGATTCCTTCGCTCAACATTTCCTTCACCCCGCGTCGGAACAGCGGAAAATCGTCGGCAATGAGAACGTTCATGATACCCTCCTTTATGCTCGCGTCCGCATGTCCATTGTCACAGTGGTTCCAACGCCCGCTTCCCCCGTCACGCGCAGCGTGCCCTGAAAGGCCTGTGCGCGTTCTTGCATACCGATCAACCCGAAGGCTTTCGAATCGGACAGTTTATTCTGGGGGATCCCGGCCCCGTTATCCCGCACTTCCAGCCGCACGTGCTCGCCATCCTGACGAAGCCCGACCGAGACCGCCGTCGCTCCCGCATGCCGGGCAACATTCGTCAGCGCTTCCTGGCAAATACGGAACACCGCGGTCGCCCGGTCGGGATCGACGGTCATGTCCTCGGTGTTCGTCGTAAAGCGGCATGCGAGACCCGAGCGGCGCTCGAAATCCCGGCATTGCCATTCAATGGACGCGACCAACCCCAAGTCGTCCAGGACCCCCGGCCGCAGCTCCGCCACAATACGTTGAACGGCCAGGATCGTCCCATCGATCTGCGAGGTCATTCCTTGGAGTCGTTCCAAGACGGCGTGCTGGCCATCACCGGCCGTCGCCGACTCCACAAGCCCATGCACCCGAGCCAGATCCATCTTCAGGCACGTCAGCCCGACGCCGAGTTCGTCATGCAGCTCGCGCGCAATGCGGGTCCGTTCTTCTTCCCGAACGTGTTCGAGCCGCACGGATAACATCCGCAAGCGCTCCAGCGTCTCCTGGAGCCGACTCTGCGCCTCACGTCGCTCCGTGATGTCCTCGACCATCCCCTCGTAGCACACCATGCCGCCCCTTCCATCCCGTACCGCACGGGCATGCTCCGAGACCCAGAAGCGCGACCGATCCTTTCGATACAACTGATACTCAAACCCGCGAACGACCCCATCCTCCTCGATGCGACGACGGAACGTCTCCCGATCGCCTGGCTCCACGTACAGCTGGGCGGCGATGTCGTTCACGGACTCCATCAGGTCCTGAGAGGAATCGTATCCGCACATGCTCGCCAGAGCCGGATTGGCATCCAGGAATCGTCCTTCTGCGGTCGTTTGGTAGATGCCCTCCACCGCATGCTCGAAGATGCTCCGGTATCGAGCCTGGGCTCGCGCAAGCTCCGCCTCGGCGCGTTTTCGTTCCGTGATGTCACGCGCCACCACTTGAATCGACCGCTGAGCGTGATCCATGACCTGCGTCGCGGTCACCTCCACGTCTACGATCGCACCATCAAGCCGCACGTACCGTTCCTGCTCCAATGGCACAGTGCGAACCTCTCCATCCAGGCTGCGCATGCGCGCGTCAGTCTTTGCGCGGCAGTCCGGGTGCACGAGATCGAGCGGAAACTTTCCCAGGATTTGATCGGGATGAGAGGCACCGAATAGGTTGACACCTTGCTCGTTGATGAAGACGACTCGCCCGCCGCGAATGACGAAGATGCAGTCCGGCGAGACATGCACCAGCCGCCGATACCGTTCTTCGCTCTCCCGCAGGGCCTGCTCCGTGCGGGCCTTTTCGGTAACATCAATGGCTATTCCACCAATCAAGAGAGGGACGCCCTCGCCTCCGCCGATCTGAAACTTGCTGACCAGGGCGTGTCGAACCCGCCCGTCCTGAAGATACGATTCGACGCGTTGCCAAGGAGCTGCGGCCGCCACGACCTCCTGATCGTGCGCCTGATATTGATCGGCGATTTCCCTGGGCCACAGCTCATGGGCGGTTTTTCCCTGCCAGTCCATGCCACGAACGAGCGTCTGCCGGAACATCCGATTCGCATAGAGGTGGCGCCCCTGCGCGTCCTTGATCCAGGCGAAGCCGGGAAGGTGGTCCATGAACGCCGCAAAGCGCTGTTCGGTCTTGCGGAGCACCTCCTCCGCACGGCGCCGCTCCGTAATGTCACGAAACGTGACGACGGCCCCGACGATGTCCCCACGATCGAGAATGGGTGTCGAGGCATACTCAACCGGGAAGCACGTGCCATCCCGGCGCCAGTACACCTCCTCAGCCGACGAATGGGCGACCCCCTCCCGTAACGTTCGATAGACGGGGCATTCGTCCGACGGGTACGCCGTCCGGTCGGCCCGGCAATAGTGGATCAAGGCGTGCATAGGGCGTCCGATCAGCTCGACCACCGGCCACCCTAACATCGTCGAGGCCGACGGATTGAGAAACGTCACGTTCCCTTCCAAGTCCACGCCATAGAGCCCATCCCGGACGGACGTCAGGAGCAGCTCGTAATCCCGACGAAGCCGTTCCAGCCGGGCCTCGGCCACGTCGCGTTGGATCACATGGGCAATGACGGTTCGCTCATGCATGGACAGGAGCTGATGCAAGACCTTCGCCTCCGTGCGCATGGATCCCTCGGCGACGGGAGACGGTCGTTTCAGGGATCGTCCGGCACGTTTGGGACCCGTCTTCGCCGCCGCCTCGTCCAATTTCGGATCATGAGACAACAACGCGAGCTTGACGGCCATCGCCAACGTTCGGAAATGATCGGCGGTCTCCGGTGGAATTCGGACAGTGGCAAAGAGAATCACCACAAAGAGGTGTCCTGACGAGAGAGCGCCACCAAAGCCGAGGACGGACCTGACCCCGTGTGGACACACGAATTCCTCTTGAACCGGCACGTACGGACTCCCCACCGCGTCGGGAACATAAAACACGTTGTGCCCCTCTTCTTCCCAATCGAGCAGCAGGTCGGAATCCGGTTGGAGGGTGGGCTTCAGTTCGACACCTAATTGTTTGAGGAGTTGAGCGAACATCGGGAAACGAGCCACGAACTGTTGGCTAATGAGCGGAATCGCCCGATATCGGCGCGACTGCGTCCGATCGTTCCATTCCGGCCGCGCCCCTGCCGTGCCCATCAGCATCAAGCACTTCATGGCGGGCGAGCGCGGTGGACGTCCGAGCGCCGACTGCGCCAGGGCGCGATCGGTCGCCGGCAACTCCCCGAATGGACGCGTGGCGAAGCCTCGCACGAGCACGCATTGCTCCGAGGACGTTACACGGCCTCTGAGATGGGTGAAGAGGTACTGGGCCACCCGCTGCATGGCGTCCGGCAAATCGGCAGCCCCGGTCCCAAGGGTGCGGAGAACCGCCCCGCATTCGGTCATATCGCGAAGAGAGAAATCGGTGAGATCGAATGAGCGGCTGCCGGGATAGGAGGATTGGCCTGGCTGTCGAGGCATCCCTCACCTCGTTCCCGAGTGAAAGACCTTACGCGTGGCAGTCTAAGGAATTGCGAAAGATCGTGTCAATGAATCTGGACAGCGCAAGTGTGCTATTCTGTCGGCTAATGGATCGATCCTCTCGTACCCAGCGCGTACTGAGTATACTCTTCCTCGTCGGAGGGCTCCTTCCTAGCGTGGGCCTCTGCCTCGGCGCGGATCCTCCATGTGACCGCTATCCCAGTAATAAGCAAGGTCGGTGCCAAGTTATTTGGAAGGAGCTCAACGATCAGGCGGTTGCGGAGATTGCCCAGTTTGGATTGGCGCAACAGCGACGCCGGGACGCGGGTCAACTCACGCCGGAGCAGCACCTGGCGGAGAACATGGCGTTCATCAAGCAGTCGACCGACCGACGCCTGAAACGGCTCAGCGACCGGATGGCCGCTGAGAAGTGAGACACCTTTTTAAAGTTGGTGCTGCTTGGGCTTCGTCGGCTCCACCCCTGCCGACTCGACAACCTCTCGCGGGACCAGGATAGGGGCCTTAAAATGGACTGCCAAGGCAATGGAGTCCGACGAGCGACTGTCGAAAATCGTCTCCCGACCTTTGAAGGACACGCTCAACGCTCCATAGAAGGTTCCCGCCTTCAGAGTGATGACCGTTTGCGTCACCCGCGCACCGTACGTCTCCATAATCGTGTGCATGAGATCGTGCGACATGGGGCGGGGCAACTTCTCTCCAGTGAGTGCTCCCTGGATGGACCCGGCCACGGTCATGTCCACAAAGATCGGAATAGCCCTGCTGTCGACCATGAGCAGGACAACCGGCCCTCGATCGGTCACCTGCACCTTCACGTCTTCTACCCGGACCAATTCACCGGGTGTCGTCGACGGCTCGGCCCGCGGCCCGGCCGCGCTGCCCATCGACACGAGGAGACCCGCCACCGTCAACGCGATCCGCATGACGTGCATCACGCCCTCCTTCCCTCGCTTCGGGCGGCCTCCGGCCGTACGGGCAGTGTCCCGCCGGAAGGTCTATCCCCGTACAAATCCATTAGTTCGCCGCTCCGTCCCGATCGTGGTCTCCGGTCCATGCCCCGTGATGACCACCGTGTGCTCGGCCAGCACATACAGCCGATCGCGAATGGATCGTTCGATCGCATCAACATCACCACCCCAAAGATCCGTCCGTCCGATCGAACCCCGGAACAGTGTATCGCCGGCGAGCACGACGTCGGCCGTCGGAATGTAGAAGCTCATCGACCCGGGCGTATGTCCCGGCGTGTGAAGGGCCGCCACAGCGACGTGACCAACCGAGAGCGCCTCCTCATCCTTGAGCCAATAATCGGGCGGCGGCACCGGCGTATAGGACACCCCAAACATGCCGCATTGTTCTTCGAGAATGTCCCACAGGGGTCGATCCATGGGATGAAGACAGAGTTTGGCTCCGGTCGCCTCCTGCATACGGCCGGATGCGAGGAAGTGATCGAAGTGAGCGTGGGTATGCAGAATGTGCGTGACGCGGAGCCCGAGGTCCGAGACCTCCCGGAGGATCCGCTCATGCGCCCCGCCGGGATCGACAACGACGCCCCAGTTGGTCTCGGGATCGCCGATGATCGAGCAATTGCACCCGAGGGGTGGGACGGGAAACGTCTTACGAACGATCGTACTCACGGATAGACGACTCCTCTCCCGCAGGCTGCGCGACCCACAGCACGTCGGTTTCGACAAGGGCCCACTCGCCGGCCGGTCGATGCAGCCACAGAAGAAAGCCGGCTCCGCTCCCATCCGGACGATCGTTTACGACGTAGACCAACGCCTGATTCGCGGCGAGATTGAATCCCACACGTGAAAAGGCCAGACGGTCCAGCGTCGGCGGAGGCCCATGTGTCTCCTGCTCGACCAATCGTGGCATCCATCGTCTTGGCCGTGGCGCGAACCGAATGTCCGGCTCGGCCAATCCCTCCGGTGTGACGAAACGTATGTGGACGCCGAATCGAAATCGATCCTCCAGGCGTGCGGCCTGCTGATTCTTGACGACGAAATCGGCGATGAGATCCTCGGGCAGCCGTCCCGAGAACGGTTGCGCGGATTCAAACCACCCGACAGTGGGAGGCACCGGGATCTCGGGATGCAGGTATCGAACGGTGGGCCGTTCGACGACCACGAGACGCGTGCGGGAGGTTAGAAACTTAGACTCGACAACTCTATCGAAAACAGGATACTCTTCAGGCGGTACAAGCGCGCCCCCCTCGCGTGAAACTCCGGCTGGCTCAGCCAATCCCTGTCCAAGCAGTCCCGCACAGGCCATCAGGGAGCCTGCGAATATGGCCAGCCCACGCTGCATAGGGGGAGCATAAGCCGCTATGACCCGACCCGTCAAACCCCGCGCTATCGCCTTTTCCGAGCCTTTCCCTGATGCACCGCTCATTCGCACGGCGCGACGAGTCGGTCCCGCCGTGGCACTGCTCTGTTGCGTCAGCTTGGCCGGATGTAAACCCGACGACTCTCCGCTCAAGGCGGAGAACGACACGCTGCGACGACAGATCTCGAAACAAGAATCCGTGCTCAACTCGCTGCAAGACGGCACGAAAGTGATGCAACAGCAGATCGACCTGCTCAATCAGGAATTGCGCGACGCGAAGAAGGAAACCGAGCGGGCGCAGCACGAAACGGAACAGGCGCAAAGCGAAACAAAGGAAGTGGCGGCCAAACTCACCGCGCAGATCGGCCAAACGAAAAAGCTCACCGCGGAGGTGCAGCGGACCGCCGCTGCGCAGGCGGCCTCAACGGTGAAGTCGCACGACAAGGGCGGCCAAACAGAAGAGTTCCCGAGACCGCTGACCCAGATTGCCAAGGCCACCGAGGAGGCGCTGGCCCGGAACGGCTATGCGTTGAAGGTCAGCGTGCGGTTGGAACAAAAGGCCGTGTACGTAACGGAGCGCAAGGTCTCGTCCCCGGCGTCGTTGGAGTCAGCCGGCTTCCGCAATCAATTCCTCGTGTCGATTCAGGCGCTGCCGACCAATGTGGTCCGCATGACCGTCAAAGCCGAATTCGAAAAGCTTGCGCAGGGAAACCGCATCCTGCCGGCCGGCGCCGAGGAAGCCGCCGAGATCGAGCGGCGCCTCATCGAAGAAATCAACAAGACCGTATCGTCGCAGACGAAATTGTAGCGACGGGACCGCATGATGTCCGGACGGTTCCGCACGGTCGCGCGCTCCATCCTCAGCGCCGTCTCACCGGTGCTGCTCGTGGTTCCCCTGCTTGCCGGAACTCCGACGCCGCACGCCGACCTGCGCGACAAACTTCCGCCCCATCTGTCCGGTATTGCGCGGGACAATCAGCCTTCCCCGACGATCGCGGTTCCAGAAGGATGGTTTCTCATGGGCACGAACCGTAAAGACGATGAGCCCTATGCCATGGAGACGCAATACGACAACACCGAACTGCCGCAACATCGTGTATGGCTCGACGCGTATCGCATCGATCGAGACGAGGTGAGCATCGGCGAGTATCTGTCGTTCCTCCTCAGCGAGGGTCGGCCGGTGTCGGTGGAGATGCAGAAACTGCTGTGGCACGTGATCTCCGTTCACCTGATGCCGGATGCCGCCCTGGCGCGATGGCCCGCCCTCTACGTGACGTGGAACGAGGCGTCGGACTTCTGCCACAGTCGCGGCAAGCGGCTCCCGACGGAAGCCGAGTGGGAAAAGGCCGCACGCGGCCCGGACGCCAACTTGTTTCCGTGGGGTTCGAAGGATCCCGCACCCGGGCTGGCCGTCTTCGGCCAGTACCACGTGCACGAAATTCCGCTGGTGGCCGCCGTGGACAGCGGAGAAGACGGCCAAAGCACGTACGGCATTCGTCACCTCTCGGGCAACGTCGCGGAATGGGTGGAGGATTGGTTCGGCTTTGACTATTACGCGGTGACGCCGGAGCGCAATCCGCCCGGACCGTCGACCGGGCGATACAAGGTCGTGCGCGGTGGGTCGTGGAAAAGCAAACCCAACATGCTGCGGGCCGCGACGCGAGGAGGCGCCTCGGCAGACCAACGTGCACCCACCGTGGGGTTTCGTTGCGCCGCCACGACCGTGCGATGAGTGAGCAGCCCGAACCTCGCCAGCGCCGCCGGGCTCACGAGGCGCGCTCCAATAGGCTGGAAAGATCCCCTCGAATTTTCGCCGCCAGCGCGCCGTATCGTCGCCCGATGCGGCGATACCGCTCGAGGCTTGCGCTGCCTGGTGGGCAGCGCATCGCCACTCTGATACAGCGCTTCCACGCCGCCTCGTAGACCATTCCCAAGGAGGCCTGAATGTCCACCATTCGTGCCCGACGGCTGGCGATCATGCTCGACAGATCGTGCCGCCTCAATTGCTGGAGAAGACGCTCCGCACGATGGCGGCTGGTACGGGCCTCCCGGCCCCTGCGATAGCCCGCTTCCGCGATCGCCGTTCGCTCGGCGGGACGTCGTCGATAATAGTCCACCGCAGCCACGATCTCCTCGAGATTGCCGCGTTCGTAGCCGACATAGTGATGCCCTTCCTGAAAGAGGTCCGTCAAGCCGTTGCCGATTCGCTCGGTGAGCAGCAGCGCCCCGCACGCCATTGCCTGAAAGGTTCTGAAATTGAGATCGTTCGAGCACGACTGGTTCAACGCGATCTGTGAGCGGTTGAAAGTCCCCACATAGGAACCTGTCCGCACCTCAATGGGTATGCGCTCGCGAAGCGACGCAAGCAAAGCGACGCGCTCGGGATTCCAGGTCGGGTTCAGGGTCCCGACAAAGCACACCGGGATATCGCGAACCATATCAAGTCGACCATCGTCGCGCGCTCCTTCACATACACATAGCAGCTTTCCTCGCCGGTCAAGAAAAAGGGCAAAGAACCGCGCGGAACCGGATGGTTGTGCTCCCCTCCGTCCAATGCCTGCTCCGGAACGGGCTTTTCTTTGACAGGGTGCCGCGCTCTGGCTAGCATCGGCGGGTGAGCCGGCTCTCCACCAGCGTGCACGACCTTCGGTCCTTGATTCGATCCTTCCACCCGCTGATCGTGATCGAAACGGTCGAAGAAGATCGGGTGCAATCCCTGCTCGCGTCGGTCGCCGCTCAGGAACGGCTCCCCATTTTTGAATGGTCGATCACGCGCGGTCTGACCAAACTCGAGGACCACCACACGCTCAGTCGCATGACGGCCACCCCGTTAGCCGTGCTGCAGCATCTTGGGGGTCTGACCGTGGAGGCGATCTTCTGGCTCAAGGATCTCTCCGCGCATCTGAGCGACCCGGCGGTCGCCCGGCAGCTTCGAGAAGTGAGCCATCGATTCGGCCATACCCGCGCGACCTGCCTCCTCACGGGTGACCCTCTGACACTGCCCCAAGATCTCGACAAGGTTGCCGTACGATACGAACTCCAGCTTCCGGATCGCGACGAACTGGATCGAGTCGTCCAGAATGTGCTCCACTCCCTCGCCCCCGGCAGCGGCACGGGCGAGGCTGGCTCGACCACGGTCGTGCCGGCCATGGTCCGAGCAGCCGGACGTACACGCACACCGTCGGTGCATCCCGAGCAATACCAGGCGATCCTGCGGGCGTTGCAAGGATTGACGCTGCATCAAGCCCGCCAAGTTGTGTCGCACTGCATCATCGAGGACGGATCCCTGACCGCCGCGGACGTCCAGACCATCCTGGCTCGGAAAGCACAAGCCATCAAGGAAGGAGGTCTGCTGGAGTACTATCCGGTGGAAGACAATCGCTATGAACTGGGCGGGTTTCGCAACCTAAAAGCGTGGCTCGATCGCGCCAAGGTCGGCTTCACCTCAGAGGCAAAAGCGCTCAATCTGACGCCGCCCCGCGGCATCCTGCTCGTGGGAGTTCCTGGGTGCGGCAAATCGTTGGCCGCCAAATCGATCGCCCGTGAATGGGTGCTGCCGTTACTGAAACTCGATGCCGGCCGTTTGTTCGACAAATACATCGGAGAATCAGAAAAGAACTTCAGAAAGGCGATTGGGCTTGCCGAGTCTCTCGCGCCGATCGTCCTCTGGATCGATGAAATCGAGAAAGCGATGGTCGCCGGGGGTGGGAGCGGCGACGCCGACGCGGGGTTGAGCCGTCGGCTATTCGGCGCGTTCCTGACGTGGCTGCAGGAAAAGAAGCACGAAGTGTTTGTCGTCGCCACGGCGAACGATCTGACGGTACTGCCTCCGGAATTGCTTCGAAAAGGACGGTTCGACGAGATCTTCTTCGTGGACCTTCCGAACGAGGCGGAACGCGAGGCAATCTGGGCCATTCACCTGCGTATACGGAAGCAAGATCCCGCCACATTTCGGCTTTTGGAAATCGTGGCCGCCAGCGAGGGGTTCAGCGGCGCCGAGATCGAACAGGCGGTGATCGCCGCGCTGTACCGCGCGTTGCACGACAAAGAGCCGCTCGGCACCCAGCATCTCATCGAAGAACTCAAGCAGACCGTTCCTCTCTCGGCTTCGCGACGAGAAGATATCGCCCAACTACGCGCGACAGCACAGTCCCGGTTCGTGAGCGTGCGCTGACCATCACCGCTGCCTCCACTGTTCTTCTTTCCCTACAGCCTCTCCATGCAACCGCGTTCCAACAATCGAGCGATTCGGCATCCAGGGTGTCCTAAGTACCGAATAGCATGAGCGTTCCTGCGACGCCGGGGGCGGAGGCTAGCTCTGGGCGCGTAACTTGAAGCAGTCAGGTGACGAATGCCGTCAAGGCAGTACGTCAAACCAACCCGACAATGAACGAGAGGAGACGTGTGATGAAACCTACACTGCGAACTTTGGCAACGATCATGCTCGCATGGGGCATGATCGCGATGGGCATTCCCAGGGCCGATGCCGCCACCGAGCCCACGATCGCAAATGGGGCCTCCGTGGTGATCAAGATGACGATTCAGATTCCCGAAGATCACATGATGATTCCCGAGCAATTGAGCGAATACACTCACGGTCACCAGGAGTTGTTCCCCGCCTTGGAAGAGGCATTGGAAGGCAAGCGCGTCGGGGACAAGGCCCAACTCGATCTTAACGCCGAACAAGCCTTTGGCCCTTACGACCCTGCCAAACGATTTACGATCTCGCGCAGTGAGTTGCCCTCTGATGCAAAAATCGGGGACGTGGGTGAGACTCCCGAGGGCCACCTCTATACAATCGTCGATCTCGCGGATGCGGCTGCCATCCTCGACTTCAACCATCCGCTGGCTGGAAAGCGTATCGTTTTGAACGTCACGGTCGTGAAGGTTGACCCGGAAACCTAGGGTGGAGCCTCAGAAGTAGCTGGGCGCCAGCACAGGCACCACTCAAGCGAGACGCCTGAGACGCGTGTACCGAGAAACCGGCGAGGGCTTGTTTGGGGGCCCAGGGGGTGTAGAATACAGCCAGGGAAGAGAAGGGCTCGTCACAGTGCCCACCCGTCGCCATGTGGGAGGTGTGCCATGAATGGTAGAACACTGCTCGTCGCTGCGTTCATTGCGTGTGTATCGATCGCGCCGCTTGGCGGCACCCCACATGTGCGGGCCTCCACGGAGGATCTCGGCAGTGCGATCGACGATTTTGTCGTGCATCAGTTCCCCCAGGCACGCGCCCACCACTGGGTGGTGAATCAGACCCTCGTGGAGAACGAAGAAGTGACGGTGGACGTCAAAGCCGTCGTCACGGTTCCGTCACGCACGACACCGCTCGAGGAGCGGTTTCTGTTGCTCTTTGTGAAGGGAAAGCTGGCCGCCGCCCAATTTATTCCATTGGACGGGGATCCCGAATGCGAACCTGAACAACAGGCATAGCCGCGAGTCTTCGACCCGCGGGGCACTACCGTCCCGCTGAGACTAATATCCCTCATACTTGAGGTGTGCGCCGAACACCCGTACCCTTTTATTGGCTCGCCTGACCTCCCGCGTATAAACCTGCATCGCGCCCTTCGACTCATCATGCCATGAGGTAAGCGTGGATGGCTGACCCCTCATTCGTGTCGCAGGCTGATAGGGCACGCCACCGGTCGAGTGACGGAACCGGTGTCACTGGTGAGAGGAGGTCGCGCCGAACGACGCCTCTACGAGTAAAAGGGCGGCTACAGCGGCCATGTCACAGAGTGCCGTGGGGCTGCTTCGAGAGGCTCTCCTTCCAACTTTGTTGGAGAGCATGGGCCGCCTGGTAGAGTGCTTCCTCATACGCCAGGCTTCGCACTGCATCCTGGGCCTCCACGGGATTGCGCGGGGCCGCGATGCGTTGCTGGCCACCTTGCCGATAGATCGAGGGGAAGGCATTGGATTCTAGACCGTTCGCCAATTGCTCGAGGGTCACAACCGATCGCCCTTCACTGCGCCACGGACTTCTGCCAGAGCGGCCATCCACGAGCGCCATTTCGGCCAACGCGTAAACGGAGGTCACTGTACCGGGCAGCGTACCCATCGCCCCGCCGCCCGCTCGATTGCCGTCCATCGCGAAGGGTTGTGGCTCCTGAAGCTCAATTGCCGAGAGCACCACCACCGCAAGCCATTCGACCTGACGCGTCTCGGCAAGCGTCGTGAGCGGCAATCGGCCGTCCCTCGTCGCTATGACCTCTTCATCAGGCACGACGGCACCGACGTGGATCGGCACCGCTTCCTCGACACGAGCCCGCGCCTGCCGCCTCACGAATTCAAGGCCCTGAGGCGATAGCGCCGACTCCTCACCCTGCTTCTGATCGGCTATGACGACCACCAAGGCGACCGGACTCGCCGAGATAGTCCGCGGTTCAACCACGGACGGATCACTAGCCCGTGAATTCAAATAGCTATTGAGACGAGGCGCAGGCAGCCCGGGTCCACAGGCCGTGAGGAATACTGCGACGATCCAAATCACCACCGACACGCCGAAACGATCCATGGCACCCTCCAGGTTGCTACAGTCGACCTTCATCGAGTTCGATCGCGTCCACCCACGTACTGGCCGGAGGCAACGAATCGATGGGCACGCCCCGCTTCGCGGCAACGGCGGCGAGACGACCGCGGTACCGCTCGACGGCAGCCGCATCACCTGGCTTGGCCGTCAGGACGTGTTTCGTCCAGGCCTGTATGTCCGCTTGACGGAGGGGGCGACCGTGTACGCGAACCCAATCGAGAAGTTCGTCATCGGTCGCTCCTGACAACACCCGCTCTTCGAACTCCTGCGGATCGACTTGAAGAAAATCCAATAGAGCCTTGTCGAAACCGGAGGTGAGATAGTTGTAGTCGGCAATGCCGCCTGCATGGCGAAGACGGACCTTGTCGATCAAGCGAGCCAAATGCGCCATGCCCCCCAGCAGCACCTTCGGACTTCTCGGATATCGCTCATTGGACATATCAACCTCTCGGTCTGCGCACATCCCTCTTCCTGATTCCTCTCCCGCATGATCGCGAACGTTAATTGACTCGCGGCGTCGGCCTCCCCGTGGTAGCCTCCATCTCGATACTCACGGCACGTTGAGGAAAGGATTCCCCACCATGGCACTTCCGGCGATGAAACAGGCCGACAGCCGACAAGATAAACGCGGCCAGATTCACTATCGTATCCACTTTTCCGCCCACGGGCGCCGCCACGCGGGAGACGGCCACCTCGCCGACCTGTCTGCTTCGGGATGTTGCATCAAGAGTTCGGTCGCCGTCCAGCAGGGGGAGGTGCTCGAGTTGACCATTCAGGCCAACGACGGGAAAATCGTCATCGTCGACGAATCCGTGGTTCGGTGGGTACGACCGGACGGCTTCGGTGTTGCGTTCAAGCAAATGCGCAGGCCGGCCGCGCTCTGGGTCGCCGACGTCTGCCGCCGCCTCGCGCTCTATCGTTGACGTCCTCTTCTCAGGGGCCTTCGCGCGATGGTGTACGGCCAGGATCGTCGTCCAGACCGATGAGCACGAGCCCAACGGCCGCCTCCTGTGGTGACGCATTGGTCAGCCGCAGCCTATTGTCCTTCACCGTCTGCACGCGAACCCAATGAAAGCCCGCGCGAGGAAACTCGAGCTCATGCTCGACTGTCGTCGTTCCGGTAGTGCCAGAGCCCAGGAGGGAACAGGCTCGATCGATATAGACCAGAAACAACGTCTCCTTCGTATCCAAATCGACCAACACCGTCTGATCGAAGAAGCGCTCGTTGCCGGCCCGTAGACTCAGTGTCCCCAGACGCACGACGTGAGCCTCGCGAGCTGATATGGCGAGGGGGCGATACAGCGCACTGTCCTCCCAGGGCAGGGCGGCCGATTGGAGCCGCCGCTCCAAGGTGTCCATATTGAAGCGAAGCCGGTCCCCGATCCGCACCGTTTTTCGAATCGCGGTCCCCTCTTCGGACTCGCCCAACAGCGTCCCCGCCAAAAATGGGAAGAGCAGGGTTATGTCCTCCGTGAACGTGGCGTCGGGAAGTGGATTGCGGGCACCGTCGAGCAACCGGACGGTCATTGTGACGTCGCGGCCGGCGTCCGGAGCGCCCGCCCTGGCCCCTTGCCCAGCAACAGCTAAAGACGTCCCTATCAACCAGCACGCCAGTCCGACGGCCGGCCAGGCGAGCCGAAGCCCCGCCTGCTGCAACCAGTTCATTCTTCCCTCAACAAGCCTCGATGCGGTGAGAGGGTGGTCCCCGGCCCACGTGTAGCGGTTGGGCAACCGACGTACCCTGATCCTCGGAGAGGTATCAGACAAGGTCCGACTCTGTCTACATCTCCTTCATCGAGCGGCCAACGCGCTGAGCATCAACATCCGGCCTGCTATCATCGTGACCAGCGGAACCGGGTCGAGGCTACTCCTTTCGCATATGACCGGACCCTGACGTTCGGGGCCCCATGCCGGCCCGGGAAGCGGGATGAGCCACGGAGCGCCTCTTGGAGGGTTGCGAAACAAAACCTGGATTGTCTAATGTGCTCGAAGGATGTGGACCCAATGAGCCCCACCATGACAGGCCCTCGACCTACCCCAGGATTCCGTAGGGGCTATGTCGTGGCGTCCATAATCGGGATCGTAGCGTGTGCGGCCCTTCTTTACGGCTGTCACGAGGTAGAGAAGGATCAGGACGCCGGTAGCGCCACCACACGCGTATCGGTCTCCACGACGACATCGGTTCAGTCAAACGGGGGGAGCGGGGACGGGACGCGTGTATCCATCGGAATCCCGTTGAGCACGAATCGACGGCCGGGGATGAGCGCCGACGGCCGGTTTGTCGCCTTCGATTCCGTGGCCACGAATCTCGTTCCCGGTCTCAATACCAACAATCGCCGGCAGGTCTACGTGCGAGACCGGCAGACGAATATCACCGAGCTTGTGTCCGTCAATTCTCAGGGGTTGCCGGGAAACGGGGACAGCTTCGCGCCCGTCATCAGCGACGACGGCCAAACCGTCGTGTTCGAATCGCTGGCGAGCAATCTGATCTTCGGAGACACCAACGATGCGAGTGATATCTTCCTGCGCGATCGCACCACCCGACTGACCGAGCGCATCTCTCAGTTTACGAGTGGAATCCAGGGCACGTGTTCGGGAACCGGCTTGGCCTGCTCGAGTTTTGAACCCTCGATCAATTCCGATGCCACGGTGATCGCCTTCGGCTCGGCGTCGCGGCTCGTCAATGACGACGTCGACAACCAGACCGACATCTATGTCCTCCAGAGAGGCGGCACCTTGGAGATGCAGCGGATCACAGTGCCGGCCGGGCTTTCCTCGCCCCCGCCTAATCAGGGCAATCCTTCGGTCAGCGCCGACGGACAGTTCGTCGCGTTCGCCTCCACGAGCAGCCAACTCGCGACTGTGGTGAACACCACGGACACCGTATCAGATATCTTCCTGTATGAAATCTCCACAAAGACGACCCGGAAGGTAACGATCCCCTTCTCCGGCTTCCCTGCTGACGGGAACAGTTTTTGGCCTTCCATCAGCGGCGACGGTCGCTTCGTGGCCTTTTGGTCCAATGCCACGAATCTGACGGCGACCTTTCGGCCAACGACGGGTCTTGCCAACGTCTTCGTCGCGGACATGCAGACGTCCGTCCCGTCGATCTCAATTATTTCCCTGGGGCTTGGAAACCAGTCCGGCAACGGCGACAGTCAGTTTCCGTCAATCAGCCGGGACGGCAACTTCATCACCTTCGTGTCGAACGCCAACAATTTCGACACCGCGACGACCGATTCAAACTCGCTGTTCGATGTGTACCGTTCAGAACGCGCCTGCATGCCCTGTCGGACTACCCGTGTAACGATCGCGCTTGCGGGACGGGACGTCGACTTGAACAGCTATGGTCCAACCATTAGCGAGGACGGCCGGACCATCGCCTACTTCTCGGATGCCACGACACTCGTCCCAGCCGATACGAACGGCGTTCGAGATGCGTTCCTCCGGGTCATGCCGTAACCATTCGTGCGTGCCAGGGGACAGGCTCCACCATGTCCCGGTCGGCCTACCAATGGCGCACCCATTTCACTCCTGCGGAAGCGTGACGCATCCCCTCTGGAACCTCGCTTCCCCGGTGTCGATACACAAGAATGGACTCCCGCGCGCTGCTTGTCGCCGATCCGACCTGCTCCTGGAGGCGACCAGCCAATCTGAGCAGTCAGGTGGCGTGCTCAACATCAACGCATCAGGGCGAGGCTGGCGCGGCTCACCACTCGCCAGCCGACCGAGTTTCACGACACCATCCCGCCACTGTTGATGTAGCAATTTTGAGATAGGCTCTAGATAGGGAACCGTGTGCGACCGGACCACCTGGAGCGGAACCAGGAGGTCCGATCAGGAGGGAAATCAGGGGGAGATCAGAAGGTCGAACTCCGGGGACCGACCCAGCGGACGCCCTTGGGGCGCATCGGGGCACCGACCAGCGCCCCCAATGATGCGAAGAGCGCAATCACCCCGACCGCGAAAGCAATGGCAAACCCACCAACCGGCACCGGCTGACGCGGCTTGACGTTGGCCGCCACACCTTGGGCTTGATGCTCCACGTTCATCGTTTGAACCGCCGCCTCGGCCTCGCCGATCACGACAGGTCCGGGTGGCAGAGTGAGAAACAGATAGCCCGCGAGAACGGCCACCAGGGTCGCCAGCCAAATAATACTCGTACCGCTTTCGAATGGATGTCGCATCGCGTCACCTCCGCGTCACATCGCTTGCCAGCGATCTCTATGCATCGTCGCTCGATCTGATGCATCTCTTACGCAACACTCGTACCATCTGGGACCCTCCCTTCGCCCATCGTCTATAAGTGACTTGAAAACAAGACGAAATATGGCTATCAGGCAGCTGCGTGAACACGCGGCGCGTGTCTCGTCAACAGTATCAAAAAAGATAAGAGTGTGACGGAAGTGATACGGGACCGAACGAACCGGGACGATGGTCAGACCTCATCGCGTGGCAACCTCATCCACGAGTCGGACAGACGCTGCGGCCCACCATCGTGACGGGAACTACATGTTGTGCGAAAGTCGGTTCGGTGACGCTCCCGATCATGTTTCTGGGGCGCGGCATCGGTACGGAGGCGGTCGCGCGCGCAGGCCAAAAAAGGATATGATTTCACTCAAGCCCTGACGCACCGCGCGTCCACTCGCACTCAGGATGCCACGGAACCCGTTGCGCATTGCACTCTTGCACCTTGCCCCCGTCCTCGGCGAGATCACGCGGAATCGCGATCTCATCCAACGTGCGGTCGTCACCGCGGCGGAGGCCGGCGCCACATGGATTGTGACACCGGAGCTGAGTGTCTGTGGCTACGGTTTCGCCGACCTCATTGGTACGCGGTGGATTGTGCCGCAACCCGACGATTGGATGTCGTCCATGTGCCGCGTATCGGCACAGCGAAGGATTACCCTTTTTCTGTCGCACCCCGAGCAAGACCGGCGATCGGCCCGCCTCTACAACTCATTGTTCGTCCTGACACCGGACGGCACGATTGCCGGCGTCCATCGCAAGATCAACGCCCTCCGCACCGGCTCGGAATCCTGGTCCACCCCGGGCAGGCTGGCGACGCCCGTCCCGGCTCCTCCCCTGCCTCGCGTCGGCTTGCTCATCTGCGCCGATGCATTCACGCGGCGGATCGCATGGAGCCTCCGCGCGCAGGGCGCCAAATTCCTGGTTTCGGCTGCAGCCTGGGCCCCGGGGTTCCACGGGCCGAATGGAGAATGGGAGCAATGTACGCGCGACACCGGGCTCCCGCTGATCGTCTGCAATCGGACCGGTACCGACTCCGTCCTCGACTTCACCGCGGCGGAGAGCGTCGTGGTCGCCGACGGCCGGCGCCTCCTTTCCCTTTCGTCCGCTGGTTCGGTCGCCTTCCTCTTCGACTGGGATCTTTCGTCTCAGTCCGTGGTACCGGGGTCGGAACGGCGCCTTCCGCTCTGAGTGGTCGTGAGCGCCTGTCTCCATACGCCGCATCGGTCGTTTTCCGACGAGTTCGAGTCTTCGTCGGAGCGGATCGCAGGAGGGCCTGGATGAAGCTTCGCAGGGCGTTCGCCTGATTGTGCCGCTCATCGCGGGCCGAATAGACCAGCGTCACGATGCCTCGCCGTGCACGGTCCGCCAACGAGGCGAGTGCCGCCTCTTGCGAGGCCAATTCGGCGTGGTAGCGACGCTGAAACTCGGCCCACTTGGCGGGATCGTGCGCGAACCAAGCCCTCAATCGTGTTGAGGGTGCGACCTCCTTCAGCCACAGATCGATCTGCGCCCCGGATCGAGAAACCCCACGCGGCCACAAGCGGTCGACCAATACGCGGTAGCCGTCTGACTTCGCCCGTGGCTGATAGACTCGTTTGATCTGAATCGTCATGCGCTCGCTCATTGTATGAAGGATCGAAACCGGGAACAATCTCCCCGGCGGTCCGGACCCGCTCGATGTCCCGTGGAGACTTCCCCATTTAAACTGTGTACAATCGCCCCGGTCCATGGCTCACTCCCACGCCACGCCCCGCCCCCCATGCTGAACGTGTTGCTTGTCGGAGCGGGGGGATTCCTCGGCTCGGCTCTGCGCTATCTCATCGGCGGAGTCGCGCAGTCGTTCGCGGGAAGTCCGGCGTTTCCTTACGGCACGCTGGTCGTCAACGCCCTCGGTTGCTTCGCGATCGGCTTTGTGTCCGAACTCGCCGAGAGCCACGGGGCCTTCAGTTCGGAGACTCGGCTTTTTCTCGTGACCGGCATCTTGGGCGGTTTTACAACCTTTTCCGCATTTGGAAACGAAACCATGAACCTGCTGCGCGACGGCGAAATGTTGCTGGGTGGGATCAATATCGGTCTGCAGCTCGTGCTTGGTCTCCTCGCGGTCTGGGGAGGCTATACGGTGGCGTACCTGCTCTGGAGGTAACCGGATGTCTGCGTCGGACGGATGCCTGCTGCGAATCTTTGTCGGCGAATCCGATCGCCACGACAAGCGTCCCCTGTACGAGTGGATCGTCACCCAGGCGAAAGCACAGGGCCTGGCCGGTGCCACCGTCGTACGCGGCTTGATGGGATTCGGGGGCGACACCGGTGTGATTCACACGTTCAAGATCGAGCGATTGGCGGAAGATCTGCCGATCATCGTGGAAATCGTGGACTCCGAGGAGAAGCTCGATGCCTTCCTCCGCTCCATCGAGCCTCAGATCGACGCCGGCTGGATGGCCACCAAGGAGCGCGTTCATATCCGCCGCTATCACGGAAAGCGCTAGCGCGCGGCCCGTGCATTGATTCCGTGATATCAGACCGAGAAAGTGACCTGGCCGACCATGCTGCCTCGCCGATTCCCGCTCATCGTCGCATTCGCCATACCCTGTTGGGCGTGGCTTCCGGATTGGTCGTGGGGCACCGAGAAGGCTGCGTCGGTCGTCGAGGAGCGCTTCCTCCCCTCGCAGTTTCGAGGCGCCTCTGACGTTGGATTGGAAGGATGCGCAGCCAACTCCGGCGAATACACGTTATGGGTCTATTCGTCCAAAGGGATCTGCGGGGTGAGTCGAACCGAGGCCGATGAGGTCGTCCTGGTCAGGCAACCATTGCCGGGGGTGGCGCCGCTCCGCACGACGATTTCGATTCCCGGCGACACCTACCGGCTGTGGATCTACGGGTCGGGAGAGAAAGGGCACCCGTGGTTGCATATCTGCGGGCGCAATTGCCTCAAAGCCGAACTGCCGCCGTCGCCCGGCTGGGTGTCCTTCGGCGAGGTGACCGTGCGGGACATGCAGTCCATTTTCATTCGAACGTTGGAGGTGCCCTATGGGCACACGCTCCGAATCTCGGCCATGTTCCTGACCACCTCCGACTCGCCCCCCGGTTGGATCCCATAGGGTCACTCCCGCTCGAAGATCCCATGCAACATATTTTTCGCCGATTGCTGCAGCGCGGTCGGATCGTCACGATGCGCGAGCAGCATCTCCATCAAGCGATGCACGTCGGCGCCGTCCGGCCGAAGCAGCAGAGCGCGCTCGATTGACCGCTCCGCGGCCTCGCCCCTACCCAGCGCCATGCGCACCAACCCCAAGTCGGCATAGGCTTCGGGATCGTCGGGATTCAATTGAGTCGCACGCAGCAGCGCCGTTTCGGCGAGATCGAGTCGTCCGACACCCATCTGCGCGCGGCCAAGCCAGTACATGAGGATGCCATCCTCGAGACCGAGCCGCACACCATTCTGTAACGCGTCGGCCGCCTCCGCATACTCGTGATGATCCAGCAGGACCTGACCCAATCCGCGATAGGCCCACGCAAGATCCGGCTGCAGACGAATCGCAGCACGGTACTCCTCCTTGGCGCCGTTGACGTCTCCCCGGTGAGCCAACAGCTCGGCCAGCCGGAAATGCGCGTCAGCGTCCCCCGCGGAGAACTCCGGTGACGTTCGAAGCGTATTCCGGATACCACGAAATTCCTCCTCGAGTCCGGCCTCAGTGGGCATTCCACTCCCGGACACCTCCGACGGCACCGTGCCCTCGTCGGCACCTGCGAGGTCCGCATTCCCTCCCATCAGCATCAGGTTGAAGACCGCTGTCACGATCGCTAGAAAGCCCCCGCCGATCATGCCGTCATATTAGGCAGTCGACACGAGCAGGACAAGAACACATCCAGTCCTTCAGCGCGTGGGTGGCGCTTGGCGATACCCCGTCAATTGTGACAGAATTAATTGCTTGTCGATTCCCGATACCAAACATCCACCACGAGACGGATCATCACTCATGACGTCCATCCCATCACGGCGGCACACCCCCACGTTTGGAAGGCGCATCGCACAGGGTCTCATCCTGGCGTCCGTGTACGTGACCTCGTGGCTCGCTCCCGCCGACGCACGCCGCGAGGTACTGACGGAGAACGACAAGGCACGTCTGCGTCAGATCGATCGCATCAACCTGGACGTGCTGGCACTGACCGAGACGGGGCCGGCGGATCATGCCGGGATCGCCTCCGCGGTCGCCGCACGGTTGAAATCGGTGGGCTATCAGGTCGGACAGGACCCCACCCAGGCACAGGATGCAGTCCTCAAGGTGAAATGCGAGGAGCACAAAACCTGGGAGGGTACCGCGCGTTCCGGAGGAGATGCCGATGCCCCAGGCGCTTCGTCACGATTATGGCGTGGACCGGCTTGTCAGTTCTCCTATCGGCTTGAAGGACTGCGGTCAGACTGGCGCTACGAAGTACGCGCCGCTCTTCTTGAAAATCCAAAGGCCGGCGGGAATGCTCCCGCGGCGGATTCCGGCGCGGCCGCCCTGGCCCTGCTCGCGGATCGCCTGACGACGGACGCCTTTCCGTTCTTGCTGGCGGCGGAGTGGGGGCAATCGGCGCGTCTGCTGGCGGTCCTGGACAAACCTGAGACCGATGCCGCCGCACGAGCGAAGATTATCGGCCTTCTCGGTGGGATGTTTGCAACCGACGCCATGCCCGCCTTGGCCACATCACTCCAAGACCAAGACATCGACGTCGCCAAAGCCGCTGCCGTCGCCATTGGAACCATTGGACATGAGGATGGCATTCCACTGCTCTTGGACGTATTCAAGAACGGACGCCCCGAGTTGCACCAAGCCGCCGCGCAGGGATTGGGCCGGCTCGCTGCGCTCCACCCCCAGGCCGATATCGTACCGACCCTCTTGGATCGCTTGCCGAGCGCGCCGGTGCCCGTGCAAACGGAGATCGTCCGCGCGCTGGCAACGACCTCAGACCGCCGATCTTTCGACCCATTGCAGAAGCTGAATCGTGACATCCAAGCACACCATGCGACGGACCGGTCTCCCGAGATGCAGGCCCTCAAGCGTGCGCTCGGCACCGCACTGGACCAAGTCGGGAACACGCACGGCGCAGACGAGTAACACCCGGTCGCGCGGGTGCGAACGATACAGACTACTTTCGTTTCTTCGGCAGCCGGAACCATCGCGGGGGAGATTCGTCTCCCACGGCACGATGGCTCGGCTACCCTTGGGCCGTGCGTCAGATTGCCGTTCGCCCCATTCGTCCAACGGACAGGAACAGGCTGAAAAACGCCGTGAAGCCGAGGAGAACCGACCAAAGCGCCACAGTCGACGGATCCGGCCGGAACGACATGGACGTGCGACCAACCGACGCGTAGACCGGCGGCAACGGCGCAGGATCCAGTGACATCAAGTGTGCGAAGAGATCAGCGCGCGCTTCCGTCCTGGTGGCGGCGCCCATCAGAGCCGTCATTTGCTCTCGATTGCGTGTCAGCGCATGGCCGTACGTCGACTGGGTCGTGGCAATGGTTCCAATCACTCGACCGAGCCGCTCCTGGACACGACCGGACGAGGCCATCCATCCCCGACTGGCTTCCACGATGGCCGCGCCGAGATTCGCTTCTCTGGCGGCGAAATACGCCTCATCCATGCTCGCGCCCCAACCGTGAGCCTGCGCCACGAGGCGTCGCGTGTACCCGTGTGTCTTCGTCGCCAACGGTACGAAGCCCGCGTGGATGCCGCGTTGCGTCCCATTGACGATGGCTCGTCCCAGCACATACTGCACGCGGGCGGCATGGTTCGCATCGTCCCTTGCACTCGCTTCACGCACCACATCCAACCAGGCCATCGGGCGCCGCGCCATTTCGGCCTGCTTCGCCAAGGTCCGATTCAAATCCGTGACCGCGCCGCCCATCGCGCCCGTCAAGTCACGTTCGAGCCGGGCTTGCTCCACGATCGCCTCCCCGATCGCCGGCTGGATCCAATACATTGCCGTCATCACCCCTTGGGTATGCTCGGCTCGTGCCGGCGCACACATCAGAAGCATCGAGCCGGCCACGGTGAAGCCGGACAACATGACGCCGACAAGCCACGACCTTGTGCATGAGTGTGTCATGATGGACCTCCTTGCTGGAATTGACCCAGCACGCATGTCCAGAAGTGCCGTCATCGATTTGGCTACGCTCATTCTGAACAAGGAAGAGGCAACAGCCGTACCAGGGGACAACAAGGCAGGGAGTCGGAGGAAACACTAATGAAATGTAAGTGAACGGGCCCGCTAGCCTGATCCAACCCGGTGACATGTACGACGTGGCTGGTATCGAAACCGATACAGCAGAAATTGGAGCGTTATTGGATCGGATACAGCAGGCAGGGGTTCACAGGCAGAACAAATTGAGAAGTTGACTCGCCCGTTTGCTGCACATAGTGCCCACTTCGGACTGCCTGTCGCGTGAACCGTCTACGAACCTGAAATGGCATGCTAGGCGATGACGTCCTGAGCCGGCGTCTGACGCCCAGACGCCTCGCTTGCCACTTCCAGCAGAAAGCCCGCCAAATTGGCTATCTGCCAGACGCCGGTCAGCACAAGCATTCGAAGCGACCGCCGGAGCGGAAGATCGGACAGGATCCGGCGGCACACGCTGGCATAGAGCCCGGTATCGGGTCGGAACCGGTGGCCGCCTCGCCGTTTCCGTGCCTGGTGGAATCGGCGCGCTCCGCGCCCGTAGCTAGAATGCTGCCGCCAGAATGTGCTCAACGTCAGCACGTGATAATGATGAACGACCGCCTCGGGAGCGTATACCAGCGGTAAGCCCAGCCCGGTCCACCGGTCGCACAGATCGCGATCCTCGGACACTCGAAACGCCGGATCGAACCCGCCGATGCGGCGGTACTGATCCGCCGACAGGAGCATATTATTCGACGCAAAAAATGCCAACTCACTCTTCCGGCCGTGTAGATAGCTGTACGCTTCCTCGACGATGACCTGGCTCAGGCTCGAGTAGAGATTGCCGCCCAGTCCATTGACCGTCCTTCCCCCGATCATGCCGGTCGGTGCCGCCTGGGCGACTTCCACTAACCGCTGCAGCCATTCCCGCGCAGGGCGGCAGTCGTCGTCGGTAAACGCCAAAAATTCTCCCCGAGCCTGTGACACTCCTAGATTTCTGGCTGCTGAAGGGCCGGCATTACACTCGCGAAGCACCGTCACACGTGGATGGCCTTGGATGTCGTGCAAGGACGAGGCAATTGGGACCGGACTGCCGTCGTCCACGACGAGAATTTCAAATCGATCGCGGGGGTAGGTGGACGACCGCAATGCAGCGACACAGTCCGCGATGGCATGAGGCCGGTTATAACTAGGGACGATAACCGAGACAAATGGAAACGTCATGGCGTCAGACCTGTGAAACCGGGACCTCAGCGGCAATCAGTTTGATCGCTCGTCCCGTCGCCGCCGATTCGATCGCGGCCAGCGCAATCGCCAGAGCACGCCGCCCTTCTTCCAAGCCGCACTCAACACGGGCGCCCCTCTGGATTGATTCGACGAAGTGCCGCCACTGTTCCACATACGACTGCTGCCATTCGCCGCCGCGACGAAGCGTCGAGAGCCCGCGAGGGAATTCGCGTAGCGTGCGGCCAATGGCGCCGATCCGGGACGGGATATTTCCGGGAATCTCCGTCACCGTCTGGAGCTCCAATCCGTCGAACTGGTAGAACGACACCCTGAGCGATCCCGATCGTCCAAAGACCTCCAGCCGATTCTGTTGACTGGTTCGCTCGGCAAAACTGCCCGATGCCAGGGCACCGCACCGCAGGCGTGCCGTGACCGTCGCCACCTCGTCATCCCACGTTCCGGACTTGGTATGGGCGCTGATCTCCTCGACTTCCGAATCGAGCAGGAATTGCCACAGATCGAAGTGATGAATCGCCATCTCCAAGAGCGCGCCGCCGCCGGTCGCGCGTCGTTCCCGCCAAGGAGGCACCTCTCGATGATAGCTGGTGAGAACGCTTTCGACGACGTCGGGGAATCCAATCGCCTGTTCCTGGATCAGCGCACGAGCCTGGCGGGCCAGCCGGTGCCAGCGGGTGTTAAACCCGACCATGACGCGGCGGGTCGTGCCTTGCGCACCCTCGAGAAGACGGTCGCACTCTTCGAGAGAGAGCGCGAGCGGCTTTTCGACAAGTACGTGTTTGCCTGCCTCGAGCGCCGCCAAGGCAATGGCCACATGTGATTGCGCGGGCGTACACACCGCGATGGCGTCAATGGTCCGATCGTCCAGCAGCACACGATAATCGCCCACGCACGGGATCTGCGGCAGGCGGCCGGCGAGGCGTTGCCGGGCTTCCTGATCCGACTCGGCAATCCCGACGATATTCGCACCGGGAACGGACGAGAGCGCCGGCAGATGAAGCATGGTCGTGGCTCGCCCGCCGCCGACGATCCCGATCCTAATGGGAGGCGACGTCTCGGCATACCTGTTAGGCCCCGTCATGCTTCGCACCCCAGCAACTCCAACCGATCCTGTTCGCGCACATGCGCGAACCGATCGACTTCATAGGTCGCCACCTTGTCCAGTGCATTGCCGGCCCCCAGCGCGTATCCGACCAACTGCCCAATGCCGTCGATCGTTAGCCCGACGATCAGCGCAGGCGTGCTGCGTAGGAAGTGGGCCCGCAGGTCCGTCGATGGCAGGCCGGCCCAAATGCGTGCCAGGCGCACGAGAGGAATGAGCGGCGCGCCAATGATAAACATGCTCCGCCACAGCAGGGACTTGTCGCGGGCGCGAAGCCCCGCGAACAGTCGCCCGTTGAAAAATTGTGCCGGGATCCATGACGACCACAGGGAGAAATTCGTATGGGCCACGCTCGCGTCGGCTTCCATGTAAAGGCGTTGTCCCTGTGCCCGAAGGTCCCAATGCAAGAGCGTTTCGGCTTCCATCATGGGCTCCAGACGCTCTCCATATCCGAGAAGCACCTCGCGTTTGTAGCTCGTATTGTGACCGGGGAGAAACTCGGCCTCCCGCGAAGGGGAGGGCGTCAGCCACGGACCATAACCGATCAACAGATCGGCCCAACTGACAGCCGTGCCCGGATTCGCATTCCGAACACCGGGTCCGACCGCGGCCCACGAGGCCTGGTGCGCGGCAATCAACCGGTCGGCCCATTGCGGGTCCGGGAAACAATGGTCCTCGGCGAGCGCAACGATCGGTCCGCGCGCGTGGCGGATGCCGGCGGCATTGGCCCGGCCGATGGATTCGAACCGACCGATCTCCACCACCTGCCAGCCGGCAAAATCGACGAGCTGGCTCTCATCCAATTGCAACATCGCGCGCGCCGGCGCCACGATGACGAGTTCGACTGTGGCGCAGACCGTCTGCTTCCGCAGGCAGGTCACGGTTTTTCTGATCGTGGAATACTTTTCCGGAGTCGCCAGAATCACAGAGAGGTCCGGCATTGCTTGGCTCTGGGTGTCGGCCCGATTCTCACGAAGATTTTTCATGGATCCTCATTGCTCCCGTCCCCATCGTGCACCGTCTTGGTTGGAACGCCAGGATTCGAGCCGATATCTAAGACCGTACAGGTCCACGCCGGCGATCTTATACAAATCGTGTCTGTGCGGCTGAACGTCGCCGCCAAGCCAGACACAGACGCCCATACGGCCAACGTTCACGGCATGCGCAATGCCTCTCGTCGTGCACAGCCGGCGCCAAAGCTGCCCCATCTCGGTCGACCAGTAGATATCGTCAAAAATGATCACACCGCCCGGGTTCACGTGCGGGGAGATACGATCGAACAGAACCACGTTCTCGCGCAAGGACTTGCTGCCGTCGACATACACCAGATCCAGACTATCCGTCAGCCTCGGGAGCAGCTTGTCGAGGGCGTGATGGAAGGAATCGACCACCACCTCGGCATACGGAGCAATCGTCGCCAGATGGTAAGTGGCAAGTTTCGCTCGTGATGAGCTCCCTTCGATGGTGACGAATCGCCGGCATCGTGGGGATGAGGCCAGGTAGCAGCCGGAAATCCCGGTCGCACCGCCGAGTTCCAAGATCGTCTTGGCGCCGCTGGCTTCCGCACAGAGCATCAGGAAGGCTCCCCACACGGGTTGCACGCTGGAGATCCAGGCGACTTCGTCGAGCGTTCGACTCCCGACCGTTGCGTTCTCATCCTCCTCGGTCTCCGAGTAGACACCGACTCGCTCCTGGTTCCGTTTGGCCATGTCCGCCCGCAATCGCTCAACCGCCTGAACACGGCAGGCATCCGCAGTCGAGAGCGATCGTCCCAGCAGAAATTCTAAAGGTTTTTCGAGAATCGCAGGTAGCCCGGATCTCCGCATGATCCGCAACCGGCGTCGTCCAATGGCTGAAGCGACCGCAAACGCCACGGTACCTTCCGGGGCCAATTGCGGCACGGCAGACCTAGCCATATCTTCTCTTGCCGTCACTTCTATCATGCGGATGGTGCAGCCTCGCATGCTGCTAATTGTATCCAAACCGCCTTCTCAATGGTGCATCACGCTACTACAGTCGGATCCTGAGGACACATCCCTACGGAGGGGGGCACGAACCCCAACTATAGACCATTCTCGACCGCAGTCCGTACCGCCATGTCAGAGGACGTAGCGCTTGCCGACCGCCGAGGGTACCAGGGTATTGCCGAACGCCTTGGTCATCGCGCCAACAGCCCGCCAGCCCGTGCAATGGCCGGGGGCGAGCATCTTCAATCCAAACTTCTGTAAGTCGGAGACGGTCTCCGGAATGATCGGTTCGGTCGTTCCCGAGAGATGGAATCCACCGAATGCGCCATAGAGGGGTACGGAGGGCAGTACAGTGCGTGCCTGTGTCAGCACATTCACGATTCCGGCATGGGAGCAGGCGGAGAACACAACCTGCCCCTTGTTCTTGACATGAACAGAAAGGAATTGCTCATCGAGGATCAACGGGTCCGGTTCCCAGCTCTGCCCGTCCTCGCGTCGCCGGACGTGACTCGGAAACCCGACTTCATAGGAAGTCACCCGCGGAATCTCTCCACTGAGATAGAACGTGCCGCCCCCGAGTACTTGTGGCTCGCGGGTGTTGATGACCGTCGCCCCCGCGCCGGCCAACGCGTCTGGTTGCGGCACCGGCTCGAACTTGAGGTACTCCCCGCTCGACAGCTTCATGGCGCGCTCGGCAAACACACCCGGATGGACGAAACAATCCACGTTCGAACCTCGATCCTTCGAGATTTCCTCGATCGCCGCCACGAGCCCGCCGGCATGGTCCCAGTGCCCATGTGACAAGACGACCGTGCCGACGGTCGAAAGGTCCACGTCGAGGATCTCTGCATTGCGCACGAAGGTGGCCCCTTCCGGACCGGCATCGAACAACAGCGTGTGCGACGAATTCCCGACGTGCGCCGTCAATAGCAGGGACAACCCATGATGCGCACAGCACGTGGCGCGCCCGGAGAGCCGTGGCAACCGACCCATCTTCGAGAGTCCGATCCATTCGGACGCCACGCACTCCGGATTGGTGCTGAGGCTGTCCGTCACATTGTCGACGATCACCAACACGTCGAGACGATCAGCGGGGAGAAGACCGGTCACGGAGTATGCGCTTCCTTCCAATACGGTTTACGCGGGACGAATCGAGCCGGTATCGTGCCTGTATTCAAGCTGTCCGTCAAATCCCGGCGAACTCAGACTCGTTCGTACCGCAGATCGCACGCCCGATGGGTAAACTCAGCCGCTGGTGGTCCAAATGCCCACCTCGGAGCGTCCGACGATGACACTGTGATGTGCCGCCACGTCTTTGCTCAACCGGTCCCGGAGCGTCGATACATCGACCTCCTCAGGTGTGGCCACCTGTTGTTGTTCAATGGTGGGGAGAAGGGACTCAACCATGTCTCCGACCGCCATCAGCCACTCATGGGCATGGGGAGCGGTCGCGACGAACGTGGACATCCGCAGAGTCGGCGCGGGAAGTCCCGCTCGAAGAAACGTCGGGTAGACCTTGTCGAGGAAACTCCACGATTGCCCGCTCAAACGCGTCGTGTCGACGATCCAACGGCAGGCTCGATCATAGAGGGGGACGGGCGGAAACGATCGCACGCACGAAAAGTCTGGTTCGTGAAAGACGAGGAACCCTCCGTCGACCAGATGCCGGGCGAGCCCGCGCAGCATGGTCGCGGGATCGGCCTGGAAAGGCAGGACATACCTTCCCACCACCGCGTCGAACGGGACGTCGAACGCCATCTCAGCCGGATCGCCCTGCTGGAACTGAACGTTGCGGAGACCACGGCTCTGGGCGGTGCGGGTCGCTGCCGTGACGGCGGCCGGCGCTCTGTCAATGCCGATCACCTCGCCGGTCGCCCCAACCAGATCGGCTGCCAGAAACGCGACGTCGCCTGCCCCGCTCCCCACGTCGAGCACCCGCATACCATGCATGATCCCCGCTTCTTGCAGAAACCGCCGCGTGACCGGCGCCAGGAAGGTCGCTTGCGCGCGAAGACGCTGCGACTCACGCTCGGAGTGACCGAGGACGTACGGAGGGTCCGATTGGTTCCTGGCGTTCGTCATGCGTGAGACTTCGATTGTACGATTGGATCGATCATACACACACATCGAGGATGGTGCCAGACGGGAAGCGTGACCGACGAGGTAGGTTCAATCAGACAGAGCAGAAGAGGGGATGGAATCCCTTTGCTTAGATCTCGGCGGAAACGAAGAAACGGGGACAGGCTGAGCTGACCCCGTTTTCGACACGAGTTTCAAACGTGTCCGATTACTTCGGCCTAGTAGTACCTGGCGCGGTCTCCCGCAAAAAACGCCGTCGAGTCCCGAATGTCCAAGACGAGCGAAATCGTGTTGGTCACGATAACCCAACCGAGCCACGCCTTGAACCATCCGCTGGCGCCGGGAGGTAGATCCATCCACCGGAACGCGAGCCATGGCAGGACGAACAGCCACAGGGCGTGACCTGCACCGAGCAGTCTCACGAACCCCATGGCCTGATACACCCGGACCATGAATACGAGCCCCAGCACAATGGAGATCCACAGCACCACCGCTTCCATTCTTGGGAAGAACAGGAACCCCGCGGTGTTCGCCGCGACCAGGTTCCAGACAAACGCACGCGGCCCTGGTTTGAATCGCACCAGAGAAATGTAAAACAGGCAGTACAATGCCCGGACGAACGACACATTTGAGGACGACATGGCGAGGAACCTCCTTCAATACACGCCGCTCAGCAAAACGCCGGCGCGATTGATTCGACGCGTGCCCTTGCCGCCGGGCTGAGGCGCTCCAGTGTCGAGAGAACCTGTTCGTGAGTCATGGCGGAGCCAAGATAGGTCCAACGATTGGCCTGCAACTGTGCTCGTTCGAACTGATCCTTCTCCCCTGCATTCAGCCCGCGCCCGGTCGCCCGCGTGAACGCCTCGAGGTCGAAACTGACCTGCTGCTTGAGGCCCGTGTCGATCAGGCCGCCGATCTCCAGGTACTCGTCAACCACCCGGTCGATCTCGGGAGCGCTGCGCCCCTCAGCCAGCGCGACGACCATGAGCGTATCGAGCTTGGCGTGTTGCGCCTCCTCCATCCAGTGATGCTTGAGCAGGCTCTTGAACTGCGCATCGAGCTGCCGATCTTCCCGGATGCTGTCGATATAATGACGCTGCGTCATCCACTCGATGTGCAGGATCACAAGCCCGACCGCCAGCGGATCGTGCGCCAACACGGCTTTCGCGATCTCTTCTGGCGGACCGATGACCGCGCACGCAGTCCCGAATCCGCGCGCGAATTCCTCGCGGAAGCGCTTGAACAACTGAATGTGCTTCGCCTCCTCACCGGCGAACTGCAAGAGGGCTCGCGTGCGGTAATCGTCCGGCTGAAGGTGCGGACGTGCCTGGTCCAGCACGTAGGGCAGGATAAACTCTTCGACGAGGCCGAAGATGGACAGATAGGCGTTCCCCCTGATCTGGTTCAACACCCGCTGCTCCTCCGGGGTCAGGAATGAAAGCTGTTCCACCCGCGCCAATGACTCGGGCATGAACGGTTTCGAGAAGTCGAGGCGCTTGCCTCCTCCGATCAGATCCTCGACGCGCCAATGAATGCCCTCCGCCGTCGCAAGGGCCGATTGATAGGTATACGTTTGACTCATGACATGCCTCCTGGTGTGGGTGATTGGTTTCACGGGCGGTCTCGCCTCGTGCTGGCGAAAGTATCCGCGATATGAGCCAATGAGACTATGACTGAGACTCCGTGAGTATTGATTGGAACGCCAAAATCTGTTCGAATCAGGGCCCCACGGAACAGTCGCGAGAACTCATGGATGTCCTGTCCGATGTCTTGCGTGTGATTCGGCTGACCAGCGCCGTCTTTTTCACGGCCAGGCTTTCTTCACCCTGGTCGATCGCCTCTCCGCCCTCAGACGACCTCGTGCGGTACTTACGGCTGCGTGCCGAGAGCATTGCGCTGTTCCACGTGTTGGTCGAGGGAGAGGGCTGGATCTCCATCGAGGGACACGCCCCGCTCAGGATGGAAGCGCACGACGTCGTCATCTTTCCGCATGGCGATCCGCACGTCATGTGCAGTCACCTCGGCGCAAAGCCTCATCCGATCGGTAGCCTGTTGCCAACCCAGCACTCAGAAGAGATCCTGCGGCTCGATCACGGCGGAGGCGGAGCCACCACGCGGTTCGTCTGCGGATATCTTCACTGCGACCAGCGCTTCAATCCGCTGATCGGCGCATTACCGCCGATGCTGTACGTGTGCGGGCGGGATCGCGCCGGGCGAGGAGAGACGACCGAACGCGCCGACGTCGCCTGGGTCGACGCAACCGGCTGGCTCGCCACTACGCTGGGGCATACGATCGAGGAGGCCGACGGGTTGCGCCCCGGCAGTCCCGCGATGTTGGTGCGATTGACGGAGTTAATGTACGTGGAGGTCCTGCGGCGTCACATGGAGCAACTGCCGTCCGGCCATAGAGGTTGGCTAGCCGGCGTGAAGGATCCGGAGGTGGGACGGGCGTTGAAACTGCTCCACGCCCGACCTGAGCATCAATGGACCGTGGAGAACTTGGCGCGCGAGGTCGGCGTGTCGCGTTCCGGATTGGCGCAACGGTTTGCCGAGTTGACTGGGGAGGCGCCCATGCGATACTTGACCGGCTGGCGTATCCAACTGGCTAAACATCTCATCCTGCAAGCGGACCTTTCGATCGCAGAGGTGGCGGATCGTGTGGGGTACGAATCGGAGGCGGCCTTCAATCGCGCGTTCAAACGTCACGTTGGAATCCCGCCGGTCGCATGGCGCAAGAAAAGCTCCTGAGCACCTGTAATTTGAAAAGAAAACACGTGGTCGCCCAGTCAATCTTCCGACGAGCTTACAGCGAGCCAGAAAACGGAAGTCAGGGTACGGAGCTGGCTTCATCTTCTAGAATCAAGTTAGACATCACGAGGTAGGCGCGGTGCTTGCTTTCGACACGGTCTTAGATCCCAACGCGAGGCGCTTCATCGAAATGGTCGACCAGCTCGGCATTCGCGGCTGGCGCACCCGTTATTCTTTTTACCCGAACGATAAATACAAGGCACTTATTCAGACTGATCGGAGTCGAGGAATGCAGATTTACTGGAAGGAGATCCTGGCCCGTGCCCACCTAGCCTCAGCCACCGCTATTCTAAGGAGCACGCAGTGGATAGAAGGCATGCGGGTGGCTACAACGGCAGGTAACCTTCTTTCGTTTGCGGCTTGTTTTCGAGGTCTGATCGAATCTGCTGCAGACTCGTCAAGTGCTCTCAAGTTGGTTGCGCTGTCGCTCGCACGGGACCATGGTTATGTAGTTCAAGCCTTGACAGGTCAACTAAAGTCACAGACGTTTCTCGCCCCAGAACTCGAGGAAACGTTGATCCACTATGCCTATGCGCGGCATCTTACGAAGGCAGAGCTCCTGGCAGCTCCTCTGACCCATAAGGCGCTGAAGGTCCGGGATTACATCGACCTGTTGGTACAGGGGAAAGTAACTGACGTGGCACCTTGCTACCAGGCGCTCTGCGACTTGACCCATCCGGGCGCGACGTCGGTCTGGATGTGGCTTCGGCCAGATAATGATCACGCAATGCACATTCAGGCCGACCAAGACAATGCAATCATCCGGGACTTTTTGGCCGAATGGACCACGACGTTTTCGGAACTGCTTATGTTTGCGTTCAATCCAGCGCTAGCAACCCTACGCGTTTTGAACTACTTCCCGCTCACGTCATGGCATACGCCGGCATTGGATAAGTGGGAGATGTCAGGCATTCCACTATGGAAGAAGTGCGGCGAGCAGCTCAAAGGTGTGCGGCCCCGAACGCAGGGCCGCTTGAGCATCGTGAAGCCTACTCCTCGCAACGTGACACCGAGGAAGCAGCGCGGCTGAGTGGGACGTTAGACCGTCGCGGATCGGAAAAATGTCATACGACCCAAGTGGCAGGAGTCTTGAAAGAAGTCCGCCAAATAGCCTTCCAGCGAGGTCAGGCAGGCGATTTGATCGACAACAATCCGGGTCAGAATGCAGATTTAGAGTGATCTACGTGGGCAGAAATGGGGACAGGCTACTTTTTAGGGTGGAGGGTTGTCAATGATGCAACCTTGGTAGAGGCCGTTCATCATCACATCTCATTGCACCGGCGCCAGCATATTGGCATCACGTGCGAGGACCCATTTACCGTATTGCTTCTTCAAGATGGAGAGTGTGTGCCCGGCCCTCGTCATGGACTGGGCCCCGCCGGGCGGGGTGACAACAACCGTCAGCTTCGTCCACATGAACGCCCAGTCGCCGATCACTTTGATCTCCTGAATATCGCTCGATCCGTCGAACTGCGGCGCATTGGGGCCGGACTGCGCGTTCGCGGTGGCGACAAACTCCGCTTTGCGCATGGCCGGCCGACCGGCCATCAGAAACACCACATCGTCCGCCATGAGTGAGACAACTGTGTCGATATCTCCCGCCTTGCTCGCCATCATCCATGTGGACACCAATTGCCGGATTTCTTGCTCATCGTTCGACATGTCACTGCCTCCAGATTCTGGAACGTGTATGCAACTCTGCCCTACAGAGCAAGACCGCGCGGCACGCTCCGGCAACTTATGGGCTTGACCAGGCCTGAACCGGCACGGTCGAGATGGCATTTTGCGGCGAGCCTTCGATCACTCTATCGCTATAGGCGAGATAAATGTACGTCTGACGCTTCTTGTCGAAAAATCTGACCACCTGGAGTTTCTTGAATATCAGGGATCGACTCTCCTTGAACACCCTTTCCCCGTCTTCCAACTCCTCGACAACCCGAATGGGACCGACCTGGCGACAAGAGATTGAAGCATCGGAGGTTTCCTCTGCCACCCCGATCATACCTTTGAAACCACCTTTTTTTGTTCGACTCAGATGACACGTGATGCCTTCGATCTTGGGATCGTCAAACGCTTCAACTACAATCTTGTGATCCGGCCCAAACATTTTGAATTCCGTATCCACATGCCCGATTTCCTCGGCATACGCCGCCGAGGCAATCGTTATCGTGCACAGCACCGCGTTCACGAATATAGTTGCCTTCATCAACGTATTCTCCCGTTTGTTTAAGTCCAGCATCCTAAAAGTGATAGGTGGGATCACAGGGTTAGCCAGCGCCCGGCGGTGCCTCCGAACGAACTCGATAGTGCAATTCGGCAAAGCCTGTGCCGACCTGCCTGACCGTCATCAATTCCAGCGGCGGGCTGGTGAGCCGACGGGGAAAAAGCGGCTTACCCCTGCCTAAAGTGACAGAGCCCACTTGGACGATGATCTCATCCAGCAGACCTGCGTCGTAGAACTGCCCCGCAAGATCACCGCCCCCGACGATCCAAATATTGGAAGCCCCAGCCGCAGTCCGCATCGCTGAATGAACCGGCCGAACGTCTCCTCGTACGAAGTGCACGTCGGCTCCTTGGACCGCCGGCAGGACTCGGGTGGAGAAGACCCATGTTGGTTGGCTGTACGGCCACGCGGAACTGGTATCGGCTGCGCCGGTCAGCGCGTGACGTAGCATCCATTCGTAGGTGACAGACCCCATCGCGAGGGCGCCTACCTTCGCGATGAAAGCCGGATAGCTCGTCTCGTTCACGTCACCGAGCGGGAACAGCCATTCGAGGGAATCATCCTCTGTCGCGATGAACCCATCGAGACTCGTCGCCGTGTAGTACTGGGTCTTCATAATAGGCCGGGAGATCCGTCACGAAACGGTGGCGCTGCTTACCGATGGGGTTTGTGTCGAATGCAACCGCGCCGGTATCCTGCCCTCATTTGAGTTGTCCGTCAAACGCCAGCGGTGGCTACTTCCGGCGCTGCTTACGACCTTAGGCTGCATTGACTGCTTGGAGTGCGCTTTAGGAAAAGTTGAGAGCAAAAAAGGGAGCGCCTGGCGGAACCTTCGCCTCTGTCACTGCTTGAATGATATCCTTGGCTTTAGCAAAGTCAGTGCCCTTTGCTTCACCCTGATGGAACAGGCCTCTCAGCTCATCCTCTGTGATCTTGGTACGTTGACTCACGATACTCGCAATCTTCCCCTCATCTCCCTTAAAGCGACTTACGGTCTCTTGCAGTTGCGACCATGAAAGTTGAACTCCCTGCCCGAACCCCCACTGAATCCCATGAAATAGGAATGTGGAATTCTCATTCGCATAACGTTCGTCTGCTGCAAGGAAGACGACGTTTGCGATCGAGTCAATGCTTCCGATGTTATGCATCACAAGGGGGACTGGCAGCGCCCGCAGGTAGTTATGCAGAGTAATACCTGCGTCTACAGATCCGCCTGTAGAAGAAAACAAGAAGTAGAGCTTTGTGGCATTGGTCTGAGTGAGCACCTGTGCACACGCCTGCATGAGGCTCTTCGCCTTCTGCTCATTAATGTTGTCATAGTAACTCACATACGCGATGGACATACTCTATTTGCGCCCTCAACTATTAAGTGAACTGCTGGGCCAGCGAGAACAGAATTGCGTGTATCGCATTTGAGTTCTTGGCTGTTGTGGCGATACGCACCCCAGTATGCCTTGAACTGCAGGTCAGGTGGCCGCCTGTGGAACGCGAGCTGGAAATTCATAGATGAACTTCAACAGCATTTCGGTGAAAGCAATCAGTTCTTCCGCGTCCGCCTGACTCATAAGTGTGATTTCGTGCGTCGCCTCGTTTCCTTTTTTTCGTATGTGATCGACCCAACCTTTGCCATTTGGTGGGATGAAGCCATTGTCTGCCAGGTAGCTAACGTACTCAATGAACTTCAGTCCTTCCTTCGCTCCTTGTTTGACGGCGATGTTCATGAGCATCTTCCGCGAGGTGAGTACGGACGCGGTGAACGCTGAGGCCCCACAGCAGTTGCGCGCTTCTCGGTACAGGCTCGCGAGCTCTTGCGGGACGTGAGCGACTTCATTGCCCGGCACGACACCTGGCACTTGGCTGGACTTGCCTTCAAAGTATGAGGGTTTGTCACAGTGAGGGCAGATGTAAATGCGCAATTGTGCGTTGTTGTGGTGATAACCACGATCATTGGCTACGTTGAAGCCGCAGTACCCACAACGGAATGGTCGTGACCCAATTCCCCCAACGCCGTTCCATCCGCTCATACTGGGCGCCTCCTATGGCAGGTGAGCCGAAGGATCACCACCTATGGCTTGCAGAACTATTCCGCCTTGACCCTTAACTATTGTGGCGAAATCGGCCCAATAGAGCCAGGTGGCTAACTGATATCAAACCTCACTCCTATAGCAACCCGCCGAGCAGGCAGTGTACCCGGATACGTCAGCCCTTTGCCTAGTCCGCTACATTTGCTTGTATATAGTCCATTCCAATTGGAATCCGAATGTCGCTGCCAGGTCGACAACATCGGCCGGGAATGCAAATGACATCACTACTATGTTTTCACCCGGATCACCAATACCAAAATCGACTGTCCAACCTTGCTTATGAAGGTAGCGCCGAACCCGCCGTAGCTCTCTATCATGCCTACTACAGAATCTGCGGAATGCCCGAAATTGGGCTTCGCGATTATTCCATCCGCCCGCTCCGATATGAATATTGACGGAAGGAATTTTCACGCGGCCTCGTGACTTCGGAAAAGCTGGATCACCGACCCGATGCGCTCGAATCACCGGCAGAGTCGTCGCCATAAGAAGTTTTTCCAATTTGGCGTTATCTTGAAGAGAGGCTCGTAGAACGCAGGGCATTGCTCGAAATATTTATAGACACCACAATATGGGATAGCTATTTGCAGTGCGGCTCAAGGGTAACCGATTCGCGTTTGAAGTGAGAAACCGGGACAGACTACTTTCGTGGTGGCGAGTTGTCAATGACAGAACCCGGAGGCTGCTCAAAGGACCTCGCAGCAAGGCCGCGAGAGGGGAGAAGGCGAGGATCTCTTTTCCCACAGGCTGCTCAAAAGCCCAGCCAGCGAGGCCCGAGCGAGCGAAAGCCCGAACCTGGCTCTCGTCGCAAACCGGCAGCTCAAAAAGCCCTTGCTGCAAGGCCTGCGCGAGGCCTCTCTTTCTCTTCCAGGCTGCTCAAAACGAGACTGCAACAAGGCCGCAGCGAGCGAGGGACCGAGGCATACTGTCTGCGGGTATGTCGAGGGACCGAGCGAAGCGAGAACGCAGTGGCAGGCCGTTTTCAGCAGCCTGTCACAGTTTGCTGTAACAGGGATCCGTCCACGCAATAATCCATATCCCCGCAGGACGATCCCTCCACACCGTCGCGAGGGCATGGCAGGCCAAGTCGGCGATAGTTCTGTTTGTTTGCTCCTCACCCACATTATTCGTGCCTTGGTCCCAGGCGACTCCGCTCCATGCGTCAGACCCTTGCTGTGCGGAGAGTCCACGGACGCTGACCATCGTCTTGTTGGAGTCGGCCGCTCGCGAGGAGTGCGCCACCACAATCTGGTCGGCACCTTCCACGTGACGTTGTCCGATAAAAAACTCCTGGCCCAGATTGCGACAGAGGGAGCTGTCCTCCTCGTGCTCCGGTTGTTTGACGATGGACACATCCCGTCGCTGCAACCAGGTCTCGATCGTCTCGCGGAGCACCGACGAATCCGCGCAGACGAGCACCGATGTCCCTTCCTTCGGAAGAGACGTGTACGAGCCATTGGTACGGATGGGTGAGGGATCCGTCGAACAGCCGACCGCGACCACGGCGAGCAACACCACCACTCCACGGTGCCACTGTGTCAGGCCGACCATCGGCGTCGTGCGTTTCAATCTCGGCATGCTCACATCATGGCCTCGCTGACAGGTCGGACGTGTGAAAGGTGAAGAAGAACAAGACCGTGTACTGGTTATAGTACGCAAGCCCCTCATGCCACGCGACGGACCGCACGAGCTCCCCGGTTTTTGCGTCATAGCAGTCCATGGTGAACCGGGCATACGCCCGCTGAAGTTGGGCTTTGAACACCGTCAGTTCCGGCAACGCGAAGGGAATCAACACGCTTTGGACCGGCGGCATCCCGAAGAAACTGAGCCCTTGTTCCGTGCCAAGCGCTTCCACGATGACGCGGATGAAGTAATCGGCGTCCTCGCGACGGGCGTGGAGCTTGTATCCCAATTCCCCGAGCTTGGCTTCGATTTTCCCCAGCATCACGGGTAGATCGGATGCGTTGTGCCGTACGATCGGCTGACTATCGGAGCTTTCCGACCCCGAGACGGTCGGAAACGCGGTCTGCAGCAGGGACCGGTCCTGAGGGAACCCGGCAGTATCGATGACGACTTCTTTCCCGACGGGTAATGGGAGCGACACGTATTGCACGCTCCGTGAAATCGCTCGACTGAGCAGCAACTGTTCGATGGCGGTGCGCGGGGTCCGCGACGGCTCCCTCGGAACCGCGCACCCCGACAGACATTGGGAGACAAGGATGATCAGCAGGACCGGCCATCTCAATAGCATCATCAACAATTCATCCTACGACGTCGTGTCCACGGCGATAGCGGGCGCCATCATATGGACATTCCCGTAGCAGTGCAATCAGGGTAAGTCCCGCTGCAAAGTTCCGCGACAGTCGGCGCAAACTCTTTGATCTCCGTCCGGGCACATAGCCATCGACGGAACTGTCGTGCTGGAGAGCTCCCATGGTTACACTCCCCCCTTACGTACCTAAACCATGATGCCGATTCTAATCAAGTGACTTATGAGTCATACGTGAAAAGAATTGCGCGAACGAAGGATCATTCCGCGACTTGCAGAGTGTGACACCGAGGGATGACGAAGCACCAACGAAACAGAGGTGGGACTTTTACGCGGTTACATGCCCATCCCATCGCTTGATATCTCACCCACCAGCATACGCAATAACCTCATGGCTGAAGCAAGAGCCTTCCGTCTGTGCTCTGCCAGAAGTTTCGCTTGGCTAGTCCCACAGGCTGGTCAAAAGCCAGGCCAGCGAGGCCCGAGCGAGCGAAAGCCCGAGGCGGATGTCTCTCGATGCGTTGAGGGCTTGCAGCGAGCGAGAACAAAGCTGGCCGGGAATTTTCAGCAGCCTACCCTGGAGGAGCGGCCGGCCTGGAGATACTGGTTGATCCCCGCCGCCATCTTCCGTCCCTCGGCAATCGCCCAGACGATGAGCGAAGCACCACGCTTGGTGTCGCCACCGGCAAAGACGCCGTCGCGGTTGGTCATGAACGTCTCGTCCACCACCACGGCGCCACGACCGTCGTACTTCACGCCCAGGCCGTCGAGGATCCCGCTCTTGACCGGACCGGTGAACCCCATGGCGAGCAGGACGAGATCGACGTCCATGGTGAACTCGCTGCCGGAGACCGTCGCAAACGCACCATTCTCGAATGCCACACGGTTCGCGTGCAGCTTGGTGACGTGGCCATTATGCCCGGTGAACTTAGTGGTGGAGACGCTCCATTGCCGGTCACACCCTTCTTCGTGCGCGTGTGACGTCCTGAGTTGCATGGGCCAGAGCGGCCAAGGGGTCGTCGACGCCCGCTGTGGAGGCGGCTCGGGCAGCAATTCGAATTGATGCGCCTCGACGCAGCCCTGCCGATGCGCGGTGCCCAAACAGTCGGAACCCGTGTCGCCGCCGCCGATGATGACGACCCGCTTGCCTTTAGCCGTGATCGGTTCACCGAGGTCCGTGTCGCCCGCGACGCGCTTGTTTTGCTGCGTCAGAAAGTCCATGGCCAGATGGATGCCTTTGAGGTCCCGACCCGGGATGGGCAGCTCGCGCGCCTGCTCGGCGCCCATGGTGAGGCCGATGGCATCATATTGCTGGCGCAGTTGCTCGCCGGTGAGGTCCTTGCCGACGACCGTGCTCGTCACGAACGTCACGCCTTCCGCCTTCATTTGCTCCAGGCGGCGGTCCAATACCCACTTTTCCATCTTGAAATCCGGAATGCCGTAGCGGAGCAGTCCACCGATCCGGTCGGCCTTTTCGTAGACCGTCACCTCGTGGCCCGCGCGGGCCAACTGTTGCGCGGCCGCAAGGCCCGCAGGCCCCGATCCGATGATCGCGACGGATTTCCCGCTCTTACCGGCGGGGAGCACCGGCTGCACCCAGCCTTCGTCGAACCCGCGATCGATGATGTTCCATTCGATAACGCGGATCGACACCGGGTCGGCATTGATCCCCAACACACAGGCTGATTCGCAGGGCGCCGGACAGAGCCGCCCCGTAAACTCCGGGAAGTTATTGGTCGTGTGCAATGCCTTGAGCGCGTCCTGCCAGCGTCCACGGTAGACGAGGTCGTTCCATTCCGGAATCAGATTGATGACCGGACAGCCCGTATTGCTCTGACAGAAGGGCACGCCGCAATCCATGCACCGCGCGCCTTGGATCTTGAGCTTGTCTTCGGAGAACGGCTCGTAGAGTTCCCTGTAATCGAGTACACGGAGCTCGGTCGGGCGCCGCGTGGGGCCTTCCCGCTTGTATTTCATGAATCCTTTGACGTCTCCCATGATCCCTAGTCCTGAGTGCTGAGTCCTAAGCCCTGAGTGCTGGGTTTCAAACTTTCACCCTTCACGCCGTACTGCTCGACGGTTCACTTCTTCGCCGTACCGACAACTTTGGCGGCGGCGGCCTTTCGCGCAGCCAGGACGCGTTTGTAGTCCACCGGCATCACCTTCGCAAACTTCGGCAGCTCGGCATTCCAGTTGTCCAACAGTTTCTTGGCCCTCCGGCTACCCGTGTGCGTGAGATAAGACTGGACCATGCCTTTGAGCAAGGTTTTATCCTCGGCCAGCGTCACGGACTCGAGTTCGACCATGCCCAAGTTACAGCGGGATTCGAACTTGCCGTCTCCGTTGTACACGAACGCCACGCCACCCGACATCCCCGCCGCAAAATTGCGGCCGGTCGTCCCGAGCACGACCACGACCCCGCCGGTCATATATTCGCAGCCGTGATCGCCGGTGCCTTCGATTACCGCTCTGGCACCGCTGTTGCGCACCGCGAAGCGCTCGCCCGCCCTTCCGTAGAAGTAGCATTCCCCGCTGGTGGCGCCGTAGAGCGACGTGTTCCCAATGAGAATCGTGTCCTCAGGCACATACGTGCACCCCTTCGGCGGCACCACGATGATCTTGCCGCCCGAAAGCCCTTTGCCGAGATAGTCGTTGGATTCGCCTTCCAGGTGCAGGGTGATGCCGGATGAGAGGAACGCGCCGAACGACTGTCCGGCGGAACCCTTGAATCTGATCGTAATCGTATCGGGCGGCAATCCGGCTGCCCCATATTTCTTGGCAACCTGGCTGGAGAGCATCGTCCCGGTCGTCCGGTTGACGTTGCGGATCGGCAAATCGAGCGTGACGTTCTCGCCCTTCTCGATTGCCGGTCGGCACAGTTCGATCAACTTGACATCGAGAATGGTGGCAATGCCGTGATCCTGCTTCTGCACGCAATACCGCGGGACCTCGTCAGGCACATCCGGCTTGGCCAGCAACGGCGCCAGATCCAGGCCCTTCGCTTTCCAGTGATCGACGGCCTTTTGGATCTTCAATTTATCGACGCGGCCGATGAGTTCGTTGAAGGTCCGGACGCCGAGCTTGGCCATCAGCCCACGAATCTCTTCCGCCACGAAGAAGAAGTAGTTGACGACGTGATCGGGTGATCCCGTGAACTTCTTCCGCAACTCCGGATCCTGCGTAGCGATGCCCACCGGACACGTATTCAAATGGCACTTCCGCATCATGATGCAACCTTCGACGATGAGCGGCGCGGTCGAAAATCCGAACTCTTCCGCACCCAGCAAGGCCGCGATCACGACATCGCGTCCCGTCTTGAGCTGGCCGTCGGTCTCGACCTTGATCCGACCGCGTAGGTCGTTGAGCACCAGCGTCTGATGCGTCTCGGCTAAGCCCAGTTCCCACGGAATCCCCGCATACTTGATGGACGACAGCGGCGAGGCCCCCGTCCCACCCGAATCGCCGCTGATGAGCACCTTATCGGCATGGGCCTTTGACACGCCCGCGGCCACCGTGCCGACGCCCACCTCGGACACCAGCTTGACCGAAACGGTCGCATCGGGATTCGAGTTCTTCAGGTCGAAGATCAACTGGGCCAGGTCTTCGATGGAGTAAATGTCGTGGTGCGGCGGTGGGGAGATGAGCTGCACCCCCGGCGTTGAAAAGCGCAGCCGCGCGATGTTGTCATCCACCTTGTGACCCGGCAATTGGCCGCCCTCACCCGGCTTGGCGCCCTGCGCCATTTTAATCTGCAATTCGCGCGCATTGGCCAGGTAATGCGCGGTGACGCCGAACCGCCCGGAGGCAACCTGTTTGATGTAGGAGTTTTTCGAATCGCCGTTGGGTAAGGGTGTGAACCGTTCCGGGTCCTCGCCGCCCTCGCCGGTGTTGCTGCGGCCGCCCAATCGGTTCATGGCGATGGCGAGCGTTTCGTGGGCTTCCGCGCTGATCGACCCGAACGACATCGCTCCGGTGTTGAACCGTTTCACGATCTCCTTGGCGGGCTCCACTTCGTCGAGCGGCACGGGCGTCTCCGCAAACTTGAAGTCCAGCAACCCCCGGAGATTGGACCGCCGCTTACTCTCATCGTTGACCAGGGCCGCAAATTCCTCGTAGCTCTTCGCATTGTTGAGACGCGCGGCGTGCTGCAGCTTGTAGATGGTGTCCGGATTCCAATTATGATGTTCCCCTTGGGCCCGGTAGTGGATTTCCCCCCCGAACTCCAATTGCGGCATCGCCACCGGCTGGTAGGCCTGGCGATGGCGGCGGAGAACCTCCTCGCCGATTTCGCGCGTTCCGATACCTTGAACACGGGAAGGCGTCCCCGTGAAGTATCGATTAATGAGGTCGCTGTTCAACCCGATGGCTTCGAAGATTTGCGCGCCACAATAGGACTGCACCGTCGAAATGCCCATCTTGGAGAAGATTTTCAACAGGCCCTTGTTCACAGCCTTGATGAATTTCGCCTCCGCGGTGGGCGCATCCAACCCCTCCGGCAGGTAACCGTCGCGCTCCAGGTCGACGAGCGTTTCGAAGACCAGATAGGGATTGACCGTGCCGGCGCCGTATCCGATGAGGCATGCAAAATGATGCACGTCCCGCGGCTCGCCGGTTTCGACGACCAGGCCCACCTCGGTGCGCGTGGCCTCCCGAACCAGATGGTGATGCACGGCCGAAATCGCGAGCAAGCTCGGAATCGGCGCCCATTCTTCGTTCACTCCACGATCGCTGAGAATGAGAAATTTGTATCCGTCCCGAATCGCCTGCGACGCCTGCCGGCACAGTTCCTCGACGGCCCCGCCCAACCCGTCCGGGCCTTCGGCAACCGGGAAGAGCATTCTGAGCGTCTTGCTGGTGAAATTGGGGTCTTCGATTTCCCGAATTTTCTGCAAATCCGCGTTCGTCAGAATCGGCTGCTTCACGCGGATCCGGCGGCAGGATTCCGGCTGTTCGACCATCAAATTCGGCTTCGGCCCGATGCTCGTCACGAGGGACATGACCAGTTCTTCCCGAATCGGATCGATCGGCGGATTGGTCACCTGCGCGAAGAGTTGCCGGAAATACTTGAAGAGCAGTTGCGGCCGATCGGACAACACCGCCAGCGGCGTATCCGTTCCCATCGACGACACCGCCTCCTCGCCGTTCACGACCATCGGCGTGATCACCATCTTGAGCTCTTCGATGGTATAGCCGAACGTCTGCTGCCGCTGGCGGAGCGTCGGATGATCCGGCTGCGGGACGCTGATGGGATCGGGCAGTTCGTCCAGCGACACCCGGTACTCGGTGACCCATTGGCGATAGGGTCTGCGCCCGACGATGTCGGCCTTGGCTTCCTCATCGGCGATGATCCGGCCCTGGACGGTATCGACCAAAAACATGCGGCCCGGCTGGAGCCGGCCCTTGAGACGAATGTCTTTCGCTTCGGCCGGCAGCACGCCCGCCTCGGACGACAGCGTCACGACGTCGTCGTTGGTCACTTGATACCGGCAGGGACGCAGCCCGTTGCGATCCAGCGTGGCCCCGATCATCTTCCCGTCGGTGAAACACACGGCCGCCGGACCATCCCACGGCTCCATCATCGCCGCGTGATATTCGTAAAAACCGCGCCGATCCAAGCCCATGTGCGGATTGCCGACCCAAGGCTCCGGGATCAGCATCATCATCGCATGCGGCAGCGAGCGGCCGCCCAACACGAGAAACTCCAGCGCATTGTCGAGGCAGGCCGAGTCGCTCTGCTTGTCATACACAATGGGGTAGAGCTTTTCGAGATCTTTGCCGAACGCCTCCGAGTGCAGCCGTCCCTGCCGAGCCCGCATCCAATTGACGTTCCCCTTGAGCGTGTTGATCTCCCCGTTGTGACATGTGTAGCGATAGGGATGCGCCAGCGGCCACGTAGGAAACGTGTTGGTGCTGAATCGTGAATGGACGAGCGCCAGCGAGCTGGTCACGCTGGGATCCACCAGATCCTGGTAGTACAACCCCATCTGTTCGGGCAGCAGCAGTCCCTTGTAGACGATGGTGCTGGCCGAGAGGCTGACCACGTAGAAATAGTCGCGTTGCGGAATAGCCGATTCCCGGACGGCGCGCTCCACCTGCTTGCGAATCACATAGAGCTTTCGCTCGAACTCCATCTCGTTCAACATGCCGCGGGCGATGAACACCTGTCGCATCGCGGGCTCGGTGCGACGGGCGAGCGGCCCGATGGCATCGCTTTTCACCGGAACGTCCCGCCAGCCAAGCAGTTTGGTTCCCTCGGCGGCGATGGTCCGGTCGACAAGGGTTTCACACTGTTTCCGAGATTCCTCCTGGGTCGGCATGAACAACATGCCGACACCGTATTCACCGGCCTCTGGAAGCTTGATGTGCACGTCGGTGCAGGCACGTTTGAAGAACTCGTGCGGCACCTGCAGGAGAATCCCGGCTCCGTCACCGGTGCAGGGGTCGCACCCTTGCGCGCCCCGGTGCGTCAGGTTTTCGAGAACCTGCAGCCCCTTCTGCACGATCTCGTGCGACTTCTGTCCTTTCATGTTGACGACGAATCCGATGCCGCAGCTGTCTTTTTCCTGTGCGGGATCGTAGAGCCCTTGCGCGGGTGGAAGACCGGGGATGTTCATGATCGTCGACCGTATCCTCTCAAAAAGGCAGGCGAATTAACGATGACCGTCACGGAAGACACATCAACCTGACTCATGGCGGGCGGCGCACGGACACCAAGCACATGTGGCCCAGGATTGACTCGACAAATTACTGGATGGCGAACAAAGCTGTCAAGGCGAGCAGATCGGCGGCGTGACTGAAATACTCGCTCGGTTCCACGTCAATCCGCCTCGCATCGCCTTGACTTGCCGGGGCCCCTGCCCTACTATCGCCGCCATGTCTGAGCGTCCGTCGCTGTCGACGATCGAGACCATGGCCGACGTCTGGGAGGCCTATCGCCCCGAGCTCAAAGGGGTCGAAGAGCAGATCCAGAAGAACCTGACGTCGCCGGTGGTACTGGTCAATACGGTGGCAGGACATATCCTGAGCAGCGGGGGGAAACGCATTCGTCCCTTGTTGCTGATTCTGGCATCCCGCCTCTGCGGCTACCCCGGCACCGATCACTGGCTGCTGGGCTGTCTCGTTGAATACATCCATACCGCGACCTTGCTCCATGACGACGTCGTCGATGACGCCGACCTTCGCCGCGGCCGTCATAGCGCCCGCAAGGTGTGGGGCAATCAAATCAGTATCCTGGTCGGTGATTATCTCTACTCGAAGGCCATGCGGCAGATCGTGGATTTCCGAAGCCACGCGGTCAACGAGGTGCTCGCCGACGCCTGCTGGAAAATGGCCGAAGGAGAAGTGCTGCAGCTCTACTATAACGGCAACCCGGCCATGCCCCAGTCGGACTATTTGAAGATTGTCGAACATAAAACGGCAGGTCTGATCGCGGCAGCCTGCCGAATCGGCGCGATCGCGGCAGGGGCGACCGAAGCCCAGGAATTGGCCTTGTTCCGATTCGGGCAACACTTGGGCATCGCGTTTCAACTGGCCGACGATACACTCGACTATGCCGCCAATGGAGATTGCCTCGGCAAGGCACTGGGGCAGGATCTTCGACAGGGCAAGGCGACGCTCCCCCTTCTGCACCTGCTGGAACAGTGCTCCGACGCGGACCGGCAGATGATCAAGGATCGGATGGAAACACGGTCGCTGACCACCCACGACCTGACTCGTATCCAGGACTTGATGCGCCAGTACGGATCGATCGCCTACGCGATGGAATGTGCACGGGATTTCATTCGAGCCGCCATTGCCGACCTCGCCCACTTCGAAGACTGCATCCACAAGCGCGCGCTCACGGTTGCCGCGGAATACATGGTGACGCGAGACCGCTGACTCGTCGCATTCCACCTCTCGCTCGCCATTCCTGTCTGCACGCGCCACGCTCGACGTGAGGCACGGTCGAGAGCGGTCCGTAGTGAGAATCGAGGCTTCGTCCGATGGTCACAGTGGCTCTTGTATCTCCCAAATTGGCGGCGGCGTGGCAATGCCCGGAACTCACGCGTCGCTCACCGTCCGCTCCAGGGTCGTCCCAAACAACATACAATCACAACTCGCGTCCGGCCCGGAACGAAGGTCGAGCCGGCACGGGCGTGCTCTTTTTACCGTCCTGCTAGACGAGAAGGAGTCCCATGGCTCAGGTGCTTCCGCTTCGTGGTGTCTTGTTCAATGCCGACGTCGTGGGGAACGTGCGAGATGTCGTGGCACCCCCCTACGACGTGATCGATGCCGAGGGACAAAAGGAGTTCTATGCCCGCCATAAGAACAACGTCATTCGGCTGGAGTTGGCCATGGACCAGCCCGGAGACAACGAACGCAACAATCGGTACACCCGCGCTGCCCAAACGTTGCGCACGTGGATGGCCGACGGGGTCCTCTCGCGCGACGCCAAGCCCGCCTTCTATTTGTACACCATTCGGTATCAGATGCCGGACGGAAGCGGCGGCACCGTGCACAAGACGTTGACCGGATTCATGGGCAATTTCCGTCTCGCCGAGCTCGACTCCGGCGAAATCTACCCGCACGAGAACACACGGGCCGCGGCCAAGACCGACCGCCTGCGTGTGCTGGAATCCTGCCGCGCGAATTTCAGCCCGATTTGGTCGCTGTATTCGGACCCGGACGGGGGCGTGGTGGCGACCTTGCAAAAGGCGGCAGCCGCTGCCGCGCCACGAATGAAGTTCCAGGACGACGCGGGATTCGAACAGACGCTCTGGGCCATCGATGACCCGGCCACCGTGGAGGCCATCACGGATCTGATGCGCTTCAAGCCCCTGTTTATCGCCGACGGGCATCACCGGTACGAAACGGCGCTCAATTATCAACGGCAGCGGCGTCAGACCGCGGAATCGAAACAGGGCGTTCACTCCTACGATCACGTGTTGATGCTGCTCACGAGCCTCGAGGACCCGGGCTTGACCGTGCTCCCCACGCATCGCATCCTCACCACAAAGGTGCCGGACGCCGCCGGCCTGAAAGCGTTACTCGAGCCGGCCTTCGAGATCGTCCCGATGCCGATTCAGGGCATGGACCAGGAAACGGCGCGCCGGACGTTCTTCCGGAAGTTGCATGAGCGAGGCCGGACGCAGCCCTGTTTCGGCCTGGCGGCCCGTGGTCTCGACCAGTTCTGGCTGCTGGCCTTGCGACCAAGCCACCAGCTGCCGCCGACGGCATCCCCGCGCGACCGTCTCGACGTCTCGATCCTCCAGCAACAGATCATCGCCAAACTCTGTACGACGCAACAGGAGCTGGAAGCGATCGTCTACACCAAGGACGAGCACGAAGCACTGGACTGGGTCGCCAAAGGCACGGGCGAAGCCGCGCTCCTCTGGAACGCCACCAAAGTCGACGAAGTGCAGGCGGTGGCTACGGCCGGCGAGCGGATGCCGCACAAGTCGACCTACTTTTTCCCGAAGCCGTTGACCGGCTTGGTCCTGCACGTGATGGAGGACACCCCGTGAGACCGAAAATCCTGGTCGTCGACGACGATCCCGACATCTCGATGATGTTGCAGGACCGTCTTGAGGCGCTCCAGTACAACGTCGTCATCGCTCGAGACGGTCGACGGGCACTGGAGCTCATCGAGCAAGAAGCGCCCAATTTGGTCTTGCTGGATGTGGAGTTGCCCCAACTGTCGGGCATCGACGTCCTGCACCGGCTCGGACAAGCGAAGACCGGCGGCACCGCCGAAAACGGTATCCGCCCCGGTGATCTCGAGCCTCCGGTCATCGTCATGACCGCGCACGGCACGATTTCCATCGCGGTGGACGCGATCAAACACGGGGCCTACGATTTTTTGACGAAGCCGCTGGACAAGGACCATCTGACGATCGTTATCCAGAAAGCACTGGAACGGGAATCCCTCCGCCGGCAGGTCGCCGTGCTGCAAGCCGACGTCGACAGTCGCTACGCAAAGATCGTCGGCACGAGCTCGAAATTGCGATCGATCATCGACGGCGCCAAGCGCGCGGCCAATTCTGACGCCAGCATCCTGTTGCTGGGCGAAAGCGGCACGGGGAAGGAACTCTTCGCGCGTTCCATCCACCAATGGAGTCCGCGGCGGATGATGCCGATGGTCGTGATCAACTGCGTGGCGCTGACCGAAACCCTGCTGGAAAACGAGCTCTTCGGTCATGAACGGGGAGCATTTACCGGAGCGGATCGCCTGCATAAGGGCAAAATTGAAATGGCCGACGGCGGGACCGTCTTCCTCGATGAAATCGGCGACATGTCCTTGCCTCTGCAGGCCAAATTGCTCCGCGTGCTCCAGGATCGGGAGTTTCAGCGTGTCGGGGGAACCAAGAACATCTCGGTCAACATCCGCGTGGTGGCCGCAACGAACAAGGATCTTCGGCAGACCGTCAAGTCCGGACAGTTCCGAGAAGACCTCTATTTTCGTCTCAACGTCATCAATTTTACGTTGCCGCCCCTGCGGGAGCGCCTGGACGACATTGCCCCGTTGTCCGAGTTTTTCCTGCGGCGCCACGGTCTGGAGTCCAAACGGCCCGGTGTCTCCCTCAGTCCCGCCGCGATGGAGGCGATGAGCCGCTACCAATGGCCTGGGAATATCCGGGAGCTGGACAACACGCTCGCTCGGGCAGTCGTGCTCAGTCCGACGGATCGCATCGAGCCCGATTCGTTGGGCCTGAGCAGTGTCGATCTGCAGGCCGCTCCTGCTCCCTCGACCACCGCGTCGGGCCGGGCACTCCCGTACCACGAGTCCATGGAGGAGCATAGCCGCACGCTGATCTTGAATGCGTTGAGGGCGGCGGGAGGGAATCAAACCAAGGCTGCGGAGCAGCTACACCTGCAGCGCACCTACCTGGCGCGGCTGATCCGGCAGAAAAATCTGGATACGGCCGTCACCGAGGACAGCCTCACCTGACCACGAACTCTTACGAAGCCACGCGTCGATCCTGTGGGATCGATGCGGGCTCACTGCCGGCCGGCTGTTGCCGGTCAGCCAGGCGAAGCCGCCCATCCAGCACGTCGCGCTCGGCCTGCGCGTACCGTTCCGGCGTGCCCACATCCGACCAATAGCCCTGGGCATCATACCCCAGCAGCGTTTCCTCGTCGTGCAACGCCTGGACATAGGCGTCGATGATGTTCGACGGTTTTCCCGCCGGGGGCAGTCGCCGCAAAAGACGCGGATGCAGAATATGGACACCTGCGAACATGCGGGGCACGTGACCAGACGGATTGATGCGCCCGTTTCCGTTGATGCGCTGAATGCGGTGCGCCTCGTCGATTTCCACCAACCCCCACCGGCCGGCCTCGGGATCCTCCCGCAAGACCATCGTCGCCACCGGTTTCCGGGACAGGTGGAGATCCGCTAACTCTTCCAGGTCGATCTCGATCAGTGTATCGCCGTTCATGACGAGCATCGGCTGTCCGCTGAATTGGGATTCGACCTGCTTGAGCGCGCCGCCTGTTCCCAAAACGACCGGCTCGCGAGAATACGTAATGCGGAGGCCGAAGCGGTGACCGTCGCCCAGCGCGTGCTCGATCATGGGGCCCAAGTGATGGAGATTGATCACCACGTCGCGAAACTTATGGCGCCGGAGCAGCAGTAAGTTCCACAAAATGAGCGGTGTCCCACCCACCGGCAGCAGCGGCTTGGGCATGGTGTTGGTGAGCGGGCGCAGGCGCGTGCCTAACCCCGCTGCAAGGATCATGGCCTTCATATCTAAGTTCGAAGTGCTGAGTTCTGAGTGCTGGGTGAGAGCACGCGGTCCTTTATCAATGCTTCCGGCTCAGCACCCAGGATTGAGCACTCAGCACTGGTCACTGCAGTTCCGGCACATACGGCGTGAGGTGCTGTCGCAGCGTCGCCAATTCGGGATATCTCGCGAGATTGCTCCGGACATATCCCAGGACGCGTGGAATGTCCGCGAGGAACTTCGGGTTGTGTTTCACCCGCTCGATATACACGAATCGACCGGCAGCTTTGAGATTGCGCTGCATGCTGGTCAGGTCGAAGACGCGCCGGTAAGCCGTCGGCTCCACCCGCAGGCCGTGCCGGGCCAATCCTTCCAGATAATGGGCAATCAACTCGTCGACCAGCGGCTCGTCCAATGCGATGTACGCATCACGCAGGAGTGACGCTAAGTCGTACGCGGCCGGTCCCATCAGCGCGTCCTGAAAATCGATGATGCCGATCCGGCTGCCATCGACCATCAGGTTGCGCGAATGATAATCACGATGTACGAAGACGTGAGGCTGAGCCGCCATCATCTCGGCAATTCGGCGAAATTCGTTCCGGATCGGCACCATGTCGTCCGCACACATCGGCCTCCCCTGCCTCGCCACGATCCCGTATTCCAAAAAATGATCGAACTCCCACATCAGCAGCGGGACGTCGAATGTTCGGTGGAAGGCCACGCAATCGGTATTGGCCGGCGCGGTCGCCTTCGCTTGGATGAGCACCAAACTGTCGACGGCCTGCTTATACAGTGCGGCGATGCGTCCAGGATCCGCCTGAACGCAAGCTTCCAACAAGGTCACATCGCCAAAATCTTCCAGATACAGCAAGCCCGCTTCGCGGTCGTAGTAGTGGAGTTTCGGAACGGGCAGATGGAACGACGATAAGTGCGTCAGAATATTCGTAAAGGGCAGTTCATCCACCGTGACCGCCGCACCGCTCACGGCTTCTTCCGACTGTTTGAAAGCCTCAGGCTCCGCCAACTGCATCAGGACGAGCGACGGTATCGATCCGCCCTGCAGGTGGATCCGAAAATACCGGCGATTGGAGGCGTCCCCCGCCAGCGGAGCGAGTTCCGTCATCTGGCCGGCGGTACGAATGTGGTTCCGGATCGTCTCGGCTATCAGCGTGGGACTAGGCGGCGCAAGCGGCGCCGTCGGAACGGCAGGATTGGCGGTGGCCATATAGCAGCGGATTATACACGAGCGGGGTCATTTGACGAATAGTTGTGCAAAACTTGCGAGTGACGAGGCGAGTTGCCCCCATACAGAAACGTCCGCGCCGGAGGATCCCCCAACACGGACGCGTGTCCTGCGTATCTCGAATCAGAACTTCAAAACTTCTACTGCTGCGGTGAACGCATCCACCGACGAGGCCGCGGCTGACCGGCCGGCGGCGTGCCCTGCGGACGTCCTGCCGGATGGTGCCGATGAGGATCGTGCGACGCGACATGTGCCGGTCTCATCGACTCCCCGCCTCTGGTCGATTCGAGGCGATTGCCCTGGACCATCGGTCTCGCCTCGGGCCGCTGCGGTCGCATACCGCCTCGCCGCGGATCGTGCGCTCGTCCCGAAGAACCTGGGCGTCCGTGACCATTCGATCCCGGCCGGAGAGGCCGCTGCGGTTCCGGACTGCCGGCCGCGCGTGGGACCGAATGCCCCAAGAGTCGTTCAATGGCCCGAAGCTGGGAATGATCTTCCCCGGTGACGAAACTCGTCGCACGCCCCGTGGTTTTCATACGTCCGGTGCGGCCGATCCGATGCACGTAGTCTTCCGGCGTGTTGGGCAAATCGTAGTTCACCACGTGACCGATATTGGCCACATCGATGCCGCGCGCCGCGATGTCCGTCGCCACCAACACGCGGAAACTGCCCCTGCGGAATCCTTCGAGCGCGGTTTTGCGCTGGGAAAGCCTGCGTCCGGCGTGCAACACGCCGACGCGATGCCCCCGCTGTTCCAGCACGCGGCCGACCTTATCGGCGCCATGCTTGGTTCGCGTGAACACGAGCACGCTTCCGGTGTTCTCCTGCACGAGCTTGAGGAGAAGCGACGTCTTCTCGTCTCGTGTGGTGTGATGGACTTCATGGGTGACGGTATGCGCCGCTTGGGCCGGCGGATCGACCATGATCCGCACGGGCTCGCGCAGTCCCGCCCTCGCCAAGTCGGCGAGGTCCGCCGGCATGGTCGCCGAGAACAGCATCGTTTGCCGCTCCGGATTGAGCGCATCCAAAATTTGGTTGAGCTGCGGCGCGAACCCCATGTCCAGCATGCGATCCGCTTCATCCAACACCACAATGGTGAAATGGGCCATATTGATCGTCCCGTTCCACATATGATCCAGCAACCGCCCCGGCGTCGCCACCACGACGGTCGGCTGCTGCTGGAGGCCGCGCACCTGGATCCGCATGTCTTCGCCACCAATGACCGTCGTCGCCGAGACCCGGCGCGATCGGCCCAGCAGGGCGACGGTTTTCTGAATCTGGAAGGCCAATTCCCGCGTCGGCGCGAGAATCAATCCGCGCGGAGGTCCAGCTGGTTGTCCGGCTAAACGCTCCACCATGGGAATCACGAACGCCGCCGTCTTGCCCGTTCCGGTTTGGGCGCAGCCGAGCACGTCTTTGCCCTGTAGTCCGGCCGGGATCGCTTGCGCTTGGATCGGCGTCGGTTCCGAGTATTTCGCGTGCGTGAGGTCGCGGAGCAATGCGTCCGAGAGCCTCAGGGAGCGAAATGTCAGAGAGGTAGGTTCAGCCTCGTCATGAGACTCGGCCTGTGAAACAGTCGTGGTATTCAACACAAACACACTCCTTGGTGAGTAGACTGCAGAACGCTTACATCGGCTGATCGGGAGCCCGCCGCGAGCGGCAAGACGAGACCTACGCGTTCAGGTAGGTGACGTCTCGACGCGCAGCAACGAACTGCGAGTAGACGGGTTTCAGCACCCTGCTGGCATCGCATTGATGACGAGGTCAGAGAATCGAAGGAGGCAGAATCAGGGGAAATCCGCTCCGAGGAGGATCTGAACGCGCTGCGATGACGAGGCCCGGATATATATTTAGTTGCACGGTCGCCGGGCCGTCTCGACAGTGACAGACGCACTGTACCAGTCCACCTGCCTTACTGTCAAACAAACACACTATTAAGTAAGTGCGGGCCTACGACCGCGGCTACCGGAGGATCGGCGTTCCGAACGCCGTAAACAGCTCGGCCGTGAGGTAGGGCGTTCCCTCGACATCCCGTCTTTTCTTACGGCGAAGGTAGTCGTTCAGGACACGACCATCCTCCGCCCGATGCCGGTGCGGGTGCATCAGGTTCATGCGATAGCGCTCCACTGCACCGGCCACGCGACTGATAAATATGACCGTTGAGTCCGGCTCAACGGCCTCGACGACCCCCACGTGGGTGAGCGGATCGTTGACCTCCCCGTCTCCATTGGCATCCCAGGTGTTGTGGAAGAAGACGAGATCTCCCGGCCGAACCGTGGGCCCTTGATGAATCCGTCCGAACTGACGCACATGCCGGTAGATCAGCTTGACGCCGTTGGCACGGCCCGCCACCAGCTTGCTGCGATACAGATCGACGCCCACGGGCAAGAAGATCGCCCGGGTCACTCCCGCGCAGTCGTAGGCAACCCGGCGCCCGTTCACCTCGATCGTACGCGCTCCAACCAATTCGGTCGCCGTCCTCACGACCGAATCCCGCCACGAGCTATTGCGCCCGGCCTCGCAGCAGGGTGCTTCGGCCGTCTGCGTCGTGGAGATCCGTTGAGAGGCCGGGCCTGCGCACCCGACCGCGAGCACGAGCAACAACGATATCCGCGTCCAATGGCGGCCACGCCTACACATCGTGCTTCAGTATAGCCACGCCCAACGTGACTGCACGCGAATGTTGATTTCAAGGCCCCTCGACATCCGCACGGCAACCACCTATAAGGAACCTATGGAGTACGTGCATCTTGGACGGACCGGCGTTCAGGTCAGCCGATTGTGCCTCGGCACCATGAACTTCGGCCCCCACACCACGGAAGCGGACAGCGGCCGCATCATGTCCCGCGCGCTCGACGAAGGGATCAATTTTTTCGACACGGCGAACGTCTACGGCTGGAAAGTCGGAGAAGGCGTCACGGAGCAGATCGTGGGCCGATGGTTCGCAAAGGACAAAGGCCGTCGAGAGAAGGTGGTGCTCGCGACAAAAGTCTTTGGCCGCATGGGAACCTGGCCGAACGAGTCGCACCTCTCCGCGCTGCACATTCGGAGAGCCTGCGAGGCGAGCCTTCGCCGGCTTCGCACCGATCACCTCGATCTCTACCAAATGCATCACGTCGATCGAGCGACGTCATGGGAAGAGATCTGGCAGGCCATGGAACAACTGGTGCGCGAAGGGAAAGTCTTGTACGTCGGCAGCAGCAACTTCGCGGGCTGGCATCTCGTCCAAGCACAGGAATTGGCACGGCAACGCCATTTTCTTGGATTGGTGTCCGAGCAGAGCCTCTACAATCTCACCGAGCGCACGGTCGAATTGGAGGTCATCCCCGCCTGCCAGGCCTATGGCATCGGCGTCATCCCGTGGAGTCCGCTGGCCCGAGGCCTGCTGGGAGGAATCACGAAAAAGCCAGCGACCGGACGACGCGCCGAAAAAAACGTTCGAAAGGAATTGGAGACACTACGCCCACGCCTCGAACGATATGAAGCGGTCTGCTCGCGACTGGGCGCGGCACCGGCCGAAGTCGCCCTTGCGTGGCTCCTTCATCAGCCGGCCGTGACCGCACCCATCATCGGCCCTCGAACAGTCGACCAACTCGATGGGGCGTTGCACGCGCTGTCGCGTGCGCTGTCCAACGAGACACTGAAGGAGCTGGACGACATCTTTCCCGGACCCGGAGGAACGGCCCCGGAAGCGTACGCCTGGTAACGGAGACGACAACCCGGTTGAGGCGTGGGTCATCTGGAATCGCGGCGGTCCGACATCAAACAAGGTCGCGCTTATTACCGGACGGCCTCCTTGAGACACGAACCTATCTCACAATTGCTACATCAACAGTGGTGGGATGGTGTTCGTGAAACTCGGTCGGCTGGCGAGTGGTGAGCCGCGCCAGCCTCGCCCTGATGCGTTGATGTTGAGCACGCCGGCTGACGTGCTCGGATTGGCTAATCGCCTCCAGGAGCAGGTCGGATCAGCGACCAGCAGCGTACGGGAGTCCGTTCTCGTGTACCGACACCGGGGAAGCGAGGTTCCAGAGGAGAACCATCGCGGTGTTTCTCCGCGGGCGCGAGGAAGACGGCTTCGCCGGAAGAGCCCGCGGGACTAGCAAGCTTGGTCGGGACGCCACCGCTCGAAAGCTTGTCCCCGCTCGGAGTCTTCGGTCACGGTGTCAGGCTCTAACCACAATTTTGAGATAGGTTCTAGCCCCGCTCCCGCACGTCTTTCGACTCCGTGGTCCTGCGCCAGACAAGGGTCAGCGCCATTGCACCGAAGGTATCGGCGACCACATCCAACGCGTCAGCCTCGCGAGGCGGCACGAAACTTTGGTGGATTTCGTCGGTGACGCCGTACGCCATCGCACCGATGACCGCCACCCACCACGCACGCGACGCCCACCAAGGCCCTGCCCCCCATCGCAGCGCACGATAGAGCAGAATGGCAAGGATTCCGTATTCGACGACGTGGACGAGCTTATCGTTGAAGTCCCCGAACAGCGACGGCAATTCGCGAGTCGGATTCGGAAGCGAAGAAAAAAAGAAAATCAGTGCCGCATAGCCCGCGACGGGGACCCAATAGAGCCATCGCTTGGTATGCAAGGACTCCCAATACGTCACGACGCTGGTTGTCCCTTCCATCGTACCGACGATCCTTCGCTTTCGAATCCATGATTGGCGCGACGACACGTTCATGACATACTGAACTTTGCCTCGACACTCAACTAAAAACGTCCTGCCATGACACACGCCTCGGTTTGTTTCTTTTGGCACATGCATCAGCCGTACTATACCGACCCCGTCACGCGGTCGGCCAGCATGCCGTGGGTCCGACTGCATGCCACGAAAGCCTATTACGACATGGCATGTCAACTGGACCGCTTCCCGACAATCTCAGGCACATTCAATTTCACCCCCTCGCTGTTGCTTCAACTGGAGGAGATCGCCTCCGGAACCATTACGGATATCTTCCTCGAACAGGCCCGTAAACCGGCTGCCGAGCTAGCGCCCACCGAACGGGCGTTCGTCGTGCATCATTTCTTCTCGGCCAACTGGGCCACGATGGTCCGCCCCTATCCCCGCTATCAGGAACTTCTGGTCAAGCGAGGCCTGCACGTGCGTCCGGACGAACTGGAGCGCCTCGCGCAACGGTTCTCCGATCAGGAGTTGACCGACTTGCAGGTGTGGCACAATCTGGCCTGGTTCGGGTATGGTGCTGCGGCTCGACTCCCCTGTATTGCCGCGCTTCGTGAGAAGGGCCGTGGCTTCACCGAGCAGGACAAACAGGAGGTGCTGAAGGCGCAGTTGACGATCATGCGCGAGGTCGTTCCGCTCTATCGGACACTCGCCGAGCGCGGCCAAATCGAGCTCACCACGACTCCGTTTTACCATCCGATCTTACCGTTGTTGATCGACACCGAAACGGCCCGCCGGGCCCTTCCCCGTTTGCCAGCGCTTCCACGCCTGCAGGCCCCGGCCGATGCCGAGGCACAGATCCGGAAAGCCGTCGACTACCATACGCGCGTATTCGGCCACGCTCCGAAGGGCCTCTGGCCGTCGGAGGGATCGGTGTGTCCGGAACTCGTGCCACTCCTCTCCAAATTCGGCCTTACGTGGTTGGCCACGGACGAAGGCAATCTTCAACGGTCGGTCGCGATGCAGCAACAACCGTGGGATCGCGGCAGCATGTTGTATCGCCCGTATCGATTCGGCCAGGCCGGGGAGGATGCCGCTATTGTGTTCCGAGACCGTGAGATCTCCGATGCCTTCGGATTCTCGTACCATAAGACGCTCGGACATCTCGGTGTCGACGACGCGGCCGGTCACTTCCACCGGATCGCGGAGCAGGTCGCCGGCGAACATGTGCTCATCCCCATCATCTTGGACGGGGAGAATCCCTGGGAGCATTATTATGGGGGCGGTGAGGAATTTCTGAGGTTGCTCTACGAGCGTTTGACGCGCGACGCGGCCGACACGTCCGGACGGGTCTGTCTCGTGACCGAGACGTTGGGACGAGCCATCGAGCGTTTCCCGGACACGCCGCGCCTCCATGCGCTGCACACCGGCAGCTGGATCAACTCCGACTTCGGCATTTGGATCGGGCACTCCGAAGATCGCCGGGCGTGGGAACTCCTCGCGCACACCAGGCAACGCCTCTTGGACATCGCGCCCACACTCTCACCCGACCAAGCCGGCGCCGCGTGGGAAGAACTGTATGCCGCAGAGGGGAGCGACTGGTTTTGGTGGTACGGGGACGAATTCGAAACCGATTTCAAGCTGGAGTTCGACCGGCTGTTCCGAACGCACCTGCGAAACGTCTGGATGCATGCCGGGTTGATCCCACCGGAGGCGCTGTCCCGTCCCTTGGTCGAGAATGCCGCGACCATGCTCCCGGACACGGTTTCCGCACCCTCCGCACTGATCGAACCGATCCTCGACGGCCTGGCCACGACTTTTTTCGAATGGCGCGGAGCCGGATCCATTCGTGCCACGGCTCCCTTGGGCGCCATGTGGTCCGGCAGGAAGTTTTTTGCACAGATTGCCTTCGGCTTCAGTCTGACATGCCTGTATCTTCGCCTCGATCCGGAGCCACAACTCCTGCAGCAGTCGGGACCTCTGGAGGTCCAGTGGGGCATTCTCGCGAACGACCACGTGTATACGATCTCATTTCCGCTGCTGCCTCCGGGAGTCGCGCGTCCAACACTCTCGGTGGGGGTCCCCGGAGAGGTCGCCACGACGGTCCGCGAGATCGAGGGATTCGGCCGGAACACCATCATCGAAGTCGCCGTACCCTTCGAGCACCTGCAATTGCAACCGGGACAAGAGTTCCGGTTCAGCGTCTCGGTCACGGCCAAGGGAATGGAACAAGCCCGCTATCCCGTCAACCAGCCAGTCACAATACGCGTGCCCGATGAACACTTCGATGTTAAGATGTGGCGCGTGTGAAAGACCGGTGCTGAGTGTTGAGTCCTATGTCCTGAGTCCTGAGTGCCGGGTGCTTAGGCAGGATGTGGCAACCTCTTTCTCAGCACTGAGCACTGAGGACTCAGCACTTTTTCGAGAAGGGAACCATGCCGGAATTACGTCGTGATCCTATCGTCGGACGGTGGGTGATTATTTCCAATGATCGTGGTGCGCGGCCGCGCGACTTCGAGCACCCGTTCCCCTCGCGCCCAACCAGTACGGCGCTGTGTCCGTTCTGTCCCGGGCAGGAACTGCTCACGCCACCGGAAATCCTCGCCTATCGTCAACAAACCGGCGAAGCCAACGGTCCAGGCTGGAGTCTTCGTGTGATTCCCAACAAGTTTCCAGCACTGCAGGTGGAGGGAGACCTGGACCGGCAAGGGGTCGGCATCTACGATCGAATGAACGGCGTGGGCGCGCACGAGGTCATTATCGAGACCGCCAGCCACAAGGAGCCGTTGGCGGACCTTCCGGCCAAGCATATCGAAGACGTCCTCTGGGCGTACCGAGACCGCCTGATCGACCTCAAGAAGGACACACGTCTCCGATATATCCTGATTTTCAAGAACCACGGCTTGAGCGCGGGCGCCACCCTGGAACATTCGCACTCGCAGCTCATCGCGCTCCCCATTGTCCCGACCAATGTCGCCGAGGAACTGGATGCGTGTCGCGAACACTATCGGGAGAAGGAACGCTGCCTGTATTGCGACATTTTGCGGCACGAATTATCGGACGGGACGCGCATTGTCGCGGAGAATCCGGAATTTGTGACGGTGACTCCCTACGCACCGCGGTTCCCGTTTGAAATGTGGATTCTCCCCAAGCGCCATGCCGCCTATTACGAGGAAAGCCAACGAGCCCAATTCGAGTTCCTGGCTCCGATGCTCTCCGAAGCCCTGCGCCGAATGGACCGTGTGCTCGCGAGACCTGCATACAACTTCATGCTGCACAGTTCGCCTCTGCACGAAGCGAGTGGGCCGTACTACCATTGGCACGTGGAGATCATTCCCAAGCTGACCCAGGTCGCGGGCTTCGAGTGGGGCACGGGTTTCTACATCAATCCCATTTCGCCGGAAGAAGCCGCGGAGGCGCTGCGAGACGTCACGCTCTAGCGTTGCGCGGCCCACGTCTGTCCGCGACACCACAGGGATTCACGACCTTCCAAGCATGCCTCTCGACCCGCCACTTGCTGAGGAGGTTGTTGCGGCGATATCATTCGACCATGCAGGTCCGCCTCAGTCATCCCGATCGAGAAATCGAATTGCAGGGCCCCAAGCGTGTCCGCGATCTGCTGCGCGAGCTCAAGCTAGTCGCGGAGGCGCACCTGGTGATCCGTGCCGGCAACTTGGTGACCGAGGATGAAGTGGTCGCAGACCGCGATACGATCGAAATCAGACCGGTCATCTCCGGCGGTACGGAAGGAACTGCGGACTGAGGAACGAGACCACGACACATTTCGGTCCTAGAGCACTCAGCACCCAGCACTCAGCACTTGAACTGCACCAAATGCAAGACGAAAGCGGTGATCGGCCTTCCACGGCACAATGCCGCCTTCTGCAAACCCTGTTTCATCGGCTACGTCCTCGATCAGGTCGCCAAGGCCATCAAACACGACCGGATGTTCTCCAAGGATCATCGCGTCCTGGTGGCCGTCTCCGGAGGCAAGGACAGCCTGGCGCTCTGGAACATCCTGCTCAAACTCGGGTACCGCGCGGATGCGCTGTACGTCGATCTCGGTATCGCCGGATATTCGACTCGATCCCGGGAAAAGGTGATCCGCTTCGCGGCCACCACGGCGGAGGCCGCCGGAGCGACTCTGTTACAGCACGAAGTGAAGGAGGAGGAGGGCGCCGGAATTCGAGAACTCGCGATGCTCGTCCATCGCCCCACTTGCTCGGCTTGCGGTACCATCAAACGCTACCAATTCAATCGCGCAGCCATCGAGCACCGCTACGACGTGATGGCGACGGGGCACAACCTCGACGACGAGGCCGCCCGCCTGTTGGGCAACGTGCTGCACTGGCAGGAGGACTACCTCGACAAGCAAGCGCCCAGCCTTCCCGCTTCGGTCGACGGTTTCGCGAAGAAGGTGAAGCCCCTGTATCGGTTGACGGAGCGCGAAACGGCGGCGTACGCCGTCTTGAACGGCATCGACTATGTGGTCGAGGAATGTCCGATGGCGAAGGGCTCCAAAATGCTCCTGTACAAGGAGGTCCTCAATCGCATCGAGACGGAATCTCCCGGCACAAAGCAAAAGTTCTACTGCGGATTTCTCGATCGGCGATCGAGCACGGAGCCCGCGGGGACCTCCATGACCGAAAAGGATCGCGCCGCGCTTCGCCCCTGCCCAACGTGCGGCCAACCGACGACCGCCGACCTCTGCTCCTATTGCAAGATGATGTCGCGGGCCTCTCGAGTCGCCAGTCCCTCGGCGCGCTTCTAGTCGGGCACTCGCGCCGTCTCGCCGGAGAGGCCCATCGCGTCACGGGTGGGCATCTCTCCCCGTCAAAACACGCCAACTTTGCATAAGCGCTCCGTCCGGCGTATAAAATAGAAGAGTGCCTCGTTCCTGCCCCTACTATCCGTCTTCCACCGATTCTGTATCGTTCAAGGCGCGTGTGTCCTCGGTGGACAGGCTCACTCGATAGAAAGGATGATGTATGTGCACGATTTGCGGACATTTTGCTCACACGAAAATCGAATCTCAAGACGTGTACGACATGCTCGTCAAAATGGAGCACCGAGGGCCCGATGTGCACGGCACTTACGTGGACGGTCGGATCGATCGGCGGGTGGACTTGGCGGACCTGAACCAGGTCCTGCCCCCGAGCCGTATTGCCCTCGGCCACTCTCGCCTTGCCCTCGTCGGACCGGACACCATTGCGCAACCGTTTCAGTCGTGCGACGGGCGTCTGGCGCTGATCCACAACGGCGAAATTTATAACTACCAGAAGCTTCGCTCCCTGCTCCACAACGATCACCACCTAGCCAGTCGCTCCGACAGTGAAATCATCGTTCACCTCCTCGAAGAGACATACGAGGGGGATCTCCTGGCTGCCGTTCGTCGCGTCATCGGGATCCTGGATGGCATGTACGCACTGGCGGTCACCGACGGCCACCAAGTCGTCGTGGCGCGGGACCCGGTGGGGAAGAAACCCGTGTATTACATACACAACGACGGCGTCACGTATTTTGCGTCGGAGAAAAAGGCGTTGTGGAACGGAAAGGAGGAGCCGACACGCCTGCTGCCGAGCACGCTCCTTCACCTGGGCCCACAGGGTCCGAGTGTCGCCGACGGATTTCCGCTCCAGTTGCCGCAGATCGACATCGTCGAGTTCGATGAAGCGGTCCGTTTGTACCGTGAATCCATCCAGCGCGCCGTCAGGAAACGTCTGACGGGGCTCGAAGAACCCAACCTGGGAGTCATCTTCTCGGGAGGAGTCGACAGCGTCTTGATCGCCAAGCTGCTGCAATCGGAGGGCAAACGGATTACGTGCTACTGCGTCGGGACGCAGGACTCCGGCGACATCCGCTCCGCCGCCGCGGTCGCCAAAGAATTGAACCTGCCGCTCAAGACCTGGATCCTTGACGAAGATAAGGTGTTGGCCCTCTTGCCGGAGATCATTCGCAGCGTGGAGGAAAGCGGCCTGCTGCAGGTTGAGGTGGCGATCCCCATGTATTTGGCCGCCAAGATGGCGAAAGACGACGAGATTCGCGTGATGTTTTCCGGTCAGGCGGCAGACGAGCTATTCGCCGGGTATGCCTGGTACAATCATGTCGTCAACCTTGGCCTCCTCCGACTCCACGAGAAATTATGGGAGGATATCAACCTGTTGTATAACGACACGCTGGAGCGGGAGGACAAACTGACGATGGCTCATTCGATCGAACTGCGCGTCCCGTATTTGGACGTGGATGTCATTCGAACCGCGATGCGAATCTCTCCGGCCCTCAAGATCCAACACCAGGACGACATGATGCGGAAAATGGTTCATCGACAAGCGGCCTTTGAACTGGGTGTGCCGCGGGACATCGCCTTTCGCGCCAAGGACCCGGCCCAATCGGGTTCAGGCATTCACGGCCTGATCGAGCGATCGGTACTTAAAGGGAAAACGCCTGCAAACGAGCTGCTGGTGGAGCAGAACCGGCTCCGTGACAAAGGGAGCCTCTATCGCTATGGGGGTGGAGCGGATGAATACGGGGAGGATGTCGTCCGCAGCTACTTAGAAGGGCTGGCTCACTCCATACGCCGCGAATATGTTCCGGATTTCCTTCGTCAGTGATCTGGACCTGTCATTTCGGGAGAAGGTTGTTCTTTGGACCCAAGGCGGCGTGCGGAGGCGCGAGCTGCCCGTATGGATTAGCTCGCCTTGGGTAGCCTCAACGTCCATCTGCGGACCTGACATAGTCCCGCTCCGTCTATCGCGAACGTTGTACCTCGGCCTTGTACTGAACCCCGTCGTTCATCACCCCGATGAACCGGAGCATTTGGCGTCCGTCCGAAGTCATCAATCCGCCGGTCACGCTTCCCCGATCACCACTCGCCCTCAATTGCCCCTGCGCCAGTGTGAACTGGCCCTTTCCGCTGAACATGCCGATGCTTCGATAGCTGACGAATTCGTAGCGGCCGTCATCCGCAATCGAGACACGAACCCAGTCGTCCTGGCGTGATCTCGGCTCGCGCACCATGAGACCGGCCCACCTGCCGGCAATGGGCTCAAATGATTCGACGGGCACTGCGGTCCAGCGTACCTCCGGCGCCGCGCTTGGCGTCTGGCAGCCCGGAACCAGCCACGAAAGGGCGAGCAATGCGAGCGGGACAAACCTTCGTCTCATGAACATACGTAGTCCTGGCGTGGCTGTGGATGTCACGAATCGAACCCGGGTAGCTGGGGCCGTCCTACCGCTAGAAATACAGCGAGCCGAAACCGTAGAGCATGTTCCAGTTGTTGCTGACGTTGAAGCCGCTCCCCTGATCCGGTAGGTATTTGACATTGACATCCAACCGGTTAAAGGCGGCTCCGATGGAAAAGTGCTTAAACAACCGATATTCCAACCCCAGGTAGAGTTCATTCATGTCACCCTGGAAATTGCCTGTGTCGACATAGAACCAGTCGAACCGCGCATGGGCCTGTAAGCGGGGCGTAAAATTGTATTTGACCAGAAAACCGAGGCTGGGCAACGGAACGGTCAGTGTGCTTGATTCGGCCCTCGGCGTCTGCGGCAGTCCCGTACAACTGGGAGAGCCGGTGCAGGTCAGGTTTCCGGAAAGGTTCAGACCGATATCGGCAAAATAGAGACCCACGCTGCCCGCGAGCTCGACCTTTTCATCGTGATGAAACGAATAGTTGTAGTAAAAGCGATAAAGACCGATATCCAGCGTGCTTAAGACTTGCCCCCCGGCGGCGAACGTCGTATCGCCGACATTGATATCCGCATCGAGCCGTGCATCCCCTTTGCGCCGTACATTGTAATAGCTGAACCCTACGCTGTGTCTCGGATTAAAGCGATAGTACGAATCGATTCTCCAGGAAAAATCGTCCCGCTGCCCCTTCAGCACCTGGGAAAAGTCCACCAAGGCGCCCAGACCGGATGAACCGTTGATGCCGAAGGTCGTGTCGGCATTGAAGACGTAGGCGGCTCCTCCGCGGATCATGAAGCGATCGGGCAGTTCCTCTTGCGATCCTGTATCCTCGGCATTCGCGGTGCCCGCGCCCACGAGCAAGACGCTCGTCAATACGAATAGCGCCACAGGCCACATAGAGCCCCTCCCCAGAATTGAGACCGTGCCGCGACGTTTTGAACACCGACCATCACACCCAACCCCGGCACCGATAGGATTCTCGCTCCGAAACCATGGAGGGAGCAGGAAACTGGATCGACGCGTGTGCCAACCAGCCACTTGAGTGAAATGACGGAGCGTATTCCCACTGGATGGCCCATTGCCTTCGCCGACGCAGGCCAACTCCCCTTCACGAATTCCGGCGTGGTTATACAACAATCGAGGAAGAGGCTCAACTAGCTGGTCCGGAGGACGGGTGCTTCGCGGGCGGCGCAAACCATTGATCCTTTGGGACAATCTTCGGACTCTGAGGATCTCCTTCGTACGCTGGTGTCATGATTTGGACACCGTGCTCGTTAAACAGATCCAAAATGTTCTGGTGCAGCAGGCTATACACTTTCACACTCTCCTGCGGTTGATCGGTATAGGCGTTCAGCTCGTAGGTCACGGCAAAGTCGTCCAGTGATCGTTGCAACACGAACGGGGCAGGCTCGCGCAAGAGACCGGGCGTCCGTGTCGCCGCCTCGAGCAACATCGCCTCGACCTGCCGCCAGGGTGTTTCATAGCCGATTCCGACGGTGGTGTGAAGAATCAGCCCTCGATCGCGAGCCAGCGTGCTGAAGTTCGTGATGCTGCTGTTGAGAATCGTGGAATTCGGGATCGTGATTTCCTCGTTCTTCAGGGAACGCAGATGGGTCACCTGCAAACGCACCTCAGTGACGTCCCCCACAAAGTCGTCGATTTTGATGCGGTCACCGACCCGGAAGGCGCGACGGTAGATCATCATATATCCGGCAATAATATTCGCCACGGCCGAAGACGAGCCGAGTGAGACGATCACCCCCAAAAGAATCGACACTCCCTTGAAGGCCTCGGATTGAGAGCCTGGCACATGCGGGTAGGCCAGAACGATGCCGAAGGCCACGATGCCGAGGCGAAAGATTCGATACGTCGGCATCGCCCAATCAGGATCGAAGCCATGGATTCGGAACGTCCTCGTGGCCAATCCCGAGAAGTAGAGTTTCATGACCTTGAGGACGTAGCGTAGGACAACGATCAGAATGAGAACGAAGATGAGACCGGGCGCCGCATGAATGATGCCCATTCCCATAGCGCGAAGTGGGTCGAGCAACAAGGCGAGCATCCGGTCGGCAAGGTGCCTGGTCCAGGGGTACAAGCCCAACACAAATTCAAGATAGACGAAGACCAATATCAACATGCCCAGCCGACGGAGCAGGCGTTGTGATGCCTGCACGCCCTCCCAGAGCCTGGCTGCCTCCATGATCTGGAAGCTCGCGATTCTCACGTCCTTAACCTTGGTCCGATAACGTGACTCGACCCAGCGGTCAAAGCGCCGAAACAGGAGGACCAGAACCCAGACGATCAAGACCAGGGCCGTCGTCGCTCCAAGCGCGTAGAGGGTTGCCAGAGCGAGCACGCGTGGGCTGTGATCATGTCGGTACGCCGCAATCGCGTCTTTGATTCGCTTCAGATACGACTCGGCCAGGAGGTGCCGCGGGATACCCTCCAATTCGGCGTCGGGGTCGAATACGGTCACGACCAGGGTCTGGGCCAATCTGATGACCGAACGATCCGGCATCTCTTCGATGTGCAAGGCATCGAGCGGGAGAGTCTTGTCGGACGCGACGGATTCGAGACGCTGCGTGGCGAGTTTCGCCCGCTCTTCGGCCGGAAACGCGGTCACCCCGCGGACCTTGAACAAGACACGGCCGTCGAGGGTCACACCGGCGGATTGCGGGGGCGCGAGGTCGGCATGGGTCGCTCGCTCTTCCTGCGCCGCAGCGGCATCCGTTGCGGCGGCCAATCCGGCAGAAAACAATACCCACGCCACAATGAAGAGGAGGAGACCGGAACGACTGGGAGTGACAACGACCCGCAGGTCATGGGGCGAAGAGTACTGCGGGGAGGAACCGCTCGATTCGGTTGCGGTCGCAGGCCACGCAGTAGATCTCACAGTCCCCCCCGAGGTTCTGACGCGGAGCGGGATTGTAGGAAGAGAACGTCCCTGGGTCAAGCTGCCCGGGATCCGCACGACATCGCCAGGACCACGCGGCGTACTGGTGCCAAGACGTATCAGTGCAGAGCCAGCCGACCCTCCTCGTGGCATTGTGCTCATGAAGGCGTCTGGTACCCGTCAGGACATGCGCGCGACCGCCGAGACGAACGAGCCGATTCAGACGCACGTGCGGCCGCAGCACCTGCGACCATCTTGTACCGTGTAACGCTCACACTTTACACTACCTACGACGATGTCACGTAGGACGTTCGGCCGCCGCCATCCGTTGATTCGCACGCTGCTGGTGCTTCTGCTCGTATTGGTGGTCGTCTTCATCGGACTGGCATCTTATCTTCAGACTCGGCATGCATTTCAATATGTCGTGCTCCCCCTCGTGACCAGGCTCTTGCCCGGCGAGCTACGCGTGGGGGATGGCTCACTGAGCTTCCCTGCCACGCTCGAGGCCGCGGACGTGTCCTACACGAGAGCCGAGGGAGGGCTGTCGCTCCAAATTGATCGACTCCTGGTTCGTGTGTCCGTGTCGACTTCGATTCGTCAGCGCATCCTCCTCGTCGAACAAGCTGAGATTGATGGCGGACGGCTCGCTGCCTCTTCCGAGCCGTCCATGACCTCGCCAGGCGAGTCACGGACGAGCATCGCCTCTCCCGCGCGCCTTCCTCCCATCGGATTCCGACACATCTCACTCAAGAACCTCGCTCTGATGCTCAAGGACGGCGCCAACGCCTTTCACCTCCAGAACCTGGACGGAACGATTCGTGATCTTGAGATCGGGAGAACCGGCACCATCGATCTCCATAGCGACTTCACGTTCGAAGAGGCAGCCGGTCAAGGTCGCTGGGCCACCGGGGTCGCCATCTCAGGAGCGATCGAGCAAAGCCCGGATGGATCCCGGCTTACATGGAATGGACGAGGCGAAGTGCTCCTTCGGGAGTGGCCCGGTGAAACTCCGCCGTCCGACTCCCCGCCCTTCATATTGGAAGAAACCATGACCGGTCACTTCGATGGTGCCGCCTCCGCCCTCGATGCCGACGCCGCATTATTATTTCGCCAAGGCGACGCCTCCCTCGGCCGGGCATTTCTTCAATTGTCACGAACGTCCTCGACGGGCCACCCCGTCACGGACGTCGGCATCACCGTGTCGGAGCTGAGCGACAAGATGCTTGACCTCTGGCTAAAGAGGGCCGGATCGTTTCGAATCACGTCCACACACCTCAGCGGGTACGTCCACATCCGAGGAGCGGATGAACGGTACGACGTTCGGTCAACCTTCAGCGGGCAGAACCTGCAGGCTGCGGTCGGCTCAGAAGTCACTCCGCCCGTGGACATCGATATGGCACAGGCGGGAGCCTTCGACCTCGGCAGTCGCGCGGGCGTTCTGGACATCTTTCAAGTGCGCATCGCAAACCGACGCCACGTGTGGTTGGCGGGGGAACTCTCGGACTCGCTGAGGATCGACCTCGGCTCGGAAGGCCATCAACCAGTCTTACGCTCCAGCACAAATGGGGAATGGCGAGTCGTGGTCAACGACATCGACGTGGAAGAGATGCGCCCGTGGGCCAATGCGCTCGGCTGGAGCGCACTCGAAGGATTCCGCGCAGGCCGGCTCGGGGGCGCGGCCACGGTGTCGGGGTACGGGCAGACTGGCGTGCTCGATCTCCATATGCATCTCGCGATGTCCGACGTACGCTTGGCCAGTGCCGACGAACAGACAGCCGCCGCCCTCATGACGTTCGCGCATGACATCCAAGCAACCATGACCAAGTTCAGGCATCTCCAACTGACGTCTTGGACGACGACGGCAACTATCAATGACCGCTCGGTCGGAACCGCGCATGTATCCGGCGCGCTCGATCTGGGCAACCTGGCCGATAACCCGAGACTCGAGGGATCATTGAAGCTCGCGAACTTACCGGGCGAAGCTCTCAATCCGTTGCTGTCGCTGTGGACCCCCGTGCGCGTCGAACGTACCCGATTCAGCGGTGACGCCGACGTCACACTATCAGGGACTCGGATGGACTGGACGATCGACGTGCGCGGCCATCAATTCAGTTTGCGCCTTCCCAGGAACATGCGGCCGACATCCCCCCTCGAGCTCGTGCTGACCACGTCGGGGGGCTACGACCTTTCGACTCGAGTTCTCAAGCTGAATCGCCTCTCGCTGCGAGAAGTGCTGCAGAAACGTCTTGTCATTGCGGCCTCATTGGACAATCCGGTTCAATTCACATTTCAGGATCAGGGCAACGCGTCCCAGAGGACCGCGTCCGGCGATGCCCCCGGTGCGACTATTGCTATCGATGTGCACCAACTCGAAATGGACGAACTCCGGCCTCGGCTCGCAGCGTGGGGCATCTCGACGTTGGATTCGGTCAAGGCCGGAGCCCTGGACGGACACTGGACCGCTCATTGGCGTGAAGAAAGCCGCGCCCTCTCCGTATCAGGCCACCTCGATGTCACGCGGTTGCGGCTCGAGGCGGCAGGCATTCGCATCGACCGTCCGCTCGAGATTCGGAGCCGTATGGACGGCACGTTGACCGGATTTTCGGTGCTCGAGTTGAAGAACGTTGAGCTCGAGGCGCTCGATGGTGCTCATGTGCTTGCCTCGGTGAAGCTCGCCGGCACATCCCATGGGCGTACGGATACCACCGACCTCGCAGGCACGTTCATCTCCAACTCCTTGCCCCGGTTGGCCGACCGTCTTGGCTTGCTCGATGCGCGGCAGCGCAAGTTGATCAATCGTGGTCGCCTGCGTGTCGAGGCACAGTTGGGACACCCTGGAGACGGTCAACCCCTCTCCGTCCACGCCACCGTGCACGCACGGGACATCCGCTTCCAGCCCGTACCTGGCCAGTTCCTCACGTACTCAATCCTTGGGGAAGGCGGCGGCGTGGTCAGCGGGGATGGAAACAGGATCGAGTTCAACGACATCTCCCTAGGAATTCAGTCCCAAGGCAAAGCCGTCGGAACGTTACGCGCGTCGGGTGTGTGGCCACTTAGGGCCGCCGCATCGGACGGGCGGCTCGAAGTTCAGGCGACAGGGTTGGACATGGCCCCGTTCGTGGATCTTTTTGACTACCTTCCGGGTCGCAACGCCGGCCCCTTACCAACGGATGCACAGGTGACCCTTCGGCATGGCGGCGACGGCAGGATGCTGACCCTTCGAGGGCAGGAAACCATTGGACCGATTCATCTCTTGGACGACACGCAACATGAGATACCGCAGGGGGTCACCCTCCATCTCCATCACGACCTGGTTCGGGATAAGGACGACCTTCACATCGTCGATCTCACCCTGACGGCCGATCGGCCAGGTTCGCGATCCGATCGAGTCGCGCTGAACGGTCACGCGGACCTTGCCGGGCATCCATCCACGACCATAAAGGGGGACGTTGCGGCACTGGATGCTGCGTGGTATGCGTCCTTGTTATCGAGACCGGAATCCCACCGGTCAACCGAAAAGCAGCGTCAATCGGCACATGAACCCAGGGACGGCCAGCGTGCATCAGACGATTCCGCCGTCCTGATGAGCCTCAATACCGACATCTCGATTGGTACGATCTCCTACGGTGTATTGACGGTTGGGCCAGGCCGTCTTACCAGTCATGGGGATGGACAACGACAGGAGGTGCGGCTGGCGCCGACCAACGTCGCAGACGGACAGGTCGAAGCGACGGTGACGATCGAAGGCCGCCAACCACCTCAGGACATTCGGTGGTCAGGGAAGGGACAGGGATTGCGGGTCGAAACGCTGCTGGCCGCCATCGAGCCTCGTCAAGAGCTGTCCCTCACAGGATCGGGGTCGTTTGTCACCTCCGGGTCTGGAACCTTGCACGATGAGCCTGCTCGCAAGCATTTCAACGGGACTGCCGATGTCACGGTTGCCGATGGGCGCTTCCTTCGGGCGAGGGGACTTCATTTCCTCGCCAACTACACGAAGATCGACGAACTCGAGACCCTCGGCTTCGATACCTCCGAGAGCAAACTGCGCCTTGAGGACGGGGTGATCCACATCGACCGTTTCTCGTTGGTTGGCCCGACCGCATCATTCGAGGGAAAAGGCGCCATCGCACAAGACAACACAGTTGACGCACGGATCTTGGTCAGGATCGGGCCTTTGCTCGGGAAGAAGATCAAGGTGCCCTGCATGTCGGCGCTCCTTGCGATGCCGGACGGGTTTACCACGTTGCCGTTTGCCTTGCGCATCACGGGGCCCCTAAGCGATCGACAGCATAGCATTGACACGGCGGCCTTGGATTATATGAAAGAGTCCTTCGGCGGCGTGGTCGACACGATGAAGCATCTGCTCCAAGGCTGCCGGGACAAATGAACCGAATCCCGTGAGCACGATGACCGTTGGGCCTATCCATCGACCACATCGACTAGTGAGCAGGTAGGCTGTCATCAGCCGGTGGCGAAACCGGCGACCCAGCCTTGGAAGGGTCCGGACGCGACGCGTTGGCCGAGACTTCAAATTCATTGAGCCACACAAACAGCGTCCACCATAAATACAACGAGCGGTCGCGTGTCCTTACATCAGAGATGATGGAACCACCCTGCCGTTGGCTTTCCTGTGCCACTTTATCCACGAGGAGGTCGACACGCACATTGTCGGTCAACAAGACAGGCAGGCGTGGCACACCCGGCTTGTCCAAATTTCCCGTGACGAGCGGAATATACTTGAGGAGGTACCATCCCCAATTAGCAGCATAAATATGCGCGATCGGTTCCGTGCCTTCTGCAAACTGCTGGCCGTGCAGCTTCTCCGCCGGGACCACTTGGAGCGTTGCGCAGCCGGTGATTGTGGAGAGAAGCAACAGTGCGCCCGCTCCAAGCCGCAGGAAGTCTTTGAACAGCGGCAGCCTCCCTCGCTTCAGAGCAACGGGCCTACACGCGACTGGATTCGCTCCTGCCGGCATGCTTCGCAGCGCCTTGCTTGCGAGACGATGCGCGCGGCTGCTCGCCACGCACTGATGCCACGAGTGAAACCGCGCAACGATTACAGATCCTTTCATATTGACCCCTCTTCATGTGGCATGGGCTGCCAAACGCCACGTCGAGCCAGCGTCGTTTCCTGGAGGCAATCTGGCGATCAAAATGCTCCGTTGATGCCGATCCCGACATTGGTATTCTTCACCCCTTCGGACTCGAAGCTCTCGCGTCGATTCGATCGTTGAACACCGACGAACACGCGGACCCGATCCGTGATCTGTCGCACGAGCAGCAGGTCTCCCTGTATGACGTCCTCGTGCGCGCCACGCCGTTCATCTCCCACGATCTCGCTGGTCCAGTTGTTTCGCTCGTAATGCACGGCCGCCATGAGCGAGAGCCGTTCGGCCAGTTCGAAGTCGATATCGGCGCTGACATAGTGGTTGATATAGGAGACGTCGTCTTCGAACTGCGGTTCGTTCCGCCCATCCGCCAAGCCACGCTCGAAATGGTAGCTGAGTCCCAGTTTGACGCGGTGCGTGACGCGCCATTCCAGATGGGGCCCCACCGTCCAGAAGTCGGTATCCCGCTGCGCGAAGGCCTGGTTGTATCGCCGCTGGCCGTACCTGACAAACAAACGCACTTCGAGATCCGGCGTCAGGTCCCTTTCAAATCGCGCGGACCAGATATGGCTGGTGACGGTTTCCGGCACGAGACCTTCCGCCCCCGGCTGACGATCTTCGTTCTCTCCCAAGAACAGATTCGGAGCATAGTAATATCGCAACCGCACCCTGGTGGCCTCATCGAAGGATTGCAGAGCCTGAAGGCGAACCGTGCCGTGGCTGAATTGTTGATGATCCGTATACAGAAATCCCTGTCCGCGTACGCTGAGATCCGTCCGTCCCCATGACGACGAAAAGGCCTTGGCAATCGCCAGGTCGGGCTCGAAGATGACATCTGATCCCTTGTTGACGAGCGCGCTGTCGATCGCAGGCTGAGTCGGGTCGCCGTCACGGCTCAAGCGCCGCGTGGCGGAAAAGATGCCGACGTCGTCCGTATAGAACAGGATCCCAGTCCCTTCGATGGTCACTTCCGCATACACCGTACGATCGGCCACGACGACGACCGCGAGCGCGGCCACCAGCGCATGCACGAAACGTCTTGGGCGCGGTCGCCCAGCCCAACGAGCGAGGCTCGATCCCCACCCTGGCACCCGTGCACGGACGGAGTGTGGAGTCACTGAGACGAGCAAGCTGAAAGTGGGGGCACAGCGTGCGAGGAGCGTCGATAGACGAGCCACCAACGGGAGACGCCTTCCTTGACAGAGTGAACGTTCGTCACCCCAGCAGGGAGCCGACTGGTAGGTTTAATAATGGACAGTGCACCCGGTTCAGGACCCGCTCCGAGTGACTGCCCCGCAGGGCATCCAAGAAGCCATTTCGCCCATTGGTCGCCATCACGACGAGATCGGCCTTGATTTCGTCTGCCGCCTCCACAATGGCATCAACGACGTCGCCCTCCCGCACGATCGTGGTCCAGGTCCAATTACCGCCCTCCGGCATCTCGGCCTGAGGAAGATCGCGCTGTTGCCCCACGTAGAGCAACGTCACGGTGCCGCCGGTCACCTGAAGTTCTCCGGTGATACGCCGCACTGCTTCAATCGCCGGTTGTGCGGGCGGATCCGCGGCAATAGGAACGAGAACATTCGTGAGCGAGATGGACCCATCCTCACGAGAGACGAAACCCGGCTGACCATTCGGGATGAAGAGCGTCATCTCCCCTGCACCACGTGCAATGGGTTGGGCGACCGAATCGTGCTGCCACAGCATCCGCCCCTCCACCTGGCGCGTCGCCAGGACGATCAGGTCCGTGGGATGCGAACCAAGGTAGGACAGTACCGCCCGCACAGGGTCACGGTGCACCGAGGCCACCTTCTTCACATGAATGCCAACTTTTTCCACATCGGTGCGCTTGCTCCCCGGGGGGAGGAGCCCCCAGCGTTCGAGCATCGGACGCACTCCGACGAGATCAGACCATTCCTCGGTCACATCCGAGGCCACGTGCATGATGTCCAAGTTTGCCCGTCTGACCAAGGCGATTTTCATGGCGTGCGCAAACGCCACTTCGCTGGCTTCACTAAAATCGGATGGATGAAACACGCTTCGTACGCGCGGGGGCGTCTCTGTCTGCGATTGATTCGAGTCCATGGTTATTCCTAGTCCGCCCGTCACGGTCTCACAAGGAAAGCAATCAATCCTTATTCAATTTGATAAACTTCGAGCCTTCTAAGGTCAGATTGTACATGAAGCCCTTTTGTCCGAATACAAACCCCACGATCGGTTCCTTGATCTTCGTCGTATCGATGGATCCTCCCGCGCCCAATGTCACCAGCGCCACGGATCCGTCGACCCCCACCTTCCAGCCTTCGCTGTTCCGAAAATTCGTGAGCGCCTCCTCCTGCATGAACACGAGCACGACGGTTTTGATTTGCCCACCGAACTGGAATCCGAATGAGGCGGAAGCCATGCTGTAGTAGTCGACCGTCTTCTCTGCAATCCGAAGTGCGCCCTCCCCATATTCCCCGCCAAAGCCGACACCCGCCTTCAACACGGACGGGAAGACCAACACGGCTTTGCTGCTCGCCAAGAACTCCTTCCCTCCGGTCACCTTTTTTTGGAACTCCTCCAGGGCAACATCCACGCTGACGTCTATCTCCCGCGCCGTCTTGGCCGAGGCGTCTCCATGGGCGAGCGCTAGAGAGAGCAGAGAGACGCTCAGGCTCCAGAGCGCCATGGTCAGCAAGGTTTTCGCGCCGGGCAACATCGGACGACTTGTGATGATCCGCCTCATCTCGGCACCCTCCTCTCATGAGATAGAAAAAATGCACTGTCTATCTGACGCGTCTCTCATGTTGACAGAGGTTCCCATCGTCATTCAGACGGCACCACATAGCGTCCAACGGGCTTTCACACCGCAGGGTCTGTACCATGACTTGGCACACGGCCCGTGCCCGCCTGTTCTTGTCTCAGAAACGGAGCAAAATGGTCAAGGGCATAATTCGCGGATGAGCCGAGCCTCTAAGCCCGTACCTGCGGGTAGAATTGGACGCCTGTTGCACACCTACGGGCGCAAGAGGCCTCATGGATGGGAGGGGCCCTCCAAGAACGCTTTGATCCTGCCTTCGTTTTGGCTGACCACCTTTGCGGCCGCAGCCAGCACCAGATCGCGATCGCAGGATGATTCCAGCCAGAGCCGAGTCACGACACCGGCGAGGTGCCGGCCGACGTCCTTGGGCGACTTCCAGTTGACCTTCTCCTTCTTGCACGACTCGGGCAGATCGTCCAGGTTGTCATGCCACTGCGCGTCCGTGTGCCGCAGCCGTATGAACCGCAGACTCTCAGGGGGCGGGATCAGACCCAGTTGCTGGGCTCCGGCGACGAACAAGCTTCGATAAGCCAATGACCGCTCTTCCATGATGCTCGGGATCCGCGAGAAGTCGTAACTGAAGATGGAGAAGCCGTCGGCTCGATGGTCCAAGGCCTCGCCTCCAACTTCAAAGGGGAAAGAACTGTCAATCATAATGATCAGCGCGCGGCGGATCGTCCCTTGTTGCAAGCTCCTGAGCGCCACCATGAGCAGGGACTCGGCGCCGGTGTTATCCGACATCCCGCCGTCGCCGATGTGCCAGTACCGCTTTTCCTTTTCGTCCTTGAGACTGATGGGCCCGATGATGGGAGGGAAGGACATTGACGCCGCAACGGAGATGGCGACCCTGACCCGGCAGACATCGATATGGAGATCCTGCGGATTCACCGAGAGCAAACCGCCCCAACGCCGATCCAATAGGGCCCAGTCGTCAGGGTGTATGTCGTCCTTACCATGAATGCGGCGCAACTCCTTCACCAAATCGTACCGATTCGAATCTTCCGGAAGCGTACTGAGGAGTAACCTCCGGCCGTCGTTGTACAAGGTGGTGTTGATCATCAAACGCGGGACATCCAAACGTGATTCCCGCTCGCTGAGCTGCTTGAAGGTTTCCGGTCCCAGATAGTCTTCAACAAGAATCTCCGCCAACGACTTGGCGGCAAACGCCGGATTCATCCATCGCCATCTCAGTAGATTGCGCCAAAGGAGCGGGCCTTCGTAATCATTGGCCATGGCCTCCTTGAATCCGGTGAAAAATGCTTGGTAGTCTGGCGAAAGCTCTCCCAGCTCGGTCAGGACGGGAATGTCCCGCCCGGGTTTTTTCAAGACGTAATACGCGGACGCCAAACTACCGCCGGACACGCTTGAAATGTAGGAGACTCGTTCGAGCAGCGAGCGCCGGCCCTCTTCGACACGCAGCCGCCCAAGCGCTTCCAGCGTGCCGGCCGCAAAGAGCGCGGCACGGCTTCCTCCGCCGGATACGGAGACACCGACCATCGTTTCCTCGGCTCGAATTGGCACGAGGCAGCTGGGTCGCTCTACTCCGGCTGGAATCGGATACGTCGGCGCGGTGAGACACCCGGAGAGAGACGCCAGAAGAATCAGTGTCAAAATCGCGCCTTGGCCAACCCTACTGATCTGACCGGAGCCGCAATGCGCTGTTGTGGCATGGGGCATCATGATCATCGTCGCTGATCAACGCATGTGGGGACGTGAGTGCTTCGAAATCGCACACCATCCGAGAGAAAACCGACCCATTGCTGAGGAGTCAGAAATTGGACTCGTCAGGAGGCTCGAGCGAATCGTCGGCATTATTTGGTCTCTACTTCCGGGATGGCCTCCCGCATTAGATTGTCGAGAAACTGATTCAAGGGCGTATAGCGTGACGCCGTCTTCCGGTTCAGCAGGTCAGCAATAGAGCTGGCAAGGGTCACTCGTGCCGCGTCCCCCAGAAAAATGGGATCCTGGTCCATCGTTTCGTTTTCCAGGGTGGCTTCCGCAGTAGAAGACCAGATCAACTCCCCGTTTGTGGTATCCCATAGTTGCAAGGCCAGCCGAAGGATACTGGAGCGGGTCTGCACAACGCGTATATTCAAAGCGGGGAATGACCACCGATCTTGCAGGTCTTCTGAGAAGTGCGCCAGCCGAAGCTGAAGCACATACCGAGCTCCGACGGCCGCGCCGATTTTCTGCAGCCTGTGACGGTCGAGGATATTTGTCAGTTCGGCATCCGTTCGCATTCGCGCATACTCCTCGACCAATCCATGCGTATTGATGAGCGTCACGGATTCCCGTTCGTCCACAATGTGCCAAGTGGGCGCGACCTTGTGAAGAACCGCGCCAAGATAGTATCCCATCCCAACTTCCGTCCCGCGCAGGGACGGTGTCGACATGGGGGTTAACACTGCCATTTTGTCTTGCCCGAGCGTTGCGAGATGGTAGGAAGAAGAGAGCGGCGTCGAATTGGTGCGCACCTCCCACCCGTAGAGCCGTCCCGAGCACCCTGTGGATACTAGGGTGAGCAGAACCAGTAAGAGCGCGCCCAAGGGTCGCGCGGGCGAGCCGTGGATCGTCATGTCACGAAGCAGGCTACGGATGTTACTTTCCCGCGAGGCGGACGGGGCCCCGAAGCCCCGTGCCCCGCAAGAACAAATTAATACACGAGGGGAATTTCTCGGGCTAGCTCGAAGCGCAACAACGCGCGGATCTTGTTCTCAATCTGGATATATCGCGCCGTCTTGGTGGCCGGCAGGACCTTGCCGATCTTTTCCGCATAGGTCCGCCTCAGCTTGACCTCGGCCTCGTCGACCGCGAGTGCGTCGTGCAGTAGTTTCTTGGCTTTGTCCTCGCCGATCTTCCCCTGCCCCTGGTTGTGCGCCTCCGCATACTCCGAGATGACGGTCCCCAAGCGCTGGTTCACCGCGGACAGTTCCTTCTGATAGGCGTCGTACATCGGCCAGAATTGCTTCGCCTCCGCGTCCGTCAGGTCCATGTTCCCGGCCACCAGCAACTTCTTGTCCGCTTTCAGTTTTTCCTTGAGGATTTCCATGTTTGCATCGGCCGCGCTTCCACCTGGGCCTTGGGCGTACACCGGAACGGCCACACACGTCATCGCGACAAAGCATACGGCTGTCCATACTCTCATGATTGGTGTCTCCTTGCTGTTGAAAGGTAATGAAAGAGTCTGCATCCGCGGCAACTGGACCGGAAGTACTGCCATCGGCATCATGGCTCAGGAGAGTCCCAGCACCTTCCAAGCACGTGGCCGCCTGCGCAACGGTTTGCGCGTCCGAGTAAACTCTGTCCGCCCGGAATTGTCAAGCGCCGAAGCTCCCGACTATACGCATTGGCACGAAGTACCGTGCCGTCACCGGTAGTCGCTTCATGACCCCTCTTCGAGTCCTTCTCGCGTTTACTTTCTCGCCCGAATCCGGTACAACCGGTCCCCTTCATCACTGGAGCGTTCCCTCGATGCCGCATTGCAAACCGGGCTCTCCCCGGGAGGACGAAATCCGATGACATCGACACCTTCGTCATGGACAGGCTGCACTAGCGTCGGCGTCATGGGAGTGGTGCGCCGAGCTGTCCTGGCCCTGATGTGGCTCGCAGTGCCCATCCACGCCGTGGTGCTCGGCGCCGACTCTCACCTCGTGATTCCAAAACCGACCGATGCGTTGCTGCCGCCACCACCTGTTCCGGCGCTCGAACCGTCCGTGGTGAACCTGACCATCAGCGCCACGCTCAGACAGATACAGGAGGCCGTGGAATCGTCCATTCCACTCCACCATGCACACGAGGACGACTGGATTCCGGGAAAGGTCCTCATCGGTGGAGCGCCATTCGAGTATAAGTCATACATCTGGCGCGGGCCGGTGCGTTTCCGAACGGAGCGCAATCGACTCATCACGGAATTTCATGATGTTCGCTATCGCGTTCAGGCCCGACTCACCGACCCAGAAGGCAAGACGCGCATCGGAGCTTGTGGGTATGGTGCGGAATGGCCCAGGCATCTGAGACTCGAGGCTTCATCCGAGATCCAGTGGTCAGACGATTGGGTGATTCGCACGGTGACGCGATTCGGCAAGCCGGAGTTGGCCGAGCCCTGCCGGTTGCATCCGGCGGGCGTTGACGTGACCACCCTGATCCTACATCGTCTTAACGACCGGCTGCCGGCCCTGGCGGCAGCCATCGATCGGGCATTCCTCCAACAAGGCGAAGCCAAAAAACGCGCGGAGATCATCTGGGAAACGCTTCAAGAGCCGGTGGAATTGCGGTCCGGCACGTGGCTGACCTACGGTCCAACGAATCCACAGGCCGGGGCGTTGGTCTTGGATCCCGACCGAACGGTTCGGACGACCGTGACCATGGGCCTGCAACCCGCGATCGTCGTCGGACCGAAGCCGACAGCCGCTCCATCTCCCCTTCCACCCCTTCAAACCAGCACCACGGTCGCCGAAGGGTTCCACCTCACCGTACCGATGACCCTCCCCTACAGCGAACTCAACACCAGGCTGGCAGACGACATCGTCGGGGAAGAAATCATTCCCCCGGTGGGATCACGCATCAAGATCACCGGCGTGCAGCTTTACGGGAGCGAGGACAAATTGATCAGCGAAGTGAATGTCTCCGGCGGCGTCAACGGCAACCTCTACTTGCAGGGAAAGCCCGAATTTGCAGCGGACGGGCATACGTTGGAATTCACGCACTTCGACTTTACGGTGGACACCAAGAACGTGTTGGTAGGAACCACCTCCCGACTCATGCACGACACCATCCGACAAAAGGTGCTGCCGGACACTCAACTCGATCTACAGGATCGAATCGAAGGACTCCGGAAGCGTATGGAGAAGAGCATGAATCGCGAGCTGGCTCCCGGAATCTGGCTGCAGGGCACGGTGGACGAACTGAAACCCATCGGTATCTATCCGGTGCCAAGCGGCGTCGAAATCCAGTTCCTCGTGCACGGCAGCCTTCTTGTTATCCTGCAGTGATCGGATCAACGCAGCCAATGGACCCGTGAGCTGACAGGCACAAGACGGCATGCAGGAGTCACGCCCCCACGGGCAGGTAGACGATTTGCTCGATCCGACCGCGCCTATTCCTTCTCGAGTTTCGTGAACTTTGCGCCCTTGAGACTCACGCCGGCCATCGCGCCTCGTTGCGCGAACGTGAACGCCACGATCGGTTGGCCAGCCTTGGTGGTGTCGAACGATGCCGATTCTCCAATGGTGATGAGCGTAACATTGGCATCCACGCCAACCTCGAATCCGGGATTCCTTCGGAAGGTGGCGAGCGCCTCATCCGAGTTGAACACCATGATCATGGAGATTTTTTCCACACCTGCTTGCAGGCCGAACGAGAGAGCTACGAAATTATAGTAATCGACAGGCTTCCCTCCGACCCGCAACACACCTTCTCCATATTGAGCTCCGCCGATGAACCCCGCCTTGTACAGTGCGGGCATCACGAGCACCCCCTTGGCACCCTTGAAGAGATCCTTGGCCTGCGGCACCTTCTTTTCAAACTCTGTGACAGCATTATCCGCTGTCCCATCAATCGTCGCCCGCTCGGACTCGGTCACGGCATACGCCGGCCGAACCATGACGACGAGTCCTATCATCATGAGGAGTGAAACGAATCCAACCACGCCGACGGATCGACGCAATGCAACCGACGGTCCTCTCTCTCGCATGATTGCTCTCCTTTCCGTATGATCCAGACAGGACATGCAATGCAGTAATACTATCCACTAGATCGTATGGAGCACAAACAGTGCCAGAGCAGCAGTGCCCCTGCGACGGCGCATCGTTGTCGGGCAGTATCGATGCCAGTGGGGAAACTATCCGGATGGATGGGGCATTCTGGCCGTAACCCTCGGGCTCTCCCCTGTTGCGGAATTCCACAACACGCGATGGCCGCTCCCACGAGAGCATGCCGCCTGCGTAAGGATCGTTCCCGATGTATTCCGGTCATCTCAAACCCGGCTAGCCCGGCACTCATGATGCTCGGTCCTCACCAGCGCCCGGTGAGGGCCGAAGCTCGTGCGCTCGACACAAGAAACGGCCCCTTGAAGCCATCATCAGTCGGAGAGTGCTTTCTTGTTGACGGCTTCGAGCTCGGCCCTCTCCGTCGCATGTCGGTCGGGCTCTACGAGGGTACGACCGGGATGTCGGAGAACGCCTTCATCACCAAGAACCGCCTCTGGTGGTCCGAACGGCTCATTCATGACCGATGTTGAGGGGCGACCTTGTCCTGTCGTGAAAACGCCATCTGTCAGGGCCCTTGCTTCATCTGACCCTGTGTTGCACGGGTCATCCTCGTCGCAGCCCGATCCCGCCGTTCACTCCATTCTTGCAGTGGAACCGATGTCAGCCGCAATTCCACGGGCGGCCCAGGAGTGTACCTGGAAGTCACACTCCTTGGTTTCGATAACCTCACTCCTCGGTTATTTTGAAGCCCCCGGCTGAGTCGCGAGCCCGGCTTTGAACTCATCGGACGAGATTTCCTTCACCTCCGAGGACTGCAGGGTTACGATGTTCTCGCTTTTGTGATCCTTGAATTTGACCGCTCCAGCCCTTCCTGCATGACCCACCTCAGTCGTGTAGTAGGACTTGCCCGATGCTGGATCGGTCACACGATAATAATGGCTACACCCCGCCGTCATCGCCGTGAGTCCGAGCACCGCGAACACCGTGAACAATCCCCTGTGCATGATGCCCTCCTTTGTGTGTCTCATGTCTGGCAGATCGGTGATCAATCCTGAGCCCTGGTCGGGACAACCGAGCGCGACAGTAGCACGACGGTAGGGTATTCAACAATCAATGGACCAACGGAATCCCTTGCAGTAGGTCGAGTTGCACCGACTTGACCTTTTCTGAATACCTCATCCTCGGGATAACGCCTGCCCGATGAGTCTTGCACATCCCGCATCCCGTGTCCCCGTCTCTCGTAGCGTGTTGTTCCGAAAGTGTCGACCATAGAACATGGGATCGCCACTGCACTGATCGCGTTGATTCAGCCCACATAGGCGGTCCGCCCGCTACCCGTTTCAAAACGTGAAGGACACACCCGCCAGCGGCCCCTGGTACTCAACATCCCAGATGAACCCGGACGTCTTCTCGTAATCGACCTTGATATACCTATATCCAGCGAAGATCGAGATATGTTCCGTAAAGGCGTAGCCCAGCCCACCCAGCACATCTACTAGGATGTCCGAACCTCCCCCTCCCACGACAGCCGTCCCGCTTGCGTAGAGCCCTCTCCAAATTTTCACACGTGCTCTCAGCCCGCCCAACCCGTCCACCCATCCGGCCGTCGAGGAGGACGTCCGTGCCGGAAGCAATCCAGCTTGGAAGTTCAGGTCGGTATTGACGTAATACCCACGGACGCCAGCCACAAGATCGACCCAGATATGTTCGTCTTCTGCGATCCGAAAGACACCCGCAACGGTGGCCATCAGCGTCTCGGAACCCAGCCGTGTGCCGCTGAAGACCGGACCTGGCGTCGTGCCGTCGGCCGAGATCTTGGTCCACATGACATCGGTCAGGATACCGAACCGTCCCTTACGCAGTTCGGCCGCACCCATGAATGCAAGGTCGAGGTTGTCCACAATGTCGTGAAACGACGCATCCACGTTTGAACTGGGCAGCGGCGGCAACGTCCTGACCGTCCCCTTCAATCCGCTGGCGTAGAGATAGGGGGAAAAGGAAAAGGACCAGCGATCGGCCCGAGATCCGTGGCTCTCCTCCGCCCACCCCAGCGATACTCCACAACTGGCGAGACACAACGCTCCCATTACGCCCCGAATCAGTCGTCGCCACATACGAACATCCTTTCGTTGTTGTGTCCAAGCCACCTGCCTCCTGATTGCATCATTTTTCTATATCGTCGTCGGTCCCTAGTCGGCAGCATGGCGAGCCGATCGGGGCGATTCCTGCTGGCCGCTACATCCAGATACCACTCGTACTCTTTCCTCATGGGCCGGACGCTCGTCTCACCTCGGGATACATTTCCAACAGACGGTGGACCAGACAGTCCGGGTAGTCCTCGGGAAGGCGCCACATGTTCCTCCCTGGCCCTGGTGCGAGACATCGTTGCCCGGCCGGGATCGGGTATCGCATCGAGATGGTAATGTCGGTCGAAATCCATTCGTTGGCAAACCAGTAACCATGCCCCTTCATGCCCCCCATCTCATGGGCGCCACGCACGTCCGTTACATCGATCACTTCAAAACGTGGATCGGCCGCCAACGCTTCCAAATCCTCCCGCGTGAGCTCAGAGGCCTTCGGGTTTCCGAGTCGCGACCCGCCCGCCATGAGGCTGGAGAAACCCAGTGCCGCATCGTTCTTGGAGATGTACACAAGCACCTGAGTAGCCATGTCTTTGATCGGAGGGAAGGCCTCCCTCGTGAACGTCCTGAGGTCGATGTCGGATGCCGCAAAAATCACATTGCCGATATGAAATCGCCGGCGCAGCGCCTCGGGGTCCTCGTCGGGAGCGCCCGCGCGCAGGCGGACCAACGCCTCGGCTAGCAACGGGGAGCCGCAGCTATAGGCGACCAAATTGAGGTGCTCAGCCTTCGTGCGCGATACGATCGAGATGAGCCGTTCGATATGGGGAATATACTTTCGTGCGCGAGCACAGTCGGTCAGATAATTCCAAAAGTGCAGATCCGTCGGCCACTGGAACGAAACCGTCGCGGCATGTCCCAGATAATGCGCAAAGGACCCCATGAGCACCGACACCTCATCGAACGTCACACGGTACCCGTGGACATAGACCACGAGGTCTTGAGTCCGGGTCCGGGACAGATGAGCGTTGATCTTGGAGACGAATGCCTGCTCCGCCTCGTTCAATTGGTCTTGGTTCCCAAGCGTCCCCCATTCCTGCACATCATCCACGCGAGCCGAGCGCGGGTGATGGATCGTGCTCGCCCTCTCGGACCTGACGAACTCCTCCCATGTCCAGCCAGGCTCGCCGAGCGTGACCTGCGCCATACCCAACGTCACACGATCACTCTCTCTTGCCGTGTAATGCCCCGCCTCGCCGGGGGAGACCGGAATGCGGTTGGTTGCATAAAACACCGGCAGTTGTGTTGATCGGAGTTCGGGGAATAAGCGCTTCTCCATATCGAGGCGTTCATCTTTAAAGAGGACCGGCGTCGGCATCATGTGCAGGTGCTCGCCGGCACAGGCGCTCAACCACCAATGGCAAGCAAACAGAAAGAGCCAGGAGACGCAGGTACGCCATCGAAGTCGCATGATTTCCCGCATAGCCTCACAGTATTGTCGCTCACGGTGATGATGCGCTTGTCCAGCTTGCTTGCGGTTTCCCACAGAATATTTCTGCATGATTTATTGCACCCGCTTCAGAGGGGGCAGTTTCCAAGTGCCGTTCAAGGCCTCGGCTTTCGGCCAATAGAGACGCACGACCACTACGAACAGGCTCTTCGGCCCCGGCAGCCAGCTGAGTTCCCTGGCTTTCCCCGGAGAATCATGCTGGATATAGAGCGTGATGCCGCCATTTCCCCGCCCCGGCGAACGACACACATGTCAGGAGCGCGACACCAGCCGCGCAGCGCTGGACATGACGACTGAACTTGATCACCATCCGATTCTCCTTTCCGGGCCCCGAATGCGGAACACACCACCCCAGATGTGCTCCGCAACCCGAGCCCACTGTCCCTACACACAGGCAGTCTTGGCTCGCACGGAGAGTGCCAGAGTGTTACCAGAGTATCAATTGAAGCGTGAACACAAAGGGCAAGAATATGGGGAGATTACCAAGAGCCCACTACTGACCAAGATAGGATTGGACGGAAGGGCGTGGCATTACACGTCAGGGGATCGCTCGGCACTGTCGCAAAAGTCCCCATGAGTGACGAAACTGCACGTATTATTGCTTTGCTGACCCGGAGGACTGATGGACAACGCGAGGGCGTAGACCAAATCGGCGAAGTGAAGGCCCGTTCTTGGGCTATCATCGGACCTTCTTAGGTATCTGCACGCGACATGTGGATACGGGTGAGGTTAGTGCCCGTGCGCCTGCAGGTCTTCTTCGACAAAGCGCAGCACCGCCTCGAGGAGCGCCTCGCGCGGGTAGGCATTCTGAGTCACGAACAACGCACCGATGGTCGTGTGTGTACGGGCAATCGGGAGGGCGACGGCCCAGTGGTCAGCGTTCAGGTACCCTAACAGCGTACTGCCTGGCACCACTGCGTCATAAAAGATCACCTGACTGTCGTTGCGCGCATCGACACGGCTAAGCTTGTCATAGCTGGACTCGAGGATCCATGAGATGCGTTCCGGCTGTGGCAAAGCCACGAGTGAATAGTAGCGGATCTCGCGGGGAAGCGGATTCTCGGCGAGCCATGCCTTCCTGATCGCCGGCCGCAGGCTCTCTACTCCTTTACCATCACCGGACTCGCAATTGGCCTTGGGAAAGTGCCTCACGAGATCTGCCTGATATTGCTCGGCATCATTGGCCAACGGTGAGCCGCCCACCGCCCCGGCAGCCGATACCACAGCCGCCACGCGACCCCGTAACTCTGGATACGCCACCAGCGCCTCCAGGATGTCCGGCGCTCCTTTCGAGTAACCGATCAACACGAGACGGGGATCGCCTGGTTTTTGCGGCATGTCCATAATTGCATTTCGAATCTGGCGCGCGTTCGTTTGTGTGCCGGATAGCGCGTCCACATGGATCATTAGTTGGTCATATCCATATTTCCGTACATGCCCGGCTGAAGTACCGGGCGCCGCCAGCCACGGTTCAAAGCAGTCATAGCCGATCCCTGGAACTACAGCCGCAATCAGACTCCCGCTCGATGCCCCCAACACCACCTCACCGCCGGCGCCCACCGCTTCGCCTGCAAGCCGCGTCAGCGCCACTTCGCAGGGTAGGTAGTCGGGTATTTCGTTCCGGCGCGCCTCTAGCACGGCGCAGTAGATCTCGCGAAAGCGCGCTCGTTTATCCTGAATGCCGACCTGTCTGGTTGGGACCAGCACGAGCGGGGGGGTATCTTCCGAAAACGGCACAAGCGGCTTCGTGGCACACGCACCACACACAAGGCACGCCAGCAGCATGTACGGGAGAAAGTCGATGGACCGTCTCGAGCGATCCCGCGGCAAATGATGCACCATAGTGGTCTCCCTTTCGACACATCCGGTCGATCACACGACCCGCGAACAACCTGATGCACTCGCTCGCAGTAGCCTTCTTGCGAAGGGACTATTTGCTCCGCGTCCAGAGCGGCTCCTCATGGATAGTATCTCCAATCAAACACCACGCGCAGACCGCCGGTCCAAACCGTATCAAGCGATACCCCGGGCGCGCCCGCGGGCGTGACGACCGAAGCCGAAGTGGGAATATTGACGCCTGCAAAAACCTGGAACAGGACCGCTGAGCTTTGGTTGCTCGAAAACGCCCGGAACGGCCGATATTCGACGACAGGCATTTCGAGATAGATCGACTTGTAGTCCACCACCCGCGCATTGCCACCGGGGGTCGCACTTGGGGCTATCACACGATCTTCTCCAATAAGGCCATACACGGTCACACCGAGTTCTCGGCCGGCTACGAATTGAAAGCGCCCGATCGGTGTAGCCCAGCCGGTCTGCCATCCTAGCAAGCCTCCATTGCTCGCCGTGATCGCCATGTCTATGTATCGGTCGGGCGCAAGGAAGTATAGGGGCGCAAGCAACAACAGGTCGCCGGGGATCACGTAAAACGGCATCCGCAATCGAGTGGACAGCCCCACGCGCGCGGGGATGGCCGACGAGATATTTCCTCCCTGCGTCGCGAGGGACGGATCGGCGATCGAATTCGAACTCGAAGAATCGCCACGGAGCCCAAATGCTAGGAAAATTAACCCATCTCCTGCGTCGCCGATCACGCCATCCAATCCCAAACCGAGCCGAACAGAGAGATCGACGGTACCCTTTACGCCACCACCTTGCGAAGGGGTGAACCCACCGGAGACATATTGGCCGTCCACGGCTCCTGCGAGCCCGATGAAGGGTCCCATTTCGCTGCGATACCGAGGCAAGGCGCCAATCCCAGGTCCCAGACCAGGCACAGGCGTCAGAGCCAAGACTTCATATCCCATTGAGAGGGCTTCCGGTGTCACACGCAACCCTTCCGGCCGCAATGGGAAGGTACGAGTTTTACAAACATCGAGAACCCCGGGATGCATTGGAGCGGCTGGCGTGTACGGCATCTCGATGGGCCTTGAAACTCCCGTCGCCGTGTCGAGTACCTGGCCGAGGCTCAAGCGAGCAGCATGAGCCGCTCGCTCGGCATCCTCCTGACGCATGTGCGCGTCCCCCCTGAGTACCATCGACTCACTCTTCCCCACCCAAGGAAAGACCTCGATGCCGATTTGATTGTAAATGTCATGTGTGCCTTTCCGTTGAGCCGAAACGCCCCACGATCCGGCCACATGACCGGCCGAAAATGCATCCTCCAAAAAGTGCAGCGCAAAGGCTTCATCAAACAGCATGGAAAACACCAGTGCCCGGTGCTCATCGGGAGTCAGAGTCTCTTTTGCCAGTCGAGTGGCCTTTTGTAGGGCCTCCAAGTGATAGGTCCCCCACACTCCAAGTGCATTGAGTTCGGACCCCGGAGTGAGAGTGAGCTGCGCATATTCCAGCGGGGAAATGTCAGGGCGAGGGCGCGCGAGCAGAAAGTGGGCCAGGTTGGCGTCGGCGCGAGTGGCGTATCGCGGATCCGCCCGTTGGAGATTCGTATCGCTTGTCCGCAGGGCATTGAGACGCTCCGCTCGCGCCCGCTCACTCTCCAGCCGACGGCGAAGATCTTTAATTGTAAGCTTGTCCTGGGAGATTTCCCCAGGAAGCGATTGGTCCGTAATGCGGGAAAGATCGACCTTCAGTTGCGCGGCGATGTGGGCCACCTTGAGAATCCAGTCTGCATTGAGCACCGTGTCGGACATCTCCTGGCTCGAGCACGAATGATCCCCACCAATGGCCGACAGCGCGGCCCAGTCGATACAGGTCGGCATGACCCCTTGATCCTTGTCGGCTCCCTGTTCACAAAGAAGGGGCTGGTGCCCCTGACGAGCCTCACTCCAGAAGCGATCGAATACCGACCTCAGTGCTGGGTCGAGGTGTTCCAGAGTCAGGATCGCAATGTCGCGATGTTCCGGATAATCCCATGCGAACACACGCCCATCCCCACTCCACCCGAGCAGCAGAGCAGTCACCACATAGGCACGGGCAACGCGCATGCGATTCATATGCTGACACCTCCAGCGTTGCAGCCTACTGACGATTTGTAACGGAAGAAGTTAAAGGCGTCCGTGGTGGGCTCACGCCCCCTCCCAATCCGACGTGGCCACCAGGGTAACGGCCTACTACCGGTGTCTCGGCCCGCCGAGCCACGGTCTCCGTTGTGCACAATGTCACGAACGCGAGCGTCAGTGCGAATCTCCTGGTGGACTGTTGCCCTCCCGCCGACCGATCTATCGAATTAATCGACGAACGTGAACACACGCTTCCAATCGTGCTTCATGTCGACAATGGCCCACCCTTGCCCCTTCGCGTCATCGAGCCCCTTGTCGAGTCGACCGATCGGCGACTGTCGGTCGTAGGCCCATTCTCGATCGGCATCGGTATGGTGCACGAGGAGACATAAGCGGGCGCCAGATCCCGAACAGGTCCATTGGAGCATCTGCAGATCACCGTCCGAATTGCCGAACGCGGCGATCGGCTGCCGCCCGATGAATGTTTGAATACCGATCGGCTTGCCTTCCTTGTTGTCAATGAAATCCACCTCCGGCAATTTGACGAGGACGGGCTTCCCATCGCGCACCTCGAAACGGTGCTTGCCGGTACTGCCGACCACTTGCTCGGGCGGAATCCCATAGACCTGTTCGGCGAAGGCGCGCATGAACTCCACGCCGCCTCCGGAGACGATGAAGGTTTTAAAGCCATTTGCCCGAAAGTAGTCGAGCAACTCGATCATGGGCTGATACGCGAGAGCCGTATAAGGACGTTTGAACCTCGGATGTTGGGCGGTGGCGAGCCACTGCTTCACGATGTGCTCGAATTCCACTGTCGTGATGCCGGAGTGTGTCGCCGCGACGATGTGCAGCAAGGACTTCTCCCCGCCCGCCAATGCTCCCTTGAGGTCGCCTTTGAGGAGCGAGGCGAACGGCTGTTTGGTTTTCCACTCGGGATGCTGCGGCGCGAGCGCCTTGACACGATCGAGAGCGAAGAGAAATTGGAAATACATCGGCTGCTCGGCCCATAGGGTCCCGTCGTTGTCGAAGGTCGCGATGCGCTCCGCCAACGGAACGAAGTCAGGTCCCCCGTCGGTCGTAATCCGGGACACAAACCGGATGATCGCCGTTTTCGCGGCGCCGTCGTTCCAAGATGGCAATGGGTCTGCGGCGTCAGCCAAGCCGACTCCAGTCAGCAATACGAATCCTATTGTCCACGACTGGATCAGCGAGCGACGGTTCTTCATAAATCCCCCCTCATTGTGACCATATCTGTACGAGCACTCGGACTGACCCGCGCCTCCCACACAAGGCGCGGCTTGGTCGGTGGCTCAGTTGCCGCTATTCTCACCGGCCTCCGACGTCTTCATTTCTACTCCCGTCTACATGAGTAGTCCTGCGTGGGCGGTGCTTCTGTGCCGGAAACATGAGTATCAGATTACCCGCCCAGAGGAGCCATCAAAGCACGATACCCGGCCTTGACTCAAGGCAGAATGGCTGACTTTCGCACTCTTGCAACTCACGCCGGTCACCGCAGCCCTGCAGGCTGGATGTACGAATGGGAGGTGATCGCGACCGCCGATTGCATTCGCCTCAATCGGATTCAGCTGTGCGGAATGGTCGAACGGACGGATAGGACTTCAGGGCATTGGGTGCGAACAGCCCGTTGATGACCACGGTGAGGCCTGAAGCTCAGAGGCGCGGCATGACTCGGATACGGGGTGCCCCGGCGCTGGTGGCGAATGTCCTCGAGATGCGCGTCACGATATGCACCAGTGCGTCCGTGCTCGGAAGGTGTTCCTCGCACTTCTTCCAGCATCTGCACGCGCCATTTGGGCATGCGCCTCGTTACTGCCCGGGCGTCTCCAGATCCGTCCGAGATCTCGTCAAGTCCTCGCAATTGAAGCCGGCTGATTCGTGAACGTCTCTGTAGGAATGGGCGTCAAGAACAGCCGATAGAGACCGCCTCGCCCGAGATGACGACGCACGACCGACAAGACGTTATATCCCAGCAACCCTCCCGACAAACCGACCACGTTGGTCAACACGTGACGGCTATCCGCATGCTGAAACACCGCGCTCAACGAAGCACCAAGGCCGCCGTATTCATGTCGTCCCTCAATCGTTTTTTCGGCCAGCAACACGAGAAACACCCCACCGGCGTACAGCGCCGTGCGAAGGATGATATCCACCCATGCGGGTCGTGCTCGGACCCACGCACCAAGCGAAACACGTTCCAGAACCAGCACCACCTTCGAAAGAATCAGCACACCGACCAGCGCCTTCGAGAAGCCGTGAAACTCAATATGGTACTCCGCGAGAATCAAGTGCTTGAGCGTGACCAAGGCTGCTATCCAGCAACCAAAATAGAGCGTCGCCAGTCCAACGGCTTTCCCCTCATGGATCAGTTTCTGTTGCAGACTCAAGTCGATCGTCTCCCCGACTGCATCAACCGTCGACCATTGAAGTGTCTCGCGTCTCAGCGTGGGCCGTGCTCCGCCCATGGCACAACTCAGGTATCCGACATCGACCTATCGTGACGTCGAATCGGCAAGCGAGGGTGCCGATTTTCATTGTCTTCATGGCGACAGAGCGATTGCGGTCTTCGCTCCCGACGTCATCACTCCACAGCTCGTCACCGCACCCTGTCCCAACGGACCGCTTCATGGCGGAAGTCTCTCTCAGTACTTCTGCGCGCACTCTGCTTCCATACCAAATAGCTACTTCGATGGGAACAGCGCCACCATGCGCTCGATGACCCAGAACGAGGACACGGAGCCAATGCAGTAGGCGGCCAATCGAGGGACCCACAGTGGTGCGGGACCCACCACGCGATGGAACATCCAGGCCGCTCCGAGCACGGTCGCCACAAATCCCAGTTGCCCGATTTCCACACCGATGTTGAAGAACAGTAATGCCAGCGGGATGTCGGTCTGGGGCAATCCCACTTCAGCCAGGGCGCCGGCAAACCCGAATCCGTGAAGCAGCCCGAATATGAAAGCCACGATCCAGGGATATCGAGCCATCACGTCGAGCTGCGCATTGTTCTGGCGCGCGAGCTCCGACGCAACAAAGACGATGCTCAGCGCGATCACGGCCTCGACGGGAGCCTGAGGCACGTACATAAACCCCAGTGTCGATAATCCCAGCGTGATACTGTGCGCAACGGTGAAGGCCGTGATGGTTTTCACAAGCTGCCACATGTCGGGCACGAGCAGCACTAGCCCAAGCACGAACAGCAGATGATCGATCCCGAACAGAATATGTTCGACGCCGAGCGTGAGATAGCCCCAGGTGGGAGCAGTCCCAGAACCGATCCGAAAAGAGGTGTCACTGGGACGCAGGATCTCCGACATCACCGTGCCGCTACTCCAGTTGATTCGCACCAACACATCGACCATCGTCGCATCCAGGCCCTCAATCCTGATCTCCGCACCCTGCAACAGGCCGGTATCGCAATCAATCGCCCAACGGGAGACCTGGGCCGCATTGGCCAGACGCACGAGGGGTGTTGATACCGGTCGACAGTGCTCCGAAAAGACGGGGCGAAGCGCCAAGACACGATCACCACGAGCCGGGATTTTCCATAAGACGTCGAACCGAGTCGGCTCAACTTGGGTCAATTGAAGCAGACCCGGTCGTACTTCATGAGCAAGTGCAACTCCCTGCCCCCAGGCCGACCAGACAAGGAGGAGCAGGCCAGCAAGGCGCACGCTCATCTGGCCGCCTCCGCGAGGGACCGGCCACGTGCCAGACTCTCCAGGGCCGTCTGGTCGATCACGATGTCATACCGCGCCCTGAGTCGTTCATAAAAGTCCTCGGCGGCTTCCTCACGCTTGGCCTGTTCGTAGTCGCGCAGAACAGCATGTTGTACGGAGGCGAGCGTCGGCACGAGCCCGGGGCGACGGTCCTTGATATACACCAGGTGCAACCCGTACCCGGATCGTACTGGTCCTTGCCAGCCGCCGACCGGCAGCTGTACGACCTGGCGTGCGAAGTCATCGCCGAACACACGAGCGACATCTTCTACGCTCTGTTCTGGGTAGTCATACACCAACGTCAAGAGGCGATCACCCAACGCCTGGCCTGCGTTTGCAGACGCCCCTCGGGCCGTCAGTGACTCCAACGCCTCGCGAGCCATACCTGCCGCTTTCGCGCCGTGACGGTCGACGTTGAAGAAGACCTGCGAAAACTGGAGCCTCACCGGTTCACGGTAACGCTCTCGATGCTCGCGAAAATAACGCTGAAGCTCGTCCACAGTCGGCTCAGTACCGGCCATGAGGTCCTCAGACAGGAATTTCAGCTTCTGCATCAATCGGCGGCGGACCACCGTATCGTCCTTGTCCAGCCCCATGGCGAGCGCCTCCCGATACAGAATCTCCTCGCGCACCCGGTCCTCGATAGCTCCGCGTAATTCATCTGCAGTGGGAGGTCGTTGCCAGGTGCGTTGCCACAGAGTTCGGAGATGGCCGATATCCGCGGCAGTGAGTTCAATCCGCAGTCCGTTGTGAACCGCAGTGTCGTCGAGCCATGTGTTTAGACCGAAAATGACGAGACCCAAGAGCGCAAAATGGAGCAGCGGTTCCCTTATCACTCTACGCATAACGTGATCGCTTAGTACCCTGCCTCCAACCGTCACCGTCTCTGAAATGTTCCCCTTTGCGACGGAGGACTCTCCCACTACGGCGTAGACCAAATCGTAGAAGCATGGGCACGCTGAGGCACATTGCCGCCAACGGCGCACGAGGCCTACTCAACCCGTTTCACCACCGGCGGCAGCCAATGACCGGTCAAAATCTTCGAGCCGGGCATGTAGAGACGCATCGTCAACCCCAACTTCCCTGACTTGGCCGACGGCAACCAGTTCGCCTCCTTGCCCTTGCCCGGAGATCCTGGCTGGATGTGGATATCGAGTGATCCATCTGGGTTAAATTGGAGAGGATCGCGATCGCCGATCGCATATCGCTCGATCGGATTCGGCACGGGAAACCCATCGGCGTCATACATGGTCAGCGACCAGAACGCATCGACGGGCGGAAGCTGGTCGTTGGCGAAATGCAGGACATACCGCTGCCCTCCCACCATGGGCTTACCGTCCGCATCATGGACGTTCATAGGATACACGGCCTCTTCCGCCGGATTGGCGCCGAGACCGACCATGGCGACGACGGCCCGTTGAAGATATTCATTGCCGTACACGCCCATGACCGTAGTCTGGATGTTCCATCCGTTGCTGGTCTTACGTGGATGGTTCGCCTCCGTCTGCATCAGATGCAAGGCGTGCTGGATTCCATGCGCCAAGGCTTCTTGAATGTCCGGTGTCAGGCGATCGAAATCGAAATCTCTCCCCGGCTCCAACCCGATACGCTGCAATCGCAATCGAATCGACCCATCGGTTGCGTGCGGCGGATGCTGCTTCAGGAGCTCCGCGGCATAGGTGAAGTACCGCTTGGCCGACATCTTCTTGACTTGGATCAATGGCGGCGTCTTCATATCGACCTGTGGATCGACGTGTGCCTTAACCCCCTGCGGTGACGTGCCCCACTCAGAGAGAGGCGTCGCCTTGTACCCCTCTTGAACCTTATGCACATTTTCATAGTCGTTGGGCCCGTTGGTTTGCGTCCGGCCGATCACCCAGACATAGCGTGTGGGTGACGGGATGCGGGTCACACCGGGCGGCAGCTCCCCACTCCATCCCGGCCCCGTGACCGCAAAATGGGCAGCCTTGGTACCGGACGTACGCTTGCCTGGGACGGCAATCACATCCGTCCACATGTCGAGCATCGGGAGCATGTAATATCGTCCCTGCGTATCCGGCGCCGACACGATCACGGGCTCTTTGCTGAGATCAAGCCAGACGATGGAATACAGTGTATCGAAGTTAGGGCGCACGACCTCTTTGAAATCGCCGGGCGGGAACGTACGCATGTGGCTGAATTGATTCATCGGGCCGAAACCTGGATGCGCCCCGGACTCTACGTTGATCGACATCCGTCGCGTGACATCCATCAGTACCAAGGGGTAGGTGTACACGTACGCCTCGGTGGCAATCTGACGCGCCTGCTCTCGCGAGATGTCCGTCGCGTGGGCGGACGGACCGCCCGGCACCAGTGCCATCGAGAGATACCCCGCCATCATGAATTTCAACACAGTGGATGCTGTTCCCTTCATCTTCACCTCCTGAACGTTTCCCGGCCGGGGCGCCCGCACCGCTAAATCTGGCCCCCACATTGCGTGCCAGACCGCCATGTGCAGTGTCGCCACAATAGACAAGGATTCGAGAAAAGCGGCAGGGCGTTACGGAGCAACACACACGTTGGTCGCTGTTGCATAAGTCGACCTGTATGACGACACCGTACGTAGTACAGCGTTGGTCACCACAACGATTGGTGGACGGCACTAGCAGGAGATAGAGTCACCGCCTCCCCCTCGGCCCCTCGCATTGGCGTGCGCAGATCCCATGACTTGCTCTGGTATCGCTGGACGGCCATTTTAAACATCCTGCGGGCTCTTTTATGTTGGTCCGTGAGTCGTCACGGGACCACTTGTCAGGCCCCTCAATATCTTCTCTCAACAGCGTGTTAGGGCGTATACCAAACCGGTGACGTATACGCACGCTCTTGGATGACCATTCTGGTGCCGGGGTTCGGTTTCACCCCGAATCGTTTCGCATCGTAGGCGGTCCAGCGCGGCGTGGGAATTTCCAGGACGCGCGCATAGTAAAAGGCGCGCAACGCCGGATTGAACTCCGGGTCTTTCCACACCGCGATCAACTCAGGATCGCCGATGGTGTTGGTCCAGGTGGAATTGGCCACGTCCACCGTATCCCCAACCGCTGGCACCTTGCCGCTCGCGTCGGGCTTTCGCCTGTCGGCATCCCCCCACACCACGTCGTACACCTTTTCGTGGGCTTCACCCTTGTCATCGAGCCACCCTTTTACGATCTGGATCCGATCCAGGTTCGCCCCGATCGGGTCCTTGAGGGCCGCCACGAGGAACGTCGCCGACTTGCCCTGCGGTGCGGCGGTCAACTCTCCACCCATCGGGACGCCCTTGCCATACCCGATGGCGGCCGGCAGACGACTGAGGGCATCCTTCGCCTCAAAGTTCCAGCCGCCAAAGAAGCGCACGGCCATGCGCGGGCCGGTCGTGGCGTACGTCTCCCTGCGTTCCATCGCGTCCCAGAGTGCCTCGCGCGTGTTCCCGGTCGCCCATACAGCCGCATACCCTGAGGCGCCAACCTCCCAGTCCATGACCTTGACGCCGGTCTTGGGATTGTCGAAGAAGGCCTTCTTCATGCGTTCCGGGCTCGGCTCCTGCGGCGCGGTTTTGCCGAAGAAGTTGTCCTCTTCCATGGCCGCCAGACCGGTATGCGCGTCACTGCTGCCGATCAAGCCAAACTGATAGGGGTTCGTTCCAATCGTCTGCGCCAGCTTCAGACCGTTCTTATACGCCGAGCGGGCGTACTCGAATTCGAGCATGTCGTTGGTCTTCGCCACGCTGCCGTCGAGGTTGCCCTTGTCCCAGATTTCAAAGTCGGCGAACTCGTCGTTCGGCGAGAGCACGGGGTGAGCCTCACCGGTTCCCTTGGTCTGCGTGACTTCATACAGTCGCTCCCGCTTGACTCGCTCATCCGCATACGCCTTGTCGACCTTCTTGCCGAAGGTCTCGACCGTGGGGAACATGAGACCGTTGCTGAGATTGCCGTTGTGGGCAATCGCCAGGACGTTGCCGCCGGTCTTGGCTTCGTAGGCCGCCATCCATTTCCACAGGTGCACAGGGTCATCGCTGCCCATCGGGGGATACACGGTAAAGGGTTCGACAAGGCCGGCCTTGTCTCCATTGTCACGAAAGATCACGTTGCGATGCAGGTTGTTCCCACCCGTGTTGGAAGTCCATTCGAATCCGATAAACGCGGTAAACCGGCCCGGCTCGTTGTACGTCTCCGCCGCCTTGATGGTCTCCCGCCACGCGCCGCGATAACCGCGGGTGCCCGGAAAATACATCAGCTTTTCTGGAAACGTGCCATGCGAAAAGGCCACGATGATCTCGAGTGCCGCCTCCGCCCCTTTTCCGGATTGAATCATGTCGTACCATTTGCGTCCCGTGGGATCAGCGAGGAGTTCGGGGTTGCCGGCGAACAGGTCTGGAAAGAATCCCATGTTGTCCGAATGGTCTGCGACGACGAGAAAATCGAGGGGTCGCGAGAGCTTGACTCGCTGGCCGGTATTGGACGTGACTTCCTCCCCCCGCGCAAAGCGATAGGCATCCCTTGGGGCGAGTCTGGCACCAAATGCCCCGGCGTCCATCGAAAACGAGGTGTGCAGATGGGTGTCGCCGAAGAATGGCCTCGTCGGGAAGTTTCGCCCCGCATAGGGTGAGTAGGTGGGCTTCGTCGGATGGACCTTCTGGAGGGTCGCCTTGTCGGCTGTTCCGATATCGCTCTGCCCATCGGCGTACGCTCCCGGGCTCCAAACGCCAAGGGACAACAGGGCGGCGACGAGGGCTAGATGTATGGCTTTCATGATGGCCTCCGTTGCACGTTTCTGGCGAACGAGCGCCTGGACAAGTCGGACCATGAATGATGCATGTAGGTCAGGAGCCAAGCAAGCCTTTACCGGTCACCCGGTGCCTAAAATTTCCGGACGCTACACGTCCACCTGCCCAGACGGCCAACGCGTCGTCGTATGTCCGCCCATAGACGACCCTCGCAGCGTCGTCCTATCTCCCGACCGACGCCGACATGACGATTCTGCATGAAGCCCGATACCGACCTCGGCATGGGACCGGAACGACTGTCCCGAAGTTCACTCGCGGTATTTCGCTCGTACGAAACGCCGGTGAGGGACCATGCAGTCCGGATGCGCCCTATTTCATCAACTCCGCCGCGGCCTTCCGTAGATCGGCCGAGTCCGGATTGTTCACGCTCCGTTTCACGATGATGTCGGTCGGTCGGACCTCCTTCCCATAGTAGACATGGTTCGACGCGTCAGAAACGGATAGGACGGCCCCTTCCACCGACAAGCCAGCGAACACTCCCTTTTTGCGAGCATAGGAAATGATATCGGCGGTCATATCGCGAACGGTCATCCCCTCGCCGGTCGGGCCGACCGCCATTGAGACATCAGCACCGAGCTTGAAATCCGACCGGTAAAATTCCTCGACGCCCTTTTTCGTTCTCACCACTAGGATCATCTCCGAGACGTCTCCCCCAATCTGCAGGCCGAAGCTCGCGGATCCCATCGTATAAAACGCCGGCTCGGACCACGCTCCGGTCTTCTCATCTCGAACCAACAGGACACCACTGCCGCCGGCTCCACCGAAGACGAATGCTCCCCGAACAAATTGCGGCACGATGAAGAGCGCCTTGGTTTCCGACCTCAGTTTGCGAAGCGCACCGCCCATGCTGGGATCCGCCGCGAAGGCCTCCAGCGTGAGTCGTGCCTTCTCGACCAGTTGCTTTTGTTCGGTCATGTCTTCTGCCGTAGCGGACCAGGGGATGGCCACTATCCAGAGCGCCAAGAGGAGAATTCCTCCAACCCTGTGGCGTACGTACCTGAACCAAAACGTCCCACCACCGCTCGTGTCGTATCTCGATGTCATCTGTGTCCTCCTCCTGTGATGTCGTCGGCCGGGGCATCCACGGCCGATTTCCAGTGGGTTCCCTATCGCCTCGGGCTTCCCTGTCGGCGCATTTCCCGATAGCCGGGTCACAGCGGCAACGCGAGAGGGCATGAGCACATGCGTCAACCAGCGTTCTCAACGCTGTGTGATCCTGCTGTCCCTAGGACATGAACCGAACGGCAATTAACGTACCGCTAATGTGTCCGAGGCGGCACAACCGCGAATTCCACGAAAGCCTTTTTCCAACACCCTGTTAAGGGGTTCTTTTTTATGAATTCCTCAGACGGAGTGTGTCGAATCGCTACAACTGAGACAGAGAGGGATGGCGCAAACTTCAGCAGGAGCGGCTTATCGATTGAGCAGCGTTCCGAAAGGACGAGGTCCGATACACACCAGCACTTCATGGTTGGACTTTCCAGTCATGGTCGAATGGACGATCTCCTCCGACCAGTCCGGTGCCTGTTCCGCAAAATAAATTTCCAACGCCGGTCGAAGCCGGGCGGTCGGAAACGACACGACCTTACTTGTTCGAAGTATACGGTTCTGTTTTGGCAACCTTCAGCAGTTGCCCGCCACGAATCTTGTCAGAAACTTCCAGGCCGTTCGCCACGGCGATTTCCTCTTCGCTCCATGCCGATCCGGTACGTTGCTTGAGCGCTCCGATCGTTTCCCCTTCACGGCCTGTCACGAGCCGAATGCGTGTTTCCGTGATGCTTGACCGCTCCAATGCAGTCAGAGGTCTGAAGCTATCCGCAACACGATGGAAGATGGGCTTCAGTGTGTCGAACTGCTTGCTGGCAGCCAACGCTGCGACCTGATAGACCACGCCCCCATAGGCAATCCACGTGAAATCGATCGTCACCTTGCTGTCTGCATGAAGCTGCGTCCGCGCCGCCGGCAATCCATTGATGGTCGTCAGGGTCGTCTGTGACACGATGCTCTTCTGTTTCGATTTTTTTTCGAGAAGGCGCGCACCTTCGATTGGATCATTGCCCTCCGCGACGGCACCCGTGACGACGGCGGCCTCCCCGTCGGGGGCGGCTGCGATAATCTTTTGCGGGGAGTTCTGTATTTTCCATCCTTCAGGAAATCCAATGAAAACATTCAGGTCAGGATGGAGAAAGCTGGTGCCGTGAACGATGCCGTTGGCGGCTCTTGGCCCAACCACAAGACCATCGAGCCGTCGGATAAAGTCCTCCGAGGAGGAACTGATGGGCGGAATGGACGCCTTGCTCAAATTCTTGGCATGTGCGGCGGTACGTTCCACACGATCGGGCGTGGGAGGATGGGTATCGAAGAAGCTCGGCCTTCGCTTCCCTCCTTCGTACAGTTTCACCTCTCGGTCCAAGGAGTGCAGCAACTTTGTCAAACCGGAAGGGTCCCAGCCGGCACGGGCAGCCATCTCCTGCCCTACCCGATCGGCTTCTGTTTCCTGGCTCCGGCTATAGGGCGAAAAGATCACGCTCTCCGTGATATCCCCGATGCCGCCGATGATGTTTCCCACAAAAGGACTCACGATCCCCGCCAAACCGGACGCGATTCCGAACACCACGGCGAACGGCGCCCGTTTGGACATGGCTTGCACGCTGTGCCGCCCGGCGACATGCCCGACCTCATGGCCGACGACACCCGCCAGCTCATCCTCGGAATTCGCGAGCGTCAGGATTCCACGACTCACATAGATATGGCCTCCCGGAAGTGCAAACGCATTTGGCTCCACCATGTCGGCCACATAAAAGCGGTACTCGAGCGCGGGTCGCGGCGAAGCCTCTGCCAGCCTCTTCCCCAATAGATTGAGATAGCTCGTGAATGCGACATCCGGCACGAGGCCCATCTGTTGCTCGACCTTTTCGGCTTCCTCCGCCCCGATCTTCTTCTCCTGTTCCTCCGTGATCAGCATGACTTCCGGCCGTCCGCTGACAGGATTGATCGCGCAGCCAGAAGCTTGGAGCAGGAGTACGGCAGCGAAAATCACCCTCAGGATAGTGAAGGTCGACGCGGGGTTCATACCAAACCGACTATGCATATGTACGTCTGATCCAGTTGGACAGGTTACGATTCGAACTCTTGAACGCTCACTTACCTCGCCGGACCACGTTCGGCCGTGCAGTCTGCGCCGTCTTCTCATCCCTGCGACAAGGCGCAGCATACGTAATCAATCAGACAAAATCAAAGTGCCGGCGGCCGACCCTCGATGCTCACGAGCGGTTCTCCAGCAAACAAGGCACATGGACCGCGGTCTCTGAACGCAGATCGTCCAAGAGCACGGCAGGTCCAACACTCGGTGAAGCAGAGGTTCCCCGCAGCATTGCGGCCCCTTTTTCCTCCTTCGCCCCCGGGCGATGGTGACCGGCGCCGTCTGATTGCGCTATCCTACGTGCACCATCTGCGTCGATGGCTTCATCGGGTTGACCAGGGAGAGGAGAGCGTCATGGCGGAAACAGCCGAACGACAACGATTACTACAAGACGGTCGGAACTGGAAGCGGTGGGGCCCGTACTTGAGCGAGCGCCAGTGGGGTACGGTACGCGAAGATTACAGTTCATCGGGCGATGCCTGGGATTACTTTACACATGACCAATCCCGGTCGCGTGCCTATCGATGGGGCGAGGATGGGCTCGCCGGTATCTCGGACGACAAGCAGCGGCTCTGTTTCGCGATCGCCCTCTGGAACGGCTCCGACCCCATTTTGAAGGAGCGTGTCTTCGGCCTCACCAACAGCGAGGGCAACCACGGCGAAGACGTGAAAGAGTATTACTTTTACCTCGACAGCACGCCGACCCACTCCTACATGAAATATCTCTACAAATACCCACAGGCCGCGTATCCGTATGACGACCTCGTCTCGACGAATCGCCGGCGCAGTCGCGAGGAATTCGAGTATGAATTGATCGATACCGGGATCTTCGACGCGGATCGCTATTTCGACGTGCTGGTCGAGTACGCCAAAGCATCGCCGGACGACATCCTGATCCAAATCAGCCTCTCGAATCGCGGCGACAGCCCGACAACCCTGCACGTCCTCCCCACCCTATGGTTTCGCAATACGTGGTCCTGGTCAAAGGGGGCCGTCAAACCCAGTCTCGAGCAAGTGGCAGGCTCTGACTCCATGGCGATCGTCGCGGCCCATCACCCCGAATTGGGCACGCGCTATTTGGCCTGCGAGGGACCCGTCCCCGTCTTGTTCACGGAAAATGAGACCAACCACGAGCGGCTCTTCAACAGCCCGAATGCAAGCCCATACGTCAAGGATGGGATCAATGACTGTGTCGTCAACGGCCTGCACCAGGCCGTCAACCCCTATCGAACGGGGACGAAGGCGGCCGCGCATTACCAACTTCAGATCGAGGGAGGAGCGACGAAGGTCATCCGGCTTCGCCTCTCTGACGCACAACCGGCCGAGGCCTCTTCGGGCCGGTCCGCTACGGTGCTCGGCAAAGACTTCGAGGAGACGATGCGGAAGCGTCTCAAGGAAGCCGACGCCTTCTATACAGCGATCACGCCGCCCTCCCTCAGCAAAGAGGAAGCGTCGGTTCTGAGACAGGCCATGGCCGGGATGCTCTGGACCAAGCAGTTTTACTACTTCGACCTCGATAAATGGCTCGCGGAGCATGGCGCCGATCCGTTGATCCCCACCAAAGCCCAGCATCTCCGGAACCGGCATTGGTACCACATGGTCAACGAAGACGTCATTTCCATGCCGGATAAGTGGGAGTACCCGTGGTACGCGGCGTGGGACCTGGCGTTTCACTGCATCGCGCTCACCACCGTCGACGTGGACTTCGCCAAGCAACAGCTCGACCTGATGCTGCGCGATCTGTACCTCCACCCCAATGGGCAAATGCCCGCGTACGAATGGAACTTCGGCGACGTCAATCCGCCCGTGCACGCCTGGGCGACCTGGTTCGTGTATCAGGCCGAGAAGCAAGCTCGCGGACGGGGCGATCTCGATTTCCTGAGAATCGCCTTCAACAAACTCGTCCTGAATTTCACCTGGTGGGTCAACAGAAAGGATCCGGGCGGCAGAAACGTCTTCGAGGGCGGATTCCTCGGATTGGACAATATCGGCGTGTTCGACCGAAGCGCCTCCCTGCCGACCGGCGGCCATCTCGAGCAGGCGGACGGCACGGCGTGGATGGCATTGTTCAGTCAGAATATGTTGGACATTGCCCTGGAATTGGCCACGCACGATCCGACCTACGAAGAGATGGCCCTGAAGTTCGTGCAGCATTTCCTCTGGATCGCCGGGGCCATGGATCGGATCGGCGAGCAGCACGATGAAATGTGGGACGAGGAGGACGGTTTCTTTTACGATCTGCTGCGTCTCCCGGACGGCCAGGCCACCAGGCTCAAGGTTCGGTCCATGGTCGGATTGCTTCCGCTCTGCGCCTCCACGGTATTCGACAAGGATGTAGCGGAACGGCTGCCCGGGCTCCTCGAACGCACGCGCCGATTTTTGAGGCAGCATCCGGAATTGATCGCCAACATCGCCCCGCCGGCAAAACTCGGAGTGAAGGACCGGCGGCTGTTGTCCGTTTTGGACGAGCGCAAACTTCGCCGGGTCCTGTCGAGGATGCTCGACGAGAACGAATTCCTGAGCCCCTACGGGATCCGCTCGCTGTCCCGCGCTCACTTGGCGCACCCGTACGTCTTCCATGTTCATGGGGAGGAGTATCGGGTGGATTATTTGCCGGCTGAATCCAACACGGGCATGTTCGGAGGCAATTCGAACTGGCGCGGGCCGATCTGGATGCCGGTCAACGCCTTGATCATTCGAGCCCTGCTGAATCTCTACACGTATTACGGCAACGAATTCACGGTCGAATGCCCGACCGGTTCCGGCACACAGATGAACCTGTTCGAGGTAAGCCAGGACATCTCGAAACGCCTCGCCGCGATCTTTCTTCCCGATCGGGAGGGCCGGCGGCCGGTGCACGGCGGCTGCGGCAAGTTCCAGTCCGACCCGCACTGGCGCGACCATCTCCTCTTCTATGAATACTTCCACGGGGACAATGGAGCCGGATTGGGCGCCAGTCATCAGACGGGGTGGACGGGCATTGTGGCCAAGCTCCTGCAAATTTTCGGAGCCCTGACCGCACAGGATACCTTGGAGGCAGGAAGAACGGCGGCCGGCGGCCGCGCCGCCAAAGCCATTGCAGGTAAAGGGAAACGACGCACCTAGGAGGGCCGGCCATCGGCTCGGAACGCCCCATTCGCACGAGCGCCCCTTGACTCTCTCCAGCGGAACGGGGTTTCATCACGGAGCCAAGGAGCGCATCGGGCAATTCGGGCGCCGTTTTAGGATGAATCGGACAGGCCAAACCAGTATTCCATGTCTCCGTCCTCGGGCAAAAAGTTGACTAGAGGTGCCAAATGGGCGCTCGCCGCAGCGGGCTGCATGGTCCTCTACGCCGTCATCGGATTTCTGGTCGTCCCCCGCATCGTGCACTCCAAGCTCGAAACCGTCCTGACCGAGCAGCTTGGTCATCCGGTCAGCGTCAAGGAGGTCTCGTTCAACCCCCTCGCATTGTCGCTCACGCTACGCGAATTCGACGTACACGAAGAGGATCGCAGCCCCATCCTCGGTTTTGAAGAACTCTATATCAATGTTGAACTGGCCTCTGTCGTCAATCGGGCGCTGACGTTGTCCATGATTCGCGTGACGCACCCGTATGTGCTGGCGGTCGTCCGGAGTGACGGAGCTTTGAACCTCATGGACCTCCGCCCCAGCACTCCCCAGACGGAATCGACCGATCCACCAGCCTCCGGAGACTCACAGGACGCCGCTCCGCTTGGCGTGATCGTCGAACATTTGCTCGTGGATCGAGGTATCCTTGAGTTCCATGATGAATCAAAACCGACTCCCTTCAGTACCGAGATCGTGCCGCTCACCTTCGCCCTGCAAAACTTCACGACACAGCCGAAGACGCTGGAGGATCATGAACTGAATTTCACCGCCGAGATCGGCCCGGGGGAAGGCATCGAATGGCGGGGCTCGCTCTACTTCCAGCCGATCCGGTCGGAAGGAACCATCAAGCTCACCGGAATTCGCACCCGCACGTTGTGGGAGTACATCAAGGACCTCGTCAACTTCGAAATTACGGACGGCATCATCAGCCTCACCATTCCCTACGAATTCCGGTCCGACCCTGACGCGTTCCACGCGACGATTCAGGGGGCCGCCTTCATGCTGACGCAATTCGCTCTGGCGGAGAAAGGCCAGAGCGATCCGATCCTGTCTGTCCCTGGGTTTGCCATCAGCGGCATTGACGTCGATCTTGGGGCACGACAGGCACGAATTGCCGCCGTTCATTCGCGCGATGCTCGCATCAAGGGCTGGCTCAACAAGGACGGTTCGACGAATTTCCAGACACTGTTCGCGGGAGGGACAGCCACACCGCCGGTCGCGAAGGAAGAGCCTCGGCCCGAGTCTCCCTCCGAGCCCACTCCCTGGGACGTGACGCTTGATCGGATTGAAATCGAGAACTACGGGATCGCGATCGAGGATCGCACGCCATCCGAACCGGTTCGCCTGGCCCTCAATCCACTCGTGATCACGGTCACCGACGTCACCAGCCGGCTCGATTCGAAAATCGGCCTGGACGTCTCCGTGCGGGTCAATGACGCTGGTACCATCAAAGTGACCGGCGGGGTCACCGGCAAGCCGCTTGCTGCGGATCTCGACATCGATGTGTCCAATATCGCCTTCGTTCCATTCCAGCCCTATCTGGACTCCATCGCACAATTGCAACTCAAGAGCGGAGCCGCCAACCTCAAAGGCCATCTCGCCTATCGCGCGAAGGACGAACAGAAACCGCACCTCCAGTACGCCGGCAAGATCAGCATCACGAAGCTCCTGACACAGGATACCCTGTTGCACAAGGACTTCCTGAAATGGGATGAACTGGCCTTTAACCGCGTCAACCTCGACCTCGAGCCCACACGGATCACGATCGCCGAGATCGTAGCCAAGAAGCCGTACCTTCGCTTCATTATCGGTCCCGATCGCAGTACGAACGTTCAAGAGATTTTTGCGAAACAATCAGACCCGTCCCCAACGTCTGCGGAGGCCAAACAACCCACCGACCAGGCAAAGGGTTCCTCGAAACCGGCACCTCCCATCCAGATCGGCGCGATTCGTCTCGTCGATGCGTCCACTCATTTTGCCGACTTCTCTCTCAAGCCGGTCATCGACACGGGAATCTTCGGGCTCAATGGCGCCATCAAAGGACTGTCCTCGAAGGAGCTGTCGAGGGCGGACGTGTCGCTTCAGGGCAAGGTGGACAAGTACGCGCCCGTAGCCATCAAAGGGAAGATCAATCCATTGACCAGCGACGCGTTCACGGATATCGCTCTGGCATTCAAGAACGTCGAACTGACGACGGTGTCGCCCTACGCGACCAAGTTCGCCGGCTATCCCATCAAGAAGGGAAAAGTTTCGGTGGATCTCCAATACAAGCTGTCGAAGCACATTCTCGAAGCCGAGAACAAAGTCGTCATCGAACAATTGACGCTCGGCGACCAGGTGGAGAGCCCTGACGCCACCTCATTACCCGTGAAACTGGCAATCGCCCTGTTGAAGGACCGTCATGGTGTCATCGACATTGATCTCCCTGTTCGCGGGGATCTGAACGATCCGGACTTCAAGTACGGTCGCGCGCTGCTCGGCGTGCTGGTGAACCTGGTGACGAAGGCGGTGACCGCTCCGTTCAATCTCATCGCGGGCCTGGTCGGTGGAGACAGCGAGGAGCTGGGCGTGGTGGAATTCCCGGTTGGCGGCGTCACCCTGACCCCGTCGGATCAAGAGAAGCTCTCCTCGCTCGCCAAGGCACTGAAGGAGCGCCCGGGACTTCAGTTGGAGGTGGCCGGCGCTGCGGATGCGGAGGCCGATCGTGCGGCCTTGGCCGAACTCAAGCTGCATCGCGAACTTCTTGCCGCTTCGACCAAACCGACGAAGTCTGAAGGAACACTCGCTCCCGAGATGGTCGACTTCGGTACGCTGCCACACGAAAAGCAGACTGAACTGGTCGAGGCCCTCTACCGAAAAAAATACGGTCAATTACCGAAACCCCTTCAGGGCAAGGAAGACCAGCCCGCTTCACGCTCAATCGACACACTGAAGGAGCGACTCCTTGGCGACATCACGATCGACGACAGCGAAATCGTTCGACTGGGACGCGAGCGCGCGAAGCACATCCAAGACTATCTGGTGGCGGAAGGCGGCATCGCGCCCGAACGCATCTTCCTGCTCGATGTCAAGTTGGATGCAAAATCAATGGGTGGGACCGTGTCGACAAAATTGAATCTCGATGCCGCGTAAAGCTCGCTACGCAGCCAATAGCGCGCGATCAAGGAAGAGGTTTTGGGGCGCCATGACAGGTCACACCTCTTGCCCTCGAGGCTGTGACAGATTCAAACATCGCGGACGGGCATCTGGGCCTGTTCGGGTTCAGCCGACCGGCGCGGGGCCAGATTCGAAGCCCGGTACATGCACTAAACAGGACGGCACGTCTTCCAGACGATGCCCCATAATATCTAGGAGGTGGAGTATGCGCACATCGACGTTCGCTGCGATGACCTTGGCTCTGGGATTGACTACTGCGACGTTCCCCGCACTCTCCGGAATGGCCCATGCTGAAGGCACGGCAACAGAAAAAAAAGCCCCTGTGAAGAGCGGAGGGAAATCCCTGTCCGAGGCAACCGGCAATCTGAAGACCGATGCCACCCAGACGACCAAGGACGCCCAGTCGCTGAACATTGACAAGACAATGACGGGAGCAGGCCAGGTGAAAAAGGATGCGGGGGATGTGAAGGAGAGCGCAACAAAAGCAATGGACAATCCGTTGGGCTTGATGAATAAATAGCGGCGCTCACAAGCGGACGTATGAGTGGCCGGTCTCGAGTGCCCGGCGGCATGTGCGCAACTCTTCCGGATCGGACGGGAGGCTTTGACATGAGGAACCCGGGTCGAGTCTGCATGCGCATTGTGCTCGTGGTGATGGCCGCCGCTCAGGTCATCGCGGCATGGTACCCCTCCACCGCAGGAGCGGAGGAGTCCTATCGGTCGCATCGATGGGAAGTGCTGCTCTCGCCACAGTATACGCTGTCGCGCAACATCGGGTTCCAAGGCGGAACGAACGTCAAGATCGAGGACAGCTTCGGCTTCGGGATCCAGATCGGGTACAACTTCAACGACCACGTGAACCTGGGAGGGTTGTTTTCCTGGAGTCGACCTGATTATCAGGGGACCGCGCAGCCCGCGCCTCCGACTCCATTGGCCGGCACTCGCCCGATCAACGGAACGATTGAAACCAGCACATTCGGGATGGTACTGACCTACAATGTATTCAAAGGTCCGCTGACTCCGTACCTTGACGCATTGGTTGCGGGAACCTATGTCGACACGGACATCGTGTCAGGTCCACCCGTCAACGGCTGCTTCTGGTATCCGTGGTACGGCTATATCTGCGGCCCGGTCTTTCCAACCAAGCACGATACGTTCCTCGCGTATGGATTCGGTGCCGGTCTTCGATGGGATGTCAACCCGATGTTTCTCGTCCGCGGAGGCTTCAGACAACAATTCGTCGACATCTCAAACACTGGGACCCCCAGTTTCTCAGTGTTCAGAGTTGATGTTGGCTTCAAGTTCTGATCCGGCACTTCCATAGGATCCCCGTCACCGGTGCGTGTGCCTCGGGAGCGCGCCGCGACCCCTGAGAGAGAGCACGACCAGCCCGCTATCGGCCGGTGTTTGGGATGGCATCCGACGTCGAGCGTCAACAGGGTCGGTTCTGACCGCACACGTCTGCACCCAGACACCTGACCCTGTTCGTTGCTCATCCCTAGGTACATGGGTAGGTGGAGCGACTGCTTCGCGACCCAGGGACTCATGGACACCGCCTAGTCCGTACGGTTCCCTTTCCATGCGCGATAGCGGCGGATGAGGGCATTCGTGGAACTGTCGTGGCCGAGTTGAGGTTCGGTCCGGCCCTCCAGTTCGGGGATGATTCGCTGGGACAACACCTTGCCGAGTTCGACACCCCATTGATCGAACGAGTTGACGCCCCAGATGATACCTTGCGTAAAGACACTATGCTCATAGAGGGCGACCAATTTGCCGAGCGATTCCGGTGTGAGCCGGTCGAGCACCATCGTGTTGGATGGTCGATTTCCGTCGAAGATGCGGTGGGGCACCAGCAGATCCGCTGACCCTTCCGCGCGAACTTCCTCAGCGGGCTTTCCGAATGCGAGCGCCTCACCCTGCGCCAACATGTTCGCAATCAGAATGTCGTGGTGACGTCCGAGTGGATTGAGTGGCTGACCGAACGCGATGAAATCGCAGGGGATGAGCTTCGTCCCCTGATGGATCAGCTGATAAAACGAGTGCTGTCCGTTCGTCCCCGGTTCCCCCCAATAGACGGGACCCGTCTCGTACGTGACCTTCGTCCCGTTACGGGTCACACCCTTGCCGTTGCTCTCCATCGTCAATTGCTGTAGATAGGCCGGAAACCGCTTGAAGTATTGCTCGTAGGGCAGAACCGCGACAGTATCCGCGCCGAAAAAATTGTTGTACCACACCGTAAGCAGTCCCAGAAGCACCGGCAGATTGCGGTCGAACGGGGCCGTCCGAAAATGCTCGTCCATCTGCCGGAAGCCGGTCAACATATTCAGGAACTGCTCGGGGCCGATGGCCAGCATTGTGGACAGCCCGATCGCGGAATCCATGGAGTAGCGGCCGCCGACCCAGTCCCAAAATTCGAACATATTCGCGGTGTCGATGCCGAATCGACGAACTTCGGCGGCATTCGTCGAAACCGCGACGAAATGTTTGGCTACCGCACGGGCATCACCACCCAACCCCTTGAGTGACCACTCGCGCGCGCTATGGGCGTTGGTCATGGTTTCGAGCGTCGTGAAGGTCTTTGAGGACACGACGAACAGCGTTTCCGCCGGATCGAGGTCCCGCACCGCCTCGGCCAGATCGGTCCCATCGACGTTAGACACGAAGCGAAACGTCATGCTTCGTTCGCTGTAGTGCTTCAACGCCTCGTACGCCATCACCGGCCCCAGGTCTGACCCGCCGATGCCGATATTGACAATGTGGCGGATACGCTTGCCCGTATGTCCACTCCACGCTCCGCTTCGCACCCGCGTGCAGAAGTCAGCCATCTTATCCAGAACCGCATGGACCCCGGGCACGACATTGACCCCATCGACCACGATGGACGAGTCTCTCGGTGCACGCAGCGCCACATGCAGGACGGCCCGGTTCTCCGTCACGTTGATTTTGTCGCCTCGGAACATCGCATCGATCCCGGCGCGCAATCCCAATTCTTCGGCCAACCGGATGAGGAGTCGCAGTGTCTCGTCCGTGATTCGATTTTTTGAATAATCCAGGAAGATTCCCACGGCCTCTACCGACATGCGGGCCGCCCGATCATGGTCTTCGGCAAACAGAGTTCGAAGATGTATCCCACGAATCTGCTCCTGATGGGCCTCCAGGGCCTTCCAGGTCGGGTGTTCCGCAAGAGACCGTTCAGCTGTTGCCATCGCTGTCACACTCGATACGGGTTGAACATGCTCTGTCGGCCTACGCCGGGCTCCAGACCCCATCGGGGGGCACCCACCTCGCCTGTGGCGCGTAGCGGCGAGTGCCTCGGCTCGGCCTCATCTTCATTCGTAAAGAATACGCGAAACACACCCGAAAATCGAGCCGCGGAAACGACGACCGTCGCACGGCAGGTGCATCCCTGAATCAGACCGGATACGCCGCGGCGATCCCGTTCTCATCGTGAACTGCAGCAGGTCTGCGATCTGCCGCGATCGAGCCTAAATCTTTACAGCAAGGCAGAGGCCAAGCTCCAAAGAATCCGTGGTGGGTACTCCATTGAGTTGGGCTGTGCTGTGTCGTTCGTTCTTGACGAGAACCACGCCTTGCTCAAAATGTCTTCCCGCGCAACTCAGAAGTATGTCGATCCTTAGAGGTCACCGCGGCGTCGCCGCCAAAGGACGGCGCCCCATCGTCCGACCCGGTTGAGGACCACCCACCTCCTAATGCCTTATAGAGTTGAACGACCGACACGAGCTGGGCGCGGCGAGTCCTTGCCAACGCGAGTTCCGCATCGAACAGCGTTCGTTGGGCGGTCAGCACGTCCAGATAGCTGGCCCGGCCGCCTTGATACCGGGCATCCGCCAGCTCGTGAGCGGATTGCAAGGACGCCACCTGCTGTTCTTGGGCGGAGCGCTGCTCTCCCGTCTTCTGTATGGCAATCAGAGCATCTTCGACTTCCTTGAACGCCGTCAGAATCGTCTTCTTGTATTGAGCCACTGCCGCATGGGCCTGGGCCTCCGTGACCTTCACTTGATATCCCAGCGCCGAAGCATTGAAGATCGGGCCGGTCACCACCGCCGAGCCTTTGAATATGGCGAACGGGCCGATAGAGGACCCGTCCGTCTGAAATCCTGCTCCACCGGCCGCGCCCGTGAGCGCAAATTGCGGGAAGCGAGTCGCCTGGGCCACCCCGATCGTCGCTGTGGCTGCAACCAGATCCTGTTCAGCTTTGAGGATATCCGGACGCCGTTGAAGCAGATCGGACGGCAATCCCGGGGGAACCGACGGCGGCATCACTTGTTTGGTGAGGTGAACGCCTCTCACAATCTCCGCCGGTTTGCGGCCGATGAGCAGGCTGAGCCTGTTTTCGGTTTGAACGACCTGTCGTTCGAGATCGGCCAAGTGCGCAGCAGTTCCCGCCCGTTCAGCCTCAAACCGATCGAGATCCAGTTTGGGAATACTCCCCTGCTTGAAGCGAAGGTTCGACAGCCGGACGGATTCCTCCCAGGATTGAAGCGTCTGTTTGGTAATCTCCACTTCGTAGTCCAACCCACGAAGATCGAAATACGCCTCGGCGACGTTGCTGACCAATCCGAGCACCACTCCCCGCTGATTCTCCTCTCTTGACAAGAGTTGGGCGCGGGTCGCTTCGATCGATCGACGAATGCGGCCCCATAGGTCCACTTCCCACTTGAGCCCCACCTCGGCGCTCTCGCGCGCGAGGCTCAGGCCATCATTGCTTCCTCCAATTGGAATGGCACCGCCCTCGATGGGGAACACGTTGCTGTTCGTGTTTCGGAAGCCGAACGCGGCGGCCTTGTAGCTAACCGACGGAACCAGGTCATATTTAGCGATCATCAGCTGAGCTTGGTATTCCTCGATATTCGCAGCCGCAATGCGCAAATCCAGGTTGTCCTGCAGCGAGTCTTTAATCAATTCTTGTAGCGCCCTATCCTGCAACAATTCCCACCACGGCAGGTTCGCAATGGATTCCGCCGTCGGCTGATCCATCCGCCACCTGTCCGCCTCCGGCGTTTCCGGACGCGTATAATCAGGCCCCATCTTGCAGGCAAATGAATTCAGTACCAGAAGCCCGACGATCATCCAGCGAAGCATGCCTAGTGTCCCCCTTGTACGCTATTCGACGATATCGGTCCACGGAGCGAGGCACGTGCACGGCTCCGCGGGCCATTCATTCTCTCCACAACGTAGAAACACACGGGAATCAGGAAGATCGCCAGGGCCGTGGCGGCCATCATCCCCCCGAGCACCGTCACCCCGAGAATAATCCGGGCATGGGCACCCGATCCCGACGCCAGCACGAGCGGCAGGACGCCGAGAATGAACGCGCACGCCGTCATCAGGATCGGCCGCAACCGCAGCCGCGCCGCTTCGAGCGCCGCCTGCATGAGCGGCACCTGCATCTCGACTTTCATCTTGGCAAATTCCACGATCAGGATCGCGTTCTTGGCGCTGAGTCCGATCAGCATGACCAGCCCGATCTGAGAATAGACGTCGTTTTCCAGCCCCAACCCCCACAGAGCCGCGAATGCGCCGAACACGGCGACGGGGGTCGCCAGCAACACACTGACCGGCAACGCCCAGCTTTCGTATTGCGCCGCCAGGATCAGGAAGACGAAGAGCAGCGACAGGCCGAAGATGAACGCGGGCGGCACCCCTTCCGCCGCCACCTTTTCCTGGTAGGCCATCCCCATGTAATCGAAGCCCATCCCTTCCGGCATCGTGTCGGCAAAGACCTCCTCCAGCGCGGCCATGACTTGCCGGGAACTGTAGCCCGGTGCGGCCATGGCCGTAATCTGGGCCGCCCGATACTCGTTGAACCGGACGGTGAATTCCGGACCGGATACCGGCTGCATCGTCACGAGTGTCGAGAGCGGCACCATCCCCCCCTCGAGGTTGCGCACATAAAACTCGCCGACCTGCTCGGCCTTGGTCCGGTACCCGGGCTCGGCCTCTACGTACACTTGCCACACCCGTCCGAATCGATTGAAGTAGTTGACGAAGGACCCGCCCATGAACGTCTGGAGCGTGCGATAGACATTGCGGATTTCGACACCCTGTTTCAGTGTCTTGTCGCGATCGACGGCCGCGAAGTATTGAGGGGTGCTTGGAATCAGTGTCGTCACGACGCGCGCCATCTCCGACCGTTTCTGCACGGCGTCGAGAAACCGTTCGTGCTGCTCGGCCAAAAACTCGAACGAGCGGCCGCCTCGATCCTCCAACATGAAGGTCACGCCTCCGCTCGTCCCGACACCGGGAATCGCCGGAGGCGGGAAGGCAAACGCCAGAGCGCCCGGCAGCTCGTGTAGCCTCTTGTTGAGCGTGAGTAGGATCGAACGGTAGCTTGTCTGCTTCGTCTTCCGCTCATCCCAGGGATCCAACGCGACGAACACCACGGCATTGTACGTCGTAAAGGCCAGACTCAAAACGCTGTATCCGGAGACGGAGGTGTAGTATCGCACCCCCGGCGTCTCGGCAAGAATCGCGTTGATCTGTTTCACCACTTCCTCGGTTCGTTGCAACGACGCCGCGGGGGGCAACTGGACGTTGAGCAGGAAATACCCAACGTCCTCCAACGGAATGAAGCCGCCCGGCAATCGGGCACCCATCAGCACGGCCAGGCCGGTCATCAGGACCAGCATGGCCATCGTCCGGCCGGATTTTCTCATCAGCAGACCGCAGACACCGACGTAGCGCTCGGTCAGCCGATCGAACGAGCGGTTGAACCAGCCGAAGAACCGCCCGCGTGTCGGCGGTTTCGGCCGCAACAACAAGGCCGCCAGCGCCGGGCTCAACGTCAGCGCGTTGAACGCCGACAGCAACACGGAGACCGCGATCGTCACGGCAAACTGCTGGTAGAGCCGCCCCGTAATTCCCGGAATGAGCGCCGTCGGAATAAAGACCGCCGCCAAGATCAGTGCAATGGCCACCACCGGGCCGGACACCTCCCGCATCGCCGTGAGCGTGGCCTCGCGCGGAGACAGGCCTTGCTCCAAATGGTGCTCCACCGCCTCGACCACCACGATCGCGTCGTCGACGACCAGGCCGATGGCGAGCACCAATCCGAACAACGAGAGGGTATTGACGGAAAACCCCAGCAATGGAAAGAGGGCGAAGGTCCCGATGAGGGATACTGGAACGGCCATGAGGGGGATGAGCGTGGCGCGCCAGCTCTGGAGAAACAGAAATACGACCAGGATCACCAGCAGAATGGCTTCCCACAGCGTATGAATGATTTCACGAATCCCTTCGGTCACCGGAAGGGTGGTATCCAACGATACGACGTATTCCATGTCGTCGGGAAAACGCTCCTTCATCTGCTGCATCAGGTGCTGCAACCGGCCAACGGTGTCGATCGCGTTGGACCCGGCCAACTGATACACGGCGATGGCCGCGGTCGGCTTGCGGTTGAAGTGCGAGGCGAAATTGTAGAGCTGCGCTCCCAGTTCCGCACGGCCGACGTCACGGAGACGGACGAACGACCCGTCCGAATTCGCACGCACGATGAGCTGATCGAACTCCTCTTCGGTACGCAAGCGTCCCTGTGTCCGCACGGTATAGGAGAATTCCTGTCCCGCGGGAACCGGTTCCGCGCCAATCTGACCGACCGGACGGACGTCGTTCTGCCGTTCCACGGCATCCAGCACTTCGTTGGCGGTGATGCCCAATTTGGCAAGGCGGTCCGGCTGAACCCAGAGGCGCATCGCATACTGCCCCGCCCCGAAGACGGTCACCTGGCTCACGCCGGGTACGCGCGCGATGGGGTCGGCCAGATTGATATAGGCGTAATTCGCCAAAAATCGCGCGTCGAAGGTGCCGTTCGGCGAATAGAGCGAGAAGAGAACCATCGGCACGCCGGACGATTTCCGAATCGTGACTCCGTAACTCCGCACTTCGTTCGGCAACTGCGATTCGGCCTGCGCGTACCGCATTTGCGTCAACAATTGATCGACGTTGGGATCGGAGGCGACGTCGAAGGCGACGCGGAGATTGGTCTGGCCGTTGCTGCCGTTGACCGAGTACATGTACAGCATTTGGTCCACGCCGCTCATCTGTTGCTCGAGCGGCGTCGCCACCGATTGCTCGACCGTGAGCGCATCCGCGCCGACGTAATTGGCCTGCAACATGACCTCCGGAGGCGCGATGTTGGGAAACTGCGCAACCGGGAGACGGAGGATGGATACCCCGCCTAACAACACGGTACTGATGGCAATGACGATGGCGACGATCGGGCGGTCGACAAAGAATCGGGCCATCACCGCCCCTCGTCGAGCGCACCGGTCATCGACGCCTGAGGCACGACATGGCCGGCCGATCCGCGACCGCGCGCCAACTTCTCCACCACGTAGAACGACACGGGGATCAAGAAGATCGCGATGAGACTGGCCGCGAGCATGCCGCCCATCACGGTGGTGCCGAGAATGATTCTGGCCTCCGCGCCGGCGCCGGCCGCCACGGCCAGCGGCGTGACGCCGAGAATGAATGCAAAGGCCGTCATCAGAATCGGCCGCAATCGTAGTCGCGCGGCCGTCAGCGCCGCCTCGACCAGCGGGCGCCCCTTCTCGACCTCCAGCTTGGCGAACTCGACGATGAGGATCGCGTTCTTGGCCCCGAGTCCGATCAGCATCACCAGGCCGATCTGGAGATAGACGTCGCTTTCGACGCCGCGCATCCAGGCTGCCGCAAAGGCCCCGAAGACGGACACCGGCGTGGCAAGCAGCACACTGAACGGCAGCGCCCAGCTCTCGTACTGGGCGGCCAGAATGAGGAAGACGAAGAGCAGCGAGAATGCGAAAATCACAGCGGGGGGCACTCCTTCCGCCGCGACCTTCTCCTGGTAGGACATGCCCATGTAGTCATAGCCCATCTCCTGCGGCATCGTGTCGGCGAAGACGGACTCCAAGGCCTGCATGACCTGGCCGGTGCTATACCCGTGCGCCGGCGTCGCATTGATCTGCGCCGTTCGATACTCGTTGAACCGCATGGAGAACTCCGGTCCGGAGGTCGACTCGATCGAGACGAGCGTCGAGAGCGGGACCATCTGGCCGTCTCCATTCCGGACGTAGAACTGCCCGACGTTTTCCGCCCTGTTCCGGTACTCTCCTTCGCTCAGCAGATACACCTGCCACTGCCGACCGAACCGGTTGAAGTAGTTGACGAACGGGCCGCCCATGAATACCTGGAGGGTCTGATAGACATCGGACAGGGAGACGCCTTGCTTCATGACTTTTTCGTGATCGACGCGGGCGAACAGCTGGGGGACGTTCGCCAAGAGCGTAGTCGAGATGTTGGTGATCTCCGGACGCGTGCGTGCCGCATCCAGGAACCGGGTCGTATGCTCGCCAAGAAACTCGATGCCGCGCCCCGCACGGTCCTCCAGCATAAAGGTCACTCCGCCCGCCACACCGATCCCCGGGATCGGCGGCGGCGAGAACGCCCTTGCCTTGGCCTCCGGCAGCATCGCCAGCGTCCGATTGAGCCGGTCGAGGAGGACGTCATACTGTTCCTCTGGACGCGTCCGTTCGTGCCACGGTTTGAGATTGACCGAAAAGTACGCGTTGTAGCTGGTATTGACCTGGCTCAGGATGGAATATCCGATGGTGGCCGTGAAGGAGGCGACACCGGGCGTGGCGGCAAGGATCTGCTCCACCTTCCGAGCGACCGTGTCGGTCCGTTGAAGGGACGCGGCTTCCGGCAACTGGACGTTGACGTAGAAGAAACCCTGATCCTCTTCGGGAATGAACCCTCCAGGCAATCGTGCACCCAACAACGCGGCGACAAGCGTCATTCCCAACAGCAGCACCATCGTCCGGCCGGCTTTTCCGATCAGACCGCCGCACAGCCCGACATACCGGTCCGTCAAGGCGGCAAACGTCCGGTTGAACCAACCGAAGAAACGCCCGACGACTCCCTGTGACGGGGATTTCGGTTTCAACAGCATGGCGGCCAGCGCTGGACTCAAGGTCAAGGCGTTCACGGCCGAGAGCACGACGGACACGGCAATGGTGACGGCGAATTGTTGATACAGTCTGCCGGTAATCCCAGGGATAAACGCCGTCGGAACAAACACCGCCACCAAGATGAGGGCGATCGCGACCACCGGTCCGGACACTTCGTCCATCGCCTTCAACGTCGCTTCGCGCGGCGCCATCCCCTGTTCGATATGATGTTCGACCGCCTCGACCACGACAATCGCATCGTCGACGACCAACCCGATCGCGAGCACCAATCCAAAGAGCGACAGCGTATTGATGGAAAAGCCCATCAGAGGAAAAAAAATGAACGTGCCAATCAGCGAGACCGGCACCGCCAACAGGGGAATAAGGGTCGCTCGCCAGCTCTGGAGGAACACAAAGACGACGAGGATGACCAGCAGAATCGCCTCCCAGAGGGTGTGAACGATTTCCTTGACCCCCTCCTTCACCGCGAGCGTCGTGTCGAGCGAGACGACATAGTCGAGGTCGTCCGGGAACCGCTGCTTCATCTCGTCCATGAGCGTGCGAAGTCGCCCGACCGTGTCGATCGCATTTGAACCCGGCAATTGGTACACGGCCAGCACCGCCGCCGGCGCGCCGTTCAATCGGCCGAGGACGTTATAGACCTGTGCTCCCAATTCGGCACGCGCGACGTCGCGCAGGCGGACGAACGATCCGTCGGGATTGGCCCGGACGACGATGTTGCCAAAGTCCTCCTCCGTCACGAGTCGCCCCTGCGCTCTCACTGAATAGGTAAACTCCTGCCCGGACGGGACCGGTTCCGCTCCCACTTGGCCGGCCGGATTGACCGTGTTCTGTGCGTTGACCGCATTCATCACATCGGTCACGGTGAGACCGAGTTTCGCCAACTGGTCCGGCTTGATCCAGAGCCGCATCGCATATTGTCCGGCGCCAAAGAGCTGGACCTGACCGACGCCCGGCACGCGCGTCAACGGATCGTTGATATTGATGAAGGCGTAGTTCGCGAGGAAGGTCGCGTCGAAGGTGCCCTTGGGTGAATACAGGGAAAACAGGATCAGCGGACTGCTGAGCGCTTTCGGGTTGGTAATACCGAACTGCTGGACGGCATCCGGCAGCTGCGGCTCAGCGATGGCCTGCCGCATTTGCGTCAGGACTTGATCGATGTTCGGGTCCGTCTCCAGATTGAACGCCACTCGCAGCGTCATTTGACCGCTGCCGGCGCTGGTCGAGTACATGTAGAGCATGTGATCGACCCCGTTGATCTGCTGTTCCAGCGGAGTCGCCACGGCCTGCTCGACGGAAAGCGCGTCCGCGCCCAGGTACGTGGTCTGGACTTGCACTTCCGGCGGAACCAAGTTGGGGAATTGCGCGACCGGGAGCCGAAAGATCGCGACGATGCCCATCAGCATCGTGACGATGGAGATGACCATAGCCACGATCGGCCGGTGGACGAAAAACTTGACCATCGCGTCAGGTTCCGGAGGGGGGGCTTGGAGCGGGAGAAGCAGAAGGCGAAGCCGAGAGAGCCTCGGACAGTTCTTTTGGAGCCACCATCTGGCCGCTTCTGATTTTCTGAAGTCCTTCCACGACGATCTTGTCGCCGGCCGACAATCCCTGGGTGATGATCCAATCTTGACCGACACGCGGTCCGGTGGTCACGGGCCGAATCGCCACACGATTGTCCGGGTCCACCACGGCCACCCGATAGGTACCTTGCAATTCTTGGACAGCACGCTGCGGCACGAGTAACGCCCCGTTGTGCTTTTCGACCTCAGCCCGTACCCTGGCATACTGGCCGGGTCTCAAGATGTTGCCCGGATTGGGAAAGTAACTGACGATCGTAATCGTCCCGGTCTTCACATCGATCTGCCGGTCCGGCAACGCCGCCTTCCCACGGTGTGGATGGACGCTGCCGTCTGCCAGGATCAGTTCGAGCTTCATGCCTCCGGCTCGTGCCAGATCGGGGTTCGCAGCCCCAATTTGGATCCGCTCCGCGAATCGCAGATACATTTTTTCGCTGATCGGGAAGAGGACTTTGATCGGATCCACCTGAGAGACCGTGGTCATCACTGTATTTTCCATGATCAGGTCGCCGATCTGAGCGTTGGCAATTCCGGCCACGCCGTCGACCGGTGCGGTGATGTTGCTCCAATCGAGGCTGAGCTTGGCCTTTTCGAGATTCGCGCGGGCGGAGAACACGGCCGCCTTGTTGGCTTCGTTCGCTTGAACGGAATCGTCGAGTTCCTTCTGACTGACGGCCCCTTGCTTGACCAACGGTGTGTCCCGCGCCACATCGAGTTGGGTCTTCTTGTAGGCGGCTTCGGCACGCGCCAACTCGCCCTTCATCTGGTCGAACGAGGCCTGGTACGGTCTCGGATCGATTTTGAACAGGATATCGCCCGCTTTGACGAACGCTCCCTCCGTGTAGTGCCGGGACAGGAGGTACCCCTGTACCTTGGCTCGGATCTGTGCATCCACGTTGCCGGCCGTGGTGCCGATCCCTTCGGCATAGATAGGCACGTCACGCTGAACGACTTCCGTCACGAAGACTTCCGGCACGGGAGCCGAATCGGCTTCCTTCCGGTCACAGGCGGAGAGAACGCTGAGGAGGAGCCCGGGAAGCAGGCTCCATGAAAGGACGAACTGGTGGAGTGTCGATCGTGTCGTCGCCAAGGGCTTCACCCTTGCTGATAGCGGGCTACTCTATCGTCTGCAGAAACGAAGCGTCAAGACGAATATCGCCGGCCTTGTCATTGTACCCGTGTTGGGCTAGGCTCCCCGCGGGCCTACCGGCTCTTCGTCGATGTTCTACAGGGAGGTCTTTATGTGGAAAGCTTCGCTCGCGCTGGCCCTGCTCGTCGCGTTCCCAGTTGGGTGCGCTCCAACGAAACAGGCACGTTCCGTCAAAACCGCCGGATTCTTGGGCGACATCTACGGGTCCATGCACAAGGGTGGCGACGGAGAAGCGTTGATGGTCTATCGGAATCCAAAGAACGCGACGATCCCTCGCGGCACCTATAAGAAGATGTTGTTAGACCATATCCAGGTGTGGGGACCACCCACAACGGACGTCACGAAGCAGAAAAATGCCCAGCGTGTCGCCGATCTCTTTTACGCGCTCTTGTACCAGGAACTTTCCAAGGACTATGAAATGGTGGCTCTATCCGGTCCCGGCACACTCCACGTGCAAGCCGCGATTACCAAAGCCGACCCAACCATGGTCATCCTGCGGGCCGTCTCGACGATTCCCGCTCCCCTGAACGCCCTGGCCGTCGCTTCGGCTCTCAAAAACCTCGGGACCGGGAAGCCGCTGTTCGTCGGAGAGGTCTCCATCGAGGGCAAAGTGTCGGATGCACAAACGGGAGAGATTCTCGCCGCGACAGTCGACGACCGTGTCGGCAGGAAGCGGCTCGACGCGGACGCATTCGACTCGTGGGACGATGTTTACAAGGCGCTTGAGTACTGGTCGCAACTGTCCCGCTTCAGGTTCTGTGAAGCGCGTGGCAGTAAGGAGTGCGTGGCACCCAAGGAGTGAGCCTCGCCGGCGGAGCCGATTACGGCTTGTGCGCCGGCGGAGCCACCGCCTCGCGGCAACCCGGTGCGAGTTCGGCGTCATGCTGGCGCAGGCACTGGAGAATGCGCCCGCCGCCCGGCTTCACGTCAGGACAAAACCGTCTGGCATCGGCCTCGCAGGCACTCTTGATCCGCATCATGTTTCTGAATCCGCCGGCCGCTTGTTCGGGCGTTTGCTCAGGCCGCCCGGATTCACTCTGAGACTGCGCTCCGCCTGTCTCGGCAGCCCGCGACATCGAGACTTCCCCCACAGTGAGCCAGACGAATCCCACGAGAGCCCAGAGGAATACGCCGAGCACCGCTCGTCGAACACACATGATCACACCTCTCAGAAATGGCTGTCGGAAGCCTACCGCCACCACCGCGAAATTACAACCGAAGCGACGTGCTTTCTTTTCGCGCCCATTCTTGACACGGGGCTGCAACGTTTCGGTCGCGCTGAGATGATGCCTCGCGCAGCACATCGGCTGCATGAGGTCGTCCCCCCCCGAACGGTAGCCGCCTAACGCCACTCCACCGCTCCAAACGCCGAATCTCCCAGGAGGACGTACATCACGCTCACGGTGCCAATCGCCTGATCCCGATAGTCGACTCCGGGGTACTGTGCGTTGCGATGAGAGTACCAATAGCGCAAGGCCACACCGTGGCGTCCCACCACACGCCAGGTCAGCGAAGATTCCACGCGCGCGATATGTTCCCAACCGCCCTGTTCGGGAGACAGCACGTCGCTCACATAGTAGTCCCGACCCGTGACATCCCACATGACCCGATCACCGACCATCAGCCGTAGATTGAGCATGCCCTGAGGGGTAAGGCCATAATGATAGTCCCGCTCCCCGGTTTGTTGAATTCGCCCGGCCGCGCCATATCCAGTGCCGGCCAGCGCCGTGCCCTGGAGCGCAACCGTGTGCGACAGCCATGTTTGCCACGTCGTTCCGAGCGCCAATGCGGTGCTTGAGACGCGAAATACTTGCGGCGAAATATAATCGTAGCTGCCATAGAGCCCCCAGATGCCTCGGGTCGTCTTCCCGGACGCGTACGTGGTGCCCACGAGAAGTCCATAGCTGTTGATGCTTTCCAATACATTGGCCGTGACGGCGGTGAGGTGAAAATCGAAAAAGTCGAACGGACGGGCATAGGTATAGCCGGGCTTTCCGGGGAGCCCATGGGTGAACGTGAAATCCCCCACCGCTCCGTTCTCTTCGACGTTGGAAGACACATTTCGGCTGCTGGAGGAGATGGAACCTCCGACCTCCAGACGTAGAAACGTGGCGGGCTGGTGGCTGGGATACACGGCGTCGAACTTGTTGCCGAAGACGAACCGGTTGAACCCTGTCGGTGGTGAAATGACCGCTGCGCCAAGCTCTCGCCAGAACCCTGGCTTTCCGTTACTGTCCTCGAGCACCAGATTGGCCATTCTGAAAAACGGCTCTCCGAGAAACGTCCCGCCGATGGGAGTGGCAATCATGTCATTGATGGAAGGGTTGGTCGTCTCACCGGCGATTTCCCAGACAAAGCTCCCGCCGACGCTGTAGAGGAAGGATTCCCAGAAATTCAACCCGGTCGATCGCGCCAAACCATAATAGATGCTGCCGCCATACGGGTGGAGGAACTGGTTGACCTTGAACTGGTCGTCGTCGATGACCCATTTCGAATCGGTTAGATTTTTCCAGATGGTGTTCCAATTCGTTCGGTAGGCCTCCTGAGGTTCGACAAAGTTTCGGTCGAAGAGATTGAGCAGAAATTCATAGAGTAGGATCTCTCCAGCGGGCAGGAGATAGCTGCGACCGGCTCCAGTCTCCCACACCAGCTTGTCCTGCTGCCAGGTTCGGGCCGCGTGAATGACTCTGTCCACGACGGACCCGGAGGGTTGCTCGGGCGGGGCCGCATCGAAGGGGGAAGGAGGACCGTGAACCGGAGAGGGAGCGCCAGCAGGTTCCTCGGCAACAGCGGCGGGAGTGGGCAGACAGGGTGGAACGCCAAGCGCGGTCAGCAGCAGGATCCCTCGCCAAATACCGGCCGTGCGATAGGACCGCCTTAACATCCGGTTACGTACGGCCTCGCCGGTGTGTCCGGTTCCGTCCTCGAGGAGAATCCATTGACACGATTCCGCCGATTCTTCTCGTCTACACGAGACACGCCGCGTTACGGGAGCGAGAGGCAGCTGGTGCTCTCCATCACGTCATCATGGCCGTTCATACAGGCATCGGCCGACCTTCGCCGAGCGTGATCCAGCCGCGAATGATCCGGTACATGAACCACAATCCCAGTATGGCCATCGGCAGCCACGCGATCAAGAGACCGATTCCCAAGGTCGCGAAGATGAACACCACGCACAGCGCAATCCATAATAGTCCGAACCAAAACGTCCGAATCTGCCATCGAAAGTGCGATTCGAGCCACGTGTTCCTTGCCTGGCCGCGTTTCAGATAATTGAGAATCACCGCAATGATCGATGGCCAACCGGTGAGAAAGGCGCCGACGACGGTGGCAGTGCCGATGATGCCGGTCAGCAGACTGAACGCATGCAGGGCGTACACGACTTGCGTCCAGGTGACCAGAGAATCCGATGTGCGATTCATGCCGCCCTCCGCCACTCACCTTAGTTGTGTGTCGGCCGACTCCACCGGCAAGCCGGTTCCCTTGGTATCGGCGGCGGACATCCAGGTCGCACTCGTCGATTAGAACGATCCGAACATATAGCGGATGCCGACCTCGATATTCCAGTCGTAGGCGCCGACCAACTGACGCCCCCAGATGCCCACGCCGGGACGCACGAACGCACCCAATCGGCCTACTACATTGCGCCCGACCTCGAACTCGAGCGTCATGCTGCTCTTGGCGTTTTGTTCCCAATCTATTTGCCAGATGGACTGCACAAGGGTCCACAATCGATCATCCCATATGGTATTGAGTTGAGCCACAAAGCGGGAGACCTCGACGCTCTGCCGAGTGGCATCCCCGCCCACCGAACTTTGGTGCTGGAAGACTCCGAACAGAAGCGAGTCCAGGTGTGGCAGGAATCGGCCGGTGGCGAGGAAGGGACCGAGCGTATACTTTCCCAGGCCTAAGGTATTTTGGTCAGCCGTCGGGTAGGTGGACTGGACGCCGAGGAAAATAGCGTACTCGGGAGTATTATAGGCGCGCCATCCCGCCGTTACCGCGACATCGCTCATTCCTCTGGCACTCGTGGCTCCTGGTCGATCTGGAATATTCCATCTCAAGAACGGAACGTCCGCACGGACGACGAAGTTATGCCGGTACGGCAGGTCGGTGCGAAACACCGTCGCCACGCCCTGCCCTCCCTGGGGCAAGTTCAGATATTGAGACGTTAGTTGTACCCGTCCCACGATCGCCGTGGGATCGGTTCCAAACTTCCGCGCGAGTTTTCTGACGCGCACCGCCTCCTCGTGTTGTTCCTCGGTCAGCGGTTGAGGGCCCACACGAGGGAACACGCGGCGCCGGGATTTGACATCGGGCTCCTCAGATGCCTCCCCGGGCTCCGGGCTGGCAGAAGAACCACTGGTTGGAGATACCTCCGACACCGAGGTCTGCCCCGGTGCCGCGGAGACATCGAGCACGAGCAGGCCCACCGCTGCCAACAGGCACAGACCGCCAAGCCGGATCGTCACAGCGGGTAACGTGTTCATCTGCGTCTAGCTTGCACAGACGATGCCGCCACGCCCCACCCATCAGCTACTGCGATGCCGAATCCAGATTGAGATCGACCTCCCCATTCTCGTCGAACGGAATGGTGAAGCTGCTTGGGGCCTCCGCAAAGGCTTTGCCTTTGAGGCGGTAGCGGACCTTGGTAACGCCGGAACTCATCCCCTGGGCCTGACGCAGGAAACTACCGAGTCCGGTGATGACCTCTCCCGTCACGACTTCTGATCCAAAGCGCGGAACGGTCACTTTTTGACCGGACATGCCGTTGCCAAATTCCTTGTCATTGAGGTCGATATCGAAGCGAACGCCATTGATATCCAGATCGAAATTGTTCGGATTCTGGATTCGGAGTTGTACGTCAAAACGCTGTTCGAAGACAGCCACCTCCTTGGGTGCAATGTTGGCAACCGAAAACTTGGGGGTCTCGAAATCGCGCGGGAGGGTCGAACAGGCGGGGATCACAACAAGCGCCCATGCCAGTGCCAGCATAGATATTCGCCCGCTCGCAAAGCGTCTGAGCATCGGTGGTCTCCTTTCCCAATCAGGACATTGGCTCATGTCCGTTCGCGCCCTGAGTCCGTCATGGACCACAACCAACAACGAGCGCTCCGAACCCGTGTTCCTCTCTGAATGGGTCACTCGAGAGCGAACGTGATTTTCTCGATCCGCCCGGTAAACTCGAACTTCCCTTTGTCCTTGTACGCGGGCTCGACTGCGGTGATCGAGTCGCGGCCCACTTCGAATGGTTCGAGCCCATGACGGAATATCGACCGTTTCAGCCGTCCCTCCCCCGCCGGTGCTCCGTCGACGAAGAGCCTGAGCGTGCCCCCGCCTTGTGGTCCATCCGGCGTAAAGATGGTCTTGAGGGTAACCTTCCCAGGAGGCAACGCCACCGTCCCGGGGATGGTCACATTGGCGAGGTCAAAGAATGTATACCGGAAGTTCGGCTTTCCATCTTTGACATACAGCGACCAACCCGCAGAGAACGCGCCCGCACAGGTCACGACCCCCTCAACTCCGTCCTCGGGAATCGTCAGCTCTGCCGTGATACTATGCCCCCGCGGGAAGAGCTGGGGGCCGACGGGCTCCGGAAGCCACACGGAGTTTCCAAAATAGGTCCAACTCGTCGGCGGTTGGCCACCAACCCTCAATTTTGGATCGAACCGCTCGGCCATCCGTGAATCGAGCGGCAGCACGTCGTACTTCTTCGCCTCTTCGAGAAACAAGTCCTGCAGCTCTTTCAACTTCGCCGGTTGCGCGGCGGCAAGGTTGTCGGCCTCGCTAAAGTCTTTGTCGATGTGGTACAGCTCCCACGGTGCATTGAGAAAATCGCCCGTGCGGTTCGCTGTATCCCAGGGAACGCCGAAACGGCTGGCCGCCACCCAGCCGTCGTGGTAGATCGCCCGGTTGGTGAACATTTCGAAGTATTGTGTGGTTCGGCGGTCTTTGGCTTTGGCGTTCTCAAAGGTATACGCCATCGAGACGCCCTCGATCGGCTTCTGTTGGATGCCGTCGACGACCTTCGGCGCCGCGAGGTGAGCCGCCTCCAGGATGGTCGGCACCACGTCGATCACATGATGAAATTGGGTTCGTGACTCGCCTTTCGCCTTGATGCCTTTGGGCCAGTGGATGACCATCGGGTTGCGTGTGCCCCCGAAGTGGCTCGCCACCTGCTTGGTCCATTGGAACGGTGCATCCATGGCCCAGGCCCAGGCGACCGGAACGTGCGGTTCGCTCGAAGGGCCGCCGATCTCATCCAATCGATTGATCGTGCTCTCGAGGCCCAGCTGCACGCCGAGCAGACTGGCCAGTTCGCTAAAGGTGCCTTCCAATCCTCCTTCGGCGCTCGCGCCGTTGTCCCCGACAATGTAGATGACCATGGTATTGTCGAGCTCGCCTGAGGCTTCCAGGCTCTCGATCAAGCGGCCCACATGAAAGTCGGTATGGGCCATGTAGGCGGCATAGTTTTCCATCAGGCGCACATACACCTTCCGCGCGTCGGCCCGCACCTCGTCCCAAGCCGGAATATCGGCCGGTCGGGGTGTGAGCTTCGTGCCCTCCGGGATGATCCCCATCTCCAATTGTTTGGCATGCGTCAGCTCCCGCTGCTTGTCCCAGCCGTGGTCGAATTGTCCCTTGAATTTGTCCTGCCATTCCTTTGTCACGTGGTGCGGCGCATGGACGGCCCCCGTGCTGAAATACACGAACCACGGCTTGTCAGGATTGGCCGCCCGCACGTTGCGTGTCCACGCAATGGTCTCGTCGGTCATGTCCTCTGTGAAGTGGTACCCCTGCTCAGGGGTCGCCGGTGGCGGGACAGGGACCGTATTCCGGTACAACGTCGGATAGTACTGATGGGCCTCACCCTGGTTGAAACCGTAGAAATAATCGAATCCCAAGCCGGTGGGCCAGCGATCGAACGGACCGGCTGGACTGATCTCCGGCTCCGGCGTGTTGTGCCACTTGCCGAACATGGCCGTGGCATAGCCGTTGCCCCGCAAGATCTCCGAAATCAGCGCCGTGCTTCTCGGAATAATGCCGGTGTAGCCGGGATATCCGGTCCCCATTTCGATAATGACACCGGTCCCGACACTGTGGTGATTGCGACCGGCCAGCAAGGCGGCCCGGGTTGGGCTGCAGAGCGCCGTGGTATGGAATCGTGTATACTTCAATCCGTTCTTTGCGAGCGTATCCAAATTCGGGGTCGGCACCGGGCCACCAAACGTAGAGGTCATGCCGAAGCCGACATCGTCTAACAGAATGAGCAGCACGTTCGGGGCTCCCTTCGGGGCCTTGATCGGCTGCGGATAGTTGGCGGTGGAGTCCTTGTACGTCTTGCCGATCTTCCCTGTAAACGCGGGATCGGGTTTGGGCAATTGGGCACCCGCCCCAACACTGCTCTCAGATTTCTTCTCACCTGCCTCGGCGGCCTGTCCCAACATCAGGGTGTAGCCGAACAGCGCGACGATTGCAGCCGCTCGCACACAGCGCCCTTGTTCTCTTAGCATACTGACCTCCACGCACCACTGTGCGTTCAACACACGCGATATTCGCTACGCCAACTTCTGGGATGATACCGTTCTCGGTCTCCCCGACCGGGGTCGCTCCATACCAGGCAACCTAGTCGATGGAATAGGGCTGTGCTCGCATAACGGCGATTGTGGCCGTAGCCGAGACTCCAGCATCGGTGAGGACGTAGGTCGTAAATCCCTTCTTCATCAGATCTCCCGTTCCGCCACCACCTGCAGCTCCCACGTCTCCGGCCTTGGCCGCCGCCTCGGCCTGCACGCCAGCTCTCCACGTACCGTCTGCGAGATCACGTAGCTTCTCGATGTCCTGGAAGATCAGGACGATTTTTTCTGCTCGTCCTCCCCATCCCGCACCGAACTGGATCTCGGGGATTCGCAGATATGATCGCTTGTGGGTTGCCTTTTCCACCACTACCCCCGCACCTCCCCCGCCACCAACCAGAGGAAGCTTGACGACCTTCTTTTCCGCTACAGCATAGCCAACGGACTCCGCCAATTCATGTTCGGCTTGGGGATGTTGCTTGACCAGTTCTGCCAATGTGTCCTTTTCGAGCTCTTCGAAATAGGCACGTTTCTCATCTTTAGTCCCGAACAGACCGCCGGCACAGGCGCCGAGCATGAGCAGCACCAGCGCGCTCGCGACGCTCGTCATCATGGGTTTGTGCATGTCCTACCTCATCGTCGTCAGTGGGTCAACGTGTTCTTGCGGAGTCACCTAATGGGCACCCCCCGTCCGCAACTGCTCCTCAATCTTGCTCAGGTTGAAGGAACCGGGAGATTGACTCGGCGGATATTCCTTCATGGTTAACAGAAACTTGGCGGCCAAACCTTGAATCGGCACGATCACAAAGGGGCGATCAAGGAACCAGTCGTTATAGGTGTTCGAATTGTGCTGAGCCTTCTCGAAGGGGTCTCGTCGTAAATTGAAGAGGAGCGGCACGCGCAGTTCTGTGAACGGCTCGCGCCAGACGCCAAACGCCACGCCACGGTTCTCCAGAAACACCACTTTCCAATCCGTGTATCGCGCGGCCACGACCTGACCGTCGTCGTTCACATACCAGAATTCCTTGCGTGGCGACTCTTTCGACTTTCCGCTGAGATAGTCGAGCTGGTTGTAGCCGTCGAGATAATTCCGATACATGCGTCCGTTCAGCTCTACTCCGGCTCTCAGCTTCTGGGACACATCCGGCGCCCCGGCGGCAGCCGCGAACGTCGGCAGCCAGTCTTCATGCGCCACGATCCCATTGAGCGTCACCCCCGAAAGAAAGTGACCGGGCCAACGGACAAACGCCGGCACGCGGTACGCGCCCTCCCAGTTGGAGTTCTTCTCGCTTCGGAATGGTGTGGTCCCGGCATCCGGCCAGGTATTGTAGTGTGGACCGTTGTCGGTGGAGTAGAACACGATGGTATCCTTCGTGATCCCCAACTCATCCAAGAGGCTGAGCAGCTCGCCGACGTGTCCGTCGTGCTCCACCATGCCGTCGTGATAGTCATCGCCGGAGGGTCCGGCTATTCCGCGATGCTGGTCCTTCACATGCGTGCGAAAGTGCATGCGGGTGGCATTCCACCAGGTGAAGAAGGGTCTGCCGGCTTTATGCTGGCGCTGGATGAATTCCTTTGCGGCCGCCAGAGTTTCTTCGTCCACCGTTTCCATCCGCTTCTTGGTGAGCGGACCGGTGTCCTCGATCGTCTGACCACCCTTTCCATCAGCCTTCGACCGGATGACGCCGCGTGGACCGAACTGCTGAAGAAAGGTCTTGCCGTTGGCCAGGACGAGGTCTTTGGGGTAATCCCGATTCTCCGGCTCTTCTTCAGCATTCAGGTGATAGAGGTTCCCGAAAAACTCATCGAACCCGTGCATGGTGGGCAGATGTTCATCACGATCACCCTGATGGTTTTTGCCGAACTGGCCTGTCACGTAGCCGAGACTCTTCATCACCGTGGCCATGGTCACATCGGTCTTTTGCCAGCCCTCCTTGGCTCCAGGCAATCCGACCTTGGTCATTCCGGTGCGCACCGGCACGTTGCCCCCGATAAATGCGGCACGACCGGCGGTACAGCTTTGTTGACCATAGTAGTCCGTGAAGGCAATGCCTTCGCGGGCAATCCGGTCGATGTTCGGTGTGCGGTAGCCCATCACCCCGCGATTGTTATGACTGATATTCCACGTACCGATATCATCGCCCCAAATGACAAGAATGTTGGGCTTGTCGGCACCGGCAAATGCAGGTGCGGAAAGGGCCTGGAGGAGAAACACACCCGCACAGACGTTGAGCCATTGCCGGCCACTTCGTGCAAACATTGTTTTCATCATTCCACCTTCCTTTCTCATAGCTCCCGGCTAGTAGGCCAACGGAATCCCGCGAGCCAAACCGAACTTCAAGGCCGAACGGATCTTGTTTTCGATTTGCAAATAACGCGCGACCTTTGAGGCGGGCAACACTTGGCTGAGCCGCTCGGCATGTGATTGTCTCAGCGCGAGTTCGGCCTCTTCGATCGCCAACGACTCCTCGAGCAGAGCCTCGGCGGTTTTGTCCGTCAACGGGCCCTGTTCAAGCTCCTCGGCATAGGTCGAAATCGTGCGGGCGAGCCGTTCGTTGATCAAGTCGAGGTTTTCTTGGTAGGAGTCATAGAGTGGCCAAAATTGCTTGCCCTCTGTGGCCGTGAGATTCATGTTGGCCGCCACCATTTGCTTCTTCTCCGATTTGATTTTGGTCAGGAGAGCTTCGACATCGGCTTCCATCGCCCGCTCAGATGCTGATGGTGAAGTCGTGCTCGTGGTGACCGCCCCTGACGGCTTCGATTCCGACGCACAAGCGGTCAGTGCGATCAGGCCCGCCAGTGCCCATAATGATGTCGCTGTGTTTCGCATGCCTTCCCTCCTTCGACGAAAACGGTGACACACAACAGTGCGCGATGCGACACAGACCATGATGGATTGGACGCGCAACCGCAAACCCCATCCAGGTTCTGTGCACCAAATGGCAACGGACCACCGTAGAGCGTGGACCGCATCGAACGGCGCGCGGGCGATAGGGGATGGCATGCTACACCCCCTCACATAGGTATTCAAGATTGGACGGTTGTACTGAGGTTCGTACGAAGTGCCGGCTTCGGGCCCTCGCCGATGCCGAGGAAGCGCTGACGGTCCAACGTCGACGATCCTTCCTCCTGTCAGAACCGCATTTCGGTTTGGATGTAGAAGAACTCGCTGTTTTGAGCCGATGGGTTACCGGGAATTTCAGCCTGACGCTGAACATATGAGCCTTTGAAGAAGTAATCGTAACCCACCTCGATCTCGATCAACCTCGGGTCGGTGATCCATTGCCACGAGACACGCAATTCGAGATCCTGCCCCAGGAAATTCCCCGAGGCTCCGGTCGGATCCTGGAGACCCGATCCGACCCAGGCATCCTTCGCTTGTGCAAGGTACCAGGCCCGGTATTTCAGACTGACCGACGTGTCGGCGCGGGGCTGAAATCCCGCCCGCACGCCGGGAGAGCTGATGTTGGATCGAAAAAACGGGCCGAAGACACCAGTCGGGTTGTATTCGAACCGCCGCGCTCCAAAGAGCGTGTCAAACGTTTGGTTTGATTGTCCGTTGGGATCGACGGTTCCGCTGGCATAGTCGTATTGAAGCGCGACACGGGGCCGCCAGGGTACATTAAAGGTATAGCCGAGCTCGGCATGCTCGAAGTGAGCGAAATGGTCTCGTCCGGTTTTCGTGCCCGCCTGAAATGCGGCCTCAGTCTCATAGTCCCACCAGCCCGGTGCGGCATACCGGAATACCCGCAGGCCATAGGTTCCAAACCTACGCTCTTCATCGACGTTCTGTCCGCCATTGATGCCGAAGTAATACAGATCGAGATTCAGCCAGGGATGCTGACGGGTCTCATATTGGGTCCCCCAAAACAGCGTGTCACGGACCGGGACGAGCACGCCAAACGTGTCTGAAACAGGCTTTCCGATGAACGCCCGAATGCGCCAATCCTGGGCTTGTGCCAGATTCCAATGGACAGCGTTGAAGGTGTTAGTGGTGTTGCGAAACTCGTTTCTGGCAATCAAGCGCCGGCTTCCAAAGTCGAAGGTCATGCGGCCCACGTGCAGATCCGCGCGTAACCCGGCTCCGAAGAGATTGTCGAGTCGAATGGCGATAAATGCCTGTAGGAGGCGGTCTTGATCGAACAGCGAGGAATTGATGGTCCCAAGGAGTGCTGAGCTGGTGCCGACATCGGAGGAGTTCTGCGCCTCAGCGAAGAACCGGAACATCTTCCAGTCGAGCCCGAAGCGCAGACGCGTACGGAACGCGCCGCCGTCGACATCCGAGGGCAGTCCTTGGCGGAAATTGTTGGTGAGGTTTTCGTAGCGCATCCGGTGATGCAGGCCCACGTCAAGCCAGCGGGGCGCATTCGTCAACGCCACGATATACCGATTCCAGCGGACTTGTGAGTCGTTGATCAGAATTTGGTCCGCTGTTTCCCGCCACGGCGTGGTTTGCGCTCGCTTGAGTTTTTCCATCGTATACTTGTGAACTTCCTTCGGAGCTTCACCGGCTTTCTCAAGCACCTTGTGGGTTCCTTCAATGAACGAGCCGCCCTGTGATTCTTGACCGCCGTTCTCTTCAGCCAAAGCCGGCCGTATCGAGATGATACATTGCAGAATGAGAGCCGGCACGATAAACGACGGGCGGAGCAGAACTGGTTGAGAGTCGAGACTGGGATCGCGTACTGAAAGCATAAAGAGAACCATGAACGAGCATGTTGGGAGAACAAACGCCGGGATGGATCCGGTTTGCTCATCAATTCCTTCGCGCCTCTGAGTCTTCTCGATCACGACCCGATGGCCGGCCGTAGGCGTTTTTAGGGGAATGTGGTCCGGGAGGGTAATCAGTGAAAGCTTGCCCCACGGCTTCAATCGCCAGGTCCAGATTCTTCGTCCGCCTCTCCTTCAACGGAGCCATGATCGTGGCTCGCCAGACCAGTTTTTTGTTGGCCGATTCGACCAGATCCAGCACAAGCGTGCCCTCCCGCTACGAATAACTCGAGGTGGCTCCGCCGTACGTTGGACCATGTCCATATCCATTCTGCCAGGCTCTTTTCCACGTTGTAATCACATCGACCCAATAATAGACGGATAGATCCGCAACCCGGTCCGCACCAACCTGTCGAAGGTCCTTGGCTTGAAGCTGCTGCGAGATGGCAGGCTCGATTCGATCTTTCAATGCGGCTTCGTCGGGCGTTCGCTTCTCACCGATTTCAGCCGGGTCGACGAAGGAAAAGGTCTTGTGCCGGGAAAAATCCACGGAAGGATCATGTTCGATACCGACTTCGAGGGTTGTGCATGCAGAGCACCAGCAGACGAAAAGAACCAGAATCCACTCCGTTCTTCGAAAAGACGTCACGAATAGATTCCCCAATCGACGCATAGGAGGAAGCCCGTCGTTTCGAGCCCGGAGGGTGCAACGGCGGCGCCCCGATGAGACGGGCTCGTTCGTGATTTGTAGACGAGGCCTCGTACATGAAGCGGTGGAGCAACGATATCGTGTCCTTCAGAATCACGTTGGAATCTGCACATCGAAGCCCCAGCCAGTCCGGTCGTTCCGTGCACATCCATGAATACATCTGGCATATGCCCTCTTAGGATAGATCGAGTGAGGGCCGCAATCGATCGGTCCTTGTCGGTCGTCCCGTTCGCTGCTGCTGGAACCACTCACCCGGTAAGATCTGGCCGGCGCCCATGGCGCGACATGTCAAATGACCAACCCTAAGACACCCTTCGACGTCGACCTATCGGGGTCCAAGGGCTGGCGTTCACCCTGCACGCCCTGGGCAGCCTACATGATCGCGAAGAATCCTCTGAGCGCTCACGCATCAACGTCAAGCAACGGGGCAGCTTCGACATGCGTGACGAATTTACAGTTTCACGTTGACGCGCAATCCGAATAGGAACGCCTCATCGGCGATCGCCCCCGCCCCGGGTCGGATGTATTGGAGGTCGGGCGTGACAATGAGCCATGGCGTGGCTTGAAAATTGTAGAACAACTCCACGCCAGTCCCGTTCCGAATCCCGAACAAGTTCTGTGGAACCGGACCGAACTCGGTGCTGGCGCCGGTGTAGTACCAGCCCAGGCCGAACGTATCGCCACGATTCCACTTAAACGGGCTGTCGCCGCCGATACCGGCGCTGAGAAAATACCTGACCGGAGTCGGATTCCCGTCACTCAATGAGACACGCCCGAAAACCCCCCATCCGCGCTCCTCATCGTCAGAATACCGCATGACGAATTGGTCGAATCCATAAAACACCGTATACCCCTGGGAGAGGGTCGGTGATGAAGCACCCCCTATGTTCGGGTACTCCGGAGGCGGCGACAGGAGAAGATTGAGATTTCTCTGGTCGAAACGCTTCCAAATGACTCCGACGTGTTGGTCACCGGGCAGACCAAAAAGATTGGTCTTGAGTGTCACTTCACCAGCCACAATGACGCCCTTCGAATAGAGGTTGCTCAGCCCGACGGTGTCCGTCGTTCGGTCCTCGGGATCGCGGAAGGAAACGGCCATCCGGCCCCACTTCTGTGGGCTGACAACGCCCGCTATGAAGGAACTATAGGGGAGCCCTAATAAAAACGCCGGATTTGCCACGAGTGCCTGGTTCATAAACTGTTGTGTACCGTTGCCGCCGGCAAAGCGGTCCTGGTCCATCTCGCCGACCACGACTTTCTTACCGGCGACCACGACTAGATTTTTCGACAACGGTTGCACCAAAAAGAAGTTGGTGAGGTACGGAACACCCTGGTTGTTCGGCGTCGGCGGAAGGGCGGCCCCGAACACAGCCGGTGCCCCCGCCCCCGTTGACAGCGAGACGTTTCCGTAATCTCCCCACCACTGTTCCGCAGTGACCACCAGCTTGCCTTTGGGCAAATGGACGATCTTTTCAAGGTCAAAGTGTAAACTGTAATCGCCGCGTCCCGTGTACGCAAACCTGTCCCCTTGGGTTAAAGGTGGCGGAACCGGGGCGTTAATACCGCCTCGGATCCCAAAGCCAAACTGTGTGATGTTACTGATGAACGTAACCCCAAGTTCCTGCAGACGGGATCGATACCCGCCCCAATCACCTGTCAGGGTAGGACGAATCCACAGATCGCAGAACGCGCAGCCTGCACCTTCCGACTGGTCGGCTGCTCCCTGCTGACGCGGATGATCGGTGCCATCTTGTGCAGACACCGGCTGTACGGTGACCACCATCGTCACTATCGCTAGGGCGGGAAAAAGCCCGCAAAAGAGCCTGAACCTTCCTCTCCTTTTGCGCCTCCATCGCCAGGATTCACCGACCCGTTCCCGAGGGTGACGCATGCGCCTTCTCAAGCACAACCTTGTCAGCGGATCCGATATCGCTCTGCTCATGACCCAAGGCTGGCTGCGCCACCAGCGAAGCAACGCAACAAGCGACGGCAACGAACGGCGCGCCAGAAAGGTTCCTTTCCATGGTGTCTCCTCCCATCCGTCATGTGCATGCACCCGACATCGCGACTCGCCGGGCCTTGTCCAGCGTGTATCAGCCTCCGCCGGCTCCCCTCCGGAGCATCTCCAAGGCCTGATCGACGGTGAAGCTGGCGGCCTTCTGACGTGGGGGGTAGTCTTTGAAGGTCATGAGAAAGTGGCCGACGTAGTGCTGGGCCGGCACCAACAGGAAGGCATGATCGATCATCCAATCCCAGTAGGTATTGGAGGTGATCGTGGCCTTCTCATACGGGTCGGTGCGTAAGTTGTAGATATAGGGAAGCCGCGTAGTCACAAACGGCTCTGCCCAGACTCCTAAAGTGCCTGCCATTCGCTGCTGCGCAAAGACGAGCTTCCAGTTATCGTAGCGCAATCCCAAGAGATCGCCGTCGTCGGAGAAGTAGAAGAAAGACTCACGCGGTCCCTTCTTCTCCTGGCCGGTCAAACTTGGCAGCAGGTTGAAGCCGTCCAGGTGCACCTTGTACGTCATCTTCCCCGCCTGATATCCCTTCAGCAGCTTCTCTTTGACGTCGGGGGCACCGGCGGCCGCCAGGAACGTTGGCGCCCAATCCATGTGGGAGACCATCTCGTTGGACACGGTGCCGGGTTTGATGTGCCCAGGCCAGCGCACCATGGCCGGCACGCGAAACGCCCCTTCCCAGTTGGTGTTCTTTTCGCTGCGGAACGGCGTCATGGCGCCGTCGGGCCAGGAGTTCATGTGCGGTCCATTGTCGGTGCTGTACAGCACGATCGTGTTGTCCGCGATGCCGAGTTCATCCAATTTGTTGAGCACAGTGCCGACGTTCTTGTCGTGGTCGATCATGGTGTCGTGATACGGACTCTGCCAGCGCCCCGCCTGACCAATGCTTTCAGGTTTGGTATGGGTGCGGAAATGCATGTGGGTGAAGTTCACCCAGACAAACATCGGTGTGCCTGCCTTGGCCTGCTGCTCGATGAACGCCGCAGCACGGGCGGCGATGTCGTCGTCGATTGTTTCCATGCGCTTCTTCGTCAAGGGGCCGGTATCTTCAATCTTTTGCGTGCCGTCAGAATTCGCAACGCTATGGATGACGCCGCGCGGACCGAATTTCTTGCGGAAGTTCGGAAAATCGGATTCTTTGGGATAGTCCGGCAGTTCCGGTTCTTCTTCGGCATTGAGATGGTAGAGGTTTCCGTAGAACTCGTCGAAGCCGTGGGCCGTGGGCAACATGTTGTCTTTATCGCCCAGGTGGTTCTTGCCGAACTGGCCGGTGGCGTACCCCTGCGCCTTGAGCAGCTCGGCGATCGTCGGATCTTCTTTCTTGATACCGAGATCGGCGCCTGGCAACCCGACCTTGCTCAAGCCGGTGCGGAAGACGCTCTGCCCCGTGATGAAGGCAGAGCGCCCGGCGGTGCAACTCTGCTCGCCGTAATAATCGGTGAAAATCAGGCCTTCGTTGGCAATCCGATCGATGTTGGGAGTCCGATAGCCCATCAGGCCTTTGGTATAGGCGCTGATGTTGCTTTGCCCAATATCATCGCCCCAGATCACGACGATATTGGGCTTCTTGTCCGCGGCAACTGCTGGCAGTGCGCTGCACACAAGCGCGATCGCGCCTACAAAAATGGAGCATTTAAGCAAATACCTCATCGCCGCTCTCCTTTCGTCGTGCCACGATACGGGCACCAGCTGGCTCAACGCTTTTTTAATGGCCCGAGTCACGAAAGGCCGTGCGGTCTCTGAATATGACCTCGCCTCACGTCAGCCTTTTCATGCGCGTGACTGGTATTGTCAGTTCCCCGGAGCCGAGAAGCTCTCCATCTCCTGCAATTTCTTTAACGCCGCTGCGGCCTTCAGTGTGTTGTAGTTGATGTTGCCCGCGTTGAGGCTGGCTCCTTCCTGGAACGGATACCGCGGAATGCTGGATAGGAAGCCCTTCAGCTTTTGCTGAACCGGGACGAAGAGCCAGATATTATCGGCATACCAGCGTAAATACAGGCCTGATTCATGGGGCGCCTTCTCGTAGGGATCGGCGCGAAGGTTGACAATTTCCGGCCAGCCGGGCACATCGCGAACACCTGTGGCAATGTTGCCGTTCACGACGGCGAAGGACACCTTCCAGTCGTTCCAGCGCACCGCATTCAGTTCGCCGCCTTGACCGAAATATAAGATCTCCTCGCGGGGGCCTTTTTCCGCGTCACCCTTGAGATAGGGTATGAAGTTGTACCCGTCGAGATGGGCCTTGAACGTTTTGCCATTGGCGGCATAGCCCTCTTTCACCTTCTCGACGATGTCGCGCTCGCCTGCCGCCGCCAACAGTGTCGGCAGCCAATCTTCCTGCGAGAAAATCTCGTTGACGATAGTCCCCGGCTTGATGACACCCGGCCAACGGACAAGCATCGGCACACGGAAGCCGCCTTCCCAGGTTGTGCCCTTTTCGCCATGGAACGGCGTCACGCCGCCGTCCGGCCACGTGCCGGTTTCCGCCCCGTTGTCGGTGCCATAGACGACGATGGTGTTGTCCGCAATGCCGAGCTCATCCAACTGCTTCAACACGACGCCGACCATATCATCGTGTTCGGCCATGCCGTCGGGATAGAGCCCGATTCCGGTGCGTCCCTGAGAGGATTTTTTCAAGTGCGTCCAGACGTGCATGCGCGTGGTGTTGAACCAAATGAAGAACGGTTTGCCTTCCTTGGTCGCCTTCGCCACGAACTTCTGCTCTGCGCCCAAGATCTCCTCGTCCACTGTTTTCATACGCTGCCTGGTCAGGGGGCCGGTGTCTTCAATTTTTTGACCCCCCTTGCCGTTGGACCATGTATGGAGCACGCCCCGGGGGCCGTATTTCTTCCTGAATTCCGGATCCTTCGGATAGTAATAGGTTTCCGGTTCCTCTTCCGCGTTCAGATGGTAGAGGTTGCCAAAGAACTCATCGAAGCCGTGCACCGTCGGCAGGTGAGAGTCCTGGTCGCCGAGATGGTTTTTGCCGAACTGTCCGGTGGTATAGCCTTGTCCCTTGAGCAGATCGGCAATGGTCGGTGCCCACACAGGAATGCCATGCGGCGAACCCGGCATACCGATGGTCAACAGCCCCGTGCGGAACGGATGTTGACCGAGAATGAACGAGGCACGGCCCGCCGTGCAACTTTGTTGGGCGTAGGCGTCGGTGAAGAGGGCCCCTTCTTTGGCGATCCGGTCGATGTGGGGGGTTCTGTAGCCCATGATGCCGTGGTTGTAGGCAGAGATGTTGTGGACGCCGATGTCGTCGCCCCAGATGACGAGTATGTTGGGCTTCTTGTCTGCGGCCTGCGTCGCCGGCAGTCCGGCGAAAACGAGCCCAACGGTCAGTACTAGAATGGCAAGCGCGTTCTTCATGCTCACGGCCCCTTGTGTGTGAGTGATGCGATCGTCGCATCAACCGAGTGTTCAATGCCCACCCTTGTGAGGACCAAACCATGGGTAGACGGTCGATCCAGCTATGACGAAGTTCCAGGTCTCTGTCACTTCAAAGCATAACTTTCGTATAGCGATATACATACGGTACTCCTCAATCAGGCAAGGGAGAGAAGTAGTATCCTCCGTGCCGGTTTTACATATTCCGTGCCTGTCGCACCCGGAGTAGATTGACATGGATCACGTTGGTTTCAACGAAGAGGAAGAAAAGTCGAGCGTGATTCTGGCGAATTTAGCCTCAAGAGAACAGTCATCGTTGGGGCCTATCGCCACACGCTCGAAAGTATCGAAGGATTAGTGGGACAGGTTCGATCATCGGGTACGCTTGTCGACAGGAAGCTGCTCCTCATCCACGGCCGAGCTGCGGATCGGCCACTGGCGGCCATAAGCCGGACCACGTATATAGAGACAGTCGTGAACTTTGTCCATACTCAACCATCGCAATTTACTAATATTTCATTCGAATTCCCGTCGGTTGCTCCGATCTCCTCGCCTTGGCGAAAGAACGAGGGGAATTATGCTACACTCCCTCACCTGCTCATCAGCGTATCCCAGATCCTACCGTCGCACTGGACGCGTTCCCCCGGCGTCAGAAGAGTGAAGGCGATCAGCATTGCGCCCATTTACTTGACCCATTTATTTGATGATAGGATGCGCCACTGCGCAGAGGGTTTGATGATCGATCGGAAACCAATCAGCACTTCGTCACCATCCAGCGCTCTTCCCGATACTGTCCGCATCACATCCGATGGCAGGCAGACCTCTCTTCTACTTCTCCTCGTGTGTCTGGTTCAGTTGATGTGGCCGCTTCGAGCCGGAGCCGTAGAGCTCGAGCACGTGGAAGAGATCATCGATGAGAGTCGCCTCACCTTCGCCCGCATGGTAGGACATCCTCACTTGGGTTGGTTCAGGGACCACGTCCGCAACGCTCGCGCCATTTTCATCGTGCCTCGCCTGACACGGGCAAGCTACCTGTTCGGTGGCGCGTGGGGTACCGGTGTACTCCTGGTCAGAAACCAGTCCGACAACGGTTGGAGCGAGCCGGCCTTTTATTCGGTTCTCGGCGCGAGCTTCGGCTTGCAGATCGGTGCCTTGACATCAGAAATCGTCGCGGTGACGACCAGCCACGACGGAGCGTCCGAGATGGCCGATGGGGTGTTTACGCTCGGACTCGACGGAATCGTCGCGATCGGACGAATGGGAGGAGGCGTCAAAGGATCCTTGGACGTCGCCTCCGGAGCCGGGTATATCGCGCTGAGCACCAATGAGGGCTTCTTCGCGGGTCTGGCGATGGAAAGTACGTTGGTCTTTGTAAGGAGCGGCGCGAACGAGACCTACTATGGCCGTCCGGTCGAACTGGCCGATCTGAGAGAACGGCGCGCGCTGCAGTGGTACTCCAAGCGGCTGAAAAAAGCCGTTGCACAGGCGACCGCAGAAACGGGGGAGCACACGCAATGACGGGCACGCCGACAACCTGGATGGTCGCGTTCTGGGTCATGCTCGGCTGTGCCTGCGCCCCTATGACCGCGCCTTTGTATGACACTGGACCGCTCACCGTTCCGCACGGGGAAGGCCCCGCGAGCTTCACCGTCCTCAATTACAATGCATGGCACGGACTCGATACGGGCGAATTCTGGGTGACAGCCAGCCAAACAGCCGAGCAAAGTCAGGCCCGGCTGGAATTCCAGGTCGACCTGATCACCGCCGCTCGGCCCGACCTCATCCTGCTCCAAGAGGTCAATCCCTTGCCCAACCAAGCCGCACGGTACGTGCAGGCCCTGGCCGAACGCGGCTTGGCCTACGACGCCATCCACCAGGTCGACGCCTGTGGGATACGGATCCGTGGTAACGCCGCCCTGATCCCCGGCCTCAACAATGGCCTGGCCATCCTCGCTCGACGTGAGCTGCATCTGCGCAGGTTGACCGGACTCAAATTGAGTGGCGAGATCGGCAGTTGCGAGAGCGTCTCGGGACTCCAATTCGAGGAACTTCGCTACGCCCTGATCGGGGACATCACCCTCCCCGAAACGGGACAGCACTTTTTGGTGACCAGCACGCATCTCCATTCGGGCATTGAGGCAGGGGCCGCCTTTCTCACCACGCTCGAGCGGGCACACCGCGCAGGCCATCTCCCCCAATACCCGGAATTTGAATGGGAGGTCAAACAGGACCGGCTTCGCCGGATCGGCGAGTTGGATCTCCTCGTGCGATCCCTGCGGGTGTTTCGACGACAGGGTGTCTATGCCGGGTTTGCCGTCGGCGGCGACTTCAACTTCGAGTCCGACTTTCCGGAATATGAGGAGGCCGTTCACCTACACATAGAAGACGCCTACATGCGCGCCGCTTCTCACCACGCCTATTACACGGCAGACCCCGGAAACAATGCCTGGATCGGGAGCGGAGAGGAGCCGGGCTTTCCGCCTCAGCTCGACCACATCTTCAAACACCTGCCGAAAGATCTGGCGAGCAAGGCCCACGAGGTGTACCGCCTGGAAACCGCACGACCCAGGCGCATTGATTATCTCTGGGTGGAATCGTTCCTCCCAGGCTATTGTGTGAACCAGACGTTGTTCGGTACGGAGACGAATACAGATGGAATGCCGGGCTCCGACCACTTTGGGGTGCTGACGACATTCACCCGCGGTCCCGAGCCATGCGAACGCGCCCGTGCCTCACAATGACGCATCGGTACCCACCAAGTCGCCTGCGGCGATCCTTCAGGCGGCTCTCTTCAATCGCGACGCATTATCGTAACCATATCGGACGCTGGACGACTGGAATGCCGCCCCCCTGCCAAGGTACAGCGACTGTCACGGCTGGCCTTTGTTCGGTAGTTACTTGATCAGCTTGGCCGACGCCTCACGCAGATCGCGCGACCCGGGATTGCTGACGGTGCCGTTGACGATGTCACGCGGTTCGACCGGCTTTCCATAGTAGGCACGATTGGACTCGGCGGACACCGTGACGACGGCGCCGTCCAGTGCAATCCCTGCAAAGACACCTTTCTTACGGGCATAGGCAACCAGATCCGCGTGTATTCCATGGGCCGAGGCGCCTTGACCCTCTGGGCCAACCGCCAAGCCTGCGCCCACTCCCAGTGTGAATTCACTGCTCTGAAACTCCTTGAGCCCTCTCTCGCTCTTGACGATGACGATGATTTCCGATGCGTCCGCACCGATCTGCAGTCCGAAGCTGGCCGACCCAACACCGTAAAACGCCGGGCCTGTCCAGTCGCCGGTTTTGGGGTCTCGTGCGATCAGCACACCGCTCCCCCCTGCGCCTCCCACGACGAATGCGCCTCTCAAAAGCTGCGGCATGATGAAGAGCGCCCGGGCCTCCGATCCGAGATCCTCCAATAAGTGTTTCATGCTGGGATCGGTGCTAAACGCCTCCACCGTCACACGCGCCTTGTCGACGAGTTGTTGCTGGGGGGAGTCTTCAGCGGCCTGGGAATCGGAGAGGCTCCATCCAACGACGGCACTCAGCACCAAGCCGGCCAGCACGATTCTCTGCGCGTCCCGGTTGCGCAGCATCAGATACGTCTCCATTGCAGTACCTCCATTCGCCGCACCCCGTCTCGTTCGGAAGCCCGTCCTTCCTCAGGCCACAGGCCTATCTCTCCGATCCTGACCTGGCGCTTCTGACACTAGAACCTATCTCAACATTGTATTGAGAGCCTGACACCGAGACGGAGACTCCGAGCGTGGACAAGCTTTCGAGCGGTGGCATCCCGACCAAGCTTGCTAGTCCCGCGGGCTCTTCCGGCGAAGCCGTCTTCCTCGCGCCCGCGGAAAAACACCGCAATGGTTCTCCTCTGGAACCTCGCTTCCCCGGTGTCGGTACACGAGAATGGACTCCCGCGCGCTGCGGGTCGCCGATCCGACCTGCTCCCGAAAGGCGACCAGCCAATCCGAGCACGTCAGGTGGCGTGCCCAACATCAACGCATCAGGGCGAGGCTGGCGCGGCTCACCACTCGCCAGCCGACCGGGTTTCACGACACCATCCCACCACTGTTGATGTAGCAATTTTGAGATATATTCTAGTACGCAGATCGCCCCTGCGAATTATCTTTCGCAGTGACGTCAGCCGGCATCGCGCACCAGACGAAACCCGAGATGGTTGGTACCGGTGTCGGGTTCGCCCTTGCCACGGCCTCCAGCAATATACCGGGCGCAATACTGATCGGTGCACAGAAATGAGCCTCCCTTGTGCACCTTCTTTTTCACGCCGGGTTCGCTCGGGTCGACACTATCGGCTGGACCTTGTGGATCGTGTGCAATCGGCCCCTGCGATAGGAGCGTCCGATAATAATCGTGTCGGTACCAATCGCTCGTCCACTCCCATACGTTTCCCGCCATGTCGTACAACCCATATCCGTTTGGAGGAAATGATCCGACAGGGGCAGCATGGGCATAGCCATCCTCCTGGGTATTCCGATCCGGGAAATGGCCCTGAAACGTGTTGGCCATGATGTTTCCCTCCGGCGTGAATTCGCTCCCCCAGGCATAGGGTTGACGGTCGAGTCCCCCGCGCTGCGCGTATTCGAATTCAGCTTCCGTGGGCAGCCGTTTCCCGGCCCACTTTGCATAGGCCTGGGCGTCCTCGTAGGCGATATGGACGACCGGCTCTCGACCGCGGCTCTTGATACTGCTCTGCGGTCCTTCCGGATGGCGCCAATCGGCCCCCTTCACATAGCTCCACCACTGAAAATGATCGTGCAATTTCACGGGGTGATCGGGCGGAGTGAACACGACCGAGCCGGCCACAAGGTTTTCCGGCGGCGCGCCTGGGAAATCCTCGGCACGCGGGGTACGTTCCGCGACCGTCACGTACTTGGTTGCACCCACGAATCGCTCGAACTGTGAATTCGTCACTTCCGTGCGGTCTATCCAAAAGCCATGGACCGCGACGCGATGCCAGGGTTGCGCATCCGGAAAGTCATCGGCCCCCATCCAGAACTCTCCTCCAGGAATCCACACCATACCCTCCGGCGATGGGCCGGGGGGCGGGGCCGCGTCCGCGGAAGCAGGCCCAGGGATGGCTCCGTCAGGAAGAGAGCCCGTCCGCGCACCTTCTGGCTTAATTCCGCGACCGGCTTTTGCCGATGCAATCCCCATGTCACAGGTCATCTTCGGATCTCCTGGGCGGGAGACCGAAGATCCCGATTGGACCGCATACCACCAACCGACCGCGCTCGCACCGGCCAAGAGCACAATTGCCAGCCCTGCCGTGATCAACTTCCGCCTCATCATGACGTTCAACTCGCCGGTATCGGCTCAGAGGTTCCACTTCCAATCATGCAACGCTCAATGATGCGAGCGATACACTAATTCGTTCAGTAACCAGACGAGCGCAGCCGGTACATGCGAACGACGGGTCTTTCGGTCGCATTAGTTGGTGCCTGTCTTGCTCTCACTCGAGCAACGCACGTGCTGCCTCGCGCAAGGCGGATGTTCCTGGATTTTTCACCCGGCCTTCAATAATGTCACGGGGCGATACCGGCTTCCCATAGTAGGTGCCGTTCGCGTGTTCCCCAATCGTCACAAGAGCTCCTCCGAAGGCCACCCCGGCGAAGAGCCCGGTTTCACGGGCATACGCCACCACCTCCGCGGGGATCCCATGAGCAGACGTTCCTTTGCCGCTCGACCCAGCTGCTAATCCAGCGCTCCCGCCTAGCTTGAAATTCGCCTCATAGAAATCCCGCACGACTTGGTCCGATCTGATGACGACGACGATTTCGGATACATTGGCTCCCACCTGTGGCCCCAAGTTGAGGGAACTGACATTATAGAAGGCAGGCTGAGACCAGTATCCGGTGTGCTCCTCACGAACCATCAACACCCCGGTCCCGCTTGCGCCGCCAACGACCAACCCCCATCGAAAATAATCCGGCAGGATCAACAGCGCTTTCGCCTGAGGCGCCAGCTCGTGGAATACGGTTTTCATCTTAGGATCCGCCGTAAACGCCTCCAATGTGGCTCGTGCCTGATCCACCATCTGCTGCTGAGCCCGGTCAGCCGCATGGCCGACAACAGGGCTCACGTGAACGAGCAAGGCCAACAGGAGTACCATCTCGGGGGCGCGTGGCCGAGGCGACATCAATACGGACCCTCTCCACACCAGTTGATGAATCATTGATTCTCCCCGCCTACGCCTCCGCTCATAGCCCATGTCCATTGACGCCAGCACTTTCTTCCATCCAAGTCAGCGTGACCCAGTCGTGAATTGAGCGATGCGCCCATTGAGATTTCCCCGTCGAGATGGGCCTCCGTCTCCTCGTTGAGCCATGGCCGGCCATATCGCCCTGCTCCCGAATGATTCCGTTCACTTACCTGGCATCGGCGATCGTTCCCCCCTGAGTGAGCCTCCATAGTAAAAGTAGGAAGAGACGGCCAAGGCATTAATGGCGACCGCGAGCACGTTCCACAGGATCACCGGTCTCGACTCGATCAGATATCCATAATAAACCCAGACGATCTGAAAGGTTCCCATGATGGCGGCCATGGTGGGATTCATACCGACGGCGGAGCGTCGCCGCAGCATGGCAACCACGTCCGGCATGGCGGCAAACGTGGTGCCGAATCCTGCGACGAAGCCAATGATCTCGGTCATCGACATCGGGATCGCCTCCTTGTTTCCGCACGCATGCCACATCCACAGCCGGACCCGGCCTTGCCCGGGTGGAATGATACCGTCCTCATCAGACATTCTCAACGTAACCTCGTCCAGAACCGTGCGGTTCGGCGATTAGGAAGATGCTACATGGACGGTCGAGCCCCATCGCACGCCGGTCCTCCGACCTCAGAGATGGTGTGTTGAAGGCACAACGTAGAGAGGGCCCGCATCAATCACATGCGGAGCGGCACACACAAACCTCGTGTCAGGAGGATTGGCTGCGGGCAATCCCAACCCTGGACGCGCCGAGCCAGAGGGTTTTGTCCTGACACGGTCCGTCGTCGATGTCACCCCGTAACGGGGTGTATCGGAACGTTCACCCGCCGAGACCACGTTGGGGCTATCGAGCCGCTCCGGCGATCGGGTTGTTTCGTAACACGAGCCAATTCTGGCGAAGCGCGATGACAATTGCATCGGGCTCTTGCCGTTCGGCGGACGCAATCTCACGACTCCGCTGCTGCGCAACCGCAAAGAATTCCTGTTCACGGGAAACCGGCACCCCTAGCAGCTCCCCCATCGATGCCAAATATTCCCCGTTCCCGCGCGCCATGTCCTGCAACAAGTTCTCCCTGTTCACCCGTGCGAATGCCACCGCTTTGTATTCCTCCCTGAGCATCCCATCGTGATACCAGTCGCCCGGAGTGGTGCTCGACAAGATGTCATTGATCGTTTCGGTAAAGGAACAGGAAACGGCCGACAGGCCCACACACGCCAGCGCGAGACTTCTGAAAAAAGTGCGGACGTTATCGGGTGTCATGGTCGGGACCTCCTTATCGCGTGGCAACAGTGCCTGGCACAGACCCGAGCATCTCACTCGGAGACGATCGAGCCCCGGCGGTCGCCCACCGCCTCCTCTCTCACAGGGAGCCAAGGCTGCCCGATTACAGGCGTGCCGTCAACCCCGGTCCTTGCCGACAAGGCCCCCTCACGACTTACCCGCTCATGGCGTGTCTGCATGGCAATGCCTTGTTCGAACTCCACGGCCGGCCGCGAGATTGCCCCCAGCAATCAACGGTTCTCGTACCGGCTCAGGTCGAAGATCCCCGCATGGACGGGCCGGTCACGCCCGTACTTTGCATTGAACCAGTCGGCGCGTTCCCAGAAGCGTGGATTGCTCCGGCGGATGCCATACATATCGATGAAGGCGTCGTATCGTTCGAGGCTGTCGATCGCCACATACTCGTCGACAAAGACCTGAAGATCCTCGAGGCGAAGTTCGAGGAAGAAATTCGGGTAGGCTCCGACGAAGCCCTTGAGGACGTCGATGCTGTCCTCGGGCCGAAAGCGGGTTCCCTCCGATGGAACCAGCGACATCGTGTTGAGGTACGCTTTGTTCCGCACCAGGCTATAGACCAAGTCACCCTCCAGTGATCCGTCCACGATGACTCGCACGAAGGTGACGTTGGGAAACACGTCCGTGATTTTCCCCTTCGTATTACTCAGCTCCCGAAATGCCGTCTCTACCGCCTGTGTCCTCGGATCCTGCTTCAAGGCGGCACAGTGGACCGGAAATGCCCGACACCAATTGATGGTATCCGGTGATGAACGGGCGTTCCCGAGGTATTCGTAGACCTTGACGAAAAATTCCTTCTTGCCGTCCTCGGTCTCATACACGATCGCTGGAGTCCGCACACCATATTTCTTGACACTCTCGCCGATCAGGCGTTCCAGCTTTTCCGGCTGATTGGTCTTGCGATACCAGTGACGATAGAGTGGCAGCCGTTGTTCGCGCGGTAAAAATAGGAGAAAGTTCAACTCCGCTTCCATGCGCAAGAAGTCCATGTAGGTTCGGGTCGCCAACTGGTGACCGGCGGCGCCATACACGTTAAACCCCGCGACCAGCAAATAATGGATGCGCTCGAACAGCGGATAATCGAGCACCCAACCGGTCTTTGGAATCTCACCGACGAACCCCTGCACCACCGTGGCGCTATCGAAATGCCGATACACGGTCAGCGCGGCATCACGGTTCGTCTTGCCGCCATCCCAGATTTGCTCGAGCCCCACCCCTTGTCCTTTAGGGTAGACTCGGTCCCAATAATCCAACTTGGCCAAAAAGTACCGGCGTGCATAGTCGAAATAGGCATGCCAGGCGTCGATCAGGCCGATATGCTCTTCGCGCTCGGAGGGAATGCGCAGGTTAACACTCTCCTGTGACTGGAAATCTCCATCGTGGCTGACTGGATCGTGATCCGGATCGGTAAAGAGGACCCAAAAGTGATCGTCGATCACGCTGAGAGCAACTGATCCGTTACAGACCGGCCCCTTGATGAATCCGGACATGATGAAATGCGCTTCATCCAACATGAATTGATAGCGGCTGCGCGGAGGAATCGCCGCAAAAGTCTTGAACGGATTCGCGGCCAACTCCGGCTCATAGGGCGGCAGCTCCGCGACCGCGTAGTCCGGCTTCAGAAACAATTCCTCCAATCGACTCAGACGCCGATCGTTGAGGGCGTAGGGCATGTGGGTTTTATCGACAATGGCGCGGTCATACCGCTGGAGGCGATAATAGAACCGGTCCACGCCAGGCTCGTCATACGGCCGCACCGAGGCAATCACGTCGATCGGGGCGCCGGGTGCCGTGCGCGAACGCACCAGCATGAAATACCGACTTTGATCGACCTCGTCGAAGTACAGGTGCCCGAGAAACAGATGCTCATAGAGGTACCTGGCCATAAGGCGTTGTTTGTTCGATCCGCCGTTCAAAAACGCTTCCCATTTGGCGATTTCGCTCTGCAGGGCGACCGAAAGCGGCTGTATCGGCTCCACGGGAGCACCCTGGGCCAACCAGGATTCGATGGTCGTGAATTCTTTATCGCTCACCCCAGGAAAGCCGAATGGCATGCCCCATTGTGGATGGCTCTTGGCGAAGGCTTCATAGCCTTCGCTGACCGGACACTGATTCGCCGAGGAGGTTGAATTCCGATCCGTCTCCAGTTCGGACCCGATCGCATACGATTCGGGCAATCGACCACTGGTGGGAAACGGGTCGGCACGTTTGAGTTGCAAGGCCTTGTAGAGCAGCGAGTTGTCTAGATTTGCTTCCCGCGTGTCGGCCCGTTCGTTCAGGACCGGATGAAAACCCAGTTCGCGCCACCGGGTCGTCGTGTGAGCATCGATACCGAGACGTGTCGGTCTGGCAGTGGACAACCGGGCGCCGTTATACACCGGCTCGCGGCTCGCTCCACGATCGAGCCCTTCATAGGAGGTTAAATTCAACTGACAGGGCGCGTCATAGCAGCTATGGCAGACGATGCAGCGGCGGGTGAGGATCGGCCTGACCTGTTGCTCGAAGGACACATACCCCGCGGCGGCCATCTTCTCGGAAGATACGATTCGATCTTTGGGGGCCGCGGGACCATAGAGCTGTTCATAATTCGGACCGAGGAGGGCGCAGCCCATCACTGCGGCCAGCCCAGCCATAACGCACATTCGGTAGCGTTTCACAACCGGCTCCCTCCTGCCACTTCCGAGACACTCCCCTCTCTCACCTGGCCCCCGCAAAGGCCTTGCCGGTGTATCACGTCAGCCGTGGAAGTGCAAAGAACTCAGGCGACCCAAATCGTGGCACGGGAATCGAGAGATGCAGTGTTCATTCCTTGGGCCGTCAATGCCGTAGCAGAAATACGTGTAATCGCATGAATTACCGTTCACGAGATACGGTGTCGTACACCTTGCTATCCGTGTAGCCTTACGCGACAGCCCGCTCGTACCGGCGCGACCCAAGATGCCACAGCTCATGCCGCGATGCTGGAACTTCAAAATCAGGGACTCTGGCCGGTGGCCTAGCGACGCTTACTGCGTTTTATACTTCGCTCTACTCATAGCCAAACAACTTCCGCTTAGGGTCAATCACAAACCAGGACTCGCCAGGCATGGCACACAAGAGCGCTTACGGATCCTACCTTGCTAGAAACCTGGAACCCAGGCGGTGGAGTTGATTATCAACTGCCAATCAACACGCACCTCGCTCTTCACTGCATGTCAGCGGTATGACCTCCAGACTTGTTACCGGCGAATACTGGGTACCAGCGTGCCACTGACGAAGGTGCTACTCCGCGAAGCTGGACCAAACATTGCAGCCATATGGCTAACCGGGAATGTGCAGACCCACCAGGTATGCGAAAGATGATTTGGCACAATTGTACCCATCCAGCGCACTTAAGAAAGGAGGAATGCCATGAACCTGAGACAGAAGAACCTGGCATCGAGCTTCTTTGTGGTGCTGATGATCGGCGTTGCGGGGTCGGGAATGGCGGTGCGAGCAGATGCTCAACAAGAGGGTAGTACGCAGAACGATGGAGCGCCGATGGTAGAGGTCCCCGGTGGCGAATTCATCATGGGCAGCATCTCTGGTGGCAAGGACGAGCTGCCAGCCAGCCGCGTTCAGTTAGATGCATTCTCCATCGACAAGCACGAGGTGACAGTCGGACAGTACGCCAAATTTCTGGAGGCGAAGAGCGCCCAACCGCCAAAAGAGTGGAATGTGTTGAATCAGCCCCAGCATCAGCGACGTCCAATGGTATATGTCGATTGGACGGATGCCGACCGCTATTGCCAGTGGGCGGGCAAGCGCCTGCCGACCGAGGCCGAGTGGGAAAAGGCGGCACGAGGGCCGTACGCACGGACGTACCCCTGGGGCAGCGAAGAACCAACGTCCGTTCGGGCGAACTTTGGGCAGACGAATTGGGACCATCACATGGCATTGATACCCGTCGACATGCCGAATGAGGGCGGAAGCCCCTATGGCATTGAGGACATGGCAGGAAATGTGTGGGAGTGGACAAGTGACTGGTACGATGGAAACTATTACCAGACGCGACCCGCCACAAATCCCAAGGGGCCATCCAGTGGCGAACTCAGGGTCCTTCGTGGCGGATCCTGGTTGTCCGGCCCCGATTCCCTGCGCTCAGCGACACGGCTCGCGTATGCCCCATCGACCCGCTTTGCGGACGTCGGGTTCCGATGCGCGAAAGGTGGATAGAGCGTGGTCTTCGACACGCGGACTCTGGGCTGAGAAGAGTGCCCTCTCCTTGGTTCAAAGCGAACGAGAGGGCACCTTTTTTTCGGAGGAATGTGTGTCGTTATTCGTCACCACTCCGTCAATCACACAAGAGAGTCCGAAGTCGTTGTGGTCTGCAGCGTAATCCAAGCCATCCATTTCATTCCTTCGAGGAGGGTTACGGTATGCCGAGAAGAAAATATACGGACTCTTGGCCACCTTCGCTAAACGCCTGCCCGTAGGCGACATACACAGGCCCCAGGATCGTATCGGCACCGATGAACAGGCTGCCCGACGGACGGATGAGACGATCGTTTATTTGGGTGATGCCAAGCGTCGCACGCGTGCCTTCAATCGATCCACCCACGTACACTGCCCTGCCGATGACCGACGGTAGTGACGTGACCTTGTACATATACACCCCCCGCGCGAGAGCCGCTTCCGTGCCTAGCAGCTCGCCGATGCGGTACCCGGACCCCCGCTGGAAGCCGCCGAGGAGAAACGGGTCATAGGGCGGAAGATCCCCATAGAGGGTCTTGCCGTAGTACCCGGCCACTTCGAAAGAGTGATCGCCGAGGGTCTTTGCCGCCATGACGAGGACCTCGGTCTTGTTGTAGTTATCTTGCGATCCGAGACTTTGGCTGGTGCCGAAGGTTCTGACTCGAGCTAGCAGGCCATTGCGCTCGAATTGAGGACCGTCGATCCGGTCGAGGGTTGCGCTTCCGGTATAGCCGACTTGCGTTCGATTGAGATTCGGGATGACTTGCAGGACTCCGAAATCTTCCTCGGCACGGAGCACTCCTCCGAAGCCCCCCACGCGCAGCTCGCCGTACTCATTCTGCACACCCAGATCGTAGTGCCCACGTGCATACTCTACCCGGTATTCGCCGATTCTTCTCCCTTGGAGGAATAGCACGATGGGCTCGTCTTGGAGTTCAATACGTGGCGCCATAAATGCGTGTCCCCGCGGTGAGACAGGCTGATAGAATTCGCTGGCCAGACGTTTCCGGAAGCCCAGCTGCAGGTCATTCCGCCACTCGGCTCCAAGCGAGTTAATCCACGTCATGCGATGACTGACACTCACATTGAAGCGGGTCTGCTGCGAATCGGAGGCGAGCCCAAGCCCAAACCTGACATAGTTTGGTCCCCACGACTTCTCGACCCCCCGGACGTCGACGGTGCGCGACCCTTGTTGGTCCAAGACTTGATAGTCCAATCGCTCGAAATCGCCACGACCATAAATGGTGGCGAGCCGTTTGTGGAGGGTTTCGAGACTGAACTCGTGTTCCGGCAGGTGCTTCGGGTCCAGACCTGGTACGCCAGTCAACTCCCGCTCGATGACCTCGGCATTCACACGCCCCTGGGTCGTCGCCACCCGCACGTCGATTACGGAAGGGACAACGGGCAATCGAGCAGCCACCGACTCACGCCAGGCACGGTAGGCCGTGTCGGACACTGAAAATTTGCTCAGCGCTTCCACCTTTCCCCGCGCGGCGGCCTCGCCTTTGGGAATCAGTGTCATGGCCTCAGCAAAATTCGCGGCGTTGAAATCTCCGAGTTGCGGTTCAATCAGCACGTCCGTTGGCCGCAGGGAGGCCAGGGATTGATGGACGTTTTGCTCGGTGAGCACATTGAACGTCTGAAGCAAGATGCCCGTGGGTGAGCTGAGTTCCTCGCGCCGGAGCAGCCCGCTGCCCAGATTGACGGCAATGACGACGTCCGCACAGGTCGTGCGTGCCGATGCGACGGGCAGGTTCATCACCAAGCCGCCGTCGACATAGAGCACGCCGTCGATCTCGACGGGGGCCAGGACGCCGGGCACCGACATGCTGGCGCGCATCGCCTTGACCAGATCACCACGCCGGAACTCCTTGATCGCCCCGGACTCGAAATCCGTGGCCACGGCCCGGTACGGGATCGGGAGATCGTCAAAATCTTGATCGGCGAAGTTCCCCGCCTGCGCGACCATCTCGCGCAATTTGAATTCGACCTTGAATCCAGCCGTCAGGGCGTTTGGCAAGAGGACCCCGATGCCCCTCTGCCCTAACTCCCAGGGAAACTGATTTTCGAACTCCAGGCGGAACAGGTTTTCGTACTCATCGCGTTTTGCTTTCGAGGGGATCTCGGATCGCGGCGGATCATCCGAAAACAGATCATCCCAATCGATTTGCCCAAGCTGATGGGTCATCTGATCGAGCGGGACCCCCGCTGCGTAGACCCCACCGACGAGCGCGCCCATACTGGTGCCGGCAATGCAGGCGATCGGAACCCGCATCTCCTCGAGCACCTTGAGCACCCCGATGTGGGCGACGCCCCGCGCACCCCCTCCACTCAGGACGAGGCCCACGCGAGGAGACTGTGCATCAGAATGCGCGTGGCGGGGGACAACCAGTATGAGGAGGAGGAACAGCGTGATGAACGTGCGTAATCGGATAATCACGAGTCCGTCTACGATTTTCGATCTGAATAGATTAAGCGCGTTCGTGTACCTTCATGACGGTTCGACCGTTAATACGTTGTGAAGGATACCGACTTTCTGGATTGCGTTGATCGGGTCGATTTGTACACACGAATCTATTCTGGCGGCTACCCCATGTACGTCACTCACGTTAGGCCATCCTCGTCCGCGTCGTGAATCGCCGAAGCCGTGCGGACGGCCGTCGCGCACTACCGTTCGAGCGACCTTCAACCTATGGTGTGTTGGTTCTTGGAGGATAGTTCTCAAATGCCATGGCGATGCCCTCGTTCGTCAACTGTAGCTTTTTCTCTCTGGAACCTGTCAACGGTCCGAAGATGATCCCACGCCACACCAACTCATTTCGAAACCGACTGACAAGATCTACAATGAGGGTGCCCTCAGTGTACGCATACGTTCTCAGTCCGCCATCGCCTACACCCTGCGCATACCCGCTCCTCCACCCGTAAAATCCACCAGTCGGGGCCGTACTTTCTCCTGCATGCTTTTTCTTCATTCCCACCCAGTAATGCACCAACAGATCCGGATGTACGCCCGCCTCGACACGGGTGAGGCCCTTCATTGACAACTGCTCATGGAGCATCGATTCCAGTCGTCTGCGGATCTCGGAATCGTTCAAGACGCTGCCTTCATCGGGGTCTGTGAAGGCGGCAAACGCATAGGTTCGAAATGCCGTGAAATCTGCCACCGAGTCGAAGTCGGTCCGCACCGTCGGTTTCTGACATCCCCAGGTCAGGAGCGCGAGGATCATGATCGTCATTATTCTCGATCGCATGATTATCGACGCCTTGTTCATGAGATCTGATCGTGCCACGTTGCGCGACACTGGTACCGACCCCATGCGGCGCGACCGTACCCTTCCTCCTGCGGAGAAAATCCGCCGAGTTGGCCTCTGATGGGCGGCGAGCTGAATCCGTAAGGCGGTGGGCAGCCGTATCTCAAGTTATTCGGCCTTCTTCCGGTAAGGCACCCAATTTTGAGACAGCTTTAGAAGGGAGGTCGGATCGAGATGACCCACACCTCCCCTCTTACGTGCACGAGATACGCATTCGACGGGTACCCCATCGTCATGTGAGCCCACGTGGTACCGATTAGTCCATGCGCCACTTTGCCAACCGACCGTCTTTGCTTAACTCTTCCTCTAACATGGCGACAGTCGACAAATGTGCCGTTCGATCAATCGACAAATCAGAAGCAAACAACGTCTCGTAGTGCTGTTGAGCAAAATTGGCAAATTCAGCATGGTGGTTCGGCGTGATGCCCAGCAACCGCTCCAAGGAGACGAGGTACTCGCCTTGGCCCCTTGCGATGTCTTGCTGCAGGCTATCAAACCCGACACCGACGAAGAAATTCACTTTTTGGTCCTCTGCAAGTACGCCATCCTCAGTAAAGATCTCGCCAGGCGTCGTACTCGAGAAAAATTTGGCGATCGTGTCGCTCGTGGCCTTGGTGGTGTTGCATGCAGACGTTACCAGACACATAGAGAGCACGACCATCATCCTACTGAACCGACGCACGCTCGCTGCGTTCATGGAAGCCTCCTCGGTAGGAACAACGTTGTCAGCCTTACCCTCACCCGTTTTGCGAGGCATTATACTCACTTCCCAGGTGTTGGCAAGACGTGCGGTGGCAATGGGGACACAGCATCTTGGACTGGCTGGTCAGCTGCGGGAGCCTTCGAAGTCGGACAGCGAAGCAGGGTTTGCACAGGGTGCGGGGAGGATCGCCCCTCGAGCATCCAAGTAGACAGAAAGACGCGACAGACTACGCACAACTATCAGAAGCAGAAAGAGCACGGCTGAGCAGGGCGACTTGAAAACGAATCTCCGACGTTGGTGACAGGTAATAGATCGTCGTTCACGGTGTCTTGGGTTTTGGAGGATAATTCTCAAACGCCTTGACAATGCCCTCGTTCGCCAACTGGATGTTTTCCTCCCTGGAATCGGCCAGCGTTTCAACGATGGTCCCACGCCAGACCAGCTCGTTCCGGCTCGGGGTCACGAGGTCCACAATAAGCGTGCCTTCCTTATACTCGTACGTGCTCACCCCGCCATAGCCCATCCCCCACGCGTATCCGGGATACCCGCCTCGCATTCCGTAGAACCCTCCATAAGGCCCAGTGCTCTCCACCTGCTGCTTTTCTTTCACCCCAACCCAGTAATGGACCAGGAGATCCGGGTTGTCGCGCACCTCGACCTCGGTGAGACCTTTCTTCGACAGTTGCTCTCGGACCATCGACTCCAGCCGTTTACGAATCAGCGAGTTGTTCAACACGCCACCCTGGTTGACGTCCGTCACACCGCCAAACGCATAGGTTCGAAACGCCGTGAAATCGGCCGACGAGTCAAAATCGGTCCGCACCGTCGGTCCTCCGCATCCAACGACGACGGTGAGAGCCAGGAGTGTCATGACAGCATGCCAACGTTTCATACACGCCTCCTTGTCGGGCGCGTATTGTGCCACTTCATACGCCGCATCGTCACCACGAAACTACCTGCCCGGCAGGGTGGACGATCCGGTCCGGGGCCGACAGATGCATTCCCTGCCCCATCACCGAACCTCTGCGATTGTGCTCGAGGTATCTCCGGTGGTAAGTAGGAGGGCCTGAGGCTAACGGTTTGTCGTCCGTGCCGGGCCTCGATCCTTCTGGCCGTTCTACTTGAATTCTCCGCCCGTCCGACAGAGTCGGCCCGCGTGGGAGGCTTGAACACGGCAACGGGTACGGATCTGGGAGGTGTCTATGAATCCGATCCGACCGAACGAGTCCGCTCCCGTGGACCCATCCTGGGCATGTCTTCTCGCCCGACCCCGTGCCTTCTTGCGATTCGTGTTCATCGCGATGGGTGTCACCATCGGCTCGTCGCCTGCAGCATGGGCCGCTAATCCTACGTTCAGTCCGCTCGAACCGCCGGATACCTCTAGTCCGCAGGCCACCATGCGGAGCTATCTCGTTGCCATGGAGGGGGCCTCGGAATCCTTTCGGTCCCTGATGGAGCGATACCGGGAGGAACCGGGATACTCATTCAGTCCAGCGGCCCAAGAACACTTCGAACGGCTCGGTCTGCAACTGAACCGAGCACGACGCTGCCTCAATCTTAGGGGTGTCTCCCCCCAGCTCACCAGCAAAGTCGGACTGGAATCCACACTCCTGCTCAAGGAAATTTTCGATCGAATAGACCTTCCCGCGCTCGATTCGGTCCCTGACACGCAAACCGTGGAAGAACGTCACGTGGAGCGCTGGCGAATCCCTCACACGGAAATCGTCATCGCCAAGGTGACGGAAGGAGACCTGGCCGAGGAATTTCTTTTTTCGCCCGAGACGATTGAACGGCTACCTGAATTTTACGACGCGATCCGCTCTCGCCCGTACAAGCCCGGGGCCTGGGAAGGTGTCTATGAATTTTACGGATCCATCGGACGCCAAACCGCGATTCCATGGAAACTGACCGATGGGCTTCCCGCCTGGGCCAAGACGCAAGTCTTGGAGCAGGCGCTCTGGCGCTGGGTCGTGCTCGGCTTGTCGCTCGTCCTCATCGTAGCCGGCCTGATCGCCCTATCCCGGTGGAGCCGGCGAGGATCCCTCGAGCATCCGATTCTGCGATACGGTCGCCGTATCGTCATGCCCGCCACAGTCAGCGCCGCTGCGTGGCTGTTGCGTTTCCTGGTCGACGCCATCAATGTCACTGGTCATGCCAACATCTTCATCATGACCATGCTGGGCACGACACAGTTCATCGCGGCAGCCTGGGCCATCGCGTTGCTCGGGAACGTGCTTGCGGAAATCGTCGTGTCCGCGCCTCAAATCCGGAAGCGCAGCTTGGATGAAGCGATGGCCCGGCTGGCAACACGACTCGGAGCGTTCGTGATGGCCGCCCTCGTGTTGCTCTACGGCGCCCACACACTCGGACTGCCTGTGGTTCCATTGGTCGCCGGACTCGGCGTCGGCAGTTTGGCCTTGGCGCTGGCCGCACAGCCCACCATCGAGAATTTCATTGCGGGCCTGACACTGTATGCCGATCGACAGGTTCGGGTGGGGGACTTTTGCCGATTCGGCGAGACGCTCGGCACGGTGGAGGAGATCGGCATGCGGTCCACTCGAATTCGGACGCTCGATCATACCGTGGTATCGGTCCCGAATGCTGATTTCTCCAAAGCGCGGTTGGAGAATTATTCGGCGCGCAAGAAGATCTGGTACCACCCCCGTATCCATTTGCCCTACGAGGTGTCGCCGGATCAACTGCGCTGCATTCTGCTGGAGGCGCACCACATGCTGCGCACGCATCCCCACGTCGTGCAGGATTCGCCACGTATTCGATTTGCTGAATTCGGCGAATATTCGCTTGATCTCGATATCTTTGCTTATATCGATACGACGGATTACGCGCGCTATCTCGAGATCGCCGAGGACCTGAATCTTCGGGTGATGGACATCGTGGCCTCCGCCGGTACCCATCTGGCGATTCCGGTTCAGATCGAATATCAAGCGGAGTCGCCACCATCGGATGCCGAACGCAAGCGACAGGCTGAAGAACGGGCGCGTGAGTGGAGTGCACGCGGCACACCGATGCCGCAGGGTTCCCGAGCAACGCCGACCGGGACCGGAGGATCGTCGGACCGATCTGCGTCCGGATCTCTGCCCCCCACAGGAGAATCGAAGCGTGTCTAACCCATCATCGCGTAGGTAAGCTGCTACGCCGTGGGTGGGGCTCTGGTGTGGAACCCGTCCACACCTAGCCCGATCCTGCGGCCGTCGCTTGCCCGTCCGAATCGAATCTCTGACCAAACCTGTCGCCTCCCCGCCTTTGCATAAGCCCCGCGAGGCGTGTATAGGTTGAGGGTGCACCTCTCGGACTCACCCTGTGGCCGGCGGCCAGGCAGGAAGCCGCCTGACCTTCCTGCCGCAGCGCGTGCTGCGCTGTGCTGTGCCCTGCTGGCCTCGACCTTCATCTCCAGCTCGGCGCTCGGCGGTGCCGCTGACAGCGGTTCTCCGTCTCCGCCAGTCATCCTACGCTTCGTGTCATGGAAACCGGATCACCCTGCGGTCTGGGATGAGGCCATCCAGGCGTTTACGGAGCGATATCCCCACGTCCGGATCGAACGCGAAATCGCGCCGCATTCGTCCACGGCCTACCACGACCTGCTCACGCAAAAGCTCAAGAACCAGGACGCGTCGGTGGACGTCTATTTCATGGACGTCATCTGGGTGCCGGAGTTCGCCGCAGCGGGATGGACGCGGCCGCTGGACGACCGCTTCTCCGACGCCATGCAGGCCGAGTTCCTCCCCTCCACATTGCAGGTCGGCCGGTATCGCTCCCAACTCTACGGGATTCCCAGCCGGATCGACGCGGGCATGCTCTACTACCGAACGGATCTCCTGGCGAAATACGGATTTGAGCCGCCCCGTACGTGGAGAGACCTCGTCCATCAGGGGGAAACGATCCTCGTGGGGGAGCAGTCGGCGACGCCCACGCTGCGCGGCTATTCGGCGCAATTCAAGCAGTACGAAGGGCTTGTCTGCAACATGTTGGAAATCATCGGCAGCTACGGCGGCGCGTTGATCGACGAGCAGAGCGACACCGCACGACTCTCGTCGCCGGAGACCCTGGCCGCCATCCAATTCGCCCGTACACAACTGCTGGGCCCGATGGCCTCGCGCGCGACCCTGACGTATCAGGAACCGGAATCGCTGGCCGCCTTCGTCCGCGGGAACGCCGTCTTTCATCGGAACTGGCCGTATGCGTGGGAGATCGCGAACAATCCCGAGCGCTCGTCGATCGCGGGCCGTGTGGGTGTCACGTCGCTGCCGGGAAGCGACGGCCATCAGGGAGTGGCGGCGCTCGGCGGTTGGTTGATGGGCATCAGTACGCTGTCCGAACATCCCGACGAAGCCTGGGACTTCATCGCCTTTCTCACCAGCCATGCGATGCAGCGCTACTTTGCACTCCAGGCGGGAATCGCCCCGTCACGAACCCGTCTGTACAACGATCCCGAATTGCTGGCGGCGAACCCCCAGTGGCGCAGTCAGTTTGCCGTCCTCCAATCGGCCACGGCACGCCCGCGAAGCCCCGTGTACCCGGCGCTCTCGCACATCATGCAACGCTTCTTCAGCCGGGCGCTGGCATATCCCGATCTGGACCTCCTGCCAGAGGCCCGCCGGGCGGAACAGAATATGAACCGCCTCTTGGACCTGACACGGAGCGAGGCGTCATGAGCGGCGGGGCCTCGATCGGTCAGATGCCCGAGAACCGGGAACGCGTCACCGCGTGGGCCATGGTGATGCCGGCGCTGGCGATCACGCTCGCCTTCGCGCTCTACCCCGTCGTGCAATCGCTTCTGCTGAGCCTGCGCCGACAATTCCTCGGCGTGCCGGCGCTCGGCGACACCTTCGTCGGCCTCGAAAACTTTCTCCTTCTGGCACAAGACCCCGTCGCCCGGGACGCCTTCCTCCGTACGCTGGGATTTGTTCTCTGCTCCACGATCCTGGAGGTTGGGCTCGGCATCGGCATTGCTCTCGTCCTGCACGAACATTTTCGGGGGCGCGGCTGGGTACGCGCGGCGGCCTTGATTCCATGGGCCATTCCGACAGTCGTCGCCTCCCAAATGTGGCGCTATATCTTCAACGATCAATTTGGCCTCGCCAACTTGGTGTTGTACGGCGACGAGGTGGCACGGTATCACCCCTGGCTGGCCTCACCCACCTGGGCGTTCGTGATCATTATTTTTGCCGACGTGTGGAAGACGGCCTCCTTCGCCGGCTTGCTGGTATTGGCCGGGCTCCAGGTGATTCCCGACGATCTCTACGATGCGGCCAAGATCGACGGCGCCAACGCATGGCAACGGTTCTGGCACATCACCCTGCCGCTCCTGAAACCGGCGCTGCTGCTGGCACTCTTGTTCCGAACCATGGATGCGTTTCGCGTCTTCGACCTCGTCTTCGTCATGACTCAAGGCGGCCCGGGCGACGCCACGCAAGTGTTGCAGTTTTACGGATACAAGACGCTGTTCACCGAAGGGCGGATCGGGTACGGCACCGCGATCTCGGTGAGCGTCTTTCTGGCGATCTTTTCCCTGTCGCTCGTCTATCTGCGGCTGGTCGGATCGGGGCTCCTGGGAAAGGACGCGCGATGAAGCCGCGACCTTTGCTTGCCATCGGGATCGGCGGAATTGTGGTGGGCAGTCTGCTGCCGTTCGTGTGGTTTCTCATCACGTCGCTCAAGTCGCAAGGCGAAATCGAAGCGGTGCCGCCGACGTGGTGGCCCTCCGGGGGGTTCGAGTTTTACCGCTCGGCTCTTATCGAGCATCACCTTCTCGATTACGTCGTCAACAGCCTGATCGTCGCCGGCGGGACGACCCTGCTCGCCCTGCTGGTCGGCACGCCGGCCGCCTATGCGCTGGCTCGGCTTCGCTTGCCGGGCAAGCGATGGCTCATGGGGGGACTGCTGTGTATTTCGATGTTTCCGCAAATCGCCATTGCGGGGCCCGTCTGGCAGATCCTCAACGTCCTAGGCGGACTGAACACGCATTGGGGGCTGGTGCTGCCGTACGTCACGCTGACGCTGCCGTTGGCGATCTGGATTCTCGCCAGTTTTTTTGCCGAACTGCCCGTCGAATTGGAAGAGGCCGCCCAGATCGACGGATGCTCTCCCTGGACCGCCATGTGGCGCATCATGTTGCCGTTGGCGACCCCCGGCATCTTTACGGCCGCCATCCTGGTATTCATCTACGCGTGGAACGAGTTCTTTTTTGCCTTGCTCATTTTGACCCAGCCCGAAAAACAAACGCTGCCGGTTGGCATCGCCCTCTTCCAAGGAGAATTTACGATGCCCTGGGGCGAACTGGCCGCCGCGTCCGTGTTGGCCACGCTGCCGTTGGTGCTCTTGGTCATCCTGTTTCAGCGCTGGATCGTGAGCGGCTTATCGGCGGGAGCCGTAAAGGGGTAACCGATGGCGAATTTGGAACTTCGCTCGATCAGGAAGATGTTTGGCGACGTACGTGTCCTCGACGACATTACGATTCGTGTGCCGGACGGCAGCTTTACGATTCTGCTTGGCTCATCCGGATGCGGCAAATCGACGCTGTTGCGAACGATCGCGGGACTCGAACTTCAGACGTCCGGCCACGTGGTCATCGACGGGCGGATCGTGGACGACCTCCCCCCGAGAGATCGGGACATCGCCATGGTCTTTCAGCAGTACGCCCTCTATCCGCACCTATCGGTCCGCGAGAACATGGCCTTCGGCCTCCGCATGCACGGCACGCCACAGAACGAGATCGAGGCCCGCACCGCTGACGCCGCCCGGCTCCTTGGAATCGAACCCCTGCTCGACCGCAAGCCGAAAGCGCTGTCCGGAGGACAACGGCAGCGAGTGGCGATGGGACGGGCCATCGTCCGAAAGCCCAAATTATTCTTGTTCGATGAGCCGCTTTCCAATCTGGACGCTCAGCTTCGCAGCGCCATGCGGCTCGAACTGAAGCGCCTGCACGAGCGGTTGAAAGCCACCATGATCTACGTGACGCACGATCAGGTGGAGGCCATGACACTGGGCGACACGATCGCACTCCTTGACCGTGGCCATCTCCGCCAGTGCGACACCCCGCAACGGCTGTATCGGGAGCCGGCCGATCCCTTCGTCGCCGGTTTTCTCGGCACCCCTCCAATGAACCTCTGGAAAGGCACCGTAGCCCATGAGACCGGACGCTGGCACTTCCGATCAGATTCATTAGATCTCACCCTTCCCCCCTTGAATGGAACGGACACGACGTCGCAGGTGCCGGCGACTTTCGGCATTCGCCCGGAACACGTCCTCCTCGAACGCCCCCCCACGGATTCGCTCGCGCTTGACGCGGAACCCGAAGTCGTCGAAGATCTCGGATCGGACGTGGTCATCCACTGCCTTGTCAGAGGGCACCGTCTGGTCGTGCGCCTCTCTCCGGGCCAGAACGTCGAAGTCGGGCGACGCGTGCCGGTTTTTTTGCCCCATGACAAACTCCATCTTTTCATCGACCACCGTCGAGTCGGGTGGGCCTAGGACCCAAGCGGGGGCTGCCACGCAGCGACGCATCGCGGTGGCGCAGCTGGACATTCGCGCCGGCCAGATGTCGGCCAATCTGGCTAAGGTCCGCCGCACGATACGGGAGCATCGATCCGCCGATCTGCTCGTGTTCCCGGAATTGGTCCTGCAGGGCCACCTCTACAGCACGGCCCCTCGTCACGAGATCATACGAGCGATCCAACGCACGCGCTCGGACGTGAACAAAAAGATGTACGCGTACGCCAGGCGGTTCGATTGCCGGTTGATCTTCGGCGAACTCTTCCAGGAGGGCGAACGCCTCTATAATTCAGCCGCCTACATCGATCGCACACACATCCAGCGTTACCACAAAACTCATGTGCACTGGACGGAACCATTCGATCCGGGCGACACGCTTCCCGTATTCGGGCAGGGATCTGACGCCCTGGGCATCCTGATTTGCTTCGATTCGGCGTTTCCCGAAGCCGCGCGAGTCTTGGCCTTGTCGGGTGCTCAGACCATCGTCGTGATTGCGGCCATACCCCGTCAGTTTCCCTGGCGATACGTGCTTCGCCGACTCACTTCAATTGCGCTCGACAATCAAGTGTTCGTCATCTTTGCCAATCGAGCGGGACGCGACTACTACGGGAATAGCATCGTGATCGATCCATACGGTGATGTGGTGGCCTGCGCCGGCGAAGAGGAGAAGGTCCTCCAAGCGACGATCGATCTCGAAGCCGTGACGACCTGGAGAAACAACGAACCATTGTCTCGTCACCGGCGCCCTGAACTGTATCGATCGCTGACCGTACGGTAGCCCATCTTCCCCGTCTCCGCCGCTTCAGCGGGCACGCCCCGCATCGCTCCCGATCGGAAATTCTCTCGATGGCTTGCACTGCAGCTGCGGAGTTCGTAGACTGAGAGCACATTGGAAACTTCTGCTCTATAGACCCTATGGCTACCTCGCAGCGTGATTATTACGAAGTTCTGGGTGTGCCCCGTACGGCCAGCGCGGACGACCTGAAAAAAGCCTACCGCCGTCTCGCCCGTCAATACCATCCGGATCTCCATACAGGATCCAAGAAAACCGAAATGGAGCGGAAGTTCAAGGAACTGAACGAGGCCCATGAGGTATTGCGTAATCCGGATACGCGAAAAAAATATGACCGGTACGGTCATCGGTGGAGCGAAGCGGAGGCATTCGAACAAGCCCGCCAACAAGCCGGTGCACGGGGCCGATCGCCCTTCGGCGAGGTGCACCAGCCGGAAGACGTCGAGTTTCACGTCGGCGGAGACTTTGGCGACATTTTCGAGTCCTTCTTCGGCCGAGGGGGACGGAATGCCCGTGCCGGTCGCGCTTCTCCCATGCACGGCCAGGACGCGGAAACTGAAATCACGCTGGCACTGCAGGACGTGCTCGCCGGCACGGTGACCAGAATCCAAGTGGCAGAGCAGAACGCCAGCGGACGGCTCGAGCTCAAAACGATCGACGTGAAGATTCCCGCCGGTGTCCAGGACGGCACCAGAGTGCGCGTGCCGGGGAAGGGGCATCCGGGCATGAACGGAGGCAAGCGCGGCGATCTCTACTTAAAGGTCAATATCGGCGACGATCCGGTTTTCCGTAGGCAAGGGAGCGACCTCCATGTGACACTCCCGGTCTGGCCATGGGAGGCCGCCTTGGGCGCCGAAGTGACGGGTCCCACGCTGGCCGATCCCGTCAAGGTGCGTGTGCCGGCCGGCAGCCGGGCCGACAGCAAGCTGCGCCTAAAAGGCAAGGGGCTCCCAATGGCATCAGGCGGGCGTGGAGACCTGTTCTACACGCTTCAGGTCGTCATGCCGGCATCGTATTCCGATGATGACCGGAAGCTCTACGAACAGCTCAGCCGAACCTCACATGTCGATCCCCGAGCCGAACTGCTGCGCGGTCCTCGCCGAGGCTGATCACCACACCACTGATGGACCCGATCGAATTCGCCCTTTTCTCCTTCGGCACGCTCTTTGTCATCGTCGATCCCGTTGCCGCAGTGCCGGCCTTCGTCGCGATGACCGCGCACAGTCCGGTTGACGATCGAATCCGAACCGCTCGGCTGGCCTCGACCGTGACAGTCGGCATGCTGGCTACCTTTTCTCTGGTCGGTCAGCATTTCTTCCGCGTGATCGGTGTCAGCCTGCCGGCCCTCCAGGTGGCGGGTGGATTGTTGCTCTTGCTAGTGTCACTCGACATGCTGCGGGCACAGCGGTCCGCCGTGCAGGAAACTGCGGAAGAAACGGCGGCCGGGGTCGAGAAACACGACGTGGCGATTACTCCGTTGGCCATCCCCATGATGGCGGGGCCTGCGGCCATTTCCAGCGTCATCTTGCTCGGCGCACAAGCCGAGGGGTGGATCCACCGGATTATACTTCTTGGCTGCGTGGCGGCCGTAGGAATCGTGAGTTATCTCATCCTGGCTCTTGCGGCTCGCGGCACCCAGTGGCTCAGTCCCATTGCCGAGAAGATTCTCACCCGCGTGATGGGACTGTTGTTGGCGGCATTGGCTGTACAGTTTATTTTCAATGCGTTCACCGAGGTGGGGCTGATGGCGAAACCCTAGCAGGCCGATCGCGGAATCTGACATGTGGTACGTTGACGACTCACGGACCAGGAAAGAGTTCGCAGGATGTTGAGAATGTCGCTGTTCGCACTTGCCCGACCTGAGTACGCGGGGTCGTGGCCGTTTCCGTCCGCGACCACAGCGAGCGAAGTGGCGAAGAGGTACATTCCACACTTCGTGTGATCCGCTCGCCGTCACACTTGTTCATCGCGAGCGGAAAAGTCCCTCAGGCTGCTGATCTCTTTCCTGACGGTGGAGCCTCGAGCGACACGAACAACACCCTGCTACGGGGCGGCACCCGTTCACGGACCGTGGTAACATAGTTCATACTCACTTTCTTACGAGGAGGTCACGATGAAGAGAGGATTCGCGCAGGGATGCATGGCAGTAGCATTTGTCGCAGTACTCGGTATCAGCGGAGCCTGGGCCGACTCGGACGGCAAGGAGTACGGTCACGGGAAGGAAGGCTCCTCCCATCGAGGCGGTTACGGCAGCCACATGGGCATGATGCACGGCGGAACAGGCCATTTCATCAAGCACCTCCTCAAACACGAAAAGGAAATCGGCTTGTCCAGCGAACAGGTGGACAAGCTGAAGGGCATCCAGGACCGTCTTGAGAAAACACGGACCAAGGCCGAATCCGACGTGCAGGCCGTCGAACGCGAGTTGCGAGCAATGGTCAAGGACGAAAAGGCCGAGATGGGGGACATCGAAAAGAAGCTCAAAGAAAGTGCCGGAATGCAAACCGACTTACGGCTCGCGGCTATTAAGGCCCGGCGCGAGGCTCTCGCCCTTCTGACCCCGGAGCAGCGAGAGAAGGAAAAAGCCGAGCACGACCGCGCCATGGAGGAGCATCGCAAGAAGAAGAAAGAGTACAAGGACAATCCCCATAGTGGCGACATGCCTCACTAATTTGGAACCCACTTTGGAACCCACCAGCGCGGGAGGTGAACGATGAAGACGATGACCATGCATGCAACCGCATCCACAGTGGCCTTGTGTGTGGGACTCGTGTTGATCTCCGCTCCAGTTGCCTATAGCGATCAAAAAGGCAAGAAGGGAAAAGAGCACCACGTGTCGGAATTGGCCAAGGACGCCAAGGTCACCATCGAGCAAGCCATCAAGACCGCGACCGACAAGATGTCGGGCACCGTCGTCGAGGCCGAACTGGAGAAAGAGCACGGGAAAACCGTATGGGAGGTCGAGATCCTCGGCAGCGACGGCTCCGTCACTGAGGTCCACATCGACGCCGCCGACGGCTCGGTGATCGACATGGAGAAAAAGGGCGACAAGAAGGGCCGGAAGAAGGACTGAGTCGGCTCCCACGTCCGGACCCGTCCGTCGGGAACCGGGTGAGACACGATCGTGCGGAAAGAGGCGCGTTCCGTCATTTCGCGGGACGCGCCTTTTTGCGTTCGATCCTCCTCCCCCGGATTGCAGTCGAGCCCCCTTCCCGTGCACAATTGGGCACCAAGAGAGGCCTAGTCAATTTCGAGAGAGCGAGGAGCCAGCATGCCCAAAGAGATCGCACTGAAGAGCCGTGACTTATTGGATGGCCCAGGCCGTGCCCCCGCCCGAGCCATGCTCAAGGCCGTGGGCTTTACGGACGAAGACCTGGCCAAACCGATCGTAGGCGTCGCCAATACGTGGATCGAGGTCATGCCCTGTAACTATCATTTGCGTCGTCTGTCGGACCGCGTGAAGGCCGGCATTCGAGCGGCCGGCGGCACCCCGATCGAATACAACACGATCGCGGTGTCGGACGGCATCTCGATGGGCACGGAAGGCATGAAGGCCTCATTAATCAGCCGGGAGGTGATCGCGGACTCGATCGAGCTCGTCGCACGCGGACATCTCTTCGATGCGGTCGTGGCGTTATCGGGATGCGATAAGACCATTCCTGGGACCGTGATGGCACTGGCCAGGCTCAACCGCCCCTCGCTCATGTTGTACGGCGGGAGCATCATGCCGGGGACGTTCCAGGGGCACGATGTCACGATTCAGGACGTGTTCGAAGCCGTCGGCAAACATGCAACCGGTAAAATGTCCGATGCCGAGTTAAAAGATCTCGAAGATCACGCCTGTCCCGGACCCGGAGCCTGCGGAGGACAGTTCACCGCCAATACCATGGCTATCGCCTTTGAATTTCTTGGCATGTCGCCGATGGGGCGCAACGGCGTGCCTGCGATGGATACGCAGAAGGACGACGTGGCCTTCGAGTGCGGCAAGATGGTCATGGAGTTGATTAAACAAGATGTACGCCCGCGTCAAATCATCACGCGCAAGTCTCTCGAAAACGCCATCGCGGCGGTCGCCACCACAGGCGGCTCGACCAACGCCGTGTTGCACCTGCTCGCAATCGCGCGCGAGGCCGGCGTGCGCCTCACCATCGACGACTTCGATCGCATCAATCGGAAAGTCCCGCTCTTGGCGGATTTGAAGCCCGGTGGGCACTACACGGCGGCGGATCTCTACGCCGCCGGGGGAACCACCTTGGTCGCAAAGCGGTTACTCGACGCCGGCCTGCTGCACGCACACCAACCCACCGTGACGGGCCGGACGATCGGGGAGGAAGCCTCTCACGGACGTGAGACGCCCGGCCAAGTCGTGATACGACCGTTCGCCAATCCCATTAAGCCGACGGGCGGGTTGGTTATTCTCAAGGGCAACTTGGCTCCAGAAGGCTGCGTTGTGAAAGTGGCCGGTCACTCGATGACCACATTCCGCGGACCGGCGAAAGTCTTTGATCGCGAAGAAGATGCCTTCGCGTCCGTCCAGTCAGGGCAGATCAAGGCGGGGGACGTCGTCGTCATTCGCTATGAAGGCCCGTCCGGCGGACCTGGCATGAGAGAAATGCTCGGTGTGACCGCGGCGATCGTCGGTGCCGGACTCGGCGATCACGTCGCGCTCTTGACCGATGGGCGGTTTTCCGGGGCCACGCACGGTCTCATGGCCGGCCACGTCGCGCCAGAAGCGATCAAAGGTGGTCCCATCGCCGCCGTAAAAAACGGCGACATGATCGTGTTCGACATTAAGGGTCGCACGTTGTCGATGGAGGTCAGCAAGAAAGAGATCGCCGCTCGCTTGAAAAAGGTGAAACATCCGGAGCCAGCCTACACGTCCGGTGTCATGGGCAAGTATGCCCGACACGTATCGTCGGCCTCTGAAGGCGCCATTACCACCTAGACGAGACGTGGCTCAGACACTGGTGGGGAAGCATCCCTATTCCAGGCCAGCCGTCGTTGACGCCTGCCCCGATCGGCTGGCTTGGCTCAGAATGCCGTTTGCGCGCTGCTCCAGCCGCTCCGCTTCCTCGGGCTTTTGCTGACGCTTGAGCAGCGTGGCATACCCTTTGAGCGCTTTGGCATAGGCAGCTTGGTACTGTCCCTTCGTCGACTCGTAGATCTGTATCGCCCGCTGATATTGTTCCTGCGCCTCGGACAGTTTGCCCTCCGCTTCGAAAACGCCTGCGAGGCTGGTACGAGTTCGGGCCACGTGCGGATGGCCTGGCCCTAAGGTCTTCTCGCGAATATCCAACGCCTGTCGATGGAGCGCCTCGGATTTGGTGTAGCGGCCTTGGAGTTCGTACACGCGGGCCAGATTGCTGAGGCTCGATGCCACGGCAGGGTCCTCCTCGCCCTTCTTTCGTTCGAGAATTTCCACCACCCGCTGGTGGACCGAGACGGCGCCTTCATAGTGGCCCTCAGTGGCAAGGACCAGCCCGAGACTATTCAGCGTGGTGGCCACAGCCAGATGGTCCGCCCCAAGAGCATGTTCTTGAATCACGAGCGCGCGCTGCAGGACCGGACGAGCTTCGCCGTAGTCACCCAGCGCCACATGCGATTCACCGATCACGTTCAGCAATTCCGCCACCCGAACGTGCTCACTCCCGAGGGTCTCTTCAAGAATCGGAAGCGCCTGGACATACATCGTCCTCGCCTGCTCCCTCCGTCCGATCTCTCGATAGAGATCCCCTAGCTGAACCATGGCATTGACGGTGTCCGGATTTCCCGGCCCCAAGGCCTCGACGCGGATCGCCAGCGCTCGCTTCAGCAATTCCTCCGCTCTTGCATACCGTCGCTGCGCCTGGAGGACATTCGACAGGTGTATCAGGCTGGTCGCCGTGTCGGGATGTGTCGCTCCAGCCGTTTGCTCCCGAATGGTCAACGCCTGCCGGCACAGCGGCTCCGCATCGGTGTATTGGCCTTGGACAAAGTACAGGTGACACAGGCGGTCGATACTCACCGCCATGTATGGTCCATCTTGGTCTGGCTCTAACCGCTGTGCTCCCTGCTGGGCTTTGAGAAAATCTTGGCGAGCCTCATCGTACCGGCCATCCTTCAAAGCCTTCTCCCCCGATGTCAACGCCTTGCGCCACTCACCGTCCTGGGCGCAACCGACCAGAAACACACTCATGAGAATTCCAACTCCCACCCGTATGTGTCTACCAACCATGCGCATCTCCCTTGCCCGCAGACGTGCGGATCTGTGCAGAGATACACTCTCCGGCAGACGAGTGCAACCTGGATGTTTTCCTTACATGAGAAGGCGAGGAACGCGCATGGAGTGACAGGCTGGACATGGAAGACCGCCCCCGCTGGAGGCGGGTCCACCTGGAATCCCAAATTGCCCCGTGGAGATCTTACGGCGACGGAGGCACGAGGCCTTGCAGGATTGCAGTCAAAGCTTCCTCGTTGCGCGAAGCACGAAGACCTGTCCGGATGTCGTCGAACAGATGCTCGGCCTCAGGACCGAGTCCTCTGATAGTCGCCTCCAGATCCCCTCTCTGTAGTTCCTGGTGAATACGTGCGTCGTTCAACTGACCGTTGAGGATGGACTGTTGCAGTAGCTCGGCCAGCTGACGAATCTTGGGCAGCACATCCGGAGGTAGCGCAGCCAGCACATTCTCGTGCACCGCCGTTGCGGGCTCGACCTGTGCCATGGCCAAGTCCGATTCGGACCAGGATCCGATACAAACGAGGAGCCAGAGCCAGAGACTCACCCGTGTCTTGTGCCAAGCCTTATTCACGATCTCCCTCCTCCCGCCAGGGTTGCGAGCAGTCCGGCACGCGCTTCTGTTCCTTGGGGAAACAGCGGTCCAGACATTCCGGGCACAACCCCCCGTTGAACAATACCTCCGAATGTTCCGTCAGATACGTTTCCAGTTCGTACCACTCGCCGTCGGTGTCTGGAACACGCTTGCACCACGCACACAGATTGATGATCCCCTGCAGGCTGGTTCCTCCCTGAAATTCCTCGGAGGCTGGTGTGGGATCGCTATAGGGAGCCACCGCGCCTCCTTCCTCGACCGCATCGTGAAGTGTCAGAACCGCACCGAGGATTCCGCCGCTCTCGTTCGACACCGGCGCTGCGGTACCCTGCACCCGTCGACGAGAATAGTCGCGTCCTATCAAGACGACGCCTTCCAGCGGCACGACATTGCCTTCCGCCATGGCGCGGAAGGCAGGATTCTGTGACTCGTCCAGCTCAGCGTTGGGTTGCCCGACGAGCAGTGCCATGAGCCCCGCCCCAACGGCCTCCGCTTGAGTCCATCCGGTCAGCCGCTCCGCCGCGCTGTTCATATACGTGACTGTACCCGCCCGATTCGTCGTGATGATCGCATCATTGACGCAACACACCATCGTGACCAACCATCGGATGCTTTCCCGCAAATGGCGATCTTCCCTGGCTCTCGACAATGCCAACTGAACCGTTCGCTGGAGATCGGTAGGCTGGAAAGGCTTCATGACATACCCAAGCGGGGCGGTCCCCTCTGCCCGTTGCACCGTCTGTTGATCTCCATACGCCGTCAGATAGACGACGGGGACGTCGAGCTGGCGTTGTAGGTACTGCGCCGTCGCGATGCCGTCCATGCTTCCCTTCAGGACGATGTCCATGAGGACGAGGTCGGGGCCACACTCTTTCGCGCGGCGGATCGCTTCCTCCCCGGATGATGCGGTCGCAGGCACGCGATAGCCCAATCGTTCCAGGCTCAACTGGATGTCGCGGGCTACAATCGGTTCATCCTCCACAACTAAAATAGTCGACTGTTCCATACGCTACATCCTTTCTTTATAGGCAGCACGAGAAAACGTGATCTGCCACTCCGTTCCGATTCCACTTTGTAGGACAGCTCGGCCGTCCAGCTTTTCTGCGAGGATCGCCACCAGATCGAGCCCCATCGAATCGGGGCTATGCAATTTCCCGTCCTGTGGGATGCCGTCCCCGTTGTCGCTGACGACCAAGCGGTAGGTCCCGTCCTCATTGGATCGTAGCTCGAGCCGAATTTCTCCAGTGTGTGCCCGGCAGAAGGCATGTTTCAGACAGTTGGAGACGAGCTCATCGATGATCAATCCGCACGTCAATCCGGTGTCTAGATCCAACTCAACCGGCTCGACCGAGACCAAGCAGCGGATTTGTGCTGGATCGACGCCATACGCTCGCAAAAGGTGCCCCATGAGCGTCCGGACGTATTCGTCCATCTGAATGACCGAGAGGTCGGGCGATCGATGCAGCGTATCGTGGAGCAGTGCGATCGAGGTGATCCTGATTTGGCACTCCCTGAATAGCTGCCCCATCTGAGGATCTTTGATCGTGGACGACTGCAGATTCAGCAGACTCGAGATCAGCTGGAGGTTATTTTTGACTCGGTGATGCACCTCGCGCAGTAGACTCTCCTTTTCCTTGAGCGCCTTGCGCAACTGATCCTCTATCTCCTTTCGTTCTGTGAGGTCGAGCGCCGACCCGATGAATCCGACCACCGTTCCCACGGCGTCCACCCGCGGCACACCTGTGTTCAGCAACCACCGATACTGGCCATCCATCCGACGCAGACGGTATTCCATGCTGAAGGGTTGCGCGGTCTTCAGCGCGCTCAGGTACGTCTCGAGGCAGCGCGAGCGGTCGTGCCGGTGAACCCCCTCCAGCCAACCCTGCCCCAATTCTTCCGATAGCGGCCGGCCCGTGAATTCAAGCCACTGCTTGTTGACGAATGTCAGCCGCCCGTCGGCCGCCGCCGTCCACACCATCACCGGAGCCGAATCGGCCATCATGTGGAATCGCGCCTCGCTCTCACGGAGCGCTGATTCAATTCGTTTACGCTCCGTGATATCCCGAGCAATGGTAGAGGCACCGATGACCTGCCCGTCGTGGTCCTTCACCGGCGACAGCGTCAACGAGAGGTCGATCCGACGACCGTCTTTTCTCATGCCCATTGCTTCGATATTGCGCACATGGCCTCCCTCCGCAATCGTTGCTAACATCGCGGGCACCATATCGGGTCGTTCGGATAGAAGAAAACGGGCAATCGGTTGGCCAACGACCTCCGCCGCCGGGTAACCGAATATGGACTCGGCACCGTCGTTCCAGCTCATGATGCGGCCGTCGAGCGATTTTCCGATGATCGCGTCATCCGACGACATCACGATGGCCGCCAGCTTGGCGACTGCGACCTGGTGGCAAGCGGCCAATTTGTCTCGAGCCAGGCCGAGCTCATAGGTTCGTTCGGCCACTTGGCGTTCGATTCGATCGGTGACGCGTCGAAGTTCCGCCTCATAGTGATTTCGCCGCAAGCAGAGAACCGCGGTGGCCCAAATAACGACCAACGCCACAACTCGATCGGCTAGCGTGATCCAAAGCAAGCCGCCACCGGCCGACAACGCCCATTTCGCAACCACCAGCACCGTGGCCGACGCTGCGACCCACCACGGAGCGCGGGGGCTTGGTAACCACAGACTGATAAGGACCGGAACCACGTAGAGGATCGGAACGGAGAATCGCGCAGGGGCAGAGGAATCAATGACTGCCACGGCGCCTAATAGAAGGACGATCGTGAGCAGCACGAGAACTGTCGACGAGGCGATCTTCATGACCTTCACCTGACTCGAGTGAAGAGCAAGGGATATGCCCTTGGGAAAGTCGCGACGCCACGCTCCGTCGTCACGCGAGGCTCGCCGGTAGACTTTCGTAACGATTACGGCCCCTTTCGACCATGAAGTCGCTCTGTCGCCTGCTCGATCTGAAGCTGTCCAGCCCATACGGAAGGGGGGCCGGACAAGTGCACGCAGCCGCGTACAGTCCGTTCGCAACGGTGCACAGCAAGACGTGGTCACGACCAGGAGGAGCCGCCTAAAGGCCGTGAGGATCTACTGGAAATCTCGATTTTGGAATATCACGCTGGACAGAATCAGGAGCAGGCTCATATACGCCACCCCATAGGCGAGTGTGAGCGCCATGTCGGTAGCGGTGAAAGCGATGTGGTGGATGACATGCCCTTTGAGATTGAAGCGATCGAGATTGGGCAGCACATAATACAGCGTATTCAGGATCCCTTGTCCGACCTCCCCCATAAATTTCTTGCCAAATAGCCTCAGGTCGGACGAAAGGTGGCCGATCACGTAGATGGCGAGCGTGAAGATCGCGCTCAAGGTGGCGCTGCTGAACGTCGAGAATAACAACGCCACGGCTGTGACCACGAGACATTCGAGATAAATCAAGGCCACTGCCTTGAACAAGATCCCTTCTACGGGAACCTGCTTGAGCCACAGTACGAGCAAGAGACCTACGACCATCACGCATGTGTTGACCAATAATGTAATGGCCAGGCCACAGAATTTGCCCGTCAGAAACTCGTAGCGCGGAACGGGCTTGGAGACAATCGTGTAGATGGTTTTCTTCTCGATCTCCTTGCTCACCAAGCCGATGCCCACGAAGATGGCGATCAACACACCGAAGATGTTGATACTTCCCAAGCCGATATCGAGAATGAGCCGCTCATAGTCTCCCAACGTGAGCCTGGAGAGCACAATCGAACTCCCGATCATGAGCAAGGCAAAGATCAGCAAGTTATAGAGGAGCTTTTCGCGAAGGTTTTCCCGAAATGTATTGAGTGCGATGGAGAGGATTCTCATTAGGCGGCTCGTTCAAGCACGCGGTGAGACTTCACTTGTTCCATGAACAGATCTTCGAGCGAGCGCCGCTGCGGGACCAGGGAAATCAGATTGGCTTTCGCCGCACGGACGATCTCCAACGCACTGCCGACCTGATCCTGGCCCTTTAGCGCAATGAGGGTCTGTACACCCTGGACCACGACGCGATCCGAAAGCAAGCGGAGACGCGCCAGTCCTTCGGATTCGATGCCTTCGACGATCATTTCCACCGACTCCGTCGCGCCGTTTTGAACCAGGTCGCTCACTCGGCCACAGGCCACCAGCCTTCCCTTCAGAATGATAGCCACCCGATCGCACAGCATTTCGGCGTCGTGCAGAATATGCGAACTAAAAAAGATGGTTTTCCCTGATCCTTTGAGATGCAGGATCAGATCTCGGATCTCCTTTCGACCGACGGGGTCGAGACCCGACATCGGCTCATCCAGCACGACCAACTCGGGATCGTTGATCAACGCCTGTGCAATGCCGACCCGCTGCAGCATCCCTTTCGAAAATTTCCGCAGCTGCAGATGCCGCACGTGTGACATGCCGACCATCTCCAAGAGGTCGGAGACCCGCCGTTCGAGGAGGTCGCCCCGCAAGCCGAACAGGTGTCCGTAGAAACGGAGGAACTCGGCACCGGTGAGATAGTCATAAAAATAAGGCGACTCCGGAAGAAATCCCAACCGGCGACGCGCATCGAGCGAACCGATTTGACGGCCGAACAGCCAGGCTGTGCCACTCGTGGGATAGATCAACCCCATCAACATCTTGAGGGTCGTCGTTTTCCCGGCACCATTTGGTCCGAGGAAACCGAATACTTCTCCTCGGCGGACCTCCAAATCCAATTGCTGGACGGCCGTGACTTTCCGGCCCCAAAAGCCCACCTTGAAGGTCTTGCTGAGCGCTTCCACTTTCAGCACACTCTCGGAAATCGTATCCCTCATTCAGTCGGCCCTTTTCTTTGCTTCCGATCCAGGTTCGGCGAACATCTTCAATCGATGAGGATGTTCGCTGCTAGAAATCCGGCCGGTGCCTTCTTCCAAAAGGTATCTGCCGCCGAATGGTTCCTGCGGCAATTCCCTCACGTACCCTTTAGTGATGAGTTCGCCTAGTTGATCCGGATAGCGGTGCTCACGAGCACGAAACCGTGAGGTCGCCGCCTCCAACAAGCGAATGTCTCGCTCGAGCATAACCTCTTTGATGTGATGCTCCAAAGATTCTTTGATTCTCTGGTCGTCGGTTTGATCGTGCATCTGGACGAGGAAACTCAGCGCAAACTCGGGATTGCCTGCCTGCGCCGACATATGTGAAACCATGTGCACGACCCAGGGCGGGGGGTTCCCTTCCCCTTGTGCCGCTTGCCGTGCAGACTCGACAGCATGCTCCACGTCACCGAGGTGAAAATAGTAGTTGTAGGCCATCAGATAGGGTAGGTACCAATGTTTCAGGCCTGCCCCGATGCCTTTTGCCAACAGACGATTACTTAGAGCAGGTTGATTGGCCAACTCTACCATCACGATCCCACCGACTTTGAAAGCATACTCGTAATGGTCATCGAGGGTCGTAATCACATCGAACGCGTGATAAAGCCACTCGTATTCATCGCCGGTGTTGGTGGGCTTCCCGAGAACCTGGAGCGTCCGGAGCCACAACAGATCGGCGCCCAAATGATGGTAGCCCAGCAACACCGGCTTGAGGTACTCGCCCTTGGGAAGATGTGCGAGGTCCTCGATTTTTGACAGGACTGGATCTCGGCGTTGATCGAGGGATTCTTGAAGGCCATAGATTGCGACGAGCAGCAGCAGGCTCACACTGCACGTCGTCACCCAAACCATCTGTTTTGAGAGATGCTGCGATAGCGCTGGCAGGCCTGGCACTGGATTCATAAGTACAGTCCGTCTAAAAACGGTCCACCCCGACGACCGAGATCGTCGGGGCGGAATGTGCGGTGCACTTACCGAGCTAGAACATGCTCGGTGAGGAACACTGCGTCACGCTCTGTGCATCGCTGACCCCGAAGAGGGACCAGTTAGCATCGCCATCCAAATTGGACGCCGCCGTCGCAATGTAGGAAGGGGGCGAAGGAGCTCCAGCATTGGCGCCGGTGGCCATAACCTGCTGCCCAAGCTGGCAGGCCTGGGTCACAGCTGGCGGTACAGGCACAATGGTATCGATGGCATAGCTAAAGAATACGTTGCCCGTCGCTGCGAAGCCCAGATCGGGGAATACGCCAATGCTTCCCGGACCGGCGGCCTGACACCACGTCACGCCGGCAGCGAGAGCAGTTGGGACCTGATTGACGTTGTTCCAGGCCACCGAGATCGCCTTAGTACCGGCAACCGGAACCGCAGCGCTTACTCCCGGATTGGGCAGAATCGCCATATAGCAACCAAACAACCCGTTGTGGGACGTTTCCGACGAGCGGATACCGCCCAGGTTCGTCCGCGCCTCGGACTGGCGCGACTTCAACTGGTACGTCAAGAAGTTGGGAATCGCGATGGCCGCCAAGATACCGATGATGGCCACCACGATCATCAACTCGATCAGGGTGAAGCCCTTCTTACTGTGCAACATCTTCAACATGGAACCCTCCTTTGTGTTGTGACTGAACCCGCAACCACCGACGCGCTCTCTCACCGCTTCTCCGACGCGCTTGCCCCGTGAGCAAGTGGGCTAGCGAAGCGTTCGAATCCATTGCGTCGCAGTAAAAGCAGGTTCCGTGCCGTCTCCGCCTACAAACAGAACTCATTGAATTCCGGTCCTGTCTCGATGCTGATCAGGTCTGACTGGACCTGAGCTCCATGGTCAAACCTTCCGCTCCTCGCACGTTTCAGGACCAAATTTTGTCACTCTCCTCCTCGCCTGACCAGGAAAACCGCTTTTTGTGATGGGCAAAATGCCCTACGGTGCCGCGAGACAAGCGACGCAATCTACAAACCATCCTGAAATCGCGCTCATTGTTTTCTAGTAGGCACGTAAAGAGCGTGTTCCAAGCGTACGAACGCGTGGAGGACTGCTAGGAATTCAACTCGTGTGAATGAAACTAGTGCGGATCGGTGAGCAAGGATTGCGGGGGTAAGTTACTGCGCTATCGTCGTCGACGTGTGAGACGGAGCCGCGACGCTTTGCTGGGCTTTTCGCTTGGCTTGTTTGATCCGCTCCTCGGCGGATGCATCGTTCAGGCCCGAATCCCGAAAGCGTTCGAGCAGCTTCACATTGTTGGGATCCAATTCCAATGAATGCAACCACGCCTCTTTGGCCTCGCCGCGATGATTCTGCATGAAGTAGATTTCGCCGAGGTGCTCGTAAATGACCGGGTCATCACCGACTAGGGCCACAGCCTTCTTCAATTCGATCATGGCCTCGTCGAGTCGTCCCTTTTTGAAGAAGGCCCATCCCAAGCTGTCCACATAGTATCCGTTGTTGGGTTTGAGAGAGACCGCACGCTGAGTCAACGAGACCGCTTCGTCGATGTTGATTCCCCGCTCGGCATAACTGTATCCGAGGTAATTCAAGGCATCCGCATGCTTGGGGTCCAACTGGAGAGCCTTTTCCATGGCACTGACAAGGTCGTCGAAACGATTGAGCTTGTCGTACGCCGTTCCTAGGTTGAAATGCAGGTCGGCATTTGCCGGATGGTTCGCAATCCCTTCTTGAAACGCACGCAAAGCGGGCTCGAACTGCTCGGCTTGCAGATAGGTGAGCCCCAACAACAGATATCCGTCCGGCTGCTTGGGATTCAACGCCACTGCTTCCTTGAGCTGCACGACCGCGTCCTGCCAGCGCTTTTGCCGATACAGCAAGAAACCATAGTGAAGCCGGCTGTCGAAATAGGTAGGATCGCGTCGCACATTCTCTTCGTATGCCCGTATCGCTTCGTCGAATTGCTTGTTTTCTTCGTACATCAAGGCTTGATAGTCGCGGACGCGAAGTTCCCCCGGCCGCTCCTTCAAAATCGCATCGAGCTTTTCGATGGCCTTTTGATACTCCTTCATTTCGCCGAAGATCAGGCTCATGCGCAGTTGAGCATCGAGATCGCCCGGATCGAGCGCCGTCATTTCCTCGAGCTCGTGCAGCGCTTCGGGATACGAGCGCGATTGCAGATACAGTCGGATCAACTGCTGGCGTATTTCGCGACCGTTCGGATTCACCTGAGTCAGATACTTTCGATATACGGCGATGGCCCGGTCGACCTGGTGTCCTGCTTCATACACGGCCCCGAGCGACAGGTAGGCTTGTTCGAATGACGGGTTGGCTTCGATCGCACGCTCGAATGAAGCAACCGCGCGTTCCGGCTGCCGACGTTCCAAGGCGAGGCGGCCGAGATAGAAATGCGCCAGTGGCGACGAGGGCGATTCCTTGAGCCCCTCTTGAAAGGACGCTTCGGCCTCCTCAAACCGCTTTAGGTTCGTCAGCAGCAGGCCCTTCGCGAAATAGACGTCGGCACGAGTTGGATCCGCGCGATTGGCCATCTCATAAAGTTCGAGGGCCCTCTCGCGCTCCCCGGCTCCGGCATAAATTCCGGCGAGATGCGACAACGTTTGGGCATCGCCGACCTCTTCGGTACGTACCTGCCCCGCATAACGCATGGCCGCCGCCACATCCCCCATCGAGAAATACAACCCGGCAAGCCGGACTTTCAGGAAACTCGACGAGGCATCGATATTCAGCGAGGTTTGGTATTCACGAACCGCCGTGTCGAAGTCTTGCGACAGTTCGGCCAGGTAGCCTCGCATGAAATGGTAGGAGGCTCGCGCCTCCACCGGCTTGGTGGGCTGTGGCTGAGCCGCGGCCACCGGCGCCGAGTTGGCCGCTTCGAGACCATCCAATGGCCCGGGAGCGCTTGCGGCACAGGCCGAGATCGTTACCGCTGCGACGGCGAGAAGGAGCACCGACCGGCGGGGGCGGCCGGTGCCCCATAATGCCGTACTCAACCGCTCTCGTGATTGGAATCGATTCACGGGTATGGACATGGAGGAGGCGCAATGTCCTCGAAACAGGATTCGGCCTGCCTGGATTATAACGGGTCGAAGGAAGAGCGGTCAAAGGGCTTCGCGATTTTCGAGGTTGTCAAATTTCGCGTAGCGATCGTGGAAAAATAATTGTACCTCGCCAACGGGGCCATTGCGATGCTTCCGGATGAGGATTTCGGCAATGCCCTTTTTCTCCGTATCGGGCTCATACATTTCCTCACGATAGATGAACATCACCACGTCCGCATCCTGTTCGATGGCACCTGACTCTCGAAGGTCGGCCAAAATGGGGATCGGCGGCTTGCGCGCCTCCACGGCACGACTCAGCTGCGATAACGCGATAACCGGGACGTTCAGTTCTTTGGCCAATCCCTTCAAAGAACGCGAAATATCGGAGATCTCTTGTTGACGCGACTCGGCGTCACTCCGTCCTTGCACGAGCTGAAGATAGTCCACCACCACCAGATCGAGGCCGCGCTCCGCCTTGAGACGCCGGGCTTTCGCGCGCATCTGCTGTACGGTCATGGCCCCGGAGTCGTCGATGAAAATCGGTGCCTGCTCGAGACGGCCGGCGGCCTCGGCCAGTCGCCACCAATCCTCCTTCCCCAAGCGGCCGATTCGTAGGCCGTGGGAGTCGACTCGAGCCTCGGAACTCAACATACGAAGGACCAATTGGGGCTTGGACATTTCCAAGCTAAATACACCGACGACCGCGTTATGGTGAATGGCCGCATATTGAGCCATCCCAAGTGCGAGGCTGGTCTTCCCCATGCTCGGTCGCCCCGCGACCACGACGAGGTCGGAGGGTTGGAGCCCGGCCAGCATGCGATCCAGTTCATAGTATCCCGTCGGTACCCCGGTCACCTGCTCTTTACGTTTCGACAGACGATCAACCAGATCGAGGCTTTCTTTGATCACCTCTTTGAGCGGGACGAACGAGCGGCCGAGTTTCCCTTCCGCCAGACGGAACACCGCCCGTTCCGCCGAATCCAGAAGATCGTCGACCGGGGTTTCGCCTCCATAGCCCCGCTCAATGATCTCCGTCGAAGCCGCAATCAGGCCGCGCAACAACGACTTGTCTCGAACGATTTTCGAGTGATAGCGGACGTTGGCGGCACTGGGAATGGCCTGGACCAACTCGGCCAAGTAGGGCACCCCTCCGACGGCCTCCAGCTCACCTTTTGCACGCAATCGTTCGGCCAACGTAATCGTGTCGATTTCCTCGTTCACCTCCGACAAATCGAGCATCGCCGCGAAAATCTTTCGGTGCGCCGTGCGGTAGAAATCCTCATCGATCAGAATTTCCACAGCTTTGTTGAGCGCGTCCTTGTCGAGTAGGATCGCCCCGAGCACGGATTGCTCTGCCTCGAGATTCTGCGGAGGTAATTTGGGATTGAGCACGTCTGTCGGACTCATAGGCTATCCTGATGGTCAGCGATCTTGGCCTCTGGCCTTGAGCGCATCGGGCACTGTCTCCCGGCGGAATACCTCGGCGCCCTGTGCTCGGAGCGCCGCCACGCTCGGCGCGCGAAGCTTGCGGGCACGAACCACATCGTGGACGACGAGGACCTCGTCATTTTTGATACCCGTGATGCCTAGGCACACCACCGCACGTGCGCGCACCCGTCCGGCTTCCGCCAATACTGAACGCAGGGCCGTTGTGCCTTGGATAGGCACCGTCCCGGGTACGACGCGCATCCCAACCAGCCTCAGTTGACGGGCCAATGTCATGGCGGCCCCCATGAGGTCCGAGGTCGTCGCCAGCAAATACTCGGGCCCATTCCTCGTTCGGACTGTGTCGACCGCTTCGACCACCCGGAAGAGCCGATCGACATCGAAAGCAAATCCGGTTGAAGGTAGGTCACGGCCAAATTGTCCGATCAATCGATCATACCGTCCGCCCCCTCCGATCTCGTATCCCACCCCGTCGGCGAACACGTCGAAGACGATCCCGTCGTAATATTCGAACCCGCGCAATTCACCGAGATCCAAGAGAATGTGTTCTCCGTGGCCGGTGAACTGGAGGATCCGATAGACGGCTGCCAGCCGATCGAGGGCCGCGCGCACGCCTCGGTCTCGTCCCGCTAGGGCACGGCCACGCGCGAGTACCTCTTCCCCCCCATAGAGTGCCGGGGCCTCCAGGATAGCCCGCACATGCGGACGACAGAGTCGGCGCCCAGAGACGATGGATTCCAACTCAGGGACGTTGCGGCGGGCCGCAGCCTGTTCCGCCTGCTTCTGTTCGGACGATGATAGTCCAGAGCCCCGAAGAAGGGCCTGTAGAAACCCGACATGCCCTAACGAGATACGGAACGCCTTGACCCCAAGACGAAGCAGACAATCCACCATGAGTGAGATGATTTCCGCATCACCTGCCGGCCCGGCAAGCCCGGCGAGTTCGGCCCCAATTTGGAGTTGTTCCCGATCCCGGCCCACATGTTCGGGTTCGTAGCGATATACCGAGGTGCGATAGGCCAACCGTAGAGGCACGCTATCACCCAGCATCCCCATGGCAATGGTCCGTGCAATCTGCGCGGTCGCGTCCGGACGCAGCACCAATGTGCGGCCCGTGGTCCGGTCGGTCAACTGGTATCCCTTTTCGATGATTTGCGTATGAAGCCCGGGCGTCAGTACGTCGAGATACTCAAAGGTGGGTAAAATGATTTCTCGATACCCCCAGGAGCTCAGCAGCTCGAGCACGATGCGCTCAAGCTCGCGCACCCGGCTTGCGGCGTCCGGTAGAATGGTCGTGATGCCGACCGGCAAGAGCGCTCGATCGGTCGGAACCGCAGGAAGAGACGAGGAGGCGGGCCGAGACCTGCGTCGAGACACAGACATGACCTGAACCCGGCCTCCGGTCACAGCCCGAATGAAAGGTCGGCCACTTTCACCGAGAGGATATTCTGGGCAGCCTTGATGCGCTCGACGACCGACGACGGAATGGGCGCATCCAATCCGATGATCAGCAAAGCATTCCCGCCACGTTCCTCGCGCGAGCACTGCATCCGGGCAATATTGATCTGGTCTTGCCCTAACGCCGAGGTCACGGCACCGATGACACCGGGGCGATCGACGTTGAGAATGAGGAGCATATGCCCCTCCGGGAGTACTTCGACCTGAAACCGATCAATCTCGATGATCCGGGGCTCCTTCTTATGAAAGACCGTCCCCGCTACCTGATGGACTTTCTTCCCGGATTCAACCCGCACGCGAATCACGCTCGTAAAGTCCCCGGCGTCGCTGCTCTTGACCTCTTTGACTTCTATCCCACGCTCCTTCGCGAGGATGGGGGCGTTCACGTAGTTGACGTCGTTTCCAAGAATCGGCCGCAAGAGCCCACGCAGCACGGCGATCGTCAACGGCGCGACGCTCAATCCCGCCACTTCCCCGTTGTACTCCACGGTGACGCGCTCGACTCCCCCTTCGTAGAGTTGTGCCTGGAGTAAACCGACCTTTTCGGCCAGCGTGAGATACGGCTGCAACCGCGGCAACAACTCGGGCGGTACCGCCGGAATATTGACCGCGCCTCGCGCCACGCCTTTGCTGAAATAATCGACGATCTGTTCGGCGATACTCACGGCCACATTTTCCTGTGCTTCCGTCGTCGACGCGCCGATGTGTGGAGAACAGATAAAGTTATCGAGCGCCAAGAGCGGATTGTCCGCTTTCACCGGCTCTTCCTCAAACACGTCGAACGCCGCGGCGGCGACGCGTTTTGTCTTGAGCGCCTCACAGAGATCCGCCTCATTCACGATGCCGCCTCGAGCACAATTCACGATCATGACGGCCGGCTTCATTGCTGCGATCGCCTTCGCGTTGATCAGCGATTTGGTTTCCGGAGTCAACGGCGTGTGGACCGACATGATGTCGGCCCGTTTGAACAACTCGTCCAACTCCACCATTTCGACGCCCATCTTCTCCGCCCGCTCGGGCGCCAAATACGGATCGTAAGCGATGACATTCATTGAAAAGCCCTGGGCGAGTTTCGTGAGGTAGCCGCCGATTTGACCGACACCGACGATCCCCAACGTCTTGTTATAGAGTTCCACCCCCATGAACTTTTCTTTTTCCCACTTACCGCTCTTCGTCGAAGCTGTCGCCTGCGGAATGCGACGCGTCATCGCACAGATCATGGACATGGTATGTTCGGCCGTCGTGACCGTATTACCGCCTGGCGTGTTCATCACCACGATGCCCCGGCGGGTCGCGGCCTGACTGTCGACGTTATCGAGTCCGGACCCTGCCCGGCCGATGACCTTCAAACGCTCGGCGGCAGCGATCACCTCGACCGTCACCTTTGTGCCCGAGCGCACGATCAGGCCGTCGACGTCACGCACTTCTTTCAAGAGTTCATCCTTGGGAAGCTTCGTCTTCACGACGCACTGATGCCCGGCCTTCTCGAGGATTTCGATGCCCTGTTTCGACAAGCTATCGCTGATCAGGAACTTGAGGGGTGCCATAATTGTCGGTCATGCCTTTGGTTGGTCGTTATGCCTTGGCCATCAGCAGTTCTTGAGCCTTGGCCACGCCGCTACCCAATTTGACCGGTCCACCGAGACCTTTGATGACCATCTCGGTCGCCGCCAAGGCCGTGATGACGTCAAAGCGGTCGGCATAGCCCATATGTGACAGCCGGAAAACTTTTCCTTTCAAATGATCCTGTCCGCCGGCGGCCGTGATCCCATACTGCACCCGTAGATTCTTGTAGATAGCCTGGCCATCCACGCCCTCCGGCGCCGAAATAGTCGTGAGTGCGTCGCTCGGCGATTCCTTTGGAAACAAGGTAAGGCCCGCCGCCTTCGCGCCTTCGCGCATGGCCGTCGCGAGCATCGCGTGTCGAGCAAACACATTGGTGAGGCCTTCCGCCTTCAACATCCGGAACACCTCTTGAAGCCCAAAGATCATCGAAACGGCCGGGGTGTACGCCGTTTGATTTTTTTGCTGATTTTCCCGCTCCCGCTTGAAATTAAAGTAGAAGGCGCCGTTTTTCGCCTTGTCAGCCAAACGCCACGCCTTGTCGCTGACACTGACGAAGGCCAGCCCCGGAGGCAGCATGAGCGCCTTCTGGGAGCCTGTGACCACGACGTCGAGACCCCATTCATCGGTGCGCAAATCGAAGACGCCAAGTGCCGTGATGGCATCCACCACCAAGATCGTGTCTTCGTACTGCTTGACAATCTGCGCCAGGGCTTTGCAATCGTGTGCGACCCCAGTGGAGGTCTCGCTCGCCTGGACATAGACCGCCTTGATCGCAGGATCCTTCTTCAGCGCATCCGCGACGGTGTGAGGGTCGATCGCCCGCCCCCATTCCACTTTGATTTCCTGGGCCTGGACCCCAAAAGTCTTACAGATTTTCCCCCATCGCTCGCCGAACTTGCCACCATTGATACACAGCGCCTTGTCACCGGGAGAGAGAAAGTTAGCCACCGCGCCTTCCATCCCACCGGTTCCAGATGACGCCAGAATCAGCACATCCTGGCGGGTTTGGAACAACCACTTCAGCCCCTCTCGTACCTCGGCAAAGATCGGATCGAATTCGGGGGCCCGATGGTGAATGATTGGACGCGCCATCGCGAGGAGCACCTCCGGCGGAACAGGGGTCGGCCCCGGCGCGAGCAAATACCGTTTCAACATGGTGTTCTTGCCTCCTCAGATCGAACGAAGGATCCAGCCTAGCGGAACGCGCACGCTATCATAGGGCTCAGAACTGAGTCAAGAAATGGGGCCACCAGCGGGTGTTTCAGAGGCGCTGCAAATGCGACCCACACCAATGGGTCATACCGGTATCGTCTGCGAACGACGCAATGCAGCACGACGCAACGGGATTCCGCTCAGCAGGGACGTCCTCACGGAGGTGCCGTGTGATCGCGCCGAATTCTTGACAACTGGAAGAGGCATGGGTAGTCTTATCGAATATGCACGTGATCCAGCCTACCAAGAGACCCGGATATGTCCCTTTGACGAGATGCTCCATGCGAATAGGGCTGACAGGTATTCTCACCTGCACTCTGTTGATAGTCGGGGTCGAGGCCCACGCGGGTGAAGACTCCGTTGTCAGTCCACGCCAAGCCGACGAAAGCATTGTGACGCCAGCCGGCAAGGGCCCTCATCTCTCAACGGAGATACAAGCCCAACTGAGCCAAACTGGCCTCGAATTCAAGTTTAACCCCCCACCGGCTTCACGTAGCGAATATAAGCTGGACCTCGAAATCCCGGACGATTTCGTATCGATCCCGACCATCTCGCAGCCTGCGACGGTATCGGTTCGAGCCGAGGAGCCTACCGAGAATACTGACGCCACGGCCTCCGAGATGACCCCGGCACCATCGAATGCGGCGTCCGAGGCTCTTGCGTCTAGTCCCAAGAGCGTCGGACTCAAGGCCGTCGAACTCTATAATGTACCGATCGTCATGGACTCGAAGGTCGAGGGACATATTCGATTTTTCAATTCGACCATTCGCGACAAGTTTGAAATGTGGCTCACGCGTCTGAGCCACTACCATCCGGCCGTCGAGCGAATTTTCACAGAGTTCGGCCTCCCGACCGACCTGGTGTATCTGTCCTTGGTGGAAAGCGGCTTTAACCCTCATGCCTATTCGCGCGCGAGGGCGACCGGCCCCTGGCAATTTATGAAGGGCACGGGCAAGCTCTACGGCTTGCGCGTCGACAAGTATGTGGACGAGCGCCGCGACCCGATCAAATCGACCGTGGCGGCCGCACGATACCTCAGAGACTTGTATGATCTGTTCGGCTCGTGGCCATTGGCGATGGCGGCGTACAATGCCGGCGAAGGGAAAGTGATGCGGGCGTTGCGCAAAAGCCAGTCCGACAGCTTCTCCGCAATTGCCCAGACCCGGCTCATACGGCGAGAAACCAAAGAATACGTCCCTCGTTTTATGGCGGCGACCGTGATTGCCAAGAATCCGGACCGCTATGGTTTCCAGATCGGAGATGTAGACCCACATGAATTCGACGAAGTGATCGTCGGACGCTCCATGCACCTTCGAGCCATCGCCAGCGCGTCAGGCGTCAGTTACGACACGTTGCGCAAGCTGAATCCCGAGCTGCGACTGGAAGCGACGCCACCTGATGACACCCGCTATCACCTCAAGGTCCCTGTGGGCGCGAAAGAGAAGATCGAGAAAGCGCTGGATCGTGTACCGACTTGGAAAGCCCCGCGGAAGCCGGCGCGCAGCCGTACCCTCAAGGCCAAATCCGGCATGAGCAGCAGCTCTCAAAAATGGTATCGCGTTCGGAGTGGCGACACGCTGATCGCGATCGCCAAGCGATTCCATCTGTCGGTCCGGGCGCTCAAGGAGCGCAACAACATCTTCTCGGCTCGACAACTTCGCGCCGGAGATCTTCTGTCTATCCGCTAGTACTCGTCACCTCTTCGACCCTCCCCTCGACTCGAGATCGCCCGCAGGCCGATCGGCGACACATCCCATGCGGCGAATACACGCCCGACCACGCACCTAGCGCACTGGACTGGCTCACAGAGTCGTATTTATTTGGCTTTTTGGGGATTGGCAGACTGAGCGGGTGTCGAGGGAGTGGGAGAGGGAGCGGGCGGGCTCTCGGCAGCCTTTTTGACTTCCATGGCCTTCATGCGCACGGTCGCTTCGCTCGCCAGAGGAGAATTGGGAAATGATTTTCCTAGTTCTTGATAGTGAGCTATCGCCCCTTCTGGCCTTCCTTGCTGCTCTTCGATCCGCGCCAGTTCGAACAGCGCGTGATCCCGATTCATGGCGCCTGGAATTTCCGTCACTGCCGTGAACGCTTTGATGGCCGCCTCGCGATCTCCTTTAGTCAAATAGGCATATCCAAGCCGCTGCTGGACCAACCCCGTCATCATCGGGTGTCCCGCAAAGGCAAGAAGCGCCTTTTGGTAGGCTTCGATCGCTCCGGGGATATCGTTTTGTTGCATCAAGGCGTTGCCGAGAGAATAAAACCCCATGGACCCCGCTGGGGTCTTCGGGTATTGCTCCGTCAATTGCTTGAAGGTCGCAACGGCTCCCTTCAGATTCTGCTCAGCATCGGTTGGTTTATCGGGGGGCCGTTCGAGAAAGAGCCTGGTACCGTGATTGAACATTTCCAAGGAATTGGCCACGCGTTGATGGTCGGACCACAGCACCCCTCCCACGATGAAACCGGCCACCACCACGACCCCCGTGCCGACCATGAGCCCACGACGGTTGTCGTAGAGCGACATGAGAAGCCGGTCACCCCAGCTTCCCAGATGCGCTTCGTCCAAAGGGACGGACTTATCTGGAACGCGTATTCGATAGGACATGGTGGCGTTGCTTGAGTAGCAGGATGGTCGGGTTGAGCAGACTCTCGAGAAGGTCCGTCAGTTTCACTCTGGCACCCCTACTGCCGAATCGGCAGGCAACTTGCCGATGCCACGGAGCGGGCACCATGGTGCGAGTTTAACGCCGCTTATAGCGAAGGAGGGCCGATGTTGTCAAACCGTTTCGCGCTGTATCGGGACACGCTCCATGCTTGCACGCCCCGCTTCATTGACACGCCCCTAAATCTTTTCTAGCCTACCGGTGACCCACAGAGAACTATACCAGAGATGCCGCGAGAGCGTTGACACCCCGTGACACCGATCGACATCGCTCTGCAGAGTGAACTCGCGCGACTCCAATCTGCTCACTTGTTGCGTCGGCTGCGTCGGATCGATTCCCCTTGCGGTCCCATCGTTTCAATCGGAGGCCGGGCCGTCATCCTCATGGCCTCGAACGACTACTTGGGGCTGGCGAATGCGCCCGAACTGAAGCGCGCCGCCATCGATGCAATCGCCGCGTATGGAGTCGGGGCCGGTGCGGCCAGACTGATCTCCGGAACCCAGCCTCCGCATGAACACCTGGAATCCGCCCTCGCCCTATTCAAAGGGACCGACGCAGCCCTCTGCTTTGGATCCGGCTACCTGGCCAACATAGGGTTGCTGAGCGCACTCGTCAGATCGGGCGATCTCATCCTCGCCGATCGTCTGTGTCATGCCAGCCTATTCGAAGGATGTCGCCTCAGCCGTGCGACACTCCGCATTTACCAGCACGCCGATCTCGCGCAGCTCGAGCGGCTGCTCAAGCGCCGTGGACGCGTTCGGCGCACACTCATCGTGACGGACGGTCTCTTCAGCATGGACGGCGATCTCGCGCCGCTCAAAGAATTGGTCGACCTGGGGCAGCGCTACGATGCGCTTTTAATGGTCGATGATGCGCACGGAACGGGCGTACTGGGGCAGGAGGGGCGCGGCTCGCTGGAGGCCTGCGGCGTCGAGCGCGCCGTACCCTTTCACATGGGAACCCTTGGGAAGGCGCTTGGAAGCAGCGGTGCCTATGTGGTAGGCACGAAGGCGCTGATTCAGCTCCTCGTCAACACCGCGAGACCGTTCCTGTTTACCACGGCGCCCCCTGCGGCGCTCCCGGCTGCTGCGCTCACCGCTCTCCAACTCGTCCAGCAGGAGCCAGTACGGCGAAGCCGACTGTGGGCCAATCGCGAGCGCCTGTATACGCGGCTGTGTGGTCTTGGCTTCCACTTGACCGCCACCGTGAGCCCGATCCTACCCGTTCTGATCGGGGACGCCGACAAGGCCCTACACTTTTCAGAACGTCTCTTGGAAAGCGGGGTCTATGCACCGGCCATACGCCCGCCAACCGTTCCGCGAGGCAGTAGTCGCATTCGGTTCACGGTCACCGCCGCTCATACGCCGGATCATCTCGACCACGTGATCGATGCCTGCGCTCGAGCGGGACGTGCTCTGCGTCTGATTTGATAAGCTCCGCATACATCCTCCTCCCTCGTCTACATCTCTGTGGGATACGTCGATTTCCTTGCCTTCCAGGACCTATATGGCATGATGATCGAGGCATCGCGATGAGACCGTTCCTACCATTCCGGCTCATAGACTGCGCTCGACTGAGTACGTCTTGATTCCCAAGGAGGGTGTGGCTTCATGGACATTTCCCAGCTTCTCAGCTTCGGCGTCAAAGAAGGGGCGTCAGACTGTCACCTCAGCGCAGGCGAGCCCCCCATGCTCCGCCTCCATGGCGACCTCAAAAAGGTCGACATGCCTCCCCTGACACAAGATCAAGTACACGGCCTCGTGTACGACATCATGAGCGACGCGCAGCGGAAGATTTTCGAGGAACATCTTGAGGCTGACTTTTCATTCGCACTCGGAGAAGTCGCTCGGTTTCGCGTGAACGTCTTCATGCAAAACCGGGGGCTCGCCGCAGTGTTTCGAACGATTCCAACCGAAATCATCCCGCTGGAACGACTCGGCATGCCGCCGATGCTGCGGCAGCTCTGCGACCGTGAAAAAGGCTTGATCCTCGTGACCGGCCCGACGGGCTCCGGGAAGTCGACCACGCTCGCGGCCATGGTCGACTATCTCAACAGCACGTTCGAAGGACACGTCATCACCATCGAAGATCCGATCGAGTTCGTTCACCATTCGAAAAAATGCCTCGTCAATCAACGGGAACTTGGGGTACAGACCAAGTCGTTTTCAAACGCACTCCGATCAGCCTTGCGTGAAGATCCGGACATCATCCTGGTCGGCGAAATGCGAGACCTCGAGACCATTCAGTTGGCGCTCACCGCAGCCGAAACGGGTCACCTGGTGTTCGGCACCCTGCACACCTCCAGCGCGCCAAAAACGGTCGATCGCATCATCGATGCCTTTCCTCCCAACCAACAAGCTCAAGTGCGCACGCAGCTCTCGGAAGCTTTGGAGGCCATCCTGACGCAGAGTCTTGTCAAAAAGAAGAATGGCGGTCGTGTCGCGGCGGTGGAGATTCTGGTCGCTACGACGGCCATCCGCAATTTGATTCGCGAACAGAAACTTCACCAAATTCCAGGTCTCATGCAGGCCAGCCAGAAGGAAGGCATGCAGACGATGGACATGGCATTGATGGACCTGGTGTCCCGTGGCCTCATTACGAAGAGCGAGGCGCAATCCCGCAGCATGAACCCTAATTTGTTCAACAATATCGTGGGAACGGGTGCCAGCGCGGCAGCCTGAGCCTCTCACGGACGCGCACGAAGGAATTCGCCGGATGGAAATACGAGACCTCCTCAAGACCATGGTCGAGCGGGAAGGGTCGGACCTGTATCTGACGGTCGACTCTCCACCTGTGTACCGGGTGCATGGATCGACCCAACCGACGGGTGATCCTCCATTCAACAACGACCAATTGGAGGCGCTGGCACTGGCGCTCATGCGAGGCCCGCAGCGCAGCGAATTCGAAGAGAAAATGGAAATGAACCTCGCCCTCTATTACAAGGAGTTGGGGCGTTTCCGAGTCAACATTTTCCGCCAGCGCGGCAACGTCGGTCTCGTCTTCCGTCACATCAAGGCCGATATCCAGGACGTGTCGGCCCTGGGTCTTCCGCCCATCATCAAGGATCTCGCCCTGACGAAGCGGGGACTCATCCTGGTCGTTGGAGCGACCGGCTCGGGAAAGTCCACGACGCTGGCGGCGATGGTCGACTACCGCAATTCAACCGCCCCGGGCCACATTATTTCGGTCGAGGACCCGATTGAATTCGTCCATCAGCACAAGAAGTGCCTCATTACCCAACGAGAGGTCGGCTTCGACACGCATTCCTTCCATAGCGCGCTCAAGAATACCCTTCGCCAGGCCCCCGACGTCATTCTCATCGGAGAAATCCGCGACACGGACACCATGGAAGCCGCCATCACCTTCGCTGAAACGGGCCATCTCTGCTTAGGGACCTTACACTCGAACAACGCCAACCAGGCAATCGAACGCATCATGAACTTCTTTCCGGTGGAGCGACACCAGCAGATCTATCTGCAACTTTCCCTGAACCTCAGGGCCATTATCTCCCAACGCCTCGTGCCGTCGCTCGACGGTCGACGCGCACCCGCCCTGGAAATCATGCTCGATACGCCACGAGTCAAGGATTTGATCAAGAAGGCTGAGGTGGATACGCTGAAGGAAGCCATGGAACAAGGCGTCGAGGAAGGTTGCCAGACATTCGACTATGTGTTGTTCAAACTCTACCGCGAAGGCATCATCAGCTTGGAGCAGGCACTGATCAACGCGGACAGCGCCAACAACCTGCGCTTGCGCATCAAGCTGGAAGGTGTGCGGAGTGGAGACGAGCAACTGGCCAAACTGCTCGAAGGGGACCCTAAGGAACAGGCATCACAACCAGGTAAGAAACCCAGCTTTTCAATCGTGGGCCAGGATCCAGGGCTCAAGCGCCGGATGCCGTAGTCTCATATGGCTAGGGACCGGCGGCTTGCTTCCCGCTCTCCCCATCTTGAAGTTGCTCAAGGTAGCCCGCAATCTGATCCAACGCTGAAGCACTGAGCTTCTGCCCATACCACCGGGGCATGGCATGCGTGGGATACCCAGGCACGATATACGCCCCCGGATTGGTGATCGACTCCACGATATACTCCCGCACTGTCTTGGCCTGCCCTTTATATTCGGGGTCGGCCAGCCGTTGCGGCCCGGTTACACCGAGCCGCAAGGGAGGGCCCTCGCGTCCCTGGGCTCCCTCGATACCTGGAATCGTATGACAGACCGGGCAGCCCGCCTTCGTAAACATAGCCTGCAGTGACTCCTCTCCTGTCACGAGAGGGACCATGTCCGCCTTGAGCTGTGGTCCTGGCTTCGCGGGCTCGTTCGGGGCCGGCGGCCTCTCGGACGGTCGATTGAGCGAATAGAGGGCGAACAACAGGATGAGGCCGACGACGGTGGCCGTCACACTGCGCTCACGCCGGCGATAGGCCGTCTCCTCAGGCGACAGGTCCTCCGCTGTCTGTTCCGGTGGGTCAGGAGGTGGAGTAGTCATTGGGTCACATCCGCTGGGGGGGCACACCACCATCGCGAACCGACTGTGCGCCCCTCGGCGACGCACATGCGTATATCTTGGATCGGGTGCGCGACGCGCATGTGCCCACGGGTTGTGGATGGCGGAAGACCACCGCGATGTCTATTGGGATGTACCTTCAGGAGGCGTGGCGGAAGCACAACGGAAGCCGATCGACCGCTCCCGAAAACTCGGTTCGGCCGACACTCGCGCAGATACGCGCAGCGCCGCCGGTAAGTCCGCCCAGGATCCGCCACGGATCACACGCTTCTCGCCTTCGGAAGGGCCAGGAGGATTCTTGTCCGGACTCTTAGCGTAGTAACCGCGATCATACCAATCGGCCACCCATTCTGACGCATTGCCAGCCATGTGAAAGAGGCCGAAGGGGCTTCGGCCACCTTCCTTCAGACCGTGCCGGACGCTCATCCCTTCCACGCCGCTGTTCACCGGACTGAGCGTGATCGCTTCACTCACCCAGACGCCACGATTGTAGTTGGCGATGTCAACGAAGGGCTGCATGTGTCCCCAGGGATATCGCCGGCCGTCGGTTCCTCGGGCAGCCATCTCCCATTCGGCCTCGGTCGGCAGCCGCTCACCCGCCCACTTGCAGTAGGCGTCGGCATCGAACCAGTTGACGCCGACCACCGGTCGGTCGCCAGCTCCGGCGACGGCCTCTTCGTCCCAGGTGGGAGGTTCCTTGCGCTGGCTGGCCTCCAAGAACTTGGCGTAGAGCGTGATCGTCACTTCGTATAGGTCCATATAGAACGCGTCCAGCGTGACCCGATGTTCGGGGCGTTCGTTGGGCAGGCCATCGTTGCTGCCCATCGTAAACGTCCCTGCAGGGATCAAGACCATCGGCGCCCCATCCTTGCCGGTTACAGGGTCAGACGCCTGGACTGGAAGCAGGTCGACCGCCATCAGGAACCATCCGCTCAGCACCACCATGAGCCATCGCCGCATCGCGTCCTCCCCGTCCCCCCAAGATAGCCGAAGCACGGATACCCTGTGGCCGCAGTGTACCGTTCGACTGTCGTAAACTCAACGGCTGAGACTCGCCAGCAGCTTCCTGGCTTAGGGCCATGTGGGCTGGCAAGGCGCAAGAACATTCCGGCATGGCTTGTCTAGGGCATGCGGCCGCGCCAAGCCTCACCCAGATCGGGAGCACGCCGAGGACACGGTTGGACATCCATGGCAGGTGAAGAATGCTATTTGTTCATGATGCCCGATGGCTACTTTGCCGCCCCATATCCGAATCGAAATGAGAGCCCACCAAGGATCGCATGGTTCTGAATGGTGAGGTCATTTTGAATCGATGCACCAGGGAGGTTCGTGTCCACCGTCTTGATCTTGGCTTGGTACCAGAGGTAGCGGTACTCGACAAATACACCTATCGCAGGAGTTAGCATGGCTGTGACGCCGGCACCAACTTTCAGCCCGACTCTAGTATCGGTATCGTCCTGCCTCCCCGGTGAAAAATTATTTGTATCTTCCACCCGGGTGAACATGAGGGCGGGCCCCACACTCACGGTTGGTTGAATGCGGCCACCTGGATATTCTGGACTGGTATCGATTGGGGCACGTAGTTTCAGATCGATCCCAACTCCGATCGTTTCGATCTTGATCTCCTGGAGACGGCCCGTAACGAGCGCGGTCGAACCAAATCCGACCCCGCTGAACGTCGTAGTTTGGGATTTGATCGAAGGCTCGACGTAAAAGGCATCCACGCCGACACCAAGCCAGGGTAAACGCTCAAACCAGACTGCCCCTCGAACCCCGCCCGTGAAGCCGGTCTTTGTGTCCAGGTCCCGGAATTCGAGGGTGCCCGATCCTCCCGGCAGGTTGACGGTTGTGTCGAGGTCCGCCTGGCCCTTTACCGACGCGCGCCCTAAAGATCCAGGGCCACCTCACCCAGTGCCGGCACAGCAGAACTTAGGACTGAAAGGAGTACTAGGGGGAATAAATTAAATCGCACGGGACACTCCAGCGCATAAGAAATTAAGCCGCGCGGCTGTCTCGCCGGAGTGTATTCTGCAAGATATCGAACTGCAAGAGAATGGCACAGAAATGCGCGTATTTCGCAGCGGTACGGTTAGACTGATCGCAACACCCAATTGAGAGTGGAGATCCTCAATTAGTTCGGGTCATGGATGCCGCACTTCTCTTCAACGACCTTGAGCCGTTCAGCCATCTGCAGCAGCAACGCCAGCAATCTCTCCGTGTCATTGGCCGTCAGCTTCTTATTCACTTCGAAATCTTTATAGATGATCGACAATTGGTCGAAGAGTGACATCGCTGTGCTCCTTGGGTCGACTGCTGATGGGGCATGCAAAAACGGTGGTGTCCCCAACGGGTACATCTCAAAGGGGAACCACCCCTTTCACCTTCGAGATCGACGTGATTGTGAAAGTGGCGTGATGATGGCCAAACGATCTGCAATTGTCAATTACGTCCAGGAAATCCAATGGATAACAGAATGGCTTCCAACAATAGCGAACGCAGACCGCATAAGATGAGCCCCCGTCTCACCCTTTCCCCACGGCGCAACCACATCACGCAGAAAGTGAAAATCGCCGGCCAGCGCACGCTCTACATCAGCGTGCATGACAATGGCCAGCCGGCAGAAATCTTTCTCCGACTCAAGGGACCGGACTGCTCGGCCGAATTGATCGGTCTCTACGACGTAATAGCCCGCCTGGCGAGCATCGCACTCCAACACGGCGCTTCCCTCGAGAAGGTCGGTGATCTCCTTAGAGGCGCCCAATTTGCTCCATCAGGCCCGGTCTCTGGCCATGAGCACATCAAACACTGTCTTAGCATTCCGGACATAATCGGGCGGCATCTCCTTGTCGAGTTCTGTGGACGAAATGATTTGGCTCACAGGGAGAGGCAAATGGCTCTATGAACTTCAGCGGCCGGGGACACATGACGCTTTCTTCCGAACTGAGTGCCTTGAGAGATCTGATATTCCTGAGGAAAATCCACAAGGTGATACCTCTGGAGTGTCCGATGAGTGATGAGTATTTACAACGAGTTACAGATTGCGTGTCCTATATAGGACAGCGTGTACCATCCCGCCGTTCGCGTTCTCTCAGCCATGCTGAAAATTGGCTTCCATCGCGTCGTGTGCCTCCTTCAACTCAAGGGGGAGCCTATGCCTGAGTTTGAAACAGGCAACCGGGCGAGAGTTCGTCGCTACCGCACTCTCCATAAAAGAATCGACTATGTGCCGAGCCCTGATGTGCTGTCGATCATCGAATACCATCTTCAAACTGGGACAGACCCCTGTCTCGCTGGAGTTATAGATTTCTTAGTGAGATCCGGTCACGCAGCCATTACCGGAAATGGGGGGAAGTAATGGGACGACGAAGAGGGTTTCTGCCACCTGTCCATTGTCAAAATTGTGGCCAACCTCCTAACTTGGGAGATACGTTGTGGCCTGGGGAGAAGTGGGTCTGCAATTCCTGCCTACCGATGCGACTTTCGGGACAGGATGCCATTACGAAGTCAATGATTCAGACAATCGAGCATGCAGACGACATCCATATGGCAATTCACCTTGATGCAGAGGGCGAGGCAAAGGAAGCAAAGGTACATCGTACCCGTGCCGAATGGGCGCGAATGATGGCCGTGGAAATGCGGAAGCAAGCTGAGGCTCGTGCCAAAATGCCAGACACCCGCCTTGGTGAGGCAGTACCGGATCCGCAGGAAACTAGCGGGCTGCGGGATACCCTAACTGTTCCGCACCTGGCCGCCGTCGAGGCATCCTTGGACAGGAGTCGGCTCCTGACGCAGGACGGGCTCGATGTGGCTGCGATGGCTCTTGATGCCGCCAATTCGATCCAAGCACAAAACAGTATCGAGAAGATGCTGGCTCACCAGCTCGCTGCAGTACATAAACAAGCGATGCAACAGATGAGCCAAGCTCAGTTCGAGCAGTCCACGGATGCGCAAGCGAAACGGCTCCATTCAGCCACACGGTGTCTGGCTGCCTTTCGCGAAGGGCTTATTGCTCTCCACAGGGTGCGACAGGGCGGGAGACAGAACATTCGAGTTCAGTACGTGCATATGGGCAGCGGTGCCCAGGCCGTCATCAGCAACATCGAGAGTAACGATTCCAGCAACAATGGCCATCAATAGAAAGGAGAATTCTCATGGAGAACGAACAGAATAATATTGCCGATCAGCAGGAATTTCTTCGGGCTTTGGAAGCGCAACACCGATACCTGGCACAGCTCGAAGCCCAGCTAGATGCCTTTCCCGACGCGGCGCAGAACACTCCAGAGGTCCAGGAGTTACAGAAGGAATTCGCCCGGGTATTTGCCGACGCGATGTGCCGAGAAATGTTTATTGAGGAGCAACGGAAAAAGGGCGAGTGGGTTATTCCAACGATCAAGCGGCATTGCGGTGCGGCTTAACCCCGACTGCTTTGTGTTTAACAGCCCAACGGTTCCCGCAGTCGTCCGCGCCGCCCCTGATGGTATGTTGCGGCTCTTTACTCCCTCGGCGGATAAATCTGATGCCTCAAGAGCTCTCCGCTGGCCTCGAGTTCCGCCATCATCTTCGGGCGGTGCTCCCGCAGATGTCTCATCAAGTTGAACCCGAGTGTCCCGATCTTCATGGCCACACTCCCTTCATAGAAAGAGAGATTCATAGGCTGGGGCTGGATCCCAATGAGGTGGGCGACATGCAACAGCTGCGGTGTAAATCCGCCGGGGGTCTAAGCCTTCCGCGGTTGCTTCCATAAGCCACATTTTCACAGTCTCGACATCCACAGGATTTTGCATCGCCACACAAATCCTGGAGAGAAAGGATTGCTCGGCCTGGGAAAAGGGTATGGAGAACAATGGCTTGTCCATATCGTCTCACTCCTGTAGGAGAATTCGCCCGAGCTCTACTCCAGCTTCAGAGTTAATCTCCGAACTTGGCAAAGGCTCGTGAGGGAGAAAGTACGCTGATGCGTAAGGTCGGGCCCGCGTGCGGGCCCCGCCTTCGTAGCATCATCGAAGATGCCCTGGGAGGAAGTACGACACATTCATCCTGTACCGGATAGTCTATGGGCGAGGGGGGGGAAATCTCCCAGATGATCCGCCGCAACTGCTCGAGCAAATCGGGTCTCCCCCACTGGATATACACGATGCGTGAACCCCGCCTATTGGCAATTGGTGAACGTCGTCGATCCGATTCGATTGCTCGTGCACGATCGTCCGTTACTGAAATGATGAAACGTCGTGTCCCCAATCGAGTTATGCGTGCTGGTGGTACCGTCCTGCCAGTTTCCAAAGGCAGATTCGCCAAGGTGATTCACCGTACCGTTCAGTCGAGGGGTCGAACTGGAATAGAATTCAACATCCCCGATGCGATTCCCCGTGGCGGTGGTCCCATCACTGAAGCGATAGAAGTTAATCTCGCCGATCGACTGTTTAGTTCCAGACAGGCCATCGAAGTGATAAAACGTCGTCTCACCGATTTCGTTACTGAAGCCTGATTGAGCGAACGCTGCGGAAGGGAGAACGAACAAGAGAAGAAGGTACGGGAGCATAGGGCACCTCCTGGGAAGAGGTTTTAGCGTAGTACCTCTTGACACGCCAATCAAGCGCAGCCAGAAGAAAAGGCGCTTTCCTGGCTGCCCTACCCCCTCCAAGGGTGTGCAATGACCGAGCGGTCACTACCCACCCCGCATATGCCACTATCGTGGCCGATCCGCTTTTTACTATGTGACTGCTTCACGTACCCTGGTGCCTTGTCGAGGACCGCAAAATCGGCATCTTATTCCTGGTCTGAACGACGATAGTTTTCGGGGCCGAAGTCGGCGGGACAGTGGGAGCTTACACGGAGATTGCTGAGCTGCTTACTGCTAACCTGGTAATGGCTTGTTCCTGATCACCTTCTGATTGGGAATCATGCTGCTTTGCATATCTTCCTTATGCCCAGACGGCTGCGTGAGAGAACTGCTGCAACCCTACTGATCGAGAAGTTCAAATGGAGCGAGCACCATTTTTGTCTCTTCGTCAGACAACTGTAACGCACTGCAGATCCGCGTGGCCTGCTGCCGCGTGCCAGTAAGGTCGCCGATCTTGCTAGGATGTTTGTCGATTACCCTCTGATATTGTAAGGCAACAGAGCTGAGGTTTCGTTGCAGTAGGTAAACCTCTCCCAAAGGTGCAGCTAGCCCAGAAATCTTTGCCGTCGCTGGCGGCCAGAACCAAGGGTAATACCTGTGCGGCTAGACTCTCTGCCTCTTGTGCCTCTCCCAAGAAAAGTGATTTGGCTGCGGCGTTGATGCCTGTGTAATAATCTCTGGGATCGGCTTGGAACGCGGTGCGGTACAATTCCCGCGATTTCCGAAGATGCATTGTTTTCCCAGATTGCTGGATCGCCCTGCTCCGAGACAACTGCTCTTGCTCCTCGGACAGGCGCATCGCCCCGTCTAGGTCGCCGCGATCTGAGAGAATCCCAGCCTGATACCCCAAGGCGGCTGATAGCCCCGCCGGATCACCCAACTACCCGGACAGACATTCTTGCTCCTTGAACAATCGCATTGCCCCATCCAAATCGCCGCGCGCTAGGAGAATCTGGGCCTGGTTCCACAAGGACCGCCGCAACCCTTCCGGATCGCCCCGTTTCCGGCACAGCCGTTCTTGCTCTTTGAACGCTTGCAGCGCCCCATCCAGGTCGCCCCGCGCCTGGAGAATTTGAGCTTGGTTCCATAAGGACCGCCGCAGCCCCGCCGGATCGTCCAACTTCCGGCACAGCCGTTCTTGCTCCTTGAACAATACCAGCGCCACATCCAGCTCGCCCCGCGCCCGGAGAATAAGCGCCTGGTTCCCCAAGCATCGCTGCAGCCACGCTGGATCGCCCAACCCCCGGCACAACCGTTCTTGCTCCTTGAACAATCGCAGCGCCTCGTCGAGGTCGCCGCGCGCCTGGAGAATTACTGCCTGATTCCCCAAGGACGCCTGCAGCCCTTTCGGATAGCCCAACTTCCGGCACAGCCGTTCCACTTCCTTGAGCAATCGTAGCGCCCCATCCAGCTCGCCGCACTCTTGTAGAATCAGCGCTTGGTTCACCAACGAGTGTGATAGACCCTTCTGATCGCCCAGCTTCCGGCACAGTCGCTGTTCTTTCTTGTGAAGCTGCATCGCACCGTCCAGGTCGCCGCGCGCCCGCAGAATCAGCGCCTGGTTCCCCAAGCACCGCTGCAGCCCCGCCGGATGACCCAACTCCTGGCACAGCCGTTCCACTTCCTTGAGCAGTCGTAGCGCCCCATCCAGCTCGCCGCGCGCCTGGAGAATTACTGCCTGATTCCCCAAGGACGCCTGCAGCCCCACCGGATCGTCCAACTTCCGGCACAGCCGTTCTTGCTCCTTGCACAATCGCAGCGCCCCATCCAGCTCGCCGCGCGCCTGGAGAATCATCGCCTGATTTCCCAAGGACCGCGACAGCCATGCCGGATCGCCCAACTCCCGGCACAGCCGCTCTTCTTCCTTGTGAAGCTGCATCGCCCCGTCTAGGTCGCCGCGCTCCTGGAGAATCAGCGCCTGGCTCCCCAAGGACACCTGCAGCCCCATCGGATCGCCTAACTCCCGGCATAGCCGTTCCTGCTCCTTGCACAATCGCATCGCCCCATCCAGCTCGCCGCGCGCCTGGAGAATCAGCGCCTGATTTCCCAAGGACCGCGACAGTCCCGCCGGATCGCCTAACTCCCGACACAGCCGCTCTTCTTCCTTGTGGACCTGCATCGCCCCGTCTAGGTCGCCGCGATCCTGGAGAATCAGCGCCTGGTTCCCCAAGGAACGCGACAGTCCCCCTGGATCGCCCAACTCCTGGCATAGCCGTTCTTGCTCCTTGCACAATCTCATCGCTCCATCCAAATCGCCGCGCGTCCGGAAAATCAGCACCTGGTTCCCCAAGGACACCTGCTGCCCCGTTGGATCGCCCAACTTCTGACACAGGCGTTCTTGTTCCTTGAACAACCGCATTGCGCCATTCAGGTCGCCGCGAGCCCGGAGAATCAGGGCCTGGTTCCCCAAAGACGCCTGCAGCCCCGCCGGATCGTCCAAATTCCGGCACAGCCGTTCCACTTCCTTGAGCAATCGCATCGCCCCTTCTAGGTCGCCCCGCGCCTGGTGAATCAGGGCCTGGTTCCCCAAGGGGCGCGACAGCCCTGCCGGATCGCCCAACTCACGCGCGCAGCTCTGTAGGGTCTGGTAGATTGCGGCCGCTTCGTCGAGATGCCCGGTGGTCTGCAGCAGTATCCCGACAGAGTATAGGAAGATGGCACTCCTCCCCTCCCCGACTTGTTGGCCGACCGACCGATAGGTCTCCGTCATCCGTTCGGAGGACTGCTGCTCCAGCCTGGCCCAATAACGCCGGACTTCATGCTGGTTGGCTGCCCACGCCTTGATGAAAAACAACTCGCTGCCCAACAAGCGTGCCAACTGTCGCCATTGCTTCGCTTCGGCGAGCTGCCAAGGCCTTTCGTCGAGATGACGCGCCGTGAGCGGTTGCGCGGCAAAATAGGCGGCCAGCTTGCGATGAGCCACCTGCTGGTGCTTCGCTGTGGGTAAATAGGCCTCTTGCACCGCCTCGCGGAGGTAGTCATGGGCAAAGGTAACGAGCCCGGACCGGCTCACGAGGCCGAATTCCGCCGCGAGCAAAAACGGCGTGAAGATCGCCTGGGCAAGCGGGCCACCCTCGGACCCCAAGAGTTCGCGCCATTCGGTTTCCGACAAACCTCGCCGTGCGCCCCACAAGAGCGAGAGCGCCCCGCCCACCAGCTTTGTGTCTCCTTCATAGTCCTGTTCCCATCTTGCCAGCACCTTGCTGTACAACTCAGGAATCGATGGCGCGGCGAGATAATGTTCGATGGTCGGCTCCAGGGTCTCGTGCGAGCCGTGCAGCCGCAACTCGTCGAGCAGGATGCGCAGATAGAGTGGGTTGGCCGCTTGAGACGCTTTCGCGATTCTGGTTATCCGAGCCGGACTCAAGGACTTGGTATATTGGGAAAGATACTGCGTAATGAGCGTACGGCGTTGGCTGTTTTCTAACGGCTGCACGGTGACGGTCGGCCAGCCCCGTTTCGTGAGATTATCCAGGGCGCGCCCGGGCAGTGTGGAGAACATCATGCGCACATTGGCCGGAATCATCGGGGGCAACCAGATCAGATCGGGGGCGCCGTCGCGATCCTCCAACTGATTGAGGGCATCGAGAATAAGGATAACCCTGCCCTTGGCCGCGGCGCGATGGAGCCAATTGGCAAAGGTACCGCGCAATGCCATCGGGTCGGTCGGGATCTCCTCGCGAATGTCATAGCGCCGTTTGAACTCGCCGAGGATGCGACGCAGCATGGCCGCCCAATCGGCGCTGTAGGGAGTGGCACCAATGAAATGGATGGCCATACAGATATCGGGATGGGCTTTCTGAAAACGGAGGAACCAGTTGGCGAGCAGTGCGGATTTGCCGCTGCCAGATTCGCCCACGACGACCAGCGGCGGCCCATCTCCGGCCACATGGGCGTCGAGCCGAGCGATATCGTCCTGCCGGCCGATATAGACCCTGGTTCGGCTTTGGGCGAACGCCTCGTGGTCTTGCGCATCCCGATCCAGCGGATCGAGGTCTGAGCCTTCGGGGAACACCCGATCGATCAGCGCGGTGAAGTCGTCGAGAATCCAGTCTCCGAGCGTTTGAGGATCGGGATAGGGCTCGCGGACCCTGCACACGCCATCAACCTCGGCCTGCCGCAGCCGTTGCTTGAGAGTCTGCAGTTTGGCGTAGGCCTCTGGGGCCTCGCTCTCGAACTCGCTGCGTGCGGCTCCCGGGGGCAACCGGCCCACATAGCCCGGATCCCGAAGGTAGAAGTATGCCTGTCCCGATTCAGGGTCCGACAAGCGCAGGCCTTGCAGGATTTCGAGCTCGGTGACCGAGCGGCCAGTCTGGTCCCGCACCCAGGGCTGTTGCTCCAGCAGAGCTTCAGGGATCGCATCCGGTATCCATCCGTAGCGCTCCCCGAGAAGCCCAATGAAGAACGGTCGGCAGCGTTCGACCTCGTCCAGGCAGATGGGTAACAACTTGTGTTCTGCCTGTTCCTCATCGGTCACCCCCCAGCGAAGATCCACCTCGCCCCAGACCACGCCGCGCGATTCGCACCGCTTGCGCAACTGCGGAAACGTGACTTTGACAAGATAGTCTCGCTCGGCCTTCATGTCGCGGAAGGTGGACGAGACGAAGACGCGAATGTGGCGCTCGATGCGTGGCTGTTTGATCATGCTTTACCTCTCGGCTTCGGGGCATCTGACCGATTCTCACCGCCGGTGCCGAGGCGATTTCAGCGAGCCTCACTCCCACCGGTGAATGTATCTACAAACTAGGCAAATCCCCGTTCTCTTGCGATTCCAGTCGAGGTGATCAAAACGCATGCGACGACTTTCTGCGATGCCCGGTCTTGTAAGAAACAATGCGGCTGTATTCGCGTATTGAGGACGACATCTCATTTATGAGCGTTCTCCGCTGTCATGAAGCGAAGGCCTAATCAGGCACTGCTAGCGCGCGGTAAGATTGGCCCTATATTTTTACTCTTGAGCTAGCCCAGGCTTGACGCACACCTCTAGGAGACAGGCTGGACCCCGGGGGAGGTGCCCAATGGGACAACAACGTCGATTCACACCGGAGTCCTAAGTCTATCGTCATTCCTATTCCCTAGAGCGCCACGTCGCATCCGCCCTATATGACTAGAACGCTAATTGAAATATTCTCATTGATTCAAAATCCGAACGAATTGATTTGCCCACAGAAGCGTGTATCCATTCCCGTTAGATGCATGCAAATGCCTCGCTCCATGATTTGGAAATCGGATCCAGCTGAAAAGTTCAAATCAAATACCCCGTCCACATAAGGAAGAAATCCAATGGCCCCATTACTTTTGACTGCAGCCCCCTTTAAGTAGGGAAAGGCAGGATCGGAGTACAACACAAAACCACCTTCTTCGCCCTTTAACACTCCATACCAAGCATGGCCAAATCGTCCCGCTAACACTGTAGGGAACCGAAGGTGAAGATGAGGCGGGTGGTTAATGTCCACGATATCTGAAATCCAGATGGATGCAACCTCCCCCTCATTATCGGCTCCGTAGACTAACGTAAACTCTCCTTTCAAGGGATGGAGAGGTCGACCGTTAGCAAGGAGGATCGGGTGGTAGGCAAACCCCATACGGGTGTGGATTAATCCTGTGGGACGAGTTCCAAAAATTACTGATGTCATATCACGCCAGAGATTTGCTTCGCGGTCATGTGTGTATATGCGTATGCGCGACTCATGGTCCGCCAGTGCTAACCAGCTTTGTTTGTTAGTGCTACTTGACGAATCCTCCCCCCAAAACGCCAAAGAGGGGGCAGTTCCATTGCCCCGGATGGCCCTTCCCGCAATATCATGAACCGTTACTGCGGAGGTGAAATCATTAGGTGTCCTGTCTAACTCAACCCGTGCGTTCATTAATTCTCTGGTCACTCGATCTGACCAAATGGCCAAAACCACCCGTGCAATACTTCCTTGAGTTCCATCTTGTGCATAGTGAAGATTTAACGTTGGGGCTTGATCAGCCCGACTTCCAGGAATGATCCCTTGGGGCTTCCATAAGGAAAGTCGGCCATTAGACAGCTGGCCCTCAGAGACGAGTACATGGATTCGATCAACATTCGGCTTCGTGTAAGTAACGTACATGCGGTTGTTTGCTGAAAAGACACTTACACTCTGTACGAAGCCAGTTTCAGGAATAGTTGAATCCGGTTCCCACTCAGTACATCTCGCCTCCGGTCCCCCCCCGCCTTTAAACCCAAGTGGACATCCACTGGTGGGCCATTGTATGCCTTGTAAGCCCCAGCGATATTTGATTTGACCGGCTTCATTGATATAGAAGAGGTATAAGTAATCTCCCATTCGAGCTAGACTTGGGCTTTTCCCACTGGCGAGAACTTCAGCGTCACGACCATACCGCCCTTGTATGTGTGTGTCACAACCCAGAGAACTCAGGTCACCGAACCAATTAACCCGAGCACGGACAGATTGAGAGCAAGCCTGAATAACACCATCTCGGTTCCAATCCACCTGACTCCCTACGGTAGGAATGCCAAATCCAGCAAGATGGTCTACTTTGCCACCTGCTAATCCCGCAGCTTCGCACAGGTGTGTTGGGTTGATTACCACCCCGGGAAATTCAGTTCCATCTGCAAATCCCACGTCACCCCAGGGGCCGGATGAAGATTGCCCGGCATAACTCATGATAGAAGGGTACACCGTGGAGCAGTTTATCCCGAGCGGCGCACTTGCACTCCCTCCCTCATGTACTAGCCCCAACACGTGCCCCAGTTCGTGCACAAACGTACGAACATTATTTCGAGGGGCCCCACCAGCTGGACTAGCTCCAAAAGCATCATTGCCCAATGACTGCCCACCTGTATGTAATATGGCATGGAAAAAGAGTTTTCTTCGTTCGGGAGAGTGATACAACCGTTTATTCGAGTCATTTTGGTCAATTCGGGTTGATCCACCCCAATCCCCGAATAAAGTTTGATTGCCTCTATTCTGTGGAGAAAACCCCATGTCCAAATGAATAGCAACTCCGCCACGATTATCTAGATTATGCAGGTCCCGCGCGCTCCCCGTTTTGAAGTAATCGCGAATCGCTTCCGCATCAGCTTCCGTCAAAGGCATATCTGGATACAGCGTTGTGTAATCTACTTCCACAAACACATCCTTGTGAATTGGGCTTGCTCCCCAGCGCGGCAAATATTGAGGAGGGTCCACTTGGAGTCCGAACACCTCCCATAGGTCTAGAAGGCCATCTCGGTCTGAATCCTGAAGATTGTGAATGGTGACACACTGTGATTGAGCAAACCGTAAGTCACAGGAACCCAGTTCACTTTCGAGTCCAAACCCCAGGCCATCCTTATCCTGATCATTGAATACATCGTTAGCATACAAAAGGCATTGGCCTGATTCTTGGGTAGCAGAACCAACAACAATTTGAGCGATCCCTGCTTTACTCGCTATCCTTGAGGAACTACCCACGCCCGAATTGTCGTCAAAGGCTATCAGACGTCCCTGGGAATCCAACCCGAGTATGCGGGTATCTGAAATTCCTCCCGAGCTAAGAGCGGTTTCGTACACGTAATTCGAACTCTGGCCAGAAGGAGGCACATTCACAACCGTGCCGCCGACTTGAAAAGGCGAAACCATTTCACTAACTACTCCATCTTCTCGAATGATCAATTTAGCTTCCCCTGGTGAAGTAAATTGCTTGGTATGAACAAACAATGTATGCCACCCCCCAGCCCTTTCCGGGACGGTATAGCGAAGTTCTGAATAGTTTCTATTCTGAGGTCCTCGATTGAAGGCCACATCCGCGCTCTTGCTCCTGTTCCATAAGTGCAATACAGGCGCAAGGCTTTCGCTTAATCCTGCTATTTGAAAAGAGTAGGTCTTCCCCCCTGCTAGCCAAACCCCCTTATGAATCATTGGGCTCACGAGTAACGGCCACCGATAAGGGCCATCTGCTGCATAAAGCCATCGTTGGTTGGGGCCGTCATGACACGACCAATGCTGTATCCTCAGTCCATCAATTGGTTGGCCGCCTGGAACATCAAGGCATTTACCAGAGTGTCGGGAGACGATCCGCACGCCCCCTAAGGTGTCATTGATCGGTTCAAAACTAAACAACTGATTATCTTGTCCATGACATCGATACTGTTGAAGACCTCCGTCGTTTGCGCCTCCCACTCGAACATCGAGACAATGGTTACTGTTTTCATTGCGAATTAAGAAAAACCCAGGAACATTCGATCGTTCCTTTCGCCAACGCTGGTTTCCACCTCCATGACAACGGTATTGATTGACATCGGCTGCGGGTAATCCGCTCCCATCTGCAACATCCAAACATTTTTCCGTCGTCAGGCTTACGATCGGAGCACCGACATACCCCAAGGCGGGAAACGGGAAGAAGGAGACGGAGCCAATCAGCCAAAGGACGAGCGTCCCCGCGAAAACTGCTTCAACTTCGTAAGCATTTCTCTCCTGTACACGAGGCATGTTGAACCTCTTAACCAAAAGAAGGGATAGGTTTTGTTCCACAGAGGAGTCCGAGCACGTTGCCTCCTCCCTCGAGAAGGTCTTACTCAAATCAGCCCACGTCTTTCGCGATGGGGCTCGTCAAGACCAAAAAGGCACCCGGCTCACAGGTGCTCAAGGCATCGGTAAGGTCCGCAATATTGATGCCGTCTGCGCAACCTTGCGGCGAGCGACTAGCTGCTGGAGCGATGTGCTAGTAATGAGAAGGACATACGTTGACACGGCTGGGCGGAGGCATCGAGATCATGCTAGAAGAATGCCTAGGTACAGCGCGATACAGAGATGTATCTGACCGGATACGCACTGCGTTACAGTAGTATCCGATGAGATACATGGCTGCTTCCGTCGTTTCTGGGGGAGACGTCACAACCCAGCGTGCATCTCGGCGATGGGCGATAAGATTGACTCGTAATTGAGTGGGCAGTCAGCCAATGCTGGTTCAATGGCCGCTTTAGAGCCGCACAGCGAACTGGACTGCAGAGGGACGAGCATGAGGGTCTTCGATGTGTAACTGGATCGATTGACGGATTCCTGCTCGATGAACGGCCCGCACTCCGCACCAGTAGTCTTTCAGCTATCGAGCCTCATCACGATCCCCTCCCCGCCGAAGAGACCATGGATGAAGATGAACAGGCTGTTAGGGCATCGATCCATGCCCAATCAGTCGTTGTAAGGATTCATACAGGGCGGCGAGCTCTGTTGAGGATTGTCTGGCGAGGTGCCTGACCTGTAGCGGCTCGGCGTCAGCCTTTCCGCAAGATCGGGCTTGCTGCCGGATGGTTTCCTCAAGCAGCGACTTATTCGTGGTGTGATCGACGACCAAGAGGGTCCTTGCCAAAAGCTCCTGGGCAATGAGTTCTTGAAGCTCGAACGAGCATCCCGAATTGCTCTCGCTGAAGCCGCGCAGGTCCATCAGCACCAGATCGCTCCCCTCCAGCAACATGGTGAGCGTATGGCGCCAGGTATCTTCCCGGCAAAAGAATTTGGTTGTCCGATAACGGCCGTCCGGGTCCTGTAACCCGTCGATGGCGGCGGTTGCCTGCCGTCCCTGCTCTTCATCCGCGATGAAGCGGCTACTCAAGCGGCCGCTCACGAAACTGATGACGTCTCCGGGATTGACGGTCCGCATCGCGAGGTCACCGCCCGCGATCATCATGACCGGTCCCACAAACCGCCAGCGCTCGGCGACGGAGTCGAACAACACTTCAGTCCTGTGCTGAAAGCCGAACACACGCAACAGGAGAAGAGTCGGCCCGCGGTGGCCCCTCGGAAGCCGGAAGACGCGCAATCCCAGTTCCACGGTCCCGCGATAGCCGACAAAGGCGAGGAGGCCGGCCAGTCCAGCCCAGCCGAAATCACTTGCGAGCTGCGAGCTGAACTGAAAGCTGACTATCAGCCACCATGAATCGATTACGAGCTGCACATCGCTGAAACGCTTCCGCTCGTACCAGGACGCCAGTTGGCGTAGACCAACCCAACAGCCGTATCCGATCGGCAGCGCGGCGACGAGATACCAGAGGGCGTACGCCCGTGAGCCGCCAAACAGAAGCCATGCGGCCTTGGGATTGGCTTGGAGCGCGGCGAGATAGAGGTCGCGCGCGAACAGCGAGCCGAAACTAAACACGAGGAGTCCGGCCATGACGAGGGGCGAGACAGGACGGAGGCGCCGGTTGCCCGTCACCAGGATGATGAGGTACGGGAGCCAGAACACTTGTCCCAGGAACTGAAGAAAGTATCGAGTGTTCTTCAGTGGCGAGGTATCGACATGCCCGAGAATGGAGGATGAGAACCATGACCATCCGCCGACGAGGACTGCTCCAAGAAGCAGGTAGAGCAGGAGAAACAGGATGTTGCGGTGCTGCGGCAGCGCGAGCAGGATCACAGTAATTGGAACGACGGGCCAGGCATAGCTATACCAACTGACGAAGGCTCCCAGCAGGCTGAGATCGAACTTCATCGAGAGCGCGAACAGGAAGGCCATGAGAAAGGCGGCGACAAGGCTCGCCAGCCCATAGACAAGAACCAAACGCCGCTTGGTTGCCGTGACTGACTCCGTGGGTGTGCCATCGGAGCTGTGCATCAAGGCCCGGTTGTCGGCTTGTAATTCTGTCTTAGCTGCAACAAGCGGTCTGGCGATGCCGGCCCCAACCTGCCGCATGCTGCGCGAGACGGCCCGCCGGTATCCGGCAAGCAGGACCAGTGACGTTGGGACCGTAATCAGAATGGCCTCCAAAAAATACATCCATAATTTGCCGGGCGCTTGGCCTGTCATGGCGTATTCTCGAGTCAGATGAGGTACAGTCCGGTGATCATGTGCCTGCCAGAGGTTCGGATCGCCACAGTTGAAAGCCGTGCGATTCCCTTGCTGAGAGACTGATGGCACCTTCGTCGACCATGAAGACCCGCATTCGTGGACTCTTCCTGTTTCTCGCAATCGTCTGGTCCATCGCGCTTGCCTTCCTGCTGCTCGAAAACTACAGCCAGGAGCTGGTGGATTGGGCCTTCAGGTCCGGCACAATTACAGCCGACCTCGGGATGCCAAGAGCGTCACCGGAGGTCGTGGCCAAGTGCGCCGCTGCGGTTCGAGCTGCGATCGAGTCGGAACAGGTGGATTTTGACCGTAGGGAGTTGCAACTGGCGAAGCTCGCAGCCTGGAAAATGGGATATGGCTTTGGTCTTGCCGTTGGGCTTGGACAGGCAGGAGCCCTAGACGTAGTGCAACGGAACGAATCCTTGCGCGTCATCGAACCCATGGTCCAGGCGCTGCGCGTGCCGGCTCCTTTGCCTCCGGCCTTGGCAACCTCAGTGACCGGACTACCCGAGTACGGACAATCGATTGAGGATGATGCGACCTGCACGGCTTTGTTCCTCGAAGAGCAGTATGGGGCGAGCGTCCGTCACATCTATCAACTCGGTGCGTTAACGAGTTTTGCCGCCGTGTACCGGATCGCCTGTCCCCAGTGCGGCGTGCTGTTCGTGCCGCAGATCAGCCACCATGCCAAAGCAGCTGGCCTCCCGGAAGAAGCGTGGCAGGCGTTCGCACAGTTCCCTCCGAACGTTCCGAACATGGAGGCGCGACGCAAAAAAGCTACTGAGATCGCCCAAGGCCTGGAAGAGTTCATCAAACGAATGGAATGAGCAACGGGATGATGTGAGCGGAAGGCTAGGCAAGGAAGGGAAACGTGTCAAGTTGGGGCAGGGGGAATTGGAGTATTACCGGGTAAAGCTAGCAGGACGGGCCTGGACTCAAATGCGCGAGAGGATTGATGTAGTGCTCGAAAGGCGAGTTCCTCATTATATCCAACTTGCCTTCGAGCAACCTCCTAGACCTGGTGAGTGTCCAGGCTCGGGTGGGCAATGACCGACCGGTCGTTGCACGCAAAGATGCCAGGTTCAGCAGATGGCAAAGCTGAAGACACCCGATGAACCAATACCGTGCGTTGCGAAGTGCGCTACAGTTGAATTGTCTCGTCATGCCCGGGTGTCGGAGGTCCTGACCTCAAGCTGAGCGACAAAGTCTGTAGCCACATGGCTTCCTCAAGACGATCGCCTAGGCTGAGCTCCTTGTATTCTCCATCAAGGAACGAACGGTGTCGATAATCTCGGACTCCGTCTTATCCAGTAATTGGAGAAGGTCCTTGTAGTTGTTCAGAACAGTCTGTGAACTCGGATGCTTGGTTCCCAAAGTCACAAGGAGCGAAGTTAGCGCCCGCTCGTAGAGCGGCTCGGCCTTCGGGTAGGCGCCCTGGGTGCGGTAGAGTTCCGCCAGGTTATTGAGACTCCTCGCCACGTCGGGATGCTCGGGCCCCAGTGCGTGCTCGTAGATGGCGAGCGCCCGCTCGTAGAGCGGCTCGGCCTTCGGGTAGGCGCCCTGGGCGCGGTAGAGTTCCGCCAGGTTATTGAGACTCCTCGCCACGTCGGGATGCTCGGGTCCCAATGCCTGCTCGCAGATCGCCAGCGCCCGTTGGAGGAGCGGCTCGGCCTTCGGGTAGGCGCCCTGGGCGCGGTAGAGTTCCGCCAGGTTATTGAGACTCCTCGCCACGTCGGGATGCTCGGGCCCCAGTGCGTGCTCGTAGATGGCGAGCGCCCGCTCGTAGAGCGGCTCGGCCTTCGGGTAGGCGCCCTGGGCGCGGTAGAGTTCCGCCAGGTTATTGAGACTCCTCGCCACGTCGGGATGCTCGGGTCCCAATGCCTGCTCGCAGATCGCCAGCGCCCGGTGGTAGAGCGGTTCGGCCTTCGCATAGGCCCCCTGGGTGTGGTAGAGCAGTGCCAGGTTATTGAGACTCCTCGCCACGTTGGGATGCTCGGGTCCCAGTGCGTGCTCGTAGATGGCGAGCGCCCGGTGGTAGAGCGGTTCGGCCTTCACATAGGCCCCCTGGGTGTGGTAGAGCAGTGCCAGGTTATTGAGACTCCTCGCCACGTCGGGATGCTCGGGTCCCAATGCCTGCTCGCAGATCGCCAGCGCCCGTTGGAGGAGCGGCTCGGCCTCGGCATACTGACCCTTGGCATAAAGCAGCAACCCAGCTTGACTCATCAATAGAGCCGTGGGCTCTCTAATGCCTGCCGCATCAGCATGCGCAGAGACCGCTCGCACGTGCGGAAGCAAAGGGGCCAGCATTGGCCAGTCACCTGGATTCGTGGGATCGAATCCCGCGAACGCGGTATCGAGCCAGTGTAGAACTTCGAAGAGCCCGTCCTGTTCGCGATCTTCACGCATGCTTCGACGCGTGACCTCCTGCACCAGCCGATGGACGGTAAAAGTGGGGCTGCCGACGGCGCGAGCTACCAGCGAATAGGACTCTAGTTCAGCCAGAGATTCGAATGGATCGACTTGTCCCTCGCCCCCGGGTATTGACACCTCCAACAGGGATTCGGGGATTGGATCGGGCGCGATCCAGGCCAGACGTCGCAGTAGGTGCTTGGCTGAAGCCGTGAGCCTGTCAAATGATGTCTGCCAGCTAATCGCAATGGACTGGGGGTACTGCATGAGGCGCCCGTCATACCAGGTGAGTACCTTGTCGCGCTGGCTTTGCCAATGGACCAGATATTGATCAAAGCTCAGGCGCCGTTGTGCGATATAAGCGCTGGCTTGTTCAAGTGCGAGAGCCAGGCAACCCAGTTTGTCCGCTAGCACTCGCGCGGTGTCGGGATCGGCGGGGTGTTTGCGCCGTTTCGCATCGGTGCGGGCAAGAAGGTAGTCAGTTGCAGCTTCGGGGGCTAGAAGATCCAGCGCCACCGGCGCAAGGCCGGCACTCCAATCAGCCAGCCGGCTTGTGATCAATAGATGGCCGCCAACGAGTTGCGGAAGCAGAGCTTCAACCGCGGCGGCAGCCGGTTTCGAATCGACTTGGTCGAAAATCAACAGCCAGCCAGAATGTTGCCGCAGCCAGTGCAGTACCGCCTCGTACTGTTTGACTTCTTCCCCTTCCAACTTCTCAGGGATATTCAAAACATTCGGAGCGCTTAGAGCCGCCACACCGCTCCGTAAGGCCTCTGCACTGTCGGCACGAACGAAAAGCAGCGCGGTGTAGTCATCGGCATGCCGCCAGGCATACTCAAGCGCGAGCCGCGTCTTGCCAACACCACCTAGGCCGATCAAGACTCGGGCCTCGACGGAGGTGGTGTGGCTATCCGGGATCGGGCCGAGACTTTGGCCGAGGTCATTAAGCGTCGCCTCACGGCCCTTGAAGAGCTCGCCGAGGCTGAGAAAGGGAAGATTAGCCGGCCTAGTTAGCGGAGTATCAAGCTCAAGGATATCTTGCAACTCGGAGCGCAAAACCTCGATCGCCAGACTGTTGGATGAGGCAAAGCGAAACGGATAGCACTCTACCTCGGCGAGGCGCTGCAGATGCGCCTGCTGTGCGGCGCGCTGCTCCGGGATCAGTTCGAAGCGCTCATCGCGCGGCGCATTGTTGTCCGGTGCACCGATGACGAGCGGTTTGCCGTGGTAGAGTGCCAGCCAGGCCTCCCATTGGGTGTAGGACAACGCCGGGGCCTGGGGGGCGAGGAAAGGCGCCACCGGCGCGAGTTTCTGTCCCAGGTCGGGATAATACTGCCGAATCACTGCCAGCGATGATGCCTGGGCCAGCGGGCCGGTCATATCTCCTACAATGTGGATGACCGCGTCGCACTGTCTGATATAGTCGTCCAGCAGGTCCAGCGTTTCTGTGCCAGTCACGATGAAATCTTCCTGCACCGCGATCGAGATGTTTGGGCGTGTGAGGGTGCGACGCAGCACCTCGCGGTAGCTGCGGAACTCGGCGCTGACACAAGACAAGAACATTTTTCTCTGCGCCTGGCTCGCATGCCGTTTGCTCCAGAAGTCTTCGCTGATCTTGATGAACTTTATCTCTTCAACTGTGAATAAAGGTGCGTGGGCAACGAGCAGTTGTTTAGCTTCCTGTGATACGGGGCGCGCAAGTAGCAGACTGTCGGGTCTGCCATTGCGTTGCCAGTGCTCGAATGCCGTCTGTATCCAATCGCGCTGTTCCAAGACGACTTTTTCCTCAGCGGCCCAGTCATTGATCTGCCGCCAGCGCGCAAGCCAATCCCCGTCTGCTAGCTTCACCGCCAAGCTGCTGCTGCTCTCCTTAACTTGAACCTTGCGAAGAACACTGGCCCTAACGAAACGTTCCATTAAAGATCGCTCTTCTGCCGACACGTGCTGAAGTGGCAGCAGGAGGCGTTTGAGACCAGGCGCTTCTTGACCTCGAGGCACGCGCACCAGACGTAGCAGCAGGCGCTTAGCCAGGTCGAGTTGCTCCACAGTGAGCTGACCCAGGACCGTGTTGGCACCGCGCAGCAACGCGTCCATCTGGCTTTCCTCTATCTTGGGGGTCTGTGTGGTCGCGGCCGCCTCAGCCGACAGTTCCTCCACTTGCTCGTAAGCATGCACCAGTTGTTGCTTTTTATCGGGTGCGAGCGGCAAATCGTAGCGACTAATATCGCCATCCGTGACGTAGGAGGCTAGACGCAGGACTGACACCATGGGCAGCTTTGGATCATCAGGATTAAAGATCAACGGCGAAAGTACTTCCTCGTAGTTCAAAAAGGCGTTATAGGGCACCTCCACACCGGCCCAATAAGCGTTATGCTCACTTTTCTGCAAATCTTCGAGCAGGGGAGCGAACAACTTCCGAGCAAAAGCCTGGCGCCGCTCGAGTTTAAGAACCTCGAAGGGGTCGGCTCGCGAGGGGACGGGAAATACTCGGAAAGTTTCGTTGGAGAATTGGCCATAGTCGCGCCTGCGTATTTCTATAGCTGACCGGGCGACCGCAAGAGCGCCGTGGATGCTCTGATTGTTATAGGTAAACATGATGACCAGGGTGTCGGGCATCTGCACGGTGCAGATACCTGCGGTGTCGCTCACCCCAGTGCGACTATCAATAAGGACGTAGTCATAGTCTCGGCGCAGGCGCTTTTTGATCGCCTCGAGGAAGGCACCGCCTCCGAGGCGCTCGTAGAACGTATCCCAGTCGAAGGCGTGCAGTTTGGTGGCATAGGCAGGCCCTTGCCTGCCAGCTGGCACCAAATCAATGCGTCCTCCTTCGGGAAAGCCGTCAAAGTTAATACCCTGCAGATAGGGAGAGAGATCGGTTAGCGACTGGTACCAATTATCCCCCTCGTCTCCCTCAGGCGGCTGGATTGCCTGGTCGGAGTAGTCCACCAGCAGGTCGATCAGGCCGCGGGAGGTGGCCAGTTCCTTGTCTGCCAGAAAGGGATGGAAGTAGCGGTGTAGCCCAGGTGCTTCCAGATCCCAGTCCACAATTAGGACGCGCCTTCGGTTCGCGGCCAGCACCCAAGCCAGATTGGCCAACGCCATGGAGCGGCCGGTGCCACCCTTGTACGAGTAGAAAGTGAAAATGCGGCCGCCACCGATCGGACTACTCATTTCGCGGCTCCCTCGCACCCGGTCCCATAATGATGGGACGGCCTATGCCGCCTGGTACGTTTCGTACCGGGGCGCTACGGCGCATCTCGGCCTGAATTTGGTTGAGCACCGTACGAAGTGTGTCACGCAGTTCATCCAACGAGGCTACGTCTCTACAGTAGTAGGGGGAGGACTGGGCGTACTGACAGCGGAAGCGCAGCACGTCGCGAATCACCTGATCGACTCTAGACTTGTTGGCAGCCAGCTCAGGGTCGCGCGGGTTCCAGGGTAGCAACACAGCACAGTTGTTGAAGTTCTGCTCGTCGAACTCACGGAATATTTCCTGATAATCTGGGCTAGCGTAGAGGGACCAGCGGTCTACAAACACAACCACTGGCTTACCTTCCTTGAAGGCAGCGCGGACTTCATCTGCCAGCCCCTTGGAAAACTGGGCCTGGTCACTGTCAAAGTCCAGGTCAGCGTCAGAAACGATGTGGGCGGCCAGCGCCCCGATGCGTCGCTGCAGGTCCGGGTAGAAAGGCTTCCAGTCTGGGCCACCAGCGTCCTGGTAGGGATTACGGTTGCGACCGTCCGATAGGTGCTCCGGATGAAGGGCAGCGAAAACAAAGCGCACATGCCGACGGAAACCCTGCCGCGCGGAAGCGTGAACCGCCGGTCTAGTCGCTGGCAGTTCTAGAGGGAACGCAGGGGCGATTTCATTAAGTGTGGGCATCGGGTTCAGGTGTGGCAGCTCCATCCCATCGAGCGCGTCCGTTATTCCCTGGGCAAAGCCGCGGACGAAATCCCAATAGAGGTCGTTGTAGTCGGCCTTCTTCCGCACCATGTGCTCCAGGCCCTGTTGGTTGATGTGCGAATCCTCTTCACGCCAGGTATATTGCACCATTCTCACCGCCGCGCTGACATAGTTGGGCAGGGCAAGTTTCTTGTCCTTGCGAAGGGGGATCCAAACTACTGGTCGGATCACCGCCGGCTGGATCCCACCGTGCAGTTTGGCGTACGCCTCGCGGCGAAGTTGGAAGCTCTGCCATTCCTTTCCACAATACTCGCTATTGAAATAGGCTGGTGAGTACAGGGGTATGAGCACACGACTCTCCTGCATCGCGGCCAACAAGGCGTCATCCCAGTTGTTGCCCGTCTCGATGCTTTCCTGGTCGAAAAACGACAGATTCTCGTATTTACCCAAACCGCGCAATTTGCGCACTTCCTCACCAAGGTCACTGAGGAACTCACGCATGAATGGGCCGAAATCACTGCGGCGGTAGCTGAAGAATATTTCGTAGGGCATTCGTCGCCCCTATTGTAGTGGCACCAGCCTATGCCATTCGGGATGAGGAACTGCACGACCGGCGCAGCCGGGATAGCATTGCCGGATGGCGGCTAGCGAAGTCGCGTTCACTAGATCGTCAGTTGACTGCCTACCATGCGGATGACCCCATCGAACTACCGGGTGTAGTCGTCCCGAATCTTACGCATTACCACACGGTATTGACTGTGGAAAGTAAGACCTTCGCGTGCGCCACGGTCAGGCCACCACGGTAGCAACTAGGTTGCGGGGGTCATCCACCGAGGGATCACAATTGCCAGTTACCGCCCGACCCTGGACCCCCGTTCGAGAGCCCAATCGCTGATCTAGGAAGACAGATAGGCCGCTGTACTACTGATTTGACTTGGCAGTATCCAATAGGGTGCATGTTGTGTCAACTGGCGGTGGTTCTGTCAGAGGTGGCCCATCTATAAAGATCCGTCAATGACACGTGTACCCCAAAATCCCGGAAACGGCTTGTCTGCGCCATGCCTGCTTCCCGAGGAAAAGAAAGCCATTAACGAGCTCACCTGTTCTTAATGTGGTGCGGCCTGACTCAACAGAAGTCGCTGTGTAACCCCCTCAGAGCAGCTTCTGATGTTTTTCGTCTGTCGTGCAAGGACCGGACGGTCGTTGCCCATGAAACCACGTATTCCTGATGACAACTATTGCCCGCGATTTGTTTTCCGCCTAGTAGGCCGATTAGTTGTGCTGGATGGCCCGGCGCAACTGATCGACTTCTCGGTCAAGGCCAGCTTTCTGGAGCGCGTAGATGCATCCCAGACAAGCCGCTCAAGCTGCTGGATCCTCGCTTCTCGTTGCGCAATCGCTGCATCATGACCAGCCCACTGCCGAATGATCGCCCAGGCCGCGCGATATTCATTCAGAAGTCTTGCGAGATACTGGTTGCCCGGCTGCTTTGGCTCTTGATTCCATCTCTGCCCCGTGGCTTCAACCCCAGTTAGAACTGTGCTGGGTTCGGCCGCACTAAACGCTGTTGCAATTGCCAGGGCATCGACGAAGGGAAGCGGGTGCGTTCCATGGCGGTCCTGATACGCTGCTGGGCTTATTGTCAGATTCTGGAGGCCAGCGCGGATTTTGATGCGATCCAGAGCTTCAGAACTAGCTGACAGCACTCCTTTGTAAAAACTCAATCCTGGTTCGCCCATTGACTCGAAAACCTGTGTGACGGCGTTGTCCAGCGGCGAATCCAGCTCATAGCCACGTTGTATATTGTCCTCGCGTTGACGCCCGGCTCGTTGCTCATCGAGCAGGATCGCCTTACGCTCCTTCCACGGGCCGAGAAGGTCTCGCGATTCGACATACTCGACGAGTCCAGGATCGCACCTGCTCCAGCATTTGTTACTCCGTGGCCGCCAGAGATTTTCGATAACGTCACGGATCTGTTGGCTGAGGCATTAGTGAGCGACTACCGTGCCAGCCATGTAGGCAGTGGATCTGTCGTTGACTCTTATCCAGATCCCAAACATACTTCGCACCGGGCAGGCACTTGAGGAGAGTGGGCATGTGATCGCCGCCATTTACGCCCGCAAATCCACTGAGCAGTACGGAGTCGCCGACGAGCAGAAGTCCGTCGCGCGGCAGATTGAACACGCGCACGCGTACGCCGCTCGCAAAGGCTGGACCGTGGGCGAGGCGTACGTGTATGCCGACGACGGCATCTCCGGAGCCGAATTCGTGAAACGGCCAGGTTTCTTTCGACTGATGAATGCCCTGAAGCCGTCACCTCCTTTTCAGGTTCTCGTCATGTCTGAGGAATCGCGGTTAGGCCGCGAATCCATCGAAACTGCCTACGCATTCAAGCAAATTATGGACGCCGGCGTGCGAGTGTTCTTCTACCTGGAGGACCGAGAACGCACACTCGACAGCGCCATGGACAAAATGATGCTGTCCCTGGCTAATTTTGCCTCAGAGATGGAGCGAGAACGGGCCAAGCAGCGTACGTACGACGCGCTCTTGCGGAAGGCGAAGGCCGGCCAGGTTACCGGAGGGAAAGTCTACGGCTATAACAATCGTGACGTCCTCTCATCAGATGGGCACCGACTCTACGTCATGCGGGTGATCAACGAACAAGAAGCCGCGGTGGTTCGCCAAATCTTCGAATTCTACGCAGGTGGACTTGGGATTACGCGCATCGCGCGACAGTTAAACGATCAGCACCTGTCGGCCCCGCGACAGAGCCCGCGTGGATGGGCCCCGACGGCCATCCGGGAAATTCTTCACCGGACTCTCTATCGAGGCGAGGTTGTCTGGAACCAGTCACAGAAGATCATTCAAGGTGGAACCAAGAAGCGGCAGCGTCGGCCGGAGACAGAGTGGCTCCACGTCGAAGCGCCGGATCTGCAGATCATCCCTACACCGCTCTGGCAGACAGTCCAGGCTCGGCTCGCCCGCTGGAAAGGGCCTAGCTGCGACCGACAGAGACCGCGCCCAGCCCGCGATCTCGACTCCCCCTACCTACTCTCCGGGCTAGCCCGTTGCGCTCATTGCGGGGGACCGATTGAATCAATCGGACGGGACTACAGCCGACGCCAGGGTCGATTTTACGGTTGCGCATATCATCGCAAGCGTGGAAACGCAATCTGTTCACGAGCCTACCGTATAGACCAACAGCAGCTTGATCGCGTACTCCTCGAAGCGATCTGCCGAACCCTCGATGATCGAATGTTGGAAGTGGCAGTAGAGAAGGCTCTGAGGGAGCTTAGGACGGGGCACAATGCACGCTGGGACCGGGAGACGGCCATTACACGGGAATTGTCCCTCATTGAGGCCCACGAACGTAATTTGGTGAATGCCATTGCCGAAGGGCAGCGGGCAGCTCCCCTACTCGCCAAACTCCAGGAAGAAGAAGCACAAAAGGCAGCCCTCACGTGCGAGCTCGAACAGCTCACGCAAGGAGCAAAAGTGCTCCTATTAGACCAACGCCGACTGAAGCAGGAGCTGATGCAACGAGTCGCCGATCTACGAGGGTTGCTTGAACGGCAACATGCTCAGGCCCGACGGATCCTGCAGACCTTGCTCGGGGGACCGTTGATGCTGGAGCTGACTGACGAGAAGGGAAAGAAAACCGTGCATGTAACAGGGGCAGGATCCTACCTCAAACTACTTTCTCCCTCCCTGGTTCCCCCAAGTGTGGTGTCCCCAACGGGATTCGAACCCGTGTTGCCGGCTTGAAAGGCCGGCGTCCTAGGCCAGGCTAGACGATGGGGACGGTCCCTGTGGTCGGACGGGCATGGTAACGGAATGGGGTTCGATGAGTCAACGGGATTGGAGCCAAGACAACCGTCCCTGGGTACCGGGCAGCCGCTTGTGTGCGCGACAACTCTCAGGCTATGCTGCACGATTGAGTGTCCTATTGAATGTTGAATGTCATGAGGTCACACAGCGGTGTGTGCGATGCCAGGATTCCGTTGCATCTCCCGATCCCTCGCTCTATGCGCACTGATCACGAGTTTCGCGTTCGTCAGCACATGGGGAGCCGAGTACCAAATCGGAAGCATTGACCGCTCCAAGGCGGCCACGCTCGGAATCCTTCAACCCGGCGAGGACATCCGGAGCGGAGCCAGCAAAACCCACTTCACGATGCGCGGGTCGGGCGTGCATCTAGGAGACGGATACCTGGTCACAGCCCGGCACGTGGTGGAGCGGGATGAAGAAGGACGAAAGGTGGTCCCGCGCGCGATCACCGTGATGACGACCAACTTGGAAGAGGCGACGGCAGAATTGGTTGGGGGCAGCGCATTCCTCGACGTCGTCGTGTACCGTATGCCATCGGAGCTTGCCGCGCGCATACCGTCGGCGGCGTTCGACGAATCCGACGTGGTCTCCGGGAGCCGTGTCTATACGATTGGCTATCCGATGGGCTGGGGGCCCGCCATCATGTTCGGACATGTTGGCAACCCCAATACGTTTCTCCCGACGGCCGACACGCGATTGATGCAGCTCGATGTGGGCGCCTGCAGTGGGAACTCCGGGGGCGGCGTGTTTAATGAAAGCGGATCCCTGGTTGGCATCATGCACGCGATTATTCAAACCGACACGGTGGTCACGGGAGATCAACGTTGCAGCCGTTTTGGATTCGCGGTGCCCAGCTCGCTGGCAAAGAAAGTGGTCTCGGCTGTGATCGGCGGCAGTCAGCCGGCGTTCTCTCGACTCGGCGTCGGGCTGACAGCCGTCCGCGTGGAGCAGGCGTGGCGTATCGCGGTTGCCGATGTCAGCGGTCCTGCGAAAGACGGCGGCATGCGCAAGGGTGATGTCATTCTCGCCATCGACGGGACCGACATCGCCAACGGTGCTCAGCTGAAAAACTACCTGATCGAGCGCACCAATCCAGGCCAACAGATTTCAATCAAGGTCCTGCGCGACGACCGTGAGGAATCGCTGACCGTGATACTGGGCACGTCCTAGCGCGTTAGCGCGCTCCTTCTTCGAGGAAGACACAAAGGTCCATTACATCCTATGCCTCATCCTGCATCACAATCCGGTCACCCCGCGGACCGCATCGCCACGCTAAGCGGCGAGGCCCGCAAGCTCCAGACCCGTCTCTGCCGGGTCGTCGGGCAAGCCATCGCCGACTACCACATGATTGAGGAAGGCGACCGCATCATGGTGTGCCTCTCCGGCGGCAAAGACAGTTATGCGCTGCTCGACGTCCTGTTGCTGCTCCAAAGCCGAGCCCCGATCTCATACGACATCGTGGCAGTCAATCTGGACCAGAAGCAACCTGGCTTTCCGGCACACGTGTTGCCGGAATACCTTTCTCGTCTCGGTGTGCCGTTTCGGATCGAAACGCGCGACACCTACACGACGGTCAAACGCGTGATCTCGGAGGGCGAGACGATGTGCTCGCTGTGTTCACGGTTGCGCCGGGCCATCCTCTACCACGTGGCCACGGAGATCGGCGCGACCAAAGTTGCATTGGGACATCATCGCGACGACGTGCTCGAGACCTTCTTGCTCAACGTCTTCTATAACGGCACGTTGAAGACCATGCCGCCCAAGCTGCGCTCCGACGATGGGCGGCACATCGTCATTCGTCCGCTTGTCTACGTGTCGGAGTCGGACCTGTCACGATACGGCGAGGCACGGCGCTTCCCAATTATTCCGTGCGATCTGTGCGGATCTCAGGAACATTTGCAACGCAAAAAGGTGAAGGCGATGCTGCAGTCGTGGGAGCAGGAATCGCCGGGCCGTGCCGAGAGCATGCTGGCAGCACTTGGGAATATCGCGCCGTCGCATCTGTTGGACCGGCAAGCCTTCGACTTCTTGGCGATTCGCCCTCGCAGCCAAGACATCGCGAGTCTCCCTTCTCCTCAAGCGCTGACTTTGCTGCGACCCTGATCCTGCCGGGAAGCAAAAAACGGGCGCGCCCCCGGTGGGGAACGCGCCCGTTCGTCAGCTCTTGTGATGGCCTCAGATCGACGTGCGGTTACGAGGTCGCTTTCTCGTATTGAAGCGCCAGGAGTTGCAACATGGCATCCACGCTCTCCCGCATCTCTGGACCCCACTTGGATCCGTCGGGCTTGTTCTGGACCTTGTAGATTTCCCGCATGACATTGTCTCGTGTCATCATGAGGTCCGCGACCACGGCAAATTTCTCTTTGTCCCCTTTAAGCTTATTGATGACCTGATCGACCTTAGCAAGGATCCCCTCGACCTTTGCCTTATAGGCCGCCGGTTCCTCTGGCAACCCTTCAACTTCAAGTTCATCCGCCCAACTGACACTGGCTCCCGTCCACGCTACGCCGAGGGCCAACAACAGCCCCACCAGCATCCATCGACCGACTCCCTTACGCATGCACGCCTCCTTTCATCGACCTCTTTCCTACGATTCCGTTGACGTACCCTGGTTACACTCTGTCGTGATTTCACCAGCTTACGAGACTTCCGGTTTGGACAGGCCCTCTGACCCCGACCCAATACCGACGCGGGCGTCTATATCCCAAGCGACCACCAAAAGGCAACCCCCCTGACGTGGCGCCCTCACGCCTCCTCACACTGGATGTCAAACGCGCGCTTTGCGCGCAGGATCGGGTACCTATTGCTCTCTTGACTAATGATTCGGACCGGCGAGACTAGAACCTATCTCAACATTGTGTTGAGAGCCTGACACCGTGATAGAAGACTCCGAGCGGGGACAAGCTTTCGAGCGGTTGGTCCCCGCCCCCCTCTGCTCTCTTCTACGGCTCGAGGGGATGAGTCCGCCAGCCTTCGCCATGGCGGAGCCTGCAGGCCAGACCCGCTGCTGGTCGCCGATCCGACCTGCTCCTGGAGGTGACCAGCCAATCCGAGCACGTCAGCCGGCGTGCCCAACATCACCGCATCAGGGCGAGGCTGGCGCGGCTCACCACTCGCCAGCCGACCGACTTTCACGAACACCGCCCCTGTCATGAGCGCAGGGAACTAAGGCCGTTAGACCTCATTCCTAGGGCAGAAAGAGTGTAGATAGTAACGTCTATGGCCTCTACCGAACACATGAGTATTTCGGTAGAACCCCTTCAGAGCGCCAGCGAGGCGTAGCTGTGGGAAAAACCTATAGTTTCTGCGAGTAACTCCGGTCGACTCGGTTAGAGGCCCGTTAATATTTCATAGCCAGAGTTACCCAGACCAATGCCAAAAACACCACCAGGCCACGCACGCTCCGATGTGGTGCGTTTGACGCCACGCCAACAGGAAATTCTGTCGCTGATTTGGGATGGGTATACGACGGCAGAAATCGCCCACCGCCTCAAGGTCAGTGCGCGCACCGTGGAAGTACACCGCTTTCACATGATGAAGAAATTGCGGGTCTCGAACCTCGCCCAACTCCTTCGCTCGGGCCTTGAACGAGGCATGATCAAGCTGAGACGGTCCTGAGTGTCGGCTACCGTCTTTCCGTTGAATAGGCAGCCACGGATTCCCAGCCCGCCGGCCTGACCGAGCAGCGTTCGCACCTACCCAGTGATTCTACAGACCGGGCTTGAGTTTGGAGGCAAACGCCTTCCGGAATTTTGCCACCTTTGGCGCCACGACGAATGAACAATAGGGCTGCGCCGGGTTATTGGCAAAATATTCTTGGTGATATGCTTCCGCCTCATAAAACTGGCCCGATGGAACGAGTTCCGTGACGACTGGCTTGGGGAAGACTTCTTCTTTCGCCAATTCGGCCATCACCGCTTCAGCTTCCGTTTTCTGTTCTGGCGAGTGATAGAAGATCACCGATCGATACTGTGTACCAACGTCGTTCCCCTGCCGGTTGAGCGTCGTCGGGTCATGGATGACAAAGAAGATGTTCAAGATGTCTCGAAACGACACGATCGCAGGATCGAACACGACTTGGACCACTTCGGCATGACCGGTCCGTCCCGAGCAGACCGCCTCATAAGTGGGTTGAGCAGTCTGCCCGCCCATATAGCCGGAAGCTACCGAATGTACCCCCTTCACCTGGTGATACACCGCCTCCAGGCACCAAAAACATCCCCCGCCCAGTGTGACCAAGTCATGTTGAGCCGTCATCACATCCTCACGATTCTCGTATCATTGCGCTTGTGAAGTGGACACGATGTGCTCCGGTCGACCTACTACGAGGGATCTTACACGGTTTTGCCACTTCCCTTCACCTCTCCCCCACCTCGGCTAACGATGCTCCCGCCCTGCCGTTCGCTTGGCGTGGCGGGTCGGCGGCGTCGATAGAGGATCGTCCGGCCACAGATGCTTCGGATACCGGCCACGAAGTTCCTTCCGAACCGCAAAATACGAAGACTTCCAGAATCCTGCCAAGTCCTGTGTGACTTGCACCGGCCGTCCAGCAGGAGACAACAAGTGCACGAGGACGGGTAAACGACCGTTCGCCACGGAAGGGGTCGTCCGGCATCCGAACATTTCCTGTAAGCGTACGGACAACACTGGGAGATCCCCCGCTGTATAGTCGAGACGCAGGCGCGTACCAGTCGGCGCGACGTAGTGCGTCGGCATGGAACGATCCAGTTCGTTCTGTTGCTGCCAGGTCAACAGTCGTCGCAACTCCGTCGCAGCGCTGACCCGACTCAACTGCTCCAACCGGGAGAGTCCCGTTAGCGACGGCCCCAACCACTGCTCCAGATGGTCCAGTAGGGCACGATCCGACGCGTCGGGCCACCCTGCATCGACGCCCTCGACCCGCCTTTGCAGCATCACACGAGCGCGCCACTGCTCGGCGTCCCCCGTCAAACGGAGACACGAGAGACCGGACCGTCGAATGCCATCCATCAGCGCCGCACGGACGGCCTCGGGATCCGGCTCCGGCAACCCCCTATCCTCCAGCACGAGAGCACCCAGACGACGCTGCCGCCGAGTACACACGCTCAGTGTCCGTTCGTCCCACTCGATCAGATCGACATCATGGACGAGCGTACCCGCGCAGAGATCGAGTTGTGAACGTGCGATCGGCGCCGAGAGCGCGATACGAGCCCACTCCCTATCCCCGTCGAGATCGGCCACCACGAGGTATTCCTCGGATTCCAACGCATCGCGCTCGGGGAAACAGGCTCCACGCCCATTCGCAAGTCGATAGCGGGTCGGCTCGCCCTTTGCGGCGAAGACCCTCTGAGCAATGCGATCCGGATAGGCCAGCGCCAACATCGATCCCACCCACGATCCACCGTCCCGGGAATCGGACGCGGCCTTCTGTGTCCGGTCGGCACGGAGAAGCCCCAACTGTCGCCGCCAATGTTCCGCGGCTTGCCGCACACGCGCTACCGCGTAGCCATCCGCTCTGTGGTCCTCCGCGTGTGAGCGAGTTCCAGTAAGCAGGTCCAGCCGAGTTCGAAGATCGGCGCCCCGACCCTTGACCGGACCACGCACGAAATCCCGCTCGCTCAGGAGCGCCGCCACCGCGCAGGCTTCCGAACCGCGATGCCACCCCATCGCCGTCAGTATCATATGGGCGAGCCTTGGATGCAGCCCCAACTCGCTCATGCGCCGTCCATGATCGGTCGCCACCCCATCATAATCGACTGCACCGAGCTGCACGAGCAGACGGCGAGCCTCTGCGATAGCCCCGGAAGGAGGTGCGTCCATCCAGCTGAGTTCCTCCGGCTCCTTCACACCCCACACGGCCAATTCCAATTGGAGTCCCGTCAGATCCGCATCAAGAATTTCGGGGGGGCGTCGAGGCAGGAGTCCGTGATGCTCCACGGACGTCCAGAGCCGGAGGCAGAGGCCTGGTGCCGTTCGACCGGCTCGTCCGCAACGTTGATCCGCGGAATCCTTGGTGACGCGGATAGTGTCCAGCCGAGTCAACCCGGTGCGCGGCGCATAACGCGGTACGCGTAGCCATCCCCCATCGATCACGACGCGCACGTCCTCGATCGTCAAGCTCGTCTCCGCGATCGACGTGGCCAGCACGACCTTCCGACACCCGGAGGGTGCCGGAGCAATCGCTGCCTCCTGCTGCTCCTGCGGTAAATCGCCGTGCAGCGGGGCAATGATCGTGTCTGCGCCCAATTTGCACTCGTGTAAGCGTCGTTCCACGCGGCGAATCTCGCCCATGCCCGGCAGAAACACGAGCACGCTACCATGCTCCTGTCGCAACACACGCCGCACGGCGTCGGCCGCGACTTGATCGAGCGGCTCTGTTCGTGCTCGATCGAGGTATCGGACCTCGACCGGGAAACTTCGTCCCTCGCACGTCACCACGGGAGCATGTCCCAACAACGACGAGACACCGGTGCAATCCAACGTGGCTGACATGACAAGGATGCGAAGGTCGGGACGAAACAGTCGCTGGGTCTCACGAGTCAGCGCCAATCCGAGATCGGCGTGGAGCGAGCGCTCATGAAATTCATCGAATACGACACACGCGTACTCAGCGAGCGACGGATCGTGCTGCAGGATACGTGTGAGGATGCCCTCGGTGACCACCTCGAGTCGGGTCATTGGCCCAATTTTGGACTCGTGACGTATCCGAAACCCGACCGTCCGTCCGAGCGGCTCTCCCAACGCTCGTGCCATACGAGTCGCTGCCGCCCGCGCGGCGAGGCGACGAGGCTCCAGCAGGATGAGCCGCTTCGAGCTCAACCAGGACTCCTCAAGCAACGCCAGCGGCACGCGTGTCGTCTTTCCGGCGCCCGGCGGCGCCGTCAGGACCGCCGCTTGATGGTCGGTCAGTACACGTGCGAGGTCGGGAAGCACCGCGTCGATCGGCAAGGCCGTCGTCTTCATACCATCTCGCTCTGGCTCGACTGTATCAGATTCGAGCGACAGTTGGCCCCGCCCGCGTCCTAAAGACACACGCGGGGAGTTCGTCGTATAATTTCTCTACCATGGCGACTCGTCGTGATAAAAGCAGTGTGCCCGCTCGCCTTCGGTGGAGTCCAGATCGGCCCAAGAAACCAGGCTGGTATTGGTACCGAGGGCCCGGGGAAGCAAGCGACCTCTTGGTCGTGCTGGTCGACGAAGCCGGTTATTTTCAATGGCCAGACGGCGGCTTCAGCGAAGCGGAGCATACGGATGGTGATTGGGCGGGGCCGTTAGATCCACCAGAAGACCTTTACTAAGCCTATCCCCTGCCGGATACCCAGACCTCAGATCGAGAAGGCGGCCCTCTTGGCGCCTCACGACGGAGGACTACCCAGCCGATGTGAAAAGGCCGGAGCCGCCAGGATGGCGACACCGGCCGTTAGCGCGCTGATCGGTCAAATGCGTGCGGGAAGTCGTACTATTTGTTGAAGCGAACGATGATAGCCCCCAGCATGTCACCCTCTTTCCAATCCTTTTTCGTCGCGCTCGGATGCGCATTGTGGCAGTCGGCGCACGACTTCACCACCGCGACATCGGCGGCCATGCCCTTGAACTGCCCTCCGTCCGAGAAGGTCACCGTCTGCCCCTTGGTGAGCTTCTTGAGCGCCTCGGCCTCGGCTGGTGTCTTTGGACCATTTTCCTTATAGAGGGGCTGTAGACCTACCAGCCCTAACTCAAAGTCTTTTACTTCCGCCCCGGCTGCCTTGAGAAACTGCGCTGGCAACATGATCGCATGATCGTCTTTGGTCCAATTTTCGTTCGGTTTGACGCCAGCCTTCTTCGCCTGCTCGACGATGCTCTTGGCGTACACCGTCCGAAACGCTTTCGCCGTGGCAAGGATGTACTTGGCCGCGGTCTCTTGCGAAATATCAGCGGCCATAACCATTGGTGCCGTCACCGCCACGACGACAGCGGTAACCCCCATCTTCTTCCAGTTGGCGAATCTCATCGAGACCTCCTGGGTTGTAGGGCTAGATGCAGACCGATCGGAGCGCGGCCTAAGCGGTACTCCTTTCCCCAAATGAAGTCAAGGCAAGACCGCCGGGTTGTGATCGGTTTGTACCTAACGAGATCCCTTGAGGCGGGGGTTGCTAGAGGGTGGCGGAACGGGGGACCCGCAGGGTGTAGTCCATCATCCAGTCGATGACCTGCCGGGGCGGTTCCTGAACCGCCGGTTGCAGATGAACGCCCTTGACACACCACAGGCCGGCCGTCGCGGTCTTGGCCAAGGTTGCCACATCCCCCGCCAGAAAATCGACGATATAGGCCCGGGTACGGTCCAGGCCTGGTGTATCGCTGGACCAGTAAACCGCCCCGGACACGCGGGTGAACGGGTGGCCGGCGGGAAGCAACGGCACACCAGTGCGGCCGGAGAGGGACGGCTCGACCAACGTCATCAGTTCAAAAAACGAGGGAAGCCTCCAGCCTCGGCGGCCTCCAACCACTTTGACCCCACAGTCGCTCTTGGCCCGATACCAGGCCGTTGGCCGTGGGTGAGGCGCACGTTCCCAGATCAGTCCGGTCTGCGTGTCGAGAATCGCCTCGCCTTCGAACTCATTGAGAGACTGAAAGCGGGGCTGGCTGACGGAAGGACCGAACGCTTTCCCATCTTGGGGGGCCATCGGAAGGATCAGGACCATCGACAGGAGAAAGATGCAGAACGCCCCTAGGAGGGTCTGCTCGCCAGATGGTGCGGCCCCGAGGGACTTCATAGGTACGCGCGAGATTCCTATCCGGGAATTCGAGACATGACCCAGCAACTTCCAGGCCACATGAGAGCCGAACGTCTGCATTGCCATCGTCCTGCCCCACTCCCCACGTGACACTTGGAATAAACCCGCGAACCGGCTCCAGGTGCCGGTTCTGGGTGCTCTCAGCCAATCACAGCACCGATCAGCGCATATAGCGGAGCCTACGCTGTGTTCTGATCGAATGTTCTTCTTTGTGCGGGCAGGACGAAAAATCGGCGCGGCGTTACAAGGAATGGGATGCGGGACTTCGATGACCGGCTGGGATTCAGATCGCTTGGGTGGCGATGGATTCCTCGCGGCACGCATCCGGCGCTGGTGAGGGCAGCAGGTTCAGCGCCACGAAGCGTCGTTCAATGTGCATGAGGATGTGCCCACTGATCGACTCTCGATACGGTCCAAGGCTCTCATCGCTCAAGTACCGATCGAGTGTTCGCGGTAGCTTGCGCCACCAGGAGCGCGCCGAGGTCGTCGTGCAACGACTCGGTCTAGTACCCCGGCTCATGAGACTACGCACCTCACGTTCGAAGAACGCCACGTGGGCTTCTTCGTCTCGGAGGATATCGAACAGATCGGGGCGCCGCGCAGCCAGGAGCTTCGCAAACTCGAGCCCCAGCGCTTCATAGCCAAATAGATGGACAGCCAAGGCACACCATGGTTGCGGCACCGCCGGAAGCCGCGCCCGCCCCCACGAACGAACCCCCAACATAGATTCGAATCGTTCCAGATGCTCCGCCTCATCCGCTTCGTGCCGTTGCAGAAACGCGCGGACCGAGGTCGGCACGTCCTGTAACTGTGCGGCTTGTACGGCCCACATGGCCATGGCCTCAGCCTTGAGAAAACGCTCGAGGAGCGCACGCTCGGTGCTGGGGGGAAGTAGGGGAACACTCGGGTCGGCGGAGTTCATTGTTGGAAGTGTAGCGGATTCGATAGCCAAGGCCAACTATGCCTCTGGTGCCGCCCTCCGACCTACGGCTACAATAGTCGAATGAGGTGTCCCGGCTGCCGGCGGGAAACGAAGTGGGAAGGGAATCCAACGCGCCCTTTCTGTTCCGAGCGATGCAAGCTCATCGACCTCGGGCGGTGGGCATCGGGCCAATACCGCATCCCAGGGGAGCCCCTCACGGCGGACACCGATACGGACCCGATGGAACCCACAAATCAAGCGACGGAGGAATAGCCGCATTTCTCCGGTCGCCTTGGTCCACGACACTTACGTGGAACGTTCCACCCTTACCGGATTTCGCTTAGTCCTTGCACGTACTGTCCTTCGTGCTAAGGTTACGCCTGTAGGGTGTTCCACAGATCGCTTTCTGATTCCTGGCAGAAAGGAGTCGGACATGGAGTTCCGCAACAACGGCCGTGTTCCCGTTGATTACCAGGTGTGGTACACCACTCCCGATCAGACCGTAGAGAAAGGGACGATGTACGACCTCTCGCCGGGAGGCTGCGCCGTGTCCACCGTGGGAGCCGTCGAACCCGGTGCGCGCCTTGCGCTCACCATCCTGGACCCTGACCAACCAATTCCCATCACGGTGGAATCGGCATCCGTTCGATGGACCGTGTTGGGAGAATTCGGCGTGGAGTTCGAGGGACTCACCGAACACGATCGAACTCGACTGAGCCAACTGCTGACCCGTGCGATGCGAAACCTGTCGGATTTCGGACGTCGTTGAACCACCTCCAGCTATACTATGTTCAACAATAGACGACCCTCACTACGGGGCCGGCGGCAGGTTCAGAAACTTCCCCACGAGCCAATCCTGTCCTCGATCGGGCAACACGTGTTTGAGAAAGGCACGAAATTGGGCGTCGAGGCCCACGAGATACCGCGTTTTCGGCCGTCGAACGGTCAGCGCCCTCGCCACGACCTTCGCGACTTCGTCGGCTGGGATCGCCCGTCCGGCGGCCTTCTGGATCACCTCCTGCATACCTGCGAGCGCCTTCTCGTACAACGCCAGCTTTTCTGGATCCACAGTACTTCGCATCTTCGTGGCCAGGGCGGCCGAACGCTCCCAAATCGGTGTGGCAATCGCACCCGGCTCCACGCTCGACACCTCGATCCCCCACGGGCGCAATTCCAGTCGTAGCGCATCCGTCAACGCCTCCAAGGCAAACTTGGAGGCCCCGTACCAACCGAGAAACGGGGTCGCGGCCAGACCGGCAATCGAGCTCATGTTCACGATCCGCCCACGTCCGTGACGGAGCAGCGGCAGGAACGCCTGGGTGACGGCCATCTGTCCAATCACGTTGACCTCGAGTTGGCGGCGTGCGTGTTCAATCGGAACCGCCTCGATCGGCCCGGCTACGGCGATCCCGGCGTTGTTGACCAGCCCCGCCAGCCCGGCCGGCCGCACCGTCCGCTCGACCAGCGCGACGGCCTCGGCGATCGAGCGCTCCACCGTCACATCAAGATAGACCGGCACCAAGTCCGTTGAAGCCGATGCCGACAGCGTCCGTCCATCGCCGATGCTACGCACACCGGCAAAAACCTGGAACCCCAATCGATCGAGATACCGCGCGCAGGCCGCTCCGATTCCGGTGGACGCACCGGTCACGACCACGCTTCGCTTGATGTCCTCATGAGGCATCGCTGAACGTTAGCACGACTCCCTCGCACGACGATAGATACCGCCACGGTGGTGCAACTTGAGAATGGGGCCTTCCTTGGGTGATGCGCGTGAACAATTCTGTTGTGGTAGATCGTCACATCGCCTATGCTATTTCCACGTGCGTCGTCCCTCGATCGAGGCCGTCCCGTCTGGCTCGCTCACACTCCACGAAAGGATTCCGTCCATGCGAAGCATTGCGATTGTACTGACCGGCTATCTGTGTCTTGCCGGCACGGGGGCGCTGGCCGCCTCGCCCGCTCCAACCACAGATGAACAAAAAACTCTCTATGCCCTGGGCCTGGCGCTCAGTCAAGGATTGGGATCGTTCGCGTTGAGTGAGGCGGAGTTGGAACAGGTCAAGGTCGGCTTGACCGATGGCGTGCTGAATCGCCCGCCCAAGGCGGATCTCAAAGCCTATGGCCCCAAGATTCAGAAACTGGCGGAGTCACGGGCTGCTGTCGTCGCCAATGCCGAAAAGAAGGCCGGTGCCGCGTATGTTGCCAAGGCGGCCTCCGAATCAGGCGCCAAGAAAACCGCCAGTGGGGCGGTCGTCATCCCTATGAAGGCGGGCAACGGCCCCTCTCCGACAAAGGATGACACGGTCAATGTTCATTATCACGGCACCCTGATCGATGGCACTGTCTTCGACAGCTCCGTGCAGCGGGGGGAACCAGCCCGCTTCCCCTTGGGGAACGTGATCAAGTGCTGGACCGAGGGACTGCAAATGATCAAAGTAGGCGGGAAAAGCAAACTGGTATGTCCGTCGGACGTCGCGTACGGCGATGCCGGACGCCCCCCGGCAATCAAGCCTGGGGCCACTCTGATCTTCGAGGTCGAGCTGCTGGAGATTGTGAAGTAGAAGCGTACGGACCCCGGTGACGGCGGCACCCTTTCCACGCCGGGGTCCCGTATCGACGATCCTTGTTCCCGCCGTGTCCGAATGTCCGAATCACACGACCAATTCAGCGGATATCGAGCCTACCGGTTCTCCTGAGATGCGGGCGCAAGGGTCAGGGTCATGGACGTTTGGTGTCCTGCCCTGAGCGTCACCTTTGCCTCCTGATATCCCAACACCGGATGCCATGCGCCGATCGTGTGAGTCCCCGGTGGAATATCGGCAAGGCTAAAGCGGCCTTGTTCATCAGTGACCGTTGCATAGGGATTGACGGTCACGAGAATCCAGCTTTCCATGAAACGGTGCTGATCGCAGCTGAGCTGCAGGATGCTACTGCGTTTGATGGCGAGCGGGATCGCCTGCTCTGATCCCGGATTCATGGCGGATGACATGAACACCGGAAGGCGCTTGTTGGCCACCATTTCCCATCCACGGACCTGATGCAGAATGTCGTCCTCGCTGGCAACCGTGAGGAGCTGCCCAACCGGCCCGGTGCTGACGAAGGGACCGAAGCGGCAGCGATCGATGGACACCCGAGGCCCTTCCTTTGGAACTGGTTTTCCTTTTTCCACTTCTTGAAGAAACACCACGACGTCAGCCAATTCTTGCTTGGGCGACACGCGCACCTGATTCAGGATCACGTTGCCCTGTGCATCCGCGATTGCCTGGCAATATTCCGGATTCGATCCCATTTTCACGTTATAGCGTCGCGGATCCGGGACCACCCCACTGAATTTCACCACACCGACCACGGAGGCGCCGTCGGAGACAGGGATTTCCTCATAAGCATGAGAGGAGATCACGCCGACCCACGCCATCGAAACCATTGCGAGAGCCGTCAAGAGTACTGGCCTCACGTTTGCTCTCCTCATCTCCCATTTGACTATGAGATACATGCTATGTCGTCCCTCCATTGCGCACCAACGAGTTTCCTCCCCCACCATGCGATCGTCCAAAATTTCCCCTAGTCCAGCACCGACGACGTGCGAACGCTGCGCGTCCTTTCCGATGCGTTCGCTGAGCAATCATACATCGATGATACCGTTGGATGTGCAGGGCGCACAAGAACACCAGGCTCAATTCATCCTGCGTCTGCGGCTCTTGGATTCCCCCACCGACATCCGTATACTCCTGGCTTCTCGATGCGACGTCCCGCCCCGTTGCCCCAGCCGGTCAGTAGTCGCCGGATCATGTTCCGATCTGCGGCGGTACTCGTATTCGTCGTCCTTGTCTTTGGTACCACACCAAACGCCGATGCCGCCGACTCATCGCTCGCGGTCAACATCGACCTCATTGCACCCGCGTCTGGCGAGGCGATTTTACCGGGTGACCCTTTCACCATCCGCCTGAGCCTGACCGATCCTACGCAGTCTCCCCCGGAGGACTTGGTCGTCGTGATCAGCAGCCCTCACCTCCCGACCCGAATGGTCCCGCTGGACGCCAACCCGGGTTCGACGGAGGCGTCGGCCGACGTCGACATCGACGCGCCCTTCTTCGAGGACTCGGCATCCGATCGCCGCCGGTTGCCGTTGACGTTTCGTATCGCGCACCGAACGGGGCAGCGCTTGGTCACACGCGCCACACGAACGTTTCAGCTCACCGTGACCATACCACGCGAGTCGGACCACCAACCGGCCGGGCCGGCTTCTGACGCACCACGCACGCTCGCCCTCACGGATGCCCCCACGGCCGATCCCGTCGGTGTTCTCGATCCCCCGCTGAAGGCGCTTGCCGTGGCGCCGGCTCGCATTGAGGAACAGTCCCTCTTACCAAGTCATTCCGCAAAACCAAGTCCCGCATATTGGGAGCGCGTCAAAGGACGCATCACCGAGCGGATCAGTGAACACACGTTCACCTCGACGGGCACCATGCCCGGCCGGACACCGACACTACATTTTCGACTGTTCGCCAACGGCAGCGCCCAATCCATCCGTCTCGATCCCGGGACCGGAAATGCCGCAATGGATCAACTGATCCTGCAATCGGTCGTCGATGCTCAACCCTTTCCGCCGTTCCCACCGGACGTGGCAGACCCTCACCTGGACGTCCACCTCGCCATGCCTCCTCTCCCGACACGCACGGAGTGACACCTCGCCGGGGTGAGCGCGACAGGAGCCGAGAACAAAGTTGCGCGGCTATCAATTAATTCCGCGGCACTGCGTGTGTGAGTGAACACAGTCGAGAGATACGCGAGGGAGGAAGGAATCCTGAGGAAGGCGACCGGTTATTTCGAGCCTCGAGCACAGGCCAACCCAATCGCGGCGCCGAGGGTGAGGGCACCAAGGCACGCAGCCAACACCTCCCCTTCGGTCCACACGCGACGAGTCCGTTTCCCATCTATCGTGTCATAGTGCGATCCGAGGAACGCTTCCCCACCCAACCAGTCCTCCGGAGTTGCCTGCGCGTGGTTCATGGCGTCATCCGACGCTTTCAGTGGGTCACTCATGGGGTCTCCTTTCGGCTTCTGTGGCCGATCACGGGAGCTCTCACACCGCCGACAGACGATAGTCTCATAGGCTCGACGCTTCTAGGATACGGATCGCTCGCTTATTCGTCCTCTTCCGCTTCCTCAATGTCCTCGATCCCTTCATAGCTGATGTCGCCTTCCGGCACCGATGTCGCGGCCTTTTCGCAAACGGTCTCGATGAGCTCTTCCGCCTCCTCCGGAGAGTCGGCACTGATCAGGAATTTCACAATGACACCATAACGCTGATTCACAATACACTCCTTCCCTGCAGGCGTTCGACTCGACGTCATATGACTCTGTGCTCAGATACCACACACGCGATACCCCTGTCACCAGGCACGAGAGCAAGAGCGCGCGCGGGATGAACACGCAGGAGGTGCGAACATCGAGCCGGAGTGCGATCCGTCGGAAGGCTGAGGCCGGCCATGTCCGAGTCCCACGGAGACTCGGGCATGGCCGGCACGTGCAGGGAGATCAGTGTTCACTCAACAGGAAGTGTCCTCTCCGGTTTTGACGATGGCACGACTCATCGTGCTCGGCGCAGAACGGCCGATTTTTCCCGAACGAAATGGTCGTGATCTGTGTCGGATTGATCCCCAGATCGATCAGGTAGCGCTTCACCGCCTTGGCCCGCTTATCCCCGAGCACGAGATTATAATCCTGCGTCCCGCGCTCGTCGCAATGCCCGGACACTTTCACTTTCGCTCCGGGGTGTTCCTTGATCCAGTCGGCATTACTCGCCAGCGAGTCGTGCGCCTCGCCCTCGATCGATGCGCGATCATACCCGAAAAAGGCGTCTCGAAATCCCGCCGCAATCGCGGCCTCTTCTTCACGCCGCAACTCGGCCATTCGCTTGTCGCGCATGTCGGACGACAGCATCCGCGAGGAAATGTCGCCTCTGCCGATCCGCTCTTCCGACGGGGTGTCGCCCGGAGTCAGGCTGTCGAACCCGCTGAGCGCGCCACCGTCGATGGACGCATACTGGTCGCGATCGGACCCTCCGTGCATCGAAAGCTCCGGGCTCGTAGACTCCTGACCATACCCCGACGACGTGCCGTTGCCTGAGGAAACGTCATCGGAGCCGGAGGAAGACCCGCTCGAATCCGAAGAGGGACCGGTGGATCCAGATAGGCCATTCATCGTGCTTTCGCTGCTCATGGTGGTTCCATCGGCCTGAGCGGATTGGGATCCAGCGGCACTTCCTGAATCGGCAATCGACTGTTCCTGCCCAGGAGTCGACGTTTCACCGCCTCCCGAGAGCCACTTGCTGCTGCACCCCGGCATGGCCAGCACGGCGAACCCCGCGACTGCGATACACCACTGTGCCCGTGTCGTATGCCTCATAGTCATTCACTCCTTGTTGAGTTCGATGGTCATCCGGTCTCAAAAATGTGGGGCCTGCAGGCAGTTGGCCTGACCGGTCAACCGCCGTGTTAGCTCTACGGCGTTAGTGCAAGAACCGGTACCAGAGCCGCTTCAGATGCGGCTTCGCACGCGACGGTTTCGCAACAGATTGAAATCGTGTGGCATTTGGGCGTGCGTCCAGTGAAGAGACCCTGGATGCTTTTCCTTACGATGGAAAGACTTGCACACAGAGGACAAATTTTTGCCGGCTCGTGCACACGCAGCGTGACTAGCTGAATTCCACGTCTGCGCTATACTTCTCCTGATCAGCGGCACCGCTCTATGCACGAGCGACGACCCGATGATACAGGGAGGAACGCATGGCGATGTTTTCAGCGTGGAATGGGATGCAAGCGATGCAGAGTCTCATGTCGATCGTTTTTATCATGAGCGTCGCGACTGTCCTCGGCTTGTTGGTGACTCAAACGGTTGTTCGCCTGTGGCGAGAAGATCCTGCGCCACTACTGCCGCTTCCGATCGTTCCTCGGGAATCGGATCCACTGCTGAAGAAAGCCGCATAACCCTTCCTACCTCATATCCTCCGACTTCGGTCATATGCAGGTTGTTCTTCGCCAGACTTACTCTGTCCGAGCAGACCAGTTCGAGCGAACTCGCTTGAAGTATTCGGAAGAAAAGAGTAACGGGAGGGATGCTCAGCTCCTGCCTTCGCCCGCTCGTACCAGCCGTCGCCTTGTTAGCCCTGCACGGCGCCGTTCCAGCCTGGGCCGATCCGAGCCTGGAAAACGAAGTGGTCACGGGCTCCGTCGTTGTGCTTCCCGCCGATCGGATCATTGACCGCGACTATGTTGCCATAGCGGAGCGCGTGGACATTGCCGGCACGGTGAATGGAGACGTTCACGTCTTCGCACGCCAGGTCAAACTCAGTGGGACGGTCAACGGCGATTTGCTCGCATCGGGGGCCACGGTCGAGATCATCGGCACTGTCTCGCAGAACGCGCGCGTCGTAGCTGGCCGCGTGTCGATGTCTGGCACAATCGGCCGAAACCTCAGCATCGCCTCATGGGATGCCGCGTTGGATCCACGGGGGACGGTTGAAGGGGCATTGTTCGCCGCAGGGAAGACGGTGCGTGTCGATGCATCGGTGGGCCGCACGGTGACAGTTGCGGGCGACACCGTCACGTTAGGAGGATCGGTAGGAGGATACGTGAATGCGGCCGCCCGAGCACTCGAGGTCGCATCGACGGCCAAGATTGCCGGCCATGTGAGCTACCTAGGACAGAACCCTCCGCAGATACATCCGGATGCGCAAATCGGAGGACCGGTCAACCGGCGTGACATCCCGACGATTCAGATACCTTGGGCGGACCAGCTCGACCAAGTTTGGCAGTGGCTGGGGGTCGGGCTATTGCTGACGAGTGCCCTCTCAACGCTCGTGCTCGGAGTCGTGATCGTGGGTCTGTTCCCGCGTTCGGTCGAACGGACGATGGAGCAGCTGTCCGGGAACCTCCTGCAGTCCGGCGGGATCGGCCTTTTGCTCTGCATCCTCACCCCCGTGCTCATCGTCATGCTGCTACTCAGTCTGTTCGGACTTCCCATCGCTCTGGTCCTGCTGGGCGTATTGGCTGTCATGTTGTATGTGGCAAGAATTTTCACGATGACATGGGTCGGCCGAGGCATCCAAACCCAGCTGGGATGGTCGAGGCCAACGACCCCGGCGTTCATCATCGGCCTGGTCATCTACTACGCGCTGCGGTTGATTCCGGTGTTCGGCCCAGTGGTCGGTGTGGTGGCTACTCTTGTGGGGCTTGGGGCTGTGGCGCGTGCAGCGGTTGCGGGAGACCATGGTTCTCCTCTCGAGACTCCACGACACCGGCGGTTCGCTGCTCGAGAATTTGAGTAGACATACTCACGCGTCGGCCTTGCCCTGAGACTAGAGCTACTTGCACCCGGAAGCAGGATTGCGGATGCAACGGGCAACCCAGTCGGCCATCTCGTCCACTGCCTTGGCCACGGCCCGATTGGCAGCCATGGCTCCGCCGTAGGCATCCTCGGTCGGTGCCGGTTCGATCGCCTCGAACGCGTGCGACCCCAGCACGGCGTGATCGGATAACCGCACCAATCGAGCACGGAATGCAATCCGCGCGTGACTGGGAACATCGAAAAACTCCTGCACAGCCTCCACCCCATCGACGTCCAACCTGAGGTCGCCTCGCGCAGAACTGGGTAAGCCTACCACGGCCCGAGCGACGCCTTGTTGTTCTATGGCCCGAACGAGCAGTGGTGCCAGCATGCGAGTGGGTTGATCGACCCACTCATTGGACGAGAAATACTGCAATTCATACGGACGCTTCATGTAGGTCATCCGAGGCGAATCGAATCCAGGCTGGGCCTGGGGTTGAGCCACAATTATGACTCCGATCGGCGCCTTTGCGGCGTCCGAAGCGGATACGGATTGGGTCTGCCGATCCTGCGGGGCACTCCACAAAAACGTCCGTACCGGGCCGGTCCCCTCTCGCGGCAGAGAGAGGCAGCCAGGCAACACCATCCACAGAGACGCCACAAGCAGCCATGTCACGCGGCTCTCCAATGTCCGTGGATTTCTACCGGCTCTCTCTTTTCGCATAGCCACCTTCGTCATTCACCCGGGCCACGAGCCCCGGCACGCCTCCCAAACACCAGCGCGTTCGGGTCTTGCTCCAATTGGCGAGCCACTTGTTGGAGCGTGCTGGTCAGCTGGCGCAGTTCAGCGACGAGTTGACCGGTTTCGGACAGCGTCTGCTGAGTAAACTGCTGAATCCCAGGCTGGCTCTCGCGGACGACCTGCCCCATGGCCTGGCTCGTGCTCGCTAATTCCTCCGTCATCGTCTGGACTGCGGCGGCGCTCTTTCCGATGCGGGCTATCAGGGCGGGTATTTCCCGGTTGAGACTCGCGGTCATCTTCGCCAAATTGTCGGCCGCCTCTGTCGCACTGACGAGACCTCGGTCCAGTCGATCATGTCGGTTGGCCACAGTCTGGGTGATTTCGGACAGGTCTTGGAGCGTACGCTTCAACAACGCACGATTTTGCTCGTCCAGAACCGAGTTGGCGCTCTTGCTCAGCGCATTCAGATTGGCCAACAGTTGGCTCAGCCCCTGTTCGGAGAGGAGCCGCGAAATGGCCATGTCCACACGACCGAACAGCGACGGGGCGCTGGTAATCACCGGATACACGTACCCATCCTTGGCCGTCAGTGGCGGCGCATCGCGGCTTCCCCCGGTCAAATTCAAGGTCGCGAGCCCCGTCAGTCCTTGCGTCACGAGGATTGCCACCGTATCCGTCTTGACCGGCGTGTCCCGCAAGATATCCAGGGTAATCCTCACTTCCTCGGGGTCGTCAGGATTCAAGATGATTTCTTTGATGCGACCGACGTCGACGCCCTGATATTTCACCGTGGAATTCACGCTCAGCCCGGAGACCGATTCCTTCGTGAAGACGTAGTAGCGGTCATAGGCCCCGCGATAGTCGGACTTCGCGAGCCACATGATCACCGCGATGATCGAAGCCCCGAGCACCACCGCGAAGGTGCCTACGAGGACGTAGTTGACTTTCGGTTCCATTCGTAGTGCCCCGCTGCGGCACGCCCCCTCGGACCGTGAAAATACTCTCGCACCACCGGCTCTTGGGATTCGGCAAGTTCGGCCATCGTGCCGATACCAAGCACGCGGCCGTCTCCGAGTACGGCGACCCGGTCGGCCGTACGCCACAAGAGGTCCAGGTCGTGGGTCACCATCACGACCGTCAGTCCCAAGAGAGCTTTCAGGTTGACGATCAATTCGTCGATCCCGGCTGAACTCATGGGATCGAGACCCGCGGTCGGCTCGTCCAAAAACAGCACCTGAGGATCCATCACGATGGCACGAGCCAGCGCCCCTCGCTTCCGCATTCCCCCGCTCAATTCGGACGGAAATTTCTTGCCGCTGTCCGGTGGAAGCCCGACGGCCGCTATTTTCAGCGCCACAATGTCCTTGATCGTGTCGGCCTGGAGGGTCGTGTACTCTCGCAAGGGCACCGCCACGTTCTCGGCCAGCGTCAGGGAGCTAAAGAGTGCGCCATGCTGAAACATGACGCCCACACGCCGGTAGACGCCATGAATCGATCCATTCTGAAAGGTCGTCGTATCCACGCCGAACAGTCGGACCGTGCCCTGGCTCGGACGCTGCAGTCCGATGATTTCCCGCAGGAGCACGGATTTGCCGCACCCGCTCCCTCCGGCAATCCCGAAGATCTCGCCTCGCTGGATGGTCAGATTGACATCGCGATGCACGACCGCATTTCCGAATTGCGTGCGGACGTGTGTGACCTCGATCAAGGGATGCGCCGCGTCCGTACCGGGGACCATGCCTCACCAACCCCACCAATTGAGGAGGATGCTGCAAAACGCATCGAACACGATCACCAGGAAGATACTCTGTACGACGCTCAGGGTGGTCCGACGTCCGACCTGATCCACACCGCCCTGAATTTGGAATCCTTGATAGCAGCCGACGAGGGCGATGATCAGGGCGAACACGGGGGCCTTGGCGAGTCCGATCACAAAATGCCGCAGCGCCACCGCCTCGTCGAAACGAGAGAGAAATTCCGTAAAACTGACCTGTAATTCACTGGCCGCGATGAGCATCCCGCCGAACACCCCCAACACATCGGCATACACGGTCAGCAGCGGCACCGCCACCATTAACGCGAGCGCACGGGGCATCACCAGCAGATCCATGGGCGACAACCCGAGGGTGCGGATGGCGTCCAATTCTTCCGTCACTTTCATCGTCCCGATCTCGGCCGCATAGGCCGATCCGGATCGGCCGGCCAGAAGAATCGCCACGATTATGGGCGCAATTTCGCGCACGAGCGAAATGCCGACCAGATCGACGACAAAGATGTTCGCGCCGAACTGCCGCAACTGCTCGGCTCCTTGGTAGGCGATCACCACTCCCATCAAGAAAGTCAGCAAGCCGACGATCGGAAGAGCCTGCACGCCATCCAGTTCGAGGCTGCGCAGCACCATTCGCCACCGCACGCGCGACGGCGAGGCCACCTGGCGGGTCCACACCACCACGCTTTCGCCGATAAACGCCAATCCGGTGATCAGTCGGCGTGACCGTTCATCCAATACATGACTGAGTCGCTGGAGAAAGGAGCGATGCGGAATCATCGAGACGGGTGGAGTCCGCTCGGCCTGTGTCTCCACACGGCTCAAGAGCGCGGCAAATTCAGCCTGGAGTCCTTGGATTTCCACATGCCGTCCCTGCCGACGCAATCGGTCCAGGATCCGATGCAGGACGACCGCGCCGCCGGTATCCATCGCCGTCAATTCTCTTGCATCCCACACCAGGTCCATGCCCCGCGGCCAGGCGATGTGTTCGAGTTGACGCTCGACCGGCGCGAGATGCGCCAAGGTCCACGAACCCACGCAGCGGGCTATCCCCCGGTCGCTGAGCACGACGGCGGCAGTTTGGGCGGACATCGCAGTGATACAGGCTCTCCTACGAAGATGGTCTAAGGTCTAGCTGCTACAGCATACAGAACCTAGGGAAAGAGCGCAAAAGGAAGGTGCGAATCGGAGGGGTCTTATCTGGTTTTTGATCTCAGCTTGCTTCCGGGCTCGTGAATGACCCCACGCACGCTACGATCCGGCACACGTGGGACCATTCTTCCGGTTCTACGTACTTTCGCGTCGAAGCCCTCGGCAGACATTCCCCATGAATGACCGATGCTGCGTTCTGGCGGCACTGCCACCAGCTCTGCTTGATCCCGCCATCAACAGCTAGAGCAGCTTCGCATCCATCGTGACGGTGGTGTTCAGCAGGCGCGAGATCGGACACCCGGCCTTCGCGGCATTGGTCGCTTTCTCCCACGCCGCGGCATCGGCCTTCGGAACGCGTCCCCGCACGTCCAGATGGATCTGCGTCACGGTCCAGCCAGCCTCTTGCTTCTCGAAGTTCACCGTCGCCGTGGTTTCCAATTCATCAGGAACCAATCCCGCACTACCTAGCTGTCCGGAAAGCGCCATGCTGAAACAGCCCGCGTGCGCGGCCGCGATCAATTCCTCTGGGTTGGTGCCCTTCCCGCTTTCGAACCGCGTGCTGAACGAATATTGGGTCTCGGACAGGACCCCGCTGTCCGTCGACACCGTGCCCTTTCCCGCCTTCAAATCACCGCGCCAAATCGCTGAGCCTTTCCGTTTCATCAGGACCTCCTTCAATGGAGAGAGTGAGTGATGGTTCGCGCCGCGCAAGGTCCGGATCACCGCGCACTTCACCGGGGTACAGATCCCGTGGAGTGAGCCGTATCGTGCCTCCCGTTGCTCTATGATGTTCTGCGAACACTCGCTATTCAATCAGAATCTCCGCGACAGACCGCCTGAGTGTACCTTCCCGTTCCGCGGCGGCCGGTTGAACGGATTCGCAAAATCGATAGCTTACAAGCCACCTGCGTTCTCCTCTGGCAGTCATCAAATCACCTCGGACACCTCGCCGTAAGGAGTTCGAACTCGCCAGTATCCGGTTTGTATAATAAAGGGACCCTACGTGGTGGCGGAGGAGAGCGGCGTATGACTGGCATCGCACTCGTGACAGGCGCGAACAAAGGCATTGGGCTGGAGATCGTCCGTCAGCTCGCGACCAAGCGGTGGCGTGTGTTCTTGACCGGCCGCTCGGCGGCATCTGTCATGAAGGCGGCGACCTCGCTCCATTTCCCTGTGATCACGCCGCTGCCCCTCGATGTGACGAATCCCACCAGCATCGAAGCCGCCGTGACGAGCGTTTCCCAAACGGTGGACCACCTGGACGTGCTGGTGAACAATGCCGGCATTCTGGATGACGACGACGGATCGATCTTCGAGCTTCCACCCGAACGCCTGCGCCGGATGTTCGAGACCAACACGATCGGGCCCCTGCTCGTGACCCAGGCGTTTCTGCCGCTCCTCCGCAAGAGCGCACGGGGCCGCATCATCAACGTGTCCAGCGGCTCCGGCCAACTGACCGACATGGACACCTGGGCACCGGCCTACAGCATTTCGAAGACCGCCTTGAATGGCGTGACCGGCCAGTTCGCCGGAGCGCTCAAGGCCGCCCGCATCGCCGTCAATTCCGTCTGCCCCGGCTGGGTCCGAACCGACATGGGCGGTCACGAGGCGACCCGATCGGTGGAAGAAGGTGCCGATACGATCGTGTGGCTGGCGACGGAGGCACCGCAGGAAATGACGGGCCTCTTCGTGAAAGACCGGAAACCGATTCCGTGGTAGTGGGTCGATTGAGTCACAAAAGCATCACGTCGTTCCTGAATCGCCACTCAAGAGAATCATCAAGGGATGTGATAGCAACACGACCGCCCGCTCATTAACCATTACCCCGGCATCCACGAAACCTGGGCGAACTCATCTCGGTTGCTTTATAGTTGGTGCAGTCCTTTGTTTCTTGAGCGACTCCCTCTTACCCTATTCGGACCTTCCCGGTGGCAAGGTCGTACACCGCCGCTTCGACGATGACCTGTCCGGCATTGGTGGCCGCGCGGATCACGGTCGAAGACGTCCGCAACAACTCAGCCTGAAGCTTGGCATTAATTTCGATCGCGGCATCGAGTTCGCCTCGAGCCCGTTCGACAGCCGGCCGAAGATGTCGGTATAAGACGCTGATTTGTCCCGGCGCCTGATCCGCGGTCATCGCGGCTTTGACGGCTCCGCAGTTCCGGTGGCCAAGCACGAGAAGCACCTTGATGCCCAGGGCGACGACGCCGTATTCGAGGGAGGTGATCACCTCCGGGGTCACGATATTGCCGGCGAGTCGAGTCACGAAGATGTGGCCGATCGTCTGATCGAAGATCAGCTCGACCGGGACGCGGGAATCCGCGCAGGCAAGGACGGCTGCAAACGGTTCTTGTTTATGGACGGTATGCTCTTTGAGCATGATGAGATCATGCTCGATCGAGGTCAGTTGATTGGCGGCGAATCGGTCGTTGCCTGCAAGCAAAGTCCGCAGCGCGGCAGTGGGACTGAGAGCGCTCTGAGCCCGAACCGCGGGCGCAGAGGCGAACTGAATTCCAGCCTGCGTGGCAACCCCGGCCACGGCCCCTACAAGAGCCCCGTGCAGGAATTGCCTTCTCCCGATATCTGAATGAGCGTGCCTGTCTTTCGACATGACAGATTCCCCTCCCTGGAAGCGTGAACCTCAATCTTGAATCGACAAGCGAACCGTGATCCGCCCGGCTCTTGCCAGACGCCCCATGTCCTTATGATGGGGGCAATCTATTGCGACGGTTCTCCTCCATGTTCACAATCGCTGGTCATTCGGCCACCAGCGTTAACGGGCGCCAGCTGTATCGAAGGGATGATTCCATTGGCAAGACGGCGAATCAGCACACCGTTACTGTTCCCATCGAGCCATGTCGACGATATGTGCCGGGGTAATCGAACCAGGGATATTGGTCTCGACCAATGACGGAAAGAGCAAGATCACGGCGAGGGGGTTAGCGTGCATCCCTCGCACTCGTTACCTGACGATGAGCGGAGATGACGATGGCGATGCCGGCCAGCAGTGGACCTGACCCAAAGATTCCGCCCAATCCGCAGAGATTGCCCGCACCGTCAGAGCCGCAGAACCACGCGATACCCAGAGCCGCCCCGGCAACAAAGGCAACCGCGCCGACCATGGCCAAGCCCAACACATAACGACCGACCTGCGCCTTCCCTTCCTCGTTTCGAGGAATGTGTCCGGACACGCCATACACAATAGCCAACGTAACGCTCAGGAAGAAAACACCAGGGCCGATCTTGATCAGGATATTCAGCAGGTCCATACGCGCCCTCGCGATGTACGAGTGGGACGATGCGCCGCATGAATGCGCTGCTCATCTCCTCATTGCGCTAAAACGACACCCGTCACGTTGGCCGTTGCGGTCCGCGTTTGGCGGAGCGGAATGTCGTGAATCAGTCGGGCGATGCTGCGCCAGAAAATCTTTCCTACCCTCACCGCCGTGACCCGCATGTGTCATTGGATCGCCTCGCGCAGCGTTTCGAAGCGCCCGGGATAGTACGTCACATTGTGCCACGGCCGCCTGCTCAGCGAGTCGGCCAGGGATCGTGCTTGGGCGGCATCGCGTCCGAACAGCACGATTCGCGTATTGAAATCATCCTTCGGCAGCGGGGCCTGGTCCAATGCGCCCGCCGAGAGCCGGTCGGCAGGAACGTTATGCGCACCCGGGAGACTACCCCTGGCGAACTCCTCGGGCGATCGGGCGTCGAAGAACACGGCCGTCCGGTCGTATTGGTAGATCCGGACGATACCCTCCAGTTCGATCTCGGTCGGGCCGCCGAGCGCGCGCCAGACCGGCATTCCGAGCTGGTAACGCTGTACGCGGGTGAATCCGGCTGCGACCAAGTGCTCGCCAAGTCGCCGGCTCGCCTGGCAATACGGGCCGTTGCAATAGAGCACCAGCGCCCTTCCCTTGTCCTCTTTCAGCAGCCGTTCGAGCGCGGCGGCCACCTGGTCTGGCGGGACGTCAAAGTTCAACGCGCCGGGAATATGGCCGGTGACGTACTCCGATCGCGTCCGGGCGTCGATCACGACGACGCTGCCGTCTGCCAGAACCCGCCTGATCTCGTCCGTGTTGACCTCGTGCGTCTTTTGGTCATGATCGCCGACGATGGCCTGGTCGATGGGGCCGCTCTGCGCGACCGCCGTGGGGTGAGCCGCCAGGAGGGATGTTGTGAAGATCCCAAGACCCAGCCTTACCCTGAGGATCCTCCAAGCCCGATAGTTCATCGCCGCCTCCGTGCTGTGCCTCAAAGGGTCAAGTCGTTGCTGGATGTATGTTATGGATAGAGAGAAAGTGGCCATGTGGTCAGCAACTGTGTGCCATTCATGCGTGGGTCCGTTTGGCTTGCTTCGACCGCCGGAGTATCATCGCGGCGTCGGCGGCACAGGAGGTCGTAAATCCCGCACAACAGCTTACGGATGAAACGACTTCGTCCGATGTTGACGGTCGCGTACCACGAGCGAGGGCTCGCCTTGGGCATCCAGGCTCAGCACCAGCCGCGTTTTCCCGTCGGTATCCCGGACGACAACGCCGGTATCATTGGAAATCCCCATCCAGACGCGATGGGTGTCGTTCTGATCCCGCAGATGGAGGAAGGGCTCGCCTTCTTCTGAAAACGAGAGGAGCGCGCGCACGCGCCCCCTATCATCGACCAGTCGAAACTCTTGCGCAGCAACCGCGCTGGGCGTGTCCGGCTCAGTGGAGGGTCCGGGTTGGGCCACCACGGAACTATCAGCGAGAAATGATCCACAGACACCGCCGATCAATCCTGTAAAAAATGTCGCCACAATGAACAATCGTGGATACTCGAGAACCATACCGACTCCTTTCATGCGATTCTTTGCGTGACGTCGAGCCTTGCCGTCAAATCCATCTCAACCTAACCCCACAAGGAATTCCAGTTCACGGCGAGCCGTGATTCTGAGACGGCGCGGAACAATTTCATCACTGGCAATTGCCTCCAACGCACTGAGCTGGCCATGCTGACCCGGCCACAAGGCTGCCCAATACCGCGTCTCCAAATCTTCGCTAGGATTACGTGCCAACGCACGCATGGCGGGAACGGCTGCTTCCCCCTGCCCGTCCCTCGCAAGATGATGCGCGCACCGGACGCGTACGTAATCCGGCGTGGACTCGGCAGTTAGAACATCCATCAGCCATTCGTCTCGACCCTGGGCCAACACGAAACCAATGGCCTCATCCAGATTCGGCGGCCCTCCCTCTTTGAGCACCGCCACAATCCCGCGGCAACCCTTTTCAACGGCCCCTTCGAGGACATGAAGTTTTGGCCGATTGGTATTTTGCACGGTTCATTTGATTTTCCTAACGTCGGCAAATCTTTGTGTCGTCGCTAATATATGTACTGATGCTCGGTCTGAATCTGGCGGTGCGCTGCTTCGAAGCGATTGGCCGCGTGGCGGAGGAAGATCACCCCAAGGGGAGCCTGGAGTTGACTCAAATATCCTTCAAGCTACCTGTATTCATGTCCTATGGAGATGGGTTGCAGTATGCCGTGAATACATGGGAGCGGCCGAAGGATACCCTTTTGGATTAGAGAAAGCACGCCCGGCTCCGACCTCGGCAGAATCCCAGGCGAGAACGGACTTGCCCCCCTCCTGAATATCACCAGTTCAGAAATTTTGCTTACGGAACTGCTGCCCCAGTTAACTTACAAAACAAGTTCACCAACTGCATCTCATCCAACGATCCCGGAATCGCTCCGGCAATACGAGGGTCTGCCACCATGACGGCCAGGCACTGGGCTCGTGAAATGGCCACGTTGATCCGGTTGCGGTCGAGCATGAAGGCCAGGCCTCTGGAGCCATACTCTCCATAACTGGAACAGAGTGAGAGGATGCAGACCGGTGCCTCTTGGCCTTGGAATTTGTCCACGCTGCCGATTCGCGCGTCATTAGGAAGCGCCGATTTGAGAGCACGGACCTGCGCATTGTACGGGGCGATGAAGAGAAAGTCGTCGAGGTCCAATGCTTTCGTGGAGCCGTCTTTCCCGGCAAACGGACGGCCGAGCAGCTCGTGAAAGATCGCCTTCACCCGCTCCACTTCCTCATCGCTTTGCTGCGTATTCCCATCATGCTCCATCGGGCTGAAGACGATGCCGTTTTCCTGGTCTATGAGGCGATGGGCTCCGCCGGCGAGTTGGATGCGCTGGCGGTTGCAGTCGGGATGCGAAACCAGGCGGCCTTCGTAGATACTGTCGGAAATGAAGCGGCAGATGGCCGGATGCATGCGACGGGATTCGCCGAGGAACAGACCGTACTCAGGCGGCACCACGGAATGGAACACCGGCAGATCCGGCACGCTGGCCTGCGTGTCTTTCAGCGCATATTGGAGGACGGACAGACCGGCATCGCCCGGATGTGAGCCTTGGATCGGCTGCTCCAACTGCATCTGATCGCCGAGCAGCACCAGATTCTTGGCGCTCCTCGCCATGGCGATGGCATTGGCGAGCGAGACCTGCCCGGCTTCGTCGATGAAGAGGAAGTCGAGCACGTCCTCCCATTCAGGCCTGGAGAACAGCCAGGCCGTACCCCCGACCACGTTTCCTGTATAGGCTCCCCTTGCGTCAGGCGAACTGCCCACGTGTTTGATACCAGGATTGGCTGAAAAGAAGCGCGGGTCTTCTTCTCCGCCGACTTTAATGCCCGTGATGGCTCTCCCCGCCTGCCGCTCCGCCTTCCCAGACTCGTCCATCAAATTGAAAATTGCTTTGTGGCTGTTGGAGGCGATCCCGATCGATTTCCCAGCCGCGAGCAACGACGCGATGACCCGGGAGGCGGCATAGGTCTTCCCGGTTCCCGGAGGACCCTGGATCACGAGGCAACCGCCGGACATCGCCCCGGCGATTCGAATCGCGGCGTCGATCGCCAACTCCCCACTCTGCTGCATGACTGCTGCCGGCGGGCGGCGTGCCAGCAACGCTTCGACTGGCGCATGGGGCTGGCCTGAAAGGTGTCCAGCCGCCACTGCGGTGAGGGCTTCGGGAATAGGAGTTGGATTGACATACTCATCGGCGAGGAGTGATCCCTGCGTTGGAAATGCCCCGTCGCACTTTTGGTCGAGACTTTTCTTGCCGATTTTCAACAGGAGCTGCCCCGTCGTGGCGTCGATTTCTGACAGCGTGAAGGTGGCATCGAGATTATGCGCGAATCGGACCTTGTCCTCCGCGGCCAGCTTGCACTCTTGCGACGGATCGAAGCGGTACCCCTGTGCCAGGGACTGCTTGACCGCAACACAAGACCCATCTTCGACGATCCCTTCGATGCAGCCGGGGTCGTCGCGACGCTCTTCCGGTGCGGCGTTGGCACGATCGAACATGCGCCACCAGACCGGCTTCTGCTCCCGTCGATGGAAATCGGTGACCTCCGCCAGCACCGTTGCCAGTTCATCGCCATGCCGGCGAAGCTGCTTGATCGTCTCTTGACGTACAATGACTTCGGGGCGCAATTCCGGAGGTGCCGGCGCGTCGGATGGAAGATGATGCGGCTCGGAAGAAATATCGAGATCTCGCGCGACGTGCCGTAGCCATTGGCAGAGTTGAGCGGTGGACGCGCAATCGTCTTGGTTGTACTCCCGGATAGCTTTGAGAATGCTGCTCTTGTTCCAATCGCCCTGTTGGCCGCTTTCGATCCAGCGGGCGTACTGCACGATGGAGTCGGTCCCCGTCGCCACGTCGGTGCTCCGCCTCTGGCGGTACAAGCGCTCCACCGCTTTAATGGAATAGCTGTCTTCTCCGAGACGCAAGCCTTGGCGGACGATCCGGTAGAGATCGACGAAGACTTCGTTCCGTAACAAGCCGTCGACTTCGTCCTGCTTCGTATCGTGCCGCGTGCTGAGCCGTCTGACCGCGCTGACCTCGTAGCCGGCGTAATGATAGATGTGCATGGCCGGATGGGATGTCCACCTGGCGTGGACCCAGTCGATGAAGTCTTCGAAGGCCCGCTTTTCTTCGTCCCGGTCGTGGGCCCACCAATCTCTGAAGGCATACGACGCCGACTGAGGCTCCCAGACGCAGGCGCCGAAGAGATATTCCAGACCGCCTGGCGCCAGGGGGTAGCCTTCCATGTCGAAGAACACGTCGGCCGGGTCTTCCGGCGGGAGCGCGGCAAGGCCGATCGGGTATCCGTTCGCGTCCATGGGGGATAGCAGTTCATACCGAGGCGGCGCATCGGCGTTCGTGACGCGATCCGTCATGGTGGTGCATTGCAGCCGGGCTTGCGCGGCCAGCTTGTCCAATGTGTCCCTGCTGAGCTTCGGGATCGACCGTCCGCCTGCCTCCGCCAACCGGGCCATCGTCGCGATGCCGGCCTTGTGGAGCTTTTTGATCTGGCCAACCGTGATGCCAGCGACCTGCACGAGATGATCCCGTTCCTTGAAGAACGCTTCGGCATGCGAGGTCCATTCATGATGATCCGCTCGTGGCAACGGTTCAGGCCGGTCCGCGAGCTGACCCGTGAAGCGTTCCTGCATGGTCAGGAACGCGTGTTTGATGTGGCGATAGTAGTGAACGAACTCTTCCAGGCGGAACTGGATCCGTTCCTTCGTCCCCAAGATGATCCCGAACCGGTCCGACACGCGGTCCTCGTCGATCATGTCGGCTAACATCTCGGCATAGCAGCAGAGCTGCATCGCATAATATGGTTTCGGCGAACGGGCCAATTTGGCCTCCCAGACCTGGTACCGCCCGGCCGCATCTAGCATGAGGAAGTCGGCGTAACCGGCGAACGGGCCGCTGTGGAACGTAGCCTGGTAGATGATCGGCGCCTTGGCCGTGATCGCGTCCAGCGTCTGGCGACGCGCCGCCGCTAGATCGTGCGTCTCGATTTCGACGACGTCGGCCTGGGAGGGTTTGAGGTCACCAAGGACCGCGTACTCATGCCGGACGCCGGTGTCCATGATCAGTTGCTGGTCTTCAGATTGTTTGTCAGGCGTGACGAGTCCCGGATATTCCAGATTGTACCGGTCCATCCACGAGGCGAACGGAGAGGCGAGATATCGCACCAGGTCGCTCGGGGAATAGACGAGTTTCCCCTCGGTCGACTTTTTCATGTCTACCCCGTGTGTCACTCAGCAGGGCGTCCGCTGCGTTCCGCTCAGCTAGTGCAGCAGGAGCCATTGGCACGTGACTTAGTCGTTCAGCAGCATGCTGCCCACTCAGGCTCTCCCGCTTAGGTATTGCTCGATATCGATTCGAAGCGCAGCATAGGGCGCTAGGCGGCACTACGTCCACGGTTACTGAGAAAGGAATATATAATGCTATCACTGTGATGGTCGAGGAGGTGCGGAATCGAGAAATGACGGAAGGCGGTGGTGTCGTATAACATTCCAGGGCAATGCGCCGCCACTTGTTATCCAGAAATCAACGCCCTCGTATCGGTCCGGAGCGTTGACGAACGGAGTGACCAGCCTGCATTTGAGTCTGTGCGAATTACTCTAGCGCCATCATCGTCTCAGGTCGCGATGACGTAAAGCTGAGGCAATTAGCTCTTGGCTGGGGACCCAGCACTCTTCAAGTCGGTCTCGGCTATCTTGCTGGCAAGTGCGATCACGTGCGCACAGGACGAGCATAATTCTTCGATCACATTCCCGTCGCTCAATTCGTAACCGTACTTTTGGCGAAAGAGGTGGCCGGTAATGCAGAGTGGTGTCCCGCCTTGAGGAGCAACCTTCTCCATGAGATATCGGCATCCCATGCAAAGATGGATGGAGTAGTCTGTCTCGAGCAGGTTCGCATATTGAGGTTGGACGCGGGAAGGGAGATCTGAATGCTCCCATTTGCGAAGCGATGCAAAGTGAGGCGTCCGTCTTGCGGCAAGTGCTCGACCGCGAGAAACACTTCATTCCAGGAGCGATTCGAAAGCTGCGAGACCAGGTCGTCAATGAAGCAACTCCCGGTTCTCCGAACCTGGATCAGAATCGCATCCTCAAGCGTATAGTAAGTGGCCATCCGCCACCTCCCTGTGAAGGGAGTGAGGTGCTGACGAGGCCACAAATGATGCGCCAAATGCGTGTTTTTTCAAGAACACGATTCCGCTGACCAGACTCCTGTCTAGCGGGATCACCCTAGCGGTCATTGCGGGTGCGTGAGGGAGCATGCTCGCCTTCCCGTAAGTCATGGATAACATTGGACATCTTGAGGCCATTTTACCCTGCTTGGGAGGTACACCCTGCGGGGAATGTGGGACCTGGCTCGGAGCGATAGGCTTCGTTCAGAGTAGCGTAGAGTCGATTGCGGACTACGACAAGGAGGAGATGATGGGACAGCACTTTCTCCCGCGCCAAGATCACCGATATCCGGTCCGAGGAACCGCCGTCTACATGGGGGATGATTTCGTCGGGCAAGCGTCGATCCTGAATCTCTCCCTGGGCGGTGTACATCTCATGGGCACCTACCCCGTGCCACCGAAATCACGGATTAGTCTCCGGCTCTATCTCGGCGAGGGCGATGAATATGTGCACGTTCCCAAGGCCGCCGTTCGCTGGACGACCGGGCATGAGTTCGGGCTTCGCCTTGGGCTGCTGCCGGAGCCTGCACGGCGCCAGCTCTTGGATCGTGTCACCTATCTGGCCGAGCAGACCCACTATCGTTCAGCGCTCTATGCGGCATGGACTCCGATGGATGAACAACGTGCCGAAACGGTGGAGTGATTGAGCCGAGGTTTACCACAGAGGGGGGAACGCCATGGCGCGCACACTGGATACGAGCACAACACGCCTTGCAAAACTAACCGTGAGCGCGCCGGCCATTCTCCTCGTGGATGACTCCAAGGAGTTCCTCGATTTGTGGTGGCGCCGTCTTTCTTCTCACGGATTTCACGTCTTCACGGCGGCAGGAAGTTCCGAGGCTTTGCAGCTCGTACGCTCGCATCACCCTGTGATCAAGGCGATGATTCTCGATCTCGTGTTGGAGCCGCCAGTGCTTCGGCTTGCCTCACGGAAACAAGCGACGCCCCGTGTCCACGGTGACCGGTTAGCCAAGGTGCTCAGGCAGCGGTATCCCGATCTGGGTATCGTCCTCACCTCGGCGCTCTCGGAGCGGGAACTGACCCGGCACGGTATTCGCCCTGATCTTGGACAATTCCCCTTCTTGCCCAAGCCGATCGAGGAGAATCGCTTGATCGCCGAACTACACACAATCGTGTCAAAGAAACGGACGGACCCCGCTCCGCCTCTGGAGGCCCCACCACGGGCTGTCTAATGTGGAAGGGCCGGCTTATATCGCGGGTGGTGGACGCTTTTGCTGGAGTGAAAAGGCCCGCCGTAACCGTTCCAGGTTAGCTGGTTCCGCCGTAGGCCCCGGCAGCCCCCCCAGCAGTTGGCGGACGGAGGCAATCTGGGTGGCATACGCCTCGCATCCGGCACATGTGGCCAAATGGAGCGCCATGCGGGATGTCGACGCGTCGTCCAGTCGTTCGTCAAGGTAGGCCGAGGTCGATTCGGTCACTTGCCTGCAGGTGATCTCAGGCACAACTCGATCGGGTGAATCATCTGTCATAGTACGGAGCATTCGATCACGGGGGTTTCATACCCTGTGTCTCCCCTTCCACCGAATTCTTACAGCGGTTTTTCCTTGCCCTCCAAGTATGATTCTACCGCCAGCCGGACGCGTTCCCTGGCTCGGTGCAACCTCACATACAGGTTGGTTTCAGTGATCTTCAGCAATTCGCACACTTCCTGTGAGTCGATACCTTCGATATCGCGTAGCACCAATACATCTTTGAGAGTCGCCGGTAGTGCGTCGATGGCGCTGTTCATCGCGTTGATCGCCTGCCGACTGGCGAGCAATTTTTCAGGCGTCTGGTCGTCCCAAGGCTGTGGGGGGAAGGTCCACCTACCAGCCCGGTCTCCCGACTGCTGGAATCGGGACGGATCGATGGCGTCCTCACTATCCTCGGCGAAGGATTGGAAGTCGGAGAAGGTGGTGCTCCGTTTGTCTCGCATACCCCGATCTTTCGCTTTGTGAATCAGAATTCCAAATACCCAGGTCCGGAGCGACGACCGGCCTTCGAAGCGATTCAGCCCCTGGATGACCGCGATCCAGGTGTCCTGAACGACTTCTTCCGCACTTTCGCGATCAGCGACGTATCCCATGGCCATGCGAATCAGCGCGCCATGGTGTTTGTTCACCAGTTCATCAAACGCCGCTGGCTCGCCCTTGCGCAGTCGGGCAAGGAGTGTCTCTTCCATCTCGGACAGACCGAACATGGTGGCCTGAGGCATCGTACGATTAAGCAAGGTTCCGCGAGTTATGGACTCTGGGTAGGTGGTCTCGACTGAAGCCATGACTAGCCTCCGATTTGGAGCAGCTCCGTCACATAACTGGGAGCGCTGATAAGGGTGACTTGCTTCTGGGGGAGGTTTTTCAGAACCTCGACTCCTCGGGTATCAATGAACGCGACGTTCGAGCAATCCAGGCGCACAACTTTCTTGTTTCGGAGAAACGACCGGCATTCCCTATCGAGGAGCGCCGCCCACTGCTCCGTGATTTTGCCTTCCAGCTTGAGCAGCACTTCCGCTCGGTTTTCCCGAATGGTCGTAATCTTGAGCATCACCCTCCCTCTCCTTCGTGATCAGTGATGGCCAAGCACTTCAGCAATGCCCGTGCCTGATCAAAACGGAGGCGATGGAAGTCATGTAACCTATGGAAAATGCGGAAAAGAATGTCGTTGTGATTTAGAAAGTGAAGGAGGAAATGAAAGGAATCACAAACGAAATTCCCAAGATATTGGGACAGTCACAATATGTTGGGAAATTTCTGAGGATGGAGGAGGTTCGGATGGATTACGCGGAAGTTTTGGTTTTTCGTTCAATTCCCAGCTTCTTCATCCGTGCTTCCAAGGTGGTGGGGTTGAGGCCCAGAATTCTGGCCGCTCCTTTGTCACCGCTGACACGCCAGTTGGTCTGGCCGAGTACTTCGATGATATGAGCTCGCTCTACTTCTTCCAGGGTGGAGGTCGATCCATTACCGGCCGGAGCGGCGCTCTTCGGCTTCCAATCTCCAAGGTCGAGCTCCGGTCCATGGCTCAGAATGACGGCACGTTCGACCATGTGCTCGAGCTCGCGAATGTTCCCGGGCCAGGGATAGCTCTTCAGCATCTCCATCGCCTTGGCCGACACCGAATCAACCCTCTTGCCCATGATCGAGGAGAACTTCTTCACAAAATATGACACCAGAAGCGGAATATCCTGCGTCCGTTCGCGCAGCGCCGGCAACGGAATCGGAAACACTTTGAGTCGATAATAAAGATCCGAACGAAAGCGTCCCTCGCGGACCTCTTTCTCCAGATCGCGGTTCGTCGCCGCGATCACGCGTACGTTCGCCTTCAAGGTCTTCGTACTGCCCAGCCGTTCAAACTCACCCTCCTGCAACACGCGCAGCAGTTTTGTCTGTAACTCCAGCGGGATCTCGCCGACTTCATCGAGGAAGATGGTCGCCTTGTCGGCCAGCTCGAACCGGCCAACTTTTCGAGCCAGGGCGCCCGTGAATGCGCCTTTTTCATGACCGAATAATTCGCTCTCGATCAAGCCGGCCGGAATGGCCGCGCAGTTCACTTTTACCAACACGCTCTGTTTTCGGGGGCTCAGATTGTGGATCGCACGCGCAATCAATTCCTTGCCGGTTCCAGTTTCACCGGTGATCAGAACGGTGGCGTCCGTTGTCGCGACCTTCTCAATGGCTTGCAGCACTTTCCTGATGGCCGTGGAGGTACCGATGATTTCCTCAAAGTTATGCTCGGTCTTGATTTCCTCCTGCAGGTAGACGTTCGCCGCTTCCAATCGAGCCTTCTCCTGTTCAACCAGCACCTGCTCGGTGATGTCGATAAACATCGTGCGCGTATACGTTCCGCTCGAATCGGGCCGCGACCACCATTTGATCCAGAGCGGTTTGCCGTCGTCTTTCCGACGGAGTTCGAGCACGACGCCGCCGGTATCGATGCCCTTACCGATTGAAGTGAGCGCATCTTTCAGGCGATGTTGGGCCTCCGGCGTATCGGGGATGAAGGACCTGCCATAGGTGCCCTGAATTTGGTCCGGCGTGATGCCCAAGCTCTTCATGGCGGTCTTGTTGGCGCGGATAAACCGGGTGTCGAGCCCTTCGTGCACATAGGCGATCGGCGCCTCGTCGAAGAGATCGCGCAACCGCGCTTCATTCTCCTTGAGTTGCACGTCCATGCGCTGGCGTTCCAATTCGGCGCCGGCTCGGACACCAAAGATTTTGAAAACAGACAAGACGCGCGGATCGTCGTGCATCGGCTTCGTGTCCATCACCGCCAGATGGCCCATGACCGAGCCCGCACGGTCCAGCACGGGGATTGCGAGATAACTTTCGACGGCGAGTTTGGCCAGATCTTCACGATGGTCTGGGAACAAGTCCTGAACGCGGTTCGGAAACAGGCACACTTCCCCGGCGAGCACACGCTCGCAAGGGGTATGAGGCAAGTCGTATTCGAAATCGTCGAGATAGCCGTCGCCATTCCAGAAAGCCAGCGTCCGTACCCGCGTCCGTGTACCTTCTACGAATTTAGAGACGAAGGCGTATCTGGTTTGCAGCGCCTCGGCGAGGTTTTTGACCAGCGAGGGGAAAAAGGCTGGGCCGGTGGCCGCGGCGGTTCCTTCGTCGATCTTCCGCAGGATGAGATCGCTCTTGCGTAAGGCGCGCTCGAAGGACAATCGGTCGAATTCCGAGGCGGCTCGTGTCGCGAAGATTCCAAGGATCGACGTGGCACGCACGGTGTCCGGCATCGGCTTGGAATCCATAATGGCCAGGTGTCCGATGACGCGTTCCGAGGCGTCGACAACCGGTACGCCGCAATAGCTCTCCACCCCGATGTCCTGAATCAGCTGCACGTGAGGATACAAGGCTCGAAGCTGGTCGGGGTGATGGACACATTTGCGGGTCAGCACCGTTTCGCAGGGTCCCTGGGCCGGAACCTGGAAGGGTGACAGCGGGCGGCCCTTGCCCCAAGCGGCACGCGAACTGAACGTCGTTCCGTCTTTGCTGAGTTCGGAAACGTAGGCGTAGTCGACGTCAAGGGCGGACGCCAGCTGTTGGACGAGTGAGGGGAAAAAATGCTCGCCGACTTTCGATTCGACACCTTCGACGATTTCCTGCAAGGTCGTACTGGTCTGAGCCAAGTCTTGCGTGCGTATTCGGACCTGTTCCTCCAACTCCTCACGCGAGCGTCGCAGTGCAAGCTCGCCCTGTTTGAGCTCCGTCACGTCGCGCGAAATAGCCAAAAGCTTCTCCGGCCTGCCATCCTTGTCGAGAATGGCCGTGACCGAGACATCCCACCATTTTGGTGTCTTTGTCTGCCTGATGGGAAAGGATCCGGTAAAGCGGCCGAGGCGGTCATGCCTGGCCTCTTCGACCGCCATACGGGCCCCCTCTTGGTCTTCGCCCTCCCAGAACTCGATCCAGGGCGAGCCGATCAGGGGACCGATGCCGCAAACCTCCAAGGCCGTCAGGCCATGGGCGTTCATGGATAGAAGGCGGCCCTCAAGATCGAGGATTGTGATGCAATCGCGGCTGCTTTCTAGGAGACGAGTAGCAAGCTCTTCGCTGCGATGGAGGGCTTCGTCAAGATCGGGAGACGACATCGGCATCACCCGTGGGGGCATTGCGAGTGGGGACAATAACGCGAAAGTCTAGCATCGGAAGTGAAATCGCTGCAACTCGGCTAAAAATGGGCTGTTTGGTGCCGCATCCCATGCTGCCGACATAGGCGAAGGCACAGTATGGACCTTCAGTCTGGTGTCAGCAAAAGCAAAAGCGGGACAGAGCCCTTCCGGCCAAGGTATGCGTAAGACCAATTTGAGTGGAGTGGGCTGGAGTGAGATGAACTTGAGCCCAGAATGAGCACCATGAGATTCGAACGCGGCTTCATCGCCGATCAATTAATAACCATCTTCTTGTTGATGGATGGCGAAGTAATGAATTCGGTCTGTCCATTCGGGCGCAGAATGACCACACGCCGAACCCGTGCGAGCCCGCCCAGTCCGAAGCTCAGCTCCGGGGTTTGATCAGTCAGCATGCCGATGCTTCCGATGACCTCGCGTGCGTAACTCTCACCCCTGTCCGTCTCAATTCTGATACGGGTACCGATGGCCGCAACCGTGTCGGGCACGCTGATTGTGATGTAGTTTCCAGGAGAAGTGTTCAGAAACGCGCGCACCGGACCATCTATATTGATCCACACGAGATCCTGTCTTCCATCCCCGTCAATATCGACGATCAAGGGCGACTGGCCAAAGTATTTATTTTCCATTTCCAGGGACGGAGTATGTTCAAACGCGCGTACCTCGTTTTCGGCAAGCTGCAGGTACGTGCGACCCGAGAGCTTAAACAATTTGTGGATCGGCCACTTGATGTAGTTCTGAGCCACAAAAAGATCGAGCTGACCGTCCAGGTTCAAATCTTCGAACACGGCACCCCAAGCAAACCCTTCACCCGTTAGGCGGTACGCGTCGGTCACATCGGTGAAGCGAAAGTTACCGTCATTTCGCAATAGCATCCATTCGTGCGTATGGCGCTGATCGTCCCGCAGATCGCCCGAAGTCAGGAAGAGGGGAATGGAGCGGCCCACATTCGTAAAGAAGAGATCCTGGTCACCATCGTTATCGATGTCCCCGAGTGCCAAACCCATCCAAAAACCGAAATCTGAGTTTGTGTCGATACGATGAAACGTACGATCCTTCATATTGCGGAATATCTCAACCGCGCCAGTATTTTGGGACACCACGAGATCTTGCCAGCCGTCGGAGTCCAGATCAGCGAATACGGAGAGGAAGGTATTTTGTCTGCTGGCCGTGCCGGATGATTCGGTAATATCCGTAAACGTGAGATCACCGTTGTTCAGCAGCATCCGATTGGCCTTGGCGTGCTGAGGGTCATTGAACGTCGCACTGCGGAACGACGACGCATTCACGAACACACTGACATAGAGGTCTCCGTCCCCATCGTGGTCGATATCCGCCACCGCCACAGCGAATGGGACCGACTGTTCAGGAAGATCGACCGGGATGGGCCTTTCCAGGAACCGCCCGCCCTCATTGAGATAGAGGAAGATGCCATGTTCACGTGCCACGATCAGATCGGTGTCCCCATCGGCATCCATGTCTATCGCCGTACTTCCGTAGGTCGCACGGTCGTGTGAGAGACCGGTCCCGTTTTCAATGTTCACCAGACGGCCATTTCGGTAGCTTAATAAGGCGTCCCGCTGCCCCTCTCCACCGCCGACAAAGATTTCAAACTTCCCGTCACCATCGATGTCGATCACCGCCGCACCGGTAAAGGGATGCGTGTTCTTCTTCCACACATGCGTAAACTCAACCGGAATTTCGGTAAATGGTGCGGGAGGAGGAAGGGCGTCAGTCCGCGATGCACATCCACCGAGCAGCAACACGCATGCCACTAGCCTGACATAGCTACGAATCTTATCGTCTGCGAACATTGCGCTGTCTCCCAGGTAGAGGGTTCATGTCACCTTGCCGTTGCCATGGAACCTTCACAATGCGACGGACGAAACAACCCTGAAACTTGAACGGGCGCCTCGTTTCGAGAATCTGGCGACCTGAACATTACCTCTGTGCTTCACAGTCGCCACGGGCTCCATCTGAGGAAATGGTTGCGGTTCGATGAAACACTTCACTCACGTACAACTAGCCCGTGGCGGAAGGCATGTGACACGGTGACACGATTGCTTAACCGGCAATCCAGTGCCAGAACTCGACGTACCAGGGTGTTCCGCCATCTTCGACAATGTTCTGAACGACAAAGGGCATGCGATGACCTTCTGAAGCGCCGACATCCATGCGCAGCACATTGCCTTGACTATCGACGAAAATAAAGTTGTCCTTGGTAATGGTCGGTGCGACCATCGCATACGTCTCGCCATTCGGAGCGACGAGGGCCTTTGGAGCCAAATGCTCCTTCTTATCCAACTTCATCAGAGCGCTGGCTTGCTTCTGTAATGCTTCCGAAGAAATCACGGTGCCCCCAATGTCAGCATGCAACGGCTCGGGATTGCCCGTGGTAGCAAGCGTGACCAAGGCGTCTGAAGCCCGTCCTGATACTGAGGATGGTACGTCTGTGGCGTAGCTTGGTACCGAGAATGCCAGTATCAGAGCGAACGTCATAGATGCATGCAAGACATCACTATCCTTGTGCACCTCATTGCTCATCGTTGTACGTGTCATGATCGACCTCCTTAGTTCGACGGTAAACGTTGACTGCCCATTATCTGCACCGTAGTCTGCGCGCATGCCAGGATCTTACAAGGTTCATTGGTTTGCTCATTCGGGGCCTTAGACAAAGAGGCAGACAGTAACGACTCGTGGAGAGCTAAGATCATCCACGTATATTACAAATGCCTATCCAAGAGGCTGTGGGACGGTGTCACAATCTTGGAGCAGGTGGCGATATGGGGAACAAACTTGGGTCAGTCGATAGGATCGACGACGGTAGCGCGCATGGAAGTGATTGATGATGTGGCGGACCGTGTAGGGGTCGACCTAGGGCTCGCAGATTAGGAGAGACAGGAAGCTATTTCTGGAAAATCTCGCGCCCCCAGTTGTTACATGGGTGACTGCCGCCGGATTAGACCGGTCCATGAGGATCCCGCCCGGAAGGCAGAAGAGTATTAACGCCCCTACAGATGACAGGAGTTTTTCCGTTACCTAGGCTCTGTCGGCGATGCCGCGTTGGCGAAGGAGACTTTGGCGAGGACGGGGTGTTCAGCCATCGCGGCTTGCAGAGCCTGAAGCATAGTCAGCGGTGTGGTATCCCCTGACGGAAATAGGGTTTTGTGCTGTTCCTGCACGAGGACAAAGAACTCCGATTGATCTTCCTCAGGCACTCCGAGCAACGTCGCAAGGGACGCGAGATGCTCTCCTCCTCCTTGGGCCATTTCTTGTGCCAAATCCTCAAATGTGCTGCTTGCCATATTGATGGTCTTGTTCTTCATGATCACGCCATCGTTGGTGCAGCCGGAGGTGCCGGAGGAGATTCCAAACGTCTGACTACCGAACGTCCCGTTTGTTGTCGCCATCATGACCTGAGGTGCGATCTGCTTCGGTGCCCCGTAGTCCATCCAGGCGAGTTTTCCCAACCCGCAGCCAGGCCCATTGTCCGGATTGGCTCCTCCATAAACAGTCGCAGCAGTAAGCACCACGAAGGAGCAGGTAACCGGAAGGGACAACATTTGCCGAATCATATTTCCTCCTTATTGCTAAGCCAGATATTCCATACTGAACCAGTGTCCAGAGTACCGCTCATGAAGGGACAGTCAAGCAAAATGCCGTCGTTTATTCTCTCGTCCCCAAGGCAGGAACAAAAATCGCACTAAGGATAATCAAGGGGCATCAGTGATTGAGACGAATAGGGGAGAAGTCAAATCGACAACAACATAGTCCGGTTTTGCTTTCCGTCAGGCTCTGCTGGGTCATCGCATGACCGGGATGACGGCTGGCCATTCCCATGTGAGTCGGGCATGGGACCAGAGGCTACGATCCGCAGTCGTCTTGCTCGACGAAGCCCTCAATTAATCCTATGGATTGTCCTATGAACGGCCCGCGTGGCGGTGGGAGATCCTAACGGCTTGAAAAGTGGTGAGCCGGCTGGGACTCGAACCCAGGGCCCTCGCCTTAAAAGGGCGATGCTCTACCGACTGAGCTACCGGCTCACCGAACCGGGTGATTGCGATGGCGATGCGTCGTGATGCCGGCGATCATACCATCGGGGATTGTGCGATGAGAAGCGGGGGGTCAGCGCTTTTTACGCTTTGTCGTTGCCGACGTGAGTGGATTCGACACGACGATGGTGTCGCTTCGTTTCGACCCCGTCGAAATGATTTGGATCGGACACCCGGTTAACTCTTCCAGCCGCGCCAGGTACCGTTTGGCGGCAGCCGGCAGTTTCGAATGGCTGCTGATGCTTGTCGTCGGCTGTTTCCAACCCGGCACGGTTTCATAGACCGGCTCGCAATGGGTCAGCTTCATCAAATCAGAAGGCATCTCCGAATAGAGCTTTCCCTGATAGCGATAGGCTTTACAAATCTTCAGTTCGTCTGACCCGTCCAAGACGTCGAGCTTCGTAATCGCTTGTCCTGTCAGTCCGTTCACGCGCACGGCATGTCGGACTGTCACCGCATCAAACCACCCGCACCGTCGTGGACGACCGGTGGTGGACCCGAATTCCCGCCCGCGCTCTTGCAAGCCCACACCGACTGCATCCTGTAGCTCGCTGGGAAACGGGCCACTGCCCACGCGAGTGGTATAGGCTTTCGTCACCCCCAGGACCGCTTGGATCCTGGTCGGCCCCACGCCGGTACCGGTGCAGGCCCCACCTGCGGCGGAGCTGGAGGAAGTCACATACGGGTAGGTCCCGAAATCCACATCGAGATGGGTACCTTGTGCGCCTTCGAACAATATGGTCCGCCCCTTTGCAATCGCACGATCCAAAATCACCGACACGTCGCCGATGTGGCTGGCCAACCGTTCTCCGTACGCACGGTACTGCTGGAAAACCTTGTCGAGCTCCACTCCTTGTACGCCGTACACCCGCTCCAGAAACGTGTTCATCTCCGCCACATTGACTTCGAGTTTGGCTCGAAGCAATTCCGGATTGATCAGGTCACCCACGCGAATTCCGATCCTCGCCATCTTGTCGGCGTACGTGGGGCCGATTCCCCGACCGGTGGTGCCGATCCGGTGCGGTCCCTTCGACTCCTCACTCGCCTTCTCGACCGCCTTGTGGTAGGGCATGATGACGTGCGCGCGATCGCTGACGATTAGATTTTTCCCGATCGACACGCCCTTCGCCAGCAGTCCTTCGATTTCTTCGATGAAGGAACCCGGATCGATGACGACACCGTTGCCGATGAGGCAGAGCTTCCCACGATACAGTACCCCGGATGGAAGCAGGTGGAAGATGTAGGACCCGCGATTCGTCACCACGGTATGTCCGGCGTTCGAGCCGCCCTGATAACGGACGACGACGTCGGCATCCCTGGCGAGCAGGTCGACGATCTTGCCCTTCCCTTCGTCGCCCCACTGTGTTCCGACCACTACAAGATTGGCCATGTCATTCGTGTTTGCTGGAAGTCACAAAAAAAGCCCTGACCTGTGGACAGATCAGAGCCACGCCGACTCCGAGTATGAAGAGGGTATCAGAACCTGGACCTTCGCATGCTATGCCCAGCCGGAGGCTTTGTCAAGAAGCACTGCCCCATCCGCTCGTTCCATGCGTTCCTTGACTGGCTTGGACCTGCATGGTAGCATGCTGAAAATTCAGGATTTTCTCCCGTTTTCATCCCTCTGATCCTGAGTGGGGCTGTGGCGCAGTTGGGAGCGCGCGTGAATGGCATTCACGAGGTCGCCGGTTCAATCCCGGCCAGCTCCACCAAAATTACGCCCGCCAAGCCACCGGCTCTTGCTTGAAGCCTGCTGCCGATGTCGGCAGGTTGGCTCCTCAGGGATGTGAAAGTGTTGAGTTCATGACCGCCATGCATCACCGCACCGCTCTACGTCTGCGCAACTTTCGGCTCCCCCGACTGCCGACCTGCTAGACCCCCATCAGTTTTCGGTTTTCTCCGACCGCGCTCAGGCCTTTGACAACGAGGGGTGTGCATCCATGCTTCAGATAGAAGACGTCTCGAAACATTTTTCCACGCGGGTGCTCTTGAAGGACGCAACGGCGCATTTGCGACCACAGACGCGCGTCGGCCTCATCGGTCCCAATGGGAGCGGAAAGACCACATTGCTACGGATGATCGTCGAGGAGCAGGCCCCCGACACGGGAACGATCCGAAAGCGCCCGCGACTGCGCATCGGGTACCTGGCCCAGGAGCTGGAGCCTCTGCTGGGGAAAACCATCGTGGAAGCCACGCATCGGGGTATCTATCCCGAGCATGAAGCCAAACGCATCTTGATGGGCCTCGGCTTTTCGGTCGCGGATTTCTCGAAACTCGTAGATGCCTTGTCCGGTGGATATCGCATGCGCGTGGCGCTCGCGCATCTGTTACTGTCGCATCCGGATGTGCTCCTATTGGACGAGCCCACGAATCACCTGGACAAGCCCACGCAGCGGTGGTTCGAGGAATTTCTCAATGCCTCCACGATGACTCTACTGGTCGTCAGCCACGATACCCGCTTCCTGGACCGCATCTCGACCCATATCTGGGAAATTCGTCACCAGCAAATCAAAGAATACCGCGGCAACTACACCAAATTCCTCGAACTCAAAGCAGAAGCCGACGCCCAGCAAGAGGCCGCGATCGCGCGACAGGAGAAGGAAGTCGCACGCGTCCAACAATTCATCGACCGCTTTCGGTATCAAGCCAACAAAGCGAGACAGGTCCAATCCCGCATCAAGCAACTCGACAAGGTCAAGCTGCTCGAACGTCAGCGTGATGCGCGCCGCGTGAAGTTCAAATTTCCGCAGCCTTCCGCCAGCGGGCGTCGCGTGCTCGACCTGGAAGGCATCGCGAAGAGCTACGGTTCGAAGGTCGTGTACTCGTCGCTGGATCTGTCGGTCGAACGCGGTCAGCGGGTCGCCCTTGTGGGCGAGAATGGAGCCGGCAAAAGCACGCTGCTCAAAATGTTCGCGGGCGTGCTCCAACCCGACAAAGGTCTCCGAAGTGTCGGTCACGGCGTGACGATTCACTATTTCGCCCAGCACCAAGCCGAGACCTTGAATCCGGAGCATACGATCCTGGACTCGCTGCACGAGGTCGCCAACATGGCCGAGACCAATTTTCTGCGTGGATTGGCGGGAGCCTTTCTCTTTTCCGGAGACGACCAGAAGAAGCCGATTAAGGCCTTGAGCGGAGGCGAGCGCAACCGCGTGGCGTTGGCCCGCATGTTGGTGGAACCCGCGAACACGCTGCTCCTCGACGAACCGACGAATCATCTGGATCCCGCCTCCGTCGACATCTTGACCGACGCCCTGGCCGATTTCCCCGGCACACTGATCTTCATCTCGCACGACGCGACCTTTCTCTCACGGATCGCCACCCGTGTGATCGAAATCGAGGAGGGCCAGGCGCGGGACTACATCGGCGACTATGAATACTATCTCTGGAAGCGGGCGAAGGAACTCGAGGATCAAGGCGGTCGAGAGGATGCGGACACGGCGCACGCCGACGCCTCCTCAGCGACATCGGCCGCGTCCAACCGGGCCGGATCCACTAAGGGAAAGGCGTCGGAACGTCGGGATCTGGGTAAGGCTCAGGCTCGGCTGGAGAAGCAGGTGGCACGAGCGGAGGCGGAGGTGGCGGATTTGGAGAAGAAGGTGGCGCATCGAGATCGTGAGTTGGCGGACCCCGATCTCTACCAAGACCCCAATCGCTGGAACCTGCTACACGAAGAACATGGTCAGTGGAAAATGGAGTTGGAACGGCTCACCGAGAAATGGGAAGGACTCACTCAGGAGCTGGAGCGCGTCAAAGGTGCATTGGCAGAACTCAACTAGAATCTATCCTACAATTGCTCAATCAACGGTGGCGGGACAGTGTTCGTGAAACTCCGTCGGCTGGCGAGTGGTGAGCCGCACCAGCCTCGCCATGATGCGTTGATGTTGGGCACACCGGCCGGAGTTCTCGGATTGCCTGGTCGCCTCCAAGGAGCAGGTCGGATCGGCGACCAGCAGCGCGTCAACCTCACTGGCATCGGTCTCCGCCATGGCGAAGGCCGGCAGACTCATCCACTCCAGCCGTAGAAAAAGGGAGAGCGGTGCGGGGGCAGACCGCTCGAAAGCTTGTCCCCGCTCGGAGTCACGGCGTTAGTCTATGAAGCAATTATGAGATAGGGGCTAGGCGGGCGATTTGAGCGTTTCTTCCAGATAGTAATAGAGCCACCGGTTCCGCTCGGGCGTCACCACGTCGTCCCACACCACGCCGACCAGATAGCCCTTTTCCCAGGGCTTCACCCAGGATACCGTCCCCACCAGCTTCTCCTGCTGCTCCGTCCCGGCTTGGTCGAGAAAGGCCAGCGAGACGGTCACGGAATCCTTCGGCGCCACTTTGGCCTTGGTGTGGAGGCCCGCGCCTAATTTGTTGACGTTGTCCAGCACGGCTGTCACACCCGGTCCACCAGACTTCGGTGTGAGCAGTGCCGACCCAATGAGCGTGGCCCGAACCAAGCGTCGGCGTTCACCTGGGGCGGGTGTGGGTGGCTTGCTCATGATCTCCTCCCTGGCAGAATACTCAAGATGCTCCAGCTCGTGTCCTTGCGGGAAGAAGCCGGGTGATCAGAACATCCTACCTCGCAGAATCGACGCTCCGTGCGCCCAACGCGAGATCGCCCGCGGTGACGTTATCCCTTTGGTCGGTAGTATCGACGGCCTTGGAGCGCCGCCGGCAAATGCGATTGTTCAAGCGCCGCTCCGGGATCGTCGTGCACGTATCGGTACCCCTTGCCATACCCAACATCACGCATTAAGGACGTGACGGCGTTGCGCAGATGCATGGGGACGTCCAGGTTTCCCAGCTCTTTGGCATCTCGTTCCGCCTCGCGGAGACCCACGTAGGACGCATTGTCCTTTTCGCACGATGCCAGGTACGTGGTGCCCTGCGCGAGATTAATGCGTGCCTCCGGCAGACCGACCAGCTGTACCGCCTGTGCCACCGCGGTTGCCACCACAATCGCGTGAGGCTGTGCGTTGCCCACGTCCTCCGACGAGAAAATGACGAGACGGCGCGCAATGAACACCGGATCTTCTCCGCCCTCGAGCATTCGTGCCAGCCAGTACAACGCCCCGTCCGCATCCGAATCCCGCAGACTTTTGATGTAGGCCGAGATGAGATTGTAATGCTCTTCTCCTGTCCGATCATACCGCAACGCCGAGGTCAGGAGCGCCGCGTCCAACACGCGTTCGTCGATGACCATCTGTTGGCCCGCCACCTGTGGGGTATGCGTGACGACGTGTTCCAACATCGTCAACATCGCCCGCGCGTCACGATTCCCGTGCGCGATCACCCGACGGCGAGCCTCTGGCGTGAGCACGGCACGATAGGCACCCAGCCCGCGCTCCGAATCGGAGAGCGCGCGATCGAGAATGCGCCCCATCACCTCCTCGTCGAGCGGCTTCAAGACGACAAGCAGCGACCTCGACAGCAACGGGGCGATGACCTCGAACGAGGGGTTTTCGGTCGTCGCACCCAGCAGAATGAGCGTTCCGTCTTCCACGTGAGGAAGAAACGCGTCCTGTTGAGCCTTGTTGAAGCGATGGATTTCGTCGACGAATACGATCGTGCGTTGACCGCTGAGGGCTCGCCGCTGTCGCGCGGCCTGCACGATGCCCCGGAGTTCAGCCACCGTGCTGGTGACCGCCGAAAAAAAGACAAACGCGCCCTGGGTCCGGCGCGCAATCACGTGCGCGAGCGTAGTTTTCCCGGATCCCGGTGGGCCCCACACAATTGCCGACGACAGCGTATCCGATTCGATGGCTCGACGTAGCGGCCGATCGGCTCCGAGCACGTCGTCCTGCCCAAGCAGTTCGGAGAAATCCTGTGGGCGGAGGCGATCAGCCAGAGGCTGATTCGACACAACACGATCCTCCGGTGCGTGAAACAGACGGGCTTGCGTGTCCTGCGACGCGGACATAGTGAGGGAAAGTGGCGTCATTGTAACCAGATTTCAGGCCCTTGCGCAAATCCCGCAGGAAGCCCTCCGGGGGGGCCTGATTGACCCTTGGTGGTGGGCATGTTACAGGAGGCCCAGGCCTTCTCGTAGCATGAGTGTGAGCACCGTTACCACAAACGGACTTCGTATCGTCTATTCCGACACGGGCACCGGACACCCGGTCGTCTTCGTGCACGGTTTTCCCCTCAACCGGACGATGTGGCACCCTCAGGTCCAGGCACTGTCATCGACCTACCGCATCGTGACCGTCGACCTCCGCGGTCATGGAGAGTCAGACGCGCCGCTGTGGCGATATCGTGTCGAAGATTTCGCGGGGGATATCCTCACGGTCTTGGACGACCTCAGACTGCCGCGTGCGATCCTGGTCGGACTCTCGATGGGCGGGTATGTGGCATTGGCGTTTGCACGCTTGTTCCCCGGCCGACTGAATAGTCTCGTGTTGACTGACACACGGGCGCAGGCGGACTCCCCTGAAGGCCGCCAGGGAAGATTTCAGCTGGCGCAAGCCGCATACGAACGAGGGGCCGGCGCAGTGGCCGACGCCATGCTCCCTAAACTCCTTTCTCCCAAGACGCGGGACACCCGTCCTGAACTGGTCGCGGACGTTCGTCACATGATCGAAAGCATGCGGCTCGGCGGCATCGTTGGCGATTTGATGGCCATGGCGGACCGTCCGGATTCCTTGCCCCTGCTGGGAGCCATAGGCTGTCCCACACTCGTCGTCGTCGGAGCTGACGACCAGACGACTCCGGTGAGTGACGCACGACTCATGGCCGAGCGTATCCCTGGTGCCCGGCTGGAAATCATTCCCGAGGCAGGCCACCTTCCTAACCTGGAACAACCGAGCGCGTTTAATGCCTGCCTTGATCGCTTCCTTCGGGAACTCTCGTAGACCCTGCCACGCTGCTGATGCCTCATCTCAGTGGTCACATGGAAGTTTCCACCTAACCGGCTCGTCGGGCGGTTGCCTTCGATGAGATCGGTCAGGGTCAGTGCAATACTGGTGAGACCAGAGCGGTGTCGAGCCGGGACGGCGATTGTGCAGACTCTCGACCGACCCATACGGCAGGACGCATGAGGGTTTGGGCGGGACGGTCCGGTTCGGCTTTCGATCCGTGTACTTGCTCTGTACAGACAGCCGAGGAGGTGGGAGCCAAACAAACGGAGTACCGATGAGAACCTATCCTTCGATAGCTCGTCCCGGCAGAGACGTTCGGTTGACGAGAGGTGCGCCGCGTCAGTCTTTCAACGCAGTGTTGAGATAGGGTCTAGTCACCGTCGCCGACACTGCCCTGACGGATCAACTTCAAGAATTCGTTGCGAGTCTGCTCTTGTGTTCGAAACGTCCCCAACATATGACTGGTAACCGCGACTGTATTTTGCTTTTCCACGCCACGCATCATCATACACAGATGTCGCGCTTCCATCACGACGCCGACGCCGCGGGCGTTGAGCTTTCGCTTGAGCGTTTCCGCGATCTGCACCGTCAACCGCTCTTGCACCTGTAGCCGGCGGCTAAATGCGTCCACGATGCGCGGGATCTTGCTCAGGCCGACCACCTTCTTGTTGGGGATGTACCCGACGTGGCATCGCCCGAAGAACGGCAGCAAATGATGTTCGCACAGGCTAAAGAAGTCGATATCCTTCACGATCACCATTTCGTCGTAATCGATCGGGAACAGCGCCTGGTTCACTAATGCGTCGATATCCTGATGATACCCGCGTGTCATGAACTGAAGGGCCTTGGCTACGCGTTTCGGTGTTTCCTCCAAGCCCGGCCTTCCCGGCGTCTCCCCCAGCTGAATCAATAGTTGGGTAATCAATTCCTCCGGGGTTCCGCGGAAGGGGACGGCAGAGGGCCCCATTCCACTCGGACGGCGACCGGCTGATTTTCTCCCACGCATTGACGTCTCCTTACGATTCAAGCCATCAGGAACAGCGAACCTGCTCGCCACTTAGGATCCGGCATACTCGAAATAGTTATCCCTCGTCTCGACGACGCCCACCCGCTCGAGTCGACCTTGTGGGATATCTGCGACGAGCAGATCCCAGATTAACCGAGCGAGGTTCTCACCGGTGGTCGTCGCAGCCTGAAACGCCGGGTCCCGATTGAGATCCTGATGATCGAACCGAGCCACGACCCGCTGATCAACGATACGATCCAACGCCTGAAGATCCACGACTTGACCGGTCTTCTCGTCCAACGGACCGCGGACCGTCACATACACCACGTAATTGTGGCCATGTCCATTGGGGTTGTTACACTTCCCGAAGACACGCCAATTCTCTTCCTCGGACAACTGGTCGCTATGGAGTCGATGTTGCCCGCAAAAGCGATATCGCCGGGTCAGGCTGACCACTGTCGATTCCATTGCTGCCCCCCGTGTCCGTTTCCCTGGAACAAAATGGCCGGTCGACCCCGCCTGGATCAGACCGGCCATGACACCCCTTGCTTGATCGGCGAGCGGTATGGGCTGGGCATTCAGTCAGGAGACTCGCCGACACACTATCAACGATCGAGACGACTCACCGCATTTGTGGCCAGCTAGACACACCGGCTCCGCGTGAGGCGACGCTGGTTAGGCGCTGAACGAACTTCCACATCCACACGTGGTCTTGGCCTGCGGGTTCTTCACGGAAAATCCAGAGCCCTGCACGCTGTCGATATAGTCCACTTCTGCTCCGGTCAACAATGGGGCACTTTGTGGGTCGAAGATCACCTGGATCCCGTTCTTTTCGATGACGGTGTCGTCCTCTCCTACCTTGGACTCGAAGGCCATCCCGTATTGATACCCGTGGCATCCTCCACCACGCACGTAGATTCTCAACCCCACGGCATCCTGTTCTTCCACGATCAATTCTTTGATCTTGTTCGCCGCGACATCCGTCACTGTAATCATTGCGTGTCCTCCTTCTCCTGCTATGGACGTTTCACCGACCCTGATGCCACCGAATCCGAACGGACAGATGCATCCCCTTCCAGGCTCGTCCCCTCCTCACTTGCCGGGCGCTCGAATTTGTGCAACGGGACGCGCACGACGACATCCCCCCGTACCCGGGCCTGGCAGCCAAGCCGGTGCCATGACTCGGTGAACGCCTCGCGGTCGAGCAGGTCCTGCTCTTCGAAATCGATCTCCGTCAGACACTCCGCACCGGAAAGAATCTCCACCCGGCACGTCGTACACGAGGCATTCCCCCCGCAATCGTGAGGAAGCGGGAATCCCAACTGCTCGGCGGCCTCCAACAGCGACGTATCCGTGGGCACATCGCCGCTCAGGCCTTCTGGGTGCTGAAAGGTGACGCGCGGCATGCTGTGTCCGTTGTTACGCGGTCCCGGCTGACGCCGTCCTGTAGGGACAGCGTTGCAGTCGGATATGATCTTCGAATTCTTCCGGGAACAATTTAAGCGCACTCTGCACCAACACGGCGGCCCCTGTGACCAAGGTGCAGTACCCAGTTCCCTTGACGAAGCCGCAGATCTGTTTCAACGTATCCAAATCCTTTTGGGTCCCCTCGCCCTGCTCGATCTTGGTCATGACGGTGGCGAGATTAATGGTCCCCATGCGACACGGTGGGCACTGCCCGCAGCTTTCTCCCTTGAAAAAGTTTGAGAAGTGGAGGGTTTTGGCCACCATACACGTGGCATCGTCCACGACAATGACCCCCGCAGACCCCAACCCCGTTCCCGCGGCCTTGAGGCTATCGAAGTCCATGGGCAGGTCGAGTTGATCGGCTGTGACCATGGAGAAGGCGGGACCTCCGGGAAAGACGGCCTTGACCCGTCGCCCGTTCGCGACTCCCCCACCGCACCGCTCGACCAATTCCCGTAGAGGCGTCCCGAGGGGCAGCTCGTAGATGCCCGGCCGATTCACGGATCCGCTCAACGAGAACAACATCGTCCCGGGACACTTCTGTGTCCCAACCTGTCCAAACCAGGAGGCTCCGTTTCTCAGAATGAGCGGGATGTTGCAAAGCGTCTCGACATTGTTCACGAGAGTAGGCTTCCCATACAGCCCAAAATCTGTGGGGTAGAACGGTGGTTTCTGGCGGGGCATCGCCGGACGCCCCTGCATCGACTCCAGCATCGCTGTTTCTTCGCCTGCCACGTAACTCCCTTGGCCGGAAAAGACTTCCAATTCCAGATCGTGGCCCGTGCCAAGAATATTCTTCCCGACCAACCCTTGCTCACGAGCCAGGCTCAATGCCTTCCTCAAATTTTCCTGCTCGTCGTGATATTCATGGTTGAGATACACGAACGAGGCCTTGGCTCCAACGGTGAAGGAGGCGATCAAACATCCTTCGATCAACTGGTGCGGGGCATGCTTGAGAAGATGGCGGTCCTTGAACGTGCCCGGCTCATGCTCGCCGGCATTGCAGACGAAGTATCGCTCCTTCACTCTGTGGTTCAACACCTTGTCCCACTTGACCCCGGTGGGAAACCCAGCCCCTCCGCGACCTCTCAGACCAGCCCGTTTGATTTCTTCCACTACCTGCTGACGTTGGCCCTCCGTCACGACCTTCTTCCACGCTTCGTAGCCGCCTCGTTTGGCGTACGCCTGGATATCCCAGGCCTCACCTTCGAGCGGACGGAGAACACGGGCTTCGGATTGAGGGGCTGCAGCAGTCGTCATCGTCGTCTCACAATGTTTCGTAACTATACGGTTCTACGTTGGAATCCGTCAAGCAATGTCAAGGGAGGTGGGGCTGAATTCCAGACGAACTGGGCCTACTTGCCCCAGCATGAACCCCGAGCAATTGGGTCTTTCAGGGCAGTTGAGCACGGATCGGTGGAACGGCGTCGCGCAAGCTCCTCTACGCCGTTCCACTCCGATCCGATCTACCGGTCTGACTATTTGAAGTGACTGCCGGCTCCCATGAAGAACAGCATGGGAATGGACAGCATCACATTGATTCGAGAGGCATAGAGCGCCGTTTTGGCCCATGCCGCCATTTCCGGCGGCGGCGGCGGCCCGCCGGCCGATGCCTGGGCAACGGCCGCGATGATTTTCTTTTGGTTCGGCCAAATGATGCCGTGCACATTCCCCAGCATGATCAGCCCCAGAAGCCCCCCGATCGCCAAGGCGATTGCGCCCGTCCCCCCGTGAGCATAGAGGTAGAAATAGAGCGCGATCCCAGCCAGGACCGTGACCGTTGCGCCATGGCGGAACCAATTCAACGCCGGCGGCATCAGCTTGGGAATGACCACGTTCTTGGTGGGACCGTCCAAGCTCTTTAGAAACGCCGCATTGATCAGGTTGAAGAAATAGAGCAAGCCGATCCAGGTAATGCCGGCCAGGAAGTGGACCCACCGAAGCAACACGCCGACCCAATCCGCCTGGTCTGCGCCGATTCCAGCCATGCCCATGAATACGATTATCAACACGACCGCCAGTGCGAATCCCGCCCCGATGGTCTGCATCGGATCTTCAAGAAATTTCATCGACCCACCGCCTTTCGGTTAAGTACTATATGGGGGTCTCTATCGCAGAGTTCCGCACCCTGTCAAGAGAGCCTTCGTCGCAGTGCTAGCCCATCACGCGATCCACGGCCTCGCACAGCTCTCGCACCGCGCGAGCCGACGTGGTGAGCGCCGCTTTTTCTTCGTGAGACAAATCGAATTCCATCACCCGCTCGGCCCCGCCGGCGCCCAATTGCACCGGCACGCCGACAATCTCGCGGAGTCCGTATTCTCCCTCGCACCGGACAGCGCAGGGGAGGATCCGTTTGTGATCGTTCACGATCGCTTCGACCATTTCCACGGCCGAGGCCGACGGCGCATAGTAGGCGCTGCCCGTCTTCAAGTAATTGACGATCTCCGCTCCACCGTTTTGCGTGCGCTTGACCAGTGCTTCGAGCCGCTCTTTTGGAAGCAGCTCCGTGATCGGACGCCCGGCCACGGTCGTATACCGTAACAACGGCACCATCGTATCCCCATGCCCGCCCAGCACCATGGCGTGTACCTCAACACTCGAGACGCCTAGTTCCTCGGCGAGAAAGTGGCGGAACCGGGCGGAGTCCAGGACGCCGGCCATGCCGATCACACGCTGGCGCGGTAAGCCGCTCGTCTTCATCGCCACGTGCACCATGGCGTCGAGAGGATTGGTCACCAGGACGAGGAACGCCTGAGGTGACCGAGCCAAGACCTCGCGGACCACACTTTGAACGACTTTTGCGTTGGTTGCCAGCAACTCGTCGCGGCTCATGCCCGGCTTGCGCGCAATTCCGCTGGTGATCACAGCCACGGACGATCCGGCAGTCGCATCGTACGAGTTAGTTCCCGTGACATAGGAATCGTGCCCATAGATCGCTCCGGCCTGCATCAAGTCCAGGGCCTTTCCCTGCGGCACGCCTTCGACGATGTCGACCAGCACGACGTCGTATCCATTCCGTTCGGCCAGCCGCTGGGCCACCGTTCCGCCGACATTTCCAGCCCCAACTACTGTGATCTTCGGTTTTGCCATGGTCCCTCTCCGTGCTCATGATTCGCGATGCGTGGACCGGCAGCCAACCCGTTCGCCGTACCGAGCCCTCCCGGCTCAAGCGATGCGCACATACCCGCCGAACCAACTCACGGCAGCTAGTGCTCCTCGTGTCCGGTCCAACCCGCGACTTTGAAATTGATCGTGCACACAAAATTTTCGCCGTCGTAAAAATTAACCTTGATCTTTTTTTTCCCATAGTGTCGCGCCAAAAAGTCTTCCGGCGCGTCGATCAGTCCCTGGTAGTCCCCCGCCGCATACCCGCCAAGCTCCACAAAGCTTACGATCATGCCGGTCTTGACCTCTTGAAGAATTTTCACCGTACACCGGGGAAACACCTCCCAGAACTTGGCATCGATGTCGGCCTTGGTCGGCTCCGGTCGATCCTCACCCGGAGCGACGCTCCGATTGGCGAATTTGGCCAAGCGACGCACGTAGGGATACTGGTGACCGGTGAATAGCTTATATAGCCAAGGAGGCATCTCGCGGTTAAGCAATGAGTCCATCATCCTAGTCCATGCTCTGTCTATAGGCTTCCGTCCGAATGTACGTCAACCGTTTATCCAAACTGCCACGGTGTGCGGAGGGCGGCATTGTGAGAGCGGGCCACGGGCCTATGCGTCAAGCCGTCAACCGGTGATACAGGCGCGGAAGCCGTTCAGGCAAGCCCTCGACCCGATCAATGACCAAATACCGGACCTCCCCATACATCCTTCGAACGTAGATCTCGGCATCAGGATCGACCGTGATACAGAAGGGATCGACTCCCTGTGCCCGTGCTTCCCGCAACGCCATTTTGGTGTCCTCGAGCGCGTACTCCTCGACATACCCATCGTCGAGAGGCTTTCCGTCGCTGATGAGCACCAAGAGCTTGTGCCGAGCTCCGGTCCGAAGCAGGTTCTGGGTTGCATGGCGAATAGCGGCACCGTCCCGGTTCTGACGCCGCGGCTCCAGGCCGCCGATCCTCGCGAGGGCTTCCGTCCGCCCGCCCGCACCAAACTGCTTCAAGACCATCAGCTCAACGTTGCGCCGTCCCGAACCCGAAAAGCCATACATGGCATATTGATCACCAACCGCCTCCAAGGCCTCGCACAGAAGAACAAGGCCGGCCTTCTCCACGTCGATGACGCGCTGGCCCCCTCCGGAAATTCGACGACTGGTGGAGCCGCTGATGTCGATGAGAAACGCCACCGCCACATCACGGCGCCGACGTTCACACCGCACATATAATCGATCGGACGGTTCCACGCCCGCGGCCGCTTCCGTCCGGAAACGGACTACCGCGTCCAGGTCCAGGTCCTCTCCGTCTGGCATTCCATGCACCAGTTCAAGCCCTGGGGGACGGATACTTTCGAAATACCGACGCAGTAACCGCACCGCCGGCCCATGTCGCCGGAACACTTCCTCCACAAAATCGGGATCTTGTGCCGCGTCGGCCTGCTCCAACACTTGGCACCACTGCGTTCGGTAGTCGCGGAGCATGCCGTCCCATTCGTCATACAGCATGGGCTTCCCATCGGCTGAAGCCGGCTCCCATCGAACCCGCCGCGTATCGGTGATCGAGACCAGTTCGTGGGCGGCTCCGTGTGGGGTACTTTCGGCGCTTTCCATGCTTCCGTCGGAGTCAGAGGTTGCGTGTTCGAGAGCCTTCGTGCCGCGACCTGCCGTGCGCAAAGTCTCCATTTCCCCAAGGCCAGGGACATCCTTCTGCCGTTTCGACTCGGAGCTCACCTTCCCCACCAGCTCAGGATCCATGCCGCCACGAAATTCGAAGTTGTCGATGGGGCGATAGTCGGCGGTAGTTGTTTCAGTGGCCGGAGGCCCCGAACTCGCCGCCTCTTCCGACCTCGTCTCGGTTTCGACAGTCTCGAGGGAATCCGGAGGAGCGTACGTACCCATCGTCGCCGCGAGGTGTACGTACAGGCAATCCGCGGTATGCACGGCATCGGCGGCCGTCGCGGTGGCGTTGAGGACGGGCATACACAATGCCCATGCCTGTTCCAACGGCGCGCGCAAGGATTCGGGCATCTCCACGTCACGGACTCCGGCCGAGTAGATGAGGAGCCCATCGAGTATCATTTCCCGCACCGACATCCCCTGCGAGAGTGACCGAATCGAGATCGCATCCTTCGCCACGGCTTGCAACTCATCCCGGAGGCCCGGATACTGCGTCCGCAACTGATGCTCCACCCGCGCGTCCTCCAGAATCGTCCAGAGATCTCGGATGATCCCCGGTTGCGGGTACCACGCAAACAGCTCGGCCAAGGTACGGGGAGCCGGCAGATCCCGATTCCCATAGCGGCACGCCACGGTGTGCGCGAGGCCCGCCAGGGAGTCCATCGAGAGGTCATAGGTGCCGAATTCCAGGTGCCCCGCCTCATGAGCCGCCATCACGGTATACACGCGTCGATTGAGGTCTCGGTCTGTATGGCGGCGCACCAGGCCGGGCAGAAATAATGTCCGCCCGTCCGCACTCACCCGCGCACGAGCCGAGAATGCGGGGGCCCCCTCTTCGTTCGGCAACTCCTGGATCGAAATATCGCGCCCACAGAGCGCCTGGACGAACAGCTTGACGGAGCGCGCGACCTGTCGGAGCGGCACGCCGCTTTGAGCCTCCTGCAGGGCACTCATCGCCTGCTTGGTTTCCAATGCAAAGTAGGCTCGCGCGCCCTCGGGACTATACGACAGCACCTCCATGCCGCTCTTGAACCAGTCGTCGTACGCCGTTCGAGCCCGATCGTCATATCCCAACCATCTCACCACCTCGGGACACCGGCGCAGGTACATCTGCGCCGACGCGGCATCTCGCTCGGCAATGAGGAGGGCGCGCTGCAACATACGGTGCTGCCAATCGGCGCTGTCGATACGGTGCAACAGCGCCGGTGCCTCCGCGAGCACCTCCACGGCGACCTGTGGCTCACTCGCGGCCATTGCCGTCGCGATCTGCACGACCAGTTGACGACAGCGTATCGCAGACACTTGCGACAACAGACGGGGACTGGTCCGTAGGTATTCGAGTGTGGCGAAGTAGTCGGTTTTCCCGAACTGGTTCGTCGAAAGCAGACGCAACCCCAATTCGATCCAGGCGCGGATGTCGTCGAGCGGCACCGCGTCGACGATATGCGGGCTCTCTCGAAAGAACTCCAACCCCAATACGTAGTCGCGGTCCGCCAGGTCGCATCCGATCTCGGTGACCGCCACGAGGTCGGCCTCGCCGAGATGCCTGGTCAGCTCGGGAGCGACGCGGACAAATTCCAGCGCCACGTTCGCGTCGCGCTCGGCCAATTCGAGTGCATGTTGGAGCATCTGGACTCTGAGTTCGTGGCCTTGGAGCATGCCGAGTAACCAGGGACTTTCTTTGACCCATTTCAACGCCGCGGCCCCGGATGATTCGGCGATCGTCACGCAACAGTCGAGCCACACGGAGACCTCATTAAGCCCGGCGCGAAGCTGTAACTCGGATAGACCCTCCAGAACAGCCCGACCGACCTTCGGCGAGACCTCCCATAGTTCATCGAGCAGGGCCGTCACGGCAGACAGATGTCCCGACCCGTGCAATGCGTCGATCAGACCGGTGGCGGTCGAGGGGTCCAGAATGCCGTCCATACGACTGCGCAGCCGGGACCGAATTTGAGGAGATGGTGTGGTCATACGAACTGGGACAAATCTGAAGGTTGGCAAAACGCGATTGTAAAGGAGGCCTCCTGGCTTGTAAACTGAAGTCCTACCGTACAAAAGAGCCGGCGCACAAGGGGGAGAGATGGCGGAGCCCAGCCAGGAAAGCCTCGATAAAATGTGGAAATATGCGAAGGGGTTTGCCGAGAAGAGCGGCACCTCCTTCCATCCGAACCAGGCGGTGACGGAATCGGTCGTGAAGGGCCTCGCCGCGAATGTCGACGAACTGGGTAAGCCCCTGTGTCCCTGTAACTTTTACCAAGACAAGCAGGCCGAGGCGAAACTGCGCCGCTGGATTTGCGCCTGCGACGAAATGCAAATATACAAGTATTGCCACTGCCTCCTTTTCGTCAACGAAGAGGGCATGCCCATCACCGAGTACCTGCCAGAGGACCATGAAGGACGGCAGGTCTATGGTCTGATCCCCGACCCCACCCCCACCAAAGGCCGAGCCCTCAAGCACAAGGCGCCAAGTCAGGAATCCTTACGTGCGCCAGAAAAGTAACCACCCGGAACAACAAGCTCCATTTCCGACTGGTATCCGACATTTCCTTATTTTGACGACCTCTTCATAACTTCGACAAAATCTTCCATTTGTCCAATTCCCTCGTCTGTAAAATTATTCACGAATATTCTTGCTCCACTGGGGCCATTAATAATCTGACTACTCCCATTAATAATCTGACTACACAGTGAGCATATGCGATCGGCCAAAAATGTGCCGACTTGTAAATGATTCAGCTTTCCCCCCTGACTCTTTTTATTCTTAGGGATCTGCTCGATTCGCGGAATTGAAATTGCCGAGGGAATCGATCCGGTGAACTGATTGGTGTTCGGTATCTCCGCCAATCTCTGCGCAACGTATTTCTCAACGGCTGCGCGATGCTCCTGGGTAAGATCCTTGCGGTCATAGTAGAGAGAGATTTTTGCGTCATTCATTCCTACTGCTTTTTTCAGATAGGCCATGGCCTCGGCCACTGTGAAGAGAACAATCACGGACCACGCACAATCGCTTCGGCTGATCCTTGATATATCGTTGGTTGAGATATCACTGCCGCATTGGATGAGACTCAGAGGGAAATCGCAGTAGCCCACCACCGCGATACCCTTACCCTCTTCCAGGACTGTTTCTATTTGTTGCAAATGTTTACTTTTTCTGAAAGCTCCAATCCGGCCTGCTTGGGGAGCCATGGTGGCCCACCCTTCGGCGCTAACGACAACGGCTCCAATAATCAACCGTCTGTGCGACTGGGACACCTGTCCTTCGAAGCGTTCGTCAAGGAAGATAAGAACTTCTTTTGAGTCGATGTCCGTGATCTAGTTCTCCGTAGGCTTGGGCCGGCACAGATTTACTTCAGAAAGTGTATCGGGTTGAGGTTTTCACTCAAAACGGGCAGGGCCTGTACACTGCCATAGCTCCTATATCTGTTTCACTGCCAACCTGATACTTCGTAGCCCTTTTCGGCAAGACATCGATTGACGACATTGACGTACGCTTGATTCGGCGTCGATGACCCGAACATCCAACCGAACAGCCACCTGAACAACCCCCACACGGCTCCGCTGGCCGCTCCGATCGCCGCTCCCAATCCAGGACTACCTGAAATCGCCCCACCGACAGCGCCGCCCGCAGCGCCTGCCCCTGCGCCCATTGCCGTACTTCCGGCCGCCCGCCCAGCCTGGCCGCTGCCCTCTTTGGCACCGGCCTCCTCCGCGACCTTGCGGCACTCCTCGATATCCTGCTCCACGACGGCATCTCCGGCCGACGTTTTTTTCGCATTCGGGTACAAGATCGGCTTCGGGCCGGAACACCCAGGCAGAAAGAATACGAGGGCACTCATGCAAACGATGCAGACGAGTTGCGTCGATCGCTGCTCGCGTCTCATATCCCCAACGCTTCTTTGACCGAGGAAAGGGTCGCTCCGCGGAGCAGAATCCGCTTCCGTCGTGAACTCCCCCCGGACTGAATCACGACCGCATGAACGGGTAGCCTTACTGTTTTGGCGAGAAACCGCACGAGCGCCTCGTTGGCGGCGCCGTCGACCGGAGGGGCCGCCACGCGGATCTTCACCGCGCGATCGTGAACCCCGACGCACTGCGTGTGAGTCGCTTTCGGTTGGATGAGGACGAAGAGGACGATGCCGTCGGCGACAACGTGCGCCCACCCGTCGGGCGTGTCGACATGAGCGGGACTCAGAACACCGCCTTGATCAGTTCTGTTATCGTTCTCTGCATGTCCTGATCGTCGGTAATCGGACGGGTGATGGCCACATCGCAGGCTTGTGCGACCGGCACCCCCTGTCGGATGAGCGTCGCGGCATAGACGAGCAGCCTGGTACTGACGCCTTCCTCCAATCCGTGATTCTTCAGGTTCCTGACTTTCTCGGCCAATTTCACCAGCGCGTGCGCGACCTCGGTGCCCACCCCGGCCTCACGTTCCAACACAGACGCCTCGACGGCCCGATTCGGGTACTCGAACTCAAGCGCCATGAACCGCTGCTTGGTGCTCGGCTTAAGATCTTTCAATACACTTTGATACCCAGGGTTGTATGAGATCACCAGCATGAAGTCGTCGACGGCCTCGACAACCTGTCCCTTTTTTTCCAGGGGCAAGATTCGCCGATCGTCCGTGAGCGGATGAATGATGACGGTCGTGTCTTTCCGTGCCTCGACCACTTCGTCCAGGTACACGATCGCGCCATGCTTGACGCCGACCGTCAGCGGACCGTCGATCCAGACTGTTTCCTGTCCTCGCAACAGATACCGCCCGACGAGATCGGAAGCCGTCAGATCTTCATGGCACGCAACCGTGATCAGCGGCCGCTTCAACCGGTACGCCATGTGCTGAACAAACCGGGTTTTCCCACATCCGGTCGGCCCCTTGAGCATTACAGGAATCCGATTCGCGGCAGCAGTGGTGAACAGGGCGATTTCGCCTCGGGACTCCAGATAGAACGGCTCCTCGCGCAAGCGGTATTGCTCGATCCCCAGCTCCTGTCCCTTCATGGCTCCCTCAGTACCCATGCACATGTGCCGCGTCGGCCATCAGGGCCTTCACCGCGGACACCACCATAAACGGAACTGTTCGGGAAGATCAAGCGAAGTGGGTGCACAAATCAACCACCCGTGGGCCTGCTAGGCAGTGAGACGCGATGCAGGCTGCGGACGGTCCAACACTTCCCGGACCTTCTGGGCGAGTTCATGCGGGGAGAAGGGCTTTTGCAGCAAGGTTGCTTTGGTTTTGACCCCACCGTGGGAAAATGCCGGATGATCCGGATATCCCGACATATACAGGACCCGCATGTCGGGCCGAGCGAGACATAATTTTTCAGCGACCTCCGGTCCGCTCATTTGCGGCATGACCACGTCCGTCAACAACAGGTGAATCGACCCCATATGCTTCGCTCCGGTCAGTAACGCCTCAATCCCATGCCGCGCCATGAGCACCTGGTAACCATGCATGCGCAATGTTTCCTGAACCAGAAAACGGACCGCAGGCTCGTCTTCGACGACGAGGATGGTTTCCTTGCCACTAACCCCGGCGATCACGGCGGGTTTCGGATCCGGGGCCATGACGGATTCCTCGATCCGTGGGAAATAGATCCTGAACCGCGCCCCTTTCCCGGGCGCGCTTTCGACCTCGATGTGTCCTCCGGCCTGCTTGACGACTCCGTATACCGTGGACAGTCCCAGCCCGGTGCCCTTCCCCTTCTCCTTTGTCGTGAAGAACGGCTCAAAGATATGGGTCTGTGTCTTGTCGTCCATTCCAAAACCGGTATCGCTGACGACGAGCGACACGTATTCTCCCGGCTCCAGCGAAAACGGAGCTAAGGGATGTCCCTTGGCGATGGAGACGTTCCGGGTTTCGACGGTGAGTTTGCCTCCATTCGGCATCGCATCGTGGGCATTGACCGCCAGGTTCATGACCACCTGCTCGATCTGTCCAGGATCGGCTTTGATGGTCGCCAGGTCAGGGGCCAGCACGGTACACAACTCAATCAAGTCCTCGCCGATCAGGCGACGCAACATCCCGTCCATTCCGCTGATGACTTCGTTCAGATCGACGACCTTGGTCGTAATGAACTGACGCCGGCTGAACGCCAGCAGTTGATTGGTCAGCGACGCCGCACGGTCCCCCGCCTTTTTGACCTCCTCCACTTCCTTTCTCATCGGCTCCTCCTCGCGGAGTCGGTTGAGAATGAGCTCGCAATAGCCACGAATGACGGTCAGGAGGTTGTTGAAATCGTGGGCCACGCCGCCGGCCAAGCGCCCCACGGCTTCCATCTTCTGACTTTGGCGAAGTTGATCCTCCGTATGTTGGAGTGCCTCTTCCGCTCGCAGTCGTTTCATGAATTGGCCGAGCCGCAGCCCGACGTCGGATGCCATCCGGATCAACTCTTCATCCGGTTCGCGCACCTGACGCGTGAACAATTCCATCACGCCCAGGACGTCGCTCCCAACCACGACGGGAAATGCAAACGCTCCGTGCAGGCCGGCCTGAAAGGCCGTGTCTCGACGAGGAAAATTGGGATCGGTGGTCACGTCGCGGACCCAGGCCGGTTTCCCATTCGACAGCACGCGCCCTGGAAGCCCCACCCCCTGCGCAAAGGTCTGTCTCCAGGTCGCGTTGACGAACTCCTCTGCACTGCCCGGCTCCGCGTTCCACAGGTCGAAGCATCGAAGCAGGCGGTGGGTCTCGTCCGTCAACCAAAAGACACTGAGGTCCCACTGGAGCTGGTCACAGATCGCTTTGAGGATCTTGGGAATGGCCTCATTCAGCGTCTGCGAGTCTGCCACGACTTGCGTCACGGCAAATTGCGCGGCCAATCGCTGTTCCGTTTGCTGTCGCTCGGTAATATCCCGCACGAAGACACTGAAGATGTGCGTGTGCCCGATGAGGGAAGGCGACACCGTCAATTCAACCGGAAACTCGTGCCCATCTTTTCTGTTGGCGGTCGTTTCAACGCGTCGATTGAAGAAGGGGCCTTCGCCCGTCGTGAGAAAATGGTGCAGGCCCTGCTCGTACATTTCCCGGTACCGGGGAGGGATCACGGTGTCGGAGAAGGATCTGCCCACCGCTTCGTGCCGCGTCCACCCGAAGAGTCTGACCGCCTGGACGTTCCATTCCGTGATGCGGCCGTCCGCATCCATACTGATGACCGCATCCAGGGAAGTATCGACAACGGCCTTGATGCGTTGCTGGCTCTGCAACAGCGCGGATTCTGCCGCTCGAGCGCACTGGCTTTCGTACTGTGCCTGGACGGATTCACGGCGTAACCGGCGGGCGGACCAGAAGAGAAGGCCGAGTGCCGGCAGCCCGATCGCCCCACTGGCAAGCCACAGTTTGTCCAGCACCCCTTGAATCGGGGTGAGGATGTCGCTCCGATCGCGCCGTAGCAGCACGGTCCAGCCGAATCCTTTGAAGTCCGCGTACCCTTGACTGCGGGCATAGCCCGTGACCACCTCCACCTCACGCCGCTGGTGTCGTTCTTTGACATAGCCGGGAAGCCCCGACAAGCTGAGGACCGCCGATGGAAGCCCGACGTCGCGCAAGTTCACCTGCCCATGGTAGTCACCTTCCGAGTCGATAAACGGCACCCCCTCGCGCGTGAGAAACTGGAACTCGATTCCGCCGGGAAACTCCGGTTTCTCACGCATGGCCCGGACGGTGCGAGTCATGACGTCTTCGAGCGTTTCCAGTCCCACAAACGCGCCCAGAACACCCGCAAACCGGCCTTTGGCATCGAGAATCGGCGCGGACAGGGTTAGGACCTGGCGCCCATCCAGGTCGCCACTCACAGCCACGTCCCCCACGAAGACGCGTCGCTCATCCCGAGCGGACGTAAACCAGTCCGTGCGCGCTCGGTCGTGGCCCAACACGGCTCGTTGGGTCGAGGCGATGACGTGCCCATTTGCATCGGTAACGGTCAACCGCGCGTACACCGGGCTGTACGCCTCCTTCATCCACGCCAGATGCTCGTTCAAATACGCATGGTCATCCATGCGCCGTCCGAATGTGCGCGCCATTAACTGCACGTCGCCGTACCGTTCGAACAGCAAGCGATCCAGTTTGTCCGCGATTTCAGCGGTCGCTAGCGACAAACTTTCCCCGGCCGTATCGACGAGGCGATCTTCGAGATAGCGCATCGCCGTCTTCATGGTGACGATCGCCACCACCGTCAACCCGACGATCAGCAGCAGCAGCCACCGGTAGGGCTGCGACCGGGAGGTTTCTGGAATGGTCGTGCTCATTCAGGACTCGTACACCGTCGCAACCTGGATGACCTGTGCGGGATGATACGACTGCTTCGAGCGGGCCAACGATTCAAGGCCCGATGAGTCCATGCTGTTCGCCCATCGGCACCCTGCCTCCGCCGCACGGCGCACCGTCTCGCGAAACGTCCAGTTGGAAAGACCGGCAATCGAACGATCGGCAACCTCAGCCACGACACACCAGACATTCGACCCGATACGCGCACCAAAGGTATAGGCGCGAAGCCTCCCGTCCACGCGCACCACACGCCCGGTAAGCCCCACGACGTGCGCCTCGGAGAGCAGTCGGCGATGGAAGGCCTCGGAATCCTCCAAAAGGAGCGCTGCCCACTCGGCGTCGCGCTGCGGGTGCGCACCGAGGCGTTTCTGCACCTGCCAGTCCGCATGGAGTGTCAGGCACTCAGCTCGATGGGATTCGTTGAAGGGTTCGATCGTGACCTCGTGCTCGCGAACGAGCTTGTTGCAGGCCGCTCGTTGGGACTTGTAGCGGTCTCCCTTGAGTTCCACGAGATCCTCGGCCCTGTACACATACTCGGGCTCCCCCGGCACCGCCGGATAGCCGTGTCGGGCCCACGCGTCTGCCCACGTCTGCGGAACCTGTTCAATTCTGGCGACTCGATGTCCGCGCGAGTGATGGTTCATCACGTCGAAGACCTCAGCCAGCAGGTCGGCGTCCGTGTTCCCTCCGAGAGGCGGAACCGGCATAAACCATCCATCCGCACACTCGGCGAACAGGCAGAGACAACCGCGAATTTCACGCCAGCTATACCGCAATCGATCCCGCCACAGGGCATGGTTTGCAAAGAGCCATGCGGAGGGACACTCGGGATCGTCAGGCAAGGTCCGTCGCGCGGCGGACTCGAACCGAGCGCGATCGTCCAACGTCAGGAGCAGCCCCATCCCAAACGGGAAGCGCACACGAAGTCGCTCCGTAAGCACCGGAAGCGACTGCAGCACCACGACATCCTCCTGGTACCGCGTTACCAGCGAAGGGTTGCGCTCGATGAGTCCAAGTCGCGGTTCGCACTCCAAGGTCGCCGCAACTTCCCGGGCGTAGCAGGATAACTCATGGGGCACTTGGGCAGCCGACGCGGGCGGTTCGAGATATGGGCACTTGGAATCCCAACCCAGCATGACCACGCTCTGGTCGGCATTCCACATAAGCGCAAGCGGGTAGAGTTGGCAATCGAGGGGGCGATCGGCATAAATCGAGCAGCAGTTGGAGGCGACATCATAGGCTGGACAAATGTACCCCTCCTGGCTCGAGTGTGGCACGAGGACGACCTGTCCACCTCGCTCATTGGGAAAGGCTGCCGCTGGAATGCCGCACGCAACCGCTCGCTGGATTTCCTCGGCAGTAAAGTACGGCCGCAGGAAGCTGTCCGCCTCCGGAAAATGGCAACACACGTCGCACGTCGCACACACCCGACCGGGAACATATTGCGCCAGGGGAGCGAGCGGGAGTTGGCGAACCGTATGGGACATCGCCTGAGCGGACGGCATACCGTCAAGGGAACACCGATGAAGAATCGGTATTCTAGCACTGTTTCGCGACCTCGCCTACCATTTCCTGCCCTGACGCGACGAGTTTTCCCCTAGAGCCAAACAGCCCCCTCCGAACCCGCGTCATCCAAAATTTCACAGTGGCTTGACGGGTCTTCGATTGGCTGAAATACTGCGTGGGAAATACACAATGCTATTCTCATCGTGCGACGTGAGTCTATGTCGGCACCTCCCCCAGCAGAACTTCCTCGGCCGAAACCATCGGCCTACGATCCGAAAAGCCTTCTAAACGCGCAGCCGGTGGTCGTGGCCGTCATTTCACCAGATACCTATAAGGTCGTGTTTCAGAACGAGGTGTCGATCGAGAAGTTCGGGAACCTGGCGCAACAAACGTGCCACGAAAAAATCGCCGGCAGTGCAGCCCCATGCGAGTTCTGCAAAATGCGAGAAGCCGTGTTGACGGGCCGGCACACGGCAGCCGAGGTGCCCCTGCCCGACAATCAGTTCATGCTGGTGCAATGGGCCGCGGTCAAGACGATGGAGGGCGAGGTCCACGTGGCCGAGACCATCACCGACATCACGGCCATTAAACGTCAGCAGGTCGAGAAGGAAGCACTTATCCGTCAACTCGAACATGCCAACAGAAAGTTACACGACGTCAATCTGCAACTGCACGATCGGTCGATCCGTGACGGACTGACCGGACTCTACAATCATGCCCATTTCCAGACTCAACTCGCGCACTTGCTTTCGCAAGCGGAGCGCAGTGGCTCGCCGCTTTCGCTCCTCTTTCTCGACCTGGACGACTTCAAATTGATCAACGATCGTTGCGGTCATGGCGTCGGAGATCACGTGCTCATTCAAATCGGCGCCCTGTTGGACGGACACTTGCGTCCGACCGAACAACGTCGGCTCCGGCGCGCCAGTGATATTGCCGCGCGATATGGCGGAGACGAATTTGCTTTGCTGCTTCCGAATACGCCCCTCGAAGGGGCCCAGGTGGTGGCCGACCTTCTCTCCCACCGGCTGCCGACCTTGCGATGTCTTCCCGAACTGGCCCCCCTTGACGCACAGGGGCTCTCTCTGAGCTGCAGCATCGGGATCGCCGCATTCCCAACTCACGCCTCGACGCCCATCGATCTCCTGGCCGCCGCCGACGCCGCTGTCTACGTAGCCAAACGCAACGGCAAGGGGCAAGCGGCCGTGGCGCCCTCCCGCTAGAATCAACTCCGTCCGATTCGCTCCCGCGGTCGGCGCTCCAGGGCTACCCCTGCGTTGCATCAGGCTTGTCTGCCCCAGATTCGCGTGTTACGATGCCCTCGTATGACCGTCAGATGGCGGCTCTCCCGAACACCCCGTTGCCCCTCATACACATCGCGTAAAGGACCGAGCTTTGGTACCGTCGCCCAGCGATTCGGCGCAGACTTCTCCGGACTTAGCTACCCTGCGCTGCTCCACCATCCGTGACAGTCTGATCCAGGAGGGTTTATTTCACTCCACTGCTTCGGATTCGGATGGCGGCTTTGCCTCGACCTGGCGTGTGTCCCCCACCCCCTACGCGCTCTCGGCTTCGGACTTGCTCTTTTTTGAGGCTTTGGGTCCGCAGCTCCTGGCGTTTTACCGCGCTGTCAACCGCCTCTACATGGACAGCGTACGAGGAGACCAACCGGCCTGGGTGGCGCGCTATCTCGACCAGGGGAAGCCTGAATCCCTCGTGGCCTTCGGCAGAATGAATCGTTTCAAATCCTCGTTACCCAGTGTGATCCGGCCCGATGTCCTACCGACGGACGAGGGTATGATCATTACCGAACTCGACTCCGTTCCCGGAGGAATCGGCCTGACCGGCGCCTTGGGTCGGCTCTATGCGAGCCACGTTGAAGGCAAACCGGCGATCGCAGGCGGCCCGGACGGTATGGTCGAAGGTTTCGGACGGATGGCACAAAGTCTACTGGCACCGGAGGGTGGACTCACGGCCATCGTGGTGTCGGAAGAAGCCAAAGAGTATCGTCCCGAGATGCAGTGGCTTTCGAACGCCCTCTCCCGGCAAGAGGTTGAATGCGTCTGCATCGAACCGCGGGACGTACGATTTACCGAGGATGGACTGTGGGCGCTCGTCGGGGGACGGGAACAGCCCATTCGCTTGCTCTATCGGTTCTTTGAGCTCTTCGATTTGAAGAACGTCCCAAAGACCGAGCTGGTCATGTACAGCCTGAAGAAAGCGCAGGTCGCGGCAACTCCTCCATTCAAACCCGCGCTGGAGGAAAAACTCGCCCTCGCGCTCTTTCATCATCCGGTGCTGTCGTCCTACTGGCGCCGCGAACTCGGTGACGAAATCATGACGGCTCTGTCTGCCGTATTTCCCCGAACGTGGGTACTGGACCCTGCTCCACTACCTCCGACCGCCGTGATCCCCGATTTGACAATCGGCGGGAACCCGGTCACCGACTGGCAGCAGGTGAGCCAGGCAGGGCAGCGGGAACGGCAGCTGGTCATCAAACCGTCCGGCTTTTCGGCACTTGCCTGGGGGAGCCGAGGCGTGTCGATCGGGCACGACATGCCGCAAACGGAGTGGGCCCAGGCGCTCAAAGGGGCCCTCGGATCGTTCGACACATTGCCCCACGTCTTGCAGCATTTTCATAAGGCGCGATCCATCTCGATGTCCTACTTCGATCCGGATGGGAACCGTCTGGTGCCGATGCAAGGGCGGGCGCGACTCTGTCCTTATTATTTTGTCGTCGAGGATCGCGCCGAACTCGGAGGTATCCTGGCCACCGTCTGCCCGGCGGACAAGAAAATCCTCCATGGGATGCGCGACGCCATCTTGGCGCCCTGTGCGGTCGTACCCGGTGACCAGTCTGGTGATCAGTAAGGAGTGAACGGTGAGAGCCAAGAGATCGATAACAAACCCTTCGCCGTCCCCATTACTGTTCGTATCTTTCGCCTAGCCCACTATCATGCTGACGCTCTATCACGTTGCATGGTGCCCCGAATGTGCGGTAGTCAGGGACAAGCTCGAAGCGCGGAACCTGGCTTATGAAAGCGTCATCGTACCGGATTTCCGTCCGATGCGCCGTCAGGTCATCGACGTGTCGGGACAAAGCTTCGTCCCCGTCCTCACGGACGGAGACACGGTGTTGACTGAGACGTCCGATATCCTTGACTACTTGGAGCGCGTCAAGCCCTAGCCCCGGCAGGGGCGAACCAAAGGAGTGCCTGTGGAAGAGTGGAGACGTATCCTGGCGGACAGCATCGTGAAGCCGAAAGACCTGGCCGAACGATTCGGGCTCGACGCCGCTGAACTGGAAGCGATCGCCGGCCCCTATCCGATGCGCATCACACCCACCGTGTTGTCGACGATCAAGAAGAAGGGCGACGCCATTTGGAAGCAGGTCATCCCAGAGGCCGAAGAACTGGCCGATCTCGATGCGGTCGACGACCCGCTCGAAGAAGACCTCATGAGTCCGGTGCCACACCTCGTGCATCGCTACCCAGACCGCGTGCTGTTGATGGTCACGAATCAATGTCCGATCTACTGCCGATTTTGCACGCGAAAGCGGCTCGTCGGAAAACCCGGCTTCCTCAAGAAGGGTGAATTAGACCGGGCCATCGCGTATTTGCGCGTGCATACCGAAGTCCGCGACGTCATTTTGTCGGGAGGTGATCCCTTGCTGCTTCCGGATCATCTCCTGGAGCGGATCTTGAAGGCCCTGCGGACCATCCCGCACTTGGAGTTGATTCGAATCGGCTCGCGCGTGCCTGGGACGCTGCCTCAACGGATCACGCCCAGACTCTGCGAGATTGTGAAGAAGTACCATCCGCTGTACATGAACCTGCATTTCAATCACCCCGATGAATTAACCCCTGAAGTCAAAGCCGCATGCGGGATGCTTGCCGATGCCGGCGTACCGCTCGGCGCGCAAACGGTGCTGCTCAAGGGCGTGAACGACGATCCGGAGACCATGAAGCGCCTGGTCCACCAGCTCTTGCTGGCACGGGTCAAGCCGTATTATCTCTATCAGGCAGACCTGACCAAAGGCACGAACCATTTCCGCACCTCGGTTGAAACGGGCATGGAGATCATCAAGGCGCTGCAGGGGTATACCAGCGGGATGGCCGTTCCCCACTTTGTCGTCGACGCTCCTGGAGGCGGCGGAAAGATTCCTGTGCTCCCGACCGATTATCTTGTTCACCTCGATGAGGACGGTGCCGTGCTGAAAAACTACGAAGGCAAGACGTTCCACTACCCGCAGCCAAACGGGAGACGCGAACTGCCAATGGTCGCCTCCGCCAACGGCTATGGGCCGGACGACCCCTATGCCGCATGCGGCGACAGTTACACCGGGAAAGGCGAGAGCTTCTCCGTATGGGGCAACAGCTGCGGAGGAGACTTCGACGACCTGTGAGCACCCGCACACGCACGTCCGGCATCCTGCCCTATCAGGAGCTCAAGCAACTCATCGCCCGGGGCGCGATCGTATCCGACGTATCGTTGGAAGATCGCCAACTCCAGCCGGCCAGTCTCGATCTTCGCCTGGGCAAGAAAGCCTACCGGCTGCTGGCCAGTTTTCTGCCTGAACAAACCGAGATGACCAGCCGTTTGAACGTGCTGGATTTCTACCAGTCCGATCTCGTGATGTACGAAATGGACTTGACCGGGGGCGCGATCCTGGAAAAGGGCCATGTGTACCTCGTTCCCCTCCTCGAGCGGTTGGCGCTGCCTTCCCATTTGCGCGCACGCGCCAATCCCAAGAGCACAACGGGGCGCCTGGATATTTTCACCCGCGTGGTGACCGACTTGAACACCGGCTTCGACGAAATACGCCCGGGATATCGAGGGCCGCTCTATCTCGAAATCGTCCCACGGTCGTTTACGATCAAGGTCAAAACCGGTCAGTCACTCAATCAAATCCGATTCGTCCAAGGCCCCGCCGCTGTGTCGGATACCCGCCTGCGGGAGCAACATCGCATCAAGCCGCTGGTGTTTCAGAACGTGACCGACACCTCGCCGGTACCGTCGCGCGAACTTCGCGTGGACCGCGGTTTGTTCCTTCGCATTGACTTGAAGGGTGTCGAGCGGGGCAATCGATCGGTGATCGGTTACCGTGCCAAGAAGAATAGCCATGTGATCGACCTCTCCAAGGTCGGACACTACGCGGCGGCGGACTTTTGGGAGCCGATCGTACGACAGCGGAGCGAGGGACTGCTCCTGGAGCCCGAGGAATTCTATATCCTGGCGTCCAAGGAACGAGTCTCTGTGCCGCCAGGGTACGCCGCAGAAATGGTCGCCTACGAAGCCGCATGCGGCGAGCTCCGGACACACTACGCCGGGTTTTTCGATCCAGGCTTCGGCTACGGCCGGAGCGGCGAGATTTCCGGCACGCAAGTGGTGCTGGAGGTGCGGCCGCATGACGTCCCCTTCCTCATTCACGATGGACAAACGTTCTTCAAGGTTGTATATGACCGCATGCTGGCGACACCATCGCAACTCTACGGCGCCACACTCGGTTCGTCGTATCAACGGCAAACGCTGACCCTGAGCAAACATTTCAAGGTGTGAGGACCGTGTACGTGACGGAACCGCATTCGCCCCCATCGCCTCCTGATCGCCCTCGCGACACCAGAAAATCGACGGGCGATCATGCCATGCGCGTCCCCGGCCTGATGGCCGGAACCGCGCTGATGTTCATCGGCTTTCTGAACATTTTCCTATCGATCAGCGGTGGTTTCGAAATCAACGTAATGCCGGTGCTGTTGTACTTCGCGGGCCTCGCGATGTGGGCCAATGCGACGGTGGAAAATCCGACCATCCGGTATTCCGTCATGGCCTTCGCCATCGTCGGCGCCCTGGGGTTCTACCATTTCGGAGAAGTCCTCTTTTGGCACAAGCAAGTCATCTTCTGGTCGACGGTCGTCATGGTCATGTTCTTCATGTTCAAAACCGCGCGCCCGGGAGACTGATGGCGGCATGCGCGGGATGTCCCCGACGGTGGCGGTCATCATCCCGACCCTCAACGAAGCCACGACCCTTCATGCGACGCTCCAGTCAGTCCGTACGCTTGGATTTACTGAGTGCCTGGTCGTGGATGGTGGCAGTACCGACGGCACTCCTGAGATCGTCCGCGAGTTGAGCCATGCCGCCTCGGGAGACTGCATGAGTCCGCTTCGTCTCCTCACGTGCATCCCAGGACGCGCACAGCAAATGAACCTGGGCGCCGAGCAGAGCGCAGCGCAGATTTTGCTCTTTCTCCACGCCGATACACGTCTTCCCTCCGATGCCCTTCAGGCCATTGTGAGCGCGATTTCCGATCCCGCGTGCGTGGGCGGTCGCTTCGATGTCCAGTTCGATCGCCGCACCGGGTGGAGTCGTCTTATCGCCGCATTCATGAATCGGCGCTCTCGCTGGACCGGCATGATGACCGGCGATCAGGCGATGTTCGTTCGGGCCGGGATCTTCCGCCAACTCGGCGGGTTCGCGCCCATTCCCCTGATGGAAGATCTCGAACTCAGCCGTCGCCTCAAGCGCAAGGGTACTATCGCCGCCCTTCACACATCCGTCACCACATCCTATAGGAGATGGGAGCAAGAAGGGCCAATCCGTACCATCCTGCGTATGTGGACACTACGCCTCTTGTATTGGCTCGGAGTAAGTCCGGGGACACTGGTCCGGTATTATCGGTTCGTCCGCTGAACCGACAGCATTGACGATGCCCCCTGCTCGACGCCACCAACCTCCCGTGACCCGGATGCCGACTGACTCCGCGGTGGTGATCTTCGCCAAAGCACCAACTCCAGGCCTCGTCAAGACACGGCTATGCCCCCCGCTTGCGCCTGACGAGGCCGCGACGCTTCACGGCAGTTTCGTCCTCGACACGCTGGAGCGCGCGAAAGCGGCCGCGACGACACTGACCCCTTCGTTCGACCGCTACCTCGCCTGTGCGCCGTCCTCGACCCTTACCTTTTTCAAGATCATGGAAGAGCGGCAAGGGGTTCGCCTTCTGGCTCAAGACGGGGATGACCTCGGGGCACGGATGAGCCATGCCGCCAACAGTCTGTTCGCTCGAGGCTACGCTCGGGTCGTGGTCGTCGGCACTGACACCCCCACGCTTCCGATCGAACGCTACCGACAGGCTTTCGCGGTACTGGATCAGCACGACGTGGTGTTGGGCCCGTCCGTCGACGGGGGGTATTATCTCATCGGCCTGCGTCGGCCGGCGCCCGCTTTGTTTACCGAGATCCCTTGGTCGACCGAACGAGTCCTTGCCTTGACCCGGGAGAAAGCCGACACTCTCGGATTGACGCAGGCTCTGCTGGAACCATGGCGCGACGTCGATACGATCGACGATTTGCGCGCGCTCATCGACGACTATATCGCCGACGCCAAGCGACCAAAGTCGGGGCGCGCCTTTTCGCAGCGTACAGCAGGAGTTTTACAACTGCTCGCGAAACGACTACAGTCGAGAGCCTAAAAGGACGAGTCATGGACAAGCACGTGGCATTGATCACCGGCGGCGCCAAGGGCATTGGCCGCGGGATTGCCCTCGACCTGGCCGATCAGAAGTGGAACGTGGCGATTTGCTACCGCACGAGCGAACGGGCGGCCGCGGACACGGCGGCAGCCATCACTTCACGAGGCGGCGAAGCACTCGCGGTCCGCAGCGATGTGTCCGACGCGGTCGCGGCCAGGGACCTGGTGGCACAGGTGGAGCGAAAATGGGGCCGCATCGACGCGTTGATCAATGCCGCCGGCCCCTATCATCGAGTCAACTTGTTCGACGAGTCCGTTGAAGGTTGGAAGGACATGTTCGACGGCAATCTGCATCCGATTTTCTATCTTGCGCAAGCCGTGGCGCCCGGCATGAAGGCAAGGAAGTCGGGCCGCATCGTGAGCTTCAGTATGGCCAATGCCGACCAGATGGTCGCGCAGCCTGACGTGACCGCGCACTACATCGCAAAAGCGGGCGTGCTAATTCTGACCCGGACGCTCGCGAAACTGCTGGCCCCTCATGGCATCACGGTGAATGCCGTTGCGCCCGGCTTTATTGATTCCGGCAGCGCCCCTCCGGGGGAACTGGCCGGAATGACGAAGCGAATACCGGCGGGATACATCGGGTCCGTCGACGATACGGTCGCGGCCGTCCGATATTTGCTGAGTCCCGAGGCCCGCTACGTCAACGGGGCCAACATTCACATCAGCGGTGCCTGGGGGATATGACGAGACGACTCATCGGGAGGGAGTATGGACTCGACGGTTGACCGAGAGCACCATCGTCGGTTTCTTCAAGCATTCCAGCGGGAACACCTGACGTGCGGAATGGGCGGGTGCCAGGGACCTCTGGAAGTCACGGATATGACGATGCCCCAGGCGAAAGTGAAAACGTACGAAGCCGTGTGCACGCGTTGCCACCGCTCGGAAACCATCATGGGCAACGAACAGACGTCGCCACCGTGGGACATCGGCTCCGTCACGATGATGGCGGAGGCCCATCTCCTCCACGATCAACCGGCCTGTCCTTTCGATGACACGCCGATCACGTTTACCTCGTTGCCGAATCCGCGTCGCAAAGCACGGTATCGACTGTCGTGCGCGTACTGCGGACGTACCACCGAGATGGACTGGCCGCCCCCCGAAGCCAAAATGTAAGCAATACGTGTTAGGCCCGGCCGCATTGAATTCCACTCGGTGATGGCGGTCGCGAACGAACTGCCGGACGGAATGAATTCGATCACGGCTACGTGTGCGTACCGCAAGACCTTGCCCTTTGGCAATACTCACGGCCCCGGCAGATATAGGGCGCGCTTTTCGGTGGGGTGATGGGACGCAGAGACGGCGACGCACCAGCACGGTCTCTCATGGCATCCCATTTCACATAGCGACACCACGTCTAGCAGTTACCCGGACCAGTTCGAATACAGGCTCATGTCAGCTGTATCGGCGGGCAACCCGCTGCGGACTGGAAGGCATCCACCGTCTATTGGCCGAACGCCTTCTTCAGCAGCGGCTCCATTTCACCCTTGGCTGCCATGGGATCGAGAATGTCCGTGTCCCCGTAGAACTGTCCGTCGATAAAGACTTTCGGCAAGGTCGGCCAATTCGTCATTTTCGTGAGTGCTTCACGTTTGGCGGGTTGCGACAGCACATCCACCACTTCATAAGGATATCCGTACCGGTCGAAGAACTGCATAGTTTCCCGCGTAAAACCACACATCGGCATCTGCTTGGTTCCCTTGCCATAGACCAAGATCTTGTGGGCTTTGATCTCTTGCTCGATCTCTTGCTGGATTGGATCTGTCATCGCTCTCCTCCTTATTGCTCGTCCGGGGTCTTTGCCGTCAATTCGAGCGCGTGGATGCGGCCGTCTTTGAGTGGAGCATCCAAGGCCTGGTAAATCATGCGGTGCCGGTCCAGAAGCGACTTCCCGGAAAAGTGCGACGAGACGACGACGACCTTCAAATGATCCATCGTCCCGGTTTTGTCCGAGACCGTCACGATCGCATCCGGCAAGCTCATTCTCACGTGGTTGGTCAGGGCGTCTGGAGTTATCATCGCACAGGAAACCTCCTTCTTCACAAATTTCGCGCGTCGAAAAGGTATCGTATCACGGCCAGGGAACTCAACCACATGGCTATCCGTCCATTTATCCCCCAATAAGCTCGTTCCATGGGCCGGACTTGCTGGATATTTCTTCGCAGGCCGAATCTCCAGGACCATCCAGAGTCGTCCGGCATTATACCCGTCCACATGGCATCTCCGTATCTCTTCGTCTCGGTCTGTATCATAGTTGATACTATATCCGTTTGGATCTGGGATCGTACGACCGTGGGGACACCGCCCAGGCAGACAGTATCTGATTGATTTGGCGTCACTGTCTCGAAAACGCATCCATATTTTCGGTAGGCATCCACCTCGTGGCACTTCAGTTGCTCTATGCAGCGACGTCCGAAGGCACGCACCACTACAACAAAAGAGAAGACCGGAACGAAGTCCATGGTAGTAACGCCCGACTCACTGACTCTCACGGCTCTGTTGATCGTCCTCGCATCTTGCTGGATGGCAGCACGGTTGTGGTAAGCGGGACGAGTGGTGCGTTCCCCCAGCATCCGAAAACGGAGTGGCTCCTGCATGGTGGTGGATTTCAACCAACTCTGGTGGATATGGGCCATGACGAGGACACTGTGCATAGTGCGCAATTTGAGCGATTACAGGCGGATGTGGCGACCAAGCATCCGGATCCTAGCGGCATTGATTTTGCTGTTCTGTACTAGCATTACATAGCACGCGGCCATCGCCAGTGTGATGAACATGACACGCATCGCGGTCCGTACAACATCAATAGGAGGGATGCCATGACCGAGTATAAGTCAGACCTGATGTTCGGAGCCTCTACCGGAAACGGACGAGTCCTGGTCGTGGACGACGAGCCGGACATTCGAAAGGTGGTCCGGATGACGCTTCAAAAGGCCGGGTACGATGTCCTGGAAGCGGAGAACGGCGAAAAGGCGATCGAAATCATCAACAGCGGAGAGAATCGCGTCATGCTCGACGTGCTGGTCTGCGATATCCGCATGCCAAAGATCAATGGGGTCGAGGCGATCGCGTACTTCCGCCAAAACTACAAGAGGGTACCGATCATCGTCTTGACCGGATTCCCGGACACGGAAATGGCATCGGCTTTCCTCCGGGACGGCGGCATTGTCGATTACTTGGTCAAGCCCGTGGAAGGCGAGAAACTGAAGGCCGCCGTGGCCCGCGCGATGGACCAGCGCGAGGTCGCACACCTGTAGCCTCTCCGTCGCATCCCTCTCCGCCGGTGCGAGGACGTCACTATCAAGTCCTTCCGCACCGGCGAGGGTACGTTCAGGGACGCCAGGCTTCGCGGAGCGAGCCGCATGACGTTGATTGCGGACCACACGACCCCCATCACGATCGTCATTCTCGGTGCCGGGCGCGGCGGGACGAGCTTTCTGGAGCTCCTCCGACACCTCCGGGGCGTTCGCATAGCCGGAATCGCCGATAAACGGCTCGACGCGCCGGGGCTCCAACGAGCCGCGGACCTGAACATTCCGATCAGCTATGATCTGGAACCCCTGATCGAAGCCCCGGATATCAACCTCATTCTCGATGTCACGGGCGACCCCAGTGTCGAGCACGTCATCAGACGGCATAAGTCGCCCGCGACGGAGACACTCAGTGGATCGGCAGTCCGCCTGCTGTGGCAACTCGTGCAACACGAATCCCAGCTGCAGGCGGAGATCTCCCATGCGGACAAGCTGGCCTCCATCGGTTCGTTCGCGGCCGGCATCGCACATGACATCAACAACCCCCTCTATTTGATCCTTGGCCTGGCGGAGGACTTGATGGAACAGTCTGACCCGGCCGTGATCAAGGAGCATGCCCGCGATATCATTGCGGCGGTCAAGCGCACGAGCCGGATCTGCACGGATTTGACGCGCTACGCACGACGCGACCGGGACGGCACAACCGGGACGAGCGACATCCACGTGAAACTGGACGAGGCACTCAAAATCGCCCGGTATGCCTTGCTGTTCCAGGACATGACCGTCAAACTCGCGTACGACGCCAAACACCGATTGGTCCGCGCGACACCCGACGACGTCCTGCACATGTTCGTCAATCTCATTACCAATGCCATCCATGCCATGGACGGGCACGGCGTCCTGACTCTGAGCACGCGAGATCGAGACGGCATGGTCGAGGTTGGCATTGCCGACACCGGCAGCGGGATTCCTCCCGACGTACGCGAGCACATATTTGACGCCTTCTTCACGACCAAGGAGCCCGGGAAAGGCACCGGCCTGGGGCTTTATAATGTAAAAACGATACTGGAAAAGATCGACGGGACCATCGCCGTGGAGAGCGAGGTGGGAAAGGGCACCACCATTCACCTCCGGCTACCCGCTGTGTCGTAAGTCGCACCGGGCCGTCCCGCAATTCACCGCCCGCACGAATCGTATGACGACACCGGCCGACGTGTCCCCTCGCCCGCGCAGGTTGGGGCTCAAGGGTAAGCTCATCGTCTCCATGTTGCTGGTGGGGATCATCCCTCTCCTCGCGGGCTTGATTCTCGCCTTCCTGCAAGGATCTCAAGAGATCCGCGACGTCAGCGGAGAAAGTTTCAAGGCACTGGCGATCGAGGCATCCCGCAAGCTCGACTTGCTCGTCGCCGAGGAGGTCGCCCGCACCTCTCGCATTGCGTCGGATCCCGCCGTCATCCAGATGTTGGAGCAGCACCGCGACGTTCTGCTGGCACTCTCAGTGGAGCAGCGAGCCGCCATGATGGCGCGCGCGCTTGCCGAGTGGGAATCTCAGAATCCCGAGGCCATTAAAACGGTGACGGAACATCCACTCAGCCGTCTCCTCCAGGAGCATTTTTCCGGAGCGCGGAGCGAGCGCGATCAGTTGCTCCCCCACGTCGTGCGCGCGGCGACGAGGATGTTGTATCTCACCGACATCCAGGGCCAGCTCGTCGCCTCGCTGACGACCATGCCGCCGTTTTCCAACGCCGAGGCGGTCTGGTGGCGAGGAGCTTTCAACCGGGGCGTCGGCCGCCTGTACATTGAGGATCTGCACTTCGACGAGCGGCTCAAGACCTATGTGGTTAGTATCTCGGTTCCAATCATGGATAGTCTCCGGTACGAAGCCGTCGGTGTGCTGCATCGCGTGATCGATGCCAAAGAGTTTTTTTCCCCCTCCACGCATCCGATTCGATTTGGGAAGACCGGGCATGTCATGCTGATCGACAGCCACGGCACAGTGCTGAGCTGTCCGATCTTGCCAACGGGTGTCAAGTTGTCCGATCCCTCCATTATCCCCCTCGTAACCTCGATGGAGCCCGGATGGGTGCAGGCCCCCAGCGATGGGCATGGAGGCACAAGCAAGTCCATCATAGGTTTCTCGCCGCTTCCAGAGACGAGTCGAGCCACCAATGGTTCCATGCAGGGAGGCGGCTGGCACACGTTCGTCTGGCAAAGTTCGGAGGAGCTGTTCGCACCCGTTAAACACCTCTTCACGTGGATGTCGATTTTCGGCACCCTGGCCTTGGCTCTGTTGGGGGCACTGGGAGCATTTGCGGCTGGCCGGATCGTCACGCCGGTCCGTAATCTCCAGGCAGCCGCCCGCGCCATCGGTCGCGGCGAACTGAAAGAACCGATCGTCGTGCAGACCGGAGACGAAATCGAAGACCTTGCGGATGAAATCAACCGCATGAACGCCCAGATCGAGCAGTCCTTCGCTGGGCTCGAATCGCAAGTCGAGTTGAAAAGCCAAGAGGTGCAGATCCTGCAGCGATCCACCGACCAGATCCTCGACGCCGTGCCAGCACCCATTTTTCTGTTGGACCATGAGATGCAGGTCCACTACATGAATCAGGCCTCCCGGCAAGCCTTCGCACTGGCAGACACGGGCGGCCGCAGTCCGCAGTTGTTCGAACTACTCCAGCTTCCCGCGTCGGCCCAAGAGCGGCTCTCGCGGGAACTGGCCATCCTCGGCAACGGGCACGCCGGCGGATCAACTCACCTCCCGGTGGCGGACCGACCCGCGGCCGCACGAGACCCGCTGGCTCAGTCGGCACGACAGGAAGAGCCTTCGGCGCGGCGCGAACTGCAAATCGGCAGCGTCGTCTACCGATATGAATGGTTTCCATTGGCGGCGCGCGGTGCCGGACAGGCTCATGTCGGCCTGGTCCTCCGGAACGCGACCGACGAGAGCCGGCTTCAGGATCAATTGATCGAGGCGGAGAAGAGCGGCAGTCTCGGCGTCCTCACCGCGGGTATTGGGCATGAACTCAACAACCCATTGTTCGGCATTCTCGGCCTCGGGGAAGCCATTCAGCATGAGACCAATCCCGACCAGGTCAAAGAGTTTGCCAAGAACATCGTCCAACACGGCAAGCGCATGGCATCGATTATTCGTGACTTTACCGGTGTGAGCCGGGCGGATGCGCAAGAGCGCACGGTCCCGGTTGATCTGGCTGCTCAACTGGACCAAGCCATTTCCATGGTTCAACGGGCGACACCGGACTGGCAGGTCGAAATACAACGGGAATATGGTGCGGTTCCGGCCATCCAGGCGGTACCGGAGGATATTCAACAGGCGTTGGCCAACGTCCTGTTCAACGCAGTCCAAGCGATGAAGGGCCGTGGGCAACTGACGCTTGGAATTCAACGCACGCCACTGTTAATTCAGCTCTCGATCACCGATTCGGGCCACGGGATCGCGTCACACCAGTTGGGAAAAGTCTTCGACCCCTTTTTCACGACCAAAGAACAGGGACAAGGAAGCGGACTGGGGCTGACCATTGCCCGACGCCTCCTGATGAAGAGCGGGGGGCACATCCGTCTCGAAAGCGTGCAAGGTCAAGGGACCACCTGTCTCATCACGTTTCCCATGCCCAAAGATGCTCCACGCAAAGAGGTGGCGCCATGACGTCGCATCTCCGATCACTGTACGTGCGAAGCTTCGGTTTCGCCCTGGCTGCTCTTCTGTGTTTGCCGACCGCATCCCTGAGGGGAGCCTCGAAAGACGCCGCGCTTTTGCCAGTGCTCGCTCCCGAGCGAGTCGCCGACTTTCTGCATGCCATCATCGAAGCCGATCGTAGTTTCTACACCTCGCAAGTGGTCAATCGCATGCAGGAACGCGGCATCATTCGCGCCACGGAGCACTGGGAGAATGACGGCACGCTCCCCCTCCCCGCCCAGTTTCTGCAGCACTCGGGACAGATGGTAGCGGAGCAAGGCAGCGGGATTCGATTTCGACTGATCGGTTTGTACCCGATCAATCAGAAGAACAGTCCCGCCACGTCGTTCGAACGAAAAGCGCTCGAGTCATTTTCGTCGGCACCGTTAGAACCAACCAGGGGTGTCGTCGCGAGCGGGAAGAAGCGGTACTTTCAGGCGATCTATCCGGATCGGGCCATCTCCGCAGCGTGTGTCAGTTGTCACAATCAGCATCCGCTCAGCCCCAAACGGGATTTCAAGCTGAACGACATCGTCGGCGCGATCGCGATCACGATACCGCTGGAATAATCGGCCCCATGGACGGTGATTACGCGGCGGGAGTTGCGGCGGCGGGCGGCGCGCCCTGGTATTCTTCGCGATAGATCTGCAGGGCCGTGAGGAGCAGGGCCACGACAATCGGCCCCAGGAAGACTCCGATCACACCGTAGACGGACAGGCCACCGAGTACGCTGAAGATCAACAGAAAGACCGGTATCTTTGCCTCTTGCCCGATGAGCATGGGTCGGAGGAACTGATCGACCGTCGACACGACGCCGCCGCCCCACAACAGTAAGGCCACTCCCTTCCAGGTGGGCCCGGCCCACAAGAGCCACATCCCAAGGGGAACCCACACCAGAGCAGTCCCTCCAAACGGTAACGGAGCGAGGATCGTCGTGAGGGCGGTGAGCCCGACCGGCATCGGTGCACCGAGCGCGAGATACGCTAACCCCGCGAGCACCCCCTGTACGATCGCGGTCACCACCACCCCCTTGACGACCGCGCGCATCGTCTGGTCCAGTCTGGAAAAGATCTTGGCCTTGTGCGATGCATCGAGCGGGACCAAATCGTACAAGCCGGCAACCAATTCGCGTCCATCACGGAAAAAGAAGAACAGCGTCACGATCATGATCAGCGTATTGGCCACGAATGCGAACACGTTCCTCACGAACCCCGTCAGGCTGCCGACCAGGAATTGACTCATGGTATTAGCGCTGGAGATCAGCGCATCGCCGAGGTTGCCTTCCACGTCCTGTCCCAGCCGAGCCACCACTCGCCCCATCAGTCTGCCGATCAAGGGCAACTGCTCCAGTTCCTGAGGAAGACGCTCCAGCCCTCCGCTGGCGACCCACTCACGAATCGCCACTTCCGACGCTGCAGCTTCGCGCACGATGACGATTCCCGTCCAGACAAGCGGCAAGACCCCCAGCAGCATGATGCCGAAGGTCAACAGACCGGCTGCGAGCGAGACCCGCCCGCCCAGTTTGGCGGTCAGCCGCGTATGAAGCGGAAACATCAGATGCGCGAGGATCGTGGCCCATACCATCGCGAGTAGAAAGGGCCGAAACATGAGCGCCAGTTGATAGAGCAGGAACAGGAGGATGCCGAAAAAGACCAGCGCGAAGATTTGTTGGCGTGAGACTATGGGGAGTCGCGTATCCAAGGCAGTACGTACATTACAAAAACCCTTGTCGATTGTCACGCGGGAGCGACGTTTGCGCAGGGAGCCACCGTCGTCACGAACGCGGGCCGCCCCGTGAGACTCTCTGGAAGCGGAGCCGAACGGTCCAGCCGTACGGCCCGCGCATCAGAGGGACCCGACTCGGTCACGGTCAGATCGACCTACCACAGATCAGGCTGTGGAGAGTTCCCATAGGTCATGAGTCGGTTGTATGACAGAGCGCATTCAGGGCAGAAGGCCTCGGACATGAAGAGCTCGGAGGCGCTGGCCTGATAACGTTTGAGGTATGTGACCATGTCGCACCATTCATGGCCAGCCGCTCCATCCCAATGCTCGTCCTTTATTTTTCGACACAGAGAGCACGTCATTACGATATGTATGCCCGGCATATCGTTCTCCTGCCAAATCGGCAAACAGGTTCCATTGATAGTCAGTGTCGTGTTCAGAACGAATTCGACGAGGCCGCTCCACGCCGAGACCTAGACCGAACCGACATGCTTCGGTTAGGTTACGATGTCGCCGCGCAACAGGGTGGACGGAAGAGAAGACCTTCCGCAAGCATGTCGGGGGCGCGGGAAGAGGGATAGGATCGCGTCATACGCAGCACCGAAAATGAAACGAGTTCTTTCCAGGTGGGGATCGACAGATCCTCGAGAATTTGTCCCTCGAACGGATCCTCTGGCACCTCCAGGCACCACATCGACGAGGGTACGCCGAGCACCTGCATGAAGACGCCGAAGCAGAGCAGTCCGATGCATAGGATCCGAAGGCTGCGTCGCCATTGCTCGAATCGCACCGCTGGACCTCCCTGAGGCGAGCGGATCATATTTCGCATGCCACACTTTGTCAACACAGCGAGCAGCCTAGGGGAAACTATCTGGCCTCATTGTACGTAGTTGAAAAAACCGAGCGAGACGCTCACAAGCCAAAGGTGCGTTTGAATCGCTCCCACAATCCACCGCCGTGCACTTCGCAGTAGACGGTCGGCTCCGTGCCTTGTATGAAGACCTCGACCACTTTCTCGGGGCAGCGGTCAGTTGCGAGTTGACCGGTATGCGGATCGATCTCCACGCTCATGACGCCGGAGGGAATCGCAAAATCGGGAGACGCCGCCGGAATCACCTGCCGGGCCAACCGCGCCCAGATCGGCAGCGCCGCCTGGGCCGCGCTCAGTTTCAGCTCATGCCCGTCGTCGAATCCGATCCAGATGCCGATCACGTACTCGGGCGTGTACCCGATGAACCAAGCGTCCCGGTACCCGTCCGTCGTACCGGTCTTTCCCGCGACAACCGCGGTCAAGCCTAATGCGCGCGCCTTTGTAGCGGTTCCGCGATCGACAACCCCCTTGAGCAGAGACGTGACCAGGTACGCGGCCTGGGGGGACACCACTTGATGGCGCTCTCCGATCGCGTGCCACAGAGGATCGCCCTCTTCGCTGACTACTTGCCGAAGCGGGGTCGGGGACGTTGCAATGCCCTCATGAGCCAGCACGGCATATCCGCTCACCATTTCGAGCAGCGACACGGAGGAAGCGCCAAGAGCCAGGGTCAAATTTGCATCCAATGGACTCCGAATACCTAGCTGCCGGGCGACGTCCGCCACGCGCCTGGCGCCCAGCTTATGCGCGACCCGCACCACCGGCACGTTCAGCGAATGTTCGAGCGCCTCGCGCACCGTGACCTTTCCTCGGAACTGCCGATCGTAATTTTGGGGAGACCATGATCCGGCGCCGGACTCGAAGGCCACCGGCTCGTCAAGCAGCGTTGTGGCGGCCGTGATGGGCCCCGTCTCGTCGCCGTATTGTCCTTCGAACGCGGCTAAATAGACGAACGGCTTGAAAAGAGATCCCGGCTGGCGCTTCGCCTGTACGGCTCGATTGAATTGACTGAGTCTGTAGTCGCGTCCCCCCACCATGGCCAACACTTCGCCCGCACGCGGGTCCATCACCACCAGGGCGCCCTGCAAAGGCTCGTCGTCACGCTTGAGTATGGGATAGGCGGCTTCCAACTGCGTCAGACCCTGCTGCAATGAGTCGGCGGCCAACCGCTGCAGCACCGGATCGAGCGTCGTGTACACCTTCGCACCGGACGGGATCTGGAGACCACCGCTTTCAACCTGCGACAGCAGGTAATCCACGAAGTATGGGGCGTCCGCCACCACATGCTGGAGGGGAAACACCTGGACCGGACGATCGACCGCCGCGCCCCACTCCTCACCCGTCAACTTCCCAGTATCGCGGAGCCGGCCAAGCACAATATCGCGGCGTCGCTTGGCCAGATCCTTATCCCTCAGCGGCGAATACGTATTCGGCCCCTTGATCAATCCCGCGATCAGAGCGACCTCTTCGATCGACAGGTCGTCGACCTGCTTGCCGAAATAACTCTGAGCAGCCGCCGCCACCCCGTAGATCCCTACCGACCCGGCCTGCCCGAGATAAATCTCGTTGAGATAGCCCTCGAGGATTTCGTCCTTGCTATACTTCATCTCGAGTACGAGCGAGGCCACGGCCTCCTGAAATTTTCGGGTCAGAGTCCGTTTGGGAGAGTAAAAAAGATTTTTGGCCAACTGTTGCGTGATCGTGCTCCCTCCCTGCACCACGCCTCCGCGTACCACATTCGCCACGACGGCGCGTCCAATAGCGATGGGATCGATCCCGGGATGCCAGTAGAATCGATGGTCCTCCACCTCCAAAATCGTGTCGACCAGCAACGGGGGAATTTCCCGGAGAGGCAGCCACGTGCGTACTTGGCGCGACACGCCTCGCAATCCGCTGATCAGTTGCGGCTCGAGTGCGGCGCTCACCAGTCTCCCGTCCTGAACCGGCGAGGACAAGCCCGTGATGCGCCCTCGGTCCAGCTGTAGACGAACCCGCTCGGCCGGCACATGAAGGTCCTCCTGGCCATGCAAATACAGATCAAGCGCCGACCCGCTCACGCGATACTCGCCCGGGTGGCTCGGACCTTCGGATACTTCCCGGTACCCGAGCCGGCTCAATCGTTCCAGCAGATGCGTCTCGGCGATCGATTGTTCGGGCTTCAGCGGAAACGGGGCACCATAAATCAAGAGTGGCGGGTGTTCCTCGCCCTTTGGTAAGGTCAGCGTCGTGACAAGGTAGAGGCCATAGCACGCAAACGCGAGAACCGCGGCCAAGACGGGACCACCGAAGAGGAAGAAGACACTCTGTCGAACCCTACGACGGGCCACGTCGAGACTCCATTCCGCACGCCGGTGTAGAATACGGCAATGTCTTCGAGAATGCGACGGAATCCGGCTCCGCCGTAGTACCGGACCTCCCGAGCTGCGACGGACTTCTTCTTGACTCCATGGGAAAGTGTCTTAGAGTAGGTGACAGCCAATCGTAGCGTACACGATCCATTGTTTCACCCGAAAGGCAGGTTGAACGACCCTATGCGACGACGATCGATCACCGCGCGCTCGCTTCGAACCTGGGCGGCAACGGCACTACTCGCGGTCATATGGTGTACGGGGTGCACGGAGTCCCCCAGCCCATCCAATGCGGAAGCGCCCACATCCCCGGGGCCGGACTTCCCCAAAGCATCCGCGAAGCCCGTCAGTTCCACCAGTGGGCTCCTGGCCGCCAACGACACGTTCATCGCCGTCGCCAAGATGGCGCAAGCGTCTGTCGTCAATATCGCGTCCTCGCGCAAATTCAAGGAAGAATCGCAACAGTTCGGCAATCCGTTCGACGATCCGTTCTTTCGCCGATTCTTCGGAGACGAGTTCGAGAAGCGCTTCCGGCAACCGAAGGAGCGACAGGAACAGGGAATGGGGTCCGGGGTCATTGTGACCTCCGATGGATACATCCTGACCAACAATCACGTCGTCGATAAAGCGGACGAAATCAAGGTCGTCCTCAACGACAAGCGCAGCTTCACCGGGAAGGTCATCGGCACCGATCCCAAGACCGACGTGGCCGTCATCAAGATCGACGCCAAGGATCTCCCAACCCTGATCATGGCCGATTCGAGTCAGCTGCAGGTCGGCGAAATCGTCCTGGCCGTCGGGAACCCTTTCGGACTCAATCAGACCGTCACGATGGGTATCATCAGCGCCGTGGGCCGGGCGCATATGGGCATCGTCGACTACGAGGACTTCATCCAAACCGACGCCGCCATCAACCCAGGCAATTCGGGCGGCGCCCTAGTGAATCTCAAGGGCGAACTCATCGGCATCAACACCGCCATCTTCTCTCGCAGTGGAGGGAATATGGGCATCGGCTTTGCCATTCCCAGTAACATGGCAAAGAGTGTCATGACGAGCCTTGTCAAATTTGGCAAGGTCGTACGCGGCTGGCTGGGTGTTTCGATTCAAGAGCTCACGCCGGAATTGGCAAAAGAATTCGGCGCCTCCGATACCAAAGGGGCGCTCGTCGCGGACGTCTTGGAAGGAAGTCCGGCGGCGAAGGCAAAACTTCAGCGCGGGGACGTGATTACGTCTTATAACGGCACTGCTGTCAAGGATCCAAGCCACTTACGCAGCCTTGTGGCCGACACGGCGCCCGACACCAGCGTGACGGTGACGGTATTCCGCGAGAAACAGAAGAAAGAAGTCAAGGTGACCATCGCGGAACTCCCGAAGGATTTGGCGAAAGCCTCCCGCGAGAGCGGGCCAGGCAGCGCGAAAGGCGAACATGCGTTGGCTGGCGTCACCGTCGAAGAGAACAAGGAACGCGGAGGCCGCGGTAAGGGCGCTGTGGTCGTCAGTGAAATCGAGCCCGATTCGGCCGCTGAGCGGGCGGGCCTTCGAGCCGGAGACGTGATCTTGGAAATCAACCGCAAGCCGGTGCACTCGGTGGCCGACTTTGACAAGCTCGCGGGGCAGCTGGGAGCAAAATCGCCAGCGCTGCTGTTGATCACCCGTGGAAACGCGACGATTTTTATGTCGGTTGCTCCATAAGACGGGCCGGTCCCCCTCGCCCCCATCGGGGCGAGGGGACATCCGGCCTGCTGCGGTCCCTGGCGTGCCGCGTCGCCCACAAGAACGCCGTCTCTTCAGACGTCTTACCAATCCACCATCCCCAAAGCCGTGATGATCCGCCGAGACGCGAACGTTCACTCTCTCCGAGGAGGGCACTCGACGTTGTCTTGGTCATCGACCGACACAAGGGCGCACGCCAGCCCGATGGCCTCGTCGGAGACGACCCCGAAACTTGATGGGTGAATCAAACCGTGATCGCAATGATACCGGACTCGGAGGGAGAGCCCAGGCTTAACGGGATCGTTTGGCGGCCAACTCCATAAACTTCCACAGGCGCCATTCTTCCGCGGGGGACAATCGTGTGAACTCCAATCCGAACATGTGGTCCTGTACCCAGCGCACGGTACCTTCCTCCACACTCATTGGGGATGTCTGCTTGGGCAACCGCAGGTTCATGGATAATCGATCGCCCGGCTTCAGATCCGTTTCACCCAACACCTTGACTCCGGTCATCGACAAATTGAATACGATTCCCAACCCCGGATCGTCTCTCCCGAACCATCGACGGATCCCGCGGTGCGCAAAAGAACAGGCAAAAGGAGCGCGTAATCGAACGCGTGGATGATACCGGAGTTCGGCAGGCGACCATTCGACCTCTGACACGGGACCCTGGGCCATAGCCCCAACTGTACACCAGGATCCTAGCGGAAGGGCAACCATTTTCTCGATCGCTCGGATAGCACTCCGCGATCCCTGGCAGCGGTAGAGCGGTCCGGGCGGCGGATCGGGGGCTGGCCTCTCGGACGATCTCATGATAGCGTACCAGCAGGTAGGAGAATCGATAGACGCCTATGGCACCAGCCATGACCAGATCCCAGCGGACAGGACATCGCGGCGATCCTACGCATGCAGCGCCTATGGTAGGTTTGCTGTGCATCGGGCTGATCGTCATAGGACAAACCGCCCATGCAACCGAGAGCCAGGTACCTTGGGAATGCAGCAACTACAGCGAGGGCGCCCAGGTTCGGTGCATGCAGGCCTTGATCGAGGTCCAAAGGGAGCAAATCGGAAAGCTACAAGGCGAGATCAACGCGCAACAGGGAGCGATGGGACAACTGAAGGAGCAGGTGGAGCGTCAAGCAGCGACCACGGCGGATCTTCAGCATCAGCTTTCCCGGTCGCCGGCAGTGGTTCACACGGTCCCCCCCCTTTATACCTACCCGCCCGGCATCGGTGTCTATCCAGGCATCAGCCTGTACCTCGGCCGTCACAGGGGGTTTGGGTACGGACCATATCTCGGGTATCGCCCCTTTATCGGCTATGGATACCCTTCCTTCGGCCCTTGTCGTCGGCACTGGCGCGGATGTTGGTAGGCCTGGGCTACGCGTCGGGAAACCGACGAATATTGGAGTCGTGACAGAAAGCAGGAGATCGTGTCGTTGCAGTTCCCGGCTCGCTAGCTCGCGAGCGTATCAAGCCGAGCGTCGATTCGCGGCGGTCCCACTTCAATCCGATTTCGCCCACTCCGCTTGGCTCGATACAGGGCTTCGTCGGCGACTTCCACCAACACCTTAGGGCTCGTCGGTGCTGTGCCGAACCACGTCGTCACCCCGATACTGACGGTGACGTGGAACGATCCGGCCGGACGGCTAAACGGATGCTCTTCGATCGTACGTCGCAACCGTTCCGCCAGCTGAGAGGCCGCCACAGGTCCGCATTTGGGTAACACCAATAAGAATTCTTCGCCACCGACGCGCCCCATCAAGTCGTATGGTCGTACGACATCGCGAATTCGGTTCGCCGTGTCCAGCAGAACTTGGTCGCCTGCCCCATGCCCATACGTATCATTGACCGCCTTGAAGTGATCCAGATCCGCCAGCAGCACCGACACCGGTTCAGTCGATCGCTGTCCGCGCTCAAGTTCCGCCTCCAGCCCTTCGAGAACGGCGGAGTGATTGAGCAGGCCCGTGAGAGAATCGTGCGTGGCCTGCCGTTTGGCATGGGCCAGTGCCTGGAGGTTTTCCGCTGCAACCCCGGCCTGGGCCGTCAACGCCGCCACCACCTGCTCATCGAGGTCGGAGAATACCGAGGGCTGTTCGTCGGAAACGGCTTTGTTGACCAAGCACAGCGTACCGAACAGACGTCCGTGGGCGCGAATGGGAGATCCCAGAAAGGCGGACACTTGAGGGAGCGGTCCCGGGAATCCCACCGCCGCGAGATGATGGGAAAGGTTGGCAAGCCGGACCGGACCCGTTTCGTGTGTTAGTCTTTGGAACAAGACGGCCCCGATAGGAGACTGTTCGATTGACTGCAGCAACTCCTGATGCGGTCCCTGATTGATGACCTGCACGAGCCGTGTCCCGGACTCGTCGAAGAGCCCGATGACGGCCGATTCGGCTCCCGTATCGCGCCGTACGATGGCCAAGAGTCGGCGACACATGTCATCGAGATTTTGCGACTCGGTCAGCGATCGGGCGCCCTCGACCAGTGCGTGTAGCGATTCGATATGGCGATGCAACGACTCTTCCGACATCGTCGCTCGAATCGTCTGACGGGCCCCGAAGCGCTCTAGCTGTTTGGCGGACCAAAGCAGCAGTCCAATCATCGGTCCAGCAATCGACAGACCGCCAAGCCCAAGCCGCCACAAGAGAGCGGTAATTGGAGCCCGAACGGTCGAGAGATCGACCCGCACCAGGACACCCCAGCTGAGGTTGGGCAGATGAACACCTCGATTCGTATGGGCATAACCGGTGATAACCTGGAGATGCCGCCGGGCATGTGTTTCTTCAGCATACCCGGGAGGCTCCTCCATCACGGCCATCGCACTGGGTACTCTCAAGACTTGGAGATTCGCATGCCCTTCTTGTCGCAGCAGTGAATCGGCGAACAACTCACCCGATTCGGAAAGGAGCACATACTCGATCTGAGCTTCAGCCCCCCATTGCTGCTGTAGAGCCGCCACCGTGCGACGGAGCAACCCCTCCAGCAGGAGTAGATCCACCCACCCTGCCACGACGCCTCGGACGCGTCCATCGGCCAGAAGGACGGCTGACGCAAACGATACCGCCATGCTGCCGCCGGCCTCGAGGGCCCGCCCAGGGTCCTGCATCACAACGCCATGATGTGCCTTCGCGGACCGAAACCAGCGCGTTTGCTCGACGGGTCGTCCGACCCATTCTGGATCGGTGGCGGCAATCACGCGGCCGTTGGAGTCGGCCATGAGGAAGCTGGCATATACCGTATGGGCAGACTGAAGACGGAGTAACTCCGCCGTCATCGCTTCTCGGTCGTTCCCTTGCAGCACTTTCGATTGGGCCACGATCGACACGTCGCCGTACCGCTCCTCGAGGAGGGCATCGATCTTTTGTGCGCCCGATGCGGCGGCCTGCGCCACCGTATGTCCTGCCGCTTCGACGAGCCGCCGCTCGATGATCGAGAGACTGATCCCTGCACCAATGAGACTGACCAGTGTTAGCACGATGCTGGACCACACGATCCAGCGATAGGTTCGCCGCTCGGTCGAAGGTCCCACGACCGCTGTCACAGCACGTCCCATGACCGAAGCAATTCCTGGTTCGGCAATCGACTCAGCACGCACAGCAAGGATCCGACTACCGTATGATGAATCCGAGATTCCGGCAAGCAATTCAACGCGTTCAAGCTGAGCCGAACCTTCGGCCAAAATGGACGTTGTCGTTGAACCCCCAGTGAGCGCCAACGAAGACCGGATCCCTCGCCAACCAGAAGCTGATTATTAAATGGATGAAGCGACCCGGCAGAATGACCGGCAGTGGGGGATCTATCGAGACACGTCCCTCTCTCGCCTCCGGCAGGGATTATGAGGGGACTTTGCAGGCGATTCGTTATGGGGTTGTGGACAGGCGGGGAATGGGCATCAGCATCAGCACGTTTAGCCTCGGAAACCTTGTTTGAGCACGCGCCGATAGAAAGACGGATTCAACCATCGGTTACGCCACGGCTTGAGGCGAGTGGCCGCGCTGATCCGATCCTGCATGACCTTGGGGTGCCGGCCTCGGAAATTCTTCAGAATGCCGTAATCGGGAAACTGCGCGTCCTCCTCAGCCCATGCATCAATTCGCTCTTCGGTTAGCCGATCTCCTTCGTGGCGACGAATTTGATACCGTCGCTTCTCCTTCAGCGCCTCCGGACGGCGCGCATACCCATAGTGGTATACCGTAGCGGGGATCCGGGGTCCCACCGAAGGGGAATTCTTGATGACGCCCGGGAGACCCTCCACCTCGAAATCGAACCCATCAATCGCGGAACGCACTCTCCCATTCGGACGCACGATGCGTGTCGCACGATGATACATCCATGGATCAACACTCCAGTAGTCGCCCTTAAAATGCAACACGCGGAGGACCAAGGCCTGCACATCCTGCTGCGGCAGATATTCTTGCATGGCGCTCCGAATCACGGGAAGGTCATCTTCATGGATCACCTCATCCGCCTGCAGACACACGGCCCAGTCTCCCGTGCACTGCGACAGTGCCACATCCTGTTGAATCCCGAACAACTTGCCATCCGTCTTCAGGCTGTCGTCCCATACCGTTTCGACGATCTTGATCTTCGGTGACCCGATGGAGCGAATGAGATCCAGCGTTTCATCCTCGGATTGCCCAACATTCACCACGTACTCGTCAACCAGAGGGAGAAGCGACGCCATCGACTCGAGAATCGGAAAGTCATATTTAATGGCGTTTCTGATCAGTGTGAATCCGCTCACTCGCATAGACACTCCCTTCTTTCGTGACCACTCTCAATCGTCAGGACGGGTTGCACTTGGCTCGCGGGGTGTGCAGGATCGCCGGTCACCCTCCTGTGGGTCAGTACCGATTCATCACCACCGTGTGACCGTCCGGCTGGTGGAGTCCCGTCACCGGTTGACTACCGGCCCTCACGTCAGGCGGACCTGACGACTTCAAATAGAAATCGCCTTGAAGAGCCGAGGGGATATTCACTCCAGGCCGGCTCGCTCGCACAGTTCCGTGCAAATTTTGTCGTGAACGTGTCCACCTCTGAACGATCGTGCGGCAAAAGATGGCCGGAATAATACGCTAAACAGCATCGGAAGCGATACCCATTCAGCGAGTAAGCACCCGTAGGATTCCAGAGATTCGAGAGGGGGTGCTACGAAAGGACGACCAGTACACGCACATGGACGACAACCGTCGTACTCAGCGTTCGGCTCGGGAGACCCGGTCCAGGGGAAGACCCCACGGACCCTGTCTGGTTGCGATCAATCGCCAAAACGTACGGTCCATTGCACTGGTCTCGGTTCCAAGGAATGCGGGAAGGTGTCCGTAATAGAAGGACAATTGCTGGCTTGCCACCTCGACAGATGACCGATCGAGGGCAACGAGATAGAGTGCAGAAACCAGCGACGTTCGATCGGCTCCGGACTTACAGTGAATGAGGATCGGTTTGGGCGACTCTCGAAGAATGGTCACAAGTTGCCCGATCTGCTCGGCGGTGAGTTCCCGGCTGGCCGTGATCGGATAATCGTACAGACGAAGGCCGAGCCGATGAGCCACCTCAACCTCGTCCTGGTACCATTGACTCCCGTGATTAGGGCCTCTGAGATTGAGAACGCTCTTGATGCCATACCGCCGTTCGGCTTCCATGAATTCGGAGCCGCTCAACTGTCGGGAGCGATAGACCTGTTGTGGAGAAACCTCATGGAAGTTTCCTTCTTCCCACCGGTAGAATCCGTAAGCTGTTGGGCCGGCCAGCACGGTCGCGAGAGTGAAGGCCAGGAGGCGGGATGGGCGTCTGCGAATCATTCTTACCGGAAGCCTTACTGTGCCGTGAGCCAGTGCTTGAATTGCAATAGTATATATGGGAATTATTTCCCAAATCAATGCCTAGCACCCAAATTATAGCATTGCGGGCTGCCATCCAAGCCTTACTCCGACCGCTGATCCGAATTTGCCTGCGAAACGGATTATCGGCGAAGGCGTTCTTCGAGCTGGCCAAGCAGGTCTACGCGGCCGTGGCCTCCGAGGAATTCGGCATCGACGGAAAACCAGCCACGACCTCGCGCGTCGCGATCCTCACCGGACTCACACGGAAGGACGTCCAACGAGTCCTCGCAATGGACGCCCCCGACTTCGCCGGGAATGATGACCAATACAACCGGGCCGCGTGTGTGATCGGTGGTTGGCTCAAGGATCCCGACTTCGTGACTGACCGAGGACATCCAAGCCCCTTACGGATCAACGAGGGCACGGCTTCGTTTTCACATTTAGTCAGGCGGTACAGCGGCGACATGCCCAGTCGAGCCATGTTGGATGAACTGATCCGTGTGGGGGCCGTCAAGCACTTGAAGGACGGGCGGGTGTGCCTGATGACAAGGGGCTACGTACCGGAGAAAGGTCCTATTCAGAAACTTGCCATTCTTGGCATGGACACGGCTGATCTCATCGCGACGATCGAACACAACCTGTATGCCAACCCGAAGCATCCTCGATTCCAGCGCAAGGTCATGTACGACAATGTGCCTACAGAGGCGGCGAAGGAATTTCAGGCCGTTGCCGCTGCGCGCGGGCAGGAGCTGCTAGAGGCATTGGACCGCTGGTTAGCTCACCGGGATCGGGACGTGAATCCTGCGGCACGAGGCTCCGGGCGCATGCGAGTCGGCTTGGGGCTCTATCACTTTCAGGAATCGGTCCGTGACCAGAAGGGGCCTTCCACATGAGATGGCGACATGCAGCGTCCGCTGTGTCGCTTCTCTGGCCCCTCCTCGTGACGACGTCGTGCGGACCAGGCGCGCAAGAGGGGGGCGGTATCGGCGGCACCGGAATCGTCGCGGGGGTCTCTTCCGGCCCCGTGACGGGATTTGGCAGCGTGTTCGTGTCGGGCGATGAGTACGACACAGCATCGACCTTTTTTACCGTGGATCGCATCGCGGGAGCCACGCAAGACCAGCTCAAGAAGGGCATGATCGTACTGGTCGAGGCGACGCTCTTGGAGAACACCGATACAAAGGAAATATTGGAGCGCACCGCAGACCGCATCACGTATTCAGATTCCATTGAAGGCCCCGTGCAACAGATCGACGCGGCCGGCAAGATGTTGACCGTCCTCGGACAAACTGTCCTCGTGACCGATGCGACGATTATCGATGAAGCAGTCCCCGGCAGGAATCTCACACAACTTCGGCCAAACGTGGACGTTCTCGAAATCAGTGGATTCGTCGTGGGAGATGGCGCACTCGTCGCCACGCTCATTGATCGCAAAAACGGCCCCCCCGACTATGAACTCAAGGGCTTTGTCAAGAACCACGATGCCGGAGCCGAGACATTTGAAATTGGAAATGTGACGATCGATTATGCCGGAGCCGACATCTCGATGATGCCGCCCCCTGGGGGGAATGCCTGGAACGCTCTGTCGGTACACCTCCTTGGCAATACGTTTTTGGCTGACCCAAGCGGAGAAGGAGGCGGCCGTTTGCATGTCTCCTCGGTGGGGCAAGATTCTATTGGGGTACAAGAGAGCACGCGGGCCGAAATCGAGGGGTTTGTCACACGGGTCGTCGATTCCTCGAGCTTCCTGGTCGGGCAGGTTCGCGTGCAATTCGACACCCACACCGTATTTGAAGGCGGCGTCTCAGCGGACATCAGTCCCGGCGTACGGGTGGAGGTCGATGGCGTTCTGACGGGCGAGGTCCTGGAGGCTCAGCGGATTGAGTTGAACAATGGCGTCAAGCTGGAATCGAACATCTCTGTCATAACCTCGTCCGATGGGATCTCAGGCACCCTCTTGTTGGCTGGCTTGTTCGGAACCATCATCCACGTGAACTCACACACCCAAGTCCACGGCGTTGGGGATGTGACCAGCTTGAACCAACTGGCGGCCGGGGATCATGTGACCGTCCGCGGCGAATCCTTCGGCAGCGAAGTGCTTGCCACGGAGATTACCAGACAGTCTCCGAGCGGCAACAGGGCGTTGCAGGGGCCCACGGTCTCGTCGTCGGATCCATTACTGACCATCCTCGGTACAACCATAGACACCAGCGCGTTACCCGATTCCGCTTTCCGACGCGTCGACGACGCACCGATCGGACGGGCGACATTCTTCGCCTCGGTATCACCAGGCGTCATCGTTGAGGTGGAGGGTCTGGAATCGGGCGACACGATACGTTGGCTGGAAGCAGAACTTCAGCAATGACCTCACAGGAGGGTGTCACGTCGTCACATGAGCGCCGCATCTACATGTCGCCGGCGGCGATCACGACGCCAATATATACTATGGCACTAGCCCAACGGGATCCGAGTCTTATTTTGCGCCAGCCATCGTTCGAACGATTGCAGCGAGGGATTAAGGCTGCGGGACACGTCGAGGGGGCGGACGCCACAAAACATCTCGTTGAAGTCATGTTTGAATTGAAACATATTTCCCAGGTCGTCGGCTCCGGGAAATCCAAGATTTCGGTAGGCCTCGAATGACATTGCCTGATGGTGCACCGTCTGACCCAGGGCGTTGCTCAGCGCCATCGCCATCTCGGCTCCCGTCAAATGGTCGCCGGCTACACCCACGGTTTTCCCGATATACTCGCGGCCGTTCTTGAAAATGCCGTAGGCGCACTTGCCGATATCGTCAACCCCAATGCCCGGCAGCTTCTTGTCGCCCATCGGCAGGGTGAACACCAGCTGTCCATCGGAACGTTTTTTCGGTCCCATACCAAAAAAGATAAGGTTCTCCCAATAGAAGGACGTGAGCAAGAACGTCGTCGGCACTCCCAGCCTGGTAAACACGGCGTCGGCCTCGCCTTTCGCGTCAAAGTGCGGCACCTTATACTTGCCCATCAGCGTCGGCATGCGTGCATCGCTGAGGGGTACCCATCGTCGAGTGTCCTCCAACGTGGACCAGATCACATGATGCACACGGGCGTCTTTCGCCGCCTGCGCCATCATCGCGGCCTGGGCCAATTCCTTTTCCGGAGAAAAGTGCTCCCAAAAATTCGTGAGACAGAATGCACCGTAGACCCCCTCAAACGCTCGAGCCAGCGTGAGTGGGTCGTCCAAATTCGCGGCCACCACCTCCGCGCCCAGCGCCTCCAACGCCTTGGCCTTCTCGGATCGAGGGTCGCGGGTCAACGCGCGCACCGCATATCCGCCGCTTCGATCATTAATGATCGCCCGCACGAGGCCGCCGCCTTGTTGTCCCGTCGCTCCCACCGCCGCGATCACTTTCTTGTCGCTCATTGCTCACCTCCCTATGTCGGCGCTTCGTATGCCCTCGTCACGATGATCATCAAACCAACCTTCGTCCCCTTGCTGTCGCCCCCGAGACGAACGCATCTTCCCACCATTGCCGGTAGGCCCGCAATCGTTTCAAGGGAGCCGTATGACCCACCCATGAGCGCGCCCAGTCTCCGGGCGCTTACAGCAAGAGACACGCCAGAGTTGGTTACGACTGGAGGGTTGTGTATCCTGTGCACCATGTGCATCAAGCGGCGTCTCGGAATCCGCGCCCACTCGGCGGCCTCCGCATCTTCGCGATCACAGGGCCAGCAGACACGTCAGGCCTTAGGGGCACACCATCTCCCGCGCGCGCTGTCGCGATATTGTGCCGCCGCCACCATCGTACATGGCTAGTGCACACGCCGGTCTGACCTTATCCATTGCGTTGGCGGCTGGCGTCGTGGCTCAATCGCTCGCCCGCCATCTCCATGTTCCGAGCATCGTCCTTCTCCTCGCACTCGGAGTGACCTTGGGACCCGAGGTGCTCGGATGGGTCAATCCGAACGCCATGGGACAAGGGCTCGTCGATCTCGTTGACTTTGCCATTGCCATCGTCCTCTTTGAAGGCGGACTGAATCTGCAGGGCTCGCGTCTGCGGCGGCAGGAGACACCCATTCGCCGTCTCGTGACCTGGGGAGCGCTTCTGACTCTAATCGGCGCCAGCCTCGTGGCCTACTTGATCCTCGATTGGCCGGCAAACCGTTCAATACTGTTCGGGAGCCTGGTCGTCGTCACCGGCCCAACGGTCGTAGCTCCGTTGGTCCGAGATATGCGTTTACGGCCTCATCTCCGGACCATCATCGAGGCAGAGGGCGTGCTAATCGATCCGATCGGAGCGGTCCTGGCGATACTCGTCCTCAACATCGTCCTTTCGCCGGCCGCGGGCACGTTGGCCACTGAATTGTATTTACTCAGCATGCGGCTGGGTTTCGGCGTCGTGGCCGGCATCATCGGCGGCTACATCATCGGCGCCTCCCTCCGCTGGTCTGGCCTGGTTCCGCACGGATTCACGAACATTTTCACCCTCGCACTGACGTACGCGCTCTTCCAAGTTTCGGATCAGGTGGTGCACCAAAGCGGGATCCTGGCCGTCACCGTGGCCGGCATCGTAGTCGGTAACTTTGGCACGCACGTGGATCGAGACTTGCGAGACTTCAAAGACCAAATGACGGTCATGCTGGTCGGACTCTTATTCATCCTACTGGCAGCGGACCTACGGTGGAAGGACATCGTCGGCTTGGGTGCGGCCGCATGGTGGTCTGTGGCCGCGCTGATCTTGGTGGTCCGCCCGGTCAGTGTATTCCTTTCGACCTACGCCTCCGGTCTCGCCATGAAAGAACGCGTGTTCCTGGCCTGGGTCGCCCCACGAGGGATTGTCGCGGCCGCTATCGCCTCGCTCACCGCAGAGGCCATGCGGCGCGAAGGGTTGGAAGGTGGCGACGCGCTATGCGCGATGGTGTTCCTGACGATCGGCATGACGGTCCTGCACGCCGGCGCATTCGCCAGATTGATGGCGCACGTTCTCCACTTGCGGCTTCCGAAGCGGGAGACGGTCGCCATCCTCGGCGTGCGCGAATTGAGTTTGGCCCTGGCGAAGGAGCTGAAGAAGGGTGGAACTCCCATCGTCTTTATCGATTCAGACGCCAAACACTGCCGACTGGCTGAGGAGGCAGGGCTTCCGGTGATTTTCGGAGACGCGTTGAACGAGCGCATCCTGGTCCGTGCACAATTCGACAGCGTCGAGACGGTCGTCGGGCTGACTGAAAACGATCATTTCAATAGCCTGTTCGTCACCCATGCACGCACCCTTTTCAAAATCCCCAAGGCCTACATCGCCGTAGAGAGTTTGGATGGACAGACTCCTCCCGCACACGTTCGCCAGGCGAATGCGGAGGTGCTCTTCGAGGGACCACACGACGTCGGACGCTGGAACGTACGCTTCCGCCACGATGGCGTCGACATCGCGGAGGTCATCTACACGGACCCACCGAAAGCGCCAATGGCGGCCGAGGACAAGCCCTCAGAGGGCAAGCGATCCCCGAGTCGGTTCGGTGAGCTATGCATCCTTCTCACTGTCCACGACGGCAAGCGTGCCGTCCCCATGCGGCTTGGGTATATACCCAAGAAAGGCGATCGAGCCTCCGTGGCCATCCATAAGCTCGATCGTGAAAAAGCCTGGGACCAGTTGCGACAGCAGGGATGGATACCACCGTCATCCGACTCACCGGCGGAGTCGCCTCCCACATAGTCCAAGCGCACAAGTCTCTCCGCACCGCGATTCCTACTCGACGCACAGGCGGCCGTGGAATCGATGTAGACAACCCTGTAGGCGGTCCCGATTAGCTCGAAGGCTGAATATCGAGGACCTTAACGTCGAAATGCAGGGTCTTGCCGGCAAGAGGATGATTCAGATCCAAGACCACAGTCTCGTCCTTCACCTCTGCCACTCTTGGAAACACCGCCTGCCCATCGGGCCCCTCGCCCTGCAAGCTGACCCCCACTCGCAACGCCTCGTCGGGAATGCGAGACTTCGATACCTCAAAACGCCCCTCTGGCTGAATGTCCCCATAACCGTCCTGTGGGGCGACCGTCACCCGCTTCACCTCACCGATCCGCATGCCCTCCAGTCCACGCTCAAGCCCGGAAATAATCTCCTGCTTCCCATGCGTGTAGGTCATGGGGGCTTCGCCGACATTCGATTCGACCAAAGCCGAATCGTCGAGCCGAAGCGTATACTCCACCGATACGACTAGCCCCTCCGAAACAACCATGATACCCCCTTTCGATCGCCGCGAGTGCACAGATGCGGACTACCTGATCTCAAAGGCACCACCCCCAACTTTTTCAATACGTGCACATACGTTCACCCTATCGAGGACGTACATTTACCAGCCGTGCAGCGACCGGATCCAACGATACCGTCACGTGGAACGATTCGACACGCGTGGGTCAACTGACTAGAGCCCGATCGACTCGATGCGCCCGACCTCTTCTGGTGACAAGGTAAACCGGTCACATTGCAGATCGTCGCGCATGTGCTGCGGATTCGTCGTGCCTGTCAGTGGCAACATCCCAACTTGCATGGCGAACCGAAAGACGATTTGCGCCAACCCGGTCCCGTGTCGAGCCGCCATGGCACGGATCTCGGGGTCGACGAAGACCTCGCGATTGGCGGTCAGGAGCGAAAAGCCCTGGTAGATAATCCCGTGAGCGCGGCAGATCGCGCGAACCTGCCGGTCCCATCCCCACGCCGCATAACACCGATTTTGGACCACCATCGGCTTGTGCTTCGCCTTCGCACACAGCGTCTCGAGTTGTTCCGCGGAGACATTACTGATACCGATCATACGGACCCTTCCTGATTCATAGATCGCCTCGATCGCCCCCCACACCTCCCAATCCTCCCGACCCAGTCCACGACGGCTGTAGGGCCCATGCAGTACATACGAATCCACGGTATCGGTGTGCAGATGCGCGAGCGAGCTCTCGAACGATTGAGCCACCTGCGTCGCCAGAGGAGCCCGCGCGTCGTAGGGCGTTCTGTGATCCTGTCCATCAAGAGGGGTAAACTTGGTTTGTAGAAACAAACGGTCTCGTGGAACACCGCGCTTCGCGAGGGCACTCAACGCCTCGCCAACGCGTCCCTCATCGTAGTGGACGAGCTGATTCGCCGTATCGATCGCGGTAAACCCCGCTTCCACAGCCTGCTCGACCAGAACAGTCGTCGCCTCCTTTTTCCAGGCCGTGCCGTACATGAACGAGGGAACGGAAACCTGATTGTATGCCACCAATGACATGCGTGTGCCCTCCCCGGACAACCGACCATTGTCGATATCCCGGACCCTACGCGGCTGGGCGCGGGAGGTCAAGATTGGTTTTATGAGCATTGAAAACACGGCGATCGCAGTCGTCCCAGCGGACCATCCTGCAATCGATAGGATCGTGCTGCGTGAAAGTCCTCAAAACAAGGGATGGTGGGGAGCGGAAGCAAAGGGCGCTGAAGTCGGAGCGTCGCCGGCGTTTCCTAGAAACCGCCATGCGCCGTGGTCTTTGACCAGGTAGTGCACCTCGTGAAACCAGCTGTCGAGGGTGATGGCTTTGCCGGTTCTACGTTCCGTTCCATATAACCCGCCGGTGCAGGTCACCTCCGCACGCAGTTGGCCTTCGTCACGGATGAGTTGAATGTCCGAGAACAAATGGGTGGACGACACGCCTCGATAGTGCTCGAACACTTCGGTCCAAATCCGCCTGACGTCGGCATGCTTCAGTCCATGGTAGTTGAAGGCCTTTGCGTAGAACGTCATCAAGGCTTCGAGGTCCTGTGCGTTCACGGCCGATTCAGTCCGTCCGAACGCGGCCAAGATTTCCTTGACCGTGGGGTCGTCGGCCACCGAACCCTTGCCCGTAACGGCAGCACCTCCCTCACGCGTCAGGGTGGCATCCGGCAGAAGCTGGACGACCGCCCCTGCACCGGCTGCAAATAATCCGCACGCGAAGACGGCACCCACCGCCCCCGCGCATATCGCTCTTTTCCATCGTTGCACCGCCGACTCTCCCTTCTGCGCTCCAATCGATTGACCCCGTCCACGATCGATCATTGGCCGGGGCGGCTCGACGTGAAAACACATCGTTATGACAGCTGCTCAATCATACATACGGAATGGTGGACTTCGGTTTCCCTGAACAACCAGTTCCGGTCCCGATTTCGAGCGACGAGACTCAGCACACCGCATACCGACCCTGCGCCAATGCCCGGCAGAAAGTTCCTAGTCTCGAAAAGGCCAGGTCGACTCGACGCTGGATTCTCGGCCGAACCGCGTCAAGAGTCGCCTCGCGGGTCAATGTCACCGTGACAACCACGCTGTGCGGCGACGCAATCGGCTTGCCGATTTGACTCGTCATCCACACCGTCACGTCGTACAAGCCGGGCACATGAGCATGAATATCTTCCGCCAGCACCTGCGCCAACACATTGTAGATTTTCCCCACGTGGGCCATGGGGTTCTTGCCGGCCGCCGCTTCGGCACTGGCCGGGCGATGAAGCGAAATCACCCGGCACACGCGATTTCCTCGTCCAACCTCGCCGGAATCTCCCGCTTCCGCCGAGGTGCCCAAGAGAGTCAGGTACGCACCGGCCGCGCCGTGACCGGGCCTATCCAGCATGTTGAGGCAGACGTTCGGGAAGTAACCCCCTTCAACCTCACGTCTCACAAAATCCCCAGCGACTCGAGTGACCGACGCCTTTCGCTTGAAATATTCGGACTCCCTTCTGATCAGGGGAGCCAGAAACGGCATCGCGATGGTGACAGCCAATTCTCTGCCTGTCCGAACGCCCAGAACTTTTACGTCTTGCCCCGTGTCCGGGAACTCCTTCTTAAAAGTCGGACCGTTCAGGAACTGCTCGACCTGGAACACCAGCCGCTCAGTGGGTGTCATCGGGGCGTACCCCACGGTGGCAGACGTGTCATTGGCCACTGGTTCCCGGTATCGCTCTGCCACCGACTGCAACTCCTCCGACGTCGGCCGTAACTCCACCTCGAATTCGACATCCTGGACCGGATTGATCAGAGGCAGATGCCGTTTGAACGTCCTCTTGGCGATGTCTTTCACCAGGATGCGCCTCTTCCGCCAAACCAACGTGGCGCGATCGCCCATGACAAGCCGCATCGGCACCAGCATCGCACCTCTTCCAAATCGGACATCGACCTGTCCGGCCACCAACATCCCCTTGTCGGCGTTGAAATGAAGCACTCGGCCACAGGTCTTGAGATAGGCTTGCGACAGTCCCATCGCGACAGACTCCATGACGAGATCGCAAATCGTATCGGGATGGCCCAGGCCCTTCCGCTCGACGATCTCGACCTCATCTTCTCCGAGAGGATCTCGTTGAGACTCAAGAATCAAGGGCACGATCATGTCGTCACACAACTCCGCCTCGAGTGAAACAGCAACGGCGATGCCACCCAACTCAACCGGAAGATCTCACTCTCTGCGACGGTTTGTGTAGAAGCAAGAACAGACACGACGTTTTTACTGGGGCAGCATGCCACAATGCCCAACGCCGTGCTGTTCGAAAGCGCTACAGATGGCGAATAAGTTGAGTGTGAGTCCTTCAACCCTGTTGAGCGAATCCCTGGCACTATGTTTGCGCACTGCAAGCCTGACCGAATCCAAGGTATTCCATTGGAACCCTTCACACGACCCGAGCGACTCCTGATGCCGGTGAGGGTACTCCTCGTCATCGCATTGGTTGGGCCGGTCTCCTGCCATGGGAACGACATGTCGGACCTCTCACGACACGAGCCTACCCGAGAACGCGAGCGTGAACGAATGGTCGAGGAGCACGTGATCCCCAGCGGAGTTCGGGACCCGTCCGTCCTGCGAGCGATGCGGCACGTGCCACGTCACCGCTTCGTGCCGGATCGATATGCCGATCTGGCCTATCACGATGAGCCACTCCCGATCGGCTTCGAGCAAACCATTTCACAGCCATCGTTGGTCGCTCTGATGACGGAAGCGCTGTCGCTGAAAAAAACCGACAAGGTGCTGGAGGTGGGAACCGGTTCTGGATATCAAGCTGCCATCCTGGCCGAACTGGCCGGTGAGGTATTGACGATCGAAATCGTGGAACCGCTCGCCCGACAGGCGGAAGCGACGTTGACGGATCTAGGCTATCGGAACATTCGGGTGCGCGTCGGCGACGGACATACAGGCTGGCCTGAGAAAGCGCCCTACGATGCCATCATGGTGACGGCTGCCCCGGAGCATGTCCCGCAGCCATTGCTGGATCAATTGGCCGTCGGAGGGAAACTGATTATTCCGGTCGGCCGCCGGTTTCAGACACTCGAATTATATCGCCGAACCTCGGAAGGCTACGACCGGCACGCGATTACTCAAGTGACCTTCGTACCATTGGTCCGTGGGGACCGCGAGCGATAGTCAATACGAGCCCCCTGCCGTTTACAGTGAGAAACGTCCCACATTCCGCCTCGGCTACCACCCCAGTTGCCATCGATGTTGGTACTGTTGGAGCATGGCATCCGCCTCCTCCGGTCCCCATGTGGAGGCAGTATAGAAGTTGATGGGTGTGTCCTCGGTGAGCAACGGATCGTAGAGGCGCCACGCCGCTTCCGTGAACTCGGAACCGACAAAAAGCGTCTGGTCCCCGATCATGACATCGCGCAGTAACGTCTTGTACGCATCCGGCAACTGGCCCAGGGCTTCCTCATAATCAAACTGCAGCGCATGCTCGCTCAGTTGAAATGACCGGCCGGGACTCTTGACGGAAAAACACAGCGAGAATCCCTCGTTGGGCTGCAACGTAATCAGCAGCTTGTTCGACCGTAAACTGCCGGGCTCGAGCGAACGAAAGACTTGTGTTGGAGCTTCGCGAAACGTCACCGCGACCTGCGTGAGTTTCCGCGGTAGCCGCTTACCGGTGCGCAGGTAGAATGGCACACCCTTCCACCGCCAGTTATGAATATCCAGCCGCAAGGCCACGTAGGTCTCCGTCGTGGAATCCGCCGGGACCCCTGGCTCCTCACGATAAGCATTGATGCGCTGTCCCCCAAGGGTCCAGCCTGTGTACTGGCCGAACACGGCGTTCCGGTGTGAGATCGGGAGCACCGAATGCAGCACCTTGAGCTTCTCGCTCTGAATCGCGCCGGATTCGAATGAAAACGGCACCTCCATGGCGACCACCGACAACAGCTGCGTCAGGTGGTTCTGCACCATATCGCGCAGCGCCCCGGCCTGCTGATAATAGGCACCACGGTGTTCAATGCCCAGGTCTTCCGCCACCGTAATCTGCACATGCTCCACATTGTCGCGATTCCACAGCGCTTCGAAGATCGGGTTGGCGAATCGAAACGCAAGCAGGTTTTGCACGGTCTCCTTGCCGAGATAGTGGTCGATACGATAAATCTGGGATTCGTCCAGATAGCGGTGCAGGCGGGTATTCAGTGCGCGGGCAGAGTGAAAGTCGTGGCCGAATGGCTTTTCGAAGACCACACGCACCCACCCCGTCCCTTTCAGCAATCCCACCTCGTCCAAGGCCTCGATCGCGCCCGGCACGGTGCCGGGCGGCAATGCCAGATAGAAGATGCGGTTTTGAGGCAAGTCGTGCTCGTGCTCCACACGATGAATATACTCGGCGAGTACCGCATAGTCCCGAGACTGCCCCTCGCGAATCGTCTGATAGAACAATGTCTGATCACACCATCCTCGTAAGTCGCGCTGAGCTCCCCCTTCGCTTTTGAGGAGCCCTTCGTACGCCCAGAGGCGAAATCCCTCCTCTCCCATTTCCGGCAACGCGGACCCGACGATCAGAGCTTTTCCCCGTTCCAAGACACCCTGATTGCGCAGGTCGAACAAGGCGGGCAGCAATTTTCGCCTGGTAAGGTCGCCGGTGGCCCCGAGGATGACGAATAGATGTGGCTGTATCGAGAATTCGGCCATGAGTGTGGACGGACATCCGTCACAAAGGCGAGCGTCCACGGAGCGACCGCCACCCGCCGTGTCATACGGAGAACGCTTGTTGCAGTATAACAATACCGCCGGTGGGATTCACGGCACGCGCCCAAAAACGGCGTGCGCGATAACGCACATCCTCACAGTACGGAACATTTCGCAACTTAAAGAATACCGATTAGATCCATTACGACGCATCCGACTTCCTGAACGTACTAGGAGCAATCGCGTCTAAACAGTCGCGTGACGGCATGGTAGTTTTACAACAACGAGAAATAGTGGTGAGGTGTATCTAGGCTACCGGCGACTCAACCACATCGCCTGGGAGCGGCCCGCCACGGCATCGTAGGGGGTCCTTGGACGTTCATCTGCAGATTAAGCGTAAGCTTTTGAAGATCCTGCAGGATCGGGCCGGATGTTGGACCGAAAGCGAATTTAAAGCGATCGACGCAGGAACCTTGCCACTGGAGCCGTATTTAATGGAACTCGTGCAACACGGTTACGTGTATCACGATCGATACGAACGGAAATACATCCTGACCGACGTGGGCGGCCGGCACCTGGCTGAACTTTCGGCCATGGAGGGACCGGAAGCCTAGCCCCCGCTCCCCGACGCCGCGATCGGACCGCCCGTCGACATTTCCAATCCCACAATCTTCAGTGCTCTCACGGTCTGGACCAGTACGTTCAGCGCACGCATGCGCCCAAACCCCTTCCGCCATACCAGTCCGATCTGCCGTTCCGGTGTCGGATCCGCAAAGGGCACCGTGGCCAAACGCTTGTGCCGGTATTTGGCGGTCAACGCGCTGCACGGAAGCACTGTGATACCGAGACCGGAAGCGACCATCTGGCGAATGGTCTCCAACGAATTCCCCTGTACGCCCTCGCGATCGGACCGGCTCACGTCTGGACACTGATCCAGCACTTGGCGACGAAAGCAATGTCCCGCGTGGGGCAAAATCACTTTCTCCTGCGCGAGACGCTCGACTTCAATCTTCTTCCGCTTGGCCCAGGGATGCGTGACGGGTACGACGACTCGAAACGGTTCGTCATAGAGCGGCTGGGACTGCGTACCGGGCTCATCGTGCGGGAGGGCCACGATGATGGCGTCCAGCGACCCTTGTTTGAGCATGGCATTGAGATTCGCCGTCAGATTCTCCTCGATCTCACAGGGCATAGCTGGGGCACGCTTGTGGAGTGCGGGGATAAGATCGGGTAAAAGATACGGGCCCACCGTCGCAATGACACCCAGCCGGAACACCCCCGCGAGTTGATCCTTTCCCCGCGCGACAAGGTGAAGAATCCGCTCGGCCTCTTCGAGTACCCGCTGTGCTTGCTGGACGACCTGGGCACCCAACGGCGTCAAGGTCACCTGGTTCCGGTGTCGCTCGAAGATCGTCACATCCAACTCTTGCTCCAGCTTTTGGATTGCCAGACTGAGCGCCGGCTGGGTGACGTAGCAGCGCTCTGCAGCGCGTCCGAAACGGCCCTCCTGCGCCACCGCCACGATGTATTTCATTTCCGTCAACGTCACTGAGTGGCCGACCTCCTTATGGAATAAGACAAATTAATCATAACATAATACATAATTAATTGGAGTTAACTGTATGGGAAGATTTAAGCTGTATCAACAAGGCGGACCGGAGCAGAAACATGTCGTACGTCGCTCTCGACAACATCCCACGTCTTGCCATCGTTGACGGCGCCGGCTGCCGGGCCAGACCATTTCAGAACACCGGGTCGGGGGAGCACAACGAGGTCGACCTGATAACACGACCCCACCGCCCCCACCATCGCGAAAGGAGATGATCGATGACACGAACTCGCCAGCACAGGAGTCGAGCCTTCGCGGTGGCGACTTTGGCACTCGCGGCTCTTGCCGTATCCTGGCATGTCGCCACGGGAGCCCAACCAACTACCGGCAAACCTGCGACCACCTCCGACGCCATTCATCTACCGGAACTCCTGGGACTGGAGAACCCCAACACATACGTGCCGAAAGACAATCCGTTAACCCGCAAAAAGGTTGAGCTCGGACGGACGCTGTTTTTTGACAAGCGGTTGTCCAAAAATAATACGATCGCCTGCTCGAGTTGCCACATCCCGGCTTTGGCCTTCACCGACGGTCAGGCAGTCTCGTCTGGAATTGCGCACCTCCAGGGTGGGCGTAGCGCACCGGCGGCGATCAACCGCCTCTTTGCCAAGGCCCAATTCTGGGACGGACGCGCGGCCACCTTGGAAGCGCAATCGATCGGCCCATTCATCAATCCGGTCGAGCATGGGTTCCTTGATCACGACGAGTTGATCGCCAAACTGAAGAGCATCAACGGATACCGTGCTCTCTTTCAGGAGGCGTTCGGCGGAGAGATTTCCCTCGACGACGTCGGCAAGGCCATTGCGAGTTTTCAACGGACTCTGTTGTCCGGCAACAGTCCGGCCGACCGCTATGACCTCGGAGGAGAGGAGGATGCCCTGACCCCGAAGGCCCAACTCGGGCTCTCGCTCTTCCGTGGGAAAGCCCGATGCATGCGATGCCATTCCGGATTTAATTTCTCGGACGAGAAATTTCACAACCTCGGGATCGGCTGGGACACCAATACGGTCGATCTCGGTCGGTACTTGGAAACCAAGAACGTAGAGGATCTTAGTGCCTTTAAAACACCTACTCTCCGAGAGATCGCCCGCACCGCACCGTACATGCACGACGGTCGATTCGGCACGCTGCAGGATGTGGTGGAGTTCTATAACGGCGGCGGCATCAAAAACCCGCATTTGGACAACACCGTGATCCCGCTGAACCTCACGGAGGACGAAAAGCAGGCGCTGGTCGCCTTTCTCGTTTCGCTGAATGGAGAGGGCTGGCAGCACGTGACCGCGCCCACGGAGTTTCCGCAGTAATATCGATCTGCCGCCGGTTCAAGGGAGGGCTTTGGTCGATCTCCGCCAGGCCCTCCCCTCCTCCTCAACGTTCAGATCGGTCTCCAACCCGCCATCACGCACCGTTGCGCCACGAGCGGCAGGAACGTCGTGACATCCTTCGAGACATGGACCATCACCTCATCGGCGAGTCGCGCATCGTCGAAACATTCATACACATCATCAAGAAATCCCCCTCGCAGCAACGGGTGATAAAGGAAGGCGTCTCCCGATCCGGTGGCGATCTCCAACGGCCATTCCTCCACGACAATCCGATCCAGGGCGAGCGAGTCCAACCATATGCGCGCGTCCTGAGCCGAGGGGCGCTCGGCAAGATAGCTCTGGAACCGACGTTGTTCAGCATGAAGACGTCTCGACGTCAACTCGCGTTCGATCCGCTGCCAGAGCGAATCGAACGTACCGAGCGATGGAAAGGTCAACACCAATTGCCCGCCCGGTCTTAAGTGCGCGATGAGCCCGCGGAGCGTGTCATAACGATTTGGGCGAAAAAACATGACGGACAAGTTTCCGGTGATCCGATCGAAACTCGGCCATTCGCTCGGCAGGCCCCTCACATCGGCACACTCGAATCGAAGCCACGGCAGGTGCGCGCCCTGTATGGCCCGTGCCCGCGCCACCTGGCCTGCACTCAGATCGACACCCACGACCCGCCCGTTCGGCCCGACCTGCTCGGCCAGATAAAACGAGGGAACCCCATGGCCGCATGCCACATCGAGAATCGATAGCCCCGGACGGAGATCCAGATAGTGCAGCAACGCGTCGGCAAACGGTGTCGACCAGAAATCGTGGCGTGGCAACGGCCACCGCTGCCGGTTCGGACGAGGGGCGGTCATGGCGTGTGCTCCTCGGCTGGCATCGATATGGGAACCGAGGACGGCGCCGTCGCACGCCACGCAAGGGCGGCCCCGGTCAACAGCATGAGCGCCGACAGGAGAAAGGGGGCGCCGGGGAGGTGCCAGGACATCTGGGGGCCGATGAACGCCGCGAACGTCTGCGTAAACACGCTCGGCCCGATCAGTCCGGCAATCCCGCTCAAACTTGCAATCGCGCCTTGAAGCCGCCCTTGTTCGGTTGGGCTCACTCGTCTGGTCATGAGCGCCTGAGCGGATGGACCCGCCAATCCCCAAAATGCCATAATCGGAATGCCGAGGCAGTAAATGAACGGAGTGGGCGCCAGCCCATAGATCGAAAACCCTAGAGCCCCGAAGACCAGCCCGGCCAATAGACTCCGTCGCTCGGCAAACCGCGCGGTAATCGGCCGAACGAGCGTCCCTTGCACGACCATCGCGCAGACCCCCACGGCCGTCAATGTCAACCCGACGGCGGAGGGACCCCAGCCATAACGGTAGCCGAGATACAGCACGGCAGTGCTGGGCAACACGGCATGCGCGAGGTTCATGAGGAAACCGGAGCTCGCGAGGCCGAACAATTCACGATGCGACCGCAGCAGCGCTAACGAACCGACCGGATTCGCACGCCTCCAGGCAAACGGCGTCCGCCGCTCACTCGGCAACGACTCCGGCAACACGAAATAGCCGTAGCAGGCATTCAGAAGACTAGTCGCCGCCGCACCCCAAAATGGCCAGCGTGGATCAAAGCCGCCCAGGATGCCACCGATCGCGGGACCGAGCACGAACCCAAGGCCAAAGGCGGCTCCCACTTTGCCAAATGCGGCGGCCCGACGCTCGGGCGGCGTGACGTCCGTGACATAGGCGCCCGCGGTGCTGAAGCTTGAAGCCGCCATCCCCGACAGCATACGGCCCACAAATAACCATCCTAAGGTCGGCGCTAACGCCATAAGGACATAGTCCAATCCCAGCGCGAAGTTGGAAAGCAGCACCACGGGTCGACGGCCAAAGCGGTCGGACAATGCGCCTTGGATCGGCGAGCATACGAACTGCATGAGCGCCCACACCGTGGCCATCAGACCATAGACTTGCGCTGCCCGTGCCGTATCGCCGCTGAGAAACTGTTCCACCAGCTTGGGCAGGACCGGTATGACGATTCCGAACGATAGCACGTCGAGCGCCACCGTAATCAGGATGAAGAGGACAGCTGCCCGGCGCGGTGAGGAGGGGTGTTCGGCTTGTGCCATGTGCAAGGCCACAAACCGCAGACCCTACGGATCGCGACGGCCGCTGTCAAATGGAGACAGGCATAGTCCATACTGGACTTCCAGCCCCTTGCATCCTCGGCTAGGTCGGCTCCATACTCCGTGGACATGTCGACCCGTTTATCCCCTGAGCCGGCGCCCCTCAACGAACTCGAAGTGGACGCGGCCCTACGCGCCATCCTTGAAGGGACCGCCACGGAGACCGGGCACAGGTTCTTCGCGGCACTCGTTCAAAACCTCGCTAAAGCGTTGGGCACCCATGGTGCCTGGGTCACCGAATATTTTCCCGAGACGCGCCGCCTGCGGGCGCTTGCCTTCTGGATGGACGGCCAATGGGTACACGACTATGAAATCGATATCGCCGGGACTCCCTGCGAACAAGTCGTCGACCAGGCCCAATTCGTACACATTCCCGACCATATCCTCGACATGTACCCCGACGAAGAAGAACTCAAACAGTCGGGGGCGGTTAGCTATATGGGCGTGCCTTTGCAGGACGCCCACGGACGCATCCTCGGGCACCTGGCCGTAATCGATCGCAGACCCATTCCGCCGGAACCACGCGTCCACGCTATTTTTAAGATATTTGCCGCTCGCGCCGGCGCAGAGCTTCAGCGCCTGAGGGCAGAGGCTGAGGTTCGCGAACGAGAAGAAAAAGTCGGCCGCCTGCTCGACAGCGCCATGGACGCCATCATAGAGCTGGATGATCACTTGCGAATTACGCGCGTGAATCCGGCGGCGGAGAAAGTCTTCCGTTGCAAGGAATCCGCACTGGTGGGCCAGGACTTTCATCGATTCGTCGGTCCCGACGACGCGAACCGGTTGCGCAGGCTGATCGCCGAGTTGGATGCCCGTCCCGAAGGCCAACGGTCCTGTTGGATAGCTGGCGGACTCACCGCGCAGTGCCCGGAAGGTCCGCCCTTCCCCACTGAAGCCACACTCTCGCGCTACGAAGCCCATCGTTCGCGCTTTTCGACCCTGATTTTGCGAAACGTTCGCGACCGAGTCGAAGCTGAGCAAACGATCCGATCATTGACCGAAGAAACCGAGTTGTTGCGGCAAGAGCTACATGCCCTACATGGCGACGCCGAGTTGATGGGTGAAAGCCAGGCGCTACGAGACGTCCTGCAAGACATCAATCAGGTGGCAGCCACCGATGCCACTGTCCTGATTCTGGGTGAAACGGGGACCGGCAAGGAGCTCGTGGCCCGCGCCGTCCACGCCGCGAGCGCACGCCGGGATCGACCGCTCGTTACCGTCAATTGCGCCGCGATTCCACCGACCTTGATCGAAAGCGAGTTGTTCGGACACGAGGCGGGAGCCTTCACGGGCGCCACGAAACGGAGGGATGGTCGCTTCACCATGGCCGACAAGGGAACCATTTTCCTCGACGAAATCGGTGAGGTGCCGTTGGAGCTGCAAGCCAAACTCCTCCGGGTTTTGCAGGAGGGAGAGTTTGATCCGGTTGGCAGCTCCACGCGCAAAAAAGTGAGCGTCCGCGTCCTGGCCGCGACGAATCGCGATCTGGAGGGAGCAATCAGGAACGGGACGTTCCGCGAAGATCTCTTCTATCGATTGAACGTGTTTCCCATCCGCCTGCCGCCATTGCGAGAACGAGGCGACGATGTGGTGCGGCTGGCATCCGCCTTCGCTCAACGATATGCCGTGAAGATGGGGCGTGCAATTGCGCCCCTGTCCCAAGGTTGCCGGCGTCGGCTGATGAATTACGCATGGCCAGGCAATGTTCGAGAACTGCAGAATGTGATTGAGCGAGCAGTTATTACCGCCGCTGATGGCCATCTCAACTTGGATCGGGCCTTACCTGAGGCAATCCCGGCCGTAGCAAGCCGCACGGACGCAATGGCTGCCCCCCCGTCAGAAATACGAACCGCACAGGAATTCGAACAGTTAGAGCGGGACAATATCCTTCGCGCACTGGCAGCGACGAAGTGGAAAGTTTCCGGCGAATCCGGCGCGGCGCACCTGCTCGGCATGAATCCGTCCACCCTGACATCCCGCATGAAGGCACTGAATATCCAGAAGCCTCGTTAGACCACACCTCAAGGCTGCGTGGAGCGTCTGACGGCGTAACTTCAGATTGTGAATGAGGACACGCTTTCCAGCGGTCTGTCCCCGCCTACTCTACTCCTTCATCCTACTGGAAGGGATGAGTCCGTCACTCAGCGCCCCCTCCTAATCCCGACATTTCGAAAGCCCCGCTTGTGAGATTTCGCAATTTGTGAATTCTCGTGCCCTACGCTGACTCCTTCTGTTGGTGCTAACCGCTGGGATTCACTGCGGTTCTAGGTAGTCGGCCGAAGTGGCACCGATAGTGCTGTAGGGGTGGTGCATGAGTAATTGGCAGAACGGGAGAAGGCCTGGCATGACAACGATCCACGATCTCAGCTGGTGGTACTGGTTAGTGACGGCCGTCCTGCTTGCGGCGGGGTTGTTCCCGTGGCCGGCGGGTCTCGCCCTGGCCATGGCGCTCTGTGCCATCCAAATTGTTCATGTATCGTGGCTGACGCAGGACGTGACCGCATTCCCGGCGCAGGTGCGGATCGCTTATCTGGTCTTGCTCTTCGCGGGATCCTGGGAGCCGCTGCACTGGATCCACTGGATGCAACTGGCCGGGACGACGGCACGAGTCGCGGTTGGTTATTGCCTGCTGGCCCGCACCCTTTCTCTCGCCCCCTGGAATCGTACTCAGGCCCTGACGATCGACCTGGTCAAGCGGACGTTCCTCTCGTTGCAGACGACGGTGCACCCCTGCGGAGCGGTCTTTCGCCGCATGGCGCTCGAGCGGGTGCACGAATGAACTGGATGACGCTTTGCCGGAATGCCGACCGGCTCCTATTTCGGCAATGGCTGATCAACCACAACCTTCAAGAAGGAGTTCCCATGGCACAGGCAACCATCAGCGCGCTCATTAACGGCGTCAATGTCGATCAATTGGGAAAAATCGTTAGCGCGGTGCAACAGAGCACCAGCCTGGCGAAGTCACAGTTCCGAGCCACCAACCGATGGATCAACGGCGGACACAATCGCTCCACGATCCAGGGATTCTATGCCGCAGGGCAGGAGGACACCACACGATCAAAGCCGTTCGTGCTCGATGCCGATGAACCGGCGGTGCTGCTGGGAAATGACCAGGGAGCCAATCCCGTGGAATTCGTGCTCCACGCCTTGGCGGCCTGTCTCACGACCTCACTGGTGTATCACGCGGCCGCCCGAGGCATTCGAGTCGAATCCATTGAGTCCTCGCTCGAAGGGGACCTCGATCTCCAGGGTTTTCTCGGCCTTTCCGAACAGGTGCGACGAGGCTTCACGCAGATACGCGCATCGTTCACGATCACGTCCGATGCCACTCCAGAACAGCTCCAGGAACTGACCACGTTCTCGCCCGTATACGACATCGTATCCAATCCGGTGCCGGTCTCGATCAGCGTGACGGCGCAACCAATCACATAGATGTTCCGCGGCTCAACCGCGGAACTTTGCCGCAAGGAGGAAATACCATGAATCGGTTCGTCGCCTTCGCCTACGGAACTCTGTGTTATGCGGTTTTTCTCGCCACCTTTCTCTACGCGGTGGCTTTTCTTGGGAACATCGGTCTCGAGCGTACGATCGACGGGCAGGCGACCGCACCATTCGGGCAAGCCCTGCTGGTCAATGCATTCTTGTTAGGGCTGTTTGCGGTCCAGCACAGCGTGATGGCCCGGCCCGCGTTCAAGCGAGTGTGGACTCGGATCGTACCCAATCCGGTTGAGCGAAGCACATACGTGCTCTTCTCGAGCCTCGCCCTTCTGCTGCTGTTCCATCTCTGGCAACCCATGGGAGGTCTGATCTGGGAGGTGCACGATCCGTTTGCCCGCGGAGCGATCTATGCCCTCTTTGTTGGCGGTTGGGGCCTGGTGCTGGCGGCCACGTTCCTCATCAATCATTTCGATCTGTTCGGCATGCGGCAGGTCTGGCTGTATCTGAGGGGAAGACCGTATAGCCCACTCCAGTTCAAGACACCCGGGCTCTATCGATATGTCCGGCATCCTTTGTACGTCGGCTGGCTGCTGACCTTCTGGGCGACCCCGACCATGACCGCGGCACACCTGGTATTCGCGTTGGCCACGACCGCCTATATCCTGGTGGCCGTCCAATTGGAGGAACGGGACCTGATCGAGGTGCACGGGCCGGCGTATGCGGAATACCGCGAGCGGGTTCCCATGCTGGTTCCTAGGTTTCGGCCCTCTCCGTCGAACGACGCATCCGACAACATCCCGACCGCGGCGTAGCGTGGTGAGGCGGGTCTCCAGCCTTGATGGTGGAGCACCCGCCTCAGATCGTTCCCAGGACTTGACCATGAGCAACCCAACTTTACAGACGCGGGATCCAACCGAGAACCACCGCTCCTGGTGCTCTCGCCTGGGGGCCGCGGGTTTCTTGTTCTTTCTGATTAAAGGATTGCTGTGGCTGGTGGCTCCGGCGTTACTGGCCCTGGTACGCGATTCCTTTTAATTTGGCGCGACCCGTATGGTCGCCCCAATTCGGATGATGTAGGTCGCGGAGCGGCCTCACGTCACGGAGTTGAACCGCTAGCTTCGTGTGGGTTCCGGAACCGATGGTTCAACCAACCACGCATAGAGCGTCGGCAGCACCACCAGCGTCAGCACGGTGGAGGTGAAGAGTCCGCCGATGACCACTGTGGCCAGCGGACGTTGTACTTCCGCACCGATGCCGGTCGCCAGCGCCAGCGGCAACAAGCCGAGAAGAGTCGTCATCATGGTCATGATAACGGGACGAAGTCGCAACACGCATCCGTTCACGATCGCCTCACCCGGCGGCTGTCCCTCCCTCCGCAGCTGATTGATATAGGAGACGAGCACGATCCCATTGCCCACGGCGATTCCGAACAGCAAGATAAAGCCCACGGAGGCCGGCACGCTCAGATATTGCTGGCTCAACCAGAGCGCCACCACCCCGCCGATCAACGCGAAAGGGAGATTCAAGAAAATGAGCGTCGCGTACCGTACCGAATGGAAGGCCCAGAACAAGAGAAAGAAAATCAACGCCAACGTAATCGGCACGACGATCATGAGCCGTGCATTCGCCCGCTCCATACTTTCAAAGGCCCCTCCCCAGGTGATCCAATAGCCTTCCGGGAGCGGCAGGCGCTCGCGGAGCAACCGCCGTCCCTCGTCAACCACGCCTCCGATGTCCCGTCCGACCACATTGAACCCGACATAGATCCGTCGCTTCACCTGTTCCCGGCTGATGCGCGCGGGCCCCTCACGCATCTCGATCGTCGCCAGCGCGCTCATTGGAATGGGCGCACCAGATGCCGCGCGCACACGGATTTCCCCGATTGCGGCCACGCTGTTTCGATATTGTTCCGGAAACCGGAGAGCAAGTTCGAATCGCCGCTCGTTTTCATAGACATGCGTCACCGCCCGACCACCGATTGCGGTGGTGACCAACTCTTGCACGTCCGACACGTTGATTCCGAAACGTGCGATTTTCTGACGGTCGATATCGACGGTGAGATAGGGTTGTCCGGCAATGGGTTCGACCTTGACGTCCTTGACGCCTGCAATGGAGGTCATGAGCGTAGCGATCTGCTCGGCCACCTCGACAAGCACATCGAGATCGTCCCCAAAGAGCTTGATGGCGCACTCAGTCCGAATCCCGGAGATGAGTTCGTCCACCCGTTCTTGAATGGGCTGGCTCATCAGCACGGAGATACCGGGGATCATCGCGAGCTTGTTCCGGATGGCCTCGGTCAGCCCGGCTTGTGTACGGGCGGTCGTCCACGTCTGGCGATCACGCAGCGACACGATCGGATCGCTCTCATTCGGCTCCTCCGGACCGAAGGCGATGTCGGGTCGCCCGATTTTACTGACGGCATGCATCACTTCCGGAAACTCCATCATGGCCTTGTGCGTTTCCTTTTCGATCTCGATCGACTCAGCCAACGACACGCTGGGCAACCTGACGATTTGGGGCGTTAGCGCGCCCTCCTCCAGGATCGGGATAAACTCGCGTCCGATCCAAGGGGTCAGCGCCAGACTGACCGCTAAGAGGGTCATCGCTCCCCAGAGGATCACCGTCCGATGCCGCAGGGCCCAGCCCAGGATCGGACGATATCGCGCTTTCATCCAGTGAGTGAGCACCGTGTCATCGTATTGAGTGCCCCGCAACAAGAGGGAGGCCAGCACCGGCGACACCGTCAGGGTCACCACGATCGACGCGAGCATGGCCACCACCATCGTCGTCGCCAGCGGTGCGAACATTTTGCCTTCCAAACCCTGCAAGGTCAGCAGGGGCACGAAGACGACGCTGACGATCAGCACGCCGAACAAGACCGGGCGGCCGACCTCTCGCGTGGCTTGCAGGATGACGTCACGCCTCGGTCGAGTTCGATTGCCGGAGAGGTGGCGGGCGATGTTTTCCACGATCACCAGCGAGCCGTCCGCGATTTGGCCAATGGCAATCGCCAGCCCTCCCAGCGTCATGAGATTCGCCGTCAAGCCGATCTGCTTCATGACGACAAAGGTCAGCAAGGGAGTGATCAACAGAGATACCGTCACGACGATGGCGCTCCGCAATTGCCCAAAAAAAAGAAAGAGCACCAGGGTGACCAGCAGGGCGCCCATGACCAATGCGTTTCGTACCGTCGAGACCGCCGCCCGCACCAATTCGATGCGATCGTAGTACGGCACGATGCGAAGGCCGCTCGGCAGCAATCGGTTGTGCGTGATCTGCTCGACCTTGGTTTTGACCGACTCCACCACCTCCCGTGCATTTCCCCCTCGTAGCATGAGCACGGTCCCCGCCACGATCTCGCGCTCGCCGTCGAGAATCGCGGCGCCATGTCTCACTGCATGGCCGATACGCACTTCCGCCAGATCGCGCACGAGGATCGGAACTCCTTTTTCTTCCTTGACGACAATGCTCTCGATATCCAACAGGGTTTTGATCAACCCCACGCCCCGCACGATTGCACGGTCCGCATCCCGTTCGAAGACATTGCCGCCGGCATTGGAGTTGTTGTGTGCGACGGCCTCGGAGACGTCCCACAGCGTCAGATCGTACTTCCGCAGTTTGGCCGGATCCACCAGCACCTGATACTGCTTGGTGAATCCACCGATGCCGTTCACATCGATCACGCCAGGCAGGCTCTTCAGCAAGGGTCGAAGCACCCAATCCTGCAGGGTCCGCTGCTCCGTCAAGTGCCCCTCAGTCGGGCCGCCCGGGCCGTCCAAATAGTATTGGTACACTTCTCCAAGCCCCGTGGTGACCGGCGCCATCACCGGATCGATGTCCGGCGGCAACTGATCCTTGACCGCGGTCATCCGCTCCAAGACCAGCTGGCGGGCAAAATAGATGTCCACTTCATCGTGAAAGACCACGATCACTTGCGAGAGCGCAAATTTCGACAAGGACCGGATCTCGGCAAGGCCGGGCAGTCCGGTCATCTGGAGTTCGATGGGATACGTGATAAATCGCTCCACTTCGACGGGAGAGAGACCGGGCGCCTCCGTGAGGACCTGAACCTGAATGTTCGTGACATCAGGATAGGCGTCGATCGGCACCGTCCGGACCGACCAGATCCCGAGCAGGATCCCGAGACCGGCGAGACCCAGCACCAGGATGCGCTGCTTCAGCGAGAACTCCAGCAGTGCAGAGATCATGGAGTGGGTTCGACCTTGTCGATCTCCATCTCGGATTTCAGCAAGAATGCACCCCTCGTGACCACGAGGTCGCCCTCCTCAAGGCCTTTGACGATCGTGACCATGTCGCCGCGTTCGTCGCCTACCGTAATTCGGCGCGGCTCAAACGAACGATCGTCCTTTTTCACAAATACCATCGGCACCATACTCCCATCCTGCACGGCGACACGGGGAATCGTCAGGGCATCTTGCTTCGACCCCGCATAAAGGCGTACGAGAGCAAACATCTCGGGTTTAAGCAGCCGGTCAGGATTCCTGACGGTCACGCGCACCTTCATGGTCCGTGTCGAGGGGTCGAGCACGTCGCTGACGTAGGTAATTGTTCCCGGAAAACTACCGTGTGGATAGGCAGCCGCCACCACCTCGACGCTTTGATCCTGACGCACGAATCGCACGTCCTTCTCCGGCACGTTGGCGACGACCCAGACATTGGATAGGTCGGCCACCGTAAACAAGCGCTGCCCCTTCTCCACGATCTCGCCACGCGTAAGGTTGCGCATAATCACACGGCCGTCGAAGGGCGCCCGGATCGAGACCTCGGGCCGGATCGTTTGCTCCCGCGCGAGGCGCGTAATTTCGGAGGAGGGCACCCCGAGCAGTTCCAGGCGGTTCCTCGCCTCACGTGATTCCGCCCTCGCGGTCTTCATGACAGCCTCGCGCCGTTGCACATCCGCGAGGCTCACCGCCTTGGCTTCGTAGAGGTCCACCGCACGCGCATAAAAAAGGTCGGCCTCGTACTCACGGGCGATTGCTTTGAGATACGCCGATTCAGCCATGCCCAGTTCGGCGCTGTGCAACATCGCGAGGAGGGCCTCCTTCTTGACATCCTGCCCGACATCCACCGCCACACGCGTCACACGCCCGGGGATCAGCGGCGTGACCTCAGCGAGTTCGTTCTCATTGGCCTGAACCGCCGCGGGAAACTCGCGATAGACGGGGAAGGGCCCGCGCGTGACGGGAGCAACCTCAATACGCGCCCGCTGCACTTCCTCGTCACTAAGTTGGATAAGGCCTGAATTCTCCTGAGAGGAGTGTCCGGGTGAAGATACAGGCGGATCGCCGGGTCGATCACAGGCGGCCCACACAAGCACAACGAGTCCAAAGACCAACAGGGGTTGAGATCGGGGCACCTGACATCGGACGGCCGATAGGATCGACCTCTCGTGTGCCGTTTGGCTACGTGAATTACTTTTCATATTGTCATGCGATTGTGTGCTTCACCGACCCGGGCGAGATTATAGCCAGCATGTCGCGTGCCGCGCCAATGCTTCAATTTTTTGGACTGAGCACGCGTCGAGAGGACTTTTGCGACGGCAAGATAAAAACCGACCGGGGTGAAACGCCACAGTCCAAGATACGCCGTGCGGGTGGAGCCCGGAAAGGAAGGTCGATGAGGAGTATGCCGGTTCGGTCAATGCGCGATGAGACGTTACAGAAGGGCTGTACCCTCTCGACGATTTTGAAGATCACGCCTGAGACCGGCGCCCACGTCTCAAGGAGTTGCACGTCCGGCCGCACACAATAAGCTTCTGGATTTGCTCCGGCTGGATTTTGCGCTTCTGCGCCGGAATTCACGAATGCAATTCCGGCCTAATCACTGGCTTTCGACATCGGCGGAAGGCGGACGTGCTCGGGTCTGATTCCAAGCCCGATGAGCCGGCTGGGGACGCGCCGCAAGCATGGAAACATCGCCAGCAGTCGCACTGCCAGCGGTACAGGGGTGGACTTGTCGTCATGCAAGGCGGGTTGAATCAGCCGACGTTGGATGGCCAACTGAAGCCATTGCGTCATCCGTGTCGGCCAGTCGCGGCGTCGTTGGACGCGCGCAAGATCGGCACTCGTCAGCCTGTGTTCGAGAAGCGGCGCCGCCAGCGCATTCGCCGCCGCCACCGCATCCTGGATCGCGAGATTGATGCCGACGCCGCCGACGGGCGACATCGCATGGGCCGCATCGCCGATACAGAGCAGCCCCGGGCAAAACCATTCCCGCAGACGATCGACCTGCACGGTCAGCAGTTTGATCGGATTCCAGCTCTCGATTTCGGACGCGCGCTCGGCGGTAAAGGGTGCCAGTGAGGCCACGTCCTTGCGAAATGCCTCCAATCCGCGTCCGTGCACCTGATCGAGCGTACCCTTGGTAATGACATACCCGCACTGCCAGTAGTCTCCGCGATTCAACATGATAAAAATCCGTCCTCGCTCGAAGCGGCCGATCGGGTCGGTTGGATCCGAGGACCGTCTGGTGAGTCGAAACCAGAGCACATCCATCGGCGCGCCGAATTCCCGGACCACGAGACCGGCCTGATCGCGCAGGGTCGAATGCCGGCCGTCGGCTCCCACCACCAGATCGGCGCGTATCTCAACAGTGTCCTTGGGGGTCGTGGCGATCAGACCGGCTATCCGTTCGCCTTCCCGTATCAAGCTTGCCGCCTCGGTCTCCATCATGAGATGAAACGCCGGATAGCGCGCGGCCTCACGCGCAAGAAAATTCAAGAAATCCCATTGCGGAATGAAGGCCACGAATTTGCAGACGGTCGGCAGGGTGCTGAAATCCGCGGTCGTGACCGACACGTCGCCGAAGTGTCCTTTGATGCGCGAGACCCGTTGGTGGGGAAGCGACAAAAACCGCTCCAGCAGATTCAGTTCGTGCAACACCTCGAGGGTAGACGGATGGATGGTGTCGCCTCGGAAGTCGCGAAGAAAGTCAGCATGCTTTTCGATAACGAGCACGTTGACGCCGGCGCGGACCAGCAAGAGCCCCAGCATCATCCCGGCCGGGCCGCCACCAACGATACAGCAGTCAACGTCGAGACGGGTCATGGAGATCCCCGTGCCGGTCCGGCCAGACCGCGGACCGGCTGACCATGGCGCCGTGTGGGCTCCGATCTCACTCCCTTGCTCCCGACATCGGAGGCGGTCTCAGTTTAGCCTGCGGATTGTGCGGATTGCTGCAGCCACTTTTCCAATTGGTCCAGAAACCCGTACTGCCCACGCTGAAGCTTCGTGCGCGCGGTTGCCAGATCGAACCAGGCACCGCGATCCACTTCGGGAAATTCTTGGATTCTCCCTGATCTCGGCGGCCACTCCATGGAGAACGTATTGCTCGTGACCGTCGCCGCATCGATGTCGCCCTCGACCGCCCAGGCGGAAACGACTTTTCCGCTCGCTTGCCTCAACGGCGACAAGGGGGTAAACGTTCCGTCAATAGGAGCACCGGTTTCCTCGGCGAACTCCCGGCGCGCTGCTGCCAAGTGATCCTCGCCCAGTTCGTAGAGACCTTTTGGGATGGACCAGGCACCATCATCTTTCTTGTCCCAAAACGGTCCGCCGGGGTGGACCAAAAACACGTCCACCCCGTGATCGCGTTTGCGATAGAGCAGAATTCCCGCGCTCCGTTTCTTCGCCATTGTCTCCCTGGGATAGGCAGTTCCACCAGATTGCAACCGCTATTCACGGCGTTGTTGCCGCTTGCACACGATCAGCACCCGTCCATCGGATGGACGGAGGTTTCCACCATAGCCGCGACGGATACGGACTCGTAATCCGGCCTCTCGTAACCAGCCAGCCACCTCGCCTGCCTCATACACACGCTGTCGATGGGCTTCCCGCCCTTGCCGCCAGCGGCCAGCCACGCGCCGAAACGACGTGATCGTACGAATCAGTCGCCCGAACGATCGGCTGATCGCCGTATCCGCAATCACCGACCAGTCCCGTCCCCGGCGGTAGGTCGTCCGCCGCGCGGTGGCACCGGCGCCGGGGACCACCCGCAAGTCGATGAGACGACGGCAATCGGAGGGACCGTCGAGGTAATTGATCACTTCACCAATGGCTGCAACAGCGCGGCAGGACGGAAATCCGCAGCGTGCGAGCGAGACGATTCGAAATCGTGCCAGCGGTGTCCGGCGTCGCGCGATTCGAATCATCGCCGCCGAGCTGTCGATTCCCAACACCTCATAGCCGGCTCGAGAAAAGACCTTTGATGAGCGCCCTGTGCCGCACCCCAAATCGAGAATCAGTCCACAGAGGATTCCAGCCCGGCACAGCAGCAGGACAATTTCGTGCGCGGCCTGCTCCGCGAGCCGGGAAAACCCCCGGTCGTGAATGTAGGCAAGGTCGGCGTGATAGTTCGGCATGGTGAGCACGGTACGGTTCGGCCGCGTGGCAGTCAAGGAGGATCGACGGAGACCACTCCATGAGTCGCCGTCGCCGATGAATTGGCATCGATCGCCTTCTGCCGGCCTGCCTCATATCGGCGACGATGTGTCCGTCCGCCACCAACCACTGATGGTCCAGTAGGAGGCCGATCTACGCGATCGGCTTGATCTGCATCGCACGAACAGGCTAGGCTTCGGCCTGGAAATCCCGCTCCATCAGAACCATGGAGGAGGCAGGAGTGCTGCCCATGACCTATCCCACACAGAGTGCCGTCCTGTTTCTCTGTGGACTCATGACGGTCTGGTTGTCGTCGACCTGCACGATCGCGCTGGCCGATGAGGGGTCCCATTTGTCGCACTCGGGTGACAGTTCAGCGAACGGTACCCCGCTATTCGATAACCTGGGTTCGCTGCATCTCGCCATTTCGACCTCGTCTCCCCATGCACAACGATATTTTGACCAGGGATTGCGTCTGGTCTTCGCGTTCAACCATGAGGAAGCGATCAACTCGTTTCAAGAAGCGACCAGACTCGATCCCCAAGCCCCCATGCCATACTGGGGCATCGCGCTTGCGTTGGGGCCGAACATCAATATGCCGATGGCCCGAGCCGCTGAGATACGGGCCTACGAAGCCATTCACCAGGCTCGCGCCAGGGCCGGTATCGGGACCGCGCACGAACAGGCCTACATCGAAGCGCTGGCGGTACGGTATTCCGTTGCCGAGAACGTCGAACGTCGGGCACTCGATGCCGCGTATGCCGCGGCCATGAAGCACGTTTGGGCGCAGTACCCAATGGACGCCACCGCAGGGACGCTGTACGCCGAAGCGCTGATGGACCTGCAGCCCTGGGACTATTGGACGCCGGAAGGCGCGCCGAAAGGACGCGCCGAGGAGATCGTGTCGACACTCGAGCGAGTACTCAGCCTCGAGCCGGATCATCCCGGTGCGTGCCACTACTATATTCATGCCGTCGAGGCGTCGGCGGACCCCGGGCGCGCGCTGCCCTGCGCGAAGCGGCTCGCCGGCCTGATGCCGGGGGCGGGGCACTTGGTGCACATGCCTGGTCATATTTATCTTCGTCTGGGGATGTATCAGGAGGCGGTCGAACAGAACAAACGCGCGTCCGCTGTCGATCGGGAGTACCTGGCGAACCGAAAGCTGTCCGGCATCTATCCCCACGGATATTACCCGCACAACGTCCACTTTCTTTGGTCGGCATTGATGATGGAGGGACGCAGCAAGGAGGCGGTGAAGGCGGCTCGGGAGTTAGCCGACCTGGTCCCCATGCAGGCGGCCGCGAATGAGCCGGCCTTGGAGGAATTCACACCATCCCTCGCCTTCACCTTTGTCCGATTTGGACGTTGGGAAGAGATCCTCGAGCTTCCCAAACCGCCCGATGAATTGGAACATACGACGGTCATCTGGCGGTACGCGAGGGGAATCGCCTTGGCCGCACTGAAACGATTCGAGGACGCCCGACACGAACATCACGTATTGGTGGAATGGGCCAAAACGCTTCCGCCAGACCGCATGGTTGGCATCACGCCGGTCACTGACCTGGCCAACATCGCAGAGCGCGTGCTGGCAGGGGAAATCGCGGCGCGCGAGGGACGCTATGAGAACGCAATCCCGGTCCTTCGAGAAGCGGCGGCACTGGAAGATCGCCTTCGGTACTACGAGCCGCCGCTCTGGCATATTCCGGTGCGCCATGTGTTGGGTGCCGTGCTGCTCGAGGCGCAACAACCTGCAGAGGCGGAGCAGGCATATCGGACCGATCTCCGGCACCATCCCCATAACGGCTGGGCCTTATTGGGGCTACGACAAAGTCTCCAGGCACAGGGTAAAGCCGAGGAGGCAAAGGCGGTCGACAAAGAGTTTCAAGCGGCGTGGATACGGGCGGATGTGACGCTCACGGCGTCGCGGTTCTAGCAAGGCTAGAAGGCCGTCATGGATGAAACAGACGGTGCATCCCTCGGTTCAACGCTCTCGCCGTTTTGCGTACAACGTAGAGTGACACGCTCTCAGGAGATGGGCGAGCCAGGGCTCCCGGACTGCGCGGTTTCCTGCTGCATGGCAAGGATTTCCTTCAGTCCCACTTGAATGAGCGCCAGGTTGACCACCCACGCCACAAATCCGAGCATGATGTACTTGAGATAGAACGGCAGGGAAAACGGAGCATTCCACGCCATGTGGAGTGCGATGGCCAGTCCGAGAATACGAAGAAAGCGCGGGTCTCGGACCATTTCCACACTGAAGGGCCGATCTCCACGGACCCGCCACAGCGCGGCGCCGACCATGGACGTCCAGACAATGTGCAAGCCCAGCATACTCAAGAGACCCCGCACGGTAATAACCTCCAGCATCGCCGATTGGCCCGCGTTCAAGCCGGTCACCAATGCATATCCCGCAGATTCGAACGCGGAAAACCCTGCGCCGACCGCGGCACCGAACAGCAGCCCGTTGAGCGTGTAGCGGTATTTGGTCTTGTTGATCAAGAGAAGCAACGCGCCGGCTTTTCCCACTTCTTCCACAATACCGGCGCTCATCGCTCCAAGCCAACTATGCAGATTCGTCCACTTGAAGAGGAACAACGACAAGGCCAGGGAGGTAATTCCCCCGAGCATGGCCATTTTGACGACTTGATAAAGCGACACATTTCGCGGAACATTCATTTCGAAAAAGAAAATCAGTACCGCGAGCGGGATGAGAAATGCCCCGGTCATGATGAGCCCCGGAACCAAATTGGGGTTTTGGAACTCCTTGATCGCAAGCACGAAACACAGGTACACCAAAGCCGACAAGGTAAACGTCTTGAAGAACACCCACGGCTTCGGCCAATTCGTCTCCACCGCCTCAAGCCGTGGGGTCGACGATCGGGTGCCCACCGTGAAGTGCTCTTCGATTTCTTCGTCTGTCCGGGGACGCAACACCTCGGAAAACATTTCGCGTGCGTCGAATCCTTGAATCTTCTCGACTCCGGCCACCGAACTGATCCGGTCGCTCAAGTCCTCTATCCAGCCCGGCGCCCTCCCGGAAGCGCCCAACGCCACCAGCTGCCATAGCGACCGTCCGATTCGGACCTGTTGCTGTGGAAGGAGAACGATTTCGGTCGCACGATGCCCATCGATGAAGAGGGGACCTTGGAGAGCCCGGCACAGTGGACGGCCGTCTCGGATCACGATCGACGCATGTTGGTCAGCGACGTCGGGATCGTCGCTCAAGACGTCGCACTGTCCGGAGCGTCCGATGACGACGGCGCCGTCGCGGATCGCCACACGTTTTCCCTGATCGGGACCGGAGAGGCAGATGAAGAGCGGGTCGAGTCGAGGCACGCTCTGGAGATCCATACCGACTCCCGCTCGGAAGATAAAGGGGCGCAGCCGGCGGGTAAGATACACGAGGCCGCCCAGAATCTTCAAACCCCCTCCGATGTCGTACGATTCCGTATAGGTGAGGTGGACACCGGAATAGGCCGTCCCCTGATACCTTGGGCCGCATGGGGGTATTCGGACCGCGACGATCAATGGGCCGGCGTCGGGGGACTGTGCCAGCCAGCGGCGCGGGTACGAACCGTCAACGAGCTGAACTCTGGCTCACTGTAACGAGCGGCTCCTGGCACAGCACCGGCAGACCGGTCAGGAGCGCGACTTGCCGAGGACCTGTCAAGTTGGATCGCGAGCTACTCCATCCGGCGTTTGGACATATGACAATCAGCGGTATGATCGTTCACAAGTCCACAGGCCTGCATGTAGGCATAGATGATCGTGCTGCCGACAAAACGGAAGCCTCTTTTCTTGAGGTCCTTCGACAGCAGGTCGCTCTCACCCGACGTCGCAGGTACCTCCTCCATCCGCTTCCATCGATTGACGTTGGGCGCACCGCCGACATAGCGCCAGACATAGGCGTCGAATGAGCCCCATTCCTCTTGTACGTCAAGAAAGGCCTGGGCGTTGGTCACGGCCGCCTCGATCTTGAGTCGGTTGCGGATGATGCCCCCCTCGCTCATCAGCCTGGCTCTCTTTTTGGCGTCGAACCGGGCCACTTTCCGGGGATCGAACCCGGCGAATGCCTCGCGATAGCCTTCCCGTCGAAGAAGAATGGTTTCCCAGGTCAGTCCGGCCTGAGCACCCTCGAGCAGCAGCATCTCGAAATGTTTCCGATCGTCATGAACGGGCACACCCCACTCCTCATCGTGATACCGGACAAGATGCGGTTTGTTCCCGACCCATGCGCAGCGCGGTCGATGCTCTGGGGTAGTCAGACCTGCTCGTACTGGAAGCTTAGCCATACCGGCGGATCGGCAAGAGACGTGCAGAGGCACTATAGGGAATCATTGCCACCTTGGCAATGCTGATTGCTTCACTGCCGCCGGTAGTCCGGTTCTCCCTGCACTGTGAGAGCCTGGAGATCGACGGCCCGTTCTCTAGGCGGTGGAGCAGACTGCCAGCCGTCTTTCCCCGTACGGCAGGGTCGAGCTAGACAAGAGGTTGTAAGGATCCTGGCACTCGACCGACGACGTCGTATTGCGTCGACGCAGCGGCTCCAACTAGTATGCCGGAAAAACACGTGATGCATCCTGGTTTTCCATCAAGAATCGACACGGAGACGGAGCAGGTGACCCAGGGGGACGCACAGCGCTGGATCGACGAGCACGGGGACTATCTGTACCGATTCGCCCTGGTACGCGTCCGCAACCCAGACGTGGCCGAGGACCTTGTTCAGGACACGTTCTTAGCCGCTCTCCAAGGTGTGCATCGAGAGACCGGCCCGACGGCGGAACGCCGTTGGATGATCGGCATCATCAAACACAAGATCGTCGATTATTTCCGCAAGAGGGCCAAGGAACCGCTGCACGATGATGATCGATCAGAGGCACACCCCCTTGAGGACGACTTCGTCGCCGACGGGCATTGGAAACCTGAAGCCGCCCCCTTTCACAGCTGGCCTGACAAGCCGGATGGATTGGTTGAACGGAAGCAATTCTGGGATAGTCTCTCCTATTGCCTGAACCGACTGCCTCCCCGAACGGCACAGATCTTCACATTGCGCGAGATGGACGAACTGGAGACTGAGGAGATCTGCCACCTTCTCCAACTGACGCAGACCAATTTGGGCGTCATCCTTCACCGGGCACGCAAGCAACTCCGTCACTGCCTCTCATCCAGATATTTCGGCCGCCACGAGGAGACTGCCTCGTCATGAGCCACCCTTCGCGCTGGTTCCCAACTTGCCGGGATATGTCACGGCTACTGTCCGATGCGATGGATGCGCGACTGCCGTGGCATGTGCGGGCTCGCATGCACGTCCACCTCCGCATCTGTACGCTGTGCGAAGCGTACCAACACCACCTGGCGCTCCTTCGATCCGTTCTTCGACATGATGGTGCCCCGCAGATCGCCGATACGACGACCCCGCCACAATCGGGACTGTCCGCCGAGGCGAAGGAGCGGATACGACGCACGCTCGACTCTTCCCGCTCCTGACCCGTCTTCGCAATATTTCTTCGTCCCTGTAACGAAGACTCTCCTCGCACGAGAAATCACCATGCGCGCATGAGACCATTCACAAGGAGGGAATCCATGAAGAGGTTCGCGACATTCGGAATCGCCGGTTTCATGTTGGCGGCCAGTCTCTCGGCTACCTACGCGTTTGCCGGCGACGTGCAGCACAGCACCCCAGGGATCAGCGGGTATGATCCCGTCTCCTATTTCACAGACGGGAAGCCGATGCGAGGCTCAGGCTATCACGTGACGGAACACGACGGCGTCACCTATGCCTTTACCAACGAGAAGCACCGAAAGTTGTTCGCTGAAAATCCGCTAAAATATCTTCCGGCCTACGGAGGCTTTTGCGCCTACGGCGTGGCGGTCGGCAAGAAGTTCGTCGCCGACCCCGAGGTGTGGAAGGTCGTGGATGGGAAGCTGTACTTGAATCTGGACAAAGGAATTCAAGAAAAGTGGGAGAAAGACGTTCCCGGCCATATCACAAAGGCCGACGTGAACTGGGCAGACATCAAAAATAAGGCACCGGGCGCCCTGTAAGCTCGTGAGATCGGTCCCGCCGCAGGAAATCCTGCGGCGGGGCCTCCGGAAGTCAGAACATCAGCGTCGCTTCTCCTGGTAGGTGCCCTTCGGAGCATCCAGGCCCGGTTCGGGTAGTTCCTTGAGCCTGACCACAGCCTCCGCATCCCCTCGCGAAGTGAGTTGGGCTGCGATATTATCACCGACCCGGGGCAGACCTTTGATATTCGTCTCGGGGGTGACGGTGAGATGCACTTCCGACCCGTCCGGTTGCTGAATCCAATAGGATTCTTCGATCCGCACGATCTCGCCCGTGACCGTTCGGCACGGCTCATTCGTGGTACAGTGATCGGTCGGAGGGAACTTCACTGATTCCACTGACGCCCCGCCGGAATTTGTCGAACTTTTCGACTGTTTCCCGGAATCGGCCTGTACGTGTAATGGTACTGAGGCCATCAACAGGATACCGACGGCAACGACGCTGACATACATTCTGCGCATAACGTCCTCCCTTGTTCTTGATTAACTTGTGGGCAGCAATCGATCTTGGTACGCGACTCCTCTCGCCAAGCCGGCATCGGCGCAGGCTGTCCGATGGATCGATACACGCTACCGTCCTTGCTCCAACATGAGATCGATTCCAGTTGCCGCGTACTGGCGAAATCCCCTGTTGCCCCGATCGGACTCCCATCGCCGGCGCGAAGTCCTCGCTTACGTGTCGCCGCTTACCGGCCTTCTGACTAGGTCACCTTGCGCGCCACAACCACGCCGGCGACGACAAACACGGCCACGAGAGCCAGGAAAATGTAGAACAGCACCTTCGCGATCTCAGCCGCCCCCGCAGCAACTCCCGTAAATCCAAAGAATGCAGCGATGAGCGCGATTACAAAAAAAATGGCAGCCCATTTCAGCAGCATAGTACAGCCCTCCCTCTGTTCATCGTCGGACCGGACCTCCCATCCACCATGAAACAGACAGCGAGGCCGCAGCACCTCAGGCAACGAGGGCCCCACGGCTCCAGTAGCGGAGCGCTCGACACATCTCGACGAAGTGCCGCGCGTCCTCCTCTCGCCGCAGACGGATGCAGCCCTCGTCACCCTCCAGATCCGTGACTGCCCGCTCCAGCCAAGGCGACGCCACATCCACATAGCCGATGAACTTGAAGTGGGCGTAGGCATCGGCGACGAACTCTCTCACCGCGGGATGCTGCGCCAACTCGTCAACGGCATCGGCGGAAGGAATCAGCACGACCGCATCGTAGAGGACCGACGGCCCTCCCTCGATCGTCTGGCTTGGAGTGATCGACGACCCGTCGTCTGCCGTCACGCCCTCGATCTTTGGGGCCACGAACTCCAACTTCGCGCCTTCCTCCTCCAAAGCGCGTTGAAGCGCGTGGAGAATGTCGGCGTCGGCGCCGTCTGTCACCAAGGCACCGACTTTGCGGCCCTCGAAGCGTTCCGGTTTGTTCTGAGCGATACTCAACGCCCGGGAGGGAGCCAAATCCTGCCGGGTGGACCGTGTCGTCGCGGCAGGCTCGGGTTTCGTGCTCACGCCCAGACCATCGGCCACCCGCTCAGCCAACGCGGCATCGATGTTGAGTAAATGCGACACCATGCGCACCCGGATCGCACTCCGCTGTACCTTGCTGAGCTCAAAGACGAGGGCGTTGCCGATGTGTGCCCGTTCAATCTCAGTTTGACTGATGTAAAATTGCCGCGCCTGGCTGTAGTGATCCGCAAACGACTCGGATCGGACTCGGAGCTTTGGCCCCGATTCCACGGATGCGTGCGAATGAAACCCTCGTTCGAGCGATTCGCGCGGCCCTCCCTCCTCACCCTCCCATGAATTCGGCTCATAGTTGGCCCTCCCTTTGGGGTTCGTCATCGCCATGTGCCCGTCCTGTTGGAAATGATGAAACGGGCATTTTGGCGCGTTGATTGGGAGGTGCGTGAAGTTCGGACTTCCCAAACGCTTGAGCTGGGTATCCAAATACGAGAAATTGCGTCCCTGCAGCAGAGGGTCGTTCGAGAAGTCGATTCCCGGCACGATATTCTGGGTGCAGAACGCCACTTGCTCGGTCTCGGCAAAGAAATTGTCCACGCATCGATCGAGGACCAGTCGGCCCACGCGACGCACAGGAACGGCCTCCTCGGGGATGATTTTGGTCGCATCCAAGACGTCGAATTCAAATCGTTCGGCGAACTCCTCATCGAACACCTGCAACCCCAACTCCCACTCGGGAAACTGACCCGTCTGAATCGCGTCCCAGAGGTCGCGCCGATGGAAATCAGGGTCCGCTCCGTTGATCTTCACCGCCTCGTTCCAGACAACCGATTGCAACCCGAGTGTGGGCTTCCAGTGAAACTTCACGAATCGGGAGACGCCCTCCGTCGTGATCAACCGGAACGTGTGCACGCCAAAGCCCTCCATGAACCGGAATGAACGCGGAATCGCCCGATCCGACATGATCCACATGACCATGTGCATACTTTCGGGAGTGAGCGAAATGAAGTCCCAAAAGTTGTCGTGCGCCGTTTGGGCTTGCGGGAAGCCTCGGTCGGGCTCCTGCTTGGCCGCATGGATTAAATCGGGAAACTTGAGCGCGTCCTGAATGAAAAAGACCGGAATGTTGTTTCCGACGATGTCCCAATTCCCTTCTTGGGTATAGAGCTTCACCGCAAAGCCCCGCACGTCTCGTGCGAGATCACTCGACCCTTTATTGCCCGCCACTGTAGAGAATCGGACGAAGGCCGGGACGCGTTCACCCGGACGTTGAAACAAGTCAGCCTTGGTCAGATCGGCCAGGCTGTCGTAATTCTCGAAAAATCCATGCGCCCCGAAACCCCGCGCGTGGACGACACGCTCTGGAATTCGTTCATGATCGAAGTGGAAGAGCTTCTCGCGAAAATGAAAGTCTTCCAACAGGGTCGGTCCGCGGGCTCCGGCCCGCAACGAATTCTGGTCATCGCCGATCGGAATTCCTTGTTGCGTCGTGAGCGTTGGAACGCCACCACCAGCGACTTGATGGAGTTCGCCTCCGTTCCCGATAGCCGATTCGCAATCGTCGCTCCGCGCACGATCGACCGAATGCAAGTCGGCCGCAGGCGGCTTTGCGGACTTTTCCGTACCCGCCTCGCGCACGGTGTCCGCCTTCGATGTCTTCGCGCGTCCCTTCTTCATGGGCTTCTTCATTCCCTCACCTTTCCTCGCAAGTCACGGTTGTCACGACAAATGCGAGCGCACGCTTGAGATATGTTCCAATCGTCTGCGAGGCGGAGTCTATGACCGCCTCGCGCATATCCTTTAAGTTACACCGGGTTCTCTCTGAACAAGGCCGGGGCTAACCCTAGTTTCGCGTGCTGGCATGTAGACCTGTATCGATTTATGGGCGGGAACCCGGTTGTCGAAGCCCAATTACTCGGGATAGAGTGAAAGAAAGGAGGGCGGCAACAATCCGACACTGATGAACTCAATCGTGATGATGGTGGTCTTCTGCGACGCCTCGCAAGAGGCATTGCTCCCAAGGAGCGATCGCCTCAGATTCATCTCAGTACACAGGAACCAAGGAGGGCTCGCTATGAAGAAGTTGCTCATTCAACACCGCTTCTTCCTCGCCGTTTCATTTGCGACCGCGATAGCCTTTCTCGGCACGACGAGGGCTGAATCGGCGCAATGGCTGGCGCCGGCATCGGCGGACCATGTGACCGCCGATTGGGTCAAGCAGATTGAAACCGACCTCTCGAGCAGTCAGTATCAGGATGTGTTTCTGAGCATTCCAGCGGACACGCCCATTCCGGCCATTGTGCACAATCTGAATCAAGCCAGCCTGGCACTGGCTGACGGCAAGAGAGAGTACGCCCAAAGCTTCGTGAACGACGCTATTCGCGTACTCGATCGTGGTGTGGCCAAGGGGTGGTACACCCCGTCGGACATCGAACCAGTCAAGGCGATGATCCGAGCGCGAGCCGACGCGGCTATGGCTGGTAAAGCCGTGTCGGGTGTCACGAATCCACGCTGGGACGGGTACACCGGCCATGAACCGCTCGGATTGACTAACGCGGCGGGTCAAAAACAGGAATCTGTCGCCTCTACCGAAATCACCGGAGAGCCGATGGATACAACCAAGAAGAATTAAACGGGTAAGGTTGTGAGGCGTCGCAACGTGGGGCCGCTGGGGCAGCCACCCAGCCGCTCTCAGCGGCCCACGTTCCTCTCGCCCTACGGTCGCCCGCGTCCACCCTTACCTCCTCACCTCCCCCGAACCGACACCCCTCCCTAGCCATCGCCATGCTCGCCGGCAGCAGCAAGGTCTCCGAGTGCAGGTGACAGACTTGCGCCTAGATCCACGAATGAGCGCGGCACCACAGCGCGCCCGGTGAAGGCTCAAAGCTACACAGGCTTCGGGGCAGCTGCCGCGAGCCTGTTGCCCGCTCGCACGCAACATCCGCAAGAACTTTGGAGTTGCCAAGGCGATGATAGCGGCACTGGGTTTGCTCCTCCATCGCGAAGGCGGATGTACATTATGATCCTGACCCCGCCGCTGTGATCTGTCCTGAACCCGGAGGAGCACCATGAGACACGTTGGATCCTTGGGACTCGCACTGTGCGCGTTCGTCGCATGCGGTTGCATCAGTAAAGAAACACACACGCGGACGTTGGGGCAGTTGGAATCCGAGCGGAACGATAAGGCCGCGCTGGAAGCCCGCTTGGCCGACTTGAAGCAACGGCTTGCACAGGTGGACGATGATCGCGGTGTCATGCGTGAGGAGTTGCTCGGAACCCAGACGCGCCTCGATGGATCGAATGACGCAGTCGCGAGACTCCAACAATCCCTCTACGTTGAACGGGATGCGAAACGTGGCCTTGAGGAACGGCTTGAGCAGATGGGGGTGGAGCTGCATCACGCGGGCCAGGCCACGGCATCAGCTCGCCGCGACCGCGACCAACTACAGACTCGAAACGACGCTCTCAAGGACGAACTCGCGGAAACGAACCACGCTCTGGACGAAGCCATCGCCCGGATCGAAACCCTTCAACAAGCCAATGACGGACTGACGGCGGCCGTCACCGGCGCCCGAGACCGTGCTCGCGACCTCCAGTCGAAGCTGGACGCCGAGCAGGCTCAGGTGGCATCGCTCCAAGAAGATAATCTGCGACTCCTGAGCGGCACGTCTACGGCAAAAGACGAAATTGACCGGCTCCAGAAACGCGCCGGGGAACCGGAGTCGGCCTCGTCGCGGGCGGCAGATCTGGAACAACGCTTGGTGGACCGGGATCAAGAGATCGGGCATCTACGCCAGACCGTATCCGATCGGGACACGCTTGCCGCTAAGGCGGCGGACCTCGCCGCAACACTCCACGATGCGCAACAGCGCCTGACCAGGCTGACCGACGAGGCAGCCGAGCTTGCCGAGGAGCGCGATCGACTCAGCCAAGAGCGCCAGCATCTCTCGTCTCAACTCGCTCAACTCAGGCAAGACAAGAATCGGCTCTCGCAGGCCGAACACGCATTGCTGTCCAAGCTCCAACAGGAGCAGGAGCGCCTCGCGGCCGAGGCGGCCGAAAAAGTCCGACTCGAGCAGGAACGGGTCGCCAAGGAAGAGGAAATCCGCCGACTGACCCACGCGCAGGACGATCTGTCACAGTCGTTCCAGGATGAGATCGCAAAGGGTCACATCACGATCCAACGCGTGCGCGATCGACTCACCATCAACATGATCGATCAGGTGTTGTTCGATTCCGGCCGGGCCGATATCAAACCGGAAGGGCGCACGGTGTTGAAGCGGGTCAGTGAGGTAGTGGCCGCTATGTCCGACAAGCAGATCCGTATCGAAGGACACACCGACAACGTACCCATCGGCCCAAAAATCAAAGAGCGCTTCGCCAGCAACTGGGAACTCTCCACGGCTCGCGCCACCAGCGTGGTGCACTACCTCCTCGAAACCGGTGGGATCAACCGCCAGATCATCTCGGTCGCCGGCTATGCGGATACCAGGCCGGTGGCCGGCAACGAGACGGATGAGGGAAAAGCGTCCAACCGGCGAATCGAAATCGTCCTGTACCCGAAAGACTTGAAAGAGATTGTCGAGGACCTGCGCGCCGACGCGCAGTAGCACTCAGCTGAAGTACAAGCGTGATTGGGTAGAAGGTCAGGCTTTCCAGCGGTCAACCGCCAGCCGCTATGCACCCAATCGTCTAGTGATTTGTCGATGAGATAATGCTCTTCCTACCTCCCTACGTGTCCAATCGTCCGGAGCAACATTTCCGCATTCGCACCGACACCTCCGCTATCAGAGCAACCATCTTCGTGTCAGTTTCCACCACCGTATCCCGCAACCCAAATACAACCATAATACAACCATTTTTGAATGGAGCCGGGTTGTCTACCTCATTTCTTGGTGCTACCATGCTGGCTTGGAAGTAACCCTAGGGGTAACTCTCTGACACTAGTAGTCCTTACCTATCCTGGTCGTCTTGGACTACAAAGGAGACCCGCCATGAAGACAACCCCGGCAGGGCATGATACCCAGCGAGCAAACCCGCCAATGCAGCACGACGCCGCTGGCGGGACTCACGGGACCGTGCAGGAAACGACCAGCACAACCGCGGATGATCTCAGCAAAGTACGCGAACTTCTCTTCGGCTCCTACACCCGTGAACAAGCACGCCGAGTTTCCCATCTCGAGGATTCCTTGACGCAAAGGATTGAAACCCTGGCACAAGAAACACGTAACCACCTCGATGCAATGACCTCCTCACTCAAGAGCCACGTCGATACACTGGCGGCTCAGATCCACCAGGAGCAGGATGCGAGGACGGAATCCGTTGCGGCACTTCTTCGGCAGCTGAAAGAGTTTGAGCAAACGGTTGCACAATCGACCGCACGAATTGACCATCATGCGTCGGAAGAAAGCCGAGCAGTCAGACAGCATCTTGCTGATCAGGAAAAAACCCTCCTCAGTAAGCTGCAGACCGACACCCGCCAGCTATCCACTGCCATGCAAGAAGCGTTGGATGAACTACGCAAAGAAAAGGTAACGCGAGCCTCACTTGCCGAACTCTTCGTCAAGTCAGCCGAGTCGCTCAGCGGGCGAACATCCGACTGATTGCAGTAGCTTACACTGGGGCCCAGCGAATGGAGGTGACCACGCCTTCCTCCTTTAAAATTCACACATGCCAGGAGCAGGCCCATGCCTGAGCCACAATACTCTCCCCACGCACATTCGGGTGTACAATCGACACCGAGAGATGGAGACCTTGAAGATCTCCGGGAAATCTTATTGAGTGCAGAGCGCGTCCGCCTTGCGCATATCGAAGAACAACTCCGCGCATTGAACCTAGACATCCCTGTCCTAGCCAACCTTCTTCCACGTGTCATCTCCTATAGCGCGAAACAAGATCAACATCTGGAGAAGTCGCTTGCCCCCATTATCAGCAAGACCTTCGTACGCGGCATCAAGGGATCGCCTCGTCTTATTGTTGATGCGATCTCGTCACTCATGAAGCCAATTATTAAGACGACCGCTCTTACTGAATTGCAGAACATGGTGCAACACCTGGATGACACAATTGAGCGCACCGTGTCATGGCGCGGGCTCACTTGGAGGTATGAGGCATGGAAAACCAAGAAACCCTTCGGCGAGGTTGTGCTGGCCCACACGATGAGGTTTCAAGTGGAGCGGGTCTTCCTCTGGCATAGGGAGACCGGACTGCTGCTCAATCATGTGAATAGACCCGGCACCCAACCATTTACACCCGGCCAAGAAGATCTGATCACCGGAATGTTCTCTGCGATCAAAGCCGCAGTTCAGAAGTTCGTCAAGGACGAATTCCAAGCTGACGAACATGCATCGTGGAGAACGATCGAAATGGATGACGGTCTGCGGATCTGGATCGAGCAAGGACCTCGCGCCGTCCTCGCCGCCGTCATACGAGGGCTACCACCCCCGTCGCTGCGCACGACTATTCAGGACACGCTGGACACCATTCATGTGCAATTCAACGACGCCTTACAGAATTTCCGTGGTAACGCAGCTCCGTTCGAGGAAACGACATCGCATCTGGAACACTGTTTACTGCAAGAGAAGCTCGACGGCGGAGCTACCGCCCAAACCGCTCTCAAGCTCTCACCAGCCGTTCTCGTCCTCCTCGTGATTCCTATTGCGCTGATTCTCTGGGGCCTATTTGGATACATTGAGGACCGCAGCTTGAAGGCATTCATCAGCCGCGCAAACGCCGAACCCGGCTGGCATGTCATCCGTACAGAGAAAGAAGACGGGAAGACCGTCGTCACCGGATTACGGGACCCTCACGCGTCTGCCCCCGGAGAACTGGCGAATGAAGCCGGCCTGTCGTCCGAGCGGATTTCCTTCCGCCTGGAGCCGTACGTCTCTCTTGAACCCTCGCTTGTGAAACGGCGGGCGATCGCGGTGTTGGATCCTCCATCATCCGTTGAGCTAACAGTCCGGACTGGCGCTGGTGGAATACCGGTGCTGAATGTCGCTGGAACCGCACCGCATGCGTGGATTGCGGGACTTCACACGACCGCCCCAGCGTCGCTGGGGATTGCCGCCATCGATGCGACTGGTCTGCAGGATGAGGCACGACTCGGACTGGAACGGCTCCTTACTGAGATCGAGGGATCCGAATTCGACTTCGAAGCGGGGAGTTCGATACTCACAGGCTCACCCCGCGCAGCCTTGGACGTAGTCCAGCGAGTCCTTCGCTCAGCGGACGAGTTGGCCACACAGCTCGGTGCGCGCATACGTGTCGAAGTTCGTGGCGACACGAGCGAGGAGGGTCCAAATGCCCTGAATGCGCGCCTGGCGCTCGATCGCGCCCACTACGTGCAGTCAGCACTGGGAGTCGAATTACCTGCAACCGAACTCGTGCCACTCGCCGAGGGCGTCACGTCCACCGCCGAATCCACGAGAATCCCGCATTCAAGGGAGCGACGCGTCAGGCTCCGTGCCAGCCTCGAGGACCGAAATCTTCATGGGGACACCCCATGACCGAGGCAACTGACCCTCTGAGGCAGATCATCTGCCTGCTAGGCGCCAGCGGTGTTGGGAAAACCTCTCTTGCACTGCGATTCGTTGAGGATAGATTCGACCCCACCTACAAAATGACTATCGGAATGCACATATCCAAGAAACCCACCGTCGCCAGCGATGGCACTAAAGTCGACTTGTTCATTCGCGACCTCGAAGGTGGGCGATTTGAGAGCAATGACTTCCCTCAGGAATTTGTAGCAGGTGTCCATGGGTATATCCTGGTCGCTGACATTTCACGAGGTAACACATTTGCAGTGGCAGAACGGGTTCTTGCGCGCCTGAGAACTCAGCAACATTCTCTACTATTAGAGGACTCGGAACAGGGAGGCGGCATGAGCAGTGCGTTCCCACCCTGCGTGCTACTCGTCAATAAATCCGACCTCGTGCCTGAATGGACGACATCGGCGCTGGGCACCGAGTGGCAGAACGTGATGAGCTTCAAAACAAGTGCGAGATCCAGCGAGAATGTGGACAAAGCGTTTAGATGGCTCACAGACCAGATGGTTGAAATCGATCGACAGCAAGAACTTGAGAAAACAGCGACTGAAAATCAGGCCCAGGCTGCTGATCAAGAGCCGTCAGGCCAGGAACTCGTGGCACAGGTCGACACACAGAAAGAGCCGGAAGTGCTTGCTTCGGAAGGACAAGAGATATTTGATCACCTGCTGAACGCGTTGGATTGCCTCGTCCTGGAGCGGCTTCCAGAAACGCGGGCATTTCGCGCGATACATCGCATCCCCGACTGGGCCAGCTCCTTCGTGAGCTCGCTCAGCGGCGGCCTGGGATTTGCAGTCAATCTCAACCGCTCGGACTTTCTAACGCAGTACTACCTCCCCAAGGCCGCACGCTGGTGGGACCAATCCTACGGCAATGACCCACCTTCTGAACTCTGGGAGGAGTGGGGACCCGGCCACACTCGTCTGGATTTGGAGGCGACTGCGATGGCAATTGGTCCACGGCAACTTCTCGTCATTAAGAGACTTTCACCCAGTGTGCGCGCCTACCTCCAACACATCCGAGTAAAACAGCTCGATTCAGGGAGCCATGGCTAGCTCGCATCCTCACGGACCTCATGACAGATCGGCCGACACGGGCCCCGCCCCCAACACGCGTGTGCACCATTTCGTCAGCTACTCGAAACACGATTCCCAGTTCGTCAACAAGTTGAGGGAGGAACTAGAATCGGGGAGCCCTCCATTCACCGTCTGGACCTACAGCGACAGAATGCGAGACGGTCAATGGACAGAGCAGTTGGAGCACGCCATCGATGGGTGCGAAAAATTTCTTTACGTGGTCAGCAAAGGAAGCGCCAAGAGCGAGATATGCAAGAAAGAACTTAACCGTGCATACAAGGACAACAAGTGCATCATCCCTCTGATTCGTGATTCAGGAGTCGAGACGCCACTTCTTGCAAACGACTACCAACATGTGGACTTCACTCGTGGCTTCGCGAGGGCGCTGACCCAACTCCGCCAATATCTGATGACTAAGGTCGCTTCAAAGCAACCAGCCGTAGCCTCATCGCTGAATGTGATCGGGAGCCCTCCCCTTGTCTCCCCGTATTATCTCGGGCAAGAGGATCACCGTCGGAGGATCGAAGAATTCCTTGCCAACACTACTCGTTCCCTCCTTTGGATCAGCGGACGAGCCGGCAGCGGCAAAACTGCTCTAGCTCGTCATGCTCTGGATGGATTTCTGAACAGAGACCATACAGTCGCTTCCCGCGAGGTGGCGATCGATACCATTGCGTATGTCCATGCCCCGGCCTACTCGCGCTCCAATTGGATCAAGCTGTTTGGGCAGCTTCGTGGTCGAACAAGGCAACGAAAAGTCCTGGGGTCGCAGCACCCATCTTCAAAGCTAGCAGAGCGAGTGTTTTCAGACGAGGTATTACAGCTCTTGACCGACCTTGGTGACCGTCGAATCATCCTTCTGATCGATCACCTGGACGACCTCATGGACATCGAAAGCCGCCGAATCAACAATCCCGATCTGCACGACGCACTCGAACGTGTGCTGTCGGAAACCTCCCATCGCGTGAAAGTGATTGTAACATCACGCACTCCTCCTATCGCCGTTCCGACCACACAAGAAAGTCGATGGATGTTGCTCGACTTGCGTGAGGGATTACCGCCCTCCGAGGCCCAGCAGTTACTGGCCACACTCGATCTGGACGGGTCCGTTGGGCTACGTGATGCCGATCCGACCGTGCTTACGGAGTTGAGCCGTCGCACTCTGGGGAATCCTCGCGCACTTGAAGCACTGTATCGTCTGTTGCGAAGAGACTTCGCGATTTCACCGGCAGACATCTTGCAGGATGATCAGCACTTTTTGCCCGCGAGCGTGCTTGATGTTCTCATTGGCGAAGCGTACGAGGCTCTCGATCAACCCGCCAAGATCGTCATGCAGGTCCTCTCGGCGAGTGAACGTCCCCTCACGGCCGAGGCCGTTTCGTGGGTGTCTCAATCCTATATCCGCGACAAGCCGCCACTTGAGATTCTCAACCGCCTGGTCAACATGCAGCTCGTACAACGGGTCACCTGCTGCTATCGGCTCCGTGATGCCGACCGCCACTACGTGGCCTCCCAACTCATTACAGACTCGACGGTGATGGAGCGGTACCGCAATGATCGGCTTAATCGATTTGAGCTATTTCGGCAACATGCGGAATACCTGACAAATGGGTGCGGTTCCGATCAAGGCTTGCAGGGCGCACAATCGCTGGAGACCCAACTCCAGCAATTTGAGTACTGGTATCAGGCATGCGAGTACGCGGAAGCAGCAAGGCTCTTACGAAACGAAATAGAGCCTGCCCTCTCTTCGCAGGGTCGATATCGGGACCTGACGCGCTACTACGAGCATTTGGAGAATCGTCTTGATGATCCGGAACTCAGACGCAATCGATTTGACGCTCTCGCCCGTTTGTATCATCGACTCGGAGCTCTTGATAATGCGATCCGAAACTACCATGAGGGTCTCAATCTGGTTCGTAGAGACGGTGATCGGAACGCCGAGTGTCTTTACTTAGCAAATCTGGCCATTTGCAAACAAGAAGCGGGCGATCTCGTTCACTCGAGCCTTTGCAACCTTCAGGCACTTCGCCTGGCCAGACAACTGGGGGATGCTGCGCGAGAGGCTCACATTTGGAACATCGTGAGCGATACTCTCGCTTACCTGGGACAGATTGACAGGGCGATCCAAGTGAGTGAATGGGCACTTGCGCTAGCGCGCAAGCACTTCTCGCGCATCTGGCGCCAGGTCGAGGTTGTAGCCAAACTCAATCTCGGCCAGCGATATAGCGCATTGGGGCGGGCTCAGCAGGCGCAGGACGAATGCGAGCGAGCCGTTCGCATCGCACAAAGTATTGGATATCAACTCGGCGAGTCCGCAGCACGGCGCAACTTAGGAGCTGTTTGGCTAGATGAAGGGCATTTCCACCAAGCCGCCGTTGTTCTGAGAGAGGCCGTTCAACTTTCTGATGTGACCCAAAGCGTGCAACTGCAGCAAACATCCCGAACAGAATTGGCCACGGCTCTGCTCTTGACCGGTAGTCCAATTGAGGCCGAAGCGACGATGAACGAGGCGGTCACGTACCACACCCCTCTGTTCGATCATGAGGCATACTTAGTTCTTGGAATTATCCGGCTGCAACAGGGCAAAGATCGTGAGGCGGCTGAATCATTCCATCAAGTCCTCAAGTTGACCGAACAATTGCTAAGATCATCCTCGCACCTTTATCGTGCATTGGACACAATGGGATTGACCTACTGCGGTTTGGCACTCGCGGAGCAAACTAGCGACTATGACCGAGAAGCCGTTCTAGCCTATGAGGCGGGCGCCCTGATTACCAGGGCGCCCGGCATCGTACGACGCCGTCTTGCTCTTTTTGATGCCCTGGCGCGGCTTGACTCCCGGGGCCAACTCGCGCCTATCCGATCTGTCATAGTTGCCTAACAAGCCAAATCGATCGACCAATGTGCTTTCCCTGGAACCTTGGCCGGGGAATGTCGAAGGTTTGATTTGCCCGCTCATCCTCCAACGGAAACACAATCGCAATATAGGGGGCGAGCTGAGCTAGCCTTTCCGAAGGCACACCCGCATGGAAGAATGCCGTTCGTTGTGAATTAAACTGTTGCCTTCGGAACTCCTCCAGGGAAGCCTGATCCCACTCACCAGCTCGAGGATTGCTCGCCCGATCCACAAAATCAAGGACCCATTCGAAAACAACCCGTGTCGACTTGTCATGACCAGGAATCAGACTAATGGCTGACAGATCCTGGAACAGAGCAGGTTTTTGTCTCTTCTCGAGTAAAAAAGGTCCCAGGCTTGAGAGTAGATAGGGACCTCCCTGCAGAGGAACTCCACCACTGCGCAACCTTGTGAGGATTGCGCGCGATCGCTCGTAGTCGTAGCCATCCAAAACTCGTTCGGCATTCGACCGAATCCATTGGCCCTCCGACAGTCCAGATGTCTTTGGCCCCTGAACCTCAAGGGGTTCACGAACGGGGATAAGCGCGGCGTTGAGTCTGGCCCGCGAGTAGCTTGTCTCGAGACGATTAAGATCAGGAAACTCCCGAAGCCAGGCCTCAACAGCAGCAAGGTACTTCGCCCTATCTTGGGGTGCCGGGGGCTTTTCAAATAGCAAATAGCTGTAGAGCCCAAAACCCTCTCCTTCGGACTGACCTGCCACCAGGAAAGCCTTACCGGTCACAAGGCTACTGTGCCCTCTGCCTGGTATGGGCTTCTGGGCCAAACCCGTGCCACACGAGACCGACATCATACCTAATGCCACGTACACGATTAAGCAGGGCAAGCGTGCTAACAAACCAGTTGATCCTCTTGGCCCCACAATCAGCGATTCGCGCAACGCCATACGTCCAATCCCTATCTCGTTCACATTGGTAATCCCTGTTTCGCTTTGTAAAGGTCGACATCCCTTGGATAGAGCCCTTGTGGCTGTCAGATGTTCCGAGGAAAACTGACCTATCCCCCAACAGCAATCTTCGGAAGCGTAGTCAAGGCATTCTTTCGGTCTGGCGCATCGAGCTTCTCATAGACTTCCAAGGCCGGCGGCAGGCACGTCTCTCGAATGTGCGTGAAACGCTCCTCGTTCATTGGGTGGCCGTTCAAAAAATCGTACTTATCACTTGCTCCAGGCTCCTCGTCCATCCGCCTCCAAAAACCCTCGCTCTTCTTAGGATCGTACCCAGCCTTTGCCGTCAACACCAGCCCCAAGCAATCCGCCTCCAACTCATTCTCTCGTTGCACGGGCTGTCTCACCCCAAAGACGTATCCAAGTCCAAGTGCCCCGGCCACAGGCCCAATTGCCTTAGGGTCCAGCTTATCGGGCGCTGTGCCGGAAGTAATGGCGGGCCCAGCGGTCCCTAGGGCCACAGCTGCGTCGCCGGAAAGCTGCTTGAGTTCATGGCGAGCCAACACGTGCCCGATCTCATGTCCTAGTATGGCTGCCAATGCGCCTTCATTTTCCGCAACCTCGAAGACACCTTCATAGATAGCAATCCCACCGCCGGGATAAGCATCTGCCATGCTTGTCTTGTAGTCACGAAGGACGGCTAGCCTCCAATCCATTTCCCGGGCCACCTCTGCATGGACCGGATCTGACAAAGCAGCATGCTTCATGTTCTCGAACACTCGAAGCATTTGTCCTGTAATTTTAGGATCCTCCTCTCGTTCTTTACGACCTACTTCCCAGTTGTAGAGTCCATTACTGACGGCAGCCATCATAGAGGGGGTAACAGGAGGAGCAACGCTTTTTGACAGAGAACCGGCTGAGCCTTGCATTGAAACAGGATTGGACGCTCCTTGCGTCGAAGGATCTGTCACGCCTTTCAGGTCAAGGCCTTCACAAGCCGTCAATATGCATAGCATCGCGATGCCGGTTGATCGTCGCAACACTTGTGGACGAATCATGACACACCTCCTTGCGGTATTGGACTCCATACAACTAGTTCTTTTTATGGATATGAAATTACCGTAGGTTTAGTTTCCCCGCGGAGCACTACAGATGGGAGCAATACACATGCCGTACGCTTGTATGACGAGGGAACATGATTGACCATCCGCAAGGAAGGGTAGTCTCGCCGTGGTGAGGTGCACCCTACAAGAATATGAACGGATCCTGGATTCGCAGGAAACTGTAGCACTTTGTATCAGAATGGATACGTGTCGTATCGAATCAGATACGCCGAATCAAGAAAAGATACAGTGTCGAGAAGGCCCGAGGTCGTGTTGGAGGCGCGAATGCAAACGTTCGATCACTGCAAATTTGACCCTGTGAGGGCGGATGCCAAACAGCGACACATGCGGTGAGTTACTGATCGGCCATGGCTCTACGACGAAATTCACTTCGTAGCCGGTGGCCGGCAACGAGACGGATGAGGGAAAAGCGTCCAACCGGCGAATCGAAATCGTCCTGTACCCGAAAGACTTGAAAGAGATTGTCGAGGACCTGCGCGCCGACGCCGGATGAGCCGGGCGGGAAGTGTCCGAGTGCCGCTGTCCCGGCATCACCCCAAAGTGACAGACACGACGGAGGAATCGTTCGAGAACAGGGTGTTCCCCTGGTGCCCAACGTGTGAGGGAGACGATGAAATGAGATTGTAGGAGGGCATGCCCAAGCCTTCCCAATCAGGCAGGCACCACCCCAGGGAGGATACCCATGAAGTTACCCCTTATTCTAACGGCCATCCTCGCATCGATGACGCTCCCTCCAGCCGAGGTGAGCCTGGCGGACAGCACAATTCGAGCAGGATACAGGGCCAGCAATGTAATTGGAGAGGAAGTCCGCAACAAACAAGGGAAAGACCTAGGTACGATAGAAGATCTGGCACTGGATCGCAATGGTTCGGTGGCCTATGCGGTACTCTCGTTTGGTGGTTTTTTGGGCATGGGTGACAAGTATTTTGCCGTTCCCTGGAACGCGCTGATGTGGACCGATGATCGGAAGCTGGTCATCGACGTCACGGAGGACCGGTTGCATACGATGCCTGGCTTTGACAAGGACGAGTGGCCGGACTTAACCGATCGAGAGTGGGCGCTCCGAGTGCATGAATTTTATGCCGTGCCGTACCCCAGCGTGTGGGACCCCATGCAGACCCGCGCAATCGATGCACTCAATCGGCACGCGCATTTCTCGGCCCGTCAAGGGTATTTAGTGGGAGGTGCAGGCCAGACCGGCAACAGCATGCGGTATGACGGATCCATGATTTGGGAAGGTCCCAGCTACGCAGTGGTTGACGTGAACCCACAAGACGATACAGGCATGGTCATGGGCATCGTTCGCTCGCATGGCCACACGTATACCGTCGTGATGGCCAGCTTCGAGGGCCATGCCGATTTTATGGACGGCGGGATTGCCACGAACCTCTTGCTCCACGGCACGACGGAACAGGGGGGCCCTATCATTCCTAAAGTAAACGCGTATGTGGCCGGCTGGGGCACTGCGACCGTCTTTAGGGACGACGACGTCTTATACAAGCAATTCCCCGCTCATTTCATGTTGACGGAGGGAGTACGGGACGAGTCCACGCACAAGATTCATTTCGTGGCGCCGGAACGGCTCAAGGTGCTCATGGAGGTGACCGAAAATGGCTCGCTAAGCAAGGAGGTTGCCGAACCGGTGAAGGACAACATCAAGCAATCACGTCGGTACGTGAACCCCCATACGATGCAACTTCACATCGTGGCGCATTCAAAGGCCCGCAATGAGAAGAACCTTCCGCCGTTCGATCAGTTCATCCATTTCATGTTCGATGACGTCTCGCTGGAGCGGACACAGGGCTCGCAGCCGAACGCTCCGCAAGCAGCCAAACAATAGGGGTGACGCGCGAGGGCACGCTCCCTCGAGCCGGTGGCCGACAGGTCGAAGCCTGTCAGCCACCGGCCATAGCCCCCACAATCAAATATGGCTCTGCGCCGGTTGCAACGGAGTCGGGCAAGGGAGTTTCCGGGTCTTCATGAGACAGATCCTCCTCGCAGGCGAAGAAACGGATGAATGGTCGCCGCTTGAGTGTGACGTGGTCGCGAATGGTCCCTCGCAACATCGGATATCGTGCTTCGAGTTCATCCAGCACCGTACGCTGCGTGACCGGATCGGACACGTCCAGGGAGACCTCGCCTTCGACTCTCGCGAGCGTCCGTAAGTGCTGTGGCAATACAATGCGTACCATCATACCTCGTTCAACGAATAACGAGTCACGCCATTTCTTCGAACGGCCGCTCAAAATGGTCGACCAGCAAGGCCACAAGGAGTGTCGCGAGCGAGGCGTACCCTCTAGGGTACGTCGCAGCGAAGAGACCGACTGAGAACGAAGTTGGCGGCCATTTTCAGCAGCCGTCACAGAGTCTGGGCTTCGACGGAGAGTACGGCCGGCAAATCCCGCACGATCGCCGTCCACCTATCACCGCCGTCCGCCGAGCCGTAGACTTGCCCTCCGGTGGTACCGAAGTAAATGCCGCAGGGATCCAGCCCATCTACCGCCATCGCATCGCGAAGCACATTGACGTAGCAATGTTGTTGCGGTAGGCCTGTGGTCAGGGCTCCCCATTCATGTCCACCCGTGCGGCTCCGGTAGACACGTAGCTTGCCCTCTGGCGGAACATGCTCGGAGTCACTCGTGATCGGAACGACGTAGACGGTGTTCGGCTCGTGCGCATGCACCGCGATGGGAAAACCGAAATCGGTCGGCAAATTGCCGCCGATATCCTCCCACGAATCTCCAGCGTTGTCGGAGCGCATGACATCCCAATGTTTTTGCATGAACAACGTATTCGGCCGAGACGCGTGCATGGTGATGCGATGCACGCAGTGCCCCACTTCGGCGTCCGGGTCCGGCAATTCGTACTTTGAGACCAGCCCCTTGTTGATCGGCTTCCACGACGCGCCACCGTCGTCGCTCCGGAAAGCCCCCGCCGCCGAGATGGCCACGAAAATCCGATTGGGATTAGCGGGGTCGAGCAGAATCGTGTGCAGGCACATCCCCCCGGCCCCCGGCTGCCACAGCTTCCCCTTGGCAGCACGGAGCGCTGCCAGCTCCTTCCACGTGCGGCCCCCGTCGGTGGACTTGAACAGCGCGGCATCTTCAGCCCCCGCATACACGACGTTCGGATCTGCCGAGGACGGTTCGAGATGCCAGATGCGCTTGAACTCCCAAGGCTTTTGACTGCCGTCGTACCACTGGTGTGTGGTCAGCGGCCGGCCCGTGTCGGCCGATTGATCATAGACGAACATGTTGCTGGCCCCGTTCGGCATGCCATCCGCCCCCATGAGATCTTCCGGCTTGGTTCCCGGAGGATGCCAGGTTTTCCCGCCATCGTCGGACCGTTGGATGACTTGCCCGAACCAGCTGCTCGTCTGAGAGGCGTACATCCGATCAGGATCAACCGGCGACGCCTTCAGATGATACAGTTCCCAGCCCCCAAAGAAGGGACCGTTTACGTCCCAACGTCTGCGTGTTCCGTCTGACGTCAGGATAAACGCCCCCTTCCTCGTACCAACCAGCAAACGAATTGCGCTCATCTTGTCCTCCGTGTCGAATACTCCCGCTTCCTACCCACGCCGTTTGGCGTGGCTACAGGATAGTCGTCGTACACGACAAAAATCGACAGCGCTCTGGGGAAGTGGACACCTCAATGGGCAGGAGGACCGGACGCTCGGACCTTTGGTTCATTCGCCAGAATTGACCCGGTTCCCCAGTCCGGCCCCTGAACTTCAAAAACTGTACGAGTGCGGCCACGACATGCTGAACCAAGTTGTAGAGGATGATCGGCAACATGACCTTGGGATATCCTCCCAATGAAAGGGACGCTAGAACCAGCCCCGTACCATTATTGCTCATTCCTAATCCGTTCATCAGCGATGCCTCTCGAGCTTCATCAACCCCTAGGGCGAAACCTTTCCACGGCGCCATAGCCACCGTGGCAGTTTCCAGGGCTTGGATGAGGCCGTCCGCCCGTCAAGCAGGATGCAGCCCCTCTGGCACGATCGGAACAGGCACGCTGCATTCGCGGCCTGATCCGGCCCGTTGCCATTATTGCTTCCGCGTATAGACAATCTCCATCATTTTCATTTCTTTCTGACCTGGATGCGCGCCATACATGTCGAACGTGCTGTTGTTTTCGTCTATGATCTTCCAGATAGCCCGGTGCTGCATCCGTCCTCCACCAGGTACCGGATGGCTGCCCGTGAGGGTGATGGTCCTTCCGTCCGGGCTCGCCGTTCCCTCCATGAAAAACATGCCCGTGCCCATGGTATCCATCCAGACCGTGACGTACTTCTTGGTCAGGTTATCGTACCCGTCGATCCCGATACCTGAAAACGGCTGCCCCATCATGTGTCCGTTGAATTCCTGACGGAGGAAGCGATCGCCCAACACCATCTTGTTCTCGGCCGTCCCAGTGGACTCCGCAGGCGGTTTCCCCGGTTCCATCCATTCCTTCGTGGTCGTGGTCCAACTCCCCTCGAGTGTGGCAAACAGTTTGTGCGGTTCTCCCGGTGTACCGAGCTTTTTCCACACCTCCATCATCTCCTGCGGGTCCATCTTCTTTTCGCCCTTCTTTTCTTTGGCCAGAACTGGCGAAACGGCGAGCGCGATGCATAGGGGGCTGATCGTCAGAAATGTCACACGCATGGTGGCCTCCTTGTAGGTGATCAAGCTCCATGTTGGGCTTGAATGTCGACTGTCATACGATAGTCGGTCGGTGGTCACGAAATCGACCTTTCTTCCTGCCAAGCATAAGACTCAGCGTTACGATTCGAGTGAGCACGATACACGTCAGGAATTCCGAGCCAGTGACGCCTTGACCGCAGCCATCTTTTGCAGTTCCTTCATCGAAACAACTTGTATAGGAGTGGCGATATACCGGACATGCCCAACAGGCATTCGCATCATCTCGTTCGCCCCAAAGGTCTTCTTGTATCGACGACCAGATATTCGCAGCGCCGCCCAGTGATACGAAGGCAAGGGCCACAGCCAAGGCAACAAGAGCGAGGAACAGGCTCATTATGATGATTCCAACCTCCTTCCTTCGCTGGTAGGATCACCAAGGAATACCCGTTCGCGAACTTTCCATTTTGCTGCTTATAGCTGAGCGCCACCGTAGTCAGGCAGTCGGATGTCATCGCGCAGGTCGCGACCGATGACGTACTCCGCTACAAACGGTATCCCAAAGAGCTTGGTGACGACGTTGCGGAACCGCACGCCGACGGCGTTCTTCGGAACAAATGAGGCGGCGAACCTCGCCGCCGACTTTTGCTTATGCCGGATAAACGGCATCATGCGTTGTTGATAGCGAGCGAATGCCTTCTCATGATCATTTTCGCATGCGCCCAGTTCGCCGGCGAGCACATAGGCCTCCGCCATCGCTAGTCCTGTTCCTTCGCCGGCCAAAAGAGAGACGCAGGCTGCGGCATCGCCGATCAACGCCGTGCGGCCCGTTGCCCAGCGATCCATGCGAATTTGGCTGACACGATCAAAATAGAAGTCGGCGGCATCTTCCATCGCAGCCAGAATCCCGGGGCATTCCCAACCCACATCCGCAAAGACGCTTTTCAGGAGCAGCTTACGTTCCCGTTCGTTCTTCGGGCGTTCGTGATTCAAATACTCATCACGAAACACGAAAAGGAACAGTGTTTTGTCCTGTCGCATCGAAAATCGGGAGATTTGTCTTCCAGGAACTCCAAGGCTCACATAGACCAGTTCATCTCGGGGCCGATAGCCTTGAATCTCAAACGCGGCGACATGATAACCAAGTGAGACTTCAAACGCGGCCTCATCGCCAAACGCCAGCTTACGAACGTTCGAGTGCAACCCGTCGGCACCAACGACCAGATCGACTTCCCGAGGAGCGGCCTGCCGAAAGCTGATTCGCACCCTGTTCTTTTCTTCGCGGATATTCGTGATGGAATCGCCGAACATCGTTTCGACCTTCCCCTCCAGCGAGTGATAGATCACGGCCGCAAGGTCGGATCGCCGTAAACTCGTGAAGCGATGGCGGGTCAGGCGTTGTAATACATTGACCCGAAATCCGCCGCGTTTGCGGCCAGCGTCGTCTACGAAGCGCACCTCGTTCACCTGGTAGCCCAATTCTCTTATCTGTGGAACGAGACCCATCTTCTCCGCGATGTCATACCCGACGCCCCAGAAATCGATGATATAACCGCCGCTGCGAAGTTGAGACGCCCCCTCGACGAGCAACACCTCGTGGCCGGATCTACTTAGCCAGTAGGCGAGCGTCGGTCCGGCAATTCCGCAACCGTGAATGGCAACCTTCATGGACATTCCCTCGCCTCCCCTGACATCTCACCGTTCTTGTCATGTTCTCGTCTCGGCGCCCTCGATCAGACTCGTCAGACTCGCCTGTTTCGCCTCGGGGACACAGGGCAGCTCTGTTCGACTTGATTATGCACGCTGGCTTCGTCCCGCATTGATCGGTCCTAACGTGCTCATGTCTTTGATTTCTCCCACAGAGCCATCACATTGCCTTCTGGATCCGCAAAGTCGGCCATGAATCCCCACTCACCGATCGAATGTTTCGGCGTCACGACTTTCCCGCCTGCCTTCTCGATGGCCTTGAGCGTGTTATCGATCGAATCGGTTTCCGCACCGATCGACGGATGGTCGTCTTTGGGTTTGCGTGGATAGACCCTCGTTGATGCCGCCCGGCTCGGTTGGATTGTACTTGTCGTCCGCAGTCGTAGTGCGCGCCATGGCGCCTTCGTCACCCAATACGTCTGCCCTCCAAGCGAACACCGTTTCATAACACGTCTTCGCTTTTTGAAAGTCCGCCGACGGGATCTCAAACATCACGACCTTATTCTTCATGTCGTCTCCTTTTCCATGCGCGACGAGCCATCCTGTCCTTCCTGCAGCCAAACTGTCTGCCGACCATGTGTGCGACCCACGGACGAAACTCAACAATGTGAGGGCTAATATTCTCGGCCCGGCAAATTGATGGTCGTCGAGCGCTGGAAACTTACTATTTCTTCTTGGCTGCTTGCGTCCGAACCCGTTCTTCATGCTCTCTTAGTTCCGGCGTGAACTCGGCCCCGAAGTCTTCGTTCTCGAAGACCTGACGAATTTCGAGCACACCGTCCTTGCCGTCAACGGCCGGATTGGGACAGCGTTTCGCCCATGCGATCGCCTCTTCCTTCGATTTGCATTGCCACAGCCAATAGCCGGCAATCAGTTCCTTTGTTTCGGCAAAGGGGCCGTCGATGACCGTACGCTTGTCTCCGGAAAATTTCACGCGAACGCCTTTGGAACTGGGGTGCAATCCCTCGCCGGCAAGCATGATTCCGGCCTTCACGAGTTCTTCGTTAAAACACCCCATATCCGTCAAGAGCTGAGTACTTGGCATGACTCCGGCTTCTGAATCCTGTGTCGCCTTGACAATGACCATAAACCGCATGACACACCTCCTCTGGATTACTGCATTATCGCCGTGTGCCCAGCCCTACACTCGCTCAATGGTTTCAAGCCCGCGCGTGCTATCTGAAGGATCGAGTCCTTCATGCAACCTGGTGAATTCTTGCATGAGCGCCAACATCGCTGCCTACCTACTAGTCGAGCGAGAACGCTGAAATCGACATCGCTCCTAAACCATCCTCACGCTATGCCATACACCGTTCTCTTGCTTCTGAGTCTGTACATGTCGAGAATCTTCAGTCCCACTTGGCTACGTGCATAGCCCGTTCCAGGCGAAGTGGCGAGCTTTGACACTCGTGTCTCTCCTTCCTTTATCAATAGCATGGTGGTGCTTATGGGCAGGTTCTCACCCCTCCACCATTTGCAGTGATGTCCTCGCCGAAACAAGCGCGTTCGTGCCGATATATCGGCGCCCTTGTGCAAAATCGAATTAGTTAGGAGAGGCGGCTTCAGCTTGTAGAGGACGTAGGGATTTACCGGCTAAGTGAGGATCGTGCGTAAAGCGTTCGGGCCTTGTGAAGGTGTCTGATTGCCTCGGATCGCCTCCCTTTCGCCTCATAGAGGAGGCCAAGGTTGTAGTGAGCGTCGGCGCAATCAGGATCGTGGGCAATAGCCTGACGGTAAGATTGGATTGCCTCCTCGGTTCGACCGAGATCGTCAAAGAGCGCGGCAAGATTGAAATGGGGAATCGGATCGTCGGGGGCATGCTCGATCGCAGCACGATAGTGGGATTCGGCTTGAACGGGCTTTTTCGCCTCTTGGTAGAGGCGACCAAGATTCACATGGGCGTCTGGCAACGTCGAGTCGAGCTCCAGGGCTTGGTGATACGCGCGCTGTGCCTCCTGCGGTGAGGATGCTTCCAGTTCCACCGCGAGGTGGAACCATTCCGTGGCTGTGAGAACGGGTGCCGCATCCGCTGAAGAGGGAGACGTGATGGGCATCGGCGTCATCGCCGCCTGATCAGCGACGACCTGAGCCTCGAAGTTGAACAGAAACTGCCCCGAGTCAGGCTGCCAACGCGCCGTTCCGTCCCAGGCCACGACCCGACTGCCGTCGGCGTAGATCGTGAGGCTCGTCAGGTGCCGGTCATCCGGGAGCTGACGTTTGAGAGAGACCATCATCCTCCGAATGCGCTTCAGAGGAACCCGGGAGTCGAGCAGACCCTTCGTAGTTTTCAGGAGGAGGAGATCTTGGAAGGTGAACCGCAACCGTCGCGCAGGACCACGGCTCGGCGATAGAAAACCCGCGCGGACACACGCACGTATCTGCTTCTCCGGCAGCTCGAGGATCTTAGCCGTATCGCGGGTGGTGAAGTCCGTCACTTCCTGGACGTCTGCGCGACCTTCTTTTCCGGCTTCTGCGACGCCGACTCCGCACGCTTTGCTTGCACAGCAGGTTTCTTCTCCCGTGGGACTCGCTTGGCGAGGCTCTCCTTGAGCGCCTCCATCAGGTCGATGACCTGAGCGTGCTGAACCTGTGGGCCGCTCGTCGTCACTTCCTTGCCCTCGACCTTGAGGTTGACGAGATCCAGGACGCGCAGCCGATATTCGTCCTGATACTTATCGGGATTGAAGTCGCCGCTGGACAATTCATCCACGAGTTTCAAGGCCAGCTGCAGCTCACCGTCCTTCACTTTGGCGGTTTGCCCCTTCTCGATCTCGCCGAAGTTCCGCACCTCATCGGCGAAATACATGGTGTGGAGCATCAGGCCGTCCTGCGCCGGTCTGATCAAGACGAGGTTCTCCTTGCCGCGCATCACGAATTTCGCGAGGGCGACCCGGTCGGTCTTGGCCATGGCGTCCGCCAAGAGCCGGTACGCCTTTTCGCCTCCCTTGTCGGGACCAAGGTAGTAGGTCTTCTCAAAATAGATTGGATCCACCTTGGGAAGCGGTACGAATTCAGCGATATCAATGACCTTTGAGGCCTCTCCTTCCAAGGAATCGAGCTCCTCATCGGTGAACCGTACGTACTGATCCTTGGCAAACTCGTAGCCTTTGACGAGCGTGCTCCGTTCCACTGTTTCGTTACAGACTGGACAGAACGTCTGCTGTTTGATCCGGCTGCCGCACTTACCGTGGAGCTGGTTGAACGAGACGCTCTCGGAGGACGCGGCCGTATAGAATTTGACGGGAATCGAGACGAGCCCGAAAGAGATAGTGCCCGAGCCGGTTGAGCGAGGCGGCATGGCTTATCATCACAGTGAAACGGTCGAGTTTGCACCGTAACATGAACCCTTCCTATACTTCAACGTGGCTTGAGACCATCGCCGGTCATGGGGCGAACCGTTGAGCCATGGGAAATACCTGTCCCGATAAACGGTGAATAGTCGGGGGAAATGGTAGCCTCATTGCCGTGACCAACAAGAAGATTCAGCACCTTGAAGCCTACCGGAAAAAGCGCGATCCCGAGCGGACACCCGAGCCGTTCGGCGGTCGCCGGGTTGTAAGCGCGCGACTCTTCGTTGTCCACCAGCACGCGGCCAGGCGGATCCACTACGATTTGCGTCTCGAGATGGATGGGGTCCTGAAGAGCTGGGCCGTGCCCAAGGGCCCATCCGTACGGCCTGAGGAGAAGCGTCTTGCCCTGCATGTCGAAGACCACCCGATCGAGTACGGCGATTTTGAGGGGGTCATCCCGGCTGGCAATTACGGTGCCGGCGGGGTCATCATCTGGGATCGCGGGTGGTACCGACCGGTCAAGGACGGCGACCCCCTCGAGCAGCTTGCCAAGGGAAAGCTGGAAGTCGAGTTGTTCGGCTTTAAGCTCCGCGGCCGGTGGACGCTCGCGCGAATGGCCAAGAAGGAGAAGGATTGGCTCCTGTTGAAGAAGGCGGATGCCGCAGCCTCCCGCTTGGAACTCATCGAGCGTTATCCCCAGTCGGTCCTCTCGGGTCTCACCGTCGAAGAGATTCGCGATCCATCCATTAAACGCGCAGCGATCCGGGCGCACGTGCAAGCCGTTGGGGCTTCCCTGAGCGAGGTCTCGGGACGACATCAACCGTTCATGTTGGCTACGCTCGCGGAGCGCCCGGTGTCAGGCAAGGAGTGGCTGTTCGAGATCAAATACGACGGGGTGCGGGTGATGGCCTCTCGTCATGGGCAAGCGGTGGAGTTGTACGGCCGAAGCGGTCAAGCGATCACAGGGCGCTATCCGGAGTTGGTGAGTGCACTGCGGGCCCTTCCGGTGGAATCGTTCCTCCTCGATGGCGAGATCGTTGCGCTTGACGAGAACGGGAAGCCGAGCTTCGAGCGGCTTCAGGCCCGCATGCATCTCACGAGCCCGCGCGACGTCGAACGCGCGGTGGCGGCCGTTCCCGTCATGGGGATCTGCTTCGACTGTCTGGCGCTGGATGGGCACGACCTTCGTCGGCTTCCTCTTCTCGCACGCAAGGAATGTCTGCGGATGCTCCTGCCGCCCCTGGGCCCGGTCCGTTACGGAGATCACGTCTCTGAGCACGGCGAGGCATTCTTCGAGGCTGCGTCCGCCGAACGCCTCGAGGGGATCGTGGCCAAGAAACGGAACAGTCTCTACACCGGCGGCCGATCGCAAGATTGGATCAAGATCAAGTGCCTGCTCCGCCAGGAATTCGTCATCGGCGGCTACACAAATCCCCAGGGAGCGCGGGCGTACTTCGGGGCGCTGCACATCGGTATCTATGACGGGGCTCGCCTGGAATACGTCTCCAAGGTCGGCACCGGATTCGGCGACGCGTCCCTCAAGAACGTCTGGGAAGCGCTGCAATCGCTCAGGCGCTCAACGTCTCCGTTTGACGTCGGCACCCCCACGGGCCGGAACCACCACTGGGTCGAGCCCACGCTGGTCTGCGAGGTCCGCTTTACCGAATGGACCAAGGATGGGGGGATTCGCCATCCAGCCTTCCTTGGACTGCGGACGGACAAACGCCCGGAGGAGTGCAGGCGAGAAAAGCCCGTAGACATTGCGGCACGCGTTCCTTCACTGGTCGAGTCCTTCCCTCCAGCAGAGGTCAAGATTACAAACCCTAAGAAGGTGTTCTGGCCGGCGGACGGTTACACCAAGACAGATCTGGTCGAATACTACGTTGCCATGGCCCCCTACCTGCTCCCGTACCTTCGGGATCGGCCGGTGGTGCTCACGCGCTACCCCGACGGAATCACGGGGAAGTCGTTCTTTCAAAAGGACGCACCGGAGTTCACTCCGGCGTGGGTCCGTACGGAACGGATCTACTCCAAGGACGCCGAGCGCGAGATCGACTATTTCATCGTGAACGATGTCGAGACCCTGCGCTACGTGATCAATCTGGGGACGATCCCGCTCCATCTGTGGAGCGCGCGGGTCGACGCTCTCGACCGGCCGGACTGGTTGATTCTCGATCTCGATCCAAAAGGGGCTCCGTTCACCGACGTCGTGAAGGTCGCGCGGCAACTCCACCGAATCCTGGACGAGCTTGACCTGCCAAGTTACGTCAAGACTTCTGGCGCCACCGGCCTCCACATCCTCATTCCCCTCGGCGCCTGCTACACGCATGAGGAGGCGCGCACGTTCGCTCGGTTGCTGGCCCTACTCGGTGTAGAGGCCATGCCCAACCTTGCCACCCTTGCCCGTCCCATTCGGGCCCGTGAAGGGAGAGTCTACATCGATTTCGGCCAGAACGGTCACGGCCGGACGATCGTGGCCCCGTTCTCGGTCCGTCCACTGCCCGGCGCCCCCGCTTCGTGTCCGCTTCCATGGCAGCTGGTGACCGCGCGCCTGGACCCCCGCCGCTTTACGATCACAGGGCTGCCCGCACTGATCGAGAAAATGGGCGATCCTCTGGCACCGCTCCTCACCGGCTCCCTGGACATGGCTGCGGCCATCGCCCGCATCGAGGCCCGCCTCCCTCCGCCCCGTTGATTCGACGGGACGATCACCACACCTACACATGTTGCAGGATATTGATCAACTTTCCAAGCGGATCGCGGATGTAGAATCTTCGTACTCCCCATGGCTCGACTGCCGGTCCGTATTCAATGGCGATCTGTGCTTTTTTGACTCTGTTCAAAGCAGCCTCAAGGTCGTCAACCTCAATAGAGAGATGTGGGACGGGTGTGCCAGACCCACCTTGTGAGGCAAAACTGACCTGAACTCCCATCTTGGAATCCGAACCGTACGTTCGTAACCAGCCATGATCCATAACGATCTCGAGGCCGAGCACGTCATGGTAAAAGGCGTGTGCCTTCTCCATGTCTAAGGTTTCGATGTTAGAGACGATGCGTTTGACCCTCACTTGCAGTCCCTCCAGCGCCACGTTGCCGGACCGCGTTCAGACCGTCGACTTAAGAAAGCAGGAATCCGCGAAGCTGCTGAGCGAGGGCGGGACCAATTCCCGATTCCTCGTGCTTGAAATAGATGAAGGTCTCCCGCCACCCTGCCTTGTGTTGCGTGACGTCCTCCGCCCACTTCCTGAGGTTTTCATCCGTGTAGCCTTCATCGCGCAGACGGAGGTATCCAAAATCGGCGGTTGTGACGACCGGGGTCGTGCCTTTTTCGCTGTCGACGACACAGAGGGCTACATTCCGGGTCTTGAGCAGCGCGTAGACCTCATCGTCAAACCACGACTCATGGCGAAACTCGAAAGCGGTGCGGACGCCGGCCGGCAGAAGGCCCAGGACGTCTCCCAGCCGATCCAGATCCTTGCGAAGGTACGGGGGCAGCTGAAACAGGACCGGGCCGAGCTTGGGCCCAAGAGCCTGGGCCGTATCGAGGAAGTAGCGGAGCGGATCACCGACATCCTTGAGACGCGCGTCGTGCGTGATGCGCTTGGACGCCTTGAGGGCGAATGCAAATCCGTCCGGCGTCTCGGCGCTCCAATTGCCGATGATTTTGGCGGTCGGCATTCGGTAAAAGGTGTAATTGACCTCGACGGTGGAGAATCGCCCGGCATAATAGGGAAGCATTTTGGCGGTCGGGAATTTCTCGGGGTAAAAGTTCCCCCGCCACTCCGGATAATTGTACCCTGACGTGCCGACCCAAATCGCCACGACTCATCTCCCCACGTTTGCATATATCACCAAATCTTACGCGCTAACGCCAGCCCTCCTCATGACCGTATGAGCCGGTGGGACGGGTTCGCTGCCCACTCTCTCTGCCACATAACGGAATGAATGACTTCAACGAGCTTCACGAGTCAGTATCGGGGCCCGAGCCGGTGATACCCTCGACGATGGTCCTGTTACAGCATCCGATCGTGGTCAGGGCAGCACCTTCCTGCCACATGCGCCGTAGGAGTTCCGTGCCCATCTCCTCTATGAAGGTGACGCCGGACAAGTCCACTGTATACGCGCCCTTATCGGATGGCCGAACGTTTTTCCAAACGCGTTCGAGTTCTGTTACCCACGGCCCTGCCAATCGGCCTTCCAATATCAGTTGTATGGAATCTTGATCCCACTGAGCGGTGATCTTCAACATGCTCCTTACCCCGCGAATGGCCCGGCGCGACGCCGATAGAGTCAGGCCTTTGCTCCAGCCGCGATCAGCCCGTCTTGTGAGACCTCCTCATCATGGACCGCCGGGAGACGGTGCTGGGCTGCTATCAGCGAATAGAACACGGGGACGATGAATAAGGTAAACAAGGTCCCTACGGTCATCCCAGAAACCAACACGATTCCGATACTGTTGCGGGCCGCAGCCCCAGGCCCGGATGCCAGCACTAATGGAAGATGTCCGAATACCGTAGCCGCGGACGTCATCAGCACCGGCCGCAATCTGGTTAACGCTGCCTCGCGGACCGCTGCCGCTCGCGTAAGACCGCCGGTCTGCAACTGGTTCGCAAACTCAACGATCAGAATGCCGTTCTTCGCGATCAGCCCCACGAGGGTGATCAGCCCCACCTGCGAATAGATGTTGATGGTGGTGAGATCCAGAAAGCTGAACACGAGCGCCCCGGAAATCGCGAGCGGAACCGACCCCAACAACACGATGAGCGGATCGCGAAAGCTCTGGAACTGTGCCGCCAGCACCAAATAAATCAGCAAGACCGCGAAGCCGAGGGTCACCGTCAGCGCCGCCCCTTCAAGACGGAGTTGACGCGACTCACCCGCGTAGTCGAGCACCACCCGGGGCCCACCCGCCGCCGCGGCAGCCGCTTCGAGCACCCGCAACCCCTCTTCCTTGGTGACACCGGGCTTCACGCCGCCGAAAATCCGTACGGCGTTACGCTGTTGGAACCGATTCAAGGTACGCGGTGCGGCACTCGACTCGATGTGCGTGAACGTCGACACCGGCACGAGCTGACCACCGGGAGTTTTGATCTTGAGGTCGAGCAAGGGATCGAGCGTAGCCCGGTCCTCGTCCCCAAGCTGTGGAATCACTTTGTAGCTCCGGTCGAAAAAGTTGAACCGGTTCACATATGCCCCACCGAGCATCGTTCCCAGCTCCCGGCCGACTCCCGCCAGATCGAGCCCCAGATCCGCCAACCGCTCTCGGTCCAACACCACGCGGGCCTCTGGGAGATCAATCTTGAGATCCGTGTCCACATACAAAAACTTGCCGCTCTTCCATCCGGCAGCCAGCACAGAGGCGGTGGTTTCGAGCATTTGATCGGCTGGCGTCTCGCTCTGCAGCACCAGCTCGACATCGTACTGGCCGGGCGTGGGCAGCGGGGGGTCTAGGCGCGGGAATACCCGCAACCCGGGCACCTGCGACACGGCGCCGTACACCTCGCCGTACATCTCCTCAGTGGACCGTGACCGCTCGTGCCAATCCTTGGCCACCAGGCCGCCGAATCCGCCCCACGCCGTTGTCAGCGACCAGGTGAAATTGGTTTCCGGAAAGGCCCTGATCGCGCGCACCACCTGTAGCTGCTCGCGGTTGGTGGCAGCCAGCGTCGAATCCGGCGACGCTTCGAAGAACAAACTGATGTGGCTTTGATCCTCGACGGGAGCCAGCTCCTGGCGGGAATACAGATACAGCGGCCAGGCGACCACCATGATGAGGAACGCGGCCGCGACGATTCCGCCGCGCATACTCAGCGCGCCGTCGAGCAGCCTCGCGTAGGCGTCGCGCACTCGCCCGAATCCGTGATTGACCAGCCTGGTCAATCGGCTTTCCTTCCCCTGCGGGTCCACGAATCGCGAGCTCATGACGGGGGACAGCGTCACGGCGACGAGACCGGATAGTACTACCGCAACCGCCAGCGTCAGCGCGAACTCCAGAAACAACGAGCCAGTCAGGCCGCCCTGAAACCCGATCGGCGTATACACCGTGGCCAGCGTGATCGTCATCGCGATGATCGGACCCATCAGCTCCCGGGCACCGATCAAGGCGGCCTCGATCCGTGATCGACCCGCGCGCACGTGGCGCTCCACGTTCTCGACGACGACAATGGCGTCATCCACGACCAACCCGACGGACAACACGATCGCGAGCAACGTCAGAAGATTGAGACTGAACCCGAACGCATACAGAAAGATCGCGGCCCCGATCAGCGAAACGGGCATCGCCACAAGCGGCACCAAGGCCGTGCGCATCGAGCCCATGAACAGGAACACCACCAACGCCACGATCAAGACGGTCTCCGACAGCGTCTTGGTGATCTCCGCTAACGCGTTCCGCATGAACATGGTGCCGTCCCAGACAAGACGCATGTCGATATCCGGCGGCAGGGTCGGCCTGAGACGATCCATTTCGTCGCGCAGGCGTTGGGCCACTTCGATTTCGTTCGCACCCGGCACGGGCCAGATGCCGAGATAAACCCCCTCGGTATCGTTATACTTGGCCACCATGTCCGCTTCTTCGGCACCACGTTCAACCCGCGCCACGTCCCTGAGACGCACAATGGCGCCTCCCCGGTCGGAGACGATCAAATCCTCGAATTCCTCCGTCGAGCGCAAGTCCGTATTGGCGAGCAGATTGACCTGCACGAGGTTTCCCTTCGTCCGGCCGACCGCAGCCAGAAAATTGTTGCGTTGGAGGGCCGCCTGCACGTCACCCGGAGACAGATTCATGGCGGCCAGGCGATCGGGATCGATCCACACGCGCATGGCGAGCTGACGCCCCCCCTCGATAGTCACGCGCTGAACCCCCGCGAGCGTCGAGAATTGGGGCTGTAGCGTGCGCTGCAGCCAGTCGGTGACAGCTGGCACGCTCCGCTCGCTGGAGGTGAAGCTGAGGTAGAAGGAGGCATACGGCCGGTCCGCCCGTTGCACTTCGATCACGGGCGGCTCCGCTTCAGCCGGGAGTTCAGATCGCACTTGCTGCAGCCGCGCGGTGACTTCGGCAAGCGCCGCGGTGCTGCTGTGGTTGAGCTTGAGATGCACCGTCACCGTGCTGACCCCCGCACGACTGGTCGACTCGACATAATCAACGCCGGCGATGGCGGAGACGACCCGCTCAATCGGCGTGCTCAGAAATCCCCGCACAGTCTCGGCACTCGCGCCGTAGTAGACCGTGGTGATCACCACCGAGGAGCTTTCGAGCTTGGGATACTGCTGCACCGGCAGGACCGAGAGCGCCCGCCACCCGGCCAGCACAATGACCAGGTTGACGACGACGGCCAGGACTGGATGCTTGATGAATATATCGGTAAACGAGCGCATGCGACGGTCCTCTCTCGTGAACGTGTCCCTTCAATGCCGGGTCATCACCTGAGCCAGGTCCGAGTTCTCGCCACTGTCCTTCACCAGTACGGCCTCCCGCAGCTTGAAGGAGCCCGACGCCGCGATGCGTTCGCCCGGGGCGAGACCGGCATGGATGACCATCTCGTCACCCACCATCGCTCCGCTCTCGACCGCCCGAACATGCGCCCGATCGCGTCCCTCTGCGTCCGGACTGACGACGAACACTTGATCGCCCCCTGGCCCCTTGCGCACCGCACTGACAGGTACCGCCACAGCTTTCCGCGAGGCGCCGACCGACACGCGAACCCGCACCGAACTGCCCGGTGCGACGACGGCCGCGGCACGGTCGAGCTTGGCTCTGACGATGGCATTGCGCGTCGCGGGATCCACACGGGCATCGAGTGCGACGATTATGGCCGTTAATGGCGACCCGACGCCGGGAGGGAACACGTCCACCGGCTGGCCCTCATGCAGTGCTACGGCGACCTGCTGCGTGACCGAGAAATCCACGTGTGCGGCGTCGTCCACTCCTTGGAGCGTCGTAAGCGCCGTGCCTTCGTTGAGGTATTGGCCTGGATGCACATCTGCAATGCCCACGCGAGCGCGAAACGGCGCGCGGATGGTCTTTCGTTCGATGATCGCCTTGATGCGAGCGATTTGAGCCTTCCCCACATCGAGGTCGGCCCGTGCGCGGTCGACCTCTTCCTGCGCGGCAGCCAGATCTTGGCTCAAGTGCCGGCGACGATCGAACACCGTCCTCGCAAGAGCCACTTGCGCCTCCTGCGCCTTCAGTTCGGCTTCCTCCACCGCCACATCGAGCGCCACGAGGATGGTTCCCGCCTCGACGATGTGTCCGGGCATCAGTCTGACCTGGCGAACCGTCCCCGGCAGCTCATTCCGCAGAGTGATCGACCGTAACGCCAGAACGGTGCCGATCGAGGTCGTAGTCGGCCGATGGTCCAGCTCCCGTACCGATGCGACGGTCACCACCTCGATCGGTTCCGGCTGGTTTGTCGACGAGGCCTCGTTGCTTTGCAAAGTCTCATACTTCCAGGCCGCCAGCGAGAGGCCGGTCAGGAGGACCACGGTCAATAGCAGCATCGATTTGATCCAATCACGACGAATCATGTCTGACACCTCCGAACGGTTATCGAGGCCAATGCCCCGTTACCTCGCAATCATCGGTCCAGTACGTGCAGAAGGGCATCACCGTTCATAAGTAAGCAATGTCGTTACAAGAATTTTCCCTAGACGCCATCGAGATGGAGCGATACCCATTCCAGCCGAGCCATCCTGCCTGCCGTGAGTTCGGCAGTTGCCGACATGTCGGCGACCTTCTGAAGCAGACGGATCGCGCACAAGATGGTTCGAGGCAGGGAACGTGTAGGCAAGCAGCGCCTGAGGGAAATAGCACCTACGCAGGCTGGTGGGCCGGGCGGGAATTGGAAGGCCCTTGGAGAGTTACACGGTGGCGAAACTGCTTTCGGCGATCTCCGACCCGCTCGTATGCTTCTCGGCCACGGAGCGCCATGCCTCGATCCCGCCGGCAAGCACCCGCACCCGGGCGAGTCCCTTTCGTTGCAAGACCAACGCGGCGTGTGCACCCGCCGCATCCGCGGGGCATCCGCAATAGATGACAAGGTCGCGATCATGGGGAAGTTCGGCATAGCGATGCGTCAGGTCGTCGATTGACAGCCGGATTGCCTGCGGGATCGCCGGGGTCTCCGTGTCGCTTGAAAGCTGGCGAACATCGATCAGCGTCAGAGGTTCGCCGTCCGCGAATCGGGTCCAGAGCTCATCGGCGCTAATACGAGACACACCGTTGAGTTGGCTGCGACGGACCAGCGCTTTATAGGCTATGTACGATACAGCCAGGGCGAGTAATCCGCTCGTGACAATTGGCGCGGCCGCTTCGACGGACGCGTACATCTCCTCGATCTGCTCGGTGAAGGCATAGCCGATTCCAAGACCAGACCCCGTCCACAGGAATGCTCCAACCCCGTCATAAAGCAAGAACCGGAGCAGCCCGAATCCCACGATGCCAGCCAGCGGAGGAGCAATGGTGCTCAAGCCCGGTAGAAATTTCGCGAGCACCAGAGAACGCGCTCCATGCGTGACGAAGAACGCCTCGGTGCGTCTGACACAGGACGTCGGTTCCAGCGAAATGCGGCACAGCCAATCGAGGACCGGACGCCCCTTTCTTCGGCCCAACTCGTACCACAGGCCGTCGGCCAATAAGGATGAGCAGAGCGTCAGTGCCACGGCCACCCAGGGATTGAGGTAGCCCGCGCCAGCCAGTGCCCCCGCGGCCACAAGCAATGGAAACGCAGGAAGGGGCAGACCCACTTGCTCGGCAAATACGACAGCCATGAGGACCGCCACGCCGTATTCGATCAAAAAGTGCTGAATGTCGCTCATATGTTATCGTCGAAATCAGACGGCCCCCGACGGGTCGTTGCTTTCGCTGGTACCTTTTCTTACGGTCAATCGATCTGCGACTCGCAAGAAAGTCGCCGCTTCCATCCCCCCGCATAAGCAGATTGCGCTTAGGCTGAACTTCCTGCCGAGACACCTGTGGCTGAACGGACAGATCCCTGGTCACGCGCATGAATAGAATCAAGGTGATAGCGAATCGGCTGCCGTTGAACCCGCCCCTTACGTGAGAGCAGGCGGATTTCCTCAATCAGATCTCCACAGGCCTGACACGTCCACGCCCTGATCGCCAAGGACCCGCTGGCATCCGTGGCGATTCGGATGGAGTCCCCCACCGGGGCAACCAAACGATGACGACACTGCGATCGGACTGTCGTGTGGTTGTGCAAAACTGCGGTTTCAAACACTCGCTTCGCTGTGGTCATGCTGCCTCCTCCTCTGTCCCTCGAGTGAGCGTCGCTTTTCACGTGACGATCGTTGGACAAAGCACACCTCGTTCCACAAAAGGGCCGAGGCAAGCTACTGACGCAACTGATTGATTGACAAGGTCGATGGGGCGACGACGGGAGGATCGAACATGGATGGGAGCCCAAAAGGACGAACCAAACCGCCGAAATATCGGCGCTTGCCGAATGTTCGGCATTATCGTGGGCGGCTGATACCGAGCCTCTGCATCTTTGATTGCAGAGTCGTACGCTTCATGCCCAGACGGGCCGCGGCCCCATTGACGCCACCGATGATCCAGGCGGTCTCGCGGAGGACTTTCAGAATATGGTCCCGCTCCGCGTCCTCAAGGGTCGCGGCAGCGCCGTTGTGATTCGCAGGCATCCGCTTCAACTCAGCCAGCGGCACGAAAAGTTCCGAACCCGATGAGAGGATGACCGCCCGCTCCATGAAATTCTCCAGTTCCCGCACGTTGCCGGGCCAGGGATACTGCTGCAAGGCTTTCATGGCTTCGGACGGAATCGTTTCAATCGACTTCTTCATCCGTTGGGCGAATTTCTGGGCGAAATGCCTGACCAACAGCGGGATATCGTCTACTCGTTCCCGTAGCGATGGGACGGTGATCGGGAAAACCTTCAGCCGGTAGTACAGATCGCCGCGGAACGTGTGTTCGTTCACCATCGATTCTAAATCGCGATTGGTCGCGGCAACCACCCGCACGTTGACCCGCATCGTTCTCGTCCCGCCCAATCGCTCGAACTCCTGCTCCTGCAGAACTCGAAGCAGCTTCACCTGCAGTTCCAGGGGGATTTCCCCCACCTCATCGAGAAAAATCGTTCCCCCGTCCGCCAATTCGAACCGACCGATCTTCGTAGCGATGGCGCCGGTGAACGCGCCTCGCTCGTGGCCGAACAGTTCGCTTTCCAACAAGCCGGTGGGGATGGCGGCGCAGTTCAGCTTGACGAACGTCCGCTCGCGTCGATCGCTCAACTTGTGGAGCGCCCGCGCAATCAACTCCTTGCCGCTGCCGGTTTCCCCCAATATCAGAACCGTGGAATCCGTCTTGGCGACGGTCTGCACTTGTCTCAGCACGCCACGAATAGCCGGCCCCTCTCCGATGATTTCCTCGAAGTTGTGCTCGGTCTGGATCTCTTCTTCGAGATACAACTTTTCTTTCGCGAGCTTGTCCTTCAGCACGGCGATCTGCTTGTAGGCGACCGCGTTCTCGACGGCGAGGGTGATCTGTTGGGCGACCTGGCTCAGCAGCTCGACGTCTTCCGGGGTGAATCCAGTCTCCTGCCGCCGTCCGACGTTCAGGACGCCAAGCGCCCGATTGTGCGACAGGAGGGGCACGCTGCAGAAGGATTTCACGCCCCTCTCCAGCAGGTCGCGGGCGCAAGCCGAAATGTCCGACTTGTCTTGAAAGTCCCTTTCCAGGAACACCGCCGGCTTTCTCGTCTCGATCGCCACACAGGACGGTGACCATGCCACGGACTCGTTTCGTCCTCGCTCGACAAAACTCTCATTCCTGGAAAAGTCCAAGACATGAATACGCCATTCGCCGGCTTCGTCATCGCAGAGCAGCAAACTCGACCCATCGTGCTGAATCACCCTTCGCAAACACGCACTGACGGCGGCAAAGAGGTCGTCGAGGTCCAAATGAGCAACCACGGCATTGTTCACTTCCAACAAGAGGCGCTGTCGGTCCCGCTCGCGCTCCAATTGCTGCTGAGCCAACTGTGCGCTTTCCGTGTGCAACACGTTGTCCACGGCGACGGCTACCTGGCTGGCCACCTGCTGCATGAAGCTGATCTCGCCGGGTTGGTAGCGTCTTCGCTCCATGCTGCCGAAACCCATCGCGCCGAGTCGTCGGTGCGCCGTCGTGAGCGGCACCACGCAGAACGATTGCACGCCGTTTTCACGGAACATGGTCATCAACTTCTGGAAACGGCACTCATCATTCACGTCATCGACCACCAACGGGACTTGAGTCCTCCACACCAATCCGCCCGGCGACTCATCAACGGGCGTTTCCAGGCCTGGCTCGATCGTGGCGGGTTCCGAGGTCACCAGCAACCAGAGCCGCATGACATCCCGGGCAGGATCGTGCAACACGGCATTGATAAAATCAAACGGGACGACCTGTGGAAGCCGCTTCGCCAGATCCCTCAGCAACAGATTGACGTCGCGCTGCGCCGCAATGGACTCGGACACTTCGAGGAGGAGCCGCAGTCGATCGCGATCGCGGGTCAGCTCATGATGATGGAGGACGTTGTCCACCGCCGCAGCGATCTGGGTGCCCACATGGCAGAGGAACTCCATATCCGCCTCGCCATAGGCCCCCCTTTGCAGGCTGGAGAATCCCATGGCGCCCAGGCGTCGGACTGCCGTCGTGAGAGGAACGAAACAAAAGGACTGGACTCCGTCCATCTGCATGCGCTGGATGACGGACGGCCAGCGAGTTTCTTCCGCGAGATCGGTGACCAGCAGAGGGCGCTGCGTCTGCCACACGAGTCCGGCCGGTGTTTCATCTACGGTTTCCTCGTGTCCACCTACAAGTTTCGCCGGAATGTTGGCCTGCACGGTATGTAACCGCATCACCTGGCGCTCGGGATCGTGCAGGGATAGTCCGACGAAATTGACGTGCACCACGCGGGGAAGCCGACGGGCGAGATCCTGGAACAAATCGTGGAGATCACGATGGGACGAGATGGCCTCGCAGACTTCGAGCAGGGTGAGATACTGCTCCGCCATCGTATCGCAGGGTGAGGCGGAAATCGGTTCCATAGCCGGTCAGTATGATCTAATCTATGGCCGCGGCTCAAGAGGGTTGGCGTATCGCTTTAGATGGGTTGTTATTCCTCATGGATCTCATCTCGTGCCCCGCCGCCGCTCGCTCTCACGAATCATCTGAGTCAGGTCTTCCACCGGACGAATCTCCCACGGTCCCATTTTCACGCCCGGATGATTCGACATGAGTTGAATGGCGTGGTTCCGATCGCGGGCCTCAATAATCAAGAACCCTCCCAGGAGTTCCTTAGTCTCAATAAAAGGCCCATCGGTGACCGAGACCCTTCCGTTCCGGAAGCGAAGCGTAGAAGCAACCTCAGGACCTTGGAGCCCTTCTCCGCCTGCCCAATGACCGTTTGACTTGAGCACGTCGTCATAGGCAAAACATTCGTCGATCATGGCTCCCTTCTGCTCTGCGGTCAATGTCGCCCACTTCGCGACATCAAGATATCCCAAACAGATGAATTTCATCCTGTCTCCTTTCATGCGATCGCGGCCACCTGCTCGCGTCGGTCACAAGGGGTCTGCCTTCACGACCCCATGACCGCTATCGCCGACGACTGGCGCGGGAAACGCATGGACATGTGGTCCGGCTGCGTGCAACTGGTGCGTCGGTCATCGATTCGGCGAGCTTCTGTCGACGACGCTGCTCCGATTCAATTCACCATGCGGCATCATGCGCACCCGCCGTCCTTCAGCGGTCGCACCTCGATGCTGCCGAACTGGGCTGCGGGAAACTTGGACGCGATGCGGACGGCGTCGTTCAGGTCTCTGACGTCGATCAGCAGGTATCCCCCCAGCTGCTCTTTCGTTTCGGCAAACGGGCCGTCCGTGGTGGTTGTCTTGCCATCGCGGATTCGCACCGTCGTGGCCGTCTCCACCGGATGCAACGGTGAAGCGCCCAAGAGTAGACCTTGCTTCTGCAGAGTGTCGCAGTAGGACATGGACTCGTTCGAAATGGCGACTCGTTCGTTCTGTGGCATGGCGTTGAGGATCTTCTCCTCAACATAGACAAGGCAGAGATACCTCATGGTGCATCCTCCTTCGAATGGCTCGTAGTCTGCTGTTATAAGATGGTCGTCGGCCGAGGCCGAAATCGACACGGACATGATCTACGCCTGTAGAGCATCGACAAGACTGCTATGACAGGGAATCGTATTGGTTCGAGCGAAAGTTGGAGCATGGCAGACGAGTGAAATGATGAAATCGCAGTGGCGGTGCTCGCAGGCAACAATGAGATATTGCATGTCCCTCGGGATACCCACCCCTGGGCGCCATGAGCAATCGATAGAGGTCGTACGGTATCGCTCGAAACACTCACGGCTTGACGATGGCATGATAAACGCGGCGCAGGTCGACCATAACCTGCAGGCCGAAAGTTGGGCCGTCGTCCGTCGCCCCGACCACATCATTCCACGTTTCCACGACGCCATACGGAAATCGAAGCGCGATGGATCCGAACCATCGTTGCAGCGAATGTCCCCGGCTGTCCACGAAGAGGCCGGAATCGAATGTGGCGGAAAATTCCAGCTCCCATCCGGGTTCCCCGCCGCTGTAGTCTCCGAACGACAGAGACGCCTGGCCGAGATACGAATGGTCCGCCGTCTGGTTCGAGCCGTAGGCAGATCCTCCCCAGATGCGCCCATACCGCGCCATCGCTGACAAGCGCACATAACGGGAAACCGACTCCATGAAGGCATGGCGACCGACAACCGGTTCGAGCAGTTCGCTCATGGACAGACGACGGATTCCCGCACGGAGGTACGCTTCATGGTAAAGGGTGCCCGTCGCCACTCCCAACCCCGCAAAGACCGCTTCCTGTTGCCCAAGCAGGGGAAGCCAGCGGGTCAGGGCTCCGCTGGCCATAAAATCAGTTTCTTCACGCCTCTGGCCGACGGGGACGGGATTCTCCCCAGCAAGATGATGGACGAGTCCGTTTTGGAGTGATTCCGTCGGCTCCCGATATGTGGGACCGGCCCCGAAACTGAGGTTCGAACTCCATCCAGGCAGCCGCTCGAAGCGCTCCGACCAACTCACTGTGGCAAAGTTGAAGCCCGCCGATTCGCCGATTCGAGAACTGAACGGTTTCCCATCCTCATTGAATTGTGTGAATCGGTTCAAGGTCAACCCGGCGGCCAGCCAGGACGTGCGATCGGGGTAGGCAATGGCCCCCCAGTGGACGCTCGGCGCCAGGGCTTCGCCGTGCGCGGTGGACACCCAGAGGAGCAGAACGACCGCGGCCAACCCTCCACGGAAGGCATACCGCATAGAACACGCTCGCCGCATCCACGAGATTGGCTCCATGGTCGATTCACTTGCCCAGCCATGTGACAGGAGGAGTTGTCTCCAGGATGTCACCCGTCGCAACAACACTCTGAGCACAGGCGCCGCCGATTCGTTTGACAACAGATAGGTCCGTGACCTAGTCGAAACGACGGCCTGACGATTACATGTACCTCAAGACCCTCCACCGAGCCAACGTACGTCCGTCGCTCCCCTACCTCCCCGAATGGATGCCGAACAGATTTCCCTCCAAATCGGCGGCCAGTGCGAGATACCCGTATTCCCCGATTGGGGATTTCTCCTTCACCACACGGCCGCCGCTTGGGACCACCCGCTCCGTCTCGACGGCACAATCCTGAGAGGAAAAATAGACGATTGTACCGATTCCCTCGCCGTTGGAGCCTCCAGGTATTTTCGCAAGCGCACCGGCGGCTCCTGCGCCTTCCCGTTGCGTCGGAAATGCCCACGTCTCCGAGGGACCGGAGTCGGGAGTCTTCAGCGGTTCCAACGTGACCCCGAAGACGGCCTCGTAAAACGCTTTGGCACGGGGCATGTCTTGAACATCGATTTCGAACCAGATCACAGGATTCTTCGTCATCGCATGACTCCTTTCTTCAAGCCGTGATCTCGGACAGCGCATGCGGCGTCGCCCGTCCCAGCAGGAGGCTACGCTCCGACAGACTCCGACTGGACTAGGCACAATTCTAGGGCTCGGGGTATTCAAGGCCATGACACGCCGGCATTGTTCCTGTATCGTTACGAAGGGTGTGGCATGTCACACTCGCGCAGCCGTCGCTCGAGGAATCGCCGCTCTGGTTCCTGCCGCGTCAGGTGGAGCGCTCGTAGGTAGGAGGCGCGCGCATCGGCCTGACGGCCGAGCCGGCGGCAAAGATCCGCCCGCGCCGCGTGGGCCAAATGGTAACCCTCCAGCTCTCCGGTGCCGAGCAATCGTTCGACGAGTTCCAACCCGGAAGACGGCCCGTCTCTCATCGCGACGGCGACCGCACGATTCAATTCCACCACCGGAGATGGCTCGGCCTGTAGCAGCAGGTCATACAAGCCGACGATCCTCCCCCAATCCGTGGCTGCCGCAGTCGCCGCCTGCGCGTGCACGGAAGCGATCGCCGCTTGAAGCGTGTAGACTCCGACGGAGGTGGCCGCCAACGCTTGGGCGACGAGCGCAGTCCCTTCCGTCATCTGGTCTCGATTCCACAGGGACCGGTCTTGATCTTCCAAGAGGACGACATCTCCCGCTGGAGAAGTCCGGGCAATCCGCCTTGAGTCCTGCAGAAGCATCAACCCCAGCAGCCCGAGCGTCTCCGCATCGGAAAGGAGTTCGACCAGTACTCGCCCAAGCCGAATCGCTTCGCTCGACAATTCATGTCGAGTCATGGCGTCCCCTGCGGACGCCGAATACCCCTCGTTAAACACCAGGTAGACGACCCGAAGGACCGCCTCCATCCGCCCGGGAAGGTCCCGATGATCCGGGACCTCATAGGGAATCCGAGCATCGCGAATCTTGGCTTTGGCCCGCACAATTCGCTGGGCAATCGTCGCGGGCTTGGTCAGAAACGCATGTCCGATTTCCTCGGTCGTCAAACCACAGACTTCTCGAAGCGTCATGGCAATCTGCGCCTCCGGCGCCAAGGCGGGGTGGCAGCACGTGAAAATCAACCGCAACCGGTCGTCATGGACGGCACCCTCGTCCATGGATTGCTCATCCGTCGGCTCTTCGGTCGTCTCCAGATGCCTTTCCACGTCGTGCAGCGACGCATGCTGACGCGCACGGCGCCGTAAGTTGTCGATCGCCTTGAACCGTCCCGTGGAAATCAGCCATGCCCGGGGATTGCTCGGGATGCCGTCTCGCCCCCATTGTTCCACCGCAACTGCGAACGCATCGTGCACGGCCTCTTCCGCCATGTCGAAATCTCCCAAAAGGCGGATGAGTGTGGCCAGCACATGCCTCGACTCACTTCGGTAGAGTGTGTCGACCGCTTGCTGAATTGAGCCGACCCGGTCCTCGATCATGGTTGATGTTCCTCCCTGCCCGGCCTGCTTTTCGGAACCAGCTTTCACCCCGATCGATCCCTGCCCTTCGCGCGTCCTTCCGCGAACCGGTTATTGCAAGACCTCGGCTACGTTCAGTGGATATGAGCCCTTCGGCCCCGTTCCGCTGTCCCAGTGGATCTTCGTATTGCCATGCTCGTAGTGTCAACAGAGGATCTACCCCCGACCAATGCCCGCCCATGCAGGGACGTAGGATAAACTAGAACCTATCTTAAAATCGTTTTCGGGGAGCCTGGCGCAGTCGGGTTAGGCTCCGAGGGGGACAATCTTTCGAGCGGGTTGTCCCCGCCCACGTTATTCCCTCAAACGGCTGGAGGGGATGAGCCCGCTCGCCTTCGCCATGGCGGGCGCCGATCGTGACGGGCCAGATGGGCTGCTGGTCGCCGATCCGACGATCTGCCGGAGGCGATCAGCCAATCCAAGGACTCGTGCTGGCGATCGGGGCATCACCGCATCATGCCGAGGCTGGCGCGGCTCGCCCCTCGCCAGCCGTCCGTGTTTAAGAGCGCACTCCGTTGACTCGAGCGATTTTGAGATAGGTTCTAGTATCCGGATCCCTGCGACCGTCTCACGTCTCTCAAGGTAGACAACGGCATGCGATTCTCCGCAAATCCGGCTCCCTGCCCCCAGCGAGCGAGTGAACCGTCACGTACAGCCATACCGCCAGGGACCAACGGGTCATCGACCTCATGCTCACAGCTGCAACTTGGACGGTTCTCTGCATGTTGAAGACATGCTCCAAAACTGGCAATCTCACTATCATGATCCCCAAAGGGGCGAGCACTATTGTTGGAACCGATGGCAACACCTTGCCGCACGTCGTCATCGTCGGTGGCGGCTTTGGTGGTCTGGTGACCGCACTGTCGCTTCGGCACGCCCCGGTTCGCATTACCTTGATCGACCGCCACAACCATCATTTGTTTCAGCCGCTCCTCTATCAGGTGGCAACCGCCGCTTTGTCTCCCTCGCAAATCGCCGCCCCCATTCGACACGTCCTTGCCACGCAGGCCAATTGCACGGTCTGGATGGCTGAGGTGCAACGGATCGATGCGGCGCGTCGGAGGGTCGTGTTGGCCGACAGCACCGTGAACTATGACTACCTCGTCCTGGCCGCGGGCGCCACTCACTCCTACTTTGGACACGAGGAGTGGAGCCGTCACGCTCCAGGCCTGAAAACCGTTGAAGATGCCATCCAGATCCGTCAACGACTCCTGCTCGCGTTCGAGCGCGCGGAACGCCTGTGTACCGACAAGGAACAGCAACGTGGTTTGACATTCGTCATCATCGGTGGCGGCCCGACGGGCGTGGAATTGGCCGGCGCCATCAGCGAAATCGCCCTCCGCACGGTACGCCGGGACTTCAGGCACCTCCAACCAGCCGACACGCACGTCCTCCTGGTGGAGGCATCGGATCGGCTCCTGGCCGGCTTTCCGGAAAAGTTGGCACGCCGGGCCGAGCGAGACTTGGCAGATTTGGGCGTCGTCGTGCGTTTGAACAGCCGCGTGACGGGCATCGGTGAGGACGCGGTCCGGATCCATACCTCAGGGGGAGAGGAAACCATTGCCACGCGCAACGTGTTCTGGGCCGCAGGAGTCAAGGCGTCTCCGCTCGGTGCGACGTTGGGAGTGCCGATGGACCGATTAGGGCACGTGCATGTGAATGCCGACTTGTCTGTCCCTGGCCACCCGGAGATCTTCGTGGTGGGCGATTTGGCGCATGCGAAGGACGAACGGACCGGCGAGCCGGTCCCAGCACTTGCCCCCGCCGCGCTACAGATGGGAAAGCATGTCGCAAGAATTATCGCGGCCGGCACCGAACGGACTGGAGGTCGTGCCAAAGCACGGCCCCGCTTTCACTATCACGATCGCGGACTGTTGGCGGCGATCGGACGCAGGAAAGCCGTTGCCTCGGTAGGACCGTTTCAGTTCGCCGGGCTCCTCGCCTGGCTGGTATGGTGCCTGGTCCACATTTTCTTTCTGATTACCTTCCGCCAGAAGGTTCTTGTCATGATCGAGTGGGTCTGGTCCTACCTCACGTTCACGGGCGGTGCGCGATTGATCAACGGTACGTCGACCACCAATGAGAAGCCTTCCGGTTAGCGCGACTGTGCTGTGAATGCCCCGTCGGCCCCCGAGCCGGCCGGTCCGACCCTATCAATCGATCCTCAGGTACGCCCCTGGACGGACAGTTCCCACCGATAGCCGTCGAGATCATAGAACCAGAGTCCCATGTGAGGGGATCCCGGTGCCTCCGGACCGATCTCATCTCCCGGGTCTTCGATCTCCACCTTGTGTTTCTTCAAATGAGCGAGGGCCTTCCGCAAGGCGGCCATGTTCGGCAGGTGGAACGACATATGGCCGATGGTACGAGGCGATGGTTTGCCTTTCGTCAAAGCAATCGTCACATGGTCGTTCCCTACCGCAACCCCGTCATCGAAGGTAAACTCTTCGCGGAGCCCCAGCGATTTCATGAACCACTTCGCACTACGCCGTGGATGTCGGACGGCCAACCCGAAATGGCCTACGGTTCCCACTGTAAACGGCACCCGTTTCATACGCGTCCTCCTTCCCGGCAACTTGACTCGTCACTCGCCCTTCCTCCGGCGGATCCGGGCACGCGACCATCGGAACGTTGCTGCGCAGAATGTGACTCTCGCGCTATCGGGCCATGCCCGAGGCAGTCAGGAATTCTCTGGCGATCTCGCCGACCTGTCCGCGTCGGCTGACGGCCAGATGATTGAGCCGGCGCATGGTGGTCTCGCTGAATCGTCCGGTCAACTCATCGAGCACACTTCTTAGACTAGGGATGCGGCCCAGCGCGTCGGGTCGAACGACAATGGCGGCTTCGTAGGCCGGGAAACATTGCCGGTCATCGCGAAGAACGGTCACATCCAACACGGCGAGCGGCCCGTCCGTTGAATTGCCGGCTATCATGTCGACCTGCCGCTGCTGCAAGGCCTGATAGAGCAACCCCAAGTCCATCGTGGTCGGAGGCCCCGTCAAGGTCAGCGGATAGGTCTCCAATAATCGAGGCAATCCGTCCGAACGCTGCTGAAACTCGTATCCGACTCCCATCGTCCAAGCCGAGGCACGCCGGCTTGCGTCACTGAGGGATTGCAACTGGTCACGTTCCGCGTCCGCCTTCCGCACGATCATGGCGAACGTATTTTCGAACCCAAGTGGATCGAGCCACTCCATGCCATAGCGCCGCTCATATTCCCGCTTCACGCGGTCACGGACCGCGGCGGCGTCGGTGGAGGGCGGGAGATCCAGCACCGCGGTCAAGGCGGTGCCGGTGTATTCCGGGTAGAGATCGATATTGCCATTGAGCAACGCACGATGCGCAATCATCGTTCCGCCCAGATTGAATCGTCGCTCGACGGTGATCTCCAGACGACGCTCGAGGTGCTGAGCGATGAGTTCGCCCAGCAGCATCTGCTCAAGGAAATTCTTTGAGCCGACCGTGACACGACGGCGATCGTCCGAGCATCCGGCACCGATCACCAGCAGGATCAGGCAGGCGCATAGACACGTTCGAGCCATTCAAATCCCCAGTCCGCCGACAACGCCATGAGCGCGGCCGGAATCGCCCCCGACAACAGAAGTCCCGAATCCACCGTCGCAAGCCCGCGAAAGATCAACACACCCAAACCGCCGGCGCCGATCGCCGCGGCAATCGTTGCGGTTCCAATGGTGGCGACCGTCGCAATTCTCACACCCGCGAGAATCGTCGGAGCGGCAAGGGGGAGTTCCACTTGCCACAAGACCTGTCGGCCGGTCATGCCAAGTGCGACCGCGGAGTCCCGCACGGAGGGTTCCACCGCGAGGATTCCTGCGACGGTGTTCCGTAGCATGGGAAGGAGCGCATACAGGACGAGCGCAATGATCGCCGTATGAGGACCGATGCCTCCGATCAAAGGAATGGGAATCAAAAAGCCGAAGAGCGCGAGACTGGGCACCGTTTGGACCACATTGGCGAAGCCCAGGAGCCACTGGCGAAGCCACGGCCGCCGCGTCACGAGAATACCGGCGGGAAGGGCCACGGCTCCCGCGATCAACATGGCGACCCCAACGAGCAGGAGATGCTCCAACGTCAGATCAATGAGTTCCCCGGACAGTGTCATGATCGCCTTCCCCCTTGAACTCGAGACTGGCGAGAAACATGCGAACTTCAGGACTGGAGGCCCGGACAAACTCCGCCGGTGCCGCGACGAGATCCAGCCCCCCGTTTGCGAGCAGGGCAATGCGTGTGCCGAGCCGGAGCGCCTCGCGCACGTCATGAGTGACGAAAATCGACGTCTTCCCGTATTCGCGGCGAAGTCGAAGAAACTGGCGTTGCAACTCGAAGCGGGTCACGGGGTCCAACGCCCCAAACGGTTCGTCGAAGAGGAGCAGTGGAGGATCGGCGGCCAGCGCCCGCGCGATGCCCACCCGCTGCCGTTGTCCTCCCGACAAATGTCGGGGATACCGCTCGGAAAATTGATCCGGCGGCAGCTCCACCTGGTTGAGTAACGCGTCGACTCGTCGGCGGATGTCGCCCGGAGGCCACCCCTGAAGCCGCGGCACGAGCCCGACGTTTTGCGCCACCGTGAAATGAGGGAATAACCCGCCCTCCTGCATCACATATCCCGCGCGCCGTCTCAGCCTGATCGGATCCCACTGTGTCGTCGGAGTTCCCTCGACCACCACCTGCCCGGCACTGGGAAGGAGCAGCCCGTTCACCAATTTCAATGCCGTCGTTTTGCCCGATCCGCTCCGCCCCAGCAGGACCACCGTTTCCCCGGACTCAACCTCGAGGCTCACGTCGCGTAGGATGAAGACACCGCCGAGTCGGACCGAGACCCGTTCGAACGAAATCACCGCAGTCATGCGGATGCACCGGGAGCCGGGGCATTCGTAGCCGTCCACAGGTTCTCTGCGAACGGCCATTCCTGATCGATCCATTGGGCGACGGGAACAAAACCGGCCCGGGCGGCCATGCCGGGCAGTTCGTCGACGCGAAACTTGTGACAGGATTCAGTCCAGATGGTCTCTCGCTCACGGAACTGGCAGACCAGATTCGCGGACGGGACGCAGACAGTTTGGCGATGCGTCGAACGCAAATGCATCTCGATGCGATGCGCGGCAGCATCATAGCGCACGAGATGCTCGAACGCGGACAGATCGAAATCGGCCCCGAGTTCCCGGTTGATACGTGCCAAGAGATTGAGGTTGAAGGCGGCGGTGACTCCCGTCGGATCCGCATACGCGCGGACCATGGTCGGGAGGTCCTTCTCCAAGTCGGTGCCGATCAGCAGCATGTCTCCAGGCTGCTGACGTCGCCGGATTTCGCGGAGGAAGCTTTCGGCCTGGGACGGCTCAAAATTTCCGATCGTGCTTCCCAGAAACAGCACCAGCAGCGACTGTCCGGGGCGCCGCCTGGCCGCGACCTCTTCCAGCCCGTCCAGATAGGAGGCTTCGAGCCCGACCAGGCTGACCGCACCGAGTTCCGCCAGCTCTTGGCGGCATTTCAGAAGAGCGGTTGGGGAGACGTCGATCGGGAAATAAGCGAGTCGTTCCCGCGTCGCCAACGCTTCCAGCAGCCAGCGAGTTTTCCGTCCGCTGCCGCTCCCCAGCTCCGCGACCAACAGCGAGCGCGGCAGCTGTTGGACCATGTCCGGAGCCCACCGGCGGAGCAGTCGATCGTCTGCCCGGCTCAGCCCGTACTCAGGCAATAACGTGATCGCCTCGAACAGGGCGCTTCCCACGGCATCGTAGAGATACGTGGACGGCAGTTCCCGTTGCGATCGACTGAGACCGGCGCGTACCGCACGAGCGAAGTCGTCACGGAGAGATTTGGCGGCTTCGACCGGGCGGAGGCTATGAACTGACGCATCGAAAGCCGGCATAGACATACGAATAGTTGGGCCGATACCAATTCCGAAAAGAGCGCCGGAGGAGCCGGCTGGCCGTCAACGGCGACGCGCCCTTGACGACGTGGTGCTTCCCATCGAAAAACGGAGCTGAATAGCCGGGGTAAAATGCGAACGGCTCAAAGCGGGGAAACGGACCGAACACCGTGCTCGTCCACTCCCAGCCGTTGCCAAGCATCTGGGCGACCCCAAAGGCACTGTCGCCCATCGGGCAGGCCGTCACCGGCACGGGATCCCAACGCTGGAAATCGAAATTTCCGCGCGCCGGGTCGGGCGGCACGTCGCCCCACGGATATGGGCGCTCGTGGTCGTTCAGGGTGCCATAGGCGGCTCGCTGATACTGGGCTTCGGTGGGCAAGGACTGACCGGCCCACTGCGCATAGGCGGCCGCTTGGTTGTAACTCACGAACACGGGCCACTCCATGGGAAGCGGGATGTTGCCCGTGAGCGTCCTCCACCACCAGGCCCCGTGGCGCCGCCTCCAATAGCGCGGCGGCGGCGCACCGGCGTCGACAAACCGTCGATACTGGGCGTTCGTGATCTTGTACCGGCTGATCTCGAAGGGGGGAACGACGACCTCCTCCGCCTCGAATTCGTTGTCCCAGTGAAAGGCCTCCGGTTTCACGAGTGCGCTGCTCCCAGTACACCGACGCACCCCTAATGTGGTCTTTCCCGCAGGGATGGGAATCATCCGATGGCAGGGCGGCGGGGAAGCCACGGCGAACGGAGACTCTGATGCGACGGGATCTCTCACGGGCTGATCGAGGTTGTGCAGCAGATATGTGAAGGTTTCCGCGTGCATCAGCCGATGTTCGGACGCAACCGCGAGCAGGACCGGGTCGGTAGAGGGAAGCCGTGCATCAAGGTGCGATCGAACTTGTCGGACGTAGTGCCGCACCTCGGTCAGCGTCGGCCAATCGCCCGGCTGATCGTCAGGCAGCCGGTCCGCGTTCGGGTCGATACCGAAGGCAAAAAGTTCATCGAGCGCCACATGAGGAGAAGGTTCACCACCGGCGATCAGCAGGTTCCAATCGAAGGCTTCCATGTGACCGAGGTAGAAAATCAAGCGATGACGCTCAGGGACAGGCCGCGCATACCATGTGTCCTCCGGGACCAGATCGAAGACGGCATCCATACGGGCTCGTGCCTCGCACACCGGGTCACTCACTCGCCCGAATACTCCCGAGTCACGCATGAGCCATCGTTCTCCAGTTCAAATTCCCGTCAGTTCAACCATGTCAACCGCGACGTGGCGGCACAGTGATATTTTACGTAACGCCCACGCCTTGCGCCACCACAAAGCATCGCCCCCCGATTCGTCGATGAACGGCGGATCGACTCGGCTCCGTGCCGGTTTCACCATGCCGAAACGTGCCGGTCCTGACACCCAGTGGAACCCCTAGTCGAGTAATCGTGACGTAAGTTGCCCTCACGCCATCAGCGCAGGGGTCAAGAGGGAGGATGGGGAGCTTCGTCCACTACGCTTTGGGCACATCTCGCTCTCTGTGTGGCTGCAACTGGGCTTCGGCTGCCGCGGCATCGGGGGTCGTGAGCTCACCGATCTTGAAATGCCCGGCGGCACGCGCCACCTCTCGACCGAGCCCGTGCAATTGTTGCTCGACCATCGGATCCGTCGCCCGGCCATCATCCGAGAAAACACGTCACTCCTCGGGGATTGGAATGACAAGCGGCACCGCCCATCCCCTCAAGGCTCGTACGGCAAACTCCATGCTGTTGACCGCCTGCAATCCGTGCAGACGGCCGGCCGTGCTGATGAGTCCCACCACCTTATCGGTCAAATAGGCGGGACGCCGGTCGGCAAGCAGTTACAGCCAGTCCGGAGCAACCAACGGCCATCATCAAACAGCTGCTATGATATCGGGTCATTTGGTCCGGTCTACTGGTCAGAGCCCTTGTCTCCCCCAAGACCTCGTGACAAGATCGCAATGCTGACCTCGAGCCTGGTTCAGTAGCGCACCGACGGCAGGAAGGAACCATGCCTCGCATCCGTCATATCGCTCCACTCCCACCGACTGCCCCGCAGATCGTCGTACTGATGGGCGTTTCGGGATCAGGAAAGACCACCATAGGGCAGCGACTTGCGCGCGAGCTCGGGTGGCATTTCTGCGATGGCGACGATCTCCATTCTCGCAGCAACATCACGAAAATGAGTCTGGGTACTCCATTGACGGACCGTGACAGGGCCGGATGGCTGGAAAAAATGCGCGAGAGACTCAATCAATGGATGCGCGAGGGGGTGCACGTTGTGCTCGCCGCATCCTTATTGCGTGCCATGTACCGACAACGGGTCCTCGGCCCGTGGCGCTCTCATGTTCTCCTCGTCTACCTCGGGACAGCACCCGTCGTGTTGGCCCAACGGCTGGCGCAGCGTAGCGGCCATTTTATGAAGCAAGGCATGCTTGCCAGTCAGTTGGCCATTCTCGAAATACCAGATGACGCGATGGTCGTCGATGCAACGGACCCGCCTGAGTCGATCGTGCAGAAAATCACGCGTGAGATCCTCGGCTAAGCGGTACGTACGGATGCAGCAAAGCAGCCTTGCCTGGCGAGCCTACCCTGGGCGCCGCTCACTCACCTGCGCCTTGGGGTGTGCCGCGGCCGGAGCTCATGGCCATCTCGCCGCCCTCGGCATTGGCTATGACATCTTGTCCGGTGAGGCGAACTCCATTACAGTACGCTCATGGGGGAATTGGAGTGGCAGATCTCGGTCGCACTCGGGGTGGGCCTCGCGCTCACCATCGGCTATCGCCTCTATCGCAAGCGCGCCGAGGCCAAGCGGGTGGACAAACTGTTGGCTGACGTCGTGAAGGGCATGGACTCCTTCCGCCGGTGAACCCTGACATTCGGCGGTCACCGTCCGCCGTCGCAGCCATATGAGGAACGGCCTGTGGCTCACCCCGTCGCAGTCCGCCGCAAGGGAGCCAATCCTGGGCTGGAGAGATTCAGCCAACGAGCCATCATCGGTAGCGATGTTCCCTGGAGAAGGACAGAACTCAACACGATGAAGAAGACCAGATTGAATATGACACCCGCCTGCGGCAATCCCGCCGTCAATGGAAACGTGGCGAGGATGATCGGAACCGCTCCGCGCAGTCCGACCCAGGCGAGCAGCAACTGTTCCTTGAATGACAAATCGGAAAATCCCAATGTCGTAAAAACGGCAATGGGACGCGCGACAAAGATGAGAAACAATGCGAGCACAATACCTGCGTCGAGAATCGGCACGATCTGCGACGGAAAGACCTGTAAGCCCAGCGTGAGAAACATGAGGATCTGCATCAGCCACGCCTGCCCCTGATGATAGCGTCGGAGGAAGTCCAGTGGCCTCACGTCCTGGCTTCCAGCCGTCACTCCGGCGAGGTACACCGCCAAGAAGCCGTTCCCACCGGCCGCTGCTGTGGTGCCGTAGGTGAACAGCGCGATGGCGAGGCTCAGTACCGCATACAAGCCTTCGTGCTCGAGATGCAGGTGCCGGAGGAGGGCCACCATGCAGATGCCCATGCCATACCCCACGAGGCCTCCGAGCACAACTTGTTGCACGAACATCCACAGCACGCCAAGCCACGTTCCTCCTCCGACCAACAGAGCAATCAGGCCGACCGTGAGAAACACCGCCATGGGATCGTTGCTCCCGGATTCCAGTTCGAGCAAGGGCGCCAGTTGCCCGCGTAGCCGCGCCTGTCGCGAGCGGAGTACGGAGAAGACGGCGGCCGCATCGGTGGACGAGACGATGGCTCCGAGCAGCAAGCCGTCCAAGAGCGCAAATCCCAGGAGCCAGACCGCGAACCCGGCAACCAGAGCGGCCGTGAGGACCACCCCGATCGTGGACAACGCCAAACCTTTCCACACCACGGGACGGATCTGTTGCCACTTGGTATCCAGCCCCCCTGAAAACAGGATGAGCGTGAGAGCCACGACCCCCAGGGATTGCGCCAAGCTGGGATAGTCGAACTCGATCCCGCCGGGCCCCTCGGATCCCGCGAACATGCCAATGACCAGGAAGAGGATCAGCGCAGGAATGCCGATCCGACCAGAGATATGGCTCGCCAGGACGCTCAGGAGGAGCAGCGTCGACGCGCCGAGCAGAAGAAATTCGATCGGGAGATCCTGGAGTAGTCGGAGCAGGTCCATCTCATCCTTATACCACGACCCGGTCCGTCGACACGTGCATGAGTTCCTCTGGGCGCAGGACGATCGGCCACCAAGCAGCATCGAACGCGTACCACGGCTGGTGAGCAGTCTTCACATCAACAGACTGCTCGTCGAGGCCGACCGGCTTGATCGTCCGCAATCCACGTTCAATACGGTGGAACGTAACATTGACACACCTTGTGCAAGGTGCTGTAACCTGCTTCCCCGTCAGTTTAAGTTTCCATGACACACGCTATTCCTGCCCGTTCATTGCCAGGTCCGCCTGTCTCTCGGTGGCTGGGTTTCTTCCCCGAATTCCAGCACGATGCGACCGGCTTCCTCCTGCGTTGCCATGCATTCGGCCCTGTCACGAAGTTGTCGATGGGCCGGTTCGCGGAATTCATCTTCCGCCAGCCCGACATGGCGATGTACCTACTCAACGAGCCCGCCGACATCAAACATGTCCTCGTCACTCATCAGCAACAATACCTCAAGGGGCCGGTCCCTCCAGCCGAGTCTCACATCTTCGGGCACGGGGTCCTCCACACCGAAGGAGAGCTGCACCACCACCGGCGACGTATCCTTCTGCCGGCCTTTCATCGAGACCAGGTCATGGACTACGCCCACTTGATCGCGTCGAAGGCCATGGCAATGGCGGACCGCTGGCCCGACGGCTCGACCATCGACGTCACACACGAAATGACGCAGCTCACGCTCTCGATTATCTGGATGCTGCTCTTTGGAGAGGACGTCGGTCCGGCGGCGGCGCAGGTGGCGGACTCCGTGACCGTGGGAACACGATTGATCACGAAGCAATATCACTCTCCCTTGGCGCTCCTCACACCGTTGTGGCTCCCCACTCCGACACACCGGACGTTTGCTCGCCATACGCGCCGACTGGACGACATCGTACGAAGCATCATCCGAGAGCGACGAAGTCATCGGCGAACTCGAGCAGATCTGCTCGGCCTTTTGCTCGCCGCAACAGATAGTCACGGAAGACCGCTGAACGACGACGCCATTCGAGACGAACTCGTCACCCTATTGCTGGCCGGACACGAGACAACGGCGAACGCGCTCACCTGGACCTGGTGGTTGGTCGCACAGCATCACGGGGCGTATACTCGTGTGGCACAGGAAGTTTCGACTCATGTGGGCCACCGCTTGCCTGGTACTGCCGACCTGCCCCGCCTAACCTATACAAAAATGGTCTGGGACGAAGCGCTCAGACTGTATCCGCCGGCTTGGCTGCTCCACACACGCGTCGCGCAGGAGGAGGATCGGCTTCCTTCCGGCGTGCTCCTCCATACGGGCGCCTCCGTCTTTCTGAGCCCGTGGAGCATGCATCGGCACGCCCGCTGGTTTCCAGAACCGCATCGCTTCGCACCGGAACGATTTTCAGCCGATGCAACGGCGGCCCGACCGCCGTACTGTTATTTCCCCTTCGGCGGAGGCGGTCACCGCTGCCTGGGAGAATCGTTTGCCGAGCTGGAGGGAATGTTGATTCTGTCCACCGTGATCAAGGCGGCCCGACTCCGGTTAGTGGAAGGCCCACCCATCCTCCCCGATCCACTCATGACGCTTCGACCCAATCGACCGGTCCTGATGACCGTGCAGCGCGTGGGTGTTCGCCCATAGCAGACTGTACGCAGCGGCAACGACAGGGATCTCTTCCGAGGGTCAACGGCGCTCCTGAAAGGAGCAGTTCGTCGACCGAACACTTCATCGGGAGGCGGCCCGGTCTGATGCCGGATCATCATGCTCCCGTAGCAGGACGGAGAGGTCGCAGGGGATCGGCCGTCACAGCCTCTTACCAGACATGAGCAGTGTCACCTGCTAGGTGGGCGGATGCGGGTACGGCGTTCGCCGCAGCCGCATGGAGACGATGCCCGTGTCCGACGTGGCAAATCCACATCGGCGGTAAAAGTCGACCAACTCGGGCCGGCAGAACAACACGATCGATTCCACCTTGGCCAGAACCGGGTGCGCGAGGATATCCCGCATCAGTTTCGCGCCCAGGCCACGTTTTCGATAACGAGGCGCCACGATAACGTCGAGCAGCAACGCGCGATACAGATGATCGGTCAAGACGCGGGCAAAGGCCACGAGTGTCCCATCCGGCTCGGCGTATCCGAACACGAGCCCTGAGTTGTGAAGCATGGTAGTGACGTCGGACAGCGAGCGCCCCTTTGACCACCATTCCCCCTGATACAGGCGCCACAGCTGCTCGGTTTGCATCTCCGTCAGGGAGTTCAGCGAAATCAGATCATGCATGGTTCCCGTACCGCATGCACCTCTTGTGACATCACGCGTTGCAGGCCGGAGCAACATGGATCGGACGCCGGAGCTGCCTTCACGCCGGCTCACTCAGGCGCCGTCATTTCGTCCTGCGCGACGTGGCCGGCTTGGGATTTCTCCACGATGTTGTGGTGGATTTCTTTGGCAATGACGAGCGCCAGCTGTTCCGTCGTGAGGGCGCCCATCGGCAATTGGCTGGTATCCGCATAGAAAGAGTCTTCCGGATCAGCCTTACGGTAGGTATTCAGGAGGATCGTCGCCGGTTGAATGGTCCGGCCGGCCTCTCCGACCACGACGGCCTTTTCGGCGGGCAATACACGCGTTCGGGTCGCCCAGTCGCGCCGGTCAATCTTCGCGAAGGTCACGTTCCAGATCTTCCCGTTTAGCAAACTCCTCACAGCGTTCGGCGTCTCCTTGAGGAAGGACGGCTCGCTCACGATTCGCTGGAGGGCTTCTCGTACGCGAATGTCATAATAGCGGATGGTGGAGTCTGGCTGAGCGGGTTTCACCAGGTTGCCGGTGCCCGGCTCGTAACGCGGTTGGTTCTCGAGGCTGGCGAAGTCGTCGACGGTGCGCAGATAGGTCTCGAACAACTGCTCCAGGAGTTGAACTCGTTCCTCACCCGACATCTTCCGAATCTCTTTGTTCGTCCGGATCGGCGCATGCGCGAGCTCGCGTGGAGCGGAAATGATCTTCGGCTTGGGCTTCGTATCGGCTTTGGCAATCACCCATTGGAACTCCCTGGCGAGGACCGGAGCCAACCGATCAGGATGTCCGAGATATCCTTGCTCTTTGAGGGAACTACCGCTGATCAGCAATCGGACTCGGCCGGGTTCGCCCGTGCGCGCGACCAGAAACGGAAACGTGAGCCCTTCACGATTGATGACCGTGGGCTCAATTTTTACCCCTTCCAGGAGGTTGTTCTTGATGGACTCGTCGAATCGGGGGTAGTCGGCCCGATGCTCAAACAAAAGAGCGAACGCGTCCATGACCGTTTGAACGGCGGCGTCCGCATCGGCAGGTTGAAGAGTTCCGCGCGTTCCCGCAGACCCGCCTCGATCCACGAGCAGGCGGAACGCCGCCCGAGGAACAGCGTAACTCTCTTCAGCCCGAACCGTCGTCGCCCACGCCAGAGTATCGGCAACCACAAACCCTATGAGCCCGGCGTAAAAGGTCGCCCACACAAGACTGATGCGGCGAGATCGAGCGGACGTTCGCATGGCGTTCTCCGGGCGATGAGGGTAGTTCGAGGACTCGAACTATTCTAAACCTATTCCCCCAGAACGAGGCAACCCCTGTCGTTCACCCAGACATTCACAAAGAACCGCTCGCACAGGTTGCAATCACGGGGTGACCCGTTGAGAAGCACCGAGTATAGACGTGCACCGTGCACGACAGGACAGAGACAATCACTGATCGGATCGACCTGACGCGAAGGCCTTGAGGGACCCCATGCCCCCCACGCCTCATCTGATCAGCCGTCCCTTCTTCACGGCAACTCCGTAGTCATGTCATGCATGAGCACGTCTGATCCTGTCGCGGAAACGAATGGAACAGAACCTCACTTGCCTTGACTCATGCACTGGTGAGCAGTAGCTTTCGTAGACGAACAGCGCGACTCGAAGTGCTCAACGGGTTCGCAACCTCGATGCTGTGAACTCAAGGTTCAACTCGTCCGGCAATTCGGTTTGTCGATGTCAGTACTGGAATAGGAACCGCCATAGGGCTGGGAGGGGACGCCATGTCCGCACCGCGGAGTCTCGGAGAACAACGTGGGCGTCACGGACTATAACCATATCGCTCGGCAATACCAGAAGGCCAAGAAACACCTCTGGCGTACACGGATCGAAGTCTATTCGTTCATGAGGCTGCTCGGGGACGTACAGGATAAGGCCGTCCTCGACGTGGCATGTGGTGAAGGGTACCTGACGCGCAGGATTCGCCATGCTGGAGCCGCCGAGGTCGTGGGCATCGATATCTCGGAGCGTATGATCGACTTGGCCAAAGCCCAGGAAGCCGCGGATCCGCTCGGGATTACCTATCGCGTGGAAGACGCGCGCGAGGCAGCCCCAGAGCGACAATTCGACGTGGCGATATCAGGATGGCTGCTTGACTATGCCGGTACGCGTGCGGAATTGGCGGCCATGTGCCGAGGCTTGGCGCGCAGTCTCAAACCGGGTGGCCGATTCGTCACGGTGATGACCAATCCCGCTCTCTACCATATTCACATTCCCGACTATCGCAAGTATGGCTTTACGATCGCTCGGGACGCGCACGCCCGTGACGGCGCACCGATCCGTATCACGACCTATCTGGACAACGGCACATTCGACATCGAAAACTACTACCTCCCAATCGAATCATACGCGACGGCATTCGAGGAAGCAGGCTTCGTCCATTTCAGCGTCCATCCGCTGGAACTGGCCCCAGACCCGGAAGGAGCAGACGACCGCCAGTTTTGGGCCGATTTTCTCGCTTCTCCTCCTTTTATCCTGATCGACTGTGACAAACGGTGAAGCGCTTCCGCCGGCCCGCTCTGTTAGTGCGCCGACGGCGGCGTCGAAGTGGCGGTGGGGTATGGAATGAACCGGCAATGAGCGTTCATGACCTCGATGACCTTTTGCTGCTTGTCAATCTGGGCCTGCGTGCCGTCTCGTGGAATGTTGTTCCATTCCTGGACGTCATTCTGCAATTGCTGCCAGAGCGTATCGTACGCCTTGCGATAGAATTCCGGTGTCGCGCCTTCTCTCGCCATCGTCGGCTGCACACCCGACGCCACACCCGCCCCGGCGCTGAACAACGCCGCCGTCGATGCATTGGCGGCACTGGCCGCCAGCAGTGCGCTTCCAGCCGCGCCGAGCGCAGCACCCAGGACCGCGATCCCGATCAGCCAGTAACTGAGGCCTCGTTGGTCCTGCCTGATGCCTTGGAGCTGCGCCTGACAGTAATCGATCACCGTATTGTAGTCGTCGGTCTGGTCCTTGAACTTTTGTAGGCTCTCTGCGGTGGTCCCTTGAGAGACGGGCGTGTACGTGGAGGCCTTACCCATTTTCGGCGGACTCGAGCAGGCCTGAACGAGAAAGGCGGCGATCGTGATCCACACGGTGAAAGAGACTGCGACACTTCGCAACATGGCACCTTCGACGATAGCGATCTGATACGCGTGCGAGCGAGGGAGGTCTACACGGGATAACACGGGGACGACCAGGGGGTCCGCCCAGGTTCACACGGACTCTCGTGCTGTCCGCAATGCCGGCACGTAGGTTGATAAGCATGCCATCCTAAGGTGGAATGCCCCCGAACTCTCCTTGAATGCCGCCGGGCGCTTCGAGCACGTAATTCGGATCGATAAAGTACTCCCACACTCCATCTTGCGCCCCGCTCATGCCCCAGCCTCGGACGTACAAGAGCGCCAGCACCGGCTCATTGCCAAGTTGCGTGAGTCCGGTGACGCGGCCCACCACCGTCACACGCGCCCAGCGATGATATCCACGGGGCATTTTCCCCTTGGCCACCGTGATCCAGTAGCGGCCGCCCTCCGGACCCTGCGGATCGGCCGGACGATGCGGCATATAATCCTGATCCAACGGTCGGTTGGTCAGCCGGATGAGGAGATGGTCCTCGCGTTCATCTTCCTCGACGATCGTGCCGCCGAGCATCGCCACTTTCCCTCGATATCGTTCCGGATCGGAGGCCAGCGTCGTGAGCGTCAATCCGGGTTCGGCCATCTTCACATACTTCCGCGGCATCGAACTACAGCCCCAGAGCAACCCGATCGTCCCGATCACCAACACCACCAGGATGGAGACGCAACGCGAGCGTCGTCCGCGCATTGACCCATACATGAGGTGCCGTTCATTCCTCGCATGGCGGGCCACGCCATGCCGATCCGTCCGCGCGTACCATTTCACCTGCATCGAATGGTCCTCCGTCGGCAATCGACTAGCGCTCGAATCCATAGCTCAGTCCGAAAATGATCGAGCTATCGACTTCTTTCTTGCCTTGCACAGGATTGGAATTGAACCGGATGTCGTATTCAAAGTTGAACGAGAGGTCTCCATAGATATTCACCCTGATGCCTTGCTGCGCGTCTATGCGCAAGGCCCCATGATCATCGAGATCACGGTATCCCTTGTGATCGTGAAACAGATTCACACGCCCTCCGGGCAGGTCCCGATACCAATGCACAAACCACGAGGCTGACGGCACGACCGTCGACGGCTCAGGCCTGAACTTCTGGTAGACGAGACTCGGCCCCACTCCGATCGACAGCGTACGATCCGCCCGGTCGTAAAAGTAATAGCCAGGGGCCAGCGTCGTCGTGCTCCGGAGTGTGAGCAACTGAAACTTGTCCGTCTCTTCCAGAATTTGTCCGGAGATGAAGAATCGTCGTGACAGGAGATAATCATACGAAGCTGACAGGGAGCCGTTTTCAGCCGCCAATTCCCCATTGGCTTCACCGCGGTTGAACTTCCCGCTCATCTGCACGCGATGCCATTGTTGCCGAAGAATGTACGTGGCGGACACATTGAGGGCGCTCGTATTCGAATTTCCGGACGCATGGTTGCCACCCAGATTGAAATTTCCTCTCTGGTAGGGGGCTGTCACGCCGATGGACTTCACGTACTCCATGGGAAGGGGGCCGTCGGCGGACAACTCTTTCACGATCACGTGATCTCCATCGCGCTCTCCGGCCTCTTCGGGAATCTCCACGTCTCGGTGCACCGTCACCGACAGCGGCTCGGCCGGCTGAATATGCTGAATTTCTCCCCAACCAATTTTGATCGTTCCCGAATGTTGTGTCGCAATCTCGAGCTCGTCAGACTCCATGGAACGGATCTTTCCCGTAATGCGATCGCCGTTCTTGAGGATGACGACATCGTCTTTGGCATCGACCTGAGCGGGAGTGCCAACCCACATCATCATGAGGACAAGCCAGAAGACGACTCGCGTGCACGAAGCCTCGATCCTCCTGTGCGGTTCGACGCGCGTCAGGAAAAGGAATCGGCTCCCCCCAGGACTCACGGCGCGGGCGCATCCTGACCGTCGAGGTCCGGCCATCCGCCCCATCAAAACCCCATGCCAATCAACCTTCAAAGATGGAACCTAAAAGAGATTCCCGATGACAGGGCGTCCCAGCACTACCTTTTCAATCATCTGGACTAGTGCAATGGCCCGCATGGCTTGCTCTGTGCACTGATGGAGCATCCTTGTCTCATGTTTGCTGGGGCAAACGCCAGTGGAAGGTCACGGAATGTTGCGCCCTGGTCAGAGATGGGCCAAACCTGACGGCTCGACATGATGACGGACGACATACCGGCCGGCGAAACCCGCGTGAGGGAGCATACGCTGCAGGCCCCAGTCGGGATAATTGAAGGCGTCAGACGCACAGGTCATCGGTTCGATGGCCAGCGCTCTGCGTGCCGCGGACGCAATTGCGTCGCCTGTGTACACGACCACGGCGGAGAAGGATCGGTCCATGACGACATCGATCACTCGACCGGTCACGGGATTGCGCAGTGACGCCGTCGCGGCACCCTCTCGATCCCGTTCCAGCTGCACATAACAGTGATTGAAGCGGCGAACACCGATCGGTCTATCCCCACGAAAGTCCCACTCGGTCCCGGCAACCGGAATCACGCTGCCCGTCGGGACCAGCCGCTCGTTCGATTCCAGATAGCCGGCTCCGGGAATCCTAATCCATGCATCATCGACAAATTCTGTGCCGACGGTAAAGTAGGGATGAAAACCAACGCCCACCGGTGCCGCCTGCGTGCCGACGTTCGTTACCTCGAATGCGCAGGACAAGCCTGCGTCGCTCACGGCATAGGTCACGCGAACGACCAGTGAGAACGGATAACCCTTGCAGCCATACTCCTCGGCCTCGAGACGAATCTGGAACTCGGCTTCTGCACGCTCGGCCCGAAGCACCCGCCACGGCAAGTTCCTCACGAAGCCGTGAATCGCGTTTGGACCTTCTTTGTCATTGCGCTCGAGTTGGTATACGTGGCCGTCGAACGTATAGCGGCCGTCGGCAATGCGGCCCGGGAAGGGAATCAGCACATCCCCTTGGCCGCCTTTCTTTTGCGAGCCGCCCGAATATCCCCATACGAGATCGGTCTCCCCGCCGTCGGCGCCAACGAAGAAGTACCGCCGCAAGGCCCCGCCCCACGGCGATACCACCGCACGCCGGTTCCCGAATGCGAGCGTGATTTCGGAATCCGAGGTGATGGGCGGCGTCATCGAGCGGGAGTATAGCAGCTTCGCCATGATGTCGTTCAATGAAAGCCGAAGGAGAGAGATTGTGCGGAGGTTTGCCGAAGGCTAGACTGTGCCCCCATGGATGAGCCGCACGACCGTGTGCCGCAGCTGACTGCTGAGAGAGGAGTTTCCGATGTTCGAATGGCTGATGAATCCCGAGGATTGGATTGCACTGGGCACCCTGACCGCGCTCGAGATCGTCCTCGGCATCGACAATATTATATTCATCGCCGTGCTCGTCGGCCGGCTACCCGAGGGACAACGGGCCCTAGCCAGGCGACTGGGGTTGGGCCTGGCCATGCTGGCACGGCTCGGACTCTTGTTTTCGATCTCCTGGGTCATGACCTTGACGACCACGTGGTTCACACTCATCGGGAACGAGATTTCAGGGCGCGATCTGATCCTCATCGGCGGAGGGCTCTTTCTTCTCGCCAAAGCCACCAGAGAAATCCACGTGAGCCTGGAAGGTGTTGAAGAAGTCGGATCTGCAGCGGTTGTCGGCAGCTTGGGCATGGCGCTCGTCCAAATTGCCCTGCTTGATATCGTGTTCTCTCTGGATTCCGTGATCACGGCGGTGGGGCTGGTCGACCAGGTGTCGATCATGGCCGTCGCCATCATCCTCGCGGTCGTGGTCATGCTCATGGCCGCAAACTCCATCGGCGAGTTTGTCGAGGCACATCCCACCATCAAGATTCTCGCGCTCTCCTTTCTGATACTGGTGGGCGTCACACTCATGGTAGAGGGCTTCGATGTGCATGTGCCCAAGGGATACATCTACTTTGCCATGGCATTTTCGGTCAGCGTCGAAATGCTCAACATCCGCATGCGTAAACGACGTGCCGCCGCCGTCCGCTTGCACAGCAAGTATGCGAGAAGCTCCCGGTCGGACACGAGGAATCCGAATGACATGGCGGGGTAAGAGTCGCTGGAACGACTGGTCTCTCCCTGCCGTTCATATCGCGATCACACTGTCGTGAACGCAGTCATGCCGGCACTCACCTATTTCTTCGTCGTCTTCGGGGCGGGGTTTCTATTGGGCACTGCCCGTGTCCTTGTGGTGGTCCCGTTCCTCGGCGAACGCGTGGCGGAACTTTCCGAAATGCCGCTCATGCTGGGGGTCATTGTGGTGACGGCACGATGGATTGTGCGATCTCGACTTCCGGATCGATCGCCCGTCACGGCATTGCTCGTGGGTATGATCGCGGCAGGATTCATCTTGACGGCCGACTTGGGGATCGGCGTGTTGCTGAGAGGAATGACAGCGAGTGAGGTGTTTCTCGCGCGCGATCCCATTGCCGGTACCGCCTATTACGTTGCTGTTCTGACATTCGCCCTGCTGCCATGGCTGTTCTCACACAACCGCTAATCTCGGGGATACGTCGACCGCGCGAACAGACGGCCGGGAGCGATAGACCCCCTCCGGACTCGTATCTTCTCGTGATTGACTCGACCATCCGCCTGTGCTCCTATGCGATTGGGTTTCGGCCCGCCCCACGACAGCTGGCCGACGGGCACATGCGCGGGGCCGGCGCCATTGCCTGAACGGTTCGTTCCTCCACCATGACTCGAGCCCCACAGACGTCTCCACCTCGGTCACCCACCACCGACTGGCTGTTGTTCGGGGGACTCTATCTCTTCGAACTCCTGGCCCTCCTGGCCCTCCTGGCCCTCTATAGGACGGGACCTCATGCCACACACCTGGCATTCCTACAGAGCCTGTCCGGACTGCTCTTCCTCGGATCCACCCTGAGCTGTATCTCGCTCGGCACCATGCTTGTCATGCTCGCCGTCCGCAATTCTCGGAACGGATCGAATCGCTGGCTGTTTGCGCTCGTCACCAACCTCGTCGTCGTCGGGAGCGTGATTGTGATCACCGAGGTCGTGCTGAGACTCGCCGTTACCCAACGCGGAATCGGCAAAGAGCTGAACGGCCGACTGCTCTATCCAAGACAATGGGAGCAGGTGGCCGCACGGTACCAAGGTATTTTGGAACAGGCTCGCATGCAGCCACCCTACGATGTGGCCCATCCATTGTTGGGGTGGACTATTGCTCCGAGCCGGACGAGCGCCAACGGGCTCTACAAAAGCAGCGTGGAAGGCTTACGAAGCCCCGAAGCCGGTGTCGCGCTCCGTTCGATCGAGACCGATTGTCGCGTCGCCTTGCTGGGAGATTCGTTCACCTTCGGCGAGCACGTCCCCTATGAACAGACCTGGGCTCATTTTCTGGATAGCGCCTTGGGTCCGGCGTGCCAGGTTCTCAATTTCGGTGTCGGCGGGTATGGGATTGACCAGATGTATCTTCGTTACACCGAGGAGGCGCGCGGCTGGTCGCCGAACGTCGTCGTGTTCGCCTTCATTGACCACGATGTCTTTCGGGCACTGGGCATCTACAGCTTCCTCATGTTCCCCGGCGGTGCCATGCCGTTTACCAAGCCGCGCTTCGTGCTCGACAACGATGACCTGCGGTTGCTGAATCTCCCCCTGATTTCCAGCGATGAGATCTTTCGCATGCCTTCGATACGCGATCTGCCGTTTATCGAGTACGACTGGGAATATCGCGCCACCGAATGGGACAGGCCGGGCTGGGAATGGTCAACGCGGCTCTATGGGTTCCGGTTGCTGACGTCCCTCTACCCCCTGTACGAACCCGCACGTTCCGAAATAGCGTCGGAGCAGCTCTTCGGGATCGGTCGGCAAATCTTTCGTCGATTTTGGGGCGAGGCGCTCGCCGATGGCACCGTTCCGCTGATGATATATTTGCCGTCGGAAAGGGACTTTGAACAAGCCCCGACGTGGGACCCCGTCGGCGTGAGACTTCTGCGTGAACTGAATATTCCACACGTCGATCTTCGCCCCTGCATGCGGCAGGTCGGCGTCGAGGACATGTTTCGCCCTCCGCAACTCGGCGGACATTATTCCGAGGCCGGCAACAGGCGGGTGTCCACCTGCCTGTTGGACACGGTCCGTGCCATGGTTAGCACATCGACGGCCGCTTCCTGAGCGTCGACCTCTACCCGGAATCCAGGGGGCATCATCCGCCGAGAGCGCCATCTCCTCGGCCCCACTGTAGAGCATCCGCCACGGACTTGTAGCGGACACCGCTCCAGCCAAGCCGTCTCCGGTCACACTTTGTTACAAACTCTTACAGGATGGAAAAGATCCCTCTCGTCCAGTCCGTGTAGAGTGAGGCATGGACGTTTACCACTCACAGGGAGGTTGTGTATGACTCGCTCGATGCTCACGAAAGGCAGCGCATTGGTGTTCGCGCTCTTCATGGTAACCGCCGGGTCGCTGATTCCTAGGGCGTCATGGGCCGATGGGGGCCACGGTCACCGTCATGGCCACGGCTCGCGGCACGATGCCGGGTCCTTCATCTGGCATGTCCTCCAGGCCAAAGAGGCCCTCGCTCTCACCGACGACCAGGAGATGAAGCTCCGCACCATCGGCATCACCTACAAGAAGGCGCGTGTCACCAAGACCGCCGAGATGGAATTGGCCGAAATAGACATGCACCAACTGTTGCACGAGAAGCCGATCAAGCATGAGGCCGTCGAGCCCGCGATCCGGAAGGTCTACGCGCTGAAGGCCGACTTGCGGATCGCCTCGGTGCACGCTCGTGAAGAGGCGAAAGCCGTGTTGACGCCCGAACAACAACAGAAGCTGCGGAGCCTTCACAAAGAAAAGCATGGCGCGATGGCGGGCGGACAGGAGAAGAGCTGCAAGGAGTCGGAACGGAGCTAAGTGTCCACCACGGGAGGAGCCGACACAAGGAGGATGTCATGAAACTGCCGAGTCTCATCGGAACCGTCATCATAATAGGGGGAGTGCTGCTCGGGCTCGTGGCACTCCCCGCCTGCCATCGCCACCACACGCCCGCGGAGCGCGCGGATTGGATGGCACACAAGATCGCGAAGGAACTGGATCTCAATGACGCCCAGAAAGCAAAGCTGGAAGCCCTGAAACTGGAAGTGCTCACGGCCCGAACACAGATCGCCAGCGAACGGGACGCTGTTGCGAATGAGTTACTGAGCCAGGTGCGATCCGACCGCTTGGATGAGGCGAAGTTGCTGGACCTCTTCGAGCAACACCAGACCCTCAAAGCGCGTGTTGCTCCCGGCATTATCGCGAAGGCGGCCGAGTTTCACGCGTCGCTGACGCCTCGACAAAAGGAAGAAGCCGCGGAGCATCTGCAGCACTTCCGCGAGCGCATGCAGGACCGTCATCACGATGCTAAAATGTGACGGGGGCGTCGCCGTGTCGACGGTATCGGCGGGGCGAGGGATCGTAGGGGCCTCCCTCGCCCCGCCGGCGCCTCTAGTTCGGCCTATGACCTCGTACGACACCGTCATTCTCGTCATCGACGACGACCGCGCGCTGAACGAGCTGCTCACATCCTATTTGCAGCAATTCGGCATGCACGTGCTCACCGCCACCACGCCCGACGCCGGTCTGAAACTTCTACGAGACACCCCGCCCTCCCTGGTCATTCTCGACCTGATGCTCCCCGGGCGGGATGGGTTCGCCGTCTGCCGGGAGATTCGTCGGGACAGCACAGTACCCATTATCATGCTCACGGCGAGAGGTGATCTGGCGGATCGCGTCGCCGGCCTCGAATTGGGCGCGGACGATTACCTCGCCAAACCGTTCGAGCCACGCGAACTCGTGGCTCGGATTCAGACCGTGCTGCGTCGGAGCGGCGATTCTCGTTCAGCCGTATCGAGAGAGGTTCTGCAGGCAGAAGGTCTGACGGTCGACCTGCGCAGCCGCACCGCGCAACTCGACGGGGTGTCCGTCGACTTGACGACGATGGAGTTTGAGCTGTTGGCCATCTTTTTCAAAAATCCCGGCACCGTGCTCAGCCGCGATCAGATCATGGAACAAGTGCGCGGCGTCGATTGGGACGCGTACAACCGTTCCATCGACGTCGCCATGAGCCGCCTCCGGCACAAACTCCACGACGATCCGAAGCGTCCCCGCTATTTCAGGACAGTCTGGGGCACAGGATATCTCTTCATACCCATACCCCAGGTCACCACGCCTGATGCGCCCGATGGCACGGCGGAGTCGTCGCATGGCTGACACCGGCCGTGTCTTTGGAGGTCACCGCTCCATTTTCTTCAAACTCTTCCTGATCTACGTCGTCACGACGGTGGCCCTCGTCGCCGCCGTGGGCGGGTATGGTCGGATGGTCCTGCGCAACGACGATCTTCGGCAGACCCGAACCCGTCTCTTAGCCCACTCCCTGCGCGCGATCATCGAAGAACTCGGCCAGCCTCCGGACCGGTCGCGTGCCGTCCAGCTCGCGCAGGAGACGGGCATGCAGGTCCGAGTCGAGGAGCCCGGCTCAAGCTGGGCTACGGACGATCGTCTCCCTGACAGTGCCGCATTGAAGGACGCCCACGTTCATAACGATCTCGGCATGGTCATGGGGCACGACCGGGGGCGTCGCTTTGTCATCTTGGAACAGGGTGAGCGTCGGTTCCTATTTTTCTTCGGCGACAAGTCCCGATTCGAGGCAGAACACCTGGCGGTGATCATCGTCTTGATCGGGTTGATTCTGGGAACCAGCTACGTGGTGGTCCGCCGGCTGTTCCGTCCTCTGGATTGGCTCGGCCACGGCGTGGAGGAAATTGCGGCAGGCAATCTGGCACACCAGGTCCCCGTCCGTTCGCGGGACGAACTGGGCCGCTTGACGGTCGCACTGAACGACATGGTCACCCGTATCCGCGCCATGTTGCAGGCGCGGGATCGCCTGTTGCTCGACGTGAGTCACGAACTGCGCACCCCCCTGACTCGCATGAAGGTCGCTCTGGAGTTCATTAAGGACGAGCCGGGGCGGAATACAATCCAGCAGGAAGTGCGCGAGTTGGAAGCCATGGTCACGGAGTTGCTGGAGTCCGAACGGCTCAACAGCGGGTACGGCGGCCTGCAAAAACAAGAGACCGACCTTGTCGCCGTCATTCGCACACTCGCGGACGTGTACCGGACGCAGAAGCCCGGCATTCGAATCGACGCGCCCGCGTCGCTCACCTTCGCCCTCGACCAGCATCGAGCGACAATGGCGATACGGAACGTCGTCGAGAACGCACTGAAGCATACCGCACCGGACGGCGAACCAGTGGAAATCCGCATCGAGAAGACCTCTCACATCGTCAGGGTATCGGTTCACGATCACGGGCCTGGTATTCCGAGGGAGGAGCAGGGGTTGATCTTCGAGCCGTTTTATCGCGTGGACAAGTCACGCACCCGTGCAACGGGTGGATACGGCCTGGGGCTCAGTCTTGCCAAAAAAATCATGATCGCACATGGCGGAGACATCCTGGTCGACAGCCAACCGGGGTTGGGCACCACGTTCAGCCTGATTTTTCCCCCGTGTGATCCGCTAGCAGTGCGGTAGGGGGCTCCACACGCGCGAGGTCTCTCCCGCCAAGGACAATTACTAATCCAGTGCTTGCTCATGCGCAAGTTGACACGCTCAGACGCAACGCCGACAGCCACCTTCCATGTCGCATAGGAAGACACCTCATGTTCCGTCGGCCGCTTCCGTCCGGACGAAGCGTGTCGACCCAGCGCTGGCCCACGTTTGCTAGAACTGACTCGCAAACGGCGTCATCAGGGTCCCGACGATCCGGCCGAACCAGCTACGGTCTTCCAAGCTCTCGCGCGAAACAATTCTGGAGTGTGTGAGATCCTCCTCGAGGATCTCCTCCACGCGCGTGGCGATTGTGGCGCTGTAGAAGATCACGTTCAATTCATCGTTGAGCGCCATGGAACGATTGTCGAAGTTCATGCTGCCGACCGTGGACCAGACTCCGTCGATCGTCATCGCTTTGGTATGCAGGAGGGCCGGAGCATATTCGTAAATTTCGATGCCGGCATCCAGTAAGGCGCCAAAGTCCTCCCGTTGCGTCTCCTGCACCATGTATTCAACCCAAGCCTCTCGGATGACGCTCGGAACTAGGACACGGATGGACACTCCACGTTGTACCGCCTCGACCAAGGCGGACTTCATTTGGTCGTCAAGAATGAGATACGGGGTCGAGATCAGAATCGACTGTTTCGCTGACATGATCGCCTGCAAGAAGACCTCGTAGAGGGCATAGTTGTCTCTGGTAGGGGAACTCCGGACGATCTGTGCCTGGACAGGGCCGTCGTTGATGGTCACGGCAGCGTAGGCCAGGTACTCGTCTCCTCCCAGGACGACAGTGGTCGCCTCCTTCCAGTGCTCGATAAACGCCTCCTGCAATTGCTGGACAACCGGTCCCTCGAGCCGTACGTTCGTTTCCCGCCAGTGCCCCTTGGTGAGGCCGTCGCCGCTCCAACTCTCGTCAATGCCGTAGCCGCCCGTGATGCCGATCCGGCCGTCCACGACAACAACTCGACGATGGTTTCGTTTGTTGGTCTTTTCTAAGTTCCAAATGGTTTTTGGTCGAAACTCGGCGACGAGCTGGCATCCCGCCTCTTTGAGCCGATCACCATAATCTTTCGGAAACTCTTCCGAGCCGTGTGCATCCAACAGGATGGAGGCACGTACGCCAGCCCGGCAACGCTCTTCGAAGATCGTCACGATATTTTCGCCGATGGCGCTTCGGCGAAAGATGAACGCTTCGAACGTAATGGTCTGTTTCGCCGCCCGCAGTTCATCAAGTAGGACCGGAAACGTTTCGTTCCCGTTGAGCAGAATGTCGACCTTGTTGTCGCCGCTGATCGGCGCACCGGTGAATCCTTCCAATACCTTTTTGAGGGACGGGTCGGAAATCGACAGCCGCGGGAGTGTGAGTTGAGGCGGCTGCTGGGCGCACCCGGTCCATAGAAATAGGCACACAAGGCTCCATGCGACACAGAGACCCACCGAACGATTCGACCCGTCAGGCCCCCCGCGAAGGGATCGCGGGTGCGTGGTAGAATGAGAATTTTCGAGACTGCTCCGGCCAGCTCGCTTCATCCACCCCATCCCTTTAACGGAGGCCTCGACCCGATGCGGATGCTGATTACAGACTTGGCGACGCCTCGGGGGCCGTTGCTCGCTAAGCTCATGCTTGTCTGGTATATGACGCTGTTCCTACTCATGGCCATCTCCCCCGTGGACCCACGAATTTGGTGGGGCGCTAATGTGCTGCCTATTATATTTGTCACGGCGCTGGTCGTCACGTTTCGGCGCTTCCCACTGTCCACGACTTCTTACCTGCTCATCAGTCTCTGGCTCACGCTACACACTATCGCCGTCCATTATACGTATCCACAAGTACCGATGGGATTGTGGCTCGATCAATGGTTCGATTTTCAACGCAACCATTTTGATCGGATCGTCCATTTTGCCTTTGGCTTTCTCTTCACCCCGCCGCTGGCGGAGATCTTCCGGAGGGTGGCCACGGCACGGGGATGGTTACTTCCCTATCTTGTGATCATCAGTATTCTGGGATTTAGCGCGCTCTGGGAAATTGCCGAGGCGTGGATTGGGCAAATCGCTCATCCCGACGTCGAACGAGCCATGGTGGGACATCAGGGAGATGTCTGGGATCCCCAGCGCGACATGGCATCGGCCTTCTACGGGTCATTGGCGTGTGTGGGCTTGCTGCAACTGGCGCGAAGGTTCAAGCAGGCGCGGAAGGAGCCGCTGCCGGAAGAGGCAGCGGAAGAAATGACCGCCGTATCGATACGAGCCTCAGTTCAGGAGGAGCGGTAGCCTGGAATGTCAGAACTCCATCAGCTCCATGACAGCGTTGATACACAGCTCCCATTATTTGGACATGAAGCCGATAAAGATACATGCAGTATCCAATGCGATACGAAGAGCACCCTATCCCAATATCGCGGCACCGCGATCCCAGGCCAACCGTTCCTTCTGAATATAGCGCTTCCGGCCTCAACAGCGGTCCGGATACCGCTCACACGTGGACTTCTCCGTCATGGCACCACCATTGCAGATCCACTGGCTCAGAGGAGGTGCCGTCATGAAAGAATTTCTTGTCGTCATCGTTGCATTATCAGTCTGCATGATGCTGTTTGCCACGCCACCGTCATCGGGACTCCCTGCTGCACGCACATCCGACACGCTCGCGAGGTACTGGGTCAATCCAGATGGCGCACGCGGAGCACCTAACGGAGCGCCTCGAGGTGAATCGGCTCGAGCGATCGCGATGTGGACGAATCCGGGGGGAGAGAAAGGATCGTTGGATTCGACGACTCCATAGGCCTCGTCCTGCGGGGACGACGACGCATTTCTCGCAGCTACGGTCCGAACCCGAGCGTCCGATACATGACAAGGGCGTCGACGTACCCCATTCGCGGGTGATGAAACGCCCCGGGCAATCGCCCGACGATCTCGAAGCCGCAGCGTTGCCAGAGCCGCACGGCACGATGGTTGGTACTCACCACGAGATTGAACTGCATAGCCAGGAAGCCGCGCGCGTGCGCGCGGGCTATGGAATGCTCGCACATCGCGCGACCGATCCCGCGTCCGGTTGCCCATGCCCCGGTGACATACCCGCAATTCGCCACGTGCGCGCCCCCGGCGAGACAATTGGAGCGCAAGTAGTACGTGCCTGCAATCTCCCCATCGTCCCGTGCGACGAAGGCTTCATGGCTGGGTGAAAACCAGTAGGCCAGCGCGTTCGCGCGATCCAAGTCACGTGGCAACGGGTACGTCTCCCCGGCGGCGATGGTCGGCGCCAGGATGTCCCACACGGCGCCGTGATCCTCGAGCGTGGCCGTTGCGATATGAATCGGCATCTCCTCTTCCTCGCGCAAAGCGGACCTTGTCGATGCCGACACGAAGATTCAACCCTCCCTGTTGCGTCTGGCGATGACGCAACTCACCATCGTGCTGGAAGCGGTGGAATCAACCTTATTCATCCCTGAGCGCAAACACCTGGAAGTGCTGGCGGTCGATCACATCGAAATCCGACACAAGCCGATAGCCGGCAGACTCCATTTCACGTCGGACCACCTCTTTGGCCGTCCCGTGCCCCAGCAGTCCCGAGAAGAAACCATGCGGATGGAACTCCAGGATCGCGACTCGCCCGTCTGCCTTGAGCTGTCCGGCCATTGAGCGGAAATATTCTACACGGGCATCCATATGATGGTAGGTGTCACAGCTGAACACCAGGTCCACGGGCTCCGGCAGATTCGCGCGTTCAGGGCTGGCACGGACCGGCACGACGTTGGTCGCTCGGCGAGACGTCCGTGCTTGCGCGAGCATCTCCAATGCCGTGTCGTTGATCTCGACCGCATACACCATCCCATCCGGTCCTACGGCCTTGGCAAGATACCAGGTGAAGTACCCTCCCCCGGCACCGAGATCCGCCACATTGGAACCCGGCGCAATCTCCAGCATCTCGATCACGGTCTTGGGTTTCTGCCACACATCCCGCGACGGATCATTCATGTGTCGATAGGCCAGCTCGGCACAACCGGCAAGCCATAGACTGCTCGCAACCAGGGCGCTGATAACTGTGCGCGTTGGCATACTCATCCGCCATTTGCATTCAACAGGCCGAGTCCCTCCACGACATCATGCCCGCCGGGATTTCGAACCGCGCCATTCCACGGCGCTCACCTGGCGTCCTCGGTTCGGTGGCAGATTTCGAGGCGGTTGCCGGAGGGATCCTCAAAAAACACCGCATAATACCCCGGTCCTTCAGCATAGTCGGGTCCTTCGACATTTCGGGCCCCTGCCAGGACGACAAGCTCCGCAAGCCGGTCCACCTCGGTGGTACTGTCTGCCCAGAACGCAATTCGGCATTCGTTCGGCACGTGCTTCGCTGACTCGGTGATCCCGAAAAATATCCCAGACCCGCAGGCTGCCTCCGTTTCGAACTGCAGCCACCCTGGAACTCCGGCATTCCGCGTGAACCCCAGCGCGGGTAGCAGCGTCTCATAGAAGGGACGTGCCTCGGTGAGATTCCGCACCCGTAGATCGATATGATCAAATCGTTTCGGCACGGGTAACCTCTCTTGCAAGATGCCTGATGAGAGGGTCCCCCGGCGAGGCGTCGCGGGAAGGACGAAGTACCGCCGGCTGCCTATTTGACGCAGCTGACCGCGGGATCACTCCCGCCCTGGGAAGGAAGCATGCGATCGAGCAAAAAGTATACGGGGCAGAAGCCCGTCATGCCACTCTGAATCAACGTCACGCCGATCACGGCCGGCACGAGCAGCCAGTACGCGCTGGCATAATGCCCCAGCGCGACTCCGATCGTCACCACAAGCCCCACGATCGTGTCGTGAATGCGTCGTTTCCGGATCATGATACGTCCTCCATTGGGGGGTGGGAGAACTGTACGTTTATCAAGCGGACGTCATGAACGTCCGATTAGGCTAATCCCGTCTCGCCATCCTGTCAAGGCTCTCAACGACACGCATGGACAGCAACACCATCGAGCACAGGCCCGCGCGTACCACGTCATCGGGGCCCGGTAGGATCTGAAGACCGATCGTCGCGCGAACGCGTGCCTCACCGCATTTCGTCGGGTGACGGATTCTTGAGGGTTGACACGGTTGGAGAGCGTGATACCGTACGCGGGATTACGGCACAACGTGCACCCCACGGCTTCCGTGGTCGACGGGGTCATGGCAGTGAACGCCTCATAGCTTTCCAATACTGTGCCATGGCGCACGAGTCACCACTTATGAGCGGTTATCTTCCAGTCTGGAAGATTGGACGCAATCACCGGAGGATTTGTCATGTCGTATTTAGAAGATCTGTTCTCACTCAAAGGGAAGAATGCCTTGGTCACCGGCGCGGCGTCGGGACTTGGCCAACGATTCGCCTACGCGCTTGCTAAGGCCGGCGCTCGGGTTGCCCTTGCGGACAGAAATCCGGAAGGCCTGACGATGACTGCCAAGATGATCAAGGATGTCGGGGGAGAATCCGTCTCTCTCACGGTCGACCTCCGAAAGAAGCAGGAGATCATGGCGGCCATCGACAAGGCGATCGCCTCGTTCCAGCGCATCCATGTGCTCGTGAATTGCGCGGGGATCGCCTATTGGAAGCCCATGCTCGAACTGTCAGAAGAGGATTGGGACGACACCCTGGATACCAACCTCAAGGGAACCTGGTTGATGGCGCAACATGTCGCGAAGCACATGATCGAACACCAGATCAAGGGAAGCATCATCAACGTCTCGTCGGCGACCTCAACAGGGGCACAGAAGGACCTGACCCACTACAGTACCTCGAAGGCCGGCGTGGATCATTTGACCCGGAACATGGGTTATGAGCTGGCACCCTATGGGATCCGGGTCAATACGTTTGGACCGGGAGGATTCAAAACGGCAATGGTGACGGAATTCCTGAAGACGCCGGACGGACAGAAAGCGCAAAACTGCGTTCCGTCCAAACGGTTTGCCGACCTCCATGAGGTCGATGGACCGATCGTGCTGCTGGCGTCGGATGCATCGAGCTATATGACCGGATCACGTGTTGGCGTGGACGGAGGACTCAGCAGTCATCCGTATTTCTAAGGGGATCGTGGCCACGAAAGAAGCGCTGCTACTGATTCCCGGTGTGGGCAGCGATCACCGGCTGTGGGAACACCAGGTCTGTCACTTAGGTGATCTCGCTGATATACGGGTGGAAGTGCCCTGTCGCTCTCCGTCTCGCGCCGAGGCGGTTGCTGAGCTGCTCCAGAAAGCGCCTGATCGATTCGCCTTGGCTGGCCAGTCCTATGGCGGCTGGTTGGGCCAAGTGGTGGCTGCGACGGCTCCGGAGCGCGTATCCAAGCTCATGCTGTTTCATACGTTTTCGAGACTGACTGACGCCCACCTCGAGACCTTTCGCCACTGGGTCGATCTGATCGACCAGAATCACCTCACTCCATCTTTGCAAGCCTCCCTCACCGGTGCGGTCCATCCGCGTCGGTTGAAGGATCGCAACTTCCTCGAGACGCTCTACACCATGCAACAGGCGTTTCCTCTGGAGGGCCGTCGCAACCAACTTCAAGCGATCATCAACGAGTATGAGACGGCGTCGCTCCTCCCGGACATCGTCTGCCCGACTCTGGTCGTGCATGCGCGAGAAGACTCGGTCTTTTCTCTCGAGGAGCATCAGTACATGGCGCAGCACATCACGGGGGCCAAGTTGACGATCCTCGAAGAATGTGGCCACATGGGGCCGCTGGAACAGCCCCAAGCCGTGACCGCACTGATGCGCTTATGGTTGAGCCTCTGACGTGCTGCCAGGCCTTGCCTCCCGAGACGAGAGATCCGGTGTCGCAAAGAAGAACGTCTCAGAATCCCTGCGCTGTCTGAGATCCGATAACCGGCGATCCGCCTCATCCAAAGTGGGGTTCTTGACGTGCATGATCGAGACGCGCACTACTACACCGAGCGACTCAAGCATGGTGAACAGGCAGCCGGGTCCTGTCATGATGTGGTGCCAAACCAACCCAACACACCATGATCGAAGATGAATTTCCCCCTCACGAAATCCTCTCCTTTTCGTGTTCCTTGCTCTTAGAGAGAGTCCTGCGATAGGCTTTCATGGAACGCTAAATCAATGAATGGCGACAATCGCCTCCCGCTTACGAAAGGAGATTCCAGCCATTAGCGTGAAGCCACCATGAAGGCCCAACCGTTTATTGTGGCTACTAAAGACTACGATCCCGCGTTAAATGTGCTCGGCACCAAAGTGACCGTGCTTGCGTCAAGCGCAGCGACGCGATCCTATGAGATCACCCGGTAGCAGGGCGGCGATGGAATAGGTCCTCTGCTGCGTAGCCACAACTGGGACGAATCCTTCTACGTCCTCAAGGGCCAGGTCGAGGTCGGTTGTGGAGGCAAGACCGAATTATGCATGCCCGGTACGCTCGTGCACGTGCCCGCTGGCAGGGTACACGGTTCTACGGCTCCGGTGGCGGCGAGATGCTCGAAACTCACCGGCCAGGGCGCCTCGGTTACACAGATGTTCACCGCCATCAACAAGGAATTCCCCCCAAGCGCTTCCAACATTCCCGAGGTGCTGGAGGTGCTCAAACGGAACGGGGTAACGGTCGCGACTTGAGCCACCACGTCGACGCGATCCTACGCGGCTGGTCATCTCGGACTCTATCTTGGTCCCAGCCTGGTGCCAAACATCGGCATCACGAATCCTCTCCTGTTGCTGAGGATTCGTTGTCTTGGGTATCTTGAGATACCTTAACATCGATCTCTAATTTATAGATCTTTGAGTTACACCATTAAAGGAAGTCATCGGTGGCCTAGCGGGTTCCCTGACGATAAACCCAATCGTCTGTACCGCTGTAAGAGTTTGACTACTCAGGGGGAGGTCAGTGCGTGATGAGACAAATCGATGAAAATTATTGGAAGGACTATTTTGATACGCATAATGACAGGCGCTTCGATGATCTAGTGAGTAACTTTTACACCGAAGATGCTGCCTTTGAGAACCCGAAGATTCAAGTAATGGGCCAGGACCGACTTATCAGTTTTTTAAAACAAAGCAATCAAGATGTTTGGATTGAATTGATACCCCGCGCGATTATTTCAAACACTGGCGTGACGGCCATAGAGTTGGATTGCGTCATTCACGCCGAAAAGGATTTGCCGGATTTTCTGCTCGGCCCCATGAAGGCAGGTGACAAAGCAAAAATGCGTATGGCTGCCGTTTACCACCTAACCCAAGACCGAATTTCTCGGGCAAGCATTTACTGGGGACGGGGCGTAGGGTGAGGGGTGAGGAGTATGGGGTGAAGACCCTCGTGTGAGGGCGGTGAAGTAACAAGAGGTTCCCCCTACATTTGTGCACCTCCTGACCGAGCTTGTTGCTCGCTCGTCAATTTTCATGATGATCTGGTTACCTTGCTCTCGTTGCTTTGGAACTCATGTGCTTCTGGTTGAGTGACTGAAGTACATCGGATGTAGCAGGGATATGGGCGCCCTCTTATGACCACACCCACCTCACTGCGTCGCCTGGTCATCGCGTGCTCGTTCGTCGCCAATTTGGTACTGTGTCCGAACATCAAGGCCGACGAGCACATGTCTCCCCACAATGGTGATCATCAAACGATGCTGCTGAAACACCCGGCCTTCATCCTCTCGATGGATCCTGATCTCGGCAAGGGACCGCTGGGCCTCATCGAAGGAGGCGATCTGCTCGTGGAAGACGGCACGATCCGCGCCGTCGGCAGAACGCCAGACGCGCCGCATGCCACGGTCATCGACGCCACGGGGTTGATCCTCATGCCCGGGTTCGTCGACGTCCACAATCACCTCTATCAATCGGTGATCCGCGGAGCCTGCGCCGACCAGGACTTGCTCGGCTGGCTCGAACGGTGCGCATATCCGAGTACACGCGCCTTTTCGGCTCAAGCAGTCTACGACGCCACCCGACTGTCGACCTTAGGCCTCATCGACACCGGAGTGACTACCGTTGTGGACTGGGTCCCTATGGCCTTCACACCGGAGGTGGCGACGGCAAATCTTCGTGCCCTCACCGATTCCGGCCTGCGATTCGCGTTCGGATACAGCCCGAAAGATGCGGAAAAGGAGACGGTGCAAGACCTCAAATCCAAGTGGATCGACCCGAATCCGCTCGCGCGTCTCCAATTGTCTGGGGCAACGTATTCCGCCTTTGAGGAACATCTGGCGAAGATCGTCCGCCTCGCAGGAGAGCTGGATATTGCGGTGAACGTTCACCTGTTGGAGCACCCCCGGCAGCGTGACGACGATCCGTTCTCGATCCTCGAACGAACGGGCGCACTCGCGCTGGGATCGAATCTCCTGGTGAACCATGCCATTCATGTCTTGCCCGGCGAGATCACGCGATTGGCGCAACACGGTGTGCGGGTCGCCCACTGTCCGCTGAGTAACATGCGGTTGGGCTCGGGGATCATGCATCTGCCGGAGTTTCACGATGCGGGGGTCAGGGTGGGACTTGGGCTCGACGGAGGGACGAACGACACAACCGATTTCTTCAATCTGATGCGTGCGGCCGTCGGACTCCAGCGAGCGAGGGCACAGACCACCACGGTGTACCCGCACATCGCCGACGTGCTGCGGATGGCGACCATCGAGGGAGCGGCCATCCTCGGTCTGAATTCCATCATCGGCTCTCTTTCGCCGGGAAAGCGGGCCGATCTCATCGCGATCGATCCGCGCGGGGTGAATTTCGCCCCCACGGTCGACGTGGCAAGCCAACTGGTGCTGAACGCCCAACCGGCGAACGTGCGCTATGTCATGGTCGACGGGAAACTGCTGAAGGACGGGAATCGGTTCGTAGGCGTCGATCCCGCGCCGCTGATTGACTCCGCGCAGCGCACCGCCGATCGGCTGAGGCAGATGAACAACCCATCGGAATGATTCGGCGGCATGTGTCGACAGCTGCGTTTGTGGGACTCTTCCCTCGATGTGATCCTACAGGCGTGTCAGCAATGCTGCCACGGAAATATAGTGGTGCTCGTAGCGAGCAGGATCGTTGGTGAGTCGTTGCTCCACTCGCCCATAAATGTGGTCCAGGATCTCCGATCGTGAGCGCCCCTCCGGCAGCGCCGAACCCGCAATCGATTCCGTAAAGGCCCGCAGGAACCCCGTATAGCTCGAAACCCACGCGGCCACGTTTCCGGTCGCGGCCAATTGCTCGTTGAAGGGAACGGACGTCTCCCGGCTGTCGGCCTTCTCCACGCGAAAGGACTGACGCAGCCGGTCGATCGTCTTCACCGGCGCAAGCAGCTCTTCGAGATTGCGGAAATAGATCGGGAACACAAGCCCCTTGTAATATGAGCGCGGAAGGACACCCTCTTCGGTCAGGTCCAGAATCGCATCGCTCAGCACGTCATAGAGACCGAAGCTCGTCGAATATCGCTCGTCTCTGCCGAACACCTGAATGAGCAGCTTTCCCCCGCTGACGAGTTCGTCGACTCGGGCCTGATAAAACTTGCTCAGATCCTTGGCTGCTTGACGCGCGAACGGTGCCCGTTCAGCCTCGCTCACCGACACTCCCGCTCGCGGCGCCAACGGACCCGGCGTCATCGGCATGATAAACTGCGGCAGTCTTGTATCCGGCTTAGTCTCCAGGAACGCGATTGCGTTGTATGTCGTCGCGACATGGATGGTCTGAGGCGGTACGACCGGTCCGAAGGCCGACGCACCGATCGCGCAAGGGAAGATGTGGGGCCCGGAAAGGGCAGGCGCCTGGCCCGAGAAAAGGTTCAAGAATAGGCGATTGAAATCGTTGGTGGGAAGGTCGTCGAAACAGGCCCAGATCGGACGATCGCTCTGCTCACGACAGCGTGTAATCAGCCTGTTCATCCCAAGAATTGCGTTGCCTCCTTCGGAAGATCCAATATCCAACAGGCCGATCGGCGCCTGTGGATCCCGGCTGAGAGGTAGGTCGGCAATGGCCTCCTCTATCCACGGGAGAAACTCCTCCATCGCCGCCCGTTGTACGCTCGAATGCGCATCGTAGAATCCACCCCCTTTCATCCCCTCGGTCGTGGCCATACGTACCTCTCATCGTTATAGGAACATCCTGTGCTTTTCCCTTGCTACGTCCACACATCGCCGGCCCGTCCGCCTCGATCCATGGGTGACGAATGCGTGTGCGTCAGAGGCTGGTAAAACCTGGTTCTGCATCGCAACGGATCACACACACTCTGCGTGGTGGCGCATCGTACCAAACCACGGGACCGGACGCACAGCTGCACGTGAATATTATTTAGCAGGTGACGGCAGGTGCAACGGAGCCTGAGCGACTAGCGAACGGCTGCGTCCAGGGCAGCCACGGTCTCGTTGACCCCCTTGTCAAACGCGTCTTGAACGAGCATCGCCATATCGGCCCACGAGGCTTCTTCATCGAGAGGGGGCATGGGAACGACGGAGGAATGATGAAACAGCACTTCGCCGGTATCCACCCGAAGCAGTTTGGCGAAGATCCGCACCGGAGGAAGACGGGTCGTGAAGCGCGCCGACACCCGATCCCGCATCGTGGGGAGATAGATCCGATACGCCAGCAAGCCGTCCGCCCCAAGCAATCGTCCCGCTTCGAGGGCCGTCGGCTCCGCCACGCTGCCGGACAGTTGCAACTCCTGCTCGGCCACCAAGGCCCCGAGTTGCGACCGATCGACGATCTGGAGCGAAGGGCGATGCGATTTGAGCACAAACGTTTCGGCCTCGAGCTGTGCGTAGGCGGCGGCCAATTGCCCGTCGCCGGTCTCCGGCGATACGATTGCGAGGCGCGCGATGAACGGCGCAGGTGAGTCGGTGGAGCCACGACCGTCAACCGTGGGAGGCGGCGGGGCGGGAGGATGACAGGAGAACAGTGCGAGCACGCAAATGGAACCGAGGAACCGGATTGACCGGCGAGGCCGGCAAGCATGCGACACCATGGGTGGCCTCCGTCACACGATGGAACGCCGAGGCAGCGTAGAGCAACGGGCCCGGTCATCTCGGCGTGCTTCACTATAACAAAGAATTTGGGAAGGGAGTGAAGCGTGTATAATGTGCCACCTGCTGAGGTCTTCCGCAACTGACAGGGCAGCTCACCCTTCGCGAAGGGAGTCTCCCATGCCTTCATCACGAGAGTATTCGTCTCTAACGGCCGCGTTCGTCCCTCGCGCGGTCATGCTCCTGCTCGTGCTGGCGCTCGGTCTACCCTCCATGTCGATGGCCGCGGATCTCACCGTGACCGAGGAGTCCTTCGGGTGCATTCGCGACTGGACAAAGGTCCGAAACACCTACATCAAGCACGCCGACCCGAAGCAACTGAAGGAAGCGGTGCGCATTCTCAGGGACAGTATCCCGAATAAGCAGTACCCGGTCGGCACGTTTCTCCAATTGCTGCCCGACGAAGCCATGGTGAAGCACCCCCGCGAAAAGTTTCCCGAGACGAACGGCTGGGAGTTCTTCCATCTCGAGCTGTCGGAGAAGGGTACGAAAATCAGGACCCGCGGAGACAACGTCGTCAATTTCCAAGGCGTCACCTGTATGAGTTGCCATCGGCCCGCCGAAAAATTCGATTTCGTCTGTGAGAAGGGGCACGGGTGTGCGCCGGTTCCCTTGGACGACCAAAAGATCGCGGAGCTGCAGGGCAAGGACCCGCGATGTAAAAAGGACTAGCCGCGCCAATCCGGTTGCGGTGGACCGGTCCCATCACCAGGGAGACATCGCTAGCAAATGACGGTTACATCTTAAACAGGATCGCAATCCGAAACTATTCGAGGAGGAGAGGGAGGGGTTCTTGTTCACTTGTCCAATGGTCTAGGACAACTCTCCGCGAGTCTGCTCAGGATCTCTGAGTTTACGTTCTGTCGCCAGCACGAGGACGCCGAGCCCATGTGGGTGGATCGGAGGCCGGATCTTCGCCAAGACTGTGGCGGTGTCCCATGTGAATTCGTTCTGATAACCGGCATCCCAAGATCTCTCGGGCTTGACCTGATCCAACCAGCAGAAGTGACCGGGAACCTCGAGCTCACGGACTCGCAAATAGACCTCCGTCTTCACGTCGAGGTAGAACCGCACCCTGAATTTTGGTGGAAGGGCTATGAGGGATTCCCGGTAGTCGCCCAGGACAGAAATCAATTCGATGTCGCCGCCGCCGACCGGATTGGCTTTTATGCCTTCGTAACGAGACCCCCGATCCGAGTACGTCAGGTCGCTCTCCCCATAGAGGGTTTCCGTGGCAAGCAACGTCAGTACCAGTCCCGCCAGGAGAATGAACCGACTCATGCTGAGTGTGTTCGACATTTACAGCGAGCCGCCCAACGCATGCCTGGACAGACCAGGAAGCGCTACGACGTGGACTCTACTGTAACTCCGTTGATCAGGTACGTCTAGGCAGAACGAACGTGGCTGAGACTACAAGGGTTCAGTTCCAGGCATGTCCAGAGAAATACACGTATTAGGGAAACCTTCGTGAGGAAACAGGCACGTCGATACTCTTGACAACTTAGCTCGGCTTGAACAGTATTGTCTAAGTTTGGTTACCGACCTCCTGGGTGACGGCCCATGTTCGGAAGTTTCGGTTGGTTTGAGTTGTTGCTGCTCTTAATGCCCTTTTTCGTGTGGGGCATTGTGAAGATTCTGCGTTCATCGAAGAAACACAATGTTCCGACTGGGGATAGTGGAGAGAAACCTCTTGCCGATGCTCGCAAATTTTCCTCCATCTTTATCTCTTATCGTCGAAATGATAGCAGCGATATCACTGGCCGAATTTATGACTGCCTTGCGCAGCAGTTCGGTAAGAATACGTTATTCCGTGACGTGGATTCGATACCATTAGGATTAGATTTCAGGAAACACCTAGCAGAGTCTGTAGGGCAATGTCAGCTACTACTCGCGATAATAGGTAAAGGCTGGCTCGATACGGATCAGTCTCGTCTGGACGATCGACGTGACTATGTCAGAATAGAAATCGAGTCTGCCTTCCAGCGGAACATACCCATCATACCCGTTCTCGTGCAAGGCGCAACAGTGCCCAACGAGGACGATCTTCCGAACAGCATGAAGGCGCTAGCCTATCACAACTCAATCTCCATCCGGCCAGACCCAGATTTTCATCATGATATGACCAGGCTGATACAAGGGATTCAGGTGCATCTGTCCGTCGCTCCGCCTAGGGTCAGTCAAAAATAGGTCCCATCACCTTCCAAACTGAGTTTCAGCCGTAAGGGCCAGTTCTTGACTGTATCCTGGCGAATACCGTTCGCTGCGTTCGCGAGGGTCAGGCTTTTGCATGTTAACAGACCTTCCCCGCCCCATTAGGCGGACGACATTCGGTCTGAGCAACAGCCAGCTCGTAAAAGACGTTTGGATGGTGCACATTTTATCGAACGACCCATTTCCGCGTTCGCTCCATTAGCCACTGACTCAATCATGCCGACAGCTGGCATTCCCTTGGGGCTGTCGCAACAGGTTCACCCACTCCCCGTAGCGCGTTGTGGTAGACATACCAAGACACACCCAGGAAATGCTCGGCACTCTGCACCGGAAACGGCTTGAACCGGCCTTCGTACACCGCCGGCTAGCATTTGACGCAGTCGAGGAGAATCGCGGGAGGTTCGGCAAGCCAATCCATCCAAACCTCGCGATCGTCGGTCCCGTCCGGATGAGGACCGAGCTCCATCGCGTGCGTTCTGACATCGCGGAAACCGGCCTCTCCGAGAGCGGACTCGTACGCGTCAAGCGGCAAATAGTAGTTTTCGATGTCGAACGAGGAATCGTCCAGGTGGATCGTCCACAGAATCGGCGTGCCGTCCACGATCGGATCGCCCACTGTCAGGCTGCACCCATATTTACGGTAGTCGCGACGGCGAAAGTTGACGAGGTCCGGATTGTTCATGACGGTCACGAACCGTCCGCCCGGTTTGAGTCGCCGCGCGATGCCTCGACACATGACCGACAGCTCCGGACGAGTTCGGGCATAGACGAGCAACCAGGCGGCCGCGGCCAAATCGAAGTCCTCCGTGGGGCCGTCGGCACAGGCGTCCTCCATGCGGTAGTCAATCCCTAGAGGGACACTCGCCTCCTGTGCACGCGCCAGCTCGATCATCCGACAGGAGAGGTCGATCCCCGTGGTCGCTCCGGCCCCAGCTTGCCTGAGCTTCCGGGTGAAATGGCCCTCGCCGCAGGCGATGTCGATCACCTTTCGACCGGCAAGCGGTCCGATCAGTTTCATCATCGAATAGCCTTCGATCCGCGAGCGCCACTCGTGTTGCTTCGCCTTCTTATACTGCTGCGAAATCTGATCGTAGTCCGTCGTCATCGTTCTGGCTCCTTGCTGGACGTGCCGACACACGCGCTCCGTGTCAGGCCCCCGCGATACGGTGTGCGAGGCTACTGCGCTTTGTCCGGTGAGTCAACGGGCAAGATATGTCCGCTCTACGGCATCCGTCCCAGTAACTGAACTGAAGAGGTGGATTCCGCAGACACGTGATCGCGCCTCACGGCTGCAAACCATCCCGCCCAGGTGTACCCACTAGGCAAGTCCCCAGTGCCCCCCCGCCCTGTCCTCGGGCAGAACCGGATAATCATGAAACCGTTTAACCGCTACAGCATCCTCGCCTTCGGGTGGATGACCGTCCTCTCACTCTTGTGTGCTGGACCCGCCAGCGCCAATGCCCAAAACGCGGCCATCGCAGCCCCTCAGCCGGATACACCGATCAAATCTCCGTCGGAGACGCCTGTTGCACCGAACGAAGAACAGACGCTCGCGGAGTTGCGCGAGAAGCGCCGGAAGGCACAAGCGGAGATGGCGCTCGCCGAATCGAAAAAGCCCGCTGCCTCCCCGGCCGAAGCGACCCCCGAGGAACTGCAGGAGCGCCGCGACCACTTGACGGACCTCATCCGGGCCTACGAGGAGCACGCGAACGAGTTGCTCCGGCTACGGGACGCGCGCCACCAGCGCGCGGAAGTCGAGCGAACGGCGGCCGAATGGAAGGGGTTCGAGGAACCCCCGCCTCATCCTGTCGCCATGGTGGATCAGCTATGGGACAGTGCCTACGCGCTCCAGCGCACCGTCGAGGGACTGGAATCGCAAGTCAACCTCTTGACGCTTCGCTTCGATCGCGCGCGTCAGCGGCTGACCGCGGCAGAGGGACGGCTTCGTCAATCCTCAGAAAAGTTCGAAACCGCCGACGAGTCGGAAGACGCCCCTCGTCTTCGATGGCTGCAGAATCTCGCAGAAGTGCGCCGGCATGCCGCAGCCGCCGTCCTGGCCGCGTCGGAAGTCGCCAAGCGGCGAGTCGAGGAACAGTTGATGGAGGCGCAGAGTCGGCTGTCGCTGACCCGTCGCCAACTCGACACGGCGGACACGCAGATGCGCTTCAGCGAAGGGGATCTCAAGAACGCCCTGACACGCCTCGCGGAGGAGCGACACGGCTACGAATCCGAACTGGAAGCAGTCGTGACCGAACATCGCCGGAAGGCAAAGACATTGGAGGCGGTCGAGCAACATCGCCCGCGGCAGACCTCCACATCGGGAGGTCGCCACAAAGATACAGCCCGGTCGGCTACATTCAAGGCCGCGGTGGAACTTGCGCAATTGGAAGTGGAGACGTTGGTGACTCGAAGCGACCTGCTGCGACAGATGATCGAAATGGTGGAACGGGAGCGCCAGCTATGGGAAAGCCGCGCGGACATTCTCCTCAAGGAGGACGCCACACACGCACGGGAAGCCTGGCAACGGTTGACGCCGCTGGCGAACAGTCTTCGCGCCTCACGGGATTACATGCGCCAGCAACTGGGGGTCGTATCGACCCACATCAGTGAAGTGGATCATCGTGTGCATACCCTGGACCGGCGCGAGAAAGAGGCGGATCGGGATCGGCTCTCGCTCTACCGCCAACAGGAGCATGCGTACAACCGAGCCCTCCAACGCATCGACCTGACCGAACGGTTTTTGGAACGCTGGCGTTCGGAATTCAAGCAGCAGTGGAAGGAGTTGCCCCTGTCGGCTCGCGCAGAGGAGTGGCTGGCACAGGTGTGGACGCTCGTCTACGCCGCATGGTCGTTTGAGGTGTTTGTCGCTGAAGACACGATCGAGGTGGATGGGAAGACGATGACCGGCAGCCGCAGCGTCACCATCGGCAAGATCGTCAGCGCATTGCTGATCTTCGTGATCGGGTACGTCGTCAGCTTGTCGCTGAGCCGTCTCATCGGCCGTGTGGTCATGCGCCGCCTCGGCACCACGCCCGAGGTGGCACAGATTGTCCGCCAATGGAGCCAAGCCTTGCTGGTCATGGTGGTGATCGTGATCAGCTTCGTCTTCGTCAAAATCCCGTTGACGATCTTTGCCTTCCTCGGCGGAGCCTTCGCGATCGGGGTCGGATTCGGCGCGCAGAATCTGCTCAAGAACGTGATCAGCGGCCTGCTCGTGCTCATCGAACGTCCCCTGCGTGTGGGAGACCTGGTCGAGGTAGACAAGGTCCGAGGGCGGGTGACTTCCATCGGCCTGCGATCCTCGACCATCCGGGACGCGAACGGCATGGAGACGCTCATCCCCAACAGCAACTTTCTGGATCGCTACCTGACGAACTGGACCTATTCCAGCAGCATCAGCCGGTTTTCGCTGCGTCTCGGCGTGTCGTACGAGGCGCCATCGCAGCAGACCAGGCAGCTGTTGCGTGACATCCTCGACCACCATCCGCATGTCGCCAAAATCCCTCCTCCACACGTGCTGCTCGACGACTTTGGCGCAACCGCGCGCATCTATAGCCTCCACTACTGGCTGGAGATACGGCTGGACGTCGACCCCGGCGAGGTTGCCAGCGACCTGCGCCTCGCCATCGAAGAGCAATTTACCGAACGGAATCTCAAGGTTCTGCCCGCAGGATGACCGATTCGGGTTCGCGAACCAGGTTATCTCATAGGTTTGCCTTGGAAGCTCCACGATACAGCAAGGATAACCTGGGGCCATACAATCTCTCAGGTGGGGTACGTACGATAGTAATCTTGCACAAACGTAGTAACAGCGCGATCTAAGAGAAGAGAAAGGAGTTGGACATGCCAAAGTACGGGAGAAGCGCGAAGAAGGACGTCAAGAAAGCGGTCCAGAAGCAGAAGAAAGGCACCTTGCGCAGCGGCCGCAGCGGAAAAAAAGTGACGAGCCGCAAGCAGGCCATCGCGATCGGATTGTCGGAAGCCCGAAGCAAAGGGAAAAAGGTGCCGCGCAAATCGAAATGAAATGGCATGAGCTGTCTACGCATCCGGCGGCGTGAACCTTCTCCAGCTACCTCGTGTACTCGTACATCCACACCTGACTTCGTCCTGGCGCTCACCCGACGCTGCCCGAGGAAGCCGGGGCATCTAGCGGGAGACAGTCGCCAAGATTCGACTGGCTTCCTCCGGCCCGAGGTCACCGTGAAAAGCGTGTACACCGTCGAAATCGCCGCGAATGGCCTTCAGCGCATAGCGTTCCGAGCTAATTTCACTTGCCGTTCGAACACCCCAGCGACGAAAGAGCGGCACGGGTGGGCATCATCCCTGAACTGCACGCTTCAACAGAAAACCGGCCAAGGCCGCCGGTAGCACGAAGAATCGGCGGTCGACCAGTGCCCCGAGTCCAAGCCCGGGCAGGACGATGGTGGCCGCGTTCGCCTCTAATGCCCGTTCCATGTCCCATTCCCGATCCAATTCCATCAGTCGTTGATCGAGCCCGTCACGTCCTTTGCTCGCAAAATAGGACAGATTGCGTTCGGTTTGACGCCGGATCCGTTCGTTGATGACGTCATCCGTATGTTGCTCAACCCGGCGCGTGGTCGCGGGAATCATTCGGCGCTCCTTTTCAGTCAAGTCATGGGCACGTGTGCGGATGATAACGCGTAAGGAAAGAGACACGCCTAGGGACAATCCTTGTTTATCACGACATGTTCTTCGAGTGACCTGCGCCATCCGCGTACGTTCACGCGAAAGATGACGAAGACTGTGTGATGGCTACAGCGGTATCTGTCTCGTAAGCCCTTGGGCATCGTCCAATCGTGCCGCTCCTGTCATCGGTACGTACTGACAACTTGACCTTCCCGGAGCAGCGAGCCAGAATGGGCCGCCTGAAGCCAGGCTATTTTCCAGGTTCCATTCGTGGTACAAGGAGAACCGATTGATTAGATGGGGTGGACCAGTCGTGGCGAGGACGCGCGTTACGGGGACCAGTAAAGACTCCCAATCCCTTTTGGTTGACTCACACACATACGCGAGGAGGACAGACATGCAGAGCGGACAGACGACACGGAGTTTTATGATCACAACGATTCTCGGCGGAGCCCTGCTGCTGGGGGCCGCCGGCATGGGCCTGGCTGATGAGGGGACCTCCCCGCACAAACATTTTAAAGGCGAAGTCATCGACAAGGCGGGTGGGCTGGCAATCAAGACCAAAGAAGGCACCACCTATCAATTGAGCGAAAGAGAAGCACGCCGCCAGGATCGGCAGTTCAAGGCCGGCGATAAGGTCGAGGTGACGGTCAACGAAAACAATGCCATTGTCGACGTTCACTTGGAAGGCGAGAAGAGCAAACACAAGTTCGTCACCGGCAAGCTGATGCACGTCGGCAAGATGAAGAAGGAAATCAAGCTGCAAACGGCGGAGGGGGAAAAGTCCTTCCCGCTCTTGTTGCAGGAAACAAAGACCGGCGGCCTGGCGGAAGGCACGGAAGTCACGGTGGAAGTGAACGAAGCGGGAACGGTCATCGATCTACACAAAGGCAAGCATGAGGGGCACTGACCTTCGCTAACCTGTTCGTCGATCCGAAGCCTGAGAAACGATTGCCTCGTCACGGGTCTTCCCTACCGTGACGAGGCAATCGTGTATTGGCGGCCGGTTGATCTCCCGCCCGCACCAACGGTCGGCGCAAATCCCGCGGATGCCGGACACGCGTCGCCTGCTCGAACGCATAGGCATAGCCGATGAGTTTGCCGTCCTGATACGGACCTGCAAATTAGAGACCCGTCACTACCCTGGCGAGTAGACTCGTGCAACGTACGATTCTTCCCGACAACCGGCTCGATCACATAGGCAGATAGGCCTCTCAAGAACAACGCGTTCGACGACTTGGCGTTCGCCTAGAGAGAGCGCAAGGCTGGCATCACGTGTTGGGCGAAGAGTTGTTGGGTCTTAATGGCTTTCCAGTGCTCGATCCCGCCGAAGTTCGTGATGATGATCATTTCGGCAAGCCCTCCAATCTGTTGGGCCAACCGCTTAATTTGCGCAGTGACCTGCTCCGGTGTGCCGAGCAAGCACAACTCTTCTTTCACACACTGGTCGTACGTAAGCAGGCGAATCTGCTCCATGGCGCCGCTGGCGTAAAAACCGTAGCCTGTGGCATTCAATTCATCCTTTCGGCCGGCCAATGAATCAATGGCCGATGCATTGTAGTCCAGGAAATTATGGACGTACTGATCCACCTCTTTCTTAATTTGAAGCGGATCTTCATCCAAATAGACGAGCCGAATGAAGCTGATGTCGGGCGTGTGGCCCCCTTCTTGACACGTCTTCTTATACGCGTCGATCCCCGGTGCCCACTTGGAGTACGGCACTGGTCCGCCTGCAGCAACACCGAGACCTCGTTTTCCAGCAGCCACGAAACTGGACTCACTCGTGCCAACCATGTAGAGCTTCGGATACGGCTTCTGAATCGGTTTAGGCACAACCGTCACGTCCTCGACGTTATAGTATTGACCTGTGTAGGAGAATTTCTCCTGCGTCCAAGCCAGGGTGAGGAGATCCAATGCCTCCTCGTATCGAGGGCGACTTTCTTCAAACGGGATACCAGCCGAGGGGAACAGCCAGGCGTGTCCGCGGCCAAGCCCACATTCGAGGCGTCCCTGCGTGAGGAGGTCCGCCTCTGCAATTGCGCCTGCCAGCACCAACGGGTTGTGCAACGGAAGCGTGTGGCACAATGTGCGGAAGCGAATCCGTTTGGTTAGTTGCGCGGCTGCCGCAAACATGGCGAGCGGATTCGCCGAAATCCCGAACTTGGGATAAAAGTGGTGCTCTATTAAGGAATACGAATCGAATCCCGCTTCATCTGCGTGAACGATTTGCCGCATGATCTCCCACGTCAAGTCATAGTGAGTCTTATCCGGTGGACATTGTGTTTCTGCATAGACACCAAAACGCATCTTGGACCTCCTGATTCCTTACTCCTCAACAGACTGTGGAGCTCGATCCATCGAACCTGAACAATTCCATTGGCGCGCCAAGACTGCCCTTTTCGATTCGTCCGAATTGAAATGAACGGCAGAACATCTTCCCATCTCGAACGACTCTCACTCTAGTGAACGAAGGTCTCCGCATTGAGGCTCGGGACATACGCCGGCGGACGACGCACACGCGTCGCCTGCTCGAACGCATAGGCATAGGCGATGAGCTTGCCGTCCTGATACGGACCCGCAAAAAACGACAACCCGACCGGAAGGCCGTGCACATATCCCGCCGGCACCGAAATGTGCGGGTAACCCGCGACGGCAGGAGGCGTGGAACACCCTCCGCCCTTGAGGTTGTCGCCGACGATCGGATCGATCACAAAGGGGGGCGTGCCCTCGGTCGGCGCGATGATCGCGTCCAGTCGATGGGTGGCGAGCGCCTTGTCGATGCCATCCGTACGGCCCAGCCGGCGAAGCTCCGCTTTCACCTTGAGATATGCCTCGCTGGTGAGGTCTCCTTTGGTCTGCGCCGCCTCAAAGAACTCTTGTTTGAAATAGGGCATGACCTGCGCGGCATGGTCGGCGTTGAACTGAATCAGTTCTTCCAGGGTCCGCACCTTGGCTCGCGGATGGTCGGCCAGATACGCGTTCAGGCTGGCTTTCACCCCGTAGCGAAAGAGTTCGAGTTCCAAGTCGCCAAAAAACGGCAACTCGCTGGCCCGAACCGGATCGACGATCTCCGCACCGAGGGCTTTGAGCTGCGCGATGGCCTCCCGTATCACCGCGTCGGTGCCCTCGTGCGGCCAAAAACATTCACGAGCCACGCCCAACCGGGCTCCTTTCAGCGCCGACGGGTCCAGGAAGTCACGATAGTCCCGAGCGGTTTTTCCAACACTCTCCCGCGTGATGGGATCGCGCGCATCGACGCCGGTCAATACGGTCAGGACCGTCGCGAGATCGGCCACGCAGCGGGTCATGGGACCGGCGGTGTCCTGGGGAGCGGCGACGCCGATCACACCCGCGCGACTCACCAACCCGACCGTTGGTTTCAACCCGACAATGCTGTTACTCGATGCCGGTCGAACAATCGACCCGTCCACTTCGGCGCCGATCGCCGCGACACAGAGATTGGCCGCTACGGCCACGGCGGACCCTGAACTGGACCCAAGCGGGCTACGATCCAACACGTAGGGGTTGAGGACTTGTCCGCCTCGGCTGCTCCATCCGCTGCTGGCACGGGTTGACCGCATGTAGCCCCACTCGCTCATGTTGGTCTTCCCGAGGATCACCGCCCCCGCCTTCCTCAGTTGCTCCACCACAAAAGCATCTCGCGGCGCGATGTTCCCTTCGAGCGCCAAGGAACCCGCCGTCGTCATCATCTTGTCGCCCGTGTCAATACTGTCCTTCACCAGGATGGGAACGCCGTGAAGCGGACCTCGGGCTCCCCGTTCCCGCCGCTCCCGGTCGAGTTCTTCCGCAATCGTCATGGCATCGGGATTCACCTCGATCACCGAGGACAGCGTAGGACCCGCCGAATCGATGGCGGCGATCCGCTTCAAGTAGGCATCGGTCAGCCCCGCCGCAGTCTGCTCGCCTCGCTCGAATGCGGCCTGCAGCTCTGCAATGGTGTATTCGGGCAACCCACGCATGATCTCCCCCTTGGCCGTCACCTGGTGGCGTTCGGTCCCGCCACTGCACCAGGTTCGCACGGATCCAACCCCGCGCCCATTCTACTCATGTGTCACCGAACTGCAAGGGTCATGTGCGAGCCGTTCGCGATCGAACGCCCACGCAAGGATGGAGATTGCAGGCGAGGCGTTGGGAATGGACAACGCGGCAAGGTTGTGGAATTTCGGAGCCACGGCACCGGAGGCGATCGCGCAACCTCCTACGCGGTGGGGGCGGTGCCGCCGCTATTCCGGCATTCCAAGTGCCCACACGGACAGTGCGCTCCAGGCGGCGAAGTCCGAGCCTGTTCACAGGCGTCGCTACAGTAGGAACTCTGTCCGCTCGCCTGGCAAGCGCAGGCCTGATGGCCGCAGTTTTTCGGATAATTGATCGTCGGGCGGTTCTGTATCGTCATGATCGCTTCTCCCCTGCCACAACCTTAGATACGACTGATGGTCCCGTGTACGGCGCGGCATCACAGGTTATAGCTGTAGCTGCCGTAGACCGTACATATCGCATCGGTCCGACCGAAGAATCAAGGAAGACCGCACGCCGGTGGTCTGGCGTTCGCGGGTCACTCTTCTTTCCTCCACGACAGTGTCCCCACCTTCCTACACATCTGTGGCCCGTGGCCACAGTGCCAGAAGGCGACGTCACCGATTCGACTCTATGTTATGGCCTAAGCCACTGATTCCTTGATGCTGGTGCCGTCATAGGGCTTTTCCTAGGTCCTCCTGGCCCGCAGTTTGAACGTAAACGTATATGACAGGTGAAGCCGAGCGCATCATCGAGACACTACGTCGCAGGGAAGGAGGTCCCATCATGAACCACATGTCGGCCCCCGCAATTGGCTTGGCACTTTGGATGTTCGCAATGGGAGCAGCCGTCGACACGCACGCGGCGAGCGCGATGGCGACCCTTACCCAGGTCACGATCCAATCCATGAATCAGGATAAGCCACAGATCACCATCCGTACGGTCAAGGGGGACCGCTTCACCCTGGTGGTCGCTTCCCCCAAGCTGTTGGAGGGAGTCCACGAGGGCGATACATGCACGCTTGAATTGGATGCAGACGACCGGGTGATCACGCTGGTAAAAACCGGCCTCGAACAGTAATACGCTTGATCTGACCGGACATCAGAGAGCGAATGCACCCTCAAAACTAGGCTATTTGCCAGGTTCGCTTTTGAAGAACTAAGATACAGTGAAATTACACTTTGGAGGCGCGACAAGACATTGCGCAAGTACAATGGAAACATTGTAAAAGTGCAGTGACACCTTGCACCATCTGAGGTGGGAGCCCGGTGCCGAAAGGCACCGGGCTTTGTTTTTGCTCGCATCCTTGGCGGAAGACTGGTTAACAGAGCATCTCCGGACCAATCGTTCTCTTCGCAGGCCCCCCGAGTCACACCCACTTTACCGGATCCTCATCATTTTGCATCTGCCAATGAAGCCGACCGTGAGGGAAGTCTTCACTTGGATTATCAGAATGCCGGTCGTGCAATGAAATGGATGTACTGACCGGCCGTTGATAGCCCATTGAAGATGGGCTATGGTCCCGTCTCTTACCGCCAATGGAGTAGCGGGAGGTCTATTCGCCATCGAGGACGCCATGACAACACCGAGTCCTGGGCACATTATGCAGGTACTACGAAAGGGCTTGACCGGTGATGGCTATACGTAGTCTCAACACTGGGAGCTGCCGGCAGAGGTGGGCATGATGAAGCAGCCGCGTGTCGATAGCCACCAACATTTCTGGAGACTCGAGCGAGGGGACTACCATTGGTTGACGAAGGACCTGGCGACCATTTGCCGAGATTTTGAGCCCGCTGACCTTCGACCCCACCTCGAACATGCCGGCGTCAAAAAAACTATACTCGTACAGGCGGCGGAATCAGAGGCAGAGACCGACTATCTGTTATCGCTGGCTGAGAACACCGATTTTATTGCCGGTGTCGTGGGGTGGGTGGATATGGAAAATCCTAGGACACCTCCACGGCTCCAATCACTGTCCCGCAACATGTATTTGAGAGGTGTTCGGCCAATGATTCCCAATCTGGCCAATCCAGAGTGGATGCTATCGAAGACGCTTGAACCGGCCTTCCATACCCTCATCGAGCTCGACTTGAGCTTCGACGCGCTGGTATTCCCACATCATTTGAAACATTTGCTGACATTACTCCAACGCCATCCTCGACTCCGCACGGTCATCGACCACGGCGCAAAGCCGAACATTGCGTCAGGGCACACAGCGGAGTGGACGGACGACATTGCGGCCATTGCCTCAGAAACGCAGAGTTATTGCAAAGTATCCGGACTCGTCACGGAGGCCGGCGATTTCGCAGACGTCGACGGTCTGTCGCCTTATGTTCAACATCTTCATCAGCAATTTGGCGCAGAACGCTTAATGTGGGGAAGTGACTGGCCAGTCGTGAATCTGTCAATGGATTACTCCGCGTGGGACCGCTTATCACAGCAGCTTCTCAAGCCGCTGCCAGACGCCGAACGTCAGCACATTCTAGCCGACACGGCCACCCGTTTTTATCGGCTTTAGGACATCGTAGAGAATCGTTACACATATTCTGACCTGCTCGGCCGTTGATGGTCCATGACAGATGGTATAAGGTCCAGTTTTTTGCGGCCATTGAGAGGGGATGCGCATCCGCCAGTGAGGACGCCATGACAACACCGAATCCTGGGCACATCATGCAGATAGCGAGTGGCTACGGGGTCTCGAAAGCACTCCTGTCGGCAGTCGGGCTGGGACTTTATACACGTTTAGCCAATGGACCGATGACGCTCGGCGAGATCATGCGTGAATACGGTCTCTTGCAGCGGCCGGCGATGGATTTCCTCGACCTGCTGGTCTCCGTCAACCTGCTCGGTCGGGAGGGCGATGGGAAGGATGCGCGCTACCGCAACACCGAGGATACTGCGACGTTCCTCGACCGCAGCAAGCCCACCTACATCGGCGGGATCATCGAAGTCTGGGATAAGCGTAACTATCGATTCTGGTCGGACATCACCGAGGCATTCAAGACCGGAAAGGCACAAAACGAAACAAAGCATGCCGGCACTCCGTTCTTCCAGACGCTTTATGCCGAGCCGGCCCGTCTCGAAGCGTTCATGAATGCGATGCACGGATCGTCCGTCCGCAACTTCGAGACGTTCGCTCGGGTCTTTCCCTTCAACCGATACCGCACCATGACCGATGTCGGAGGAGCGGACGCGCTCCTGTCACGACTCGTCGCGGCCGAGCACCCGCACCTACGCTGCACAAGCTTCGACTTGCCGATCGTGAAGGACATCGCGAGCCGAAAAATCGCGGCGGCCGGCCTCGCCGACCGGATCACGGCCGTCGCGGGCGATTTCTTCGCCGACCCGCTCCCGCGGGCGGACATCATCACCATGGGCATGATCCTCCACGACTGGAACCTGGAGCGGAAGAAGCTCCTCATCAAGAAGGCCTACGACGCGCTGCCGGAGAGCGGGGCGTTTGTGGCGATCGAGGCGCTGATCGACGACGCACGCAGGACGAACACCTTTGGCCTGTTCATGTCGCTCACCATGCTCATGGAGTTCGGCGACGCCTTCGACTTCACGGGAGCGGAGTTCACTGAGTGGTGCCGTGAGGCGGGATTCACACGCTTCGAGATCATTCCGCTGGAAGGGCCGTCGAGCGTCGCCGTCGCGTACAAGTAAATAGCTGAAGGCTCAGAGGTTTGACGGCGGCACGAGCAGCGGGTCGCGTCCAACCGCACTGATGCCCGCATGACCTGTGCATAGCGGCCCTTGACGCCGGGCCTGCGCTTGCTACGCTTTTGGGTATGCGTCCGATCACTCGCAGACTTGTACGGTCGCTCGCCGCGGTATTGGGGCTACCCTCACTATTGCTGCTCGTCATTGGCTTCCAACTCGTAGGTAATTGGACCACCACACAGACACCCGACCGCTTCTACGTCCCATACCCCTATCTTCAGGAGAGCTACCCGTGGTTGATGGTCGGAGTCTGGGGCTTGCTGGGAAGTGGAGCGATCCTCATCGATCCCTCACGTTCCAAGCAGTGGTTGTGGTTGCCCGTTGTAGCCATGGTGTTCGCGCTGGTATGGCCCACATACGTGCAATATGGTCACACAACTTCGGTGATGGGAGGCGACCCGGTGCGATGGGGACGCGCGAATATCCAGCGGGACATCGAGCGTCAATCGCCTGTGTGGTGGCGCCAGGCCGAAAAGCGAGGCCGCTTTCTCTGCCCGCCCGACACTCTGCCTGCGGCCAACCGTTTCGGCATCAACGGTCGGGCCCTTCCCTATGAGATGCAGTGCGCTGAACTGGATACGTTCATGGACCTTGCTGCCCCCAAGCGCCCGGGCGTCATCGTGATGGCCCTCAGTGCGGACGGGCAGGAGGCGTGGTGGCGCGTGACGACGCTCGGTCACGAACCAGCCCAGCCTGTCGTCTGGCTCTCTGCCGGACAAGAGCACGCCGCGTGGACCGTACATCACACCCTCGGGGAGAAGCCCATTTCACCCCTTCCTCACGGGGTCGCACGCGTTCAATAGGCTCTAAGCGAGATTTCCCGCCCGGGAGCCGTGAAGCGCCGTCGCTTACAAATAATCCTTAGGTGGTGAAAACAGGTCTGGCGGATGCATCAACGTTCTCTCACCACCAACCAAATCAATCCCGCGACAAAGGAAATTAGATGGCTGACAGGCGTACTGGCGACGAACAGCAAGTCGTACCGGAAGGCAGAACAGTGTGTTAGCGCACTAAGTCTCCCAGTGGCTTGCCCGGCGTCGCATTCGGCTTTGGCGGGAGGGGGAGTCCCTGATAATCGTAGACTGTTTCATAACCACCGGACTTAGTCTCGTATGTTACGCAGGGCCTGCCGTTCTCGTCCCGCGAATACCCGATGGGCTTCCCCAGTGGAGGATAGAATAAATCGCATCCGTTGATTAGCATACCCGTCAGAAAGAGAAGGAGCGCCTGCATCCGTACGTCAGATTCTCGTACGAGGCATCAGGTCCTCGAGATATCTAATCCACGATATTCGATTCCGACCTTGGGTTACAAACAAAGTCAGGAGGGCTGGAGAGAGCCATTGGGTTCTAGCGCGTGTTCTTTGTACTGGATCTCATCAGACCATGCGCTTTTCGACAATCGAAACGCTCACGTTGATATTCTATATTGGCGATAACTGATCGGAGTAGGAGCTTTACCCTCTTGTCGAGTTCAGTTCCCTCACGATAATCAGCTTTTGCTATAAAATGCGCGCGTCCTACTTCAAGTAGGTTTTCGCACACCTGCTTGCCTTTCCTATCTCCCATTCTATAGACGGCGATAGTATTACCTCCGTTGCTTTTGGTCACAGCCATGCTGGGAACATCTGTTATCCCATCTCCGATGTAAACGATGTTTGAAAACGGAATTGGCCTGAGAGCTTCAGGCATGTGATCATTAATACTCTGTGCCAGGTCTTCCATGCCCTTATTTATGCGAAATAAATACTGAGTCTTTGCTGTATCCGTTATGAGAACCTTTGGGAATGTTGCTCTATCGTGGTGATCGAAATGGTACTCAGAGGCATAGACTCTCTCAAAGTGCCTTCCAATTGACGCCCCCTCGAGGATTTCATTAAGTCCGGCAGAAATAATGTAGTGCCTGATCTTAACTTTACCTCGGCCTACATTCTTCACGAATTTATTGATTCTTCCAAACCATCCTTCGACACCAGGAAAGTACCTTATGGCGTTGCCCATTCGTTTAAGATCCTTCCGACCAATGTGAGTCTCTGCAGACTCGGCCTTTTTTAGCAAGAGCCGCATATAAACAAGCATGCCCTCAGAGACCGTATCCCGCGACTCTTTGGACACTTCGTCCCAAAAGGCTTTCGGGCTGACCCTAAGCTTGGGTAGCACAGTATATTCTTGCATTGGCTGGGGCGAGAGGGTCCCATCAAAGTCGTAAATCATTGCAATTATGTTTTGAAAGAATCGTTTCTGTTTAGTCATTTTCTGATTGCCCTGCCCCTGAGTCAAACACGTAGGTCCAATCCAGCGATCGGAATTTGTGCGGATAACGCTACCAGCTTCAAGTTTTGTAAACTGTCACCGACCAGACCGGGGTTAGACCTGAACCAGCCCGAGCGAATCGTCCTAGGATTCGCAAAACTTTCCAATCAGGTGTGTCCACCATTACCAACTGGCTAGGTCGTGGCTCGATTTTGAGCCGAGCGGCGATACCAGGTATTTCGTAACGGCAACAGGAACCAGAGGGCCAAGGCGCCTTCGATACTGACGAGCACAACGAGCATGGTCATGACTCCGAGGATCGGGCCGAGGTACGCGACGGACCACGGCATCGTGATCCAATTCCCTTCGAGTTGGTCGCTGAGCCATTCGGGATGCGCATAGAGCGCCCTATGCAGCAGCACCATGGTGAGGGAGGCCAGCCCCATATTGGCGCAGAACATCATCGCGGCGATCCGATCACCCTCGTAATGCCCGATCAAAGAGGCAGTGTACGGCACGAGCGACACCATGAGGAGGTGCACGGCGTTCACCACCATCATCCGCTCGTCGCAGCGCTTCGTGACGGCGAACAGCCGCTCATGATTCATCCAAAAAAATGCGACCAGGACGAAGCTGACCAGATAGGCGATGAAATTGGGAATCTGTGCGATCAAGTCGGTTCTCAGATCCGTATTCGTCGGACCCGACACTTCCGGTACCTTGAGATCCAACACGAGGAGCGTCAGGACGATCGCGTAGACCCCATCCGTGAGGGCCAGCATCCGCTCGATGGGATACGAAGACCGGAGGAATAGTCGTAACGACGTCATGGCCGGTCAAACCTTGGGTCGGATCTGAGATTGCGAAGCCGGACGACGCGCATGCCACGCCACCGCCCAACTTCCGGTATCACGCCGGAGACCCGGTCCCTACGGATTGGCACGCCGATCACGGATCAGGTCGGACACGGGGTACCCCAGCTCTTTCGCGTGCTCGACGAGGTCTTCATAGGTGTGCTGGTTCATGTGAGTGGTCCGAGAGAGGATCCACAAATATTCCCGATCGGACGTGCCGACCATCGCGGTTTGATAGTCTTTGTCAAGCGCCAGAATCCAGTAGTTGCCGGTGGCGGTGCGTTGAAACATGCGGCTGAACCAGTTGCCGAACGTGACGGACAGCTTGGCATTGGTGACGGGATCGACGACCTTCGCCGTCCCATCTGCCCGATCCACGTCGCCGGCCTCCGTCACGCATTCGTTGTGGACGCCGATACGGCCCTCCTCCAGCATCGTGTAGACGGCCTTCGAATCCACGCAGTGGCGCTGGAACCATGCCGGCAGGCGGGCAATCTCGTACCAGGTGCCGACGTATCGCGACAGATCGACCGAGTCGACGGTCGTGACCGGCTCGCTCGGCTTCATCGGCGCGCACCCGGTCACGGCCATGACGGCAATGGTGGCGATGCATAGCTTCTTGAGTAAAGGTCGCATGGTCTCCTACGCAGCTCCTGTGAATGGCCGGGGGAAGACTACGGCAGTGCTGCGGGCGAGTCAATGCTCCAAAAGGAAAGGCCGAATCAACGAGAGGACCAGGTATAAAATACCGTGTGATGCGACGAGTGGCAGGAGGGAGCGGCCATTCCGATTCTGCGAGTGAATCAGGCTCGCGTTCCCGTGCCAACGATACGCCCATCTTTCCCGCCTGGCGCTATGGGGGCCCTCATGCCGTGGCCCGACCATTTCACGAACTCTCAGTGTATAATTCCATGTGGAAGAGGCCGTTTCGCCCGCAGACCAAGCGCGTGTTTGCCCCCGAGCCGATGTGCTGCCCCAGTTCGCGATTGCGCTCGCCCTTGCATGCCTCGCGAGCGAACCGGTTGTGGCTGAGGCCGCGCCACCGGATCATCGTTTTTCTCTGGAATTCGAAACCGGTGCCGTCTGGCAATCGCGCAATGAGATTCAGATTCCCGATAGCAGCGCGGGCACGCGGTTCGATCTGACGGATCTTCAGGGCAGTGGCCCGATGGTGCAGCGCCGCATCGAGGCGACCTGGAATCCCGCCCACCGCCATTCACTTCGCTTCGTGTATGCGCCGCTCCGTTTTTCCGGGACGGGAACCTTCGGCTCGCCGGTGCTTTTCGCCGGCGGCACGTTTGCACCCGGTGTGCCCGTTGATTCCGAGTACAAGTTCGATTCGTATCGACTGACCTACCGGTATCTACTCTATGAGTCCGATCGGCTGCGCTGGCGGGTGGGAGCCACGGCCTTTGTCCGAGACGCACGGGTCGAGTTGCAACAGCAGGGGATGAACGCATCCGACAGCAACGTAGGGTTCGTCCCGCTGTTGAGCACGAGCCTCGAGTACGACCTGGCGCCCCGGTGGACCGCCCTGCTGGACTTCGACGGGCTGATTGCGCCCCAGGGACGCGCCATCGATACGGCCGTCAAGATCCGATACGACCTGTCCGACACCTGGTACGTGACGGCGGGCTATCGCGTCTTCGAGGGCGGCGTGGACAACGAGCGGTTCGCGTTCGGCTGGTACAATTTCGCCGTCGTGTCGCTCGGCGCACGATTCTAGTTCCGGCGATGCTCCGACGCTTGCCCCCACCCTTCATGCGCTGTTGGATGTGGTGAGAGCGGGATAGCCTTCTCTGAAGAAGGCTATCCCGCTGACGAAGGCGTGCTCGTCGCCGCCATTCGCCGGCGGTGACGGGGGTTCGTGGCTATTGGACGGGAATCATCAGGTGCTCGTAGGGAGTGCCGCTCCACATGACCCACGGTTGCGACGTATCCGGGTTCTTACCTGGATCCGGATAGCCCGGCATTTCAGGGCTATGGTTGAAAATCATCACATGGGGGGGTTCCTTCAAAAACCTTCCGCCCGTGGCTTGCTGAGTGGAATGCGGATCCACGTTACTGCGCGATCCCCCTCCCTGCAGCATGTAACCGAACCCGATTTTGTCTTTCGGTGGCTTCGTGTTGTGCATCCATGCCTTGGCCCATTCAAGGCCGGCCTCGTCGAGACACATGGGATCGTTCGCGGGCGTGCCGGGATCGTTCGGCAGGCACGTGAAATTGTTCGTCCCTTCCCGTAGCGTTCGCATCTTCCCCTGCTCGTTGACCTGAACCACGGTCGCGTCTTTGCCGACTGCCTCGGGCGCCGCGGATACGGCGTTGGCAATCATCTGGTTGTCCCCGGCCAGGGCGGGCGTGGCCAGCCCTACCAGCAACACGGACCCGAACATCATATATCTACTTCGGCACTTCATAGATGCGCTCCTCCTTTCTTGTCTTGCGAGTCGTGCGGCACTCGTCCACATGCCGGACCACCAAGTTTCCCATGCAGGCGTGCTCGCCCCCGTCTCATCTTCATACTGCGAACCCTTATGGAGTCATGCAAGAGCGCGAGACAAGAAAACCATGGTTCTGGAGCAAAAAGCCGGTTCGACTAGGGAGTGGCACAGGCCCGCGGAAAAATGAACGCGGAAGTGTCCCGTGTCACTCCTCTTGCAATTCATCATGCGGACGGGTTCAAGACCATCAGCAGCGCACATGGCCGCCGACTCCGTGAGCAGGCAACGGGAACAGTTTGGTAACCGTGGGGTAGAAGGCCACGCAGATCCGATGAGCGCTGGAAAGAGCAAGTACTGGCATTCTCCCCAGGGGTGACCACGCTGGAGAACCGATATGGTGGTGTGACGCAGGGCACGCGGCAGCAGTGAGAACCAACTTGGAGGCCCTTCTGGCTTGCTCAATCGCTTCGTCCCCTCCCGTGTCGTGTACTCGCGAGTCCCCATCCACACGGCGTCAATGATCCTCTGCAAGAACGATTGAGCATATCGAGACGCGCTTGGCCGGATACAGGTGGTGCCAGGCGTAGGCGCGCAAAGCCTTGTCCCCGAAACTAGGCGAAATTCCTGTGGTCTGCTGCGTTGCACTGAGCTACGTATGGACATGGCGACCGGTTATGAGACGGAGGATCCCGCCTATCGGTGTCTGCGGCGCTCGACCCGGCGCTTCCCTGCGATCGCGTTGCCTGGCCGTCAAATCACCATCGGGCTGCTCGCGCTCAGCCTGTTCACCGGCTGTCACACCGAATACAAGCCGGATCTCTGGGTCAAGGGACACGTCCAGACCATTCCCAAGACGGCGGAGTTCCACCCACCGCTGCGTTTAAGCCCTGCCCTGCAGCGGGGCAAAGAACCGTTTGGTGTCATTGCGCCCGACACGACGAATCTCTCGACGTCGGAGTTGCAGAAGCGCGTCGAATCGTTGCTCGTCGAGGAATTACGGCAGGCCAACGTATTTCAGGATCTGACGTACTTCGACCCCAAGCCGGACCTCGTGCTGACGGGTCGCCTCGACGTCTTTCATGAACGGTATCGGGAGCATCTCTGGACCTACATCCCCTATGTGGACAAGGTGGTGCAATACCTTCATCTCAAGAGTCATGAAAGCCGAGGAGAAGTCGCGCTGACGTTGTTTCTGCTGAAGTCCACCGGCGAGCCGATCGGCAGCTATTCCGGGCATGCCACGTTCAACGAGAGTTTCACGCCGACGGACGACATGCCGCCGGGCGCCCGACTCAACGAGGCGTTTGCGGAGGCGTTGCGCCAGATTCTCGATGCATGGATGAGCGAGCCTCAACTCAGGCAAGCCGGCGGCCAAGCTTCCTCCGAAGCCACCGCATCGCGATGAGGACCGTCCCGGCATTCCCCGCCCCGTGAGCGAATCACGGTCGGCTGCCACGCCCTGCCCATCTGCGCTATAGTAAGCGCATGGCGTCCTGTGCCCACGAACGTGCCGCCTCTCGGCGTCCAGGGAGAAAACGCCGTCGGACGCTCCTGACCGCTCTCGGCGGCCGGATGCGCCACGCATGGCAGATGACGCGCACCATGCTCGCCTCGCTCTGGGCGACGCCGCCCGCTGTGCGCGTCTCGTTGAGTCTGCTCTTGGTGGGTTTGGCCTGGCTGGGCGGGAACTGGGCGTATCACACGTGGCACAAGCCGACGGAACTGTTCTTTCCGCTGGAGCGGTCGCTCTTCAAGACCCCGCGCGAAACTTGGCACCAGTACGGCGCCTTGTTTCAAACGCATTCGACGAAGACGATCACGCCCGAGCTGCTGGCCGCGCTCGCACAGTCCGAGGGGTCGGGCAACCCGGTGGCACGCACCTACTGGCGGTGGGAGGCTTCACCGAACCCGCTTCAGATCTACAAGCCCGCTTCGAGTGCCGTCGGCATGTACCAAATCACCGATGCGACGTTTCGTGAAGCGCAGCGCTACTGCATCCACGACCACGAGGTGGTGGCGGAAGGGTCCTGGAACGAGGTGAAATCCTGCTGGTTCAACAGCCTCTACTTCCGCGTCGTGCCGAGTCACGCCGTTGAGTTGACCTCGGCGTTTCTCGACCGGAGCGTGGCGGGCGCACTCGCGAAACGCCGAGGCCGCGCGACGCTGCGCCAGAAACAGGACTTGGCCGCCATCATCCATCTCTGCGGCGCCGGTGCGGGGCAATCGTACGTGGGACGCGGGTTTCGACTCACACGCGGGCAGCGCTGCGGCGACCATGACGTGCGGGCCTACCTCTCCCGCATCCATGCCTTGACGGCACAATTCCGACAGCTGGCCGCCGGCAGCTCGCCGTCGTCACTCGTTCAGCGCTGATTCCTTAGGGATGTCCTGAGTCCTGAGTAACTCGCCCACCCTGTTCGTCATTTCCGCGCGGGGTCCACCCAAATGCCGATTTCTTTCTGGGCTAGCCCTGTTTGTCATCGTTCGGCACGGCACAGGCGACTTGGTCGTGCGGCTTCTCGTCCCCCTCGAACGCCGCTGCCAGGTCGCCGGTGAGCGGGGCACTCCGCTCATAGACCGTGAAGAAGTACGGATCATCCGCGGTCAGGCCATACTTGTCGATGAGCATCTGATGCTGCCCTTCCGTTTGGATGTGGTAGCGGACCCTGACCCGTAGGGTGAGACCGGCCGGATCGTCCGGTAGGCGGTAGGAAAACGGATACTCACGGCTCGCGAGCGGCATGAGGCGATTATCGTACAGCTCGATGATGGCGGGTTGCCACATAATCCACCGACCCATCGTATCCGTCTGTTCCTTGAGCACTTTCTGGTTCCCGTCCAGAATCGCGAATTCCACGGTGAAGTGGCGATCCGGATCGCCGGTCGGGAGTTTGTGTCCCGCACCCGCGTTAATCAAGGTTACATTGAGATTCAGATCTCGTCCGGCCTGCGGTTGTGCCGGCTCGGCTTTGACTTCAACGGCCATCGCGCTCTTGACCATGTCCGGGTCGTGCCCTCCACGCCACAGGTGCCGACGACCGAGCCTGATGGGTCCGTCGACCGCCACCGGCCTCGTGATTTCCGGCATATGGCAACTCTGGCAGATGAACCCGCGCTCCTTCATGAAATATTTGCCTTCGTATTCGGCATAGGTCCCGCACGGTCCCACATTGTAGAACTGAGCGGGTCCCGAAATGACGTTGTGACAGCGATAACAGACTTGTGCAGTCCGAAAAGTCGGATCGAATTTCGTCGGATGCGGCGCCGCCGAATCCTCATAGGGACCGAGAATCGCCCCGTCCCTCACGTGACAGGCGGCACAGGTGACGCCTTCCTGCTGATACTCGGGATCGTAGTGCGGATTCGGCTCTTGCACCGCGCGCTCGACCCGCTGTCGCGGAATGTCCTTGATCAGGGTCGGCTGTTGGTTTTCGAGCGGGGTGTGGCAGTTGAGGCAGACCCAAATGTGGTTGTCCTTGGCCCAGTAGGCACGAAAGAAGGGATCGCGATACGCATCGGCATGGATACTGCTTTTCCACTCCTTGTAGATCTCGATATGGCATTCGCCACAGGACTCCGCTTTCAGGCTGGTCAGGCCCTGCGGGACGTCTTGATGCGGAATGGCGCGCGCGTAGTCGGAACGCAAGCCGAAGATCACGACGGGTTTGACCTCGGTATAGTACAGATACACGCCCCCGGCAACGACCGCGAGCCCGATCAAGATTTTTATCAGTCGCCTCACTACTCCCCCTTGAATTGCCTCACCCTGTACGTCGGACCAGTGCCATCGGGTCTGGCCAAGGTCGCCGGCCCGAGCTGGTCGGGCGGACAGACGCTGCACGTCGTTGGAGGGACGCACGAAGCGGCGGTACGCGACAGCCGTCACCCTGCCTTTGCTCGAGGCGGCGTTGCGATCCCCGGCTTAAGCGCACGCACCCGTGAGCACATGTTTAACTCTTAGATGTTAGCTATGTGGCTAACCGACTGCTGAAGGAGATATGGCGGTCTCATCTCGCGGTCGATGCATCATCATAGTAAACGGTCTGGTCACTTCTCAACCGGGATTGCTCGGCGCACCTGAACCGTCACGATGGACCAACGAGATCCCGATAATGATCGGGGTCGATGCTGATGCTACAGAGCCTGCTTTGACCGAGGAGAGCGAATGCCTCCTCATCTCCTACGAGCGAGACCCGCCGGACCTCTGTCCTGTCGTCTTGTCGCGCCGATCCGATCGCTTGAGACGCACGCCTACTTCGTCCAGGTGCCGAAGCAGATCCGCCGGATCTTGATAGACGCGATATGCTCCGGCCCGCTCCAGTTCGTCCTGGCCATATCCCCCTGAGAGCAGCCCGATCGACAAAGCAAAGGCACGCCGTGCCGCCAGCAGGTCCCACACGCTGTCGCCAACGATTACACAGCGCTCCATCGGCATGTTCAATCGCTTCCCCGCTGCGAGAAACAGGTCGGGATTCGGCTTCGCGTACTGGACCTGGTCGCGTGTGATGATCGGCACGTGCGGGGACAGCCGGAGCAACTTCAGGGCGTACGTGGCGCTCTTGAGATGCCCGCTGGTGGCGATGGCATGCGGGATCCCATACGCGGCGAGTGTGTTCATCAGCGCGCGGGCGCCCGGCAGTAGGCGGAGCGTGGACACCTGTCTGGCATAGGCCTTGGCATGATGACGCTGCATCCGTTCGGCCGCCTTGGCACTGAGGGCATGCCCAGTCTCTCTGGCCAGAGCCGCAAGCATCAGGCCGCCGCTCATGCCGATCTGCCGGTGAATCTTCCACACAGGGATCTCCAGCCCGGCCGCCTCGGTCGCCTCCCGCCACGCCAGCACGTGCTGGTACACACTGTCGACCAACGTGCCATCTAGATCGAAGAGAAACGCAACTGATCGTGAATCGGTCACACATCACCTCCACAGGAAAGTCCGCCCCCGTTCTGCGGTCTCAGTCTAAGCGTCACCCACCAAGATCTCAATGACCCGCTCAGATGCATTCGCTCTCCGGGAGGCGCGAGAGGACCTACGCCTGCGTAGATCCTCTCGCCTCTGCCTTGACACTTCGGCTCCCAAACGTGTACGCTTCTCCATCGTAGATACTAACTTGTAGTAATGACGCTTACGGTCAGACCATCGTCATAGGTGCTAGCGGGTTGGCCATGGGTTCATTCATGAAGGAGGCTCGACATGACGCCTTCACCTCTCACCGCGCGCATCCTTGGCGAAGTGCAACGTTTGCAGAGCTGCGATTTGGGAACTCTCCGTCGGAATCTCTCCGATCTTTCTTGGAGTCAGGTCTTCATGGAGATCGACCGGCTCAGTCGTGCGGGTGAGCTACTGGTCACGTTTGGGAAACGCGGTCGCTCCACGGTCCGACTACCCGACCTAGGGTCGCCTACCGACCCACGTTCCTAACGACCCGGTTTGGCACGAGTTCCCGGCTCACCATGGCAGCGGACGGCGAGGGAGCAGGCCCACATCGTGTCATTTTCCGGAGCCTCACCTACCCTGCGCCCATCTCCATCGCGGCGGCGGCCCATCGACAACCCCCATTGGAACCCATTCTCATTAGAGCCTCACGACCCTAGGTTGACCTCCGCCCGAGAAAAGGCGTAGCATTTTGCTCATTGTGACGGTGCCTGCGGCCGGTTTCGTGCGCGGCTCCCCGTCATCCCGCGTGCGGTCTTGCCGTCACCACCTCGAATCGTTCGGCTTCATTTCGGTGCCTGGTCTTTCCCATGACCGTCCCGATGCGGACCCTTCATCACGGAGGTTCCCATGCGATTCATCGATCATCGGGCCCTGCGTCTTTTCGGTTCACTTGCCGTCTTGGCTGCTGGGGGGTTCATCCCGACGAATCACCCGGCTGCCGCGTCGGAATACCCGGCCGTCCTCATCGCAACAGCCGCACCGAGCGAGCGCACCCGACCCGGCCCGACGTGGGGCGAAGAGCTGGCGCGGTCCTTCGAAACCTATCTGAACGCGAAATATCCACAAGAACAAATCGAGCCGTATACCCAGACGGTCGATCGCATACGCGACGCGGTGCAACGGGGGGACCGTTGGGCCGCGCGGCGCGAAACCGGCGTACTCCTCAAAATGTTGACCGATCGCGCCTACGGATTGGAGCGCGGCGCCGCCCGTGATTTGATGGGGATGGCTCAGCGTCTCATCCCGGATGACGAATTTGGGATCGTGTTTCCATACGCTCCCGCGTGCCACATGGAACGCGGTGGGTGCCCTTGAGCGTCGGCACGGACCGACCGACCGGTACTTGTTCACTCCGGATTCGGAAAGGGAGGGCTGGCTATGGCATTACGTTCACCGGTGACGAAGCGAGTGCTGGGAGAAATCAAGCGCATGCAAGGCTGCGATCTCGATACGCTACGGCAGAATTTGTCCGATCTGTCGTGGAGCCAAGTGTTTCTTGAGGTGGATCGCCTGAGCCGAAGGGGTGAATTGCTGGTGACCTACGGCGGCGATGGGCTCTATCGACTCCGTTTACCCCAAGAAACCGGTCGTTCGAGTTCCGCGCATCCCAAGCACTGACTCTCCGACCGAACCTCCGTCGTTCTGCGCCGCTGTTCCGTGACCGTCCTGCGACGCGTTCCTCGGAGCACGTGTGTTTCTGCCGCTCGAGTTCGAACGAGCGCAGCTCTCTCGATGCTCTGCTCCCTTGTCTTATCCAAGACCATCAAGCGACGCCTCGACGTCGTGACCAGGACTCGCCTGGACTGCGTATTGAACGCGACTGTCCCATCGATGGCGGGAGGCTGGACATTCGGACCACCGGATGCGTTCGGAAATGGCGGGGCCGTAGCCTGCCGTCTCGGTCCCGCCATTCCGCGCAATCAGGCCACCGCCACGACGGTCGCGCCGTCGGTTTTCGCGGCCAAACTTCGTCCGAATTCGCGCATCGATCGCGCCGACCGACGGATCTCCACCTTGGCCTCGACCTTCTTGCGATCCAGAATACGCGCCAAGGTGGCCCGCAGCGTCGCCTCGTCATCATCGAAATCGCCGTGACTTTGGGCACGCGACGCCCCCTTCTCCCCGACGGGAATCGCATTCGGCGACGTCACCCATTCGGCGTGAGGCTTCCGAAAGAGGGTCTTCATCGCCGAATCCTGATCGACGAACGTCTGCATCCCCAAAATGGCTTCTCCCTCGGGGCGGAGCACCGGGATGCGGTACCGTTTTTCGAACGCATTGGACACCAGATACAAGAGAGACTTGTGGTAGATGTTGGCGCAGTCGTCGTCCTGCTCCGCCTGATCGGTCATCGTGAAGAGTGCAAACTGCTCAACGGCTTCACTCCGAATCGCGGGGAGATACGCTTCCTTGAAGAGTTCCATCGTGCAGGCCGGTGCCCATAATGTGCAGGTCGCAACCGATTCATTATGTCCCTGCTCGCCTTTCATCGGTCCCGACCCGATGGTCCCCTCGGCCGTGAGGCCCTGCACGATGGGCGCTAGAAAAATCGATCCGGCGCTGTGTCCCAGGACGTGCACCTCAATTTTCGGATCGGCTTTCATGAGGGATGCCAACTGATCGATGACGAAGCGGGCGCCGCCATTGGCGCTTGTCGAGGCCAGCAGTGCGTTCTCCTTCATTTCGTCCCATACCGCCTTGCCAGTGAGCGTTCGCGCCAACGGTTCCAGCGCGTCGTCGAGCCGGTCCAGCATAAAATCCTTGGCGTTGTCCCAGAAGCCTTCCGGCCGGCGCTGGCGAACCGCATCGGCGAGGATGTTCTTGATCGTGGTCCAATAGTCCGTCTTCCAGATGAACGCGATCGGATAGATTTGTTGGGCCAGGAGCGTTTCCCGATATTCGGCCACGCGCTGCAGCGCCACGTCTTCCCCGACCAATCCTCCGTGCGCGTACAAGAGGATCCGCTTGGTCTTCCAGGATTGCATGGTACTCGGGATCATGTGCTGAAACATTTCGGTCACGTCGGCCTCAGAGGTCCCGTAGGTACCCGTCTGACGCAGGACCCCGTCGTTCCCAATGCTGACCACGTGTGGACGGAGATCGACGAACGACGCGGCAAGGGTCGGCGCGCTGACGATCGGCCCCACCGCCATCGCCGTCGCGGTCTTCTCGAGCGAAATCGGCACGGCCAGCCGCGCGACCCACACGTCGTTGCCGTTCGTGAGCCAATCGTCGTAGGTGAGCAGCGCGAAGCCGCGCATTCCCCACGACGTGCCCCAGGAGTTTTGGATCCAAAAGCCACGATGGTCGTAGGCCACGATGGCGAAGGCATGGCCGCCCTGGATTGCCTCACGACGGGGAATGAGCCCGTTCCGATCGACCTCACCCCACCCCTCGTGCACCGTCGCCGTTGCGTACAGCACGCCCACCTCTGCAATGGCGGCATGCATCGCGACGAGATCCTTGTGATTGACCCGGTAGTAGGCCCCGAGCGGTCGTTTGATCGCATCGGCCGCGCGTCGATCGGTGATATTCGCATCGGGCCTTCCCACGTCGTACGGCCACACCGACTCGGCACACACTCCGTGCTTGTACCATCCCTTGATCGCGCCGCGCGCGCTGGAGCCGTCGTACTGCTCACCCGGCCATTCGTCGTAGCGCTTGGCCATCTCGTAGAACATGCGCGGACTGACGGACACCTTGTCCGGTTTGACCCGACGACAGCGCAAGAGATAGTTCGCCACCGTCGCCAGCCCGAATCCCGTGCAGGCCCCCTCCTGCCCCTGGTCCAGAATCGGCACGCCGTTGCGCTTGTAGTCCGACAGGTTGATGGCCGGCGGAACCTCCACTAACGTGGGCTCGTACATCTTGTCTCGAAAGTCTACGGTGTCCGGCCTGGCATCAAACGTTCGCGTTGCCGTGAGCGATTTCCGCGAGGACGATTTCTTGGGCATAGATAACCTCCTGAACATCAGTGAGGGCCGCAACGGCCCGCCTAAAAATAACTGGCCAACAACTCCAAGAGCAGTACGCCTCCATAGGCGCCGGACGGCAGCGCGAATGCCCGGAACACCAGAAGCTCCGTGAAGGGCGTAAAGGCGCCTTCGTTCAGAGCGGCGACTTCCTCTGTAATGTGTGTGAGGACCCGGACGAATCCTCTCGAACCCCATGCAGCCGTTCCTGAGCCAGCCAATGGCGCGCTTTGGCCGCCTGCCGAAGCACAGGCCGATAGCCACGGTTCACGGCGAGCACTGAATGCCAGTTGTGAAGGCTGGTTCCACACAGAGCAATTTTGCGCCAGGCAGTGCGGGTCGCGTTGTCTTGAGCCGATCATCGCGACGCGCGCACACGGAAGAGGTCGGGGTGGGCAAAAATCTTATGCGGCCCGGCCCGGCGGACTCGACATGCGACTCGCACTCCCGTCGTGACCGTTGTCATTTCGACTAGGTGGACGGGGACGTGCACTCGTACCGACGTGCCCACCGCCTCTGACAGCAGATTGGCGAATCCCGCTACGGTCTGAGCGCGAGACACGCCAATTTCCACGAGACGATACGACGGCATGTCGGGAACCGGCTCGACCGCTAGCACTTCGCCTTCCAGATCCGTCCAGTTCTCGACGATCGACACCGCCATGCGTGCATTCTATGATCCGCCCAGGTAATCCACAATAGCCTCCGCGATCGGCTGGCCAGTGTGCTCCTGATAGTAGCTGTAGGCGGGCGAAGGGTTCACTTCGAAACAGTAATACTCGCCTTCCGGAGTTCGTTTGAGATCGATGCCGCACAGCGGCAAATCCAGTTCCCCCGAGAGGCGCAAGCAGCGGGCCGCCACCTCCGAAGGAAGCTCCCTCGCCGTCATGTGGACTGCATGGCCGTCCCGGGAGGCATACCGGTAGTCCGTCGCCTCGGTGGCGATTTCGGTCGCGAAGACGCGCTCGCCGACGACATGGACGCGCAGATTGACCCCCGGCACATAGGCCTGAAATTGCGTCGGCAGATGCCGTAGCCGCCGCAGCGCCCGCCGATCCCGTGGATTGAACTCCCGCACGATCGAACGAACGGCGCTGATGCTCTTGAACACAACGCGCCGATGGGTCCGATGGAAGTCGAGGGCGTCGGCCGGCTCGTTAGTGACTAGGGTTTCAGGAATGCCAAAGCCGCAGCGACGAATCAATTGGCACTGGTACGGCTTGGACATGTTAGATCCCATGGCTCCCGGGCGATTGAACACGCGCGCGTCGGCCAGCTCCAACCATTGTACAAAGGCCTCGTGAAACACACGCGAGCGCCCGACTGCCATGGGGTCCGGGGCACGAGTCCGGGTCGATTGGTTCTCGGGCAGCAGGTCGCTTTCGATCATGCGCGAATACATGCCACGGATGCTCCGCAAAGGATAGTCCGTATCCCCCACCCACAACGCTCCGTCGAGGCCTTGGGCGGTCACGGTTAGACGTAAGCCCAGATGATGGGACTCGCGTTGATTGAGCACAAGATAGGGCCGCTCGTGCCGCTCGGCTGCCTCGATGGCCAACCGCAACGGCTCTTCCGACGGCACTCCGCAAAACACGATCATGCCGCCATCCTCATTTCGGCACAGGTCTCCGCCACGAACCGTGCCGCTTCAGAAGACAGCTCCGGGACGGGCGTCGCGCTGCAGACACGCCATTCGCCGCGCGCGCGCCCCAGGCGGATTTCCAAGAGGTGTTCGCCGCTGAGACGGGCTAATTTCACGCAGGCCGCCGGATCGATGTCCGGCGGCGCCCCGTAACACCGCGCGCCCGCCACGATGAGCCGGTACGAGGTTCCCTCCACCCGTTCGAGCCACTGCACGGGACCGCGTCCCAATAGTTCGGGCCGGAGGAGCTGCGGCGGCTCGCTCGCCCCCGTGCCCTCGCGCGCGAGGTGCGCCGCCAGTTCGCGTCGGGTGGACCGCCGCGCGTCGCTGACCAACTCGTATCCGCGCACGGGCAATCCCACCCTGGCCGCCAGGACTAGCCATTCCACTAGGCTGCGCTCTGCGCCGCACAGCCCGCGCGGACTCGCGCGATTGACAACCGGGCAGGGCAGGCCTTCGAGCCAGCTCAGCAGCAGCGCCTGCATCTCACTTTGCGCATAGTCGCGGTCTGACGGCTTGGCGTGCGCGAATTGGGCGATTTCCACGCGCTGGAGCCGCTGGAAGACCAGACTCAATGAGTCGGGATCGATCCGACGTCCGTCGGCCAAGGTGACCGTCGAAGCAACTCGGTCTCGTTCGAGCGCATGCCGCCAGTGCGGCGCTATCATCAGCTGCTCGCTGGACACCAAGTGGACGGCATCGCGCCCGAGCCGATCACGCAAGGCGCAGTATACCCGCACGGCCGACCGGTCTGCGCTGTGACAGAGCACCAGACATCCTGGCTTCATCGCGCTCAACTTTCGCGCACCTTCGTATCGTAGTGCCGCTTCGCGTCGGCCGCTCCCTCGCGCATGCGCGCCTGCACCTCGTCGCAATCGGTCTCTGAGGCCAGCGCGCTCTCTCGCAGGTCAGGCCGCAGATCACCCGTGATGTAGGGTTCGACATTTTGCACCAGCCCCTCCAGGCGAGCCACTCGCTCCTCCAGACTGTGCGCGTGCGGGCTGACGCCGAGTTCGCCAGGTCGCCGCCCTTCGACAAGGTCCTTGTCCTTCTCCTTGATCTCCTTAAATTCCTTGCGCTCCTTCCATTCCTTGAATTCTTTCCGGTCCTTTTCCTTCAGTTCCTTTTGTTCTTTATCCTTGAGCTCCTTGAACTCCTTGAATTCCTTCCGTTCCTTCTCTTTGATCTCCTTAAATTCCTTGGTCTCTTTGATCTCTTTCGTCTTGCACTTGACGGCGAGTCGCGCCGTCATGGTGGCCCCGGCCGCGCTGATGTTGCTCACAGACACACATGTGTCCACATCGCCGTACGACTTGGTGTTGGGAGTCGAGGTCGAATTGAGGGTCACGTTGTTCGCGGAACCTGGATACGGGTCGCCGGCATCACCGCGATTGGCGCCCCCTTCCAGATGCTTCTTGCCGTCGGCTTGGAGCAGGGCGACCTGCGGATGGTTCTCGTTGGAATTGCCGCTGACCGCCTCGTCGACGTGATAGACGAGCAATCCGCCTCCCGGGAGAAACTTGTCGAACGCCGTCTTCTCCCGATTCTCCATCAGAAAGTATTCGTTGCCCGCAGAGCCGTCCTTCCACAGACGATACACCGTGTGCGCTGTTTTGACATCGTCAATCGACACGGTCTGGTTGGACGTTTGGTTCGACACCGAGACCCACCCTTGATTCACTTTGCACCAGGCGGATGGATGGGCCGGCACGTCGCCTCCGCCGTTCCAGCTCCCCCCCGCCATCAGGCACCAATTGCCCAGGCCCTCCGAAGAGTAGTCGGTATCGTAGAGGTCCGGCCACCCGAAGAGCAGATGGCCGAGCTCGTGGCAGCAGACGCCGATTTTTGAATCCTCTGGCACTGTGAGATAGGCGTAGATCTTGGTGCCGTCTGCATTGTATTCGCCCCCGGAGAGGACCCACTTGTGCGACCAGATATCGTTGGCATTCCCCGTCTGTTCGGCTCCGCTTCCGGCATGCAGCACGATGAACGCGTCGACAAAGCCGTTCCCGTCGTTGTCATATTGAGCGAAGTTTACGGTGGGGTTGGCCGCATCGGCCGCGTCTTTGGCCATCGTCCGCGCATTGGGCTCGACACTTCCGGTCCCGGAGTCGCCGTGGGCGTATTCACTCAGCTTCTTCGGCATCCGGAACGGGCCGACAACCTCCCCGACCATGTCGACGAGACCGTGGCTGACCTCCTTGTAGTAGTCGCGTGCGCTCCCGTTCGCCAGCACGCCCGTCGAGAAGAAGAGGTCCTCGAAATGCTTCTTGGTTTTCACCATGGCCTTGTCGGAAAAATCCACAAGGACCACGATCACGCGGATCGTCCCCCGCAACGGCGCCCGCTCGAGCGCCCCGCTGCGCACCGCCCGAGTCGAGGTCCCCAACGGATAATAATCACCCGGATAGATGAGGCCGTCATCCATACCGACGGGCTTGGTCCGCACGACGCGCAACATCTGCGAAAAGGCGGTTTTCCCCCGTCCCTTTGCCCTCGCGAGATCCGTTTTCATTTTCTTCAACAAGTCGGGGTGAGGAGAAACCAAGCACCGGTCGGAGTAATGATGACAACGTGAATGCTCGCTCATGATGACCTCCTTTGGGATGTGACGGTTGTCATGGACACGATCGAGACATCAGGGCGCCGGACCGTCTACACGGTGTGAATCATGGTCACGGTCGCTACGCTCTATAGCCAGCCGAAGAAGCAGCAATGCGCGTGCCACAACGGGAGGAGCTTCGGAGCAGGCCGAATTTTGAGGCCAATACGATTTCGGATGATTCTGGAGACCTGTCGACTGGCTCGCTCGGTGTATCGAAGAGAATACTACTCACGGGATAAACCTGATACGAAACGATACACGGACCGGCAGACCAAGATGCCAGTGCATTACCATCGTTGATCCGCAGTGAGGCACAATGCGACAGCCCAAGTGCCGGACGCACATCTTTTCCGGCTAATTCCGCAGGGCTTCACCACCGGCTAGGTCGTATAGTTTGAAATGAATGTATCCGACATTCATGGTCCAGCTCACCGAGACCCGCCTCAGGAGCAAACGACGACGTGTGCGCCATGAAGCGATTCACAATCCACAGAGGCCGCCGCAGCCGTTAGAACCCTTTAGCCAGGATGTCCAATGCCATCACGAATCCGTAGGCGCCCGACGGAAGGGCCACCGCACGAAATATCGGGTGTTCCGCATACGGCAAAAAGGCCCCCTCCCGCAGAGCCGACACCCTCTCCAGCAATTCGTTGATGCTCTCGGATGACGTCGGTCCGGCCCTGGACCCTGCTTGCCGAGACAGCCGTCCAACCACAGTCTGGCGTGCTGTTTCGGACGCCCGCCTCAAAAGAACCGCGCTCACAACCACATACAGCGCGTTGAGGCCGATAACCAGCGCGAGCCCGAGGGGAACGTGCCAGTTGTCGAAGTACTCCCACCGGGCAAGCAACATAATCGCCATCAAAATGGCGGGATAGTAGATGAAGCGGTCGATTCTTCCTGTTAGCCTGGCCACGATCTGCAGTCGCGTCAGGCACTCTTTCACCGACACATCGTCGAGCCGCTGAGGCACCAACTTGCGGACGAACACGCCAGTGAGCCGCATGACATCGAGCACCAAGAAGATGACGGCCACCATGGTGATGACCGAGAAGAAGAGGACGACCTTGTTTACGATGAAACTCGCACATCCTCGGTAAGGCACGGCAGGTAACTCAGTGACCAATAATGCCAAGGACCCGGCACCGAGGAACAGGAGGGTTGGAAGCAGGACACGTAAGCCGCATCGCCGGGGTACCATCCGCTCGCGATACCCCGCCCACAGTCGGCGAGCGTCAACCGAGTTTTCTTCAAGAGCCCAGGCGCTGATACTACGGGTCGGATCATTCCGGCACCAGTCCCTCAGCCGCTGCACCGCCGACCACCACCCGGCGAAGACTGACTCCGTCGGATCTGGGTCATGAACTTGGACCGGCTGAAGCAAGCCCTCGAATTCGTTTCCGACATCCTCAACGGCTGCTTCGTGCCTTTGTCGAATGCGCCAAGCAAAACATATCCCTAATACGATCACCAGACCTCGCAATATTTGGCTGGGCCAAATACTTACACCATCGCTGAAGCTGAACGGCTCGCCACCCGGTCCGTCCCACAAGAGGACTTTCATAACGATCAACAGAAGCAAGAGCAGGGCCGCGACGCCGACGAGCAAACGAGGTACCACACCGGGGTCCTGGATGGCACGACATGCGGCACGAGTCGCTTGATAGACCCGTTCGCTCGCGGGAATCAGCAGTAGCCACCCGATCCCGAGTACTGCCAGGCCGAACAGGAACTCCCGAATGATTTCCTCGGTCGCGTTGAGGGGAGACCGGAGTTGGTGAATTGACTGCTGCTTGTTTTTCTTCTCCGACTGCGATCCATCTTGCACGCTCCCGGTCTGGTCGAGGCTAAGGTCCACCGGACCGTTGCGGCCGATTTCATAGAGGCGGGGTTCGTTGGGAAATTCAAATATGTAGGATTCTTTCGTATGCGGCGATGCGAACGCGAACGGTCCGCCGGGCATTCCGCTATCCTGAGATCGCGGAGTTGCGTCTTCTTCCTTCAGGACCCCCAGCGCGCGCATCGTGGCAAAGAAGATCGCGGTTTGATAGCTTTCGCGAAAAGGGGGGATCGGCCCTTGCAGGATCTCATTGAGGGACAAGCCGAAGTGCGACGCCACCACGAGATTGCGCGTCCAGCTCAGCTCCGAAGTGTGGTAGAGGCGCGCCTCAAGATCAGTGGTAAAGAAGATCGCGTGTGGAAAGCTGGACTTCAGGGCTTGTAAGATTAACAACTTGTCATATACATCGCTGCCTAATACCCCGATCGCCCGGAACCCCGGACACTCGCTTCGGATCACGGGGCACTTTGCTCGAAGGTCATCCTCTGTGCTCTTGATCCTCTCCGCCAGACGCCGAACATAGTCGAGCTGGCTCCGCCCCTCGGGTCGCTCCAACTGCTCACCCAACTTGCGTCGTTCCGAATACGACAGGGTTGCTTTGTCCTTCCCCTGTGCTGTATCTCCACCACTTCTTGCGTTCTCCTTTTCGCGGGGTGTTTCTCCGTCCAGCCCCCGAAGATAGCCATATTGATGAATTGGCGAGGAGGCATGCGCAGTACCCGATTCCGGATCACCTCCAGAGTTGTTCTTTTGGGTCGCTTTGGGAAGAGCTGCTTTCTCAAACAATTGCGGAAGCGTACGACCATAAAGCGTGTCCCACTCCGATATTAGAGCCACTTGCGGACACTCATGCGGGTCTTTGCATCCATCCCGTAGGCGGACCCCTCGTCGCTCCAGTTCGTCGACCAGCGCCAGGATCAATCGATCGTCGGTTGGAATAGCCCGCGCAAAATTCGCATTGGCTTTGCTCTCGACCAGTCCTCTTTTGACGGAGGAAGGACGTGGGTATTTTGCCCATTTCTCCAGAACATGCGCTTCTGGGGCGGTTGACCATGGCGAGTACAGGTCCAGGTGCTGCGTCGGGGTGTCGAACAATAGCGAAGCTTCGCGCACCATCTTTGCCAGTGACCCAGAGGTACGAGGGCCGATCACTCGGAACTCTAGCGCGCCTACCCTCCCATTGATCTCACTCTTCAGCTCCTGTTGCATCACCCGAAGGCTACGCAGCGGCTGATCTCCGACATCCTGGTCCTTCAGCCAGAATACCAACGCCTGGCTGGAGCCGTCCTTGTTGAACTCATACCGCTCGACTGGAACGTCTGCTCGACACCAATCTGGGGCCGCTTCCATTCGGCGCGTGCTTGGTTCGTTCGCACTCGGCTGTGCTTGGGACTCATCGGTTATCTTCGTTTCTGGTTTACATATCTCTAAGAGGACGGATCGCGGCTGAAGCTCCGCCGTCGGGGACAACCATCTGAAAAAGCGAATATGCTCCCCATCAGTCGGAACGTAACCCGCGCGATCCAAGCCCGCTAAGAGCGCGTACCGCTGTCGGAGTCGAGACTCCGCTCCATCGGCATAGGGCGATCCATCGGTCAATACGAACAGTGCGGTGATCCGTAACTTTTCTGTTGAATCCTCAAGGATTTCATCCACCAGATTCTCCAGGGAATGGGCATGCAGTTCGTGAGGCCTATCGTGTGGGACCTGCCCCGCTTGTTTTTCAGCTTCGAGGTGACGGACGATGGCATCGAATGGATCCTGCCACAAGCGTGCCTGCACGCGTCGGTCACCGAAGACTTCGACCTTCTGACTTGCAAACTCCTCGACTGGGCGCGAGCTTTTCAGCGGCCCCTGATACAGCCACAAGGCACCGGCCATCGCCCCAGCCAAGAGGATCACGTTCTGTATGGGGAATTTCGAATCTGGTTTGTCGCCAGCAGCCATGAGATATCTATGCTCGACGCCGCATGGATAGAATCCGCCACCCGATCAGCGCTGCATGGAGTGTGCCATTTGATCCCGATGCCAAAGACCCACAGAATCCGTTCGCTTGTTTTCGACCACCGAGAGAACCTCGCTCACGTATCCAAAGGGATACAAGAAAGCGGACCACATCGATACATTCCCTCGTCGGACATGGGCACGTCGGGGGTCGCAAGCGAGAGTCTTCAGCGTCCTGCAGCGACGGGGATGAACCACTTGGGCTTCATTCGCCCGAAGTCGGTGCGACGATTGGTGCGCAGACCTTTTTTCGAATCGAACACGACCGCATGGCCCCGTCGACGGGCGAACACGACCCAATGCCAATACGGTCGGTTGCGTATCCTGTGCCATTTGATGGCCAGCAGGGCCAGGTCGGGCAACGTCGTCCACGCACGGAAGGGAATGGGGTGCGGCGCCGGCCGCACGCCGAGGTGTCGCAGGAGCCGTGGCACGTGCGTCGTGTCCGACCAGAGCGACTCATCGTGGGCGAAGATGCCCAGCCGATTGGCAATGGCCTTCGCGCGCGAATACGTCAGCCCCGTGATCGCCGCGACGCTCGCGATACCGCATCCCGTCGGCTCCAACTGGATCACCGGTTTCACGACAGTCGTTCACCCCTACGCGGTAGGCCCGGTTGCGCACTTCTCTACTCCATTTGACGACCGGGATCAATCGCGACTCGCTCGATGCCCCCTCGCACGACTTGGCCGCGCTCGGGTATGCTTGTGTCCTCCGGAGAGATCCATGGCGGCGACACGACGATTTCGCACGAAGAACGCGGCTCGCAAGGCGATCTGGGACCGGCTGCAAGCCCGCCACGTGGCGCGGTTTCCTTTTCCACCCCATGGACGAATTCCAAACTTCACGGGAGCGGAAGAAGCCGCTCGGCGGCTGTTCGAGCTGGCGCCGTGGAAGAATGCCCGCCGCCTGAAGATCAATCCGGACGCGCCGCAACGTCCGGTCCGCGCCGAAGCGCTCAACCGTGGGATCAGCGTGTACATCCCGACTCCACGGCTGCGTGGCGGATTCATGCTCCTGGATCCAGCCGCGATCCCTCCCCATAAAATCTCGGAGGCCTCCGGACTGACGACCGGCGCGAAATGGGCCACACCGGTTGCGCTGAGGGCCATGCCACGCATGGATGCGATCGTGTGCGGATCGGTAGTGGTGACGAGGAGCGGACGTCGTTGCGGAAAGGGAGAGGGCAGCGATCTCGAATATGCGATCCTGCGCGAGCTGGGTCATCCCCCCGTACCGGTGGCGACGACCGTGCACGATACGCAAATCGTCGACTTTGTCCCTCGGGACCGAACGGACCAGCCGCTGTCGGTGATCGTCACGCCGACGCGCACCATTCGCGTTCGACGGCCGCCCCCTCCCCCCGCCGGCCTGGACTGGCAGCGGCTTGATGAGGCCGACTTCGAGGCGATGCCGATCTTACTGGAGCTCCGACGTCTGGCACGACATGCGTCGCGACGCCGTTCCGTCAGACGTCGCACCTAACCATGAACACTGTGCGACTCCGGCTTCCTAATCGGAGACCAGCCCTCCCACACACAAAAAAGCCGGGAGGCGGAATTGCGCCTCCCGGCTCCTCTGTTGGCCTGAGCCAGTTACGGATGGAGGTATATGTCGTGCTCCAAGACACGAGGCGTGCTTGGAACTGCCTCCACATTTTGAGCCTCCGTCACCTCCGGAATCGTCACGTTCTCAGAGGCCATCTTCACACCCTGTGACGTGGCTTGGCCGTGATTCATCTCAAAATGAGCGTTCTCATCCACAACATGGTCCACCCCCCTATCGCGGCTGAACATGGATTCTCCGAGATGCGTGCAGCCGCCCATTGCCAATCCGAACAGAAAAATGGTCCCGAGGGTGAGTCTTTTGGTCACTGGTGTCGTCATGGTCCGTCCCTCCTCGTCAGTGAACCTCTAGCAAGTGTGGTTTCGTGCCCTCTCACGTCACTGCCCTAAAGCGCCGCGCCATCGGACCTGGTTGTACATCCGGTTTTTCTCGATACCTTGGTCCCCTGTCACTTTCATTTCCTTCCCTGAATCGCTCCGTCTGTACCCTGTGTCCGACCTCTCGATTTCACGCTAATACGCGTTCACTCTATGGACAAATAGATAATTTGGCGGCGATACTTCGGTTAAACCGATAGAAATGTAGCTGGCGGGATGGTTTACGCCGTCGCGCGTGACGATCCTTCAAGGTCGCGGCTCCGGTCTGGACTACATGGGCTTCCATGGGGGAGGGAAGAGGCATGGAATGGATCAACTACCATCATCTCTTGTACTTCTGGGCCACAGCCAAGCACGGAAGCGTCAGTCGAGCGTCCCAAGAACTGCGTCTCGCACAGGCCACCGTGAGCGAGCAGATTCGCGCCTTGGAGGGCGCCTTAAACGAGAAGCTCTTCTCGCGCTCCGGTCGCCACCTCGTCCTTACCGAGATGGGACGGACCGTCTTTCGCTACGCAGAGGACATCTTTTCGATCGGGCAGGATCTACTCCAGACCGTGAAGGCTGGAGGCGGGACACAACCTGTTCGCCTGGTCGTCGGGATTGCTGAACCAGTACCCAAGCTACTAGCCTGTCGACTGATTAAATCGGGGATCACTTCCGCGCGGGCCACGCGTATCGTGTGCTGGGAGAATAAATTAGAGGAACTGCTGGCCACCCTTGCCACTCATGGATTGGATTTGGTCATCGCCGACACGCCTGCCCCGCCCAGCATCAAGGTGCAGACCTATAACCACGTGATGGGGGAATCAGGCGTCACCCTGTTCGGCACGGCAAAATTAGCGGCCCGCTATCGGAGAAAGTTCCCACATTCGCTCCAAGACGCGCCGGTACTCTTCCCTACGTCCAATGCCATGCTACGCCGTCTCATGGACGAATGGCTCACGCGCCATCGGATCCAACCCAAGATCATGGGCGAATTCGAGGATAGTGCGACTCTGAAAACCTTCGGCCGGGAGGGCTATGGGCTCTTTCCCGGCTCGACGGTCATGGAAAGAGAAATCTGCCGGCAGTATCGTTCACACGTGGTTGGACAGTTCGAGGGGATAAGGCAACGCTTCTACGCCATTACCGTGGAGCGGCGCTTGAAGCATCCGGTCGTCAGCGCCATCGTCGCCGCTGCCCGCCAAGAATTGGCGAACTAATGCCGGGAGGAATCGCGGGCCATGCATCTCGTTCCGTCCGGTTGAGCCGATTCGCCGCATGCCCGCCGCCTGCAAAGCCAAGCATCGAATCGATGCGGGCCTTAGGGCAACCCAGCCAGCGACGCACAGCAGGATGCGATAGCACGCGAATACGCTCCGCCCCTGCGCGCGCTACCCGGAACGGATGTACCAGCCCAACGTGGCCTTACCGTCGCTGTTGCGGGTGCTCAATGGGGGCGCTTGCCACGCGTGAACGTCATGATGAGTTGATAGAGATCATCCGCCGCCTCCTCCTTGCTCAGGAGCGCTTCCCCACCGGCGGCCAAAAAGGCGTCGGCTGTCTGTGGAGACCGGTGCACCGTGATGCCGATGACGACCGTGTCGGGCCATCGGGCTTTCACGCGGCGGGTGGCCTCGATCCCGTTCAGCCGTGGAAGATTGATATCCATCACCATCACTGCCGGCCGGAGCCGTGCCGCCAGGCTGACGGCTTCCTCGCCGTCCGAAGCTTCGGCAACGACCTCCAGGTCGCGATAGGTGTCGAGGATGCTCCTCAGCCCCTGGCGTACCATGGCATGATCATCGACCAGGATGATTCTGCGCCGCTCCCCGCCCTGCCCTTCGGTGTTCCCGCTTTCATGCCGTTCCAGCTGGACGGAGGCCGTGCTCGGTTCCACGCTCGAGGACTCGGACTGAAGCGGCACATTGAGTTCCACCCGCGTGCCTCGGCCGGAAGCGGATTCCACGCGGCACCACCCCGACATGGTCTGCATGCGCTCCTGAATGCTGAATAGGCCGAAGTGCGTTCCCGCCGGTACCCGGTCGATGACCGATACGTCGAACCCCCTTCCCTCATCCTGCACGACGATCCTGAGCTCGGAGCGGCTGCGCATCTCGACGGTGACACTCGCGCGGGAGACACCGGCATGCTTGATGACGTTCATCAGCAGTTCCCGGACCGTCTGGAAGACCATATCGGCCTGGGAGTCCTCCAGCGCAGGAAGCTGCGTGTCGGCGGCTCGCACCTCTACCATGAGACCTTGCTCCTGCATACGCTCCGCCAGCCAGCGCAGACCGGCCAGAAGGCCCAGGTCGTGTAACACCGACGGGCTGAGCTGCGCCATCAAGGTCCGGGTATACGACAGGCATTGGTCGAGAAGTTGTTCCGCCTCGAGGAGCATCGGTTCCAGGCGTGGCGAATCGACCTGGGCGATGTGTTTGATTTGGGTCAGTTTCAGGCGGCCCAACGCCAAAAGCTGGGCCAGGTAATCGTGAAGATCGGTCGCCAGCCGACGACGCTCTCGTTGTTCGGTCGTCCGAAGCTGCGCGGCCAACGCCCTCAATTGCTTCTGCGAATGGACCAACTCGTTCGTCCGCTGAGCCACCCGCTGCTCGAGTTCCTGACCCCATCGTGTCAACTGCCGCTCGGCCTCTCTCCTCTCGATGATTTCGCGAAACACCAGCACCACGCCCAGCAACTGTCCGTCGTCGCTTCTGATCGGCGCCGCCGAATCGTCGATGGGAATCTCGCTGCCGCTCGGTTGAAGCAAGACCGTGTGGCGGGCCAGCCCGACTCGTCCGCCATCGCGAAGGACGCGGTTCACGGGATTTTCGACAGCCTCTTTCGTCGTCTCATGCGCGATCGCGAACACCTCGGCGAGAGGAGTCCCGAGCACCTCCCCCTCCGTCTTCTGGATCAATTCCAAGGCCACCGGATTCGCAAAGGCGATCCGTCCCGACGTATCGGTCACGATGACCCCGTCGCCGATGCTTCGCAATGTGACTTTCCAACGTTCTTGGGTCTCCTGGAGCGCACGTTGCGTGCGCCGCTGCTCGGTCACGTCCCTGGCGATCTTCGACGCCCCCACGACACGCCCATCCACGTCATACAACGGAGAGATCGTGACCGAGATTTGGCGCAGGCTGCCGTCCTTCCTCTGCCGGACGGTTTCGTAATGATCGATACGCTCTCCTCTGGCAAGTTTGGCCAGAATGTCCGCTTCCTCGGCATGACGATCGGTTGGAATGATCGCAAGAATCGAGCGCCCGACCATCTCCGCGGACGTATACCCGAAAATCTTTTCAGCCGCCTGATTCCAGCTCGTCACGCAGCCGGAGAGGTCCTTGGTCACGACGGCGTCGTTGGACGAGGTCACGACCTCCGCGAGGAGGCTCGCCGCGCGCTGGGCCATCCGGTGGGCCGAGACATCGCGGAACACCATCACGACACCGATCAGCTCGCCTTGCTCGCCTAGGATCGGCGCCGCGCAATCGTCGATTGGAATGCTGGTGCCATCGGTGCGCCGGAGCATCGTCGAATGGGCCATACCGACCGCGCGGCGTTCCCGCAAGACTTGCTCGACCGGACTCTCGAGCGCCAATCCCGTCGTCTCGTCCTGAATATTGAACACGTCGACGATCGACCTGCCAACGATGTCTTGTTGGCCCGCCCGCATCAACGTTTCCGCGACCGTGTTCAAAAAGGTCACACGCCCCTCTCGGTCGGTTGCCAACACCGCATCCCCAATGCTCTGCAAGGTGACGGCGAGTCGCTTTTGGGTTTCCTCCAGTGCTTCGTGATCACGTTTCTGTTGTGAAATGTCTCGGGCAATTTTCGACGCCCCGACGACCCGCCCGTTCCGATCCCGAATCGGAGAGACCGTCAACGAGATGTGCAATCGCCTCCCGTCTTTGGTGATGCGGATAGTCTCGAAATGCTCGATCCGGTTCCCGTCCCGCAGCTGCCGAAGGATGCCCCGCTCTTCCTCCAGACGGTCGTCAGGAATGATCAGTCGAATCGGCTGCCCAATGGCTTCGGCTGCGGAATAGCCGAACATGTGCTCGGCTGCGGAATTCCACGTTTGGATCACCCCATCCAGGTTCTTACTGATGATGGCATCCTCTGATGATTGCACGATAGCAGCCAAGGAGGTCGCATGGATGAGTTCAGGAGTCAGCGCGCTGTCCGACATTGGATCAATCTCCGGTAATGATCGGTCATTCTGGGGGGTTTCCCGACCTTGATCAAGCCCCGTCTTCGGTCCTGGCACCGAGGCCGAAGACGAGGAACGAAATTATCGCGCAGGTAAGGGAGGACCGGGAGCATGGCTACTCCGGACTGTCCCCGGAACTGTTCTCTCTTGGTGGCGTTGCGTTGATATGATCATCCTCATGGCTGCGGCGACTGGGAATGGCCCACCCAGGAGAACCGTACGCCCAAGCTGACGGATCCGTCACTTTTTTGATACGTACTCCGACATGCCCGTCTCTCTGCAAGCCTTCATTCTCATCTTCGTCGCCGGAGCGGCCCTCCGCACACTGGGCGTGCTCACCAAAGCCCATGCGGAGCGATTGGCCGGGTTCGTTTTTTGCGTTACGCTGCCCGCTACCATCGTGCTGTCGCTCGACGGCGTGACGTTCGCCCCTACGGCATGGAAACTGCCGCTCGCCGCGTGGATGATTACATGTCCGATCGTGGGTTTGGCCTGGATACTGGCGCGATCCTGGGAATTGCCGCGTCCCGCTCAAGGCGGGTTCATGCTGGCGACGGGCTGCATCAACTCGGTGTACTTCGCCTACCCGGTGATCTTGGCGACCCTGGGCGAAGCCGGCTTGGCGCGAGCTGTCCTCTTCGATCTCGGACAGACCGCGTTGACCCTGACCGGATTGTACGCCATCGCAGTTTGGCACGGCCAAACGGATGAAGCCCCGCGCTCAGTCCTGAGACGACTGCTCCTGACACCCCCGCTCTGGGCCTTAGCGGCGATCCTCGTCGTGAAAGCCGTCGGAGTTTCCCTCGCGCCGTGGGTCCGCGACGTCCTCACCCCATTGCACCTGTGCACGACCCCGCTCGCCAGCCTTGTGCTCGGACTGTCGATGACTTTCACGGCGCTTCGGCGAACGGTGTGGCTCGCCTTGGCCGGCGTCATGCTCCGCATGGGCGGGGGACTGACGATCGGTTGGCTCGTGGTCTCTCTCCTGGAACTGACCGACATGGCACGGCTGGTCGTGCTGCTCATTGCCGGGATGCCGTCTGCCGTCACGGCGGTCATCTTTGCGTCAGAGACGAGGCTCGACGAAGATCTCGTCGCCTCGATCGTCGCGCTCTCCATCTGCGTCGGCGTCGCGGTCCTGCCCGGCCTTCCGTCACTGGTGACGTGGCTGAATGGATAGCGTCCCTTGGTCGTACGGCCCAGAAGGGAGCGCCGTCGCCATCCGTGCCCCTGTGCGCGACCCATACGTGAAGATTCTTTCGACACCCCTTTCGCTTGACGCCGCGTTGGCGTACTCTTAGAAGCACCATGCCGGCGGATTTCTCATTAGAGCCAGGATCGCTCTGGAAGGTGATGCGTACGCGCACCCTCGAGGCGCGACAGTCTGGAGCCCTGCAGGCCATCCCAACCAGAACGGCGACGATCGAGGAAGGTGGAATTGTCTTTGAAATACGGATCGTCCAGGCGCTCGAGCAAAAGGCGCAGCCGCAATCCGGACCGATCAAGGTCGATCCCTTTCTCCCCTACGATGCCGAGCTCTTCGTCGGCGAGATCTCGCCCACCCATTTCGTGCTGCTGAACAAGTACAGCGTGGTGGATCATCACGTCCTGATGGTGACGCACGCGTTCGAAGATCAGGAAACGCTGCTCACCCGGACGGACTGCGACGTGCTACTTCGGAGCCTGGCCGAGGTCGATGGGCTGGCCTTTTACAATTCCGGACCGATTGCCGGGGGAAGCCAACCGCACAAGCATCTCCAACTGATCCCTCTTTCAGCAGATGGCGGTCCACGCGTGCCGATTGAGCCCCTGCTCGCCGGGATGACGTCCTCAGGAACGATTCCGCGCCTCCCCTACTTACATGCCTACGCGCCGATGGATCCCAAATGGCTTCACGCCGGTCGCGAAAATGCCGATGCGCTGCGGAACTGCTATCGCTCGCTGCTCGATGCCGTGAACATGCCCGTGGAACCCGCCTTCGGAGGCCTTGAGCGCACAGGGCCGTATAATCTACTGGCCACCAGACGCTGGCTCCTGCTCGTTCCTCGCATCAGGGAGTTCTTCGAAGGCATTTCCATCAATGCGTTGGGACTGGCGGGCCTCTTCCTCGCCAAGAATGACGGACAACTGGACACGCTTGGAACACACGGACCGCTCGCTGCCCTTCGCCATGTCACCAAACCGCCGGTCGCTCGCTAACGAGAGAAGATGCTTCGACTTCAGGGTGGACGATCAGGCACCCTGGAGAACGAAGCCCCCGACATGATCGACCCCAACCTCACTGTCCTCAGGCCCTTGCGGCACCTGCCAGCCTCCGCTCTCTGTGGGCAACCGACCAGCGGCAGACCCCACGTGCACGCATCAACGTCGCGCGCCCTTCAGTCCTTCATCTTTTCCTTCATTTCCTTCATGTTGCCTTTGCCGCGTTCCATTGATCCTTTGACATTCCCCTTTGCCCGCTCCATGGCCGCCTTCGCGTCGTTGCCCTTGGCTTCCTCCACCTGAGCCTTTGCTTCTCCCTTCATCTCTTCCATTTCGCCCTTCATTTCGCCTTTCGCCTTCTCCATCGTCGCTTTCGTCTCTCCCGCTTGTCCGGTCATGGCCATGCCGGCAAAGACCATTGCACAGACACCCAGCCCCACCAGTAACTTTTTCATGGCTCTCCTCCTTATGGTAAGTAATGAATACGACCTAACTTCTCATACTGCGAGAGCGCACGAGGGCGTACTAGGCGGATCACTAGTCTCATGCCTACGCTCGCATGGTAGACTACCGGGTAACGTTGATCCTGAAAGGAGAGGATTTGCCATGCGAGGTGCTTTCACCGGTTTCATGATGGGGGCCTTGGTCTTCGTGATGAGCGGATGCAGTGTCTTTTTCTATCCGCACGCGAAGGAATTTGCGGCAAAAGCCAAAGGTGCCAATTCCGTGGACACACTGATCAACTTGACCACTATGATGGAGGAGTCGGCCCAAAAGGCGCAGCCGGGTACCGGCTACGACCAACCCCTCAACGATTTACACAATCAGTTCCATGCGTTTGACAATACCGTGTGCTGTGTCGAAAAGCCGAAAAGCGAGACGCCGGAGTATCAGCTGCTCGTCACGCACAACAAGGAATTGTGGGCGATTTTCAAACGGGCCTGGGAATTCAGGGACGATCAGCCCCAGCGTCGCCAACATCTGGAACTGTTCAGCAACGAGGTGCGCGAAACGCGCCAGACTCTTGAAGCTCTGAAATAGCGGCGCTGCCGACGCGATCAGGCTGCGGAGGAACCAGGCCGCGACGGCGAGGTTTGGTTCGGCGGGATGATGTCATCAGTGCGGTTTCTTCCCGCCGTTCCGACAAGGCGGGGGGCGCTTGAAATCGGGTGGCAGTTCGGTCTTCGGATCGACACACGCCGCGTCCAATTGGGCTTGCACCAGACCCATAGCGGAGGCCAACCGCGCACCGCGTAGATCGGCCTGACGCAGATCGGCGCCGTCCAGACGCGCTCCGCTGAGGTCGGCACCGGACAAGAGCGCCCCTCTGAGCCTTGCATCTTGCAGATTCGCGCGCGTAAGGTCGGCATGGAGCATGTGTGCACCGCTCAGGTCGGCCGACACGAAATTCGCCGATTCCAGCTTGGCCTCGTTGAATCGGGCACCCGTCAGCACGGCATGGGGTGCATGGATCTCCGTCAGATCGGCCTTGCTGAAATTTGCCCCCGAGCCACGTGCGAGGATCATGACCGCGCGCGTCAACCGCGCTCCGCGAAGGTCTGCCTGCGTCAGCACGGTACGATAGAGCACGGACATAGCCAGATTCGCACCTGGGAGCATGGCTTTTACCATGCGAGCCCGTTCGAGGTTCGCGGCTTCGAGATCCGCCTCCCCCAGATCGACCCGGTCCAGTCGGCTGTATCGAAGATCGGCGCCGCGGAGGATTGCATCCTGCAGCCTAGCGTCCGACACGTCAGCCCCGTCCAGAAACGCCCCTTCGAGATCGACCTGAATCAGACGTGCGTGAACCAGACGTGCGCCGTCCAGAAGGGCGCCCTCCAATGTAGCATGATGAAGAGACGCACCCGTGAGATTGGCGCGTCGCAGGTCCGCCCCCATGAGATCCGCTCCAGTCAGGACGGCCTTCTCGAGGTTGGCTCCATAGAAGGAGGCATCCGACAGATCCGCCTCGCTCCAATCGCTCCCCTGCAGATCGGCACCGTCGAAATGGGCATCTTCGAAGATCGATTCGCGGAACCTCCCGCCTGCCAGCACGGCATTGAACAGTGCCGCTTCGTTCCCGATGGCGCGGTCGGCCCTGACGCGCGCGAGTCGGGCGTAACGCGCATCCACACCGGACAGATTCGTTTCGGTCAACGTGGCTCCGCTGAGCTCGGCTCCCGCCAAGCTCGCTTGAATCAAATTTGCCTGGCTCAGATCGGTCTGAGTCAGAATGGCACCCTCCAAATTCACGCGTTCGAGGGTCGCTCCCGAGAGCGGGCGCTTTTTTAGGTCCGCGTGACACAAATTGGCCGCCCTCGCGTTCTGATGCGCTTCCTCATCCAACCACAACGCATGTGCAGTGAGGGCGGCGCGCAGAGCCTTGGCCGAGGGCGACTTCTTCTTGAATGGCCCATTGCAGGGCAGGAAAGATTGACGCGCCTTGGAGCCTCCGGCCGCACCGGCCGAGAGGACCCATGTGGGTTCCATGACGAGGACGAGTCCCAGAACGATGACCAGAGAGAAGAACAGTCGGGCGCGGTGCGTCAACGGGTTTAGCATGTCACTCCTTAGGCGATCCGATAGGCTTGAAGGGGTCTGCTTCTGCACGGCCTTCGTTCGGAGCGCGACCGTCCGGTTCACAAATGGAAAAACTCCGTCTCGATCAATTCCGGATCACGACGGGCCTTGCCGGTCCGCACCAGCTTCTCGCCGAGCCCCACAGCAAGATTGCGATAAATGATCACTCCGATATCGGGACGGCGGCGTATGAGCTCAGCCAGCTCGGCACGGAGTAATTCCGCAACTTCAACGTCCACCTCGGCGGTGGCCGTCGCCGAATGCGGACGCGCGGAAAGGAGTGAGATTTCCCCGCAGGTTTCGCCGGTACGGACCGTGCCGAGCGGGACCGGTGGCGACCCGACACTGATCGCCACGTGGCCCTTCAGCACGATATGCAGCCGATCGGCCGGATCGTGCTCTGCAAAGAGCCGCTCGCCCTTGCGACAGTCCCGAATCGTAGACACCCCGGCCAGGCGAGTCGCCTGTTCGGCCGTCATTCCCTGGAACAATGGAATGTCTTGAATGGCCTCCGCCATGCGCGGAGCCATCACGCAGGTCGCGAAGCCACGCATCACGACATCGGCCAGTGCCTGCACCGGCTCGATCAAGCTGAGCGGTCCCAGGTCTTCCAGCTTGATCAGACGGACCATCTTGACGATGTCGAGCCGCTCCACCTCATGGAAGACCATGGCGGGTACATAGGCCACCGGAAGAAAGTTCAACTCCAGCAGCGTCCGCTGCATGCGGGGCGCGTACGCGCTGACATCGATCTCGACGTATTCGATACCCATCTCTTGGCGGCACATGTGTTCCAGTTCCATCAGCAGGAAGCGCACGACGTCGTCGGCCAGGGCGATCAGTTCGAACACGCGGACCGTGTGCTCGACGGGATCCATCGTAAACCCAACGGCGCCGACGATATGCCCTTCGGAGCGCGCGAGAAAATAGCTAGTCTGCCTCGCCTGCAATTTGAAGAAGCCGTAGTCCAGCCGCATAGGGCCGAAAATCTCCCGGTTGCGTACGCGCCCCCGCTCGATGCGGAGCAGCGCCGGGTAGCCTTCGGCTTGCATCTGCTCGAGTGTATAGCGACCGCCAGCCGGATAGGGCGCGGAATCTTCGTCCACGATGAAATCCGGTGCGAAAGGCGGGCGGCTCATGACCAGATTGGCTAGAGGATAGGCCTCGGGAATGATCCTGGGATGATTCCGCCGCAGGGCCAGCCCATCGCCAAAATAGCGCGCGAACAGCGCAAAGCTCTCTCGGCGGTGGAAGCAATGCTTCAAGGGGAGAAACCCGACAGGGAGGAACCCCTCGGCCAGGCTGATTCGTTGCGCGTAGGGGTGCACGGTCCTCGCCACCACCAGGCCGACGTGGAGCCGGTTGTGGATCGCCTCCAGCCGTCGCTCCATGAGGAGCTTGCCGACCTGTTGACGTCGATACTCGGGATGCACGGCCAGACGACCGAATTCACCGACGAGATCGGAGTGGGCGCCGAAATCGAAGAGCACCGAGGCCGTACCGATCACGCGGCCGGTGTCGGTGTCTTCCGCCACGAGAATCAACGCATCGTCCGTGAAGACCGATCGCTTCAGCCACAGTTCGTCGTACAGTTCGCGATGCGGATAATCGCGCCCGTACACGGCGAGAAAGATCTCCCGAATCTCGCCGACGTCTTCTTCGCGGGCTTCACGAACTCGAATCATGGCCGGAGACCGAAGTGGAGATTCGGCCCATCATCTGCTTCAAGCGCCGCCCGGCAACCTGCGCGATCGCGTGAAAATAGGCGGCACCGACGGCAAGCGCCTCCTCGTCGAAATCGTACTTGCTGGAATGGGCCGGATAGCCTTCCTTGCCCGGTACTTGGCTGCCGAACCGGACGTACGCACCGGGGACTTTGGCCATATAGTAGCTGAAGTCTTCTCCGCCCATGTTCGCGGTCTTGAGCGGCAGGACGTTCGACTCACCCACCGCCGCGATCGCCGCCTGACGGGCGAGGCTCGCCATGTCAGCCGTATTGATGAGGGGAGGCGTCCCTTCCTTGATCGTGACCTGAATTTTTGCGCCGTGCAGCTGCGCGATCGACTCCGCAATCCGGCGAACCGAACTCAGTAACTGCTGGCGCACGACCGGATCCTGCGCGCGCACGGTGCCGCTTAGGCGCGCCTGTCCGGCAATCACGTTCGGAGCCGAACCGGCGTGAAACTGCCCGACGGAGACCACGGACGGACGGGCGGGATCGACCTCCCGCGAGACGATCGTCTGCAGCGCCATGATCATCAGACTTCCGACCACCACCGCGTCGATACTCTCGTGCGGACGCGCGCCATGCGCGCCCTGGCCGACGATGCCGATCGTGAAACTGTCGGAGGAGGCGTTGACCGGTCCTTCGGTCACGACGATCGCACCGGGATGATAGTGCCGGTCGAGGTGTCCACCGAAGATCATGCCGGCCCCGTCCAAGACCCCGGCCTCGATCATCGCCAGCGCACCCGTACCGCATTCTTCCGCCGGCTGAAACACCAACCGCACGGGCGCCGGCAACTCCTTGTCGTCGCTCAGCAGGGCGGCGGCTCCCAGCAGCATCGTGGTATGCCCGTCGTGGCCGCAGGCATGCATGACCCCATCGCACACGGAGGCGAACGGCAGTCCGGTCTCTTCCTGAATCGGCAAAGCATCCGTATCGGCCCGCAGGACGACGCAGGGCACGCCGGGCGGCCCCGGAATGTCTGCCACGACCCCATGCCCGCCGACCTGCGCGCGGTAGGTGATGGCGATTCCGTCAAGAAATTTGCAGATGACCTCCGCGGTCTTGGCTTCCTGTCCGCTCAACTCTGGATATTCGTGGAGCACGCGTCGGAGTAGCACGAGACGGTGCATCAAGGGCTCAGGAATCAATGACATGGCGATATCCTCGACGAAACGCACACGATAGCCTGCGGGTGATCGAGTCGCCGGGTCCGGCCAGACCGGTGATGTGAACGCTCCGCGCTTATGTTAGCACGAGGGCCCCACCCGATGCGCTAGTCCTGTGCGGTCGGCATCCAAGCGGAAGACCGATCATGGTCTGAAGCACAATCCGACAAGGCATTCTCCTCAGTTCAAGCCGACTCGAGCTCAGGCGCGCGCGCCGCGCGCGCACGACTCCCGAACGCGAGCGTGAGCGCGACGGCGACCAGCGCCGTCGCGACCGCAAACGTGACCCGCATCCCGGTCGCAGCAGCGGCGGGTGCCGCCGTGGAGATATCGGGCGTCGCCGACGCGAACGCAAACACGGCGCCCATCACCGAGGCGCCGGTGATGAGCCCGAGGTTCCGCGAGAGGTTGAGCATACCGGACACGACACCCCGTTGGCCCTGGCTGGACTCCGTCATCACGGCGGTGTTGTTGGCGGTCTGGAAGAAGGCATAGCCGGCCGTCATGACGACGAGTGGGGCAATGTAGCCGGCGAGGCCAACGGCCACCGGCATCAGGGACAGCATCATCGAACCGATCGCGATTCCAATCAGTCCCACGATTGTCATGCGGGGCGGGCCGAATCGGTCGGCCAGACGCCCAGCCGGCACGGCGGTGATCGCGGCGACAAGCGGGCCCACGGATAAGACGAGTCCAACGAGCGCCACGTCAAGCCCGAACGCGCGCGAGAGGTAAAACGGCCCCACGACCAGCGTCGTCATCATCACTGTCGCAACAAGCGCGCTCATGGCGAGACCGGCGCTCAGCTCTCGGTTGCGGAAAATCTCCACCTGAATCAACGGCGAGACCGTCCGTCCCTCCACTCTCGTGAAGAGGACGACTCCCAATGCGGCCGCCACCAGGAGGGCCATGTTGAGCGCGCCGAAACTACCGCGGCCAATCGTCACGGCAAGCGTGTAGGACGCGAGCGTCAGGGCAAGTAACAGCATCCCCGCCGGGTCGAAGCCCGCCGGACCGGCCTTCGGCCGCGGGGCATCGTCCGGCAAACAACGATGTGCCAGCAGAAGCGTCAAGGCACCCATCGGGACGTTGACGAGGAAGATGGCCCGCCAACCGAGTCCGGAGATCAGCACACCCCCGAGCGAAGGCGCGAGCGCCGTGCCGAGAGCCGACATGGTCCCGAGCATTCCAATAGCACTACCGGCCTTGGACTTTGGAACCGACTCGGTGACGAGCGCCACGGTCAGGGCCATCATAATGGCCGCCCCGACGCCCTGCGCCGTCCGAGCGGCGATCAACAGCCCGAACGTCGGCGCGACACCGCACAGACCGGAGGCGACCGTGAACAGGACGATGCCAGCCAGTAACAATCGCCGGCGCCCGGTGATGTCGCCGAGGCGTCCGACGGTGACGATGAGAGTGGTGACGGCAAGGAGATAGGCGAGGACGATCCACTGGACTTCCTGGACGGAGGCCGTGAAGGCTTGCGCAAACGTCGGCAAACCGACATTGGCGATGCTGGCGCCGAGGGAGGACAACACCGTGGAGAGCGACAGGGTGGCGAGCACCCACCGAAGCGATGACGCCCGTCTCTCGTTGACAGATGGGTTTCCATCCCGCGCACTCATGGGCTCGACCTCGCTCCCTGTGTGGTCGGAGGAGCTGTTCCATTGCGTCGTCTGATCGTCGTTCCTTCCACGCGTGACATCCATGGTCATCTCCTCGCCGTTGCGTTCACACTCCTCGCGTGGCACCATACAACTTCAAGTCGACTTGAGGTCAAGAGGGTGAGAGACCTGGATATCACAGAGGTCGCGCAGCGCTCCGGCGTCCCCGCCTCAACGCTGCGATTCTATGAGGAAAAGGGGCTGATCACCGCAGTCGGCCGACGCGGCCTGCGCCGTCTGTTCGCCGCGGGTGTGCTGAAACGGCTGGCACTCATCGCGCTGGGGCGCGCCGCCGGCTTCTCGCTCGATGACATCGCGCTCGTGTTCGCGCCGGATGGAACGCCTCGCATCGACCGACAGATGCTCACGACCAAAGCGAAGGAACTCGACGGGATGATCCGCAAATTGACCGCCTTGCGCGAGGGTCTGCAACACGCCGCCGCCTGCCCCGCACCAAGTCACTTGGAATGCCCCACCTTCCGTCGCCTTCTGCAGGGCGCTGCGTCGGGAGCTATTGGACCGCGAAGGGAGAAGACCGCAAGGAATGGGACCGGGTCACCGCGTCTTTCATCTTTTGCACGCCCCGGTCTCGTTCGACCGCGCGCATCAAGCTCCGCCCCAGCAGATCTTCAGCCACCGCCTCGTCGCAGATACCAGTAAAGAGAAGCATCCTATTTGTATCCGATCACCATCCCATCGGGACCACCCAGCCGTTCGACCTGCGTACGCCGGAATCCAACTTCCTTCATCCATTTCCGACAGTCGGCCCCGGTGAAGTCGAACCCACCGTGCGTTTCAATGAGCATGTTCAAGCTCATGAGCAGGCCGAAGGCGTTCTTATTCCGCGCATCGTCGATTAAATTTTCATGGACGATCACTGCGCCGTTGGCGGGGACTGCCTGGTAGGCCTTGCGCAAAAGCAGCATTTTCTCCTCGAGATTCCAGTCGTGCAGAATGTGTCCCATCACGATCACGTCGCAGGACGGCATGGGGTCTTCGAAGAAATTCCCCGGATGAAACGCGAGGCGCTTCGCCACCCCTCGCTGCTGCGCATAGGCTTCGAAAATAGGCCGTACGACCGGTAGATCCATCCCCTGTCCGGTCAGGTGCTTGTGCGCGAGCGCGACCTCCACCGTTACGCCGCCCTGGGCACAGCCCACGTCGGTTAACGTCCGGTATTTCTTCCATGGAAACTTTTTTGCAATGGCGCGCCCGGCTGCCGCGCTAAGACCGGTCATCGCCTTCAGGAATTGCTCCAAGCGCTGCGGATCGCTGTACAGCGTGCCGAAAAACTCGCCTCCCGTCTTCACTTCATTCTGCGGCTTACCGGTTCGGAGCCCTTCGGCCAGATTGCTCCAAAAACCGTACAGCCGCGCATTCTGCGCTTCGAGGTTGCCACCAATATAGGATGGCTTATTCCGATCCAGAAACCAGTTCGTCTCCGGCGTATTCGCATAACGGCTCCCGGTGCGCTTGAGCATGCCCAAGGCGACCAGTGCATCGAAGAAATCCCGTGCGCTCCGTTCATGCAGACCCAGTCGTGTGCGGAGGGTCTCACCGTCGAGCGGTCCCTTGGCCAACTCCGTAAACAGGCCGAACTCCACAGCGACGAGGAGGGTCTTCGACGCCCAAAATCCTATGCCGAGCTGCATGATGCGATCCGGCTTAAGCTTGCGTGTTGCCATCGGGGCTCCTCTCCTTACCGGTAGATTGAGAGAGACGGTCCTACAGCTGTACGAACTTGGCGCGGTGGTCGACACGGCGGGCACGAACGCCCGTTACGTCTCCCGACGCTACTTGTACCCAATCACCATCCCATCGGGACCACCCAGCCGTTCGACCTGCGTGCGCCGGAATCCGACTTCCTTCATCCACTTCCGGCAGTCGGCCCCCGTGAAGTCGAATCCGCCGTGCGTTTCAATGAGCATGTTCAGACTCATGAGCAGGCCGAAGACATTCTGTTTCCGTTCATCGTCGATCAGCGCCTCATGGACGATCACCGCTCCGTTGGCAGGAACGGCCTCATAGGCCTTCCGCAGGAGCATCAGTTTCTCGTCGAGATTCCAGTCGTGCAGAATGTGCCCCATCACGATCACGTCGCTGGGTGGCATGGGGTCTTCGAAGAAATTGCCGGGATAAAAGGTGAGGCGTTTCGCCACCCCTCGCTGCTGCGCATAGGCCTCGAAAATAGGCCGTACGACCGGTAGATCCATCCCCTGTCCGGTCAGGTGCGTGAACGCAAGGGCGATCTCGACCGCCACCCCACCCTGCGCACAACCCACGTCGGTAAACGTGCGATACTTCTTCCATGGAAATTTTTTCGCAATGGCGCGGCCGGCTGCCGCGCTGAGTCCGGTCATCGCCTTGAGAAAGCCCTTGAGCCCCTCGGGATCGTTGTATAACGTGCCGAAAAAGTCGCCCCCCGTTTTCACCTCGTTCTGAGGCTTCCCGGTTCGCAGACCTTCGGCGAGCGAGTCCCAGAACCCGTACAACCGTGAGTTGGCCATTTCGAGTATTCCGCCCAAATACGAGGGCTTATTACGATCCAGGAACGCGGCGGTCTCCGGCGTATTCGCATAGCGGCTCCCGGTGCGCTTGAGCATGCCCAAGGCGACCAGTGCATCGAAGAAATCCCGTGCGCTCCGTTCATGCAGACCCAGCCGTGTGCGGAGGGTCTCACCGTCGAGCGGCCCTTTGGCCAGCTCCGTAAACAGGCCGAACTCCACAGCGACGAGGAGGGTCTTCGACGCCCAAAACCCAATGCCGAGGTGCATGATGCGATCCGGTTTGGGCGAACGACGTGCCATAACACGACCTCCTTATCTTATTCAGCACTCACTCTTGAGACTGGGACCAGACCTCTGACTATACCCCGTGCTAGGATCGACCGTCGAATCCGGCTTCGCGCCACCGTTCCAGCAAGCTGATGCGCCGTTCCAATTGATGCACGGTCGCCTGCTCGACGCGGCCGCCGGTTCGCTTGATCAACTCGGCATTGAGCCGCCGATGATCGACTCCCGTCTTGCGAGCCACGGACGCAACGAGTAGCCGGTGGGCATCCCGTAGTTCCCGCTTGCGGTCGTGCAAGGCCTGCTGCGGCCCCCCACCCACCGGCTCCTCCGACGGGTCAGGTTCGTCGGCTCCGATCAGCGTTCCGATGCGGGCCACGGCGCGCAGCGGAACGTACTCCTTGAGCATGGATTCGGCCGTGCCGAACAGGGTGCGCTGCATCGAGGGCAGCACGTCTTCCAGGACGTGGTCGCGTTCGACTTTGATCTGCTTCGCATAATGGACTAGCGTGGCGTCTTTCGGCAGGTAGAGCCAGGCGCGCTGCGGCCGGGGCGGACCCGACTGCATGCGTACGAATCGTCCCACGACTTGGCGGAAGTACATTTCGGTGAGCACATTGGTGGCATAGACGCCGACACGTAGCCGCGGTATGTCCACCCCTTCGCTGACCATGTTGACGGCGACCAGCCACTGATACGACTTGTGTCCGGTAAAGGTTTGAATGGTTTTCGACGCGGCAGGCTCGTCGGAGACCGCGATTTGAGCACGCCGGCCGGTCACGCGCCCCACCAAGTCGGCAACCTGCCGGGCGTGATCCTGATTCATGGCTACGATGAGACCGGCAGCGTCCGCCTGCTCCTGGCCACGGATGCGCTGCAGTTCTGTATGGGCATCGGCAATGACCCGTCCCAGCCAGCTTTCCTGCAGCAGGGCCGTTTTCAGACGCTCACGTTGCCGCTCGAACGTCAGCCCATCCTCGAAGGTCGCCCGGTGCTCGCGTCCATCGGAGAGCCAATTCAGCTCGCCCTCATAGCTGGGGAACACGATGGGACGGCACACACCTTCGCGGATCGCCTGTCCATAGCCATAGCTGAAATCGGCCTGACTCCCGCCGCCTTCGTACTGCACGAACGGAATCGGCTGATTGTCGGATCGAAAGGGCGTACCGGACAATGCTAGCCGAAACACGGCGCTGCCGAAGGCCTGACGGAGCGACTGCCCCCAATCCTTCCCGTCGCCCGCATGATGCAGCTCGTCGAAGATCACCATGGTGGGACGGCTGCGACAGGCCCGCCGAAACACCTCCGGCGCCAGGCACACTTGCTGATAGGTGACCACCGCTCCGTGGTAATCAGGCGCCTCCATCGATCGCTCGTTGGTCAGTGCCGGATCGAGTTGAATGCCGACCTCCCCCGCCGCGGACGACCATTGCGTGCGGAGATGATTCGTGGGGCAGATGACGACGATACGTCGGGCGCGCCCTTCGGTCAAATAGCGATGCGCGATGCACAAGGCAAAGCGCGTTTTGCCCGCGGCCGGCGTGGCCGTCGCCAGAAAATCCTGGCGCGGATGCGCGAGTACGGCGGACACAGCGCGAGCTTGCCACTCGCGGAGCGAGGCGGTCCAGGGAGCGTGCATCACGTCAGCAAGGGAAGAGCTACAGTCCTTTGGGCCAGAGCGAACGTAATTCGGGGAACTTGCCGCGGTAGTCGGCATGGCTCGCACGGATCACTTTGAGCGCCTCCTCGCGACCGTAGACGCTGGTGATCTCCACCTTGTGATGGATCGTGCCCGGCGCGCTCTTGTACGTCAGGAAATAATGCTGGAGCCGGTCGAGCAACGACAGGGGAACCTGCCGGATGTCGGTCATCCCTCCATACACGGCATCCTCCTTCATCACGGCGATGATTTTGTCGTCCGCTTCTCCGCCGTCGGCCATGCTCAATCCGCCGATCGGCATGGCGGTCAAGAGAATATCGCTGTGCGGAATGCTCTTCTCGGACAGCACGCAGATGTCCAGCGGATCGCCGTCCCCGATCATGCCTTTGCGACGGGCTCGTTTGCCGAACAGAGCGGCGACCTTTTCGCCGCAGAACGTCTGTGGAATCAGCCCGTAATAGACGGGGCAGAAATTCGAGAATCGTTGCGGACGGTCAATCTTGAGAAAGCCGCTGGCCTTGTCCACCTCGTACTTCACCGTATCGGTCGGAACGATCTCGATGTAGGCGGTGACGACGTCCGGAGCCTTCTCTCCAATGGAGACTCCGTGCCAGGGATGGGCCTTGAACATCAGCCCCAGCAACCGTTGTATAGGATCGCTCGTCGTGCCGCTCATTTCATGCTCCTTCGTCCTCTCTCATGGCTCGGTGCCGCCGCCGACATTCACTCTTTTCGATCCGGTTCGTTGGCCGCAGACCCACGAAACAGCAAGTAGAGCGCCACACCCGCGGCAACGGCGATTGCGACTCCGGACAGCAGCCGGGCTTCGAGGGACATCGGCCCAGCCACCAGTTCGTACACACGCGGCAGCACCACGGTCGCGAGGATCGCCACGCTCACCGCCAACACATGTTTGCGGAGATAGATCGGCTCGCCGGGCTTGCGCATGGAGTCCGCGATGGTAATCCAGCGCACGACACGACTCAAGAGGGGGAATGCGTCGGCGCCAGGCCGACATACGTGCGGCGGCTTCACCCGTTGCAGGCCGACGGCAGACGCCTCAATTGGAGAGGCCCGCCTCAGGTGTTGTGGTCCCCTAACTGGAGCATGCGGCCCCACGGCGGCGCGCCGGGCCTTCGGATACCATGCCGTCCAGAACGTTGCCAGCGTCGTCACGACCGCGCCCATGAAGGCGGCGATCATATCATTTTGCGCGTCCCATTCGTCTCCCTGGGTGCCGAGATAGGCCGCCCCCAACTCGGGGCTCACCACCTGTGCGACGATCGCCTCCGCGACTTCAAAAAGCCCGCTCTGCGCCAGCATGCCGCTCAATGGAAGGTAGAAGGCCCAAAACCCCTGCACGCCAGCCAATCGCACCAGCAGTTCGCGCAGCGGATGGACGAGCAAGAGGCCATAGGAGAAGTGCACGATTCGATCGAAGGGATTGCGGCTCAATGCCAAAAGATCTTGCAACCAGAAGCCGACGGGAACCTTGGCGTAGGTGTAGTGCGCCCCAACCGCATGCAAGGCGAGAAAGGCCGCGATCAGAACATACGCCAGATTGGAAAATCTGAACCTCGGGTACAGGACGGCAAGGGCGATGACAAAGCTGACGGCAAGCAGATTTTCGAGGAACCAATCTTGTCGATCAACCGGCGCGATGGCCAGCCAGATCCACAGCACGGCATAGCCGGCCAGCAAGTATCCGGGCAGAGACATCGCCGGCTGCGGCGTGCCCTGCGGCGATGCGGTCGCGCGGGCCATACTACGGTCGGTGGGAATACGAGTGAGACGAGGCCGAATCGAAGGCGTCCGACGGCGGAAGTGTCGAACGGCGCACGATACGGACCGCCAGCAAGAGACCCATGCACAGCAAGGCCCCATACATGGCGGCGGCCATATCCTTCTGAGCATCCCACACATCCCCCTGCGAGCCCAGGTAGGCAGGACCCATCTCGGGATGGACCAGATCGGTCACCCAGGCCTCGACGATTTCCCACACGGCGCTCAGTCCCAGCACCGTGATGGCCGGCAGGTAATACAGGACCCAGCCGCGTGCATGGCCCAGCAACCGAAACGCTTCCTCCAGCGGGTACGCGAAGAGAAATCCGAAGCTGAAGTGCACGATCCGGTCGAAATGGTTGCGCCCCAGGTGGAGTGCATTGTCGAGCCATGCACCCATCGGTACCTGGGCGTAGGTATAGTGCACGCCAATGGTATGGAGGGTGAGAAAGACCGTTATCAGCAGGTAGGACAAGAGTGAAAGCGCCAGGTATCGATAGGAGACGATGAGTCCCATGACCAGCAGTGCCGGGAGGATATTGGCCATGGCCCAAAACTGACGATCCACGGGAGCATACGCGAGCCACGCGGACAGGGACACATACCAGCCGAGCAGGCCCAGCAGCAGTAGCTTGATTCGATCCATCGATCTTATGTGTCCAAGTAGCAGGACGTCAGGTCGAAGGGGTGGATGTAACCGGTGGAATCCTCCTGTACTGTACAAGTTGCCCGACTGCCGTTCAAGGTTGGGATACAGATTCCAGAGGGATGGCGCAGGACTGAGTGGCTGACACTCCTGCCGCAGGGCGGGACAATCTCCTTCGGCATTTTAGCCTTCGGGAGATCGTCCCGTTGTGGGTCGATGGGGAGGCGCTAGCGGGCGCCGGGGGGAACAGCCACATCCGTCACTTTTTGCTCATCGTCCAGAAACAACACTACCTCCGAGCCCTTCGACAAGCCTTTCAATTTGTCACGCATCAAAGGACGGACCTCGTAGCTCGCTTCTTTACCATCCTCGCCTCTGAGCCCAATCCGGTTGTCTTCTAACGGGGAAGAAATGACACCCTGGCTCCGAGCGTAAGCGTTTTTGGCGGAAGACATACCGGACCTGGAATTCTCAGCGGCCGCATAACTGACATCTGCGATTTGAGAGGATTCATCGATCAAGAACACTGCGTCTGTTCCTACGGGCACTGCCGCGACTTTCGCGCGGACCAGAGGGCGAATTGCATACGATGCTTCCGAGCCGTCATCGAGTTTGAGGACGGCCTTCTCATGTCCTGTGGTGAGAGACTGAGCTAGTTTGCCCTCCAGGATTTTGTGTGCGGTCTCTTCACCCTTGAGGTGCGCGTCCACGATTTCGTTTTGTTCATTGACCCAGACCATGACGCGATCTCCCACCTCGAACGACGGGAGACCTTTCTCCTCTCTCATTTTGACCGTCACGTAGCGAGGCTGAGGATCGCCGGTGTTGATCTCGACCTGTTCGCCGCGAATCGATTCCACTGTCCCGAGCACCGTGCGCGTTCCCGGAAAGGTGTGGCCCTGAGACTTCGGGTGCTCGCCCATGGCAGATTTGGACTGCATGGGTACAGATTTCGACTGCATTCCTCTGGTCGAGGCACTCTTCCTTGCCGGCTCCTGCTCTGCACAGGAGACAAAGGTAAACGCGGCGACGGCCGCGAGTGCACCGCACCGAACGGCCGAACCCGAAGCCCACCGCCCCAGAGGAGACCCCCTTAGGAAACCTAAAACGCGTCCATGCCGGACCGTGACGTTGTGTTCTACCATGTCTTCCTCCTCTCGTTGTCCTTCCACCGATGAGGAGTTGTCGTCCTCTCCGGGAAAGATGCAACCGCCTCCTGCAGCTGCTCTAGGAGCATCACCCACACCCACCGTTGTCACACCTGGGTCTCTCCCTAGCTCCATGCGAAACGGACCCTCGCGAGCACGATCAAAGACACGATGCCGCGACTTGCCCAACGTTCATGGTGCATCGGCCAACACAGAGAGTGTTGACGATTGGCGAGGCCGTGCTGCGCATATCTACTGGGACAGCCGCTCTTGACCCCGTGTGTCAGCCGCCGTATGCTGCCGTCCGCGTTTTTTGTGCCATTCGGAATATGGAGCTAGCCATGCTGACCGGCGCAACCCAACCTCGTTTCGGCCTGCTCGCACGCCGGTGCGCAGGAGCCACTCGGGCTGGACGCCGGAAAACCGATTCCGGGATCAGCGGAAGCACGTTGGTCTCGATCGCGGTCTTAGTGGGAATGCTCGGGGGGTGCGCGTACGAGACGGTCAGTTCATTTCAGACGGAGGAGGATATTCGCAAATCCGAATACCGGGTTGAACACGTATCATCGCTTCAGCTAAATGACGTCACAACCTGCATGGCTCGGGCGCTACGGGGCCACACGACGGCTGCGAACGAGCACCCGTACGCCGCAATCAAAGTGGAGAGGTCGGAGTTGATCGATACGATCGCGCTGCAGATTCCGGGGCCGCTTATCGATGGGCGCTATCGCCGGGAAGGAACGCTGCTGTACCTTGTCGAAAACCGGGCGAATGTCACCACGGGCACCACGTACCACCTATGGGTGAACCCCCTCATCGAGTCTCCTGGACCGCAGCCGGTGCTGACCGAGGTGGACGCCCTGGTCAAACCTTGTCTCTAACCGGCCCGAAGTGGTCGGTGCACCTCGTGCCGCGGCATTCTCGCCGACCGTGCCTCCCCATCACAACCCCAATTGGATATCGTCGATCTCGTAAATGCCGACGTTATCGCTCGCGCGGATTTTCACTTCGGTCGTAAAATTCGTCCAGGCGGACAAGTCCCAGTTGCCGGTCGACAGCGAACTCCAGCAGAACCAGATGCCCGGCTCGGTCGTGCCGTCCGGCTGACTCGTTTCCCATGGCCCGGACGTGTCCTGCCAGGGCTTGTAACAGAGCCGGATCGGCACGCTGCCTTCCACACGAATGGAATCGAGCCGAAACGGCTGTTTTCGGCTGCCATCCCATACATAGATGTGTGTGGTTCTCTGTCCCAGATGCGGGTAGAGACTGCGCGGCTCCTGGGTGGGATCGATAGCCGTGCACGTGCCGTCGCCGCCCAGGATACCGTAATCGAAGACGCCTGGGGTGACTTCACACACGGTGACATGCGGGTTTTCATACCCTAAGTGATAGTGATCCTCCCCGATCGGACGCACCACCGCGTGCAACAACCCATTGCATGCCTGGAACCACCAGGGCACCGAAGCGAACGTCGTTTTGGCCGCATCCGGCAACAAGGCGAGGGCGTCGTGATCGCTGAAGTCGACGACGCAATTTGACGAGGCAGTCGGTCGCTCGGGGGCCTTCAAGACCGAAGCGGGCGGAACATATGGGCGCTCCGATTCCAACCGAATCGCCGCAACCGGATTGGGCGGAGCGGAAAGCGCGGGCGTGGCCAGGATGGTGCCGGCTTGGTCGACCGGTCGAATGCTCCGATCGGGCCCGGCCATCAAGGTCATCGACTTCGGGTGCTCCACCGAGGCACACCCCGATAGCATCACGGCCAGGACGAGAAGCGTTGGTCGCAGCATGGCAGCCTCCAGTGATATGGATTCATGAGAGCCTGTAGGGACAGATTCTTAGCATACTTCCATGGCTCGCTCCACATAGCGGCATAACGGTCACAAACCGGCGGAATCGAGGTAGGCGCTTGCCTCGGAAACACGGCGGTGGTACAGATGTGGCCGCTCTAAATCGATGAAACGAGACCGATTGGAGGAGGAGACGCCATGAATTTGGAAGGGAAGAAAGCGCCGCCGTTCACGTTGGAAGGCAACGACGGCCAGGAACACTCTCTGGCCGACTACAAGGGCAAGACCGTGGTGATGTATTTCTATCCGAAGGACAACACACCCGGCTGCACGAAGGAAGCGTGCGGATTTCGCGACTTGAACGCCAAGATGAAAAAGAGCGACGTCGTCGTGCTCGGCGTGAGCAAGGACAGCATCTCATCACACAATGGCTTCGCTGAAAAATACAAGCTGCCCTTCGTGCTTCTCTCCGACCCTGACGCCGCGATGATGAAAAAGTATGGCGCCTTCGGCAAGAAGGTCATGTACGGGAAGGAGGTCCAGGGTACGATCCGCTCGACCGTCATCATCGGCCCCAAAGGCGACGTGCTCAAGCAGTGGCGAACCGTGAAAAAAGCCGAACTGCATCCCGAAGAGGTCTGGGAATTTCTGAAGAGCAACATCTGAGGGAGGTTAGTTCATGCTCGCAAGAAATGCCGACCGTCCCGTGTCCACTAAAGGGCCTGTCCTACCCCGCAGACCTCGGTCCTGAAGAGCGGCCTCGGCAGCGCGCCCTGCGCACAGCGGCGGCTGTTCTCTTTTAGGCAGCCTGAATGCAATTTGCGACAGGGGCTCACACTTGCGCATGCGTCCGAATCGTGGGCGCTACGCCTAGCACCGCCGTGTGAGCGAACTGGCGAGGTTGCGCCCGTAACGAATCGACCCATCGTCCATCATATCCGCGCCAGCAATCAAATCTTTGCCGTCCACTTAACGCTTCTCAGAGGGTATAAGCCTGATCTTGGCCGAAAACCTGTTGTGTTCAGCCGGATCGACCGGACGATGCTTTATTGAGGTGCTCGCCGGATCTTGCCCAAGGTAATTATCATTCTTCCAGTTCCTCGACGGCCGAATGGGCCTCGGAGTAAAGCCGCCTCCACAATTGGGGCAGACATTGCCGATCACCTGCTCCACGCAGGAGGCGCAAAACGTACACTCATAGGAACAGATGCGCGCCTCGAGCGAATCGGGGGGCAGAGGCTTGTTGCACTGCTCGCAAGTGGGTCGGAGTTCAAGCATGGGCTTCCTCTTGGCCGGGGCCTTCTGGGTCGTTAGCAACTGCAAGGCCTTTCGATCGGCTCAGCATAGTGCTCGGAGGAACCTGCTGTCATCCATCATGCTTGTCACCTGCTCATCCAGCTCCCGAACTTGCTCACACTCTCGAGCTGGAAGGCTGCCCTCGGCCAGATGAGACGGATGTGCGCGGGGCACGAGTTCTTTCAGTCTATTCTTGAATGCCTATTCTCAGAATGCACCAACGCGGCATGATGGAAGCCGCATTGGTGTCTCCTCGTCGACACGGTCAGGGAGCGGTCCCCAAATGGCCAAGTCATGAGAGGCAGACTCGTCACCGCACTAACGGCTATGGGGGTTCGCTTCTTCCGCGTGTACTCACCCGTGGCGAGGTGTCTTCATAGAATGCCCCCCGTGCGCTCGCACAATTTCTTACGCCTGTGATGAAAGGCACAATTGTGTGACGATTGCGCCGGCCGTCGCATCCATCAGACGGTGAGAACCGGCCTTGCTGTGCGTCACTATCACTGACAGAAGCGAATTTATTCCTGCCGAATTGTAAGAAATAGCGACGATACGCGACTCATTCATATAGGTGTGCACTCCGTCAGTATCAGGTGTGTCTTTGTGTTCTTACCTGGTACGACCATTCACGCAGTGCGACGGTGATGCATGGTTCATCGACCATCCTTCCCCGTCTGCTTGGCGCGTTGCTCGTAGGCACGCTCGCTCTTCCGTCAGCCCTGGTTGCTGCGTTTGCCGTGGTCGAATACCACGTCCTCGGACGCCTGCACAATCACGAGATGGCGCGATGACGATATTGGCGCAACTGCTCACCGCGAGGGTATCTCCCTATGCAAGCGGGAAAACGCTGGAGTACAGCGGAAGTCCGCTTGGAGGACGATTGTACATTACCCAGCCATTCATTCGTGAGGGATTGAATTGGGAGGCACTTCGGCGCTCATATAACCCATAGGTGTCGTGTAACGACGAGTTGTGTTTTTCCTATCAACGAACGCAGGAGGGACGTATGAGCGTGATGGACATTGGCAAAGAATTGGTGGCACTGTGCCGGCAGGGCAAGAACCAGGAGGCGATCGATCGCCTCTACGATCCCCATATTGAAAGCGTCGAACCGATGGCCATGCCGGGCATGGATCAAGTGCAGAAGGGCATCGCCGCGATCAAGGGCAAGAACACATGGTGGACGGACAATCATACCATTCACGGCAACACCGTCGAGGGACCGTACGCCAACGGTGACCGTTTCACCGTTCGGTTTAGCTATGACGTCACCCCCAAACAGACGGGGAAGCGGATGACCATGGAGGAAATCGGCCTCTACACGGTGAAGAACGGCAAGGTCGTCAAGGAAGAGTTCTTCTACTCGATGGGCTGATCCGGCCACAGTGGAAGACACACGGCCCCTACGAGAACCAGCACGCGCTGCTCCCATTACAATACCGTGCGCGCTTGTGGAGCGTTCCCGGGGCGACACGCCAAAGTGACACCGTGTGCGCGAAGGGCCCAGGAGAGTCGTCTCTGGCAACGCCCCACACCCGTAGAAAGGATCCGTCCATGGCCTCGAAATTCATGAAGGTACTCCTGACTGAACCGGTCCGCCGGGCGCAGCAGGACACATACGGACGATGTTTGGCAATTGGGAACGCGCCAGCCTCGGATGTCCTTACGGAGGACGAGGTCCAATTCATCGCCGCAAGAGACAGCTTGTATCTCGCCACGGTCAACGAGGATGGCTGGCCCTATATCCAACATCGGGGCGGACCTCCTGGATTTGTTCAGGCGCTCGACGCCCGCACGTTGGCCTTCGCCGATTATCGTGGCAATCGGCAGCTCCTGACAGCGGGACATCTTCGCGCCAACGACAAGGTCGCGCTCTTTCTGATGGACTACCCGAATCAGACGCGCCTCAAGGTCATTGGGTACGCACACAGCGAAACCGCAGCCTCTCACGAATCCCTGCTGACGTATCTCCCTGCGGCCGAACGTCGTCTCGTTGAACGTGTGATCGTTATTACGGTCGTGGGGTTTGATTGGAATTGTCCGCAGCACATCACGCCCCGCTACACGGCCGAGCAAGTCGAAAATTATATTGCGCCTCCTCACGCACGGATTGCCGAACTGGAGCGGCAGCTCCCAGCGACCGTGCTCAACCCAGGGCCCTGACCACCAGGTCGGGATAGCCGGTCACCGCGCCAGCGAGCGGTGGCGGAATCGTCGCGCTCCCCGACCTAGAGGAGTCTCCACCACCGCACGCCATGACCGCAGATTGGCCAGACGCCCATCAGAGGAGACCCAGGACAGCCCACGATGTGCCGGCTGCGTCCCTGGGGGAGACGGATCCGGTTCCGGCCAGTACCTGGTCGTTGCCTCCTCTCTTGCACGGTGGGGGTCTGCACTGCCGACACCTGTTCGCCAGGCCCGGCGGCTCGGTCAGACGCCCCTTGTGTGAGGTCAGTGAGAGCAAAAGGCATGCTCAACGGCATTGTGCCGATGCACTCGACACTTAGACGGTACGCACCCATACTCGGTTGTTCGACAAGTTCCTGATACTCACTCCGCCGGCCTACAGTCTCGCGCAAACTTGTACCCTAACAGGCTCAGGTTGTGGACCGACGCAAGCGCCAGAGGGCACCCGGTGGGCGTTTCAGCGTCCCTCTCGACCTTGACTCCAACGGGGGATCGGCTCACGATTATCGACGATCCATCGCCAGTCGCTTGGGGGGTCCTGCCATGGCACGATTGTTGGGCGGAGCCGCCGTGATCCTTTCGCTGCTCACAGTCCAGGCGGTTTCTGCTGATACTCGCCCAACTCCCCCGCCTCACCCGCTCAGCGCCCTGCTGGGCACGTGGGATGGGAACAGCGAGGACGGTCGATTTCTTCGCATCACGTACCAATTCACGGCCAACGGGACGGCTCTAGTCGAAATCATTTCACCCGAGAACGAGCCGAATATGACCTCGCTCTATTATGTCGATGGCCACCATCTGATGTTGACTCATTACTGCTCGCTTGGAAACCAGCCGCGCATGGTGGCCGATCTCCCACGTGGGACCGTTACCCGAGTGGTCTTCGCGTTTCTGGATGCCACGAATTTGGCGTCACCAACCGACCCTCACATGCACAAGCTGATACTGACCACGCAGGATATGGATCATATGACGCAGATATGGACGCTGAGTGAGGACGGTCGAGAGACGACCCACATCTTTACGCTGGTTCGCCAACCATCATAGAAGCAAACGCGTTCCCTGCCTCCGGAATGTCCGGGAACGGCCGCCCACCGCCGTGGGATTCAGGAAGAGGATTGACGTGTCACCATGCCTGAATTGCCGGATCTCACGATGTATGTCGAGCAACTCGCCCGCCGCATCGTCGGTCGACCGCTTGTACGGGTTCGATTAACCAGTCCGTTCCTGCTGCGCAGTGTGGAGCCGTCGCTCGAGATTGTCCACGGACACAGCGTCACTGCGGTATCTCGGTTGGGCAAGGGGATCGTTCTGGCACTCGACGGTGATCTGTTCCTGGTCCTTCATCTCATGATCGCCGGCTAGTTACACTGGAAACCGGCCGGCGCCATCCCGCCTCGAAAGTTCGGCCTCGCCGCCTTCGATTTTCCGGACGGCTCGGTCATCCTGACGGAATCGGCTTCCCAACGGCGCGCCTCGTTGCACCTCGTGAATCGACGGGATGCCCTCCGGCCATTTGAGGCAGGAGGGGTCGAACCGCTCGAGGTCAATGCAGACTCGTTTCGAGCAGCGCTGTGCCGCGAAAATCACACGCTCAAGCGCGCCCTCACCGATCCGTCCATCGTCAGCGGCATCGGCAACGCCTATTCGGACGAAATCCTTCATCGTGCACGCCTGTCCCCTACGGTGAAGACAGGCCGACTCACGGACGAGCAGCACGCGCATCTGTTCGAGGCCACGCACACCGTCCTTACCGAGTGGATCGAGCGATTACGGGCCGAGACCGGCCAGGAGTTCCCGGAAAAGGTCACGGCCTTCCGTGACGGCATGGCCGTACACGGCCGCTACCGGCAGCCTTGCCCCGTCTGCGGCTGCCCCGTGCAGCGAATCGTGTTTGGCGAGCACGAGACGAACTACTGTCCCTCGTGCCAAACGGGCGGCACGGTGTTGGCCGACCGAGCCTTGTCTCGTTTGCTGCGCGAGGACTGGCCCAGGCGGATCGAGGATTTGGAGCGTATTCACATGCAGTCCCGCAAGGACCGGCCGGTCCCCCGCAACTCTCGTTCCGCCTCGGCACGCAGACAGATCTGAAGCTCGTACTCACTCGCTCCCGGGCTCGACAAGATCACCCGCTTCACCTATGCTGAGGCATGATTTCTCACACGCACACGGGGGGTCCTGGCATGTCCGCACAGACCGAACAGCACGTGATCGACTCACAGCGTCGCGATTGGAACCGCGTCGCCGGTGGATGGGAAAAATGGGACCCGTTCTTCGAGCGTCAAATGCCCTTTCTCAATCATCGTTTGGTGGGGGACGCGCGGGTGTGTCCGGGGCAGCGTGTGTTGGATCTCGGATCCGGCACGGGATACCCAGCGCTCCTGGCCGCGCAAATCGTTGGCGTCGACGGGCAGGTGACTGGGATGGACCTTGCCGAAGAGATGCTGGCGGTGGCGGAAAAGAAGGCTCTGCATCTTGGACTCTCGAATGTCCGCTTTCGAACCGGTGACGTGAGTGCCCTGCCGTTCGGCGATCGATCGTTTGACGCCGTGATCAGCAGGTTTTGCCTGATGTTCCTCCCGGACGTTCCGCGGGCCGCCACGGAAATCGCGCGTGTCCTCAAGCCGGGTGGTTGGCTGGCCACAGCAGTCTGGGCGGCGCCGGAAAAGAACCCTTCCATCAGCGGATCGATGGCCGCGATCAAGCAGGTCGTGGATCTCCCTCAGCCGGAGCCCAACGCGCCCGGCATCTTTCGGTTGGCCAAGGCGGGGGATCTGGCCGGCATGCTGGCACGCGCGGGCTTCGTTGATCTCACAGACGAGGAATTTCCGGCTGAATGGTCCTATGCTTCCCCGGAGGAATATTATTTGTCCCTTATGGAACTCGCAGCCCCCATTCAGAACCTGATGGCGACGCTGTCACCCGCGCAAGTCGGCGAGGTCAAGAGGCGTCTACTCGAGGCAGGTGCAACGGCGATGCGGGACGGACGCGTCGTATTTCCCATCACGATTCGCATTGTTGCAGCACGGAAACCCGGGTAGCCTGCTTCACGTGGCCCAGCATCGTCTCGGCTTTCACGAATTTGCTTGGATCAATTGGGTGGACTACGCGGCCTTCGCAGTAAGGCCATGTTCGGCGGGTTCGGGTTATATTGCGGTGAGGTTTTTTTTGGCATTGTCTCGAATACAAGCCTCTTTTTCAAAGTTTCGGCTGACACGCGCGCCGACTATGAGACACGGGGCATGAAGCCGTTCAGTCCAAACGCAAAACAAACCTTGTTCTCTTTCTACGAGGTGCCGATCGAAATCCTGGAGGAGGCTGACCAACTCGCTCGGTGGGCACGAATGTCGATTGCGGCGGCGCGGTCGGTTTTAGGGGAGCGATCACGCGCTCCCGTGGGGTCTCGCGTGCAACGCACGCGGTCGCCCCGGCGGACGTCGGCTCGCCCCAGCGCCCGCCAGTAAGCGGAAGGATTACGCCTCTTCGAACCGATGATCCCGAATGTATTGCCTGATGCGGTCCTGCACGGCGGGACGGATTTGAAAGAACTCCAAGCCAAACCGTGTACCCGATACCCAGCGAATGACGGCCCCGTCGACCCGTACGGGCCACTGATGATCGCCCAGGAACATCGACAGTCGCAGTTCCATTCCCACGGTCAACGGAACGGAGCATTCCGCGCTACAGCCTCCGGCGGACAGATCGTGGCTACGGGCCTCGACCTCGAAATCATCTTCTCCGAACAAAAAGAGTCGGCACTCCGTCCGCACCCGTCGTCCACGACGGTCTTTGTGCGAGGAGGGGTTGTTGTCCCGTTGATTTCGGTTACTGAAGTTGGGCGCATTCATGTACGTATGGTCAGCTAGTCGTTCATGGTACGCTGAATTACTAGTCATGCAACAGAATTCCGAATGCGTGACGGAGAGTCATGTCCAACCTTTTCCTCGCTGATGCCATCGTTGTGCTTCATGTCGCGTTTGTGGCCTTTGTGATCGCGGGAGGGTTTCTGGCCTGGTGGTGGCCGTGGGTGCGCTGGATTCACCTGCCCGCCGCGCTCTGGGGCGCCGTGGTCGAACCCTTCGGGTTCGTGTGCCCGCTGACCCCGCTGGAGCAGTGGCTGCGCCAGGGGGACGGAGGCGACCTGCCGGCCGGCGACTTCGTGAGCCGCTACCTCTTTCCCGTCCTCTACCCCGAAGGGCTCACGCGAACCATGCAGGTGATCTTGGGCGTTCTTGTCTTGCTCATCAATGCGTATGCCTATGGCCGGCTCTGGAGGCAGGCGGCCGGCTAGGTCTCGCTGTGTCCAGTGTTCCACAAGCGTGAGAGGACGACCGTTTGAGCCTCCGCGCTTGTCGGGTTATCCTACCCGACAGCGAACCGTCGCGCACCGGTTTTCCTCTCCGGGCGATCGAACAGAGGAGGCTCCCCCATGCACACATCTCGGGCACACGATGATCCGGATCGTTCGAAGTCCGAAGGGGATCACGACCCAACAGCGGATCGGCATCTCGCGCGACGGACGCTCCTCGTCGGTACGGCCTCATGGCTCGGGCTCTCAACTCTCGAAGCATTTTCGGCAAGCTCGAGCCGTACACCCGAGACCGTTCCTGACGATCCAACAAAAGTCCCCGGCGGGCCGACCTCGTCGTACGGCAGTCGGTCTCGGTTCGAGACCGCGGCGAGGCTCGCTAAAGAAACGCGCTCGCTGACGCCCCATCAGGACTTACACGGGATTATTACCCCGTCGGCTTTGCACTTCGAGCGTCACCACAATGGGGTGCCGACCATCGATCCAGCTCGCCATCGCGTATTGGTACACGGCCTTGTCGATGCGCCCCGCATCTTCACGATGGACGATCTGCGGCGCTTCCCATCCGTCTCCCGCCTCGTCTGTATCGAGTGCTCGGGCAATACTGCGGGCGAGTGGACACAGTCGAAGGGGGCCACGGTGCAGGAGACGCACGGATTGATGAGCACGAGCGAATGGACCGGAGTCCCGCTCAGAACGGTGCTCCAGGAAGTCGGGATGCGGCCGCAGGCCACGTGGATGTTGGCCGAAGGCAGTGATGCGGCGACGCTGACGCGGAGCCTGCCGATTGCAAACGTGTTGGATACGGCGCTCTTGTGCTACGCCCAAAACGGCGAAGCGATCCGCCCGGAACAGGGCTACCCGATTCGACTCGTGATCCCCGGATGGGAGGGCAATACACACATCAAATGGCTCCGACGTCTGAAATTGGGCGCGGCACCGTTCATGACCCGTGAAGAAACTTCGCGCTATACGGATTTGATGCCGGACGGGTCGGCCAGGCAGTTCACGTTTGCAATGGAAGCCAAATCCGTCATTACGGCTCCATCGGGCGGATCTCATCTGCAACCTGGGTATGTCGACATCCGGGGACTGGCCTGGAGCGGCCGTGGACGTATCGTAAGGGTCGACGTCAGCACGGACGGTGGACACACATGGCAAGAAACCGACCTGCAGGCTCCCATTCTTCCACAATGTCACACGCGTTTTCGGCTCGGATGGCACTGGCCTGGTCACGAAACCGTTTTACAAAGTCGATGCATGGATGAAACTGGGTACGTGCAACCGACAAAGACCGCGCTGGTCGCAAGGAGAGGCCTGCATTCGACCTATCACAACAATGCGATTCACAGCTGGAAGGTCACGAGCCATGGACGCGTGGTCCCAGCGGGCGCCTAAGTCGACGCCCTTGAGGTTTGTCGCGATCCTGGTCACGATCGCGCTGACCGGCATCGACATGGGTGTGGCTGACGACCGATTCCACATCGGCCGCCCTGCAACGGAAGACGAAATCCGAGCCTGGGATCTCGACATCTCTCCAGAGGGCAGGAACCTCCCTCCCGGCGTCGGCACGGTCGCAAAGGGAGCGGAGATCTTTGCCTCCAAGTGTGCCGCTTGCCATGGGCCCACGGGTATCGAGGGGCCAGCGGATCAACTGATCGGCGGACAGGGAACCTTGGCGTCAGCCAAGCCGGTCAAGACCGTGGGCAGCTATTGGCCTTATGCCACGACCCTCTTCGACTATATTCGGCGAGCGATGCCTCTCACCGCCCCACAATCCCTCACAGCAGAAGAGGTTTATAGTGTGGTCGCCTGGTTACTTCATCAAAACGGTATCGTGGCCAAAGACATTCGCCTGGACGCCGCCATCTTACCGACCATCCGCATGCCCAACCGGGACGGGTTTGGGCCCGACCCACGACCGGACGTGACTCCCTAAGTTCCTCACACGTGGAATAGCAGCGGAATTTCTCCACGCCATCCATGTAAGATCTAGCTGCCTGCGACGACGAAGCGTGGGAGATAGGCTCCCCCCAGTACGCCTTCACGAGCTGCTCACCGGCATCGGATTGACGAAGTATGCTGGACTTGGTACATGAGCCTACTTTGTCTGTTTCTCAAGACGGTGAGGATCTCATGCCGATAGACGAAATCACCCAGAAAGTCAGCGACCGCTATGCTCGGGCGGCCTCCACCGGAGAGCAGCTATGCTGCCCCACGGGATATAATTTCGACGAACTCCGCTCGTTTATTCCCGATGAAGTGTTGAAGATTTCCTACGGGTGCGGGACGCCGGCGGGCCTGGACACCGTCCACAACGGCGAAACCGTCTTGGATATCGGCTCCGGCGGCGGCATCGACTGCTTTGAAGCTTCTCGCCGTGTGGGCCAAGCGGGGCACGTTATTGGAATCGACATGACCGACACCATGCTCGAAATCGCGCGGAGGAACGCGCCGATCGTCGCCAAGAACTTGGGCTTTGCCGCCAGCAACGTGGAGTTCCGCAAGGGTATGGCCGACGCGATGCCCGTGGACGATGCCACGATCGATCTGATCATTTCCAACTGCGTGATTAATTTGGCGCCCGACAAACGGCGCGTCTTCCGCGAGATGTCTCGCGTGATCAGACCAGGTGGCCGGTTTACGATCTCGGATATCGTCTCTGACCACATCGTTCCCCAGTATCTGGTACACGATACAGAAAAGTGGGGAAACTGCCTATCCGGCGCGTTGCCCGTTTCCGAGTATGTGGGTGGGTTGATCGAATCGGGATTCGTGGGCGTCCACCAGTTGAAATACTACGTTTGGCAAGTCATCGACGGCATCCACTTCCTTTCTCTCACGTTGACCGGATACAAACAACCCGTTTCGCAGAATATCGAGGCCGCGCGGTTTGCGACGTTGCGCGGGCCGTTCAGCCGCATCATCGACGAAGCCGGCATCGAGTATCACCGCGGGATCCCCCTCCCCATCGGTCCCATACAGGCGGCCTGTCTCCGCACACCGGCATTGGCTCCACACTTCTTGCTGACCTCCGAACCGCGCTTGATTGACGCATGCGATCCCGAACACGTCGCCGTGCTGCCCGAAGATAAGCCCTGCGTCTGGCAGGGCCACTATGCCATTCTCATCGGCCCGTTCCGAGAAGCGGCAGACGATGATCACCACGTGTATCGGCGAGGAGAGCCTCTGGAAATCTGCTCGAAAACACGGCTTGTTCTTGAGTCACCAGGCTATGCAGGGCATTTTTCGATTTACAGCCGTGCGTCCGGCGACGTGTCCGGCTCGACCGTTGCCTGCAGCCCATCGGGAGGGTGTTGCTGATCGCTATCTAGACTCCCACTGCGCGGCACGTTCAATGAACCATTCCTGCACAGAAGGGCGATGCATTATGTTGAGCCGCTCGCCCCAGTGAACCCACGATGGCCTTGACCCTACTCGGACGACATAGTCCGCTTGCGTCACCGGGAACACAGCTGAAGCTGCTGAGCGAGGTCGACTCCTGCCCTCCGTTCGAGTCGCAATTGGCTCGCACCGGTCTCTTCCCACTCTGTGCCACGGGGATCACAGTCTTTCAGATTAACGTGGGGAGACTCTGCAACCAAACCTGCCGGCATTGCCACGTCGATGCGGGGCCGGACCGAACCGAGTCCATGACTCGCGAAACGGCAGAGGCCTGCATCGAGGCCCTGGCTCGGACCGATATTCCCACCGTGGATATTACCGGCGGGGCCCCGGAGTTGAACCCTCAATTCCGCTGGCTCGTGCAACAGGCTCGCAGGCTCGGGCGGCACGTGATGGAGCGATGCAATCTGTCAGTGTTGCTGTTGCCATCGCAAGCCGATCTCGGCGGATTCCTTGCCACCCACCGGGTGGAAGTCGTGGCGTCGCTTCCCTCGTACCGGGCCGGTCAAACCGACGCGCAGCGCGGAGAAGGCGTGTTTCAAAAGTCCATCGATGCGCTCAGACTGCTGAATCGCCTTGGGTATGGGAAGCCGGACACGGGGCTTCCGCTCAATCTGGTGTTCAATCCGGTGGGCGCGTTTCTTCCCCCCAAGCAAGAAGCCATCGAGGCCCAGTTTCGGAAAGAATTACGACACAAGCACGGTGTGGAGTTTACCCATCTGTACACCATTACCAATATGCCGATCAGCCGGTATCTCGAGTTCCTGGTGGACAGCGGCAACTATGAGGGTTACATGGAGCGTCTGGCGAATGCCTTTAACCCGGCGGCCGCCGCGGGCGTCATGTGCCGATATACCCTGTCGGTTGGATGGGATGGCATGCTCTACGATTGCGACTTTAATCAAATGCTCGATCTGCCGATCGGGTATGACGCGCCGGCCCACATTCGTGACTTCGATCCCGCCCGCCTGCATCATCGTCGTATCGTCACGCGTAACCACTGTTATGGCTGCACGGCGGGATCTGGGTCATCGTGTGGGGGAGCGGTCACCGAATAGTGGCCTGGCCAGTCGACATCAGCGCGACTGGCATCCTCGCTATGATCTGCTTCGGCTGGCGCCCACATCGTCTCACGTGACCGTTCCACTGCGATGGACTTTCTCGTCTTCTTCCTCGTGATCCTCCTCGCCTTTGCCAACGGAGCCAACGATGTCTCGAAATCGATCGCCACGCTTGTCGGAAGTGGCGTCACCAACTATCGAACCGCGCTCGCCTGGGGAACGGTCTGGACGGTACTCGGCGCCGGAGCGTCCGCGCTCGTCGCCGGAGCCTTGGTGCGGACATTCAGTCAGGATTTGATCCACGCCGGCGAAGAGCTTCCATACGCCATGGCCCCAGCCGTGCTGCTGGCCGCGGTTGCCTGGGTGCTGTTTGCATCGCGGACGGGGCTCCCCGTCTCCACGACCCATGCGCTGACCGGCGGTCTCGTGGGTGTCGGATGGATGGCGTACGGCGCAGGAGGCCTCATGTGGCACACGCTTGCAGCAAAGGTTGCGCTCCCACTGCTATTGAGCCCCTTGTGCGCATTCATGACCACCATAGTGCTGCATCCGTGCATTCGCATGCTTACGACGCAGTGGGACGGCGCCTGCCTTTGTGTCATGCCGGCTTCGCGCGCCCTCGTCGCCGTCGACGCGACGGGAGCGACTCGCACCCTGTTTCAAGCAAGTGGCGTGGGATACCCCGTGGTGAACGTCCCCACTCATTGTGATCGCGCCGGGCTGCGCGGCGTCGTGATCGGCCTCGATTCGTTGCATTGGATCTCGAGTGGACTGGCATCATTCGCGCGAGGGACGAACGACGCCCCAAAGATTCTGGCCATGCTGGTCCTCGGCGGCATCACGATCTGGTGGCCCGGAGGTCAGACAGTCGCGTACATCGCCGTCGCCGTCGCGATGGGTCTTGGCAGCTATGCCGGCGGTCGTCGCGTCACCGAAATGCTGGCCGAACGCGTCACTCGACTCAGCCATGCCGAAGGCTTGTCGGCGAACCTGACGACCTCTTCCTTGGTGCTTCTGTCCGGCATGTTGGGGTGGCCGGTGTCGACCACCCACGTCAGTAGTTCTTCCATTATCGGGATCGGACTCGTCAAGGGCACCGCCTCGGTCCGGTGGGGGTCTGTCCGCGACATGGCGCTGGCCTGGATCGCCACCCTACCGTTCACAGCAGTGCTGAGCGCAGTGGCGTATCGAGGGCTGAGTCTGTTGCGGTAAGCTGCATGCGCTCCAACGGCGATGGAGGCATGGTGTCCTGGATCGCCCCTCGGTGTTCTTCTGTACCCTGGGGAAATCCGCAGCCGCCTTGTGCTGCCGTCGTGAACCTGCTAGGCTGGCGCCTGCTACCGACGTCACGCTCGCTTTTGATTACCCATCATCCAACATGGCCTGGAACCCGAAAGACCCTTGGGGGAACAAGGACGACAACGTCGACGAGGCGCTGCGCCGTGCCACCGCTCAGTTGCAGGAACTAATACCTAAGCGAGGCTTCAGCACGTTCGCCCTGCTCGCGCTCGCCGTCGTGTTGATTTTGCAAAGCGCCTTCATCGTCGCGCCTGATGAAGAGGGCGTGGTTCGCCGGTTCGGAAGCGTCGTGCGAACAGTCGGTCCGGGTCCTCATCTCAAGCTTCCCTTCATCGAAAACGTGCTGCGTCCGAAAGTCGCGAAGCTGCATCGGCTGGAGGTTGGATTTCGAAAGGATATTCGGGGGCAATCCGTCATGGTACCGAGGGAAGCCCTGATGCTCACGGGCGACGAGAACATCCTCGCAATCGAGTTTATCGTGCAGTACAAGATCAACGATTCCAGCAAATACCTCTTTCAAGTTGACGACGTGGACGATACCGTTGCGGAAGCGGCTGAGGCGGCCATGCGCGAGGTCATCGGGAAAACTAAAATCGACGATGCGCTCACCACCGGGAAAGCCCTGATCCAACAGAATACACAGGATCTGCTGCAAGGCATCCTGGATCGGTACAATGCCGGGGTTCACATCGCGGCAATTCAGTTGCAGGACGTCGACCCACCGGAAGCCGTAGTGGGAGCCTTCAAAGATGTTGCGAGCGCAAAAGAAGATCGAGAGCGCCTGATCAATCAAGCCCAAGGCTATCGCAACGATATTATTCCGCGAGCGAAAGGCCAAGCGGCCGAGATTATCAACCAGGCCAAGGGACAAGCGCAGGCGCGCATTGCCCGTGCTGAAGGTGAAGCGTCCCGATTCCTGAAGACGCTCAAAGAGTACGACCTTGCCAAAGACGTCATCTCCAAGCGCATCTACATTGAAACGATGGAAGAAGTGCTCGGCAGCACCGACAAAATCATCCTCGACAGCAAGGTCGGAGACCGGGTATTGCCCTATTTGCCCATGGATAAGTTCTCTCGCCCCCGCGGCGCAGGCGCCAGCACACCGAGTGAGGGCTCGACCCAATGACCTTCAAGGGTGCCGTCACAGCGATACTGATCGTCGTGGTGCTGCTGTTTCTATTCGGCGCTTCGCCGCTCTACGTAGTCGACATCACACAAAGTGCAATCGTCGTCGAGTTGGGAAAACCGGTCCGCACGATCGTAGAACCAGGCCTGTACTTCAAGACACCCTTTATTCAGGAAGTGACCTACTTCGATAAGCGGCTGCTCGACTACGATTCGGCGCCCCAGGATGTCATTACGCAAGACAAGAAAACGCTCGTCATCGACAATTTCGCAAAATGGCGGATTACCGATCCGTTGAAAGTCTATCAAGCCTTTCAATCCCAGGATGGCGCGCTTCGGCGGCTCGACGATATTATTTACTCCGAGCTTCGTGTGGAGCTTGGCCGGCACGTCCTCTCTGAAATCGTCTCTCAAACCCGCACCGAAATCATGCACCTCGTGACCGAACGCGCCAATGAGAAAGCGTCATCCTACGGAATCAACATACAGGACGTTCGGATCAAGCGCGCGGATCTCCCGGAACAAAACGAAAAGAACGTGTTCGGGCGCATGCAGGCCGAGCGGGAGCGGCAAGCCAAGCAGTACCGCGCCGAAGGAGCGGAAGAAGCGCAAAAGATCAAGTCAGAGGCCGAGCGGGACCGTGAAATTCTCCTGGCAGATGCCTACAAGACGGCTGAGCAGCTGCGCGGGGAGGGAGACGCCGCGGCATTCAAAATCTATGCGAAAGCATATACGCAAAATCCAAAGTTTTTCGAGCTAGCCCGCACGATGGAAGCCTACCGGAAAAGCCTTACAAAGGATACCACGCTGGTACTGACACCGGATTCGGAGTTTCTTCGTTACCTCAAGCAACGCTAAGCATCGCCCTGGGCCGGTGACACGAAGGAGCCTCCAACGCCGTCGTGCGCGCCGCGGATTAAAAGAGCCCGTGGATCTCCCCCGTCTGAGGATCGACCCCAATCCGTTCGCCTGCCGGCCGCTTGGGTAAGCCAGGCATCAACTGCATGCCTGAACATACCGCAGTGAGAAAGCCTGCTCCGGCCAGGATACGCAATTCCTTGATCGGCACGGTAAAACCACGTGGACGCCCTAAGAGAGACGCATCGTGAGACAATGACAAGGGCGTCTTCGCCATACAAATCGGCAGCGAGCCGAATCCCAACGCTGTCGCCGTTTCAATCTGGCGTTCCGCCTCCGCTTCGTACCGCACCGCCTCGGCCCCGTAAATCCGAGTCGCGATCAGTTCAATCTTCTGCTTGATCGAGTCGGTATCTCGATATAATGCGGTGAATGAAGACGGCTGCTCGCAGGCCTCCACCACCACTTTCGCCAGCGTCTCGGCCCCACGTCCTCCGTCCATAAAGTGTGTCGCCACAGCCGCCGCACAGGCCCCCCCGGCAAGCGCTTTGGTCCGGACCCACTCAAGTTCATCCGGCGGATCGTCGCGAAACGCGTTGATCGCCGCCACCACCGGTATCCCATGCGCCCGCACGTTAGCGAGGTGCTGCTGCATGTTTTCCATACCTCGCTCCAGCGCTTCTGGATTCGGCCCTACGAGGCCGGCTGGTAACGGGTGTCCGCTCTTCACCGTCCCGCCGCCGCCGTGCAGTTTGAGAGCTCGAAGTGTGACCACAAGCACCGCCACCCTCGGTACCAGTCCAGATACACGACATTTAATGTTGAAGAACTTCTCCGCTCCGAGATCACTCCCAAAACCGGCTTCCGTCACGACGTAGTCCGCATAGCGCAGCGCCATGGCATCGGCCAGGATCGAACAGTTGCCGTGAGCAATATTGCCAAACGGGCCGGCATGGACGAGAGCCGGCGTACCCTCGCTGGTCTGCACCAGATTGGGCATCAGCGCCTCTTGAAGGAGGGCGGCCATTGCTCCCGCGCACCGAAGATCGGCCGCGGATACCGGTTTTCGGTCGCCGCCCAAACCGATCATGATGCGCTCGAGACGGCGCTGAAGGTCATTCCCATCCTTTGCCAGCGCCAGAATGGCCATGACCTCCGAGGCTTCCGTAATCACGAATTCTCCGGAGCGTCCGAGCGGGGCGCGATCCATCGCGATTTGAACGTGCCGGAGCGCGCGATCGCTGACCGCCATGGCTCGCGGCCAGGTAATCGAGTCGGCCACTATTCCCAGATCGTTTCCGTGAAAGATGTGATTGTCGACAAATGCGGCGAGCAGATTGTGGGCGGCCGCGACAGCATGTGCATCTCCGGTCAGATGCAGATTGACATCAGACATGGGAAAGAGTTGCGCCCGCCCACCCCCAGCCCCACCCCCTTTGATCCCAAACACCGGCCCAATAGACGGCTGTCGTAGAGTCGGCACCGCACGATGTCCGAGCCGGCAGAGTCCCATGGCCAACCCGATCGACGTCGTCGTTTTTCCTTCGCCCAGGGGAGTCGGATTGATCGCCGTGACCAGCACATACCGGGCAGACGGTCGAGGACGCACATGTTCGAGAACATCCAAGCGGAGTTTGGCACGACCCAATCCATACGGGATCCAATCTTGTTGATCGAGCCCTAGAAAACCCGCCACCTCATGCATAGACTTGTGCTGATCGGACATTATCTTCCTCTCCTTGTCACGCTTGACAGGCAACACCCGTGCGACCTCGCTTGCCGGAGCGCGAGACAGGGGAGCCTACTTGATATGAGCTGACAATGGAAGAAGAAGTGAATGGACCTTACCCCATGGGCACGTGGGGGGCATACGGCAGAAGGATGCTGATCAGAGAGCGGTTATTCGAGGATGTACTTGTGCGGATCGATCGCCTGACCGCGGACCTTGACCATGTAATGGAGGTGTGGACCCGTCGAGAGACCCGTGCTGCCTACCAAAGCGATCACGTCCCCCCGCTTGATACGCTGCCCCTCCTTGACCAATGCCTTGGCCAGGTGCCCATAGACGGTCTCTACGCTGTACCCATGGTCGACTCGAACCATGTTGCCCATCTTCGAGTCGTAACTCACCAGGGTCACACGGCCACTGGCGGGAGCTTGTACTGGCGCATTAGGAGCCGCGCCGATATCCAATCCATCGTGCCAAGCCGGCTTCTCAGTGAAGGGGGACACACGCGGCCCAAAACCTGAGGTCACCCACCCACGCACCGGCCAGATGGAAGGAGTTGAAGCCCATCGGCTCGATCTCTGCTCTGCGGCCTGAGAAAGTTCTTCGAGGGTCTTTTCCTGTACCTGAGCTTCTGCGGTCAACCACGCGATCTCCTGCTTAACACGGATTACCAACTGCTGATGGGCCGAATCGTCTCTGACAGCCGCGGGAAGAGCTGGCTCCGGGCCCCAGGCGGAGCTAGAAACGCTAGGATCATTGGAGGCCTGTCGCCCGTCTTCGCCTATCGTCACTTCGTCAGCGCCCGACTCCGATACCTCACCCTGAGGATCCGCGTCGCCACCCTGCCCATTTGATAGGTCGCCCGGCTTCACTTCTTCGATCCCCAACATCACCCGCAATCGCTGGTTGACCTCCTTCATGGCCATGAGACGACGCTTCAAATCGTCCACGGCTGAAGAAAAGGCAGCCGTTTGCGTCCGCGCCGTCAGTGCTTCAGAGCGGAAGGCCGACAACTCAGATACTTCGCTCGTCCGGATCACATAGTGAGACACGATGACCAAGTCGACGACCAGAAAACACAAGCCGACGATCAGCGCCTTCTGAATGAACTTCCTGGGAAAATTAAATCGCAGTGGCTTGGCCGTGGATCCACGGAAGATCACGACTGTGTAATTGTCACCCTGGTCTTGAGTCGAATTCATGGTTGGCATCTATCTACCTACTCGATAACTGTGGGCCGAACAATCGACTCGGTTTTCGCGACCCGGTTTTCGGCATCACTTTTCGATTAATTTTTCGATTTATTTGCTGAGTCTATCCAAGCCGGATACCGTGGTCAATTGAAAACTATCGTGCTGAATACACCATAAAAAACAATCACTTGCTTGTCTCGGACTGAATCCACGAAAGGTAATCGGAAGAACCACGTTCAATCGGCACTGCGATGATCTCAGGAACATCGTAACTATGCATCTCCCGTACTTGCCGTTCCACTGCCAAATACCGTTCCGACGTCGTTTTCATCATGAGCATAGACTCTTTACTCCGTTCGATCTTCCCCTGCCACCGGTATATGGATTCCACTACACCGACTACAGTGGCACAGGCGACGAGTCGCTGTCTCACCAGTCGCGTGGCGATGGCATTCGCCTCTTTTCTCGAACTCGCTGTAACAAAAACAACGAGTTCGTGTCCACCCCTCCTCATGTTGCTTCGCTTCATAATCTGAAAGGAGTCGTACAGCCCCTCATATGTCAGCAAGCTCCATGCCTGCCTCAGTAAAGGCAACTCATCATGAAACTATAATTTATCAATGACTTATGAGATTATTTTTGACAGCACTCGCGGCCAGTGTGCGCTGGCATGTTCGAACAGTGCAGATGTAACAAAAATTCTCCTCAATGGGCAAGAAATGACCGTTCCTGGTTCTTTCCCCGGCATGCCCATTCGCGCCATTTTCACACGAGTCGCTGCGACCGATGACCGAACACGGACCCTCCAATCACACGACCGTCCTGCGCCGAGTTGACAGCACCCGGACCATGCACTTACTCTAACGTCTTACATTGTGTGGTCGTGCTAGGGAGGGCCTCATCATGGGATTCAGCATTTCTGTCAAGGAATTAAAAACCGAACTCGATAGCGGGAAGAAACCCGTGCTCTTGGATGTTCGTGAGCCATGGGAGTTTGCCATCGCAAAGATCGATGGTTCCGTTCTGATTCCCTTGGCCACATTGCCACAGTCGCTGGGAAACCTTGATCGCTCCGCGGAGATTGTCGCGATCTGCCATCATGGGATGCGCAGCGCAGACGCAACCACTTTCCTGCTGCAGCAGGGATTTGCGAATGTAAGAAATCTGGTCGGTGGGATCGACGCGTGGAGCGTCCAGGTCGATTCGGGGGTCGCCCGGTATTGACGCCCCCAGCGGGAGTTGCGCGCCCGGCCTATTTCATCCGCTCGCGGAAATACTCAACTGTTCGTCTGAGTCCGTCGGCGAGGCTCACTCTCGACTCCCATCCCAGTTGCTGCCGTAGCTTCGTGGCATCGACGGAACTCCTGAGCTGCTCACCCTTCTTCGCCGGTCCGTGCACTTCCTTGCACTCGGACTTCGTAAACTCTTTCAGGTATCCAAACACTTCGTTGATAGGCGTTTCGACCGACGTCCCTACATTGAAAATACCGTCGATTCCTTGCCCCATGACCGATAGGTTGGCCTCGACGACGTCGTCGACGAACACGAAATCCCTTGTCTGCCGTCCATTCCCATTCACGACTGGCTGTTCGCCGCTTAGCATTTTCTGAATAAAGATCGCGATTACACCCGCCTCTCCGTCAGGATCCTGGCGTGGCCCGTACACGTTGGCAAAACGTAACGCGACCGTCTGGATGCCGCAGACACGCTGATAATAGGCCAAGTAATGTTCTCCGCCCAACTTGCTAATCCCGTAAGGAGACAAGGGGCGTGTCGGGTGCGACTCCGGCGCCGGATAGATGTCTTGCTCACCGTAGATCGCGCCGCCAGACGACGCGAACACCACCTTGCGGGCTCCGTGCTGAACCGCTTGTTCGACCACATTGAGCGTACCCAGAATGTTGACGCTCGCATCGAACATCGGCTCCTCCACCGATCGCCGAACGTTCATTTGGGCCGCCAGATGCATCACGACGGACGGACGCTCGTTTCGAAAGATGCGCGCCATTCTGGCATGTTGGATATCGCACTTATAAAACGTGGCCGACCGATTCACGTTTCGCCGCTTCCCTGTCGACAGATTATCGACAACCACGACTTCGTGTCCTTCCTGCACCAATCGATCCACTAGATGCGACCCGATAAAGCCTGCCCCGCCGGTCACCAGGACTTTCATGCCCACCTCATGCGCGCGAGACCACCCGTTCAAACATCATACGCCTACAGGTTCAGCGTCACCCCATCGCCAGCCGACTAATACCTCACGATTGCCTTTTTGTCCGGCGACAGGAGACTCCAACATCCCTATGGGTTTTAGACCACACTCCCTGGAAAATGTCACGATTTTTTCCACAACCTCCCGACGCTGTTGATTGTCACGCACGATGCCGCCACGCCCAACCTGTCCTTTCCCAACCTCGAATTGCGGCTTGACCAGCGCCACCACCCAAGCTCCCGGTGCCAGCAGACGCACCACCGGCGGCAAGACCAAGGTGAGCGAGATGAACGAGACATCGATAACGGCAAGATTGAGAGTTTCGGGTATGAGATCGGGCGGGAGATAGCGGATATTCTGACGTTCGATGAGAACGACCCGCGAATCTTGCCGGAGACGCCAGGCCATCTGCCCGTAACCGACGTCGACCGCGTAGACGCGTGCTGCTCCACGCTGAAGCAGACAATCGGTGAATCCGCCGGTCGAGGCACCCACATCCAGGGCGACCCGACCTTCGACCTCCACCTCGAACGCGTCGAGGGCCGGCGCCAACTTATCTCCGCCACGGCTGACGTATGCGGAGACTGGGCGATCGAGATCGATCACCGCATCCACGGCAACCATCATCGCCTGCTTATCGGCCCGCACCCCACCGACTTTGATCGACCCGGCGAGAATCATGCGACTGGCCTGTTCGCGCGACTCAGCCAAACCACGCGACACAAGCAGCCGATCCAGGCGATCGCGTCGGGGAGTGGATCGAGCCGTCATGGGCGTGGATGGAGTTCAGCGGTCGAAAAGCAGGGAGCACCTGAAGCGGACGATTCTAGTCGGTGTCGTCGGGTTCGATGTCTCCCGCGAGAGTATGAGCTTGGAGACTCTTCTTTCCGTTCTTGTCTTGTACCAGGATCTCGACCTTCTTCTCTGCTTCGTTCAGTATTTTCAGGCACGACTTGGAAAGACGGATGCCCTCCTCGAAAATCCGCAGTGATTCGTCGAGCGGTAACTCACCGCGTTCCAATTCGGCGACGATCGTCTCCAATCGAGCCATGGCCTGTTCAAACTTTACGGCCACTGCGGACTCCTTCTCCTCAAGCCATCCTTGTGCTCAGTCATTACACCCCGCATTGCGTCCGGGTCAAGCCGAGCGGTCGTCCACTGATCGCTGCTCCACGCGCGCCCACAGCTGCCCGGAGGACACCGTCGCTTTGACGACCTGCCCGACCCCCACATCCTGGGCCCGTCGAACGACACGACCTCCGGGCTCGGTCTGTAAAATACTATAGCCTCGATCCAGTGTCGCCAACGGACTCAACGCATCGAGACTACCCATGACTCCCGCCACTCGGCGCCGTCGGTCCGCCACCATGCCTCCGATACGTTCCCGGAGTCGGATCTGACGCTGGATCACCGACACGACCGCTTCACCGACCATTTCTCGCGGGCTGTGCACGATCAATTCCTTGGCAAGCAACTGTACTCGGTGTTGGGTCGACACCAGTCGCTCTTCGACCGTTCCGGTCAATCGGCTCCACAGCTCGTCCAATCGCTGAGCCTGCCGATAGATGGGAAAACTTTGTTGCTGCAGGCGCGTGTGCGCTAGGAAACAGGCTCGGCGCCAGCTCTCACAATATTTCCGAATCCCGCCTGAGGCCCGAGCGGCCAATTCATGTATCCGACCAAGTAATTCGGTGCGAACCGGCACCACTGCTTCCGCGGCAGCCGACGGCGTCGGTGCGCGAACGTCCGCCGCGAAATCCGACAAGGTCACGTCGACTTCGTGCCCAATCGCCGAGACGACGGGCACCGGACAGGCAGCAATGGCGCGTACGACCACTTCCTCGTTGAAACACCAGAGATCTTCTATCGATCCGCCCCCGCGTCCCACGATCAAGACATCGATCAACCCCGTGTCACCAAGTTGGCGAATGGCCTCGGCGATCAACGGTGCGGCTCCGTCGCCTTGCATGGGTGCAGGCGCGATGACCACTCTGGTAGAGGGGGATCGCCGGTCGAGCACCGCGAGGATGTCTCGGATCGCGGCTCCAGTCAGTGACGTGACCACGCCAATGCACTGCGGCAAGAACGGCAGCGGGCGTTTGCGCTCCGAGTCGAACAGGCCTTCCTTAGCCAGGCGCTCTTTCAGCTGTTCGAAGGCCACCTGCAGGGCACCGATCCCCTTCGGCTCGGTCCGCTGCACAATAATCTGGTATTCGCCGCGCGGCTCGTACACGGATACACGACCGCGTACGATGACGTGCATACCTTCCCTGAGAGCAAAGCGCGACTTCTGCGCGACGGTGCGGAAAGACACCGCACGAATTTGGCTTGTCCCGTCCTTGAGGGTAAAGTACACGTGTCCCGAGGCCGGAACTCGAAGGTTCGACACTTCCCCTTCCACCCACAGCTCGTCGAAGGTTTGCTCCAGAGCGAGGCGAATGTGCGCGCTCAGATCCGAAACGGTCCACACACGAGGAGGCGGCACCGACACCGCAGACGAGGAAGATGTAAAAAGGCCCGCTTGGCGGCTCATTCGCCGAGACGAATCCGTTCAATATGGACGGCTTTTCCGAGGGTGGCGTCCAATTCGATCAAGGCCGCGCAAAACACCGCCGGCCCTGAGGCGACTTCGAACCGACGCGGCATGCCGGTCAAAAACTTTTCAATTGCCAACTCTTTCTTGATCCCGATGACTGAGTGTATAGGTCCCGTCATCCCCACGTCGGTGAGATAGGCCGTGCCTTTGGGCAGCATTTGCTCGTCCGCGGTCTGCACATGCGTGTGTGTTCCGACCACCGCGGTGACCTGTCCATCCAGAAAGTGCCCCATGGCCATTTTTTCCGACGTCGCTTCGGCATGCATGTCGACCACGATCGCGAGCGTGTCCTCTTTCAGCCGAACGATTTCCCGTTGAGCGGTCCGAAATGGACAGTCGATCGTGGGAAGGAACGCTCTGCCCATCAGGTGCAAGATGGCGACTTTTTCTCCTGATGCAGCTTCGACCACCACCGATCCGTGCCCGGGGACCCCCGGCGGGTAGTTGGCCGGACGAAGCAGACGAGGCTCGCGTTTGAAATACTCGAGAATCTCTTTCTTATCCCATGCATGATTGCCGGTCGTGATGACAGCGGCGCCGAGTTCGAATAGTTCCTCGGCTAGATCCGGCGTAATCCCGAACCCCCCGGCGACATTCTCGCCGTTGGCCACGACGACATCGATACCGTGCTGGCCGACCAGGCGAGGAACCCAGCGAGACACGACGCGCCGGCCAGGTTCGCCCATAATATCCCCGATCATCAGTACCTTCATGACAGACTTGCACCCTTCATCGATAGCTGGCGCCTACCTTCGATCGAGGCTCCTCATTTGGCATATTCCACATACCGGCTCTCGCGAATGACCGTCACTTTGATCTGCCCGGGATAGGTCAGCTCCTGCTCGATCCTCTTCGCCAGCTCACGCGAAAGCTGAAACGATTCGCTGTCGGTCAGATCCTCCTGCTTGACGATGACGCGAATCTCTCGTCCCGCTTGAATCGCATACGCCTTTTGAACCCCCTTTTGGGTTGTCGCGAGCGATTCCAGCTTCTCCAACCGCTTGACGTACGATTCCAGCGCCTCCCGCCGTGCGCCCGGGCGCGCCGCCGAAAGGGCCTCGGCCGATGCCACCAAGACGGTCTCCGGACAGATGGGCTCCACCTGTTCGTGGTGCGCGGCGATCGCATTGACGATTTTTTCGCTTTCCCCGTATTTCTTGGCAATCTCGGCGCCCAGCATCGCGTGGGGCCCCTCCTCCTCGTGACTGACGGCCTTCCCGATGTCATGCAACAGGGCACCGCGCTTGGCGAGGCGTACATCGAGCCCGAGCTCCGACGCCATAATCCCGCAGATATACGCGGCCTCACGCGCATGGTACAGGTTGTTCTGACCATAGCTCGTTCGATACTTCAGGCGACCAAGAATCTTCACGATCTCAGGGTGAAAATCAGAAAGCCCCACCTCAAAAATGACCTTTTCGGCCTCCTCGATCATCAGTTTTTCAACGTCGACTTTGACCTTTTCGACGACTTCTTCGATCCGTGTCGGGTGAATGCGCCCGTCGTGCATGAGCCGTTCAAGTGAAATCTTGGCAATCTCACGGCGCATCGGATCGAAGCCGGAAATGATCACCGCCTCGGGTGTCTCATCAATGATCAAATCGATTCCCGTGGCCGCCTCGATCGCCCGGATATTGCGGCCCTCCCGACCGATAATTCGTCCTTTCATGGCATCGTTAGGAATCGGCACCACCGAAATCGTGGCCTCCGAGACGTAGTCCCGCGTCACTCGCTGGATCGATCGTGCGATGATTTCGCGAGCCTCGCGCTCCGCGTTCTCCTTGGCTTCCTCGATCGTCCGCTTGGCCAAACTCGCCGATTCCACCCGTACCTGGCTCTCGTACTCGGCGAGAAGCTGGCGTTTGGCCTCCTCCGCGGTAATTCCGGCCACCCGCTCTAAGGCCTCGCGCCGCTCCTTCAAAACCCGAGCGGACTCTCCTTCTCTTACTCGAAGTTCCACGTCCCGCTGTTCGAGGCCCTGCTCGCGCTTCTGCAACTCCTGATCTTTCTTATCCATCCCCGCTGCGCGCCGGTCCAAGCTTTCATCCCGCAGAGAGAGCCGGCGTTCCTGTTCCAGCAGTCCCGACGATCTTTCCTTTTGCTCTCGTTCGAACTCGGCCTTGGCCTGCATCTGGAGATCTTTGGCCTCGAGCCTGGCTTCCCTGAGGATATTCTCCGATTGACGCTCGGCATTCACCAGGGCCTGGCGCGCTTCTTCCTGGAGTCGGTCACGCCCCGCGGCCTGCGACTGTCGCCTGAAGAATTCGTATCCCGCAACGCCCAGTACCGCACTGACGATCGCAATGGCGATGTAGGTTAGCACCGTAGACAAGGCACCCCCCTTTCGGAATGATCACAAGTCGTCGCCGGCATGTGCAGCCGACACCAAACCGGCGAAACCGCGCATGGGAAGGGGTAACAAACGGAGGAAATGTGGAACGGCAGGAACGAGGACGGAGTCTGATCCGTGCGTGTGCCGCTAAGATCACCAGCGACGAAAGCGGGGACGGCCCCGACTTCTTCGCCACCCAAGCAACCCTCGCGTACTCGTCGACACGGTGTAGACGGGAGCCGCGCGATTCCACACGAGCTCTTGTGCCACACACCAGTCGACCGATGGCACAACCGCACTCACAGTCTGGAACCAGCGTTCCAGCATGCTTCGACATTGGACAAGGAGTGTTCGACTCCATCGTCTCAAGACAATCGAGATCAGAAAAACCATGCTCAAGTTCAAACGTCCTCGTTCAGGTGTCATCCCCCCGTGGACCGGGTCGATGTTCCTCTCGTTGACGATAGTCCCTTCTATGAACGATTCCGCGGTATTCGACGGCCCTAGGGTATCAAACGCGCGGGCGCGATGCAAGAATTGCTTACTTAACGGGGGAGGGTGGACGGCATCTGCTCCTCGATGGATTGCATGAGGGACATCATCCGGCGCTCGACATCCGCCTCGTTCTCGACGCGCAGCTGTTCCGCCTGGAAGAGTTCATGGGCAATATTCACGGCTGCCAGCACGGCCAACTTGGAGGGGGTAGCGGTTTTCAGGCCGTTGGCGACCGCTTTCATTTGTTCATCCACGTACTTGGCAAGCCGGCGGACATACTGATCGTCGGCATCGCCAAGCAGGGTATACCGCTGTCCATAGATTTCAACATCGACGGTTTTCGCCAAGGGGCACCTCCTTGGATTCTTCCCAAGCTTCCAGGATTTCGATCTCGCCCAAGACCTTTTCGACGCGAGCTCGGATTTGAGAGCGCTCACGCTCCCAGCGCCTGTTAACCTCATCTTGGGCTAGTAAACGTGCACGAGCAGCCCGGAGTTCTTGCTCGAGTTGATGATTCTTGTGGCGCAAATCTTGCGTGACCTTGACCAGGTCCTTGATTCGACCTTCTAGAGCGACGAGTTTTTCCAGCGCCACGTTGAGGCTATCACTCCGCGCCGCAGGCGAGGCAGGACGAATAGGCTGCACTATAGAAGGCGAGGCGGGGACCTGTCAAGAAACGCTACGTGCCACCGGCTCCGTTGCGAAGCCTGAGGTACTCCCGGTAGCTCCGGAGGACGCGCTTCACGTATAAACGCGTTTCCTGATAGGGGATCAATTCGACGAATTCGTCAGCGTCTCGGTGACCGTTCCTGGCCACCCAGGACGTCACGGCCCGTGGCCCCGCGTTGTAGGAAGCGACCGCGTAGATTTCATTCCCTTGAAACTGGTCCAATAGCTGCTCGAGATACCGAACCCCGATGCGAACGTTGGTTCCTTCATCAAACAGATCGTCTCGTGTGACCTCCGTCAACCCGATACGCTTGGCCACGGTCGCAGCGGTCGCCGGCATCACTTGCATTAATCCGATGGCTCCAACCCGGGACACAGCCTGGCCGTCGTATTGACTCTCTTCACGAATAACGGCGGCCACAAGGTAGGGATCGACCCCCTTGGCGCCTTGCGCCCGTGCCGTCGGCACGAATACCGTTGGATAGGCGACCGTCCACAGTGCGGGAGAAGCCAGCGTCCCGCGTCGCTCCAAGTCGTCCCTAAAATGCAGCCGAGCCAATCGGAGGGCGGGGCCATAGGCACCGGTTTCGTTCAAGAGTCTGGACAGCGCCAGAACAACGGCAGGATCGCGGTCGTAACGCCGTGTCAGCGCGGTGAGTTCTCGAGCGGCCTCGGTGTCCATGCCCAGAATACGGAGTTCGACTGCTCGGCGATAATCAGCATCCCGAGTGATCTCTTCTCGTCGATCCATGGAGAGCGGGTCTGACCCAGGCGCCAACGTCTCCGTTGAAACCGTGACCGGCACCGACGGAAGCTGAGGCCGACGGTCCCGAGCCAATTGACAGTAGTACGTGACGGGGTACGACTGGCAGACCTTCTCATACAGCGCCGCTGTTTCCGGATCGCGAAGTCGCTCGGAGGTTCGTGCCATCCAGTAGAGGGCCTGCGGCACCAAGGAGTCGCTCTCCTTGTCGTCGGCGAGACGCTGGAACGCAGCCATGGCCTCTTTCCACTGCCCTGCCCGATACCAGGCCCATCCGATTTTCCAGAGCGCCTCGCTGCGATGGTGACTCTCCGAGCCCAACTCGCTCGCTTGGCGGTAGGCCGTCACAGCGGCCTCAACCTGCTCTTGATCCTCCAACCACACGCCCCGGAGAATGTGGAGCATGGCCCGTTGTTCCTTGGTCAAGGCCACCTTGGGGGGATTCTTCGTCAAGCTCAGCAGGGCGTCTCCCTCCGACTGCCGAAGATAGACGCGCGCCAGCCACACCACCGCCTCGCTGGCTTGTCCCTGATGGTTGCTCAGAACGTCCTGAAAGACCTTCCGAGCACGGTCGTATTGTTTGAGCCTCGCCAGGGAGAGCCCCATCCGAAACTTTGCCTCCCCGATGCGAGCATCCCCGTTAGCCGTGGCCAGAAAATACCGAAACTCGTCCACCGCTTCTGCGTGCAGCGCCATTCCCTGCAGCACCCTCGCTCGCTCGTAACGCTCGTCGGCAGAGGGCGTCCAACCTTCGGACGTACCGCCCGCGAGACGGGCATCGGCCTCTTGGGCTTCGGGGGTGTTCGGGTACTTCACCCAGAGCCGACGCAACGTCGCCTGCGCACCAACTCTATCGTTCATGTGTGTCTGGCACTCGGCCTGGTGCAGATAGCCAAGAGGAAGCACCGACTCTTTATCTTCGCTGCGCAGGGCCATCGAGAACTGCTCGACAGCCCGATCGCATTGCCCCGCCCGATACCAACTTTCAGCCGCATCGTATGTTGCACGTGACGCCATCACACTGTCCGGCACGACTTCAGCAATTGACTGCAAGAGCGCCGCTGCTTCGGCGGTATCTCCGCTGTTCATCAGCGCCTGACCCGTCCAGAGCCGCACATAATCCTCCAGCACCGGGAAATCCTTCATCGCGGAGCGGAAATACAGTACAGCTCGTGCGGAATCGCGCTCTTTCAAAATGACACCGGACACCAAGCCGGCTCGCTTGGCCCACAGGGAGCCGGGATGCTTTTCCATCACGACACGGAGGTGTTCAAGCTTGGCGGCGACCGCTTCGTCCGTCATGATCTCGGCGCCCTGTCTCGGCACGCCCAAGGCCTCACGGAAACAACGTTCGGCGATCTCACAGTTGAGCGTGAACACCGCAGGGGGAGAAGATGCAGCGCTGGAGGTGGACACGTTTCCGTCGGCCAACACTGCCGACGACGAGATGCTTGCTCCGGTCAGGAGCGCCGCCAGAAGCCAGGATCGGCAAGAACGGTTGTGTGCGGGTAAATCGGTCATGGTGCTGACCTGAGATGGGAATGCGAATCTCGAAAATTATACCAGAATCCCCTCGCCTTACGCAGCGAAAGTCCCGAAGCCGCAACCTGACGGAACGGTTTCCGGCCAAACGGACACGTGCCAGGTTCGGCGTTTGCTCCGAACTGGACACGGGGGTTCCTTGTGGGCCACTTTTGGCCTGTGCTAGGCTTCATGCATGTCGGCCTCGCACACGCTGATTCATCCCTTTCATCCCGCGAACCAACCCAATTTGCTGGCATACGATGAAGGTGCACTGACGCGGTTGGTCGAGGAATCCGGACGCCCACGATATCGCGCGACACAAATCCTACGCTGGCTCTATGCCAAACGCGCCCGCTCCATCGATTCGATGACGGACCTATCCCTGTCCGATCGCGCATGGCTCGCCGCTCACGCGGCAGTGTCAGGATTGCAGACTCGGCTCATTCGGACGGCCGAGGACGGCACGAAGAAGTTCCTTCTCGGGCTCGACGACGGCCTGGTAGCCGAATCGGTCCTGATTCCAGACGGGAGGCGCCTGACGCTCTGCGTCTCTTCGCAGGTCGGATGCACCTTCGACTGCACGTTCTGTTTGACGGGGACATTGGGCCTGTCGCGAAATCTGAAGCCGCATGAGATCGTCGGGCAGGTGCTCGCCGTTCAGGATCAACTGGATCCCAATTCCCGCCTGTCCAACCTGGTGTTCATGGGCATGGGTGAGCCGTTGGCGAATTTTGAGGCCGTGGCGGAGTCGATCACGCGGTTGACCAACACGGAGTGGGGGGTCGGATTCGCGCCGCGTCGCATTACCGTCTCGACCGCCGGCCTGGCCTCCCGGATCGCGGACGTCGCGCCGCTCGGCGTCAACCTTGCCATTTCGCTGAACGCCACCACCGATGCTCAGCGGGCGATACTGATGCCAGCCGTCAATCGGAGCTATTCGCTTGCGGCCTTGATGCAGGCGTGCCGGACGTTTCCGTTGAAAGCGCGCAATCGGCTCACCTTCGAATATGTCATGTTGGCCGGGCGAAACGACTCGCGCGCGGACGCCGAGCGCCTTGTCACCTTGCTCCGCGGTTTTCGTTGCAAGGTCAATCTTATTCCGTTCAACGAGTTCCCGAACAACTCGCACCGCCGCCCGAGCGATGGCTCCGTGTCGGCATTCCAATCCGTCCTCCGTCGCGCCGACCTCGACGTATTCGTTCGGAAAAGTAAGGGGCCGGAGGTGCTCGGGGCCTGCGGGCAGTTGGGCTTCGCCGCACAAACGGCGGGCGCCGGCCCGCAGCCGGCCGGCTTGACTCGCCACAAAAGCGATTGTTAGCATGCGGAGCCGGTATGATTCGCTCGCCCGCATGATGCCTCGTCGTACGATTCCTTCCATCCCGCTTCTGATTGCCTGTCTTTTCATCTGCGGTCGTGCCGCGTTCTGGTCCGCCCCACTCTTTGCCGCGGAACCCAAGGAAGTCGTCCTCAGTAACGGGATGAAGGTGTTGCTGGTCGAGGTGCCGAAAGCGCCGGTGGTGACCGTTCAGGTTTGGTATAAAGTCGGCTCGCGGAACGAAGTCATGGGACGGGCCGGACTATCGCACATGCTCGAACATATGATGTTTAACGGAACCACGAGGTATCCCAAGGGCATGTTCTCGCGGCTCGTCAAGAAGAACGGCGGGATGGACAACGCCTTCACCAGTCAGGACTTTACAGCGTATTTCGAAAATCTCTCCGCCGACCGTGTGCAGCTCGCCCTGGAACTCGAGTCGGATCGAATGCAAGGGCTGGTCCTCGATCGCGAGGAATTCCAGCGCGAGCGGGAGGTCGTCAAAGAAGAGCGGCGTCTGCGCATCGAGGACGATCCACAGGCCTACCTCGTTGAGACATTGTTCGCGCAAATGTTCATGACCCATCCCTATCACTGGCCGATCATCGGCTGGTTCGGGGATCTCGATGCCATGACGCTCGACGATCTACAACGGCACTACGACACGTACTACTCGCCTAACAATGCAACCTTGGTGATCGTCGGCGATATCAAGGCCGATCAGCTTCTGTCGACGGTTCAAAAGTTGTTCGAACCCATTCCTCGGGGTCCCACGCCTGCACCCCCCACCACGAAGGAGCCGGAGCAACGCGGCGAGCGCCGCTTTCTGTTGAAGCGTGATGCGCAGCTGCCGTTCGTGATGATGGGATACCGGACGCCGAATTTTGCCAGCGACGACGCCTATGCGTTATCGGTGCTTGAGTCGGTTCTCTCGCACGGAAGGAGCGGACGTTTGTATCGCAGTCTCGTCCACGACCACCAACTTGCGTTGGCCGTGGGGGCCGAATACACGCTGATGCAGGCCGACCCCGGACTGTTTTACTTCTATGCCGTGCTCAGGCCTGGCCAGACGGTCGAAGCGGCCGAAACGGCGCTACAGCAGGAAATCGCTCGTATCCAATCGAGTCCGCCCACCGATCTGGAGGTTCAACGAGCGAAGAACAACGTCGAAGCCGATTATGTGTTTCAACAGGATTCCAATTTCAGGCATGCCATGCTCTTGGGCGAGGCCGAAACGGTTGGTGCCGGATGGCGCCATGTCGGTCACTACGTGGAAAAAATCCGCGGCGTCACGGCCAAAGACGTGCAGCGGGTCGCACAGAAGTACCTCATCGACGACGCCCGAACGGTCGGCATTTTGATACCAACTCCTCCGCAATCGGATCGGCATCAGGGAGCGGCTCAACCGGCCTCGAAACCATGATTCCCCGCGCATGGTTCTTCGCCGCCATCCACTGTCGCACGTGGGTGTATGGCACGATACTTGGTCTGTGGTCGCTCACTGCGGCAAACGTGGTCGGCGCGGCGGACTTGCAACCGATCCGCTTCGTGCTTCCCAACGGTCTGACGGTGTTATTCCTTGAGCAGCATGCCCTTCCCATGATCGAAGCCCATGCGCTCGTCAAAGTCGGATCCGCTCAGGATCCTCCTGAAAAGGCCGGGTTGGCCAATCTCGTGGTCAGCCTGCTCGATGAGGGAACCACGACACGTACCAGCGCCGAGCTCGCCGAACAGATCGAATTTGTCGGCGGATCTCTGCGAGCCAGCAGCTCCGAAGATTACACCGGTGCAACGGCCAGGGTGCTGAAGAAAGACGCCGATCTCGGTCTTGCGCTGCTGTCCGACGTGCTGCAGAACCCTGTGTTCCCCAAGCACGAGTTCGAGCGCGTCCGCTCCGAAATCATCGGACAGTTGATCAGCGAAAAAGACGACCCCGGGACTGTGGCCATGCGGGCCTTCAATCAGCTGATCTTCGCGGGCCACTCCTATCGCTGGCCGGTCGCCGGGACCGAGGAAACGATCCCTCAGATTACGCAACAGGATGTCCGGACGTTCCACGATAACTATTACCTTCCAAATCAGACCATCTTGAGCGTTGTGGGGGATCTCACGCAGGAGGAGGTCACCGCATTCGTGACCAAGTACTTCGGGGGCTGGAAGCAGGTCCCCGCACCGACGCCCAAGACTGCGAGTTCGCAGAAACTGACCAAGCCTACCCTCAAACTCATCAACAAAGAGTTGACGCAGTCCAGCATCATCCTTGGCCACCTCGGTGTCAAACGGTCGAACCCCGATTACTATGCCATTTCGGTGCTGAATCAAATACTCGGAGCAGGAGGCTTCGGTTCTCGACTTATGGATAACATCAGGGACAAACAGGGGCTGGCGTATGGCGTGATGAGCCTTTTTGAAGGACGGGTGGCACAAGGCCCTTTCTATATTAGCCTTCAAACGAGGACCGAGGCGACGAATCAGGCGATCGCCGGCGTCCTCCATGAGCTGAAAGCCATCCGTGAGGCCCCCGTCACGGATCAGGAACTTGCCGACGCCAAAGCCTATCTGATGGGCAGTTTTGCTCTGCGATTGGACACGACCAGCAAGCTGGCCCAGACCCTCGCGCTCGTGGAACTCCACAACCTTGGATTGGAATATTTTACGCAGTATCCCCGCTGGATCGAACGGGTCACTAAAGAGGATGTGCTGCGTGTGGCCAAACGTTACCTGGATCCCTACCACTATGCCCTGGTGGTGGTCGGAGACCAAGCGAAGGCCAAGGTCAAGGTCGAGCCGACCCCATGAGTCTCACCACCCACATCACTCAAAAGCTCGCGGCCCTCGGGACGATGGTGGACCGGATGCAGTCCGTCCTGGTCGCATTTTCCGGCGGCATCGACAGCACGCTGGTGTTGCACGTTGCACATGATCGATTGGGACCCGACGCGGTCGCCGTCACCAGCGTTTCGGCCACGCTTCCCGAACGCGAACGCCTCGATTGCGAGCGGTTGGCCCGCCGCATCGGTGCCCGACATTTGTGGCAGACGACGGATCAACTTGCACTCCCCGCATTCGCCCTGAACGATGCAACCCGCTGCTATCACTGCAAGACGGACTTGTATTCTGCGCTGAACCGGATTCGTCTCGAATTGGGTCTCTGCCAGATTGTCAACGGAGTGCAACAGGACGATTTTGACGACGATCGCCCCGGATTGCTCGCAGCCCGCGAATGGTCCGTGAGGAGTCCGCTGGTGGAAGCAGGATTTAAGAAGGCGGACGTACGAACCGCGGCGAGACACCTTGGGCTCCCCAATTGGGATAAGCCGGCGGCGGCATGCCTCTCCTCGCGCATTCCAAGAGGCCTCCCAATTACATACGAAAGCCTCGCACGAGTCGAAGCTGCAGAATCGTTGTTGCTCGAGGAAGGATTTCGGCAGGTCCGGGTGCGAGATTTTGGCGGCGTCGCCCGTCTCGAAGTGGGTGCCGAGGAAGTGAGAGAACTACTCACGATCCTTCCCAGCCGTGATATCGAGAGAAGAATCTGCGCACTCGGCTTTGAATCGGTGGAAGTCGACCGAGAAGGCTATCGACCTGGAAAGGCCAACGAGAGATCACTGATTAGTCTTCGTTAGCTCGCCATCCCCGGTGAGACGCTAACGCCTGGCGATACAGCATCGACTATGCGCCGTGAGCCCGTGTCACCGCCTCCAGGGCTTCGTCGGCAAACCGCTTATGATCCGCGTCGCTGAGGCTTCTCTCGACCACCTTTTCAGCCACGAGTAACGCTAATTCCGTCGTCTGCTTGCGGATATCCTGAACGGCGGAGCGACGGGCTTGCTCGATTTCTCGGGTGGATTCCCCTTTAATCCGTTCTGCCTCAGCGGTCAAACGCTGTTCGTTTTCATCCAACAGGCGTTGCGCGCGCTCCTTGGCCGCAGCGAGGATCTGCTCGGCTTCCTTTGAGACCTGAGTGAGCTTCTCCTGATACTCCTTCAACGTCCGCTCGGCGTTCGCGCGCTGTCGGTCGGCTTGCTCCAGTGAATCCTTGATCTTGCGCTCCCGCGCCTCCAGCGTCTCGAGAATGGAGGGAAAGGCAAATTTGTAGAGCACCCAGAACAGGATCGCGAACGAGACGACTTCCCAAAAAATCAGCGACGTAAAGAAGTGGCTTTCAAACTGTGGCATGGTCCTAACCCAGGTTTAAGTTGAGGTTGAGGCTTAGGTTGTAAGGTAATCTCGGCGTCTCGGCCGATCCTGAGCTGCACCTTAGACCTGCTCGGTCTACTTTCGGAGCCCCATGATGATGAAGGCAATGACCAACCCGTATAACGCGATCGCCTCGACCAGCGCGAAGCCGATCCACATGTATTTTCCGACCCGGCCCTCCGCCTCAGGCTGACGAGCGACCGCTTCGATCATCTTACCGAAGATATAGCCGATTCCCACACCGGCGCCGGCAAACCCGGCCGCGGCCAGACCCATACCCAACAACGCTGCAGCGGCTGAATCCATGACGTCTTCTCCTCCTTCTGGACTAGTCCATCGAGTGCCTAGTGGGCATGCTCGTCGCCATGCCCATGCAAGGTAATGGCATCACCCATATAGACACAGGTGAGCACGGTAAATATGTAGGCCTGAATAAAAGCAATACCCAGTTCCAGGCCATTCATCGCAATCGTAAACGCAAATGGAAGCCAGCCGATCAGCAGTCCTCCGCTCACCGCGAGACCGAACAAGACCCCCAGGATGACATGGCCGGCGGTCATATTGGCAAACAGTCGGACAGCCAACGAAACGGGCCGCGCGAGCTGACTGACCAATTCGATCGGGATCATGAGCGGTAAGAGCCAACCCGGTGTTCCGGGCGGCACGAGAATGCCCAAGAACTTTCCTCCATGCAGCACAAACCCCAACACCACGCTGAGCGCATAGACCACGAGGGCGAAGACCGCGGTCACAATGAGTTGACTCGTGACGGTATAGGAACCAGGAATCAACCCCAACAAATTACTGAAGAGAATGAAGATAAAGAGCGTGGCAATGAAGGGGAAAAACCGCATCCCCTTCTCGCCCATCGTGTCGAGAATAATGCCACGAATAAAATCCACCATCAGTTCGGCCAGGCTTTGGAGCTTACCCGGGATTAAGCTCTTCGACTGCGCGGCACGAATGAGCAGGAAGGCCGCCAAGCCGACCACGATCCACATCCAAATCACGGCCTTATTTATTGAGATATCAAAACCGAACAACGAAATCGGCACGATCTCGTGCAACTCGAATGGGTGTAATGGGCTCTCTTCCACTGCTGCACCAACCTTTTCGTAAACCCGTGCGTCTTAGGATGACCAGCGCTGCGCGGCGCGGTAGGCGCTGCGCACCCCCGCCGCGAGACCGAGCACCAAGCCTGCCACCATGCCCCAGGGGGTTGAATTGAACAGGTAAGTATCGGCCGCCCACCCGAGCCCGCCGCCGACAATCAATGCGGCGAGCACCTCCGTTCCCACACGAAGGGCCTGACCCAGACCCGCATAGAGAGGATCCGTCGAGGGAGGCATTTGTCTGCCCTTATCGCACTCGACACACCCATAGGGCGGGTCAAGCTACAACAAAAGCGCGCCATTCAAACAAGAATCGCCCTTCAATGTCAAGGAGTTTGTCGCGTCTGGCTTGACACCATGCAATTCTTCCAATTCCTAGCCGTAGATCGCCCGAGGCCTCACCGGCATCCCCCAGCCAAAAGTAGTCCTGACTAAGGAAGCCTCCACCTCACCTCACGTGTGGCAAACCTAGCATGGATGAATATTGACGATGTGTTTCTTCAGCGGGTAGCCTGCTGACACCATCGGAACACCCTCAACTATGTACCCGGTACCGGTGTCCGCTAACCGCTGCTGCGCAGGCTGGTTGATGGTATAGATTTCTGGTGTAGGATTCGAGATGACACGATGTCGTCGTGGCATGGTGCTCGCTCACGGGGTGGTCCTCACTGTCACCCTCTTGGTTGGGTGTAGTTCGGGTGATTCCTCGGCGCCTCCCCCGGCTCCCCTACCACCCCCGACGTCGCAGGGCGACATACAAGACCTTGGGACGTTCTCGATCCCGGCAGGTGCCTTGCTCGCCAGTCCGCTCTCGGTGGACGCCATTGGAGCCTCATCGTTGTTGCTGGTTGCAATTCCCTCTACGGGCAACGCCACCGCAGTCATGACCAATATCATGAATCCTAGCGGACAAACGCTGGTGACGCTGGACCCCAATGATCTGGACCCAATCGGGAAGAATCTGTTCCAACAAATTGGGTACGCCGTGACGGCGGGTATCCTGCCGCACAGCACCACCTACACATTTGAAAACGGCCGTTACCAATTTCAAATCGGAAATCCGAACGGCTCGCCCGTTTCAACACAGGTTCTGGCGGTGCTCAACAGGCGCCTCAATCCGACCGCAGGTGCATTGGACCTCAATCTGGTATTCTGCGGTATTCAAGACCTCGACAGCCAATCGGCCCTCACCAATCAGGACTTCTTGTTGCTCTTCAATGAATTCCAAAGGATTCTCGCTCAGGTCAACATTCAAGTCGGAACGGTGCACACATTCGATTGTCCTGCAAGCCTGGTTGGGCAATTGGCGGTGGTTAACGGTACCGACGAGCAGGCGCTGCTCTTCTCGCTCAACCCACCGGCGGGGAACGAAGCCCTCAACGTCTTTTTTGTCCAGGATATCCAACTTCAGGGTATTGCCGGCGTACTGGGCGTATCCGGCGGCATACCCGGTCCGGCCCGTATTCAAGGGACCGGCGCTTCAGGGGTTGGGATTTCGCTCGTGGCTTCGCGGATTGGAGACCTCACGGCTTCCGATCTGCTGCGCCGAGGACGCACCATGGCCCACGAGGTGGGTCACTACGTCGGGCTCTTTCACACAACGGAACGCACCGGCTCGACTCCGAACTCGCCGACTAACTTTATCAACGTCGATCCCATTCCAGACACGCCGGAATGCCTTCTCACCGTCGACCAGCCACCGACCGGCGATGGGGATCAATCGGTGGATCCGACCGAGTGCGGGGTGGGGGGTGGCGCTCGAAACTTGATGTTTTGGACGCAGGGACCGGATGCACTGGGCGCGCGCGATCAAATTTCACCGGACCAAGCCTTTGTCATGCTGCGGAATCCGCTCGTGCGTTGACGCAAAAGTGCGATACGGCCAAGGAGAACGACATGAAATCCCTATCCATAGCGATCACCGTCGTATTGATCCTGGCGGCGTGGGGGTGCGTCGCATCCAATGCCTCAGCTGAGGCAGCCCGAACCACGCAACTTCACACCATCATGAGCCTCTTGGCCGCCGAAGAACATGTCGCAACGGCGGAGGACTTGGCCCGCATAGGACCGGACGTTCCAGAGTTACTCACCACGCTGGCGCAGGACCATCAACTGGATATTGCCTATCGGGCTCGCGCCACCTCCTACTTAGGGTACTATCAGGGTAATTCCAGCGTCGGCCGGTTCCTCTCCTCGCTTGTATCAACCCCTAACCCGCCCGCGCCACTCCTTCGGCGCGGGCTGACCGCGTTGGCGCACGTGTCCAAGGGAAAGGCTATTCCAGCTATCGCTCCGCATCTCAAATCTTCCGATGTCCTCGTGCGCGAAGCCGCCGCTCGGGCGATGGTCGACACAGGAGATCCCGCAGCGCTGAAAGCGCTGAAGGAAGCCGCCGCTACCGAGCGGGAACCGTTTCTACAAAAGAAAATGCATGACATGGCGGGAACAGCGGTCGACCACGCTAGGGACCAGAGTCCCGCCGTCCAACGGGAAAGCAACTCGGAAGTTCAGTCGACCCATTACTAGACCACCGCCATCGCCAGACCATGTCGTGATTCCCTCACGGCGACCCGGCTCTCTCGCCTGCTACGTGCGGGCGAGGAATAGTGGAACCTGCCCCGACCCTGCTATATGATGGCTCCCACCTATGTTGGAGCCGTCCAGAGAATCCTATTTGCTCGACTCGCCTCAGCCATTGACCCTGTCGTTTCCACTCGCCTCACTGGACCCCTTTCACTTTCATACGCAACTCGATGACGCTGTGGAACCGACATTCCTATTGGAATCCGGTCGGCCGCAACTTGGGCAGCCCTGCTACTCCTTCTTCGGCGAACGACCTTACGCAACCTTATCGCACCAGGATGGCCGGACGTGCTTGACCACCGGATCCCATACCGCAGTATTAATCGACGATCCGCTCGACGTCCTCATGGAGCATGCGATTGTGCCGGACATGGCAGCACGCAAAGAAAGACCGCCATTTGTCGGAGGAGCGGTTGGATTCCTGAGCTACGATTACGTCCGTAGGCTCGAAACGCTTCCCTCCGTCGCTGCCGCTGACATCCCTGTACCGGATATCCAGATGGCCCTGTACGATTTGATCGGAGCGATCGACCACGTTCAGGGCACAGTCGACTTGATGTTCAGCCCGTCTGCGGTCCGATTCGCAAGGGAAAATCGGGCCTCGCTCTATGAAGAAGGTCGAGACCGCTTGCACCGATTGTACGACCGATTGACGCAGCCACGAACATCTCATCGGCAGAGCTACAATTGGCAGGCGCTCGTTCCAACGGCCGGTCAGTCCCGATCGGAATACATGGCTCGCGTGGAGCGAAGCCAGGAATACATTCGGGCCGGGGATATCTATCAAGCCAACCTCTCTCATCGCTTCACGTTCGACTTGTCGGCAGTGGGTCGACATGAAACCAGTCCCCACCGGAGGGTCGGCACGGCATTGTATGAACGGCTTCGGTCTGTGAATCCGTCTCCCTTTGGGGCCATCATGAGCTTCGACGACCTGACGCTCGTCAGCTGCTCCCCGGAGCGACTCGTTCGCAAGCTGGGACGGGCCGTCGAAACCCGACCGATCGCGGGTACTCGACCCCGTGGCGCCGGTGCCTGGGAGGACGACCGTTTAAAGCACGAGCTCCTGGCGAACGCCAAGGAGCGTGCCGAACATCTGATGCTGGTCGATTTAGAGCGCAGCGACCTTGGCCGTGTCTGCGCCTACGGCACCGTTGCCGTCGACGAGTTCATGACCGTCGAACAATACTCGCACGTCAGCCACCTAGTTTCGAATATTCGGGGCACTCTTCGACCCGAGATGACCGGAGCCGACGTCCTTCGCGCGGTCTTTCCAGGCGGTACGATCACGGGGGTGCCCAAAGTACGTTGTATGCAAATCATCGACGAATTGGAGCCGGTCCGGCGTGGAATCTACACAGGGTCGTTGGGCTACATCAGCCGCACGGGGGATATGGATTGGAACATTCTGATCCGTACCATGCTGTTGAGAGGCCACCATGGATACCTGCAAATGGGCGCCGGGATCGTCGCGGACTCCGACGCTCAACGCGAATATGAAGAGACCCTGCATAAGGGGCAAGCGTTCTTTTCGGCACTACGGGCAGGCTAGGATGTGGATTTATCTCAATGATCGCTTCCTCCCCAAGGAAGAGGCGGTGGTCTCAGTTTTCGATCATGGATTTTTGTATGGAGACGGCGTGTACGAAACGCTTCGCTCCTATGGACCGACGATTTTCTTACTCACCGAGCATCTGGCCCGATTGCGGCGTTCCGCAGATCTGATCCATCTTCGTATTCCAATCGAAGACTCGGCATGGTTCGGCATTTTGACGGAAGCCATGGCGCGCAACTCGGTGGGGACGCCAGACTGTGACGCATATATCCGAATCACCATTTCTCGCGGCCCGGGTGAGATCGGCCTCGATCCCGTGCTCTGTCCGACACCCACGCTCGTGATCATCACGAAGCCCCTCGCTCGTCCAGCGGACACGCTGTATCGAAATGGCATCCGTCTGATCACGGCCCACACCCGCCGCAATCAGGCGGAGTCCCTTAATCCCCAGATCAAGTCACTCAATTTTCTGAACAACATCCTGGCCAAACAGGAGGCCCTCGCGGCCGGCGCCTACGACGCCGTCATGCTCAATACCCAAGGCGAAGTGGCTGAATGCACGATCAGCAACATATTTTTCGTGATTCAGGGGCGTCTCTGCACACCCGCCATCGAATGCGGACTGCTGGACGGCCTGACTAGAAACATGGTGCTGACGCTAGCCCGACGGGCCGGCATTCCCACAGAAGAGGGCCGCTTCCGAGCCCCGGCTCTCCAGGAAGCGTCCGAGTGTTTCGTGACCAATACCAGTTCCGAGGTCCTTCCGGCGGTCTCACTCGATGGGAAACCCTTCGGAAGCGGGCATCCCGGACCCATAACACAGGAGCTTGGTCGTCTTTTTCGCGAGCATGTCCACAGCCTGTTAAGGTCGGCCACTTAGTGGCATCAGCTTCCCGAAACTCATATAATATCATTATTTTTCACATACTTTGACAGCAGACCTAGCCGCTGCTAGCCTTTGAAGTATGGCTATCCGCGCCGATACGCGCCGACCTCGTCCTGAGCGAAGGTTGATCCAACTCGCGTTGGCAACATTCACCGGCATGGTGTTAGAGGGGAGCATACTGCTTGGTTTGACGCCGACGTCGAGCGAGGCTGAGGTCTATCTCTACGTGGATAAGCAGGGTGTCGTATCATTGACCAATGTCCCCACCGATCCGAACTATAAGAAGATCGACTTGTATGCGACTGCTCCGCACACCCCCATGGCCCCTCGAGAGTTGGAGGCGGCCATTGCGCGAGCCGCTCATCAGGCGCGATTGCATCCGGCATTGGTACTGGCGGTAATCAAGGCGGAGTCGGACTACGATCCGATGGCCGTTTCCCGTGCCGGCGCACTGGGGTTGATGCAACTGATGCCGCAGACCGCTCAGCGGCACAATGTGCAGGATGTCTTCGATCCTGAGCAGAATATATCAGGCGGGACCAAGCATTTGCGCTATCTGCTCGACCGATTTGAGGGCAATTTGCCGCTCGCGCTCGCCGCCTACAATGCGGGAGAAAACGCGGTCGATCGCTATCGCACGTTGCCCCCTTTCAATGAGACGCGTCGCTACGTCCAGAAAGTCCTACACTACTATCGGCACTTCCTTTTGAGCCGCCGATCCAGTGCGGCCGGCCACGTCACGAACGGCGGAGCGCAATCACCGGTGCTGGGTGTCTCCGTCGAGGAACCCCGCTGAATTCCCGATCCATACTGACATGGCTGTGCTGACGCCGGCCGCCTCGTTGCGGCTGCGGGTAGTCGGCTCGATAATGCGCCCCCAGACTGTTTTGCCGCCACAGCGCCGCTTCCGTGATACAGAGGGCGGTTTGCACCATGTTCTTCACTTCAAGTTCCGTCCTTGTTGCGAGCGGGTAGGCCACTGTCTTCGCCCAGCGGGTCAATTGGGCGGCGGCTCTGGCCAGCGCGTCTCCCGTGCGGACGATACCCACGCGGCCCCACATCAGTCGTCGGAGAGAACTGCGCATCTTTTCCGCGTCTTCCAGGCGGGCCGGACGTTCCAGTCCCAGGTCCCGTAGGGAAAGCACATGGCCCCTGGGGGAAAGTTTCTCCGCATAATCCGCCGCCGCGCGTGCGGCCCGAACCCCAAACACCAGTCCCTCGAGCAGCGAATTGCTCGCGAGCCGGTTAGCCCCGTGGACGCCACTGCAGGCTACCTCACCCGCTGCGTAGAGGCCGGCCACATTGGTCGCGCCCTCGCTCGTTGTCCGCACACCTCCCATCATATAGTGGGCGCCGGGCGACACAGGAATCCATTCTTCAGTGATGTCGATATCGTAACGGAGACAGGTGGCATAGATCGTCGGAAACCGCTGCCGGACAAATCCAGGACTCAAATGCGTGACATCGAGATAGACGTGGCGGGACCGTGTGGCGGCCATTTCAGCCCAGATTGCCCGGGCGACGATGTCGCGCGGCGCAAGTGCGCCGTCCCCATGATACCGATGCATGAACAACTCGCCCTTGACGTTGCGCAATTGCCCACCCTCGCCGCGGATGGCTTCCGACAGGAGAAACGGCGGGCTGGACGGCAGATAGAGTGCGGTGGGATGGAATTGAATGAACTCCATATCTTCCAATACAGCTCCGGCACGAAAGGCCATCGCGACCCCGTCTCCGGTCGCGCTCGACGGATTCGTCGTCCGCGCATAGACTTGGCCGACCCCTCCCGTGGCGAGGACCACGGCCTTGGCTGGAATCACGGACCGCTCCCCCGTCAGTTCGTCCAAGACCACCACTCCCTGGCACCTCCCGTCCTGCGTGACGAGGTCAACCGTAAAGGAGTGGTCTAACGCTCGTATGCGCTCGTGTTGATAGGCCTGGGCCATCAGAACGCGAACGATTTCATTTCCGGTCGCATCGCCTCGGGCACGAAGAATCCGGCTCCGGCTGTGCGCCGCTTCCCGCGCAAAAGCGAATGCATTGCCGATCTTGTCAAACTGAGCCCCCCAGCGGATGAGCTCGTGAATGCGCCGGGGTCCCTCTTCCACGAGCACGCGCACGGCTTCTCTGCGACACAGGCCATGCCCCGCCTTGAGCGTATCGCGCAGGTGCACGGCCACATCGTCTTCCTCGCTCAGTGCGACCGCCACGCCGCCCTGAGCATAAATCGAACTGCTCTCGAACGGTTGCCCCTTCGTGAGCATCAGAACCCATCCGCAGCGGGCCAATTCCAAGGCCGCGCGGAGACCGGCCACCCCACTGCCGATTACGATGAAGTCGGTCTCCGACCGCGCTCGCGCTGACGATTGCTTGCGTGGCATCGTCAGATTCCTCCCTCCCCCGACTGATGAGTCGAGGCGGGAACGGAGCGCCCGCTCATTCCGAAGGGCAACGCTCCTTCCACTGATTCGAGGAGTACGGATTGAGTGCCGAGAAATTGCAACCGGCCGTGCCCACGATCTCTCAGCGGTGCGTCCGCCGGATCATGTCTCCACTGTCCACTCCAGTGGATGTAGACCTCGACCAGGTCCTGATCGATCATGATGCGTTCGACCGACCAATCCAAGGTAATCTGCTTAAATGTCTGCAGATCCAGCGCGACATCGCGCTCGAGCCGCTCGACTTTCTCGGAAGGCAGCAAGTGATCTCGAAACCCTTGTAGGTCATGCTCGACGTAGGCGCGACGCAAGCCCTCAATCGCCCCGTCGATGCGCATATACCGTTGATGGTCTTCAGGATAGGCGGGGCCCTTGCTCCCGCAACCACACAGCGCCAGTAAGCACACAGCAAGGAGGCAACATCGGTTCCTGCTGGGAACAAGACGGTGGAGGGAGCCTAATCCACGTGTGAATGCGCTCATTACGAGGCACTATATGAGGGGGACTAGCGAGGGTCAAGTCGGACGAGGACGACCGATCCTTTCTTGACAGCGTGCCATCACTATGATACCTCTCGGCCACCTTTCTGGTCCGGCCACACCCATTGCAAAGACTCGTAAAATCATTGCTTTTGAAGGTGAAAGCCGCTAGCGTAATCTCTTGCAGGAGTTTCGTATGTCCAGTGTGTTAAAGAAACGTCGGAAGAAAATGCGGAAGCACAAGTACAAGAAGCTCCGCAAGAAGCAAAAATTCCTCCGCCGGAGGAGTTAGGGTCCCGGATACGCTTCAGCAGGTTAACGTGCAGACCCTTGCGGGTGGGTCGGGTCGGTATTGAGAACGGTCGTCCCGCGACGGCATTTCGTTGTCGGCTTGGCAGCAGGTCGGTCATGCTGGCAGTCTGAGGCGCGTCACGCCTGCAGTGGCGTCTCGGTCGCCTCACGCAATTTCGACACCCATACCCGACGGAGGAGGATGTCTGTGGCTGAAGGCAAGAAGGTTCGAATCCGAGTCAAAACGGTCAATTGCACCTACGTCGGCGATTTCCTGATCCCGCCGATGCGAAACCGCGTTTCGGATGCGATCAACGAAGAGCAACGGTTGTTCATTAGTCTCACGGACGTCATGATCAATGACCGCGAGAAAGCCGACTTCGTCGCAATCAATAAGAATCTCATCGAGTCCATCGCCCAGATTTAATCGCGTCCGTACAGACCGTCCACACACCCCCCACCCAGCGCGTCCTCTTCATTGCAGTCCCTCTGCTCCCACCGTATGATGGGCCCGTAATGTCTCGTTCGATTTCCTCCTTGCTATGAACTACTACCGTCGCTTCGTTCCGTTTCTCCGCCCGTACTTTCCTCGAATGGCCGCAGCAACAGCGTGCGTGGCCCTGGTAGCCATTCTGAACCTGGTCCTCCTGCGTGTCGTCGGACGGCTATGGGACGTCATCACCGTCGATCACGACAAAGCCGGCATGATGCAATTGCTTGTGGTCTTCCTTGCCATCGTGGTGGCACAGGGCGTGGCGTCCGTGGGACACGGGTACCTACTTGCCTGGGTCTCCCAGCACATCACAGCCGACTTCCGTCGGCACGTCTTTCGTCATGTACAGAGTCTGTCACTGAGCTTTTTCTCGAAGCGCCGGACGGGTGAATTACTCTCCAGGCTCATGAACGATATCGGAACCATTCAACATGCGGTTACCGACACACCGATCGACATGGCCAAACAGGCTGTGACGTTCGTCGGTGGAGTCGGGTTTCTCTTGTTCATGAATTGGCGCCTTTGCCTGCTCATTCTGTTGCTGCTTCCACTCTTAGTCTTGGTCGCAAAAATATTCGGGCGACGGCTGAAGAAGCTTTCCACGGCCATACAGGACGAAACAGCCACGCTGTCCACGATTGTCGAGGAGGTCCTGGCCGGCATCCGCATTGTCAAATCCTTCGTTCAAACCAAGCGGGAGGAAATGCGATTCGTCGCAACTATGACACGCTCGGTCAACATGGCCTTGAAGCGGGCCACCGTGTTGTCGATCTTCGTGCCGACCATTACCTTGCTCACCTTTGCCGCAGGGGCCGCCGTGCTCTGGTATGGGGGCACACAGGTGATCGAGGGACAAGTCAGCCCGGGGGACCTCTTCGCCTTCGTGTTATTCGCTGGCATCCTGATAGGTCCCTTTGGCGCCGCGGCTCGAGTATTCGCGCAAGTCAAAGAAGCCCAGGGAGCCATGGAGCGAGTATTCGAGATCCTAGACACAATGCCCGAGGTTCAGGAGCAGTCCCTTGGCACCGAGGTGCGGGCCATCAATGGGCACGTGCAGGCCCAACGCGTCTCGTTCGAGTACGATCAGCGCCAGCCCATCCTCAAGGACATCAGTTTCGAGGCCCGCCCCGGAGAGGTCATTGCACTCGTCGGCCCGACCGGCGCCGGAAAGACCACGGTCATCAACCTCCTGCACCGGTTTTACGATCCCACGAGCGGTGTCATCACGATCGATGGATATGACCTTCGAGCCTTTCGATTGGACGATTTGTATGGACAGATTGCACTCGTTCCTCAAGAAACCGTCCTCTTCGGCGGCACTATTCTGGATAACATCCGGTACGGTCGGGACACGGCTTCGCACGAAGAGGTCTTGATGGCCAGCCGAGCCGCACGTGCGGACGAGTTTATCGTACAGTTGCCCGACGCATACGACACGATGGTTGGAGAAAAAGGCGTGAATTTATCCGGCGGTCAGCGGCAGCGGCTCGCCATCGCGCGGGCAATCCTTAAGAACCCCCGTATCCTGCTCCTCGATGAGGCCACGTCGGCACTGGATTCGGAATCGGAGCGCCTGGTTCAACAAGCGCTCGACCGCCTGATGACCGGACGTACGACATTTGTCGTCGCCCATCGACTCACCACTGTCCAGCGTGCCGATAAGATCCTGGTCTTCGACAAGGGCAGAATCGTCGAACAGGGCACGCATACCGAACTACTGGCGTGTAGCGGCCTCTACCATTACTTGTACACCTTGCGCGAGTCGCAAGCCCCTCAGAGTACCAATGCATAAGCCACACGCCCCAAAGGTCTCGACGTATCGCCCGGGCGGTATGGCATCATGCCAGCCGTCTCGGATGCAGCCAAGTCATCTCCAGCCAATTCACACAAGCACGCACGGCCCAGGGCACCGCTTCTTTGAGAGGAGCCATGACATGACATCATGGAGCAGCCCCCACTCATGCTTGCAGTCAGACGCGTGACGATTGAGGCATTCGTTCTCGCATTCGTGGCTCCCGTCGCACCACAATACGCACTACTTGCGCGCATACGCGGCCGCTCTCAGCTCAGCCCCCGCAAAACAACGGGACGTGGCCTGCCAGTCGACAGAGTATACACAGCTCCGCGCCATCCATCATCCTGCTCGCACGTTCTTCGCAGAGGCCCCCTCGTGGAGCCAGTCCGCCGCCTAACATCCGAGCGTAGCGGACAAATCGCGCCATGTAGCAGAAGGATGAAACACTGACACAGTCAGGGGAGCAACATTGGCAAGCCTGAGATAGGACGTGGAATCAAAACCATTGCCGCTGCCATCGGGCCTGGAATGCCACTCACTCGACGGAGAGCAGGGTCCAGGTACATCATCGACCTCTCGCTCATCCCCAAGCGATACAAGCGGAAGAAACAGAATGGGCCGGAAGCCCTTTCCCGGACTCCCGGCCCATTCCTACCGTCTGCACGCGAAGCGGGACGTGCCGGGGAGTCCCTGTGGCACCCCCCGACCCGATCGCCCACGACGCCGGCTTACAACCAGGTGACCCGCTCGGCGGGCCGGATGTAAATCGGCTCTTCGACCTGAATGCGGGCCACTTCCTTGCCCGACTTGTTGAAGCCCAGCACGGTGTCGTTGTACATCTCGAACCGCTTGCCGTGAATCTGGGTCTCGAACACCTTCGGCCCCGGAATCACGTCGTAGCGGAAGATGATCTGCTGGCTGGCTCTCCAGAGTTGGAGGACCGCCAACAGCTCCCGGCTCGGCACCAGGTACTTCTCAATGGCATTGTCCACCCCCGGCCCGAACATCTGCCGGTTGTAGCCGCGCGGCGCATGCCGCGGCGGAATGTAGTAGCCATTGGGCTCCGTGCCCCACTGCGGATACAGCGGCAGGGCCACCTGCTCCACGCGAATCGCGTAGTACAAGGGGTGCCACCGATCCTCGGCCCACAAGCCGTCCTCGCCGATGCGCACCAGGCTCTGCATGCGGATCTTGCCCACGCAGGCCGCCATACAGCGCGTCTCCATCGGCTCGCCGCCCGTCAAGGGGTCCTTCCCCTCGATACGCGGATAGCACGCAATGCACTTCTCCGACACCCGGGTCGTCCCCCGGTACATCGGCTTCTTGTACGGACACTGCTCCACGCACTTCTTGTACCCCCGGCAGCGGTTCTGGTCGATCAACACGATGCCGTCTTCCGGCCGCTTGTAGATCGCCTTGCGCGGACAGGCCGCCAAGCAGCCCGGGTACGTGCAGTGGTTACAGATCCGCTGCAGGTAGAAGAAGAACGTCTCATGCTCGGGGAGCGAGCTGCCCGTCATCTTCCACGGTTCATCCCGCGAGAACCCCGTCTTGTCGATGCCCTCCACGATGGCGCGCATCGAGGTCGCCGTGTCCTCGTAGATGTTGACGAACCGCCACTCCTGGTCCGTCGGGATGTAGCCGATCGCCGCCTGGCCCACCTTGGCCCCCGCGTCGAAAATCGTCATCCCTTCGAACACCCCATAGGGCGCATGGTGCTTGCGGCCCACCCGCACGTTCCACACCTGCCCCCCGGGGTTCACCTGCTCGACCAACTGCGTGATCTTCACGTCGTAGAACTGCGGGTACCCGCCGTAGGGCTTGGTCTCCACGTTGTTCCACCACATGTACTCCTGGCCCTTCGAGAACAGCCAGGTCGACTTGTCCGCCATCGAACAGGTCTGACACGCCAAACACCGATTGATGTTGAACACAAAGGCAAACTGCCACTTCGGATGCCGCTCCTCGTACGGGTACAGCATCTTCCGTCCCAGATGCCAGTTATACACTTCAGGCATTGGATCTCCTCCTTCTCATGATCAAATGGTGGATAGGTCGTCTCATCGGCGGTGGCGACATCGCGCTCGCCGTCCTTAGACTTTGATCTTGATGTGCTCGCCTTTGAGCCACTTGATCATGAACTCGTTCTCCTGGCCCGGCGTAAAGCCCGTCCGGACCGGCTCCCACGGCCCACGCGCCCCGATGCCGCCGTCTTCCGCCTTGGTGATGCGGATCAAGCATTCCTTCGGGGTGGTGTTGATCGCGTGGTTGTCGACTTGATAGCCCCACTTGAACTTCCACGCCACGGCATGCTTGCCCGGCAAGGAGTCCAACTGGTGCATCGGCATCAACCAGTTCCGGGTAAAGGACTGCTGGGCGCCATACCGGAAGTTCGACTGATAGCCGGTATCCAGCGCGATCGCGCGTCCGTCCGGACGGGTCTCGTGCCCCTTGACCGACTTCGCCGTCGACACGTACGGGGCATGCTTCGCCATCGTCACGTGGTACGGATAGGCCGGGTTGTACTTGGCCCGGATCATCAACCGCGCCACCTTGTAGTACGGATCACTCGGCCGCCAGCCGCGATACGGCCGGTCCACCGGGTTCCCGTCCACATAGACGTAGTCGCCGTCGTTGATCCCGCGGTCCTTCGCCGCCTGTGGGTTGATGTGCAACTGGTGCTCGCCGACCCCCGGCGTCCGCTTGTCCATCCGGTACGGATCGCCGAAATTCGACTCGTAAATCTGCACCCAGTCGTTCACCGACCACTGGCTGTGCACCCGGTGCCGGGTCTTCGGGGTCACGCAGTAGAACTGATACCCCTTCTCCCACAACGGGTTGCTATGGCGCTTGATGTCTTGCCACGGCAACTTGACGTTACGGACCGTCTTGTCGTCGTGGTGCTGCGCCGTGATGGGAATCCCGTAGTCGTCCGGCCGGACGTACGGGTTGGTGGAGAAGATCGCGTTCGGCAGATACGGCGTGGCCTCAGGCCCCTCGCGGTGGACAATGAAGTTTTCGCCGTATTCGATCGTCTCCGGCTCCGTCCGGTAGTTCTCGTACCGGCCGGTGCGCGTCCACATCGGCTTGGATTCGTTGGTCTCCTCCCAGAACGGCATGCGCGGATAGGTCCGCACCATGACCATCCAGCCCTTTTCCGACTTCAGCAACACGTCGGCGCTGTAGCCGTAGAAGGTCGAGGAAGCATCCAACATGCGTTGCACATAGGCGTCCACCCGGTTGATGATAACCATCCGGAAGTAGTTCCGGAACCGCTCGTCGCCGGTCATCTCCGTCAACTTGATGGCCACACCGGTCGTCGTATCCAGGTCGTTGCGGGTGTCGTACAGGGGGCGGATGCCGCCCTTCCACACCTGCACCCACGGATTCGACACCGTCACCGTCATTTCCGGATAGGTAAACTCCATCCAGGAATTGACGCCCATCGCCACGTCGTTATGGTTGACGTCCGAGGTCATCTCGATGTCCTGGGTCACCAGCATCTCGATGTTCGGATCGACGTTCTTCACCATGTCGTAGTGGTGCTTGGCGTTGTTCAACACGTTCACGTTGGCGACCCACCGCACCTTGGAGGGCGTCGGCATGTGGGTCTTGCCGGTGAACACCTTGCGGCCATACTTCGGCGTGTTGACGATCAAGGCCGTATCGCCATGGTTCCAGTACCCGACTTCCTCACCATAGTAGTACGACTTGGTCTTGATCGTTTTGCCGTGGGCTTCCGGATCCAAGGTGATGTTGAAGGGATCCTCGCCCGTGTGCACCGCCAACCCCGCACCTGACCAGGGTGTCGAGGTCCACACGCCGGCCTTGTAGTTGCCGGCCCAGGTGTGCTGCCCCGTCCCGAACTTTCCGACGTTGCCCGTGATGATGAGCACCATCGCGGCCCCGCGGGAGTTGATGGTCTGGTGGAAGTAGTGGTTCGTGCCTTCGCCGTTATGAATCGACGCCGGCTTGATCGTGCCCGAATCGCGCGCCCAGCGGACCAGCAGGTCCTTCGGCGTGCGGCAGATCTGGTGGGCCGTATCCAGGTCGTAGTCCTGGAAATGAACCAGGTACATCTGCCAGACCGGCATGGCGTCGACTTCGCGGCCGTTGAGCAGCTTGACCCGGTAGGTGCCGGTCAGCGCTGCATCGATGCCGCTGTTCTGGAAATGCCAGCCGACCTGCTCGCGGTGCAACGGCACGGCCTGGCCCTTGGCCAAGTCCCACACCATCATGCCGCCCAACCGTTCCACCTGCTCCGGCTTCAACGACTGCACGCGGCCCGAATAGCTCTTCGAGAAATCCGGGAACTGGTAGTCCTTGACCACGTCCCGCGGATCCAAGAATTGCAGCGTGTCCGTGCGCACCAGGATGGGCGCATCGGTGTAGCCCTTGAGGAAATCGACATCGTGCATGTTCTCGTCGGTGAGGATCTTCATCGCGCCCAGGAAGATCGCGTTATCCGACTCCGGCCGCAGCGGCATCCAGTAATCCGCGCGATAGGCCGTCGGATTGTACTCCGGCGTGATCACGACGATCCGCGCGCCGCGCTCGATCGACTCGAGCTTCCAGTGCGCTTCCGGCATCTTGTTCTCGACGAAGTTCTTGCCCCAGCTGGTGTTCAGCTTGGAGAAGCGCATGTCGGAGAGGTCGATGTCGGAGGCCTGCGCGCCGCACCAATACGGGTTCGATGGGTTCTGGTCGCCGTGCCAGGTGTAGTTCGACCAGTACCGGCCGCCCTGCGCCTGCTGCGGGCCCACCTTGCGGATCCAGCTGTCCAACAACGAATAGCACCCGCCGTTCATCCGGGTAATCGCCATCTTGCCGATGATGCCCAGCACCGGCATGCCCGCGCGGTGCTTGAAGCAGCGGGTCCCCGCGCCCTTCATCATCTCAATCATCTCCGGCGGATAGCCCTGCTCGCGCAACCGCCGCGCGCCCGCTTCGCCGCTGTACCGGGTTCCGATGACGATCATGCCCTTGGCCACGTAGGTGAAGGCCGTGTCCCAGGACACGCGCATCATGTCGTCCAGATAGCGGCTGTCGAATTTGTACTTGTGCTTGGTCTCCGGCGTGAGTTCCGGCGAGCCGGCGTCCATCCACGCCTTCCAGCCCTTGCGCATCAACGGGCCCTTCAACCGATACGGGCCGTACACGCGGCGATGGAAGGTGTACCCCTTCAAGCACATGCGCGGGTTGTGCGCGAACGTCCCGCGGTTGCCGTAGAGGTCTTCGTAGGTCTGGTGATCGTAGTTCTGCTCGACGCGCATGACGACGCCGTTGCGCACGAAGGCGCGGATCCGGCAGCCGTGCGTGTCGTTGGGTGAGCAGCACCAGGTAAATGACGAGTCATACCGATACTGATCGTGGTAGACGCGCTCCCACGACCGGTCCGGATAGTCGCCGAGGGGGTTGCCCACCTCGATGACCGGCTGCAAGGCCGTCAACGCCAACGCCTTGTCGGCAATGGCCGCTGCCGCTACCGTGCCCGCCGTGACCTTCAAAAACTGTCTTCGTGAAAGAAACATTGCTTGCACCTCCCTGGTAAATGAACATTCACCAACCGATTCTGATTCAAACCTTTCTTTCCACCACCTCCTCTCGTTCTCGGCAAAAAGTGATGCTCTAGCTGTGCAAAGGACTAGAGCAGCCTTCAGTACAGCAAGGACGCTGCCAGGGAGTGCTGCATAGGTACTATAATGAATTTGAATATGTAAGGCATTGGAATAATTCACAAAATAATCATGATTCGCATAAGGAAGCAGGCTTTCACGATCTCGTGAACTCCGGTAAATGCACATTTGGATATGCGACAGGGAAGCTGATCGTTACAAGATCACACACAATCAGCTACTTACGTTATGAAATGAAAATATGCAGTGGTGCTTTCGGGTGGCAATACCTACGAATTCGATATGTTTTCGACCAGTCTGCCGCAGACTGTTACCGATTCGGAACGAAGGGATGGGTGGATGCAGGACGACAAGGTGGGGAAATGTGACCGGTGGGACCCGGTGTCACGGAAGGGAAACGTAGCATGGGCAAAGACAATGCTGGCTACGTTTCTTCCTCCTCGAGGTATCGCTTCATCAGGAGCGCGAAATGCTGTCTTGGAATACCACTGCTTTCGGCTGCGCGACTGATCACTCCATCATGGACCGCGAGTCTGGATCGAAGGTAGCGGCGAGTAAAATCAGCCAGCACGCGGCGCTTGGCATCCATGTATTTTAGATCGAGATGCGAGGAGGTATCGTCCGACCCGTTCTCCCCGATCGAAGACGGCAGCACGAGTGCTCGAACGGCGTCCCCCCCGATGACATCCCTTTGAGCCAGCATGACCGCCCGCTCGACGACATTCCGTAGTTCTCGAACGTTTCCCGGCCAGGGGTAGGTGCTCAGTTCTTCAATGGCCGAGGGGTCGAGCCGCACTTGGGGCTTACCCATTTCACGCCCACATTGCTCCGTCAATCGCCGTGCGATTGCCGGGAGGTCCTCGATGCGCTTGCGAAGGGGAGGAACACGGATCGTGACGACGGCCAAACGAAAGTAGAGATCCTTTCGGAAGGATCCGTCACGCACTCGAGCCTCCAAATCCTGATTGGTCGCCGCAATGACTCGCAGGTCGACGTGCTTGACGCGGGTCCCCCCTAGCGGACGTACCTCGTTGTCCTCCAGAACACGCAACAGCTTCGATTGCAGAGGAAGCGGAAGCTCGCCAATTTCGTCCAGAAAGACGGTGCCCCCATTCGCCAGTTCGAACAAACCGGGTTTTTCCGTGATGGCTCCGGTGAACGCCCCGCGAACGTGCCCGAACAGTTCACTTTCCACCATCCCGTCCGGGACGGTCGCACAATCGATCACCTGAAACGGCTTCGACCGTTCGGGGCTGGATTCATGAATGGCTTTCGCGATCAAGCCCTTCCCGGTCCCCGTCTCTCCCTGGATCAGGACAGTCGATCGAACGCGTGCGGCGTCTTGGATTTCCTGGGTTAGTCGATGGAAGGAAGGACTGACGCCGACCAGTTGTCCGACTTTGGTTTCCTGATTCAAACTCCGCTCGTATGCCGAATTGCGCCTGAGTATCTCGGAAAACCGAATTGCGCGGTGTACGCGCATGCCCAGATCCTGGGCGTTCACCGGCTTCAGCAGATAGTCATACGCCCCGCGGCGCATGGCCTCGACGGCGTGCGCCACCGCCCCGACCCGGGTCACCACGAGCACCGGAAGATTGGGGTCCAGTTCCTGAATCTGGCTGACGAGGTCGAGCCCGTCGATACCCGGCAGGATAAAGTCAGTAATGATCAAATCGATGGGCTGCGTGGCCACGGCTTGGAGTGCTCCTTCTGCCGTCGCACGCACCTCGAGACGTATTTCGCCTCTCGTCGTCTTGAGATCAGCCTCCTCGAGCGCGTGGAGCATCAATTCCGTGTCGCTCGGATCGTCCTCCACGACCAAAATGGTAAAGGGGGCCGTACGACTCGGCCGTTGAGTGTTCTGCGTAGTCGCGGCGCCGCTCATGACTCCTCCCGAAGCGGCTCGAGTGCGTCGAGGACGTGCACCTTGGTCGCAGGGGGAGGGTTTTCAGGCACGCGAAGTGCTGCAAGAAGCGGAAGCGTAAATCGAACCCGGCATCCCCGTCCTTCCACGTCCTCCACCCATATTCGACCGTCGTACAGTTCCACGATCCGCCGGACGATGGCAAGACCGATGCCGGTCCCGTCTTCCTTCGCGGGATTCAACCGCACGAAGGGATCGAAGACCCTCTCGCGATGAGCGGGGGGAATTCCGGGCCCGTTGTCCGTCACGGCAAACACCGCACGATTGTCTATGCACTCGGCCGACACAATGATCGTGGGATCCTGGCTGCCCCGAGAGAATTTCACAGCATTGGAGATGAGATTGTCGAGAATCTGATAGAGATAGGCGCGATGACAGGCGACGGGCGGCAAACCGGGCTTCCTGATGACCCGCACTCGGGCCGTCTCCAATTCATTCGCACGCGCCTTCACAATGTCGTCCAAGACCAGGCTCGGATCGACCGGCTCCAGCGTTTCCTGGCGCCCCCCGACCCGCGCCAGCGAAAGAATTTGCTCCACCCTTCGGCCTAATTCCGTCCCGTTTTGCTCGATGAGGTTCAGTAGCTTCTCCGCGCGCGGGTTGCCTTGCAACTCGAGTTCCTTCCGCAGCAATCCGCTCAAGCCGCCCATTCGTTCGGCTGGCCCCTTTAAATCGTGCGCGATCGACTCACCCAGATGTTCCAATTGCCTGAGTCGCTTTCGAGTGCGCTGCTCTTTCTGATGGACGGCATCGTACATTCGCGCATTGTCGATCGCCGAGGCCGCCGCACCGGCCAGGCTCTCCGCCATCCGAACATTCCATGTGCCGGCGGGGATAGCCTGTTCGGAGAGGAATGCGATGACACCACACGAGGCACCCCGCGACAGCAGGGGAACCGCCAGCATGCTATCTCCGATGAGATTACGACGGACCATCTCCGGACGCGTATCCTTCCGCAGTTCCTCCCCGATCGCTGGCCGCCTCGTTTCAAACGCTTGGACGGAAATCGGCAACTCCTCCCACAACATGACAGTCTTGCGGAGACGGTCGGCAAAGTCACCAGACGCCGCCTCAACGATCCAACAGCCCATGGACTCGTTTCGGCTGAGCACGACGCAGACGTCGGCTCGCATCGGACTCACGGCCATGTCGGCGATTTGTTGTAGTACCGAATCGATACCGCCTTGACTAATGGTACTGATCTGAAGGCTCACGCTGTGTAAGAGCTGCAGTTCTTGGATATCCGCCGAAATTCGTCTCACCATTTCCTCGCATGAGCGCGCCAGCTGGCCGATCTCGTCCGACGAGGTGACCGCGTTCAACCCCCGGGCTACAGCCCCGTCTCCATCACGAGCGAATTGCAGCAGCGTGTTACGGATCAGCTCCAGGGGTCCCGTCAACGATCGTGCCAACTGCCGTACGCCGAAACCGCCCAGAATGAGTCCCACGCCAACCGCTGCCACGAGTCCCCAGAAGGCCCTTGTCGAGGAGGCCTCGATGTCGAGATCCAAACGCTCGAGGTGCCGATCCAAACCATCCTCTATGTTCCGCAGATCTGAACGAATTTGGTCCGACAGCTGTAACCCTTTCCCGGACCGGACGTATTCCAGCACTTCATCAAGGCTGCCGCGTTCGACCTTGTCGAGCAAGAGATGTTTGCTTGCCAACAGGCTGTGCATCCGATTCCCGATATCCGTCAGATCTCCGGAGACACCGGGAATCCCCGCCACCAGTTGGCGCGCGCGGACCAGCGCCGGGTCCAACTTTCCTTCCGCCTCGCGCAATGGATCGAGAAACGTGCGATTCCGCGTTAACAAATAGCCTCGAAAGGCGTCCTCGATATCGATGGCGAGTCGACGAAGTTCTTGCGTTTGCTCGCGGGCGAGCAGAACCCGATGACGCTCGTGCTGCGTCTCGAGGAGGCTTCGAATGAGCGTGGCATGGACGGCCAGAATCGCCACCATGGGAACCACCACAATGAGCAACACCACCCAGACCTTACGCTGGATGGCGAGCCGGTCCCACCAGGGTGGTGTTGCACCGTTCATGGTCCCTGCCGTCCGATGGGTGGTGGATGGGGTCGACGGGTGTCCACTGGAGGGTAGCCTAGGGGCTGATCTCGCGATGTGTCAAGCTGGGTATTTCCGCATTGGGTCTCCGTATGCACCAGCATTCATCGGCGGGTGAGCGCCTTGCGGACCTCCATCATGAGGAGCGGGGATGCCCCCATCACACCGATCATGGCCCAATCCTCGATGGGCAAAGGCGCCGTTTTAAAGATCGGCCACGCGACAGGCCAAGAGAGAATAACAGCCTGGATTCCGAGGGACACGGCGAAGGCGAGTAGGAGCGATGGATTGGTGCCGACGCCAAGCTGAAACAGCGAGAGCCGGTCGCTCCGGCAGTTGAAGGCATGGACCAGTTGCGCCACGACCATGACACTGAACGCCACGGTGCGAGCCTGCTCCACGCCTTGATGCCAGACGTAGAGGCTCATGCTGAAGGCCGCAAGCGCAACCACACTGAGCAGGAGTCCCTGCTCCCCGACGGCCGCCAACTGCTCGCGGTCGAGCAGGCTGGCTGTCGGAGGCCGCGGCGGGCGCTGCATGAGCTCTGGATTGGGTGGATCAACCGCCAGCGCGAGAGCAGGGAATCCGTCTGTGACCAGATTCATCCAAAGGATTTGGATGGGCAACAGCGGCAACGGGAGCCCCGCCAGCGCCGCAAAGAGCATGACCAGCACTTCACTGACGTTGCACGACAGGAGAAACAGCACCGTTTTCCGGATATTTTCGAAGATACCCCGTCCTTCCTCCACGGCCGCCGCGATAGACGCGAAATTATCGTCGGTGACGACCATGTCCGCCGCTTCCTTGGTCACATCGGTTCCGGTCACGCCCATCGCAACACCGATATCGGCGGCCTTGATGGCCGGGGCATCGTTCACCCCATCTCCGGTCATCGCCACGATGGCCCCCCCCGATTTCCAGGCGTTGACGATGCGGAGCTTGTGTTCGGCCGAGACCCTCGCATACACACTCACATCTTTGACGCGGGTGGTCAGCGCCGCATCGGACAGCCGATCCAGCTCAAGTCCTGACAGTGCTTCGAGACGACCGTCACGAAGCTCCAGTTCCCGCGCAATGGCCAGCGCCGTATCCTTGTGATCGCCCGTGATCATGACCGTATCAATGCCCGCCGCGCGACAGACCCGAACCGCTGCCCTCACCTCCGGCCTCAGGGGATCTTTCATCGCGGCCAGCCCGAAGAAGATCAATTGCCTCTCCAATTCCTGCGGGCGGAAGCTCTCCGGAACCCGCTCCAAAGGCCGGCGCGCGAACCCCAGCACACGCAGGGCATGGTGCGCGAAGTGCGCATTTGCCTTCAGGATGCGTTCACGGTGAGAGTCGGTCAATGGCTCGACCCGGCCTTCAAGAGTCAGGCCCTTCGTACACTGCCTCAGCAGGACGTCGGGGGCGCCTTTGACGTAGACGACCGGACCATCCGGTGTCTCGCGCACAATCGACATCATTTTGCGCTCGGGATCGAACGGGACTTCACCTAAGAATCGCTGTGTGCGCTCCATTCCTTGCCGATCGAGTCCAGCTTTAGCGGCCGCCACCAAGAGCGCGCCCTCGGTCGGATCTCCGACAAGACACCAGTTGCCCGATTTCTCTTGGAGTTCGGCACCATTACACAGGACTCCAACAGCAAGAAGCTCCCGTAGCGCCACCGGCAGGTCCGGAAGAGGGCGGCCAGACTCGAGAATCTCACCTGCAGGCGAATACCCCTCCCCAGTCACTTCGAATTCGCGATCTGCGGCAAGAAGACGCGTCACGGTCATCTCGTTCTTGGTCAGCGTGCCCGTCTTGTCGGTACAGATCACGGTGGCCGACCCCAGGGTTTCGACGGCCGGGAGCCTTCGAATCAACGCATGGCGTCGCACCATTCGAGTCACGCCCAGAGCCAAGGTAATCGTGACCACGGCCGGAAGCCCCTCTGGAATCGCGGCAACGGCCAGGCTCACGGCCGTGAGGAACATCGTCACCGCCGGTTCCCCACGCAAATAGCCCAACGCGAATACGATCGTTACCACACTCAACGCCAACCAGAGTAGCGTGACCCCGAACTGTTCCAACCGACTCTGCAGCGGCGTTTGGGCTCGCTCGGCTTCGGTCGCGCGCTGTATCAGGGCGGCGATCTTACCGAGTTCAGTACTAAGCCCCGTCGAGGCCACCAGCGCGCGCGCCTTCCCCGAGACCACCACCGTGCCCATGAACGCCATGTTCGTTCGATCTGCGACAGGCAGCTCGGCGTGTGGGACCGCTCGGACGTTTTTTGCAACCGGCGTCGACTCACCGGTCAGAGACGCTTCCTGCGTCTGAAAGTTGGTGGCATAGGTCAAACGGACATCGGCTGGAACGCGATCTCCAGCCTCCAATAAAACGAGATCTCCTACGACTACCTCGCGCGCCGGAACGGACTGTGTGACACCGTCTCGGATCACTCGCGCCACTGCAACGGACATCGTTCGGAGCGCCGCCAGGGACCGCTCGGCCCGGAATTCTTGTACGAACCCCAGGATGCCGTTCAGCAGCACGATGGCGAGAATAGCCGCCGCATCGAGCCAGTCCTCCAAGAGGCCGGACAGCACAGCGGCTCCGATCAGCACCCAGACGATCAGGCTGGAGAATTGGGAAAGAAAAAGCGTGACCAGGGACGGCGGAGGAGTTTCCGGCAACTCATTCGACCCGCCGCGTGCGAGGCGGTGTTTTGCCTCGTCCGAGGACAGGCCCTGATCAAGGTCGCCGTGGAGACGCGCGGCCATCTCCGAAGGGGAGAATGTCCAGACGGCGCCGTTGACATCGATCGTCGAGTGAGCCATGTCGAGAGGATCGCGCTCCTGCCATGCAACCTCGCACAGGTGCCGGAGGAGCTTTGTGGCTTCGCACTCAGCCGGGCCTGACAGTTTGCAAAATCAAGACCACCGAGACGCAGAGTCGAATCGAGAAGAGTTCGGTGCCCCCATTAGGGACCCACCAAACGCCACCTCGGCCTGCGCGGACATCTGCCCCGACGGTCCCGGTCAAAATGTGGAGTTGTGCCTCAGGAGGAACAAAAACAGCCGACCCTGGTGAGGAGTCGTGACGCGACCGAGCCCACGCGGAGCGCCACCTCGGCGCTCCGCGGCTTCGCTAAGAACCAACCGACCGGCCTGTTGGCCGTTACCCATGGTTACCGGGATTTACCGGTAGGTTTGCTTTTCTACCGACGGCACAATCTGACTCTGGACATCCTCGGTAATGGTGTAACGAATAAACGGATTCTCCACGACCTGATTGGCATACAGCCGTCCCGTAGGCGCCGGAATTTTCACCTCCAACACAGCACTTTCCTTCGGCGCAATGGTCACGTCGTATTGTTGTTCGTCGCCCAGATAGGGATGCCAAATGGAAACCTTGTACGTGCCAGGAGGGATGTTGGAGATCTCAAACTTTCCTGCCTTGTCGGTGATCGCATAATACGGATTTTTCATCGCCAGCGCCCAGCTTTCCATGTAGGCGTGAAATCCGCACTGCATGAGGAAGACGCGGCGGCCGCGCGTCATTTTGACCGTCTGAGTCGTCAGCGACCCTTCGTGATGCTTGTGGACCTTGTCGCTGAGGTTGGGCATTTTCGGATAACGTGAGCTGATGGGTAGCGGCACATTGAACAATACGCGTGGTCCCAAATGCGACGTTTCGTAGGCCTGAATATCGTGCATGGCCGGGTCCATATTCACAACCTGGACCTCGTGCTGATCGCGCACCAAATTGACGAACGGCATAAACGTGCAATCGATGGCCTCGATGCGAGGAGGTGTATAGTCCGGCCATGCCTTTCCCTTGTCGATGGCCTCGATGTAGACGACCACATCCTGGAACGCGCCGTTTTCGCCCACGTGGAAGGGCTGGAGCAAACGCCACCCGCGGCCGTCTGAAATGCGCCCGCAATAAATGGCGTCCGGAAGGGTCGTCAAATTGTACCCCTTGGGCATGGGAACCTCGCCCTCTAACACCAGACTGCCCGTTAAGGTGCCTCCGTCCGCCACTGTGATCTCCTCGTATCCAAACGCCCGGTGTTCGGCAACGATCGCCACACCGAGCGCCAGGATCATCATGCTCTTCATCAGCAAACGATTCATGTTCGTCGCCTCCTCGTGTTCCTTGCACCGTGGGATGCCGGCCCTCGTACCGGTATTCCACCGGTACACACCGCACACGGCTGGTCCAGTCCAGTACTGATACCTTATCCGAATGCGTCACGCGCCTGCGGAACATCCGGAGGATGAAACAGTGATCTGTCCAAGAGTGGGACCGGGCTCTTCATCGATCGATCCGGCGGGAGCGCTCCGATGAAAGTTTGACACGGGGTTGTTACGGTGGGAGGAATCGACAGCCCTTCGACAATGACGACATGAAGGCCGTCAACGGAGCAACCCGGATTCCACATGGTCGTAGGCGTTCCTAGCATTTGCATGAGCACGCAGAGACAGAGCCCCACCAGCATGAAACCGTACGGGAGAGCAGCCGCACCGCGGACACCCGATCGGTGTATGACGATTTTCTTGAACGCGCTGGGCCAATACCACACGATGCTATTTCACCTTCGACAAATCCGCGTCGAACTCGGTCATTTTCCCGTCAGGAAACATCACGTACACTTTGGTCTTCGCGGTCGGATCGAACGAATCATAGGCGAATCGGGCGGTAAACCGTGACCGGTAGGCCGGCCCCTCGCCCTCGTTCTTGCGGCCACGATCCGCCTGGCCGACATCAACAGGCTCGATATTCTTTCCTTTCTGTCGAAACGCGATCTTGACCCCCTCGGCAAAGTATTCGTCATCGCCGCACAGTTGGACCTCGACCTCCAGGTTCGGCATCTCGACCACCTTCTTGATGTACTCATCCGGCATCCGTACGTTTTTCTCCTTCTTCTTACTTTCCATGGCTTCTTGCCGGCCGAAGGCTTCCAACCTGTATCGTTTCGTCCGCAGAATGGCGCTGGTCCCGCAGGGCTCCTTTTCGGGATCCGCTCCCACCCGAGTCTTGAGCGACGCCTGCTGGATAATTTTCCTCACTTCCTCCTGTGATGCCTTCTCGTCCTTTTCCAGTGCCTTCGTCATGGGAACACGTCCCTCTTCAAGGGCTTTCTTGGCCTCATCCATACTCAATGTCACGTCAATGGCCGTCGCTGGCCCTGATATCCCCAGGATCATCGCTGTAGTGAGAGCGAACCAACTACCGGCTCGAGTGTTGCGAACTCTGCAAATGAATGCCCACATGTCGACCTCCTGAAACGTGGCCGGACCCGCATGGATGGGCGACCCGCCGTTAAAATTCCTATTCTAGGTGAACGGGAATGCTGTTTCAACGGCGGGGACGAGGTTCGGAAGCCTTCTCACGGCTGTTCGAAATACGACGCAAAAAAAGGCCAATTCGCATATGGATGCCGTCTGTAGAGATCGTCGACGTCGACCGGAACAGTGCAGCCTGCGCGGGTGAGTAGATCCGCGGTAGTGCGGAGCGGCAACCCCACGACTGCAGTATAGTCGCCGTGAATCCGTTCGATCAGTGCGCCTCCATGTCCCTGAATGGCGTAGCCGCCTGCCTTGTCGAGGCCTTCGCCTGTAGCCAGATACGTTTCGAACTCGGACTGAGTCCATCTCCGCATCTGCACGTCGACTCTTGATAGGGCTGTCTCTTCAAACTTCGCAGCCGCATGCATGACGGATATTGCCGTCCAAATGCGATGGGACCTACCTCGCAGCTTTCCCAGCACGCTCCGGGCTTCGTCGAGAGAGCGAGGCTTTCCTACGACCCGACCATCAAGGTCTACAAGCGTGTCACACCCAATAACGAGGGCCTCGGGATGAAACATCGTCACAACACGGGCCTTCCCGCGCGCAAATTCGCTACACTGATACGGCGCACCGACCCCGCGTCTGACGACCTCTTCAAATACCGGCGCGACGATGTCGAAGGGGATAGCAAGTAACGCGAGCAGTTCCTGACGCCGTGGAGATGTCGATGCCAGCACCAGGCGCATTAGGAAGACAGGCCGATCTGGGGCGAAAACCGATCGACCGGAGGTGTTGGAGTGAAGCCGGAACTCGGGATGGCTTTGTATTCTCCATGCGCAACGCCGAACTCGTGCAGAATAGCCTCCACATCCGAGACCCCGGAGGCTCGCACCATGCGGGCGCGAAGTTCGGCGGCGTGGCGGAACCCTTTGCAGTACCATGCCAAGTGCTTGCGCACATGGGGAAATCGCTTACGCCCACACAACGTTTCGAACAGCCGGGCATGATCGAGCATGGCCCGAAGGCGGACAGACGGAGCGACCGCGGGATTCCATTCGGTGGCGATAGGTTTCCGCTCGAACTCCCACCGCCCTCGTGCCAGAGCTGCTTCCCTAAAAAACCAAGGCTCCCCCAAGACGCCTCGTCCTACGAGCACACCGTCCACTCCTGTTTCGTCGATTCGTGATGCGGCCTCGGCAAGTGAGCGGATATCCCCGTTGCCGAGCACGAGCGTGCCGGTGCCGCTCGCACACCGGGCGGCTCGCGCGATCGCCGACCAATCAGCGCGACCTCGATACATCTGTTCTAACGTCCGGCCATGAATGGTGATCGCGGCGGGGCGGCTCTCCAGGAGCCACGTCATCCATCGTTCGATCACGTTCAGATCGTACCCAAGCCGCGTTTTGATGGACAATGGCAAGATTCTCCGTTGCGCCGGAGCCGCGAGGCCGCGCACCTCGTTCATCTGCTGAATCAACTCCAGCCGGCCAGATCGCAATCGATCTCCAGATAACTTGGCACCGGCAGCCCAATCGTCAAGGCCTCGACGAGCGGCCTCCACGATACGCCTGGCCAATTCGGGGGTTCGGATCAGGCCGGCGCCTGAGCCGGAATGAGAGACGCTCTTCGACGGACACCCCATGTTGATGTCGAGGCCGTCAAACCCCAACTCCCCGATCACCTGTGCAGCCACGTAAAACAACTCCGGGTCCTTGCCATAGATTTGGGCCACGACCGGCCGCTCGGCTTCACTGTACTGAAGTGAATCGAGGACGTAGTCCGGCGCGCGACAAACGTCGTGAACATGAGTGAACTCGGTAAAGGTAACGTCCGGTTTTCCATACCGGGCAACCAACCGGCGGAAGGGCGCGTCGGTGACGCCGTCCATCGGCGCGAGACCGAAGATTGGATGGGGGGTTCGTGTCCAAAAACTCATTGAACGACCTCGGCCGGCCGCCCCATTGGGGTGGTGGCTTGTTCGTATGCCGACCGCATGCGTTCCGCCTCATCCTGAGCCAATGGCCACGCTTCTGGGAGCCGCTCCCGCACGAACTCCACAAACCGTTCAAGCTTGAGCATAAAAAAATCGAATGATACCGGCAAGGGCCGCCGCTGCGCGAACCAAAACGGCACGAACGCCTCCAGCGGGACACCGAACTCCGAGAGCCGTGCACAGGTGACAGGGAATAAGTCGACAAGATCGCCGCCCCAATGAAGCAATTCGTGCCGGAGATAGTGCTCCCGGTAGAGCGACAGGCACGGCGGCTCGACCGGCATCATCTCGCGCCACTGTTCAGGGTCGCGATGGCCCAAGACGACATCGAGATACGTGGCCTCAAGCGCCTCGGCTACATCTCCCGCATCTGGCGCGACGGCTTCCCACCGGAACGGTCCGCAGTCTTGGCTGTTCTGCAGGGTCGGAAGGGAGCCATGCCGTCGAGCCAAAACGGGTTCGTACCGCTGGCGGAACGACTCGAACTCGTCCACGATGAGGGTGGTGGACTTCGTATCAACCTCCAGGGCGACGCCTCTGAGCGCACTCAATCGAGGCTGTGCTAGAACTTGGTCGAGCATATCGAAGAGTACAGAAGGTATGGGTGCAGCGTGCGCGTCCAACCACCGGGGCTCCTGCGCGCCCTCGGCTTTCCTTACCGCGGCATGTTCGCTCAATCCGGCCACGTGAATTTCGACAACCCGGTCCAGTGGAAACGCCTCCAGAAATCGCTGGACGAACCGCTCGAGCGATTCTCCCTCGGATCGGACTCCATATCGGTAGTGTGTCCACAGATGGCCGATATCCATGACCAGCCCGCAGGGAATCCGGTCTACGATGAAGCGGAAAAACTCCGCTACCGAAAGATTGCCCGCACCGAAATAGGTTAGCGGTGGTAGCTCCAGCAACAGCAGCGGACCCCTTCCGTCTCTTGCTCCCCCCTCACGGTCCAACACGGCCTGCACATACGACGACTGCTCGGCCGTCACTTCGGCCACCGCTTCGGCAAATACCGGTGGGAGGTACGTTCCAAGTGGAAAACCAGCAAGGACCTTGGTCGCGCATTCGTGATTGAGCCACGCACTGTCCAGGATGCGACTGTGCTCGGCGGCCAGTCTCAAGTCGAAGGGAGGAGGACATCCCTTTGCCCAACCGGGCTGCGTCAGCCAGAGTCCTTCGGCATGATACGGCATATAAAGGTTCGGATAACTTCGCCGGAGCGACGCCAACATGGGTGTAGAGGCCCGGAAGAGCTCAGTGAAACTCGGTAGGCACCCTCGACAGGCCAGTGCTGTCATCACTTCGGAGAAATCCGGCTGATAGGCATCCGCCGACAGTCCAACACCGTGGAATGGAATTCCCTCGACTCGATGACAAAATTCGGCTATGACAGTGTTCATAAACAATGCAGGGGCGCCACACAATTGTACAGTGCGCGGTCAGTCTACCCAGAGGATGGATTGTTTGACAAGAAACGTCCGCTTCCGGGTCCAGCCGAAGGTGTCTGGTATACTTTCTCAGGTCGCTGACAAGCCCTAAGAATCGGCTCAGGACGCCACTTGGCAGGAATCTGATCGACGCATGAACGCCGCAGGCGACAACGTGTCATCGCACTCACAGGGCGCCGATCCCATCACGGTGTCCCAAATGATGACTCCCGGGGTCGTGCAAATTCCGGGGGACATTACGGTCGCGAAAGCCGCCTTTCTGATGCAGAAGGAGCAGATCCCCTGCCTGCTCGTGAAAGATACGGACGCCCGCACGGGGATCGTGACCTACACCGACATTGTGAAGAAGGTGGTGGCCCAAGGGCTGGAACCGCAGGATGTCCAAGTGCGCACAGTGGTCTCGCGCCCGGTCCACACGATCGAATTCGACCGCCCACTAGAGGAAGCGTCCACGCTCATGGCCGTCACCGGGGTTCCCTTGCTTATTGTCATGCGCCAGGGTCAACCGGTAGGCGTCTTGCGAGCCCGCGACTTGGTCTATATGACCAAGCGTTGCACGGTACGCATTCCCGCCACCGTGTGGACGCATGACGGCAAGAGCGCTGCCGCCAAACAGCATGGGACGATCACCAATTTGAGTCATCTGGCGGCAGCCGTCGAGGGTCCGCTTATGATTCAATCGGGTGCGCAGGTGGGGGTTTCATTCACTCTCCCGGATGCGGAAAACAGCATTACCGCCTATGGACGCGCCGCCGTTCAGACGAAGCTCGGGGAAGGGCCGCCGTCGCGCGGGTGGTCGTTGGACATTCAGTTTACCCACCTCACAGCTTCGGATCAGTCGCAGATCCGATCGTGGGTCTCGCAGCAGCCGGACCAGGACTCCGCCCCCAAAAACCAATAACCTCGCGTCCGCAACGCGAAGGGTTTTTGACGCGCCTTCACGACCTGGTACAATAGAACTCTCAAACAGCCCCGGTTTGTGGATCACGACACCATGAGCACCCCGGAACGATCACTGATCATGCGTATAAAGACCTTGCCGTCGAAAGAGTCCATGCTCTCCCAACTTCAGATCTTGTTGGATAGCAGCGAGGATGACCCGCAAACCAACCTCATGAAGGAGATCCTGGCCAACGTGCTGAAATTGCACGATGCCCAGTTGGAGTTGCTCGACCTAAAAATCATCAACCGCACCCTGAAGGAACTCCGGCACGCCTTCGGCGTCTTTCACGATTATCGTGACCGGCCGAAGATTTCCATCTTCGGCTCCGCCCGCACACTCCCGAGCGACCCTGTGTATCAGCTGGCCAGTCGCTTCGCCCGTCGGGTTGTCCAGGAAGGCTACATGGTGATCACCGGGGGCGCCGACGGCATCATGCGGGCTGGGCAGGAAGGCGCGGGGCGGGAGAACAGTTTTGGCGTCAACATCATGCTGCCGTTCGAACAGGGCGCCAATCCGACGATCGCGGACGACCCCAAACTGATCACGTTCAAATACTTCTTTACGCGCAAGCTCATCTTCCAGAAGGAGGCTGACGCGATCGCCCTCTTCCCTGGGGGTTTCGGCACGCATGACGAGGGGTTCGAGGTCCTGACCCTTGCCCAAACCGGCAAAAGCGATCCCAAGCCGATCGTCTGTTTGCAAACACCGGATTGCCAGTACTGGGACCACTGGCGTGCCTTTTTTAAGGAAGATCTCCTGAGCCGTGGGTTGATCAATCAGGAGGACCTGAGCCTCTTCCGGATTGTCGATTCGGAAGAAGCGGCGGTACAGGAGATCCTGACGTTCTATCGCCGCTACCACTCGCTACGATTCGTGGGACGTCAACTCGCCATGCGGTTGAAGACCCCGATCACGCAGGCACAGCTCGTTCAGATCAACGAGCGATTCACCGATATCTTGCACGATGGCAGCTTCACGCTTCGGGATGCCCTTCCCGAAGAGCTGGACGAACCCGCGCTCAGGGATCTCCCTCGACTCGTCTTCGCGTTCAACCGACGCAGTGCCGGTCGCCTGCGGCAGTTGATCGATCATCTCAACCACCTCTCATGAGAGGGCTGCTCCCGAGGCCTAGTTCACCGGTTGGCCTCCCGCAGGTAGGCGTGCTATGGTGAAAGCCGTATGCCTTTGACCTCAACGCCTCGTGTCTCGGTGCCTCCTGACATCGTGCTGTATCATGCTGAATGTGCGGATGGATTCGGCGCCGCGTGGGCCATTTGGAAACGCTTTCCGATCGCGCGATTCCAGCCGGTCAAGCACGGAGAGCCGCCTCCGAACGGACTCGCCGGTCTCCACGTCGTAATGGCGGACTTCAGCTACCCGCGCGAGGTCCTCGACCGCATCGCCGACGAAACCAAGAGCTTCCAGGTGTTGGATCACCATATTACGGCCGAGCACGCATTGGCTGGATTCTCGCAGGCCTACTTCGATCAAACTCGGTCCGGCGCCGTCTTGGCGTGGGAGTGGGCCCACGGCACCGACGCACCCTGGCTCCTCCGCTACATACAGGACAAAGACCTGTGGAATTGGGCACTCCCCCGAAGCCGCGAAGTCAACGCGGCGATCGCCGCCTATCCCTTCGACTTCGCCGTCTGGTCGTCGTTCGAACAGGCCACGCTCGAGCGGGAAGGCACAGCCATACTTCGCTACGAGGCCGAATTGGTCGGAAAGATCGCCGGACACGCCGTCATGGTGGACTTTCAAGGCTATCGCGTGCCGGCCGTCCACAGCGCCGTGTTGACGAGCCAGATCGGTGAGCGGTTATCCGTGGGCTATTCGTTTTGTATCATTTGGCACGACAAGAATGGGCGACGCTATTGCAGCTTCCGCTCCCGTGAGGACGGCGCCGACGTCGGGACGCTGGCCGCGTCCCTGGGGGGCGGCGGCCATACGCACGCCGCGGGTTTTTCTCTTCCTCTTGGAGCCGACGGCACAGCACCACCGCTGGTCGCCTTTCAGCCGATTCCCGGGACCATCGTAAAGCTCGGGACCGAACCGCCGCGCCGATGATCCCTCTGTCGGACGACAACCCGACCGAACGTCCCCCCGTCGTCACCGTCTCCGCAATCATCGCCTGCGTCCTGGTGTTTCTCTACCAAGCCAGTCTCCCGGCACACCCAGGAGAAGCCTTTGTGTACCGATACGGGGCCATCCCCGCCATTGTCACCGGCCAGGCTGGCCTGCCGCCGGAATTAGCCGCATTGCCGGGTTACGCCAGTTTGGTCACCAGCATGTTCCTTCACGGCGGGTGGATGCATTTGATCGGGAACATGCTCTATCTCTGGATTTTCGGGAACAATGTCGAGGATGCCATGGGGCATGGCCGCTTCGTCGCCTTCTACCTGCTTTCCGGCGTGCTCGCTGCCTACGCGCACATCGTGACTGATCCGTCCTCGACTATTCCTATGGTCGGGGCCAGTGGCGCAATTTCTGGAATTCTTGGTGCGTATATTGTGCTGTTTCCTCACGCGCAAGTACTGGTGCTCATTCCTCTCGGCATGTTCACACGGATGATGCACGTTCCCGCCTGGATCGTGTTGGGCCTGTGGTTCGGCATGCAGGTATTGAGTGGCGGGATGAGCCTCGGCCGTGAAGGCGGCGGCGTGGCGTTCTTCGCGCACATCGGCGGGTTCGTCGTCGGCATGATTCTGATCGTGATTTTCAAACGCCGCGACGTCCGCTTGTTCGCGCCAGCGCACGAAAGCACCTGGGCGGCGACCCACCGCCGCTCACGGTGGCACTAGTTGCTCAGTACCGACCCCACGACCGACTTGACCGTACCGCACCGGCGCGGTCCAATCAGTTTTGAGAGCGTTCGGCTTGCCTTTCGCTCGGGCCTCAGGCCGCGTCGAGTACGTCTCGGACTTTGCGGAGCAGTTCGTCCTGCCGATAGGGCTTTTGGAGATAGTAGCGGGAGGAAATGCGATGGGATTTGATGGCTTCCTCCGGGTAGTTGGAGGTAAAGATGGCTTTAACGATTGACCTCTGGCTGAACAGCCGCTCCGCGAGTTCAGCCCCGCTGATTTCGGGCATCACGAGATTGCATAGCACGAGCCGGATGTTGCCGCCTTCCTGTTGCGCCAGCAACATGGCTTCCACACCGGACTGCGCCTCCAGCACCTGATATCGCGCCCGCCGCAACGCGGCCACCGTCCACTTGCGCAGGCACTCATCTTCCTCGACGACCAAGATCCTTTCCACCCCATCCGCGCACAGCGTCGGCTCCACGCTGGGCACGATTTTGGCGCGTTGTGACGATTCCAACCTCGGCCAGGCAATGGTGATCTCCGTTCCTCTCCCGGATTGGCTGGCAATCGACAGTGTCCCTCCCAACCTGTCGACCAGCGTCTGGACCTTGCTCAGACCCATTCCCCAAGCACTTCCTCGCGATTTCGTCGTGTAGAACGGTTCGAGTAATCTCGCCTGGGCTTCGCCGCTCATGCCGCAACCGGTATCGCGCACGATGAGCTGAGCCCTGCGTGCAGCGGGCGGAGCCGCCCCTTCGTCGGCTATGCTCCGGGTGGCAAGGGCAAGATGGCCCCCGGTTATCATAGAATCCCTCGCGTTCATGACGAGGTGGAGGATGATGTACTCGACCATTCCCGGGTCCGCTTCAACGAAGCCACCTTCGGGTGCGAGATCCAACGAGAGGATAATTCCCGCAGGCAACATTTCCCGAATCGTCAGTTCCAGTTCGCCCAGCACCGTGTTGAGCGAACACAACTCGCGCTTCACCGGCTCGTGTTGGAGAAGAGCCTGCAGCTGCGTCGCCACGGTAGCCGTCCGCTCCCCAGCCAGCAGCACCTGCTCCACGTGTTTGATGAGCGGGTCATCCCGCTTCAGCTTGGCGCGAAGCGCACCGCTCTCTCGGCCGGTCTGACGCGCGATATCCTGCAGCATCGTGGCAACCTGCTCGGCCAGGCGCTCCATGTGTACCCGTCGCTCATTCTCCACCGGCGGTATATTCCGCGTTCGATCAACGACGACTCTCGGCTCTGACGTGGATTGACTCGCCGCCTCCCCCCGTTTCGCGGCAGCGAGGGCGCTCTTCAATTGGGCAGTCTCGTGCAGCAAACGATCGCGGGTGAGGAGCAGATGTTCTTCCTCGAGGCGTAGTTCCGCCAGTCGATGCGAAAGACCCTCGCCCCGACGACGCTCACTTCCAAGTTCCTCCAGCGTCAAGCCGTAAAACACCCCCATCATCAAGAGGACCGGTACGCCCATCATTTGTCCGACGGATAACTCCCCGGTCGTGACGACACCTTCGGCCAATAACCCTCCATAGCCAATACAGACGACCATCGACAGAGCCAGCATATGACCTAGGCTCCGGACGGACGTCGCGATGAGGATCAAGAGGAAAAAGGAAAGATAGAAGTCTTCCCTCGCATTACCGGCCAGGTAGACGGCCGCGGCGCTCATGAGTGTATCGATCCCCACGAGCCCGTTAATGAACCAGCGAGACTGGAGGGCCGACTTCGGCATGACCAGGATGGCGAGGATACTAACGAGCAGGCCGCCGACCCCCAGTTCGGCCATCCACCGGGACACGACCGATTCATTCCCAAACAGCAGTTCGTACGACAACACGATCGCGACGAGACTCTGCAAACAGGCATACCTCGAACGCGGCTTTGCCAGCCAGAGCATGAATCCCCTCGGAGACACGATGGGAAGGACATTGGACGGATGAAGGTCGAGAGACGCGATGACGTTGCTCATAGGGAATTACCAAAGGCAGGGAGTACGATGAGCAACCCTCGTGCCTCGTCGACTTCAGGACAAGTGTCACGTTTTCCAGCGGTTAACGGGAAGTATCCATTACGCGTCAGCAACAAAGCTGTACCATCGTAACAAAATGGTGCCAATCCCCTTTCACCGCGGGACTTTTCACAGTGCCGGGGCGAGACGGAATCGTTACCTGACCAGCGCAAGCTCACGGACCAGGCGAGACGACAATGGACACCAATGAGCATCGGGAATCACGCGCGCACGCACCTGCGACAAGTGATCTTCAAGATAGTGGACCGCTGCGTCGCACCGCTCGTCGGTCTGGTAAGAAAATTCGATTGTGGTGGGATCGAGATGAAAGCGCCAGAAAGCGTTTACGGCTGAGGCGAGGTGACGATCCTTCCGCTGACACGCTTGGCGAGCTTTCTTTCCAAGGTGTCGCGCGCCTCACGAATCCGGACGGGATCCGTCAGTTTGAATACGAAGCGATCGCCCAGGAGGGTCTCCATTTCGAAGAAGGCCTCTTCTTCAGACGCGCGGAATCCCGTCGGTAACGGGCTCACCACGCCTGATTCTGCGACACGTTTCTTTTCCTGCGATCCCGGTGCCGAAGTGATGGGAGGCCCTTTGGGGCGAGTCTCGGGCTATCGCTCGCAAGCAAGGGTCAGCACTGTCCCGACGATCGCCAACGCATAGCCGCACGAGCACCTGTTCACGACGCCGCCTCTTCATGGAGGCTTGCGAGTAGTCGTGTGACACGCGTTCGAACGGTGTCCGCCGTTTCGCCCGTCACAGTCACATGGCCCATCTTTCGCCCAGCGCGCGCCTCTTTCTTACGATACAGATGCAGGTGCGTACCGGGCTCCGCCAGCAGGGCGGACAGACGATCAGCCCGCGTCATGCGGACCGCTTCCTCGCCAAGGAGATTGATCATCGCGGCTGGTGTGGTCAGCCGAGCCTCACCGAGCGGGAGCCCGCAGAGGGCTCGGACTTGCTGTTCGAACTGCGAGACCGTGCAGGCATCGAGTGTATAGTGTCCGGAATTATGCGGTCGTGGGGCAATTTCGTTGATCAGGAGGGATCCATCTGCCGACTGGAACAATTCCACACAGTAGACGCCGGGACTGTCCAGCGCTGACACAGCCGCCGCACTCATCCGCTGCGCCCGTTCGCTGATCTCAGGCGCTATCGGAGCAGGCACGGTCGTCACGCGGAGGATGCCGCGTTCGTGCACGTTTTCGACAACGGGATACACGCGAGCCCGTCCATCGCATCCCAGGGCGATCAACACGGATAGTTCCTGGACGAACGGTACGACGGATTCCAAGATCCAACTGAGGCCCTTGGTTGGGCGCACGGGCAGCATGTGCTTGATCGAAGCGAGATCACTCGTCGTCTCGACCCGCCACTGTCCCTTCCCATCATATCCGGCCGTGGCGGTTTTCAGGATGCAGGGATAACCGATCGAAGGCATGTGATCTACATCGCCGGCGGACCGAATTTCCGCAAATGCCGCAACCGGCAATCCTCGCGCTGAGAGAAATCGCTTCTGCTCCCCCCGATGCTGGATCGTCCGCAACACACGGCACCCGGGGCGCACCGGGACGACAGCCCCGAGCCGTTCGCACAGCATCGCTGGGACGTTTTCCCACTCATAGGTTGCCGCCGCGAGCCCGTCCAAAAATTGGGCCACACCATCTTCGTCGGAAAACGGAAGGGTGATCGATCGGTCAGCCATGCGATGCGCAGGAGCCTCGGCATCCGGATCCCATACCGCGACTCGGTACCCGAGCCGACGGGCTGCATTCGCGAACATCGCCCCAAGTTGCCCCCCGCCCAGTACACCGACTAAGGCTCCAGGATCGATCTGCGTGGGCTGCTGCACTGTCATGGCTTGAAGGCCCGATGAGATTCGACAACACCGACTCGAACGGGTGGGCGAAACGGCATCCACTCAGGTGGAAGAGGCAGCGCGCCCTTTGGTGGCTCGCCTCCGAAGGAAATCGGGCTGCTGTGCCATCACCGTGTCCGTCTGCTCAGCCCGAAAGATCATCAACCGTTCACGAATGTCCGGATAGCGTCCCGCTAAGATCTGCGCCGCCAACAGGCCGGCATTTTCCGCGCCACCGATAGCTACCGTCGCCACCGGTACCCCGCGAGGCATCTGCACAATGGACAACAATGAATCCATGCCCTTCAAGTGTTCAGTGGGAATCGGCACACCAATGACGGGCAAATAGGTCTTCGCCGCCAGCATGCCCGGCAGATGCGCCGCACCGCCCGCCCCGGCAATAATGACCTCGACCCCCCGTGACGGAGCCCGCTCGGCATACGCAAAGAGACGATCGGGCGTCCGGTGGGCCGAGACGACCAGCAACTCGTTGGGAATACCCAACTGGGTAAGCATCGCAACAGCCTTCTCCAGTACAGGAAAATCACTCTTGCTGCCGCCCAGCACGCCGACGAGCGCGCGGCCGCTCCGAACTCTGGCGTTGGCTTGCGGACGTCGTGATGCCATTCGTTTGCGCACGGCTGTGATCGATCCTTCAGATCCTACGTTGGGCGCCCACATTAGCGTGCCCTCCCGGGGAGGTCAAGAAGGACTACGCACGGTTGATTGCCGCGGAGCCTATTCGATTTGACCCTTGCCGGGGCATTAGCATATGATTTTTCGAGAATCTCTTCGCTATTCGGGGACATCTCATGTCACCGCAGCGGCTTATCCCAGGTCTTCAATCGAAAGTCCGGTCGTTCGTGGATCGTCCGAGCGGGCTTGACAAGCTCGTGGTGGACGACCTGGTTGTTTCACAGAAACTCCAATCGTGGGAAGCCGTTCAGATTCCCGATCGACTCCGTTTCTCCTCGCGGGTCGCGCTCGCTATTTTATTGGCATTTCTCGCCATCATCGCCTTCGTTCCTTGGACACAAACCATCACGGTGACTGGGCAATTGTCCGCATATTCGCCCTACGAACGGCCCCAATGGATCGAGTCGCAGATCACGGGGCGTATCAACCGCTGGCATATCCTTGAAGGGGTCCGCGTGAAGCAGGGCGACTTGATTGTCGAACTCGACGACTGGGATCCCAACTACATGGCCCCGGACCTCTTGGCCCGGCTCCAGGAGCGGAAGGTCGCACTGGATCAGACACGCAAGGCCGCCATGGAGCGGGCGGAGCAGTTGGAAAAGCGAATCAAAGAAATGCAGAATCTCGTGAAGGCCGCCGTGCCGTCCGCCGCGGCACGTGTCGTCGAGGCTGAAAATAAGGTCCGTGAGGCGCGGCAAAAGGTCGAGGCCATGAAAATTGCCGTGGCGACGGCCGAACTGAATGTGGATCGACACAGACAGCTTGCCGAACAGGGACTCGTGTCGCAGCGTGAACTGGAACTGGCCATTCAAGGCGCCATCGGGTCAAAGGCCGATCTGCAGGGGGCGCAGGCGGCGCTCAAGGCGGCCGAGCAGGGCATGATGGCGCTGAGCTATGGACGGGAGCAGATCAACGCCGAGGTATTGCAGCGGCTCATGGAGGCCGAAGCTTCCCGCGATGCCGCGATCGGAGATGCCGCCAAGGCGACCAACGAGTTGGCCGACATCGAACTTCGATTGTCGAATGCCACGCAAAGGCGCATGGCCGGACGAGTGTACTCGCCTATCGACGGAACCGTGGTGAGAATGGTACAAGTCGGACCCGGCGAGACCGTGCGGCAGGGCGACAAGCTGGTCCGGATCTCTCCCAACAGCGTCGACAAGGCCATCGAGATGACTGCGGATGGCCTCGATGCTCCCCTGCTCAACGTCGGACGTAAGGTGCGGTTGCTTTTCTACGGCATTCCGGCTATTCCCATCCCCGCCTGGCCGGAAATCATGGCTGGCACCTACGGCGGCGTGATCAAGGTCATCGATCAAGTCGATGACGGGAAGGGCAATTTTCGGTTCTGGGTGGTTCCCGATCCGGATGACCGCCCTTGGCCGGACCAGGCCCATGTCCGCCAGGGCACAAAAACGATGGGATGGGTCATTCTGAACCGCGTGCCGCTCTGGTACGAGATGTGGCGCCGCTTTAACCTGTTCCCGCCGGATTTCCAGGAACGACCTCCTAGCCTGATTGATACGCTCCTCCCGCGAGCCGGTACCAGCGCAAAGTGATGGCGGCGCCGACCCGATTGGCTTCAAGCGCTTGCGGAAACAGCAGGCGGCCGACTTGTCACGCTTCCTATCACTTACGTCTGACGATCTCATCGCTCACAATAGGACTCGAAAGGAGTGCCCCATGCGCGTGACTACTGCCCTGTTCGCCACGATGACGCTGACGCTTTCGGTCGTCCTTGCCGCGCCGACAGTCCACGCGCAAGCCCCTCCAACCAAGCCGCTCCCTGAGATTCCCCTATCGCTCGATGAAGTGCTCGCCTGGGTGGATCGCGCTCACCCGCTGTTGAAAAGTGCCGGGACGGACAAGATCGTGGCGCGCGGGAGACTGCTGAAGGCGCTCTCGTCGTTCGAGCCGGCGCTGGTCAACGATACGGAGCTGGAGCGATTTATCTCGAGCTCGAACCCGCAAAAGGGCACGCAAACTGGGGGCTTCAACGACACCTTCATCGATTTCCGGCATCCTTCCGGCATCAAGGCCATCGCGGGGTATCGCCATTCCATCGGAGACGCCGTGATTCCTGATCTTCGATTGGGAGGTAACAATCAGCAGTTGCTGGTGGGCGCCTCAATTCCCTTGTTGCGGGGGTTGCTCATTAATCCCGAATCCGCAGAGCTCCAACGCTCGGAATTCGCCGATCCCCGTGCCGACATTAAAGTGGCGGAAACCCGCCAAGGACTCTTTCTGGCCGCGGCGACGCAACTTTGGGACTGGGTCTCGGCCGCAAAGTTCGTGGACGTGGCCACGCGTGCGCAGGCGGTGGCCGAAGACCGGATGAAGCAAATTGAACAGCGTGCCAAGGCCGGGGCCGTCGCCCCACTCGACGTCGTCGAAGCCAACCAAGAAGTGCAGCGACGCAAAGAATCGGCCATCACGGCGCAACGCCTGTTGGAACAGGAACAGTTCAAGATGTCGCTCTTCCTCTGGGAGCGGGATGAACCGGTTCGCCCTTCTCCCGCCCGCGTGCCAGATTTTCCCGCCTTGCAAGCGTCGCCAGCCCCCGAGGACGTCCATACTCATAAGTTACGGGCAAGGACGGACCGACCCGAAATACGCGAGATCGATATCGAGGCAAAGATCAACAATATCGATCTTCAGTTGGCCAAGAACAATCTCCTCCCGAGCTTGGACGCGGACGCGACCCCGGCCCGCAGTCCCGAAAAGTTTGTCCTAGGACTCGGATACAAGTTCGGCCTCGAGCTGCGCGTGCCCCTGATGCAGCGTCGAGGACGAGGCGAGATGTTGGAAGCCCAGGGAAAGGCAGACCGCCTTGTCCTCACCCAGAAATATCGTGAGCAACAGGTCGTGGTGGACGTCGACAACGCACTATCTGCCATCGAGCGCGCCAAGGAACGCATCGCGGCCGCGGCAGACTCGCTCCGCCTCGCTCATACTCTTGAAGAGGGCGAGCGATTTCGATTCAGTTTGGGAGCGACCAGCGTTCTCTTCGTCAACCTGCGAGAGCGCAACGCGGTCGATTCCGAGGTTCAGTTGATTCGAGCCAAGGCTGACTATCAGAAAGCCCTGGCGAACTATCAGTGGGCAATTGGAGCCTGGGCGAAGAGCGTCGGGATGGCGGTCCCGGTCAACTACGCGCCGATTCGATGAGCGGCACGGGAAGCCGCCTAGGATGGTAATTTTTCAGCCTGTTTGGTACCGTAGGCCGTAGAATCCGGTGTATGAACCGCGTGCGGGACGTACATCGCACGTCGCGGCAATCGTCCGAACCCATCTGAGGATCTGGGCATCCAGCTTCATGGAACCGGTATCACACGCGGCCCATCACCGTGCCTCCCTCGCGATCCGGGACGTGCTTGCCCGTGTGGGGGTCTTGCTCGGCAGCGAACAGCGGCTCCTCTGGCTTATCGTATCTTACGCAGTGGCAATCGGCCTCTTCTCGCTCATCGTCCCGCTGACCGTTCAGGAACTCGTCAACACCTTCGCATTTGCCATTGAGCCCATTACCATCGTCACGCTGACGGCGATTATCATCGCCGGCCTCCTGTTCGTGGGGGCATTTAAGGCGTTCCAGTTCTACGCCGACGAACTCCTTCAGCGTCGTGTGTTCGCCCGGGTCGCACTGGGCATGACCGAGCATCTCCCGGACGTCAAGGTCGCTGGATTCAAGCCTCGCTATGCCAACTACTTCGCCGAAGCGGTGTTTATGCAGCGTGCGCTATCAAACATGCTCATCGAGCTCATCGATGTCTTCATCGGCGGCGCCGTCGGCATGACGCTGCTGGTCTTCTATCACCCCTACTTTCTAGGCTTTAATCTTGTGTTTGCGACGGGGGGAGCCGTCGTGATCTTTGTCTTGAGCCAGGGAGGGTTACGAGGCACTGTCGAGGTCGCTCATTGGAAGTACGACATGATGCATTGGATGCAGGAAATTTCGTACAACCTTCTGCATTTCAAGTCTGCAATCAGCAAGCCGTTTCTGCTCAAGCGTACCGACGCCTTGCTCGGTCATTATATGGCCGCACGACGCACGCGGTTCGCGGTCCTCATGCGCCAGTATCTTGGCTCCGTGCTCTGGCAAGCGCTCGGCCAAGGCGGCGTTATCGCCACCGCCGGCTGGCTGCTTTCGAGCGGCGAGCTCACGCTCGGTCAGCTTGTCGCCGCACAGGTGGTCGTTGGGAACCTCATCAGAAGCTTTGAAGCGCTCGTGAAGAAAATGTCATCGATTTTTTACTTTTTCACGGCGCTTACGGAATTGGATTTTGTCTTTTCGCTGCCCAAGGCTGATCCACGGCCGGCCTCGGCGATTCCGCTTCCGGACCCGGCGTTGTACGGCGTTCATCTCTCGTGCACGAACCTCGGTCTCCGCCAGGAGACCGGTGAGCCCTTCTTCTCCAATCTCGATCTGGAGGTGACGCCTGGGGAGAAAGTTGGCATCTTGACATCTTCACAGGGCACCAAGAAGGCGCTGGCCAGGGTCCTGGCGGGAGTTGAATCGCCGACCACCGGAGTAGTTCGATATAACGGGGTCGACCTTCGTCATGTCGATATGGACAGTATCAATCTCTGCCGCGGCTTCGTGCTGGATTCCCATATGACGTTGTTCGAAGGGACTGTCGAGGACAATATTACCCTGGGTCGACCTGACATTCCCTATAGCGATCTACGTTGGGCCTTGCGCTTTGCGGAGCTTGAAGAGGATATCGACGCCCTGCCGCACGGCATGAAGACATCGGTTCGTTCGCCGGGCGTGGTCTTCTCGACCGCCCGAATCCTGCGCATCCTGTTGGCGCGGGCGATCATCACACGTCCTCAGCTTCTGATCATCGACGGCCTGCTGCACATTCTCAATCCCACCCATCGCGAGACCATTCTGCGACGGCTGTGTGCGAAAGAGGAACCGTGGGCGGTCGTCTTTGTGTCCAACGATCCGGCGCTCATTCCCTATGTGGATCGGCAACTTGTCCTGGAAGGATAACGGAACGGAACAACACCTATGCGCGCTAAGGGGAAACTGGAATTCGGATGGTCCCGGATCGTGCTCAGCCTTCTAATCGTCGGGCTGGGGTGGCTCGGGGGGCAGGAACTCAGCGCGATCGATCAGGATCTTCGCGTGATGTACACCGAGTATACGCTTGGAGCAACCGATCTGGCTCATTTGATGGCGGACACGATTCGCTATCGCAACACAATCGTGCGCGCGCTCGAGGCAAAGGATCAAAAGGAATTCGAGCGGATCACTGGCTCCCTGCCCGAGCTCAGAGCCAAAATCCAGCATGGGATCGATCGCTATGCGGCGGCAAGCTTGCGGGTATCACGCAGCGGACGAAGCGAACCCGAGGACCTCCAAGCCGTCCGCTTGAGCCTGGACGATTACTTTCACACAGCCAATCGTACTATTGACCTGTTGGTCCAAGAGTGGGCGGCGCCCAATCCCGCTCAGGCGACGGCGCTTCGTCGTAAGGCCGAGCACCACGCGGCCGAAAATGCCGGCCCCAAGATGATCCAATTGAGTATCGCGCTCGATCGACTGCTGGAGACCATTGCCGACGTCGCTAAAGACATGCGGGACGAAGGGACGCGCACGATTCGTCTCACGAGCATGCTGTTGTTCTTCGGCAGTCTGTTTCTCGCGGCGCTGAACCTGCTCATGGGATTCCGGCGGACCCGACCAGCGGCTGCTCCCTCCTCTGCCGATTGGCCAACTTCCGTCCGCACGGCCGAGCCGCCGCACGCATGAACACGACGGCCCACGGCTGCGGACGACGAGCACGTTCGCAATGCACCCGCGTCGAGTGAACAGGTGCGCGAGACCCCGTCTTCGACCTCAACCTGCCTCCCAGCCGCTCGTGCGACCCACAGCGTGAAGCAGTTTTTCCCGCTCGGCCTGCGAGAGATCTTTCCACGTCCCCACTGGCAAATCGTCCAGAGTGACGTGCATGATCCGAATGCGTTGGAGCGCAGTGACTCGATAGCCAAGTGCCTCGCACATGCGTCGAATTTGACGGTTACGCCCTTCCGTCAATACGATGTGAAAGCACCGCTTCTCCGCAGCCCACACTTTACAGGCTAAAGTCGGACGTCCCAAGACCGTCACACCCGCGGCCATTCGGTCCAGGAACGCCTGATTGAAGGGTCGATCGACTTGCACACGATATTCCCGTTCGTGCCCGAACTCGGCGCGCAGGATCTCATTGACCAAGTCCCCGTCGTTGGTGAGAAAAATCAGACCGGAGGAATCCTTGTCCAAACGACCCACCGGAAAAATGCGACTGGGGTGATTGATCGTCGTGATGATGTTTCCCTCGACCTCTAATTCGGTGGTGGTCGTAATCCCGATCGGCTTGTGATACTTGATGTAAATCCTTTCGTGTCCCCAGGCGACCGACCGTCCGTCAAGCGTCACGCAATCGTTCGGGCTGACCACGTCGCCCAGTACGGCGCGCCTACCGTTGATGGTGACACGACCCTCCTCGATCAGACGATCGGCGCCGCGACGCGATGCCAGCCCATGTTCGGTAAAGAATTTATTGATTCGAATCGCGCCTGGTTGATTGCGGAAGGTCGTCATGGCCGAGCATCGTGGCTGAGAACACGGATCTGATAATTGAAGACCGCGGTCCGACCAGGCCCACTTGCAGCGCTGAAACAGTAGTAGTTGACTAAGGCCGTCGTCGGTGAGCGTGTACGATCCCGAGCATGCGATAGATGAGTCGTGCCACAGAGAATTGAGGCGCGACGAAGCCGTCGATCGGAGCGATTTCGCTGACGTCCAATCCCACAATGCCTGGTCCTGCAGCCAAGGCTCGCACGAGATTGAGGGTATCATACCATCCCAGTCCGCCCGGCTCCGGTGTACCCAGCGCCGGGACGATGGAGGGATCGAGACCATCGCAGTCGAAGGTCAGGTACACCGGACCGGAGCAAGCCTTGACCACCTCCGGGATCCATCGGCCGGCGAGTCCCCCGTAGGGTCCAAGAGGATCCAGTATGGTCGCCGCGAAGAAGGTCGAAATGCGTGGGGTGCGCCGCATGAGTTCGATCTCCTCCGGGCAAACCGACCGAACTCCCACCTGAACCAACGAAAGCCCATCCTCCACAACGCGTGCCATCACGCTGGCATGACTGTACGGATTGCCTTGATAGGCCTGGCGCAGATCTCCGTGCGCGTCAATTTGAACCACGCACATGGCCGGCGTCGCCTGCGCGTACGCCCGAATCGCTCCCAAGGCGCCGGTGTGTTCCCCGGTCAGCGTCACGGCAAATTTCCCGGCACCCACACTGGGAGCGACATAGGCCTCGATCGCATCGACGGCCGCTCGGTCGGTCCTCCCATCAAGCGCAAGCGGCGCTGCCGTGGCGATCCCGCCCCACGCCTTAAACGATTCATGACCCAACCCTTCGTCGTAGAGCTCGACCTGGTGCGACGCCGTCACGATGGCGCCCGGCCCATGATCGGAACCCTGTATGTAACTGGAGGTGTGTTCGTAGGGAGCTAATAGCACATGGACACCGGCGCGACTGGGGTCGCACCACGGCTCGTCCAATCCAAGGAAGTTGTCCTGAAGCCCGAGCCAGCCCGGTGGAAGCGTCATCCTAGTTGCAGGTCATGGTGCCTACCCACGAGAGGGTTGGACCCCGTAAGCCGGCAGCAAACCCTCTTGTACGTAGCCCCCACAGGTACAACACTGTGGGACGGCCTGGGAGGAAACCCTACCCTCGACGTTTGGGCAAATTTTCTGAGGGAATGAACACTGCGAGCGCGACCACGGTCGTCCATCGTCCGGCCTTACCGATGGCCGACTGGGTAATGTTCAACGTGCGAACGATCTTGCCACCCATCTTGAAGACCTGTTCTCGTTCTTTCCACGCCGAATTGGGATCGAATTCCACACCCAGTGTAGTGGCCAACATTTGGGCCGCCAAGTCTTCGGTATACTCCCCCGTCTCTTCGTCGGTCTCTCCGTGTGCATGGTGCTCGGAGAGATATCCATAGCTGCGCCTGTCTGTCGGAATGGCCAGGCCGATTGACGCGGAAATTAAACGATTGCGTTCATTGGTCTCCGAGCGCGCCATGACGCAAAAGGTGATTTCCCCGGGATTGAGCAGCTTTTCCCCGCGTTTCCTCGGCATGATCTTGCAATTGGGCGGCAGGATCGACGACACGCTCACAAGGTTGCAGTAGGCCACGCCCGCTGAGCGCAAGGCCTGCTCAAACGACGCGAGCTTCTCGCGGTGGACTCCGACGCCTCGCGTGAGAAACAAGTGTGTGGGAACCATATGCCCCTTTCCACCCTACGGGAAACGCTCCGCTCGTTAGCGGGAACGCGCTCGCCAATTCGCCCGACGTGTTCACCGAGATCGACTATGCTGCAGCAGCATGCGGGAGGCAGTTGTACCAACTTGCCTATCGTTTCGCAACAGGTTCCGGACAAATTTTACCGATTTGTTACGTGATTGGTTACGAGCTACCGTCGTCGCGTAGGTTGAGGACCAGAAGCCGGGGTTCTGTCATCTCCTCCATGGCGTATCGCACCCCTTCGCGGCCGAGTCCAGAATCTTTCACCCCGCCATACGGCATATGATCGGCTCGAAAGGTGGGGATCTCGTTGGCCAGCACCGCTCCTACCTCCAACTCCCGAAATGCCTGAAAGATTCGGTTCACGTTCCGCGTAAAGATCCCTGCTTGCAACCCATAGGGGGACTGGTTGATAGCCTCGAGGGCCTCTTCGAACACCCGATAGGGCGTGATCGCCACCACCGGGCCGAAGACCTCCTCGCACGAGACCTTCATGCTGGGATCCACATCCGTCAGGACGCTGGCCTGCACCACAGTTCCCTGCCGAGCGCCTCCCAACAATACCCGAGCGCCCTGATCCCGAGCCTCTTGGATCCAAGATTCGATCCGGACTGCAGCCGCTTCATTAATCACGGGCCCGATTGCGGTTTCGTCCTTGGTGGGATCTCCGGACTTGAGGGCGCGTACCTTAGAGACAAACATGTCGACGAATCGCTCGCGGACGGATTCATGGACGAAAATACGTTGGACGGAGATACAGGTCTGTCCAGCATAGCCATATCCCCCAACGGCGCATCGCTCGGCGACCACCTCCAGATCGGCGTCTGGCTCCACAATCACGCCGGCGTTGCCGCCCAATTCCAGCAGGACGCGTTTCTTTCCGGCCTTGTTCTTGAGCATCCACCCGACCGGAGCGCTGCCCGTAAAACTGAGGACTTTGAAACGTGGATCTTCCACGAGCGTCTGCGCCAGTTGGTTGTCGCACGGCAGTACGTTCAACGCCCCCGCGGGCAGCCCGACCTCGCGAACCACTTCGCCCAACAGCAACGCGGTCAAGGGTGTCTGCGGAGCCGGTTTGATCAAGATCGCATTGCCCGCGGCCAAGGCAGGAGCCACCTTATGCACGACGAGATTGAGCGGGAAGTTGAATGGCGTAATACCGAGCACCGGCCCCACCGGAACGCGGCGCACCATCCCGAGATAACGCTCCATACCCGGGGTCCAATCAAGTGGGACGACTTCCCCGCCCAGGCGCTTGGCCTCCTCAGCAGCGACGACCAAGGTTTGGATGGCCCGAGCCACTTCCCGGCGGGCATCGCTAATCGGCTTCCCCGCTTCGGCCACCATCAACGCGGCAAATTCTTCCTGCCGCTCCCGCAGTCCGGAGGCGATTGCCGTGCAGGCACTCGCACGAGCATGGCCAGGAAGCCTCGCCATGTGAACGGCCGCCTCGACCGTTGAACGCACGGCCTCTTCCGCGACGATCGCGTCAGCCAGACACACCTCCGCGACGATGGCGCCATTGTGTGGATTGCGTACGGTGTCACGACGAGATGTCGTTGGACGTCGGTCTCCGACGATCGGTAGGCGGGGTTCGCTCACGGGATGGCGTGCCGGCTCGCACTCACGCGTGGTGCCTGGCTCACACAGACTCTCCGGTTTCCACCGGTTGGGTGGTTCCCGCCTGCACGGCGGCTCTGGCTTTCGCGATCAGTTCTTCGGTCCCCCAGTCTTGAATCGCCTCAAGGGTGAATGCTTCGTACGTGGACACGCCGTTGCAGGAGGGACACCCCGGGCGTGGGACCTTCCGCCAATACACTTCTCCAAGGCACGACAGACAGACCCACAGATCAGGATCGCCTGGATTGACGTGCACGGGCCAGAATGTCTGTGCGGTCGCCATGAGCACCTCTTGATAAAATGGTTATCGCACTCCACCCACGCTCACTCCCGTCGTCGTTTCGGAGTGCTTGGACAGCGACGGTTGCGGAGCGCTCCCGGGACTACGGCGAAGAAACTCCTCGATCTGCTCCTGAAACACTTCGTACGGGAACGCACCGGGAACGGTGACCGGCGTAGTCTGACGCCCCGACATGTCCTGCGTCAAGAGAATCACGAAGCCAGGAGTTCCACGAAATCCCCATCGGCGGCCTTCCTCACGATCGGCAAAAATCGCGTCGAGATACGCGCCGTCGCGAAGGCACGACAAAAATTTCCGGGAATTGAGTCCCAATCGTTCGGCGTCCTGCGCCAACGAGCCCGCCTCAAGATCGGCACCCGGAGAAAACAACCGATCGTGCATTTGCCAGAATCGACCCTGCTCGCCGGCGCAGCGTGACGCTAACGCGCCGACCACCCCAGGACCCTGATCCGCACGGGGAAAGTCTCGATAGTAATAGCGGACCTTGCCGGTATCAATGTAGCGCGATTGAAGGATCGGCCATGTCTCTTGGAAAAATTTGGCGCAAAACCCGCACGTAAAATCGGAATACTCGATGATGGTAACCGGCGCATTTGGATTGCCACGGAGACGCGCATCCTCCCGAAAGGCTTCGGCGGACCCCGATACGAGAGCGGCCATCAACATCAAGCCCGCCAACACTCGGCCCAGTACACGCATAGGCCGGGGCTCCGGGTGCTTCATCATCCATGTGGATCGGTCCATCATGAATCTCGTTTCAGCCGCGGGCCCCACCTCGTCGGCCGGTGCGGCGACGACCGTGGCGCCCGCCCCCGACGCTCCGGCGACGCTTGCGTTCCAGCAATCCCATCATCAGGATAGGCCATACCACGGTGGCATCGCTCAACACCTCCGCAAATCGCCCGCCCTCCGAGGGAGGGACGAATTTCCCCCAGGAGATTCCTTCTTGATAGGTGCAGCCGCTCAGGCCCCCCCAATAATCCGGCTCGGGACAAATTCGTAGGCCATACTGAAACCGTGGTGGAGGGACATCCAGTCCGAGACGCAGATTCCCGATCTCCACATAGGGGCCGACTTGCTGTGCCCAATTACGCGGGACGCCACCGCCAATGGTAAAAATGCCAAGCCGTTTGGCGTCGATGACATGGTCCGTATAACTGTTGAGGTCGAGATAGGGGTTGAATGAGGGATGATACTGGTGCAACGCACGCCGCACACCGCGATCGCCGTCCTTCTTCTTGGCATTGGCCCGTGCGTGGGCCAAGAATTCGCGCATGGCCCAAATCCCGACGTCCAACCCCATTTCTGAATCGGTGAACGCAGGAATGTAGACGGGTACCTTTTTGCGATAGGCGCTCTTGAGTATTCCAGCACCGTCGAACTCCTCGTCAAGGGTGCGCCCCACTTCACGGGTCAAGCGCTCGGAGGAAAGCGGAGTGCGCATATCCATTCTCTTCAGCGTCTGCGTCACAACGTGCTCCACGTAATTGAGATTCGCCTCCATCTCAAGTGTATCGTAGACACGGTTGTAGCCCTTGCTGAACAATTCTTCGTCGTCCATTGATGGATCATGCCGGTAATGCGTCTTGCCAGTCGACTCGCTGAGTCCGTGTGCCACCAGGGCGCCCGTCGACACCACGATCTGCACCATTCCCTCGTCGATCATCCGGCTGATGATCTTGCCCATCTTGGCGATCGTCATCGCGCCGGACAGCGTCATCACGACCGTGCAGTTCGGGTCCTCAACCATGGCGCAGAGGACCTCAAAGGCTTCGCCCAACCGACGACCGCCGAACGCCGTCTTCTTCATGGCCCCCAGCAGGTCTGTGAAGGAGCCAACCTGATCAGGATCGAGCGGTTCCAGCGCGTCTAGACCGTCCTTCGCACCGTCGTGGAACTTGCGTGGTTGCATAGCGCTCCTCTGTTGGACCGTCATCACGACAGCCCAACCGCCGGTTCGTTATACACAACCCACTCTGAGGGGTCAATTGACGGCGCGAAACCATCTCGGAGAGCGCGACCGTTTGCAGGGGCACACATACACACCTCGAAATTCTTGCGAAGCACGGCGCAACAACAAGACGCGATCATCGGTCACAACGTTCCCAAAAGAGTCACCGCAATCGCATCATCTCCACATTGGAGCGGCGCCGTACACGTTTCATTCGTCGGCCGGAGAGGGGACGCCTGATGACATCGAAACGATACGCAGCGAGATTTTCATTGCATATTCCCATCCATCTCCGCATACCAAGTAGCCGGCGTTCCACGCGCAAACGCCGATCCGATGTCTTTGTAGGCCGATTACGGCAGGACGCAGCTTGACACTACCGGAGGGTAACCATTAGTCTGAACGATCGGCCATTACTCGCACCTAGGAGCTACCTCATGCCGCCCCTCGCCCCTCGCCCGATCTATTTCCTCCCCGTTCGCTTGATTGGACTGTATACGTGTCTGGCTGGATCTCTTTTGGCTGCTGGTCTGGTCACCGGGTGCTCATCCGCAGGGCCCGCAAAGTTCGGCCAAGGCTCGGTCGCCACGGCAGGTCTCTCTCAGAGCAACTTTCGGATTCTCAAAAGTAACGTGCAAGGGGACAGTTATGGCTTTCGGTTGCTCGGCTTCATCCCCATCGTCCCGGCTCGAGTAGCGGACGCCAAAGCAGATCTGTACCACAAGTTAGACCGTAGCGGGGTACAACTGGAGGGACGTTCGATCGCGCTCGCCAACGCCACGGAGGACGAAAACCATTATTACTTCATTATTGGAAGCGTTCCACGCATCACGCTGACGGCGGACATTGTCGAATTCATGGAGGCCCGGTCACCCGTGGATCCGAGCTTAGGGCGCGCGACTGAGCCGATGACCCGTGCCTTGGTTCCTTCTTCCATCTTAAAACCGTCCGCGCTCAACTCCCCCCCACCCAGTAAACGGGCGACCGTTCCCCAGGGTTCATCGACGCCCAAGGATGTCCCCCCCGCGCCAGCCTCCTCTCCGCCCAGGGTCGCTCCGATCGAGATGGACGCACCGATCGCCGAATTCGACATCCCGCCATTCGGATCCACGAAGGGTCAGAACGGCAGCGGCCCCAAATAGCAATCTTTTCCACCGTCTCTTACTCGTCGCGGGTTCCGTCTGGGGGAGCTGCATGACCGTCCCAGCTACGTCGGTTTCTCCAGTGATCAGCCTACCCGTTCTCCCAACCCCATGAAGGTCCTACTTGACAGAGCGTTCAATCGGCGGTACCCCTATGCCCTAAAGGGGGAACGTGGGCTCTCGACGCTCCCGTTCCCATAGTCATCTAACCCAATTAATGAGGCGCGTCATGAAGAAAGCCATCGGCATCGCTGCAATTGGGCTCGCAACTCTCCTTTTCATGGCAGGGCAATCGTCCGTCGTTTCCGCCGCCGGCCTCCCAGACTCCTCCATTATATCCGTGCTGCATAGCAAGCTTGCTGGGCACAATGCCGCCTACCGGGGTGTGGACGCCTGTTCCACAAAAGGATCCGTCCTTCTGCACGGCACGGTCAAGTCTGAAGAACTCAAGATGAAGGCCGAAGAATATGCAAAGAGCATCAACGGCGTCACCGAAGTAAAAAACGATATTGTTGTGAAATAATCGGATGCCCGACAGTGGGGGGGCGTGTTTTTTCCCTCTCTGCGTGCAGCGGTAGGCAAGGCTATCTGCGGTTGCGACTCTTGAATGGTCTAAGGAGTCGCAACCGCCCTCTTCGCCAGATTCCCCTCGACTAAGTTTTCTTCCCGTTCGTGTGGTAAAGGTCGTGTTACTCGGTTACCCACTACTGCACGGCCGGAGGGGGAGGGGCGTGACACTACCCTCCGCAAAGCAAGCTTGAGTAAACTGGGGTATTTGCCAGCTTCGTTTGCGGAGACACGCGCTATTCTGGTGGTTGTCCAGGTTCGGATCTACATGGGTGCAACTGCGCCGTGGGCACGGGATCGATACAACGCGCAGAGGCGTGATATCACCTGGCCCAACCCGATTCAAACAAGATACACCCGCTTGGGATTGAACGAAATGGACATGCCGGTGCAGCTTGAGAAGCCACGACCGTAGAGGTGCTTGAGAGGTGCATGGACCACCACAAAGCTTGGGCAAATGGCATGCTATCAACGGTCAAGGTGTACGTACCCCAACCATCGCCCTTCTCTTCGCAGCCATCTTCTGTGCGGGGTGTGAGTCTACTGAAGACGAACTCAAGACGGCGCACCTACAGATTCTCGACAAGAGCCTCATTGCCTCTCGCTCGATTCTGGACCAGCTCAAGACGAAGTCCTTGCCGCCCGCCACACACGACGTCCATTTCTTTTTTGACTACAACGTCATCAATCAGATTTTTGATGCCATTACTCCGTACACGTTCCCGTTGCCTTCGAATGCAAAGGTGACGGTCTCCATTCTGTCGATAACCATTCATAATATCGGCGCGCTGCCCACCGTTCATCTCAAAGCAACCGCTCGTCGGGAAGCACTCACCGTCCCGGTAGAGGCGACGGGCCTTGTCACCCTAGTCAAGAACCGCCAGACCGGCCTGTTAACGATCGGCCTCCAGGTGCAGTCGTTCATTCCCAAGCTGACGTGGTATTGGTTCGAACTCTCCAAGGGGGATTTGGTCAAGACGATTTTGGAGTCGGAAGTGGAGCAGATTTCCGAGAAACTTCCAGTCTTACAGTTACCGCTTGCACACGAAGTTCAGTGGGGTGCATCGGCATCAACTCAACACATGACGATACGGACCAGCGATCCGGTCTCCCAAACGGAAGGGTCGACGTTGGAAATGAAAATCCGGTATCCGTCTACCGAAACCAGGAAGTTGGTCACCGTCACCGATTCGGTCTTCCTCTTGTCTGGCATCCACCTCTTCACGGTGCTGAAGTGACCAGGATTGTCCCCATCATATGCCTAGTCGCCATGATCGGCTGTTCAGATACAGATTCGGTCGATAAAACCATCGCTGCCCGCAAGGCAGAACTCGCATCTGTAGAGCGGGAGATCGAGCCGCACCTGGGAGACGCATTTCATACAACCCACGACGTGCAGGTCGCTCTCAACGTTGCGACGATCGGTGCGTGGTTTCAACAAACAAGCACGCCGGATTTGACCATATCGGCCGAGGGGATACACAGCTCAGGTTACCTTGCGTACAAACCGAAATCGGGGAAAGCGCGATTGGAACCCGCGCATGACACACACCTCTCTGTCACGCTCTCCGGCCTCGATGCCACAGCAGCCGAAGGACGAGTCACCTGGTCGGCCCAGGTCGCCGCCCACGCCGAAGCGAACGTTCGGACCTACGGGGTCAACGCCAAGCGAAATGTGAGGTGCGCAGGGAACCTACCAAAGGCTGACTTTTCCGGCAGACTTCTACTCGAGCCTGGTGCTCCCGAATCCATTTCCTATGCGCTTCTTTTTTCACATCCCTCCACGATAGATATCAAGGTCGCATGCCGACTAGGCAAATTGGGGAGGCATGAGATCCCAATGAAAGAAGTCGTTCCTAAGCTTGCAACGGGCAAGCTCCCACTCACGCTGACAAGCGAGGGGGGCGTATCGATTCCAGGCGCATCTCCAGCCATCACGTACCATTACACACTGTCTCCCGATGACGCATCCCTCCGCCCGGACGAGGCTCACATCCGTGTCGCTTCCGGCGCTATCCGGTATCATAGCGATGTCATGGTCACCGTTAAAAAAGATACGGGCGATGAATAGGAGAGTCACTCGAAAATGGTCTTGACCCGGCATCCGGATGAACTGCCTTGAGACCCACCATCAACAGTGACCTGCTCAGTGTTCAAGTCTGCCGAGGCACCAGCAGCAAGCGCGGCACCTAGCGTTTGGAGCGCCGAATGCTCCAACAGTCCAATGATCATCAAAGTTGCCACGGCTTGATGCGTCGCGTGGCTTGAATGTCGTTCCGTCTCGGTAGGCGACGCTCCACTCGCTAGCCGTGGCATGACAACCATGCTATGCGGCAATTGATCTGAATCGTGAATTCCACACTGCTCGTCTTCGATGTTTCTCCGTTCAGAGCATCAGCAGCGTCTTCGTGTCACGTGCGGTCGGATTTCCCTCCACTTGGGGAAATGCTCTACATGGAGAACCGTTGATCGAACAGTAGCACGGGTATTCCTCTGTGATACGCTCAGTCCAATTCGCTGCATCGCTTGGCTCCAATTGGGTTACTGTTGCATTGCCACGATCTTGTATTTGATCTGTTCGTAGATGGCGCGCGGAAGAATCCTCTTCAAGACCAACTCGTCTTTCCGAGCATACGGCCGGCCTTTAATGACTTCCTTGGCGTAGGCGTCGCCGATACCGGGGAGGGCCTTGAGCTGTTCCTCAGTGGCCGTGTTGATATCGAGCAGTTCTTCTTCCTCGGTGGGGACCGAAGGCCTCGCCGAGACCGCGTCCGAGGTGACCACCAGGATTGAACTGAGGAAGCATGCGCACGCTAAACTGACCACAAGATATCGGCTTAGTGCGTTTACCCACATACATACCTCCGAGTTCGTCTGAATTCCTTCCCCACAACTTTCTCGCTCAGATCCTGCACCGCATCCAACGTACCCGCATCGTCTTGACCTCCTCAGCGGTCACGCCCTCCTTGCCGAAGTAATCCCTTCCGATCAGGCGACGGGTCCGCGAAAGAATTTCTGCGTCTGGGTCGCCTGCGATGCATCGACCGCACAACCGGAGCGCAACACAAAAAAGACCCAGCTGTGTACTTTGGTAAGAGACTCTGCTTGGTCATCGTGCGCCCCCTCATGGTTCCAGCGTCCTAAGAGGTGGAGGGGCATTTGCCAGGAGAAGCAAATGCCAGGGCTCGGGGGCACGGAGCCATTCCTCCACCCGTTCTTCTCGTAAAAAAACTCCTGCCAGCAAACCTGCTGGTAGGAGTCATTAGCCGAGGCCACAGCTCGGCAGTTCAGGTGAACCCCATCACCTCATTGATTGTTCTATGTCTGCCAGTAACATCGTTTGGTGGCTTTCACGTATCGCCCTCTCGGATTCGGTGCTCACCGTTCATCTACTTCGCAAGTCTCAGGCCTGGTTCAATGTTCTGAATAGCGCGCGGTTGCGAGCAGCAGTGAGGCCAGACAGCTAAACTTGCACCATGCTTTCAGTGCGAATTCGCGCCACTTGACGAACCCGGATCTCTCCCATGATGAGAACGTCGTAACAATGATCCTGACTCTATGCGATTACTTGAAGTCTGAACAGGGAGCAAGGCGGGTCAGGATCTTCGCGTCCCACCCCACATCCTTTCATCGAGGTGCACTCAGCCCTGCTGGGCCATTCGACCAAAGCCATGATGACTGTGCAGTATTCACGTGGCGGGCATGACTGGAATCGGATGCTACGGGAGCGACCATGCTACTCGAACCGATCTACACGACCCCGAATTGATCCAATGGTCTGTCTTATGGACCACTTCCCGAGGCAACGACTCCATTCGAGAAAGTAGCTAACGCACCGGAAGATCAGGAGAAAGAGTGGTGGTCCCAACGGGATTCGAACCCGTGTCTGAGCCTTGAGAGGGCCAACCATCTGAGAAGTTGAGTAAATCTGTAACTACTTAGTTAACGGGCGGTCTTCCCAAATTACATCAAGAATCATGCAGTTACATCCACCGAAGCCAGCGAGTGGAATTTTCATTCAGTCTATACTCTTCATACAATTCTTTCGCTTCTGTCACGCTGGTGTCACGATCCAGCGAGAGCGGATTGACCAGACCTCGGACTAAAGTGTGACCTAGAGAACGACTTTTCTGACCTGCGGGTTCGAAGGCTGATTAGGTAGAAATTAGTAACTTACTACCCTGTCTCTGGTTTCCCGCTTTTATCAACAATGCCGGGGAGTTCTGACATTCCATCTGTTCTGGTCTTTTCCATGGATTTCGGTCCTTTTGAGCCTGTTTGAGCACAAAATTAGCACGTTGATTTCGTTATACGACCTGCGGGTTTTTGGTCACAACCAGACGGCACAGAATACCACGAAACTGCGCCAGATGAGGATGGCGAGGATGCAGACAAATGAAAATCGCGGCAAGATTTCCGCAACTCTGCAACCTCGGCACAGCCACTTTCCAGATGGAAAAGTCCCCACGCCCCCCTAGTCCCACAATTCGTCGGCACCGCCGCAGTCGCCGAGTGGGTCGCGCTATTGGGGGGGGTATAGCAAGAAATCCCTCGCCATTACCGCTCGGGCCCAAGCAGATTGCCGGTCAGCGTAGCGGCATCGATCTACTGCATTCTAGAATTCCTCTATTTATGAACGTGTCGGCGGCTTTTGGTACATGACCCGTTCTTATCTGCTGTGATTAAATGGTTGTATATTGACGACCTTTCGGTGAATGGATAAGATCCCGCCCGCATCAATACGAAATTCCTAGTTCCACTCCGCGGATGGTTTGTCGTAGCATTTTGTGCGTACTATTGCTTTGTTCAGCTACATCCTGGGCAGTAGATGCGGAAGATAACCTCTTTTCCGATCAGTTGCCCATAAGCGACTGCGAAATGAAATTTATGCACCGTTACAAACCTAATGTGACAGGTCGATCTCCAGAGGATGTGTGCTCCTCGGTCAACGAGACATAACCACGGGTGAACTTCTGGCTTCTGACACCTCTTGGGACCTTACGATCGGAGTGTGGCCATAAAAACTGGGTGATTTTTACTATATGAGAATAGTACGTAGACAATCTCCGTGTTCAGAATCGGAGGGGACTGTCGAGAACTGAGACAAATAGTTTGCTGGATCTCTGTTCTCAGTAACAAACGCGAGGCCCTCGCCCTGTGCCATTACAAACGTCACGACTCGTCATGGCCGGGCTCGGCTCGCGTGGCGATGCCCCACCCGACGCAATTCAACCCCCGCTGCGCGACGGCGTGCACCTGCGCTGGGAAATGGCACGCGAGCTGGGCTTTCCGTGGTACGGCTTCTTCCTGTTTCGGCGCGAGCACCGCCATTCCGAGCAGATCTGTATCGGTCGTGGGACAGCGAACCTCAAACCGGGCCCGTGGCCGTCCACGACCTTGGCCCTCCCCCAAGGCGAATTTTCCAGCGATCGCCCGCTCCTACTCACGGACGATTTCTCCGTCGCAGGCGTAGTCGAGTTCGATCTCCGCGACCGCCGCTATCTGCGTTTCACGCTGAGTGGCGGCCGAGTCGCCTCAGCCGTCGAAGTGCGCATCGGCTTTCGCAAAACGCGCACGGCGGGCAAGCCGGTTCGCGTCATCGCGCAATTCGGTGGTGTAGACATCACGCAGACAGCGGTGTCCGGTACACCCAGACAAGTCGTAGTCGCGCGCCTCGAAGCTGATGCGATCACTTCGGTGGAATTCAGCAGCGAAGACGCGGCACTGATTGATATCTGCTTTACGCCGGTCGATCAGAGCGCCACGTCGGGCTGGAAGCCGCTCAAACGCTTCAAATATCCGCTGGCCTTGCCGGTGCGACACCCGAATTACCCCGCAAGTCCCGGCGCAACAGACATGGTGGCATCCCGGAACGAAGCGCTGAGCCGCATTCTCTACGGCCCTTCTGCCCCCTGGTCCGCATCGTTTACCGAGTTGCACGACACCCTGAGATTGCTGGTGGCCAGCGGACCGGGCGGCGCGCCGATGGCAACCAAACTGTTGCCATCCGTTCCCGGCGTGCCTTCAGCACCCAATGGTCCGGTGCCACATCTCGAGGACTCGCCCGCGCTCGATCTCGTCCTGTTGACGACACTAAATCGGGCGATTGCCGAGATGGTCGGCCTGTCTTTCGTCGATGACACGGCCGCTCCGGGTACGCGCTACGACTATCTCATCGTCGCAAGCTGGATGGGCGCTGGCGGGAATTCCGCGAGCGCCATGCTGAATGAGATCGCGACGAATGGTTTTGCGAACATCGATGGATACATCGTGTTCAACAAAGCCGTGGAGCCCACCCCGGCCCTCGCAGCACCCACGGGCCTGCGCAGCTACGCGCTGCCGGGCTCAACGCTCGCAGGCCAGGGCAGCACGCTCATTGACGCGACCAACAACGCCGGCCTGCACTGGACCATCTCAATGTCCGGCGGATTCCTCACGCCCGGCCAATCCGTGATGTATCTGGTCTGGCGCGCTGATTCCGGCAACGGCAACACACCAGCCGCGGCGCCCTTCAATCTGCTGACCAAGTCGCCGGTGCTGGTGACGGAACCCGTCTTGCCGCCTGGCTCGACACCACAGCGTGCATCAGACTGGCCGCCGTTCCCGCTGCATTTCATCGACATCGGCCTCGCCGAAGGCTGGTACGGTTATACGACCAGCGGCATCGACATCTTCGGCCGCCACAGCAAGCAGAGCACGAGCGCGAAGTGGTTCCAGTGGAGTCCGGTGCCAGATCCCGAGCCCTGGTACTACATCAATCCGCCGGCGAATCAACTCGTTCATCCCACTGCCGTAAGGCTTCTCGACAAGTCCCCTCCACCGCCACCCACTGCGATCGAAGCGTTCGCGCTCGATCCCGCTGATCCCACGGTACTGCGAGATGCTGCATACCAGGCTTGGTTCAACTCGCTGAGCCCGCCAGAACGCCAGTCCATAGTCGGCTTGCGTGTTCGCTGGCAATGGACCGCGGACCAGATGCGGCAGGCTCCGGATGCCAAAGAGTTTCGGATCTATTTCCAGTCTGGGCGCACCAATGTGCTTCTAGGGCGTATTTCCGCTGTCGCCGCCACCAGCGCAACCGAAACAGAGGTGACGACGGACATCGCCACTCCCACGGTGGATAATGCGCTGATCGGCGCGTCACTGCGAGTCGGCTCGTTGTCGTTTCCCATCGTGGGCAGCGCTGGCGGCAATCCGCTCAAGGTTCGTGTCACCAACCTCGGTCTCACGGTCACTGCCGGAACGGTGTCGCTCACCAACGGCTCGCCGAACGTAACGGGTGCGGGCACTACATGGCACGCCGGCATGATCGGCCTGCAGTTCAACGTGGCCGGCACGCCGGAGAGCTATCGGATTCTCAACGTGGACAATCCGACCACTCTGCGCCTGTCCTCCGTGTATTCCGGGGCCACGGCAGCGGCGCAGAACTACACGGTCTTCGATGTTCGTCCACCGTCGAGCGGAGCGATCACGATCATCATCCCTGAGCGCTACGCGACAGGCTCGGTGTCTGCGACGAACGGTTCGGCCACCATCATAGGCGCCGACACACAGTGGGCCGCGCCGCTCGTCGGGATGGTGTTCAAGGTCGAAGGCGACGCCGGCCGCTATCGTGTGGCCGCCGTGAACTCTCCGACCGAGCTCGTGCTCGATCACGCATACACTGGCCCGACGCGCACCAATCTCACGTACGCGGTCACGTTTCCGCTCTTCACTGACTATCGCGTACCGACAAACTGGACCGATCGCACCTACGTCGTCGGCTTCAACGATCACGTACAAGTAATTGTCGACGGTGCGGGCCGGCCGCTGCGCAAATATGAAGTGCTGATTCCCGCAACAGGCGACGCATTCCGCGGCGGCGTACCTCTTGTCACGTCACTCGCCGATCCAGTCGCGTACGCGCAGGTGAGCGTCAGCACCGCAGACAACCGGCCACATACGCCGGACTCCCCCAAGTGGGCAACAGGACACTTCGGCAATCGGCCTGGCAATGAGGGCAGCGTCGGCAGCATGGCCACAATCTTCCGCGTTAGGCGCGAGCCGCCACCGCCGCCCGTGCCGCCGCCAGATGCGGAGAAAGTGTTTGCTACACCGGCGGACTATCACAGCAAGTCGTTCTATACGTATCGCTGGACACCCGTCGCGCACGTACGCACTCATGTCTTCCGTGCAGTCGACGATGCTGTGTTCCAGGAAGACTGGCGCCATCGGCCGCGGCCGGCAATGAATCCCGGCGACTTCAGTCAGTTTCCCCAAGGCGAACCGCGCTGGGACCTGCTGAAGCGCCAGCAGGTGAGCGCCGAGCTCGATCAGCTCAATGGATTCCCGCAAACACCTGCCGGCAAGGCGCAAGCGCTCGCACGCTATCGCACGCTTTCGAATGATGGGCTGCGTGTTCTCGCCGGACTACCGGACAACGATCGCGCCTTCACTCAGATCACAACGTACACGCTGGACCCTGAGGACACCGCGAACTTCGATCGCCGCGGCCCGGACAGTCCTGCCAACTACGCGCCCAATCCAGGCCTGCGAGCCTACATCGACACGCTCGATGGGCGGAGCACGAACCGGTACTTCTATCGCGCAGCATATGTCGATGGCGCGAACAACATCAGCCCACTGAGCCTCTCGAGCCCACCGGTGTGGCTTCCAAACGTGGTACCGCCACGTTCGCCTGTGTTCACGCGAATCCTCGGCGGCGATCGGTCTGTAATGGTCCGCTGGGCTTCGAATCGCGAGACCGATCTCGCTGGATATCGCCTCTACCGCGCGGACAACAAGAGCGCTTCAAGAGATTTGCGTCTGATGACGCTGGTTCATGAAGAGCCCGTTCCTGCCGGGGATCCCGCCGCGCGGCCCGCCGAGGTGTCCTTCACCGATACGCCGGTGCCGGGGCTGCTGACCTTCTACTACCGTCTCGTGGCTGTCGATTCAGATGACAATGCATCTTCGCCTTCCTCGGCAGTAGCCGGTCGCGCGTATGACGAGAGCCTGCCCGTCGTCCCTGTTCCGGCCGTTGCATGGGTGAGTACCGCCGGCGTCACGCGCGCGCAGATTACTTGGAACAGCCCGGACGAGACCATGCTCCAGCGCCGCGACCCTGGCCGCTCATGGGTTGAGGTCGCCTCCTGGCGCCCGCCGGGTGCGTACACGATTCGCGATCCCTTCTCCGAGCCACAGAACACGTACGAGTATCGACTGTGGAGTCGCAAAGCCACGGGAGCCGTCAGCAAAGGCGCTGGCGTCACGCTCGTGCACGAGTAGGAGCGAGACATGCCGGACATCGCAACGTTGAAGGCGCGTTACTTTCTCGGGGCCGTTGACGCCGATCCGCCGACCGAGCCAGTACCCAGCACGTTCGACAACTGCAAGGTCACGCCGCTCATAGACGCATCGAGCTACAACGCGGAGCTCGAAGCGGCGCTCGCCACCGTAGGCACCGGACCCGATGCAGCCTCCAATGCAGGGCACTTCATCCTGCTGCACAACTGGTGGCTCGGACTCTCAGGGGGCGACTACAAAGGCATCAAGGGCATCGGTGGCTCGAATGGTCCGACGGTCATCAGCTCCGATCCCTACTTTCTCGATGGCCCACCCGATCCAGGTCCGCCACCCACCGGCGGCACGCGCAAGCTACTCGACATCCTGAAGGACAAGGCGCGTGTCGGTGTCGACGTGCGTGTGCTCGGCTGGATCAGCATCGGAATCATGGGCGATTCCATCTACAACTTCTTCGCCAACCTTATCTCGTACGACATTCCTTACAGCAGCGTGAATGCGCAGACGATGCAGTCGATCGCCGACCTGCGCGCGGACGACACGTTGCGCCCTCACATGAACGCGGTCCTGAACACGATCGGCCACACCGCTGCCGCAACTCATACCAAATTCGTAGTCATCGGCACGAATGCGAAGACGGTGGGATTCACGGGTGGCCTCGATTGCACCAACATACGCTGGGCGCATCCGACGCATCCGAAGGCAGGAGAATTCTGGCACGACGTCATGACCAAGATCGAAGGCCCCGCGATGCAGGCGCTATACGACTGGTTCAAGGATATGTGGTCGGAAAATCTAAAGCGCTCCGTGACGCGCTTCCATTTCGAAGGCAAGGAGATGCCGAGCTTCCTGCCACGCACGCCAGTGCTGCCGGCACGGGCACTGCCTCCAGATCCACAGCCAGAGAACCACTCGGTGCAGAGCCTGCGCACCGTGCCGAAGTTCAACTACAAGTGGTACAACTGCCTGCCCCAGAATCCGCCGGCCTCCTTCGCTCCGCAAGGCCTGTTCGAGATTCGTGCCGCGCTCCGCAAGGCACTGCGTGCGGCCGACACCTACATCTATATGGAAGACCAGACTTTCTGGTCTCGTGAAGTCTTCGACTGGGTGAACGAAGCAATCAAGAATAGTCCGGATCTGCGCGTCATTCTCCTCACCAACGGGCGAACAGATCCGCTCGATCCGGAGTTCGCAGGCGGCCATCTTACCGGCGCGATTAATCACCATCTGCTCAAGGATCTGACGCCGGCTCAGATCGACCGCGTGCGCTTCTACAAACGCATGCTCGGCGACATTCCCGCGACCGACGATGCGGGCAACCCCCTCACCATCGATGTCATCTCCGCCGCAATGGTGGACGGCAAGTGCCACCTCGCCCTGTCGGAGATCTCGAGCGTCAACATTCCAGAGAACAAGATCAGAGCGCAGAACTTGGTGCTCGGCAACGCGGGGGGCACTCACAGGATCGTCGGCAATCCGGCAATCACGAAGAACAATCCCGTCGTCGTGGCCGTGAATCCCGTTGGTGGCGCGTGCCCGGTGCCGGGAACGTACGCATTCGGGCAGCGACTTGGCATGGTCATTCATACGAAGAGCACGCTTATCGACGATGCGTGGGCGTTCATCGGCTCAGCGAACATCATGCGCCGCTCGCTATACTCGGACTACGAGCACTGCATCGCCATGCTCGATCCGGCGGAGATTCTGGTGAGGGACTACCGTTCGGCGCTGTGGTCAGATCACTTCCGACATCCTACCCCTTCGGACTTCAACGACATCCAGGCGGGTCTGCATGCCTGGGAGTCCAGCTGGTTTGCTGCCGGTGCCGCGCCTGCCCGGCCGGAGCTTCTCGAGCCCATTGCGCTGCCGATGGAGCCGGATCTGCTGCTCACGGATGAACAGAAGACGAAATACAACGAGTACGAAGATGTTGACTCGCGCGAACCCTGGGGAGGGCTCTGCCCATGAACCAGCAGGAGCTCACTCCAGTCTTCGTCAACATCGGGCAGCTCGCGAAGTGGCCCGCGTTTCTGCCGCAGATCCAGGACGGCTCAATATTAGAGCACGTGTGGGCGCAGGCCTTCGAATCGTCGGCCTCACCCGATCTGGTGCAGGCGAAGACGACGCTCTTCATCGACAAGGAGATCGTGCTCGGAATTCCCGGCCTCGACGCGGTTGCGCTGACCGTGGCCGCGGGTTCGGGCGGCACGATCATTCCGCTCGAAGTGGAAGTATTCCCGGAGCTCTTCATCCGCATCAGCGACGTGCCGCTCGCGTTGCGCCTCAAGATGGACTTGTTCCGCCCCGTGCGGCCCGTTGGCACGCCCCAGCCCGGTCAGCCGCGGCAGTTCGAGATTGATCCCGACAAGAACTTCGTCGACATCCAGCTCGCTCGCGTCACGCTCGAAATAAATGCCGATGGAGGCATCAACATCCAGGTGAACGGCGGCATTGATTTGCCACCGTGCATGCTCGGCGAGAGCAACATCGTCATCGAGGCGAAAGGTATCACGCTGCACCTCGATCCGGACTCGCCGCCGGCCGGCAAACCGGTCGGCTGGCGCGGAATTCACATCGGGTCGGCCGCGCTGTATCTGCCGGGCGAGCTCGCAGGCGTCGTCGGCAATCTGTCGCTGACCGATGCTTACATCGGCAATGGCGGCTTCTCGGGCACGGTTGGCAGCACGTGGACGCCGGCTCTCACGGCCAGCCTCTTCGGCATGCAGTTCTCGCTGAAGCAGGTGTCTCTCACGTTCGTGCAGAACTCGCTCACCACCGGATCGATCATCGGCGATGCGACGCTGCCCTTCTTCGATGCGCCGCTCGAAGTGGAAATCTGCCCGAACATGAATGGGCCCTTCCTCGTGCGGCTCACGAGCCCCGGCGGGCTGGTCACGCTCACGAAGCCCGGCATCCTCAGCCTCGCCGTGGAGAACCTCGGATTCAAGGTCGACAGCGGGCTCTTCACCGTCATGCTGAGCGGCAAGATCACACCGCTGGTCGGCGGGCTCGACTGGCCCGCCTTCACCGTGCGTGAGCTCTCGATCGATTCGCAGGGACACGTGCATGTCGATGGCGGCTGGCTCGATCTGCCGAACCAGTCCGCGCTCGACTTCCACGGCTTCAAGCTCGAAATCACCAAGATCGGCTTCGGCAACAGCGAAGACGGCGGCAAGTGGATCGGCTTCTCCGGCGGGCTGAAGCTCGTCGACGGACTCTCGGCCGGGGCTTCGGTCGAGGGCCTGCGCATCACCTGGTACGACGATGGGCGGCCGGTGGGTGTCTCCCTGAACGGCGTGGGCATTGAGCTGCTGATTCCCTCGACGCTACGGCTGAAGGGCGCCATTTCCTATCGCGATCTGATGGTCGGCTCCGAGCACGTGCATCGCTTCGATGGTCGCATCAAGCTTGAGCTCCTCGCGCTCGACTTCAGTGTCGATGCCACGCTTGTCGTCGGGACGGCAACCGGCCCGCAGGGTCAGTACACCTTCCTCGCGATCTATCTTGATGTCGAGCTTCCCGCGGGCATTCCGCTCGGACCAACAGGCATCGGCCTTTACGGCATGGCGGGCCTTTTCGCAATGAGCATGGAGCCCGACAAGCACCCGGACGAAGAATGGTACGGCATCGGTCCTGGCGAAGGCTGGTACCACCGCGGCACCGTGGGCGTCACGGACCTCGCGACGAAGTGGGTGAACCGCCGCGGCAGCCTCGCGCTTGGCGCGGGCGTCACGCTCGGAACCGTGGCAGACAATGGTTTCTGCTTCTCCGGCAAGATGCTGCTGGTCCTGGTGTTCCCCGGCCCGATCCTGATGATCGAGGGCAAGGCGAACATCCTGCGCGAGCGTTCGGCGCTCGACGAAGAGCCCATCTTCCGCGCGCTCGCCGTGCTGGACGGCCGGGCCGGCACCCTGCTCTTCGGCCTCGACGCGCAATACAAGTACGGCACGGGCGGCGAGCTCATCGACATTCGCGGCAGCGTCGAAGCGTTCTTCAGCTTCGTCGATGCGAGCGCGTGGCATCTGTACCTTGGCGTGCGCGACCCGCGCGAGAAACGCATCCGCGCGCAGATCCTGAATCTCTTCGAAGCCAATGCGTACTTCATGCTTGACGCGCGCCAGCTCGCGATGGGCGCGTGGGTCGGCTACGACAAGTCCTGGAAGTTCGGCCCGCTCAAGGTGACCGTGGAGGCCTGGATCGAAGGCAACGCGGTGCTCAGCTGGAAGCCGGTGCATCTCACCGGCGATCTGTGGCTGCATGGCAAGGCGGAGCTGTCCGTGTTCGGCTTCGGGCTTGGCTTGAGTGTCGACGCGCGCTTCCAGGCGGAAGTGTTCGATCCCTTCCACTTGCTCGCGAGCTTCTCGGTCGGCATCAACCTGCCGTGGCCGCTGCCGGATTTCAGCGCCACCATCAAGCTGGAGTGGGGCCCGGACCCGGTCAATCCGCCGCTGCCGATGCCGCTCAAGGAAATTGCAATCGAGCATTTCAAGGTGACAGAGAGCTGGCCACTGCCGCGCAGTGGCGCCACGCCTTTGCTGCTACCGAACTACGATACCGATGGGGATGGCTTCCGAAGCGATCCAACACCACCCTTCGCGACACAAGTGCTCGCACCGGCACCGGCCTACGCACCGGTCGTGCCGCTTGACTCACGTCCGCACATCACGTTTGGGCGCTCCGTCCACGATGCCGCGCTCGTCGGAGTGAATGCACTGCCGGTGATCCCCGCCTACGAGCGCATCGGTGATCCGCAAAAGAACCAAGGGCCGGTTCAGGCCAAATACCTGCTGACCGAAGTCGCGCTCGACAAGTGGGCGGGCAGCGGCTGGACTGCCGTTGCGCGCAAAGGCACGACAGCGAATCCGCCCGGTGTCGAAGCGATGTTCGGCTCCTGGGCGCCGATGCCGGCCATGCCTGATGGCAACGGCGAGAACACCGGACAGGTGAAACTCTGGCTCTGGTCGAAGTCTGGATTCGACTACTCGCGGCACAGCGGCCGCGCGTGGGAAGACTGGTTCACGGATCGCTTCGACGGTTATCCATGCCCGCCCCCGCTGCGGGATCGCACCGTCTGCTGCAACCTCGAAGGTGTCGACCCCGAGAGGCTGATCACCGCGCCCTGGCAATGCCCGAACACGCCGGAGATCCTGCTGTTGTGGGTGAATCCCAAGATCCTGCACGTCGATATTCTGCCTAGGTCGATCCAGGGCAAAACGCACGCGCTGTGTTTCACCGAGCCGGGGCCAATCAACGACTGGGGCCCGACGCTCTTCATCCAGTTCCCGGTGGCGCCAGTCAAGGGCGCGCGGATCACTGTCGTCTCGCAGGGCGACACGCGCATCGAAGCGCTCGCCTTCGATGCGGACGGCCAGCAGTTCGGCACATTCACGCCGGTGAACAACGTCATCGTCGTGAAGGGCAAGACGTGCACCAGCGTCGTCGTCCGCAGCCCGAAGAAGTTCTGCGTGCTTGAGGTATGCGTCGTCATCGGCCCAAGCAAGGAAGATCTGCAGGCGCTCGAAGACATGATCCAGCACGCGCAGGATGAGCTCGCGCGCTGGTCGCAGAAGGGTGCGGTGTTAGAGCCCTTCACGACGTACCGGCTGAAAGTCGTCACGCGCATCGAGACGACAGACGATCCGATCGGCGACTTCGATCACACCGAGTTCGGCTACTTCAGAACCGAAGGTCCGCCGGGGCTCGTTAATCCCTCGACGCCCATCGGCTCGCCGGGCGAATTCCAGAGCGCGCTGCGCGACCTCAACCGCTACGTGCGGCAGACAATTCCGCGCACGGTGGCTGGCGCGGACGAGAAACCGTCGTTGCCGCGGCCCGTGTATCGCGGCTACGACGTCGGCGTCGAGTTCAATGAGGACTACGTCGACCTCATGTATCGCATCAGCCGGCGCGATCTCGGGCTCTACCTCTTCGACAACAACAATCGCCCGGTGCGGGACGCGCGCGGGCGGCTCATTGCCCTGACAAACCGGTGGGGTACTGCGGAAACGCTTGCGCTCACGCAGACCGACACACACTGGATCAGCACGATCAACGCCACCGCGTGCGTGAAGCTCGACACCACGGGCATCCCACACTCGGTGACACTGACTTCCGCAAACGAAGCGCAAGTGCTCTCGGCCGATACGCTATACGAAGCGCGGCTCGTGCCCCTGTTGCTGCATGACTCATTCGCGACGCCCGCACTCGGCGCGACGATCGATGGGCCTGCCGGCACACTCGACGGCTGGGTTGTCCTCGACGAAGGCACGAACGACGCGCCTTCGCACTGGGAGATTCGTGAAGCTGGCGTACCGTCGGCACGATACATCGTGCAAACCCGCAACACATGGGGCGGAACGGTGGACGGCGGGGACCCGGTGAAGCCCGGTGCGCTGCTGTTGCGCGCGGACAATCCAGCCTTGCCAGCCGATCACGCCGAACAGCCAGGCAACTGGACCGATTATCGCCTCAACGTGTACGTGCGTTCGGAGGACGACGACGCGATCGGTGTGGTGTTCCGCTTCGTCGACCGCTACTGGCACTACCGCTTCGTGATGGATCGCGAGCGCCGTTATCGCCGGCTACTGCGGATTGCCGCTGGAACGACGACCGTGCTCGCAGAGGACGACTTCATCTATCAGAAGGATCAGGATTATCTGATCACGGTCGAGGCCATAGGCGGCTCGCTCCGCATCCACCAGGACCGGGAACCCGTGTTCGCTGCGGAAGATGCGAGCATAAGCCACGGCCGCATCGGCTTCTACTGCTGGGGGAACCAGGGCGCGCGCTTCAGCGACGTCACCGTCGATGACTATCGCGCCGCTGCGCCCGTGCCTTACCGATTCAAGTTTACAACGTCCTCGTTCGTGAACTTCTTCCATCACCTGCACAGCTATCAGGACGAGACGTGGCGCGTCGATCTCCCCGCCGGCACGGACATCGCGCCGGAAGTCGCGCACGCGGTCGCTCCCGGACCGGTGATTGCCGAGCCCGAGGCCCGCGCGTATGAAGCCCTGGTGGGCAAAATCAGCGCCGCTGCCGACGCGCCGCCTGAGGCAACCGAAACGCGCGTGAGTCGCGTGGATCAGGATGGAAATGCCCTCGCGCTTTGGATCGAAAGCCCGGAACCCATCGACTGGGCCCGCACCGACATCTTGGTCGCGAGTGTGGCGCGCTCCGTGGAGGCGCCGTCCGTGCCCAGCGTTCTGAAGCTTACCGATGTGACATTCGCTCACACACCGGCAGCCGACGATGAATCCGTCACGCTGCTGTTCCGGAACGCCGTGAGTCCCTCGGACTGGGCGATTCAGCATCGGCGTGTGCCGGGCCCGCTGACGATGCCTACAGAAGGCGCGCTGCTCTTCCGCGACGATTTCGCCGGAGAGGACCGCGGCCTGCTCTTCCACGAAACGTTCGGCTCGAATGCGCTCGATCACTATCAGATCGTCGACGAAGGCTCGCAGCTCGGCCCGTCAATCTGGAGCGTGAGCGGCGGACAAATCCATCAGACGAGCAACGTGTATGGCGGCTCGGTAGCAGCCTCCGATGCGGCGAAGCCGGGAACCTACGCCATCGTCGGGCGCGGTGACTGGCGCGACATCCGTGTGCGCGCCACACTCAGCGCGCAGGACAACGATAGCATCGGCATCGCGTTCCGCTGGAAGGACAGCGACAACTATTACCGCTTCTCCATGGATGCCGAGCGGAGCTTCCGACGGCTCGTGAAGAAAATGAATGGCGTCGTCTCCGTACTCTGGGAAGACGCGGTCGCCTATGCGCTAAATCAGACGTATGACATTGACGTCGTGGCCGTCGGCGATCGGCTGATCGGCTATCTGAACAACCAGCTGCTGTTCAACGTGCGTGACGCGGAACTGCAGCAGGGCCAGGTTGGGCTCTATTGCTGGGCGAATCAATCTGCTCACTTCCATGCGCTCGACGTCGAACGCGCGACGGGGCTGTACATCCTGTGGGAGCCCGCGTTCAACGACATGGGCGGCCTCGAGACTGTCGTGGAGAACATGGCGCAGGGGCTGCCTGTGCAGTGGAACGCTGCATCGGGAGTGCTGCGCCAGTCCTCTGGCGTGTTCGTGCCCGACACGACAGCGCACAAGCCGGGCACTTACGTTGTGGGCGGCGAAGATCGCTGGTCCGACATCGTGATCTCGGCAACGCTGCAGTCGAGTGACCCGGACGCACTCGGTGTGATGTTCAGGTACGTCGATCGTGACAACTATTACCGCTTCTCGATGGAGATGACGACGCCTTACAGGCGGCTTATCCGGAAAGTGGGCGGCGTCGTGTCTGTGCTCTGGCAGGATGCTGTGCCGTTGGTCACGGGCCAGACGTATGCGCTGACGTTGCGCGCTCAGGGTCCACGTCTCACCGGCTATCTGAATGGCCAGATGCTGTTCGATGTCTACGACTCTGCGCATATCGCCGGCCGCGTGGGCTTCTATACCTGGGCCAACTCCGACTCCAATTTCTCGCGAGTGCTCGTCACGAATGCGACGCGCCAGCTCGATGCGTGGACGCTGAATGATGAAGGCACCGTCGGTGGGCCATCGATATGGCGACTCGGCCACGGTTGGCTACGCCAATCTTCGAACATCGGCGGCGGCGCCCTGCCGGATGCGCCGGGCACGTATGCCATCTGGTCTAGTGGCGCCGCGGATGCTCGTATCCGCGTGCGATTGCGCTCGGATGCGAATGGCGCCATCGGCATCGCGTTCAGATTCAGCGATACGCGCAACTACTATCGCTTCTCGGTAAGTAACTCCCCGCCCTATCGGCGGCTCATCAAGAAAGTTGACGGCGTCACCACAGTGCTGTGGCAGGACGTGACCGGATTCCCGCCTGGCAGCGTCCTCGACTGGACATTCGACGTCATAGGCGGCGTCATCGCGGGCTATGCGGCGGACGCGCAGGTCTTCCGTGTCCTCGACACTTCGCTCGCGACGGGCGATATCGCGCTTTATTGCGCCGGCAACGATGGCGCGTGCTTCGAAGACATCGAAGTTCGCGTACCGCCGCTACAGGCATACGCGTTGTTCGAAGATCGCTTCGCGACCGGTGACATGACTGCGTGGAACGTGCTCGACGAGGGGACATCATCAGCCCCATCGGCCTGGAACGTGGTCGGCGGATACTTGCAACAGACATCGGAGATCTTCTCGCAGCCCATCGACCGCGATACGTTGGACAAGCGCGGCACACTGGCACTCGCTGGAGACCCCGCGTGGCGCGACTACGTGTTGACTGTGCGCGTCAAATCAATCGACGATGATGCGGTAGGCGTAGTAATGCGGTACCTCGACGCCACTCACTTCTATCGCTTCTCGTGGGACAGCCAGCGCGCCTATCGACGTTTCGTCAAGAACGTTGGTGGAGTCTGGGCGCTACTCTGGGAGGACAATGCAGCCTATGAAGTGGGTCGCGAGTACGAACTAACGTTTGTGCTAGACGGGTCTGCACTGCGCGGCTATCTCGATGGCGTGCCGCTCTTCGTAGTGGTCGACTACGACATACCGGCCGGTCGGATCGGGCTGTACACGTGGGGCAATGCTCTGGCGCAGTTCAGACAGATCGCCGTGTATCCCCTGGCGCCGCTCGCTCATCGCCATCTGCTCGATGATCCGTTGCAGGTGGAAGTGGCGCGCCGCTGGATGCCCCTCGGCGAAGGCAATATCGGTGGCCCCTCTGCGTGGAGTGTGGTGGATGGCTGGATGACACAGACGTCGGCCATCCGGGACGACGCGCCACCCGACAGTACCGACAAACCAGGCACTTACAATCTGACCGGCGAGCTCGACTGGCAGGACTACCGCCTGAGCGTTCAGATGAAATCGGACACGACCGCTGGCATCGGCGTAATGTTCCGCTATCGCAGTTCAAACAACTACTACCGGTTCTCGATGGATGCCGCGCTGGGTTACCGGCGTCTGATCCGCAAGGTCGGTGGCGTAGTGACAGTGTTGTGGGAAGACATGGTTGCGTACGTTTCAGGACGCGTCTATCTCACGACGATTGATTGCACGGGCAATCGAATCACGGGCTATCTGAACGGCCTGCCGTTGTTCAGCGTTGAAGATGACGCACATGCTGCTGGGCGCATCGCTTTGTATAGCTGGGGCAACACCGCCGCAAGCTTCAACGAAGTGCGTGTGACTCCTGCGTCCTGGATGACGTACTTCCAATTCGGTGCAGAAAAGGTGCGAGCGGCAGGCACGCGCCTGAGACTGTTCTCAGGCAATGCCGCTGATGCGCCCGCGGCGGTACCGCTCGAAGAAAGACGTTTCCGGGCCATGCTGGGCGACCGAGGCCGACCGCAACTGACCCCTCAGTCAGTGCCGATACGCCTGATCTCGCCAGTTCCGGCCGTGGCTCAGCAGCGTGTCTTCATCGACGGCTCACTATTCGCCGCGAAGGCAGTTACTCTCCTGCGCAAGGCAGATCGAACAGGTTTCTTCATCATGGCCCCAACGGCTGGAGCGCCAGGCACACTGTTCGCTAAAGGCCAGCATCAGCTCCGTCTGACTTATCGCCGCAATAACAAGACGCACGAGCCCGAGAGTGCGCTGCTGAGCCAGGCCGGAGAAGCCACAGACGAAGCAGTTACACTTAACATTCCCTGGAGTACGCATGCCTGAAACGGGCTACTCGCACGCCGGTCTTGGGTTCGGTTTCGAGGTTCCGCAGGGCTGGACGCTGGACCTGGATTCCGCGAATCCCCGCTTCCCGGTGATAATTTCGATGCGCTCAAATACCGAGCGCATTATGGTGGCCATTAGGGCTACACTAACCGTCAATAGCGCTGAGCGAGCCACGTCGATGAAGGACGAGCTGGCCGCACGAGGTATTGATGCCAAACCGGTCGCAGCTGCGCTAAGTTTTCCAGGCACCGGAAATGTCGCGACAGTCGAGTTTCAGATCGGTGGCCAGCAACAGCAGTGGATATCGATGGTCACTAACGGTGTCGAGTTTTCGTTCACTCACACGGGTTCATACGAGATCGTGAGGAAAGGCCTCGAACACATAGCCGCGACCTTTCGCATGCCGCAGGCCGAGCAGGCTCGCCAGTTTCTGATCGCCCGAGCACCGCAGAGTCCGCAGGCGCGTGCGGAGGACCTTGAGCGCATGAGTCATTTTCAACGGGTGGCCGCGCGGTTCAATGTGCCACCAGCGAAGCGGCCGGGAAAGAGAAGCGAGTAAGTCCCCGCCTCTTCCCCAACCGTAGAACGGATGGGAGGGGAGCACCTCATACTACATGTGCCCAAGAAGAACCAGGCGCATGTACCGAAGCAGAAGTCAGTCGAACCAAAATAGGAGTATTTTCATATCGAGCCAGGTGGATAGCGGGCGAATCCAAACCACCGTACACGATGGCGTGTATACCCTGCCATTGGTGAGCTCTAATATTTCTCTGTGCAACGGCAGGACGGCGACCGCACCCTCATCCCCCTCATGAGTGAAAGTCGAATCCGGTGTCCCATTCACCTTGAAGCAGAATCAAGGTGAGCGCGAGGGTTGCCCCTCCGCAGGTCGCTCCCAAAGGCTGTAGACAAACAGTTAGAGGGGAACGGCAACACAAATACTATGCCGACACCGTGTTATTCCCATTTCGGAGGACAATGGAGAGTTTACAGAAGTTACCAAGCCGCCAAGAGACTACCATCTGAGGTTCATCGGTGGGCAATGACCGAGCGGGGTTGTGTCAAAAATCTTTCGCACTTTCGTTGGCTCCTTGATCTAGCTCATGCCGTGGCGGCTTCTTCCTGAACGGCATGCGTCAGCGTTTCCATGGCGAGATACCGTCGTTTCCCCCATTTGGTACTCGCGATGTGGCGCAGTCGGGCCGCGTTCAACATGAGAGCGGAGTGGCCATCAGGAAAGGCCCCCACGACGCGCGTCCGTCGCCGAATTTCCCGGATGATCCGTTCCAGCGGGTTGTTCGTCTCAATCTGCCGCCAGTGATTGCTCGGAAAGGCAAAGTAGGCGAAGGTTTGGTGCGCCACCGCCTCGACGAGCTCGGCCGCCTTAGCCAGGCGCAGGTGCTTCAGCTTGGTGAGGACATCGGCGACCTTGCGTTCTGCGCCGCGGCGATCTTCCTGCGCATGGATCGCTTTGAGCATACGGGCCACCTCGGCCACCTTGCCGGATGGCACGTGGCCGAAGACGTTCCGATAGAAATGCACGACGCAGCGCTGCCACTGGGCCTCGGGAAACAGCTCGGCGGCCGCCTCGACAAGGCCCAGGCACGCATCCGAGATGATCAACTGCACGCCGCTGAGACCGCGCTCCTTTAAGGACCGCAGAAACCCGCGCCACCCTTCGAGATCCTCTTTCTGCCCTTCGGCGACCCCCAGGATCTGCCGGTGCCCATCCACGCCCACGCCGATCGCCACCAACACCGACACATTCCGCACTTCTCCCGCCCAACTGCGCTTCAGCACCACGCCGTCCAGATATAGGTACGGAAACGCGCTATCCAGACTTCGCGTCCGCCACGCCTCAATATGCCGGTAAATCTTCTGGTTCAGCCGACTGACGGTCCCCGAGCTGACCCGGGTGCCCACAGCGCTTCCGTGATGTCTTCCACCCGTCGCACACTCACCCCCGCCAAGTACATCTCGACCAAGGCTTCTTCGACCGAGGATTCCCGCCGCCGATACCGCTCAATGATCGCCGTCTCAAAGAGCAACCGTCGCAGTTTCGGCATCTTCAGCGTCACGGGGCCAGCCTTCGTCTCCAGCTTCCGCTGATAATGGCCGGCCCGGGTGTAGGCCCGCTCCGCGGCACGCTCGTACCGGCTCGCGCGACAAATCGTCTCCGCTTCGGCTTCCAGCAGCCCGTTGAGCGTCTCTTCGACGCTCGACGCACCACCTCGGCGATATGGCCCTGCAGCGGCCCCGTATCCACCCGAATCGTCTCTGTAAGCGCATCCCCCTCCGGCTGCTCTGTCATGGTGTTCCTCCTCCTTGATAGGTGACCCGCTTACCGCTCCCCGGCAAACAGATCAAGGCCACCACAACAAAAGTGCGAAAGATATGTTACGTCATCGCATCCATCTCATGGCCTGATTGGCGTGGAGATAGGTAGATCTCGTCCCCGGGCGAAATCGAAGAGGGCCGGCCGTTGAATTGAAACCAATGTGGGGCTTTCGGGTCTATCCAGCGGGGTAGCGGCCTTCGCTTTCAGCTTACCCTCGCGGTAGTCTTTGTAGAGGCTCGGCACCCGCTCGGCTCCGTAGCTCAACCACTCCGATAACTGGATATACGAATCCGTGGGCTTGTAGTTCGCCTTGTTCTCCGTGAGCCCTTCGCGGACCAAGGCATAGCTCAACAGCCCTTGCTGTGTCTTCTCCGTCTCTAAGGCATATTGATCGCGCTGACTGGCCGCCAAGATGCGCATACCCTTATCGAAGGCCAGCTGACCTAGCCCGCGGCTCCCCATCGGGCCGGGTTTGAACTCTTTGTCCTCTACCGAGGCTGCACTGTGACAGGCATCGACAATCATGACCAACTCTCCCGCATCCAGCGACCGGAGCCAGACTGAGAGCTCTTCACTGGAAATGGCGTGCTCTAGCAGGTCTTTTCGTCCCCTGCCCGCCCCAAGGTCGGACGGCATCAGGTAGAATTGCCCCCGCTGGTCGGTGTCGCCATGCGTGGAGAAGGCGAGCAATACAAAATCCTCCGGCCGGGCCGACTGCAGCTGATCGGCATTGGCAATGCCCTGCAGAAGCGCCGCGTCAACGGACCGACCCGCGAGCGTCTCGATCACCGCTTGGATTCGGGCCTTGGTCGCATCGTTAGTCACTAGCTGGCCAGCCTGCTCCCCTGTCCCAAACTCACTCACCAAGGTGATGGGGATCACCTGGGTCTCTCCGAAGACAGGTTGGCCCGTATCAGGATCCGTTACTTGACGCAGCCGCGCGCTCAGCTCGGCACCCAACGTTTGCGCATCTCGAGCGGCATAGCTCAATCGACTCAAGGCGTCCTGCTCATACGCATTCACGCCGATGGTCACGACATATGCGCGGCCGGGCCGCGGGCGGAGAGCTGTAGGGATTGGCACGGTGATCCGGGCCGTGGCACTCTTCACGCGATCCACATTGAAAGCGTAGGCGGAGAGCTCGATGTCCTTCACCCCGGTCTTGCGGGGCAACCGAATGCCGGAGAAGGTGATAGTCGTCACCCCGGTCGCCGGATCGAGCGTGATTCGATGGCGCTCACGCCAGCGGGCCAGTTCCTGCTCCCGGCTCTGCCCCACATCGCCTTCCTCGTCTTCTGGGGCAGGAGACTGGGCCACCAGTTGCCCGTTCCGGAACAGCCGCAGGTCATACGCCCCGCTCTGCATCGGCACTGGTTGTCCGTCCCGCTGAATGAGAAGGGACTGGTTGCCGACCTCGACGCGCACATCTACAAGGCCTTGAGGCTCATCGACGACGCGCACCTCCTTAATCTCGACGCGGGGCTGGGCGCGGTTCAGGTTTGCCACCGAGGGAACTACCGGCAACACCTCGCCCGCGAGCACCCGCGGCAAGAGCCGCGGCTCAAAATAGTCCCGCATGAAGATCTCCAGCGGCAATGCATGCAGCGGATCATCAGACACAATCCAGTGCAACCCCTTGATCTCCTCCAAATTGTTCGTGTCAAACCGCCCATCCGGCGTGCTAACGACCCACGTGTCGTCCCTGAAGCTAACCAGACGCGCCATCTCCTGGCCGGTATCCCTGTGCCAGAGGCGGGTTGTCCCATCTTTACTTGCCGTCAGGATCGTTCGGCCATCGGGGGCAAACACCGCAGAGCGTACTGCCCCGGTATGACCTTCAAAACGCTGCAATTCTCCCCCCGTCGCAACATCCCATAGCCGTGCCGAGTGATCCCTGCTTGACGTCAGAATTGTACGGCCATCGAGGGCAAACACCCCCGAGAAAACGTCTCCCTCATGGTCAAAACGCTGCACTTTTTGCCTTGTCGCAATGTCCCACAGGCGCGCCGTGCGATCAGTACTTGCCGTCAAGATCGTGCGACCATCGGGGGCAAACACCGCAGAGCGTACTGCTCCGGCATGGCCTTCAAACTGTTTTAGTTCTCGCCCGGTCTCAGTGTCATATAGCAATGTCTTAGAACTGAGCGTTCCTGCCAGAAAAGTCCGACCATCGGAGGCAAAGGTAACTGAGCTCACGGCGGCAAAGTTATTGCCAGTGATGGGATGCAACTTAATCCCGGTTGCAGCATCCCACAGAAAAGCGGAGCCATCCCGGCCTGCCGTCAGGATCGATCGACCGTCGGAGGTGAACGCCGCAATCTTTGCACTAAAGTTCTGCCGCTCTTCCCCGCTCGCAACGTTCCACAGACGCGCGGTGTGATCCCCGCTAACTGTCAGGATCGTGCCGCCGTCGGGCGCAAATACCGCAGAATGTACTGGCGCTGTGTGACCTTTGAGTCGGTGCCGTTCGCGCCCGGTTGTGATGTCCCACAAGCCCGCGGTGTGATCCTTGCTCGCCGTCAGGATCGTGCGACCATTGGGGGCAAATACCGCAGAGAATACCTCTTCGGCATGGCCCTCAAAACGCTGCAATTCTTCCCCGGTCGCAACGTCCCACAAGCGCGCGGTGTGATCCCCGCTTGCCGTCAGAAACGTGCGGCCGTCGGAGGCAAGCTGGATATGGTAGACAATCCCGCCGGCATGGCCCTCAAAACGTTGCAACTCTTTCCAGCCCTCGATGTCCCAAAGACGGGTGACGTTATCCTCACTTACCGCTAGGATCGCGCTGCCGTCGGGGGCGAATGTCACTGAGGACACAGTACCGCTCTCGACTCCGAAACACCGCAATTGACGCCCGGTCTTCGTGTGCCACTGACAAATTCGATCCTCGCTTGACGTCAAGATCGTGCGGCCGTCGGGTGCGAAGATGGCAGATAGCAATCCATCAGTGTGTCCCAGTTGAACTTCCAATTGGACTCCTATTGCATCATTGCCAGTCGACCCTTCTACCAGACACAGGCCACTCGCTCCGATGCAGAAACACAGACTAACCCATACCAGCGTGAATCGACTCGGCCAGTTGATCCAATGCTGTTTCTTCAGTCGAAATGTGATCATCGCAATCGTAGTCTAGTTCTTCTTTTACTCGCGCTGCTCACGTGAAGTGCCCCCTCGTATGGTTTTATGGTTTCGGCAAGTATCCTGCCTAGCCATAGGAATAGAAGCGACACCTCGCCCTCCTCCCAGCCCTGGCTGTCATGATGAATTCACCCTCGCTTTATCGGTATAATGGAACTAACCAGCCTGAGATTGGGGGCGGCCGAAATCGAAGAGGGCCGGCTGTTGCATTCGAACTGATGGTTTAAACCTTCTCGCGTATCCAGCGGGGTGTAGAAGCCCGGCGCCCATCTTCGTAGCCCAACCACTCCGATAACTGGGAACACAAGTCCTTTGGCTAATAGTTCGACTTGTTCTCCATGCCGCATTTCAAGGCAAATGTCCTATCCCTTTCAGGCAGGCGAACCACCTGTCAAACACTGTAGCGGCGAAGAAAGTTATCCCCCACAGGCTGGCAACCTCTGCTCGCGCCTACATAGAGGTCTTCCGCTCATGTTCGATCAGGAGGTAACGATTCCGAGGTGTCGGGCCATCCCACATCTCCTCCTATTCATCTAGAATCACTCGATTGACGCCACGGGGCGCTCCAGTCCCCACCAACTTTTGTGATCATGTGCATCGCATTCTCCACAAACGTGTCGAGCGAAGTACTGGTGCCTTCAATCCATAGTTCTTTAACCATGTTGTCTTTTTCGAGTATGATCTTGGCGCGAAGTTTGTCCCCGATGACCGTGTACAACCCACTTGGCTTAATTGCACCCGGCAGGTCATCCGCCTCTACAAAGGCAACTGGCAATTCAGAGCCATGTTCCCTAGCAAAGCTCGCATCGCGCAGGAGTGTGCGCAGTTTGGCCTGGAGTCCAAGATCGTCATATGCCTTCCGTTCATTCATCAAGGTCGGGCGGAGGAGCAAAGGTTTAGGGTTATGCAACGGTATAGCGGCCCGGTCTTCGCTAGTTAGCTTGCCAATGTCGAAACTTTCGATCCAGCTGGACCTAGGCGAGGCAATATGAGGACGCTGAATTCCACCGATGCTCAACGCGAGCCGCGGAACCTCGTCGGCTACATAGTTGAAAAGTCTACCTACGTCTATGAAAGCGTCCTCTCGCAGAGCTGCTCCTTTCATGCCGCGTAGCAGTGCGTGTGTTAAGAGGCCTTGCTCGAATTGAGTTGCCTCGTAGCTCACCCTGTCCGCCGCGCTACCCATAAGCACATAAACACCAGTGCGATCTTTCAGTCGGTCCAGCGCTCGGATCTGATCGGCGGGAACGCTCCGCGCCTCGACTAGACTTTTCGAAACGGCCCCAGCAGCACAAGTATCGAGGATTATTACCTGGCGTTCGGTGGCGGGCGCATTTTTGATCCACTGGGCAAGCTCCTCACTGCTCACCGCATGCTGTCGTCGAAGTAGAGGATCCTCAAGGTTCGTGGATTTTGCTTCCCGTGTCAGGAAATAGTAACTATCACTTACGGATAGTCCGTGTCCAGATAAATACACAAATATGATGTCATTAGGTCCGGCTTTCCCGAGACGTCCAAATGCAGCCTCGATATTTGCCTTATTCGGTAGAGAGGTAGGATCGTCAGTATTAGTGGTTAGGAGTGCAACCTTGACGTGATCCGCACCAAAGAGCCGATGGGCCCCAAAGCGTATTGCCTTTGCCATGTCTTCGGCATCCTTGGCGGAATAGCGTAGATCAAGCTTTTCTGCACCAGCATAATCGGATATTCCAACGATGATGGCCCAGAGAGTAATGTGAGGCGACGTGAGCGGCTCAACCTCGCCTCTGGGATCATAAAGAGCTTCTGCTGCACGACTTTTGAGGTATCCTTCATAATTGTAGGCCTGCACCTCAATGTGGTTCTTTTGCCCCTGCTTTAACCACTTCGAATATTGGGACAGCGGTAGCTCAAGCGAAAGCGATTCGACATTGGGAGGAATTGCACTTGGCCGGACATCCTCCGCCATCTCCTTCCCATTGATAGACACGGCCACTTTACCAATGCCTCCACCACGGTTGGCAACAAAAATCCGCAACACTGGATCCTCAGTGGATGGAGAATTGATACTAATTTTAGGATAGAGGGCAACCTGGGCGAATCCTTGTATGTTATGTCCAACCTCATGATTCGCTCCCAACTTCTTAGCAAGTAGACCAGGTTCATAATAGCGCGCTTTGAGTTGATCCAAGCTAATAGATTCAAGCTCGGAAACCCAGAATAGGTGGGCGACTTCGCCACCATTGACAGCATCAAACTGACCCGCATTATCTATTACAGCCCAGGTGCCATCAACAAAACTCACGAGCCGTGCTAGTTCTTCCCCTGTTCGTGTATCCCAGACACGGGATGTCCCATCTTTACTAGCAGTTATTACGTATTTACCATTCAATGAAAAGACCGCCGAATTGATTTGTTGGCTATGGCCCTGGTATCGGCGCAGTTCGCGTCCCGTCGCAGTGTCCCAAAGACGAGCCGTTTGGTCCCAACTGGCGGTCAGCACGTGACGGCCGTCCACCGAGAAAACGGCCGAGACGACCCAATCGTCATGGCCTTCGAAGCGACGTATCTCTCGTCCCGTGGTCGTTTCCCAGAGCCGGGCTGTGTGATCCTCACTGGCTGTCAGTACATAGCGTCCATCTGCCGAGAATTCTGCCGAGAAGATTGCCCCGTCGTGCCCTTCCAAGCGGCGCACTTCGCGTCCCGTCGCAGCGTCCCAAAGACGTGCTGTCCCATCCCCGCTGCCAGTTACTACAGATTGCCCATCTTGAGAGAAGCTAGCCGAGTTTACTCCGTGGTCATGCCCGCTAAAAATACGTAGTTCTCGTCCTGTCGCAGTGTCCCAGAGCCGTGCTGTCCGATCCAAACTAGCCGTTAGTACATAACGACCTTCAGGAGAAAAGACTGCGGAAAGGACAGTATCGGAATGGCCTTCGTAGCGACGCAGTGCTGCGCCCGTACTCGCATCCCATAACTGAGCAATTCTCTTAGACCAGAATGTAGTCAGCAGATGGTGCCCGTCTGAGGATAAACTGGCGCGAGAGATACGACCATTGTCGCTCTCAATGCGGCGCACTTCTTGCCCCGATGCAACCTCCCATACTCCAACCACCTCACCTGCTACAGTCACAATATTACGTTCATCCGCAGAGAATGAACTGAAATCGACACCCACACCATAACCCTCGAAGCGGCGTATCTCTCGTCCCGTGGTCGTTTCCCAGAGCCGGGCTGTGCGATCCTCACTGGCTGTCAGCACATAGCGATCATCCGCCGAGAATTCTGCCGAGAAGACTGCCCCGTCGTGCCCTTCCAAGCGACGCACTTCGCGTCCCGTCGCAGTGGACCAAAGACGAGCCGTTTGGTCCCAGCTGGCGGTCAGCACGAGATGGCCGTCCGCCGAGAAAACGGCCGAGCCGACCAAATCGTCATGGCCCTCGAATAGGCGGAGCTCTTGTCCTGTAACTAGGTCCCAAAGACATACCAACTCCCTATTATTAGTCAGTACATAATGTCCATCTGGAGAAATGATAGCGGACTTGAAACTACTTCCATGCTTGTTGAAGCGTCTGAGTTCGCGTCCGGTGGCAGTTATCCAAAGACGAGCCGTCCCGTCGTCGCTAGCAGTCAGGATATAGCGGCCATCCGCTGAGAAGTGCGCCGAGTTGACGGAGGCGCCGTGCCCCTCCAAACGACCTATCTCTCGTCCCGTGGTCGTTTCCCAGATCCGGGCTGTGTGATCCTCACTGGCTGTCAGCACATAGCGACCATCTGCCGAGAAGTGCGTCGAGTTGACGGACCCGCCGTGCCCCTCCAAACGACCTATCTCTCGTCCCGTGCTCGTTTCCCAAATCCGGACTGTGTCTTCCTCACTATCTGTCAGCACATAGCGGCCATCTGGCGAGAAGTGCGCCGAGTTTAAGTCGCCGGTCAACTCCAAACGATGTATCTCTTGTCCCGTGCCCACTTCCCACAACCGCGCTGTCCGGTCCAGGCTAACCGTCACGACATAGTGGCCATCTGCCGAGAATTCTGCCGAGAGAACGGGACCGTCGTGTCCCTCAAAGCTATGTATATCTCGTCCCGTGCCCACTTCCCAGAGACGGACTGTCCGATCTTCGCTGGCCGTCAGAATGTAGCGACTATCGGAAGAAAATATCGCGTCATTGACACTGGCGCTGTGCCCAAACTGAACCCGCAACGCCACCGGAACCGGAGCAATCGGAATAGCCTGCTTCGCAACGGATTCCCCTGTGCCCACGAACATGCTCCACAGGACGATACCAGCAACCTGGCAAAACCGATAAAAGCGATACCCCACCATCTCCAACTCATGACAGCCTGAAGTGTTCACGGCATAATCCAACGGGTCAGTATGAGATCCTTACCGGGCGCCAAGTCGGAGAGGGCCGCATTTTGGCTTGAACTTGACGCCACTAAATGGGGCCTGTTGGCAGCCAGTTGATCATTAAGTGAGAGCCTTTCTAAGGCGAACAGACAAGTCCTGCTGAAGGAGTGCCTCTCGCAGTGCGGTCGATGGCTCATCTCCCCGCTGGCCGAGAATCATCGCATCCATCCGCCGTTGTATTTCTTCATTTACCGTATAATGGTACAAAAGTTCTGTCTCAAAGCTGCTCAATTGCTCCACGCTTCTCCCTCGGGCGGAGACAAACAAGGAAACATAATCCGCTCGAATGCGGTCTGGCTGCGTCCCCTCGGGATACAATGAGGCAAATAACGGGATAGTTTGTTCTTCGGCTGGCGCCAGAACCTTCGGCTGAGCACCCATAAGGGGAACTTCAAGCAGCGCGGCGATGTTCAAGAGTCCCGCCCCGTAATCGCTATCCCAATTTGCCGTAGTACAGAACCCTGTTGGTGGAGAATCCATAGTTTTCTCTGATGGCCGCCACGCACTGGCACGGAGGCTCGAACGAAAGGCCTGTGTCAGTAATCCCTGCCTCTCCAACTCATGAAGCGCCGGGTCGTTCCGATGGGCAGTTAACCATAACGCAGCGGCTCCGGCCACGTGTCCGGTGGCAAATGTGGTACCTTTGCCCATACCATTGATGTGTTCATGCTTCTCATTCAGAGTTGCCCGCCAGACGGACTCTCCAGGCGCCATGATGTCAACCGCTGAACCGCGGGAAGAACCCTTCCATGGTCGACAGTGTATATCCCCTGCAGCCACCGCAATCGTTGATTGAAACCGCGCAGGCCAAACCACTGTGCGGACATAGTTCCCCGCAGCTGCGACAATTAAAACGCCGTTTTTCTCCGCAGTTTTGACCGCCCTCCACATGGTGAATGTGGGAGGGCCTCCCATCGCTATGGAGATCAGCCGTGGGTTTCCAGCGATCTTGTGGTCCGCAACGTCTTGAATTGCCTGCGCAAGATAGCTGGTATTGAACTGACTGACTGTCCTATGGACCCGTAACGGAATAAGCTGAGCTCCGCGTGCGATACCGTTGACGCATCCAGGGGCCTTCGCAAGTTGGCACCCCGCAGGGCTCACGATGACACTTCCACTTGAGGTGCCATGTCCGGGATTGTCTAGCCATCGATCATTCAGTAGAGGATCAAAGGCATCCGCCTTACCCTCGTAGTAATTCTTGCTGTTGGCCGCGTCGATTGGACGCTTACCTCTGACTTCGTCCCACGTTTCAGGGTGATGGCGATAGCCAGTGTCCGGGTGGGCAATAACGATGCCTTCTGCCTCCGCTCCCTCCGTAGCCTCGACACGATCCCTGATTTCCTTCCATGCGTCCATCACGTGAACCTGCTTAAGATTCCATTGATCGTCCGCCACTGCCGCTGGGTCATGCGTGTCATCCCCCGATACATCGCGCTTATCAATGCCTCGCTCAGTTTCTACCCCTGGCACTTGGAGTTCCAACTGTGGCTCAACCCGTTTCGCCCCGGTCTGTTTCTGGATTCGATACGCCTCCTCAAAAGCCTCGCCAACTGATACCGCTTCGTCGGTATCGCGAGAACTGGATTTGGGAAGAAGTGCCAACGCTCTCCCCTCCTTGTCGATAGGAAGCACCAGATCACAATTACCATTCTCCTTTGCATCTCCAGATGCGCATAACCTCAATCCATCAACACTTTTGGTCTGCGCTTTTTTTGCTTCCGTTTCGTCAGCAAAGTGGAGGGCGAAGGATGATAGCTTCACTCCGACTCGGCGAATGCCGATCATGGTTTGAGCGGTGTTCCATTCATCGGGATTGGACATAAGTGGGGTACCTGCTTTCGTACCATGGGTGGCGTGCGCCAAGAACAGTGATAGGGAATCCATCGCCGCTTTTTGCGTGGCTGCCGCCGATCGTCGCAATGGGCCTTTCGGAAAAACTGAGGGATCTATAGGCTTTGTCGTGGCGATAACTTTTATCGTATCGAGGACCATGGAGTACCCATCTGGAACGCTCATTGCGACCGGCTTTGAGGGGATGAATGTCTTCCCCGCACCCAACTCCTGCTGCTCACCTTCGGCTAGGGGATAAAGGATGCTCACGCTTCCATCGCTCGAAACGTCCAGCACGTAAATAAAGAGAGCACGTCCACTCCTGTTGTGTACCGCGTATCTCAGCTGACACCATTTTGGTGGCTCCTCTCCTGTCGCGCGAAATCTCTTCATTGCTTCTGGAGGGCAAGCGGTTAGCTCCTGAGGCGATTGGGAATCCGAAACTCTCTGCACATCCAATGCGATGTGAAGTTTTGATCCTGGGTTCTTTAAATCAAGCAGTACCATCCAGTGAATTAGGTCTTTGACTCGGTCAGTCACTGTTTGAACAGCATCGCGATCGTCGATTGAAACTGGAGCGGCTAACGGCTGCCTATCCCCACTTTGTATCCAGAGCTTTCGTTCCCGTTGAGTAACTACCAGCCGGGCACCGGCGGCATCGTCGACTAAGGCAATCGCTTGAAACTCTTGCATCTTTTCTTTCGCGTTCAAAAGCTCGAATGAGTTTCCAGAAATGTCCACATAAACCGGTATCGAGACCCCCCCGAACGTCGACGCCTCCAGGACCGCTCGAGACTGAGGCTTTATTTCTGCGGGCCCTATGACTTCTGCGTCCGCTTCGAAATCTAAAACGCTTGTGACTTTGACAGTAGCAATCGCCCGTTTTTCGTCGAAATCCGCACTTTGCGGCGCAAAAACCTTGAGCGTCGAGCCGGTTCCTAGACCAAAGGCCTTCCCAGCTTCAATTCTCACCCTTCCGGTCCCTATTGGGTCAACTAGTACATAAGGCTTGGTCAGTACTCTGTCGACCCCAAAGACGACTACGTCCTGGCCGGGTCCCTCCAGTTGGGGCTCTTGAGTCGGGAACCGAGCATTGACCTCTCTCTTCACCTCGATCATGATGTCGCGATATGTTGCCCGATCGGAAGCTCCCTTCAGGGCAGACGCTAAGAACCAGGTGAGCACACCATGTCGTCTCCCTTCAAAATCTGTTTCGTTTGATAGTTGCTTTGCCAAAGAACCAGAAATCAGCACATAGTCCGCATTGGTCGGCCTGATATCGGCTTCTCCCTCTCCCATCCGCAAACTGGTTGCATATTGATGAGGGATTGGTTGTTGACGCTTGTCCATTTCGATTTCTCGAGTAATGTTGCCACCTTTAGTGCTCGTCCCGGAATGGCACGTGTCGAAAATGAGCGTGATATTGTTGGTTTTTTGTGCAAGCTGTCCAATTAGTCCATTAATCTCATCGTCCGTAATGTCAAAAACGCCCGGTGTCCGACTATCATAAGGCACCAAAGTCTCATCCAATTCATCTATCTCGTCACCAGAGTCATCCTTCACTTGTGACCCATGGCCACTGAAATGCAAAATGATGACGTCTCCTTTCTTGGCTTTCGCAATTAGGTGATTTTGGATCGTATCGATAATATTTCGATGGGTAGCCTGCTCGTTCTCGAGCATACGGATGTTCTCGGGGGGCATTCCAAACTTCCCAATTAGTACTTCACGCATTAAACGAATATCATTCACAGCACCGCTGAGTTGCCTAATGCTGTTTGACTTGTAACGGTCAATCCCGATGAGCAGCGCCAATTTGCCAGGGTTATAAGCTGGGAGTTCAGTTGCGACACAAGAATTTGCAAAAAGCAACACCACAACTGAAACCAGTTGCACCCGGTACAGCTGAAGTGACCACATATTTCTCCTCCTCTGGTGAACTAACCCAAGAAACTGCACCCCGAAGACCGATCCCTTGCACGTCAGAAACTGGCAGGGGTACCGTCCTACTCCAACTCCCAGCGGTAAGGAAACCCTGTGCTTTTCTACTGCACTACTATCTGGGCGTCGTGTAAGTCCAGGATAGCGGGATCCACGCCCTTCGTGCTTACGATTTGCGTTTGATCAGGGCAAACTTCACATCTAAATGTACGCATTGGGCCCCTGCCTTGATCGTTCAGTGACGCATTTGCCGACGGATTGAGAGTACAAATGGTGAAACGATCTCCGGTACTCTAAAGGTGATACTGGCCAGAAAAGCACCGATTTTAAGGCAAGCCGTCAATCAACCACGAGTTATACTCAGGCTTGAATGGCTCAGATTGCATCCGCCGTGGCGGCACTCGCCATGGGGCATGGCAGCTACTTTGGCGGTCTTGGGCGACTTGCCGATAACATCACACGTACGGATTGTGCCGAAGGGCTCTCGTCAATCTCCCTACTCCATACTCGTCCTGATCTCTGCTTTCATGAGTGGTCGAGTTTCGACGACCACGGTAAGTAATTTCACGATCATCCGGCATTGGATTAATGAAGGGTGCCGATAGCGTTAGGTGGAGACGGTACATGAAATGTCCTTATCGTGGGATTGTCACCCTGCCCGCCCCGAGTTCTCGCTTTAATGAGCGTATCTTTCTAACACCAACGGTGTCATGGCGTATGGCCGTCTTGATTCTTGAATGACTTAGCCGTGGAGATAGGTAGATCTCGTCTCCGGGCGAAATCGAAGAGGGCCGGCCGTTGAATTGAAACCAATGTGGGGCTTTCGGGTCTATCCAGCGGGGTAGCGGCCTTCGCTTTCAGCTTACCCTCGCGGTAGTCTTTGTAGAGGCTCGGCACCCGCTCGGCTCCGTAGCTCAACCACTCCGATAACTGGATATACGAATCCGTGGGCTTGTAGTTCGCCTTGTTCTCCGTGAGCCCTTCGCGGACCAAGGCATAGCTCAACAGCCCTTGCTGTGTCTTCTCCGTCTCTAAGGCATATTGATCGCGCTGACTGGCCGCCAAGATGCGCATACCCTTATCGAAGGCCAGCTGACCTAGCCCGCGGCTCCCCATCGGGCCGGGTTTGAACTCTTTGTCCTCTACCGAGGCTGCACTGTGACAGGCATCGACAATCATGACCAACTCTCCCGCATCCAGCGACCGGAGCCAGACTGAGAGCTCTTCACTGGAAATGGCGTGCTCTAGCAGGTCTTTTCGTCCCCTGCCCGCCCCAAGGTCGGACGGCATCAGGTAGAATTGCCCCCGCTGGTCGGTGTCGCCATGCGTGGAGAAGGCGAGCAATACAAAATCCTCCGGCCGGGCCGACTGCAGCTGATCGGCATTGGCAATGCCCTGCAGAAGCGCCGCGTCAACGGACCGACCCGCGAGCGTCTCGATCACCGCTTGGATTCGGGCCTTGGTCGCATCGTTAGTCACTAGCTGGCCAGCCTGCTCCCCTGTCCCAAACTCACTCACCAAGGTGATGGGGATCACCTGGGTCTCTCCGAAGACAGGTTGGCCCGTATCAGGATCCGTTACTTGACGCAGCCGCGCGCTCAGCTCGGCACCCAACGTTTGCGCATCTCGAGCGGCATAGCTCAATCGACTCAAGGCGTCCTGCTCATACGCATTCACGCCGATGGTCACGACATATGCGCGGCCGGGCCGCGGGCGGAGAGCTGTAGGGATTGGCACGGTGATCCGGGCCGTGGCACTCTTCACGCGATCCACATTGAAAGCGTAGGCGGAGAGCTCGATGTCCTTCACCCCGGTCTTGCGGGGCAACCGAATGCCGGAGAAGGTGATAGTCGTCACCCCGGTCGCCGGATCGAGCGTGATTCGATGGCGCTCACGCCAGCGGGCCAGTTCCTGCTCCCGGCTCTGCCCCACATCGCCTTCCTCGTCTTCTGGGGCAGGAGACTGGGCCACCAGTTGCCCGTTCCGGAACAGCCGCAGGTCATACGCCCCGCTCTGCATCGGCACTGGTTGTCCGTCCCGCTGAATGAGAAGGGACTGGTTGCCGACCTCGACGCGCACATCTACAAGGCCTTGAGGCTCATCGACGACGCGCACCTCCTTAATCTCGACGCGGGGCTGGGCGCGGTTCAGGTTTGCCACCGAGGGAACTACCGGCAACACCTCGCCCGCGAGCACCCGCGGCAAGAGCCGCGGCTCAAAATAGTCCCGCATGAAGATCTCCAGCGGCAATGCATGCAGCGGATCATCAGACACAATCCAGTGCAACCCCTTGATCTCCTCCAAATTGTTCGTGTCAAACCGCCCATCCGGCGTGCTAACGACCCACGTGTCGTCCTCAAAGCTCACCAGACGGACCAGCTCGACCTCGGCTCGTGCGTCCCAGAGCCGTGTCATCATAATGTCCCCGTCCTCTCCATTGACAGTCAGAACGTGGCGACCGTCGGGAGAAATGACCGTCGATCCCGCATGCCCATGGATTCGTCGTATTTCTCGTCCAGTCGCTGAGTCCAAGAATCGAATTGTATGATCAAAAGTCATTGCAATAATTTGCTTGCCATTGTGGGTAAAGACTGCCGACTTAAATTCGTCGTTGATGAGCTTGACTTTCACCAATTCCTGCCCTGTCGCTATTTCCCACACCTGCAGAGTTCTATCGCTGAGAGTAAGAATACGGCGGCTATCTGATGAGAAATCCATGTACCCAACCACACTATTATGGTTCTCGAAGCGTCGCACCTCTCGCCGACTTTCCATATCCCAGAGACGCGCAGTTCCGTCGTAGCATCCTGCCAAAACATACCGACTGTCAGGAGAAAAAATGGCCAACTCGACAGGTGCAAAGCGGGCTTTGAACCTATATACCTCTTGCCCCGCAGCCGTGTCCCACAACCCGACCGTTTCGTCGAAGCTGGCAGTTAGCACAAAGCGCCCGTCAGGGGAGAAAACGGCGGATTGTACCCGGCGGCGATGCCCCTCAAACCTGCGTACTTCACGCCCTGTGGCCGTCTCCGACATTCGAACAGCACGATCCCCAGTTAAGGATAGAAGATATTTCCCAGCCGGAGAGAAAACCTCATTTCGGGCCACATTGCGATAGTCTTTGAACCGGCGCACCTCTCGTCCCTGATGAATATCCCAAAGTTCGGCAGAGCCAAGGCTACTTGCTGTCAGCAAATACTGCCTGTCGGGGCTGAAAACTGCGCTGTGGACGCTGCGGCCAAAGTGCGCAAATCGGCGGATTTCTTCCCCAGTTTGAATCCCCCAGAGTCGGGCAGTTGTATCTTGGCTGCCTGTTAACACTTGATCGCCATCGGGAGAGAAGACAGCTGAATCGACCTCCTCGTCATGCCCGACGAAACGTTTAATTTCTCGCCCCGTCTCCACTTCCCACAAACGAGCGGTTCCATCACGGCCCGCTGTCAGCACTTGACGTCCATCGTGAGACAAGACGGCTGAATTGACCTCCTCATCATGCCCGACGAAACGTTTAATTTCTCGCCCCGTCTCCACTTCCCACAAACGAGCGGTTCCATCACGGCCCGCTGTCAGCACTTGACGTCCATCGCGAGAGAAGACGGCCGAATTGACCTCCTTGTCATGCCCGACGAAACGCTGGATTTCTCGCCCCGCCCCCACCTCCCACAAACGGGCAGTCCCATCGCTATTCGCCGTGAGCACCAGACGGCCATTAGGATGGAAGACAGCCGATTTTGGTACGGGATCGTTCACCACAAAGCGCCGAATCTCCTGTCCCGTCGCTGTCATCCAGACACGCACGATGCCTGGGTATTGGTAGAGTGCTAGGACAAACTGATCATCAGAGGAGAAGACCGCGTAATGCGAAGGTATATCTCCCCCTGCGTTGAATTGGCGTAGTTCATGCCCCGCCAAAGTCTCCCAGAGTCGGATCTTCATGTCAGTACCAGAAACAAGGATCTTGTGACCATCTGAGGAGAAGACCGCTGTAAATGCGCGAAAGTGGTCGGGCTGGAAGTCGCGCACCTCACGGCCGGTCTTGACCTCCCAAAGGTGAGCCCCGGTACCCTCCGCTGTCAGCACATGGCGCCCGTCAGGCGAGAATGTGGCTTGCCGCACTTCACTACGATCAAACTGGACACGAAGCTCTATTGAGGGTACCGAGAATCGAGAGGTCTCACTGGCATCAGGGGCGTTATGGTTAACGAGTAAAGGAAACATGCTCGTGAGCACAACGCTAGCCACGTACCTACCCAAGCGAGTCATGTCTTTCCTCTCGAGACCATTGAAGTTGCATGGCTTACACCGACTCCACTCCAGTGGAATGAGTCCATAGTGCGACATCAAGGTGACCTTGCCCCGTTCATTACACCAAAGCTGAGGAGGTCAACTTGAGCCCCAGCTGGGGCCGGTTATTAAAGTTGGTCATGCATCCGGGGATGTGACCTCCCTACGGCATACTGAAGGTGCTCATTGCCCAAGGTTCCAAGCACTAGATTTGGTCGAAGGACGCTTCCAATAACTAAATAATCGTCCCTTATAAAAGATGAGACCTTTCGGTCATCTCGCACACCTAATATATATGAGGGCCTTAGGCAAGACACATTCCTGGGAGCTGATTCAAGAAACGCTCTCAAACCCCCGCAGTGTGTATCTTTTTGTGCATCACGAATGTATCTAACGGGATACAGTTATTCGCCAATGGTTGAGTCTCTGGCAAGCTACTACGCCGCATTAGTAAGGCAATGCTGCTAGCTCAGGACCCGCCAGGTATTCGCGTAACCACGAACATTTTTAGGTTGAATCATGCTATTGGCGTGCGCGGCATTGCCTTCATAGGTGGACAATGACCGGACGGTCATTGCACGTTACGCCATTCAAGACATCTAGCTCGGGCTATCCTGTTGGCGGTTGGCGGTGGACCCATCATTGGGCGCTGGCGGGTTGAGCCCCCGCAGGTCGACGCGGCGAGCTGTCCAATGTCGGCGAGATAGGAGTTAGGCACAGATGCTGTGCCTCAGCGTGCGGTTCCGAAATGGTAAGTTAACGCGAATACTTCTGTATTCGCTAGCCAACCATTCAATCTGAACTATTTTCCACTGGGATAACCGACCGAGGACAGGCAATAACCGTCCCCAGCTAGCTCACCTAGATCGCTGCTCTAATTTCTTCACGGCGGCCAGTAGCTCATGGAGCGCCTCGATTATGAATGCGATTTGCGTAGCCACGTCGTCTGAAACCTTCCATCTCCTCAACGCGTGTTCGGCATTCAAAGTTTCTTGAGAGGCCATACCGTCCTCCTTTCTCATTCCAGACAAGCGTTCTAACTCGACGCAGTGTGGCAACCGAATACAGAGGAACTGAACTGGGTAGTCAGCCTGCTTATGGACCAACTAGTCGGCGCATGTTAGACAGCGGGATCACGAACTGCAATGGAAAGATACCGGAATACACGTATTTCGTGACGGGTACTGTCGGATTTGTTTCGCTAAGATAAGATGGGGTGAGGATTAAATTTTGAATGTCGTCGCCGTGATGCTACAGGCAGTAAGAACGGCCTGCTCACCATCGAGGAGCACCTCATAGATCCTCCGCAGATCATGCGTCTAACGGACTGCCTTTTCCCAAAACGGCTCACGCCCAATAATTCTGTGCTCGGATTATGCTCCCTGCGCCTTGCCTTCCCCTCCGCCGTGCGAGGTTTCAACGAAAATGATAGGACAGGCCAAAGGTGACCGCATGGGCCTGGTAGTCGGCTTTGAGTCCGGTCCCTAGTCCAAGTGCAGGGTCGAGGACATTATCAAAACTCAAGCGGGCATACTGATAGTTGTACTCCACGACGAGTGCCACCCGTCGGTCCTCCGTCAGATAGGATCGATAGCCAGCCAGCGCATGAAAGCCCGGCGCGCCATTATCGGAACTCGTCATGCCTGTCGGATCTTTGAGTCGGGCGAAAAACACCCCGAGGCCAAGGCCCGCATACGGTTCGAAGCTTTTGATCTGCGCCCGGGCCACCAGGTCGAGCGTCACCGTGATCACGCGGAGGCTCGTGCGGTCAAACGTCCCGACGGCCGGCGCAGGACCGGTCACGACGGCCGGTTGAGCCAGGATATCCGGCTTGGCATGCGAGGCGCTGACTTCGAATCCGAAGTTGCGGAGCTGGGGGAGGAAGTACCCCGCCTTCACTCCGAACTGCAACGAATTCTTGAGATCGAGATCCGAGAACCCTACTCCCGACGGCCCGCCGGTCGCCCTGATATTGCCCAAGTTATTGGAGATTTGAGGACCCAGTTGACCAGCCACATAAAACTCTGCATGGGCCGATTGAAGCACACCCAATCCACTACCACTGAAGCAGATCGCAAAAACTATCCCAAGTACCTCAAGATAGCGGGATCGCCTAATGGACATTGTCAGCCTCCTTGTGAACTGAAGATGCGGTCAGTCCGTTTAATTGGTACATTGCCGACACCAATATTAACCTTATTGGTACATAACTATACTCTAAAGAGATACTTTGTAAATTAAAGTCTACTTTTAAGACCATTCCCTTTTCTCCAGTGGCAGTTCATGCTTTCGCCCCACGAGAAAAGGATGAAGGACTTACTGAGGCGGTTGGGTCGGAGGATCAAGGAGATTAGGAAAGCGCGGCGCCTGACCCAGGAAGCACTTGCCGAGCGGATTGCATTGAGCGCTCAATACCTGAGTCGTATCGAGAGCGGATACCAAAGTCCCTCGGTTGAAACGCTCGCCAGGCTCGCCGACAGCCTCGAAGTGGAACTGTGGGAGTTATTCCAATTTGGGGATGGAGACACTGTCAAGGAGTTGCGGGAAGCGGTGCGGAAGGTCGCCCAGGAAGGTGACGAAAAACAGTTGCGCTTGGCGCTGAAGGTCTTGCGAGCTGTCGTTCGCTAGTCGCAATGCCAGATAATCGACGCTCGCTGACTGCTTTAAAGGGGAATAGGCCCTCTTAAACCCAGCAGGTACGGGGAATGGTTCTACAGGAGCCGATCAGCGCTCACGGCATTTGGTCCCTCTATTATTGTCAGGCTACCAGTTCATGAGATGGTCCGGGTCCCCGGCCGTCAATTCATGCCTTGGCGCACCGTATCCTGTACGAAATCGCTTCGAACGGGGTCAGTATACCAGTAAGCCGAACATCCATAATACTTTGCTACCGCCCTGCTACCAGAACACCATAACTCAGGCAAATCCACCAGGGTACAAACCGCTCCTATCCTTTGTTCTTACGCTCAGATAGATGCTCCTGGATATACTCGGGTTGGTCAACGAGGCATCTCTTAATCGGAGCACACCGATGGCGGTGGAAGCAATCTAAAGTGCACTCATGTTGAGCCCCCGCAGGTCAGGCTTCATTGACAAGTAGTTCCGGCCTTCTTGTTTCTTGGATGTATTTGCTCTGCTCGCTGTGTGAGCCTGAAGAAGGCGCAATCATCCCAATTCCCCTGCTGTCCAAAAGCCGTTGTATCCCCGGTCTCCCCGTCTGAACGTCCACCCTCCGCCCTTAGTTGATAGGCACCGTTGTCATTTTGTCTTCCATCACCTGGCCTTGTTATTACGCAGTGAGGGAAAACGCAATGACAATGGTCTTCCCCCTTCCTATCGTAGAAGCCGCACAGTGCTTTTTCCATTTTTCCACGAAATTCCCGGGTGATTTTCCGTGGAATTCCCAGCAGGCGGCTGGAGTGGAACTGAACAAGGAAGGGAGGAGTCATGGATACAACAGATCAAACAATACTAGAAAGGTGTGCCGACGACTACCGTCGTCTCAAGGAGTTACGTGAACAGATACCGAGCGGCACGCTTTATCGACATACTAAGCGGCTGTGTGAACTGGGGTGGCTAGAGCGCAAGGGCGCCTTCTACCGCACGACGGAGACGGGTCGCCGCAATTTATTCGAAGCGAACTGGAGTCGGCGGTGGAATCGACTTGAGAAGCTCTATCCACCACTGGCCCTCATCCCGACAGCCGTCCACCGTGCCTTAATAGAGCTCATTTTCGCTGCGATCATCTGCCGTCAATATGCAACCCGCCCCGATCGCCATCCGTTCTTTGTCTGTGCGGGAGGCACGCTCCAGTGGAAAACATCGGCAGGGATTTTCGTATGTCACGCGGTCGGCTTGGATCCGAACCTACATACCGTGGATTGTGGGAGTGAAACAGGGAAGTCACTCTTTGTCCGTCGGACCGCGACCGGTGCGATTGCCTTTCAACGGGACCTGCTGAGTACGTCCTTCGTCGCCTTAGACGAGTTCCAGACAGCCGATCGGGCTGTCCGGTGCGCCCTGAGCCCCTTCTTAAGCGGGAGGCTCGTGGTTCCGTGTGAAAACGAGCGCGTGACGGTGCGCCCGGTTTCCCTGCTAACGCTAAATCCTCGGGAGAGCGCCACCGTGGAAAGCCAACTTGGGCTCTCCGCCCCGTTGATTCGACGTGCGATCGTCGCGAACGTGGAGGCGACCTCGATGCCTGATCTGGCCGCAACGGGCCAGGACGCCATATCCGCCGCTCAGAGGCATCCGCCCTTGGCGTTGAATGCGCCAAGCGTCGACTGCCAACGTCATCATCGGGTCATCGTGGAACTGGTTCGAGGCCTTCTCAAGCCTGAGGCACACGACCGAGTCGATGTCGAAGTGGTTGTCAACCTCTGCACGGGTATGACGGCCCTGCTCACCGACGCCGAGGAGGCAATCGCGCAAGTCTGTCATCGGCTCGGCATCTTGGCCGAGACGATGCAATGGGCTCGACCAGGATGGATCGAGAGCCTTGGAGCATTTTCTCTCGACGGCCGCCTGCGCCCTCGCTCACCCCACGCCGCATCAGACACCAAGGACGGACAACTCTCCCCGGTAGCCGTGCCGGCGCCACCTACCCTAATGGTGGAAACGCGACTTGTGCGACGGGAGCCGGGGTTGCCCAGTTTGCAGCTCAGTGACCACCTCCGCGGCCGGTTGACCTGGCTTGCCGTGGAGACCGGTCGCTCCTTGGAGGAGACCCTCACGCTGTTGCTGCAACATTACCTCCGATGGCGTGAATGCCCAGAGACATTCAGTGCTTTGCAACGTAGTCTCGAATTGGCCCACCAGCTCAAGATCGCCCAGATCGAGCCACAGGTCCTAGCCGACTACCTTCAAACCGAGTCCGACCTTGGTCGGTACGGATACACCATCCAAGATGTGCCGCAAGCTCTGCGACTGGTTGCCTACTTGGCGCAACTACCGGAACCCTGGAGTTGGGAGCGAGTGCGCGAAACAATTAATAGTCTCCGGATTCTAATCCATGCCGGAATCACTCCAACCTTCGTAGGCGAAACCTGCGTGTTGTATGAACGATTGGTGGCGCTCGGGTTTGACACACGCTCTGTCGAAGCGCTGGCTACACTTCTGGAGAAAACCCGTTCGTTTCGTCAGCGCCGGGCTCGGCTGCTCGCAGCCATCATTAGGTTGGCGGACGACTATGTCGAAACCCAAGACGCACTCGCACAACGTGCACACCTGTTCCGTGAGCTCAACGATCTGGAAAGGGAGCGAGGCGAGGTTGCTCAACAAATCGAAGAAGCACAGACAAAGCTGGCTACCATCCAACAGCAAGACGCCGAAATGCGAGAACGGCACAATCAAGTAGAACAGGAGATCCGAGCACGGGAATCAGAATTAGAAGTCCTCCAGGCGCTGAAAGCCGTGCTTATTGGCAACCACGAACGGGCCGAGCGGTTTTGGCAAGAGTGCGAACAGTGGCGGGAGATCCGACAGGTTATGCCGACGCTTCCCAACGACCTTACGGGATTGCTCTCGGCGGGGCTGCGGGAGAAAATCCTAAAGCTGCTGGCGAGTCTCTGCGCTGAAATTGAGATCAACGATAAGCAAAGATTGGAACCCGAACGTCCCAACCACGGCTGAAGCCTGCCGACGAGACGCACTCAGATCGGCCGGTCTGCTATTGGTACAGCTGATGCCCAGACCCAAGCCTTGCAATCCTGGAACAACAGGAGAAGACCCTCTTGGGCTGGCGCTAGCGGTTCGGCGAGACCATATCGGCGTTGATGCCGATCACGCACGGTGGACCACCACGTCCCAACCTCTTTACCCGTGGTCCCTTGGTCGACCAAGCCGCACAGGATCAAGAATCGGACAATCTGATCCCAAGGGGTTCGGCGATAACTGAGTGTCTGGAAATAGTGGACCAGGAAGAACACGACCCTGCGCTTGCCCCGATGCCGTCCTCGCGCGGGTGGATTGCCCCAGATCGCTTGGCGGCCAACTGTGACAGAAGATCTATATTGCATCCGGGCTCGCAGGATCCCAGCCCACTGTCCCCACAGACCCTGCACCTCGTGTACACGTTCGCGGCTCCCTAGCCAGCCAGTGTTCGTCACTGGCTCCAGGCTCTGCTGCGCTTGCTCCAGACAGCGAATGCTCTCCAGCACCGCTGACCACGATGGCTGTTTCTGCCATTCTTCCTCGGGCCAGACAAAGATGATCAGGAGAAAGGCGAAGACCTCCACATCGCCCGGCACCTCTCCCTCGCTTTCAACAGCACGAAGCAACGCCCGAGCCTCCAAGCTCGCGAAAAACTGACTGAGCCGGGGCGCCACGCCGAACGTCGTCTCCCACCGGATTATCCATTCTTCCATCACGATGCCTGATTCACTCCTTAGGAGGGAAAGCGTTTCGACTCTCAACTGGCATCCATCATATCGTGTATCTAGACCACAGAGAAACAACTTAAGTGGCCCGGACGGAGGCGAGGAGATGCCCAATGCACATGAGATCCTGACAGCTGCGGAAGTGGCCGCATGGCTACGGCTCGCGGTGTCCACTGTCTACAGCTGGGCGGCACAGGGAATGATCCCATCTATGCGACTGAATGGCTGCCTTCGCTTTGACCGCGCAGAACTGGCCCGGTGGATTGAACAGGCACGGATAACATCCTCACACGCGCCCTCTCGATCAGGCTCTGAACAGCCACTCCATGTGGTCAGTCAGCTAAGCAGAACAGCCATGGCAGATGCTGGCAAGCAAGTCATCCGCACACGACGTCTGACGGTCCGTAACCACAGCATGGGGTAAAAGAAACGAGCGATGGGCATTTATCGACGTCCTGACAGTCCCACGTACTGGATGTCTCTGCAAATCCAAGGTCGGCGTGTCAGGTTAAATACCGGTGTATCGGACCGTCGCCTCGCGGAAGAACTCTTTGCCGCCTGGAAAGCCGAAGTGGCCAGGAGACAATGGCTTGGTAAGCCGCCAGGCGACACACAGCGGACCGTGTCGGAGCTGGTTCATGAGTACCGGTTGAAGGTGACCCCGCAGAAAACGCCGGAGTCCAGGTGCCGAGATCAAATCATTCTGGACCGGCTAGAAAAGCAGTGGGGCTCCTTGCTGACGGGGGAACTCACGGCCAAGATGATCGAGGATTATCTGGCAGAGCGACGGAAGACAGTCTGTTTTGCCACGGCGTCCAAAGAACTCGGCGTGCTGAAATCCGCCTATCGGCACGCGATCCGATGGGGATGGGCCAGGACCAATCCCTTTGACGGCATCCCGCTCAACCAAGAAGGCGCTGAACGACTTCGATGGCTCACACACGAGGAAGAAGGCCGCCTGCTTAAGGCCTGCCCGGCCTGGCTGCGTGAGATGGTAATAGTCGGCCTCGACACAGGATTGCGCCGGGCCAACCTCGTAGGTCTCCAGCGGCAATGGGTTCATCAGGATGGGACAGTCCTAGTGATTCCCAAACAGTACGTCAAGGCCAAGAAATCAGTGGTAATCATTCCATTGACCGCTCGAGGCCGCGAAATCATCGGGGCCAAACTCACCCTCTCCCCTGACCAGGCTCTCTTCACGCGACCAGATGGCGCACGGCATACCTTCGCCTCCGTCAGCACAGCCTTCGCGCGTGCTGCCCGAGCCGCAGGACTACTTCACGTATCGTTGCATACCCTACGGCACACATTTATCAGTCGACTGGTCCAAGCGGGTCGCTCCCTAGCTGAAGTCGCAGTCTTGGCGGGGCACCGGGATCTTCGCGTCACGTTACGGTATGCGCATCTTGGGCCGAATCAATTGGCTGATGCGATCAAGGTGCTCGAACCGCTACGATCGACAGCCGGTGATGCAGCGTAAGCCTGTGGGAGGCGCAAACGAGCAGAAGGTATGATGTGAGGTGGACTTCCCAGACTTTTGCGGACACATAGTTAAGCCGGTTTCGACACGGCTTCAAATGCTTCCGGACTGACTCCACTGAGATGTCTGTGTCGTCGGGTGCGATTATGAACAGTTCGATGTACTGATAGATATCGGCCGTGGCCATCTCACGAGTCCTGTAGATGCGCTTTTTGATCCGTTCCTTCTTCAAACTGCTAAAGAACGATTCGGCCACGGCATTATCCCAGCAGTTGCCCCGCCAGCTCATACTAGGCTCCAGATGATGCGCATGGCAGAAACGCCGCCACGCATCGCTGCCAAATTGTGAGCCTTGATCGGAATGAATCAGGGTATGCTTTGGCTTGCGTCGGCGTACGGCCATGAGGATCGCGTCCAACACAAGTTCTAGGGCCATTAAGGGTTTGGTTGAACAAGCGACAATGCGGCGAGAGTACAGATCCATCACGACGGCCAAATAGAGCCAGCCTTCCCAGGTGCGCACGTACGTAAGGTCGGTGACCCAGGCTGTGTTCGGCCGGAGGACGGTAAACCCTCGTTGCAGTGTATTCGGCGTCAGGAGTGAGGTGGGGCCTCTGGCGTACCGGGGAGTTCGATACCCGTGGAGGGCTTTGATATGATTGGTCCGCATAATCCGAGCAACACGATGTTTGCTACAAGTCTCGCCCGCTTCTCGCAAATCGAGAAAAATCCGCGGGGCACCGTGGATGCCGTGGCTCGCCGTATAGGCCGCGCGGATCAGGCCCAGTAATCGCTGTCCTTCAACGCACGATCGGAGAGGGGGTCCCGTAGCCATTGATAGAACCCGCTGCGTGACACGTCTAAGAGACGGCACATGACGGCCGTATCAAACTCACGACGATGTGCCTTGATGAACGCATACTTCACTCGAACATGCTGCGACTTGAGTCGATTGCCCATAGGTCCTCCCTGGCTTTAACGATCACTCGAAGGTGTCCGTTAAAGGCTGGGAAGTCCAAGGTGGCCCCATTCAGATCGCAAGGGGCTTAGTAGAGGAGGGCTTTTCGAAGCAGGTCCAAGAATTAACCCACTCCAAGCTACGTTGGGCCAAAAATCCTGTTGCACCGCATGAAGCGAATCCTTCAGTTTGTCTCAACATCGAAGCTAAAATGGACTTCCAGCGCCGCATTCCCCTGATCGTCGCGGCCTTTACCATCAATTCGGCATCGTGCAAGATCAATGCAATGCTGGTTGGAAATTTGAACGTCGTTCCACCTGTGGTTCTGGCCTTCAAAGGTGTGAGTCCAGTCAAACGTGCTGCCTGTCAAGATCCTCCTCGCTACCTTGCCACCTGGGACGGGTAGGAAGGCCGTCTGATTGTAGGAAAGGTGTGTATTGTCTTTTCTGAGTTCCTTGACTTCATAAAAGACAGTTGAAAAAACTGTCCGGCCGTCTCCACTTATCCTCAGATTCCCAACCCGGATTCTAACTCGAGTCTTGCGGCCCTTCTTGGTGAAAACATCCGCGTCTCCTCCGCCAACGAAGGGCACGGGAGATGCGGTGAATGATTGATCAATAGTTGCAACTGGCATGGTCATGACCTCCTAGTTTGTGGTTCTCGGGGCTCAATTAGTGAATGGACTTACGCAAGCTCTGTGCCTTAAGAAATGACTAGTGACTCAAGGATACATACGCGTATATTTTAAGCCAAATCCCAATCTGCACTTGGTAACTGTACCTTAGTATTTTGACTTGATCCTGTATTGGAATGGATACGTCATCGTATCCGATCGGATACGATATCGTATAAATACTGTCGCTGTGGGTGCGTGTCTCATCGCGGCTATGTGCGGCTCAAAAGAAAACCCGCAGCACATGGGTTAGCCGTTGGGTATAATGGGCATCTGCAATCTGAGAACGACCGGCACACAAATACACAAATATGGGGTCAGGTTGAGGTGGCCCTTTGGTCTTCTCAAGGAGACCGAGGAGAACATTCGAGCTCTGCTAGGCCTTAATCTTAACAGTGATGACACCGGTGAGGAGCACGAGGAGGAGGAATAGTAGAATGGAGACGTAACCGATGGCGGGGGGTCAATTCATATCCCGAATTTAGGCGGCTTGTGTGTGATGAAGCCTTGCAGGGACCCACAAACCAGCGTTAGAGTGCCTCGCATTTGACTCATCTTGATCGTTGTATTTGCTTCAATCGGGAAGCGCTTGACCTTCTCCCAGAAAACGAGACCAGCGAAAACGAGAAAAATCGGCTAGCCTGTAGCCCTCTCACCCAGGAGGGCAACGATGAAGAAAAGTCGGTATTCGGAAGAACAAATTGCCACGGCGCTGCGGCAGGTCGAGGCCGGCGCTCCCATTCCGGAGGTGACCCGGAGCCTGGGGGTCAGCGAAGCCACGTACTACCACTGGCGGAAGAAGTATGGGCCGATGGCCGTGGGTGAGATCCGGCGGCTGCGTCAGCTTGAGGAAGAAAACCGGAAGCTCAAGCAGCTCGTCGCCGATCTGACCTTGGATAAAGTGATTTTGCAGGAGGTGCTTGCAAAAAAGGCCTGAAGCCCACGCGCAAGCGTACCTTGGTCCGGGAGGTGCTGGGCCGGCACCCCATTGGGGTACGACGAGCCTGTGGGCTAGTCAGATTGAATCGGGCCTCGTGGTATTACCGCCATCATGGGCGAGACGACACGGCGATTCGGATGCGGATGAAGGAATTGGCTCAGGCGCGTCCGCGCTTTGGCTATCTGCGGTTGCATGTCTTGCTCCGGCGTGAAGGCTGGAGGGTGAATAAAAAGCGTGTGCATCGGATCTATCGGGAAGAAGGGCTGACGGTGCGGTTCCAGCGGCGACGGAAGCGCGCGAGTCACCTGCGCGTGGTCCCGCCACGCCCTACACAACTGAATGAGCAATGGAGCATGGATTTTGTCGCAGACACCTTGCTGGAGGGCCGGCGGTTTCGGACGCTAACGGTCGTGGATAATTACACGCGGCACAGTCCATTAATTGAGGCGGATCTGACCCTCACGGGAACGAAGGTGGTGGCGGCCCTGGAGCGGGCCGCGAAGCGGCACGGCTATCCGATGTTGATCACCGTGGACAATGGCAGTGAATTCGCCTCCAAGGCGCTCGATGCCTGGGCCTATGCGCATGGCGTGAAGCTCGATTTCATCCGACCGGGGAAACCCATAGAGAATGCGGTGATTGAGAGTTTCAACGGGCGATTTCGGGACGAGTGCTTGAACGCCAATGTGTTCGTCTCGCTCCACGATGCCCGACAGAAGATTGAAGCGTGGCGGATCGATTACAATGAGCACCGGCCGCATGGCTCCCTGGGGGGTCTCACGCCCAGGGAATTTACGGAGCAAGCGGCCAAAACCGGGCTGCAGGAAGGCCCGAATTTCCAAATTTCTGCGGTCTAGTTTCTGGGGAGGTGTCAACACAGGAGATCACTTCTTCAGCATTGGTGTAATGAAGGGGGGAAGGTCAGCACCTCCTGCCCTGGTGGAGAAATAGCCGATTCCAATCGTTACATCAATTTTCAGGGAAGGCGATGGATAGTTGGCTAGGTACTAGGTGGATGCGGATTTTCCCACGTAGAGATCCGCCTGTTCTATGAAGCTCAATGGTCAAGGTAAAGGCACGTTCATCTCCAGGACTAATCGGCAGGGTGAAATCTAGAGTTGCCTTCAAGTTCTTGAGTATATTAGCTTCGGTTGCAAAGGCGAATAGCTTTTCAACGTGTGCTCCATCCTGTCGCAAGTCTGGACGTCTATAGAGAGGTGCATGAGGAAGGTTGGAAGGATAAACAATGACTTGAGATGAAAGTGACTCATCTACGAAATGTAGGGTGCCTTCTGTGTGTTCCTCGCGAGATGCTGGAATGGAGTGGGGCGTGCTAGTTCTTGCCAGCATGATCCCCTTCTTAAACCCGCCCCGGGTCTCTCGCTTTTCCTTTTGGACGGACTTAAGATGAGCAGCAGAGATGTTCATACTTGTGCAAAGTCCCGCTGTTACTTCGCCCAGGTCTGCAAGCTCTGCAACCAAGTCTTCCCCGGAACCTGCATCTAGAGCTTCGAAAGCCTCCTCTACTAGCTTCTGCTTGAGTGCCGTGATGAGTGCGTCTCCTTGCAGTCGGATTATCTTGGCCCGTTCGCCTCGCTTATCAATGATCTCTGGTATCTTGTCGCGAACAATTTTGTTGTAATCAACCCGCTCCTCATCAACTCCAAAAAGGTCGATACACTCGACTTTGGCACCAAACTTGGTTAGCAAATAGTATGCGTGTGAGAGTATGCCACCAGCTAGTTCAATGACGAACTGGCGTTTCGCGGACTGCTCGGCCAATTCCTTCGCAAAAGTAGGATTTCGGATAATCGTGGCGTCGGAAGGGTCCACGATTACCCGTTCGATACGTTCTCCCCCGGAAAGCCTATTCTGGAGAGCGTGCCAATCAACATCTTTTCTAATATGAAAATCCCTGGAAGTGGTGAGTTTTCGCCTCGGGGCGGCACGTGGAGGTCCGGGTAGCTCAGATTTGCTGTGAAACCAGGGCAGTACATTGTGTCGGGTAGCCTTGGGGTGATTCTCGATAAACCACATAAGTGCGATGGGCTCTTTCGAGGCTTCTGCTATGCGCCGGGTGGTATGCGCAATCTCAAGGATCCACTCCTTCTTATTGATACTGAGGCGCCAATCGAAAGGTGGGCGTACCGAAGTTGGTGTCCATTTTCCTGATTGATCAGCTGTAACAAAAGTCCCCTTGTGGCGGGTTCTATGGGAGATTACATAAGGCAATCCTGAATAATCCTTCCCTGCCTTCCTTAGTTTGACATCTTTCGTATCGACCTCAATTGTATCGTGGGAGTACCAGTACAGTCCCTCTGGAATTCCCCAGAGAGACTCGATGCGAACTACTCTATGCCCCGGTTGGGCTCTCGCCCATGCCGATGCTACCGACGGAATGAAATGATGGGCGACGATGCAGAGTTCGTGACTATGTAATCCAAGCTTATTTACCTCGCCAGCAAACACGCTTAACAGCCATTGTTCGGCTTCGAGATGATTAGCGAGTCGGTCGCTACGTGGCAACATTTCTCGCTTGTCTTTTGGAATGTTTGGCCCCTCAGTCCGAATTATGAGCGGACGCTTTAGAAGTTCCTGGAGATCTTCTTTCATTGCAATTGAAATCGTTCCTGCAAGTAAAGAGCGAATAATCTTCTGGTTATCAATGATAAAGAACGGGGGCATTCTATAGCCGAGCTGCCTATAAATGGCGGCATTCCGAAGTTTTATGTATTTTTTATAATCACTCTCACCGGCAAGCCGAAAAGTGCGTAGGCATTTCACTTTAAGACTAGAGATTTTGGTGGAAAAGAGCTGCCTTGGGTCTACCCCCACAGTTAATTCAGCTGCATCAGCTTGGACAATCCAGATTTTCCTGCCATCCCAAACCCACTCAAAGTGGATGCGCTTCTTGAACTGGGTAGCCCATTTCGCAACTTGTCGAAGCCGAAAAGGGATTTCGTGCTCAGAGTTGCACGTGAGATCAAGGGATGAAGGATGCTTCCCCTCGCGCCAACTTCTAATTCCGATAGGTATGGTTCGTCCTGGATGGGTTTCTGTGGCCTCAAGTTCTACTACCCAATCACGAGGTTCCTTACTCACATGCCGCTCGTTTGATAGATGTCCTACTCGTCTTGGCTTGACGGGCTCCTGCGTCACCCAATGCACTACGGTGGTGTTTGGCGTCGAAATCGTTCCCCGCAGCCGGGCAATGAATTCTGGGATTGCTGCTGCGGAGGCCAGGCCAGAAACAAGACTCCCTCTATCGAGCATGGTCTCGGCCGCTCCGCTAGACCGAATCATGACAGCTGAACTTGCTGACAAGCCGATCTGTACTTGCACACCTAGAACCCAATTGTTCAGAGTGGTAAGAGGAATCTGCGTTTCAAAACAGCTGGCGGAGATTACGAAGTATGGGGGAGTCCATTCCGTAGGTAGAACACTCAACCCGAAAGCCTTCCATCCAACTAGGCTTGGAGAAATATCACTGGATTCTAACTTGCGGAAGCCTATATCGGCGATGAGATATATGGAGCGTGATGGGAGGAAATCCTTACTTGGTGCATGGTTGGATGACTTTATGGACCCACGTGCGCCTCGATGGTGCCTGGCCATTTGGGGGGCTCCTTAGCGGAAGGTAGGAATCTTCAGTCTCGGTGAGAAAAATAGAACTTCCTTTCCAATCTTTGCAGATCGAGCGGTGTGCTGAAGCAATAGGTGTCGCGAGCGCACAGAACTGTACAACTTCTTAATCTCGGGAACATCGTCATACGATACAACCCAGGTAGCGGTGATACGGCCGACTACTTTTCTAACTTCGGCATGATCTCTTGGGGTGTATTTGTTTAGGTATAAGCGTGCTCCTGACTTGTAGTATGGCGGGTCGAGATAAACGAAGCTCTCTTTTGGAGGACACGCCTCGTTTAGGAATGCGACCGCATCCAATCGGGTGAGGTGGATTTGGCTTTTATAAGACGCAATCCTTCTGATTCGTCTACATAGCTCGGTCTTGTTGAAACGGGCATCAAGCTTCCAGATTCCCTTTTGATCTTTACCTCCTATCATGCCTCCGTTAAGGATACCCGAATGGTTCGTTCGGTTTAGAAAGAACAGGGCGAACCCTTGAGCGAGTATTCCAGAGGGAAGGCCGTCCTTGTAGATGGAACTTTGGAAAATCCACTCGTCGGGTGTTACCTCTGTTGAGATTATCAAGTCGATCAGATCGTTGTTTCGAGTTAGAACGCATTTCCAGAATGCATATACTGCGGGATCTAGGTCATTTAGGTGAATTTCTCTAACCTTATTCGAGAAAAGGAGACTTAGAGCCAAACTAGCTCCTCCCGCGTATGGCTCATAGTAATCGCAACCGTCTAGGCGATTCAGAGAAATGATCTCCTCGAAGAATGGGTAGAATCGCCATTTTCCGCCGGGGTATCTAAGGGGCGATGCATCCCTCATTGAGCTTCGCCAGCTGCCCCGCTCCTCTTTGCCCGCGTAGGCCCGAAAATTGTATCAGCTATCTCGGCCAGTTTCGCAACTGTACTGTCGGAAAAGTATCCCACGAGAAATGCCAGACCGAGGACGAGTGGGCCGGAATCGACAGCATGTCGGTCAAACACTCGTATCAGACCCGAGGAGATCAGTGCGACTACAACTAGCGATAGTCCACCAGAAATGTGGGGGGTGAACAGCCGCCACAGGCGACGATCCATGTGCCAAATCTGCCTGGCAACGGAATGGTAGAGCCATTTAATGTCAAATAGGGTGCCGCCGAATGTTCCACCTAACCAAGCCAATCCATACAAGAAGAGAACCCTGTATTTTGGATCTGGTATGTGAAACCAATTCTTGGGGTACTCCAACCATAATAGGAGCATTGTTGCGGGTACGAGAATAAAAAGCATGGCGAGATAGATAGCTTCAATTCGAATCCAGAATTGAGGGGTTGGGTCAGTGTACTTCGACTGCCATTCCAATAATTTGCGATTGTCAGTTGGATTTGCGGGAGCAAAGTCAGTGGAGGGAGATGTCATTTATGCCGCAACAACGTTTTCCTGGTCGGATGCTTGAAAAGTTGACAATGTTTGTAGGCGCTTGATTGTGGTTAATACGGTCGGTAGCTGGTGGTGCTCTCTCCAATTGTATTGGTTCTCCATACCGAGTCGCGCAGCGATCGCCTTCCTGAACAGTTGGCTACCGAAGTCATGATGTGTGGTAATCCTGCCAGAGCCAATCGGCTGTTCCAGGTACAGATAGTCTTCTCCTGTAGCGTGGGCGATCCGACAGTGTGTTAAGTCGGCGACTTCCCAATTGGCGTCACTCGGAAGATAAGGCAAAACTGCTTGCGCGAGATTAAACCTGATCGGGACGAGGTGGAGGTGCGCATGATCAACACCGCAGCCCACACTCCGGCTAGCCATGTAGGGGCCGTGCTCGAAGGCAGCTGCAGTTCCATAATGCTGTACAAGAAGATTAAATAGAAATTGTTTGATTTCTAGGATCTCAGGGAGAAAGGATTCGGGAATTGCGCCGAATGAGATGAAGTGACGTTTAGGAACTAGCAGCAACCATCCTTCAACGAGTGAACCAAGGGAGGGGAGTGCGACGAAGTTTGGCGATTCGAATAGGGGTTTGTTCCAAACAGATGTTTGTGATTCGAGTTCTGAGCAAAGCCTGCAGTTGTTCATCTTCAGAAGCCTCCTCTTCCTGATTCCACTAGAGTGGCGGGACGAGGCGAAAAATTTTAGGAAAATAATTATACCCGCTTACGGTCTGGCAGTATACCCTCAAGGGTCCCCTGTCCCCACTAGGCGGCCACAGAAGAAAATATTGCCGTATGAGCGTGACACCTCCCCAGAAACTAGACCGCAGAAATTTGGAAATTCGGGCCTTCCTGCAGCCCGGTTTTGGCCGCTTGCTCCGTAAATTCCCTGGGCGTGAGACCCCCCAGGGAGCCATGCGGCCGGTGCTCATTGTAATCGATCCGCCACGCTTCAATCTTCTGTCGGGCATCGTGGAGCGAGACGAACACATTGGCGTTCAAGCACTCGTCCCGAAATCGCCCGTTGAAACTCTCAATCACCGCATTCTCTATGGGTTTCCCCGGTCGGATGAAATCGAGCTTCACGCCATGCGCATAGGCCCAGGCATCGAGCGCCTTGGAGGCGAATTCACTGCCATTGTCCACGGTGATCAACATCGGATAGCCGTGCCGCTTCGCGGCCCGCTCCAGGGCCGCCACCACCTTCGTTCCCGTGAGGGTCAGATCCGCCTCAATTAATGGACTGTGCCGCGTGTAATTATCCACGACCGTTAGCGTCCGAAACCGCCGGCCCTCCAGCAAGGTGTCTGCGACAAAATCCATGCTCCATTGCTCATTCAGTTGTGTAGGGCGTGGCGGGACCACGCGCAGGTGACTCGCGCGCTTCCGTCGCCGCTGGAACCGCACCGTCAGCCCTTCTTCCCGATAGATCCGATGCACACGCTTTTTATTCACCCTCCAGCCTTCACGCCGGAGCAAGACATGCAACCGCAGATAGCCAAAGCGCGGACGCGCCTGAGCCAATTCCTTCATCCGCATCCGAATCGCCGTGTCGTCTCGCCCATGATGGCGGTAATACCACGAGGCCCGATTCAATCTGACTAGCCCACAGGCTCGTCGTACCCCAATGGGGTGCCGGCCCAGCACCTCCCGGACCAAGGTACGCTTGCGCGTGGGCTTCAGGCCTTTTTTGCAAGCACCTCCTGCAAAATCACTTTATCCAAGGTCAGATCGGCGACGAGCTGCTTGAGCTTCCGGTTTTCTTCCTCAAGCTGACGCAGCCGCCGGATCTCACCCACGGCCATCGGCCCATACTTCTTCCGCCAGTGGTAGTACGTGGCTTCGCTGACCCCCAGGCTCCGGGTCACCTCCGGAATGGGAGCGCCGCTTCAGGCGGAAGCCCTAAAGCTGTTCCTGCCCTTCCTGGACCGACGGTGCAATCCCAACAGGAAGCCATTTCGGTTGATCGGTATTCGGATCGAACGGTTGAATTAGAAGCGAGACGGCTCTGGGCTATGGCCGGGTAACCGTCACGATGTATGTCTTGACGGTCACACCGTCCTGCGCCCGCACCTGAATTGGAAAGGACGTCACTCCGATATTGATGAGCACGGCCAAGCCTGGAGGACCGGATGGGACGACTTGGCCGTTGATACTGAGCGCGGCGGTGGCATCAGCCACCGTCGCCATGACGGTAACGCTGGGGGTGAATAGACCCGTGCCCGTCACGGTATAGGCCGTATTGGAGGGAGTGAAGAGTGGAAGCATGACCCCGGGAGACACCACGAGGCCAGCCAGATCGGCATTGGACGAGGCTGCACGAGTGACGGCCACGGTGTAGGTTTTCGAGGCTGCACCCCCGGCAGCTGTGACGACCAGAGTGATAGTATTGCCTCCAACATTGAGTGGGAGGGGTCCAAATACTTGGCCTGACGCCACCACCTGTCCGTTGATGGTCAGCGTCGATGTCGCGTCCGCAAGGGTTGCGGTGACGGTGGTCGTCGCGTTGGCATTAGGCGCCGACACCGCATAACTCGTCGTACCGGAATCAAATCCTGGAGAAAGCGGTCCGGCGGACAGCGCGAGACTCGCCAGATTTGCATTCGCCGTTCGTGTAATGGTCACAACATAGGTCTTGACGCTGCCGTCTTGGGCTGTGACCACAATCCTAAATTCGTTGGCCCCTACATTGAGTGAGAGGGGCCCGAAGGTCTCCCCAGATTGGACCGTGGTCCCATTGATGGCAATCGTCGCCGTCGGATCTTGAACAGAGGCTGTCAATGTGGTGCTTGCTACCGTGCTCAAGACGGTGACGGAGTAGCTGGTCGTCGTGGGTGCGAACCCCGGGTCGAGGGCCCCGGCCGATACACTCAATGCGGACAGATTATTGTTGCTCGATTGTGGTCGTGAGATCTTCACGGAATAACTTCGTGTTGTGCCATCCTGTGCTCGAACATCAATGGCCACGGTGCTGTCACCGATGATGAGTGGGATGGGACCTGAAGGCTGCCCAGACGACACAGCCTGTCCGTTTATGGTGAGCTGAGCGCTCGCATCCGCAAGCAGTGCGGTAACGGTGGTTTGAGTGGTGGCGTTATCCGTTTGGACTGAGTACGAGCTTATGTCCGGCGAGAAAGCTGGAGATAGCGCTCCTGCCGAGACCTCCAAGGCCGCCAAGTCGGCCACCCCGGAGGCACCTCGGATCACCACGACGGAATACTGCTTTGCGGTTCCACCTGGAGGTGAGACCGTAATGGTAAAGGGGTTAGGTCCCAAGGCGAGGGAGACCGGCCCAAACGGTTGTCCGCTAATGGCCGCTTGTCCATTCACACTGATCTGGGCCGTAGGTTCCGCCGGCGTAGCCGTGAGCGTGGTGGACGAAGTCGAGTTACCGGTCTTCACCGTATAACCCGTGACACTCGGATCAAACCTCGGCGAAAGCGCAGCCGCCGAGACCGATAGGGCGGCAAGGTCCGCCAAAGGCGAGGCCGATCTGGTGACAGTAATCGTATAACTGCGGGTGACTCCCCCTGGAACGGTCTCCTCGACCAGGAGTACGACAGGCAGCGCGGCACCCACCTTAAGATTATCGATCACATAGGGGTCACCCGATGGCACGTTTTGGTTGTTAATTTTCAAAATGGAGCGTTGGACGTCCGCCAGCGCAGCCCGAATAGTGACCGCCGTCACAGAATTGGGTACGGTGACCGTATACGTTACGACCTTCGGGTCAAACGGAGGGGACAGCGCCGGAGAGGCGGAGGAGGATGCCCCAGTTGTCGACACCTCGAGGGAGGCCAGCAGCGCACGCTCGTTATCGGGTGGTGGCGCAGGATTATCACCACCTGGAATGCACCCTACTAGCATGGCGCAGGACAGGATCAAGCAACTGAAAAAGGCGTGCACTCGTTCAAGTGAACGGCCCATCTTGAAACTCCCATGCGCCATCAAGGACATGTACCTGGTGTAGGATCTGCGAGATGGTAGACATGAAGAACATAGCTCATGGCTGTCACGGTGTCTTGGGCCCTTACCTCAACGGGTATGGAGGTGGGGGTAGGATCGCGTTGGAGAATCAGAACAGTGACGGGCTGGCCCGAACCAGTTGCTTGCCCGTTGACGAAAAGGCTTGCTGTGGGATCGGACACAATAGCTGTTACCAGGATGGCCTGTGTAAACAAGCCGGCATTGCTGACGACGTAACAGGTGGTTGTAGGACTGAAAGCAGGTGATAGCGAAAGAGAAAATACCTGCAAGTCGGACAACGTGGCATTGCTCGAAGCAGCGCGTATGACCTGGACTGTATAGGTCTTGGTGGTAATGGTATCAACCCCTCGCACCTGGATGACGAAGTTGTTCGATCCGACATTGAGAGGCACCGGACCAAAAACTTGGCCAGAAGTAACTTGTGCACCGCCGATCGTAATAGTTGATCCAGCTTGTTCGGCCGTCGGGGTAATGGTCGTTTGTGCTGCGCTATTCGGGGCACTGACCGTATAATTCACCGTGTCAGAGGCAAAACCTGGTGATAAGGGGCCGGCCGAAAACACGAGGCTCGACAAATTGACGTTGGCTGAGCGAATGATTGTGATCGTATAGCTCTTTGGCGCACTCCCCTTCGGCGTGACGACGACGGGGATAGGATTCTGTCCAACGTTAAGCGCGATCGGCCCAAATGGCTGTCCCGACTGGGCAGGCTGATTATTGATCTGGAGCGTCGCGCCGGGCTCGAAGGTCGTGGCTGTCACCATGGTGGACGCAATTCCATTCCCAACTGTCACGGTATAGTTCGAGGTGGCGCCCTCAAACGGCGGAGCCAACTGCCCGGCTGATACTTCAAGCGAGGACAGATCGGACGCGGTCGTTGGGACAGGAGCCGGGTCTGAACTCGGAATACAGGCGGCGAGGAGAATTGTCAAAGACACCACGACCCACACGCTCCGCACACGCGGAAGGGAAAAGCGGCGTCGGGCTATGGCGTTCACGCGGCAAACTATGCCACAGAGTGAATGACCGAAACAACTGGATGGGTGCGGGTTTGACGCTTCCTGATAAGCCAGCCTGTAGGATTTTCCAGTCATAAGACTAATGAGGAAAAACGAGTTCATCTTGCGTAGCGCTACGTGTGGACGGAATCCCCAGTGCAGATGCGAATCAGGGTGCGACTAGTGACCCGTTGATCGTCAGCCCAATATGAACGTCCCGAGTAGTTCCTGCTCCCTTGGCTATGAGAAGGGAAATCGGCCGACAGACCTCTGAGAGTATTACGGTAGAGTCACAGTTTGCCTGTATGGTTCCGGAGACGGTCGATACACCCCCCAAAAGATGTCATGAGGCTGTCCCCAACATCGAGAAGTCGCTTGGTGGCATGTTCGCCTCAAGGCACACCGCAGTATCGGGTCACACCCTTGCTCCCGCAAGGACGTTGCTCGGTATTGGTCAAGGATTGGGCTCAAACCACTGACTTGGCAGACTACCGCTCTACGTCGACCCGATAGCTTTTCGTGCTTCCATTTTGGGCTCGGACCTCGATCGTGATACGGGTCGTGTTTTTGGGAAGGGCGACGGGACCGAACGGCACACCGGACTTGGCCGTAATCCCATTGATCTTCAGCGTTGCCTCGGCATCCTCCGTCGTGGCCGTGACCATGGTGATTAAGGTCAATTTTGGCGCATCCACCGTGTAGGAGGTGCGGCTCGGGTTGAAAGCCGGCTTGAGCGGCCCGGCCGTGAGTTGCAGATTCGCCAGGTCTCGGTTGCTCGATTCCCCTCGCGCGACGAGGACCGTATAGACCTTCGCCGTCACACCGTCCTGCGCGCGCACGGCAATCGTGATCGTGGTTGTCGTTCCCGTTGGATTCAGCGCGATCGGACCGAAGGGGACCCCTGAGACCGCGGCATTCCCGTTAATGGTCAGCGTCGAACTCGCGACTTGCACCGTGGCCGTCACGGTCGTCGTCGAAGTCGTGCTTGGCGCCGTCACGCCATACGTGACGGTGTTGGAACCAAAGGCTGGGTTGAGCTTCCCCGCCGATACTTGCAGGGCCGACAGATTGGCATTGCCGGGTCCGGCCCGATTGACCAGCACCGTATAGGTCTTGGTCGTCGCGTTCACGGCGGTGACCACGATGTTGATGACATTGTTCCCCGTGGCGAGATTGATCGGTCCGAACGGTTGCCCCGAGGTGGCCGCCTGATTGTTGATCTTGAGAGTTGCACGCGGATCGGACAATGTCGCGGTGACCGTTGTCTGCGTGGTCGTGGACGGCGCCGACACCGCATAGCTGGTGGTTGCCGGATCGAACTCCGGGGAAAGGGGTCCCGCGGAAAGTTCAAGCCCGAACAAATCGGCCGGCCCACCGCGCGTGACCACGACCGTATAGCTCTTGGACGCCCCTGGGCCATCGACCAGTATGCTCAGAGGATTGATGCCGACATCCAGCGAGATCGGACCAAAGGGCTGGCCCGGCGTCGCCGGCTGATTATTCACTTGAAGAGCGGCCGAGGCATTGGCCGGAGTCGCCGTCACGGTGGTGTCGCTTGTACCATTGGGCGTCAAGACGTCGTAGGTACTCACTGCAGGAGTGAAGCCAGGATTGAGCGGTCCGGCCGAAACCTCCATGTTCGACAGGTCGGCTGGAGAACTCGTCGCGGAGGATGAATCGCCATCAGGGATGCAGCCGCCCGAACTGATGATGAGACAAAGCAGAATGGCGAGCAGTTCAGAGGTGTTTGATCTGCAAGGTCGGTGGCTGACCCGCCTTGCGGGAGATGCTGGATTCATGAATCCTCCCCTGACCACGTGACGCGGAATTACTCTTCCGTCCATTACGTAGCTAGGGGAAGCAGTGTACGTGTGAGCCGAAAGAAATGGCAACCGGCACAAATGAGGGGGGCACAATGCTATGGAGCCGCCCGTGTGACGGTTACGGTGTAGGGCTTCTGCATACCATTTTGAGCTGTCACAATGATGTTAATCGGATTGGCCCCTTCACTTAACATGATCGGTCCAAAAGCCACGCCCGAGTTAGCAGGTGCCCCGTTAATCGTCATCGTTGCTGTCGCGGAATCGGCCACGGTAGCTGTTACTGTCGTGACGGCAACCGTGTTTGGAGCGGACACATTGTAGCTCGCGGTGCCAGCATCAAACGCAGGCATCAGGGTACCCGCCGAGACTGCCAACGCCGACAGATTATTGTTTCCCGAGAGAACGACCGCCGCCCGATTGACTGTCACCAAATAGGGTTTTTGACTCCCGTTTGGCGCCGTCACGATAATAGAGATGGACGTGCTCGACCCTGCTGCCCCTAATGTAACCGACCGGCTGGTTCCTGATTGCCCATTAATAGTGACGGTCGCACTTCCATCTTGTGGTTGCGCTGTGACCGTGACACTGCTCACATTGCTTCCGACATCCACCGAGTAGTTCTGTTGATTCGCATCAAAGGACGGCGATAAGGTCCCCGAAGTCACGGTCAAGCTCTGAAGGTTGTTGTTGCCCCCCAGCGCCGCCCGATTGACTGTCACAAAGTAGGTTTTCTGCGCCCCATTCGGCGCCGTCACGACAATCGCGAAGGGCGTGCTCGATCCCGGTCCTTGAAGGGTGATCGACCGAGATTGCCCGGAATTGGTCCCTTGTCCGTTCACCATCAGGGTCGCACCCGTATCCTGCAGAGTCGCGGTCACGCTGATGCTGGAGACAGTGCTCGCTACATCAACATTGTAGCTAGTCGTGTTGGTGTCGAATGCCGGACTGAGTGTCCCCGGTGACACGGTTAGTCCAGATAAGTTGTTGTTCCCCCCTAAGGCAGCCCGATTGACTGTCACAAGGTAGGCTTTCTGCGTCCCATTCGGGGCCGTCACGACAATCGCGAAGGGCGTGCTCGATCCCGGTCCTTGAAGGGTGATCGGCCGAGATTGCCCGGAATTCGTTCCCAGCCCGTTCACCGTCAGGGTCGCACTCGTATCCTGCAGAGTCGCGGTCACGTTGATGCTGGAGACAGTGCTCGCCACGTCGACGTTGTAATTTGTGGTGTTACTGTTAAAGCCTGGGCTCAAGCTACCTGGCGATACGCTCAGGCTTTGTAGATTGTTATTCCCACCCAAGGCAGCTCGATTGACTGTCACAATGTAGGTCTTCTGCGTCCCATTCGGTGCCGTTACCACAATCGGGAAGGGCGTGCTCGACCCTGCTCCGCCAAGTGCGATGGACCGAGCTTGCCCGGAGTTGGTACCCTGCCCGTTCACCATCAGGGTCGAACTCGTATCCTGCAGGGTCGCCGTCACGCTGATGCTGGAGACAGTGCTCTCCACGTCGACAGAGTAACTGGTCGTGTTGGCATTGAAGCCGGGCGATAGCGAACCGGGAGAAACTGTGAGGCCTGATAGGTTGGTATTGCCGCTAAGCGTTTGGGTCACAGTAATAACGTAGTTGGTTTGCCCACCGTTTTGCGCAGTGACCACGATAACAATTGGCGTCGCAGTCCCGGGTGGATTGAGCCCCACCGTCTGGGGCGAACCGGGTGTTCCGTTTATGGTTAGAGAGGCACCTGACTCAGCGGGCGTCGCCGAAACCGTCACACTGTTCACGTTGTTCGCCACGTCTAGCGTATACCCCAAGATCGTGCTAGCAAAGCCGGGCTGGAGTGTCCCTTGATTCACCGTCAAGCTAGAAAGAGAGGAATTCGCCGATGGCTGACCGCGTGTGATGGTCAGTGTGTAGGTTTTGGTAGGAGGCGTCGCCTGTGCCGTCACGACGATGGTAAAAGCATTGTCCCCGACATTGAGCTGTACGGGAAAACCCGCTCCCGATGCGGCAGGCTGAGGACTAAAACCCGGGCCGCTTATTGTAATCGTGGCAGATGTGTCGGCTGCCGTTGGCGTGATGGTCGCTGAGCTTGTCCCGAACGGGACGGCTGCCGTGTAGATTGTGGTATTCGAGGCAAACGCCGGGGATATTTGTCCAGCAGAGGTAGCAAGGTTACCGAGATCCGGAGTCCCCGCCCTGGTGACCACCACGGTATACGCTTTGGACGTATTGTTTTGGGCCAGTACGAGAATGGTGATGGTGGTCTGGCCCGAACTGAGCGCAATCGATTGACTGGGCTGGCCGGACGTGGCCGCCACGCCGTTTACCTGCAACGACGATGTCTCATCCGACAATGTGGCAATCACGGAGACGGATTGGGTGCTGAATCCCGTCGTGGCGGTATAGGCCGTCGTCGCGGGGGCGAAAGCCGGATCCAACCCAGCCGACGACGTCGGGCCCGTCGAAATGATGAGTTGCTGAAGATTGGCGTTCGATCCCCGATTGATGACAATCGTGTAGGCCTTGGTCAATCCCGGCGCATCGACCGTCACAATAAAGTTGTTGGCCCCCGGGCTCACGTCGAGTGGATTTGAATTCTGTCCGGATACGAGCGTGGACGTTTGTCCGCTCGGCACTTGGAGACGAATCGTCGTATTGCCGGGGTTCGGTACGGTGGTCTTGATGTTGACGGTTGTAACGGATCCACCGACATCGCCCATGTAGTTGGTTGTGTTCCCATCGAAGGCGGGTGAAAGACCAACGGGCTGCTGGCCGGAATAGGTGACCTCCAACCCCGAGAGATTGGCAACGTTACTCGCGACGCCGGGACTGTCTGAACTCGGGATACACCCTACGAGAAATGCAAGGAGGGCGAACGGGAGAACCGCCTGATACAGACACGTCTTGAATGCAACGAACCTCGGCTGCCCAGCCGCCTCGAGTTTCACACCCTCCCTCCCCTCTTCGTTTCGCTGTTGTAGACTGGGCGTTCGAGTGCGACTCCCGACCGAGTGTTCATCGTGACGCCTACGTGAAGACCGTATCCTATCCGGCGGCCAACCCTGTATTCAAGTCCCTACACCGAGTGCAGAAACCCAGGAAAATGGCCGTATTCCTCAGTTTGCGCCCGTCTGCATGCGCCATCACCCGGCGGAAGGGCATCGATTTCCACTGCCTCTCACCGACAAAAATGCTGGATATTGACCGACAAAGCGTAGGTCGAGACCTACCTCATTCAGGCCTGAGGACAGCCAATGTGTAGAGGGTACCGAATTCCTGGTCCTGGGATGAGCAGGCAGCAAAGACCGACGGCGGCGTCCCTGAGCGTGATTGTAAGTTACGAAGGTTCACCATAGCCCACACGACTGACGAGCGCGGTGTAGCTCTTGGATGTGCGATTTGTTGCGGCTCTACGAGTGGGGCAAGCGGCGTGGTACCCGGATTCAACGCAATCCGAGCGAATGTCTGTCCCGACGCGGCCGGTTAGTGTTGGTCAACGTGGCAACGGGATTCACCGTGGCTGCGGTCACGGTCGATGCGACGGAGGTCGGCGCAAGCACCCTCATAGGTGGTCACTGAAGATACAACTGTTGGAACTAGGGGACCGATTGACGTCCTCAGCGAAGCCTGATCGGATGGCGAGGCACTACGGCCCTGCGAATCGCCGTCCGGGAGGAAGGACACGAGCACCCCGCAGAGAACGCTGAACACAAAGCACCAGAGCAACCAGGAAGGTTCCTCCGGTGCGCTTGGATGGTCTCCTGACTGCACAGGCTCTCTCCTAAGCTCTTTAGGTCTATACGAATTCCAGTCTATTGACTGACCGTTACTGTATAGGTCGTCGTCGGTGGCCCCGTCCCCGGCGTCACCACGATCGTGATTGTGGTGGATGGCCCAACCAGAGGCACCGGGACTGTCGACGGATTGCCATTCACCGTGATTGTGGACCCCAGCACGGCAGGTACAGGAGTCACAATGACCTGTGACGCTGCCAGTGGGGCAGTGGCCGTATACGCCAACTGTCCGCTGCTAAATACCGGGGTGAGCGCCACATCCACGGTCCCAGTAGACAGTGTGAGGCTTAATAGATCGGCACTGTTCCGGTTCACAGTCACGACATAGTCCTTTGTTGGACCGGTTTGAGGCGTAACCGCAATGGTGATGACGTTGGGTCCGATATTGAGAAGGATGGGTCCAAATGCTGCCCCAGACAATGCTGGACTGCCGTTGACCGTCAGCGTTGAGACCGCGTCCGCCAGTAGGGCGGTGACCATCGTCGTCAGCGTCCCGTTGGGCACGTTGACCGTATAGTTGGTGGTATTCGAGCTAAAACTTGGAGAGAGCGCGCCCGCCGATATCACCAGGTTCGACAGATCGCTATTCGTCGATGCGGCTCGCGTCACGATCACGGTATACGTTCTTTGTGCCCCGACGACAGGCGTCACCACAATGGTGATGGTATTGTCCCCGATAGCCAATGGAATGGGTGCAGACGCCATTCCTGATGGTGTGATGACTCCATTGATCGAAATCACAGCGCCATTGGCCGCAGCAGCCGTCACTGTAGTTGAAGTGGTCGAATTAGCCGTGTTGACGCTGTAACTTGATACCGTTGGAGAAAAGACCGGCACTAGGCTGCCGGCAGAAACTGTGAGGTTGCTCAAATCTGAGCCTGTGTCGACATTAACTATGACCGTGTAAGTTCTGCTCACGTTCCCGGCAGCTGTGACCACGACCGAAATAGAGTTCACACCTGGGTTGAGCAGGATCGGACCGAACGCTGACCCTGATGTCGCCGGACTTCCATTAACGGTGAGTGTGGATGCTGATTCGGAGACCGTGGCCGTGACCGTCGTCGTCAATGTGGTTGTGGGCACATTATTGACGGCATAGCTCCTGGTGGATGCGTTGAACGCCGGCGTCAACGGGCCAGCGGACAGTGCCAAGGTGGACAGATTGGGATTGCCGCTACGGGCTACCGTGACTCTGTATGTCTTGATTCCACTGGCGCCACTCTGTGGAGTCACCTGTATGGTGATGAGGTTGTCTCCGGGATTGAGGTTAATTGGGGTCGAGGCAGAACCCGACGGCGTTGCTACCCCGTTAATCGTGATTGTCGCTGTCGAGTCTGCGACCGTGGCGGTTACGGTGGTCGTGGTGGTCGTATTGGGCGTTGCGACCGTGTAATCGGTCGTATTGGTGGTAAAGGTGGGATTCAGTGCACCCGCGCTCAGCGTCAGGTTTGAGAGGTTCGCGTTGATGGAAGCTGGGAGTCTGGTGACGATCAGCTTGTAGGTGGTCGGTGTCACTGTCGGCGCAGAAACGATGATGTCTATCGTCGTCTGCCCGACGGCTAGGTTGATCGGTGGCGATGCCTGTCCGGAGGTGACCGCCTGACCATTTATTAACAGCGTCGCAAAGGTATCGGCGGCAGTCGCGGTCACGGTCGTTGAAGTCGTCGCATACGGAGTCGTCACCGTGTAGTTGGTTTGCAACGGATCGAGCGCCGGCGTCAGGATGCCAGCAGAGACCTGCAGCGCAGCAAGGTTCGTATTGGGACTCCGCGTGATGACGAGACTGTACGTCTTCGTTGCGCCGAGGGCGGTGACTTTGATACTGATCGGCGGATTCGGACCGAGTTGGAGGATGATCGGCCCAACAGGCTGTCCCGACAGGGCCGGCGCGTTGTTGACCTCAAGGGTAGCAGTGCTATCTGCCGTCGTTCCTGTCAGACTGATACTGCTGACGGCGCTTCCCACTGTCACTGAGTAAAACGTCACGTCTGGATCGAACCGCGGTGAGAGCGCAGGGACAAGAGACCCAGATGAGACAACGAGGGCAGCTAGATTGGCATTTATTCCCCTTGAGACCGATACGACATAAACTTTGCTTGCTCCTGGGACATCAACCGAAACTGTGATGCTGTTTACACCAGGATTGAGCGAAATGGGACCGACCAGCTGTCCTGAGATTGCCACAACATTGTTAATTCGAAGTGTTGCTTTCGGGTCGCTGGTAACGGCCCTGAGATTAACCGACGCGGTGGCGCCCCCAACTGCGACAGAATAGCCGGTTGTTTCAGCCGTGAATGCCGGCGAACCACCAATGACCTGTGTGCCGTCTAGGATTTCCAGACTTGACAGGTTGGCTGCGCTACTCGAAACCGGTGGTGACCCGCCGCCACCGATACAGGCCGTCAGGGTTGCCGTGGCGAGGATAACGGAGAGCGCTCCACCGAAAATTCTCCCGATCCAGCTGCTTGCGTCCCGCTGAGACTGATCAGTTTGCCCGTGCTCAGCTCCGCTCTCCATGGTGTGCATCACGGTTGCGCCCTCCCCCATTTGCCGCATCCTCCGCGCCGTTCGCCATTCGTGACGACATGCAGGACAGCAATATTCGCCATCTTCGCCGAGCGGGGCGTATCTGCCCATCCCAGCTTAGGACGGGATGGGCCGGCCTTTTGAGTCTGAGCAGAATGGCTACGGTTTGCCCGATTGGCGGGACTAGCAGGAAGAGATCGATATTACTGATGTTTATTCATGACTTACAGGCGACAAGGAGAGGCCCCTGCTCCGGCGGAGCTCGCCAGGAAAAAGTATAGATCGCGGGAACAGCGACGTTGTGGGTCTGAGCAGAGCAGAGGGGAGAACACCGTTACCAGTATCGGGTTGGTCCACAATCTACGTGCAAAAACTGCTGTTTGGGGTAGTAGCCCACCCCGCCACGCCCCAGGCGACGAGCGTGTTGGCATACCGACCGCAACGGGACGCCTTGAATGTGGAAGTCGATCGCCTGAGCGGAGACGTGATAGCTATGCCGCGCCACCTGCTCGTTATGTTTGATGAGATACCGGTGATATTCGGGCGACCGATAGGCCGAATGCAGGATGATTTCCTTGTCGCGTCCCACCTGGGCATGCACCATGTTCAGTGTTTCGAGCACCCGCCGGTCCATACCCGCCACCTTGTTTGAGTAGTGACAGCGCATGAAGTAATTCAACACTTCAAGGGCTCCCGTATCGTACCGGCCTTGTGCATCGCGATAGGTGATATCCAGACGTTCGCTCGTCTGTGGCTTGAACAGGAGCAGTCGCCCCTCGCCGAGCGACCGTGCCTCGGCGCAAGAAGGTTGCCAGAGGCGCTCACCGAGTAGACACGCGCCGGCCACCATCGAACGAAGAAGTGCACGACGATTCCATTCTGTGTGGAGTAGTCGGTCCATACGTTGCCAGGAGAAGCGAAACAGATCTGCAGGCGGAATCAAAAAGCAGCCGGAAGTCTTGTATCAGAATCGGATTGGAGGGTCAACTCGAAATACACTTAGGAAGTTCCCTTCTTCTTTTTTTCGATCTTCGCCCACGTGTCCCGGAGCGCCACGGTTTGATTGAACACGAGGTGCTGGGCCGCCGAATCCCGATCGACGCAGAAGTAGCCCTGTCGTTCGAATTGATATCTCGTGCCGGGCTTGGCGCCGGCCAAACTCGCCTCAACACGGGTGGATCTCAGAATACTTTGCGAATGCGGATTCAGCTGATCCACAAAGTCTTGGCCCCCCTCATCGCTGGATTGCGGCTCACCGAGTAGCGGGCCGTACATCCGCACTTCGGCCGGCAACGCATGCGGTGCCGAGACCCAATGTATTGTGCTCTTTACTTTTCTCGTGGCTCCGGCCCTGCCGCTTTTCGTGTCCGGATCGTACCTGCACCGAACCTCGCTGACTTCGCCCGTTTGCTCGTCTTTGGTGAACCCGATGCATTGAACGATGTAGGCATAGCGAAGGCGAACCTCTCGCCCCGGCGCCAGTCTGAAAAATTCCTTGGGCGGATCCTCTCGAAAATCGTCGCGCTCGATAAAGAGCGTTTGAGAAAAAGGCACGGCGCGGGTGCCGGCGGCAGGATCTTCTGGATTATTGACGGCCTCGAGATGCTCGACCTCATGCTCCGGGTAGTTGTCGATCACCAGTCGAACGGGATTCAGCACCGCCATCACGCGAGGCGCGCGCTTGTTCAGATCCTCGCGGAGAAAATGCTCGAGCAACGCCATCTCCACAATCGAGTCACGCTTCGAGACCCCAATGTGCTCACAGAACGCTCGTATCGCTTCGGGCGTATACCCTCGGCGGCGCAATCCCTTGATCGTCGGCAGGCGCGGGTCGTCCCATCCCTCAACGTGTTTTTCGTCGACGAGCCGCAACAGCTTCCGCTTGCTCATGACAGTGTGGGTGAGATTCAGGCGCGCAAATTCGATTTGTTGTGGGACCGAGGTCATCTCGGTCTCGCGCACGACCCAATCGTACAACGGCCGATGATCCTCGAACTCCAGCGTACACAGCGAATGCGTAATTCCCTCGAAGGCATCGGAGAGTGGATGAGCGTAATCGTACGTCGGATAGAGACACCACCGATCACCCGCTCGATAGTGACGAGCTCGGCGAATACGGTAGAGCACGGGGTCCCGCAGGTTGATATTCGGCGAGGCCATGTCGATTTTCGCCCGAAGAACGTGCGCCCCATCGGCAAATTCACCGGCCCGCATGCGACCGAACAGATCGAGATTCTCTTCGGGGCTCCGCTCCCGATAGGGACTCGCCTGCCCCGCCTCGGTCAACGTACCCCGGCGCGCTCGAATCTCATCCGGGGTGGAACTGTCAACATAGGCATTCCCCTTTTCAATCAAGCGAACCGCACACTCGTAGAACCGGTCGAAGTAGTCCGATGCGTACAGCTCTTTCGCCCAGGTGAATCCCAACCACCGAACATCGTCCTTAATCGCCTCCACATATTCCATGCTCTCAGTCGTCGGGTTGGTGTCATCGAATCGGAGATTACAGGTACCGTGATACTCTTCAGCCAAGCCGAAGTTCAGGCAAATCGACTTCGCATGGCCAATGTGGATATATCCGTTCGGTTCGGGCGGAAAACGGGTCGCCACGCGCCCACCGTGTTTCCCAGCCTGGCGATCCAGCGCGACGCGCTCTCGGATGAAATTTGAAGCCCCTGATTCGTCTGAAGTCGTCATCGTTCGTGCGTGCTCCCCGCGCAGGGGGAGAAGTCAAAACACAAAGAGCCGGCCTTGTCCAGCCGGCTCTCCTCTTCTCAATGCCCCATGATGCCGGATATGGCTGGGGGACTAGGAATCGAACCTAGGTAGCCAGCTCCAAAGGCTGGCGTCCTGCCGCTAGACGATCCCCCAGCGCGACAACCGGTCACCCCTTCAAGTAGACGTCGTGGGGAGAGTAAAATGGCTGGGGGACTAGGAATCGAACCTAGGTAGTCAGATCCAGAGTCTGACGTCCTACCGCTAGACGATCCCCCAACCAACCCAGCAGACTAATATAATGGGTACGACCAGTCAAGCCGCGGCACGCGCGCGTTCCACACCCTTGCGCAATCGAAGTAGGGTGCGCTCTCGGCCCAACAGTTCCATCACCTCGAATAGCCCGGGACTGGCCGTTCGTCCGGTCAGCGCCACACGGACCGGCTGCGCGACTTGCCCCATCTTCATACCCTTTTCTTCGACAAATGTCTTGAAGGTCGCTTCCCAGACAGACGCTGAGAAATCGGGGATGGCGGCGAATCGATTCGTCAACTCCTCAAGCACAGAGGCAATGTCCCGCGTCAAGTATTTCTTGGCGGCCTGGTCTTCGACAGCAACCGCATCATCGAGATATGGACTAATCCAATGCGCCAGCTCTAAGAGCGTTTTTGTCCGGTCTCGGACGACCGGAATTGCTTTTGCCACAGTCTCGCTGGGCACTTCCCCCAAATGAAAACGAATAATCTCATCATGAAGTCCTGCTGGCAGCTGCAAACCATGAAGTTGAAGTTCCTTTAGCAACCTGAGGAGCGCATCTGCAATTTTTGACGGGTCGCCATGTTTTATGTGCTGTTCGTTGACCCATAAGAGTTTGTCAGGGTTAAAGACCGCTGCTGATTTTTGCACGTGATCGAAGGAGAACTTTTCGATCAATTCTTGCGTGGAAAAAATCTCCTGATCGCCACACGACCATCCGAGTCGCGCTAGATAGTTGATCATCGCATCCGGCAGATATCCCATTTCCTTGTAGGCCATGATCGATGTTGCGCCGTGGCGCTTCGAGAGTCGGGTCTTGTCGGAGCCCAAGATCATCGGCAAATGAGCAAATCGGGGCAGCGGGAACCCGAGCGCTTCGAAGATGGGGATCTGCCTCGGGGTATTCGTGAGGTGATCGTCGCCCCTCACGACATGAGTAATACCCATCAGGGCATCGTCGACGACCACAGAAAAATTATAGGTCGGAATGCCGTTTGATCGAAGGATGATCAAGTCGTCCAGCACGTCATGCTCAAAGACCACGCGGCCTTTAATCAGATCGTCGACAACAGTTTGTCCTTGCTGAGGGGCCAGAAAACGCAGCGCGGCATCCCCCACCGGATTCGTGATTCCTCGCGAGCGACATCGTCCATCATAACGTGGCGAGAGGCCTTTGGCCTCCGCCTCCTTTCGACGTGCGTCGAGCTCGTCGGGCTTGCACACGCACCAGTAGGCCTTGCCCTGCCTGAATAGGCTGAATGCGTGCTCGCGGTAGAGCTCTAATCTCTCGGTCTGTCGAAATGGTCCTACATCCCAATTTAGACCAACCCATTCCAGGCCTTCTAGAATGGCCTTGATCGAATCCTCTGTCGAACGACTTTGATCGGTATCCTCGATCCGGAGGACGAATTTGCCGTTGTGGCGTTGGGCGTATAGCCAATTGAAGAGGGCCGTGCGGACTCCACCAATGTGAAGGAAGCCTGTAGGGCTTGGCGCAAACCTGACACGCACCGGATGCATAGCGAGATCGATGGATTGAGGACCGCGACGGTTTGTTGGCAGCGCGATCTATATCATGCAGTCTGAAGAGATGTACAGGAAGTCCCGCTCTACGGGGTGGTCACACGACCTCGTAACTTGGAAGTGGTCTGCCGAGGCGTGCGCCCTTGAGGCACCACTTCCGCTAAGGCCGCGGGTAGCAGACGGACGATGCCTCAGTGCCCTTCTTTCACGAGATTCTTATTCACAGGAGGAATTTCGACGACAACGTCCGAGCTGCCATTCGGAACGCACTGACAACCTAGTCGGGAATGTAATGTAATGGCCGGGGCCTCATCGAGCTGATCGAACTCGTCATCAGTTCCCTCGTTACACGACTCGATCCCCTGCTTTACATATACGTGACAGGTGGAGCACGCGCACACGCCTCCGCACGCATGCTCGAGATCGATTCCGTGGGCCATTGCAATATCCAGAATGCTCCCGGGCAGTCCTGTTTCTCCGTACGGTAGCTTGGATGGATCGACTTCCACTTGCTTTGACACGTTGTGCACCGGATCTATGAATGTGACGGTGTACGACTTGGTCGGTAAGCTGTAGTCGGCTTTGGTTATGTAGGGATTTGTTCCGCCCATTGTTATAGAAGCTCCATTATTTCAATGACTTGACAATATCAATCCTGGTTCCTCCGTAGCCGAGCGTGGATCATGACTCCAGGTTCAAGAGGTTGACATGACCAAAATCATGATGATACGTTTATATACGACTTTTTGAGTCGGAGATCAAGATGGTCTCCGATTAGAAGTGTCGGGATCAAGAAATGCTGAAATTGTCCAAAAAAGCAGACTATGGCCTGATGGCCCTGCAATACATGGCAGGGTTGCAGAATAGCGACCAGACCCATAGTCGCATCGCGAACACAAAGGAAATCGCGGAGGAGTACCGGATTCCATCCGAGCTTCTCGCGAAGGTCCTTCAAACCCTTGCAAAGAGTGGCTTGGTCGAAAGCCATAATGGTCCCAAGGGCGGTTATCTCCTAGCCAGGAGTGCGCGGGACATCACCATCGCGCAAGTACTCGAGGCGATCGAGGGGCCGTTGGGGATTATGGACTGCTCACACGTAGAAGTGGAGGGCGTGCCCTGTTCCCAACAGGAACATTGCACCATTCGCACACCCCTCTTACGGCTCCAAGACAGTATTTATCAGTTGCTCAATAACATGACGCTCGAAGACATGGTCGGAGGAGCGCCGCTAATCACCGTTCAATCACTGACTGCAGGGCAAGGAGTCATCCGATGAAGTTCCCCATCTACCTCGATTATCACTCAACCACTCCCGTAGACCCGCGTGTACTGGAGGCGATGCTCCCGTACTTCACGGAGAAGTTCGGGAACGCAGCCAGCCGCAATCACGCCTTCGGCTGGGAGGCCGAGGAAGCTGTTGAGGCTGCGCGTCAACAACTCGGTCGCGCCATCAATGCCGACGCCAAAGAGCTCGTCTTCACGAGCGGGGCCACGGAGTCCAATAATCTGGCCCTCAAGGGCGTCGCGGAAATGTATAAGGAGAAGGGGGATCACCTTATTATCAGTTCGACCGAACACCGATCGGTCCTCGACACCGCGAAATCGCTTGAGACCAAGCGAGGGGTCAAGGTCACGTACCTGCCGGTGGACAAGTTTGGCATGGCGAACCCTGAAGAGGTTCGGGCAGCCATTACGGAGAAGACCGTGCTGATTTCGGTCATGCTGGCGAACAACGAAATCGGCACGATCAATCCAATTGCCGAAATCGGTAAGGTGGCGAAGGAGAAAGGGGTGCTCTTTCACTGCGATGCCACCCAGGGAGTCGGGAAAATTCCTGTCGACGTCCAAGCAATGGGCATCGATCTCCTCTCCTGTTCCGCGCACAAGATCTACGGCCCCAAAGGGGTCGGCGTCCTGTACGTCCGGAAGAAAGCCCCGCGCGTCCGTTTGGCGCCCTTGCTGGACGGTGGCGGGCACGAGCGCGGGATGCGGTCCGGCACCCTGGCTGTTCCCTTGATCGTGGGATTCGGCAAGGCCGTTGAGATTTGTATCCAGGAGATGCAGGCCGAATCGAGCCGGCTGGCGGCCCTGCGCGATCGGTTGCATTCCAGCATCACCGACGCTCTGGAAGAGGTCTATTTGAACGGTCATCCGACGCAACGCTTGCCGCACAATCTGAACCTGTCCTTTGCCTTCGTGGAAGGTGAGTCACTCCTGATGGGCATGAAAGAGATCGCGCTATCGTCCGGATCAGCGTGTACCTCGGCCACGCTGGAGCCCTCCTACGTCTTGAAGGCACTCGGCGTAGGAGCGGATTTGGCACACTCGTCGATTCGATTCGGCTTGGGTCGCTTTACAACCCAAGAGGAAGTCGATTACACGGCGAAGCGCATGATCGAAACCGTGTCCAAGCTTCGGGAGATGTCACCCTTGTATGAGATGAGCAAGGAAGGGATCGATCTCAAGTCCGTTCAGTGGGCGGCTCACTAAGCTCGCGATCGATTAACAGGAGGAATCCAACATGGCCTACAGCGACAAGGTAGTGGATCATTTCAATAATCCGCGCAACGTCGGATCGTTCAAAAAGGACGAGGACGGCGTCGGTACAGGCATTGTCGGCGCTCCAGAATGCGGCGACGTGATGAAACTGCAGATCAAGGTGCAAAACGACACGATCGTCGACGCCAGGTTCAAGACGTTCGGTTGCGGTTCTGCTATCGCCAGCTCAAGCTTGGCCACCGAGTGGCTCAAGGGCAAAACAGTCGAAGAAGCTGGTAATATCAAGAACACCGACATCGTGCAGGAACTGAATCTTCCGCCAGTGAAGATTCACTGCTCGGTCCTGGCCGAAGATGCGATCAAAGCCGCGCTGAGCGACTACAAAAAGAAACTCGGCCCTCAGGCGGACGGCGAGTCCGCAACGGCCGTAAAGGGGGAGACGCATGGATAATAACCAGACAGCGACGCCTGTTGTGACACTCACAGAGTCCGCTGTGAAGGAGGTCAAGCGACTGCTGGACCTCCAAGGGGTCACCGAGGGCGGGCTCCGACTCGGAGTGAAAGGAGGGGGGTGCTCGGGGTTGAGCTATACCGTAAATTTCGACGAGAAGATCGGCCCCCATGACCAGGTGTACGACATTGACGGGATCAAAGTTATCGTGGACACCAAGAGTGCAATCTATCTGCAGGGCACACAGCTCGATTTCCAAAAGGATTTGATGAGCGGCACGTTCAAATTCGTGAATCCGAACGCCTCCAAAACGTGCGGGTGCGGAGAATCGTTCTCCGCCTGAGGGCCGACGACGCGTCGCATCGACTCAGCATCGACTATACAACGAATCGTCATTGACGCCATGGAACACACTCAAACCGGCACGAAGCGGACCGAGCTCAATATGGCTCGGAGTATGTGCTGGCATTGCCAATCCGAAGTGACAGGTGAGTACTTTTGTGACCGCTGCGTTAAAGTGCAGCCGCTTTCAAAAGAATCCGATTACTTCACATGTCTCGGATTGCCTCGTCTCTTGTCAATTGATGCCGACGCGCTGGAACAGCGTTTTTACGAAATGAGCCGCGCCTTCCATCCAGATTTTTTTCAGGTCAAAACCGAGGCGGAGCGAGCCATCAGCCTCGCCAACTCGGCACTTCTGAATACGGCCTATCGGACGTTGAAAGATCCGATCCAACGGGCTGAATACCTCGTCGGACTCGAGTCCGGATCCGTGAAGGACATCCGATCGACGCCACCAGCCGATCTGTTCGAAGAAATTCTTTCGTTGCAAGAGGATCTTGAGGAATACCGAACCGCTGTCTCCGAAGGGTCGCTGGACGGTCTCAGCCACCTGGAATCCAAACTGGAAAAGGACAAGCAGAGTCTTCAGCAACGGCAGCAAGAGATCGAAGCGCAACTTCGGACGCTGTTCGGCCGATGGGATGCACTCGTCCAAACCCATTCCAACGCAACGTCGTCACAAGAGAGCAAGCAGGCCGTCATTAAGGAGCTACGCGAGGTCCTCTCTCACCGCACATACGTCCGCAATATTGTCAGTGATCTCACCGCCACCCTTGAGGCGGCTTAAGGATACCAAACATGGCTCGCATTGTTGGCATCGACCTTGGCACGACCAATTCCTTGATCGCTTATATGGACGGCCAGACACCGCGTGTCATGTCCAGTCGCACCGGTCGTACGATGGTCCCGTCCGTGGTCGCACTGACAGACAATGGCCTCATCGTCGGTGACCCGGCGAAGGAACATCTGGTCCGCAGTCCGGATCGAACGATCTATTCCATCAAGCGCTTCATGGGGAAGGGACTGCAGGACGTCGCCGGAGAGCTGGCTTACTTTCCCTATCAGGTCCACGAGAAAAACGGGGTTATTCGCATTCAACTCGGCGAAAAAAGCTATTCCCCACCACAAGTGTCAGCCATGATTCTGAAGGAGCTCAAGCTTCGAGCGGAAACGGCCCTGGGCGAGGACATCCGGCAAGCCGTGATTACGGTCCCCGCCTATTTCAACGACAGTCAGCGGCAGGCCACCAAGGATGCCGGCATGATCGCAGGGCTGGACGTGCTTCGGATCATCAATGAGCCGACCGCCGCTTCCCTGGCCTATGGCCTGCAGGAACGAACTCAAGGCACCATTGCGGTGTACGATCTGGGTGGTGGAACATTCGACATTTCGATCCTGAAACTCAAAGAGGGGATCTTCGAGGTTCTCGCTACGAATGGTGATACGCATCTGGGAGGAGATGACTTCGATCGTCGCCTCGTCGATCTGTTCCTAGCCGACATTCGACAGCGTCATGGGCTCGATCTCACGAAGTTCCCGGATTCGATGCAGGCGCTTCGCCTGGAAGCAGAGCGGGTCAAGATCACGCTCTCGACGGATACGAAGGTGTTTGCCCAGTTGGATTTACCAGGGGCCAAGGGGCCCTATCGTCGCGAGGTGACACGCGAACAATTCGACCGTCTGGTGGATGACCTCGTCGAGATGACGCTCCGGCCTTGCCAATTGGCGTTGCGTGACGCGGGACTGAAGGCCTCTGGAGTCGACGAAGTGGTGCTGGTGGGAGGGTCAACACGAATGCCCTTGGTTCGACAGCGCGTGCAGACATTCTTTGGGAAAGCACCGCATTGCAACCTCAATCCTGATGAAGTTGTGGCGCTAGGGGCCGCCGTGCAAGCGGGCATCCTCAGTGGATCGACGCAGAACATGCTATTGCTCGACGTCACACCGCTCTCGTTGGGCATTGAGACGATGGGTGGCGTGATGAGCCCACTGATCCGTCGGAACACGACCATTCCGACCAGCGCGAAGGAAATGTACACGACGTACGTAGACGGTCAAACCTCGGTGGACCTACACATCCTGCAAGGCGAACGCGAGCTGGTCAAGGACAACCGCAGTCTCGGACGTTTCCAATTGAAGGTTCCGCCGCTCCCGGCGGGAATTCCCAGAATCGAAGTGACCTTTCTCATCGATGCCAACGGGATTCTGAACGTGTCAGCCAAGGATATCCGCACGGGGGCCACCCAATCGGTACAAGTGAAACCTTCGTATGGGCTGAGCGATCAGGAAGTGGAGCGGATGGTCGAAGATTCGTTTAAATTCGCGGCCGAAGACCTAAAAGCCCGTCAACTTATCGAGGCACGAACCGAGGCGGAGGCCATCCGTGCCGCCACCGAAAAGGCACTGGCACGAGGCGGCCAGCTCATTACTGCCGAAGAAACCGCGCGCATTCGGGAGGTCCTCTCCACCCTCGCGAACGCGGCTCACGGCTCGGATCACCGAGCCGTCCGGACGGCAATCGGCGAGCTCGAGCAGGCCACGCATCATCTTGCGGAAGTTTTGATGGACACCTCGCTCAAGGAAGCCCTCCAGAACAAGAAACTTTCTCAAGTGACCTAACGCGAGGAACCCTTCCCATGGACGTCACCTGGCAAGATACAGAGGAACTCGGCATTCAACTGCTCGAAGCGCACCCCGGTGTGGATCCGCTCACGGTACGCTTTACCGACCTGCATGCATGGATCATTGCCCTACCCTCGTTCAAGGATGACCCCAAGAAATCCAACGAGAAAATTCTCGAATCCATTCAAATGGCGTGGTGGCAGGAATTTAAGGACGCGCAGGGGTAATCGGGGGTCGGCCTTCCCTCCACGAGTAGTCCAAACGACAACGCATCACGGCAAAGGGGCTTCTGGCACGGGCGTGTCAGGACTCGGCTGGACCATTACAGGAGCCGGAACGGGCTGCGGAGATGGGAAGACGTCGGGCGAGAGGTCTTGCCGATAGAAGTCCGCCGGATCCAATCGTGGAGCCGCAGTTTGCGTAGGTTCGGTGCCCCTCGCGAAGAGTTCGACAGAGGTATGTTCGCTGCTGGTATCGTCGGCCAGCAAACCGGTGTTGTGATCGACCTTGACGTACATGATGTCTTCGGGAATTTCAAACGGGACTACCGGTAGCTGTTGCAATGCTTGTTGCATAAACCTCACCCAAATCGGTAGTGCCGCATGCGCCCCGGATTCGGTTTCGCCGAGGGGCCGCCGATCGTCGAATCCCACGTAAGTCCCTACAGCCAGATTCGGTGTCATGCCGATAAACCACGCATTGGTGTACTCGTTCGACGTGCCGGTTTTCCCCGCCATCGGACGTCCAATAGACTTGGCCAGCTGTCCCGTCCCACGCTGAATGACATCTTCCATCATGTTCGTAATGAGGTAGGCGGTCTCCTTCGACACTACTTGGCGGGGCTGCACCTGGGCTTCTTCCAACACCTGGCCGTTTTTGTCTTTGACCATCGTGATCACGTACGGATCGACGCGGGTCCCCTGGTTGCCGAACACCCCATACACCGACGTGAGTTCCATGAGACTGACGCTCGACGACCCGAGGGCCAAGGACAAATCCGGAGCCAGTGGGCTGGTTACTCCCACCGCCTTGGCGAACTCCACGACGTTCTTGATGCCGATTTTGTCCAGCAATCGAACGGTCGCCAAATTATGCGAATGCGTCAACGCTTCGCGCAGGGAGACCACACCGTGGAAGCGTCTCCCGTAGTTTTCCGGTTTCCAGATCTTTTCCTCTTCTTCATCCTCATACACCACCGGGGCATCGAGCACCACACTCGCCGGACCAAGTCCCTGCGCGAGCGCCGCCGCGTAGATAATCGGTTTGAACGCGGACCCCGGTTGCCGGTGCGCCATGACGGCGCGATTATATTCGCTCCGCGAAAAATCGTATCCTCCGACCATGGCTCGAACAGCGCCGCTGGCCGGATCCAGCGCAACCAGCGCTCCCTCCACCACCGGTTCCTGCTCGAGCTTGACGTGGATTTGATTTCGTTCGACTTTTTTGACGCTCACCTCGATGACATCCCCGGGCTTGAGCACGTGCTTGGGGGACGAGACGGTCTTGAAGTCCTTCGTCGGATCTCGCCCCACGAGCTGCCGCTGCGCCCAGGCCATGTCCTCGAACGCCAGACGCGCGGTCCTATTGCCGACCTGCACCTGAAAGTGGTCCTTGGTCGCTTTGGTCACGACGCCTTGTACGAATTCCCCTGGATTGGGAAGCGGCGTCTCTATCTCATCGGAAGCCAACTGAGTAGGATCCGTGGTCCCCACCGGACCGCGCCACCCTTGACGCTTATCCAACTCCCGCAGCCCGTCCCGTATCGCCTGGTCGGCGACCTGCTGCATATCCAAGTTGAGGGTGGTGTAAATTTCCATTCCGCCTTTGTACGCGGCACTTTCACCGTATTTCCCGACCAAGTATTGACGGACATACTCCACGAAGTACGGTGCGACGCTGTCCGCGCTGAGCCGACGAAAGACGAGCCGCTCGTTGATCGCTGCCTCGCGCTCCGCGGGAGTGATGAACCCGGCTTCCTCCATGCGTCCCAGCACATGCTCCTGCCGCTTCTTGGCCCGCTCCGGAGACCGCAGCGGTGAGTAGTGATTGGGAGACTTTGGGAGCCCGGCCAGAAGCGCGGCCTCGGGCAGCGTCAGATCTTTGAGTTCCTTACCAAAATACGTGTCTGTCGCCGCTGCGACCCCATAGGCCCCTTGCCCGAAATAAATCTGATTGAGATACAGCTCGAGAATCTGTTCCTTGCTGAGAATCAGTTCCATTTTGTAGGCGAGGATCAGCTCTTTCACCTTGCGACTGAACGTGCGCTCGGAGGAGAGAAACAAGGACCGCGCCAGTTGCTGGGTAATGGTGCTGGCCCCTTCCACTCGCCCGCGACGACGAAGATTCGTCACTGCCGCCCGGGCGATGCCGACGAAGTCGAGGCCGGGATGTTCGAAAAACCGCGCATCCTCGACCGCGATGACGGCATTGATCAGATTCTTTGGCATCTCAACCAGTGGCGTGACAATGCGACGTTCGATGAAGAATTGACCTATCAATTGGCGATCGTCGGAGTACACACGCGTCACCTGGCTCGGCTGGTAGGTTTCGAGCATGTCGAGGGCAGGCAGATCTTGGGCGAAATACCAGAGCGTGCCGACAGCGGCGCTCGCCCCGAGTACGGCACATCCAAGACCGGCCAACAACGTGACCTGCCACCATCGCCAGCGACGTCGAGACGGGGGCCCGTTTGACTCGCCCGATTCGGAGGAGTAGCGGCTGAAAGGGGGTTTCGACTCGTCTAACATGGGGACCGAGAGGACTTTGAACAGTCCTCTACATCTTTTCCAACTTACAATGGGCTCCACCAAACTGCAAGCCGGACCGCCTTTCGTGGCGCGCCTGCACGAAGCACGGGACTGCCCCTTGCTTGTGTACAGGCTGTGCTCTCCGGTATACTCCCTATTCGGACGCCTGCCCGTGGGCGTCTTTTTTTTGACCAAAGGCTCTACTCATGTCTCAACCAACAGGCGCAACGCAGGACCTCCATCCCAAGGGCAAAGCCGGCGGATGGGCGCGTCGGGAAAACATTCGGAACATCGCGATCATCGCCCACGTCGATCACGGAAAAACCACGCTGGTGGATGCGGTGCTCCGCCAGACTCATGTCCATCGCAAAATCGACGACATGGGCGAACGCATCATGGACTCCATGGACCAGGAGCGCGAGCGTGGCATCACGATTCGAGCGAAGAACGCCAGCGTCACCTACCGAGACGTCAAAGTTAACATCGTCGACACGCCAGGGCATGCCGACTTCGGCGGTGAAGTGGAGCGCACGCTTCGCATGGTCGACGGTGTCCTGTTGCTGGTCGACGCGAAGGAAGGTCCTATGCCACAGACCACCTTCGTGTTGCGGAAGGCCCTGGCGCTGGGCCACCGCGCCATCGTGGTCATCAACAAGATCGATCGTCCCGACGCCGTCATTGACGACGTGCTGAATCGGACGTTCGATCTGTTCGTGCACCTGGGAGCGACCAACGAGCAACTGGATTTTCCGGTTGTCTACGCCTCGGCCCTCAAAGGCATCGCGACCGTGGACGCCAACAAACCGGGGATCGACATTAGTCCTCTGCTGGATACGATCCTTGAGCAGATCCCTGCCCCGATGGTGCATCAGAACGCTCCGCTGCAGATGCTGGTGTTGGCCCTGGCATACGATTCGTATAAAGGCAAGATGGGCATTGGGAAATTACTTGCCGGCTCGCTGACGAGACGCCAGCAGGTCGCACAGATCCGGCGCGACGGGACACAGCTCCCCGGACGCGTCAGCGAACTGGCGATCTACTCAGGTTTGGATCGGGTGGATGCCGAACAGGTCGAAGCAGGTGAGATCGTGGCCGTAGCCGGCTTGCCCGAGATTCAGATCGGCGAAACCATCGCGGACCCGCAACAGCCGGTGGCCTTGCCTCCCGTGACCATCGACGAGCCCACCGTCCAAATGACTTTTGCCGTAAACACCAGCCCATTTGCGGGACGCGAAGGGAAGTACCTGACCTCCCGACACCTCCGCGAACGCCTCTACAAAGAACTGGAAACCAACGTCTCGCTGCGAGTGCAGGACACCGACAGTGCCGATCGCTTCCTCGTTGCGGGGCGAGGAGAATTGCATCTCGCCGTGCTCATCGAGCAAATGCGACGCGAAGGCTACGAACTGCAGGTCTCCCAGCCGGAGGTGATTTTCAGAAAAGACAACGATCGACTGAGCGAACCCTATGAGGACCTGTCGATCCAGGTCCCTTCCGAGTATCAAGGCGCGGTGATCGAAGAGGTCGGGCGACGGCGGGCCGAACTGCGGCACATGAAGCTCGTCCATTTCGACGGCGGAGGGTCAGAAACGCAACTCGAATACTCCATCCCCACCCGCGGGATCATTGGCCTCAAGACCTACCTCTTGGCGAGGACCCGTGGAACGGTCATTCTGCACCATGTCTTTCGAGACTACGCCCCCGTGGCTGCACAGGACCTCGAGGTTGCACCCCACGGCTCGCTCGTGGCTTTTGAGGATGGCACCAGCACCGGCTACGCCCTGTTCATGACGCAAGAGCGCGGGGCCCTGTTCATCGGGCCGGGCGTCGACGTGTACCGCGGGATGGTGGTCGGACAAAACAGTCGGGACGAAGATCTCGATGTGAACGTCTGCAAGACCAAGCACTTAACGAACATGCGGGCGTCCGGATCGGATGAAGCACTCGTACTCACACCGCCGCGTGAGATGACGTTGGAATTCGCGCTCGAATATATCGGACCGGATGAGTTGGTGGAGGTCACGCCCACGAGCTTGCGTCTCCGCAAGCGGATGCTCAACCCCGAGGACCGCCGCAAGGCCAAGAAAGACCGGAAAGCTTAGGGTAGCTCCGCTCGCACCTTCCAGGAGGGCATGGTCAACCCTCGTGAAGATCAAACGCAAAGCACCGAAACCAGGGAAAGCCGGTCGACCGGCCTTTGTCGTGGGTTGGTCGTTTTCGCTGCCCACGATCACCGATTTGAAATTTTGGTTCGACCTCGAATACGGTGGGCCGCTGAAGCTCGTACCTGAAAACGGCGCCACCGCCTCCTGCGTCCGGATGACACTCTCTCACATCCAATGGTCGACAAGCCTGGTTTGTCCGCTCCCCGAGGAGGAGTCGGAAAGGTGGCGGCACCAACTTCACTGGGGCCATACACAGACGGCCGCCATCCTTCATCGCCAAGGGCCTCCCTCGCAGGCACGCGACCTGCAGCTATTCCTCAGCCGGCTCGCCAGAGGATTAGTCCTCCTCAGCGAGGGAACGAGCTACGACGTGCATACCGAAGCCTTTGGCAATCCTTCCGATTGGAAGGATCGTACGCTGACCAGCTTTTGGTTGGATGATCATGTGACCGTAATACAACCTGAAGCGGAAGATCCAACCTCCGAATGGTTCCGCACAATGGGCCTCACCAAATTCGGCCTGGACGAATTGGAAACGGCCCGCCCGCGCGGCTTGGCTGGTGGACGGACGATCGAGATATTGATGGACGCCGCCGAGACGATCCTCGATTCGGGACAAAACCCCACCGTAGGATCGACCATTCACGCTGCCCGGAATGGCCTCACACTCCACATCGTCTCCCATCGCACGCTTCCCCATACCACGGGCCCTCTCCCCATCCGCCGCCTGCAGTGGTAGTTCACGGTGAGGCTCCCATGGACCACACCGGTGACGACAGCAGCAGCCCTTCTCAGGCAGTTGGGAGGGCGTGCACGGCCGGTTCCAAGTGGTTGTGCACTCGGTAGGCCTTTTGCCCGGTTGACTTCGATTTTCGCCACATGATACGAAAATCACCTTTGCGTATTGCAGATCTTCAACCAGAAGGAGGGTTCGATGGGTGATGCGAAACCAACAGTAAAGGTCGGCGATACAGCTCCTGATTTCACGCTCAAGGATCAGGACCAGAAGGACGTCAAGCTGAGCGAGTACAAAGGCAAGAAGAATGTCGTCCTGTGCTTCTACCCGCTGGATTGGAGCCCGGTATGCCAAGGGGAAAACAAGTGTCTAACGGACGATTTCCCAAAGTTTGAGGGAGCCAATGCCGAAGTGTTCGGTGTGAGTTGCGATAGCTTCTTTTCCCACAAGGCATGGGCCGACGCGCTCGGCCTGAAGCACCGCTTACTGGCGGACATGCACCGCACCGTCTCCAAGGATTATGGCCTGTACTTCGAGCCCTTGAATTGCTCTCAGCGTGCCACCGTCATTGTCGACAAGAACGGGAAGGTTGGGTACGTAAAGGTGCAAGAGATTAAGGTGGCGCGAGAAGACAAAGAAATTCTCGCGGCCCTCGAGAAGCTCTCCTAATCGGTTCTCAACGTGATGGCCAAGACCGGGGCGAGTTCGCCCCGGTCTTGGCCTCGCCACTTCATCTGGATGTCATTCATGGCCGGACAGGTTGAAGACGTCAGTGACGAAAACTATTCCCAGTTTACCGACGCGGCGGCGGCAATCGTGGCATACGGGTTGTCGACCTGCGAACCTTGCAATCAATACGATCCGATCCTCGAGGAAACGGCGGCCAAGTTTCCGACACTGAAAGTCGGCAAGGCCAAGATGCACGTACCCGGCCGATGCCGTGAAATCAAGAAGGCGCATATGTTCGAAACCTATCCCACGACCCATTTTTTTTCGAACGGCAAGCTCGTTCTAACTCGCGAGGGTAAGGTCGAGGCCACAGAATTGGCCGCACTCATTTCAGATCACCTTCTCAAGTAACCCTTCTCGCCGACCGGCTAGACATTTCCGTCCGCCATTTCAGGCGTAACGACCCTATCTCATCCTCTGCCAGGCCACGGTATCATAAGGGCATGCGGGATCAGACTGATTGGCGGATCGTTGTTTTCGAACGGAAATGGCCGCGATGCCTGACACCAGGGATGCTTTTCCTCAGTCTGATGGCATTCGCTGTCAGTCCTCACGCGCTTGCTGATACCGTGGCCATACTACATGCCGCAAGGACCGGTCCGGATGGCGCGGCAATGGCTCTCGTTCCTGACGGCGCGTTCATAATGGGCAGTTCAAATGGACAGGAGGACGAGCAACCGTCGCATGTTGTCGAGGTCTCAGCCTTTTACATGGATCGCTACGAAGTCACTGTCGCGCAGTATGCGCGCTTCCTTAAAGCCGTCAACGCCGAACGTCCGATGGCCTGGGGAGAGGCCACGAGCGGGCAGCATGACAACAAGCCGGTAGTCGGAGTCGATTGGTTCGACGCGAAGGAGTACTGTGAATGGGCGGGGAAACGACTACCCACGGAAGCCGAGTGGGAAAAGGCCGCTCGTGGCACCGATGAACGTCCGTATCCCTGGGGCACTGACCTACCCACGCGCGCGCACGCGAATTTCCATCAGTCCGAGTGGAGGGGCTACCGAACGGTCATGAATGTCGGACAGACCGAACGAGGCTACAGCCCATTTGGGGTTTACGATCTGGCTGGGAACGTGTGGGAGTGGACGGCCGATCGATATGAGGCGCAATACTACGCCAACAGCCCGGTCAGGAATCCTCCGGGGCCATCCTTGGGTCCATTGCGGGTCCTCAGAGGGGGTGGTTGGAACAGCCAGGCGGAACAACTCCGGGCGTCGAACCGAGGCGGGTATCCACCGGCAGCTCATCGAAGCGATTTTGGCTTTCGATGCGCAATGGATGCTACTACACCAGAAGAGCGACCGTAGGCCGTTACGATGATGCGGACGGCGCGTGCGGCCTGAAGCGAAGCTTGAAGATCACTCGTCGACTTTTCCCTCGATCGGGAAGTTGGATCTCATCATACACCAGGTCCTGCCGTCCCCGTCCGCTGGCTGACGTCTTTTCCTGGAAGCAGGCATAGGCCCAAGGCACCGCTTGTCGGATCACTTCCAGGCTCTTCACCATGACGTTCAGCGAGCGTTCCTGGCTCAGCTTGAGGTTATGGATATCGGTTCCACGATCGTCTGTGTGCCCCTCGATGACAAAAGATTGGATACGATCTCGAAAAGCCCCGCACAAGAGCGTTGCGTACGTTGGCATGGCCTCGGCCAAGAATCGTTCGGCGGCTCCTGAGAGCGTGCCCTTGTCGAACTCAAAATTCAGCAAGGCCTCCGGCACCACGATCTGCAACACGTTGACGTCCAGCGGATCGGCCTGTAACAAGAGGTCGAATCGCCTGAAGTGGTCCCGCAGGACGGTCTGCAGATCGATGTTCGGCTGACGCACCGTCGGCTCCGGTGATGTGGGAGTGTGGGCTACGGTTTCGGACACCTTCGTGACGTAGGCCGCAAAGAGCAGCATGAAGATGACCGCGAGCGAGGTCATCAGGTCGGTGACGCCGTGGGTCACGGTCGACCCCTCATGAGGGGATCCGGATGCGCGCATGCGAAAATGGTGTTCCACGGTGGAGGATTTAGGCCGCCCCTTTGACCGTCGCACGTTGCCGCAGGTTGGCGAGCCAGCGGAATCCAGCTCCGATATGTTGCGACTCGTCTCGCTCGAGCACATCTCCAAGATGACGGAGATCCACCGTCAATCGGCCTGCCAATTCGTCCAGTTGTAACTGAGTTCGCTCTTGGGCGTGCCGGAAACTCCCGACCGATTGTGTCAGTTCAGCAATCGCCCGCTGCAGATCCTGCATGGGCGTCGCCAGGCCGTCACGCACTCCCTTGGCGATGTCGCCTATGGCTCGCGGCTGACCAACCGAGGATTCGCGCTGGGCACGCTGCGCAAACGTTTGTACGGCCGAGGTCAGCGCCGAGACCGAAGGCGCCAATCGGTCCGTGATGGTGGCTCCCACGCGATCGGCGAGATGCCCATCCTGGCCCAGCGGCGCTACAGGCGTGGGAGCTGCGTTCGTTCCCCGATTTTCGAGCAATTGTTCCAATGTCAGGCGTGGGAACAGCTCGTCGAGCGTCGTCACCAATCGTTGATGAGCGGTGGTCAAGCCATAAGTCCTAGACTTCTCAAGCATGACGAATACGTTGGCGCACACCAGGCCGATCACAGACGTGAGAAATTTCCCGGCTAATCCATTGATTAGCCCCTGAATGCCCACGATCTGCGCGCCTTCCGCATGAAGGCGACTGAGTCCGATCAAAATTGCGAGAAACGTAAAGAGCAGGCCGATCCCGGTCATGAGCGAGGGTAGTTGATGATAGAAAGAGAGATTCAATCTCCCCGCGAGCACTTCCTCCGAGGGGAAATATTCCCCGGCCGGCTTCGTACTAAACACACGGGGCTCGATGAACCACGAGGTACGTTCCAAGACATACGTCTTGCGGAATTGCATCCATGCTCGCTGAAAGAGGGGCTCCTGGCGCATGGCCGCATCGAGTTTGTGCACATCGTCCAGATCGATTCGGTCCGGGCGTAGGTTGGTCTGGCGTGAGGCTTGCGAATCGGCAAAGGCCTTAACAGTCAGCCACTCCTGATCTCCCTGCCGCCTTCCCTCTGCCAACGACGACACGGTCGGCCAAAGACGGAGATAGGCCGACCTGGCATATGACACGTGTCGAAAAAACCGTATGAGATGCCAGAGAAAAAATACGAAGATGCCGATCCCTCCGGCCCAACTGAGAAAAGGGCTCTGAATTCCTCCAAAGAGCGTCACGTCTCGCGTCAGAAAGTCCCACGCTGTCTGTGCGGAGCGGGTACCGATCATGGCCGTCCTTGTAACAATTGAATGCCCATGGTGTGCTCCAATGGTATCAATCAACATTCATGCCAAGGATAGCCGACCCAAGCGGGCTGATAATCAAGCAATTGACAGGGGAGCGGGAAGGGAAGAGAACGACGTCGGCAATATATTCCCACACACGTGAGCAATCCTGCCGTGGTGAGGAATCCGGGAGTGTGGACGGGGGATACAGAAACGTTAGGCGAGCGGCGCGAGGATGCGACAGAGTTCCGTCAATCGTCTCTGGGCGTCTTTGCGGATCGCCGAGAACTCAAGGCCGAACTCGCCGCGTTGGGCCCAGCGAACGACGGCCTCGTCAACAATCATGGGCACGGGATCGTTGTCGGTATAGATACACAACTCGAGCTTGGTGCCCGTCGGCACGACGACGGGGCTTTGAATGCGGCACCCCCCGACCGAGAGATCCTTGAGTTGCCCATCCCCCGCAATCATCTGGCCGCTGGAGGAGAAATGGCTACGGAACTGGACTTGTGCGCGTCGATGCTTTCGCTTGTCGCTATGGGCTGGAGAAGGTTGGATCGCCATCAGAGACACGCTCCTTCCGTAGGAGTGTCCTTACCCCGCGCATGCGTAGGCTAGATCACGAGACTCGATGATCTTGATCTGCTCCAGCCGAGCTCCGTGCAAGTGGGAAGCGATCGAGTCCCAAACGAATCGCGTCACTTCCTCCCCCGTCCCGGCTCGCTCCCGACGCCTCAGTTCGAGGACTGCATTGGGCAATGTGGTAAGAACGTGGTCGTGGATGACTCGATCGAGGTGTCGAAGGTCGATGACCATCCCCGTCTTTGCATCGATGGGGCCTTCCACGGTCACCCATAGCTCATCATCATACCCCCTACCGTCCCGTCCAGTCCGTGAAGACAGACTCGGCACGTCGGTCCGTACGCCGTACCGACGTGAAATCGACGCACGATCTAATCCCTGCGAGCCTGTCACCGTCGCCCGCAGGTCCTCGTCCTCCGCCAATTGTACCTTGTGCAGTGTGCCGATGTTGCGGTGGCGCTCCAGCAGTCTCCACAACACTCGCGCAATATTTTCCATCGTGGGAACGGTGTCTTTGAAGTATGGCGTATCGAGATTGAGATGCTTATGATCGAATTCCTCCAGAACCGCCTTGAGGACGATCTTCAAATCGTAGAGATTGACGACCATTCCGGTAGCCGGATCAATGTGCCCCGCGACGGTCACGTCCAGAAAATAATTGTGGCCGTGCCCCGGCGCGTTGTAGCAGGCCCCGAACACCTCTCGATTCCTTGCTTCATCCCATTCTTCTCGGAGGTAGCGGTGGGCGGCGGCAAACTCGATGCCCTTGGTCAGATAGACGAGCGACACGCGGATGATCCCCTCACAAACGAAGGGGCCAGGTCGGGTCGACAAACGGTCGCCCCGGCCCTAGCCCCTCATCTCGCAATGGTGATGTAGCTTAGGCGCTGAATGAACTCCCGCACCCACAGGTTGTCTTCGCTTGAGGATTCTTGATCGAAAAGCCGGATCCTTGCAGGCTATCGACATAATCCACCTCCGCCCCGCTCAGCAGGGGAGCGCTCTGCGGATCCATGATGACCTTGATCCCATCCTTCTCGATGATGGTATCGTCCTCCCCTACCTTGGATTCGAACGCCATGCCATATTGATAGCCATGGCACCCTCCACCCCGCACATAGATGCGAAGCCCTTCCACATCCTGCTCTTCCTTCATCAATTCGCGGATCTTCGTCTCGGCTTTATCCGTGATAATGACCATGTGTCCCTCCTTCAGAATATCCGGGCTTGTGCCCCATCTTTAACACTATAATGCTGCCCTCACCCTCTGTCAACGCTATGGGTTTGATTTTTTTGACTAAACCGGCTGTGTGTGCTCCATAGCACGGTATTATTCTTCCGACAGATCTCCCAACCAGGCCCCTCGGAGGGAGGCCGTCACCGACACCTCAGCCTGATAGCTGGCATGCTCAATCCTCATTTGCGCGGTCACATCCGGTCGCCGGAGTTCTGTAACTAATTCATCGGAGAGGGGAAATCGAACAAAATGCACCGCGCTAATCTTTTCCTCTTTACTATGTCCGCCTTCGAATATGGCGTAGGAAATATGGGAACCAGCTACCAGGCTGAGGGTCTGTCCTTGATCGATCCCCTGAAACGCATCCAGGTCTCGTTTGATGTCTGAGGAATCGGTGATTTCGATGAAGAGCGTCGCGCTCAGTTCTCCGGCAGCAGGCAACAATGCATTATAGATATCCAATTCCTCCTGAATCTTAGCAGGATCGGCGATTCGCTCGGTCCGGATCATCTCCTGAATCTGAAACTGAACCGTCTCTCTGTTTTCGAAGAGCAGCGTGACCTTTGGGCCGATCGAGATTCGTCGGATCTGCTTCAATGCGATAATACGACGACGATACTCATCCCGCTGCCGTTCGTATGCGGCATCCGCAAGTAGATCCTCTTTGCTGAGTGGTTTCATGGCGTGGGCAACCCATACGCGTCACGGATAATCTGGATTGGATGTTGAACCCTTCCTCCTCCGGCATGGCCGCTTGCCCCAGCTTGGTCGAGTTGCAGTGCTGCCAGCGGACAATCGGACGCGACAAGGCCGGCGTCTACCTGTTCAATCGCTCGTACAGCCTTGCGGGCGATGGTCATCGACAGCGGAAAGAACTCGGTTTTGGCCGACCACGACCCGTCATGCCCGGAACACTTTTCTATGACCTCGACATGTGCGCCGGCGCATTCCATCAATTCTTTCGATTTGAATCCGATATTTTGATCTCGCAAGTGGCATGGCACCTGGTAGGCAACACGCCCCGGACTTTTCACAAAATCGAGTGCTAATCCGCCGTCGCGCTTCAACCGCATCAGGTACTCGCACACGTCAAATGTCCTGGCGGCCACCCGCTTCAAGTCGTCGCCACCCAGCAATTCGGCATATTCGCGTTTGAACATCAGGCTGCAACTCGGCACCGGCGCGACTATATCGTATCCTCGCTCGACCCATGGGAGAAAGGCCTGTAGATTAGCCGTGGCGGCACGACGGATCATCTCGATATCTCCGAGATCAAATGAAGGCATGCCGCAACACTGCTGGGCGGGAACCACGACCTCCACACCATTTTTTTCCAGAACTTGGACCGTTGCCTTCCCGACGTCCGTTGCCTGGTAGTTCACCAGACAGCCTCCGAACAACGCCACCTTAGGGGAGGAGTCGGCCGGAATGGAACGGGGCCGTCGGCCCCACCACCGCTCGAATGTTTCGGATTGATAGTGGAGCACTCGCCGATCCGCACTCACGCCGAGTGCATGCTCAAGCAACCGACGCACCCACCCCTGGGACATGGCCCAATTGACCACCGGGGCCAATGCGCTGTTCAGACGTCCAAGAAAATCCGTCCTGGTCAGAAGTCGATCTCGCCATGAAGAACCTCCTTGTCGAACATGTTGCTGTTTCCACATGACCATCAGACGGGGAAAGTCGATCGCGTATTGATGCGGTGGCGTGTAGGGACAATGGTTATAACAGAGTTTGCAGTAATAGCACTCGTCCACCACTCGACGGTGATCCTCCGGCGTCAACTTGGCCACGTCGCTCTCCACCTGATCGATCCGATCCAAGAGCGTATTGAAGGACGGGCACAAATTGAAACACCGCCGACAGCCGTCACAGATCTCGTAAATCCGCAACGTCTCCTTCACCAGCGTCTCCGGGGTAACCGGGTCGATCAATGTGAGACCCTTCATAACAACGATCCTTCAAGGAGCAAAAACGACGCCGGCCATCGGCCCAGCGATCGCCGCCTGCGCCGATGGCCAGCCGTCTGACAGACAAACGCTATGCCTGTTTTAAGCTCTCCAATCCTTTCGTAAACCGATTGGCGTGCGACCGCTCGGCCTTGGCCAGGGTCTCAAACCATTCGGCCAGTTCCGCGAATCCCTCGTCCCGCGCGGTCTTCGCCATCCCGGGGTACATCTGTGTGTACTCGTAGGTTTCGCCCTCGATCGCCGACTTCAGATTCGCCTCAGTGTTACCAATTGGAGTGCCGGTGGCAGGATCCCCGACTTCCTTGAGAAAGTCCAGATGGCCCAGGGCATGTCCGGTTTCCGCCTCGGACGTATCCCTAAAAAGCCCTCCGATATCCGGGTACCCTTCGATATCGGCCCGTCGGGCGAAATAAAGATACCGCCGGTTCGCTTGTGACTCGCCCGCGAAGGCGTGCTTTAGATTCTCGTGACTCTTCGTCCCATTCAAACTCTTACCCATGCGCTACCTCCTTGTCGGTCTGTGATGTATTCGGTTCGTATCGTCGCAACCGTGTTTCAATTCGCTGCGAGCCCGACACGCCGCACAATGGCCATAGATCTCGACACGATGCCCTGTCACGGCAAAGTGTGACGGTTCCGCGGCCTCCAGCGGGATGCGGTCGAGCGCCTCGTCGTGCACATCAAATATCCGTCGGCACGTCCGGCATACCAAGTGATGATGGGGCTCGACATTGCCGTCGAATCGGGCAGACTCATGCCCATAATTAACCTCATGGACAAGATCGGCCTCTCTCAGCGCTCCCAGCGTGTAGTACACCGTATTGACGGAAACGTCGGGTAGACGTCGGCGGACCGACGCCAACAGTTGCTCCGCGGTGGGATGCAAAGCTGTGTTCACCAGCGCCTCGTAAATGGCGACTCGTTGCGGCGTAACACGCAAACCACGGCGGCGAAATCGACGGCGAATTTCGTCCTGAGTCACACGCATGAGAGGCTTCCACATGACAGATCTAGATAGGAATCAATCCTACCTTGATCTAACACCTAACACAGCATTGGTGCGCAGGTCAACGTACATGTCCGGGTCCGAGCGGATGACGGACGGCCGCTACCGTGGTAGGTCGGCCCCCATATCGCCGAGGGTACGGAAGGCTCTATCTTTCGCGGACAAGTGCGGGTCCTCGATGGGCCAGGAGATCGCAAGGGAGGGATCGTTCCAGATGATGCCGCGTTCGCCCGACGGCGCATAGATGTCCGAGCATTTGTAGAGAAAATCCGCCGACTCGCTGAGGACGCAGAACCCGTGGGCAAATCCGGGCGGGATATACAGCTGTTGAGGTCGATCGCCGGACAGTTCGCACCCCACCCATTGCCCGAATGTCGGCGAACTGCGGCGAACGTCGACGGCTACATCGAACACTCGGCCCGACAAGACAGTCACCAGTTTGGCCTGAGGATGTTCGAGCTGATAGTGAAGGCCGCGGAGCACGCCGTGCGTTGAACGTGAAAAATTGTCTTGCACGAACCTATCTGAGATGCCCACAGCGCTATAATGCGGCTGACGATGCAACTCATAAAAGACGCCGCGGTCATCTCGAAACGCATCCACTTCGATCAACAACACATCGGGTATTGCGGTCGGCACGACACGCATCGGCATGCGCTAGTTCGCCGACCCTGAGGATGGCGCATTGGGGGGATACAGACGCTCAAGCCTGTCTACGAGCGGCTGCGCATGGGGAGAGCTCGGCAAGGTCGGTGCACTCGGCGGGTGCTCCCACTGCACGACCGAAATCTCTGCCTCGGCCAGTGTGCCGCGGATGGTTTCCACCAATGCCTGCAGCGTCACCTCGGTTCCCGTTCGAAGGTCGAGGACCCGCTGGGCCGCCTCAATCGGCGGAGGTCCTTCGTTGACCAAGGCCCAGCATCGGTCGAACAGTCGCGCTCGAACCGGATCGGGCACGTTCAGTGAGGGAAGCCCGGAGGTGCACAACGCAATCATCATCAGCACAAACTGCAAATCGTCCATCCCCGGCCGGTTGACATCCAAGGACTGCATGAGGTTTCCTTAACAGAGCGGCGGAGACCTGTCAATCAAGACAGTGGCAATCGGGCAACTGCTCAAGCTTCGCGCCAACGGGGCAGTCCACGGGAGATATTCACGATGGTGACGATTACACTCATGGGACAATTACAAACGGCGGATGGAGAGCGAGACTTCGCGTGCGACGTACCCGACCCCCTGAGCGTGAAGCAACTGATTCAGCGACAAGGACGATCCCTGCGCCCAATTCTCCAATTACTACGTGAGAAAAAAGTGTTAGTGACCGTCAATAAGCGGATCGCGAGCGAAGATTCCGTCGTGCAGGATGGGGATGCCGTCCGTCTTGTCGGGCATGACGGTTTCGGAGGATCCGGTCTAGGCCCATCGCATTTTTAGCCCTGCCTCCCGGTCGGTCTCACTCACAGCTCCTACACTGGAAAAAGCGAAGGGCCGGCTCCCCGCAGGGGAGCCGGCCCTTCGAACATCGACCGTCGAGCCAGCGTTAGCGCTTTCCGAGGATCGCGTCCTTGGCCATCTTCGCCACGCGAAACTTCACGACGCGCTTGGCCGGAATCTTAATGGGCTCGCCTGTCTGCGGATTGCGGCCCATGCGCGCCTTTCGATTTGCCAACACCAACTTACCGATACCCGGAACCACGAATGCATTCTTCGCCTCTTTGTACGCGAGCGCGGCGAGATCGTCCAGTAACTGAACGGCCGTCTTTTTCGTGATCCCGGCTTTCCCGGCCAGATGGTCGGCAATTTGTGACTTGGTCATGGATTTGGCCATGCGAACCTCCTTAAGCGGAACAGGGTGGATGATGGTGAGAAACTCAATCGAACGACGAGTGCGCGTTTTTTGATCGACCGGAGTGCCTGACTCGTCAAATCTGAGAGGGTGCTTCCGCGTCGAGCCGCGGGGAGTCTAGCGAACGGTCCTATGGCTGTCAACAGCAAAATCTCACATAACCCGCTCCAGATGCAGTTTTTGAATCCTTACCCTTGCGCCAGACTCACCCGCTCGCCCTTGAAGGTTACCCTGCATCGAGGGTACGATAAGCGGGGTCGTTGGCTTCATGGCGACGCTCAGGTTGTGTGAGGATTAAGAGAGGGCACGTATGGGAAAGCAATTGCCAGTCGTACCGGCACCGACGCCGGTGGACCCCAAGAGCGGGGAAGAGTACATCTTTTCAAGAGTTTTCTGTCTTCGGGAAAATGCCCCGCCCCTGAAACTCCTGGTGGATTTCCTGCGATCCCGCAATCAGAGCCCCATCCTTCCCAAGATGGAGCCGGAGGCCTTGGAGGACTGGGCCTGGGTCCAAGTTTCCATGGGATACGAGCAGGAACGAAAGCCGATCCAGATGTACTGCCTGCGAGACCGTGGTACGTATAAAGAGGGCTTGGAGCAAGAGCGGACGGCATTTCTGGATCAACTGTCGATGTACGACGACATCGAAGCCGGACTGGTCCGGGACTACGTAAACCGAGCCCGATTCGTCCTGACGACACGCATGGTCAAGAACGACGTGAATGACGCAGGGTACGATTTTAACGGCTGGATCCTGCAATTCTTCCAAGAAAATTGTGACGGCGTCGTTCAGATCGATGGCCAGGGATTCTACGCTCCGACAGGAGATTTGGTCGTCGAGATGCTCGATCCAACTGGCGAATAGCCCCCCTTGCGACGACCGATGCGGGAGCACCTGGCCGAACGAGCTGACGGGTGGTTCGCCAAAGCCCAAGCCGCTTCTCTCAATTCCCTGCCCTGCCGAGCGGGCTGTAGTCAGTGTTGCGTCGGCCCCTTTGCCATCACCCTGCTCGATGTCGAGCGCATCCGGCAGGGCCTGAAGGCGATGCCCAAAGGACAAGGCGACGGTCTCCGCCGTCGCGCCCTCGCTCAGACAGGATCCATGGAGCGTGCCTTTCCGCGGCTGTCGACAACCCCCTTCCTCGATACCTGGCCCGATACCGAAATCGATGATCTCGTGACGGCCTTCCAGCATCTGCCATGTCCTGCACTAGAGCCCGATGGGACCTGTGCCGTATATCCGTGGCGGCCGCTCACCTGCCGGCTGATGGGTATCCCCACCGACGAAGCAGGCCTCGTACAGGGTGCTTGTAAAGTACAAACAGCCGTTCCAATCCTGAGGCTCCCCGAGCAACTGCGTCAGCAGGAGCACGTCCTCGCTGAGGAGGAAGCCCGGGCGATTCTGAAGTATCAGCAAGATCGCGGCACTAGCGGCGAAGAGGTGCTCCTGCCGTACGGTTTCATGCTAGATATCTCCCCGTGTCGATGATGCGGTGCGATACCTGACGGCCTTCTAGACAGCTTCCGAAAAGGTGTGCTAAGGTCTGAGGTCCGTTTCTGGGCGCCTGTAGCTCAGTGGATAGAGCACTGGCCTCCGGAGCCAGGGGCCACAGGTTCAAATCCTGTCAGGCGCGCCATAAAGCACGTGAGGTGTGAAAAGTTAGGCGTAAAGTGCGACCTGAACTGCCTCACTTCTCCCCTTACGATTCACATAGCCTTCAAATTTGGTGGGGCCGTTAGCTCAGTTGGTAGAGCAGCTGACTCTTAATCAGCGGGCCGTAGGTTCGACCCCTACACGGCCCACCATCTTTCAAGCGGTTACAGAACCACTATGGTCGGTATCCGCAGTAGGTGTTATTAGCGTGTTAGCCATATAGACGTTTAGCGTCGCCGCTGCCTTCACCAGATCAGACTCCTCCACAGCGTTGTATCGACGATGCATCCTCTCGGACTTGTGCCCGATAATCCTCATTGCGGTCACTGTGTCCACTCCGGCACGTCGCAGATTGGTAGCGGCGCAGTGTCGAAGGTCGTGGATACGAAGGTCCCTAATACCCGCGTTTTCACAAGCCGTATAGAAGGCATGATGAACACGGTCGATAGGCCGCCCACGAAATAAGAACACGTTGTTTGTGTCCAACCGGCGAACCTTCGCCAATTGAGCGAAAAGTGCTTTGCCTCCTGGGATGAGCGACATTGGAACGGCTCTCGCCTCACCGTTCTTCGTATCCTCCGCCCGTAGTCGTATAAAGCCCTCTGACGCGTCTACCCTGTCCCAAGTAAGGTTGAGCACCTCCCCGATCCTCATACCTGTGTAGTATGCAGTCATCAACACAGGTTTCAGATGCTCCGGAGCCGCTGCATGCAGCTGCTTCCACTCCTCAGCCCTTAAAACTCGGTCGCGTTCGTTCTGCGGCGTCGGCATCGACACCTTCTTCGCCGGGTTGCTCTGGATAATCCCCCTGCGATCAGCAATCCCAAGCATGTGCTTCAGAACAGCATGATCATAGTTCACCGTTGCGACCGTCCTTCCGTCAGCGAGACGGCCTTTTCGATATGCTTCGACGTGCTGAGGCGTAATCTCAGTCAGCACCCTATCGCCGAAATGATCCACTAGCCTATTAGCGATCTGCTGACGGTCCCGATACGATCTGAGCCGCCTCACTGTCTCTAGTTCCAGATACGCTTTGGCCCACGCTCGGAATGTAGGCACTCGTTCAGGATTTACCGACCGGAGGCCCTTGAGCAATTCTGTCTTGATCAACGCCTCCTGCTGGCCAGCGACTTGCCGTGTTGTTCTACCGACCTTCCAACGTTTCAGTCTTCCTACCTTTGCGAGGTACAGTTGGCCTTCCCGCTCTTCGACGTGAAACTCGACATACCACCCATCTTTTCGTTTAGTCAGGCCCATGGCTCACTTTCGTCCTCCTGTTGGACTCTTAGCTGCGTTAACTAATTCACCGAGAGAAATGTTTAATGCCGCACACAGCTTCAGAAGTGTCGAGAGGCGAGGATCGAGCCGCCCTGCTTCTAGTCGAGCCAGTGTAACGAAATGAACTCCGCTGAGACTGGCCAGTTCCCGCAGGCTAAATCCCCGCTTCTCTCGCCACGTTTTGAGCCGTATACACTTCAATTGTTAGCGTTTAGTCTAACATATTTTACGCCGCTCTTAAAGCGAGCGGCATCACGGTATGCTGCTTGATCCAATCATCAAGAAGTCGCACATCGAACATAGTTCGACGCCCCACCTTGGTGAAAGGAATCCGCCGCTGGCTCACCATCCTATACAGAGTGGCAACAGCAACTCCGGTATAAGAGGCGGCCTCTTGAATGTTCAGTAATCGTTTCATAGGCACACAGGGAACGTTTGTCATGGCTGTTCCACCATCCCCGCATCCTTTCCCGTCGCGCTCCCGCCTAAGAGGTGATATCTGATTTGCCCAATTTCTTTCTCGCTCGTTCTTCTTTTTGATTGAATCCCGAGTCTTTCACCCTCACCTTGCCTGGGCTTGTCCTTACCGTCCCCTCTTCAACTTTCTCGCAATTCCAACAGGTTATCTTGTAGGCGGCCCGTTTGAAATCAACCTGCCGACTGCCATTTCTTCGGTATTTTCGTGCGATATTCACCCCATTTTCTGGCCTCGGTATCGCGTTTTCAGGGGTTTCTAGCCCATTTTTGCGTTCCTCTGTGGTGATGACTTTCATACGGCCACTGACGCAGAAGGGGGCAGAGGGACCGGAGTGCGAGCCTACGGCCCGATTAGGGCCGGATCGGGCGAGCACGGAGGTCCTCTTCTTCCCTGTGAGGGCCGAAGGCCCGAGCGGCTCCAAAACCCACACAATATTCCCCTCAATATTCGAGGGACCAGCTACAAGTCTGGGTCGTTCCTAACTGGCCGCCTTTATCTCAGGGTGACCATGGTGACATAGGTGACCCACTCCGGCGTCATTCTTCTATTACGCAGCTTGAGCCTCATATTTCTCCCAACAGAAAGCTAGATCACCATCATCACCTTCATCACCCTCAGGATTGAGACCCGCTGCGCTAGTCTGCGTGGCGGGTTTGGGCTGGATCGTGATCCATGTCGCGCGCGCTTGGTGATGGTTATCGACTGAAACACAGGCATTCAAGTGCTGCTCTAGTGCTGACCGTTCCTCCTTCATGCTCCTCGTAAGAGCCGCGTTGTTCTTATACGGCCAGGCCAGGTTCAGACGTCCAGACTGCGCCTTCGCCTTCTCATGGAACTCCGAGGAAGTCATTTTGATGCGACCGTCTTGAGCATCTTTGAGCATCGCCAAAATTACCTCAACAAGTGGATTCTCCTCACTCGTGAAGCGTGCCTGTGCTTTATCTAATCGTTTCATCCGGGCCTCCCACTTCGCTCTCTCGCTGTCAGCACACAGCCCAGCCCCAAAGACAGAGAAGTCGCCTAGGCTGTGGCAGGGCTTCAGTTGCTCACCCACATCAGGCCACGTGTCCTGAAAGTGAGCGAGAATGGCCAAGACATCGCCCCAGATGGCGGGCCGATGGTCCGCAATCTCCTTTCGCATCACAGCTTCAGTTCGGCGTTGGTCAGGCTTCAGCCCCATGAACTGAATGGGTAGCAGGCGCCTTCCCACGTCGGCACGACGAAAATGCGGCGTGCGGCTGGTGATAATCAGCCCCGCTCGTGGAGTGAAATGCACTTCGTCATGGTTCGTGTACAACTTGCGACAGCTGATTCGCTCCCCCGTCGAGTAGCGACACAGAAAATCCATAAGCCAAGCTGGTGAAGAGTCCACGTTGTCCAAAACAACGAGCGGTCTCTTCCATAAAGCCAGCTTCAAGGATTCTTCGGCCTTTGTTGTGGCAAGCCCCATGACATCGAAATTTGGCCCCTGCAGCCATCGCCCAATCATTTCACCCAAGACTGTCTTTCCACTCCCGGTCATTCCTTCAAACAGCGGAATTGGATGCACCGGGTTGCTGACAGGCATGAACAGATGGAGCAACCACACCTTCACTAGCTCCCGCTGGTCCTCGATGGTCAACTCTCCCTCGGAAAAGTTGCCAAGGTGACACAACCACTCCAGGGCTTGGCCGTCGGCCTTATCCGGGTCAGCGGCATGCCACGGAGTGAGAAACTCAGGAGGCGTCTTGAATAGGACGCCCTCAGTTCCATTCGCAACATGCGACCAACATTGCCCCGCCTGCGCATCATCATCTTGCCATCAAAGGTATTGATGGCGATCAGATCGAGGTCGTCTGAGTTGTAGGCCAGGAACTCTGTGGCCACTTCGGTCCCATCAAACTGTGCCCACGCGAGAAGGCAAGGGCCCCACTGGCTCTTGACCCCGGTAGGGCTATTCGTGAGCCGGATTAGATAACGCTGAAAAACCGATTCATCCATCTCGTAGAGCCGAGAATCCGCTGCTCGATGGAACAGCAGCTCGTTATCGGTTGTCCGATAAAAACGGCCAACACGTTCCAATAGCTGTCGTAGAGCCTCAGCTGCTCCGTGGGCCTTGTACACGGAGACCAACGCCCTGTCTTTATCTCGAACTGCCTCCGGATCTTTTGCAGCCCGTTTAACGCGCAGGAATGCCTTGCTGACCTCCTGCTCCTCATCCGTCAGATTCATGGTCTGCTCCTGGGTCACCTTGGTTGTCTGTTCGACGTATGGCAAACCAACCTACCAACCGGCGAAGCCAATCTCATAATTGGCCATGAACATGGTTTTGTACCTTTTGTCTTTTGTCTCCATCCCTTGCGTTGGTCCTACTGTGATAACGCCCCTGCAAATCAGCATCTCTCCCTGTGGTTTTACCAGTACACTGCGTAAACGTGGTGTCGCGTATCGCTCCTGTCATTAGAGGAATATTGGTAATGACCGCGTGCGTGTACCCCCTCCGCAGACACACTGTCAGCCTGCGCGGTGTCGATGGGCAGGGTCCCTTTACTATGAAGGGGCCCAAATAAGGGAGGGCCTAATCTCAAGGGAGCTTACCGACCTGAGGTAGGCTCGAAGACGCCCTATACGGAATGAAAGCGGCCAACTAAGGGAGGGCCTATTCGTCATTGTTGTACGGCTCGCTAGCCGCATCGCTTGGACTTCTCTTCTTGCCAGAGGGACGATATTCCAATCGCGAAAGCTTCATCTGGTCCGAAGGCCGTTCGCGCTGTCCCTTAACATCCTGGTTGACGAAGGTTTGCACTTGAAGGCACATTTGGTCGAGTGTCTCAGCTCGTTGGCAAACTGCACACTGTTGCATATGTGTATCCACGTCGAGATCAACCATCGCTAGTTGCTCTTTTGACATCTTCTCGACTTCGGCAGCCTGCAATGCACCCTCTTTTTCAGGTGCGAGTTTCTGAATGTCCCTCGCGACTACAAGGTACGCTTTCTTGACCGTCGAAACTGGTCTTCTAACTTGCTTGGCTACCTTGATGTAGGGCTTACCGGCGGTTACGCCGTCGTAGACCCGAAGGTAATAGTCGGCCTTATCCAAGCGTCTCCGATGGGCGACCAGCCCATCTTTTTGCTGTGGAACATTTCGCCGTCTCCTCAGAGCCTTCCTCAACTCACGACGGATAGCCTCCTCTAGCACGTCAAGGGGATAACTGAGGTCCACCGTCAAATCCAGTGCATCTCTGGAGCTGACAGCCAAATCAGGTCCCCGTCGTCGCTGATGGGCTTCCGGCTGTTGCTGCAGTTGCTCTGAAAGCTCCTCTGCGTAGCGATCTGCTTCCTCATCATGATAGAACTCCGCATCCGCTTCGGCTTGCTCCCAGTTGGAGAACTCCTCAAGTGGATCGCTCGTAAGCACAGGTGGCCGCCAGGGCAGCCAGCGTACGAATTCCGGGTCCACCTTCATTTCTTCTGTCATTTCCCGAATAAAAGCGTCCTCGATCTCGCTCGGCGTTGCTGGGGCATTTTCTGGATTTGTCCATATCAAACTGCTGGGCAGGTTCTGAAGTCCCCATTTACTTGTAAACGCCAGTTGTTTATCTAGGTCCCTGCAAGCCTTCACCTGCCAAAGCTCCCGTTGAAACGTTCGATTCCTGAGGAGGTATCTAAGGTGTGTGATCCCTTGCTTGAACCCCGCGACAATGGCTCTCTTACCTTTTCTCCGTGGCATGTTGCGACCCAGCTATATTGCTGGCCTCCAGGGAGTATCCTGACTCCTTGTAATTGGCACTTCAACTGTCACAGCCTTCGTTAGAAGGTACAATTCTTGTAGCGAGGTGCGCTCTAGCCCGGGTATGATGGATGTTTCAATGGGCCCGGGACCGTCCCCACAGAAATGCGCATGCGTCCAAATGGGTGGAGTACAAGCATATCGCCCAATGGACATGCCCCGTCCAATTAACCCGTGTCTAACGACGTCTCTCTGTGTTCTGGCTGATCAAACAGGTTCTCCCAAGGGTGGCCCCCCTCTTCATGGGGAAGTGGGCGGCGATGACACAAGCGATTCGTTGCGGTCACCAAGTGGTACGGTACAAAGCTGCTTGCCACGCGGGTCGGGCGAGTTGTAAGTGAGCAGTCCTGCTCGCTTGGGGAAAGTATCTGGGCTATTTATCACGGGTACTTTACTGCATAAGAATTGATTAAATTTTTAAACCCTGGGGGAATGGATTTGATTGCAGAACAATCACGAATACGACTTGATCGCTTGAATGCCCTATGTCCTTACTACACCATGTATCCACTTTCATTTCCGGTAGGAATACTCTCTGACAACTTAACACGAGGCACTCGCGTACTAGATCCATTTTGCGGACGAGGTACGACAAACTATGCTGCAAGATTGTTGGGGTACCCTTCTACTGGATTGGATACAAGCCCCATTGCAGTTGCCATAGCAAAATCAAAGCTGGCAAGAGCTTCTTCGGAAGTTGTTATTGAAGAAGCCGAAAACATCTTGCAAGAATCAAAGGCCATATACTGTCCAGACGATGATTTTTGGCGAGTCGCATATCACCCAAAGACTCTCAATGATATCTGCCGACTAAGACGAAGCCTGCTAAAGAATTGTCATAGCAATGCGAGAATCATGTTAAGAGCAATACTGCTCGGTGCATTGCACGGTCCGCGAACCAAGGCGGATCCGTCATATCTTTCCAACCAATCACCCAGGACTTTCGCACCTAAGCCGCGTTATGCTGTCTCCTACTGGAAAAAGCACAAAATGCGAGCGCCAGAGGTCGATGTCTTAGCTCTTATCCGTCGGAAAGCTGATTATTATTTATCATGCCAAGCTAGAGTTGTTTCTGGTTCAATTCACCAGATCGATAGCCGTGATAAAACTTTTTTCCTGACAGGCGAGAAATACTCGCATGTTGTCACGTCGCCTCCGTACTACGGCATGCGAACCTATTTGCCAGATCAATGGCTCAGGGCTTGGTTTCTCGGGGGGCCGAGCACGGTGTGTTATGGACAGCCAGAAGGGGAATTATGTCATTCGAGCCCAGAAATATTTGTTGAGCAGTTGTCCCAAGTTTGGAGGAGCATAGCCTTAGCGTGTAAACCCAAAGCCAAGCTTATATTCCGTTTTGGCTCTATCGAATCGAGAAGAGTCAACCCAATTGCACTAATAAAGCAATCTCTTTTCGACACGCCTTGGAGGCTGAATACGATTAGGGATGCCGGTTCCTCGAACGATTGGAATCGACAGGCTTCACAATTCGGGCTGAATATGTCGAAGGCAAGAAATGAATACGATTTCTACGCCGCGTTGCAGGAATAGTAACCAGTACGTGGATTATTGAGAAGCTGGCAATGTACGGACGATGAATGTGGTATTCTTCTTGCCCTTTCTTACTGTCGTCCACGCCACGTTTTGAGGCCCTACCAATTGGTCCATAGCTTTTGGTACCAGTGAGAATGCGAATTTGGAGCGGTTGTCCATTGTGTCGGGAAGCGCGTCTTCTAATATCCCCTTGACGACTCCCCAAGGTACGCCTTCACTATCAAAGCTAGACCAGAATTCTCCATTGTTCTTCAGTGCCAGAATCGCTCTATCAACCGAGTTGTGCAATGGGTCTTCACTTGAATTCAAGTCAACAGACTCCGCAACAACTTCATCTGCGGGCAACTCATTTTGTAAAGAGACGGCATGGCGGAAGTGCTCCTTTAATCTTGAAGCATAGCACTCTGTCGATGGCAGTTCATAATGTTCGTCAAGTCGCATATATAGTTTGCTGAATGAAAATACGCGAAATGGTATGGGATAGGGCATATCGCTCACTCCACTCCAATAAACGCCTTGCCCTTTAATTGGCTCATTCAGTAATGAACTCAAAATATCGGAGCTGAAATGGGCGTTCGCCCTTTGAAGGTTCTGAAGGTCTGCCGCAGACAAGAGATGAAAGATAAACCAGTTGTCCCCTTGACTTAAAATTTCTGCCGGTATGCTTCCTGGTTGCTGTGTGATTAGAAAAGCTCCAAGGTCGTACTTGCGCCCCTCCTTCACCCACTCTATGTAAGGCGCAGACGCGGATGATTTCTCGGACAACACAGACTGCGCTTCTTCAACCACTGCAATTGTGGGTATAGTTCGAGGCTTAGCACTGGTAAACTCTAACTGGTTATGATCAAAGATTTTCCGAAGTATCAGCCCCGATAACGTTAGAGAAGGGCCTCCACGCAGCTGGGATACGTCGATTATGCAAAGTTTACCGTCGGTCAAGGCTTTAAGAAGAATATCCATCAACTGACTTCTTCGATCATGCAGTGTCTTTACGATAGTCGTCATATTGGCGCGCGCTGCTAGACTCTCCATCTTCTGATCATCCTCTAAGTGGAGCAATTTTCGTATTCTGTCCAGATTTGCGTTATTGCCATCGCGATCAATCAGATCAACTAGTTCCGTCCAATCTCCGAGGTTCATTCTGCGTAACTTATGGACGTTTTGTTGATCTTGCTTGTCGGGTGGCAAGGCAATTGAAACGATGTCGCTTGCAGGCAACCGACGAATATCAAGCTTTACGCCGCCAACAACGAAGGACTGATAAAAAGGACTGGGAGCCAAACGAGATGTAAACACTACCAATCGGTCTCTTAAGTGTGGGACGTCACACAGTCCAGGATTTCCCTTGTCATCTGGCCAAAAATATTCACCGTCAGGATCGAAGATAATCGTCCCCACTGGAACTTGTGCGCCTGCTTTTTTCGCGACTGTCGGATCCTCGGCATACAGGGTACTAAAAAGCAATTTGTTGAGGTTGGACTTCCCATACCCGGCTCGGGCAAACACCAAAGACCTTCTCGACACCAAATGCCTAATCGGAAATCTGACCTTCACCTGCAGAGGTTGAATCTGGACCCAAGGCTCTGATTCGATTCGTGGGTCATGTCCGGAATAAACAAATTCGCCAAGAGCAAAACATCCTATCTCTGCCCCATCTCGCTTCTGACTAACTAATTGCTGCATTACTTGATCGGATGGAAAGGCGACCGCACTCCCCACATGAGGAAGACGACGGTGAGATGGTGCAAAGACGAGGCTGTTAGAATCGGCTTGGCGCACCACTCCTAGAACCCTTATCTTCACCCTATATTTTAGGTACTCCTCTCTCAGATGATCAGGAACTTCGCGCCCCTCACTAATGGCACGAATGCTATACTGTTCCCCAGCTGCGCTTGCTAGCCTGCCTTCAGATGAAAGGGAGGTAATCCTTCCCAGGACCGCCTCATTAGGGTGTTCCAGTTGCACAAGCAGGAACTGGCCATGCATTGGAATATTATGAAGTTTCACTTGATACGGTAATGACAAGTCGGCATGGAACTCCATTCCACCTTCCGAAAAGCCTCTAAATACGCCAACAATTTCGCGACGCGGAAACAACTCTAACATGTCGGTATCACTCGTACCTTTCTCTCGAAGGATCAGCTTCTTGGAGTGCCAGTTCGTCAACTATCCACTTCTTTTCACCTAGGCCATCCCGTAATCCATTACATATTTCGCTCTGTAGAATGTCCATATCGAATTCGACCAGAGCAGCATTTTCGTGGGCTCTTTGTAAGCAGCGAGGATAAAATGGGATGGGGAAGCCATCGATAGCATCCGCTAACAGGTAGCCAAATATTGTGGGCGCGTCATCCGCCTGAGAGTCCAAGAGGTCGATGGCCCAGACGGGGTCATACGGGCCTCCTCCGAACTTTGCTAGGAACATTTTACCGGCGACAAACTTATTGATCTCTCCCTCGCCTGCCTCCTCGTCCCCACGGGCATACTCAGGCCACTTATAAACCTTCTTTTCCAATTCCCGATTGACCGGGGCATAACACGGATAAGCATTCCGAAGAACATCCTCTATGGCCATTGCCAAACGATAGGTCTGCAGGACCTTGCTGTGCTTTGCAACTCCGACGATATAGATTCGACGACGCTTCTTGTCGAAATGCCGTCTTATGCCTTCTTGGAGACCTTCACGGTATTTAGCGAAAAGATCCTTGGAAAACATTTTTGACCGGAGGAAGCCATCCCTGACTATTACGGTATCAGTCCCGAATTCAGCCTCCTTCACTAACGAGAATAATACTGCCCACTCGGACATTTCACGGTAGACCTGTGTCCAACTCGCCTTTCGCCTTCGACGATCGGCCTTAAATACCCCTGACAACTCTTCAAGACAAGAGATGCCAAGGTATACCATCATCCGCCCTAAAGGCGTTTTTCCAGCACCGGCACTGGTCAAATGGCGAGAATTTAGCTCGTTGATGTCAGAGTTCTGTGTCACGGCCTCAAGGCAATATTCATTGCAACTTGAGTCCACTACGCGTACCAGTTCCACCATAAACGGATCATAGTACAGCTGGTTGTTGCCCCCGTCAGTCCCCACAAGAGAAATTGCAGTGGCGACTCTTCGGTGTATTCTTCTAGTTGTGCTCTTTAGAGCTCGAACATCCATCCTCATTTCATCAAGGATATTCCGATCTCCTTCAATACTTCTCCTGATGGATGAACTGAGTTCTGTTAAGCTTGAAGGTTCAATCATGGCTGGCTCACACCATGAGAATGTTCGAGACCTATGAAAAGAGGCCTCGTATCATTTCCTCTCATCATTTGTTCAAGGGCGTAAAGGTCATCCACAAATTGATCTGGGGTAACGTTTAGATAGCGCCAGGCGCTGAAATCCTCCTTCTGAGTAGACATTATTTTCTGTCTGGATTTGTTTATCCATTCGCGCGCTTTGTCTTTATTGCCGGTCACTGCGTAGGCCACACCTATGCATTGCATGTAATTAGCGGAGTTTGGGGGGGGATTCCCGCCCTCCATGGTCATCAATGCTGATTGAAACAGGTCCACTGGTGGTAGGCCAAGATGTCCCCATTCTGCCATAGCATAGTTGAACGCTTCGTAAGTCTTTAGAGAGCCTGGCTTTGGGCGAACAGCACTGATGTTGTGCATGGCATCTTTAAAGCGTCCGGACCCTATGTAGGAGAGCGTGAGCATATTCGAGATTTTCTTGTTTTCGTCTTCCGATAGAGAACCTTTACTCGCCAACCCTTTAATCATTGGCTCAGCGATTTGAAGCGATTCTCTATTCCAGAACAACTCATCCATTACTATTAATTGCCCCTCGGGCTCGAGCATAGAAAAAGCTATGGAATCCTGTAACAGACCAAGTAGCTGGGGGTCGATTTGACGTAAAATTCTTGCACTGAGATCCACCTCAAAATAGGTGGACTCTTTTGAGTTAAGGATCTTTTTGATGGCATCTACTGCAGCATCGTGGTCGGAAGTTAGCCAATTTAAATTTGCAAGGCGAGCCAAGACTGAAGCATTGGTAAAACCATCTTCCACTGCATCAGTTAGTATTGTCGCTGCTTCTTCTAGCCGCCCCTGCTGCTCTCTAACGGCAGCTAGGCTGGAGAGTACTTCGCCGTCGTGCGCATGAGAGACACGAATTGTGTCTAGTCGTGCCTCGAGATCACTTGGTGTCATTTGCAGCTCTCTTGTAAAGCGCTGGCGTTGGCGAAGGATTCTTGTCAAGAAGTCGAGGACTCCCTCGCGATCCTCTGGGTTGTGGCGAATAATGGCTCTCACCAGGCGCCTATATTCGTGCGCTAGACGACTGCGTCGTCTATCAGCTGTAAAAACTATTTGGTTGAGCAGGGCGAGACTATTGTAGTGATGGATTATCGCGGACAGTTCTTGGTAGCCCAAAGAGTCTCGAAATCGCTGCATTCTGCTCTCTAAAATTTGGTCTTCGTCGTCTATATCAGGGACGTTTGAAGTAACGAAATGTAGCTGAATATTCTTCTTTCTGGGTTCAAGGGCTTCTTTCCGTACGTCGGAAACTACCTTCCTTAAACCTTGTAAATTTTGCTCATTTGGGAAAAAGAGTATGGAAACTGCATCTGGTAATTGTCGCGTGCAAATACCTGCTTCATCTGTATGCCCTGTTCTGGAATCTACTAAGACATAGTCAGGCTGCAGACGTTGCTTCCACTGTTCCTTCAAATCCTCAAACATCAGGTAACCATCGTATTCGCTATAGAGCTTCTGCCAATCGATGGAGGCCAGTCTGACTGCATATGTGTCATCCTCGCGCCCAGCTGGCATAACCCATAAGCGGCCAGTGTCTTTGATCATTCCACTCGCTTCGTACATGAAGTCCATTACATTAGGTGCTTTTCCCGTGTCCATATACTGAGTCACATACTCCACCAAGCCCGACACCGGAGTCATCGGCTTATGTAAGTTAAAAGTCCCTAGGCCAGGAGCTTCTAAGTCGAAATCCACCATGAGAACACGACGCCCAGAGTTTGCCAATTCAACTCCGACATTGACCAAGGCCATCGTACGTCCAACACCGCCTTTGAATGAGTAAAAGGTTACAACGTACATAGGTTAGTCCCCCGCACGCACTGGATTAAACACTCTAGAGCCAGCAATCATTTCAGGGGACGGCTCTCCAAGAGTCGGGAACCGATCGCTACTTCTGCCTCTCGTTTGCAGAGAACCTTCTGTAGGAAGGTTAATTGAGATGCTGTGGTTCCTTCTCATTAACCGTTCAAGATTATCTTGAAACTGGAGCAGATATAGAAACTGATCTAGGGCAGCATTCTGAATCAGTTGACCAGTTTCCCAACGTGCCAGCGAAGCTTCGCCTATCTTGGTAATTGCCGCAAAATTGGCGCGTGAAAGGCTATACAATTCGCGCAGGGCTCGAATATCCCTGGGAGGCATTACGCCAAGATGTCGGCAAACAGCCTCATGTCTAACTTCCTCGGCTTCGCCATCAGTGAACTCGAAATGGCACTCTTCGCAAACTCGAACGCCCACCTTTGCGACCAGCATGACCGTACGGGGACTCTCTCCATATGGGAAAGTTTGATTCTCGAACTTTGTGCTCAGGGACGCTGCTCCGCACGCTGGACAAGAGTTGAGAGTTTCCCCTGTATTTTTATTGCCCTCTTTCATTCAATCTCCTCATCGCCACAGTGGTCGGTGTAGTGAAAGCTTCTCCCAATCACAGTTCCCATTCCGATTTGAAGTTTCACGTACAACAATGGTCGGTCGGAACCGATTTCTATTTTTAGAACATATCCTCTTTTGCCGTGGGGAACTTTCAGTGACACTTCCTCGAACGGATGGCCTTCGCTTAACTTGTCGGCAACAAAGTTCCATGCAGAATCTTCCGTGAAAGGAGCCCCCGATATGCTCAAGACTTCGTAGGGAAACCATCGGCACGGCATTGCACGCATGTTGGGCACTACCCGTGTCCTTCGAGATCGCGCGCATCTGACAAGCTGCTGGCGTATACCTTCAAGATCCGTGGATGATGAGTCCGGCACGAGATGCCCCCTCCACAATGGAGGCATCATATGATATCTTAACCATCATGATCAATACATCAATTAGATATCATATGATACCACTAAAATTAATATACCAGGGTTAATATCCAACACGTTGATTTAAATGCTTGTATTGCATGGATTCCCCAGCATGAAGATCGGGGCGGAAGGAGCCAGCTGGCCCAGAAGAAAGTCTTCCCGAGCCACGTACGAGCAGATCAAGTACAAGATCGTGGCGAGGCAGAAGTGAGCCAGGGCGTCGTATGTTTCTCACCAGCCAACGGAGCATTAATGCGAGTCGCTGATCATATCGGGAGGTCAATGCCAAATGTCCTACAAGACCGATCATTCCTGTTACCAGACTAGATTCTGGCAAGGCGCCCCATGCAAGGAGCAAATGTAACACCTGACCTTCTCCCACAAAACTAGACCAACCAGAGCTGGAATTTTCGGCTAGACTGCGGCCCTCAACCAGGAGGGCGGGCATGAAGACGAGCAAGTATTCGGAGAGCCAGATTGCGACGGCCTTACGGCAAGTGGGGGCCGGGGCGCCGATCGCCGAGGTGACGCGGAGCCTCGGGGTCAGCGAAGCCACCTACTATCACTGGAGGAAGAAGTACGGCCAGATGGCCGTCGCCGAGATCCGGCGCCTCCGGCAGCTCGAGGAGGAGAACCGCAAGCTGAAGCAATTGGTGGCGGACCTCACGCTGGATAAAGTGATTCTCCAGGAGGTGCTCGCAAAAAAGGCCTGAGGCCCACCCGCAAGCGCGGGCTCGTGCAGGACGTGCTGGGGCACTTTCCGATCGGCGTCCGACGCGCGTGTGGGCTCCTCCAATTACCGCGGGCCTCCTGGTACTACCGGGCGCACCGGCGCGAGGATACTGCCTTACGGCGGCGGCTTCGGGAATTGGCGCAAGCGCGGCCGCGGTTTGGCTATCTACGTCTGCATGTGCTACTGCGGCGGGAGGGCTGGCGGATCAACAAGAAACGGGTACATCGGTTGTATCGAGAGGAAGGGCTGACGGTGCGGCTCGCGCCCCGGCGGAAACGGGCGAGTCACTTGCGCGTGGTTCCGCCGCCCCCACAGCAGGCCAACGAGCGGTGGAGCATGGATTTTGTGGCCGACACGCTGCTGGATGGCCGGCGGTTTCGGGCGCTGACCGTCGTGGATAATTGGAGTCGCCACAGTCCCTTAATTGAGGTGGATGTGACGTTGACAGGGGCGAGAGTGGTAAGTGCGCTCGAGCGCGTGGCCAAGCACCGCGGATATCCGCGGATGATTACCGTGGATAACGGCAGCGAATTTGCCTCAAAAGCATTGGATGCGTGGGCCTATGCTCGTGGGGTGAAGCTGGATTTCATCCGGCCCGGTAAGCCCGTGGAGAATGCGGTGATTGAGAGTTTCAACGGCCGGTTTCGTGATGAGTGTTTGAACGCGCAGGTCTTCATCTCCCTACATGATGCGCGACAGAAGATAGAAGCATGGCGGATCGATTACAATGAGCACCGGCCGCATAGTGCGCTCGGCGATCTGACGCCTCGGGAGTTCGTCGAACGGGCGGCCAAAACCGGGCTGCACGAAGGAGCGAATTTCCAGTTTTCAGCGGTCTAGTTTTTGGGGAGGTCTCAGAGCCAGGAGGTCACTTCCTCAACTTTGGTGTAACTGACGGGGGGAGGTCACACCCACATGCCCGATGTGCGGCTGGCACACGACGCGACCTCTTGAGGAACTCGAGCGAGAGGAGTGCGAAGAACGCAAGAAGTACGATAGCAAAGGTGTCACGCCTCCACTTCGCGCTAGATTGGGACCACTCCTCAAACCTCCATCCGAACCACTCCCGCTTGGAATTAGCACTGCCACTTTCTTAGGTGTGTTAATCATCATGTCAGTACTTAACTATCCAACTGGGCTTTTCAATGTAGTTCTCGCACTTCTTTCCTCTGCCGGTGTGTATTACCATTTCAAGCGCAATTACGATGCGACCTACAAAGCGTGGCGAGATTCAGCTGAGGGCGCCCAGGTATGCCCAAAGTGTTGGGCCTGCTTTCCTCAACAGCGTTAGTTCGGTGTCTCGGCGTTCTTCGTATCTGTTATCTCATGCCCTTGCGGTTCCTTCTTTAAACCAGTTCATAGGACTCGATTAAAATGGTTCCCCAGCATTATCCGGCCTAATGCAAGTATTTTCATTCCAAGGTAGACTTGACACATCTCCAGACTGGGACTAGCCTCACGCACATCATTCCCATGCACACTTAGACTTTCTGACCAGGAAACAACCTGCTAGGAAAGCGTCTCATTAGCTAAGTGTCTAAAGGGCTAGGCTCAGGTAAGGCGCCATGCAGACGGTTTTCCTCAGCTATGCTAGTCAGGACCAACAGAAAGTTGATCAGCTTGCGCATGATCTGTCCAATCAGGGAGTCTCGTACTGGCGCGATCGAGAGAAGTTGTATGCGGGACAGCGGTGGCCGAGAGAACTGGGTGAGGCCGTTGCAGAGCGTGATTGTGTGCTCCTCATATGGTCAGCGCAAGCCGCTGAATCGTACTACGTGGAATTGGAGTGGTGCACGGGGCTAGCGTTAAAGAAGGCAATCCTGCCATGCCGACTTGATGATACACCGTTGCCTGCAATCTTGAAATCGCTTCACTCCGCAGACCTCCGCCAGCCCGCCACGGCGATACCAAACGTTCTCAGATTTTTACGCAACGCTACAGTACCGAGAAATAACGAGCGCGAATCGGAGGTGATCAAGGAATTAGGGGAAATAGCAAGCAGTGATCCCAGGGAAGTGGTCGAGGCTGCACGTAGCCGATTCTTGCAACGAGAATGGATCATCAATGTCTTTGAGGGACCCGTAACGGTCATCCAAAACCCCGTCATTATAACGCCAGCCCAACGAAGCTCGCGTGATCCTAACCTACTCACGCTCATGGCAGGTGTGAAACGGGATTGGATAGAAGGCTTTCGTAAGAATTCTTTGCATGGCGTAGTACAACTCGAGCTTGGAAAACAAACATACGATCGTGCCATTGATCACCCATTGAAGGAAATGATGGAGCTGGCGAACGAAAGTATCCAACCATTGCCACCGGGAACGCGCCTCATTGATGTCTTCAATAGTGCCGGAGGATTTCTCCTCATCCTCGGGGAACCGGGGTCCGGCAAAACAATTACGCTTCTTGATCTGACAATGGAGTTGATTACCTCGGCTGAAAGTGATCCGACCAAACCAATCCCAGTTGTTCTAAACCTCTCAACTTGGAATGAATCGGCTACTTCGTTAACCAGTTGGACCATTGGAGAACTGAAATCCAAGTACTATGTGGGCCGACGACTTAGTGAAGCATGGCTCAAGAAGGGCCGTCTCCTTCTCCTTCTCGATGGTCTCGATGAAGTGCGAGCAAATGCCCGGGACAAATGCGTTGCAGCCATCAATTCATTTCTTGGCGAGTATACCCCCTCAGGCGTAGTGGTGGCTTGTCGTTCCAGTGAATACGAAGCCTTGCCGCTTCGCTTGAAGTTTAAGGCCGCAATTAAACTATTACCTCTCACGACCGATCAGGTCGATAATTTTCTCAAAACCGTGGGGCTTGAGACCCTTCAAGCGGCGGTTAAAACGGATACCGCTCTGAGAGAGCTAGCTCAGTCACCACTCATGTTGAACATCCTGGTATTGGCTTTTAAAGACGAACAAAGTAGCGAGCTGGTTACGGGGGTAGACATCACACGACACGAGTTATACACGAAGATCATGAATCGTTACATTGACAAGATGTTCAAGCGAAAAGGCGAAGGGAAGCACCCCTACACGCGTGAGACAGTGATGCACAGCCTTTCATGGCTCGCCCAGCATCTAGTGGAGCGGTCACAGACGGTGTTCTTGATCGAGAGTCTTCAACCTGATTGGCTCAGAGGCCGAATCGCATGGGCAACTTATTGGGCTGGCTCTCGTGTTGCTTGGGCAGTAGCGTACGTGCTCATCCTTGGCAGTGCCTCGCTTAGCATACTAGGCACTGGCCGTGTTCGTGAGGCAGCTTCAATATATTCACTTGTGGGAATCCCTCTCCTTTGCGGCCTTGGGATAATAACTGGTCTCATCGATGGCAAATTGTCCGATAGGCGGCACAACCGGGGAAATGACTCAAAATGGAAGCGTTTTATATTACGCATACTGCAGTACGACATGGGCTACGTACTGATCATTCCTCTCTGTGGAATTCCTGCGTTTGCTTTTTCCGCTGGAGACATGGTCTGGCTCAGTTTAGCTTACAGCCTGGTGTATTTGGGACCAATAGCATCGTTTCTAAGCATTCGGCGTGAAACCGTCGGTGAAATAAGAACGGCTGCCTTTGGTTGGTCTTGGAAACGCGCCGAGAAGGGTTACATTTGGACGCTGTTTGTGCTCGCTATCACATATTTTTTGATTGGCCCGCTTGTATTCGTTTACGCGGGAGATGTTCCAGGCTCCTTCCCTACGGGCTTAGCAGGGTCCTGCGGTGCACTGGCTGTCTTGGGTGGCCCCTATCTCTGGCGCCGGGTCCAGCAGAAGAAGAACGGATTGGGGGATAGTTTCCTATCAAATATCGGAATGGGCACCTGGGTGTCAGCTAGTATTAGGTTTACCTTATGCGGATACCTCGTTGGCTTGGTGATGTTGGTAGGGGTCCTTCTGTCTGGAGGAGGGCATACTCTGCTCCCCAATTTGGATCTATCTAAGATCGACATGCGCGCTATAGCCATTTTGATTGGGCTCATTGTGGTGGCTCCCATTGCGCTCTTTGTAGCAGTTGCGTGGATGGGGTTAGCGGCCGCATCGTTTAGCGGCTTTAAGCCCAGCGCGATCGAATCAACGGCGACCCCAAATCAAGGAATAAAATCAACACTCCGTCGTGCACTACTCACTACCATTGTTGTTTCCTTGATCAGTTCATTAATGTTTTTGGTGCCACTCTTGTTCATTTCGTGGACAGCGTCCGATAAGGAGAAATCGTTGCACATAATACCGCTGTTGGAATGGTTATTTCTTGTAGTGACTGTTGGCCTGTGGCAGAGTACGCCGGCACTGCGCCACTATGTTCTTCGGGCTATTCTTTACTGTCAAGGACACCTCCCGCCACATTTCGTGTCTTTTCTGGATTACGCTGCCGGTCTAATATTTTTGCAGAAGGTTGGAGGAGGGTACGTTTTTATCCATCGTCTGGTGATGGAGCACTTTGCGAGTCTTGGAGGCGGGGCAGGGGCACCTCAGGTTCAGGCTACATCAATAGCAGAACTCGCAACACAGCGAGCCACATCCTAGTTGTTATATTGGGATACTGAGTTGGCCGATCAGCCAAAATTTGAATAGTCAACGGCGCATTCCCCTCCGCCCGGTTGTTCACCAGCACGTAGGAGCGCACGCTCTCCTTCACCGCCTGCCGTACCAGGTCCACCGCCTGGTTCCTCATTTCAGGTAATTCCTCCACGATGGCCGTATACGGCTGCGCCCGCTTCTTCGCAGCCTCGTATGACATCTGGAGGGGCGTGAGGAGGCGCACGACTGTGAAGGGCGCGGTGAATCCGCCCAGCCGTTCATGCTGCAGTGCGAGTGGCGGCATGTAGCTCCAGTGGTTATAGACATGCGCGACCCCATGCGTGGCCAGTGTGTCGTGATACGCAGGACCCAGAAGGCCGGTATTGCGAATCTCAACGGCGTATCGGAAGTCGCGTGGCAGCTCACTGAGGAACGCGCCCAACTTGGTGAGGAACTCTTGCGCCGGGATACCGTGGCGTTGGAACTCGAAGAGGAAGGGGCCGGTGTGCGACTGGAAGTTCGCCTCTCGGTACGGGGTTAGCACCATATCCGTGAACAACTTGGCGTCGAGGAAGCGCGGGTTCGCCTGCCCTGCCTTGGCACCGTACCGCGCCTGCTTGGCGAAGGTGGGGATGGTGATCTCCTCCCACACCTTACAGCACATCTCGAAGTCTTCGGGGACCTGCGTGGCGTTTATCGTGGGCGGGCGATAGAACGTGCTGTCATTTCCCACACAACGGAAGAGTGGCTCCCCGTCTGGGGCGTACTGCGCGTACTCCTCCAGGCACAGCTGCGAGAACTTGGACTTGGGATACTGGCGTTTGTACACCTGCCCCTGCCAGCCTTCGTAGGTCCAGGTGGAGGTGCCGAAGCGGATAAGATTCGAGAGTGCCACCGTGGTTCGCCACTCGATGTTAGCGCAAATCCAACGTCAGCACGAACGGGCGGTGATCGGAGACACGAGGATTGGTTTGGTCCAACACCCGTGGGCTGACCTTTTTCGACGCGTCTTTCACGGACTGGGAGATGAGGATGTGGTCGAGCTGCTGCCGGACGCCACGAAACTCGTAGGTCCACCGCGTGACCTGCTGGGTCGGGTCGAAGAACGAGTATTGCCCCGTCTCGATGAGGTCCTCCCAGATGTCATCCCTGCCACGGATGCGGCGTAGGGTGGGATCACCTCGGTCGGCATTGAAGTCCCCCGCCACGATGAGGTGAGTTCAGGCGTTCAGCGTGGGAAGGTAGTGTCGCCGCACAAACGACGCCTGCGCGAGCCGTTGCGCATCCTTCTCGTGTCCACCCACCTCACTGGCGAAGTGCAGAACATAGAGGACGAACTGTTGCCCCCGCGCCTGGAAGGCTACACGCAGGCCCTTACTGATCCCGGTATCGTCCTCCTCCTCTGGCTCATCCAGCTCCTTGTCGTAATACTCACGCCCTGGAATCGCCCGGACGATCTCCGTGAGTGGGAACTTGGACAGAACGGCGACATGCTGCTGCGTCGTGTTGTCAGTGCAGTCGCACACCACCGCGTGGTCGCAGGTCACTCCGAGGGCCCGAATCTCAGCATTCAACTCCTCCACATCGGGCCGGTCGCCCACCTCAGTGAGGGCTAGGACATATTGCATTGGGAGGTAGCAAAATCCAGAAGAGAGAGAATACTGTGACGATCAGTTCCACCAGTATCGGTGTTACTGTTCTAGAGATTTTCTGACCAGCATATTCGGGTCTCCAAAGTGTAGGTGTTTCAGCTCCTCTGGGGGTGGTGCCTCTTGCACCGTTTCAAGCGGATGAAGCTGAAAAGCTATTTCGCCCTTCGCTTGCAAGGCGGTACGCCATTCCCAGGACACCCATGGAGAATTTTTCGCATGGTGTGACCAAAACAACAGAAATACATCTCGATGGCGGATTTCGTCATATAAGCGGGTCTTCCATTCCTCGCCTGGGGTCAACGACAAACAATCGACCCAAACATCAAGGCCCGCACTGATCGTCAGCGCAGCGACTCGGTCCAGCACTCGTTGCCTGTCCGGTAAGGCATAGGATGCAAAGGCGGTTTGTGCGGGATGTACCGCTGTAGCCGTTGCTCTGCGGAAACTTGGCACGCGAGAAATTTTGATGTCTAGTCGTAGCGTCGCCACAATGACATCATGTATAGACACATCATATCTAAGCGTTGTAGTGCCCAGTGGAGCATGTTGAGCGACGGTGACATCAAAATCGACTAGGCTATTCCCTCCTTCCCATGTGAAGGTTTGCCTGGGCTGCTGCACTTCCAAAAATTGACCGGAAAGCAGCACCACCACTTCCGTCCCCCGTTTCCAGCGACAGATTTTTAGACCGAAGTGGCTAGATGAATCAGGGCATAAGGTAGCGAGCATTCTGCGGACTTTCTTCTCCAAATCAGGCCTGTACGCTATGAACCTGGCAGTGAAGGATTGTCCTTGCCTTACTTTTTTTGGTGACGAACCACCTAATAGAACCGGTCCGGCATCACTTGGGTCGATACGGGAATCAGAAGGTGGATACCGACTTCGGCGTTTCCAAAGCTGCCACCATTTCGGCCGGAGACCAAGATATGGTACAGAGTCCGCGGGTGGCGGTGGACATCCCCTATGGTTGTAAATGTCGCTCGCCTTCCAATAGTCCTGATAGACATTGCCCTGGACACTCCAAAGCTGGTGTGCAAAGACGCTCTTCGCCTGCGCCAGCACCGGTCCCGGTTCCGTCGCGGTGATGCCGCCGAGTGCATGGATGACAGGCGCGCGCCGGTTCGTGTCTCCCGGTGCAGCAGTCCGCAGTGAATGGACGAGGCCTTCGATGTCGCTGGCCCGGTGAGCATGAAGTGCCTTGAGCGCCGGTGCGAGCGGGGTGTCGTCCAGCAGACAAAGTACGATGGTCTTCTTGAGCGCGATGGCGGTGGTCCACTCAAACTCAACATAGTAGGAATCCGCCGCAGCCTTGGACCAGGCGAGCAGGAAGACATCCTGGTCTGCAATGGCTTCGCCCAGGACTTTCGGCCAGTGTTGCCCGCCGTAGATTTTCTCTTGGTCGCACCAGCTGGAGAGGCCCGGTGTGCTTGCGAGGTGAGTCGCCAGTTGTTCGACCAGAGGCAAGTCCTGGCGAGCGTAACTGACAAAGACTCGTGGCATAGATTGCTGGCTAGGGAGACATCCCTACCACAATGTGGTAGCGGCCCAAGGGTAGCGCAACGCGTCGCAGCACTCAAGCCGCGACCAAGAAATACGGGTATTTTCCCATTTGCCTAGCGAACCATTCGACCCCTTTGCTAATAGTGAGCTCGTTCATTCCGTTTCATCTGAACCGAGGCTGTCAGATTCCTTTCTTCCGGTGAGTCATTCACGAACGGCAGGGGTAGCTGAAGCGGGTGCTCCTTGCGGGCGGCTGCTGCGCGACTGGGTTTTACGTACGACGACACCGGGGTGGGCATAGGCCCCTCGAACACCTCGAAGCAGGGCAGGTCCTCCTCGAATAAGTTGAGGCTATACGTCCGGCGCACCGGGGAGGCCCGCGTGAGCCATACCACGGTGAAGCACCACAGGTCCGCTGTGCGCCCGACCGTATCCACGCGGGCGAGCGTCCCAGTGGGTGCATCCCACCGGTCCACAACCACGCGCACGAGGTTGCCAACTATCACATCGCCCTTCGTCATGGCCCACCGGGGCGAGAGCCTGCCTGATTTGAGAGGGGGCGTCAAACTATGAGGGGAACGACGCCAACAGAGGGGGTTTTCAGATAGAAATTGACCACCCTTAGGGAACCATAGGCCGAGGATTTTCGATGTCGAAAATGGCTCCAGGAGCGCCGATTCCGAGATTAGCGGGGGTGTTCCGTGGGAGGGATCGCAACCATGCTCTCGATATCAGCAGGTGCTAGAAATTTTTTGGGAGTCCCACATTGCCGGGGTACAGCCTACGCAAGGCACCCCCCGGGTCACCCTTCCCAAGCCTGGCCCCCCGGTCCCTCTGGCCAAGTGTTATTAGAGTGTTAGCGAACGAGGCAAATCGGTAAGATTCTAGACAGAATGAGACAACGTGAGATAGGCGGTCCTGATCGTAACTCACTGAAGAAGCGCAGGGATGGCCTATCATACCGCGTCCTTCAGCCGCCCCCTTGAAGCCACTCTTAATCAGCGGGCCGTAGGTTCGACCCCTACACGGCCCACCATACCGCACCTCGTCAGTATCACCATACATGGGCGGAACACCGCGCCACTTCCTCGGCCGGAGGCCATTACCTGGCTGAAGTACTGAATCTCTTACCTCCGGCTCGGGAATGAGTTGAGGACTTCATTTCCCTTGTCTTGCGCTCTCATGCCGGTTTCAGTATCGTGCTAAGCCATGCCCCCGGCGCCTGCGTCGCCTGAGCAACTCCTGGTGTTCACTGACCTGGATGGCTCGCTCCTTGACCCTGTCACATACTCCTGGGATAACGCACGCGAGGCCCTCGAACAACTGTCCAGCCGAGAGATTCCGCTGATTCTCGTCTCGAGCAAAACGCGCGCGGAAATTGAACCGCTTCGGCTAGAACTTCAACATCGCCACCCCTTTATTACGGAAAATGGAGGGGCAATTTTTATCCCCCAAGGATACTTTATGTCGGTTTCTCAGGAAGCCCGCATTCGTGAGGGGTTCGAGGTCATCGAATTGGGAGCCCCCTACGCATCACTGCTTCGCGCACTGCGCGACATCGAGCACGCCGCCGGAATTCAGCTTCGCGGCTTCCACGACATGACGGTCGACGAAGTCGCCACCCGCACCGGCCTCACGCTCGACGAGGCCGAACTTGCCATGCGACGAGAGTACGATGAGCCCTTCATTATCGAAGGCCCGCCCTCCCTCCTCCCGGTTATCCAGCGTGAGGCCGCGGAACGACAGCTCTCGGTCACGACGGGGGGTCGTTTCCATCATCTCCTTGGTGAAAGCGACAAGGGCCGGGCCTGCCTTCACCTCCTGGACCGCTACCGTCGGCACTGGCACCGGCCGCCCAAGTCCATCCGATCGATTGGTCTCGGCGACAGCGCGAACGACCACCCGATGCTGGAGGTCGTGGATGTTCCGATCGCGATTCAGCGCGCCGACGGCTCCTACGATCCAGACCTCCACGTAGCACATCTCATCAAAGCCCGGGGAGTAGGACCTGTCGGCTGGAATTCAGCCGTCCTCGATCAATTGGCGCCTCCCCCTGCGCGGACTCGACGGAGGCGCCAAGAAACCAAGCGACCTGCCCCCCCGAGTTCCAGGTAAGGACCTGCATTTACCGGCTTGGCTTCCGTCTCGTGTCATAGTATAAGAGGGCCATCATGCCCAGCCTGCATCGGCTTGACGTGATGTCGACACGCCTCTCACCGCTGGTATAGTCAACCGTCGTTGAGTCAGCACATCGTCGATCCAATCAGCAGTCACCGCCATTCACTCTCATCAAAGGGAGATACGCGCATGCGTTCATTGCTCGCTCTATCCACCCAGCGAATCGTTTTCGGATTGCTGGTACTGGGATTACTCGGCGGGTGTTCCGGGAAAAAGATTTCGACCGGCGTCGGCGATCAAACCTCGACCCCCGGTCAGAAGGCATCAGCCCCGCCCCCGCCACAATCGGAAATCGTGACTGAGCCGATCCCTCCGCCTCCTGTAGAGGGGCCGGCTGAACCGCCGCCCCCGCCACCAGTCGTCGAGCCGGCGCCAGAACCGCCAACATCGGTTGCTGAGGAAGCACCGCCTGCGGCAGTCGCGGAAGAGCCAACGCCTCCGGCAGCCGAAGAGTCGCCGCCATCGCCGGTTGTTGAAGAGCCGTCGCCGCCCCCAGCCGCCGAGGAACCGCCGCCATCACCACCGGTCGCGGTTGAACCGGAGCCTCCAACTTCTGAAGCGGCGCCGGAACCAGCCCCGCTGCCACAGATCGCGCAAGCACCCGAGGCCAAACCGGTAGAGCCTCCTCCGCCTCCGATGGAGGAGCCTTCCGGTTCCTTGGAAGACGTGTATTTTGATTTCGATCAGTCAGCGCTACGCGAAGATGCACGGGCCACGCTGGAGGACAATGCCAAGCTTTTGCGTAACACTAGCGACGGGAGGGTCATTATCGAAGGGCACTGCGATGAGCGAGGCACCTCAGCCTATAATCTAATTCTGGGCGAACAACGCGCCAAGTCCGTGAAGCGCTACCTGGAGAATCTCGGCATTGAGGCCTCAAGCCTGTCGATCGTCAGCTATGGCAAAGAGCGTCCATTCTGCAAGGAGCACAACGATGAGTGTTGGCAATCGAACCGCCGCGCTCACTTCATTATGAAATGAGGCATCGGGGTGCCCCCGGAGACACCCATTCATTGCCGCACGGACGCATTTGCCTATCCGCGTCTTAAAATCGATACCCAGGCTCCGATAGCCATAAGGTTATCGGAACCTGGGGCCATTTTCCGCCCTTCCCGCAGTTGACTGCACTAAATATCCATCGCACGTCGCTCAACCTGACATGACAGCCGACGTCCGCTTCAGACTGAACCTATCTCAAAATTGTTACAGCAACAGTGGTGGGAGGGTGTTCGTGGAACTCGGTCGGCTGGCGAGTGGTGAGCCGCGCCAGCCTCGCCCTGATACGGTGATGTTGGGCACGCCGGCTGACGTGCTCGGCTTGGTTGGTCACCTCCAGGAGCAGGTCGGATCGTCGACCCGCAGCGGGTCTGGCCTGCGGGCCTCAGCCTCCACCATGGCGAAAGCTGGCGGACTCATCCCCTCCAGCCGTAGAAGAGAGGAGAGGGGGGCGGGACACACCGCTCGCAAGCTTGTCCCCGCTCGGAGTCTTCCGTCACGGTGTCAGGCTCAAAACACAATTTTAAGATAGGTTCTAGAGCACCGGACCCCGGGTGTCATAGGTTTGCCGGGGAATTGCCGCTCACACATGCTCCAGCCTGCCAAGGAGCGAATTTCCAGTTTTCAGCGGTCTAGTTTTTGGGGAGGTCTCAGAGCCAGGAGGTCACTTCCTCAACTTTGGTGTAACTGACGGGGGGAGGTCACACCCACATGCCCGATGTGCGGCTGGCACACGACGCGACCTCTTGAGGAACTCGAGCGAGAGGAGTGCGAAGAACGCAAGAAGTACGATAGCAAAGGTGTCACGCCTCCACTTCGCGCTAGATTGGGACCACTCCTCAAACCTCCATCCGAACCACTCCCGCTTGGAATTAGCACTGCCACTTTCTTAGGTGTGTTAATCATCATGTCAGTACTTAACTATCCAACTGGGCTTTTCAATGTAGTTCTCGCACTTCTTTCCTCTGCCGGTGTGTATTACCATTTCAAGCGCAATTACGATGCGACCTACAAAGCGTGGCGAGATTCAGCTGAGGGCGCCCAGGTATGCCCAAAGTGTTGGGCCTGCTTTCCTCAACAGCGTTAGTTCGGTGTCTCGGCGTTCTTCGTATCTGTTATCTCATGCCCTTGCGGTTCCTTCTTTAAACCAGTTCATAGGACTCGATTAAAATGGTTCCCCAGCATTATCCGGCCTAATGCAAGTATTTTCATTCCAAGGTAGACTTGACACATCTCCAGACTGGGACTAGCCTCACGCACATCATTCCCATGCACACTTAGACTTTCTGACCAGGAAACAACCTGCTAGGAAAGCGTCTCATTAGCTAAGTGTCTAAAGGGCTAGGCTCAGGTAAGGCGCCATGCAGACGGTTTTCCTCAGCTATGCTAGTCAGGACCAACAGAAAGTTGATCAGCTTGCGCATGATCTGTCCAATCAGGGAGTCTCGTACTGGCGCGATCGAGAGAAGTTGTATGCGGGACAGCGGTGGCCGAGAGAACTGGGTGAGGCCGTTGCAGAGCGTGATTGTGTGCTCCTCATATGGTCAGCGCAAGCCGCTGAATCGTACTACGTGGAATTGGAGTGGTGCACGGGGCTAGCGTTAAAGAAGGCAATCCTGCCATGCCGACTTGATGATACACCGTTGCCTGCAATCTTGAAATCGCTTCACTCCGCAGACCTCCGCCAGCCCGCCACGGCGATACCAAACGTTCTCAGATTTTTACGCAACGCTACAGTACCGAGAAATAACGAGCGCGAATCGGAGGTGATCAAGGAATTAGGGGAAATAGCAAGCAGTGATCCCAGGGAAGTGGTCGAGGCTGCACGTAGCCGATTCTTGCAACGAGAATGGATCATCAATGTCTTTGAGGGACCCGTAACGGTCATCCAAAACCCCGTCATTATAACGCCAGCCCAACGAAGCTCGCGTGATCCTAACCTACTCACGCTCATGGCAGGTGTGAAACGGGATTGGATAGAAGGCTTTCGTAAGAATTCTTTGCATGGCGTAGTACAACTCGAGCTTGGAAAACAAACATACGATCGTGCCATTGATCACCCATTGAAGGAAATGATGGAGCTGGCGAACGAAAGTATCCAACCATTGCCACCGGGAACGCGCCTCATTGATGTCTTCAATAGTGCCGGAGGATTTCTCCTCATCCTCGGGGAACCGGGGTCCGGCAAAACAATTACGCTTCTTGATCTGACAATGGAGTTGATTACCTCGGCTGAAAGTGATCCGACCAAACCAATCCCAGTTGTTCTAAACCTCTCAACTTGGAATGAATCGGCTACTTCGTTAACCAGTTGGACCATTGGAGAACTGAAATCCAAGTACTATGTGGGCCGACGACTTAGTGAAGCATGGCTCAAGAAGGGCCGTCTCCTTCTCCTTCTCGATGGTCTCGATGAAGTGCGAGCAAATGCCCGGGACAAATGCGTTGCAGCCATCAATTCATTTCTTGGCGAGTATACCCCCTCAGGCGTAGTGGTGGCTTGTCGTTCCAGTGAATACGAAGCCTTGCCGCTTCGCTTGAAGTTTAAGGCCGCAATTAAACTATTACCTCTCACGACCGATCAGGTCGATAATTTTCTCAAAACCGTGGGGCTTGAGACCCTTCAAGCGGCGGTTAAAACGGATACCGCTCTGAGAGAGCTAGCTCAGTCACCACTCATGTTGAACATCCTGGTATTGGCTTTTAAAGACGAACAAAGTAGCGAGCTGGTTACGGGGGTAGACATCACACGACACGAGTTATACACGAAGATCATGAATCGTTACATTGACAAGATGTTCAAGCGAAAAGGCGAAGGGAAGCACCCCTACACGCGTGAGACAGTGATGCACAGCCTTTCATGGCTCGCCCAGCATCTAGTGGAGCGGTCACAGACGGTGTTCTTGATCGAGAGTCTTCAACCTGATTGGCTCAGAGGCCGAATCGCATGGGCAACTTATTGGGCTGGCTCTCGTGTTGCTTGGGCAGTAGCGTACGTGCTCATCCTTGGCAGTGCCTCGCTTAGCATACTAGGCACTGGCCGTGTTCGTGAGGCAGCTTCAATATATTCACTTGTGGGAATCCCTCTCCTTTGCGGCCTTGGGATAATAACTGGTCTCATCGATGGCAAATTGTCCGATAGGCGGCACAACCGGGGAAATGACTCAAAATGGAAGCGTTTTATATTACGCATACTGCAGTACGACATGGGCTACGTACTGATCATTCCTCTCTGTGGAATTCCTGCGTTTGCTTTTTCCGCTGGAGACATGGTCTGGCTCAGTTTAGCTTACAGCCTGGTGTATTTGGGACCAATAGCATCGTTTCTAAGCATTCGGCGTGAAACCGTCGGTGAAATAAGAACGGCTGCCTTTGGTTGGTCTTGGAAACGCGCCGAGAAGGGTTACATTTGGACGCTGTTTGTGCTCGCTATCACATATTTTTTGATTGGCCCGCTTGTATTCGTTTACGCGGGAGATGTTCCAGGCTCCTTCCCTACGGGCTTAGCAGGGTCCTGCGGTGCACTGGCTGTCTTGGGTGGCCCCTATCTCTGGCGCCGGGTCCAGCAGAAGAAGAACGGATTGGGGGATAGTTTCCTATCAAATATCGGAATGGGCACCTGGGTGTCAGCTAGTATTAGGTTTACCTTATGCGGATACCTCGTTGGCTTGGTGATGTTGGTAGGGGTCCTTCTGTCTGGAGGAGGGCATACTCTGCTCCCCAATTTGGATCTATCTAAGATCGACATGCGCGCTATAGCCATTTTGATTGGGCTCATTGTGGTGGCTCCCATTGCGCTCTTTGTAGCAGTTGCGTGGATGGGGTTAGCGGCCGCATCGTTTAGCGGCTTTAAGCCCAGCGCGATCGAATCAACGGCGACCCCAAATCAAGGAATAAAATCAACACTCCGTCGTGCACTACTCACTACCATTGTTGTTTCCTTGATCAGTTCATTAATGTTTTTGGTGCCACTCTTGTTCATTTCGTGGACAGCGTCCGATAAGGAGAAATCGTTGCACATAATACCGCTGTTGGAATGGTTATTTCTTGTAGTGACTGTTGGCCTGTGGCAGAGTACGCCGGCACTGCGCCACTATGTTCTTCGGGCTATTCTTTACTGTCAAGGACACCTCCCGCCACATTTCGTGTCTTTTCTGGATTACGCTGCCGGTCTAATATTTTTGCAGAAGGTTGGAGGAGGGTACGTTTTTATCCATCGTCTGGTGATGGAGCACTTTGCGAGTCTTGGAGGCGGGGCAGGGGCACCTCAGGTTCAGGCTACATCAATAGCAGAACTCGCAACACAGCGAGCCACATCCTAGTTGTTATATTGGGATACTGAGTTGGCCGATCAGCCAAAATTTGAATAGTCAACGGCGCATTCCCCTCCGCCCGGTTGTTCACCAGCACGTAGGAGCGCACGCTCTCCTTCACCGCCTGCCGTACCAGGTCCACCGCCTGGTTCCTCATTTCAGGTAATTCCTCCACGATGGCCGTATACGGCTGCGCCCGCTTCTTCGCAGCCTCGTATGACATCTGGAGGGGCGTGAGGAGGCGCACGACTGTGAAGGGCGCGGTGAATCCGCCCAGCCGTTCATGCTGCAGTGCGAGTGGCGGCATGTAGCTCCAGTGGTTATAGACATGCGCGACCCCATGCGTGGCCAGTGTGTCGTGATACGCAGGACCCAGAAGGCCGGTATTGCGAATCTCAACGGCGTATCGGAAGTCGCGTGGCAGCTCACTGAGGAACGCGCCCAACTTGGTGAGGAACTCTTGCGCCGGGATACCGTGGCGTTGGAACTCGAAGAGGAAGGGGCCGGTGTGCGACTGGAAGTTCGCCTCTCGGTACGGGGTTAGCACCATATCCGTGAACAACTTGGCGTCGAGGAAGCGCGGGTTCGCCTGCCCTGCCTTGGCACCGTACCGCGCCTGCTTGGCGAAGGTGGGGATGGTGATCTCCTCCCACACCTTACAGCACATCTCGAAGTCTTCGGGGACCTGCGTGGCGTTTATCGTGGGCGGGCGATAGAACGTGCTGTCATTTCCCACACAACGGAAGAGTGGCTCCCCGTCTGGGGCGTACTGCGCGTACTCCTCCAGGCACAGCTGCGAGAACTTGGACTTGGGATACTGGCGTTTGTACACCTGCCCCTGCCAGCCTTCGTAGGTCCAGGTGGAGGTGCCGAAGCGGATAAGATTCGAGAGTGCCACCGTGGTTCGCCACTCGATGTTAGCGCAAATCCAACGTCAGCACGAACGGGCGGTGATCGGAGACACGAGGATTGGTTTGGTCCAACACCCGTGGGCTGACCTTTTTCGACGCGTCTTTCACGGACTGGGAGATGAGGATGTGGTCGAGCTGCTGCCGGACGCCACGAAACTCGTAGGTCCACCGCGTGACCTGCTGGGTCGGGTCGAAGAACGAGTATTGCCCCGTCTCGATGAGGTCCTCCCAGATGTCATCCCTGCCACGGATGCGGCGTAGGGTGGGATCACCTCGGTCGGCATTGAAGTCCCCCGCCACGATGAGGTGAGTTCAGGCGTTCAGCGTGGGAAGGTAGTGTCGCCGCACAAACGACGCCTGCGCGAGCCGTTGCGCATCCTTCTCGTGTCCACCCACCTCACTGGCGAAGTGCAGAACATAGAGGACGAACTGTTGCCCCCGCGCCTGGAAGGCTACACGCAGGCCCTTACTGATCCCGGTATCGTCCTCCTCCTCTGGCTCATCCAGCTCCTTGTCGTAATACTCACGCCCTGGAATCGCCCGGACGATCTCCGTGAGTGGGAACTTGGACAGAACGGCGACATGCTGCTGCGTCGTGTTGTCAGTGCAGTCGCACACCACCGCGTGGTCGCAGGTCACTCCGAGGGCCCGAATCTCAGCATTCAACTCCTCCACATCGGGCCGGTCGCCCACCTCAGTGAGGGCTAGGACATATTGCATTGGGAGGTAGCAAAATCCAGAAGAGAGAGAATACTGTGACGATCAGTTCCACCAGTATCGGTGTTACTGTTCTAGAGATTTTCTGACCAGCATATTCGGGTCTCCAAAGTGTAGGTGTTTCAGCTCCTCTGGGGGTGGTGCCTCTTGCACCGTTTCAAGCGGATGAAGCTGAAAAGCTATTTCGCCCTTCGCTTGCAAGGCGGTACGCCATTCCCAGGACACCCATGGAGAATTTTTCGCATGGTGTGACCAAAACAACAGAAATACATCTCGATGGCGGATTTCGTCATATAAGCGGGTCTTCCATTCCTCGCCTGGGGTCAACGACAAACAATCGACCCAAACATCAAGGCCCGCACTGATCGTCAGCGCAGCGACTCGGTCCAGCACTCGTTGCCTGTCCGGTAAGGCATAGGATGCAAAGGCGGTTTGTGCGGGATGTACCGCTGTAGCCGTTGCTCTGCGGAAACTTGGCACGCGAGAAATTTTGATGTCTAGTCGTAGCGTCGCCACAATGACATCATGTATAGACACATCATATCTAAGCGTTGTAGTGCCCAGTGGAGCATGTTGAGCGACGGTGACATCAAAATCGACTAGGCTATTCCCTCCTTCCCATGTGAAGGTTTGCCTGGGCTGCTGCACTTCCAAAAATTGACCGGAAAGCAGCACCACCACTTCCGTCCCCCGTTTCCAGCGACAGATTTTTAGACCGAAGTGGCTAGATGAATCAGGGCATAAGGTAGCGAGCATTCTGCGGACTTTCTTCTCCAAATCAGGCCTGTACGCTATGAACCTGGCAGTGAAGGATTGTCCTTGCCTTACTTTTTTGGTGACGAACCACCTAATAGAACCGGTCCGGCATCACTTGGGTCGATACGGGAATCAGAAGGTGGATACCGACTTCGGCGTTTCCAAAGCTGCCACCATTTCGGCCGGAGACCAAGATATGGTACAGAGTCCGCGGGTGGCGGTGGACATCCCCTATGGTTGTAAATGTCGCTCGCCTTCCAATAGTCCTGATAGACATTGCCCTGGACACTCCAAAGCTGGTGTGCAAAGACGCTCTTCGCCTGCGCCAGCACCGGTCCCGGTTCCGTCGCGGTGATGCCGCCGAGTGCATGGATGACAGGCGCGCGCCGGTTCGTGTCTCCCGGTGCAGCAGTCCGCAGTGAATGGACGAGGCCTTCGATGTCGCTGGCCCGGTGAGCATGAAGTGCCTTGAGCGCCGGTGCGAGCGGGGTGTCGTCCAGCAGACAAAGTACGATGGTCTTCTTGAGCGCGATGGCGGTGGTCCACTCAAACTCAACATAGTAGGAATCCGCCGCAGCCTTGGACCAGGCGAGCAGGAAGACATCCTGGTCTGCAATGGCTTCGCCCAGGACTTTCGGCCAGTGTTGCCCGCCGTAGATTTTCTCTTGGTCGCACCAGCTGGAGAGGCCCGGTGTGCTTGCGAGGTGAGTCGCCAGTTGTTCGACCAGAGGCAAGTCCTGGCGAGCGTAACTGACAAAGACTCGTGGCATAGATTGCTGGCTAGGGAGACATCCCTACCACAATGTGGTAGCGGCCCAAGGGTAGCGCAACGCGTCGCAGCACTCAAGCCGCGACCAAGAAATACGGGTATTTTCCCATTTGCCTAGCGAACCATTCGACCCCTTTGCTAATAGTGAGCTCGTTCATTCCGTTTCATCTGAACCGAGGCTGTCAGATTCCTTTCTTCCGGTGAGTCATTCACGAACGGCAGGGGTAGCTGAAGCGGGTGCTCCTTGCGGGCGGCTGCTGCGCGACTGGGTTTTACGTACGACGACACCGGGGTGGGCATAGGCCCCTCGAACACCTCGAAGCAGGGCAGGTCCTCCTCGAATAAGTTGAGGCTATACGTCCGGCGCACCGGGGAGGCCCGCGTGAGCCATACCACGGTGAAGCACCACAGGTCCGCTGTGCGCCCGACCGTATCCACGCGGGCGAGCGTCCCAGTGGGTGCATCCCACCGGTCCACAACCACGCGCACGAGGTTGCCAACTATCACATCGCCCTTCGTCATGGCCCACCGGGGCGAGAGCCTGCCTGATTTGAGAGGGGGCGTCAAACTATGAGGGGAACGACGCCAACAGAGGGGGTTTTCAGATAGAAATTGACCACCCTTAGGGAACCATAGGCCGAGGATTTTCGATGTCGAAAATGGCTCCAGGAGCGCCGATTCCGAGATTAGCGGGGGTGTTCCGTGGGAGGGATCGCAACCATGCTCTCGATATCAGCAGGTGCTAGAAATTTTTTGGGAGTCCCACATTGCCGGGGTACAGCCTACGCAAGGCACCCCCGGGTCACCCTTCCCAAGCCTGGCCCCCGGTCCCTCTGGCCAAGTGTTATTAGAGTGTTAGCGAACGAGGCAAATCGGTAAGATTCTAGACAGAATGAGACAACGTGAGATAGGCGGTCCTGATCGTAACTCACTGAAGAAGCGCAGGGATGGCCTATCATACCGCGTCCTTCAGCCGCCCCCTTGAAGCCACTCTTAATCAGCGGGCCGTAGGTTCGACCCCTACACGGCCCACCATACCGCACCTCGTCAGTATCACCATACATGGGCGGAACACCGCGCCACTTCCTCGGCCGGAGGCCATTACCTGGCTGAAGTACTGAATCTCTTACCTCCGGCTCGGGAATGAGTTGAGGACTTCATTTCCCTTGTCTTGCGCTCTCATGCCGGTTTCAGTATCGTGCTAAGCCATGCCCCCGGCGCCTGCGTCGCCTGAGCAACTCCTGGTGTTCACTGACCTGGATGGCTCGCTCCTTGACCCTGTCACATACTCCTGGGATAACGCACGCGAGGCCCTCGAACAACTGTCCAGCCGAGAGATTCCGCTGATTCTCGTCTCGAGCAAAACGCGCGCGGAAATTGAACCGCTTCGGCTAGAACTTCAACATCGCCACCCCTTTATTACGGAAAATGGAGGGGCAATTTTTATCCCCCAAGGATACTTTATGTCGGTTTCTCAGGAAGCCCGCATTCGTGAGGGGTTCGAGGTCATCGAATTGGGAGCCCCCTACGCATCACTGCTTCGCGCACTGCGCGACATCGAGCACGCCGCCGGAATTCAGCTTCGCGGCTTCCACGACATGACGGTCGACGAAGTCGCCACCCGCACCGGCCTCACGCTCGACGAGGCCGAACTTGCCATGCGACGAGAGTACGATGAGCCCTTCATTATCGAAGGCCCGCCCTCCCTCCTCCCGGTTATCCAGCGTGAGGCCGCGGAACGACAGCTCTCGGTCACGACGGGGGTCGTTTCCATCATCTCCTTGGTGAAAGCGACAAGGGCCGGGCCTGCCTTCACCTCCTGGACCGCTACCGTCGGCACTGGCACCGGCCGCCCAAGTCCATCCGATCGATTGGTCTCGGCGACAGCGCGAACGACCACCCGATGCTGGAGGTCGTGGATGTTCCGATCGCGATTCAGCGCGCCGACGGCTCCTACGATCCAGACCTCCACGTAGCACATCTCATCAAAGCCCGGGGAGTAGGACCTGTCGGCTGGAATTCAGCCGTCCTCGATCAATTGGCGCCTCCCCCTGCGCGGACTCGACGGAGGCGCCAAGAAACCAAGCGACCTGCCCCCCGAGTTCCAGGTAAGGACCTGCATTTACCGGCTTGGCTTCCGTCTCGTGTCATAGTATAAGAGGGCCATCATGCCCAGCCTGCATCGGCTTGACGTGATGTCGACACGCCTCTCACCGCTGGTATAGTCAACCGTCGTTGAGTCAGCACATCGTCGATCCAATCAGCAGTCACCGCCATTCACTCTCATCAAAGGGAGATACGCGCATGCGTTCATTGCTCGCTCTATCCACCCAGCGAATCGTTTTCGGATTGCTGGTACTGGGATTACTCGGCGGGTGTTCCGGGAAAAAGATTTCGACCGGCGTCGGCGATCAAACCTCGACCCCGGTCAGAAGGCATCAGCCCCGCCCCCGCCACAATCGGAAATCGTGACTGAGCCGATCCCTCCGCCTCCTGTAGAGGGGCCGGCTGAACCGCCGCCCCCGCCACCAGTCGTCGAGCCGGCGCCAGAACCGCCAACATCGGTTGCTGAGGAAGCACCGCCTGCGGCAGTCGCGGAAGAGCCAACGCCTCCGGCAGCCGAAGAGTCGCCGCCATCGCCGGTTGTTGAAGAGCCGTCGCCGCCCCCAGCCGCCGAGGAACCGCCGCCATCACCACCGGTCGCGGTTGAACCGGAGCCTCCAACTTCTGAAGCGGCGCCGGAACCAGCCCCGCTGCCACAGATCGCGCAAGCACCCGAGGCCAAACCGGTAGAGCCTCCTCCGCCTCCGATGGAGGAGCCTTCCGGTTCCTTGGAAGACGTGTATTTTGATTTCGATCAGTCAGCGCTACGCGAAGATGCACGGGCCACGCTGGAGGACAATGCCAAGCTTTTGCGTAACACTAGCGACGGGAGGGTCATTATCGAAGGGCACTGCGATGAGCGAGGCACCTCAGCCTATAATCTAATTCTGGGCGAACAACGCGCCAAGTCCGTGAAGCGCTACCTGGAGAATCTCGGCATTGAGGCCTCAAGCCTGTCGATCGTCAGCTATGGCAAAGAGCGTCCATTCTGCAAGGAGCACAACGATGAGTGTTGGCAATCGAACCGCCGCGCTCACTTCATTATGAAATGAGGCATCGGGGTGCCCCCGGAGACACCCATTCATTGCCGCACGGACGCATTTGCCTATCCGCGTCTTAAAATCGATACCCAGGCTCCGATAGCCATAAGGTTATCGGAACCTGGGGCCATTTTCCGCCCTTCCCGCAGTTGACTGCACTAAATATCCATCGCACGTCGCTCAACCTGACATGACAGCCGACGTCCGCTTCAGACTGAACCTATCTCAAAATTGTTACAGCAACAGTGGTGGGAGGGTGTTCGTGGAACTCGGTCGGCTGGCGAGTGGTGAGCCGCGCCAGCCTCGCCCTGATACGGTGATGTTGGGCACGCCGGCTGACGTGCTCGGCTTGGTTGGTCACCTCCAGGAGCAGGTCGGATCGTCGACCCGCAGCGGGTCTGGCCTGCGGGCCTCAGCCTCCACCATGGCGAAAGCTGGCGGACTCATCCCCTCCAGCCGTAGAAGAGAGGAGAGGGGGGCGGGACACACCGCTCGCAAGCTTGTCCCCGCTCGGAGTCTTCCGTCACGGTGTCAGGCTCAAAACACAATTTTAAGATAGGTTCTAGAGCACCGGACCCCGGGTGTCATAGGTTTGCCGGGGAATTGCCGCTCACACATGCTCCAGCCTGCCACGGACAAAAAAAGCACCCTCAGTGAAACTGAGGGTGCTCAGAACAAGCGCGAGGAAAATTGAGAGAGAACCCCTGCCGCTAACGAGCCACAACCGAGGTGCGGCTGCAACGCGCAGCGAAGAACGCCGTCCCAAACAGTACTAGGCCAATCCCGATCAGACTCACGCTCGGCCCCATGGCGTCAGCAGCCCATCCGAATCCCGCCATGCCCGCCATCGAGGATGCCATACCGCCAGTACTGAATGTTGTGAATACCCGACCAAGTAACGGCTCAGGTGTCACCTCCTGAAGCACGCCCCACACAATAGGCATAAACACCGCTGTGCATGCTCCGATGACCACGATAAGTGCGATAGCGAGAAGCGGTGTTTGCAGGGTGCTCAGCAGACATACAGAGAGGCCTCCAAGCGACATTGCCCCAGCCACCATGCGAAACCGGCTGAAAAGGTCATGCTGCCCTTTGGAAGCAAGCCAAGCCGAAGTAAGGAGCATCCCCATCCCCAAACCGGACCACAGCCACCCCAGCTCCAATGGACCCACGGCCAAGCTGCGCTCGGCAAAGACCGGCAGCATGAATACGAACGCGCTCACACCCAAGCTGTACAACGTCGCGGTGAGCATCAGAGAAAAAATCGTGCGGTCGCGATTGAAGACGAACCGAAAGCCCACACTGAGTTCCTGAAGGAAAGACCCTCGCGGCGTCTCGGTCCGGTCCGCCCAATCAACCTCGCGTACTCGCATCGGCATGAGGCAGAGGGCAGAGATCAGAAACGTCACCGCATCGACGTACAACACATTCTGTGCCCCAATGGTTGCAATACCGATCCCACTGATGATCGGACCAATTAAGACCCCGGCATTGGCCGTGCCTTGCAACCAGGCATTCGCTGAGGTGAGTTGGGTTCGGTTCACGATCATGGGCACGGCTGACGCTAAGGCCGGTCCGAAAATCATGGACACGATGGCATTGAGAAAGACGAGACAGTACAGCCCCTCCAGCGTCAGCAGATCGAGGGAGTAGAGCGTCGGAATGAGAGCCACCAGCACGAATCGGGCGATGTCGACACCGACCATCGTCGCCTTCTTCGGCAATCGATCCAAGTAAACGCCCATGATGGGGCCCAAAAGTAATGGAGGAACGGTCTGCAACAGCCCGATCATGGCCATCTTCAGGGCCGATCCCGTCAGTTGGTACACAAACCACAACAACGCCACCTTGCTCAGGCTGTCTCCGATCTGCGAGGTCAATTGACCCCAAAAGAGAAGCCCGAAATTGCGGGTCCGAATCAACTCCCAACCGGGCGGCAACATATTGGTCACCCTCGCGCGGAAGGTCCCCAACCCGGGTTCGCTCCCTGCTCCGCCCGCTATCACTTGCCCTTCACTCATGACAGACATCGTTAAGGCTCCAGTACCGGGTAAGGCTCAGACAAGGCCGTCCGCGACCGGGTGGTCGACAGAAACCGATTCTCCCGAACCAGTTCTTCGTAGATCTTCAGATAATCCTTCACCATTCGTTCGGCGGTGAAACGCCGATCAAATGCCGCGCGGCAACGACGTCGGTCGATCGTGTCGAGACTGGCTACCGACGCGACCATCTCGTCGAGCGTTTCGCTGATAAACCCAGTCACCCCGTGGTCGATAATTTCCGGAATCGACCCACGGCGATAGGCGAGTACCGGCGTGGCGCACGCCAGCGATTCGATGAAGACGATCCCGAATGGTTCAGGCCAGTCGTACGGACAAACCAGCGCCAGCGCATTGCCGACAAACTCTTCTTTTTCGTCGTCCGTAATCTCTCCAACAAACTCGATCAGAGGATGGCGCAGCATCGGCTCGATTTCGGCCCGGAAATATGCTTCATCGGCCGGATCAACCTTTGCTGCGATTTTTAAGGGGATTCCGACCCGCTTGGCCACTTCGATTGCCTGGTCAGGTCGCTTTTCTGGAGCAATCCGTCCAAGAAACGCGAGATACTGTCCGGGTTCAAACCGCGGCGCGTAGAAGTCCGGCAGCCCATGGTGGACCGTCCCCGCCCAGTTTGCCCAGGGAAGGGGGCGGCGCTGCGCATCGGAAATCGAAACCAATGGGATCTCGGCGAATTCGCGGAAGATTGGTTGCAATTCGGGCAGATCCAACCGCCCGTGCAAGGTCGTGACTACCGGGGTGCGGATACGTCGCGCCAGTGGGAAGCCCAGAAAGTCCAGATGGGAATGAATCAAGTCGAACTCGTCGGCCATCGAGCCGAATGCCCGCTCTTGCAGGAGGACCTGGGGAGCATCGCGATTGAAAATGCCGGTGTTCAGCCGCAGGGCTTGCGGACAAATGGCCTCGAGACGCGCAGCCGTCACTGAATCGCCGCTTGCAAACAAGGTGACCTCATGCCCTTGCCGAACGAGTTCTTCCGTGATGTACGACACAATACGCTCCGTTCCCCCGTAACGCTGGGGCGGAACGCTCTCCCACAACGGTGCGATCTGCGCGATTTTCATGCTTCCTCCTAATCTACGATCCTTCATCTGAAAAAGTCGTTTACTTCGCCGGTTGGACTGACATCGCGTGGCCATCTGGCGCAACCTGCACGTCGACCCATTCTCCCGGGACCAAGGGACGATCACGCTTCGTCTGCGAATCCACTCGTAGTCGATGGAAGCGCCCCATCGAGTCCCTTACCACATAGATGAACATCTGACCGTGCCCCTCAATCGCGAACAACTGAGCACGGATCGTCTGTAAGGCCGGTTGTTGCTGAACTGTCCACGATGAGGGATCCATTGCAGGAGCTGTTCCACACAGATGCGCCTCCAGGCTCGATGCTAGGAGAACAACAGCGAAATACCTCCACACCGGGAGAAGATTCCGTTTTTTTTCTATGGCTTGTATCCACATCGCGGTGCTTCGCGTCTCAGTGATCAGCCTATGATGACCACTTGGGCTTGACAATGGACAAAACTCCATTGGGTGAAAACCGAAAAATATACTGTAGGCTGCTATATGTGGGTTGTAGGGTTTTCTAGACAGACCCAAAGTGGGACTAATCCACAGGAAAAATATTTGTCCAATTTCAAGGTCGTCTGAGTGGGTCGGCAGCAGGTCGGTCCAACTCAAGGAAAAGAGGTGGGTTACTGAACTCCTATCATGGACGGACCTGTGGATAACTCTATTGCAGGAGAACTATTTCACTGGTAGGCCTGAATGGCCCTGTATGCACTCACATACATATAAAAATCTTTTTCTTCGGCTATTTAGAGGTAAATGGGCCCAAAAGTCAGTTCTACGAAAAACGCCACAATCGACGATGTGTGAGGCCAGATGGGCCTCACTTTTCATGTACGATCTGAACGCCATGGTCTGCCCTGATCACTTCCATCCGCAGCCCTCCCCGCTCGCGCTTGAGAGAAAAATCCACTGACCCGTCACCGACCCGGAGATTTCGAATACTCATATCGCGAAGGAAATCAGGAAGCACCGGGTGTTGGAGGGTCACTCTCCGGGTGATGCCATCGATGCGCAACCCCAGGGAAGCAGCCAGCAGCATGAAGGCGGCGCCGGCGCTCCACGCTTGAGGCGCACAGGCGACCGGATACAAACTCGGGCCCTCATCTTCCCGACGCGGAAATCCGCAAAACAGCTCTGGAAGTCGATAGAGACCCATGTGAAGTGAGGCCTCGAAGAGCGTCTGCATGATCGTTCTCGCCTGCTCGGTCATGCCGTAGCGTGACAGCCCCATGGCAATGATGGCGTTATCGTGAGGCCAGATCGACCCGTCATGATACGACATCGGACTGTACCGCGCCTCACGATCTCCAATCGTCCGTATGCCCCATCCGGAAAACATTTCCGAACCCAACAGCGTCTTGGCCACGCGGTGTGCCCGCGTCGCATCCACGATTCCCGTATACAGACAATGTCCGGCGTTAGAAGCCTGCACGAGACATGGCCGCTTGGCTCCATCCAACGCCAGCGCATAATTCGACAGCGCTTCCGACCAAAAGGTAGCTTCGAACCGTTCACGGATCAACGCCGCTTCCTGTGTCAGACTTCTTTCTCGCTCAGAGGTCCCCAGGGCCCTGGCGCAAGTCGCAGCCGCCAGCTTCGCCGCGTAGACATATCCCTGGACTTCGCAGAGAGCAATAGGTGCTTCCGCCATCGCCCCATCGCGATGAAAGATTGAATCATGTGAATCCTTCCACCCTTGATGGACCAACCCATGGGGCGAACGCCTGGCATATTCGATAAACCCGTCGCTATCGACGTCGCCGTACTGATCAATCCATTCGAGGGCTCGCTCAATGTTTGACCAGATGGCGCGGATACACTCCACGTCTCCCGTGCACTCGTAATACGCGCCGGCCAACATGACGAACAACGGAGTCGAATCCACGCTGCCGTAATAGCGCCCAAAGGGAATCTCGCCCAGGGTTGCCATTTCCCCCAATCGGCTCTCATGGAGGATCTTGCCTGGCTCGGCATCGCGCTCGGCACTCGCCTCCACCGCCTGGTGATGGGCCAGATACTGAAGGACTCCCTTGGCCACGAGGGGGTTCACCCAGAGATACTCGAGTGCCGTGATGATCCCGTCACGTCCGAACGGGGTGCTAAACCAGGGGACGCCCGCGTATGGATACAGGCCCTGCGGGGTATCCGTAAACATCATGTATAAGTCGGACCGCGACCGGTGGAGCCAGTTATTGAACTGCCAACTCGAGGTTGTGATTTCACATTCCTGTGACACGCAGGCCTCGATCATCCGGCTCATCTCCGCACAGGCCTGATCGTAGGACCGAGGCTCAACCGGACTTCCCTGACGCTCACAGGTCACAGTGAGCGCAATCATCATCGATTCCTTGGGCGCGAGGCGACAGTTGAAGACCGCCTCGGTTTCGCTCAACCGGTCCGGCGTCGGATCCCATTGCACGTGCGTGCGGCGCACGACCCCATCCAGCCCTTCGTATCCCAACGTGACCACTGAGCCGGTAACCGCACTCTCCAGACACCGCCCCTTTCGGGACCGGGTCATCCCCCTTACTTCGAAAATATCCGCATAATCGGCCCCAAATCGAAACATCAGATCGAGTTCTGTCGGTTCCAGGCCGTAATGCATCAGGCGGATTTGCTCGTAGCAGGTCCCATTCCACAGAAAGCGGGAACGCAGGATATGCACAGTGCCTCGCATAAGTGCGAGGCGCCCTCCCCGCCGTACATCAAGGTTGGTCAAATCGACTGTCAAGGCGGCGTTGTCCTCCTTGACCATGGAACTGAGAAACATCGGTCTCTCCCGGCCCAGAAATAATTCGAGATACGACAGGTACCGAGTGCCTTCATGGTAGAGCCCATGGGTGAACGCTTCCACGGGCTGAATGTCCCCGTAGCGATCGAACACGCCGAACGTTTCGCCCTGTTTCAATACCCGTGTCCGATCGTCGATCAGTGAAGACTCGGCATGAATATAAAACTCGTCGTTGATACGGATGATCGTGTCCACCGTCATGCCTCCGTTCCAGTCTTGTATGGATGGTTCGAGCGAGACTCGCTCACGACGAAGCGGGCGTCCGCTGATACGAGCGCCGCGAAAAGCTTGCGGCAAAAATCGCCGTGATAAAGAGGGTCACGCCGATGCCCATCACGCTCCACTGTTCTCCCCAGCGCTCTGATGTCCAACCGAAAAACCACATACCGGCGATGGCGGCGGTCATCGCACCCGTGGAATACAAAGCCAATGCCCGCCCGACCATCTGGGGCGGTACGAGTTCCTGCAACACCCCCCACGCAATCGGCGTGAGTGCCCCGAGGCCGCCTCCGATCAGGACCATCAATGCGCCAGCCAGATATCGATCGCTCACCCACACCAGGCCGAGCATCGCCCATCCGCTGACTGTGGTGGCGAAGAGGATCACCTGAATGCGCCGCATGAGATTCCATTCGCTGATCCAGATCAAGCCAATGGACACGGCCATGAGGCCGACGCCGAATGCCGACCAGAGATAGCCCACTTCGACCGGCCCCAAATCCAGCAACTTCCTGGCGAATACAGGAAACAGCGTGCTGAAGGCGCTCGAACCGAACGTGTACAGGCTGGCCATGATGGTCAGCGTCAGAATGGTCGGCTGGCGCACGATTGAAAAATGAATGACCTCCCGCAGATCGTGCAGGGTGGATGACACCGCACCGCCGGTTTGTTCCACTGTCTCGGTGGGAGCAAGCTTCAAGGGGACGAAACAGGCGGCAGAAACCATATAGGTCAGCGCGTTCAAACAGAGCACATCTTGCGAACTGAGTGCTGCAATGCCCAGACCGCTGATGGCCGGTCCGACAATCACGCCGAGGCTCGTCGTACTTTGGAGCAGCGCATTCGCCGCGGTGTATTGGGGGCGCGCCACAATGGCCGGAATAGCCGCCGTGAGCGCGGGACCGAATACCGCCGTCGCCACGGAATTAAGCAGCACTAAGAGATACAGCCGATCGACCGTGAACGACTCAACCGACATCCAGCAGGGTATAAAACCGATGACGAAGGCTCGGATGACGTCGGATCCAATGAGGAGCGGTTTTTTGGGGAGCCGGTCGATCGCCACGCCGATGAGCGGACCCAGAAGAATCGGAGGGATCGTCTGAAGCAAGCCAATCACCGTGGCCTTCAAGGGAGAGCCGGTCACGGCGTACACGAACCAGATCAGTGCCAATTTCGAAATCCCGTCGCCCACTTGGGAGACGGTCTGCCCCCACCAAACCAGGCGGAACCCGGGAGACAAGAGCCACTGGCGGCGCGCCGCATCGGCCCGACCGACTGGCCACGTCACGTCCGCCTCGGTACACTGACTGTCCACTCGGCTCTGACTCCTCTCTGTGATGGTCGACCGCTGACCAGCGCGCTTACTCGCCGGTCAATTGCACGTTGCTCGTGTCCACCGCGCGCACGCCCGGAACCTGTCGAGCCGCCTGTGCCGCCTCTAAGGCAAAGACTTGAAAGCGAACCGTGCCACTCAGGTAGATGACACCCTGGTCGCACTTCACATCGAACCCCGCCGCCTTGAGCGTCTCACTCCTAGCGAAGCGGTCTTTGACGGCTTGGACGAGCGCTTGATCGTGCCGTTTCGCCACGGACAATGCCAACTCCTTCGCGATCTCGATGTGGTTGACCACGGTATTCACCGGATCGACACGCTTGGCGATGGTCGTTGCGAGTTGCTTTTGTTCCTCGGTGGCGACTTTACCCGACAAAACGGCCTTGTCTCCGTCCATTCCCACCTCGATGTCATAGGGGAACAAAGTGGACTCCGCCATCATCGCCAGCTTCACCGTCAGAATATTGGATCCCAACGGCCTCTTTGGCGGCGCCGTATCTGCCTTAGCCGGAGCAGACGGCGATTCCTCGGCCTCCGGCCTTGACGATTTTCCCGCTGGCGTCGCATCCTTCTTGGGTAAGTTCTTGCCGGACTCTTTCGTCCCATCCTTAGGGGGTTCGGACCTTGTCTCGCTTTTCCCTTTCGCCGGTGGCGCGGTCTCGCTTTTGCCCTCCTTGCCCGCCTTCGGGGGCGTCGCCGGAGTAGTCGCCTCGGCACTCGGCTCTCGTTTGGGGGCGTCGGACTTGGGCGGTTCGCTTTTCTTCGGCTCCTTCGCCGGTTCCTTGCTCGGTGAGGTGGATTCCGCTTCCGAAGGCGAAGTGGTGGATTCAGTGGCCCTGAGGGGAGCCCATAGCGCCAGACCACCGATCAGCACGAACACCATGATGCAGATGCGAGTCACGGAAGACACCTCCAGGCAGAGTACGGTTCAGGAATCAGAATGGACGACCACTGCGGAGTTGCAAGCAACGCGCACACGCAGACATCCCATGTCAAACACGAACAGAATGGTTTCAATGTCTCATACCATAGACATTGACGAAAGCCCACTAGGTTTTGCTTCCGTGTGGGTTTCATCCTACAGTCTTGGCGTCCCAGGTGGACGTCTGCGACACGCCATTCATTGGGCGACCTGCCACGTTCTTTCGGTAAAATACAATGCGGGACCGCGAGCGATGGAGCGAATCCGTGGGACGGGTTTTCATCGGCACATCCGGATGGAGCTACCGAAGTTGGAAGGGGGACTTTTATCCGACCAACTTGTCGAGCCGAGGTTTTCTTAAATTTTATGCGAATCGCTTCGACACGACCGAAATCAACTCCTCCTTCTATCATCTCCCACGTCAGCAGACCTACGAGAGATGGAAGGCAGAAGTCCCGAATCGTTTCGTCTTTTCAGTCAAAGCCAGCCGGGTGATCACCCACGTGAAACGATTGTCTGACGCAAAGAATCTCTGGGACACCTTCGTGTATCACGCGCAGGTGCTTGGTTCTCATCTCGGGCCAATACTCCTCCAATTCCCAGAGTCGTTTCGTGTCGACCTGCCGACACTCTCCCGATTCCTGCAGCAGGCACGGGGCTCGGTGTCGACCGGTCTGCAGCTTCGGCTCGTAGTGGAATTTCGCCATTTGTCCTGGTTCACGGATGCGGTGTACGCGCTGCTTCGCCGACACCATGTGGCGCTCTGCATCGCTGATTCTCCCCGGCACCCGCGTCGCAATGTTGTGACCGCGGATTTCGCCTACCTGCGTTTCCACGGACGGGACGAATTGTTCGTTTCCAGCTACTCGAACGAAGCATTAGCAGCCGAGGCGAATGGGATTCGGCGCCATCTCCATCGTGGGCTTGACGTCTATGTCTACTTTAACAACGACGCAAAGGGGCACGCAGTTCCAAACGCGCAGACGCTGCGGCGAATGATTGCGGAACAGAACCCATGAGAAGGCGGCGAGTGGTCCTCATACCCACGGTGGTCCTGCTGCTGGGACTCCCACTATGCGGCGTCTGGCTAACGGGCCTACCGGTCACGCGCTACCTGGAATTTCCTCCGCGCACATCGTCTGTGACGCACGCTCCCTTTTCATGGGAAGGATTTCTGCTCGTCGCGATCATATTGATCGGCACGATCGCTCCGTTCATATGGCGTACTCTGAGCACGAACACGTACGCAGCCAGGGTTCGATTCAAGAGACCCGACGCACTGAACGGGAGGCAGCAGTTTCCTTGGTGGGGATGGGTCGGAATAGGGTGGACGGCTCTGTGGTGGATCATCGCTTGGACCCGTTTTCCCTGGGCCGCCTCGGTCCAGGAACACACCTTCACGCCGCTATGGCTGGGCTATATCCTGGTCGTCAATGCCTGGGCCTATATGCGAACCGGTCGCTGTGTCATGCTCCACGACTGGCAGGACTTTTGGATCCTCTTTCCGGCAAGCGCAGGCTTCTGGTGGATGTTCGAGTATCTCAATCGCTTCGTTGAGAACTGGGTGTATAGCGGGGCCGGCGAATTGACGGCCGTTGAGTATATGGTTCGAGCCACTGTTCCCTTCTCGACGGTCTTGCCCGCAGTCGTCGGCACGGCCGAGGTCCTGCGGAGTTACCCGCGCATGAGCGCAGGACTCGATCGCTTTGCCGCCATCCCTGCGATCGATTCTCCTTGGCTCGGCTGGTTTTTTCTGAGCGTCTCCTCCGTTGGCTTGCTCGGGCTCGGCATCTGGCCGAACTATCTGTTCCCATTCGTCTGGCTCGGTCCTCTCTTCCTGATCATTTCCGTTCAAATCATCTCCGGCCAGTCAACCATCCTGTCGCCTCTTGCCAAGGGAGACTGGCGGAAGTCTTGGGTGCCGGCACTGGCCGGGCTGATCTGCGGATTGTTCTGGGAACTGTGGAATTGGCACAGCCTCGCCCACTGGGAATATGCGATTCCTTTCGTCCATCGTTTTACGATCTTCGAAATGCCGCTGCTTGGCTACGCGGGTTATCTTCCCTTCGGCGTCACCTGTATCGCCGTGGCAGACCTCGTCCTTGATCGAAACCGTCCCGGGGGCGCACGCAGCACAGCGCTCTGCTCGTAGCGCGTACCGCACCTTCGACAGAGGAAGCGACTCGAGATCTTATTCCCTACTTGTTTCGGCATACCGATGGTCCTATCATGCAATCCATTATCGACGCGCACCGATTACGATCATGGCCGTACATCCCCTCGCCGGAAAACCAGCGCCTCTTGAACAGTTGATCGACCTTTCCGCGCTGCATCATGCCTACCATGACAATGCACCCGACCCCGCCGAACCCTCGCACCGCGTGAGTTTCGGCACGAGTGGCCATCGCGGCTCGGCCCTGCGCCATTCGTTCACCGAATCGCACATCCTCGCCATCACCCAGGCGATCTGTGAGTATCGCCGCAACGAACACATTACCGGCCCGCTCTATTTGGGGAAGGACACGCACGCGCTCTCGGATCCCGCGTTTCACACGGCCCTTGGCGTACTGGCCGCGAACAACGTTGATGTCATGATCGACCGAGACAACGGCTTCACACCGACCCCGGTCATCTCACACGCCATCCTGACCTATAACCACGGCCGTACGAAGGGTCTGGCCGACGGAATCGTGGTCACTCCCTCGCACAATCCGCCTGAAGACGGCGGCTTTAAGTACAATCCGCCGAACGGCGGCCCAGCCGATACCGGGATCACGAAATGGATCGAAGAACGGGCAAATACCCTGTTGATCGACTATCTGAAGGGTGTCGTGCACCTGCCCTACGAGCAGGCGCTGGCAGCTTCATCCACACACCGGCACGACTACGTCGGCACCTACGTGAACGATCTCCTCAATGTCATCGACATGGCCGCCATCAAAGGCGCTCACCTGACCATCGGAGCGGACCCGCTCGGCGGTTCGAACGTGGCCTATTGGGAGCCGATCGCCGACCAATATGGTCTTTCGATCAAAATCGTGAATGCGGCGGTGGACCCGACGTTTCGATTCATGCCGCTCGACTGGGACGGAAAGATTCGAATGGATTGTTCTTCCCCCTATGCCATGGCCTCGCTCATTGCGCTACGCCAGAAATTCGATATCGCCTTTGGAAACGACGCCGACAGCGACCGGCATGGAATCGTCACGAAGAGCGTGGGATTGATGAATCCGAATCATTACCTCGCCACAGCGATTCACTATCTGTTTACACATCGGCCTGGCTGGACCACGAGCACCGCGATCGGCAAGACCTTGGTCAGCAGCAGCCTCATCGACCGCGTGGCGTCCAAATTGAATCGGAAATTGGTCGAAGTGCCGGTCGGATTTAAGTGGTTCGTGCCCGGGTTGCTGGACGGCTGCCTTGGATTCGGCGGAGAAGAAAGCGCAGGGGCGTCATTCTTGCGGCAGGACGGACGCGTGTGGACCACTGACAAAGACGGCATCATCATGGATCTCTTGGCCGCCGAAATGCGGGCGACCACCGGCAAGGATCCAGGCGAACTGTATCGGGATCTGACGAAGGAATTGGGTGAACCTTGTTACGAACGCATTGACGCGCCCGCGTCAGCACAGCAAAAAGCCGTGCTTTCGAAACTGTCAGCCGACACGGTGAAGATGACGGAACTGGCCGGCGATAAGGTCACGTCCGTGCTCTCAAAGGCACCCGGCAATGGCGCCGCGATCGGTGGGGTGAAGGTCATCACCGAGCACGGCTGGTTTGCCGCACGCCCATCCGGAACGGAAGAGGTCTACAAGCTCTACACCGAGTCCTTCCGAGGCACCGAGCACCTCAAGCGCATCCAGGCCGAAGCTCAGGCCATCCTTAGAGCGGCGTTTTCGTAGTCGCGCCCTACAGCGCGAGCTTCGTGCAAGGCACTGATCGTCGCCGGCCATACACGGCGGCTAGATTCTCTGGGAGTACCGTCGATGGCGCCATGCCATGCCGTACGCGCGCGTCACCGGATGTGCCCGTGTCGCGAGTCAGACCCGGATGTCCTCCCAGGAGCGAATCTCTTGCCGTAGGGCACGGCGCGTCCGTCCTTCCTCGGTCGTGAACCCATCGTATTGCTTCAGATCTCCGAACCGCAGGTCGGTCATCTGTTCGATTTGCCCAATGCTGACTTGATAGGTTTTGTATTTCCCGAAGCCAAAGGCCCGAAGATTCTCCAGCAGATCGGCCTGGCTGATCATGTAGGCCGTTGCCGACGGCCGCCCCTCCGATACGACTGCGACCACCTTCCAATATTCACGGGGAATCAACACGTCGCGATAGGTGGGATCGTCATCTTTGAAGACCGGACCGCTGAACACGCTGACCTTCAAGTCATGTGCACGCGAATTGAGGAGAATGTAATTCTCCAGTCCAAGCCATGTGCGTTGGTTGTACTTCTCGTGTTGTGGCGAGCAATTGGTGAAATGAAAGCTGTCCTGATTGGCAAGAGCCGCCTCCTTTTCTTCTCCCCAAACGGGATCTTCGCGCCGGACCAAATGACCACGGTCCAAGTCGTTTCGACTGTAGAGCTCCTCGCCGACTTGATACGCGGGATCGATCCTGGGATCGAGACTCCATCGGTCCCGCCCACGACGGATCTTTTGCGATCGCTTGCCATTGATGTTGCAGGCCACGTAGATGGCCAAGCGCCTCGATTTCGACATCACAACGGAAAAGTGTTGGTACTTCAGCTCAGAACCAGACCCATCGAGCAATGGGGCCGCATCGTCAGTGCGCCTCCCGGTCATCGTAGGGTGGCACACCTGAAAACCAGGCAGAAATTGGCGGGAATAGCCTGGCCGCCGCGCATAATCCGACGGCGAGCGCATCGTTACGCGGGGTTGGATCTGCCGCATTGCTCGGAGGATACCCCGTGCCTCTCCAGCAAGTTCGCCCAACGATTTCATCTGCTCCAGTTCAACAGGTCCTGCGACGGTCATCAGAACCTCCTTTCACTCACACTCGGTCAGGTGGTGATCATAAACGATATGAGTTCGGCATGAGAACGCGAGCGCCCCCTGCATGACATCAATCGCCACCGGAGGTTGGCTCAGGGCGGCGACCCGCTCGTCTCCAATCGTGTCCTAGCAAACTATCGGCCAGGCACGGCCGGTCGAAACTGCCCGACAACACGGGCATTCATCGTATGGGTACCCATCAAGTCGTATCTTTTTCGACCTCCGGTCGTATCACGGTCGATACATGAAGTCGCTACTTTCGCAGGAACACGACTACGGCTCACCTGCCACACACCGACGGACTGAGGACCGTTTGTACGTTCACACAACGTACGTAGATTCTTTCCATCAGGTTCCAGTATAGTAACTCATTACCCCCTCGGATACGACCGACGCGCCTTCAGGCATGCATCAGCTCATAAACCGGATCGTCAACGTCGAACGGCCGGAACTCCGGGCGCTTCTCTTCTCCTTCCTCTACTTTTTTACCCTTCTGGCGTCCTACTACGTCTTGCGGCCCGTCCGAGACGAAATGGGAGTACAAACCGGAGCCCAGAGGCTGCCATGGCTCTTTTCCGCCGTCTTCCTGTGCATGGTGGTCTTGGTGCCGATCTTCGGATGGATTGCCGGACGGCTCCCGGTTCGCCGCCTCATCCCAACCGTGTACTTATTTTTTGCCGGAAATTTACTTCTGTTTTTCCTCGCGCTCAACAGCAGCATCCCCCTCGCCGACATTGCCCCGGTGTTTTTCGTGTGGGTGAGCGTGTTTAACCTCTTCGTCGTCTCGGTGTTTTGGAGCGTCATGGCGGATCTGTACACCACGGAAGCCGCCCGGCGCCTGTTTGGATTCATCGCGGCGGGGGGAAGCTGCGGTGCCGTAGCCGGTCCCCTGTTTACGGCAATTATGGTCCCACACATGGGGATTGCCCCGCTTCTGCTGGTGTCGATCTCCCTGCTGCTCTGCGCCATGCTGTGCTTTTTCTCCGTCGTCAGGACGCACCCTCGACACGTCAACGATTCCGAGCGGCAAGCCACGAACGTCGCGCAGAGCACCCCGGAACCACCAAGTCTCCTGGTGGGCATGACGAAGATCTTTCAATCCCGGTATCTGCTGGCGATCTGTCTCTACTTAGCTTGCTACTCCATACTCTCAACCATGCTGTACAGCCAGCAGATGCGCCTGGTCCCCGAGGTGGTAGCCGACTCGGCCGACCGAACACGCCTCTTCGCATGGGTGGACTTCGGCGTCAATGCATTGACCGTGTTGACACAGCTGGTCCTCACGGGCCGGTTGTTGTCCAGCCTTGGTGTTACCGCGATGCTCGCGGCCGTACCGGCCTTCAATCTCTTTGGCTTTACCATCTTCGGCATCGCGCCGATTCTTGCGGTGTTGGTCGTTTTCGGCATCCTACGGCGCGCAGGAGAGTTTGCGATTGCCAAGCCCTCGCGCGAAACGCTGTTCACGGTCGTGACACGGGAAGAAAAATACCAGGCAAAGAACGTCATCGACACCGTCGTGCATCGCGGTGGAGACATGGCGAGCAGCTGGGTATCGAGCGCCTTGCAATCGGCCGGACTGACCATAGGGGAGTCCGCCTTCGCCGCGGTGCCCATCGCCGGACTGTGGCTTATGAACGGTCTGTACCTTGGAGCGCAACACGAGCGGCTTCGAGCCCGACGACCATCGGCCGACGCCGCCCCGTCTGCTCCTGCTTAGCCTCACGCCGCCCCATCCGGCAGCAGCCTTCCTAGTGGATCCGCTCGAACCGCAGACGTCACCCGCCATGTCCCTTGCTGACAACCTTCCTGAGATTATGGTACGAGGCTTGCCTGGGCCACGACCAGTCAACGCGTCTTCAGCATTGAAATCATCGAAGAGGTGGGTCATGCCCGCGAAGATACGAACTTCACGTCGATCGCAAACACGTGGAAGCGCTCGTGCGCGCAAAGCTTCAGCACAGGGGTCACGGACGACCGGCATCACGCCCGCCTTGGCCCCCGATATGAATCCATTCGTGATTGTAGACCACCGCCTGTCCGGACCAATGGTCGAACACCGCACCACGCCAAATCGTAGCCCCGGCACGATTGTGCCTCGCTACCTCGTATTCCATTACACGGCGGGAAGGAGCGTTCAGGAATCGTGCAATTGGTTGTGTAATCCTGAGGCCAGGGCGTCGGCGCATCTCGTCATCGGGCGCGACGGCTCCGTGACGCAATTGGCGCCGTTCAATATCAAGACATGGCACGCGGGTATCAGCCAATGGGAAGGTCTCACAGGACTGAATGGCCATGCGATCGGAATCGAGATGGACAATGCCGGCTGGTTCCGTGAATCCGGCGATCGCTTGCTGGCTTGGTTCGGCGATACCTACTCCAAAACACAGGCCATTCAGGCTCGGCATAAGCTCGAGCAAGACCAGCGCTGGTGGCATACGTATACTGACATCCAGTTGCAGCGCGCGCTCGACCTTGCCCTCTTGCTAGTCCGTCACTATGCATTACTGGACATCGTGGGGCATGACGACATTGCGCCGGACCGCAAGCGCGACCCGGGACCGGCGTTTCCACTCGACTTCATCCGTGCTCGAGTGGTCGGCCGTCAGCAGGACGAACGCGAGCGCGTGCGGGTCATCGCAGACGCACTGAACATCCGCAAGGGGCCTGGAATTGAGTTCGAACTAGCGGGCGCCCCACTGGCTCGAGGCACCGAGGTGTTTATCCTAGAAAAGGGAGCACGCTGGACCAAGGTCGACGTCAGCGACGACACGGATTTGGAAGGCTGGGTCGCCAATCGATTTATCGAGGCAATAACGGACCGATGACCATGGTGCGTCGGCAGGAACTGGTCACGGAATCGGCATGGTACCGGACATCGGACAGGGTCCGCTGGGCAGCAGCGCTCCCGCCCACTATCCTGCGATGAACCCTTCACCCTCGATGGCCAACCGTCTCAGCCAATGGCGGATTTATTTCGACCGCGCATTGGCGCATGAGGCCCTCGGCGATCTGCTCATGCTAGCAGAGGAGGCCCCGTCGTCCACGCTGCGAATCGAGGCACGTCGTCTTCTGGCGAAACGATTGCTCGACAAAGATCACCGTCGATTGGCTCGCAATCAAATCAAGGCGATTTTGTCGAATCATCCTTCTGACGCATACGGGCGTGCGCTCCTCGCAACAATTGACGCAACGGAGGCACGCGTTACCGGCGCGTCGCCGCGGCATGGTGCCCAAGCCGTCTTGTTCAGCGGGCATATGATCGATGCTCCGAACAGACCGAGCCCACGGTTTCCCCCTGACAAGGAATCCGTGGCGGCGGGCGCTATCGGGAAGGCGCTGGATGACATCCACGTGCAATCGACGGATTTGGCCATCTGCGGCGGCGCGTGCGGAGGCGATACGCTATTCGCTGAGGCCTGCCTGGCACGAGGGATGCGGGTGCAGCTCTATCTTCAATTCGAGGAACCGACGTTTCTGGATGCGTCGGTCGCCTTCGCCGGACCCCAGTGGGTCGAACGTTATCGCCGCATCGCCTCGAATGCACGCACGCGCGTCCGAATCATGCCGCGTGAATTAGGTCCGGCGCCAACCGACACGAATGCGTACGAACGAAACAACCGGTGGCAACTTGATAATGCCCTTGCCGTAGGAGCCGTGCACTGCATTGCCTTATGGAACGGTCAAGGCGGCAATGGCCCAGGCGGAACTGAACACATGCTCGACACCGTAGGACAGTATGGAGGCCAGGTCACCATTCTGGACACGACTCTGTTATGGTCACCGCCGCAAGGTCTACGCTAGGAGGCACGCATGGCCCTCGCGACACGCATTCGGGATTCAGGGCCGAAAAAGATTCTGGCACTGGACGGAGGGGGCATTCGGGGCATGATCACCGTCGAGATTCTTGCCTGTATTGAGGAGCTGCTCAAGAAGGCGCTGCCTCCCGACAAGCAAGCGTCGTTCGTTCTGGCGGACTACTTCGATTTTGTGGCGGGGACGAGTACGGGTGCGATTCTGGCGGCATGTATCTCATTGGGGATGCCGGTCGCAAGGATCCGAGACTTTTACGTCACGAGCGGCGCCGACATGTTCGATAAGGCATGTCTGCTCCAGAAATTCCGACATAAGTACACTGACGAGGGGCTCGCCAACAAGCTGAAGCAGGAGTTCAAACCAGACACGACCTTAGGCAGCGACAGGATCCGTACGCTCTTGATGATGGTCATGCGGAACGCCACGACTGATTCCCCCTGGCCGATCTGGAACAATCCCAAGGCGAAATATAACGACCGGGCGCGCCACGACTGCAATCTCAACCTGCCGCTGTGGCAACTGGTGCGCGCCAGTACGGCAGCGCCGGTGTATTTTCCTCCTGAGCTCGTCACATTGGGTGAGCGTGAATTCATCTTCGTCGACGGGGGCATCACGCCGTACAACAATCCCGCATTTCAGGCCTTTCTCATGGCGACGACCGAACCGTTCCACCTGAACTGGCCGACCGGGGAGACACAGATGCTCGTTGTCTCCATCGGCACGGGAACCAGTCCGGATGCCAACCAGGACCTGCACCCGGGCGAGATGAATCTGCTGTACAACGCCAGCTCCATTCCCTCTGCTCTCATGTTCGCGGCCCTGACCGAGCAAGATTTTCTCTGTCGAGTGTTTGGCCGATGTCTGGCGGGTCACAGGCTGGACCGCGAGGTCGGCGATCTGGTCGGCGCGAAGGGGCCGGTTTCGCCAAAACTGTTTACATATGTGCGCTACAACGCGGAATTGAGCAGGCTGGGCCTGAACGACCTTGGTTTGTCTGACATCAAACCTGAAGACGTGCAGCAGCTTGACTCGGTCCAGCACATCGACAAGCTACAGCGTGTCGGCCAGGCCGTCGCCAGGTTCAAGGTGTTCCCGGAGCATTTTGCAGGATTCAGCGTGTAAATGACGGCGAGATCCCTCTCGTGGAGGTCCGCTGTTCCCGTCAGCTCAAAAACTGCCGGTCGAACGACTTCTGGTTGCCCTCAAGCTGGGGGACTTGGTCGAACGACTTCCGCCGAAGCTTTGCCACCGTCTTCGCGTGGAGTTCGCGATACGTCAACTTGCCCTCGGCCTCTGTGATGGTCTCCGCCAGGTAGTAGGTCAGCGCACCGTTGTAGGTCCCGGCTATATAGGCATCGGCTGAGGTCTGGGTGTCGCGGCATCCGGTTACGAGCAGTTCCGATATATTCGCGGGAACGACATCCTTCCGTGCCCTGGTGGCGCGAGACGACGCGCGCAGCCCCCCGCTCCTCTTCCCACGAAGGTCTCGACCCGACTCCACGGCCACGAGATCCCATGGGCTCGGCAAATACCGCGCTCTGACTCGCACGTCGAGCGGCATGATCGCACGTGTAATCGTGCCCGAATGACAACAGTCCATGATGACCGTCAATCGGACGCCCGCCTTCACCTTGTTGAGCGTTTTTCTGATCCAATCGTCTCGAAGGGGATCCTTCCAATCTAAATCAGTCGGGCACAAAATTTCGTCCCTGTGGTCCGCCTCATCACCATCGTCATCCGGCACGTTGGATCCATGGCCGGAATAGTGCAGGAGCAAGATATCGTCTTTTTTCGACCGCGCGACCAGTTTGCGAATCCCTTGTTCAATCGCCCGCTTCGTCGCCTTGTAGTCAGTCAAAATGGAGATGTCCTTGGCCGCAAAGCCGTAATACCGAGTGAGGACTCGCTGCATGTTGCGGACATCGTTCACACAGCCGCGCAAATCGGCACCCGGCACCCGATATTTATTGATACCGATGAGCAATGCTCGTTTCCGCATGGCGTCTCCTTATGGAAGATTTTCGGAAGTCTACGAATCCGCATCGACGCTGTCAACGAGTGGCTTCGTGCCCACACGCGTGACACCGACAACACCGTCGGATCCCGCTGTCGGCCTCACTGCATGTCAACGCCAACGACGAGGCAGGACAAGTAGGATGTTTCCGGAATGGCGTCCACGATCGGATGATCGAGGCTCGCACCTCGACGTTCGACCACGTGCACGTGCCGTCGCATTCTTCTGGCGGCACGTACCATGGTCTTCTCGAGATCCGACGTGGCGATGTGATGGGAGCACGAACAGGTCGTGATGAGACCTCCCTCTCTGACTAATGACAATGCCATTGAGTGGAGATGCTCGTATCCGTCCAGTGCCGTTCCTTTGGCGGCGCGCCGCTTTGCGAACGGTGGCGGATCGAGAATCACCAGATCGAAGCGTTTGCGGGAACCTCCTAGCTTTTTGAATGCGTCGATCGCCTCACTCACCCGGAAATCGCACACGACCCGCACCTGATTCAACTCGGCGTGCGTGCGGGCCTGGTCGATCCCAAACCGGCTCCGGTCAAGACCTGCCACGGATCTGGCACCGGCCACGGCGGCGTGCACCCCGAACGCTCCCGTGTGGCAAAACGCATCTAACACGTCCTTCCCTTTCGAGAGGGTCGCAACGGCGAGACGATTTTCACGCTGGTCGCAAAACCACCCGGTTTTTTGTCCTTCCTCAACATCGACCAGAAATCTTGAGGGCCCCTCTTGAATTTCAAGACGTGTCTGCCCCTCGCCTCGGACAAACCGCTTCTCGAGAGCCAACCCTTCGAGTGCTCTCGACGGTGCGTCGTTTCTCGCATAGACCGCAGTCGCCCCCGTAGTCGACTGAAGGAGTTCCGCGAGCAATTCCTTCCGTCGATCCATACCGACCGTGAGAGTTTGCATCACCAGCGTCTCGCCATAGCGATCGACAATCACACCAGGGAGGCCATCCGCTTCGGCATGCACCAGACGGTAGGCGGTGGTCCCTTGGATAATTCCTGCCCGGTGACCAATTGCCTTGTGCAAACGGCCGGCCCAGAACGCCTCTCCGATCGGTTCGACATCCGTCGTGATCAATCGCGCACGGATCCGGGACTGCGGGCTGTATAGTCCGAGGCCCACATTTCGTTCGCCAGCTGCCACGACCTGGACGACATCTCCCGGCTTCGGCATCCCCTGCACCGACGCCACGTCACGGTCATAGACCCAGCAATGCCCGGCCATGATGCGCCGTTCAGCTTCGGGAAGGATAAAAACGCGACCTGTTGGGTCGTCAGACATCCACCACCTGTTTCAAACCGTATCGGCAGCACCGAAAAAATCGGACGGCCCGCATGGGGCGCCTCCGTCTGCGGGGCGGGTCAGACTGGCTTTATTTTGTTCGATGCTTGTGGCCTACCGATTAGGATGCCCCACTGTTCCGTCTAGCACCCACTTCCAGTCCGGCCAGCGATGGAACATGATTCCGTCTGTTTGGCATCCCCCGCCGAAATTTCTTTTAGCTTGTCTTCCAGCAGGGTTAGCACTTGAACTCGGGCTGTTTCGATCTCCTCATCGCGATCATGATAGAACCTGTTGCAGGTCACGAGATCCACCGCACTGTGAGACAGCCGCTTCTCGACCAAATACTCGACGTCGGTCAACAGTGCGTCCGGGACGGTCGACTCAAACAGTAAGCAGTGAAGATTTCGGTTTTGACCTGTTTACAGGAGTGATGATACGGGCCGTGCACCGTTCCATCCTCGACCTTGTACGGCGCCGTCACGTGCAAGCCAACTCCGGTGGCCGGGCCAGCTTCATGGCTGCCGTCTTCGTTTGTACGCACCCGCAAGCAACACGCCACCGCATCAAAGACCAACGCGTGGCGCGTCATGCTTCCTCCTTCGTGAACGCGTGCAATGGAGTGCCCTGCTCATGACCGAACAGGGCTGTAGATTATCCCTACTTGGGCAGCTTCGGAAATTCGAACGCAATGGCTTCGCCGGTCAACGCATGAAGAAAAGCCACGAGGTCGGCTTGCTCTCCCGGGCTGAGCTTGAGCGGTTTGATGAAAGGATCCAGGTGTTCGTTGGGTCCGCCTCCGGCGTCGAGAAACCCGACCACCTCCTCCAGCGTCTTAAAAGCACCATCGTGCATGTACGGCGCCGTCTCAGTGATGCTGCGGAGCGTGGGCGTTTTGAACGCACCCTTGTCTGTTTCCACGTGGGTTACGTTGTAGCGTCCTAAATCCATTTTGAACGGTCCGACTTGGGGAACACCTAAGTTGTGAAACCCGTTATCGGTAAAATTGGGCCCGTAATGGCACAGAATGCATCGAGCCTTACCCTTGAAGAGAGCCAGACCTCTCACTGCCGCCTCGCCCATCGCCGTCTTGTCACCCATGACGTACTTGTCAAAAGGCGAATTGGTCGAGATAACGGTCCGCTCATAGGTCGCGATCGCCTCGGCAATTCCCTGCAGGCTCACCTCGGTTCCAAAGACCGCCTGAAACTGGGTTCGATAGCCGACGATCTTGTTCAGTTTCTTAACAACATGTTCATGGGACTCGCCCATCTCGATCGGGTTGTGGATCGGCCCAATCGCCTGTTCTTCCAATGTCCCGGCGCGCCCATCCCAAAACTGAACCGGATTGAACCCAGCGTTCAGGACGGTCGGGGCCTGGCGCCCTCCCACTTTTCCGTCGATTCCGATCGATGTTTGGCGCGGATCGGCAAAACCGGCTCCCGGCGTGTGACAAAAGGCACAGGAGATCGCCCCGCTCCTAGACAGCCGCCCATCGAAGTAGAGCTGTTTGCCCAAATCCACTTTGGCTTTGTAGAGGAGGTTTCCAGGCGGAGTGGGCACGACCGTCGGAAGCGGACCAATGTCGGGCACCGTGATCCCCTCGACGGTCACCAGCGGCCAGCCTCCTTCGCCCAATTCGTGAGCGTCGCTCACCCAGACGAGGGGGTTGATGCCGACTGCGAGAATTGCGACCCCTAGCAAGAGTCGCGAACATAGACCAATGCGAGAGACGAGCATGGACCGACCTCCCCTCGTGCCATCTATTCACGGTGGCAATTTCTTATAGGCTGTCGCGGTAGGGGCGTCAAGCTGCATCCTGGAGCCGAACACGTGAAGAACGCGTCTGCTCGTCGATTAGGATGAACTCAGGACTGAATCCGTGGCGACGGAACGATACCAGTCTTGTCGAGTTAAAGGAACGCGACTGTCACCGGCGACAGGCTTCGAGAGGAGGGTTTGGTACAAATCACAACGTCCTATGCGGAAACTGTCTGCACACGCGGCCATGTACAGGCGCCAGACACGGTAAGCCTGCTCGCCCACTAGACCAACGGCCTCATCATGATGGGACTCCAACCGGCGGACCCAGTGCCGGAGAGTCAGGGTGTAGTGCTCACGCAGACTTTCCACGTCGCGTACCAGAAATCCCACCCGTTCGGCCTCGCACACCGTCGTATCCAAAGGAATCAACTGGCTGTCGGGGAATACGTACTGATCGAGAAACTCGCTCCGCTCGCCCAACTTTCCCGCCCGGCTCGCAATACCATGGTTGAGAAACACCCCACCGGGACAAAGCACCCGCCAGATTGCATCGAAATAGGCCGGGAGGCGGCGGTGCCCCACGTGCTCCACCATGCCAATACTGACGATCTTGTCGAATTCCCACTCGGAAGGCAGGTCCCGATAATCCTGTAGTTCCACGCGACAGCGCGCCGCCAAGTCCCGCTCTTGTACTTTGGCCGAAACGTATTCCGCCTGGCTCGTACTGAGCGTAATACCGACTGCCTGGACCCCATACCGTTCCGCCGCATGTAGGATCAATCCGCCCCATCCACACCCGATGTCGAGCAGGCGATCGCCCGGCCTCAAGCGGAGTTTCCGGCAGATATAATCCAGTTTATTCAATTGCGCAGAATCAAGATCCTCGTCAGCATGCAAAAAGTATCCGCACGAATAGACCATCCGACGATCAAGCCACAGCGCGTAGAATTCATTCGAGAGGTCGTAGTGGTATGAGATCGCCTGCCGATCCCGCTCTTTGGAATGCACCGTGCCCTGGAGTTCTGCTGAGGGATACCCGTGTTCCGCCAATTCACCCTTGGCGAGCTCGTGCAGCCAGCGTCCGTAGCGCAGCAAATCGCGGAACTTCCACCGCCGAGTAGACAGATACCGCCCCAGAGTGGTTGCGGCTTCAAGGTCGCCTTCGACGTCACAGTCCTGAGCTACGAACGCCTGTGCCACGGTGGCCTGATTGGGGCGGAGAAACAAATTCCGCAGCGCCCGAGGGTGGTTTAAGACGAGCGTGAACTTGGTCTCACAGCCAGCCTCGGCCTGCCAGACTTGTCCGTCCCAGCACCGGACTGCAAAATCACGTGGATGCAGCCCGCAAAGAACTCCTTGGAGAAAATCAAGGGTACGGGCACTCTGTGAGGAGGCGGACCCCATCGAGCGTGGGTCTTCGGGAGCGTGGGAACGCTGGCGTTGAAGGGATAGGATCGCCATCGAGGCCTCCTCCCGCGTGCCGGTGCACCGGAGAAAGTATTATGCTGTTGGTTGAGGGCAAGGCGTAACGCGGCCCTCCCCCACCCCATACTTTAGTTCATTCCATAGCAATCACAATACCAGTCCCCAGCCCGGAAATTGCCTAGGATTGTCCCCTGTTGCTACACCCCTGGCCCGCAAGCCCCTCCGTTTCAGGGGTAGAATGCAACACACGCCGTTGCGGACTCGGCCATTCCGTATCGGTCGAATCGGCGGTAGAATAAAACCGAGAGGACGGACATCGTTCAGACCTGACTTTGGAGTATGACCATGACGAGTTGGCTGACGGCATCTAGGTCTGTGACCCTCCTGGTTGGTGGCGCTGTCGTATTCGGTATGGGAGCGTGGGGGGCTGTCGGTGCGGGAGGACGGATCCTTGTCGTTGGGCACGGTCCTGAGCAACCGGTCATACAGACTTTGGCTCGAGAGTTTGAACGGGCCCATCCCGGCTCGATCGTGGATCTGGAGTGGGACCACGTTCTAGATACGACCGAGATGGTGAAAAGCGGCCAGGCCGATCTCGCTGTGGACGGATCCGATGAGCCCGGTCTTCGGTCCGAACAGGTGGCATGGGACGGTGTGGCTATCATTGTGAACTTTACCAATCCACTGGTAGACGTGAGTACGCAGCAAGCGCAATCTCTGTTTACGGGAAAACTCTCCCGATGGTCGGAACTCGATGGAGCCGACAAGGGTGTGGAAGTCATTCGGCGGACCGCCGATCAGAATATTCAGACGGGATTCGAGCACACGTTGGGCATTAAGGGACGGATGGTGGCGTCCAAGCGCGTGGCACGGCGCGACCAAAAGGCCCTGGCAAGCGTCTCCGGGCGCGACAATGCGGTTAGTTATGTTTCGATGAAAAGTGCTCTGGAAGCCCAAGAGCTTGGCGTCCCAATCCGTATTCTGACCGTCGATCAGGTCGAGCCTGGTGATCCGACGATCAAGAACGGACGCTATAAGATCCGCAGGCCCGTGCTGTTCTTGTCGAAGCTCAATGCGCCGCCGCTGGTGCAGTCGTTCACCGAGTTTGCCCTCTCGGCCGAAGGGCAGAAGATTCTTTCCAAGATGTATTCGCCTTATGAGCGCAGTTCAGCTTCGCCCGCTCAAGCCAAGCCCTCCCCTTCTCGCTCTGAAACTCCATCCAGGGGATGATTCGACGGACCGTAAGGCCATCATGGAGGCGTCGACTGGCGTCAGGATCTCGTCGTTGAGCGCATGAGGCTGTCGGCCTGCGGCGGAGAAAATCCGCGGTATCCCGCGTGACGCTCGGTCAATTCGAGAACCGAGAACGGCTCGCCGTCTACAGTTTCTGGGGCGCTGAATATCTGCCGCAAGACTCCCCCCCGCTCCCCGACGATGCCACCGGCAAAGACGATTCCCTTTCTTTCCAACCGCTCGATCGACAGCTCGATATTGGCCACGCGCACCGCCAGGTGGTGGAACAGCCGATCGCCGAACTTGTCGACCCACCGCGGAATCACGCTGCTCTTCCCCCGGGCATCTGGATAGGCTTGGTCGACGAAGAGCGCAGGATAGCCGGGCGCTCGGTAGACCTTGGCATACCAATCCCCATACTCGATCGTTTGATCGTACGCATAGCCCAAATCGACGAATTCCTGAGCGCGGCGATCGATATCTGTGGTGCGAATGGTGAGGTGATCGAGCACCGGCCAGAGCCCAACGGCAATGCCGTCCAAGTCGGCCTTGATGGCTTGCGCTGCCCGGTTCTTCGAGACGTACTCCGCCACCATCGGCTCGATCAACGCATCCAATTGCGCGCCCCGTACCACCATGGCTAGCCTCCTTTGGAGTGGCGTCAAGAGGGAAGATCGAAGGCAATTCCCTGTGCCAATGGCAAATCAGTTCCCCAATTGATGGTACTGGTCTGCCGCCGCATGTACGCCTTCCAGGCGTCCGATCCGGCTTCACGGCCCCCTCCCGTTTCCTTTTCGCCGCCGAACGCCCCACCGATCTCCGCCCCGGACGTCCCCAGGTTGACGTTGGCAATGCCACAGTCGCTTCCGGTTCCTGACAAAAACCGTTCGGCGTGCCGAAGATGAGTGGTAAAGATCGCCGAGGACAGCCCCTGCGGCACGTTATTCTGGATTGCGATCGCTTCCTCGACCGTCTTGAACGACATCACGAAGAGAATCGGCGCGAAGGTCTCACGCCGGACGACCTCCCAGGAGGACTGCGCACGAACGATGGTAGGCTCGACAAAATTGCCCTGCCGGTCGAGCACCCGCCCCCCGAACAGGATCTCTCCGCCTTGCCCGACCGCCTCCTTCAATGCGGATTCGTAGGTCTTGACCGCCTGCCGATCGATGAGCGGTCCCATGAAGACATGTGCGTCGAGCGGATCGCCGATTGCCACGGACCGATAGGCCGCAATCAATCGAGGAAGCAGCCGTTGGAGTTGGGACTCGTGGACGATGAGCCGCCGCGTGGTCGTACATCGCTGTCCCGCAGTCCCGACGGCGCCGAACACGATGGCTCGAACGGCCAAGTCGAGATCGGCTTCTTCGTCGACGATGACGGCGTTGTTGCCGCTTAACTCCAGCAATGTGCGACCGAGTCGTCGGCCGACGACCTCCGCCACGCGCCTGCCGACGGGAACTGATCCGGTAAATGAAATCAGCGGCAATCGGACATCGGCCACCATATACTCCGCGTCATCGACCCGATCCGTCACGAACAACGTGAACACACCAGAGTGCCCCGCTGCCTCGAGCACGCGATTACAGAGGTGCTGCACGGCAAGGGCGCACAGGGGCGCCTTGGGAGACGGCTTCCAAATGACCGTGTCACCGGCAATTGCGGCGAGGAACGCATTCCAGGCCCAGACCGCGACCGGGAAATTGAATGCCGTGATCACCCCGATCGAGCCCAAGGGATGCCATTGCTCGTACATGCGATGATGGGGCCGCTCCGACTGCATCGTATGGCCGTACAGCATCCGCGATTGACCGACGGCAAAATCTGCCATATCGATCATCTCCTGCACCTCGCCGTCACCCTCAGCTTTGATCTTTCCAACTTCCAACGACACCAATGTGCCAAGCGCATCTTTGTGCTGGCGCAAGGCTTCTCCAACTCGCCGAATGATCTCTCCACGCCTCGGCGCCGGGACGAGGCGCCATCGTTGAAACGTATCCTGTGCAGTGCGCACCACGCGCTCGTAGTCGTCGCGGGTTCCCAGGGTGACTGCGGCGAGCGGCGTACTGGTGGTGGGGTTGATGGATTGGAGCCGGTGCCCGCTTGTCACGCCCGACCACCACACCCCAGCATTGGCCCCCGAGTTGAGCGAGGCGAGGCCAAGGGACGTGAGAATCTGGGCAGAATCAATCATGATCGCCTTTCGGACAACATTGGCCTCTCTTCATGCAATCGGATCCTTCCACAAACAGGCTATGCCGACGCCGACCGTGCATCCCTATAGCAAGTGCCGAATCGATTTTGCAGGATGTCGGCGAGCATTAACGTCTCCTGGGTCACAAACCCGTGATAGTCGCCCTGATTCGACAGCACAAGATCCACGACGCAACAGAGCGCCGAGGCCGTGGTCACTTGAATCGCCGACCACAATCGTCCGGCAATCGTCTCCGGATACACTTTCTTGGCGTAGGTCTCTTCGAACAGGTCTCCGTGGCGCATTCCAACGACCGAGACATAGATCAGCACCACGTCTTGTTGGGTCTGAGGAATGGCGCGTTCAAGGATCCGCTTGAGGGTCTTCCGATCTTCGTTCAATTTTAGATCGTTCATGAGCAGGTGGATCTTTTCGCAATGTCCCGGATATCGTAAGGTCTTGTAATTCATCGTCTTGACGCGGCCGGAATAGGTATCGGCCAGGGTGCCCAATCCCCCCGATGTGTTGAATGCCTCATACAGCAAGCCGTCGAGCTCGATGGTTTCATATCCCTCGAGGGGCTGGAGGGCGATTTTTCGGCCTTGCTCGATTCCAAAGCACGTGTTGCCATACTCATTGATCAGTCCGTCCGTTGACCAGGTGAGCGAATATTTCAGGGCATTGCTGGGATGCACGGGCAGCGCTCCAACCCGCATTTTGACCGTATCCAGGCTTTCAAAATGCGTGATGAGGTCGTGCGCGACGATGCTGATGAATCCGGGAGCCAAGCCACACTGCGGGACAAAGGCCGTCCTCGCCCCGCGGCTCAATATCTTGATCTGGTCCGTCACGCCGACGTCTTCGGTCAAGTCGAAGTAATGGACGCCGACTTCACGCGCCGCCTCCGCGACCCCCACGTTGCAGTAGTAGGGCAAGCTGGATACCACAGCGACCGGGCCATGCCGGCCGAGATACTCACGAAGTGCCTGCTGGTTCCGCGCGTCGATCGAAGCCGGAACGATTTCAGTCAGATCTAGGTCTTTGATGATCCGTTGAGCGGTGTCGAGCGTGAGGTCCGCTAGATGGACGAGATAGTCGCCACTTCGCGCAAGTTCACACGCGATGAGGGATCCGATTTTGCCTGCGCCGAGGACCAAGACGGTGTTCATTATGAACAGGCTCTTGGAACAGATTCACTCTAGCGTGCAAAGAACGGTAGAAATTGACGCCGCTCTCCGTCCAAGGATACGACGCTGCTCAGAGGAAGAAAAGCCCGAAAGCCCTGTAGCCTCAAAGCACAGTCTCGCCTAAATATTGGCGTCATGTCGGATTCTGATTTATCTCACAACTAATTGATTAATAAAGTTAATATTTCATTCTGGAAGGGTCGGTTACATGTGCTAGGCTAGGTATGGCGGAGGCCACGTCAATCGGCACTCTTGTCATTTTTCATTGTGAACATATGGCCCCAGAAGGATTCTTTTCATGTCTCGTATCCCCAGTCGAGTTGTCCTCCCCTTTGGGTACCGGATTGTCGTCAAGCAGGTGACCGATACCGAGATGGACGCTCGCGACCACGACGCCGACGGTGTGTGGGACAGCGATACCCGCACCATTTACATCAGAAAACGGCTTCCCATGACCCGCCGTCGCTACATCCTCGCCCATGAACTGGGGCACGCGTGGCTGGACTGGCAGCATCGGTATCTTGATAACGGCAAAGCGTCGACTTGAAGGTCGGAGAAGGCGATGGAGCGGCAAGAATTGGGCCGCAACCCAGGCGACCTCCTCCGGTTTACGGTCGAGCGTTCAGCTCACGCTTGAATCGGCCAGCTTCATGATGAGCTTCCACTCTCCCGGACGAACCGATTGGACCGAGAGTCGCGAGCCCTTACGCAGGAGCTCCATGTTCTTGAGGCCGGGATGCGTACGCAACCACTCCAGGCTCAGGGGCTTCGCAAACTTCTTCACGAAACGGATATCGACCATATCCCAGGTCGGCGCCGCCCGCCGACTCTTCGGATCGAAGTGTGTGTCACGCTTGTCGAACGCGCTCTCGTCTGGGTACGCCGTTCGCACCACTTCAGCCATACCCGCCACAGCCGGCGGATCGGCATTGCTGTGATAAAAGAGGACCTGGTCTCCCAGGGCCATCGAACGCATGAAATTCCTGGCTTGGTAGTTGCGCACTCCATCCCAGCAGGTGCACTGGCCCGGCGCTCGCTGCAAGTCGTCGATTGAAAACACGGAAGGCTCTGATTTCATCAGCCAGTATCGTCGCATCATCCGCATCGCTCATCCTTTCGAGATCACCCTGCCAGACCCGTCAACTCTCCGTGTCGTCTTGCCGTTCGAGAAAGGCGAGCAGGGTCCGATAGGTCAGCTCCCGCGTACGGCTTCGGGAGGACGCGTCCGCGCTCAAACTGCTTTCCATCCACACCTGCTGGCAGACCGCATTGCTCGCCTCGTTGCAGAAGGTCCACATCCGGTGTAGAAAACCCTCCGGCAAACCCACCTGCAATCCTTCCGATTCGACCCGATCGTCGAGAATCGCCAGTAAATCGGAGATGGCTTGATCCGGTCGGTAGGGCGGCGCGGTAAAGCCGAATGTCCGCTGGGCCTCGTCTTCCTGCCTCGCTTGCTCGACAAGGTCGCTCATGTATTCACGCAGAATTCCAGCCTCGTGTCCGGTGAGCTTCATCCGGCCTCCATAAGTCAAGAGTAGCCGCTGGCATAGCCGGGCGGCAAGTCTGCCGTTTGCCCTGGCGGTTGTATCCTCGCTTGACCCCTCTCTCGTTTGTCTTCTATCCTGAGCCGCTCAGTCTGCTGGAATGAACGGCTCTTTCACCACGGAACACTGCGAAGTCGGGCTGGAAACGCCTGCTGGCCGTATCACGACCTCGGTCGAGATCCCAACGGGCTTCGTGCCCGTGACTGCGATCCTGCCGCTCGCACGACAGCTGGCCGCTCACTCACAACAGCTGGATGTGGACCAAGTACGACAAGGGGGAGGTACGATTTCGTGCCGGCAGGGATGCGCTGCCTGTTGCCGCATGCTGGTTCCGATGTCCCCTCCGGAAGCATTTGCGCTCCGGACGTACGTCTCGGAATTGCCGGAGGAACGCCGTCAGGCACTTCAGGTTCGCTTGGATCGCACCATTGACGCCCTCAACGCGGCCGGCTTGTATGAACCACTCGAGGCCGTCGCGGAAACGGACCGCGTCGTGTCCGACCCTGAGTTGGAACCATTGAACCAAGCCTACTACGCCCTCCGATTGCCCTGCCCATTTTTGGAATCGGAACAATGCACGATTTATGAGGCACGACCGGCGGCCTGTCGGGAGCTTCTGGTGACCACGCCGTCCGAATGGTGCAGCAATATGGCGGAGAACCCCGTGGCCTCGGTGCCGGTCTCGATTAGGATGAGTACAGCACTTGGGCTCTTGTGGTCGACGATTCGACAAGAGGCCCCTCGCTTAATTCCGCTCCCTGTTTCGCTTCAGTGGGCGGAACGCCATCTTTCGGCGCAGACGACCGGAGATAGAGGCACTGCCATCCTGGAAAGTTTTCTCGACCGACTCTGGCGTCTACTCAGCCAGGAATTCAGAGCGCGGGGCCCCACCCCACCACACTGTGACGATAACCCCTAGAGATGAGATCACCTATCTTCACGTCATCACGTTGAGGAGACCATGCAGCAGCCTGTGATCGTCTGTTTAGACCTGGAAGGTGTACTCGTACCGGAAATATGGATCAACGTCGCCATCAAGACCGGGATCGAAGAATTGAAGATCACCACCAGAGAGATGCCGGACTACGATAGACTGATGAAGCAGCGGCTCGGCATCCTAGCGCGTCACAATCTAACCATTGGAGATATTCAAGAAGTCATCGACCACATGGGACCTCTCGAAGGAGCCTCGGACTTTATCGCTTGGCTTCAGGAGCGTTGCCAGGTGATCATCCTCTCCGACACCTTTTACCAGTTTGCCAAGCCGCTCATGCGTCAACTCGGTTTTCCCACTCTCTTTTGCAATCAACTCGAGATCGACGGAACCGGCCGCATCGTCAATTACCACATGCGAATGCCCAATCAGAAAAAGCACTCCGTCGCCGCATTCAAATCTTTGAATTTTTTCACTCTGGCGGCCGGCGACGCCTACAACGACACGGCGATGCTGGGCGAAGCCCATGCCGGTTTTTTCTTCCGGCCGCCCGAACACTTACCCAAAGAGTTTCCCCAATTTCCGGTGACACAGACCTATCCGCAGTTGCAAGACAGGTTCAGTGCTGCCGCTAAGTTATGAGAGCATGTCGAAGGCCAGATCAAAGAACCGGATTATATCGAAAGCGACAGTAAGCACTGCATGAACGCCCTGCCACGGCCTGAACTGGCTTGACCCTACAGAACCTCGTGCAGTATCGTTGCCGCCGAACCGATTCGGTTCCTACCTGCCATACGGGGAGAGGGGCGAACTATGCGATTGTTGAAATGGGCGTTTGCCGCGATGTTGCTCATCGGCTGTTCGCAGACCGAGTATGTGCACCCTTATAAGACCAAGGAACAGTTCTTGAATGACTACAACCGATGCGACCGTGCCGTGACGGACTACAGCTCAACGGCGCTCATCCCACAGAACGCGTACGCTCAAAATCAGATGATCGAGAACTGTCTGCGCAAGGACTACGGCTGGGTCAAGAGGTCAGAGTAGCCATAGCCGATTTTGCTTTCAGTGCGATCGCTTCAGAGCGACCGAAGACCGGATGCCGACCCCGTTAGTGTGTCCATGACTCCTGCATGTGCATAACAGCCTGCTCCAGCGCCTCGTCCCCCGCAATGCTTCGTAGGATGTCCTTGGCATTGTCTTCCTTCGGGTAAATCGGCGCGACCCGGCCCGACCGATGAATAACGGGATAGGCATTCGAGGCCACCGGGGCGTACAGCCGATTCAGCCGTGTCCAGGCGCGTCCGTTCGATCGCAGCAGCGTCGCCCCACTCTCAACACGAACCAGGGCCAGTTCCGATAGGGCATAATTGACCGCCTCAAATCCGGGGACCAGTGGCCGAGTTCCGCCCTGTTGCGGATCGCCTGTCAGCGGGAGATAGGTCGGCACCTCCGATTCCGCGCTCGAGAAGACGGCCACCATGACGTAGGGGAATCCGTGTGCACGCGCCGTCCCGAGGAACGCACCCGGCTCTGCATTGTCTCCCACTTGCGGTGAGTACAGAACATCCACGATCTTAATCGGCAGACCCTGCTCAATACGTTGTCTCGCCTGGTTGCTCAGGAACGCCTTCGCCTTCTCCGACAAAGCCGGTGCCGAATCGGGCTCCACCGTGTCGTTGATCAGCACCAGGCTCGCTTCGATCGGACCTTCAGATTCACGCTTCTCGGGAAGCCCCTGCAATTGCGGGTCGGTCACGGCGGCGCCAACGTAGGCATCCATGCGCGGCAACGGCTTTACGGTACACGATGACAGGCCTCCCCCTAGGAGTATCAACGCCAACATGGCCGTCCAGATCTTCATGGGGCGCCCTCCTTCTCAAGGCGATGGCCCTGTGTCATCACGACAACGAATGCAGCCAGCAGCGGGTATGTTCGCGCATGAAACAAGGCCAGTCAAGCCGAGGGCATGGGCGACATTCTGAGGACAGCTTTCCGTATCCGTGGCTTGTTGCACCTCGACTCGCGTTCCGGTACCGTAGGGCGCTGATGAAATCGTTCTCACTTATGTGTGTCTGGGCCCTGTTGGTCTCGGCGGTTACGCTTGCCGCCTGCGACCAGTTCAATATGCCTCGACTGACGAGGGAGCAGCCGAAGTACCCCCGGATGCCACTTGCTCTGACGGTGGTCTTGGACGATCAACTCCAGCGAGCGACTCTCGAGCAGCCGGCATGCGCGGATTCGATCTGGGTAGGTCCTGTAGGTGAAGCTCTCCAGACCTCCCTGAAGACTACCGGTCAGACGAGAGTCAATCGGCTTGATATTGTCCAGGCGAACCTTTCGCAGCCAAACGCCATACCAGCCAGTTCATCCGACTACATTGTCTTGCTCACACTGACCGGCAAAGAATTTACAGCTGTTACGCGAGGAGGCGATTCCGATCAATATGAAGCACGGATCGCTCTCAATCTCCTCGCGACCTACCTGGACGGTTCGGGACGGACGCTCGGAGCGGGACCCCTGACGTACTCTGACAACGTCCGCATCTTTACTCCATCCGTCAGCTCGGGTGGAACCGTCTGCATGACGGGCGAGTTGGACACGACGCTGGCGAAGGCAGCGGATGGTCTCACCGATCAACTTTTTTCAACCGTCGCCCGCTTTCCCAGACAGGGACCTCCGACCGTGACCGCCTCACAGGAACCGCCAGGCACACCGCCTTCGCAGAAGCTTGCGCCTGCAGCCGCCGCGGCTGGCACGGCGACAATCGGCCACGCGCGTATCGTCCCTTCGGCTTCGCCACCGATCACATCGGCGAACGCTGGTACATCCACTTCATCGTCAACAGCTGCCTCTACACGCTCGCCAAATCAATACGCCGTCGTGATTGGGGTGCAGCGATATCGTGATCCCTGGCCCACCCACGCTCCAGCACAGGACATCACAGGCATCGTGAATGTCCTACGGGATCAAGCCGGGGTACCGCTCAATCACATTATGGTGCTCGAGGACGAATTGGCCAATCGCCTCGACATCGAGGAGACGCTCACCCAGTGGCTGGCTTCGCGTGTGAATCCTCAATCGATCGTTTATGTGTATTTTCTCGGCCAGGCCGTCCTCGCCCCACAGACCGGTGACGTGTACCTTGCTCCGTACGACGCCACCCGGCGCGACCCGCTGACTCGATTTGTTTCGCTCAGTCGATTTCAGAATCACTTGGCGAGAGCCAATGCCAAGCTGACGTTGACCTTTATTGACGCGCCTTTGACCAAGCTTGCAATGGCCTCTTCGGGAAAGAACCGCAAAGAGACCCCGCCCGACGTACCCGCCAACTGGCGAGGCACCCTTGGGAGTCATTCGGATAGCGCCGGCCTCGTCTTACAGTTTGCCCGAAACGGCAGTGCGGATGAGGCGCCACGACCCCTGTTGGCGGGGCTCTCGGGAAGCGCGGACCTCGATCAGGATGGACAGGTGACCGCTGGCGAACTGCTCAAATCGCTCAAAGGCATCACAGCGACGGCACCGTTGGTGTCGGCCTCGAGTCCAGCCCTGGGCATCGTTCTGTCAAGCCAGAGATAGCGTCTGTTCCGCCATCGGCCATCCTCCGCAGTAAGAAGATCTGTCGGTCGCCGCCCGCAACACATTGGCTGGCGTAAGCACGGTCGCATATCCCAATTCAAATCACGGATTCCGCGACGACTGATCCTGAGTTCAGGGAGTCACAATTGACTGGCAGGCTGGATGCTTATGGGGGCACGGCGAATCGGCTACTGATCTGCTCACGAATGAATTCAATGGGGTGCGGGATTGTAAGCTGAGCTCCGCGCCCTCACGAAAATTGACGCATGGATGGTGGTAAAAAAATGAGGCCCGCCGGAGTTCAAACTCCGGCGGGCCTCATCAGACAGTTACTTCCTCTCGGTTAGAAGTTGATGTGCAGCTGGGTATAGCCCCATGTCTGGTTAGACGCCTGGAGGCCGCCTGTCGCCTGCCCATCGACGAAGCTCCCGGCAAACATGTAGCTGACACCGGTTTGCCACGCCACCTTGTTCCCCTTGAAGAACAGGGTGTAGATGAAGTCGATTTCGTCGAACAGATGCGAACGCCCATTGTCGTTCGTGAAGTAGGCGTTCTGAGCCGCACGATACCACGCATCCCCAGAGTTTGCTTTGCGGAAATTCCAGTACCGGAACTCAAAATGATTCGCGGCATAGCCCATCGGCTTGAACTGGAAGCTGGCGCTGTAGGCCACCATGTTCCGCCACGACATCAGGTCCGCGTACCCCATCACGATATGGTTCGTCGGATAGAGGTTTTCAAACGTATTGGCGGTCCCGTTACAACCGGCGCCGGTCGTTGAGTTACAATTCAAGCCATCGCCGTCTCCGGATGCATAGTTGAACTCCGCTCCAACACGAGGGGCCCAGCTTCCCGGCAACGTGATGCCGCCCTCGAAGGCCAAGGCATAGGCGCTGATGTGCAATCCATTGCCACCCAAGAGGTTCATGGTGCCGAACTGGTAATACCCTTCCGCGGTTCCGTCGAACATGCCCTTACGCAACGCCGCACGACCACCGACCGTATGGCGGCTCTGGGAGGCCGCATGGGCAGCCAGCACGGACGTGGCCGCCGGGCCGCCAGTTGCCGGGGTATCGTTCTTGAACCAGACCCACAAGGGCTCCAAGGAGAGCCCTGCCATGGGCTTCCAAGCGAACCGCGTAAACATCATATTGGCATCCGATCCACCGGTTCGACCAGACGTATTGTTCGACACGCCGGGCGGGACCACACCAAACGAGCTTGTGTTGGCTCCAAAGCTCGCAAAATCGAACTCCGCCGCGCGCAACCAGCCGCCCCAGAGTTCCCAGGTGGGCTGTGAGTATTGGACGGTCACACCATCGTGCGAAAACCCGGTGTTCGCCCAATCAAAGTGCCCGAACAGGCGGTGGTTACCCATGACGATTAACTGGCGCCCTGCCTTGATGTTCAGGTTCTGCACCCCCACATTCCTGATCATCATGAACGCCTGCCGCAGGAACAGGCTGTCTCCCTGCCCCACGTTGAAGGAATCGTTGGCGCAAATGCCGGCACCGCACGGCGAGCCGGGCCCGCTGGCAATGCCCGCACCACTTACATTCGCAGCGCCCCAATTCTTTGCCCACTGCGGTTGAATGAAGAAGTCGACATCGGGTGAAACTGCATAGTCGATCCCCAACCGCGCCCACTGCTGAACATACCAGTCGTTCTGCTTGTTGGGTGTGGAACTCGGTGCACCTGTTGAGACATTGAATGTCGCGTTGGTTCTGAACTCCGGCCTCACTCGCATATCGCCGGAGACAGTCAAGTTCTTGAGGTCGAACAACGGACTTTTCGGTGGGTCGAATGCCCAGTAGGGCGTGAGATCAGGCATACCGCGCGGCACCGGTGGGATGTTCACCGGGGAGGTTTTGACCTTGTCCTCCGGCAATACCGGTGGATCGGCAAATGCCGGTGCGGCAACGCCTGCCAGCAGTAGTGCCCCTACGGCCAGCGATAGCACTCCTCGTTTAGTCATAACGGTCCTCCTGTGAGTAAGTAAGATAACTTGTTGCTCCACTGACAGCCCCCAGTTCTACCAGCACAGAAACACCTACTGTCAGGTTGCATACGTACTGCCCCCAGGCAAGGATCATACCTATTTATGAATTCTTTCTTACCCTTGTCGCTGAGTGAGGCCTGATGTGACCTTGCCCCAGTCTCGATTGCCCGAGAACAGGGTCACGGGAGGAAAACACCGTGACGTAAACAACACACTCGCGTGATTTTCGACAACGACTTTGTCCACCTCCGTTCGGTTGTCTATGAGGCCGTTCGGCCCTATTGAGCGGATTGAATTCGCCGGTATTTAGTGAATTGCGATGTTCGATTGGTTGCTGGTGTTGGTCCTCTTTCCTGGTTGCTGTCTCGCCGGGATCCACCTAGCTTAACTTGGACGCGCTATTGTCTGGCTCGTCCGGCGTGGATGCCCGGGTGATCTCCTCTTCTGCCTCCTTAATTGATGATTCGATGTCCTGCTGAGCCATTTTCACTTCTTGCTGTAATAAATTTATTTCCGGCTCCACAGTTTTTCGAAGATCGTCCGTCGTCTCCTTAAATCCCTTCACCGCCTTCCCCACCTGCCGGCCGATTTCTGGCAATTCCTTCGGGCCGAAGAGGAGGAACGCAATGACCAGGATGATGAGTATTTCGCCAGCCCCGAGGCCAAACATGTCGGATAATCCCGTGTTTCCCTTGTCCGACCGCCACAAGGCTTATCAAGATTCTGAAGCAACCTCGAGCGATGCCTTCGTTGGGCGCTGTATTCGAGCTTCGCCCACTCGCTCCCTACGCTGAACCTGACCCTACGAGCACATTCAAATTATCTGTTCAAGCACCAGCTAGCCATGTTTCACGGGCTGCTGAGGGACGGTCCCTTCGGCAGGCGGCGTCGATTGCTGTTGTGCCTGCATCGGTGGGGGAGCCTCTCCTTCCGTCCCGGGCGTCACATCGATTGCATCTGCCTCGTGAACGGTCTTCTTGAATCCCTTGATGGCTTTGCCGATCCCTTCCCCCAGTTGAGGCAATTTCCCGGCGCCGAAAATGATCAGGACGATGATCAAGATCAGCAGTAGCTCCATCCATCCGAACGACCCAAACATCGGCTATACCTCTCGGACCGTTATGCTTCTAGGGTCACGTGTACGAGTGGGAAAGTAGTCTTACAAGAGAACCATCACCCCGCTGGGAGTATCGCGATGGAGCCCATCGGACTATCCCCCTTAAGGAAATACGGACAAATTGGGGCAGAGGCTAATGAAATTTCAGAAAATAGTCAAGAATTAAGAGCGGGATTGTGCGATCAGGACCTATCATGACCCTTGCGATACTTCAGCCAACGAGAATGGCGAAAACGGACACAAGGACATTCATTCCTTCACGTTTAGGCAGACCGGCAGTGCCAATGAACGTAGTCAATGCCGGCTGGAGGTGCGTCGAGCGCCATCAACACCGCGTCCCGATCATACCCCAGGTTTTCGAGACCGGGAAGCGCTGCCATGACTTCGTCCTCTGTCAAATAGGCAGCGGTGTTCGGGACGCCATGCTGACTAAGGTTGGCGAGCAGGTCCTGGAGGGCGAGTCGCTCGGACTCGGGCATATCGGGAGAGAGTGGGAACTGCATCGTGCGATGGTACGGACTTCGATAGTGCTGATTGAGAACCTGGAGTGTTTGCACGACCAATCTGTCCTGTTGCCACTTGCTCAACCGTCCCAACTCAGGATGGCTGGCCAAGATGTCGGTGAGAATCATGACATTGACGCGGAGGTTTCGACCGATAAATTCCCGTTGCGACTCGATCCTCAGGTCTTTGGCGCCCAAGTGTTTCGCAACGGCTTCGATCAGAAGAAAGTTCACCATGACGCTATAGAGCCCGCCGATTTGTCCTGAACAGGGCTTCTCCGGGCTGCTGAGCGCTTCGTATGTGGCTGCTCCTGCGTCGAAGCTGCTATATCCGATCGCATCGGGGGCCATGATGCGGAGCGCCTCCTTGACGGTGTCGAATGCACCCAGGTTTACGGGAATGAGCACCTCATCCTCAAACACCTTGAGGAATTCCATGATCGTTTTTCGGTACGGCACGGCCTTCCAATCCACTTTTTGGTATTCCCGCTCCCAGATAAGCTCATCGAAAAAGTCTGAATCCGGTCCCAATTTCGCCACATCCTGCTGGACAAAGGCGCGAAGAAATCCGGACCAGTCCTCGACGCGGGCATGGCGCGCCTCGCTCAAATTCGGCCGAACCTGCTCCTCCTCGATGTCTCCCTTGTTTTTGGCCACCAGCTTGGTTGGAAGTTCGGTCCAGAGTTCATTACAGATAATTCGATCGACTGATCCGGACGGTACCGTCGCCAGGTTCGCCACCGAACCGCAAAGGGTCTGCACCCGAGCATGATGGGGGGCAAGGTCCGGATGGGCCAGGGCCGCGGACAATGCCTCCTCTCTCATATCGACCAATACATACGTGAGCCGGGGGTAAATGTCGCCGGCCTTGTCCAAGTCTTGCAGATGCCCCAAGAAGCATGCGGCTAGGTTGCCATGCCCACATCCCCACTCGTGCACGACGAGCGCGTGCTTTTGATTGTGATCGTCCCCTTCCTTTTTCGCCCGGGCCCGTACGTGCTCGAAATAGTCGACTGCTAACGCGTGCGCAAGACGATAGTCGGACGAAGCGAAGGTTTGGAAGTATTCCTGTGCCTGGTGCCCACGAAGAGCGTGGAAGAGCGCGTTGACGTGCGCCTGCCATCGGTCGACCGGTTCATACTCGCCCATCGGTTGAGGAACAACATCCAGATGCTGTGGCAACATAGAGTGATACCTTTCGGGCAATTCGGCGCGGCTTGTGAAAGAGGGTATATTACCAAAGCCATTTTGCGCCCAGCAATGGGACCTCTCGAACGCTTTATCGGGACTTCGTCGGCCCGATGCGGATGTAAACCGATCAGCGTGCCAACGTGCCTTGACAGTATCTCGCCGCCAGTGTAGGAGCAGCACATGCATCTGAGCTGGCTCTCAATACCCAGTTTGAGCCTCTGGTCCCTGACCGTCCTGGTACCAATTGGATTGCCCTCTTCAGATGCGCAAGAACAAGAAATGGAGATCACGCCGGACGCACCCATCGAGCAGTTTCAAAACCGGCCCGAAGACCAGCACCCGTACGATTTTAATGCGCCTCCTCAAGGCATGTTTCTTTCCATCCAACTGGCCGAAAATTATGAGGAAGAGCTAGGTTTTCGCCGCACACACGAAATCGTCCCGGTCAATCCCACGGAGCACTTCGGACCTGAATCTCCTGCGGTCTACATCGTGTTTCAGCTGCACCAGCACTACCAAGCCTTTAAGGTTTTTGGCCTCTGTTACCTCGACGCCGACCCGGAGGCGATACCGGCTCCCGTCTCGCGCGATGCGATGTACATCACCATGGAAGACGAATCAGGGTACCTACGCCTGCCCGCTCCCAACGGAGGGTGGAAGCCGGGTCGGTACAAGGTGGAAATTCATGTCGGCGAACAAATTTCCGAACTTTCGCTGATGGGCACCATGCGCTTTACGATCGCCGGCTCCCCCTCCGTGTCACACGCAGCACCGCCTCTCTAGGCACCACGCATAGAAACTACGGGGCGGTTTGACCGCCCTCAGTGCTTCGACTAAAATACATTGTCACTCTTGAGTTCTCTCCAAGACGGAACCGTTCCCCCGTATGACCACTACCCCCGTTTGGGCTTCGATCGTGATCCCCATTAAGGATGAACGCGACAATCTTTCGCCCCTCACCGAACGACTGATCAAGGTACTGGACGCTCGACCAGAGTCTCAGACGGCCGGCTATGAAATTCTATTTGTTGACGACGGGAGTACTGACGGCAGTGGGGAAATGCTCGACCGTTTGGCCGCCGCCTACCCCTCCGTGATGGCGTTACACTTGGACCGCAACCATGGGCAGACCGCCGCTTTCGACGCCGGGTTTCGACACTCACAAGGCGATTTCGTCATCACGCTCGACGGCGATCTCCAGAACGACCCCGGTGATATCGACACCCTGATGACCTACACCCAAACATACGACCTGGTCTGCGGATGGCGAAAGGACCGGCACGACAATCTGACAAGAAAGGTCTCCTCGCGCATCGCCAATGCCGTGCGTAGCGCAGTGACCGGTGATCGAGTACACGATACGGGTTGCTCGCTCAAAATTTTCCGACGTAACGTAGTCGACCGTCTTCAACTCTTCTCGGGTATGCACCGGTTTTTCCCGGCGTTAGCCCTCATGCACGGCTTTACGGTGACGGAAGTCCCGGTCCACCACTACCCTCGAGCGCATGGCGTGTCCAAATACGGTGTGGGGAATCGCCTCTTTAAGGGCTTGTACGATCTTCTCGCCGTCCGTTGGATGCAGTCCCGCATTCTTCGTTATCGGATCGTCTCCACGACCGCTTCCATCTCATCTCGACAGACGCGTTCCTCATGAGTTCGACTGAAATGATGTGGGTGGGAATCGGATTTCTCGGGCAAGGTCTCTTTTTTGGCCGCTGGGTTGTGCAATGGTTGGTCTCCGAACGCAACGCGGAGAGCCGGGTCCCCGTCGCGTTTTGGTATATGAGTTTGACCGGCGGACTGATTACGCTCGCCTATGCGATCTATCGCCGTGACCCCGTGTTTATAGCGGGCCAGAGTGTTGGAGCGATCGTATATATCCGGAATCTGATGTTCATTCAGCGAGCGAGTCGGAACGCCAAAGCCGCCTCTTCGGCCTCTCCTTCCGCCACCACATGAACCGTTGATGCCCGTTTCCTGATTAGATTTGTTTTTTCCACCATGAAACGCCCACGTCATTGGTTTCACCTACCGGTGCTGATCCTCCTCTGCGGACTGTTGTTTTTCTCCGGTCTCGGAAATCTCGGCCTCACCGATCGGGACGAAGGCAGCAACGCCGAAGCGGCACGCGAGATGGTCGAGTCGGGCGACTGGATGAGTCCCACACTCAACTATGAGCCGCGGTTCGCCAAGCCTGCCTTCACTTACTGGATTATGAGCGTCATCTATCTCATCTTCGGGGTGAATGAACTGTCGGCCAGGCTGCATGCCGCACTATTCGGCTTGTTGCTCATCGTCTTGCACTACGCCTTCCTCGCTAAGATCCGAGGACCTGGGTTCGCATTCATCGGCAGTCTCATGTTGGGCCTCAATATCGAAATGGTGGCCATCAGCCGCGTGGCGCTTACGGACAGCGTATTGATTTTCTTCACGACGCTCTCGCTGTATGCCTTTTGGTTGGGGCTCTACCATGAGGAGCGCTCTCGTTCGTGGATCTGGGTCTTTTACGTGGGTATGGCCTTTGCCACCCTGACGAAGGGGCCTGTGGGTCTCCTCATCCCGGTCTTGGCAGTAGCCACATATCTGACGATGAGCCGGCAATGGAGAGACTTCGGGCGTCGGGGTCATCCCTTGCTTGGCAGCATCATTACGATCGCACTCGCGTTGCCCTGGTACGCGGGGATGCTATGGCTGCACGGTGAACGCTACACGACATCGGCACAAGCCGATACGGTCGGTCGGTTTTTCTCGATGATTGGCGGCCATGGCGGCACGATCCTTTTTTACGTTCCTATCCTGTTGTTCGGATTTTTCCCTTGGAGCGGATTCATGGCCGTCCGTTTGTGGCAGACGGTCAAGGACTGGCGAGCTTCCCTGCGCTCCCAAGGGATCAACGCTATTGGGGGTGGAGCCTGTTCGGATCGGTCATCCGCGCTGGATCTCTTCGCCGCAGCCTGGTTGTTGTCTCTCTTCGTCTTCTTCAGTCTTTCTGCCACACGGCTCCCGCACTACATAGGGCCTCTGTTCCCCGCGGCTTCCATATTGGCAGCCTCGTTCTGGTATCGTGCGACAAGCGACATTCGTTCCCCCGGAGTCGCAGCAGCCTTTGGGATCTTCACCGTCGCCGGGTATCTACTCGGCTTGACGTTGCTTTCGGCTCCCTACCTGTATGCGACATTCGTTTCGGTCGTGGAGAAGGAATTCCCGCTGGCGCAAGACTACTCACCGGGCCTCGGGCCGATCCTCGCGGGAGTCCTTTTAGTCGGTGGAACCGCGTTGGCCCATGCATTCGGCCGGTCCGATACCAAACGCCCCGGCGCATTTTGGATAGCCGCAGCCAGTCTCACACTGGCGCTCCTGATGATTATTCACATCACGTTGCCTCAATTTCACCAGAATTTCATCAGTCCGCCGCAAACGTTGGCGACCATCGCAGGATACAATCTGGGGCGAGATGACCGATTCATCACCTATGGTCCGCACAAACCATCCTGGACTTTCTACGCTCGACATAAGACGATTGTTATTCGTCCTGGGGAAGAAGAAAAATTGACATCTAACTTGGAGCACTCAGGACGCACGATCGTCCTGCTCCCGACACGTCTCCGATCCAAACTGCCGATAGAGACCGAACACATGGAACTGCTGCTGGAGCGAAAGGGATATACGCTGCTCGCCGATCGGGCGATGGTGAAGCTACCGCCAAAGCCGGCAGGACCGCCCCCGATCCCGGACCATGCCTTCGGCCGCTAGACAGGCAGAGAGAATTGAACCGATCAGTGGATCGGGAACAGCCCGGGCAGATTCCAGATTGCGAAGAGCCCAGCGCACAGTCCAATCGACGACATCGTCGCAGACAACCAACGACACCACGCAGAATCAGGGCTTGAAGAGGCGGACCGGTCTTTCGTAGACACACCGCTTTGCCACCGACCGATCATCACCAGGCCCCCGAGCGCGACAATCGGGCCCGACCCGGTCGCGACTAGGAGACCCACACCCCCGGTATAGGTCCAAATCGTGGCATGTCGAGCCGAGGAGATGTCCTCGTGTTGCATGCCGGCGTGGACCCTGCCGACTATTCCGGTCACCACCAGCAGCGTTCCGATTCCGAATAGGACCATCGCAACCGTGTCGCGCTCCAATGGATGCGTGGCCACCCAGAAGGTTCCGTACAGGCCGACCAGCCACGGCGCGCCGGAATGAAGAGCACTGACCAGCGAGCGATGCCACTCGGCCAACGGGTGACTCAGCAGCCATCCAACCGCAAACCCGATGGCCGCGCCGGCGATGACATCGGTGGGGAAATGCGACGACCGGATGACGCGGCTGGAGGCTATGGTCGCGGCGAGCCCATACCAAATCCATCGTGTTCGAGGAAAATGCACGGCCAGCACGGTGGCTACCGCGAACGAGGCTGACGCGTGGCCGGATGGGAACGAGTCGAATCCGTTATCGAGCGACGGCCAGAGCTGAAAGTCGCCGGCGTGACTGAACTTTGGACGAGGCCGTCCGATCGTTCGCTTCATCACGTTGGTCAGCACTGCAACCAGCGCATGTGCCAGGAGGCTTTGGAGTCCAGCCAATTGCCAGGGCCTCCAACTGAGCATTCGGCCGATAACCCAACAGAAGATGCTCAGTAACACCAGTTGAATGCCTCCGCCCAGCCGATCACCCCAGAAACTGAGCTGAGCCAGCCATGGATCCAGAAGAAAGCCCAGCGGATGTTGGAGTGAGCGCACGAACCGGGCGATGGGAACGTCCAAGAGGAACATCTGATAGAACGCCCAGCCGACGGCCAAACTAGCGGCAAGCACACCGACCCACGAAACGACACGGTTTCGCAGGGTCGAGGCGCCATGGGATGATGGAGGAGCGACGATCAGCCAAAGTCGCTCACGCACGATCAGGGGACCCAATCGGCAAGAAAGATATTGAATTCTCCTGGCTTCGTCGCATTGCGATCCGAGACCCAGACCACGCGTTTCCCGTCAGGGCTAAACATCGGAAAACTGTTGAAATTTCCGATGGTCGTCACTGGTTCCAGTCCCGTCCCGTCATCCTTAATGAGGTACAAATGAAACGCCCGTTCGCCCGGAGTGCGATTCGAAGCGAAAATGATTCGCCGGCCGTCGGGATGAAAATACGGGGCAAAATTGGAGGCCCCATTGTCGGTGACCTGGCGTTTGTTGCTCCCATCGGCATCCATCACGAAAATTTCGAGCCGATTCGGTTTGACGAGCCGTTGGTGAAGCAAAGACCGGTACTCATCGACTTCCTCCACAGTCTGCGGATGTTGCGCTCGATAGACGATGCGCCGGCTGTCAGGAGAAAAAAAGGCACCGCCGTCATAGCCAACCTCAGTGGTGAGCCGGCGCATATGCGTGCCGTCCAGGTTCATGGCGTAGAGATCCAAGTCACCGTCCCGCACGGAGGTCCATACAATGGTCTTGCCGTCGGGCGACACCGTGGCCTCCGCGTCATAGCCCGGTGTGGAGGTGAGACGTTGCATTTGCTGCCCGTCCAACCTGGCCGAATAGATGTCATAGTCGTCCAAGGCCCACCGATAACCTTGTTTTCGATTGGGCTTCGGTGGACACCCTGCAGCCACTCCGTGTGTCGACGAGTACAAGACCCGTCGCCCGCCGGGGAAAAAATACCCGCACGTTGTGGCCCCGATCCCCTTACTGACTAACCGAACTCGGTTGGTATCCAGATCCAACACGTACATTTGATAACAGCCGAGGCCGGCCCTTGGGGGCACGTCGGCCTGTGGCAGCGGATCCCCTGCAGCCTCAGTCCAGTCGTTGGTCGATTGGAACACGAGCTTGTCTCCCTCAAACGAGAAATAGGCCTCGGCATTCTGCCTGCCGGCCGTGAGTTGGCGAATATTGGTCAAGTGCCGCTCGAGGCCAGGTGTCGCAGTGACCATACCAGACTTGCTATCCAGATCGTCGTTCCCTGCTTTCACCAAGGGCACGTTGAACAGCACGGATACAAGGAGCGCGCTACCTACTAACGCATGACTGGCTCTGCGTCCCTCCCATGAAGCAAGAAGACCGTCGCCACAAGAAATGATATCGACATCGACGTCCGAGTGATATTTCAGCCTGCCTGCCTCGTTCTTCGTCTGAGCGCGAGCCACATCGCCTGCCGTCCCGATTAACGTGCTATCAGTCACGAGTCACCTGTATTCGTCCCATTTCTGGTCCAATATCACCACGTGCCACGACGGCACCGTCCCGAAACACAAGGTAGCTCTGCCAACCATAGAAGAACAAGAGGCGCGCGACTGTGCCGGCCGCTTCCGGCGTCGCGCCGAAAAACAACGTGACGACGTGGCCTGATCCCTTTGCACGGTGACAACTGACGAGCAGCGCAAGGCCTGCGCCTTCGAATGCCTCACCATCCACGCTGATCCGGCCGTTCTCTTCGCGGACCTGCGAGGCGCACGATGGATCGGCTCGTTCCCTCCAGTGCTTCAATTGATCGGGGCCCAAAAAGAGAACCGATCCGGCAACCGCGCTGTCAGCACGATCCAGTGATTCCACGACGATGACTGCAGTCCCAGCGTCTCCTCCTCCCGCTTGCTGAGTCAGTCTCTCGACGATCCGCCGATAGATGCTCTCCTCCTCGCTATCACGCCCCTTAGACACCACAATCGTTCTCGCGTTATCGGTCACCAACAAATTTAACATCGGTGGCAGGTCTGCTCGATCGAGGCGGCGAAACACGTGGAAATCCGGGTCCACCTGGACCGCAATCGCGTCGAAGAGCACCGGTATTCGGAACGACTGGGCGCCTTCGGACAGTGCGACACTGGTTTCATATCGCGCTCCATTCTTTCCGAGCACCACCAACGGAAGTGTGAGGCGATAGGTTGGTGCCGTCTGTCGGATATGAACCTCGATAGCACCGCTCTCCGCATGGCCGCTTGAATCCGGGCGGAGCGGCAAGGCCCTGACCGACGCGGTGAGGACCGGTGCCCCAGCTCCATCGATCCATTGGTCAAAGAACAAACCCAAGGACTGCCCGCTCTCCTGACTGAAGAGTTCCTCCAGCATGTCCCAGTCAACCTGCCGACCACGAAACTCTTCTCCCAGTCGCTTGACGGTTCTCCAAAACACCGCTTCACCGACGTGACACCGCAGCATGTGAAAGACCATCGCGGACTTCTGATACCCAATTGCATTATCCGTCTGGTCGAACTTTTGCTTGAATTGCGCGACCGGATAGTCGCGGTCGGGCGGCACGTACACGGCGTAGCCGGCCAGCATCAGCCTCCGCTGTTCTCGGGCCTGCTCCATTTGACCCTGCAGTTCGTCATAATAGTAGTTTGCCAGGTAGGTCGTCAGCCCCTCGACCCAATTGCCTGTACCTGAGCGATTGAAGACGGAGTTGCCAATCCAGGAATGAACGATCTCGTGACCGAGCGCGTAAGGCTGCGTGTAATGCCGTCGGATGACTCCGCTTCCAAGCAACGTAAACGACGGCATACCAAGGCCGCTGGGAAAGAAATTTTCTACCACCGCGAACTTAGTGAACGGATATGGCCCAAGTATGCGGCTGTACACCTCAAGGTATCGAGCCGACGCGTCGAGATATTCGTCAGCCAACTTCGCATTTGCAGGGAGCAAATCGGTTTCCAGTAAGACGGTCCGGCCTGTCTCGTCCGCCCATTCCCGAGTGCTCCGGATGAATTGATTGGCGACCAACGTGAGCGCCTCGGTGGGATCAGGCACATCCCAGATAGTCGTGTGGGTGGCATCGGACTTCGCCTCCACGGGCAAGCGCATCTGTCCGTGTGTCACAGCAGACCATCCGACCGGCAGCGTGACGTTCACTCGAAAGGTCGGGAGGGAACCTCCTAGATCGGGATACCATTGCGACTCACTGCTGAGGTACACCCCTTCCGGGCCGATATACCCTGACGTATCGCTTGGGGTAACAAAACGGAGATGTCGCGGCTCCCTCGGTGAGTCGTGAATGATGCCTTCGTACCTCCATTCCAAGTGAAGCAGGCCGCTCGAGAGGGTGTCGGGCAGAATAACCGCAACTACTTGTGTCGATTCTCCCGCCATATCTCGAGACAAACGGTTGTTGCTGGTAAACCGAACCGGTAGTGTCCGGCCTTCCTGCTCGGCCCGAAGCCGGGTCACGCGAAGACCGGGCGCCAATGTAAACTCCAGACCTGTGGGCATCGGTGAGGGTAGATGCAGCGTCAGGCGATCGGCCGCCATGATGCGATGCGTCACTGGATCGAGAGTGACTGACAATTCGTGGCGAACTATGGAAGCAGTGGAGGAGGAGACGACCGGATTATCGGCAGAAATAGCGGCGGCAAGTCCAGGCCTGGTCAGGACACCGAGGACGACAAACAGACTTAGGAGGAAAATGAAGCGGCCTTGGCAAACAACTCCGGCATTGCACGACTCGAGCATAGCCACACCCTACACAGAGTGGGCATCACTACTCAACACTCTCGACACACCAGGACGACTTGGACTGCGGTGAGGAGCCGGTCGAGGTCGACCGGCTTAAAAAGGACCTCCTGCACGCCCAAATCCCACGTGTCCTGCAAATCCTCCTGGTTTTGACTACCTGTGAGCACAACAATGCCCCCCCCATAGGCCTTCGCTTGGAGCGCTCTGATGACATCGACGCCTGTCATCTCGGGCATAGCGAGGTCTAACAAGACAAGTTCAGGCTTCAGACGATCGACGAGATCCAGGGCTTCCTCGCCGGATGCCGCTCCTGATACGCGATAGCCCCTCATGCTCAGGAACCGGATCAACAAATCCCGAACCAGCGGTTCGTCATCGACGACCAAAATGGTTTCGTCCTTGTCCCGGATCGACTCACCACCCGGCAATGCTCCAGAGGGAACCGGTACGCGTACCGAGAGTTGTGCCGCATGATTGACACTCCGGATCAAGACATCAAGCGAAAGCCCCTTTCGTAAAAAATCCGTCACACCCAGCTCCCGAGCAAGATTCTCGTGCAGATCCGTCGCTCCCCCACCAAGCATCACGACTGGGGCATAAGGGTCGTGCGCACGAATCTCCTTCAATACGGCAAGCCCGTCCATTTGTGGCATTCGAAGATCCAACACCGTCACGCTGGGATGATGGGTGTCGAACATTTCAACGCCCTCGCGCCCACTGAGTGCCGTCATCACGTGGTAGCCGTGGCGGGAAAACACCGACTGAATCAGGTCGCAGTTCAGACGATCGTCATCGATGACCAACATGGTCAACATAGGCGACGTGCCCCTTTCGCTTCGACAACAGCGCGTCGTCACAGACGACCACGCGATTCGCTCACAGCGTAGCACAGGAGGCTAAGATGACCAAGAAAGTGCGAGTTTCAGGACAGCGCGAAGCTCCCTAGGGCCCGGATGAGGGAGCGGCACCAAGCAGGGCGCGGACGAAATCGGACGCCTGGAAATCCTGTAGATCGTCCTCGGACTCGCCGACGCCGATGAGTCGCACAGGAACTCTGAGCGCCTCGGCAATAGCCACCACGACTCCTCCACGCGCCGTCCCATCCAACTTCGTCAGCGCGATCCCCGTCACGCCGACGGCCTCATGAAATTGCGTGGCCTGGGAAATTGCGTTTTGCCCAACCGTAGCATCCAATACCAGCAGCACCTCATGAGGCGCGCCGGGTAGTTCCCGAGCGATGACACGCTTGACCTTCTTCAGTTCATCCATAAGATTGGACTTTGTGTGAAGTCGTCCTGCTGTGTCGATCAATACCACGTCCACCCCTCGCGACTTGGCAGTCGCGAGTCCGTCGAAAACAACCGCGGCAGGATCGGCTCCCGTCCGCTGGTGGACGACATCCACTCCGATACGCCGCCCCCAGACCTGGAGTTGCTCGATCGCAGCTGCCCGGAAAGTATCCGCTGCTACGAGCAACGGCGAGATACCGGCCTGCTGCAGCCGCTGGGCAATTTTTGCCACCGTCGTCGTCTTTCCCACCCCATTCACCCCGACTGTCAGAACCACGAAGGGGCGGGGGCCGGCACGAATGATCGATACGAGCGAATCGCTGTGGCAAGATTGGAGAACCTTCAAGATATTGATTTGCAGGATGGCGTGAATCTCGTGCAACGCACTGTTCTGGGAGAGCGTGGTCGCACGGACTTGCTCCATTAATCGATCAACCGTCTTCACGCCAAGGTCTGCTCGAAGGAGCACGCTTTCCAACTCCTCGAGCGTCGCCGGATCAGCCCCACGACCCAAGAGGCGATCGAGGGATCCTCGGACGCTCGACCGGGTCTTGGCCAATCCATCCGTCAGCCGATCAAACCAACCCATGTCGCCTCCCTGGCGAACTCGGCTCGACCAATATTTTGGGCATTCGTCCCAGCTTGTTCAGCACTTCCCGCTCCTTGCGAAACATTCTCCTGGCGTCCCGTGCCGTACGTTCATGATCGTATCCGCAAAGATGCAAGAGACCATGCACGATCAACACCGTCAACTCGTGGTCTACCGTGTGACCTGCTTCCTTCGCGTGGCGCCGAGCCATCGGAACCGAAATGACGACATCACCAAGCAGAAGCCGGTTGGGGGGCGATTGTGACGCTTCCCTCATGGCAAAAGCCAACACGTCGGTCGGGCGATCCTTGAGGCGATAATCCCTATTCAAACGCCGCATCGTCCGATCGCCTACAAACGTCACGGCAATTCCGACCGACGAGTGGCCAAGTTCGCTCAGTCCATGACGGACGACTCTCTCGACCGCACGACGCCGGACGCCGCTGCGCCGCAGAAAGCAGGACACCCATATGGTCATTAATGCGACTGTCCCCTGGAAGATTTTTGATGCAGTGGCAAGGCCGGTGGAAAGGATTGGCGAGATTTTCTGGTGGTCGTGGCACCCTGCCCGCGGCCATGGTGAGCCGGCCCATCCTGCTTCTTCGCAGAGTGGTGCCGATCATAGGCCCGGATGATGTCCTGCACTAACCGGTGTCGGACCACGTCTTTCTCGTCAAAGTAGACGAACTGTATTCCCTGAATCTCCTTCAAAATATCGATGATCTCTACTAGACCGGAGACTCGGTCATTGGGAAGGTCAACTTGGGTAATGTCTCCCGTCACCACCGCCTTGGAATTGTTGCCTAACCGAGTCAGGAACATTTTCATCTGCTCGGCCGTCGCATTTTGCGCTTCGTCCAAAATAACAAACGAGTCGTTGAGCGTCCGGCCTCGCATGAACGCGAGCGGTGCAATTTCGATCTCACCCCGCTCCATCATGCGGTTGGCCCGCTCCAAATCCATCATGTCGTAGAGCGCGTCGTGAAGCGGGCGAAGATAGGGGTTGACCTTGGCAAACATATCTCCCGGCAGAAAACCCAATTTCTCTCCTGCCTCGACTGCCGGCCTCGCTAAGATTATCCGGCTCACCTCGCGCCGGGCCAGTGCCTGAACCGCCATCGCCATTGCTAGATAGGTCTTACCGGTGCCGGCTGGACCGATACCGATTACGATATCGTATTTTTCAATTGCTTCGACGTAGAGTCGTTGGGCAGGGGTCTTTGGGGCTACTGCGCGCTTCCTGGTAGCGATGGCAATCGGATTGCCGAGGAATTCCTTGACGGACCCCTCGCTCCCATGCCGCAGTGCAGCAAGTGCCACCTGCACATCGTCAGGGCGGAGATCGTATCCTTGAGTGATGAGCGCTGCAAGATCGTTCATGATCTGCTCGGCTTTGCGCTCGGCTTCCGGGCTGCCCTCTATAAGGAGCTCCTCGCCTCGAGCCGACATTCGTACACCAAGTTCGCCTTCGACGAGCTTTAGGTGCCGGTCATGGTAGCCGAACAGAACTGCGGTATTAATGCCCTCGCGAAGCTTTAGTTTCCGCACGCCGGTGATTGGTATCCTTTTACCTGCAGTGCCTACCTCAGTTAGATGTTAGCAAAACCGTTTTCCCTAACACAAGCGAATGTGCCGGACTACTTTGGAAGAGATGACCCGGCTTCCGATTTCGTACACTCAATCGTCTGTATTTAGGAAATTGGGGATATGGAAGCAGTTGGAGAGCTTGGCACGGCCACGTCGAACTCCTGTGGCGCCATTCCATCGTGTCCATCGCTGACCTCGACGCGCACCCTGTACGATCCCTTGCTCTCCGGAGTCGGGGTCCACACAAGACGGCCTGTTTTGTCGTCGATAATCATTCCAGGCGGCGCCGCTCTCAAGGCAAATGTGAGCGGATCGCGGTCGGGATCGACCGCTGTGACCAAATACTGCAAACTAGCGCCCTCTGTTGTAAACGTCGGTGTCGAAGTGATGTGCGGCACACCATTGCCAATCGTTAGTTCTTCCGATCGTGCCGTTGTTCCCTCGGCGCGCCCATCGTGTGGAACGACCTCTACTGCGATCCGATCTCCTCGCTGCAATTCTTCCGGCGCGAGTTGAAACGACGAGCCGTCCTGAATGAGGATACCGTTCTTCAACCATCGGTAGGACAGCGTGACCTCGTGGCGGTCCGAGTCGGTCACTTCGGCGAGGATGCTGAGCCGGTCACCAGCTCGCGGGGATGGTGGGTCAAATTTCAGGTTGAGGACCAACGGCGCGGCATTTCCCACCAGAAATACAGGTGTGGTGACCATCGCGCCGTCGATCTCTCCATTGTTCGGGATGACTTCTGCTAGTACGCGATCGCCCTGCTTAGCAAGCCCGAGCGGAAGCGTCGCCGCGGTCTGCCCCGGCACCGGCTCGCCGTTGACGTACCACTGAAAACGTGTCCCGATAGATGCTCCAGCCGATTGATTCAAGTCGACATGAACAGTTAGCATCCCACGCCCGTCCTGTCGCACCTGCGCAGTGCGAATCATCGGTGCGGCGACAGGATGAATGTCAAGTCCATTTGTCGGCTGAGGACCTGCACCGGATGGAGGAGAGACGTGGGGCCAGATCCAGAGACCGACCAAGAACGGCACCAGCGCCGCCCCGGTAAGCAGGTAGGGTTTGACCCTGCTGGCCCTCACAGGGGCATTATCATCTTTCAGGTCGCTGGCGAAGGAGGGAGGCGGAGCTGTCACTCTAGACTTCGGCTGCCACCTCCCCCGAGACGTCACTTTCGGTCTTGCATCTGGCACGTCAATCCCGCTGATGAAGCCATGAGAGATACCTACTCCACGGTTTTCCGTTGAGGTTCACTCCTAGATTGAGAGTGGCCCCGGAATCCGTATGAATAAAGAGCATCCCGTTCGATGGCGTCCCTGTACCGCAGGTCGTACACCCTTCCGGCGTGGCGATCACCTGAACCACTACCGAGGAGGCCAACCCGCTGCCTAGACCTACCGACGAATTGGCATTCGTGTTGCCAGCCCCGTCGCTGGTAGACCCAAGTACGGGATCCTTGTACGCCGTTCCGGTCTTGTAATAGAGTGCGTATAAGTTGCTTGTGCCGGTGGAGGCACAAATATCATTGGTCGGGACGAATGTAGGGAAGAAAATCGTGCCACCGACCAGTGTTGGTGGCACGATTGCCCGCTCCCCGACCGTTTTCAGCTTGGCGAACCAGCCATCCTTGCTTTGGACCAGAGCTATCATACTTTGGAAATCGCTCGCTCCAGTCACACCACTGACCTGGTTACTAAGACCACTCGAGCACGTAATGCACAACTTCGCGTCGGATACATCGACGATGTTATTGTTCCAACAATTAGCGATGCTGGATTCCGTGCATGAGCCCTTGGCTACTGAATCCTTGATCCCAAATATATACTGCTGCTCCGTACTGATCTTATCCGAAGCATTAAAATACCGACCCGTCCCGAAGAAGACCCAGGTATTGCTGGCATCATCCAGCGTGACGACTGGGGCCGCCATAATAGGACCGGTCTCCAAGCTCACACCGGCCTTGTCTTGGAACGTATCGATCATTTCTGTCGGTGATCTCCCCACCCCATTTGCAATACCCCAAGTGTTCGGAGTGCAGGGGGCCGACGCGCAGCCTTTCGTCGAGAGACGGTAGAGCTTCCCTCGCCACGGCAAGGCTCCGTCGTAAATCGTCCGTCCGGCGTAGGCCATATCGACACGGAAATCGAGATCGCGGTCCGTCGCCACGATGTCAGACATGAACGAATTCCACGATCCGACGTCCATGGTCGTCACCAAACTATTATTGGTGCCCGGACCCGCCTTGAGATCGATCGCATACATTTTCGCCGTCTGGCTCCCTGCGCTCAGGTCGGCTGCATAGCCGTTCGGCCCTGATCCCAGAATCAGATACCACTTCGCGTTCGTGGGATCTGTCGAGGCATCGCCGGATGGGCTGACACGAGCAATTGTCGGGGAACCCGTCGTCAAGCCAAGTCCCGCGTCACTAAAACTCATCACGAGTTTAGGACTCACCTCTGGATTGGTAATGTCCAGGACAAAGTAGGCGCTATAGAATGTCCGATTGGTGCCGCCGATGTTTACGGTCATGGGAGGGGCGCCGGTTCCAGAGAGGCACTGCCCGCAACTACCACCCATACCGAACCCTCCCACGAGGATGGTTCCCCAACCACCGGGGTGGTCGGCATCTGGCGTGAAAATCTGCACGTCGAACACCTTTGGCTTCAGGTCCACAAAGTAAACATGGCTGTAATCGGACTGTGTGAAGAAACGCAGCTGTGGGAGCAACTCATACGGCACGTATCCCCACAATTCCTGTCCCAACTCTTTTCCGCTACTATTATCGACAGGATTCTTGGTAAACCATCCGCTTTCCACCTGGCTCGTCGTCGTTGGGTCATCGCCGGAATGATAGTATCCAGCGTTGAACGCATGGAGCATGCCGTCGTTTGCCCCAACATAGATAACCTGCCGGCGGTTGCGATACTGCTGGAAGAAACTTAAGTAGCTCGCATCCCCATAGGCCAAGTGGAAATTGGACTGCGGAATACCCACAAGCGTCGGCGGGGAATGGATTGGGTCTCCGTATTTCCAGACCGACGGAGTAATACTTGCCCCGTTCTGTACGTCCATCATCCGGCTTCGCATTCCTGAGATTTCGTCACCTCGGATGAAGTTAATGATATTGTTGGCTGTCGTCGCGCCTGATGAGGTCGCCCGGATATATGGAGACAATGTGGCGGCATTCACCGTACTAAAGTCCATCTGCTCACCCGCATCAACGACTTTGTTGTTATTCAGGTCAACCCATGTGACAAGCGTTCTCGAGGCAGATGGTGTCAAGGCGAGTCGCTTGCCTGCCTCCCAAATCGGCTTGACGTCCTTAAGCTGTTGATCCGCCAAGGTAGGTGTCGTGCTATCAGCCACCCCATCACCATTGGCATCGACATATTTGTTGACCAGGACTTTCCCATAATTGATGCTCGAGGGGTTGTCATCATACCGCGTCGTAATAATCATGTCGTCTTTATTGACCAGCCGGCCATCCTGATTCGTATCCTCTCGCAGGTTTCCGTAGCGATCGATGAAGAGCCCTTCGGTAAACCCAAGCCACCGCACGTCGGCTCCACCAGTACCTACATCACTAACATAGAAATAGGCTTGGTAGAGGGCACCATCACCCGTAAGAGAGGAGGCCAAGACCGATACGGAACTGCCCGAAGCACTTTTTCTCAAGATAGAGGTCAACGCCGCCAGTAGTCGATCCTGAAGATCATCGACATTCGAGGATTCAAAATAGGTGTCGGGAATGCAATCGGCGCTGCAGCCCGCCACAGTCGAACCAGTCGTTCCGTTCGCATTGTTGAACTTATCCCACTCGATCGGCAAGTCCGGAACGTTGTTTCCATTGCTGTCGTCAAACCCACCAAGTTGAGCAGCGTGCATGAGCAATTCGCGACCGGCGATATTCCCGAATGCGAAGAAGGTATAGACTGTCACGTTCTGGATTCCAGCAAGACAATGACCCGGGGTATTGATTACTGCGATGTTCGGCGTCGATCCTCCGCATGGATTCGAGCCCCCATTGTCGGGACGAAGGTCGTTGGTATGCATCCAATAGGCCACGTCGTCCAGATAGTGGTTGCCGCTACTGGCATAATCGGTTTTGTGTTCGCCGAGTAAGGTCGCGGGAGGCGTGGCATTGTTTGTGTTGCACGTGCCGTTTGGTGTATGGATCGTCGTGCTGCCTCCGTTACAGTGTTGCCCGTGCTGACCGTGTGCATAGTCCTGCAATGCGGCCGGAATGTTCGTATCCTGCGTCGGTTCGCCGTCGGTCACAATGATCACGAATGTTTTACAGCACCGCACTTGACTCGAGGTGCTAGCCCAAGCCGGTGTGTGATTACTGCCATAGAAGTAGGGATCGCGCCCGCAGGCATTGGTGATATACCCGCTCGGGCAGGTTTCGGAACCGGTCAACACCGAAAGCTCAGACCCGCCGATTCCGCCTATGCCGGAACTTTGGAACGCCACGCCATTGGAGTTACCACCAGAAAAGGCAATGGGGTAAATGTACGCGTTATTGCCTGACATCGTTGAGTTGACCTGGGCGATGTACCGTGCCGATTCGTAGAGCGATTCGGACAATGGAGTCCAGGTCGCGGGATAGGATTCCGCCAGTGCATCCAGAATGGCGGCCGTATTCGTGTTGAAGGTCTCAACGGTTGAACTGCTCCAGTTGATCGCCTGGCGCGCCCCAAGGCCGACTAACATGCGAGCGCCTTCCGAGTTGCTTTTGAACTCGAACAACCCGAATCGCGCCTTTGAGCCGATTTGCTGCACGACCCCTGTAGGCTCGCTTGACGCTGATAGCCGAAGAGCGAATTGCGACTCAGAAAATCCGTCGCCGTCGTTACAACTGTTAGCCGTACTGGACGGATCCGTACTGTCGTTGTCGACACAAAACGTGCCTTGCATCCCGGAGGTCCCGCCCCGAAGATGAATATACAAGTTGGCCGGGGTACCACTTGTAGCCGAGGTGGGGACACGGCCTGCGTATCCATTCGCACCACCGCTCGGAACGGGGTCTGTCGTATGATGGTTGCAGCACGCACCACTGTCGAATTGCGATTGCGCCTTGATGGTGATCTTGGCGGGCGACCCGGTGGGTGGGCACGTACCATTTGCATTACGCGTGACGACACAGTCTCCACCAGACATGGATTTCTTCAAGGCATCGAAGCGTCGGAACGTCGCCCAGTTAAGGAAGTTGCCGTCCCACTGGGTGCTTGAACACACTGCGCTGACCGTCGCCCGGGTGGATGCAAGGTCGAAGCGGGTGTTTCCCGTATCGTACGTATAGCAGCCGGTTGTCTGGAAGAAACCCGTATAGGTGGTGGTGGAGACGAAGCTCTCCACGACCGGCGTCAGCGACCCATCCGAATGCACACCGCACCATGCCGAGTCGCAGGCTCTCCCCCCCATGCTTCCCGAGTTGTCCAGGATCAGCAGCACGTTCGGGGGCACGACGTCCGCCACGAACGGAGGTGTCGATTGATAATCTCCAATGGATTGAGCCCAGCCCTGTACCGGCAGGCTCACAGCTATCAAAATCGCAAGGGCCGCAAGGTTGGTAATAGTCGCGCGTTTCATGACCATCCCCTCCCGTGGTGTTTCGTCGCCCTCGGCTGTCTCGTTCGTGTTCATTTCGTCTTGCAAGACCTGAGCGGTCGCGTGTTGTTCATCGGGGTAGGTACAAGACGATCTTGACTATCTTGTTCGGTTGCTGCCGTGTGACCAGAAATTGGACTTCCACCAATTCCCGAATCGCAGACGGCTCCAACAACTTCCCCTGTGGATCCACAATGACAGCGTCCGGAGCAAGCTGATAGCTTCGCCCATTGATATCAAAAGACGATTGATGCACAGCTGTGACGGTACCGGACTGAGCACCCGGCAGGACGACCGGTGAGTCGGAGGCCGCCAACACACAGTAATTCTGCCCAAGGAGTGTAAGCGCGCCGAATACGACCATGCCGATCAGCATCCCCCTGCATTTCAACGCGTATATTTCTCGCCCGTCAGCAGTGATCATGGGCGCCTCCCTCTACGTCGGCTGACGCTTGCAGCCTTGGTCGCCTTCGCCCGTGTAGCAATAGTATTCACCTCGAACGTTCGTGACAGATCCCGTCGCAATATTCTGGGCGAAGCAGTTGATGGTAAAGAACGTTTCGATGGTCGCCTTCCCAAATTCTCCACTTCCAGTTTGCTTACGAAAGTCCTTGTCGATATCGCCGGTCACCAGATAGACAGGATTGACTGTTGGGACATTCATTTGAAGGTTGGGAGTGGCGCCTGCTCCAATGGCAAAATCGGGATTGTTCAGGTTGAGTAAGAGGATCTCAGGCTGTAGCGCGGCCGTGTTGACGACCGGCCCTGCTGGCAGCGCCAAGGTGGCCGGTATCGAGCCTAGGTTCAGAACCTGTTGGATCACCTGAGCCCCTGTGTGTACACAGGCCTCAGCCGCTTGCACTCCGGCTTCGTTCGTGCGGGTGTAGCCAGCTGACGTGTTTTCCATGCTGGTCATCGTGATTGCCGCAATCCCCAGTGCAGTGAGCATGATCAGAATGACCATGACCGCCAACAAGGCAATGCCCTGCTCATTTGCAATCTGTCCCGTGGCCGTCGACTTTCTCATGGGATTCCTCGAGCTCAACATACATCACAGAGCGCGAGATTCCGCGCATTGATGGTTTTGGTCAAAACGCGGCGACGCACGGACGCGTAGGGTGGGTTTTGGATCCCGAAATCCCCTCCCGCAAATACACCCGCTGCGTGATTGTGATCGCTGACCTGCAGTGGATTTGGCGTCAAGTTCGCCGTTGCATTCCCCTCACCCAATCCCTGATCCGAAGAGCGGGCAGTTTGCCGGGCGACGAGATTGACCTGCACAAGGCGAATACGCTCTGGCGTCATCGGTGGGATAGTCCACTGGTTATTGGTGATAAAGTCACCAGGCGTAAACCCCGCAATCCCGTCCAGATTATCCATCACGCGCACCTGCAGATCGCCCGCCGTGCACTGATCGCACGCATAGGCCAACTGAAGGTCCTCGATGCCGTCCGCGATTGCCACTTGATTATTGATGCCCCCGATGCCAACCGGGCCGCGCATGAGGCATGGCAATCCAACCGCACCACATTGGGCCTGTGTGTTCGCGACCGAATATTGGATGCACTGCAGCAAGTACACCTGTGCCCCAGCCGGAAAACTTACATTGATATGAGCCGGCTGCGAGAGCTGAAGGCCGTTGGCTCCGCTCAGCCCGGTGACCTGTGCAGTGAGCCCTCCATTGATTGAAATCGCATTGGAACTGCTCAGCAGCCCGGCCGCTTGCATGGCGGCGACCGCTCCTGGCTGCAGTTGAATGGTCGAGAATGCCGGAGTGGTATTAGCAGCAAGTGTCCAGGTGGCAGCGACCCCTCCGAGTCCTTGGGTATTCGTCATGGGCACCACCATACGAATTTGGTCAGGTGCGGTATCGGGGCCTGCTGGCGTTTGATCAAGCGGGACAATTGGAGCTGCGGTTCCCGTTGGTGTGATACAATTACCGACTTGAATGCCTGCTTGCCAGCCATAACCCGCCAGTTTGACGTCTCGCGAGATCAGCTCCATAGCCAGACGGACACTTTGTTGAGCGTCCACGATCTGGCCGTTGGTTCGTGTTGCTTTCTCGCTAGCAATTAGGACCCCAAAGCCAGCCCCGACGATGATGCCGGTGACGGCCAACGCCATCATGATTTCCACCAGCGTGAATCCGTGACGAGATTCCCAGATTGGCTGGCGCTTCATTCGGCTCCTCTGACAGGATGTCTTACTTGCGTTCATTGCTCCCGTCCGTGATTCGACCCTTGCAATCCTCTATTCCATAGACACGATGGATGTCATCGTGACGATCTGATTTCGTACAAATCCACCGGCACGTTCCTTCGCCTGCCAATTCACGGCAACGGCCACCTGATATTGGTTGAGCGGGGGGTTGGTAATAATGGGGGTCACGACGACCGTGCCAAAGGTATTTGTGAGACCACTTGCCGCCAGTGCCGCCGTCCACTGCACGTAGTCTCCGCTCGCCTGCGGTTCGTTAGCCGCATTGGGTTGTGTTCCTGGGGCCTGCGTGTTGATTCCATTGTAGGGGCTGGCATTGGTAGCTGCGCGAATACGATTGAATTGGATACGCTCCATCATCGCACCGGCCAAGTTCGCAGCGACTGTAAGATCGTTGGCATCAACGTTTCGATTCATCGCGATCGTCTGCATGCCAGCTAACGCAAGAAGACCGACTGCCAGAATGCCCGCAGCGGCCATCCCTTCGATAAGGGAAAACCCGCTTCGCGCCGTGATCGTCCGTCGTTTTGTCGAAACTTTCATGGGCAAACCCCGCCTGGAGGAACCACGACACCGCACCAGCGGACCCGACCTCCCGGCGACACCGTCACGGAGTACACGATGTTCTGCGGAACATTGGAAATCGTCCATACGATGGCCGGCGCTCCGACTGGAGCCAACAGCCCTTGCGGGCTGAAATTGGCCGGAGTCAACGGTGCCCCACCGGCATTCGTGATACTTGTTAGATTGGTGCCCTTCGTTTGAATACCGGCGGAGATGACATTACCTGTTACAGGATTGGTAAGAGGAAGCCCTGTATTCCCATTCAACACCGCCACCGAGAGAGCTTGCCCTTCCGCTCCAGGTATAAGCTGAGGGGAGACAGCAACTGTAACATTCTGATTCATGGCCAGAAGTCGGGAAGTTTGAAGCGTGGAGGCAATATCTCGAGCCGCCTTTTCTACCTCATTTTTAGCTACCATCCGAGAGAATGCCGGGAGCGCCATGGCGGCCATGACGGCGACAATCGACACAACTGTGATCATTTCGAGCAAGGTGAATCCATACTGGTTCCTTGCCGCCACGGTATGTCGATCAATGGTAAACATATACTGACACCTCAGCGACCGCACTGATGAGCAAGGGATGTGCCGCTCTGCACACTCCCAATCAAAACACGCAAGTCGCTGATTTATAGACCTCCATACCAGGCAGGAATTCCAAGTCAACCATTCTTGGCGGCTGCTACAACAGATTTTGTTCGCTTGCCGCTGCCGATTTTTGTCTCTTTCCCATACAACCGTGCCGTCTAGGTCTTTCCAAAATGCCGAATTAAGTCTAGCAGGTAGTACGGTGCTGGCAACCAGAAACCAGATAGTTGCAGTGCTAGGACACACGTATACGGCGCAAGCGCTGCGCTGATCGGGAGCCAACGGGTTCGGTTCTAGGTAGGGAATGTTGTCGTTACTCAGGTCAATACATTGCGCAGATCACACTGTCTTGATGATTATTGATTCACGGCTCATAGCGGAGCAAATATGCCAGCACGTGAGCACGAATGTGCCTTGGTGGACATTGCACGGATCCCTGTCTTTGCTACTTTGAGGCCACTTTTCGGACCTCCGCCAAAGTGGTGCGCCCTTGCAAGATCTTGTCAATTCCGTCTTGTCCTAACGTCGTCATGCCCTCGCAGTGAGCGAGACGAAACAACTCATGGGTGCGCGCCTTCGATTGAATCAGTACTTTCATCTCCTCAGACCCCTGAAGCAGCTCATACAGTGCCAATCTTCCGCTAAAGCCCGTTCGGTTGCAGGCATCGCAGCCAATCGGGCGCCAGAGTTGCTCTACTACCTCGATCGGCTCCTTCGCTTTCGTCCAATTACTGACCCCATAAAATTGGGTCAGTTCTTGTCGTTCACGGTCTGATGGTCGATATGGCTCTTTGCAGCGTTCACAGAGACGTTTGCAGAGTCGCTTGGCAAGCACACCCAACATGGCATCTGCAAAGTTGAAGGCGTCGCATCCCATATCCAGCAGACGGGTCACGGTCTCGACTGCGCTGTTCGTATGGAGCGTGCTCAGTACGAGATGGCCCGTCAACGAGGCCTCGATCGCGATGTCGGCCGTCTCCTTGTCGCGCATTTCTCCCACCATAATGACATCAGGATCTGCACGCAGGAAGGCGCGCATGGCCGTCGCGAACGTCAAGCCGATCTTGGGATGCACCTGCAATTGCCGGAGCCCTTCCTGAGTGATCTCGATCGGATCCTCGACCGTCCAAATCTTTCGCTGATCATCGTTGATCCGCGAAAGCAACGCATGAAGCGTCGTCGTCTTTCCCGAGCCAGTCGGCCCCACGCACAGCAGAATGCCATACGGACGCGAGACGAGTTGTCCCAAGGCGCGGATCATGGGAGCCGATAGATCCATGCTTTCCAGTGGAAGCAGACCCTTACCCGTCAAGATGCGCATGACGACATCTTCGTTGTGCCCAGCCGTCGGGAGCGTTGCCACGCGGAGGTCAAGATCACGTCCCTCCCCCACTGAGAACACAATCTTGCCATCCTGCGGCTTGCGCGTTTCCGCAATATCCAAGTTGGCCATGATCTTGATTCGTGACACCATGGCACGCCGATACGCAGCCGGAACCGACATATACGTAAAACATGTGCCGTCGACGCGAAACCGGACCACCATGTCCTTGCGAGCAGAGTAGGGCTCCAGGTGGATGTCAGAAGCGCCTAGTCGGTAGGCCTCGCTAATAACTTGATTTGTCAACCGGACGATCGCGGAGTTGTTCTCATCGATATTGTTCGCAACTTCGCATCGCGCCGCTGTCTCGATGTCTCGTACCAATTCCCCGAGAATGTCCTCGATGGACTCGCGTGGTGCCGCACCCGTGACAGCATCGAGCCAATGCATGATGTCGGCCCTGAGGCCGACAGCCAATTCAATGCTCGCCCCAGAAAACAGCTGGTTAATCTCCTGCACGCGATACAGATCTCTGGGATCGTCTATGACGATCTGCAGTAGCGAACCCTTCCGTTTAATTGGCACCCAACGGTTACGCCGCATGTAGCCAGGCTTGATATGTTTTACCAGCTCAGGAGAAACGACGACCCGACGATCGAACGGTAGATAAGGACATCCGTAATAATCGCCCAACACATTGCCTAGTTGAGACGGTGTTATTTCGCACTCTTTCATCAGGACGTCTTCGAGATCGTCTCCTCCTCGTACCCATTGTGACACCGCACGAGCCATTTCATCAGCCTTCAGCACTCCTCGGGCCACCAGCGTGTAAAAGGCCTCAGTGCGGCTATCCTTCGTCATGAACGACCTCATGACGTGGTTCTCCGCGCATTCCACTTTCTCTCGAGTCTGGCCAAACAGCTGTCCATCGTTCACCAGATTCATTGTTCTTCTCCGCTTATGAGCACTGCACCAGTCTGACCGTGTACTCTACGATCTTCTCCAGTCTACGATCTTCTCTATTGTACCTTCCCTAGACAGTACGCCATGAGCCAGGGGCGACATAGACTAGCGGCAGTCCACGGTAGGATCCATTCCGAAAGTCGTAGTTAAACCACACCTCCAGACCCAAGCCGGTCGTCGTCAGCGATCCCTCATTTAGTACAGCTCCATACAGCCGCGCGGACTCATCGACCTTCAAATTGCCTGCAACATACAGCACGCCATTGAGGTGCACATTCGTGAGTTGCACGGGCAGCCGAGTTCCAAGGGTTGCCGTATCTCCCGTCGGAGGTGACAGAACCGAAAGACTGGTACCAGATGCGCGCGGATGCCACGTGACATGTGCGTTCACCACAAAGATGCCTTCGGCGTAAGCTGTCTCCAAAGAGAGGGTAGCCAGATTGTCGAGACGAGGTGGCTGCTGGTCCAGTGTATCGACAAAGACCAGCCCCCTATGTTCCCCAACTGCACGCGAGGACATGATGTCGTCGAGCGTCGATCCAGGCTCATTCGAAGACACCGCGTCTTTGTGCAAGCGCCCTTCTCCGTCCACAACATAGTAAGTGCCGTGGGTCTTGGCCAACCGCTTGAGTGTCGTATAACTCCACGTGTCTAAATCGAGACCTGGTATCGGCAGTTGGCGATCGGAGACATTCTGGGGATACGACGGGTATTGCGAGTCAGATTGGAGCACGGTAATGACGCCGCCTACCCGCAACTGATACCAACGATCTTCGCGTAACGGGACCTCGCGATAGGATTGCCCGTTCACGGGGGCCGCGTCGAGACGAGACGGAACCTCCTTCCACCCTTGCACCGTCGCGTTCTCCACAACCTGGATGTCTCCCCAATGAGCCAATACCGACGAGGCCGTCGTCCCTACAGAGACGATGTTTCCCGTACGTACGGCAGACCGGAGGGGCGGCATCGGCAAGGCTGCAAGCTGAACTCGAACGCGTTGAGGGGTATCAGAGACACGATGTGCGCCCTCGGCCGCCACCTCGACAGAACACAGTAAATCCGGCTGCGTCGGTGCATAGATCTTGAACTCAGTCACACGACCGACCTTTTCGAGCGATCGGAACCAGCCGTACTCTCGACCGTTCAAGACGGCGTCCTCTTGCGGTCTCCGTGCGTCCACAATCATGTCGGGTTGGTCCGGTGTTCCCTTAAACTGCGATCGACCCTCCGCGTCGAAGAATGAGGCGCCCGTCTTTATCGTGCCGGCCCGCTTCCTCAGAGCTTCCCGTAGTTCTGGTGATGGAATGGTTGACGGAGTATGCATCCACCCGATGACCAAGTCCGCCCCGGCTTCGGCTAAGTGACGGCCGGCAGCTTCGTCTCGCAGTGCGGTTACGCTGTCGATTTCTTGTGCCGCCAAGTGAAGTGCTGTCATGCCCAGAAGCGACACGGCCAAAACCATAAATAACGCGGCCATCAATGCAATCCCTCGTTGATCGTGCTGTACAGTGACCTTCCCCATGGTTCCCTCCTTCCAATCCTCAACCGATGCTCTGGTACCGCTAGTCATAGACGCAAACCGACCTCCTGTGTGATCCGACGCCGCTCACTACCCACGCTTACCGAGAGGCGAACGATCTTCATGCGGCGCACATCAAGTGTCGAACGGCCGTACGCGTCCCGATAATCGAAATCCACGGTGTGCAGATCGCCGATGAGGGTGTTCGCTCCCCCGTCGATCTGTCGCATGAGCTTGAAGGTCCCTCTCGTTCCAGGGAGAACGTAGTACCGGACCTGGTTCATGACAGCTACCTCTGTCCCAGCCGGCAATGTCTCCGCAAGCGGTGTCGCGAGGGACAGACGGAGGCGTTGGCCATCTTTCGCCAAACGACTCTCATAGCATCGGCCTTGAGCGCAGAGGCGGACCAGCTTTCCGCCCTGCCACTCGCTGCCGTCCTGCACAATCAACTCTCCTTGGCCGGCTAGTGCAGCCTCTGTTAATACCGTTTCCAAACCGTTCACGTTGGCACGAAATTCCAACACCGATGGTTCTGCTCGACGAAGCACTGTTCCATCCACCGAGTCTGTGGCCGCAGACATCACTTCCTGCGCAAACACTGCGAGTCCAAGTCTCGCATCTTGTTCCATCGCCATCCCTCGGTGCTGACCGCGAAATCGCCCCTCTAAATCACCCACGACATGAAATGCCATCGCAATCACGACGAGCCCGATGCCTACGGACACGATTAACTCAGGTAGGCAATACCCTTTCATCGCATGCGTTCCGATCAAACGACGTCCTCCTCCTCTCAGCATCGTTCTTCCTCCCTAGGACGGACCGACGAACCGCGGGTTGCCGCGCAACGTTCCGATCTCAACCGTTCGCATGCGGCCGGACAGCGTCCGATAAGTTGCCCTCGCGCGAATCGTCACATGTCCGCTTTCGGCGAGCATCCCGCGTTGACTGGGCTGGACTGTCCACGTCACGACAATGTCATCCACCTCCCGTGCCATCGTATACACGCCATCGCCTGCAACCATATCGGGATGCCGTCCATCATCCATCATGGCCGTTTCCGATTCCCCATCATCGGAAAGATCGATCAGAAGCCGATTCCATGGTGTCGCACGCTTCACCTCGACTTTCGATGTCGCCATGGCAAGAGCACGGGTTCCCAGCATTCCGAAATGCCGCCCTTGCTCAGCCCAGTGTAGGAGGGCCACTCCCCCCGCTAACCCAATACTAGCCACAACGCTAGCCATCAATACCTCAATTAACGTCAGCCCCGCTTCGCTCCTCATCCATCTCCCTCCAATCCAGCGGCGGGAACTACCCTCCCGTAGCTTCCTCATGACACACTCACTCGACCGGCAATCGAAACCGTAATTTCCCACCTAGTACCCTCCTGTCCCCGCAGCACGATGGTCGCCGGGCTCGCGGACCTCCCGCTCGGCTGGAAGCGAAGCGTCCGCTCGCTCGGCCAGCCTTCAACAGTTAGCGCCCCCGTAGGCAACGGATAGGTCCGGAGCACAGTTTCGGGATCACCCGTCGCAGTCAATGTTACGGATCGACCATCGGGAGCAATGCGAGCATCGATTCGCACGTGGCGGGTCAGTGCGAGCATCCGGGCCGTACGCAGCTCAGACGCAAACTCTGCCACCGCCGCCCGCTCCCGAAAACGGGTTCCGGCCGATGCCAGTTGGGGTATCGCCATCGCGCTGAAGACGGCGATCAGCCCCATGACAACACTCAACTCCACTAGACTGTGTCCACGCTGATTCCTTTCCACGTTCGGACCATCCTTTCTCGGATACTCGCTAATGCGATACTAGAGTCGCCATGCGACCATCCAATTCCCATGCCAGGACAGCTCGCAAACCGGCATGACGCGCTCCATCATTACAGTTTGCTTGCCGAACTTGTTGCATCCACACGGACTTCGCCGAACGCGATGAGGGAAGGGGTGGACACATCAGGGCAGATGAGTCAGGGCGAAGGATGCAGCGCTCGGGAATTCAGGAAAAAAGAGATACAGATGGCACACGAAGAGATACGGAGGGGAATAAGTACTTTCGAGGGGGACTATGGAGATCGTTAGGGATTGGGATCCAGCAGACCCCAATACCAGTCGAGGATCGGCTGATGAAAGAACAGGGCTACGAGCGCGCCCAGTGCGAGAAATGGCCCAAATGGAATGTACTCATCGCGCCGCAATACTTTGAGCACGATCAGACCGACTCCGACCACGGACCCAGTGAGTGCCCCGATCATGATTGTTAGGAGCGCCGCACGCCACCCCAGAAACGCCCCCACCATCGCGAGCAGCTTGATATCCCCGCCACCCATGCCTTCTTTCCCAAAGAGATACGGGCTTACGACTGCGAGACTCCACAACAGACCACCGCCGATCAACACTCCTAGAAGAGCATTGACGATTCCCACAGGCAAAATAGTTGCCGCACAGATAAGGCCCACGGCAATGCCGGGCAGTGTCACGCTGTCGGGGATGATCGTATGCGACAAGTCCGTCCCGGTTATCACCAATAGCGCAGAGAACAGTGCGGCATATGCAGCGGCGACCGGAGTCCATCCGAAATACGCCACAATAGCGACCCAGCCACATGCATTCGCCAATTCAACGATAGGATATCGAAGAGAGATCTTGGCCTGGCACGCCCGACATCGGCCTGCCAAAACCACGTAGCTGAGAACCGGAATATTATCGTAGGGTGCAATCGAACGGCAGCACGCAGGACAGTGGGAGGCCGGCCACGCGACTGACTCCTCGCGCGGGAGGCGGTAAATACACACATTAAGGAAACTCCCGACCAAGGCTCCAAATAGAAACACCACTATTAGCATGGCCTCCATGAGTCGTCTCTACGATATGGACGGTAGGTACCTTTTCGTCGTGGTCGCAATGGCCTGGTACATATAAGCCATTGCGGGTTTTTCATGAAATTTGAAATACTTCGCTCGTCCGAAAGGGACCGCTACATTCCTCACTTGTCCGCTCCTAAGGAGACTTGATTATGGCGAAGTCACCATCTCACGCCAAGCGCATCTTGGGGATCGTCACGCTGCCACCGCGGAAGAAACGACCCGAATCGCTCACGAGCCGCGAGACAGAGATCCTTCAGCTTATCTGGTCTGGATTTAAGAACAAGGAAATTGCGCAACGTCTCAAGATCAGCGTCAAGACAGTCGAGGCTCACCGCGCCAACATGATGAAGAAGATTCGGGTGTCCAACACAGCGCAGTTGCTCAAGGCTGCCATTCAGGGAGGTATGATTCGGGTCCGCTAGATTGCTGGATATGCACGCGACCGCATCCGCTGACGCACTACTTCGAACAATGCGACTGAGGCGGCCACCGACGCGTTCAGCGAACCAACCTTTCCTCGCATGGGGATGTGCACAGCTTCATCGCAAGCTGCAAGCACAGCGGGCCGCACACCCTGGCCCTCACCTCCTACCACAAGTCCTACCGCACCGGTATAGTCGACATCGCTGTAGCATTTGGTAGCGTCCGCAGCTAGGCCATAGACCCACAGTCCGCGTTCCTTCAATTCCTTCAGTATCTGCGACACATTCACCACCTGCGCGACCGCGATATGTTCCACCGCGCCGGCCGAGCTCTTGGCAACAGTGCCGGTCAGGCCAACGGCACGACGCTCTGGTAGGATGACCCCATGCACACCCGCCGCCTCGGCGCTACGCAGAACCGAACCGAGATTCTGTGGATCCTGAACCCCATCCAATACAATTACGAAGGGCGGTTCTTGACGCTTGTCGGCAACGGCCAAAATGGCATCTACAGAGGCATAGCGTCGGACCGCCGCCATAGCCACCACACCTTGGTGCCGAGCTCCCTGCACGAGTCGGTCGAGCATGACTTTGGGCTCGATGTGAATGGGGACACGCCGTGCTTTTGCCAGTCGGACCAGTTGCTCGAGTTGGCCATGGGTGTGCACTACCAGCACCCGCATCAACGGGCGGCCTGCCTCCAGGGCCTCCATGACGGCATGAACCCCATAAAGGGTGTGGCTTTGCTCACCGCTTCCAGCGCGTCGTTCCATCGGGTTTGTCTTCGATCGTGATTCCGTCTGACGCCAAGAGACTTCGAATTTGATCGGCTTTTTGGAATTCTCGCCTGCTCCTCAGGTCCGCTCTTTCGGCAAGCTTTTGTTCAATGTCGGCGTCAGAAAATCGAATTGCTGCCGCCCCGATATCGTTCACGTCGATTCGGTCTTCTATGTGTACTTTGCGTGGATTGAACTGCCATGTCTCCAATTGAAAAAGCTCCAGCACTGCCCCCAACCGTCGGAACTCTTCTCGCGCCTGACGACGACTCAAATCTGAAAGTCCCGTTTCGAGCAGCTTGTTGACCTCGCCACGAAAGCGTTGGAATTCCGCCACTGCCACCGGGGTATTCAGATCGTCGTCCATGGCTCGCTCGAATCCCAGACGGATTCGATCGACCGACTCTTTTAACCTCTCATTCTCGATTGCGTCGTTCGATCCGGACTCTTTCAGCCGTTCAAAGAGATCGTAAAACCCATCGAGCGCGCTTTTCGCTTTCCGTAAGCCCTCGTCGGAAAAATCAAGCGGCCCACGATAGTGCGTGGCGAGAAGGAAATACCGCAGCACTTCCCCCGTCGTCTTTTCCGTCCACCCCTGTTCTGCGCGCAAGGTCTCGAAGATTTCTCGAATCGTGAAGAAATTACCGAGCGATTTTGACATCTTTTCCTTGTTGACCTGCACAAACCCGTTGTGTACCCAGAAACGGGCGAACTCCTTCCCGGTGGCTCCACAAGACTGCGCCATCTCGTTCTCATGATGGGGGAAGATCAAGTCCATGCCACCGCCGTGAATGTCGAAAGTTTCCCCCAGATGGCGGATCGACATAGCCGAGCATTCGATGTGCCACCCCGGGCGGCCGGGTCCCCATGGACTGGGCCACGCGGGTTCCCCAGGCTTGGACGCTTTCCAAAGCGCGAAATCCATCGGATTGCGCTTGCGCTCGTCCACCTCGATCCGGGCCCCAACGAGCAATTCAACCAACTTTCTCTTCGACAATCGCCCATATCCTTCGTAACGTGCCACGTCGAAGTACACATCGCCGTTGTTCCGATAGGCGAGTTTCTTGGCAATCAAGATTTCTACCAGGTTGATGATATCCACCATATGGTCCGTAGCCTTGGGTTCCCTAGTCGCCCGTCGGACGCCGAGTCGCCCCATATCGTCATAGTAGGCCTGGATGAACTTCTTGGTGACCATCTCATAGGGCACACCCTGATCATTGGCCCGTTTGATAATCTTGTCGTCCACGTCCGTAAAATTTTTGACAAACTCGACGGAAAACCCGCGGTATTCCAAGTAGCGCCGCAGCACGTCGAAGATCAATGCACTCCTCGCATGACCCACGTGGCAGTAGTCGTAGACCGTGACCCCACAGACGTACATCCTGACGGAACCCGGCACCAGGGACGCAAACGTCTCCTTAGCACCTGACAGAGTATTGTAGAGTTTCAGCATCGCTTATACTGAACTCGCATTGTCCGTCCCACGACGAGGCCAATGGGACCGGAGAAAATAGACGAGAGCGACAAAGAGTGCGACACCAATGACAATATCGATCTGGTGAAAATACTGTCGCAGCCCGTCCCAGTGCTCCCCCATCACCATGCCGATGTAGGCCAGCAAGAGACACCACGGGAACGCGCCGATGAAGGAGTACACGACGAATCGCCAAAACGGCATCTTGGCAATCCCGGCAGGCAAGGAGATGAACGTCCGGATAACCGGCAGGAGGCGACCGATCAACACCGCCCACTCACCATACCGCGCAAACCACCGATCGGCATGATCGAGATCCTGCGGGCGAATCAGCATGTATGGTCCATACCGCTCCACGAATGGACGGCCTCCATACACGCCGGCATAGTACGCCACAATCGAGCCCAGGACGTTGCCGATTGTCCCGGCCAGCGTCACGCCGAGCAACGTAAATTGTCCGTTCAAGACCAGATAGCCCGAGAAGGGCATGATAATCTCACTGGGCAGAGGGATGCAGGCACTTTCAATCGCCATAGTCAGGACGATCCCCGTATAGCCCAAAGCAGAAATGGTCGCAATGATGAATCGACTCAGTTCGGCTACGATATATTCGATCAGCTCACCAATCATGCCCCAGCCCCCTGGCTTACGCTACGTCGACGAGTACTCGTGCTGGTTTCGACAAAGGGAGGCCAGCGGCGAATCTCCTCTAAGACATCCACATGCGTCATGTCGAGATGGAGCGGAGTCACCGACACATACCGCTCGCGCAAGGCGGTATGATCGGAATCAGCTTGGCGCTTCCACGTGATTCGTGTACCAGCAATCCAGTAATAGTGTCGCCCGTGAGGGTCGAGCTTTTCGATGATCGGGTTGTCAAATCGGCGTCGACTCAATCGCGTCACTCGCAAACCTCGAATCGCGGCTCTGGGCTGGTCGGGCACATTCATGTTCAGCAAGGTCTCCGGCGGCAAGGCCTGATAGAGCATCATCCGCGCCACAACCAAGGCATAGGCCGCTCCGACCGGAAATCGGAAGCGTTCGCGTCCTTCTTGCGACACGGCCAGTGACGGGATTCCCATAATCGTCCCTTCAAGCGCCGCCGACACAGTTCCCGAATAGGTCACGTCGTCTCCGAGATTCACCCCTCGGTTGATGCCGGATACGAGCAGGGCCGGACGCTTGGGGAGCACCTGCTGCACAGCAAGGTTCACGCAATCGGTCGGCGTCCCGTTTACGCTATACCAGCGGGCCCGCACACGCGTGACCCGCAGCGGTTTGTGAAGCGTCAACGCATGGCCAACGGCCGTCCGTTCCCGATCAGGCGCGACGACCCACACGGTCCCGAGACGTGACATGACCCGCGCCAGGGCCTGTAGGCCTACCGAGGAGATACCGTCGTCGTTGGTTATGAGTATGGTCGGCGACACGGCCTAAATACAAAAAAAGCTGCCTGAGGCAGCTTCAATGTCCATCGTCCATTAAGCGTTGCGCGGGCCGAATGGGGTCAATCGCCGGGAGGACCCTCTCGCCAGCATACCTTGTCAAACATACTGGTCGGGGCGGCGGGATTTGAACCCACGACCCCTCGCACCCCAAGCGAGTGCGCTACCGGGCTGCGCCACGCCCCGACCCAAGCACGTTCGCCATCAGAACATACACCGCAACCGTCTCCGGAATCCACCATGAGATCACGTCACGACGCTTCGGTGCGGGAGTGGACCTCCAACAATCGAAGAATGGCCTGCAGATCACCTCGGAGCCGCGTGGCGATCTCCCTGGGCGATTTCTTCCCCTGCGCATGGCGCCCCCGCCGCGACCAAAACCGCTTGACGCCTTCAAGGGTATGCCCCTCGTCATAGAGCATGCGGCGAATCTCAAGCACGGTCTCAATATCGCGCTGGACGTATAACCGTTGATTCCCACGGCTTTTCTTTGGCCTTAGGAAGGTGAACTGAGACTCCCAAAACCGAAGCACGTAGGCGGGCAATTTGGTGATTGCGCTGACCTCGCCGATTTTGTAGAACACCTTCGTCCCGAGCCTGGGGACGCTGTGGTGAGGATTGCTCCGCGCGGTGGAGGTAGACGTCCTAAGATCCATCAAGAGTTGACGTATTTTTTAAACACCTGGCTTGGACGGAACGTCACCACGCGACGCGGCGTGATTCCGATCTCTTCTCCCGTCCGTGGATTGCGGCCCTTCCGTGGCCCCTTGCTACGCACAATGAAGTTGCCAAAGCCCGCAATTTTGACCGATTCGCCTTTGTTGAGCACGGCTTTCAGCATGTTGAGGATGAGCTCGACAATATCCGCGGCTTCGTTCTTCGAGATCCCAACCTGCTTGAAGATTTCGTTCGCGATGTCAGCCTTTCTCATGCTTCCCCCCTGCTACGCCATCGACGCCCAAAGCCCTGCCCAAGCTCTCGACTCGACAGAGGTAAATTTTCACATAAGTTACGCGAGGTTACCCGATCTGTCAAGCTAAACTCCACGCTGGCGGTGGCAATGGGCCTCTTTACTGCGCTCGATCCCGCCTCAAAAGCTTGTATTCAATGCCGTCCGCAAGGGCCTGCCAACTGGCCTCCATGATGTTTTCTGAAACCCCAACGGTCCCCCATTTTTCTTTTTGATCTCCGGACTCGATCAAGACACGTACTTTTGCTCCCGTACCCTGAGTGGCCGCCAAGACTCGGACCTTGTAGTCCAGTAGGCGAACTTCGCGGAGTTCAGGGTAAAACTTTTCGAGCGCCTTCCGGAGCGCATGATCAAGCGCATTCACCGGGCCTTTCCCAACGGCAGCCGTATGCTCGACTTCGGCACCAACCTGAACCATGACCGTTGCCTCCGAGCGTGATTCGAGATCGTTTTCCCCCTTTTCGACGATGACGCGGAATCCCAACAACTGGAAGGACGGACGATGGGTTCCGAGGGCCTTGCGCACCAACAGCTCGAACGAGCCTTCCGCACCTTCGTATTGATAACCCTCATTCTCCCGCGCCTTGAGCGTTGTCACCAGTTCGTGCGTCGCGGCTTGGTTTTTTCGCAGCGAAATGCCAAACCCCTCGACCTTTGCCAACAAACCGCTCCGCCCGGCATAGTCGGACACCAGGAATCGCTGGCGATTTCCGACCAATTCCGGGCGTACGTGCTCGTAGGTGGAGGCATTCTTTTGTACCGCATGAATATGCACCCCGCCTTTATGAGCAAACGCCGAATCGCCCACGTATGGTTGATGCTTATCCGGCACCAGATTTGCGATTTCAGCCACGAAGTGGGAGACCACACGCAGTCGTGACATCCGTTCCCCTAGGACCGGTCTGCCCATCTTGAGCTGGAGGTTCGGAAGAATCGAACAGAGATTGGCATTTCCACATCGCTCACCGATACCGTTGATCGTTCCTTGGACTTGACGGACGCCGGTCTCAAGGGCCATCACTGAGTTGGCGACGGCCATCTCACAATCATTATGCGCGTGGATGCCCAGGGGGACCGGGACCACGCGACTGACCACGGAGCAGATCTCCCGAATTTCCCAGGGCATCGCCCCACCGTTCGTATCGCAAAGGATAATGCGCTGAGCACCAGCTTGAACGGCACGCTGCAATGTCCGGATCGCGTATTCGGGATCCATTTTATATCCATCGAAAAAATGCTCCGCATCGTAGAACACCTGTCGCCCTTTCGACCGCAGGTAATCGATAGACTCACCGATGAGATCCAAATTCTTAGCGAGAGAGATGCCCAGCGCGTCGGTGACGTGGAGAGGCCAACTCTTGCCGAAAATCGTGATGGTCCCGGTTTCCGATGCCAGCAAGGCCTGGAGATTTGGATCCCTTCGCACGGGATTGCTTGCCTTCCGAGTCGAGCCAAACGCCACAACTGTGGCGTGCTTCAGAGGTACCGTTTTGATGAGACGGAAAAACTCAATATCTTTTGGATTAGCGCCCGGCCATCCGCCTTCGATGAAGTCGACGCCCAATTCGTCTAGCCGACACGCGATCAAGACCTTGTCATCGGCCGAGAAACTAACGTCTTCAGACTGAGCGCCGTCACGTAACGTCGTATCGTATACTTCCAGGTCTGCCTTGGTAGCCGACACACGAGGCGACGCCATGACGTTGGACAACTGGGTGGACTGATGTCGTGATACTCGACGAGCCATAAATTGCCTGTCAATCTCTTTGTAATTACGCCGTGCTCATACAACGGGAACTGCATCCAACCCAAAGGCTGAATGGAGAGCCCGCATTGCCAATTCCATGTACTTTTCCTCTATGACACAGGAGATTTTGATCTCCGACGTGCTGATCATCATGATGTTGATCCGTTCGTGTGACAGCACGTCGAACATTTTGGCCGCCACACCTGAGTGTGATCGCATACCCACACCGACCAGAGAGACTTTTGCGATCGACTCGGTCACGGCCACGGATTTCGCCTCGACTTCTTTCGCCAGTTGCTGGACCAGGTCGACCGCCTTGGGAAGATCGACACGCGGAACCGTGAATGAAATGTCAGTCATATCGGCCTGGCTAACGTTTTGAATGATCATATCTACAAGGATGTTCGCCTCGGCCACCGGGCCGAATATCCTCGCTGCAATACCAGGGTGGTCCGGCACGCCCACGATCGTGATCTTGGCTTGATTACGATCTCCACTGACTCCCGACACCATCACGCGTTCCATGTCGGCATCTTCTCGTGTCACGAGCGTTCCCTTTCCGTCCTTAAAACTCGACCGGACCTCGATCGGCACGTTGTATTTTGCCGCAAATTCGACCGAACGGCTCTGTAGCACCTTTGCGCCTAGGCTGGCCAACTCCAACATCTCCTCGTAGGCGACGCGGTCCAACCGTCGGGCAGCCGGCACCACGTTGGGATCGGCCGTATAAACGCCGTCAACGTCTGTAAAGATGATACAGCGGTCCGCTCTCAACGCACCGGCAAGGGCAACGGCCGTGAGATCGGACCCGCCCCGCCCAAGCGTGGTCACATCGTTCTGATCGTTGATACCCTGAAATCCAGCCACGACGGGGACCACACCGCGCTCGAGAGCGTGCGTGATGCGTTCCGCCGTTACGCGGGTAATGCGGGCCTTCGTATGAGAATTATCCGTCATGATTCCCACCTGACGCCCTGTAAAGGAGCGGGCATCGACTCCCCGCCCTCGCAACGCCATCGCTAGCAATGCGATCGTCACACGCTCTCCGGTCGAGAGCAACAGGTCCAATTCGCGCTCGTCGGGACGAGAGGTCATCTCATGGGCCAATCGAATCAGCCGATCGGTTTCACCGCTCATCGCCGACAAGACCACCACCACACGATGTCCTTCGCCGCAAGCCTTTGCCACCCGGTCCGCCACACAATGGATCCGTTCGACCGTTCCCACGGAGGTACCGCCGTATTTGTGCACGATGACGGCCATTTCGACCTTACTTTTTGAGCAAACGGGTGAGCAACCGCAACCCGTCCCGGATCGGGCTCCCCGAATCAGTCGCATGGGCCTCACTGAAGGCCATTCCGTTGCTTCGCTCGCCTGCCGCAGGATCGACGACCGCTGCGAGGGCCTTGTAACTGGAGTCGCGCGGGCTCGCCGGATCCTCGGAATGGTCGCACACCAGCATGACCCGACCCGAGCCAGTTTTTCGCAACGACTCGACCAGAGGACCCACGAGATCACGGTCGAATGCTTCGATGGCCTTGGCTTGTTCCGCGATGGGCGCCCCACGGTCCACCAGAGCCGACAAGTCGGTATGCACACACACCAAATCCTTCCGAGCTAATTCGTGCAGCGCACCCTCTCGTATCGCCTGGAGTGCCCCCACCCGCGAGACCGCCTCATCGAGCTCGATGCTTTCAAAGCCCGTGCAGATCCCGAGCCCGCGATGCAGGTTGCTGGTCGAAACCATGGCACCGCTGATGCCATGCGTATCCGGCAATGCTGGCCACCGCGGGGCCCGACCCTGCCCCCAGAGCCACACACAGGTCGCCGTGTGCTGCCCTGCCTCCCGACGATCAAGGTTGACGGGATGATCCCGCAGCACCACCACCGAGGCATCCATCACCTTTCTGAGCATTTCCGCGCCGTCGCCGTTGGGAAGGTGCTCTCCGATGGCGTGTCCCTGCACGAGCAGAGGATCCGTACAACTCGCTCGGTACTTCCCATTCACCCAAACCATATAGTGGTGATGACCCAAACCGGGATAAAATTGAATGGTTTCCGAACCGATACCCTCGTTCAGCGCATCAATCAATTCGCGCGCTTCGTCCGTCTCGATCCCGCCGGCGTTCGCATCCTCCAATACGGCGGATGGACTCAATTTTTTGGCATCGAGATTCATTGGCTTCCCGGATGAAGCATGTTCGGAACGCAAAGTGACCAACTGAGCCCGGTACACGATATCGTGTTCACCGACCGAAATCCCCAACCCCACCGCTTCAAGCGGCGCCGGCCCGGTCGAATATTTCTTCGGATCATAGCCTAGCATGCTGAGCCCCGTCAGCTCCGCTCGTGGCGCGAGACCTTCCACGGGAATCGTCACCCAACCGAATTCGCCTGCCCGGGCCAGGCGATCCAAATTCGGGGTATGTGCCGCTTCGAGCAGCGACCTCCCCCCTAACGACGAGCGCGACCCATCCGCGAATCCTTCACCGTGAATGATGAGATACTTCATGCGCGCAATGCTAACTGCCTACAGGTGAAGGAGCCGTGCCACCTCATCTCGACTGGCCTTCACGGTGATCGGTTGAACCGACACTTTCATAGCCGTGTCCGGGTCCTTGAGCCCATGCCCGGTCAAAGTGCAGACCACGATCTCTCCCTCGTGAATCTTCCCCTCGCGCCACATCTTTGTAATGCCCGCTACCGACGCGGCAGACGCCGGTTCACAAAATACACCTTCTTCCCGCGCCACCAACTTGAAGGCCTCCAGAATCTCTTCATCCGTCACCATCTCAATCGCACCTGCTGATTCCTCCACAGCCGAAAGGGCGCCGTTCCAGCTGGCTGGATTCCCAATCCGAATCGCCGTGGCAATCGTTTGCGGGCACTCCACCTTGTGCCCCAACACAATCGGCGCGGCACCGGCTGCCTGAAATCCGAACATGCGTGGCACGCGGGAGACTTGGCCCGCCGTGCGGTACTCGGTATATCCACGCCAGTAAGCAGTGATATTACCTGCGTTGCCGACGGGAAGGGCATGGATCGTCGGTGGTTCGCCGAGTTGGTCGCACACTTCAAAACTGGCTGTTTTTTGCCCCTCAATGCGAAACGGATTCACTGAGTTGACCAATTCAATGGCATTCGATTCTGCCAGTTCTTTCACGATCGTCAACGCCTGGTCGAAATTGCCCTCTATCTGAATCACCGTGGCCTGATGCATCATGGCTTGAGAGAGTTTGCCGAGGGCAATTTTGCCAGCGGGGATCAGCACATACACAGCGAGGCCAGCCCGCGTACCATAGGCGGCCGCGGAGGCCGATGTATTTCCGGTCGACGCGCAGATGACGGCCTTCACCCCAGCCTCGCAAGCCTTAGAGATGGCCAGGGTCATCCCCCGGTCTTTGAACGATCCTGTCGGATTGGCGCCTTCGAACTTTAGATAGAGGCGTATACCGGGTGCAATGCGTGCGGCCAGGCGAGAGGCCGGGACGAGCGGTGTGTTGCCTTCCAGCAACGTCACCACGGGCGTCCCCTCCGTCACGGGAAGAAACTTGCGGTACTCTTCGATTAAACCCCGCCAGCGCGCCATCACACGAATTCCCTCATAAGCTTCCTCAGAACGTGGACTCGCTATTCGTCAGGGCCTTCGACGCGAATGAGTGTTGTGGGTTCGGACACGAAGGGCATTCGATTAATCTCCTGCAATGCTGCCTGCACGGCCCGCTCGGTGGCCTGATGCGTGCGTATGACGACGGGCACCGTGTGGCCGTCCTTCCGTCCCTGTTGCAACACCGTCGAGATGCTGATGCGCTGATCGCCCAATACACCGGCAATGAGTGACAGCACACCCGGCTGATCCACAACCATGAAGCGCAAATAGTACAAGGATTCGATATCCGACATGGGACGGACGCGCAAAGGACGTCGTTGCTCCTGCTGAAATGACGCCGGTGGGACCCGGCCGATGCCGCCCCGGAGAAGATTGCGCGCGATGGACAAAATGTCACTGACGACGGCGCTGCCCGTTGGAAGAGACCCGGCACCGCGCCCGTACAGCATGACGTCGCTCACGGCGTCTCCGACCACCTGAATTGCATTGTACACCCCGTTAACCTGGGCCATGGGCGAGGTCACGGGAATCATGGTCGGATGGACGCGGGCCTCGATTTCGCCCTCGGTGAACTTCGCGATGCCCAGGAGCTTAATGGCATATCCAAACTCTTTCGCGTAAGCGAAGTCGAGCGGGGTCAGCTTGGTGATGCCCTCTGTCGCAATCTCCTTCACATCGACAGGTGTGCCATAGGCCAGATTCACCATGATGGCCAGTTTGTGCGCCGAATCGATGCCTTCGACGTCGAACGTGGGATCGGCTTCCGCGTAACCGGCACGGGTCGCTTCCTTGAGAACGTCGGCAAAACTCCGGCCCTCCTGCATCATTCGGGTGAGAATGTAATTCGACGTCCCGTTGATGATCCCATAGATGGACAGGATCGTGTTGGCTGCAAGCCCTTCCGTCAGGGCACGAACAATCGGGATGCCGCCCCCGACGCTGGCTTCGAATCCAAGGTCGATGCCGCGCCGTGTCGCAGCCTCAAAAATCTCCTCGCCGTGCACCGCCAGCAGGGCCTTATTGGCCGTGACGACCTGTTTCCCTTTCGCGATGGCGTCGAGCATCACCCGCTTGGCAGCTTCGTACCCACCGATCAATTCCACCACGATGTCGATCGACGGATCGTCCAGAATGGCGCGTCCGTCCGCGATCAGCATGTCGGACGGCAGGGTGAGCCCCCGATCTCGCGATACGTCGAGGTCCGCCACGCGCACGAGCTCCACCGGTACGCCCACGCGCCTACGAATGATCTCGGCATTCTGCAACAGAATTCTGGCGACACCGGTCCCAACGGTCCCAAATCCGATAATGCCGACACCAATGCGGGACTTCACGCCTTGGCCCCTCCCAACTTCAACACCCGCTTGATCCCGCGCACGGCCTGCCTAGTTCGATGCTCGTTTTCCACGAGTGCAAACCGGACGTACTCGTCACCACCCTCGCCGAAGCCGATACCGGGAGACACCGCGACCTTGGCCTCGCGGAGCAGGAGTTTTGAAAACTCCAACGAGCCCATGGCGTGGAATGCCTGAGGGATACGAGCCCAGACGAACATCGTGGCGCGAGGCATATCGACCGGCCATCCGATGCGATTCAGCCCGTTCACCAGTACGTTCCGGCGCTTTTGATATCGTTGCACCGTCTCTTTCACGCAATCCTGCGGTCCATTGAGTGCGATGATGCTGGCAATTTGGACCGGCTGGAAGATTCCATAATCCAGGTAGCTCTTGATCTTCCCCAGCGCCCCGATGATCTCTTTGTTTCCCACGCAGAAGCCGACGCGCCAGCCGGGCATGTTGTAGCTTTTCGACAGCGTGAAAAACTCAACCCCGATGTCCTTGGCCTCGGGAATCTGCAACAAGCTCGGTGCCCTGTAGCCGTCGAAAACCAAGTCGGCATAGGCATAGTCGTGGATCACAATCAAATTGTGCTCTTTCGCAAAGGCCACGACCTTCTTGAAGAATTCCAGATCGACTACCGCGGTGGTGGGATTATGCGGAAAATTCAGGACCAAAATTTTTGGACGCGGCAGCGTCTGCTTATACGCTTGCAGCAAGTCGTCGAAGAAATCGCTATCGGGGCGCAAGGGCACTCCACGAACCTCGCCGCCTGCAATGATGACACTGTACATGTGAATCGGATACGTCGGAGTTGGAGTCAACACGACATCACCGGGACCAATCATCGCCAGCGCCAAATGGGCGATCCCCTCCTTGGAGCCGATCGTCACGATGGCTTCAGTCTCCGGGTCGAGATCCACGCCACAGTTCCGCTTATACCACGATGTGATGGCATGTCGGAGCTTGGTTATTCCACGCGAGGCAGAATACCGGTGATTCACACCTTTTTTGGCGGCCTCGATCAACTTGTCGACGATGTGAGTAGGGGTGGGCTCGTCGGGATTACCCATCCCGAAATCGATAATATCCTCCCCGCGACGTCGAGCCTCTTGCTTGAGGGTCTGCACCACTGCGAAAACGTACGGCGGCAGTCTTTTCAGGCGATAAAAGTCCATCATGGGCTGGAGTCATCCACAGGGTCGAAATGGTTTGAATCGTTGGGGAGTAGATATTCTAGTAAAGCCTCTTAACTTAGTCAATTTTCAGGGAATCTAGGCGACGAGCCACTCCTGGGGTATGACCCAGCCCGAGCCGGCGATCTTGGCGAACCCGCTTTGTGACAAGGCCAGTTGGCTATGCCATAATGCCGCGCGTCAGATCCCCATCAAGATAAGATAAATGGTGCGGTCCGCATTGCCTTCGCAACCGCTATTTGGAACCTGCAATTGAGGGAGGTCGTGTGGCACGATTGGGCGTCAATGTTGATCATGTAGCAACACTGCGGCAGGCACGCGGGGGCCAGGAACCGGACCCTGTCGAGGCCGCCTTTTTGGCAGAACTTGCCGGAGCTGATGGAATTGTCATGCATTTACGAGAGGATAGACGGCATGTTCAAGATAGGGATCTGACGCTGCTCAAAGAAACCATCAAGACCAAGCTCGATCTCGAAATGGCACCGGAGGAAGAAATTGCCAGGATAGCCCTCTCGGTCAAACCCCATCTTGTTACCCTGGTACCGGAACGGCGCCAGGAACTCACCACGGAAGGGGGTCTCGACGTCATCGGTCAACGCGACAAGATCGACAAGATCATTCAACTCCTCCACGGAGGAGGGATCCCAGTCAGTCTTTTTATCGAACCGGACCTGAACCATATCAAGATCGCGCACAAGCTCTCCGCCGATTATGTCGAGTTGCATACCGGACGGTATGCCAATGCCAAACTGTCCAAGGAAGAACAGACAGGGCTTGAATCGTTATCGCAATCCGCCAAATTGGCGTTCAAGCTGGGCATGGGAGTCAACGCCGGACATGGTCTCAATTACCGAAACGTGAAGCGGTTGACACAAATCACGGAAATCGTCGAGTACAACATAGGCCACAGCATTGTCGCCCGCGCGGTGTTAGTCGGATTCGAGCGAGCCGTCCGCGAGATGAAGAGCATGGTCACCTAGTGCATTGATCGAACGCATGATCCGACACGAGAACGAGAATTCCTTCCTCTAGACCGCAGGTGCTGGAATTGCGTCTAGGCCATTCATGAACGTCGTCACGGCGGCGCAGATGCAGGCGATCGACCGCCGCGCAATCGAAAAGGGGAAAATCCCCAGTCTTACCCTTATGGAGCGCGCCGGCTCCGAGACTGTGGCCGCCATGGAAGCGCACTTCGGACCGCTACGCACGAAACGGATCGTGATCGTCTGCGGTAAAGGACACAACGGTGGAGACGGACTCGTGGTTGCGCGGCTTCTCAAGCACCGAAAAGCCAAGATACGGGTCGTTTTGCTCCATCCCATTTCCAACTTGGCTCGCGATACACGGACCATGCACCGGCGTCTGGTGCGCGGAGGGAACACGGCGCTGATCACCGCGACACCGGCCCCCGACGAGCTGGCTCAGGCATTGGACGGTGCGGACATACTTGTGGATGCCCTGTTAGGAACGGGCCTCTCCTCGCCCGTTTCCGGTATCTACCGGTCTGCTATCGAGGCGCTCAACGGGACGGGCCGCCCGATCGTCGCCATCGATCTTCCATCCGGACTAGATGCTGACACGGGCCACGTCCTCGGTGCGGCGGTGCGAGCCACGCTCACGGTGACCATGGGTCTACCCAAGTATGGATTGTATCTGGGTGAGGGGATCGATTATTCGGGGACGGTTCGAATCGCCGACATCGGCATTCCAGCTGCCTATGCCCAGACCATCGAAGGCTCCGTTTCTCTCCTGACAGGGGACACGATTGCCGGCCTGATCCCGACGCGACGTCCCTCTTCCCACAAGGGGACCTTCGGTCACGTCGGCATCATTGCCGGATCCCCTGGAAAAACCGGTGCTGCAGCACTGGCCGCAAGGGCGGCGCTGCGAGTGGGGTCCGGCTTAGTCACAGTCGCAACTCCCGCCGGTGTCAATTCCATCGTGGAAGGTAAGTTGCTCGAGGCCATGTCCGTTCCGATTTCCGATACACCAGAGCATGCGTTCGGACCGAACAGTTTGCAAGACCTGTTGACGTTTGCGCGCACTAAGAGCGCCGTGGCCGTCGGACCCGGTATCGGGACCCATGCGGGGACGATTCACGTCATCCGAGACTTTCTTCCACGGTGTTCCGTCCCTTGCGTTGTGGACGCCGATGCCTTAAATGCCATCGCGGAGGGACCGGAAATGCTGAGTCGTTGTTCGGCGGCACTGATCCTCACCCCGCACCCGGGCGAGATGGCTCGATTAGCGCGGTTGGACAGCGGCCGGGCCGTGAATCGCGACCGCTTAGGCATCGCCAGGGAGTTTGCCAAGACCCATGGTGTCATCGTGGTCCTCAAAGGAGCTCGGACAGTCATCGCGCATCCCGATGGACAGACCGCGATCTCTCCATCCGGAAATCCAGGCCTTGCGACCGGTGGCACAGGCGACGTCCTCACCGGGATGATTGGAGGTTTTCTCGCTCAGGGGCTTCGCCCCTGGGAAGCGGCCTGTGCCGGGGCGTACCTGCACGGGCTTGCCGGCGATGTCGCTGCAGAAGTGCGTGGCCAAGCCAGTATGATCGCCGGGGACGTCATCGAACACATTGCCCATGCCTTTGGCCAAGTCACCAACTAAGCCGGCCGCGCGTCACCGGCAAGCCCGGACGCGCTCACGGAGTCCCAATCAAGCACGCCGGCTCCTTGGTTCTACACCCTGGATTCTCCGTTCCGCATCGGCCACCCGAAGGTTCGGCGCCCAGTTGGCTCGGCTTCTTCAGGGCGGGGAAGTCGTGGCACTCAAGGGCGATCTAGGGGCCGGGAAGACACAGTTCGTCAAAGGATTAGCTCAGGGGCTCGGCGCGGCCACTCGGGAGGTGGCAAGCCCCACCTTTGTGTTTATTCATGAATACCGTGGACGTCTCCCACTGGCTCATATTGATCTTTATCGCATCGAGGCTTCCGAAGAGCTTGACCAACTCGGATGGGCCGACTATCTTGACGGCCGGTGGGTGGTGGCCGTGGAATGGCCCGAAAAAGCCGAGAACAGACTCCCGGCCGACCGTGTCGAAATTCAACTGCAACATCGCACCCCCAGGACGCGAGAGGCGACATGTACGGCGTTTGGCCCGGCTGCACAGGCGGTTGTGCGCCGGCTGAGACGGGATGCACCGCTAGACATTCCACCTCGCTCGCGCGCGCGGCGCCGCTCCTAATCGCTCCCGTGTGAGTGCCCCCGAAAGAGTTCAGTATGATTCGACTCATCCTCGTCGGGTTGCTGCTCCTCCTGTCTCTCGCATTCTTTCTGCAAAATCAAGAACAGGAAGTGACTCTGCACTATCTGTTTGGCCTTCGTGCGGTTTCAACCCCGATTTACAAGCCGATCCTCGGCTCCTTTGTCGTCGGCATCCTGGTGGCCGCAGTTCTGCTCTTCCCCGCGTGGTTGCGAAGCCGGATCGAATTGCGCCGCCGAACCAAGGCACTTCAGGACACAGAGGCTGACTTGGAGCGGCTCCGAGCCTCGCTGGGCAGTGCCATGCGCGGACCCCACAGCGCCACCACCGCGCTGGATGAAGAAGAGGATTCCGATGTCTGAGACTGACCTCTCGCCGCTCATGCGGCAATATCGGGACATCAAGCGAGCGCACGCCGGGGCGATCCTCTTTTTCCGCGTTGGTGATTTCTATGAGATGTTCTACCAGGACGCGGAGGACGCCTCCCGCCTCCTCAGCATCGCCCTTACGTCGCGCGACAAGTCTAGCGCAGACCCTGTCCCTCTTTGCGGCGTGCCTTATCATGCGGCTAGTGGATATATCGCCAAGCTCTTGAAGGCCGGGCGGACTGTGGCGCTGTGTGAGCAAGTGGAGGATCCCAAGGTCGTCAAGGGTCTGATACGACGTGAGGTCGTACGCCTGTATACGCCGGGCACCTTGGTCGACGCCGAACTCTTGCCGGCGACAGAAGCATGCTGGCTCGCCGCGGTAACCGCATCTCCAGTTTCGCCCGGTGCGCCACAAGAGCAGCAGCTCGGATTGGCTGCGCTGGATTTATCCACCGGGGAGTTTCGGATCTGCGAATTCGATGGAAGGCGAGCCGTTTCCCACCTACAAGACGAACTCAGTCGATTGGAACCGAAAGAATTGTTGCTTTCTGCAGATCTTCCGCCCGACCTCTCAGCCGTGGCAGCCGGACTCCCGGGCTGCCGTGTCTGCCTGGAGGAAGGCAGTCGCTTCGACGAAGGGGCGACACATGCCGCCTTGCATAAGCAGTTCTCGACTCACATCATATCCCGCCTCGTTAGCGAGACGTCACCAACGGGACGATGCGCGGCCGGCGCCGTCTTGCGCTACCTCTATGATACGCAACCCAATACCGACCTTCGACATATTCATGAGGCGGCCGTTCAGCGATTCTCCGACACCATGCGCCTCGACAGCATGACCATCCGAAATCTCGAACTTGTACGCCCTCTCAACGATCCACTCGATGCCGAAGCCTCGCCTCGCACGACCGTGTTGGGCGTATTGGATCGTACCGTAACTGTAATGGGCAGCCGGCTCATGCGCGACTGGATCATTCGTCCGCTCGTGGATCTTCCAACTATTCAGTCCCGTCTTGATGCCGTGGAAGAGTTAGCCCAAGGGCTTGAACCACGATTCCAGATCCGTGCGGCACTCAAGCCGGTTCAGGATATAGCACGGTTGACGAGCCGAATCGCGGTGGTGCGAGCTTCTCCACGCGATGTGTTGTCGTTGAAGCGCTCCCTCTTGGCGCTGACTGATCTACGAGTGCCCTTGGCCAGGCTACACTCCCCGCTGCTCAGGAATCTCGTTGGAGAGTGGGATTCCGGGGAGGATCTCACCGATCTCATCGTGCGGGCTGTCCACCCGGACGCCCCCGCTCTCGTCCGGGACGGCGGGATTATCCAAGACGGATATCATTGTGAGGTCGATGGCCTGCGGACCGCGATGCGGGACGGAAAGCAGTGGATCGCCCAGCTCGAGGCTAGGGAACGTGCGCGGACCGGAATTGAATCGTTGAAGGTTCGGTATAACCAGGTATTTGGGTATTACCTAGAAATCACCAAGGCTAATCTCGCCAAAGTACCCTCGGACTATATTAGAAAGCAAACTCTCGCCAACGCCGAGCGCTTTATGACCCCTGAACTGAAAGAGCTTGAGGAGCGCGTCACCGGCGCAGAGGCCAAACTTACGGCGCTCGAGGTCCAATTGTTCGAGCAGGTACTTCAAGCACTTGCGCGCCATACCGAACGCTTACAGACCATGGCACGCCGAGTCGCAACCCTGGATGTCGTCGCAACCCTAGCCGAGGTGGCAACCCTGTATCGATACGTACGCCCGGAGGTTCACGACGGCACCGCGATTCACATCACCGGAGGGCGCCATGCGGTGATTGAACGTCTGGCCCAGGATTTGAGTTTTGTCCCCAACGACACACAATTGGACCAGGACACCCATCGTCTTCTCATACTGACTGGGCCGAATATGGCAGGGAAAAGTACATACCTGCGGCAAGTGGCGCTGATTGTTCTCATGGCGCAAATGGGATCCTTTGTGCCGGCTGCCCAGGCTGCTATCGGCCTCGTCGATCGCATCTTCACGCGCGTCGGGGCATCAGACAATCTTTCCGCCGGACGAAGTACCTTCATGGTGGAGATGAGCGAGACCGCTCACATCCTCCATCACGCGACTCCGAGAAGTCTTATCCTGCTCGACGAGATCGGACGCGGTACCAGCACGTACGATGGCCTCAGTCTGGCGTGGGCCATCGCGGAGTTTATCCAGGATACAGAGCGACTGGGAGCCCGTACGCTGTTTGCCACACATTATCATGAGATGACGCAACTGGCTGACCGACACCCTTCAGTTCAAAACTACCGAGTCTCGGTCCAGGAGCGGGATGGTGATGTACTATTTCTGCGGAAGATTGTTGCAGGCGGGGCCGATCGCAGTTATGGCATTCATGTGGGAAAACTGGCTGGCCTGCCGAAGGAGATTGTTAGCCGTGCACAAGATGTCCTACGGCAGCTCGAACAATCTTCGTCCTCCAGTCCTCAATTCACCGAACCAGTCGAGCAGGTGTCCTTCCTAGACCCCGCACTGCCGGCCCCGCACCCAATCCTCGAGGAAGTTCGCCAAATGGATCTTTTTTCAATGACGCCGTTGGACGCACTCAACCGGCTCGCTGATCTCAAACGCCGACTGGAATAACGCGGCCGCATCGGACCAACTGACACAAAAAAGAAGGGCGGCACCCTCGAAGGAGCGCCGCCCTTCCCATGCAGCGGCCATTGGCCGCAGCAGAACTATTTACTTTCCGGTATTATATTCGGCTGTCCATGGAATAATACCGCCAACAGGCTTTCCACCCGGAATCAGCACATCGTATTCCATCGGCGGCATCGCCTTCGGAGCCGTATTCATAGCTTGCTTCGCCTTGGCGCAGGAAGCTTCCCACTCGTCTTTCCCCATGCACTCCTTCAAGCGCAGTGCGGAAATGCTGCGGGTTTTGCCTGGAGCACCAGCGTTTTCGTCGATCTTCTTGATCGAGGAGATTACACGATGGTTCTGCTCGGTCTCTTGAGCAACAAACTCGACCAATACGGTTTTGGAGCCTTCCGGCACTTCCTTCGCAGCGGCTGGTCCTGCATGCGGACGAGCCATACCCTTGATCTGTTCCCACACTTCTTTGTTAGCTGCGTAGAATTTCAGGTTCTTCCCGGGATGAATACGCTGCCACCAAAGTCCACTCTCGGCATTGCCGCCGAATACGGCGATGTTAAGCCATACGGCTTCATCGTAGGGATCGATAACGATCACCCGGCCGTGCAAAGTAGTCGGCTTGCTCATATCCCCCCACTCAAACCGCTCTTGGAACGACTCAATGGCGAACGCAGCAGAGGTCATTGCCACCACGAGGGCCACGGCGGCCACAAGGGCCAGCCCTTTGGTCTGAAGCTTCATGATTCGCCCCTCCTTAGTCCTTATAAAGAACACAATAAAATATGCTCGCCCTCGCCGTTTACTTCAGAACCTTGAAATCAGTAATGGTCCGACCATCGAGCGTCACTTCCATCGCGACGAGCTCCTGGGCGGCCTTGATCAGCCGATCCATGAGGGCCTTGTCCTTCACATTCAAACGCACGGTAGTCGCGGCATGGTACCAACCGGAGTATGGGTTATTTTTCTCGGTACCTCCGACAAATCCCCACGCACAGCAAGAGAACAAGGGGTCTGGCGGCTTCACGTCCAGATCCGTGGATGAGCGACCAGTCGGATTACCAGAGGCGGGCTCACCGGTGTTCCAATACTGAATCCCGAAAAGGACTTCCCCATCTGGATTGTCGGCCCACTGTGACCAGACCCGCCCCTTCAATGTTTTGACCACGTCCCCTTTTAGAACTTGACCGCCGGGAGTAGCGGTCGCGGGGCCGCTTGCGGCTGGAGCGGCCGGAGCATCAGCGGCAACCGCCATGCCGGACGTCATCAAGCCAAATGCGGCCATGGCCGCCACTGCTGCTATGACGACAACCTTCCTCATCAAAGCACCTCCTTCATAAAATCGAACCAACAATTTCAGACCTTCTCTCAAACTGTTTCAGACCGAGAGTTGCGTACGAAATAAGTGCCAATTTTCAATGGAGCTGATTTGCTTAAAGGCCCGGGGGCACCGACCTCCTTTCCTCCGCTCCGACTGGTTCAGCAGCAAAAATTGTCCCTTCAATAAAAGTGGCGAGATCCTATAAAAATTGTCACTCTGAGTCAAGGAAATATCACACCAAATTATCCATTCTTAATATTTCGAATAAACGCTTTAAAATCATAATCTTAAACAAAATCATGCGACGAAAGTGGCCGATCTCAAGACGGAGAAGATTAGCCCAAACTAATGAATAGCGGTAGAGATCGTCCGTTCCGAGACCGGACCCAAGGCCGTGACCGATCGAAAACGATCATCGAACAATCGTCTACTGAGCTGATACACCTGTTCGGGCGACACCGCATCGATGTGCGCGACGATCTCACTCAGCGACATGGGTTGGCCGAGATAGAGTTCATCCTTGGCAAGCTTACTCATGCGGCCGTGTGAACTCTCCAGCCCGAGCATGAGGCTTCCCTTGAGGTGATTCTTTGCCAGCGTCAACTCCTGCCGCGTGATCCCCTCGCGTTGCATCCGGCGAAGTTGCCGACAGACCACCTCCACCACACGCCCAGCTTCCCGATCACGGGTTCCCGCATAAATCGTCAGTGTGCCGGCGTCTGAATACGTGGAGAGGTAGGAATAAATGGAGTACGCAAGGCCGCGCTTTTCCCGAACTTCCTGAAACAATCGGGAACTCACGCTTCCACCTAGTACGGTATTGAGTACATGTGCCGCATACCGGTTTACATCAGAAGCTCCCACCCCCTGAAGCCCCATGCACAGATGCACCTGCTCCAATTGTTTCTGGCGAACAAACACGCCGCCGGACACTCGTGGAGGAAGACGGCTTCCCCTTTGCGCCGTGGTGGTACGAAATGGATGAAACACTCGCTCAAGCAGTCTGGTCAACGGCCGTTCCTTGAAATTCCCGGCCACCGCCACGATCGTGTGCCTTGGATCGTAGTGCGTTCCGACGTAGCGTACGAGATCGCTCCGACGCAACGCCGCCACGGTCTCCGGCTTACCAAGGATCGGGCGCCCCAATGGATGGTGCTTTAATACCTGCTCGGTGTGCAAATCCTGCAGTAAGTCCTCAGGGTCATCCTGAACGGTGCGTATCTCTTCAAGAACCACTTGTTTTTCTTTATTCAATTCGTGCGTGGGAAACCGCGAGCCGTGAAAAAGATCGGCCAGGAGAGCGAGCGCCGATTCTAGATGTTGATCGAGAACCTTGACATAGAACGTCGTCGTTTCACGGCCCGTAAAGGCATTCATTTCCCCGCCGAGCGCATCCATTTCGTGGGAAATCTGCCTGGCCGTCCTTGAGCGAGTGCCCTTGAAAAACATGTGCTCGAGAAAGTGCGAGAGCCCTTCCTCGCCCGGACGTTCATCTCTGGATCCGACGTTCACCCAAATACCGACCGTCACCGACCTGAGCGTTGGAATCGACTCGGTCACGACCCGCAGACCGTTATTCAAGATGAACTTCCGGTACATCGCGTGCGTCACGAGCTAGGTTGCCGCAGGCTCCTTGACTGGAGCCGCAGACGGTGGCGCCATCGCCTCCTTGCGACTCAGACGAATCTTCCCTTGCTTGTCGATCTCCAAGACTTTGACCAGCACCTGTTCGCCTTCCTTGACCTCGTCCGCGACAGCCTTCACGCGATGATGAGCCAATTGCGAGATGTGCACCAATCCGTCGGTGCCCGGTAACACCTCGACGAATGCGCCAAAATCCATAATCTTCCTGACAGTGCCCAAATAGACCTTCCCGACTTCCACCTCGGCGGTGAGTTGCCCGATCATGTCCATAGCCTTCTTGGCCGATGCTTCGTCCGCAGAAGCGATCGAGATGTCGCCGGTATCCTCGACGTTGATCTTGACTCCGCACTCCGCGATGATCGAACGGATCATCTTGCCCCCCGGTCCAATGACATCACGAATTTTGTCCTGCTTGATCTTCATCGTGAAAATGCGTGGAGCAAACGCCGATAGATTGGTGCGCGGTGCGCTGATGGCCTGAAGCATTTTGTCCAGGATGTGCAGACGGCCGATCCGGGCCTGTTCCAGCGCCTGTTTCATCAATGCCGGCGTAATGCCACCGATCTTGATGTCCATTTGCAGCGCGGTGATCCCGTTCTTCGTCCCTGTCACCTTGAAATCCATGTCGCCGAGGTGATCCTCCAGGCCAAGAATATCGGAGAGGATGGCTACCCGATCGCCTTCCTTGATCAGGCCCATGGCAATTCCGGCTACCGGTTCTTTGATGGGGACCCCGGCATCCATCATCGCCAATGTTCCGCCGCAGACCGACGCCATGGACGACGATCCGTTCGATTCCAGAATGTCAGACACGATCCGAAGCGTGTAGGGGAACGCATCTTTCATTGGAATGACGGCCCGTAATGCTCGCTCCGCCAGCGCTCCGTGCCCCACCTCTCGCCGTCCCGGCGAGCGCAGGGGTTTGGCTTCGCCCACGCTGAACGGCGGGAAATTGTAATGAAGCATAAATGCACGAGTGAATTCCCCTTCCAAGGCATCGATACGTTGTTCGTCCTCCATCGTCCCAAGCGTGGCCACCACCAAGCTTTGCGTCTCTCCTCGCGTGAACAGCGCCGATCCGTGCGTCCTGGGCAAGATACCGACTTCACAGGTAATCGGACGAATATCCGACACTCCGCGTCCGTCCGCGCGTACCCGCTTGTCGAGGATCGAATCTCGCACCTCATCATATTCGATTTGATGAAAGGCGAGATGGACGAACTGCGCGCGCTTCGGGTCCTCATCGGACTTCAGCGTCTGGGCTGCGTCGTCACGAATGGCGTCCAGGCGCTCCTGGCGCGCCTGTTTGTCCGGGATCAAGATCGCCTTCCGCATTGGTTCAACCACGAGCCGCCGGACCTGTTCGACCAATGTCGGCTCGACCACCTCGACCGTCACCTGCCGCTTGGGCCTTCCGGCCTTCTGGCGCAGTTCAACGATTAATTGAAGAATCCTTTTGATCTCTGCGTGCGCGAGTTCGATCGCTTCGATCATGACTGACTCGGGCAGCTGGCTGGCGCCCGCCTCGACCATCATCACGGCATCGGCTGTACCCGCTACCACAAGATTCAATTCTCCGGTTTCGAGCAGCTCGAGGTCCGGATTGACGACGAACTGTCCATTGACGCGTCCGATTTTGATGCCCGCCACCGGATGCTCGAACGGAATGCTCGATATGGCTAAGGCCGCGGAGGCGGCCGTAATCGCCATCACGTCCGTGGTTCCCGTCTTGTCGGCCGACAACACCGACGCGATGACCTGCGTGTCGTAGTAATACCCCTCCGGGAACAGAGGCCGGATAGGCCGGTCGATAAGACGACTGGTCAGGACCTCCTTCTCCGAGGGGCGCCCCTCTCGCTTGAAGTAGCCACCCGGGATTTTCCCGGCGGCGTAGGCTCGCTCCTGATAGTCGACCGTGAGGGGGAGGAAATTGGTTCCCGGTTTGACTGTTTGTGACGACACCGCGGTGGCCAGCACCACGCTTTCTCCGTACGTCGCCAAGACCGCACCGTCGGCTTGCTTCGCCATTCGCCCGGTTTCGAGGCGCAAGCGTCGCCCCGCCACCTCGAGTTCAACAACATGAGCCATATGCGATGCTCCTTCCTGTCAACCGCACAGATGCCCACAGAGATGGACTCACGCACCCTCGGCACATTCGCCGCCGTAAGTCCATGTCCGTGTTCACCTGTGGGTTGCATCTTGGCGCCCGACGCAGAAGTCGGGCGCCACGTTAGCCCGCATCATGCATGACGAGTCGGTATATGCACACCGCGTCACCATCATACATGCGGGCGAGAGTTGAATTACTTGCGGATCCCCAATCGTTCACACACCGACCGGTACCGCTCTGCATCGACCCGGCGCAGATAGTCCAGCAGCCGACGCCGACGCCCTACCATTTGCAACAGACCGCGCCGCGAATGATGATCTTTCTTGTGGAGCTTGAAATGCTCGGTGAGATATCCAATCCGATTGGTGAGAATCGCAATTTGGACCTCCGGAGAACCGGTGTCCTTTTCATTGCGACGATATTGTCCGACTAACACATCTTTGTCCGCCTGAGCTAACGCCATGCCCGCCTCCTTCTGAATTCTCGAGTCCCTACGCTTGCCCTGCCAATACTTTCCGAATGCGAATTGCCGCCGCCTTCCGGTCTTTCATATCGACGCCACCAGTCTCCGCCACGGATCCGATTGCCAACAGGCGCCCACGGGGATCTTTAATCCTGACCAAGCCCGCCTGCCGGCAGGCTCGAGCGGCACTCTCCCCGATGGCGGACAGAGGAACCGCCACTCCATGCATAACACGACCCGCAACGGACTCATCGACCAATACCGCCGGGGCACCCGACAACACTTGGTCGACCGAGAAAATCGAATCGACCAAAGCGCCAACCGGCCACAGGCGCTCCACCTCGTCCAGGTTCAGAGCATGATCGAGAGTCAAGGGGCCCACGCGGGTCCGCCGTAGGGACAGCAGATGACCGCCACAGCCCAATGCCTCTCCGAGATCCGCACAGAGGGTGCGGATATATGTTCCCTTCGAACAATGCACGTGCAATTCGATGTCGGTCCCATGCATCGCCACAACCGTCAGCGCATGCATGGTCACGACTCGTGGCTCCCTTGCCACGACCCTTCCTTCACGCGCCGAGCGATACAGAGGAACGCCCGCCACTTTCACCGCCGAATACATTGGCGGAATCTGGCTGATGGTGCCAACGAAGCGGCGCGCGACCTCCTCGATTCGCTCTCGTGACAAGACCGGCACAGGCGTTTCAACCAGGACCACTCCGGTGGCGTCTTGCGTATCGGTCGTGGATCCCAGCCGGAGTACCGCCCGATATTCCTTGTCCCATTCCACCAAGTACTCCGCGATCCGCGTGCCTTGACCAATCAACATGGGCAGGACACCCGTCGCGGCCGGATCTAATGTGCCAGCGTGTCCCACCTTGCCCCCACGGAAGATTCCCCGCACCTTGGCCACGACATCATGCGAGGTCCATCCCTCCGGCTTGTCGAGGGCCAAAACTCCATCAACGACACGGCTGGCAAACGCCACCGACATGCTACTCTCCGTGTGTGTCACCGGACCTGTCGGGCTTCGCCGCCCCCCCGCCATCCTGGTCATCCGGTTCAGGCCGGACTTGCTCCAGGAGTTCGAGAATTCGGTCTCCGCGGGGACCGCTGACATCGCGATGGAAGACCAACTCTGGCGTATAGCGAATGCCCAGACGATGCCCGAGCTCGGAACGAATGAACCCGTTGGCCTTGGCCAATCCTTCGGCCAACTCGCGGTCGCTGTGTCCATTGATCAAACTTGTGTAGTAGACGCGAGCGAGCCGTAAGTCGTTGGTGACGGAGGCGTCCGTAATGGTGACGTCACGCACGCGCGGATCCCGAACCTTCCGCATGAGGATATCCGCCACCTCCATCCGGATTTGATCAGCCACTCGTGTCGCTCGCTTACTCGCCGGTTTCATATCGACCGCACGCCCTGGCATCAGAGAAGCTCGATCCTGGACTGCAACACTTCGAGCGTTGGCACACCGTGAATCATGGCGAGCGCTTGATCCAGGACCCGTTGGACTCGAGCCCCTTCATTGGCCACACAGGCGACGCCCAAGGTGGACCGTTGCCACAAATCAAGTTCGCCCACTTCGGCCACCGATACGTTCAACTTTTTCAACCGATCCTTGAGACTATGCAGAACCTGACGTTTATCCTTCAGGGAATGGCCGTCAGGCAAGAAGATTTCAACCCTGCACAGCCCCACCACCATCGTCTAACCACCCACGGCGTTCGCTCACAGCTTCACAGCGACCCGATCAAGGACGAAATTTTCGATCACGTCTCCGACCTTGATGTCGCTGAAATTCTCGACCCCGATGCCGCATTCGTAGCCCTGCTGCACCTCGCGGACGTCATCTTTAAAGCGCCGCAATGACCCCAGCTTCCCTTCGTATACCGTAACGTGATCCCGCACAACGCGCACCCCGGAACTCGCACGGGTCATGGTGCCGTCCACGACATAACATCCGGCGATGACGCCGGCTTTCGAGACGTTGAACACCTGGCGCACTTCCGCCCGACCGAGGTTTCGTTCTTTGAAGGTCGGTTCGAGCATCCCCTCCATGGCCGCACGAATGTCGGCGATCGCATCGTAGATCACGCTGTAGAGTCGAAGGTCAACCCCCTCTTGCTCGGCCAACGACGCCGCCTTCGGCTCGGGCCGCACGTTAAACCCGATCACGATGGCTCGCGAAGCGGCAGCCAAGAGCACGTCGGTTTCTGTGATGCCACCCACGCCATTGTGGATGACGCGTAGCCGGACGACGTCGGACGGTAATTTTTCGACCGCCGCGGCCAGCGCCTCGGAGGATCCCTGCACGTCCGCCTTGATCACGACGGCCAACTCTTTCACGTCGCCTTGCTTAATTCGGGCATAGAGATCGTCCAAACTGACCTTGGCCGGACCGGCTAGGTCCACAGCCCGCTGTTTCTGAGCCCGATCTTCTGCAATTTCCCTCGCAATCCGTTCATCCTTGACCGCCATGAACGTGTCGCCAGCCGAGGGCACACCAGAGAGTCCGACGACCTCAACTGCCGTCGAGGGCCCGGCCTCTGTCATCTTCCGTCCGCCCGCCGGCAAGAGCGCTCGCACTCGACCACTGTACGTACCCACGACATAGGCATCACCAACATGAAGCGTGCCGTCTTGTACGAGGACTGTCGCGACGGGCCCACGCCCTCGATCCAGCTTCGCTTCCACAACCGTCCCCTTGGCAGGCCTGCGTGGGTCGGCCTTCAATTCTAGAACGTCCGCTTGGAGCAAGATCATCTCCAGCAACAGATCCAGATTGTGCTTTTTCTTCGCGGAGACTTCCACCATGATGGTTTGGCCACCCCAGGCCTCTGAAATCAAATTGTGTTCGGCGAGCGCGTGCTTCACTCGGTCCGGATTGGCCTCCGGCTTGTCAATTTTGTTGATCGCGACAATAATCGGCACGCCAGCTGCCGTCGCGTGGTGAATCGCTTCCACCGTCTGCGGCATAACACCGTCGTCTGCTGCCACAACCAATATGACCAGATCTGTGACCTTTGCGCCGCGCGCGCGCATGGCCGTAAACGCCTCATGGCCCGGGGTATCCAAAAACGTGATGCGTTTTCCGTGTAATTCGACTGAATAGGCGCCGATATGCTGTGTAATGCCACCGGCCTCGCCCTCGGCCACTCGGGTTTCACGGAGCGCATCCAGCAAGGATGTCTTCCCGTGATCGACATGTCCCATGATGGTCACGACGGGCGGCCGAGGCTCCAACTGCTCCTCACCCTTCCATTCGGCCGCCTCTTCCAAGAGATCGTCGCCCCCCTTCTGAAGCGCCACTTCCACCTTGACCCCAAAGGAGTCGCCGATCAGCGTCGCCAGTTCCAGATTCATCGGCATATTGAGCGTGAGCATCTGTCCGGCTTCCATGAGTTTCCGCATGATGTCCGCGGGGCGCTGGCCCACGAGTTCTGCGAACTCCTTCACCGTCACACCCGCCGTGAGTTTGACGCTCTTTTTGCGGGGCTTGGTGATTTCCGTGACGGGCGTCGCACCGGTGTGGCGCGCCCGATCGTCTCGGCGATGCACCGAAATCGTCCTCAGGTCTCCCCAGCGCGTTGCGTCTTCATGGAAACGGACGTCTTCGCCTTCACGTTCGCGAGTGCCGGGCTTCCGCACTTTCTTCAGCGGCGCACGAGGCCCTTTGCCTTCGCCCACGTCCGGACCCATCGTCCCTTTTTTCTTGAGCGCGGCGGCGAGGTCGGCAGCGGATATCGTCGGCGCAGCCGGGCTACCGGCCGGCCGGCCGGCCACGGTTTCGGCGGCGGGCGATGACAGCGGCCCTGCCGAGGAAGGTGCGACCTCAACGGGAATCACCGGTGGAGCGTGTTCGACCTTGGCTTCACTCTGGGGACTCGGCGCCTCAACGACACTCGATGGTGCGGCTGCCGCTTCCTGGGAAATCGGAGCCGGGGGCGTTTCGATCGCTGACGCGACGGAAGTGTCGGATTGAGCACTCACGTCATCGTCCGTCTTCTTTTTCTTAATTAGAATACGGCGCTTGTCGGGCTTAGCCGGCTCCTCGACGACCGCCGCCCCTCGCCCACCAGTCGATTTTCCCACGCTCGCGCCTCCCTCCCCCTCGTGCCGTTCGCCGCCCGCGTCTTTCAGACCACGGCCCCCTCCGCCCTTCAAACGAACCAGCACACGCTCGGCGACATCCGATTCCAGCGCGCTGCTGTGCGACGCCACGGTCACGCCGATGCGCTTCAATTCCGCCAGGACTTCCTTGCTTTCCACCCCGGCTTTTTTGGCAATTTCATAGACGCGCATGGCGCGTGACACTCCCGCTCAACAATCAGCTGTCCACTGCACCGGATTCAGCCGCAGCCGCTTCAGCTTCGCGCTGTGCGCGGGCCTCCTCCTGTTCTCGCTGCGCGGCGGCCTCTTCCGCAAGGGCCGCGCGAATCTCCTTGTCGCGTTCTACTTTTTCCTTCTCGTATTCCGTGGCACTGATGATGTCAATTTTCCATCCCGTCAGCTTCGCGGCGAGGCGCACATTCTGCCCGTTCTTGCCAATAGCCAGCGACAACTGAGAGTCCGCCACCACCACCAGCGCGGACTTCTTTTCCTCGTCGATGCCAACTTTCTCGATCGTCGCCGGATTCAAAGCCTCCGCAATGAACACACGGGGATCCGTCGTCCACGCCACGATGTCGATTTTTTCACCCCGCAACTCGCGAACTACGGCCTGCACGCGTGATCCCTTAATCCCGACGCACGCGCCGACCGGATCGACCGCCTTATCGCGCGACGCCACAGCAATCTTCGTGCGGTCACCCGGTTCCCGAACGATACCCTTGATCTCCACGATTTTCTCCGTGACCTCGGGCACTTCCAACTCGAACAGCTTCGCGACGAACTGTGGATGGGTCCGTGTCAGGATGACCTGCACGTCCTTCGGCGTCCGACGAACTTCGAGGAGCATCGACTTCACCCGATCGCCGCGGCGATACGTTTCACGGGGGATCTGCTCCTGTATCGGAAGCACGGCTTCGGTCTTGCCCAGATCGACAATGTAATTACGCCGTTCCATGCCGATGATGACGCCATTCACCAAATCCCCTTGCCGTGTCGAATACTCACGTTGCACGACTTCCCATTCCGCTTCACGGACCTTTTGGAAAATCACCTGCTTCGCGGTTTGAGCCGCAATGCGCCCGAGTTCGTCCATTTCGATGACGGATCCAATCTCATCGCCGACTTCCGCCCCGTCGTCAACCTTGCGAGCCTCGACGATCGAAATCTCCGCCTTCGGATTGGTGACGGTTTCCACGATGGTCTTCACCGAGACCACCGAAATTTCTCCCGTCTTAGGGTCGATTTCGACTTGAATGTTTTCCCCCTGCCCGAACCGTTTCTTTGCGGCGGTCTGCAACGCAGACTCAACGGCGTTCAAGACACGCTGCTTATCGATGCCTTTCTGGCGTCCAATCTCATCGATCACCGCGATCAGTTCCTTGTTCATAGCCGACCTTCCTTCATGCGCGCCCTCGGACCAAGTGCCGCCTCGCTCAAAACTCAACTTCCAGGCGCCCGGATGCAATCCAATCCCAGGCGAGTCGTGTGGTTTGTTCGACCTTTCCTCGGACCAACATCAACGTGATCCCTGCCTCGTCCACGCCCACCAACCGTCCGATCAAGCGCCACTGGCCCTCCCAGGGACGACTGACCTTCAGATTCACCAGCTTTCCGAGCAATCGATGATAGTCCTCGACCGTTTTCAACGGCCGATCCAGGCCGGGTGAGGACACTTCGAGGGTATAGGAGTGGGGTATTGGATCCGCCACGTCCAGCGCTGGACCTAATGATAGATGCACCTGCTCGCAATCGTGAAGCGTGACACCACCCGGCTTTTCGATGAACACGCGCACGATTGTCCTTGGTCCCTGTCCTACACACACGACTTCGACAAGTTCAATCCCCATCGCCCAGAGGATCGGCGCGGCAATCTCCTGCACGCGCTGGGCAACATGGGTGCTGGTCATGAGCAGGAGAGGTACCGACTACAGAACCGCGCGGACCACAAACAAAAAAGTGGGCCACCGCCCACTTCAAAAACGTCGAAACTCTATCACTTTATCCCCACGTAATGCAAGGGGAACCACCACTTGATTAGCCGCGAGTAGCCGCGTGAAACAGACCCGCCAACTTCGTGGTTATCGGCCCGGGGGTGCCGCTACCGATGAGGATCTCGTTGATGCGAACGACTGGCAAGATCTCGATGGTAGTCCCGGTCAAGAATACTTCCTCCGACGAGCAAAAGTCTGGGACCGTCAGGGCTTCCTCCCTGACGGTTATTCCCGCATCACGGGCCATGCTCAGCACAGACTGCCGAGTGACCCCCGCCAGGATGGCCGGGCCGGTCGGGGCCGTGAAAAGGGCGCCGCGCCGTATCGCCATCACGTTGCTCACGGAGCCTTCTGTGACCACGCCGTTCCTGACGAAAAGAGATTCGAACGCCCCGGCTTCCAAGGCCTGCTGTCGAGCCAACACATTGCCGAGAAGATTGAGGCTTTTGATGTCGCAGCGCGACCAACGAGGATCCTCCGTCGTGACGACCCGCACGCCTTTGGCACGTAGCTCCTGCGCAAGAGGGTGTATCTCCCGAAACGTCATCACCAGCGTCGGCTTCCGGCCAATCGGAAAGGCATGATCCCTCGGCGCAACCCCTCTCGTCAGCTGAATATAAATTTTGGCTTCTTGGAACCCCGACAACCGTATACCCTCCTCGACCACCCTGGTAAGGTCCAGCAAATCAACAGGAAGTGAGAGGTGAATTGAGTGCGCGCTGAACTCAAGGCGTTGCATGTGGGCCGGTAGCTCGAATGGGCGACCGCGATACGTCCGCACAACCTCATAGACGCCGTCGCCAAATTGAAAGCCCCGGTCGTCTATTGAGACGGTGGCTTCGGAAAGAGGAAGAAACCGACTATTGAGGTAGGCTAGTTCAGGCATGGGATACGGCGACAGGTTAGGCGGTCGTTTCGACCTGAATCACCCGCCGATCTTCCGCCGTGAATTTCCACCCCATACGTTTTTCAAACACCAATCGATGCGTCCCCACACGTAAGGGCTGAAACTCAAAGCTACGGCGTCCGTTATCGACCGCATTGTTACTTGCGATGCGCAGATAGTCATCGCTGGTCAGCGCAAGGACAGCCGGATCATAAACGGGCACCCACTGTTCACCCCGCGTCCGGTCTTCCCATAAGTGGACCGCAAAGGGGGTGCCAACGTGCGCGGCAATCAGGCGCGCAACATCTCCGGGTTGAGCCTTTGCCACCAATGGATTACCACCCCCCGCGATCATTCTTCCTCCTTCAGCCTTAGCCACATCCGGCTAGTATCAAGCCTAAACGGCAGGCCGTCACGCCTTGCGCCGCCCTCCGATGAATAAATCGTCTCCCTCTACCTTCACCGCATAACTACCGACACAATAGCCTCCGCCGTCGGTCCCTTGTCCATTGCGGACGTCAAACGCCAAATCATGCCAAGGACAGGCGATGACACACCCCTTCAATCTGCCCTCATGCAGCGGACCGCCCTCGTGCGGGCAGAGATCGTGGATAGCAAAGAACTGCCCGCTGATGTTGAACACAGCGATGGGTCGCTCCTTGACTGTCACGACCTTGCAACTCCCCGGGGGGATGTCATCGGCACGCCCAATTCGTTCGAATTCGTCCATTCCGACCTCTCTTCGATCCGCACTGTGAGTCCAGTACATTCACATACCACGAACGTCATAGCACGTCACATGACCAAGGTAAACTTGAGCTCCATACCAACCGCCACACCAGCATCCTTCACAAATCCAGCCCTAGTCTGGAGAATGTAGCGTGCGTTCGCCGATGGAGGACCGTAGCGGGGACAGGGATCCTTTTCACAGGGCGTGAGGCCCTCCATCACGTGAACAATGTGCTTACTTTCATCCACCCAGATCATGTCCACGGGTATGCGATATTCTTTGGTCCATACTCGGTGAAGACCTGACTCGTCGAAAATCATCAGCAGTGCGGACCCGGTGGGGAGTGTTTCCCGGAAGGCAAGTCCAAACAGGAGTTTCTCCGGCGTATTCGCCACCTCCCCTTCCAACTGTTGGCCATTGGGAAATGTCACCAGGATGTGTTCCGTCTCCTTCTCTCCGCTCAAGATGACGCTGAGCGACATCAAGAGAATTGCCATCGCGATCAGGAGTCCGATTCGGTGACGTGTTTTACTAGCCCCTCCAGCTTGCTCACTCATGACTGGTAAAAACCGTGAAAATCGGACGAGGCGCCCATGGCCCTTCCATCAGCTGATGCTGAAGTCCGACTGCCCCAATACATTCGCCCCCGCATGTGCCTTCGGGTGAACAGCTCGGTACAAACGCGACTCGACTCCGGACACTCCGTACACGTCTTCGATCACGTAGTCATTGGTGATCGGCCTAGGTCGTAGGACCCAAAAAGATCAATGGGATAGGCCTTCTGCGCAGATCGCTTCCCGTTGACTTGCCGTTTTTTCGCAGTCTAGAATGCGAGGCTCGCAGGTTGCAACTAAGGCTGCATTTACAGGATTGATTATCCGGTTTCGTTGAAATCCGACATCGTTCTGCATCGAGAAGGAGGCACTGTTTATGGCGCTGTTGATTACCGATGAATGCATTTCCTGCGGGGCCTGTCTCCCCGAATGTCCGAATGAGGCCATTTTTGAAACTCGAAGCGACGCCGAAGGCAAGGGATACCATGTGGGTGATGGTCAGGGCGTCGGTGACAGCATCTATGTTATCACACACGATCGATGCACCGAGTGCGTCGGACACTTCGATGAACCGCAGTGCGCCGCCGTATGTCCAGTCGATAACTGCTGTATCTCGGACCCAGTCTATCCCGAAACCACGGACGTGCTGCTGGATAAAGCCAAGACCTTGAATCCGGACAAGGAGATTGATCCGGCCAAGGTGTGGAGTGGAGTAAGAAACTAGTCCAATTCATTGAGAATGAAAGCCCTACTCCCCATGGGGAGTAGGGCTTTTTTTCTTAGCCTTTTTTCTTGGCCATGGGGGCCTCGTCCCATCCCCGACTCCCTCTTTTTGAATCTCTCTAAGTTGGAAAGTCCGGTGCGAACAGCAAGCACGGGGCCTAACTAGTGCTGTCCACCAAAATAGAATGCCCCGAACAGAAGCAATCCTGTTCGGGGCATTCACATGCCGGCCAATCAAACTTTTTACTTAATCATCAGCAGCTTGCCACCTACATGTCCGGGGTGAAGATGGCAACGATACGTTAGGGTGTTGCCACGGGTGGCATAGAACAAGTCGCTTGTCGGAATCCCAATGTATTTGGTCTCACCTGGCTTCAGCACCACTTCTGCCTTCAAGTGCGTCGGAGCAAATACGTTTACAGCATCATCGATTTGGAATCCATGTTCCGCGGATGAATTATTGGTCACCTTGAGGACCAATGGAGTTCCAGGGCGCACTTTGAAGTCAATAACAGTGTTGGGTGGATACCAAACCTTGGTATTTCCGATCTCTATCGCGTACAGGGAGGCATCAACGGGTAGTTCCTTGAACGGCTGACCTACGACCGAACCGTTGTCGAGGTCACCGATTTCGACCCCGCCGGACTGCAGCGCAAACGCCCCATTGACGCCGACGAACACCAGCATGAAGCCGACTAAAAGTGCGAGAACCTGTTTACCCATGACCTACCTCCTTCACCAAGAAAGTAAATTTGGTTGTGTGGAATGACGCTTGCTCAACCTATCGCTTGATGAAACGCTTCAGGAATCCCTTCCCACAGCCCGATCTTATAAGTGCTCCTACACGATGAAGTGAAACAGCGCGAGCTTATAACATAGGGGTAGAAGGGAAGCAAGGACGATTTGCCCGTTTGCGTGCCGAAACGAAGGCTGTGTCTCTGTCGCTCTACACCGTCAGAACGCTCCGAAGTCAATGGAAAAAGATTCAATCAATCAATCTGTTATATATTAACCGTCACCACCATGAGGATCGTGCGCCATCAAGAGATCGTACGGCGCAAAATCATCCGTGAGAATGACACCATTCGGCCATGGTTTTAGGCGACGAGCGCTCCACATCTGTGCAGCCCCCGCGGGCAGCCTTCCTTCGCGAACCATTGTCGTAGCCCTCTCCTGGATATCCGACACCGCCATGGTCTCAACGGGGCGCCCTCCGACAAAAATGAGATTGAGCGCATGTCGTTGGCGCGACTCCCACGGCCCCTTGACCGCAAAGGTTTGCAGCTTTGGAAATTCCGTTTGGAGGGTGGCCACCACGGCTCGCTCGCGTGCAAGGTCACCTCCCTCTCCGGAAGATGCCAGATTGACCGCAACCACCCCCCGTGGGGTGAGGTGACGGCACACCTCAGCGAAAAATTCCCTCGTCGTCAAATGAAAGGGAATCATATGCCGCGCGAAGGCGTCGATCCAGATGATGTCATATTGCGTCTGGCGCGTCTGCAGAAAGGCTCGTGCATCTTTCACGAAAACATGATGATGCGCTGACGGAGAGTACCCAAAATAGGCCTCCGCAACGTGGGCCACTGACGGATCGACCTCTACCGTATCCAGTTCGAGTTCCGGCCAGTATCGGCCCAGCCATTTCGCCAGGGAGCCACCGCCATGTCCGAGTATCAAGCCACGCCGGGCATCGGGCACCCAGGCTAACGCCATGACCATCGCCTGGCTATACGGCAGGAACAGCTGAACGGGATCGGCCTTCCACATGACGGCATGAAAGGTCCGGTCGAGGATCAAATAGCGAAACAGATCGTCATCCCGCACACGAAGCTGTTGGTAGGAACTTTCCTCCTGATAGACCGGCGTAGGGAGGACCGATACGGGATGCATAGCCAACCAGCCGGCACCAACCACGAGCGTGACCACTCCCACCGTCGGCACGAGACCATCCCTCAACGCCCCTCTGGCCCAAACCGCCCCGAGACCGAGTTGCAGTCCTCCCAGCCAGAGCAACAAGGATTGAGTGCCCATCCACGAAAGGAGAAAAAACGCCGTCCCCCAGGTACCGATCAAGCTTCCAATGGTAGAGACGGCGATCATGCGGCCTGAACTTCGACCGAGGTGCCCCATGTCCAAGACCGCCAGACGCAGCAGGGCCGGCAAGACACCGCTCAAACCAAATGCGGGCGGCGCCAACAAGATCGCGGCGGCGAGACAAGGCCCCCAGCGTGGATCGTCCACCCACGATGCCACCTTGAACAGGACGACTTGGCTGAGACCGGCCAGCAGGAGCGTCCAGAGTCCCGATAGGAGGAAGAGTCCCGTAAGCACACGGCCACCGGGATGGCGATCGCTCGCCCATCCTCCAAACGCATACCCTGTGCTCATTGCCGCCAAAATGACGCCAATTAGCGCACCCCACACGAAGAGCGAGTTCCCAAATACCGGCGCAAGCAGTCGACTGCCCAAGATTTCCATGGCCATGACTATGGCGCCGGACAGGAACGCCGTGCAGAACAGAACGACGGACGGCCATTTGGGGGACACCGGCAAGGTGGACATAGGATCTGAGCTAGGGATTGAGGCGGGGATCGCACCACCACCAAGCAGTCACCTTACGCGCCCCAATTCTTGAAGTAGCGAAGCAGATCGCGAACGGAGAGCAACCCTTCGATCCGGTCATCTCGAGTGACCACCAGATGCCGAATGCCCTTTTCCGCCATGAGGTCGCTGGCATCGTGGGCGGTTCGGTCGATCTCGATCGTGATGATCGGGCAACTCATGATCCGGCGAACGGACTCCGACGCCGTATCCAGTTGCTCCGCCATCGCTTTGCGCACCAAATCGGTTTCGCTGACGATACCGACAAACTGCCCGTTCTCCGTGATAAGAACGGCGCCCGTGCGCTCATCCCGCATCATCTTGGCCGCCTGAGCGAGCGTGGCCTCGACAGGCAGCGTGCGAAGCCGCCGGTTCATGATCACGGCAAGGGGTCTGGCGATGAGTCCGCTTTGGGCGCCCATGTCGTCCCATCCACGCGCAACGTGGTCGATTCTATGCGTCCGTCAAAGACGGTGTCAACGAAACCCTTCCGCCTCCCCGCTGGCGATAACAACCGAGGTGTTTTTTCTTGTCGCATGGCAGTTGGTCCAGTATAGTCATGACACGCCGTGATCAGTCCGGTGTACGTGGGATGCCGTACGGCACAAAGGAGACTTTCGATGCATATCAGCGTGATCGGGACCGGGTACGTCGGATTGGTGACCGGAGCATGCTTCGCGGAATTCGGCGTGAACGTGACCTGCATGGATACAGATGGAAACCGGATCGGCCAGCTCGAGAAGGGCGAGGTCCCATTCTACGAACCGGGGATCACCGAATTGGTACAGAAAGGCATCAAAGAAAATCGCCTCAGCTTTAGCACCGACATCGCGAAGGCCGTCGACAAGGCGCTCGTGATCTTTATTGCCGTGGGAACCCCTCCCAAATCCGATGGCTCGGCCGACCTTTCCTATGTCGAGCAAGTTGGCCGTGGCATCGCGAAGCATATGAACGGATACAAGGTCATCGTCACGAAATCGACCGTTCCTGTCGGCACGGGTGAGAAGCTGCGCGAGGTCATCAAAGCGAATCGGTCTGGGAAGTTTGGCTTTGACATCGTATCCAACCCGGAGTTTTTGCGCGAGGGATCGGCGATCGAAGACTTCTTGCGCCCGAATCGCGTCGTGATCGGCGCGGACAGCGATCAGGCGGTCGCGATCATGAAGGACCTCTACCGCCCGCTCTACTTGATCGAAACTCCGTTCGTCGTGACCGATATCCCCACGGCTGAAATGATCAAGTATGCTTCAAATGCCTTCTTGGCGACGAAGATTTCGTTCATCAACGAAATGGCCAACCTCTGCGAACGCGTCGGCGCGGACGTACAAATGGTGGCGAAGGGGATGGGTCTGGATCACCGGATTGGAAACAAGTTCCTTCATGCCGGTCCCGGCTTTGGCGGATCGTGCTTTCCCAAAGACCTGGCGGCTCTGGTCCAGACCGGGGATCGGGCGGGATTTACCATGCAGATTGCCAAGGCAGCCGCCAAGGTCAATTATGAACAACAGATGCGCATGGTCGACAAAATCAAGGATGCCACTGGCGGGCTCAAAGGGAAAACGTTCGGGGTCTTGGGTCTCTCATTTAAGCCGAACACCAATGACCTGCGCGAAGCCCCCGCGCTCATGATTCTCGGCCACATGATGAAGGAGGGCGCGCACGTGAAGGCGTTCGACCCAGTTGCGCTAGAGGAAGCAACAAAATTGTTGCCGGGTCTGCAAGGCTGCGGGGACACCTATGACGTGGCAGAAGGTGCCGATGCCCTCATCATCATGACGGAATGGAACCAATTCCGGACGCTCGATTTCGATCGGCTCAAGAAAATGATGCGCCAGCCGTTGCTGATCGATCTTCGCAACGTGTACGATGCGGACCGCGTCACTCCGTTCGGATTCCGCCACGTGTCGGTCGGTCGCACAACGAGGGAGCCGTCCGCCTAGCCTCACTCGACCCCTTGAGCCGACTAGACCGCTCGTCAGGTCTCGGCCCACCGTTGGACCGGCCAATACAGCTCCTAGCCACTGGTCAGTCGGGCCGGAGCAGGCTTGGCCTCAGCCGGCGCAGTCTTCGGCTTATAGCCCATCCGATCGAGCACCTTCATTATTTTCGACTTCAAGCGATCATCTGCGTCGGCGAGCGCGGTGGCCAACGGCTCCACCGCCGGCTTCCCGATCTTTCTGATGATCTCGGTGGCCGACTGACGTAGCTCGTCCTCTTCCGACACCAACAACGGCACCAGGGGAGCCACGGAGCTCGCTCCAATTTTGATCAAGGAATCATAGGCACGGTGTCGGACGTCGCCGACCTCGTCGCTCAGCGCCTCAATCAAGGGGGCGACGGCTCGCGTTTCCCGCAATTCCCCCAACGTTTCCACGGCATACTTGCGATTGAGCCAATGCGAGTCCTTGAGATCGGCCAACATGGCGTCGGCCTTGGCCGCTTCCAGGTCTTTGGCTCGAATGCGAAACTGTTTGGCAATCCGCTTCCCGTCTTCCTCGACGACACGGATGGTCGCGCCGTCGCCGACCTTGATCTTCTTGAGCTCCTCGAGTGCCTCCTCGGCCACGTCCAGCACGACGGTTTTGCCGTCATAGGCCAGCAACTCGACTTCGATCTGATGGGCGTCCAGATTGACTCCCACCACCTTTTCCGTAACCAAATTAAATCCGTCTTTCCTCGCCCCCTCTTTCTGCCCAATCTGAATCAGCCGCATCGGTTCGTCAGCCATGGAACTACTCCTCCTACGACAAAATTATCGAGCGTCACCCGAACTGTTGTAGCCCAAGCTCGCCAGCACCGCTTCCACCGTTTCCTGTACCATTGTGTTCTCGTCTTCGAGCAGGGGCAACAACGAGTCGACCGCGCGCCGGTCGCCTAGGCGCGCCAGCGCCTCAGCCGCGTTGCGGCGCACCAACCAATCTTCGTCTTGCAAAGACTGCACTAATGGGTCATACCCGCGCGCATTGCCGATTCGCCCCAAGGCCTCGGCGGCATGCCGACGGACCATCCAATTGGGACCGAGCAAGCCGTCGATCAACGCATCAACGGCGCGATCGTCGCCGATCTTTTTGAGCACCCGGGCCGCATCCTCGCGCAACTGTGTGTCCTGCAGCGCATCGATCAAGCCGGGTACCGCACGAGGGTCTCCGATCCGTTCCAAGGCCCACACGGCCGCCGAACGAACCGCCCCATCCCGATCCCGGATCGCGGCCACCAGCGGCTCGACGCCCTTGGGATCCTTGAGTTTGCCGAGCGCATGGGCGGCCTGCTCGCGGATCGCCCACTCGTCGCTGTCTATCAACGTCTCCACGATGGGCTCGACCACGGCAGGTCCCATCCGGACGACCGCGCTCGTGGCCGCTTCCCGGATCAGCGCGTCTTCATCGGCCATCAAGTCGATCAACCGGGGCAGCGCCTCCATTCCCACCTGTCCCAAACTGGCCACCGCGTGATCCCGGAGCGCTTCGTTGTCGTCTCGTAAAGCGGAAATGAGCTGAGCAATCCTGTCGTCCGCCTCGTATTCCACATTATCCACTAGACTGTGCCTCCTGTGCATGCGCGGCCTGCGCCTCGGCCAGCGCTGTCAGCTTATCGACGATGAGACCGGCATTGTAGGATACCAATCCGTCCCGATCGGTTTTCAAGCGCTCGAATAACTCGAACTGCGAGCGCAAGACTTCCACATCCTTGATCTTAGCCAACGCCTCCATGGCAAACACACGAAGTGGTCGAATTGGAATTGATTCGAGGTACAAGGCCACGGGTCTGGCATCGCCGATCAGACCGAGCGACTTGATCGCATGCTCCTTCACGCCTGTGTCTTTGTCCTTGGCCAGCCGGGTCATCAGGGGCTCAACGGCCCGAACGTCTCCGATCTTCCCCAACAGATCGGCCGCAGCCTCCCGCACGACCCAATCATCATCCTCCAAATACTCGATGAGAATGTCCACCGCAGGACGCCCAATCCCCAATAGGTCCATCACCACGGCCATACGCGCATCCTCCCGCTCGATCGACCCCTCCACGTCGCGCAATGCATTCATGGCGTCGTCGATGCGCTGCCGAATCGCGCTCAATCTCTTCAATGTGCGCACGGCGACGTCGGAAACGGCCGGTTGACCCATCGCGTCCACGAGCGCGTCGGCCGAGCGAGGTTCGAGTAGATGCTCCAACATTTCAGCCGCGGTCGCTTGTGCCTCTGGGCGCTCATCTTGGAGCATCGCGCAGAGGGGCTCAATGGCCGTGGGGATTTCTCCGATCAACCGCGTCACAAAACTCCGGATATCCTGGTCGGCGATCTGATTGAGACTTTGCACCAGCACCGTCGCAGCGTCCCTCGTGATGACGCCGGCCATCTGGACGAGGGCCTGCCCGCTGGCATGGCGAACTTTGGGGTCTGGGTCCTGGAGCAATCCTACCAACGCGACCCCGGCCGCGGGATCTTTGATCCGCGCGAGCATCGCGGCGGATTCGGATCTGAGCGCGGCATTTCCGCTTCCAAGTGCGTGTATGAGCGCGGTGACGGCTTTGGGACCACCGGACAGGCAGGCCGCTGTCGCACGCATGCGTCGCCAGTCTTCTTCATGGATCAGCTCAGCTACAAGTGTTTCAATATTTTCGCGCGACATATCTGCGATTCCTCTTGTCACGCCGTGGGAATGTTCCGGCGCGGGGCTGCCCTACATGCGACCCGGCCGCCAACCCATTTGGCTCAATGCCTCTTTGACGTGATACCGCACATTCTCATCGGGTGACCGGCGGAGAAGCGGGAGGAGATGCGGCGCCGCTTTCGCTCCGAATCGAACGAGTGCCGCAGCGGCCTCGGCCCGCGTCACGGTGTATGCGAGCGCCTCAGCGAGCACGGGAATCGCACGGTCGTCGCCGATGCGCCCCAGGGCTCGAACGGCCGCCGGCATGGCCGACATCTCCTCGGTCCATGCATCTCCACAGCCGGTGACAGCTCGGCTCATCTCAGGACGTGACGTCCCGGCCACAATCGAAAGCAGCACCGGCACAGCCTGACGATCGCCAATCAGGCCTAGGGCTTCAATCGCCAGGGTCCGGATCCCCGGTTCGTCGAGTACCTTGATCAAGAACCCCGTGGCACGAGCATCGGCGATTTCTCCCAGCGCCCGCACCGTATCTTCACGGACGGCCGAATCGGTGTCGTTGAAAAGAACGTAGAGCAGCGGCTCAACAGCCTCCGGTGCCTTCATCCGGCCAAGAGATTCAACTGCATGGAGACGCACCAGCCACTCATGATGGGAAAGGGCCTCCAGTAGGACGGGAAGCGCCGTCGGACCCAAGGATGCAAGCGCCTGAGCCGCTTCAGCCCGTACGGCCTTGACTTTGTCCTGCAGCAGCGGTAGCAGCGCCCTGGCCGCCTCCGGTTCGCCGATACGCCCCAGCGCTTTTGCGGCATGCGATCGTACGATCCAATTAATATTGCCTAAGCTGCGCAACAGCACGGGCCCAGCCCGCTGATCTCCGATTGCCGCAAGGATACCGGCGGCTGCTTCCTGGACATCTGATTCTTGATGCGTCACACACGCGACCAATGCAGGTACGGCAGGTGCACCGATCTGCGTGAGCGCTCCAATGGCGGCCTGGCGAACAGCCCGATCTCGATCCTGAAGCAACGCCACTAGCGGATCGACTGCCCGCCCGTCCCGGAGCGCTCCGAGACAGACCGCGGCCTCTTCCCGAATGGCCCAATCCCCGTCTCGCAACGCTGCAATATTTTCGGCTACGGCATCCGCCATCAGTGTCGCCACGCGATGCTCACCATGAACCCGTCTGGAATTTCAAAACTTCCGGTCAAACCAAACAAATTGACCAGAGCCAGGTACCTTAGCACGGCTTTTTTTTTAGGGTCAACCAAGCCCCAAGACGTACATGATCGTGGTGTTCACTGGGGGCACAAGGGGTGATTTTGCCCCATCATGATCGATGAAACGGGAGCGGATAGCGGAGGCGTATGACTTGGGGGGACGTTAAGACCTTGCGCCACGCGAGCATGCGGCGAGCAGCCTCACTTTAACAATCTGTCACATGGCGCCCTTGGCCAGATCGCCAGACGGCCCAAACCGTCCGGTGTTGCCCAAGGGAAGATCGACACGCTCGTTATCGGTTTTGCTCGAGTCCACAGGTGCTTCCTCGCTGGACGGCTCCCACCCTAACTGTTCCAGCGTATCGAGGACTAATTTCCGAAGCGCGTCGGTGGCGCTGAGGCGCGCGGTGGCGAACGACCACACTCGCTCACCTTCGCTTTGCATCTCGGAGGCTTTGGGGTCATGGAGGAACGACACGAGCGGTTCGATGGCTGAGTCACCAATGAGGACCAACGCGGCCGCAGCCTTTTCCCGAAGCACGCCGTCCTTCAAGAGCATGACGAGATCGGGAATGACCTGCGGGTCCCGGAAGTGGCCAAGTGCCGTCGCGGCAGCCTCCTTGATAAAGGCATCCTCACTCACAATACAACCCGGAGTCGGTGTACCTTCCTGTTTGATCCCCTTGCCCTTAAGGGCGGCCAACACCGGAGGAAGGGCTCGAGGATCGCCGATCATGCCCAGGGACGCGATGGCATGACGCTTCACGGCTCCATCCTTCATAGCCTCGATCAGAGGCTCGATCGCGCGGGCATCACCGATCATGCCTAGGGCGATGGTTGCATCTTCGCGCACGGCGCGGTCGGGGTCTTTCAAGGCAGCGCAGAGCGCGTCCACAACCTTGGCATCACGCACCCAACCTCGGCCAATCTGGTAGTCAGTGGTCATTCCACCCAAGGCGCGGGCCGCATGACAGCGGACGACGAAGTCTTTATCCAGCAACGCTTGGATCAATGGATCGACCGAAGCTCGCCCGATCGTCACGAGCGCGGTGCCCGCCGTCTCGCGCACGATCTTGGAGGAGTCCTGAAACAGCTTGATCAGAGCCGGGATGGCTTTCTCGTGTCCGATCTTTCCCAGAGCCTCAGCGGCGGCACTCTTCACGGCTCCATCGCGATCTCTGCAGGCCATGATGAGCCCGTCGACCGCACGAGGATCGCGAATGTCGCCAGCCGCCTTGGCAGCATGTTCCCGCACCCGCCACCGCTCGTCCTTCAACGCCGCAAGCAGTCGGTCGACGACCGGCTCGCCTAACGACGCCATGGCGACCACGGCCTCATTACGAGTCTCCATGATCGAGTCGTTAAAAAGAGTGATCAGGGCCTCGACCGCCTTCGCCCCACCGATTCGACCGAGCGCCTTGGCGACGGCGGCGCGAACAGACCAATAGTCGTCCTCGCAGGCCTGAACCAGCGCGTCCAGCGTACTTTTGTCAGCACGCTCGGCCAATTCCTTCGCGGCCTCCTCGCGAGTCGCATCGTCCACATCTTCCAGCGCTTCGAGCAGGTCCTCGACGGGCATGTTCATAACAACCTCGCTAGCAGAGAATGGAACATACTACAGGTTGGGGCCAGCATCGCCGAGAGACCAAACGCCCTGCAGCACGGTAGGCGTGTCGCCATCTTGCCGGTTGGCCCCTGCCAGATATTTTCTCAATGGTCCTGCGATCGTGACTGCCGTTCCTCGCGGCTCCTGAGGTCCGCGAGAGTTCACATGGACTTTCCAGTCAGGCTGAACTGCCGATCAATAATAATCCGGTTTTCCGCCGTATGGATACATCCGCCGACAATTTACTTTCAAAGTCTGAGTGCCGCGTCCTTGGATGCATTGATCCAAGCTCTTCGAAAAATCCAACCGACCGTCTTGAGTGACCCTGAACTGAAAGCTGAAGGTCCAGGTCCCGTACCAGTAGTTCCCAGGTTTCAGCAGTAACTCCTTTTTTTCCTCCGTCCGGAGCGCGTCCGTGCTATCCGGATCGAGCGTCGCCATTTCCGGCGTAACCCCTGGAACTTGCCAGAAAGTCGGAGGTTCGAGGGCCGTCGCATCGAAAACGATCGCATATTCCTTGGGCGGGGTTGGCGACCCGTTTGTAGGGAGTGCCGGCACGAGGCTTGCCCAGGCGACCACACCCACTACGATCATTCGAACCGCTTTCAACTTCTTGCTGCCCCAGTGTACCGTTCGTATCAAGGTCCTCATGGTCGACTCTTTTCCGCTGTGCGCACGACGAACAAATCTTCGACCGGACGGCTTTCCCATTCCGTGTGCGTATGCAATCCGAGAGCCCGTAACACCGTCGCTCCGGTGTCGATGATCGAAATCGGACCTGCCAACCGATGTCCTTTTTTCACACCCGGCCCTGACGCCATCCACAGTACTTGCGGGGGAGAGCTCTTGGCGTCGGTTGAAGACTTGGCATCAGCCGGCGCGCCGAAATTCGTCGCTCCCGCCTGGCTGATTGAGGTCACGAATACGATGGTGGAGTCGAGGAGTCCCAACTCACGATAGAGGTCCAACACCGACCCCATTGCTCCGTCCACGCGGCTCAGGGCCTCTTGGTAGGCCTTGGAAGTCCAGCCCTCTGCAGCCCCGACCCTTCCGGCGTCCGGTAAGTGGATGATGAGCAAATGGGGCAACGCAGGAATGGCATGCCCATATCCGTGTCCGCTGGTAGCTTTTCTGAAATACTGGCGCACGTAGGATACGATCGTAGCCGGACTGCACTCCGGTCGCAGGGCTCCGCAAATCTGATGATCCGTGTATGGCTCAGGCTTCGCCAGTTGGTACAGTGACTCATCCATATAGAAAATGGTGCTGTCGCGTCCCCCGCTCAAATCCAAATAATCGAACATGGTGGGCGGTCGGGGATAGCCGCGGGCGAATTCGAACGAATTCCAGGTCATGCCGTGCTTGGAGACCGAGACACCCGTGATTAAGGAGGCCATTGTCGGCAAGCGCAACGCCGGCTGCACGGCGGTCGCGGACCAGGTGACCGACCCATCCTTCATTAGTCGGCTCAATACCGGCATAGCATTGTTTTTCAATGAATCCTGCCCAATGCCCTCGAGGACAAAGAGGATTGCTTGGCTTGCCACCGCATCGTCCGAGGGTGCAGCAAGCTGCCCCTGCAGTGGGTCAGGGCGGCTGGCCTCGACAGCCATACCCTGAGCAAAGAGAGCCGCAGCAATTAATACGACAAGTGCCAGTACCCCTCCAACCACCGAGACCCTAGAGCGCCGTCCGGTGGGATCCGCATGTCGGTTATATGTCATTGAACCACCTTGTCTGCTTGGTCACAACCTGCATCATACCCTCTCATAATGAGCTGAGCGAAGTACCATAGCATGCGGTTTTCGGCAGTGACAAGGGAGTCTGGGGCAATCCGACCCCTACAGCCGTCAGAAGCGTCTGTCCGACCGAATTCTCAGCGGCCTGTGAACCTGCGACCGAACGAGCTGGCACTGCGGGGCGGGCCCCCATTTCGCCTTCGAGTAGATTTCGTGTATCATGGGCAATTCAAGCTATGTTTTCGAATCTACTTGAACAAGAATTGGCGGTTCCCTATCCGCCCATCGTACGCCTCGCCGCGATCAAGATCCGCAACCGCGGCGAAGTTAAGAAGATGGATGCGGGTGCATTGTCGCTCCGGATTGGAGACCCCGTCATTCTGGAATTCGAGGGCGATCTTACCTTCGGCGTCGTGTACACGGCTCCGTATTCAGTCCCCTTTAGCCCTCCGATGCGGGCGATGAAATCGATTCTGCGCGTTCCCACGACCGAGGAGCGTGGCATCATTGGCCGGCACGAACAATTGACGCGTGAGGGCATGCACTACTGCCGTGAGCAGGCTATCGCTCTCGGCCTCCGGATGAAGATGGTTGAAGTGTTCGCAGCTCTTGATCGTCGCCAGATCACATTTGTGTATACGGCGGAAGATCGAGTGGACTTTCGTGAGTTGGTCCGTATTCTCGCTCGCCGTTTCCACTGCCGTATCGAGATGCGTCAGATCGGGGTCCGAGAAGAGGCGCGTCGACTTGGGGGAGTCGATACCTGCGGTCTTACCCTCTGCTGCGCGAGCTTTCTCACGGATTTCTTGCCGGTCAGCGTCAAACATGCCCGGAAGATGGGGGTCGCGGTCGACGATCCAAAACTCCTTGGATTGTGCGGTCGTCTCAAGTGCTGCCTCATGTTCGAAGCTATGGAAGGGGCAACAATGACACAGCCACCTCCTTCACTGATTACCCCCGGTTCGAGGGGGGGGTGCGACCCCGCCAGCCAACCTCGCTGACTAGTGCTCGACACATAACACCGAAGTGGTCAAAACAACATAACTCTGCAAGTCGGGCCCACCGGGTTACCGCACCCCTCCCCCCACTCTGGTCTGGGCTAGCAGCCACGCTTAAATCAGTGCTATTCTGCGCTACGATCTCCTACTTGGTCACTCACTCGCAGGGAGCCGTACGCGATGGATTTTTGTCGTCAGCTCCATCGACGATCACAGCACCATAGCTCCGCCCGTACTCGGGTCGGTATTCTCCGACTTGGTATGATCGCAACCCTTTCGGTATTTTCGTTTCCTCCACTCGTTCAAGCCGATCTCAAGATCGTCAACGGCACTGGTACACACCTGTTGGGCCAACACGATACCAAAGAGGACGCGACACGGCTTGCCACGGAAGCAGCCAAGCGCGATGCCCTTGAGCAAGTGGCGACGTACCTCGAGAGCGTCACAATCTCGTCCGAGTTCGAGATCACGCGGGAAGAAATTCGGAGTTATACGGCTGGGGTGGTCACTGTCATTGACCAGCAACTAACGATCCATGCCGACGGCGATCAAGTGACCTTCCAGGTTGAGCTCACGGCTCAAGTGGACACAGACGACGTGGCCGAAGCGATCAGGACGTTGCGAGAGCACGAGGAGGCGAGCCAGGAGCTCGCAGCGCTTCGATCGGAAGTGGACCAACTACAGGAGGAACTGGAGCGCACCAATCGGGCGCTCGCGAATGCCGGCTCTCCCGACGAAGCGAGAGTGCTGGCCGACCGACGAGTGGAGTTGTTGAATTCCATGCAGTCGAACGCCTTGGTCCAACAAGCATGGAGCGACTGGATGTTGATGGGGAGCACATACGGTTGGCCCTATGGCTATGGTTCGCCCTATGCTGCGACCATCCCAGGACTGCTGGCTTTGGCAGGTAGATTGAACCCTCATAATCCACATGTCCCGTTTGGGGCTGCCATAGTCAGCACTCAGCGCGGTGCCCCCATCCCACCAAGTCCGCCGCTCCCTCCCGCACCGCCGGGAAACTCGCCAAACATCCCCATCCATCAACAGGTCGGGAGCCCCATGCAGGTACCACCCAATGCGCTATCCGGTCACTGGCCTGGAAATCGGGGACCACGGCGTCTCCAGTCTTTCCTGCCGCAGCACGGCTCATCGAACACCGGTCCGGCTCGACCTGGCCATTCCCAGGGAGCGGCAAGCCCGCACGGTGGCCAATCATCGGTGTTGCCCCAAGGCCAGCGACGGTTGCAGTCCATGTTCCCCCAGGCATCATCGTTTGGGTTGTCCCGACACGGGCCAAGTCATTCTCGTATCCACGCGCAGCAGCACCATCCGAGATTGTCAGACACCCAGGTACGCTCTGGAACCAGGCCGCGCGCATACGGGGGCCGCCACTGACACCGCCGGCAATCGCGCTGAGAGTCGTCGTGATTCATACTACAACGACACGTAGCATCGGGACAGCCTCTCTCTGGGGATTGGTCCTGGTCTTTGCCGCTGCGGTACCTATCGCATCGGCGGCCTCGCCGGCGGAATCGACCACCGTCCGACAGCATGCAGATCGTGCGTTCGAACGGCTTGACCAGGCGCTCTCCGCCTCTCCGTCCCTACAAGCAGCCACCAGCACTCCTGCGGGCGCACGCCTGACGACGTTTCCCCCGGAGCAATTTCTGATCGGCAAGGGGCAAGGTGACCTCTCCAAGGGCCGTGTCACCTGCCAGCGCGTCGCCGAGCTCGCAGCTCGCTCCGATTTGGCAAAGCAAATCCGAGTCCTGATCAAGGAGCACGCCATTGATCGAACCCGTGAGCGAACGGGCCAGGACACGGTGCAGGAACTGGAGGTAACCCGGGAAGAGATCGTGCAGGAATACCTTCAAGGCGTGAAAATTATTGAGCGCCACGTTGATGAAACAGTTGGGTCCTGCTCGGCTACCGCTGTCATGCCTCGTGCGTCGCCAGCCGTCGCTCCTCTCGGCGGCACGCAAGAGTCCAAACCCGTCTCTCCGCAATAGGCTGTAGGACAGCGTAGCGCCTTCCTCGCTACGCGAAACCCGCATTGCACTTCCTACTCCATTTCAGGTAAGTAGCACCGGTCATGCCCTGCGCAAACAACTTTCAGCACTCCGAATACACACGAGCCGAACCCAAGGATCGCGTGAGCTATCGTGAATTTGAGCCCGGTCCGCCGTCCGACTCGGCACCGTGGAGCGAGGCCATGGCGAGTCACGGAAAGTCCCTTCAACAAGCTGGGGTGAAGCTCGTAGTTTTCCTGCACGGCGTCCCGCTCGGGACAGACTTGTTTGGCGCCCAGCGATTGGATGAGGTGGGTGGGCTCAAGCGTGGCTACTCTCGTGGCATCTCGGGCTTGGATGCCCTGTTGGCTCTGTTGCGCGATGAAACCAATGGCCTGGCTGGACCACCGGGCTGGCCGTCTCCGCCGTGGGACAATGACGCACCCTCCAAGCGAGCGGTCGATGAGACGGCCCACGATGCGGCCAATTTTAGCGATGCCTACATCAACGCTTTTCGGAAGGGCATCAACCGCACGCTGAACCCGCCAATTCCGTGCGAGCGGTATCTCTGGTCTTGTGAGCATCACCATCTGGGGCGCGCTGTCGCTGCCTGTCTATTTCTGGAACAACTACGTATATGGGTATCATCTTACGCACTGAGTCCCGGAACTAGAATCCTCGTGTTGACGCATGGGCATGCCGGCCTACTCATGGCCCTTGGCTCCAACCTTCTGGCTCCGGCCCCCCTCTCAGGACGGCCTCGTGTCTTCGAGATTCTTAAAGCCTATGCGACAGCGTGTCCTGGCCTACAGGTGACAATGGAACAATTAGAACAGGCGCTTCAGCGTCCAGACTTCTTGGGTGAGGTCAGCCTCGATGTGGCTACCCTCGGCACCCCGGTACGCTATGGATGGGATTCTGACGGTGTCGGCAAGTTAGTGCACCTCGTCAATCAGCGCGCGCTCCGGCTCGACGGTAAGCGATGGCTCGGCAAGATGGAATTGCCGCAAATCACCATGGAGCTACCCATCGCCTGGGGCGGAGACTATGTGCAGCAGTTGGCGGTGGCCGGCTCCGACGCACGGCCGGTAACGCCTGAAGCCCAAGCCGCGAACAAGGCGCTCTGGGAACTGTTGGAGCCGTGGGATGGGTTCGAACGGTGGCTGGAGTGTGCACGCCGGGCCGTGCGATGCCAGAACGACGGACGCGTCATTCTGATCGACTACAAGGATTCAACCGGATCCATGACCGCACGCGACCACTACTACGGACATGCCGCGTATACGCGGATGAGCACGATGCTTTTTACGCTGGGAGAAGTGGTCGGGACGATCTATGCAACGTAAGGCCTGCTTGCCTATCTCGTCCGTCCCCTACCGCGTCCGTCTTTTCTCGCTGGCGGTCCGTAGGGTTTCAAGGAACGTCAGGATTTCCTCGTCGGTGAGCACGCGCTCCGTGACGACCAACTCGCCACGCGTGGATTCGACGATCGCCTTCAGGATCTGGGCACGTTGTTCCGGCGTCACAACGTCCTTGTCCACTTTGATATCTAGTCGCCACCCGGACATGATCCAATACTTTGGGCGGACGTTGGTTTCCTGAAGATAGAAATTTCCCACCGCATCATACATGGCGCGATAGCTTTTGTTGCGCAACGTCGCCTCGTGCGCGCCCACATCAAGATAGCGCGAGCTGGCCACAGCCTCTGCACCGTACAAGACTCCCTGCACCATCAGTACATCGTTGGCTACCAGCGCGTCCAGACACGGCTCGTTGCGCAAGATGGCGATCAGATCGTTCGACTGCAGGCTGAGCTGCCTGGTGTCCGCCAGGCTGAAGATCACGGAGCGCTTTAGGGTTGCCGCGTGCGCCACCGCAACCACTTCCTGTACGCCGACCTTCACCATAGTTGGTAAGTCACCGGCCAATGTAAATTGAGGTTGGACACCCCGCACCCATAGTTCGGGCACCCGCTTGGCCGCTGGCATCCTCGCCTCCGGCACGATACAGGCGTGGGAAATCGGCCTGGCCGATCCCGGCTTGAACGCAGCGCCAGGTTTGAACGGTTCGATCATGGGAGGAATGGGAACAAGCTGTGCCGTTGGATACCCGGCGGCGCGTATGTCGCGCTCCAGAGCCGTCACATAACTGGCCTTGGCTTCAGCATACGTCGACACAGGGCCGGACCCCGGTGCGGATGCACAGCCGACCATTGAGCCCGCCAGGGCCAAAGTTTTCAGGGATACGGACACGCCTCGTAGCGCGCGCCGATAGATCGACACCTGCAGGCCTATGAATACACTGGGGAGGGGCATTGCTTCCGCCTCAACTCGACGAGCAGCTTCCTCCATTGAACCCGTAGAATGTAGAAAACACAAGGATTCGGCGGCAACGTTTCGTCCGCAGTCTCGATCCATCGGTAAGGGCTGAACAACACAGAGAGGCCGCACGAACGACCGGATCGTCGAGGCAAGTCTTCCTGTCCGGCAATTCTTCTAATTCTCGTTCCTCCTCACGTGTTGGGTGGACCCTTCCCTGATGAAGGCACGCCACCTTGATCCGCGACATTCTACCCGTTGAAAGCAGGTTGGGATCGGATCAGAAATAGGGATTGCCCATGCGAAGTGCAGTAGAGGTCTCTGCCGCAGGCGCAGCAAATCTGGGGACGAGACTTTTTCTGCTCATGGGTGAAGCCGCGACGTGCCATTCCGACAACCACAGTTCAACATCGTGCTATTTTCTGAATATTAAACGGGGGTGGGAGGTCACATCTCCCAGTCCAACGGCGACCAGTTCCCATCCGGCTGCCCCATACTCGTCGAGCATTCGCTGCATGGCATGGAGCTCCAGGCTCACGTCGACGATCCGATATTTGATCGGTCTGAGTTCCTGAGCTTGAGCAGGTACAAGCATCGGGTAGACCCACTGTCCTACCTGCAGCACCAAACTCAAGCAACCTACGGCCGCACACCCCATCAGTATGTTGGTTTTCATGATCGCACCTCACTTGGAAATTTGGTTGTCCCTCTGCCGACCGCACTTCCAGCAAGCCGTGAACGAGGCATCGTGGCGTTCGCCGCATCCCAGACAGGTCCACGACCGACCTTCAATGGGCGGGCTCTCCTTCTGACTCGCGAGAATGTGCGCTGCAGCTGTCTCATCCTCGTCGTTGACCCACAGTTCGGGAAACACCTCCGCGAATGGCACCTCCCCCGCAAGCGAGGAGCCTTGCCGGTTCTTGACCATACAGCGAATCCCTGCGCCCTCCAGGACTTCCTTCAGGGCCTCAACCTCGACCAGCAATTGCGAAACGAATACCTTTTTCATCGAGCCCGCCGTTGGATAGTGATCGTTTGGGTTTCGAGATAAACGATCTCAGTGTAGTTCGTACCACGTCACTCTCACTGCACACCACTCTCCTTTCATCTGCTAGTACGGCATGTCCTCGTCATCAAGCCCAAAATGATGCCCAATCTCATGCACGACCGTATCGCGCACCTCTTGGACCACTTGCTCCTTCGTCCGACACAGCCGGAGTATGGGCCCACGATAAATGGAAATGCGCGCGGGCATTTGCCCACCGGCTGAAAAGAACGAGTCCTTGTCCAGCGATTGGCCTTGATAGAGTCCGAGCAGGTCGTCTCCCTCATCCATTTCCAGATCTTCGAGCACGTCCGCCGGCGGCTCTTCTTCGACTATCACCGTCACATTGGCGATTAGCTTTGCATATTGGTCGGGTAGCCCGTCCAACGCCTGGCGGACGAGCTGTTCAAATTCCGATTCGCTGAACGATAACCGAGCCGACCGGCGGTGTGACATAGCGGATCAAGTGGATTTGTCTTGACGGGGTTCCGATTGTTCAGTTCAGCTCGTGTCGGGATGAAAGATGAAATATGAGCGTGCCTGCCGACTAGGGATGTGCAGCTCTCCAATTTGGCCCCACGCCGAGATCCACTTTCAGGGGCACCGACAGCCCTAATCGTGTGCCCGTTTGCTCCATTTCGTAGCGGACGAGTTCCTTGGCAGACTCCACGTCCTGCAAGGGCACCTCAAACACGAGCTCGTCATGTACCTGCAGGATCATCTTGGTGCGGGGCAGTTCTTCCTGCAGCGTCCCATGAACCGCGATCATGGCCACTTTGATCAGGTCGGCGGCAGATCCCTGAATGGGGCTGTTCACGGCCATCCGCTCGCCGAAACCCCGCTGGGTCGGATCCGAGCTGGTCAGTTCGGGAATCGGACGGCGCCGCCCGAGAATCGTCGTGGTATACCCCCGCTCACGCGCCTGTGCGATCGTCCGGTCAACGAAGAGCTTCACCCCGGCATACCGTTCGAAATAGGCGTCAATATAGGACTTGGCCTCGGCCTGGGTAATCCCGAGGTTTTGCGACAACCCGAAGGGACTGATTCCATAGAGAATGCCGAACACCACCGTCTTGGCCGCACGACGCATTTCTTTGGTAATCCGATCGGGCGGTTGGCTGAAAATTTCGACGGCGGTCGCCATGTGGATGTCCTCACCTCGCTCAAACACCGAACGCAGCTTGTCGTCGTGGGCAAGGTGGGCAAGAATACGAGGTTCGATCTGGCTATAGTCGGCCGAAAGCAGCAGATGTCCTCGCGGAGCAATGAACGCCTCTCGAATGCGAAGCCCATGGTCGCCCTTTACCGGAATGTTTTGCAAGTTTGGATCCGCCGAAGATAGCCGGCCGGTCGCCGCGACAGTCTGATTCAACGACGTATGTAACCGGCCGGTCTCCGGATTGACGAGAGCCGGCAGAGCATCCACATAGGTCGACTTGAGCTTGCTCAGACCGCGATAGTTGAGAATGTGTGAGGGCAGTTCGTGCTGGGTTGCCAACTGTACCAATGTCTCTTCATCCGTTGAAAAGCCCGTTTTTGTTTTGCGAATCGGCTTCAGGCCCAGTTTGTCGAAGAGCACCGAGGCTAATTGTTTGGGCGAGTTGATGTTGAAAACCCCGTCGGCGAGCGTTGCAATCGTGTCCATGATCCTGGCCAATTCCCCTTCGAGTTCCCGGCTTAAGCCCTGCAGGGCTTCGACATTCAGCAGAAACCCATTGCGCTCGACCGTCGCCAGGACCGATACCAAAGGCATCTCCACCTCCTCGAAGAGTTTGAGCATGCCTTGCTCTTGTAAGCGTGCTTTCAACACCGGCACGAGTTTGTATACGACGTGAGCGGCTTCTCCCGCTTGATAGGCCTCCGGAGGCGGTCGCACATCGAACAGGTCTGTCCGCTGTGTATCGGCTTCAGCCCGAAGTCCGCGAACATGCTCACCCAAAATATCCAGAGCGACCGTCGAGAGTTCGTGCCCACGCCGATTGGGGGACAACAGGTAGGCGGCGATCATGGTGTCGAAGTAGGGAGGTGCACACGCCACGCCCTCTCGTCCCAAAGCAAGCAGCAACGGCTTGAGATCGTGAGCAGCCTTGACGACCCGCACGTGCGCGAAGAGTTGCTTGAGCGGTTCAGCCAGTCGAGACGGTGCGCCTTCCAAATAGACCGAGGCGCCGGCCCCATCGTTCATCCCGAGTCCCTGCATATCGGCTTGCACAGCGAGGGCTTCACTCAGCGTACCGGCCATGGCGACCATACCTCGGTCGATGATCTCCTGGGCAAATCGTTGATCGTCACCGCGCTCGCGCAAGACGGCCACCGTCTTCTCGGGCGACCCGTGCGTGGGGGCCGCCACGGCCATGGACTTGAGCAGACTGTGAAATTCAAGATCCCGCAGTAAGGGGGTGATCTTCTCGATCGACAGCGGGGACGTATGAAACCTCTCCGGATGAAATTCGATCGGCGCGTCCACGTGGATCGTGGCCAGCTTGCGGCTTAAGCGGGCCTGCTCGGTCTGGTCCGTCAGCAAGGCCCTGGTCTTGGGCGGGGTCACCTCGTCGAGGCGTTCGAGTAGCCGGGGAATCGTACCAAACTCGGCGATCAGTTTCGCGGCGGTCTTTTCGCCGATCCCTTTGACTCCCGGAATGTTATCGCTGCTGTCCCCCATAAGACCCATGATGTCGATCACACGGGCCGGTTCGACGCCGAACTTGGCCCGGCACTCGACTTCCGAGATCCACTTGTCCTTCACCGGATCGAAAATCAGGACAGAGGGCGTGAGTAATTGGTACATGTCCTTGTCACTGGTCACGATGGCGACATCGAAACCTTCGCCCTCGGCCTTCCGCGCCAGCGTGCCTATCAAATCGTCCGCCTCGTACCCGGGCAACCGGACCACCGGGATGCCAAAGGCCTCAACCACCCGATGGATATACGGTATTTGGGCGCTCATGTTGTCCGGCATCGGAGGCCGCTGGGCCTTGTACTCCTTGTATTCCTCGTGCCGATGCGTCGGACCCTTTTCGTCGAACACGATGGCCAGGCCTTCGGGATGATGATCCCGGATGATCTTGACCAACATGGTGGTAAAGCCATAGATGGCATTGGTGGGCAGCCCTTTGGAATTCGTCAACGCGGGCAAGGCGAAGAATGCCCGGTAGACATAGGCACTCCCATCCACAAGGTAGAGGGCAGGTTTGCCGGAGGAACGAGCTGGGATGGGCATAACGGTCGCTATCCAATACACAGAATCATAGGTTCTTGATGACCAGCGGCGGCGACCCGAATTTCTCCCGCATCTTGTTAATGGTCGAAAGTACTGCAGGCTGGCCGACCATTTTGCGCTCCAACTTCCGTTTACCGGGGAAATCCATCAGCGAGATACCGATGAGCATCGTCAACACCCCCTGTCCAGGAAGAAAGAGCATCGCGAACCCGGCTAACAGGAACACGAGTCCGACGGCATTTTTGATCAGATGGGCGACCAGCCTCAAGACCGGGTGCTGGTTGCGAAACCAATCGTGAGGAGAGTCATCCTCGAAGTAGTCGGGCGGCAGCCGCACCAGAATGAACGGAATGGCGATCAGGGTCCCCACGAACATCACCACGGAGGCGAATGCGAGCCAGATCAGCGTCGGACCGGACGCGTACGATTGCACGGTCGAAAGCAAGCCGTCCATAGCAGGGGCGGAATCCTAGCATGCGGCCAGGTCAACAACAACGACCGTGCCGGCATGGGTCTGGGTTTACCCTACCGGGAGACGAGGGCTATAATGCTGGCGCGGACTTTTCGACACGGTCTTTGTTGAGAAGGGATATATGTTGGCATCTTCGACCATCCGGCCCAAGCGCCTGAGAGTTCCCGCGGGACTATGGACTGCTTTACTGCTAGTCGGCCTGTTTGGGTACCCGCCGAACATACTTCCTGCGGCCGATCCGGGGCCAAGTTTCGATTCAGGAGCAGAGGTCGAGATTCATAAAAAAGGTCTGGGTAAAGAAGTTATTGTGAAGAAGGGAACCCACGAATGGTACATGCTGATGGAGGTGACACCGGACAATACTGTCATCGTACGTCAGCACAAAGACGGCGACACGTACGTGCTCGACGAGAGCGAGACTCATGACCGCACATTTACTCCCGAAGAAGTCGACAGTGCGATCAATGCCTTCGCCAGTAGCGCGCAAGCGCAAGCCGCAGCCCAGCACTGATGTCTGCCGACACGCACAAGACAAAGCCCCGGTTCGTCATTTTTGCGCACAACGCCACGTACGATAAGCTCCATCAGGTCGCCACGTTGGGGCTCACGGCTGCGGCGATGGGAAAGGATGTCGTCGTGGTGCTGCTGTTTTGGACCATCAAGAAATTATCGGACGGTCGACTCGACGAGATCGACTTCCCGCCAGAGTATGGTGCTGCCGGGGGCGACGTGCGCCGCCTGCTGCAGGAGAAGAAAGTACCGAAGATTTCTGAGATGCTTCAGGAAGCCAAACTGGTGGGTTCACTCAAGGTCATCGCCTGCAGCGCCGGGCTGGAATACATGGGCGTCGATGCGGCCAAGGTGGCGCGTGGCGTCGACGAGGTCATGGGGCTGCCCGCCATTCTCTCCCTCACCGCCGGAGCCGAGACGACCCTGTTCATTTAATCCTTAACCCTCGCGCTCGACGGAACAATTTCATCCCCCATGCCCACCTCATACAAGTCTGTAGTCCGCCCACCCCGTGCGGGATAGACACACGGCAAGTTCGTGCCGAGCTGCGCGCGCATGGCAGCACCTCGCACTGCTAGGATCTCGGATTACAAGGGTGAGGCGGTCTCGGCGCGGGCTGCGCACCTCACACTAGGTCAGTTGAGAGCGGTCAGAAGGAACACTCGTGGTGATGCGTCTTCCAAATTTGAGCACCGACCGCTTTGGAGAGGAGCGTGACGAGTAGATTGTCCTTGAGCAATTCTCTGGTAATGTGGCACCGTTCCGTATAGGTCGAGGCTGCCGGGTCACCGGAGGTGGCGGCACTCTTGGCATAGCAGTCTCCCGCGCAATTATACTTCGCCATGCAACCCTGGCACTTGGGCATCTCCTGAACGTTGAGCTTCCCCAGGCGATCGACCGCTTCGCGATCGATATCGAACGTACCGAGTGCCTCGTTCCACGCGCCGTACTGGAACAATGTGGCGCGAGGATCGGTGGGCTGAAGCACTTCATTGCACGATGTCACAATGCCACGGGATGTGACAAGAAAATTGCTCGCCGCGTGCGCGCCGCAAAACGATTCCCGCATCTTCAATGCCGCACCCGAGTAATGGAGGTCGATACCAAACTCCGCCGCCACCCGTTTCGCGTCACGGAAACGCTCGACAAACCGCTGCGCATCGAGCCGCTGGATGTGGCCCTTGATGTTGGTGACTCCCGTCACGTCAAACACCGGCTCGAGATGAATGCTTTTGCACAGTAGCGTGGTCCCGACAAACTCCACGAATTCCGTGATCGTCTCGCTCCCGGCAGCGGTGACGGTCGATCGAATGTCGTAGGATTTACCCAAATCGTCCAATTGCTTCATGATGGCGATCACACGATCGAACGACCCTTCGCCATTCGGAAGGACTCGATGCTGATTGTGTACGTCCCGGATCCCATCCAGTGAAAACGTCATATGGGTGCAGTGTTGGGCCAGGTAGTCCACCCGAGACGCAGGGAAGACCCCGTTCGTATTGAGCACTACGGTCGGCGCCAACCCATTCGACCGGCACTGGTCCTCGAAATACTCCACGATCCTTTGGAAAACTCCCCAACTAGCCGTCGCTTCTCCTTCTCCCAAGAACCTGATAGACGGATTGGCCTGCCGGTCCATGGCATTCTTCATGATGAGATCGATTGCGGTTTTCGCCACAGACCAGGGAATCTCGAGATCGTCCAGCCGCCCGCCTTCGGCATAGCAGTACGTACACCGCAGCGTACACTTTTGAGTGTTGGAGAAAGTCACACTCAGCGGAGTCCAGGTAGTGGCTTCGTAAGAGATCGTGCCCCGCCGAGCAACGGAAATCGGCAAAATCTTTTGCCGAACCAAACCGTCGATCATGGCCTGTTCGGAATGGTCGAGACTTTCTTTTCGGAAATATTTCCGAAGCGTCGCCGCACCAAAATCGTCAAGAATCATCGTGACGTTCGTCAACGGACTGTAGAATAGAAAACCGTTCAGAAAGGGCACCAGAAAGACGTCCCCCGCGCCTTCGATCCGCTCCTCAATCAGTGTCCCTGGAGCGAAATCCTGCCGCGGGCGGCGCTTCTCCGGCATGAGCAGCGTTTGCGTCATACCAACTTGTCCCCTCTACACGCGCACTCACTTACCGAGGTTTCTTTTTGGATCTTGCCGAGCGCGTGGGAGCGGTCGCAGCCTCCACCTTGGCTCGAATCTCTCCCGCCACCGCCAAAAAATCTTCAATACTGCGCAATTTGCGCACATCCAATTGCTTCACGGCCTCACGAAAGACAGGGTTCACAACCACATCCATCAGATCATGCACGGGTATGAGTTCGCATGAACACTGGTTCGGACAGACCGGCTTATTTTCACACGAACACGGATTGACCGGTTTGTTCTCGCAGGAGCACTCGGTATCCATTTGATGAGCGAGAACTTGCGCCAGGGCAATTATGCCAAGAGGATCAATCGAACGGACTGTTTTGTCTGGCATCACGAACTCCTTAAACGGGACTGGTGCTGAGTCTCGATCTGCTCGCGGTCGCAGTCACATACCCTCGCATCGACCGGATCGCTTCCGCGATTACGAACGTGTACCGGACTCACGGTTGTATTTTCGTCCGGCGACCACTGTACTCTTCTGAGGAAATTTGTCAACCTCGCTGGAGTGTGGACAAGGCGGGTTCGACATGGGGTTGAAGACAGGCTCATGCTGTACGCCCCCGGAGCAGCAGAGACATTCCACGCACAATTAGCCCACGCATCTACTCGACAGGCTACCGCGAGGTGGTCACGCCGATGCGGGCGCAGTAACGGGTCAGCTTGCACTGGCTGCAGCGCGGCGAGACCGGGAGGCAGAGGTTTTGCCCATAGGGTACGAGCAGATCGTTGTAGGTGATCCAGTGGCGGGGCGGTAGTTTAGCACGCAGCGCCGTTTCGGATTCGTCGGGCGTGCGGGTCTTGATGTAGCCCCACCGGTTGGTGATCCGGTGCACGTGGATATCGACGCAAATCCCAGGCTTGCCGTAGCCCACCGTCATCACGAGATTGGCCGTCTTTCTTCCCACACCCGGCAGAGCGACCAGCGCATCGATGTTGGTTGGCACGCGGCTGCCATATTGCGCCAGCAGGATTCGGCAAATCTCCCGAATGTGTTTAGCCTTGGTGCGGTAGAACCCGACAGGATAAATGAGGCGGGCAATGCGCGCCGTGGGCAACCGAGCCATCGTTTCCGGCCTGTCGGCGACTTTGAACAGGCGCGCGCTGGCCTCGGCGGTGGTCTGGTCTTTGGTGCGCAGGCTCAGGACGGTGGCGATGAGAATGCGGAACGGATCGCGCGCAGACTCGCGCGCCACCACACCGACCACGGGCTCCTGCCATCGACGCACGTCACGACGCACGATCCGCAGGACGGCGTGAATGTCCGTATCACGCATCCTTCCCTCTCCCTAGCAGGAGGTTGAAAAAGCCGCCAGCTCTGTTCTCGCATCGCTTAGAGGCCCCAACGTCCTCAAAAGCGTACGCCTCGCCTTCTTACTCGCTGCGGCCCTCGCGGGATGGCCCGTTTTTAATCCTCCTGCGACTCCAGGTCCACGTTTTCACGATACCGTACACGCCAAGGATCGGGCGAGCACATTGCCGACTGGATAGGGCAAGGAGTGATCGAAAATCCGACGGGGGAAAAGAAGGAATGAACTTAGTCGCTGCGATGCTTTGACAACCACTTCTGGCGGCGCCGCTGTGCTTCGCGCTGCTTAGCCTTCTTGCGCACGCTGGGCTTTTCATAAAAGCGGCGGCGCTTCAACTCCCGAAAGAGACCTTCGCCGGCCAGCTTCTTCTTGGCCACCTTCAGCGCTTTCTCAACGTTGTTATTAAAGACTTTGATTTCCATGATCTCGGTATCTCACCTGGTTCAGTGTGAAAACGGCCCGTAGTCTAACACAGGCCCTTGAGGCCCTCAAGACAACTTTCAATCTTGTCTCTTCGTGACCGCATGTCACTTTTAAGTGACTGATTATCAAGGTACTTATAATTGTTATCCACAACCCTTAGCATAGACTCCAGGGACGAGCGAGCCATCGCCCGACAGATCTCCAGGTCCACCAGAACGGTTATTTTAGAGGTGTGGTTCATATGCGCCAATTGGTGCATCAATTTGAGGAGGAGTTCCGCCATTTCGAGAGGGATTTCAGTGGCGTGCGCAACCGCTCGATCGTACGCCCGCGACCGATCGGAATCGCTGCGCATGGCCCGCTGCTGGATTAGGACTGCCTGATAGGCCTGTGCGTCAGCTTCGGCCAATCGGCACAACTCCCGGGTCAACTGCATGAGTTCGGCAGTCCCATTCCCCGGCCCGGTATGTTTCGCCGGGTCATCTCCTCCAATGCGAGCCAGCTTGGCGGAAAGTTGCGCCGTCAGCATGCCGACCAGCGCGGCGAGCGAGGCGCCGGCGGGCGTAGGCGTGGTTCCACCGAACAAGCCGAGGACCTCACTGAGCGGCCTCTGCCACCAGCCTTGCCGTTCCATTCGAATCCGCATGAGGCGGTGTTCGAGAATCCGATCGGCCGTCAACGCCTCGAGCCGCAAATGCGCCTGCGCGGAGGCGAGCACGGCCCGCTGTGGAATGAGGCCGATGAGTTCCGATTGCGCGACCGCAACTCCGGCTTCTTCCGCCTTCCGCCGTACGGCTTCGAATGCAACGTGAACCGGGGTCACCTCGATATTCACGAGATTCATCGACACCTGAACCTGCGCGCGTGATGTCAGCTCGACCCCCATGGCCTTCACCGCCGGAAGTCCGCCACTGGACATGCGAAGGGACCGGGCGATCGACCTGGCTACGGCCAGATCCCGTGTCGCGAGATTCACGTTGAATGCGACCAGGATCGGCCGCGCCCCTACGACCGTCATCCCAGCGGACACATGCGGCCGATCGGGGCCGAAATCAGGTTGCCACAATGGATCTTGCGCCATCCGCGCTGCAAGCCCGGCTACACCTCCCCGGCGTATCGCCTCAAGCGGCCTACGCGCCGGCTGACTCGCCGCTTCCTCATAGAGAAACACGGGAATCCGCAACTCCCTGCCGATACGCGCTCCGAGTGCATGGGCGAGCGCGACACACTCCTGCATCCCCACGCCTTCGAGGGGGACAAACGGCACGACGTCGGCTGCACCGACCCGCGGATGGACGCCCTGGTGCACGCGCAAGTCGATCCGCTCGCTCGCCAATTTGACGGCGCGGAACGCGGCCTCTTCCATCGCTTCCGGCGGCCCGGCGAAGGTCACGACCGCACGGTGATGATCGGGGTCCTGCGTGTGGTCCAACACGAAGACGTCGGCAACCGACTCGACCATCTCGATTGTCGCCCGCACGAAGTTCGAGTCGCGCCCCTCACTGAAATTGGGCACACATTTGACGAGTCGGGTCATACCCAACGCCATCCTTCGGATTGTCCTATGTTCTTGATGAGGCCGAGTGCGGACAGCACCCTAAAGGTCAGGAGCGGACCGTCATAGAAGGGAGGCCCTACCGGGTTGGTACGCAGGCTCTTACTTCGCTTTTTTGACGAAGGCTTTGAACACGCGCTTATCGGCTTGCCCCTCCTCCTCGAGACCCACCATGTGATGACCGGTCGTTTGGCACCAGGCAGGCATGTCTTTCTTGATGCCTTCATCGTCAGAAATGACCTCCAGCACCTGTCCCACCGCCAACTCCTTGATCTTCTTGGAGGTCATAATGATCGGCATGGGGCAGAAGTAGCCGAGCGTATCAAGCTTCACATCCGATTGGTTCATCACTTACTCCAGCAGATCCCGGCACCCCGGGCCATGCGCCCACGGACACGGCCGGAGCCCGGACCTGATCCCGCACTCTCTTTAGATGAAAAGGTTCACCGCACCCTGGCGGGCTTCGTTCAGGTAGGTGCTGACGCCCGCAAGCTGATCGACGCCGTCCGCCAGCGTATCCTTCGAAATGCCCATGAGCCCCATCGTGGTCGTACAACCAATGAATTTCACGCCAAGATCCTTCGCGGTTTCCATCAACTCAGGGACTCCCGGCATGCGGTTGTCCTTCATGACCTTCTGCATCATCTTGGCCCCAAGCCCGCCGAAATTGAACCGAGAAAGCGGCAATGTTTCTGCGCCACCCTTGTTCAACCAGCCGAACATCTTCCGCAGCCAATCCTTCGCGCTCGTCTTGGCACCGGGCTTCCGAATCGCGTTCAAGCCCCAGAACGTAAAGAACATCGTCACGGGCATCCCCATCGCCGCCGCGCCCGTGGCGATGATAAACGCCGCCATGACACGATCCATATCCCCGCTCAGCACGACAATCGTGACACGCTCAGGTTTGGTCTGTTCCAACTCCGCCAGGGTAGCGGTGGGTTCGACTTGAGTGAGTGCCATAGGTCCGCCCTCCCGTTCAGGCAATACAGTCACTATATGTCCCGTTTTTTTGTGATGTCAAGCAACCGGATCGTCGACCGCTCGTCTGCGCGAATACACCAAATCCGGCGTTTGCTTCATCGCATCGCCGCTCTCAAAGCCCGTGTGATGCGGTCATTCGAGCATGGCACGGCTCACCACGTGCCAGCCGACCGGTTTCACGACAGCCACTGCTATCTCGAGCAGTTTTGAGACGGTACAGTGACGGCACGGTGACTGAAATCGGCATCCTCATAGGCGCGGCGGCCGCTCCACTAGACGTCCGGCCGTGTGGCCACCAGCACGGAGAGCGCCCGTCGAATCTGTTGGCGCGAGCCCAGTACCGTGAGAATATCTCCCACTGCCAACGCCTGCCGCGCCGATGGATTCGACTCCGTTTCTCCGCGTCGCGTCAAGGCGATCACTGACGCGCCGGTCGTCTGCCGAAGCGCCAGATCCGCAAGGCTCTTCCCCAGCGCGGGTGAGTCGTCGTCGATCCGGAAGGTTTCGACTTCCACGTCCGTCAACGTCCCCGCCCGTAAATGGTGCGCCAACTCCGGCATCTCGCTCCGCCTGAGCAACGCGTACCCCTCCCGGCGCACTTGCTCGGCCTTCTTCATGACAAAGTCCTGCGGCAAGTTGAAGGTCCGGAGCACCAGGGTGAAGATTTCGATCGATGTTTCAAACTCCTCCGGCACCACGTCGTCGGCCCCCAAGTCGTGCAACTCCGAAAGCTCTCGGAGATAGCGCGTCCGAACGACAATGTGAATTTTCGGGTTCAAACTGCGCGCGATCTGCACGGCCCGCCGAGCCGAAAATGGATCCGAGATCGCCACCACGAACACACGCGCATCGTGAATGCGGACGTGGCGCAAGACGTTGGGGTTTGTCCCATCGCCATAATAAATTTGGATGCCGCTTCGGGCCTCCCGCCGGACCGTGTCGCCATCCAAATCGAGTGCCACGTAAGGAATTTCGGTCTCGCCCAACACCCGCGCCAGATTACGCCCATTGAGCCCGTAGCCCATGATCACCACGTGGTCGCGGATGCGAATCTGCGATTCGGTGCCGACCAGCACGTGCGCAGTGGTCCGATCCGGCAAATAGTGATGCAGCCGCTGCCAGGCCTCGACACGGCGGGCCAAATGCGGCGCCCATTGAATCAAAAATGGAGTGAGGAGCATGGTCCAGACTGAGACGGCCAGAAAGACCTGATATTCATGGTCGGGCAGCAACCCCGCCCGCTGGCCCTCTCCGGCAAGAATGAAGCTAAACTCCCCCACCTGCGCCAAGCCGATGCCGGTCATCACGGCTGCACGGGGAGGCTGGCGCAACCCCAGGACCGCTCCGATACCCGTGAACCCCTTGACGAGCAGGACCGCCACGATCAACCCGAGGACCAGCGCCGGATGCTCCACAATGGTCCGCACGTCCATCAACATGCCGATGGACACGAAAAAGAGACTGTTGAAGCTGTCCCGGAATGGCAACACCTCCGCCATCGCCTGATGGCTGTATTCCGACTCGGAAATGACGAGACCGGCGATGAAGGCTCCTAAGGCCAGCGAGAGGCCGCTCAGCGACGTCAGCCACGCGATACCAAGACACAAGACGATGATGGTCAGGACGAACAGCTCGCGGGTCCGACTCTGCACGATCCGCTCTAAAAACTTTGGGACCAGATAGCGTGCGGCAATGAGGATCAACCCCACCGCAAGGACGGCCTTCGCCATGGTCACCGCCAAGCCCTTCACCGCGCTTTCTGCCGGGCCGGCCAACAACGGTACGAGGAGCATCATCGGCACCACGGCCAGATCCTGAAACACGAGGATGCTGGTGGTCGCGCGCCCGTGCAGAGAATCCATCTCGCCACGGTCCGTCAGCGCTTTGAGCACGATCGCCGTGCTGCTCAATGAAAGCAGGCAGCCCCAGAAGATCGACTGGCCCCATGACAGACCAAATAACGACCCGATCAAGGTCACGATCAAAACCACCCCGCCGACCTGCAATAGACCGCCCACAAGCAACAGGCGGCGCATGGCCGTCATATGGGCCAGCGAAAATTCGATCCCGATGGTAAACAGGAGCAGCACGACGCCGATCTCCGCCAACACTTTGACCTGCTCCTGGTCCGAGACAAGATTCAACCCGTGAGGACCGATCATGGCGCCCGCGCACAGAAATCCGGCAATAGACGGCAGTCTGAGCTGATGAAATACGAATACAATCGTGATCGAGATCACGAAGATGGTCAGCAGATCGTTGAGAATGCCGTGTTCGGGCATAGAATGTGGAAGCACGCGTTGGGTTGTAGGATCGGTACGGTGGCCCTCCGAGCGAGGATACCGGAGGGGCGAAGGATGAACAAGTGATTCTCCCTTGCCAAATGCATCAAGGCCTGAGTATGGTCGCGCCCCCGACTCGGTCGACTCTCTGATCAGGCGGAGGCTATGGTTCGGGCGCTGATCTTCGATTTCAATGGAGTTCTCGCGGACGACGAGACCCCGCACGTGCGGTGTTTCCAGCAGTCGCTATGGGAACACGGGCTCGCTCTGACCGCGGAAGATTACTATGGCCGGTACCTGGGGATGGACGAACGCACCTGTGCGGCCGCCCTGCTGGCAGCCCGTGACGGGTTCGTCAATGTCTCTGTGCACGAGGCGATCATTGAGCGGAAGGCCGAACTCTTCAGAAGTGTCGTCGCCGTGCACAAGCCGGCATTGTTCTCCGGAGTGGATCGCCTCGTTGAACGGGCGGCCCTAACGTACCGGTTGGCCATCGCCTCCGGCGGTCGACGTGAACAAATCGAGCACGCTCTCCACGGGACCATGATCGAGTCCTGCTTCCACGTCATCGTATCGGCGGAGGACGTGACGGCAGGAAAACCGGATCCGGAAATCTATCTGCATGCGCTGAAGCGGCTGAACGCGGTGTGTCCACGACCACCGCTCATCCGCGCACATGAATGTCTAGTCATCGAGGATTCCCGCGCGGGCATTCTCGCCGCCAAGGCGGCACATATGTGGGTTGTGGCAGTCGCCACCACCTACCCGGCCGACCAGCTGACAGAGGCGGATCTCGTCCTGCCGACACTCGACGGAATCCAGGTCGACGAGATGATACGAGGTCTCCCCCCATCTAGACGCTAGACGAAGGTCCCCGGGGAGGCGCCACGATTGCGCGTAAACCGAGGACGCTCCTCCCGTGCTTCAATTTCGATTCTGTTGGCCTTCGCATGGCCTCTTGGGGACAATAGAACACCGGGGCAGGTCGGTGTCGTTGCCTGTTCGAATATGTTTCCCCATACCCACAAAGCGATCCTCGCCACTGCCTTCGAACGGCTGATTCCGCTGGGTATCATCAGCCGGGAGATCTTCGATCATGCGCTGAAGGAATCTTTGCGGAGCGACCAGGACTTGGAAAACCTGCTCCTCGACAAGTATCGGGTTCCCAAAGCCCATTTGGGACAAGCCCTGAGCAATTTTTTCGATTGTCCCTATGTGCCGTTTGACGACCGGACTGTCCTGGACCGCGAATTGCTGCGAAATCTCAGTTTTGACTACCTCCGAAACCATCATTGGGTGCCGCTTCGGCGACAGGGGAACATCGTCGACGTGCTCATCGACGACCCTCACAACCTGGAGAAGGGGCTGGATATTCGCCGGACCTTTCCCGGTGTGACCATCCGCTTTTCCGTGGGTCTACGGCGCGAAATCGAGCAGTTCCTGATGACCTCGGAGCAACCGGATACGGGTTCGATCAGTGATATCCTCGGCCAATTGGTGGACGAATCTCATGATGACCGCGGTCTCGAATCAGGGACCGACGGAATCGACGAAAACGACTCAGCGATCGTGCGATTGGCACATCAAATCATTGCCGAGGCGTATCGAACCGGAGCATCGGACGTCCACATCGAACCATACTCCGACCGAAAGGAAACCGCCGTTCGGTTCCGCGTGGATGGGAGCTGCTTCATTTATATGCGCATTCCTCCGGCCTATCGCCGGGCCATCGTCTCGCGCATCAAGATCATGGCCAGCTTGGATATTGCCGAACGTCGAAAGCCCCAGGATGGCAAGATCCGATTTCGTCTTGGGAAGGACAAGGAAATCGAACTGCGTGTCGCGACCATTCCCACGGCAGGGGCTAACGAAGACGTGGCCATGCGCGTCTTGACGGCCAAGGAGACGCGTCCCCTGAATTCGCTCGATCTGGCCTCGAGATCCGAAGCCATCTTGCGGGAGATCGCCGAGCAGCCGCATGGGATGATTCTCTGCGTGGGCCCGACGGGATCCGGGAAAACCACCACGCTTCACGCTCTGTTGGGTCATATCAACACGGAGGAACGGAAAATCTGGACGGCCGAGGACCCCGTCGAGATTACGCAAGAGGGACTGCGCCAAGTTCAGGTTCACAGCAAGATCGGCTTCACGTTCGCGGCGGCGCTTCGTTCGTTTCTCAGGGCCGACCCCGACGTCATTATGATCGGCGAGATCCGCGATCGTGAAACGGCCGACGTATCCATCGAGGCAGCCTTGACCGGCCACCTTGTGTTCAGTACCTTGCACACCAACAGCGCGGCGGAGACCGTCACACGATTGCTGGACATGGGGTGCGACTCGTTTAATTTTGCCGATGCGATCCTGGGCATCCTCGCGCAACGACTGGCCAAGCGCATATGCCCACAGTGTCGCGAAGCCTATCATCCATCCAAGGACGAGTACGACGAAATGGCCCGTGCCTACGGACGCGAGGCTTGGGATGCCCTGAATGTTCCCTACCACGACGATGTTCGTCTGTACCGCGGGGTTGGGTGTACCGCATGCAACGGGACAGGATTCCGCGGACGCATCGCCATCCACGAACTGCTGATAAATTCGGAGGAAATGCGCGATCTAATACAGGCGAGAGCACGAACGCGGGAACTGGTAACCCTTGCACAACGCGAAGGGATGACAACGTTGCTTCAAGACGGCATTGAAAAGGCGTTGCAAGGCCTGACGACCTTGAAGAGCGTGCGTAGCGTGGCCGTCAAATGAGAGAATGAACGATCCGCGCTACGTGAGCGCCGTGGGCTCCAACAATTGCACAAACGCCGCAAGATCCTGCTTGCGCACCTCTTGCACCTTGATGAATTCCATTCCGCACCGGTGATCCCGCGCCCACCGTACCACCGCCAATTCCACCTCCACGTTCCGACCAGGTTGGCCTGTTTCCATCGACAACGCCCAATAACTCCCTGACGTGAGCGTTGTATCGGTGAGGACCGCGCACCCGTCGATCGACAGATTGACCACCGTACCCGCGCACGTCTTGCTTTGATCCTGGAGCACGGCGGCCAGTTGCACCCCGTATCGCGTACTTTTGCGTGAGATCACAGACTATTCTCCGCGGTGCAGCCGCTCGCTTCGTCTCTTACACCGAGTAGTAATCGCGGTACCATTCGACGAATCGGGCAATCCCGACTTCAATAGACGTGCTCGGTTTGAAGCCGACGTCGCGCATCAGATCGTCGACGTCGGCATAGGTAGCCGGAACGTCGCCCGCTTGCAATGGGAGGAGTCGCTTTTCGGCCTTTTTCCCCAGCGTCTGCTCCAACACTTCGATAAACCGGAGCAGTTCCACCGGCTTGTTGTTCCCGATGTTGTAAACGCGATAGGGCGCGTTACTAGTGCCGGGATCGGGCTTCGCCCCGGACCAGGCGGCATTCGGTTGAGCCACGCGGTCCAACGCGCGGACGATCCCTTCCACGATGTCGTCAACATAGGTGAAGTCGCGCTGCATCTTGCCGTGATTGAAGACGTCGATCGGCTTACCCTCCAGGATCGCTTTCGTAAACAAGAAAAGCGCCATGTCGGGACGTCCCCATGGTCCGTACACAGTGAAAAAGCGCAGGCCGGTACAGGGGAGTTTGTACAAGTGGGCGTAACAATGAGCCATCAGTTCATTCGCCTTCTTCGTGGCCGCATAGAGCGAGACTGGATGATCGACATTGTCATGCACCGAGAAGGGCATGTGCGTGTTGCCCCCATAGACGGAACTGGTCGACGCAAATACCAGATGATCGACCTTCTGGTGACGGCAACCTTCGAGCACGTTGAGAAACCCTTCGACGTTGGCGCTGGTGTAGGCATGGGGGTTGACCAGCGAATGGCGCACACCGGCCTGGGCTGCCAAGTGCACCACCCGGCGAAAGCCGGATTCGGCAAAAAGGGCCTGTATCCCCTCGCGATCCGCCAGATCCATTTTGACGAATCGAAAATTCCTCTGTGTGCTCAGCTGCGCAAGTCGCGCTTCTTTCAATCTGACGTCGTAATAGTCGCTCAGGTTGTCCAAACCAACGACGGGATCCGCCCGCTTCAGCAATCGTTTGGCCGTATGAAAGCCGATAAAGCCCGCCGCGCCCGTCAGCAAGATGGGTCCAGAAGCCATGATCGTCCTTGGTTGATGTCGTTTACCGCTTCGGCTGTGTCATGAAGGGCGGCATCCCATGGTCGCGGCGATAGAGCTCCAGCGGCGCGAGTTCTGGTCCGCCGGACACCACGTCGGCAGCCCCTCCCTGCCGCACTCGAAACACGTCCAGCGCACGGGCATAGTGATAACGGCAACCCAGAGGCCGTAGGGCTCCCTCAAGTGCCGCGGGTGGCTCCCAATTCGCAGTCAGCAGGGCCGTTCGAGCAGGATTGCGCGCGCTAAAGGTAAAGGACAGATGATCAGGGTACCAGTCGGCACCGCCGGTCGCGTAGGAGACGAACAGCTTCGCGCGTGCGGCCGCACAGAGTTCGGCCAAATAGGCATTGGTCAGGTATCCGTTTTCACCCACGTCCAACCACGTTCCAGGCGGGGCGAGCGCCGCATGGGCCGCGTAGGTGCGCACCTCTTTCAGCTGTTGCTGCGAGGCTAGCACCACGGCAATGGGACCGAATTGGCGCACGAGACCGTCAATCACCCCTTCCTTGATCGCCGATCGACCGGCATTGGTCGGGCCACTGTCCGCATGCACCAGGACGTTGTGTCCGCGATCGGTGATCAAATAGCAGTTTCGTGGCATCTCCAGATCGCACGGATCTTCTCCAAAGAATGGCACGGATACGACCGCCCCGCCTTCAAAATTCCACTTTTCACCGTGCGCCAGCTCCACCACCTGGGTAAATCCCAAGTCGCGCAGGAGCGCGTGATAGTCGTAGTAGTACGACTTGCGATTCCGCCGACTCGGCACGATCACTGGAATGTCCTTCGGTAAGCTCAAAAGCGACCGTGGCTCCACGTGATCATCGTGGTCATGCGTCAGAAAGATGGCGGCTGGTCGGGGAAGCAGCTGCCCCCAGAGCGATGGCACGGGCATCTCGGCAAACCACGGCAACAGCCACGGATCGAATAGCAGGCACTGGTCCTGCTGCCGATATAACAACGCGGCATGACCGAGGTGCACCATGTCACGGTCCTGCACGGTCTCAAACCAGCGAGCGCGAACGGTATAGACCGACGCAGTGGTCAGACACTGGTGTTGATGCAACAAGTCCATAAATTTGGTCAGGATCCGCTCGTGTTCACGCGACGCCGTCACCACCGTACGCAGCGCCCCCACCTGTTGGCTCCCGTCGAGCATCCCGATGAGCTTCCCCACGGCCGGACCGGCCGAGCGTTCCAATGGCAGCGGGATCGCCTGACGTTTCACGGAATGGAAGATACGTAAACCGGCACTGGTCACGGTGGAAGAACGATTGGGATCGCGGGCGAACTCCCATTGAAACGAACCATCGGGGAGGCGGCCGCAGTGAATCTGCTGGGTGAGTTGAGGGCGCGACTGCACCAGTTCAGCGTAGGCGTCTTCCAACATCGCGCGGCGACGGGTATCGACGACTGGAGCCCGCTGTGCGAACACGTCGCTGACGATGGTTTCGACCACGCTCAGCAGGTGCTGGTGCGCCTCGTGCAATGCCACCGTCACTTCGGGGGCGATTCCCCCCAGGAACGGATACGGTCCCGGCGACTCGACACTCTCGAACTGCACCCAGACCCAGGGTGCGAGCGCCAGATGATCGGTCGAGCGATAGTGATCCCAGACACGCATATAATGATGGTGAGCGGTAAATAGCTAGAGGTAAGCCGTGCGGCGTTCCCGTTGCTTCTCTCGCAAACTCTCCTTATTTCTTGCTCTTGACTACTTACCGTTCATCCCCAAGTTTCAAAGGGCTGATGTTCGGTTCGTACAGCACTTGAATCACATTTCCGTCCGGATCGGCCACGTAACAGGAATAGCTTCCGTCACGATGTTGCGTCGGCGGTTTGACGATTGTGGCGCTGATCGAGTCCCCATTGGCTTGGACGACCGCAAAGAGCCGATCGACATCCTCCGGACTCTTCATGATGACTCCAAGATGATCCAGGAACTGTCCGCGAGCCGGCCGAAACTCGGCTAGTTCGGATTGGGCTATCTGATGGAGCGCCAAGTTGTCCACACCGGAGCTGAAATAGACGTTCTCGACATCCGGCTCCCAGACGACCCGCATGCCGAAGAGCGTTTCATAAAAACGTCTCGACTTGGCCAGATCGGTCACGCGCAACGCCACGTGCCGAAATCCTCTGTGAAGCGGCGCCTGTGTCATACGTCTCGTGAGAAAGAATCCCACCCGCGGGTATCTTCACGCAAACCTGAGCCGTATAGTAGGGATCGCCATGTCGGGCGTCAATCATCGGTCGCCCCACCATCCGTTTCCCGTACTCCGCCCGTGAGCCATACAGGAGGCCGCAACCCAACCGAACACCGTCGCGAGGCGCCTCGCAAACATGCTACGATTCATTCCAGTCCATTGTCTGTCACAAAGGAGTGCTCCATGGTCCGCTCGAGTGTTATCGGCATGCTACTTCTGGGCCTTGTCCTTACGACGTACACGGAACCTCTCAGCGCGGATGCCGCGCCGGACAAAGAAATCAAAGGCAGGGATGGTGCCCCGATGATCTTGATTCCGGCCGGCTCATTTCCGATGGGAGTACCGCCGGGTGACCGGGACGGTGGACGGGATGAATATCCCCGCCACGAGGTCGTGCTGGATGCGTACTATCTAGACAAGTTCGAGGTCACGAACGGCCAGTACATCGAGTTTGTCCGCGCCACCAATCATCGCGTGCCGCAACATCCCAAGGATTCCTCGCGTAATCTCTGGCAAAAGGGAATGATGCCTGAGTCTGTGGCGGATCGACCCGTCATCAACGTTGATTGGTATGATGCCGAGGCCTATTGTAAATGGGCAGGGAAGCGCTTGCCGACGGAGGCTGAATGGGAAAAGGCCGCCCGCGGCGGGGATGACCGACGTTTCCCATGGGGCAACGTCGAGCCGACCGCGAAGCATCTAAACTATCTGCAAAAGTGGACCGGCGAAAAGACACTCATGCCGGTAGGCAGCTACGAAGCCGGCAAAAGCCCATTCGGGCTGTACGACATGGCCGGCAACGTGTGGGAATGGGTCAACGACTGGTACGACGATCACTACTATGAGAAGAGCCCGGCGAAGAATCCGCCAGGGCCGACCTCCGGTACCCAGAAAGTTCTGAGGAGTTCAGGGTGGGCCGTGGAGGCGCCGCTGGTCAGGATCTTCACGCGCGTGGCCAGCGATCCGAAGGATCGGAACGAATCGACAGGCTTCCGCTGCGCGATGGATGCGACGCCGTGACTCGGGTGCACGCCAGCCTGGCGAGCTTTGCCTTGTGTGTCGGAACGATCGGATTCGCCTCGGCCCCGGACGCCGCATGGGCCGAGTCGTCGGACATCATCGCGATCGCCAAAGTCCTATCCGATCCTGCTCCTTTCAACCTTGACATCGTCACCCTCGTGGGGACCATTCGAGAGATACGGACGATCCCGGTCGAAACGGAGTGTGGAGGCGGCGCCGGCCAAGTCTATTTTCTCCGCGATGAGACCGGCGAATTGGCAATCCGTGACCTCGGCGCCTGCGTTCAAGGCAGCTACATTCCCGTGCTGGCTTCCGACATTGCGCGTGGTGATCGCGTTCGTGTTCGCGTAGCGATCGCAGTCCACCCAGAGGCTTCCGAAGAGAGGCCGCCACTGGACGCCGTTTTGGTTCGAATCGGGCGCACGAGCGACTAATGTCGGAGGATCCGTTGTGACTCCGCCCACACACCACTCCGGCACCCATGTGAAAGCGAACGACAATGGGTTTGCGGGCTTCACGGTCGCCAGTTTCGAAAGCCGCATGGCGCCCGAAATGACTCGCCTGATCGAGCGATATGGCGGACGGCCCCTCGTGGCCCCGGCGCTTCGCGAGATTCCGCTTAGAGACAACTCCGCCGCACTACGGTTCGGCGTCCGCCTGGCCTCTCAAGGGGTCGACCTCCTCATCCTTCTCACGGGGGTCGGTACGACCGCCTTGTTCGACCTGCTGAAAACCCGGCACTCTTGGCCCGTCCTGGCCGAGGCGCTGAGCCACGTCACGTTGGTGGCCAGAGGACCAAAGCCTGTCGCGGCCTTGAGAGCGCTGGGCCTACGACCGGCGCTCGTCGTTCCGGAACCGAACACATGGGTCGATGTCGTCTCGACGCTCGACGAATACCGGCCCGTTAAAGGCTTGCGGGTCGCCATTCAGGAGTACGGCGTCTCGAATCGCGAACTTCTGGAGGCCTTGCGGACACGTGGCGCGGACGTGTTCGCCGTTCCGATCTACCGATGGGCGATTCCTGAGAATCTCGCGCCGTTGCGGCACGTACTCGACGAAGTCATCGCTGGGCACGTGAGTCTGATTCTGATCACCAATGCCGCCCAGGTCGATCACGTGATGCAGGTGCTGGAAACCGACGGGAAGATCGATGCATTCCGAAACGCACTCACCCACGTAGGGGTCGCCTCCATCGGACCAACGGCAAGCGAACACTTGCGCAGCCTGGACTGGCCCGTTGATCTGGAGCCATCACACCCGAAGATGGGCATATTAGTGAAGGAAGCAAGCGAACGAGCTCGGGCGCTCCTGATGAGGAAATCAGGGAGATAAGGACCGCCTCCGCGGAACGCCCTCTCAGAAAATGGATGGACGTCTGTCACTCGCGGGGTTTCGAGGACGGAGGAAGAATCAGCCCTGGGCGTCAGAGCCCTTCTTGGCGTCCCGTGCGCAGCGGAAGCCAAGCCAGTTCATCGACGTGTCGGGGTCAGTCCCATTCCGTTGAGCGACGCGCACCGTGGGCGTACTGTCGATCCAGCCGCCGCCTCGGAACGCCTTGTGTTTTCCATTTTCCGGACCTTCTGGATTCCGCGTCGGGCCGGTCTTGTAGTAATCCTTGTCATACCAATCTGATACCCACTCGGCCACGTTGCCCGACATCTGAAAGGTCCCGTACGGACTGACCCCGTTCTCATACTTGTCCACGGAAATAATCGGTGGGTACAATAGCAATCGCTCAGGCCGATCCCGAACCGGACCAGACAGGCCGCTTCGGCCAAAGTTGGACCTTGTCAGACCGGCGGACTGATTGCCCCACGGATAGATCCGCCCATCTGTGCCGCGGGCGGCCTTTTCCCATTCAGCCTCCGTCGGCAAGCGCTTCCCCGCCCACCGGCAATAGGCATCGGCCTGCTCCCACGTCACATGCATGATGGGGTGGCTGGCCATGGCTTCCTGGAAATTCCCTCCGTCAAATTTCCAATCCACCTGCGGTGGCAAATTGTGGGCCAAGACGTATTTCAAATACTGCACCGTGGTCACTTCGTACTTGTCGATCTCGAACGCGTCCAGATACACGCTGCGTTGAGGGAACTCTTGTTGGTACGCCAGCCGATCAGATTTGCGGTTGCTTCCCATGAGAAACTCTCCCGCGGGAATCAGAACCATTTCGTCATAGGCCGGCAGCTTCACACGCTCGGAAGCCAACTGTTTGCCTTCCTGCGTCCAGACCTGCTTCACGTCGCTGACGTCCATCGCCCAGACCACGCCCACCCCCCAAAGAATACATACTATCCCACTCCACCATCGCCGTCGTGCATCCTGCGTCATCGCTTGTCCTTGTCCTCTCCCAGCCGATCCCATGATTGGCTTACATGGGCCCGTCGCGACGTGGATCATCTCGCGGCGGTTGTCCGGTCTTGTTTTCGTCAAACGTTTCCAACGGCTGAAAATTCACGGGCAACTGAAACAAGTAATCTGAGACTTTTCGCATTTTCAAATGGCGATATTCGACGATCCAACTCGCATCTTTCTTGGCGAGTTTTACGGGAAATCGGATATCGGTCGCGAGCCATTGATAGTATTGCTCCGTGCCTTCACCGGTCTGTACGGTCACTTCAAACAGGGTGGTCGGATGCCCATCGAACACCTCCGTGCCAATTTCTTCCCGCTTGATTTCCCCTTCCATGTGCTCGTCAATTTTCGGCGCAATCGACGGATCATACGGCACCGTCTTGAAGTGTTTCATGCGGGAAAGCAACAACCACATCACCTGCTTATCCTTGCGCACGATGGTGACATTGACCGGCCCGATGTCGTTATGTTCCAAACGCCAGCGATCATCTCGATAATACATGATCGTGCGCCTGGTCTTTCCGTTGGTTTTGATGATCTGATCGGCGGTAAATTCGAGCGCGGACGCGACAGCAGGCGCCATGGGCAGGATGACCAGGAAGGCACACACCCATCTCGTGTTCATCACCGGCATCCTATCATACCGGAGCCTCAGGCCGCGCCTCTCGCCAATCGTCAGACGAAGTCTCCGTCCGTGACGAGGATTCCAGAGCCGTTAATCGATCCGGCCTTGAGCGCCTGCAAGGCCTCGTTGGCCTGATCCAAACGGAATCGTACGGTCTGCGGTCGGATCGGAATGCGGGCGGCGACGTCCAGGAAGTCCATTCCATCCTGACGGGTATTGGCGGTCACACTACGAATGACCCGTTCGCCAAACACTTCCTCATCGTAGTTCAGCGACGGAATCGGGCTCATGTGGATGCCCGCCAGAGCCAACGTTCCTCCGCGATCCAACGCCCGTAGGGCCGGCGCGACCAACTCGCCGGCCGGCGCAAACATGATGGAGGCGTGCAGGAGATCCGGTGGCATCGCCGCGGCCTCTCCCGCCCATCTCGCCCCCATGTCCAACGCCATCCGTCGGTGTTCAGGCCGAAGCGAGCACACGTAGACCTCGCAGTCCCAGTGGCGAGCCACCTGTATCGCAAGATGGGCCGCGGCCCCGAAACCGTAAAGTCCGAGCCGTTGTCCCGGTCGAACGCCGCTGAGCCGCAGCGCTCGGTACCCGATAATGCCGGCGCACAGCAGCGGCGCCGCTTCCTCGTCCGAGAAGACCTCCGGAATGGGATAGGCGAATTGTACAGGAGCCACAGCAACCGTGGCGTATCCGCCATCGTCGTCATAGCCGGTAAATCTTGCGCCGAGACAGAGGTTTTCTCGTCCGCTGTTGCAGAACCGACACCGCCGGCACGTCTCGCGGAGCCAGGCGATTCCAACGCGCGCTCCAATTCGGAGCGTAGAGGCGCCGGGCCCCAGCGCATCGACTACCCCAACGATTTGGTGTCCAGGAATGAGGGGCGATTTTTTCGGTCTGAGCTCGCCCTCGATGACGTGAAGGTCTGTCCGGCACACGGCGCAGACCCGCACCCGTACCCGCACCTCACCGGGTCCAGGTTCGGGATCAGGTCGTTCGCAGAGTGACAGTGGCGCTGTACCGAGGTCGGCCGGCTTGCGGAACTGCATGGCCTTCATGATGAATGTCCAACGACCCGAGCCCGCTGTCTCGGGTCGCCGTGTCGACCCTGAGGAGCGAATTAGGATGAGCGCCGCCGGGCTACTTTTCCGGCTTGGCCTTGATGGCTTCGACTTCCAGGCGAATGTCGACTTCGTCGCCCACAATCAGTCCGCCGTTATCGAGTGTCTTGCTCCAATTCATGCCGAAGTCTTTGCGGTTGAGCTGACCACGTCCGGTGAAGCCTGCACGTACGTTCCCCCAGGGATCCTTGGTCGAACCGTTGAACGAGCCCACCAGGGTGATTTCCTTGGTCACACCGTGCAAGGTTAACTCTCCCCAGGCGGTAAATTCGTCACCGGTCTTCTTCACGCGTTTCAGCCTATAGATAACCGTGGGGTACCGTTCGACGTCGAAAAAGTCCGCCGTCCTGAGGTGCGCATCACGCTTCTGATGGTTCGTATTCAGCGACGCGGCTTTGATGGTCGCTTCAATGGCTTTCACTTCCTTGGCGTCGGCATCCAAATCTACGAAACCGCTGTAATCCATAAACCGGCCTGTGGTCTTGGAGATCACCATGTGCTTGACTTGAAATTCGATGATCGAATGTTCCTGATCCACCAGATACCGAGCGGTTTCGGCGGACGCAACGGTCGCCCCGAACCACACCAACGCCACGAGCCCCCGTCCACACAGGGATGTAAGCCCACATGCCGTCATCCGCCGACCTTCTTTTGTGTTGATCACTGTCCGACCGGCGAGGTGCGTCTGGATTCGTCGGTTGCTTTACCAGCTGACGAAGGCTTGGCCGTCACGCCAACTGATGCCGGTCCGGGTGGTTCCTGCACGACCACCGCGCGCTTGGCTCCGGTCCTCATTCGGACGTGGACGTCAACCACTTCTTCGCCGACGGTATCCTTGAATGGAGGAAACGGGTGCGCCTGGACGATCGCTTGCAGGCCAGCCTCATCCACGTCACGGACACCGGACGTTCGCTCTACTTGAATCAACTGCGCCTCTCCATTGGAGTGCATCCGAAAGGCAATGCGGACCGTTTCGCGGGCGGATTTCACGTTCTTGGCATAACGGACCTTTTGCCCCCAGCTCTGACTGATCAGACGTGCAATCTCGGTCCAGTAGGCTTGTTGGCCGCGCACCTCGGGAAGCGGCTGCAGGTCCTCCTCGGCAATCAACGCATTGGCGACGGGCATGACATCGGGCTGTATTTCATCTCCGAGAATGGTTGGAGGGCTGACCACGAGTTCGATGCGGGCATCAGCGTGTTCTCCATCTCCGGTGAACGAGTCGGCCGAGAGGTCCTGCTGCTCGTGCGCCATGGTGAGATAGGCCGTACGTCCGATTAGGCGCAGGAGTGTGCTGTTTCGCTCCTGCGCGACCGTAACACGGACCCACAGCGCCTTGGGTCGAACCGAGGTGTAACCCAGTGGATGCGGCTTGATGACCGCCTGGGCTTTCCATTGCGTGGACCCTTCCATTCGTTGCATCGGGACCATGATCTTGTCGATCGCCGGCCCCTCGACCACCGCGACGAGAGAGTGATCCGCCTCCCGACCATGCAGGACAATACCAAGCACCAACTCAGATCCGAACGGAATCGTGCCCGTGACGGTATCATTCTCGAGCGTGAAGGAAAGCGAGCGAGGGACCAACGCTTTGCGCGCGCCGGACTTGCTTGGAGGGGGGGCGGCCGTCACCGGCGAGAGGGCCGCGAGCGACATAAGCGCCAGTATCAAGGCAACGCTGGTAACCGCACGTGACCCAAGGCGACACATAGATCTGTTGATCGTACTGTTCCCGTTGAGCCGATTCAACCCTCTCTGGCGAGAGCAGGAAGATCCTTCGCGTTCGCACACTTTTATGGGATAATATTTGCATGCGAGCAGTCGGCAAATTCTCGCCCGCGCCCGGACTCACACTCTCAACGACACCCACACCGGTCCCCGGGCCACATGAGGTAGTAGTCCGTGTGAAAGCCACCTCCATTTGTGGGACGGACGCCCACATTTATAACTGGGATTCGTGGTCACAGAGCCGCATACACATCCCACGTATCATCGGACACGAGGTCTGCGGGGAAGTCGTGGAAATGGGTCGCAGGGTCACGCTCGTCGCCGTCGGAGATTTCATTGCCGCGGAGTCTCACCTGACCTGCGGGGAGTGTTTTCAGTGCCGGACCGGGCTGGCCCATGTCTGCAAGCATTACCGAATCTTGGGGGTGGATCTGGACGGCACCTATGCCGAATACGTGGCGCTGCCCGAGGACATTCTGTGGAAAACCGATCCCGGCCTGCCACCTCATCTTGCGTGCCTGCAAGAGCCGCTCGGCAACGCCGTGGATGCCGCCTTGGCCGAGGACCTGACCGGCCACACCGTCCTCATCACCGGGTGCGGACCGACCGGGCTCTTTGCGGCCGCCGTGGCCCGAACAGCCGGGGCCGCTACAATTATCGCCTCCGACGTGAGCGACTACCGGCTGAGTTTGGCAAAGCAACTCGGTGCCGATCACGTCATCAATGCCCGTTCGGAGAGCACGGATCAGTTCAATGCCATCGTGAACGACATTACCAAAGGCGAAGGCGTGGACGCCTCACTCGAGATGTCGGGGCATGCCGCAGCCGTGCACCAAGCATTTCACTCGGTCAAAAACGGCGGGCGTGTGACCCTGTTCGGCATTCCCAACGAACCTGTGACCTTCGACCTGGCGAACGAGGTGATCTTCAAGGGCATCCGCGTGTACGGAATTACGGGCAGGAAGCTATTCAGCACCTGGTATCGCATTGCGGGGTTGTTCAAGGCCGGCCTTGACATCCGACCGGTCGTTACACACACCTTCCCATTGGCTGAGTTCGAACAAGGATTTGCATTGGTCAATTCTGGCAAGTGTGGCAAGGTCGTGCTCTTTCCGTGAAGCGTCGCCGTCGGGGATTGCAACGGGGTGGGCGAGTTCCGAGCTTCGCACACGTCCACTGTCCCTCACCCCTTCACTCTTCAGCAACTGAATAGCCATGGCCTACTCCAGCCTGAAAAAATCGATCGAAGCCCGCCTGGCGGAGATCCGTGCGGCGGGGCTCTACAAATACGAGCGCAAGATCACCAGCCCCCAAGGGCCTGAAATTCGCGTGGCCCATGGACAGAGTCAGCGCGAGGTGCTCAACTTTTGTGCCAACAACTATTTGGGCCTCGCCAACCATCCCGACGTGGTGGAAGCCGCCAAGACCGGGCTCGACCAGTACGGCTACGGCATGGCGTCGGTGCGCTTCATCTGCGGTACTCAGGATTTGCACGCACGGCTGGAGCAGGCACTGAGCGCCTTTCTTGGTACCGCCGATACGATCCTCTACAGTTCCTGCTTCGACGCCAACGGCGGGCTCTTCGAAACCCTACTGGATGAGAGGGACACCGTCATTAGCGACGCGTTGAATCATGCGAGCCTGATCGACGGCATACGCCTCTGCAAAGCCACGCGTCTACGCTATACCCACTCGGATATGAAGGACTTGGAAGAGAAACTGCGCGAGTCGGCTTCCAGCCGTCTCCGTCTCATCGTCACGGACGGCGTGTTTTCAATGGATGGCGACCTGGCCCGGCTCGACCGAATCGTCGACTTGGCGGACCGCTACGATGCCGCCGTCGCGGTCGACGATAGCCATGCGACCGGCGTCTTGGGGGCGGGCGGTCGCGGCACCCCTGAACATTTTGGCGTCGCACACCGCGTCGATATCGTGACCAGCACGCTCGGTAAAGCGCTGGGCGGAGCCGCCGGGGGATTCACAACCGGGCACGCTGAGATCGTCGAGGTTCTGCGTCAACGCTCTCGGCCTTACTTGTTTTCAAACGCCTTGCCGCCGGTCGTCGTCTCGGCCGCGTTACAGGCCGTGAAATTGGTGGCGCAAGGTGACACCCTACGAGCCCGGCTACACGAACACGCGGCGTTCTTTCGGAAAGCCCTCACACAACTCGGATTTACGCTCGTTCCCGGCGCACATCCGATTGTTCCCGTCATGCTCGGCGACGCCGGACTCGCTGCACGAATGGCGGATCGACTGTTGCAGGAGGGCATTTACGTCGTGGGCTTCAGTTATCCCGTCGTCCCAAAGGGACAAGCCAGGATCCGGGTGCAGCTTTCGGCTGCGCACACTCGCCCTCAGTTGGAGCAGGCCGTCAACGCCTTTGCGCAGGTGGGACGGGAGTTGGGTGTGATTCGGTAGGTCAGCATGCGTTCCGTTCGCACACATTCACTCCCCAACGCCGCTTCCAACCTCCCACCACGCTGCTGGTTCGTTCGCTTTGACCCATAAGCGAGGGGTGCCGCCCTACTCTTTAATCAACTTCACACGTTTCTGCAGATAGGCATTGCGAACGGCACTGTACAAATCCACGGTCGCCTCTTCGACGCCTTCGAACGATTCCAGATTCAGCGACCGCTCGTTGATGGTAAAGATGGACCGGGCCGTGATCTGCACAATAGTCGTCGTGGTGCGATTCTGGTGTGCCACGAGCGATGGGACGTTCTTAATTTCGATGATCGGAAAGACCAGCCAGTTGATCGGATTGAGGGCGATATCGACCACATACCCAGTGGCATCGCGAAGCGTAAACGGCGGAAGGAGAGGGAGAATGAGATATGGGCCAGGTGGCACTCCGTAGAACCCCAGCGTCTGCCCAAAATCCTCATCGGGCGTCAGCCAGTCCAACTGCTCGGCCACGTCGAAAAAGCCGGCCAAGCCCACAGTCGAATTCAACAGGAACCGACCTAATTCGGTTCCGGCTCCCTTGAGTTTCCCTTGGAACACATTGTTCAAGAACCGGGGAGGAGCTTGGACGTTGCGAAAGAAGTTCTGGACTCCACGTTGCGCCGCATCAGGCATGACCCAATTGTATCCCTGCGCGATCGGCTTGAGCGCATACTTGTCGATCTTTCGATTAACCTCGAACATCCAGGTATTGTAGGGCTCCCACGGATCATACTCCTCAACCGTATCGGCCTCTGTCGCGAATGGATCGAATAGTTCATCAGTGAAGGTCGGTGCCGGCGGGTCGGCATCAGATTCTGCGGAGGGTTGAGCAGCAATCAACTGGCCGGAATGGGGGGTGACGGGAGAGGTCGAACCGGATATCAACGGAGGTTCCAGTGAGGGGATCTCCATAACGGCTGCGCCCGCTCCCCGCGCACGGGGGGCATCTGCGCACCCGCCAAGCATTATCCCCACCAACATGATGCCTATTGCACATATTCGAATGCTTCTGCATGACGGACGCACGCCCCCTCCTTCGCATGTCTTCAAGTCGGTGCATTCACGATCCTATGCGATGCTAGAGAAATCTCCAAGCGAACTTTATCAAATGAATGAAGAAAGCTCAAAAGGACAGTTCATTACAATCTGTATTCGATCGGGCATACTGCCGATTGGAGCGCATGGTCAATCCATCTTCCCTCACCTACAGGTGCAAGCAACCGGATGCCACCAAAATCTGAAGTGGGAGAATCCGGCACCTATCGTCGGAGCGATCGCGTGCGCTCTAAGGCGGCAATGAGGGCGCTCACTTGCTCTTGATCGGTCTGAGGGAGGTCCAGGAACCGAATTTCCATGCCTGGAAGAAACAACTGGCGCTCGGGCCGTTGTCGGACGCGCACCACGCGTCCTTTCGAGACGATTCGATGCTGAGGTTGGTCGGGTAGCGAAAACTCCACCGACAGTTCAGTACCGACCGGAAGGGGCGTACCCGTTTCGAGAAAGAATCCGTTGCCTCCAAATTCAGCCGTCAACCCCTCGCCAGCTACTGTTCCGCCCGCACGGTAGCGAACCTTAAGTGCCAAGGGGATCATCGGACCATACTCGGTGCTCAGGCCCGAATCGGACTTACGAACGGCAAGATCGATCACCTGAGCCCACGTGACCGTACCTAATACCGTGCCATCCGTCGATACGACCGACAATGTCTCTTGTGTGGCATCTACCGCCAGTGCCGAACCCTGGTAGCCTTCGCTGAGCACTACAGGAAACTTCATAGGTCGCGAGGATTGTACATGGTTTTGTGAAAAACTTTAAGCATGAAACTGGACCGATAGAAAAATTCCAAACCCTAATAAATTGTGTGCATGCAAGAGTCGATCCATAGACAAATGACAATTTTCGTAATCATCCTCTTGTGCAGCTTACCAAAGGACTTACTGGATTGATACCGTGGCGGCCGGGGAAGCCCATTGATGAAAGGGGGCTCGGAATCGTGCACGTGTTGGATCGTCTTGGAACACTCCGGTGGAATGGGTCCAGAAAATCAGACCGCCACTTTGACCTTCACTCAGTCAGTCTCCACCTCGCGAAGGCAAGCGTCACGGCCCTCTGCAGCCGTCAACGAATTCCCAGCGTGCCAACGAACTCGTTGAGGCGTGCATAGTAGGTACGCCCCCCTACCCAGGGAAGGTCGTTGTGCCCTGCACCGTGGACCACATACCATTCCCTTCGTCCTTTGATGCCCTCGAAAACCGCGCGACCGAGCGAGAGGGGGATGATGTCGTCCTGATCACCGTGTATGACGAGTGTCGGAAGTGAAAGGTGTGGGAGCCGATCGACTAAACGGAACCGTGCTCCAAGGAGGAGGTGGACCGGTAGGCCCCAATAATGAATTTTGGCGACCGACTCGATGGATGGGAAAGTTGACTCCAGAATCAACCCACTCGCAGGGCGCTGGCTCGCGACTTCTCCCGCAACCACCCCTCCCAGCGACCGACCGAAGAGGACCACTCGCTCTGGACGGATCCGACGTCGAACGATCAAATAGTCAAACGCCGCGAGGGCGTCTTCATACAGTCCCGGTTCCGAAGGGTGACCCGGGCTTCGTCCGTACCCCCGATAATCGAACACCAAGACCGAAAGACCGAGTCCATGCAGGTCTCGCAGATTCTCCAGTCTATGGGTGAGGTTGCCGGCGTTTCCATGACACCACAGCACAACTGGCGCCCCACGTGAGGCTTCCACGAACCACCCGAATATCTGGCTCCCCGTGGGGGTACGGATCCAAACATCCTCCAATGGCAGACCGCTCGCTTTCCGCCAATCGCGTTCATCCCACGGATGCGGATGGTACACAAACAAACCGTCTAGCAACGCACCATTCCTCCCAGCACGCTCCAAGCCCCTGACTTGAATTGCAAAATGACGTGCACCGGCCTAGCCGCTTGCTACAATCACGATCGCCCGTCTCGGCTGCGAAAGCTGCCCAAGCGGCCCAGGAAGAATACGTTCGGAAGCGACCGTCTCGCAAACCGCCTCCCGCCTCGAACGGGCCGTCCGAAGCTGCGCAGCCTCGCCCTGACTAACCCTGACAAGGCGTGACCGCCGGTCACCATCGTTCGACGCAGAGCATCGGTCGCATGGGCACCGTCCGATGAGACGTCGACTAATAGAACGCTTGGAATGTGAACAGCACATCGTTGTCGTGCTCGCGGTGATGGTATTCCATCCGAGCCACGAAATTTTGACTGATGGTATAGCGTTGCCCGACCATCCAACGCACATCGTCAGAGTGATCTCCCAGCGGATACTTTAGGTAGGTTGTCGTCGCCAATAATTTCCACCGCTCGGTCACATTCGCCAGAACTCCCACCGTCCCCCCACCTCCGACGCGATAGTTGTCCTCATAGGCTTTGCTGTAGTTGGCGTCGACTTCGGCCATGGCGAAGAATACCTCGCGCCGCAGCCACCTGGTTTCGAACGCAGCACCCATTCCTCCGTTCAGATTTCCGTTTGAACACAGCGCGCACCCTCCGTATTTGATCGTGTCCATGCCCACGGAAATCTTCCACGATGGCGCGTGGAACAGCGAATCCATAGGCGAAAGCGAAATGACGTTGGCCGGACTGAATCGCTCGATCCGAGCCTGACTCTCGTTGTGATAGTGCCGAATCGCCACATTGACGAGTTCAATCTGCGCGTCCGGTGTATAGCCCGGATCTGGATCCAGGAGATCATGGTAGGCTCCTCGAAAATTGAACTCTTCAAAAGCCTGATCGTTGCGCCAGCCCGCTCCCACCCCCACACGCTGTGTTCCATGACCATAGTCCGGTCGTTGAGTGAACGGTTCGATCTCAAACTCCGGCGACCGCACCTTCAAGGCACTCCGTGCGCCAAGAATTGCCCGGTTGCGCTGCTTCCAGCTGTTGTCTTTTCCACCCAAGGCATCACTTCGAAGCAGGAGGTAGTCGGATACGGTATCCAGCACGAATGCTTGACGCTTTACCGGGAGCGCCTCAAACTCCGCGTCCTTCCCCAGGACAGGCTGCTCAATCAATCGACCCAACCATGCCCGTTCTTCACCGGACATCGCCTCACGCTTTCGCCGTACGACGGTGGACCGCGAGGGCCGATAACTGACCTCGCTGACCAACCCAGGTATCTCCATCAATACCCGTACCGTATCGGATGGGATCGTGTAAAAAGGGAAGCGATCGGTGAGGCGAAGCTGGGGATCCGCCACGTCAAGGAGCGAGAGGATGTGATACGAGCAGTTCTCTCCGAAAAAATAATAGTCGAATTCCGCATTGCCGAGCTCCCAGGCGTGCATCAAGAGCCTGCGGATCTGAGGAGGTGTGAAGGCAAGGCGATACTCCCATACGTCGCGGTGCTCGATATCTCGATACTCTTGCACCTTGAGGTAGTAGGGAACGGTGCTGAACAGGCCCTTGTAGCCACCAAAGATTCCCTTGATCGGATACTCAATGCCCGCATCCGGCGGCATATCGGCGGCGTAGTTGATCGTATAGGCGAGAATGCGCGTCTGTGGTGTTTGACCGCGCTGATCGATCCGCAAAAAAGTGTGCCCGAACATAGAGGAGGGGTTGTTCATGAACCCAGCCGGGAAAATCATGCTGATCCCATCGGCGTCGAATTCCGCGAACCATCGGTCGAACCGTGGGCATGGGATCGGCAGGAGCCGCGCGTCATCGAATTCCAGCTGATCCCTCAGCCAATGGTAGCGAGCCACGAAGGCGCATTGGGCCGGTTGCTTCGATTTACCGACGAGATCCTGGGAAAAAAAAGCGCGAAGGGTGGCCCCGAGTTCGGCTTCGGGGTTGGTTTTCCCCTCTGGCGACATGAAAAATCTTGGATCGTCCTGCAGGCTTTCATACCCGCCGGCCAGGGTCCGACGATAATGCAGAAGGTCCTGCCACTCGGGCGCGTCCGCGAGTTGAAGTGCACGCGCTCGCTCCGCGAGTTCATCCGCATAGGTGGCGCCGTCAGCGCGAACCTTGCTTGGAGTGCATAAAGCAAACAGGCCGACACCCAACAGACCGAGCAGAAAGAGTTGGCAACGATTCAGAAATCGCGTCCGGCGTGGGTTCACTACGATCGCGGTACGGGTACGGAAGGATGAGCACAACCGCGAGGTCCCAGCTCCAGAGAGCCGGGACCTCGCGGCGATAAAGAACTTACTTCGTGACCACGGCCTTTGCCAATACCGGATGCCCGGATATGGCTTCGTTCAACGAGCGGACAAAGGCCTTGGGTGATTCTTCACCAGCCTGGACCAAAGAATTATAGCGCTCCTGCGTCATGACAAAGAACTCAGGATGGTGCTCCGCTGGCACCCCCATGAGCGTCGCCAAAGAGGCCAAGTGCTCGCCCTCGCCCTGAGCCATCTCCTGTGCGAGGCTATCGAAATTCACCCCTGCAAACATAGTATCCTTGATTTCCGCCCACACCTGCCCGTCGTTGGTGCAGCCGGACGTGCCGCTGCTGATCCCGAAAGTCGTGCTCCCAAAGGTCCCATTCGTCGTCGCCATGAGTACCTGAGGCGCAATATTCTTCTGATTCTTAAAGTCGCCCCATGCGAGCTTGCCGAGACCGCAGCCCGGACCTGTGTCTGGATTGGCGGCCAGCGCCATGCCGGTTTGAGACGCTACAAAGGCCACCGCGAGCGAGAGCAGTAGTGATTTCTTCATCCATTCCTCCTTATGGTTACTGGACTGGGACGTGTCGATGAATAGCTAACGGCGATTATATCAAACAAGTTCGCTTATGAAACATCGAAGTTACGGACTGTCTCGTATCGTCGGGATCTGTGGATAACTGGTGTCGCCGGAAATGCGGAGATGGGCTCTCGCTTAAAAGCTATATCCAAACCCTACGAGCGCATAGTTGGCTTTGAAGTCTAGGGCGAGCTGCGTCCAATGAAAGGTCGTCGCCAGACGTTTGTACTCCATAAAGAGAAACACGTGCTCGTTCAGATGGGCCCTGATGCCCGCTAGGAACTGATAGCTCAATGCCGATGACCCTTCGAGCTCATGATCGGGACGACCGGGAATGTTCGTACCCGTCAGCGCTCCGGTTGCCCAGCCGAGTCCCACTCCGGCATAAGGCGTCAGACGAGAACCCGGATACTGCACGAGGAGATTGGCCATGGTGGTGAAGACGGTGAGCGCCGAACTTCCCGTTTGCGTCATGCCTCCGGACGAAATGGGAAACTGGATTCGTCCGCTATGTCCCATTGATTCAAGCTCCAGTCCAACTGTCCTCTGCGTGATCGCGGGAAAGACGGCCACCTTCACTGCCAATCCGACCCCGGCGTGAATGGTTGTCGGGGAACGGGATATGTTTTGGAAGACGGCGTCGTGATCCTCAGGAAAAGCTCCGACCACCCCCCCCGCAATATAGACGAGATCCTGCCGGGTGTCCGTACCCGAATAGCCTAAGCGCGGCAGGAAGAGACAGGCGACGGCAAGAGTCAACTTCAGAAAGAGCAGCGGGGGGCTAACGGTACGACTCACATCCCTCGCGCGGGACAGTGGAGACGAGGAGCCCAAGCTCCGGGCAAAGGGACTCGGTCGACTCGTCCCTTTGCCCGACTTGGTCGTGCAGGGATCAGCTTCCCTTCACAATAGTGCAAAACTCGGCGAAGATGCCGAGAATGTTCTTTGCGGTATAGTCGATGTGCGCCACATTGGTCACACCGCCGGCCGCTTTGGCAGCCGCAATGCTCATGTCGCCCGTCGCGACCCAGCCCAGGATGGTCGTTCCGCAGGCCTTCCCTTCTTTGGTCGCGGCCGCATTTGTGGTGGCGTAGTTGCCGAATTTCGTTTCATTGAAGATGATGCCAACCAGAGGCGACGCGACCGGTTGACAGCCATAGAGACTCAACAAGCCAGCGGCCACTGCCGCCAGTACGAAATGTTTCTTCATGAGATCCCTCCACTCGTGTAATCTCTGCAAGAGGTTAGTTGCCTTTCACGATGGTGCAGAATTCGGCGAAGATCCCCAAGATATTCTTGGCGGAGTGGTCGATGTGCGACACGTTGGTGATCCCCCCGGCCGCTTTGGCCGCCGAGATACTCATGTCTCCGGTCGCGACCCAGCCCAGGATGGTCGTCCCGCAGGCCTTGCCTTCCTTGGTCATGGCCGCATTCGTAGTGGCGATATACCCGAACTTCGTTTCATTGAAGATGATACCGCCGAGCGGCGAGTGGACCGGCTGACAGCCATAGAGGCTGAGTAGACCGGCGGCCACCGCAGCAAGCACCAAGTGCTTCCTCATAGGACCCCCTTTGTGTGGTAAAAGTAAGAGAATTTCCTCAGGAGCATGATATGTGTCTCGTGAGGAGACCGGCCCCCGTTGACCGGCGGACTATAGTAATTTCCCCAGTTTTTGTCAACCGAGTGCGCCCTATGGCGAGTCGAGATGATCCCAGGCGGGTTGCACTGGCGCCCGTGGTCCTGGACGATCAGCATTCTCCCAGAAACACATGTTCGCTCTCGAGGTGAGCAGGGAACAGGCGGAGGAGACCCACGGTGCGGGGTAGCCGAAACCGCTTGGGCCCCGCCGAGCCGGGATTGAAAAGAAACGCGGTGCCCCGCCACGTGCTAAACGGCCGGTGCGTATGGCCAAACACACAAATATCCGGTCGCACGCGATCGAGATAGCGTGCCGCAGTCACATTGACTTCCTGGCCTTCGTAGACGACATGTCGGAGCGCAATCAACCGACCGGCCAGCTCGATGACGCGCTCGGCTGGAAAACCGCTTCGCGAAAATCCGTCGACATTGCCCGAGATCGCGGTGACTGGGGCAATCCGTTCGAGTTGCCGGATGACCTCACGGTCGCCGATGTCACCCGCATGAAGAATGTGAGTGACCCCCGCGAAGCACTGGAAGAGTTCAGGGTCGAACCGTCCATGCGTATCGGCGATCACCCCGATGCGTACCGGCGCGGACGCTTCGGCTTTTGGCGTTGTGATCTTCATTTGATGGTTGCTTGGACGCCTGCCCAATCGAAGAGGAACGGTTCGGGTGTCAGGGGCGGAAGTCTGGCAATCTCAAGCCTCAGTCGATCCGCGCGCCACTCACTCATCGGATGGCTCGACAAGAGCTCGATCTGTTGCGTATCGCGTTGGGCCAATCAATGGAAAAATGCGACCATGCCGTCCGGGGACACATTGGCGCGATAGAGCAGCCGCAGCCCCTCCACGTCGACTTCGGTTTCTTGATCTCGCCCGAGCTTGAGCGTCGCCAGTTGAACGCCAAGTTCTTTGATCAGTTTTGCGAACCTTATGCTCATTTCCCGTCAGAATCGTCACAACGGCGACCAGACCCAGCGTGTTGACCAACCGCGCCATGGCGTGGCGGTGCACCCGAAATGAATCGGAGCCTGAGGCAGATTCTACGCGACCACACTACCCCGCGACCCACCCGTACCAACGATGGCTCGGCCTAGGGCCCTCTTGGTAGTACGTCATCCGCAGACGGCGCAGATAGTCTCCGGGGACCGGCGAGCGCACCGCTTGCACATTCACTCCAAACAGTTTCGCTGCATTGAGGCCGAAGATCTTCGTCTTGACGTCACGGGTGAGCGCCTCATATCCGTGCGTCTCGATCAGTTGGTCCGGGATCAGGAACCGGCGGAATGCTTCGATCTGCCATTGAGGGGTGCCGTACCAAATCGAATCCGTTCCCCAGAGCACGTGATCGGCTCCAAAGGAACGCACCAATTGGCCGAGCAAATGGGCACACATCACCGGATGAGTGATAACCAGCTGCGCAAAGCTGGACCCGATCTCCATATAGATGTTGTCGATCTTAGGCTCCGCATCCTTCATCCGGCAGAACTCAGTAGTCCATGGAAGCTCTCCGGTCCCTGCGAAGTGCTCATCGATCCCACGGGACGTCTTCAATCCCGAGTGATAGACAAGAAAATCGAGATCTGGGAAATCCTTGGCCGCCCGGATCAGGTCCTTGGGATGGTTGTAGTCGGCCACGGGGCCAAGCGGCAGGCCTTTATGCACACAGATACGGTTCACTCCAAGTTTCCGGGCTCGCTCGAGCATGGGATAGGCAATGCGCTCGTCATCCATCCACCAGCCCCGGTCGAATCCCTTTGGACAGGAACCCGTATAGCATTTCCAGGCATCGATCTTGAGGGACGAGGCTTGCATGTCCATGAAATCGAGATCTGCCCGACCCAATTGCGGGGTAGCCAGGCCGTGCGCGAGCATGCGCTGAGAGCCGGCCACCCGGTTGACCTCGTCGCGAATGTGCGCCATTTCCTTCGGCGGCACCACAGCCTCTTGTGGGTAGGGACCGGGCGGCGTGCTGATGAGCCCAAGATCCGTTTCGCTGTCCAAAAAGATTTCCTTGATGAAGGTCTCCCAGGACAGATCGTGCATGGTGCCGGAATCCTGGGACAACGCCGGATTCCACCCGGCCTCCCGAATTCGCTGACGGAGCTGCAACAGCGCCTCCTTGCTGACAGCACCCTTCCGTCGATTCTCCGTGCCGGTGGGATCGTACCCGGCCCCTACGTAGTGAGTCTGGACGTCGAAGATGAAGAAGTCGTCTCCGCGCCGCTCGTCGAACGCCGCCGCCTCGGCCATCTCTACCGCAAGCACGTCGAACAGACGCCCGAATACTGCGTTCATCGAGAGGAGCACCGCCACCGTACCACCGGTCGTGCGTAAGAACTCTCGGCGCGTGACCCCTTGCTTGGCACACACACGATCGGCCATAGCCAGCGCACCTTGCTCGACACGTCGCTGCGCGTTGGTTTGTGGGGCGGGAACAAATTCTTCGTTCGAGACAACCCGGGTGGGGAACGGCAAGGCGGTCTTGAGGCCTTGAACGAGACGGGAACGGCCGGGCCAGTTTGGAGGTCGGTGCACGGGCTTTCCCACCGAGGCGAGACGCGAATGATCGTGTTGATTGTCTGTGAGAATAGGAAAGGGTGTCAAGCTGGCGACCAACGCGAGTAGCCCATTTGGGTGCTCAGATGCGCCGCGCCGCGCTACCGGTGGGGACTACTTCCGGGCCGTTGAAGTCGAAGGCCCAACGGATGCTCCACCCGAAACGAGTACGGGGATAGCGACAGACACGTCCAACCCCGGTGCCGCGTCGTCATCCTTCCCGTCCATGCCGATGCTATACAGGCGGCCGTTCGACACGCTCACCAACATGGGGAACCCACTAAACGGATCGTAAAAGTTCTGCCCTGCTTTTGCGACACGCGATTTCACGTCGCCTGTGCCCTCCTGCGCCGTCTTCCGAAGCCAGATCTGCAGACTGACGAGCCGAAGCAACGCGTCCGCTTCGCGCACCTGCCCGACGTAGCGCTCCCAAGCCGGTCCGGTCTGGACGTCGAGTAGATTGTTGATCGGATTGATCACATAGTCCAAAGTCGTTTGCGCAGGCGCATGGATACGAGCATAGAGGTTAGGCGCCGTAAATTTGTCGCGTGACGTCTCCGAACTCTTGATGAGCGCATCGTAATAGTCCGCATAATCGTTCAGAAGGCGCTGCCGGGGTACGGGCATGACAGCCACGCCCATGGCGTACCAGGAGCGATCGCCGACCTGCTCATTCTTCAGGTTTTGGTCGATCACTTTCTTTTGGACTTGAAACTGGCTCAGCATGGGCCAACGCATGGAGGCTTCCACCTGATCGAGCGGCACAACCGCTCTTGACAGGCGCGGAAGGTATTGCCCGTCCAGTTCGGGAGAGAGAAACAGGCCGGACAACACGTGCGCATCGTCATTGATGGCGGCCACCGCCAGCATCTTGACGCTCAGGGACCGCGCCTTGCGTAGCACGGACCGCCAGTGATTGAGATCGGCTTCAACGCGATCGATTCCCGCATCCAGACCCTGCGCAAATCCCTCGGCCACGTGAAGCCGATGCAGATACAAGACTTGGCCGCAGTCCGGCGAACTGAGCTGTCCGTAACCTGCATCCTCGAACGAACGACCGGCCCATTGGCGATACTGTCCGAGGCCGACGGACGACTCAGTCGCCCAGTCCCGTAAGGCCCCTGCTCTCCCCACAAAGACGGCTGACGGATTCGCCTCTCGGTACCAACTTCCCAGCGAACTGGCAGAGGGCGACCCCTTCTCCAATCTCGTCGATTGGACGGACTCAAAACAAGCCTCGAGGCCGGGGACATCGCCAACGGTACCGTGCCTCGCCGCGCCGGCCTGAACGGGATCCTTCAGTTCCGAGGTCCCCATTCCGAGCAAGAGCGCATATCCGGACTGTTTGATGTCCCCGACGGGCTGTGGGACCGTCTCGTTCAGTTCCTGGAACAGTTTGTTGGGCTTTTCCTCCATTCCAAGCCACACCACACCGAACCCGCCGATTCCAAACACTCCCACCCCGACCGTCAACGCCGACAGGCTGATCGTCGCGATGGTAAGAGCATGCGCCGTGCTGAAACACGTCTGCGCAATCGAGAACACGCTCCATCCCATACGGCGAAGCATTCTGCCGACCTGTATCGCGGATTTTGGCTTGGAAATCGGAATGTCACGCTCACGTGCGGAGGACGTCGGAGAGAGCCCAAGAGGCCTGCTCGATTCGGTAGATGGTGGAGAGAGCGGTGTCGTCGTTTCGGGCGTCGGCTGCATCGCCAACGCTTTCGAAGTTTCCTGTGGAACCTGAGGCAGAGGAAGAACCAAAGGCTCTGCACTCGGAGATGGAGCAACCCCAGAAGGTTCTATCCACATCGGCTGGCTGACAGCCCTGCCAAGAAACTCGGGCGCCTCAGTACGGCGCGGCGCCTGCTTCCCCTTCTTCTTCTTGTCCTTTTTCCTCTTGACCGGCGGTTGAACGACAGCGGGGGGAGCCGGTGTTTCTTCTTGCACCGGCCCGTCTGCGTGCTGCACTGCCTCTCGGGGGAGTTCCGTGTGCTCCTCGTCGAAGCGCACCGGTTCGATGGATGTCTCTGTATCCTCTACAGCGGTCAAAATCGTGACCTCGGGTCCCACCTGTTCGTTCGCCAATGACACTATTGGCCCCGACGAAGCTACGGGATCCTCAGTATGAACGCGAAGCTCGGGCTCAGGGTCTGAATCGAGTACGGGCTCTAGGGATGGAGTCTCGCTTTGAACCTCAGCCTGGTACTCTGCCTCACTCGGAGAGACCGTGTCGCGTTCCGGTGAACTATCTGCCGTCTCAGCTCCAAGAGTAACCTGGGCTGACACTTCCTCTACCTTTGGCAGTGCCACCACTGAAAGTTCCATGACACTGGGAGTCTCCAGCACTTGGGATTCAACTGTTGCAGCTGTGTCGACAGGCTCGGTTGGATCATCTGCGGCAACCGGTGGCTCACCAAATGTGTGCTCCTCCGATACCGACTCGGACTCGGTATCCTTCTCCGCGCCGACACCCACAAGACGAAGCACCGCAGGGAGGAAAGAGAAACCGGACTTGGGCTTTCTCTCTCCCGGCTCCGCGACGGTTTCCTGAGCGGCCGGCTCGGGCGGCTGGACCGGAGAAGAATACGCAGGAGGGTCATCCGATACCAATGCCGACGTTTCTGCCCAAGGCGCCGTATCGACCAGTGGGGCTTGTGTCTCTTCCTGCCGGACCGGTACGGGTTCGGTCGACACGTTCGACTCAGGCGGAACCTTGTGTGCGGTCTCCTGCTGAACGGGCTCTGCCTCAGCGGGCTTCGAATCCTTCAATGGACCGGCCGGGTCCTCTCGCATCACAGCGCGATCCAACAACGCCTGAATCGGCATCGGCTCGGGCGATGCACTTGGAGAGGTCTCGTCGCCGGAGGTTTCCCCGGAAGCAACATCGTACGCCTGAATTGGTATCTCCCGCCCTTTGGTGGCTGGATCTTTCAGGTCGGCCTGCTGGAGAATCGTCGAGATCAGTTGCGTGTTCACATCGTGAGTCGGAGGCGACTGGTGAATCGTGGGTTCCGACTTTTCCGGCACGACCCGAGTGTCGGCTGATGCCGCTTGAATCTCGTTGACAGACGGGACAACGCCTTTCAGTGCGTCTTTCGCTTCTGACTCCAGCCTCGGTTCTACCGTGGCCGTCTCGGCTATCGGCGCCTCGGGAGTCAGCGGTGCATGAACCGCCGTTTGCTCTGGTTCAGGGGATGAAATCTCGACATCAGTGTGAGGCACGAGGATCGACTGTTCCTCTACCTGCTCCCACGGCATCGGTACGGCAATCGCATTCGACTTGAGAGGAGGGCCCGCGACTGGAATTGGTGAAGGCTCGCCTTCCTGCAGGGACGCCCGTGGTCCGAGTTCAGTCGGCGACACCTCGATCGGCTGCTCTTCGATCTGCTCCCACGGCATCGGGGAGGCGATAGCGCGTCCGGCCTGCTGCTGGTGCAACTCGCCCGTCGTTGTCATCTCCACTGACGGTGACGGAGAATCCACCGGATGGAGCTGGGCAATGGACTCGGGAATGGTGACTTCGTGGTGATCCGGTTCCGACTTCGGCGGCGGGTGCGGGTCGGTGGAGAACAACTTGGACAACACCTCTTGCCATCCGGAGGCTGTAGATGGCGCCGCCCCCAAGACTTCCGACTCTGCTGACGGAGACACCGCGAGATTCGTATCGGACTCCTTCGCGGCCTCATCGAAGTGAGACGACAGTACCGAATTGGTTTCGGCCGGATTAGGTTGGGACCTGTTGCCGGCGGCCCCATCCTCGAGCAAGGCGCTCGGGCCCTCGACCGCAACCGTCTCATTCGGTTCCGACGTGCTGTGTATCGAGGTGCTGGGGTGGTCGAATACAGCAAGATCGCCATCTGATTCCGGCACCGGTTCCGTGGAGTCGACTGCCGCCGCGGGCAAAGGCGTCCCGGCCGACTCAGCAGTCGCCGGTGTCTGCTCCCGCAGAGAATGGACATTTACCTCCTCCCCCTCGTCCTCCCAGGGAAGCCGGGCAGGCGTTGCGTGAGGGACCTCGACAGGCACGGCGTTGAAGGGCGGTATTTCGACCGTGCCGGATTCCGCGTGAGAAGCCAACGATGAGGAATCGGTCGATTCCCCCCCCCGCCAAGCCCGCTCGGGATCATGTGTCGACGTGGGCGCCCCTTTCCCCTGAGTCAGCAAGGCATCGAGTCGATACGCGGCGGGGCTATGCGGGGCAAGTTCGAGGATTTTTTGGTAGTTGTCTCGCGCTCGGTCAGGACGTTCGGGATCCGGATCCTCAACGAGAATTTCGATGGCTTTCGCATACTCCCTGGCCGCCGCATCCGGGTCACCCTTGATCTCAAGCACGGCTCCGAGTCGTTCAAGAAATGGCACACACCGGGGACCCGCCGCGAGATATTCTCGCAGCAGCGATTCGGCCAGCCAATAATCCTGTCGATCAATGGCCTCCTGCACCATGGTTTCGAACGCGGTCCGCGCGGTGACCAGGCTGCCGATCCGCAACTGGAGCGTGGCAAACAGACGTTTGGCTTCTTGATTATTGGGGTCGACGGTGAGGAGCTCTTTCAGGACGCCTGACGATCGGCCGTACTTTCCGGCATTCATCTGGGTGATGGCTTCTTCGAGCAGCGCCGACTTTCGATTCGCGGGTGCACCTGTCCCGGACGGGCGTTTCGACGCACGAGGGGCAGCCTTCTTATCAAGGCGAGAGAGGGATTTTTTGTCGGGTCGCACCATATAAATCTAGCAGATGGCGGCCAACCGTCATCTTTCGGCCGTCGACCGAGCCGACCGCGTTGACCGTCCCCCACAGAACCCTAAAAAACGTTCTTAACTGATTGAATTAACGTAACTTATACATGAGCCATCTGAATGCAGGCACCGCACCGATACGTCGCCGTCGGTCGGTTTCACGCTATCGTGACCTGCACCGACTGTGCCCTTGCAGTTACTGTAATACTCGTAGGTGGATTATGGTGGTCGAGATAGGGCGGGGGAACGGGGGTCTAGCGACTTAGAGGGTGTCGGCAGGAAATCGCCTCTTCCGGATCTCCAAGAAAGAACTTCGTGCCCACCTGGTAGACATAGCCGGATGGAAATCCCCCGGTGTCTCCATGCTCGTCATCACCGGCCTTGGCCAGCACCTTCCCGCAGCGAATGCAGTGCTGCACGCCTTCCCAGGATACGTCACCAGCCAGATGTTCCGTGGGGATCTCCTCGACCGGTTGGTCGAAATCTGGTTCGAGCACGATTGGCGTCGGTGTTGGAACCAGGATGCGGCGCACTTCGGTAATGAGGCGTCGCACGAGCGCCATGTCCTCCGTTTTGACGCCCTCCAGAACCAATACGAGCAGACCGAGCGCGCGGATTGGGTCACCCTTGGCTTCCAAGAGGAGCCGCTGCGCAAAGGCCTGAACGCGGGTCTGGATGTCTTGCTGATCCATCTTCGTCATAAGGAAGTGTAGCACAGGAAAAAACACGGCCCGGGATGCCCTTACGGATCGAACGCATTGGACGCCCGGTCCCGTGCTGTGATCGATGAGGTACCAACGGCGGCTCCACAAGGTGGGCGGAGAATAGTTCATTCATGATGACAACGGGCCACCGCCGCTCCCGGACCGAGTACCGCCGGGAATCGTGGGCCATTGCGAGACGGTGCGGGTAGATTGCGTGTACGGGAGAGGAACGGGGCGGTTAACGAGTGCGGGACTTGGACGCCCGGTACACCCATGGTGCAACCGGGTTGGGGTCTGACCACAGACCACGCTTGGCGTAGCGCGCTTCGACTTCCGCAGCCTCGAGAGCTTCGTCGGAAGAGCCCGATGTGGTGCGCCAGGCGAGGCCCTCCTCTAGCAGTATATAGGCCACACTTCGTCCGCGTTCGATGATCATATCTGCCAAGACGGGACCTCTCGTACTTTTTCCGTAGGTCTTGACGCTCACGGTCCTACCGGACACCATGGCACGGACTGCCCGCTTGGCCTGTTTCCCATATGGCTGTCTCAGCTCCGGGCAATCGATGCCGCGCAAACGGATTCGCTCGGTCCGTCCGTCATGCCGAATTTCGACAGTATCGCCGTCGATCACCCGTGAGACCTTACCATGGAATTCCCCTGCTTCAGCCCAGATGGCAGAAGCCGACAGCCATCCCATGAGACAGATCGCCGTGATGAGTAAGCGCCTGCGATGCATCACTCAACTCTAGCACAGGTCTCAAGAATGACAATTCGAAGGCCAGGTTCGCGATCCCCGGTAGGGACGGTGGGCGGACGACTGGGAATTAGACGCGCGTCGCCAAGTCGGAGCCTTGCCTGCATGCACGGAATGGATGATGGGAAGCTCGTCGCCGTTACCGAACGATCAGCGTCGAACAGCGGCTGTATTGCACCAGCTTCGTTGAAACACTTCCAAGGAGAAACCGTGCGATCACACCTCGGCCTCGCGCCCCCGTCACGATGAGATCGCTTTTCCGTCGGTCGGCGAACTTGAGAATTTCGTCCGCAGGGTACCCGATCTTAAACACCGGTTCGACGCGATAACCGGCTTCATTCAGCTTGGCTGCGGCCCGCTCGACCACCTCATGCCCGGCCTCCTTGAGTTCCGGATACCGGAGCAGCGGCATGGCATGAAGCACGGCCACTTCACACGAGGCCGCCCCTCGATTCTCTGCACGGTAGTGACGCAGGAGGAACTGCAACGCCTTATCGGACGCTTTCGAGCCATCCGTGGCCAGCACGATTCTGCGGATGGTGCGGGGTGGCTCCTTCACGACCAATACCGGCCCGGCGGCATGCTGTACCACCTTGGTCGACACGCTGCCGAGCATGAACCGATCGAGTGCATCGAGCCCGCGGCTGCCCAGGACCACCAACGTGCCCGCGGATTTGGCGTGCTCCAAGATCTTCGAGGCAGCGGAGCCGTGCTCGATGAGGACTCGGCCCGCGGGCTTGGCCCCTGCCAAAAGACGCTTGGTTGCCTTTACAACGACACGGGCTTGGGCCTCAAGACGCGCCGTCTCCTGCTTGATAAACGGGGCATCCCACGCGGGCGCCGGCCTGGGGACCAATGGAGTGGCGAGGGCCGTCAGATCCACAACGTGCAAAGCGGTGATCCTCTCGGGCTTTCGGAGCGCGAGTCGGTTCGCCCACTCCACTGCCCATTGTCCGTATTTCGACCCATCCACAGCGATCACAATTTTCATATCGTTCCTCGAGTGTTGTCGTACCGCGCTATAAAAGCTGGATTCGCCGCTCGGTTCATGGGACTTGGTAGATCCAGGTTACCGACGCTCCCCGGCCAACCGGTACAACTGCGGGCATCCCGGATCGTGCGTTTCAGACTCGCCTACATACTCATCCGCCTCGGATGGTTCAATCAAAGACAGCGTCGTGGCAGGGTTCCGAGGCCGGGGTCTTACGCCCCGCTCTCCGCCAGCCCGACGTGCGACCGCAGCTTGTCATAGTCGAAGGCGGCTTGTCCCGTTCGGAGCAGGCCGAGATCGCTGCCTTCCAGCTTTCGAATCAGATCGATGACGTCCTGGCGAGTGCTCGTGGTCGCTGCAGCATGCCGCGGCGTCTGCCCTCGCAACGCAGGCGAGGCCGTATCCGCCCAGTCCAAGTACGCGCTTTCCAAAAACGAGCGCAACAGGGCGCGTTCCTCTTCCCGCGTCACGAGTACCTCATATCGATCCGTCTTGGCAAGGTCCTCCTCCTTGATGGGGCGAATCGGCGGATCCATGGCTTCCTTCCGGAATCGAAGCGCATAGCCGAATGTGGATGCTAGCGAATGCTTGATGTCTTCGAGACGCTCCGCCGAGTCGCATTCGACCAACAGGAGGAAGGGAGTCACCGTCAGACGCGTCACGACCGATGGCGTGCAATACAACCACGTGTGGCATTCAACCGACGGTATTCGGGCGGTCGGACGAGACGCTCCTTCGGGTTCTTGGGAAAACCCCTTGAGCTCCCCCACTCCTTCACACAGGAATCGCGGTTGGTCGTGGTCATACATGGCGAGGGCGTACAGAAACGGCCCGCCCTGCGGCGCCAGATACCGAATATCGTTCACCGCCTCGACAAGAGCGTCGAATCGGGCTTGCGCAAAGTTCCACAATAGAACATGTCCATACCGCTTGGTGAATTCGCCCCACTCGCCCATTCCGAATGCACCGGACTGCACCTCGACCGCTCGCCGGTACTCTTGCGTGGTGTCGAATAATGCCGCTCCGTCGGACGCGGAGAGCACCAGCGCGCATCCGGCTACAATACGGCTCGCCTCATTCGTCCCGTCTGGTGGGCGGATCAATCGTGTCAAGAGAATGTCGCCTACCGCAAGGTGTCGCAGCCCCTGCTCTCCCTCCACGAAGACGCGGCGATCCTCCCCGAGCGATCGAAGCGTCAGCACGACGCGATCCTCGATCCACTCCTCCTTCACCACCTCCACGAGATCCATCGATGAATGTTTAAGCGGATCGAGCCACCGGCGTTCATCCTCGGGAATATGTTCCGTGACAACGTCCCGCAGTTGCTCGATCAAGGAGAGCTGTCCATCCTCGGGATAGAAGTCGGCAATAACGTACAAATTGGCGAGTTCGACTTCGTAGGGGAGAGGTGCCAACGGGGCCGGCGTTCCGCTCTCCACGTATGGCCGCAGGGCGCGGCTCAAGCCGATCTGACGTTGAGCTGCAAACAGTGGCTCCCCCGCCAGCGTCTGCAAGCGTGCCAAGACCGCCGTCAATGCGGCCGGCATCGGATACCACAATCCCGCGTCCCGCTCACTCCCGAGTTTCATGAATCCCGTCCATTTCCACCCGGGCGAGGGATGAAATGGTGCGTGGTACCTGTCGGCATGATCATACTGCTCCAACGAGTCGATGTGAGCGAACAACGCACTTTCTCGACAGCGTACTCCGGCTGTCGTCGTCCATCCTTCAACCAGCTGCCCGAGCGGAGGGTTTTATTCATCGTTTTGTGCCGACCTTCTCGGATGTCTGGAATTTCGGGCTTCGCACCGCAAACACGGGACATTTCGCGTGACGCGCCACCGCTTCCGCCACGCTGCCGAACCGGAAGTGAGACCATCCGCGCCGCCCGTGCGTCCCAATCACGAGCGCATCGCTCCGTCTCTCGACGGCCACTCTCGGGATGACGTCAGCCGGGAGGCCGGGCAGGATCTCCTGATGGGCCGTCAATCCCCGCCGCTTGAACGCCTCGACAAGCCCGCTCATTGAGCGCTCGACGTCTGCCCGCAAGGCAGCGCCGGTCAATGCGTGACTGAGCGTGAAATCCAACCCATAGGCCACTGGTTCGACGACGTGAAGCAAGGTCAGCGTACTTCCGAAACGTTCGCCGAGTTGAGCGGCATATTCCACGGCCTCCAACGAGCACTCGCTGAAATCGACTGCAACCAGCAGTTCATCGAAGGCCCTCGAAGGACTGAAGAGTCCCATCTGGGTCGGGATGCCGCTTCTCACCGTCACAACCGGGCACGGCGCCGTGCGTAGTACACGCTCCGCTGTGCTCCCAATGAGCACGTGGTCCAACCCGGTCCGGCCGTGCGTTCCGAGGACGATGAGGTCGGCGTGCTCGGATGCAGCCAGGGCAACAATCTCCTGGCTGGGTGCTCCGATGGGCTCGTGTGGAACGACCGTCACGTGAACCGCCCTCGCCTCCCGCTCAACGGCGGCGATCAGGTCGCGGACTTCGCGGCGCCGATCCTCGAGGTACAACTGATTGACCCGATATTCAAGATCGCGCCAGGACTCGAACTCCAACACCGCCACCACATGCAGCACCGCGTGAAATCGTTGCGCTAAGGTGAGAGCCAATTCCTGCGCCGGCTTGGCGGAGGCCGATCCGTCCGTCGCCAACAGGATGCTCGTCAGCAGTGCGCGCCCGGACAGATCTTCCGTCATCCTAGTCCTCGATCAGCACACGAGAATGGCCGCCCATCCGGACGGCGCCGTCCACAGGGCTTCCGCCGTAGACGACATACGCATCCGTGCGAGCCGAACCCACATGCCCCGTCCGGGTCCCCATGCCATTTACACAGCCCCGACCGACATGAGGAGAATCTCTCCCTTCATATTTGGGTGAATCGAGCACTTGAATTGGTATTCCCCCGGCCGGTGCAAGGTGAAGCGTACGGTGACCTGCTTACCTCCGTCGAGAAACACTCCGCCGACCGTCTTCCCGTATGCGACCACGCCGCCATGCTCGACATGGGTCAGCGTATCCTCGAAAATCATGGATCCGAAATCGTGACGAATCTTGTCCTCGTTCCTCACGTTGATTCGGATGGGGACATTCAACGCGAGCGGAATTTGCTTCGTGACAAACATGCTATCCTTGATCGTCACCTCCATCACCTGTTCGCTTTGCGCATCCAGCGGGCTGACCCACCACACAGCGATGAGCAGAAGGCTGCCGCAACCAAAGACTGCGGCCCCGCGACCATATCGAAGAATCCGCCCCTCCATCCCCTTCATCGTCATCGCTCCTTCCTTTTACGCCGGTCGCGGCACGGCTCGCGCCGCCAGCGGAACGGTCAGTACCGGACACCCCGCGGTTCTCACCACCTTTTCAGCCGTACTCCCGAAGAAGATCTTATCTACATGGCCCACCGTGCCTCCGTAACTACCCATCACCACCAACCCCACCTTCTCCGCACGTGCTAACTTGGCAATCTCGACAAACGGCACGCCTTCCGCAAGCACGCGTCGGATCGATACACCCTTCGCCTCTTCCAATTCGAGGAATTGACGAGCATGGAGCCGCGCGTGATGACGGAGCCGCTTGATCTGGCCTCGCTCCTCCGATGGAGTCGCGAGCCCCGCCCGGTTTAACGCGTCCAATGCGCCCCGATCGATGACGTGCAGCAGCAGCACTTCGGAGTGATAGACACGAGCCATGGACAACCCGAGACGCAACGCTTCCTCGGAGCACGCCGAAAAGTCGACCGGGACGAGAATTCGTTCAAACACGCGCTCTGTCATCGCCCCTCGCCGTTCCATACCTCCGGCCAATGAGCAAACAGGATGCCATCGCACGCATTCGGCACACGTATGAATTCCACTGTGCACGGTCCATTTCACACGACTGGACAAACCACCGATCGTGGTGGGTGGTGTCCTGCTACAGCCTGGCGAGGAACGGCTGTCGCAATTTGCAACAGCAGGTCACTCTCTTCAGGCTCAGGATCCAAGTTGACGGCCCTCAACCCGGCTCCCATAGCACCCTATCCGTGCCGAAGAGCAATCGCTCACAAGCCCGTCTACAGGGGCACTTGTTTTGCTCCTTGGATTGCAGCGGAGGAGCCGATGAGCAGAACGCATTGGTGGTTGATTGGAGCGATCACCGTCGCGGTCGCGATTGTACTGTACCTCGTGCTGTTCTGCCCGACCGAATGTCACTGAGCCAGAGGAGCACGTTGCGGCCAAGGCAAAGGGATGGACGCAGGTATGGATCAAGGGTGAGCGATGCGAATACTCGTGGCCGTAGATGGGTCGAATTATGCGTACCATGCGGTGCAAGCCTTGGCACAGCTGGCCCGAGCCGAACAGGTCGCCCTGGTCCATGTTGTCGACGTGCCCGTTCCCGCCTACCCGACGATGATGCCCGAGGTCGCGGGGGACCTGTACGCTCGCGCGAAAACCTCAATGGCGGAGCAGGGGAACGACGTGCTTCGGCAGATGCAAGCCGCTTTACCACTGGACACCGGCCCATGCCAGGCACGAATTGAATTTGGGCATCCCGCTGACGTCCTCCTCGCCATTGCGCAGGACACCGGCAGCCATCTCATCGTCATGGGGTCGAGAGGCCTGAGTCCAGTGAAGGAACTGCTTCTCGGAAGCGTGTCCCACCGTGTCGTAGCCCATGCCCCCTGTTCGATCTTGACGATCAATGGCCCCCTTCACTCCATTCGGCACGTTCTGTTGGCGGTTGAAGAACGGAAGGACGCTGACAAGGCGCTGTCGTTCTTGGCGGCCACCCCATTCCGCACGCGACCGAAGGTCACCTGTCTGACAGTCCTGCCGTTTTCACCGTTACCATGGCCGGCTGGCGCCGTGATGAGCAAGGAGACGGAGCGGATTCTCGTCGATCAGGGTCGGCAATTCGTGGAGGATGTGGCAAGACGATTGGGGGAGCAGGGCTATCTCGCGGTCGCGAAAACGGCCGTGGGCGCCCCTTCCGCTGTCATTCTAGACGAAGCGCGCAAGGCCGCACCAGAACTCTTGATCGTCGGAACGAAGGGACGACAGGGCGTCGCCCGCTTTGTGCTGGGCAGCGTGTCGCATACCCTGCTCCATCAGACGCCCTGCCCGGTGGTCGTGGTTCGGTAGTGAGACTCTCCCATTTTACCCTGACGTCTCGCGCTTCACGACTGACAGTACTGGTTGACCTCGGCCGGGTCAAAACGGTCTACCGACAGCACGTTGCAAATGAAGTTGAAGAGCTTGCGCCGAACTCCGACCGTGAGATGGGGGTACCACAGCGGGCTCGCGATGACGAGTCCACGAAACGCAAAGAATGGGGCGGTGGCCTCAAGGACGCCCTGATCCCGGCTCGATTCCAGATACGTTTCCCAGAACTGCCGAAACAACACCTCGAACGGTCCCTTCAAGGTGCCCCAGCGGCGAAGTGAAAAGAAGAGATAATTAATGCTCATGGAGGTGACGTCGTCAGCCGGTTCCCCCCATTCTCCGCGGGAACGATCCAACAATGAGAATTCCGTTCCCGTTTTGAACAGCACGTTCCACGGATGAAAGTCCCCGTGTACCTGGCTGAGGCGTCCGGTTCGATTGCGCAGTCGCCACCGCCACCGGTTGCAGTCCTCCTCGATCGTGCGCAGTAACGCGGTATCGATGAAGCCGAACCGATCGGGGTAACTGTCAGTCAGCCCCATGATGCATTCGCCATGACCGATCAGTTCGCGGATCCGACGCCGGTAGAGATCGGGGTCCTTGCGCTTGGTCCCGTGGATGGTGGCCAGGTATCCGGCAAGCGCCCTGGCTCGCTTGCGATCCCGTGGCAGAAGCCGACTGCCTTGCATGAGCCGCTCGAAGTCACGATGGTAGCTCTCCCCCTGGACCCATTCCGTGAGGACAAAAAACTCCTTGGCTGGAGCGACGGAGAACAACCGGCCCGAAGTCGTAAAGGCACCGACATCCAGCGCTTTAATATGGCGAGGCAATCGACCGTAGGAATCGTAATCCCAGAGCATGGCCTGCGCGCGATCGGCAGGGTGCTCGTGGCCGAACGGACCCGGGCTCATAGTTTCGAGCACAAAGCTGCGCGGTCGTCCCTTGATTCGGCAGAGCAGCCGAATCGGCTTTCCATACCCGAACCCCTTGAGGGTCGATTGGGAGGACTCCTGGCCGATCCGCCCATATGAAAGCAGTTCGGATCCGGGACCGAACTGCCGAATCAGGTAGTCGGCGAGCATCTTCTTCGACAAAGCAGGCATCGTGGCATCAAGTACGCAAATCGCATTCCCGCAGCATGGCCAGCTCTCGACCCCAGGGCCCTATGCCTGGCGCATTGGGCTTCAGGGAAGCGCACCTGAATGGGGAGAAATGCACCACATTGGGAGTTCGTTCCAACCAACCCACCGCACCAGTGTGCCAGGAACGGTACGTGCCGCTGGGTTTAGGCCAGACCGACCGCCGAGCCGGAACTGCTTGTAGGCATATCCCTTGCTGTACGCAAAGGGTGGAGCCTGAGAGGAATGGGCAGTGAACCGGCACCGGGAGGGCAGGACACAATGGACCTGGAGATTCAGAGCCGCAACGTCGCCATGACGCCCAGATGGAAAGCAGAAATCGAGCAACGGATGGGCGAATTGCATCGAGTGCACGAGAAGATTACTCACGCCCGTGTGACACTCACCAAAAATCGTCATCATAAGCAATTCAAGAATGTCGCCGAGGCAGTCGTCGTCGTGACCTTTCCAGGGCGGCAGGTCCTCATCGCTCGAAAGGAACACAAGACCTTCGAGGAGGCCATCCGGGCGTCCTTCGACGCCATCAACACGGAAATCGACAAATTCCGAGACAAACGAGCGAGGAAGACGTTCGACACCGCTCCAATCCCTACACTCCGCGGCGTGATCAGTAAAGTGTTTCCACGGAAAGGATACGGATTCATCTTGCCGGAGGGCGGAGGCGAAGTCTATTTTCACAAACACGCCCTGCACGGTCTCACGTTCGAGGACGTGAAGGACGGCGCCGATGTCGTCTTCAACGTCGAGCCGGGAGAGAAAGGACTCCAGGCTACGACGGTCAACCCCGCACCGACCGTGAAGTAGCATGGCTATGGATGCCGGGAACAAGTTCGCATTGCCGATTACAGCACTGGTGCCCACCATCGACCCTGATCAATTGGGTTTTTCCGACACGAGCGAGTTGGAGCCGCTCGAAGATCCCATCGGCCAGGAACGCGCCGTTGAAGCGTTGGAATTCGGTCTGCACATGCCGAACCCGGGATTTCATATCTTTGTCGCTGGACCGACCGGCACCGGGAAGGGCTCGCTCGTTCGCCGCATGGTGCAACACTTGGCTCGATCCGCCCCAACGGCGCCCGATTGGTGTTACGTGAACAACTTCCTAGATCCGTCCCAGCCGATTCCATTGTCGTTCTCCGCCGGCCAGGGCCGCGGCTTTCAACAGGCCATGGAGACCTGTGTTCAAACTCTGCGTCGTGACATTCCCGCCATGTTCGAAGGCAAGCCGTATCTGGATGCGCGGGCAAAGATCTCCGAAGAAACGAGCGCACAGAAAAAGGCACTCTTTCACGAACTCCACGAATTCGGTCGGAAACGCGGATTCGGGTTCGAGGAATTGCCAATGGGATTCGGGATCGTTCCGTTGAAGGAAGGCCGGCGAATGACCGACGAGGAACTCGAACAATTATCCCAGGGGGAACATGAGGCCATCGACACGCAGCGGAAAGATTTGGAGAATGAAATCCGAGAATTTCAGGTCCGCATTCACGCGCTCGATCATGAAGCGGAACGTCGCCACCTCGACCTCGATCGTCAGGTCGCGACGAGAGTGCTTGGAGACCGGTTGGAGCCTCTTCGACAGACCTACGTGGAGATGAGCGAAGTCTGCGCCTATCTCGATCATGTGCGAACGGACATCATCGAGCATTACAAGGACTTCCTGCCGCACGAAAAGTCGCCCTTGACCATGGTGGGGTTTGAGGCCGGAGCGCCGAAGCCTAGCCTGACCCGCTACCGGGTCAATCTATTGGTGGAACATCGGCCGGACGGCGGTGCCCCGGTCGTTGACGAGACGCATCCCACCTATACCAATCTGGTCGGCAAGATCGAACGCAAGGCCCATCTCGGGGTCCTTTATACCGATTTTACGGAGATCAAGGCCGGGGCGTTATTGCTCGCCAGTGGGGGTTACTTGATCCTGGACGCCCTGGACGTCTTACGTCAGCCGTTCGCCTGGGATGCATTGAAGCGCGCGCTGAAGAGCTGTGAGCTGAAAATCGAAGATGCCGGCGACTTCTTTGGATTTTCCACCATCGGCCTGAAGCCTCGGCCCATCCCTGTGAATGTCAAAGTCATCCTAGTCGGGCCACCGGCGTTGTACCAGTTACTCCAAATTTACGAGGCAGACTTCCGCAAGATCTTCAAGGTAAAGGCCGATTTCGACGTCGACGTGAGGCGCGATGAGCGACTCGATCGCCAGTACGCGCAATTCATCTCCCGTGTCTGTCGTGACGAGCGCCTTCCGCCTTTTGGCAAGGATGCCGTGGCCGAAGTGCTCCGTGAAGCCTTTCGGATGGCGGAGCGTCGGGATCGTCTCTCGCTGCGCTTCAGCCTCATCGGCGATTTGGTGCGCGAAGCGGCCTTCTGCGCACGCCGTGCCAATCGGCCGGTCGTCTCTCGCTCAGATGTTGAAACGGCGGTGGCCCAAAAACGCCGCCGGTCCGACATACTCGAGCACTGGGTGCAGGACGAGATTCGAGAGGGCACCTTGATGGTGGACCTGAGCGGGACCGTCGTGGGCCAGGTCAATGGGCTCTCCGTGCACGTGCTCGGCGACTACGCGTTCGGCAGGCCGTGCCGGATCACCGCGCGTACCTTCATCGGAACCAAAGGCGTTATTGACATCCAACGTGAGGCGGAGCTGGCCGGGTCTATCCACAGCAAGGGAGTCTTGACTTTGGCTGGCTTTCTCGCTGGGCAATTCGCCGGCACCCATCCGTTCGCCCTAAGTAGCACGCTGACTTTCGAGCAAACCTACTCCGAGGTGGAGGGCGACAGCGCGGCCGCCGCCGAGCTGATCGCGATCTTGTCGAGTCTGGCCAACGCTCCCGTACGGCAGAACTTGGCCATTACCGGATCGATCAATCAATTGGGCGAGATCCAACCCATCGGGGGAGTCAACGAGAAGATCGAGGGATTCTACGAATCCTGCTCGCGTCGCGGCTTCACAGGCGATCAAGGCGTGATCATCCCCGCGCGCAACATGAAGCATTTGGCGCTCAAACGGGAGGTCGTCGATGCCGTCGCCGCAGGTCACTTTTCGATCTACGGCGTCAATACGGTTGAGGAGGCGATTGAGCTAATGACCGGGATCCCTGCCGGCGAGTGCGACGAAAACGGACACTTTGCCGAACAAACGCTGTACCAACGGGTGGACCTTCGTCTCGAAGACATGGCCGACGTGGTTGCCGAGTGGAGCCAACCGATAGAGGCCGAAGCCCCCGAATCCGCCTCGCACGACAAGGCAACCATCGTGGGCACGAAGCGGCTGAGCCGGGTGCGTCCACCCCGATCATAAGAGAGGCGTGACATGCCGATGTACGATTTCAAATGTCTCGATTGTGGGAAGGAATCGCTGGTGCCTCTGACGTTGAAGGAGCACGGAGCCAAAAGTGCCCGTTGCCCGCACTGCGGCAGCGCACGCATGGAGCAAGTCATCACCTCCTTCGTCGCGCATACGGACAAGAAAAGCTAACCGCCCGAAAGCAGGATTGCGCGCGTGAAGCGAGCCGACCCCATGGCTGTGACCCAATCAGCCAGCATCACAATTCGGCCAGACGACGCGCTCGTCCTGGCCGACATCCAAAACGATTTTCTACCAGGAGGCTCCCTCGCGGTGCCGCGCAGCGACACGATCATCCCGCGTGTCCGCCTCTACCTCACGCGATTTCTCTCCGTACCGGCTCCGATCTTTCTCACGCGAGACTGGCACCCGCGCCACCACTGCTCGTTCAGAGCCCAGGGGGGACCATGGCCGGAGCACTGCGTGGCGGAAACCCGGGGCGCAGCGCCTCCTGAGGATTTATGGATTCCCGACGCCGCGGTGATCGTGCATAAGGCCACACGCGTCGACCAGGAGGTCTACTCCGCATTCCAGGGCACTCACCTCAACGAGCAACTGAAGGCTGTCGGCGCGCGCAGGCTGTTCATCGGCGGGCTGGCCACCGAATACTGCGTCCTCAATTCGGTCCGGGACGCGCGACGCCTCCGGTATCCCGTCTATCTCCTCATGGATGCGATCGGGGCCATCGATCGAAATCCCGGTGACGGTCTCGCCGCCGAACGCGAGATGATCGAACTCGGGGCCGTGCCAATTCGATTCGAGGATCTCACGACATGACGATCGGCACCAGTATCCTCTTAACCGACCTCTACGAACTCACCATGGCTCAGGTGTATGTGGAGCAGGAGATGCTGGCGACGGCGGTCTTCGAGTTCTTCATTCGCAAGCTTCCTTCCCATCGCGGTTTTCTGATGACAGCGGGGCTGGAGCAGGTCATCGAATTCCTCGAAACCCTCCGCTTCACCGAGGACGAACTTACATGGTTGGAGGGCACGGGCCGATTCTCCAAGCGATTCCTGGACTATGCCGAAGGGCTTCGCTTTTCGGGCGACGTCGATGGCGTGCCGGAAGGGACCGTTGTCTTCCCACATGAACCGATCCTTCGCATCACGGCACCGCTGCCCCAGGCCCAGCTGGTCGAAACTCGAGTGATGAACCTGCTCCATTTTCAAACGCTCGTCGCATCGAAGGCGGCCCGCTCGGTGCTCGTCGCCGCGGGTAAACCACTCATCGATTTTGGCTTGCGGCGCGCGCACGGCGCGGAGGCGGGTCTCTTGGCCGCTCGAGCCAGCTATCTGGCCGGATTCTCCGGCACCGCGACGGTACTGGCAGGACAACAATTCGGCATCCCGATCTACGGCACCATGGCGCATTCCTACGTGCAGGCGCACCGGGACGAACGTGACGCCCTTGCGCATTTCGCAGAAGCGCAACCGGAGCAGAGCGTGCTCCTGATCGACACCTACGATACGGAGGCAGGAGCGCGGAAAGTCGTCGAACTGGCAGCCATCTTGAACCCTCGGGGAATCTCCATCCGGGGAGTGCGCTTGGACAGCGGCGATCTGGCTGAACACGCCCATCGTGTCCGCCGTATCCTCGACGAGGGCGGCCTTCGACATACGCAGATCCTGGCCAGCGGCAATCTGGACGAATATCGGGTGCAGAGCCTGGTATTAGGTAATGCGCCGATCGACAGCTTCGCCGTCGGCACTGCGATGACCACGTCCTCCGACGCCCCGGCGCTCGACTGTGCCTATAAGTTGCAAGAGTACGACGGGCGCCCATGCCGGAAACGATCCGAAGGCAAGGCGACCTGGCCCGGACGCAAACAGCTGTACCGGCGCTATGACGCCGATGGATTCATGGCGGGGGACACCGTCACGCTCCTCGATGCGCCACCGCCAGACGGAACGCCGCTGTTGCTCCCCATCATGCGAGGCGGCCGTCGGCTCCGATCCAACGGGCCACTCTCGGACCTGCGTCGGCACGCCGCCACTCAACTCGCCGCGCTACCCGTTGGGCTTAGGCATCTCCACAGCCCAGTCTCGTACCGCGTGGAAATCGCGGACCCGATTCGTTCACTGGCGCAATTAGTCGACGCGTCCGCATAATCGGATCAGGATGCACCAAAATGGGCGCCACTGCACGCCGGCACTAGCCCGTGTTGGAAGACAGCGTCCGAACCGACCAATCAGTCGATCACTACGTCGCCAGCTTGAAAGCCCATCGCGACGCGTCGCGCCGATTCTGTGCCAGAGCCTTGGCTTCTCTGGCATGCGCGGCCGCGATGAGTCCTGCCAGATAGATTCCTCCCAAGATGGCAAGGGCAACCACGAGCAGACCGATTGAAATGCCAGGCGATGCGGTCGAACGGGCGACCGCAAATGACTCTTCCGACGTCGGCGGCGCGACGACTCGTGGTTCACTGCCAGAGCCTGCCATCAGATCGCTACGCCGCGCGGCCAGGGTCAAGCTGGCGAGTCGATATTGGCCCGCTGGCCTCGCGTCCTCCCAGGAATGTTGGGCCGTCGCCATCCCGACGAGGGCCGAACCCAGCCGCTCCTGAATCATGCCGGCTCGCATCGAGTAGTCTTGGGTTGCTTGCACAATCCGCCGACCAAGCATCACCTGCCACGTCGAGGTAAACTCGTCGTCAAGCCGCTGTCCGAAATCTTCCACCGCGCTGATCATGCGGACGTTGAACATGCCCTCATCGCCCCCCCGCGCGATCGCGCCGGTCCGCATTCCGCGCTGGGTGAAGTTCACGATTGCACGCCCCATGACTGCCTGCACCCGGGCGGCGTGGTCGGCCGCCATCGCTCCGGCTTCACGCATGACGCCTCCGAATGGCCCTCCGCGGATCGATTCCAGTTCGTGGTGGGCCAGCGACGCACGCACAAACTCACGCGAGGAATCAGCGACGTTCTGATCGCGAAGAAACGCTTGCCTGGCCTGATCGACCACTGCCTGACCGATCAGTGGTTGGAGCGCTTGGCGATCGCCCATCACTTCAAATGCCTGCGTGCCGACGACCGGTGAAGGCGGCGCCCCCTCCAAGATTCCTGTTGCGGCCAGGAAGAAGACCACCGCTCCAAACATGATGGCACACATACCGACGCCGACTACAATATCCAGGATGTTGAATCGCTGTGTCATAGTTTCCTCCATTCTCCAGACCTCATGACACCACGCAGAAGCACGCCGCCTCCCGTGCGCAAACCGGCGACTGCGAATCGGGCGACGGAAGGCGGACGAAACGTCATCTGAACTTGAACGTCCTTCAGTTGACGACGCATTACATCGCTCCGTGGATCACACATAAAGGCAACACCCGTACGCGCATCCAGCATGAAGACCCGCAGTGCAGGGATACCCACCCAGGAGGTTCGCGTCGTAAGAACGCCGATCCGGCTGATCGGAACACGGCGGCGGACCGCTTGATCCTTTCCGCCCGTACAGCCCATTCTCGCTTAGTCGTGCGTGTGTGTCGCCATGCTCCGCACATCGGCAGACTCCGTTGATTTAGAGATCGAATCTTGTGACGGACCCCTGGGACGGTAATCTTGCAACCGACGGCGAATGATCCCTTCCGAGAGCCCAGGATAGTAGCCGTTGAGCGCATGCGTCCCAACCTGAGCCGTGAGCCTGTCCCTGGGCTGCCGGAATTCTCTCAAGGCCTCCTCGACCCGCTGTTTCGCATGTCGACAAAACGTTTCCACCAGTTCCCACACCGCCATCCTCCCCTCCAGCCGCGCACACCGCTCACCATGGAGCGCCACGGCGGCCATAGCTAGCAGGTCTTCCGTCACGGCCTCGAGTCGGTTGTGGATGCGTTGTTCGTCGCGGAACGAGACCCGGAACCGTAACATGGCGTATAACGCCAGCCGCGCGAGACGGCGACTCGTGTGCTCAATGTATGTCAAGTGCGGACGGACGTGGGGATGCTGAAACTCTCGTCGCGGCGGGATGCGCTTCCTTCGCCATTGACGAAGATACCACGGGAGATAAAACCCCAGGTCCTTGGCCGCCTGGTGTAGTCGTTGACGCGTGCTGAGATCGTCCCGGTCGTACGCCTTGGCACGCTCCAGATGATGCGCGAGTCCCTCGCGAACAACAAACGGCCGGAGGATATCGGTCGCGCCCTCCCCGATGCGGTACATTTCCGCGTCTCGGACCAGTTGTTCGATCCCAAAAGCCGGTTCGCCGCGCGCCTTCTTGGATTCCGCCGTCTCGTAGCCCAGCCCACCGAAAAGAATCTGAGCGTCCCGCACGAAACGGATCGTTTCCTCGGAACAGAACATCTTGACGGTCGCGGCTTCGATGCGAAGGTCGTAGCGGTGCTGATCCGCCAAGCGCCAGACTAACGTGGCGAGCGCCTCCATCGCATAGAGATGGCTCGCCATCCGTCCGATTCGAATTTGCTGCGTCTGACGCTCGGCCAAGGGCTTCTGGAACGTCAGGCGCGTGTTGGCGTGGTCGAGCGCAGGCTGCCAGGCCTGCTTGGCCATGCCAAGGCAAATGGCCGGAATGCTGATCCCTCTTCCCACGTTCAGGATCGTCAGGGCATATTTGAGTCCCTTCCCGATCTGACCGATGACGTCCTCCACCGGAATCCGCACGTTCGTCAGGGTCAGGTGAGCATTTTCGATTCCACGACATCCCTCGAATTGACAACGCTGACGAATCGCCACGCCCGAGGTGGCCATGTCCAAAATAAACGTTGAGTGCACCCGATCATCCGCTCCGCGCCCGCGGACAACGGGCATCCATTCGAGTATACCCTCGCGTTCCGCACGACGGGCCGGCACACGCGCGACCAGCGTGATATACCGGGCGATGGGCCCGTTCGTGCACCAGAGCTTTTCTCCGTTGACGAGGAAATGGCGGCCCGAAGAGTCCAGGACCGCTTCCGTGCGCACATTGGCGGCATCGGACCCCGTGGCGGGCTCCGTCAACGCAAAGGCGGAGATCGCCTCTCGCGCCACCAACGGAAGGTACTTCCGCTTCTGCGCTTCGTTGCCAAACAGCAGCAGCGGCATGGCAATGCCGATGGATTGAGGCACCGCTACGGTCAGGGCGAGAATATTGCTCCAACTCGCAATGAGCGTCAGGACTCGTCCATAGGTCGTGTACGAAAAACCGAGGCCGCCGTATTCTTTCGGAATCTTCATGCCGAACACGCCGAGCGCAAACAAACCGCGAAGCACGCGCTCGGGAATCTTCGCCGTCCGCTCGATCTCTTCTGCATCGACTTCGCGCAGCAGAAAGTGTTGGACCTCTCCGCAAAACGCGTCGCCCGCGGTTTTGTCCTCCTGAGATTCCGGCGTGGGCAACAACAGCTCGAGGTCCACCCGGCCGTCGTAGAGGCCGGCCATGAAACTGAGTCCCGTGAAATGCTCGCGGGCCTCTTCGATCCGCTCGAATCCTTTCAGGAGGCTGCTCATGTCTCCTCCCTCCCCCCGCCTCAGCTCGAATCCCTGAACTGGATGTCCCGATACGCGTGCAGCCGTGCCGCCAGTTGTGCCTTTAGTTCGAGCCGCTTGGGCTTTCCTGTTGAGGTGTACGGAATCTCCCGCCCCATGACGAGGACTTTGGGTCGCTTCGAAAACGGCAATCTGGTCCGGCAATGGGCCGCAAGATCCCCCTCCGTCGGCGGTGCGTCCGCATCCTTCGGCACGATGTAGGCGGCGATTTCCTCGCCGTAGTATCGATGCTCGAACGGGACGGCCATGGCGAACTGCACGCCGGGGTGACTCCGCAGGGCGTCGTCGATTTCCAGCGGCGAGATATTGACGCCTCCTCGGATAATCAGCTCTTTCAGCCGGCCGGAAATAAAAAAGAACGACCGACCTCGTGCGTCGGCCAGATAGAACCCTTCGTCGCCTGATCGAAACCAGCCGCATTCGAAGGCCGCCGCATTCGCATCCTCCCGCTTCAGATACCCGGCACAGACGGTCGCGCCCCGTATGCAAATTTCTCCCCGCTCGCGTTCCGGCAGTTGGGTTCCGTCCTCGTTGAGAATCGTCATCAGGTTGTGTCGCAGGGGAATGCCGATCGACGGAAACTCATGGTCCATGAGCCACCGGCGATGCTCATCGGGCGAGAGCGAGTGAGGCAGAAAGCACGCGTAACAGGTGGTTTCCGACAGCCCGTACCCGTGATAGATCGGCAGATGAAATCGATCGTCGAACCGCGCGACCGTATCCTTGAGGAGCGGGCCGGCTCCGCAAATGAAGCCGTCGAATGCTTCCAGCCGGTTTCGGACCCCGTCGTCCTTGGCATCCAGGAGAAATTCGAGCAGCGTGGGCACCACGCTCACGCACGTCACACGTTCCTCCTGGACTCGAGTCCAGAAATCGCCGGTCCTGAACCGCCGGTTCAGCACGGTGCTGCCTTTACAGTAGAACGGCGTGACCAGCGTCACCACGATGCCGTTCACGTGATGAATGGGCAGCACGCACATCAACCGAGACATGGCGCTGAATCCATGCCAGACCGCGATGGCGTCCGCGTCCACAAGGAGATTGCCGGCGGTGAGGATCACGCCTTTCGGAGGGCCGGTCGTGCCAGAGGTATAGATAATCAGCGCCACATCATCCAGTCGGGTGGCCTGGAGCCGGGGTCGGGCGGGAATCGCAGCCCCGTTTCGAAGACCATTGCGCTCGGGCTCCTTGCATTCAAGAAAGCCATGGTCTCCCACTGCGACCACCTCGCGCAAGGACGGCAGGCCATCCTGTAGGCTCACGATCTCCTCGTACCACTCCTGCCAGCACAAGACGGCCGCCACCTCTGAATGTTGCAAGATGTAGCGCTTCCGTTCCGTCGGTTCTTCGACGTTGATGGGCACCACCGCAATCCCCATGGTCCAGGCCGCAAAATAGACGATGACCGTCAGATCGTGATTGAACAACACCGTCGCCAGCCGGTCGCCTCGGTTGAGACCGAGGCGGTCATGGAGGAAGCTCACAACCCGCTCCACGACAACGCCGAATTCACCGTACGTGTACACGCGCCGCACCACTCGACACTCGTCGTAAAAGGAGAGGAACGTCCGGTGGACGAGCGCACGGTCGTAGACTCGCGCCTTGAAAAATTCGGCAAACGACGCCCACGGCAGTTCCCACGAAGGCACTACCGTCTCGCGCGCTTGCGCGATTCGTGCTTCAACGTCGGTCAAGAGGCTCATACGCTCGAGGTGGCGGCCCGATGTACCGGGCGCGCGGCCTGATCAGACGATTGTGGTCCTGCTGCTCGATCACGTGCGCGCACCAGCCGGTGATCCGCGAACACACGAACAACGGCGTATACAGGTCCCGGGGAATTCCCATCACCAAATAGGCCACGCCCGTGTAAAAATCGAGGTTTGGAGACAGGCCCTTCTCCTCCTGCATCATTCGGTCGACGATGGTCGCGATCTCGTACCATCGGGGCTCACCGCACACTCGGCTCAGTCGTTCGGCATGCTGTTGGATGATGACGGAACGAGCGTCGCCCTGTCGCAGGACCCGGTGCCCGAATCCCATGACGCGTCGCTTCTGCGCCAACGCGTCGCGCACCCAAGAGGCCGCGCGATCCGGCTTCCCGATGTCGATCAGCATCGCGGCCACGGCTTCATTGGCTCCGCCGTGCAGTGGCCCTTTCAGCGCCGCCACGGCCGCCGTGATCGCCCCGTGCAGATCGGTCAACGTGGACGCCGCCACTCGTGCGGAAAACGTGGAGGCGTTGAACTCATGCTCCGCATACAGAATGAGTGAGACGTTCAGCACCCGCGCCATGGCATCGGCCCGCGCGTCTCCGGCCCGACCCGTCACCAGCCGCAGCAAATTCTGTGCGAACGTATTGGCGGGATCCGGCCGGATCACCGGCGCACGGCGCACTCGATGATGCGCCTCCGCGACCAGCAGCGGAATCTGCGCCATCAATCGAATGGACTTGCGTAGATTGGCGTCGTGCGAACTGTCCTGCGCGTCGGAATCGTTCAGTCCCAGACACGAAATCCCGGTTCGCAGCACGTCCATCGGATGCATGGCATCGCGTACGCCGTCCAGCATCTGCTCGACCTGTTCCGGCAACACTCGAAGACCGGCCACAATCGCGCAGAAGTCGTCGAGTTCCTTTCGACTGGGGAGATGACCGTGCAAGAGGAGATACGCGACCTCTTCGAAGCTGCTCCACTGAGCCAAGTCGCCTATCGCGTACCCGCAATACCGCAGTCCCGCGGTCCCCTCGTCCACCTGGCACAAGGCCGACTCACCGGCGATGACTCCCTCCAATCCGGGACTGTATCCCGCTTCCGTTGCCGCGCCCACGTGCGTCGTCGGGTTCATGGCACCTCCGATTCGCCTTTCGTCTCCTGCTCGTACCGGAGCAGGTCGTAGAGTTCGGCTCGGGTCATCATCCGGTCGAGCCAATCCTGCTGCGATCCACATCGCCTCAGCTCGACCAGCAACTTCTCGATCGCCCTGGTGGCGATCCGCAAGGCCGTGACCGGGAAAAGGACACCGCGATAACCCAGTTCCCCAAATTGCTGAACGGTCAGGTACGGCGTCTTCCCGAATTCCGTCATGTTGGCGATCAGGGGAATGGTCACGCCGTGCTCCTGCATGGCGGCCGAAAAGCGGCGAAACTCTTCGGCGGATTCCAACGCCTCCGGGAATAACGCATCCGCTCCCGCCTTCGCGTAGACCAAGGCTCGTCCCACCGCAGAGTCCAGCCCTTCCGCGCCTCGTGCGTCCGTCCGCGCCACGATCACGAACTCCCGCCGGGCCCTGGACTCGGTCGCCGCTTCGATCTTTTCCACCATGTCACGAGCCGGAATCACGCGCTTCCCGGACAAATGACCGCATTTCTTCGCCCCCTCTTGATCTTCGATCTGCATCCCCGCCAGTCCTGCATCCTCGAAGGCCCGGACAGCCTCCCTCACTGTATTCGGTGGCCCATAGCCGGTATCCGCGTCGACGATGGTCGGAATGGACACGGCCTTGGCAATCGTAGCCGCGTCGCCGAGCATCTGGGACAAGGACAACCGACCGATGTCGGGCATGCCCCGGCAGGCCGAGACCGCCGCTCCCGATACGTAGACGGCTTCGTAGCCAGCCCGTTCGATCTGCATGGCGGTGAGCGCGTTGTACGCACCGGGGATTGCGACCGTGCATGCGTCCAGCATCTGGCGCAGGCGGCCCGCACGTGACAGCATCGTGTCCCGAGAGGTCATTGTGTTCGCGCCCGCATCAAGGGCATGACCGCCTTGATGTCCTTGCATCGTTCCAGCGTCCAGACGGATTCCAACAGCTTCTCGATTTTGGCTCGCTCGACTCGCCCTGCGACCAAGCGTCGGAACTTGGCCTCCACATCGCGATCGGACATGGGATGACGAGGATGCCCCAGCGGAAGATCGACCTGCTTTGCGTAGGATCGTCCCGACAACGTCCTACCGGTCACTCTGGTCGGCATGGCTGCCGGATAGCGATCTGCAAACTCCGGTTGACGGACCACTCGTACCTTCTTCATCAATTGGATCACCGCGGAGGCCCGAAGCCGCTCCGCGCTGAACGAGTGCTCGGTCATACGACCGTCGAGCAGCGCCCTCGCCACGCAGTAGGGCAAGCTGTGGTCCGCCGTCTCCCGCGTAGCCGGATGCCATTTTTCGGGATCGCGCCCGATGATCTCGATGGCCACGTCATAGCTTCCGATCTCGACATCGGACAACTGCTCGACCGCGCGGGCCCCCTCCGCGTGATGGAGGTCCTCTCGGAGGGCCAACGCCGCCTCCACCGCGGTTTGCGCGTGGTATTCCACCGGGAAATGCTTGATATAAGTATCCAGAATCTTGAAGCCGGCCGGTGCTGCTCCGACCGCGGGCTCTCCCCCCAGTGCGGGAAGGTCGAAAGCCCCGGAGACGAGTTTCATGAAGCCCTTTTCGCCCTCGAATAATGGGCCCGGCCCCGTCATCCCGCGCTGGGCCAGGAGCGCTGCAAACAGGCCGTTACGCGCGGCGTTGGCAAATGCGCAGGCCTTCCACATCGATAACTCGCCAACCCTGGTCTGCCGAAGTGCCACATTGGCCACTCCGGCCAGATTGACGGCCTGCATGGCCTGGGTATCGGACAACCGCATCACTTTGGCTACAGCCAGAGCCGACGACAACGGCCCGTATGTGACATGGTCCCACCCTCGCGGCCGGAGTGCTGCTGCATCGCACAGCCGACATTGAATCTCATAGGCCAAGACGATGGAGAGAATCACCCGTTTGCCTGTCGCATGAGCCACTTCTCCCGCGGCAAGAATGGCGGGAATATTGTCGGACGGATGTGCAGGCTCCTTCGAGAGATAGGTGTCGTTGAAATCGAGGTATCGCACCAACGCCCCGTTGGCGAAGGCCGCGAGGTCCGGCGTTGTCTTGTGAGCCGTGCCCCACACCGTTGCACCGCCGGGGACACGCACGAACTGGGCGACCTTGCGCGCAATCCGGCAAGGAAGAGCACTCCACGCGCCGAAGGCGCAACCCAGACTATCGAGTATCCGGCGCTTGACCTCGTGAACGACCTCCCCGGGAAGATCGTCGTAACAAAGGGAGTCGGTGTATCTGGCCAGGCGTTCCGCCAACATCACGACCTCGCTTTGGGGACCGTCACTTGTCAGTTGTCAGTCGTCATTCGTCACGCGCTGAGGCGATTCTGTATCGGTATCGTGCATGTCTCCTCAGCGCCACCATTGATCAATGACGTGTGACGATGCCGGCTCTATTCCGCTGACGATTGACGCTTCGTCTCACGCTTCCGTCTGCGCCAGCCTGGGTTCCCGCTTCTCGATGAAGGCACGCGTCGCCTCTTTTTTGTCAGCCGTCGTGCACAACTGGCCGAACAACTCGGCCTCGCGGGCCAGGCCTTCGGCCAACGGGATATCCAGTCCGCCGCGGATGGCATGGAGTGCCGCACCAATCGCCTGCGTGCCTCGAGTGGCCAAGCGATTCGCCAACGCCTCCGCCTCGTGCAACAGCGCATCCGCAGGGACCACTCTGGACACCAGACCCAGCCGCATCGCGTCTTCGGCCGTGACGCTTTCACCCGTGAGGATCATTTCGGCCGCACAGGATGGACCGACGATACGCGGCAATCGTTGCGTGCCGCCGAATCCCGGGATGAGCCCGAGATTGATTTCCGGCAATCCCAACGTCGCCCCGGCCGCGGCGATCCTGATATGGCACGCAAGGGCCAACTCGAGCCCTCCGCCCACACAGGCGCCGTTGATCGCGGCCACGACCGGCTTATCCGACCGCTCGAACCGATTGAACAGCGCTTGACCTCGCACGGAAAAGTCCGCGCCGGCATGCATGGAGTTGAGGTGTGTCAACTCATGAATATCCGCGCCGGCGCAAAAGAAGCGGCCCGATCCGGTCAGCAGCACGACGCGCACGTAGTCATTTTCCTCCACCAAGATCAGGCTTTCCTCGAGTTCCCTGAGCACGGTCCGGTTCAGCGCGTTGGCCGGTGGATTGTGAATCGTAATGCGCGCAACATGATGCGAAATTGTCAGTGGTTGATGGGACATGCTGTCCTCCATACGTCCTTCGTGTAGTCCGCCGGCTCAGCGAGTGCGACCCGTCTTCATGGTCGGCGGCAGAGCTTCCATTGGATTGCTCTCGCTCCCTCCCGTCTTGATGCACATCCGATCAGCATCACCCTTGTCAGGCTCGCGCCGACGTTCGACCGTTCGGATAGGCATCGGCGCAACTCGTCGCACAGCGGCGGCCAAGATCCTGCATCCGTTCGTGCTCCGCTATCGCAGCGATGAGCTCGGCTACTCCCTCGCCCTTCGCGGCCACGGTGCGCAGCACGTGGGGATGCCAGGCTTGCAGATCCCGGAGCGTCGAGTCGGCTCCCTCATAGTCTCCCTTATTGACGACGATGATATCGGCCACCTCCAGGAGTCCCGCCTTCATCGCCTGGATGTCGTCTCCGAGCCCGGGTGCCACGATCGCGATCACAGCGTGGGCCATACCCCTGATCTCGACCTCGTTCTGTCCGACGCCCACCGTCTCGATCAGGATGACTTCGTACCCTGCGGCCTCGAGCACCACCGCGGCATCCCGCGTCGAGGGAGCCAAGCCGCCCCGATGGCCGCGCGTGCCCATGCTCCGAATGAACACGCTTCGGTCTCCGGCATGCCGCTGCATTCTCACGCGGTCACCCAGCACGGCGCCGCCGGTCAGGGGGCTGCTGACGTCGATGGCCAGCACGCCGACCTTCTTGCCGAGACGCCGATACGCCGCGATCAGTTGATCGATCAGCGTGCTTTTCCCCGTCCCGGGATAACCCGTGACGCCGATGGCGGATGCCCGTTCGGGTCCCGGACCCAATCGCCTCAGCACCGCCACTCCATCGGAGTCCTCACGTTCCAGCAGCGTCATCAGGCGAGATACCGCCTGAATGTCGCCGGCTTGGACCCGCTGGATGAGCGACGTCGCATCGATCGTCGGATGCATGCGAATCTCCGATCCTAGCCACGAAGGACCGCTTCCGAACTCACGGAGTCCATGCCTTCCACTTGGGCCAACCGAGATCGGCTACGGCCGCCCAACACGCGGTGAATGGATTCCACGGCGTAGATCATCTTCACTTCGTCGACGGCCACCTGTGCGCCGCTGGCTTTCAGGGCATAGACGACATCCTCGGTGGCGACATTACCGGTCGCGCCCGGCGCGTACGGACAGCCTCCCAGACCACCGGCGGCGCAGTCGAACGCGTCGATGTCATATTCCCACCAAGCGGTCAGCACGTTGGCGACCGCCATCCCATAGGTGTCGTGAAAATGGAGTGCGAGCCGTGCCGGAGGAAGTTGCGGCCGTACCACATCCAAAAGTCTGCGAACATCGGCGGGGGACGCTTTACCGACCGTGTCGCCCAGCGAAATTTCGTCGACGCCCAGATCGAGCAATCGCTTGGTGACGTCGGCCACCTGAGTCGGCGCAATCCGGCCTTCGTATGGGCAGTAGATCGCGGTCGATATGTACCCACGCACGCCCAGGCCGTCGCGCTTGGCCCCGGCCACCACCGGGCGGAATCGGACACACGACTCCGAGATCGTCGCATTGATGTTGCGCCGCGTGAAGGTCTCGGAAGCGGCGGTGAACACCGCGATCTTCTGGGCCGCAGCCGCCCTCGCCCGTTCGAGACCCCTTTCGTTAGGCACCAGCGCCGAATAGATGACGCCGGGGACTCGCTCGATCCTGCGGAACACGTCATCGCTATCCCCCAGTTGCGGGACCGCCGTGGGTGACACGAAGGAACCGGCCTCGATCTCGGTGACACCCGTTCTGGACAAGGCGTTGACGAAGGTCACCTTCTTGTCGGTCGACATGATCGTCGTTTCGTTCTGCAGGCCATCCCTCGGGCCGACCTCGATGATGCGGACCGGTGCCCTGCGCATGCGGCTCATGCCCTCATCATGAGAACGGCTCGTATCCATGGACGTGCCAGTTTCCATATCTCTCCGTGATCTATCCAGCCACCCGCCGCACCGCCCACTCGGGGGTGCGCTTCGCCAAAAACGCGTCGAGCCCCTCCCGGGCTTGTGTCGACAGTCTGGCCTCTGCGTTGGCCTCCACGCACAGAGGCCCATGCTCTGTTTCCGGCGACTGGAGGATCTTTCGAAGCAGCGCCTTCGTGCGTCGCAACGCCTCGGGAGAGAGCCGGACCACCGCGTCGATCAATTCGTCCATCCGCTTGTCCAGCGCCTCCCGCTGCACGACATCGTGAATGATATTGAAGTGCCGCGCCGTCGACGCCGAAAACGTCTCACCGGTCAGAGCATAGCGACGCATGAACGACTCACCGGCCTTTCGGACGACGAACGGGGCGATCACCGCCGGAACCAGGCCGAGCCGTGCTTCGCTGAGCCCAAAGGTCGCGCCCTGGTCCGCAACGGCGACGTCGCACACCACGAGCAGGCCGACGCCGCCTCCGTAGGCCGGTCCCTCCACCCGACCGATCACGGGACACGGACATGCATCAATGGCTCGATACATGGCATTGAGACACTCTGCATCGTCCCTCGCCTGCTGCGGAGCAATCGAACCGTCTGCAGCCATCCACTCCAAGTCCGCGCCGGAGCAAAATACGTCTCCCACTCCGCCCAGCACCGCGCATCTGACGCGCTCGTCATGACTCAGGTCGTCGAATATCCGGCGCAACTCAAGGACCATCGGCCGGTGGAACGCGTTGCGGCGCTCCGGCCTGTTCAAGAAGACCCGCGCCACGTCCCCCCGTCGATCAACCCGTATGATGGCCGAGTCGCCCATGAGTCACTCCCGTCCCGCTGGTTACATCCTGAAGACCGGCGGATGCGATGCCCGCGTCGGGGCCAAGGCCGCGACGGTGAGGCAGAGGCCGAGCACCCGCCGAGTGTCGACGGGATCGAGGATCCCATCATCCCAGAGGCGGGCCGTGCCGACATACGGACTCTCCTCCAGTTCGTACTGCCGGCGAGTCGATTCCGCGATACGATCCCGCTCGTGATCCGACAAGGTTTTGCGATCCCGCTCGAGTTGTTGTTGTTTGACGGTCACCAACACCTGGGACGCTTGTTGCGCGCCCATGACCGAGATCCGCGCCGTCGGCCAAGCGAACAGGAAACGCGGTCCATACGCGCGGCCGCACATCGCATAATTTCCCGCTCCGTGCGAGGCGCCGATGATCACCGTGAACTTCGGTACGTCGGCGGTCGCCACGGCCTGCACCATCTTCGCGCCGTCCTTGATGATCCCACGCGCCTCGTAGTCCTTTCCCACCATGAACCCGGTGATGTTCTGCAGGAAGATGAGCGGGATGCGCCGTTGGGCGCAGAGCTGCACGAAATGGGAGCCCTTCAATGCCGCCTCGGAAAACAGCACGCCGTTGTTCGCCACGATTCCCACGAGGTATCCCATCAAGTGCGCGAACCCGCAGACCAACGTGGTCCCATAGCGAGTCTTGAATTCCTGAAAGCGGCTTCCGTCCACCAGTCGCGCGATGATTTCTCGTACGTCAAACGTCTGTCGCGGGTTGCTGGGAATTACGCCATACAGTTCGCCGGCCGGATAACGCGGTTCCTCGATGACCGCACCGGACCGCCGTGGCGGCTTCCGACCGAGCGTGGCCACAATGCTCCGGCTGATCTCCAGCGCATCCCGGTCATCTTCGGCCAGGTGATCGCTCACCCCGGAGAGCCTCGTGTGCAGATCGCCGCCCCCCAGCGCCTCCGGGGTGACCTCTTCTCCGGTGGCGGCTTTCACCAAAGGAGGGCCTGCCAAATAAATGGTTCCCGTGCCCTTCACGATCACGTTTTCATCGCACATCGCCGGAACGTAGGCGCCCCCGGCGGTGCACATGCCCATCACGACCGCGATTTGCGGGATGCCCGCCGCCGACATTCGAGCCTGGTTGTAGAAAATGCGCCCGAAGTGGTCGCGGTCGGCGAAGACCTCGGCCTGCATGGGCAGAAACACCCCGCCGGAATCGACGAGGTAGATCGCGGGCAAACGATTCTCGAAGGCGATGTCTTGAGCCCGCAAATGCTTCTTGACGGTCGCAGGGAAATAGGTGCCCCCTTTGACTGTCGCGTCGTTGGCGGTCACGACACAGGCATGGCCGGCGACATATCCGACCCCGGTGATGAGGCCCGCTCCGGGCACCCCATTGTCGTACAGGCCGAAGGCGGCGAGCGGGCTCAGCTCGAGCCACGAGGAGTCCCGATCCAAAAGCAAGGCGATCCGCTCCCGGGCTGTGAGCTTGCCTCGTCTCTTGTGTAAGGCTGTCGCATCCGCAGGGCCCCCGGCCTGGACCTCGGCAAGATGCTTCCTGAGATCGGCTATCAGGCTTTCATTGTGCCGGTGGCGGCCACGGTATTCCTCGGACTTTGTGTCCACAGCTGTGCTCAGCACGCGCATCGACATTACCTGTGCTCCTGGTGCATCGGCACTCCGAGCCCCCGGACGAAATTCACGATCTCCTGCATCGGCGTTCCCGGCCTGAAGAGCATGCGTACGCCGGCGGCTTTGAGCCGAGGCACGTCCTGATCCGGGATAATGCCGCCGCCGAACAGCGAAATATCCTCGGCGCCCCGCTCACGCAGCAGCTCAAGGACGCGAGGGAAGAGGGTATTGTGCGCGCCGGAGTGAATGCTGAGCCCGATGGCCTGGACGTCCTCTTGGAGCGCCGTCTCCACGATCTGATCGGGCGTCTGGTGAAGTCCCGTATAAATGACTTCCACACCCGCATCGCGCAACGCCCGGGCGACGAGCTTGATCCCCCGATCGTGCCCGTCCAATCCCACCTTTCCGACCAGGACCCGAATTGGAGCCGCCGTCACGACCATACCTTCACCTCCTCAAGGACGTACTCTCCACCGGTACCCATCTTGACGTAGCCCCCCTGCACCACAGGATCATGCTCAAAGATGAGCAACCAATGCTCCTCACAAGCTCGGTCCAGGACCCACCGCTTTGTCTCGAGTGTCTGAATCGGGTCGAGGTCGTATCCCATGATGAAAGGCAATGGCAGGTGCGAGACGGTCGGAATCAAGTCGCCTAAAAAAAACGCGACCCGCCCTTCCGACTCGATTTTGACACTCTGATGACAGCGCGTATGACCGGCCGTCACGACGGCAGTTACCCCCGGCACCAATTCCGTATCCCCGTGCAGGAACTCCCACTGCTTCTCGTTCGAGAGAGGGATGAAGTTATCGCGACGGTAACTGGCCCTCGTCCGCTCGTTCGCCTGCGCCGCGTCCTTGTATTCCTCGTGCTGAACCACGTAGGCCGCCCTGGGAAACGCGGCGTTCAGGGTGCCGTCCCTGTCCAAGGCGGTATTCCCGCCTGCATGGTCGAAGTGCAGATGCGTGTTGATCACCATATGAATGTCGCTCGGACGTAGGCCGTAGTGACGAAGTGATTCCGAAAGCGTCGGTGTCCGATCGACCGCGAACCTGCTTTTGAACTTGGCGTCGTCCTTCTCGCCCAGACCGGTATCCACAAGGATGTTCCTTCCATGCGCTTGGACGAGCAAGCAGGTGAGGCTCAGGGGAATGCGGTTCCGATCATCCGCCGTGCAGCACTGCTCCCACACAACTTTTGGGACCACTCCGAACATGGCTCCGCCATCCAGCCGAAAGCGACCGTCCGTGACGGGATAGATGTCAAAGGCCCCGAGTTTCATTGGCCCTCGTCATTGGTCATCGGTCATTCGTCGCTCGGAAGGTTGCATCGTTTATCGAATGCGACCCGCCACTGTGGGAGAAACAATTCTGCCGCCGAAATTCCATTCTCCATGCCGACACACATGACGATGACGCTTGACGATCGACGTTATGTAGCACTCATCACAACACCACCGGTTCCCGGTATGTTCCAAAAACCTCCTTCAGCGCAGCGCAGATCTCCCCCAATGTCGCCTGGGCCTGAACCGCCTCAATCACAGAGGGTATGACGTTGTCGTTGCATGAGGCGGCCGCTTGTAGCGCATCCAATGCACCGGCCGTTTTGTGGGAATCGCGCGCCTGCCGCAGGTCTGAGAGCCGCCCACGCTGCTCCTGCTCCACCTCCTGTCCAATCCTCAAGATGGGGATGGAACTCTGCTCGCACTCCACGTAATCGGTGACTCCGACGATCGATCGCGCCTTTCTCTCCAGTTCCCGCTGATAGCGCTCTGAGGCGTCGAGAATTTCACGTTGCGGATAGCCGCGTTCGATGGCGCGCACCATTCCTCCCATCTCATCGAGCTTGCGGAAGTAGTCGCGCGCGGCCTCCTCGAGTTGATTGGTCAAGGTCTCGATGAAGAACGAACCGCCCAATGGGTCCACCGTATCGACCACCTCGCTCTCGGCGGCGATCACCTGTTGAGTTCTCAAGGCGAGCTTCACGGTGTCTTCGGTGGGCAAGGCCAAGGTTTCATCCATCGAATTGGTATGCAGGGACTGAGTCCCACCAAGGACCGCAGCGAGCGCCTGGAGCGTCGTCCGCACGACGTTGTTCATCGGTTGTTGGGCGGTGAGCGAGCAGCCGGCTGTCTGCGCGTGGCACCGGAGTTGGAGGGAGCGGGGATTGCTCGGATGATATCGCCGCTCCATCTCTCTGGCCCAGAGCCGGCGGGCGGCGCGAAATTTGGCGATCTCCTCGAAAAAATCGTTATGCACGTTGAAAAAGAAGGATAGCTGCGGTGCGAAGTCATCCACGTCGAGCCCGGCCTTCACGGCCTCGGCGACGTAGGTGAGTCCGTCATACAAAGTAAAGGCCAACTCCTGCACCGCCGTGGAGCCGGCTTCCCGGATGTGGTATCCGCTGATGCTGATGGGATGCCACTTGGGAAGTCGAGCGGAGCAATAGGCGATCGTGTCGACGATCATCCTGAGGTGCGGGTCCGGAGGGAACAGCCACTCTTTCTGGGCGATATATTCCTTCAGGATGTCGTTCTGAATCGTACCCCCGAGTCGGTCGAGCGCAATCCCCCGCTTCTCCGCCACCGCCAGATACATGGCGAAGATCACAACGGCCGGACCGTTGATCGTCATCGAGGTGGTGACCTGATCGAGCGGGATTCCCTCGAACAGCCGCTCCATGTCGGCCATCGAGGAAATCGCGACCCCGCAGTGCCCGACTTCGCCTTGCGCCCTCGGATCGTCCGAATCGAGCCCCATGAGGGTGGGGAGATCGAACGCCACGCTTAGGCCCGTCTGGCCGTGCGCCAGCAAATATTTGAACCGACTGTTCGTATCCTCTGCGGAGCCAAAGCCGGCGAATTGCCGCATGGTCCAGAGCCGGCCGCGATACATGGTGGGATGGATACCGCGCGTGTATGGGAATGACCCGGGGAGACCGAGGTCATCCTCTACGGTCCACCCCTTGAGATGGTCAGGGGTGTACAGGCGATCGATGCCGATGCCCGAGAGTGAGGCGAACTGGGATTTGCGTTCATCCATGACGCATGTCCTTCCCCGCCGGGACGGTCGCGTCAGCGCATCACACGCTCACATTCACAACCGGCCGTTCGTCATAGACATAAAACCCGCGGCCGGTCTTCCGGCCGAGCCAACCCGCCTCGACGTACTTGCGCAGGAGCGGGCAGGGGCGAAACTTCGGATCCCCCAGTCCTTGATGCAATACCTGGCAAATCGCGAGCACCGTATCCAGTCCGATGCGGTCTGCCAGAGCCAGGGGCCCCACCGGGTGATGCGTGCCTTCCACCATCGCCACGTCGATGGACTCCGCCGTCGCCACACCGGCGTCCAGAGCGAACACGGCCTCGTTGATCATGGGGATCAACACCCGATTGACGATGAAGCCAGGGACATCCTTGCAGACGACCGGCGTTTTCCCAAGCCGGTGCACGACGTCGAGTGCAAGCTCCAGGGTATGCTCGGATGTGTCGATACCCCGCACCACTTCGACCAACCGCATCACCGGCACCGGATTCATGAAGTGGATTCCCACGACCCGCTCCGGTCCGTCCGAGGCCTTCGCCAAACTTGCAATCGAGATCGAGGACGTATTGCTGGCCAGGATCGCCGATGATCCGCAGACCTGGCCGAGGCGTGCAAAGAGTTCTTGTTTCATCTGCACATCCTCGGGGATGGCTTCGATGACAACCTGTGCATCGCGGAGCTGCTCCAATCGGCGGGTGGGGCGAATATTGGCCAGCACAGCCTCTGCCTGATCCGCTCGCAGCGCACCCTTCTCCACCGCCTTCGTCACTCCAACGCTGATTTTCCTGATCGCCTCTCGGAGGGCTTGCTCGGTCACATCGACCAGCAGCACTTTCCAGCCTGCTGCGGCACACACGTGAACGATGCCACTCCCCATCTGCCCCGCGCCCACAATCCCGATTGTCTTGATGTCGTCGATGGTCATTGCGATCTCTTCGTCAACCGCCATTCGCCATTGGTCATTCGTCTGGGAGCATCGTCTTTCTTGCTTGACGATTGACGATGCTCTAGCGTTCCACGACCACCGCCAAGGCTTCGCCGCCCCCGATACAGAGGCTTGCGAGCCCCCGACGAGCCCCGCGCGCTTCCATGGCATGCAGCAGGGTCGTGAGGATCCGCGCCCCGGTCGCGCCGATGGGATGGCCCAGCGCCACGGCGCCGCCCTTCACGTTGACCTTTTTTGAATCCAGGCCCAATTCACGATTGATTGCCAATGACACCGCGGCGAAGGCCTCGTTGATCTCGAATACATCGATGTCCGCGATCGACAAATCCGCTTGCTTGAGCACCTTGCGAATGGCCTCGACCGGCGCAATGGTAAACCATTCGGGGGCGAGCGCGGCTCCCGCATACCCGACGATGCGCGCCAGAGGCCGTATGCCGAGCACCCTCGCTTCGTCCTCCGCCATCAACACCAAGGCCGCCGCCCCATCGTTGCAGGACGGCGAATTCCCGACGGTCAGTACCCCGTCCGTCTTGAAGACCGGTTTGAGCGAACGGATCCCCGCTAGGTCGACACGGTTGGGTTCCTCGTCGTCCGTCACGATGAGTGACTTCCCTTTCCGTTGGGGCACCTTCACCGGCACGATCTCCTCCCGAAACGCTCCGCTGGCGATCGCCTCGCGCGCGCGGGCGTAGCTCTCAAGTGCGAAATCGTCCAGCTCCTCGCGCGTCAATTTATATTTCGCCGCACAGAGTTCTCCGCCGCTGCCCATGTGGAAATCGTTATAGACGTCCCACAAACCGTCTTTGATCAGGCTGTCCGTCAACTCACCATGGCCCAGACGGTACCCCTGTCGTGCTTTGTCGAGGAGGTACGGGGCGCGCGTCATATTCTCCATGCCGCCCGCGACAATGACACGGGCTTCTCCAAGGGTGATCGCGCGTGCCGCCATCATGACGGTGTAGAGACTCGAGCCGCACACTTTGTTGACCGTCACAGCTCCGACCGAGTGCGGAATCCCCGCGCCAATGGAGGCTTGGCGGGCCGGCGCCTGCCCCAAGCCGGCGCTCAGCACGCACCCCATGTACACCGCGTCGACACGATCGACCGGCACCTCGATCCGTTTCAACGCCTCACCGATAGCCAGACTGCCGAGCGTCGTAGCCGCGGTCGAGCTGAACACCCCATGAAAGCTGCCCATGGGGGTGCGCACCGCACTGACAATGACGGGGTTCTGTCGATTACTCACAAGAGTTTCTCCCACTCGCTCTGTTCCAGATACCCTTTCGCCTTCGCCATGAACTGATCGGCGGTCGCTCCGTCGAGCACCCGATGATCGAACGAGAGACTCAAGTAACACATGGGCCTGATCGCGATGGCGTCGTGGATCACGACCGCCCGCTTTTGGACCGCACCCACACCGAGAATGGCGGCTTGCGGTTGATTGATGATCGGCGTGCTGAAGAGGCTGCCGAATCCCCCGTGGTTCGTGATCGTGAAGGTGCCCCCTTGGACCTCGTCCGGTTCCAACTGCTTCTTCCTCGCACGATTGGCAAGATCTCCGATTTCCTTGGCGATCTGTGCCAGCCCCTTTCGATCGGCCTGCCGGAGGACGGGCACCAGCAGACCATCGTCGAGTGCCACGGCGATCCCCATATCGATGTCCTGCTTGATGACGATTCCGGCGTCGGTCCAGCAGGAATTGAGCACTGGAACGTCCAGCAGCGCCCGCGCGACCGCACTGACGACGAACGGCGGGAAGGTCAACTCCCGGCCTTCCCGGAAACGGACGATGCCGGAGAAGTCGGCTTCAAAAAACGTGGCGACATGGGCCGCCGAACGCCGGCTGGACACCATCCGCTCCGCGATGGTCTTTCGCATCTGCGTAAGGGGGACGATGCGCTCTCCTTTCGGCGTGGCTGGCGCACTCGCAATCGTTTCCATGGCACCGACAAACTCCAGCACATCCTTTTTCGTGACCCGCCCTCCGTCTCCGCTTCCCGTCACTTTGGACAGGTCCACCCCATGCTCCTTGGCCAAGCGGCGGACCGCGGGCGAAAAGTGTTCTCCGGTTCCGGACGACTGCTCGACCGGCTTCACGACCACCCCGCCGACACGATTCACGACGCCCGCCGACGGCTGGCTGTCAAGCCTGGCCAGCAAAGTGCCGACCGGCACCGTATCGCCTTGGGGCACGAGAATTTCGGTCAACGTTCCCGTCGCAGGAGCCGGAATTTCGAGTGCGACCTTGTCCGTCTCGACCTCGAGCAGCGGCTGGTCCTTCTCGATCGTATCGCCCAGGGCGATCAGCCATGTGACCACCGTTCCCTCGGCGATGCTTTCACCCAGCTGAGGCATGAGGATATCGGTCGCCACGGAACCCTCGCTATGCGTCAAGCGTCATAGGTCAATCGTGAAGAGGAGGCCAGGTGAACGATGCACCGGTTCAAGCAATTGACCATTGACGAATGACCCTCTGTCAGTACGCGGCCAATTTCCTTGCGGCCTCAATCACGTCGCTCGCCTTCGGGAGGAAAAATTCTTCGAGCGGCGTGCTGAATGGCACCGGGGTATCCGGCGGGGCAATTCGCATGACCGGACCGTCCAGATGGTCAAAACAGTCCTCAGTAAGCCGCGCCGCAATTTCGGCCCCAATGCCCCCTGTTTTGTTGTCCTCGTGCAGAATGATGGCCTTGCTGGTCTTCCGCACCGAGGCGTAGATCGCATCCGTATCGAGCGGTATCAGCGTCCGAAGATCCAGCACCTCCAATTCAATCCCCTCCTGGCTCAGCGTCTCGGCCGCTTCGAGCGCGAGATGCAACATCGCCCCATAGGTGATGAGAGAGATATCGGTGCCGGGCCGCTTCACCTCGGCCTTTCCGATCGGCACGACCGCGTCACCTTCCGGAAGCACGGCCTTGATTCGTCGATACAGGTACTTGTGCTCGAAGTAGAGAACCGGGTTGGGATCGCGAATGGCCGCCTTCAACAGCCCCTTGGCATCGTAGGGCGTGGCCGGAGCAACGATCTTGAGACCCGGCGAATGAAAGAACCACCCCTCGGGGCACTCGGAGTGGAAGGGCCCTCCGTGTACCCCGCCCCCAAAGGGCGCCCGTATGACGATCGGCACGGCCGCTCCCCATCGATAGTGGTTTTTGGCCGCCACTTCGGTGATCTGATCGAAGGCGCACGAGATGAAGTCCGCGAACTGCATTTCGACCACCGGACGCATCCCCATCATGGCCGCCCCGATCGCCGCACCCACGAATCCGGATTCCGCCAGCGGCGTATCCAGCACTCGCCACTCGCCGTATTTCTGGAGAAAGCCTTCGGTAATTTTGAAGGCCCCTCCGTATTGGCCGATGTCTTCCCCCAGGAGAAACACACGTTCGTCTCTCGCCATCTCCTCGTCCAACGCCTGCGAGATCGCCTCCAGATAACTCACCTCGGCTCGGGCCGTCGCCACGGTCATGGTCCCACCTCATCCTCGGTTGCGAAGACGCCCTCCAAGACTTCGGGGCCGTCCGGCAGCGGGCTCTGTTCCGCAAATTCCACTCCCGCGTCAATTTCCTTCTTCGCGCGTTCCCCGACCTCCTGAAAATACGCATCCTCGCCGTATTGGAGCTGTCGCAGCAGCGCCTCTGCCTTGAGAATCGGATCTTTCTTCGTCCACTCTTCCAATAATTCGCGAGGGACATACTTCGCGGGATCATGCTCGGAATGGCCGTGCATCCGCATGGTCTTGAATTCGAGGAAGGTCGGCCCTTCTCCCGCCCGGGCCTTCGCGATGGCGCGCTTCGATGCGAGGTACACGGCCGCCACATCGTTGCCATCCGCGATCTCGCCCGGCATGCCGTAGGCCTTGGCCCGCTCGACGACATCCGCGATCGCCATTTGGTACCGCAACGGCGTCGAATAGGCGTACTGGTTGTTGTTACAGAAGATGACGACCGGGAGCTTTCGCACCGCGGCCAAATTCATGGCCTCGTGGAAATCGCCCCGGCTGGTGCCTCCATCGCCGGTTCCCGCGAAGACGACCCGTGATTCGCCACGGATCTTGAAGGCCAGCGCGGCACCCGCGGCGACGGGGAGGTTGTCGGCCAAATGACTGACGAATCCGATGACGCCACGCTTCAAGTCTCCCATGTGGACGTTGCCGTCCTTACCCTTGGTCGGGCCCGCACGCTTGCCGAGGTACTGCGCGATGATCTCGCCGGGTGAGAATCCGCGGATGAGGAATGCCCCGATGTCGCGATGGAAGGGCGCGACCACATCGTGAGGTTCGAGCGCGGACGCGTACCCGACCGCGATCGCTTCCATTCCGTGGCTGGTGTAGACACCGCCGACGATCCGTCCTTGCCGGTACAGCGCCGTGATTCGATCCTCCAGGCTGCGCGTGAGCCGGAGGTGGTAGTACATCTGGAGCAGGTCGCTGCGCTTGATGCCCCTCACGTCGGCGGATGGGTCCATACATGGCCTCCTCGAGTGAGACAGCGGGCGAAGGCGAGGCGCGTTCCGCGCGACCCGCCTCGCCAATCGCCTAGGTGTCTACAGCTCCGGCATGTCTCTCCACGACAACAACGGTACCTGGGTCCGGCAAAGAGGGCACTCGGCCGGTTCCCATTGAGGCATCTCCAAATCCGTGCAGAAGTAGAACGGGAACTGCTCGGTAAGCTGGCCCATGAGCGGGAACTGCCCGCTGTCCCTCCTGGCGAACACCATCATCCCGGAGAGCGTGCCTCCGTGATCGGTGATCACTTTTCCCAGTTTGCTGACGCACATGCCTCGGGTCGTGACGTCGTTGAACGACAGGAACCGCTCCCCCGTTCTGATCGCCCCTACCGGAATCTCTGTTCCGATCTTTCCCGTCTCCGAATGAAATGGTGTCGCCACCAACCGCAGCCGCATTCGGTCGTACAGTAAATCGACCACGCGTTCGGCAAGCACGTAGGCATCCGACCTGGTAGTCACGATCCCGACCAGGCCGGTCTCACAAAATGTTCGAAACACCCAGTCGGCCAAATCGCGCGCGATCACGGTGATGAATTGCGAGGTCCGCGCGATCGACTCGAAGCGGAGATACGTCGCGGTATGATGCCCGGACACGACTTCGACGTGGGTATCGAAAAACACGGAACGCGAAGCCCGGAGGATCCGGTGAATGTCCCAGGACGACAGCTTCGTAAACGGCACATCCCTGATGATGCGCTCGAGCGCGGTATCGATCTCCTCGCTCTCATAGAGGCGGCGATGTCGATCGATGAGCGCCTGCAGGGCGTGTTCGGACGATCGAACGGTGGCCGGGAACGTCATGACGACGGCTCCTTGGCGGCGATCCGTGTGCGTAATATGCCGATGGGTTGAATCTCCAATTCCACGACGTCGCCCGGTTGTAGATATCGATCGAGTTCCAATCCACAGCCACCCCCGACCGTACCCGAACCCAGGAGATCCCCTGGATAGATCGTTTCACCCCGGGACACGTGCTCGATCATCTGCTCAAATGACCAATGAATCGTGCCGAACCGACCCTCCGACCATACTTCACCGTTGACACGGGCGATCATCCGTAGCGCGGCCAAATCCTGAACCTCATCCGGAGTCACGAGGGATGGACCGATGGCCGTGGCGAAATCTTTTCCCTTCGCCGGACCGAGCCGGCAGGCCATCTCTTGAAACTGAACGTCTCTCGCACTGAAGTCGTTCATGATGGTGTAGCCGGCGATATACTGCCCGGCATCGCGTTCGGCGATATCCATTCCCTTGCGTCCGATGACGCACGCCAGTTCCAATTCGTAATCCAGTTTCGCGGTATTCAGCGGCCAGCGAAGGTCTTGGTCGGGTCCGATGATCGTCCGGTGATTCCCCTTGTAATACACCGGCGCCTTGTACCATTCGGGTGGAATGGGTTGCCCGCGCCGCTTGGATGTCGCGGCAATATGGTCTTCGAACGCGATAAAATCCCGAAGCGCGGGTGGATTCACAAGCGGAGCCGTCATCATGATGTGCTCGCGGTCGTACAGGACCGTCTCCCCGCCAGGACCCGTCACGGTGCCGCCCAAGCGTTTCGCATGATCGAAACCGCGGCGGGCGGCGGCCATTGCGGAAGGTCCTCCCTCCAAAAACTCCAGCATCGAGGGCGGCACCTGCGCAGTGGCCAGCCGATACGGCTGGGGCTCACTCTGATCGGCCAGCCATCGTGTATAGGCCATATTCAGGTCGATCACGACACGATCTTGCAGCGCACCGATCCGGGTAAAGGTGCCGACGGGCGTGCGGACGTGAAAGCTGACGAGCTTCATGGTCGGCTCCAGCTCAGCGCGTAGTCTTTCAACTCGACGGACTCCAATTCCGGCATGACTCGGAAGGGGCTTCGGGATTCGATCATGACGGCCACCTCATCGGTCCGATCTTTGCCGTCGCTGGCCTTGACGGCCTGGGGTTGGGGTCCATGATGAACCCCTTGGGGATGGAGGGTCAGCATGCCCGCATCGATTCCGGCGCGGCTGAAAAAATTTCCGCTGTGATAGAAGAGCACTTCATCGTAATCCATGTTGCGATGATAAAACGGGACACGAAGGGCGCTGGGATCGCTTTCGAGAGGTCTTGGCGCAAAGGTCGAAATAAGCAGACCCCCGGCTTGGAACGTGGTGTGCACACTGGGCGGCAGGTGATAGCGAGCGCTGGTCACGGGACGAAAATCGCGCACATTCAACTTCGCGACCCAGAGGTCCCCTTTCCACCCCATCACGTCCATGGGATAAAAGGGATAGTAGACGCGCGTGTATTCATCACCGTGTTTGATGCGCACTTCCCATTCAGTCCGACCACTTCCATCTTGTGGCATGTCGGCGAGCGTCGGCACGCCGAGCACGCCTGGATCGAATAGGGCATGATGACCCAGCAGCCCTCGATCAGGTAACTCCACAGGGACGGGCGTCTCGACGATCAGAAAGAGACAGGGGCCTTGGTCCGCGTCGACATGAACCCGATAGGTGGTCCCCTTTGGGACCACGATGTAGTCGCCTGGCTCGTAACTCAGGTACCCGTAGTCTGTTTCGAATCCCCCCCGCCCACGATGCACGAAGACAATCTCGTCGCCGTCCGCGTTGCGCACGAAATGCGGCATCGTGGCCGACCGGCGCGAAAGGAACACGCGGGCGTCCACGCTCGAAAGCATGGCCACCGCCCTCCCGTCCGATGCGCGGAAGTCCGCTGAGGAGAATTGCTCGCACGCAAACGCCCGAGGGCGCAAGGGGCCTTCGATTCTGGTCCAACCGGTCGGGGGATGACGACGATACAGGTGTGAGGAAGGCCCGCTGAATCCTCGACGGCCATGTTCCTCCTCATGCAAGCCGTCTGGAATACCCACATGGGCCTGGCTGGGCGCCGTGCCTTGCTTCACCAAGTACATGACGAGCCTCCTCTGACGCTTCGAGCGCGATGCGACGGCTTACGAGGCTACCGTGTGCGGCTTGGAGGGAGCCTCATCGAATGGGAGCGGGAGCGTGTCATAGTCGACAATAGTCTGATCAACACCCCCGAGCTGATCTCGCTCGATGTCCTTGTACAGCGACTCGACCGTCGTCCGCACAAAGGTTTTGGACTGCTCGGAGCCGTGTTGCCGCTGCGTCAGTTCAAGGAAGATGCCGCAGCCCGGGAATAAGGGATAGGTGAAGCGTTGTTTCAGCGGGCCGAATCCATCCCGCCCATCCTTGAGGCTTCCGCTGAACCGCACCCCGTGGGCTTCCCATTCGTGACACACAGCCTCGATATCATCGACCTCGATCGCGATATGCTGCACGCCTTCGCCATACCGATCGATGAATTCTGAGATTTGGGATTTGACGGCCTTGTTGCGCCCCTGCATCAGTGCGATCTTGGCGTCGCCGCGCTGGACGACCACCGTGTCCATGCTCGACTTATCACTGCCAACGTCCCGCGCGGACCATACCACCTCAAACCCCAACACCTTGGTGAAGAGCACTTCGGCCGCATCCAGGTTTTTGACACAGAGGGTGACGTGATCGATACCCGTTGCCTCATTCATGACGTTCCCTCCCATCAGATATTTCGAGGGGCCATCAGGCTCATTGCGCCGCTCAACCGAGGGTGACACACATAGCCTATAACATATTTATTGCATCATTCAATATATTTTCTATATTATCTAGTATCGTTCGATGAATCAGATGACGGTCCATCGCTTTTGCGTCAGCCTCGCCCACGGATGAGCCGCATGATACAGATTCTCAATCACCGAGACGCCGGCGGCCTGCCGTGACAGTGAGGATGGCGGAATCCGCGCGGGAGTGGAGGTGCATCATGTCCTTCTACGATCACATGCGCGCGTCGGTCCTTCAGCATGGAGCGATCAACAATTCCTATCTCACACGTTTTCGATCCGGTTCCCTCACCGACAGCGAGTTGCGCGAGTTCGCCATCGAGTTCTACAGTTTCACTCGCTTTTTCCCGCGCATCCTCGTCGCGCAACTCGTCAACACGGAGGATGAGGCCGTCGCCGCTGAATTGACCAAGGTCCTGTACTCGGAGCTGGGCGACGGCCACGTCACACGACGCCACGAGCTGCTGTATCGAGACTTTCTCCGCTCCATCGAGATCAGCGTGCACGAGGCGATGACCCGGCCTATGCGTCCCTCGACCCGCGTCTACATTGAAGGCATGGAGCACCTCTACGGCGGCGGAAACCATGCCATGGCCGTCGGCGCGTCATTCGGACTGGAAAACATGGCCATTACAATGTGGGATCACCTGATACCCGGTCTCAGGAGCCTACGGGCTCGCCGATTTCCCACGATGGACATGACCTATTTTACGTTCCACCGCGAGTTGGAACAGGGTCATGAGGAGGCCATGAAAAATGCCGTACACGCCATGCACGGCGAGCCTGGGACTGAGGGGCTCTCGTTCCAGGACAAGCAGGACTTCGAACGCGGCATGGTGGCGGTGTTGAATGATCTGGAAAGATTCTGGATGGGCCTTGAGCCGAATTCTTCCCGGGTCGACCGTGCTCAGAAGGTCTGGCTCTCCTCCGCGCCGTGAACGAGATTGACAGCCGGACGCCGACACAAGTCGAACAGGGCATCGGGATTGAGGACCACCGCGCACAGCACGCCTAACCGCAGGGAGAGACAATGTTTGAGACGGCACGGTACCTGGAGGAAGTGAAGAGACGCTACAACCTGACGAGTGACTATGCCCTGGCCGCCAAGCTGGGAATCGCCCAACCGGAAGCGAATCTAATTCGTCGCGGCCTCAAGGTTCCGAAGCCGGAACTGTGCATCAAGGTTGCGACGTTGCTCGACAAAAACCCCGTCGAACTGCTGCTCATCGCGCAGAAAGATAAAGCACCGGCTCGGGCCAAGGAGTATTGGAAACTGGCACTGACCGCAGTCGATGTCATGTTGCACGTCCCGAAGCACCCCCGCTACCTTCCGAGAAAAGTCGAATCGATCGGTCGTGAACTGCGGCAGTTTGAGGCTCAAACACTGACCTATGAGGGGGCGGCGGCCAATGCCGAGGCCGTCCGTCTCATGGAAACGGCCGAGCGGACCGTCGACGCCATGATGGAGCGCTGGAATATTTGGAAAAAAGGCGAGGCCCTCTACCCCAACTACTTGCTCGCCAACCAGGCCGCGGCACGGAGGCACGTACGGATTCGGCGACTCCTCATTCTCACGCACGAGCAAATGCACAGCGAATCCATGGTCGTCGACGCCATCCACGTCATGGACGATCAACGACGCGCAGGCATCAAGATTTTCTATTCGTTTCGGGAGGAACTGGTCCATTCCACGATGTTTCGGAGACTCGAGGAGGATTTCAAAAAATACGGGGCCGCCCAGGATTTGAACGCCGCCATGTTCGACGGAGAGATTTTGATTTTTTCCCAGACCTACGGAACCGTCCCCCTTGGGGTCGTCGGAACGCCAACGCCGATCACGATGATCAACCGACTGCAGATTACGTGGAAGCCGCAGATGATTCGAGAGTTGGACCCGGCTCCGCTGTTCGACATGACGCGCTACGTGTTCGAATATGACGGTGCCGAGCCCTTTCGTGAACACTTGGCTCGATTCAGGAGGTCCACCCGTGAAGTTCCCATCCGAGCCGTTTAAGATCAAAGTCGTCGAACCGATTCGAAACACGACCCGGGAAGAACGCGACCGACTGCTCCGCGAGGCTGGGTACAACCTCTTCCAAGTTCCGGCGGACAGCGTCTATGTCGATCTCCTCACCGACAGCGGCACCTCGGCCATGAGCGACCGTCAATGGGCCGGCCTCATGCTCGGGGACGAATCCTACGCCGGCAGCAAGAACTACTACCACTTCGAGGCGGTCGTGCGTTCCATTTTCGGCTATCGGCACGTCATTCCAACGCACCAGGGCCGCATGGCCGAGAATCTCCTTTTCTCCACCGTCGTCAAGCCGGGCATGGTGGTTCCCAATAACATTCACTTCGACACGACACGGGCGAATGTCGAGCATCAACATGCCGACGCGATCGATCTGGTGGTCAAGGAAGCGTACGACCCGCACTGTGACCTTCCCTTCAAAGGCAACATGGACCTCGTCAAGCTCGAGGAGACCATCACCCGCTTGGGGCGCGAGCGCATTCCGCTCGTCATGCTCACCATCACCAACAACAGCGGAGGCGGCCAGCCGGTGTCCATGTCGAACATCCGCGAGTGCCGGCGGCTCTTGCATCACTATCGCATCCCGTTATTCTTTGACGCCTGCCGATTCGCGGAAAACTGCTTCTTCATCAAGGAACGGGAGCCCGGATACGCGGAAACACCCGTCTTGGAGATCGCGCGCGAACTGTTCGGCTATGGAGACGGCTGTACCATGTCCGCCAAGAAAGACGGCCTCGTGAACATTGGGGGGTTCCTGAGTCTCAATGACGAGCAGTGGGCGTTGGACATTACCAACATGCTGATTCTGGTTGAAGGATTCCCCACCTACGGAGGCCTCGCGGGTCGCGACCTCGAAGCCATGGCCAGGGGATTGGAAGAGGTGCTCGACGAACAATATCTACGGTTCCGAATCGGGCAGGTTCGCTATTTAGGAGAGCTGTTGGAGGCGGGCGGCGTACCCATCGTGAAGCCGATCGGCGGCCACGCTGTCTATCTCAACGCAAAGGAATTCCTCCCGCATATCTCCCAAGATCAGTTCCCGGCACAGGCGCTCGCGGTCGCGCTCTACCGGGAATACGGCATTCGCGGCGTGGAGATCGGCACCGTGATGTTTGGAAAGCGCGATCCTACAACCGGACGTCACATACACCCGGAACTGGAACTGGTCCGGTTGGCTATCCCCCGCCGTGTCTATACAAATATGCAGATTACCTACGTCGCCGAATCGATCATCAGTCTCTACGAGAAGAGGGACTCGATCGGCGGATTGTTCATGAACTATGCGGCCCCGGTCCTTCGCCACTTCACCGCGCGATTCGAGGAACTGACTCCGGCTGGTGCGTCCGTGACGAACGCCTAGCCCCGTGATTCCGCCTACGTCTCCTTCTCGCCCGCTTTGGCCAAGAGCCCATCGTCATACGTCAATCGTCATTCGCTTCCGAACGTGGCACCCCAAGGCCCCACTCGGTTGTTCGCTCTGCACGATTGACGTGTGACCAGTGACGAATCAGACGACCTCCGTGGTCAGAGTTTCACGACGGTCCGTCCGCGATGGGTGCCCGCCAGCAGGCGTTTGCAGACCGACGGAACGTCTTCCAGGGAAACCGTCTCGGGCGCGATACGATCCAGATGTCTCGGGCGCAAATCCGTGGCCAGCCGCTGCCAGCAATGCCGGCGCAAGGGCATCGGACAGTTCGCCGAAGAAATGCCCAGCAGACTGACGCCTCGTAGAATAAACGGCATCACCGTCGTCTGCAGATCACTCCCGCCCGCGAGTCCGACGCTGGCGATGCTCCCCCGAGGGAAGATGGTCCGCGTCAGCCATGCCAGTACGTCCCCGCCGACAGTGTCAATTGCACCGGCCCACTGCGCTCGTTCCAGCGGTTGACGCCCCATCTCCAATTCATCACGCAAGACGATTCGCCGGGCGCCGAGTCTCACCAACTCGTCCGATGCCTCTCGCTTGCCGGTGATTGCCACCACCTCATAGTTCAGGGCTGCCAGTATGTCGACCGCCAGACAGCCGACTCCACCGGTCGCACCAGTGACGACGACCGGCCCGTTGGCCGGGCGCACTCCATTGTCCTCCATTCTCGTGATCGCCAGCGCAACGGTGAGCCCTGCCGTACCGAGGGCCATGACCTCGTGTAGACCCAATCCCTCCGGGACGGGCACTACCCACTCGGCCGGCACACGAACGTACCCGGCATAACCGCCGTCATGATCTTGGCTGAGACCGTACCCGGTGACTAGAACGTGCTCGCCGGCGCGAAACCGCGGGTCATCGGAAGCCTCGACTACTCCCGAGACGTCGATTCCGGCCACCAGAGGGAAGCGCCGTACGATTTTCCCATGACCGGTCACCGCCAGCGCATCCTTATAATTGACGCTTGAGTATCGAGCGGCGATGAGAACGTGGCCGGGCGAGAGATCATCGACACGGAGGGTGACCAAGCGGGCACGCTCGTGATTCTGTTCGTGGTGAATTTGCAGGGCTTGAAAGGTGTTCATGGGGTCCCGGATCGCCCAACGGTCAACGGCCCATCAAGGAACAGAGGAGCCCCCGGAAACCGCCGGCTAATGCGCGCGCTGATCCTCGAGACGCGACACAGATGTTCCGGTCACGGTCTACGCGAATCCACACTGCGCTCGCTGGGCGAGGCACATGACGGCAGGAGCCGAGTGCTCATTCGCACGTGAGGGCGGCGCGGTAGGACACTCCGAGAGCGTCACCCTGTGAGTGCCGGCTTGTTCGGTCTCATCCGCACGGATGCGATCATCGAGAGGCACGACCTGGATCAGAACTCTGCGTGCCGGCCTGCACGCACTCCTGACAGCCCGGACAGTAGGTATGTGCCAACAATAAATCGTCGGGTTGGAATCCGTACGTCATCTGGAATGCCCTCAATTCGACCCAACGTGGATGCTGCTTCTCGGCCCCCAGATCGTCGCGCACTTTTCCGCATCCGTCACAGAACTGCACGTGTTGCTTTTTCATAACCGGCTCCCTCCGTGATTCACTCGTCCCGCGATCCCAGATAGGCCTGGAGCACGTCTCGACGTGCCGCGATGCCGACCAGCTTACCCTCTCGATCGACGACCGGCACACGGATCAGATGATTGGTCTGCAGGACATAGATCAACGTGCGAACGTCCGTGTGGTCGCTCACGCTGACGACCGAGTTGGTCATGAGTTGTCTGGCTTCGAGGTTCGGGAGTCGTTTCCCCTCGTCCAATGCCGCAAGAAGATCGAACTCCGTGACAATACCCGCCAAATGGTGCCGGTCGTCCACGATCGGCACTCCGCCGAACCCTTCGATCATCATCGACGCGATGACGTCGGCCTTCGTCCGAGGATGCGCCACTTGCACCTCTCGTTCCATCACATCCAGGGCCTTCAACCGATCGAACGCGACGGGCTCGGCTGCTACTTCTGTCGTTCGCATCATGCTCTTTCCTCCTCTGCCGCATCCATTGTGTTCGAGCCGGTGCCTACAGTTTTGATCGTAACGACTTCACGAAGCAGTGCGCGCTGCGGCGTCGTCGAATCGAACGGCGTCCCTCCGTCATGACGCAGTGACGTCTCGCCCTGATCGTGCCCCCGAGCGCCGCCTGCGTCACGGACGGTCGAGTGAGGCGAGACAGATCCGCTCCACGCCGCTGGAGCCCAGCATGCGCCGGTGGGTGCCGCTGGATCAACAGGTCGCCGGGACGTCCACCGTGTCGCGCTGACTTCTCCTTGACGCTCGCCTGATCCCATGCCGCTCTTTCTTTCCAAGTGTGCGGTGCAAACTGGATTCCGCGATCCTGACGATCAACGCAAACATCATGCTTGGCCAGGGCAAGAGAGGCTTCTCGCAGGGGGGGATGCCATTGCCCGGACACGTTTTCCACACCTCACGCCAATCACCTCGATTTAGCAGGATGGCGATAAATACCTCAATACCGGAATATCACTTGATGCAAAACGCCGCAGTCAAATCGTCCACTGCCGCATGGCCGTGGTCTGGCCGGGCCAGAGACCATCTTCTACGGCAAGATGTACCGGCATGAGTGATGCAGAGCCATCTCACGCAACGCCCACGTGCGGAGCGATTTAAAGGGAGGGACGGCCTGAGCCCACATGAAGATCGTCTGTGCCGTAGACGGATCCGAATACTCGCGATGGGCAGTGGAGGCTCTGCATATTCTTGCAGCCGACCCGCCGGACACACTCTGCCTGCTTCACACCATCGAGCCTCGCCCTCCTCGATCTGTAGGTCCCCTAAGCCCGGCTCGCATGTCCCGGGTCGTCCGAGCCCTGGACCAGCGTGGCACGACGCTCCTCCGGGAGATGAGCGGGCTCGCATCCGTGGCGCTCGGTCAGGGAGGAACGAGCGCACGGACCAAGGTCGAAATAGCCCTTGCGCACGGGCGTCCCGGGACCAGCATCGTGAACCAGGGAACCCGGCGGCGCGCCGACCTACTGGTCCTTGGTTCTCGAGGATGGAGCGATATCCGCGGGTTCCTCTTGGGGAGCGTCTCGCGCCATGTTTCCGTGCACGCTTCTTGTCCGACCTGGATCGTCAAGCGGCCGTTGACGTCGCTCCGGCAGGTCGTCCTGGCAGTCGACGCTTCAAAACATTCACGTCGAGCGTGCGAATTCCTCTGCGCTCATTTCCTGGCTGAGTCTACACACGTCTCCGTCTTGTCGGTCGCAAGCCACGGACTGACCGACATGGCGGCCCGTATTCTTTCGGCCACGGAAATCCAGCAACTCGTCCAGCCGCAGATCGATCACGCGCATCAACTCGTCGAATCCTACCGTGAGCGGCTGATAAAGACCGGTTGTTCCGTCACAACACAGGTCGTGACCGGCCATACGAGCGAGGCCATTTTGAGCCAAGCCGAGAAGGTCCGTGCGGATATGATCGTGGTCGGATCGCGGGGACTTGAGGGAACGGAACGGCTGCAGCTCGGCAGCGTCGCCGAGAACGTGTTGAAATACGCACCTTGTTCGGTGGTGGTCGTCCGTCGGCGCCCCAACCAATCCACCTGAGTCAGCCGTTCACGACTCCGACCGTCGCTTCTCCACTCGAAGAGTGACACGCTGGAGCGTTCACGACAACGCGTCATGAAGAATGGGGGCGGGTCGTCTGTATGCCTCTGGCCGGCGTAATGATTTGACCTTCCATCAAGATCCGAGTCGCTGCTCGCGCCAGACGTACTGACGTGCTGGCCTTGTCCCGGACCTGCTCCACTGTGAGGGAGACTCGGGCGATTCCTTGTGACTGGGCCGACATCGCTGCGGCGACTGCGAGCCTGGGGACGATCTCCCATTCATCCATTCGGGGAAAAATGTAATCCTCACGAATGCCTCGTTCCTTCGCACACTGAACCAACTCTTCACCAACAGCTCGAGCCGTTTCGTCGGGCAGGCAGTCACAGACTTGGCGCGAATCTCCCCCGCAGGTCATGGGCGGAGTGCTGAATTCTGCTACAGGGTCATCGACGCTCGCCCCGTAGGGCCCGCACAAACGTGGCATCCCACGGCCACAGCCGAGAGCGTGTGTGGTGGCTGGAGATGGCCTATGCCTTGCACCCTTGCGCCCGTTATGAAGTGGGTTCCGATCATCAAATCCCGTCGAGAGTGGGAGGTTGTGCCCAACTTATTCGACTATGCGGCGCTGCGGCAGTCCTTTACGTGGGAGCAGGCCCGCAACGAACTCACGGGCCTTCCGGGCGGAAACGGACTCAATATCGCACATGAGGCCGTGGCCAGGCATGCCGACGGGACTCGTGCCGAGCATGTCGCAATTCGGTGGCTGAGCAAGGGCGGTGAGTGCCACGATTACACCTATACCGACCTAGACAGACTCACGAACCGTTTCGCAAACGTGCTCCAGTGCTTAGGCGTGGGCAAAGGCGACCGTGTGTACGTGCTCGCCGGGCGCATTCCTGAGCTGTATATCGCGGCCCTCGGCACGCTGAAGAATCGCAGCGTGTTCTGTCCGCTCTTTTCGGCGTTCGGCCCCGAGCCGATTGAAACCCGTCTCCGGATCGGCCAAGCGAAGGTCTTGGTCACAACGGAAGTCTTGTACCACCGCAAGGTTGCCGTCATACGCGGCTCACTGCCTCACCTTGCACATGTTGTGACGATCAAACAGGATCCCGCGTCGACGGGAATTTCCGATACACGCGATTTTCACAACCTCATGGAGACGGCGGACGACTCGTTTACGATTGCGCCGACCGACCCGCAAGACCCCGCGCTCTTGCACTTCACGAGCGGAACGACCGGAACCCCGAAGGGTGCGGTACATGTCCATGAAGCAGTGGTGGCACATCATATGACGGGAAAATTCGCGCTCGACCTGCATCCGGACGACATTTTTTGGTGCACCGCCGATCCGGGATGGGTCACGGGGACCTCCTACGGCATCATTGCCCCTTTGACGAACGGTGTGACGAGTATCGTCGACGAGGCCGAGTTCGACGCCGAACGGTGGTATCGGACGCTCCAAGATCAACGCGTGACCGTGTGGTACACCGCGCCGACGGCCATCCGAATGATGATGAAGGCAGGCCTCGAACTGATTCAACGCTACGATCTGAACCGGCTGCGCTTTTCCGCGAGCGTGGGGGAACCGCTGAATCCGGAAGCGGTCGTGTGGGGCCAACAAGCCTTCGGTCATCCATTCCATGACAACTGGTGGCAGACAGAAACCGGGGGCATCATGATCGCCAATTTTGCTGCCATGGACGTACGCCCGGGCTCCATGGGACGACCGCTGCCAGGTATCGAAGCAGCCGTCGTGCGGCGCGGGAGTGACGATGAAGACATTCAGGTCATCGTCGAACCCGATACGGAGGGAGAATTGGCGCTTCGACCAGGCTGGCCATCGATGTTTCGCGGCTACTGGCATGAGGAGGACCGGTACAAGAAGTGCTTCGTCGGCGGGTGGTACCTCACTGGCGATCTCGCCAAGCGTGATAAAGACGGCTACTTTTGGTTCGTGGGCCGCGCCGACGACGTGATCAAGACGTCGGGGCACTTGATCGGACCATTCGAGGTTGAAAGCGCCCTCATGGAACACCCAGCGGTCGCTGAGGCTGGAGTCATTGGCAAGCCCGATCCTGTGGCGATGCAAGTGGTCAAAGCATTCGTCAGCCTGAAAGACGGGTTTGCTTCCTCCCCGTCATTACAGAAGGAGCTCCTGGCCTTCGCTCGTACTCGCCTGGGAGCCGTCGTAGCGCCAAAGGAAATCGCCTTTCTCCCGAGCTTGCCGAAAACCCGCAGCGGGAAAATTATGCGCCGACTCCTGAAGGCACGCGAGTTGGGCCTTCCCGAAGGAGATACCTCCACCCTGGAGGGCGGGTCATCGTGAAGGAGCAACCCGCCACGGACAGCCGCATACCACCCCGGTCCCGGGCACTGGATCTGCTGCGCCAAATGATCCGCATTCGGCGATTCGAGGAGAAAGCCGCTGAACTGTACAGTGCGGGAAAGATCCGCGGGTTTCTGCACCTGTACATCGGTGAGGAAGCGATCGCGGTGGGCGCCATGCAGGCGCTAAGGCCGGAAGACGCAATCGTCGCGACCTATCGAGAGCACGGCCATGCCTTGGCACGAGGCACGCCCATGGGTCCGCTGATGGCCGAATTGTACGGAAAGGCCAACGGTTGCAGCCGCGGACGCGGAGGCTCGATGCATTTCTTCGATGCTTCGCGTCGATTCTACGGGGGACTTGCGATTGTAGGCGGAGGCCTGGCGATCGCCGTGGGGTTGGCCTTGGCCGATCAGTTGCGCAAACGCCCGTCCGTCACAGCCTGCTTTTTCGGTGAGGGTGCCGTCGCCGAGGGAGCCTTTCATGAATCCATGAATCTGGCCGCGCTGTGGAAGCTTCCCGTCCTCTTCATCTGCGAGAACAACCTGTATGCCATGGGAACCGCTCTCGTGCGATCGGAGTCCATGACCGATATCGCAGCCAAGGCGGCGGCGTACGGCATTCCGGGTGAAGCCGTGGACGGCATGGACGTGTTGGCCGTCGAAGCCGCTGCCAAACGGGCAACTGAACGAGTGCGGGCCGGAGGAGGGCCTTCTCTCTTGGAGTGTAAGACGTACCGCTTTCGTGCGCACTCGATGTACGACCCCGAGTTATACCGCTCCAAAACCGAAGTGGAGGAGTGGAAAACTCACGGGCCAATCGTCTCATTCGAAGGCCGCATGCGGGAGTGGAAATGTCTGACGTCCGAAGATCTCTCTGCAATCGAGGCCGCAGTCCGCGCGGAAATCGACGAAGCGGTAGCCTTTGCCGAACGCGGAGAGTGGGAACCGCTCGAGGAATTGACGAAAGACGTCTACACAGCGAACGTGAACAGTGAGACGTAAGAGGTAAAGGGCCTGGAGAATCAATACGACGATCGCACGACACGCTCCCTGCCCTGCTCAGATAGCTCTTTACTCCTTACACCTGATTTCTCACTTTTAACTCGGACACCATGACCAGGATGACGTATCGAGAGGCCGTACGGGAAGGGTTGCGCGAAGCACTACGGAGCGACCCACGGGTATTCCTCATGGGCGAGGACGTCGGCAAGTACGGCGGCCCCTACGCCTGTTCGAAAGGCTTCCTGGACGAGTTCGGTCCCGATCGAATCCGCGATACTCCGCTGTCCGAAAATACATTCGTCGGAGCCGGCATCGGCGCGGCACTGGGAGGTCTGCGCCCTATCGTCGAAGTCATGACCGTGAACTTTAGCCTGCTCGCCCTGGATCAGATCGTGAACAACGCCGCGACGATTCGCCATATGTCGGGTGGACAGTTCGGCATCCCGTTGGTCGTACGCATGGCTACGGGGGCTGGCCGACAAGTTGCGGCGCAGCATTCCCATAGCTTGGAAGGCTGGTTCGCACACATCCCGGGTATCACCGTGCTGACGCCGGCGACCATACCCGATGCGAAGGGCATGCTCCTGGCCGCCCTGCAGCAACCCGATCCTGTCTTCATCTTTGAACATGCCTATTTGTATCCGACCGAAGGAGAGCTGGACGAACAGGCCGGAGCAGTCGATATCCGGCATGCGATCGTTCGGCGAGCCGGTACCGACATGTCGATCATCACATTCGGCGGAAGCGTGTGGAAGGCGCTGGCCGCGGCGGACCAACTCGCCACCGATGGCATCGAAGCCGACGTGATCGACCTACGGGTCCTGCGCCCCCTGGATATGGCGACGATTCTCGCATCCGTCTCCAAGACGCATCGGGCGGTCATTGTCGATGAAGGCTGGCGGACCGGCAGTTTTGCGGCCGAGATTAGCGCCCGGATCGTCGAGGGCGGGTTCTACGAATTGGACGGTCCCGTCCAACGGGTCTGCTCGGCAGAGGTCCCGATTCCATACCCCAAGCATCTCGAAGACGCGGCGCTGCCGAACGTCGATCGCATCGTTCAGGCGGTGCGCTCGCTCGTGTCGCCATGATCCGGAGACCGAGCGCTTGAACACAAGGTTGCTGTCATGAATCAGGGACAACCGCCCGTCGACCCGAACGAGACCACCTCGGATCCATTCACAAAAAAGCTGATGGAGTTGTACCAAGATATTGCCCAGAAGGCGCTCCGTGCTCGAGGACGGTTCCCGTTCTTCGACCTCGATCAGGAGTGCAGCCGTGACAACCTCTTGGCCTACCTGGCCCTACGTGGGTATGACCTTTTGGATGTCCAGTTGGAGTTGGCTGACCGAGGCCTCTCTTCTCTGGGACGGCTGGAGGGGGCCGTGATGACAAGTCTGCGGAAGGTCCTCGAACACCTTGGGTCACCACCACCGGAGTCCCCTCTCGCCGCGCCGAGTTTCAGCCAAGCCCGAGGCATGCTGTCCCAGCGCAGCACCCGCTTGCTCGGCCGACCTCGTCTCCATCACCAAACCCGAATCATGGTGACGCTGGACACCGACACGTTACGGCAGCCGGATCTGCTGGAGCAACTTCTCCTAAAAGGGATGGACATCGCTCGGATCAACTGTGCGCATGACACCAGCCGTGAGTGGTTGAGACTCATCGAGGCCGTTCGGGATGCCGAGACGAGACTGGCCCAGCAAGGGCAGGGAATTGGTCGACGCTGCCGCATTGTTATGGATCTGGCAGGTCCGAAGGTTCGGACTGGTCCGCTCAAATCTTCGACGCGTCCCTTGAAGCTTTCCGTTGAGAAGGACCTACGCGGACGACCGCGCTGCGTTCTCGAGGGGCATCTCACCGCAGCCACAGAGGAGACCCGGCTCATTCGCAACCCCGGCGAACCCCGCCGATTTGTCATTGCGTTGCCTCAGCAGGACCGATTGAACAACCTCTCGCTCGGCGACGACCTGACCTTCGTTGACACGAGGGGCCGGACGCGCCTGCTTCGCGTGCTCGAGCGCGCCAGTCCGACGCGAGTGCGGGTCGGTTTGAATCGGACCGCGTACATCGAGGAAGGGACCGAGCTGATGTCGCCGCAGGGATTCTCTTTTCGAGTGGGTCCGATCACCGATCAACCGGTGGCCATTCACGTGCAAGTGGGGGACCATCTGCGCCTCTATCGCGACCCGGCATGCCCAGGCCATCCGGCGGAAGGGGACCAACCAGCGGGCATTGCGTGCACGCTGCCCGCCGTGCTGGAGGCAGTGCAACCGGGACATCGGGTGTTCATCGACGACGGAAAGATCGGAGCGAGGGTCCTCAACGTGCTGCCGGAGTATCTGGAACTGGAGATCATGGCCCCCCGTGACACCCCCGCGCGAATCCGTGCCGAGAAGGGACTCAATTTTCCCGACAGCGCCATCGAAATTCCGGCGCTGACGGAGAAGGATCGTGAAGATCTGCGGTTCGTCGTGAAGCATGCCACTGCGGTCGGCCTCTCCTTCGTTCACCGGCCCCGCGACCTGGATGATCTCCGCTCCGCGCTCAAGGACCTCGGCAATCCGGAAATCGGAATCGTGATCAAGATCGAAACGCGTGAATCGATTCATCGATTGGCCCAGTTGCTCCTGGCGGGTCTGGATCTGCCAAAATTCGGGGTCATGATTGCCCGCGGTGATTTGGCCGTTGAGGTCGGCTTCGAGCACCTCGCCTTAGTCCAGGAGGACATTCTCTGTATGTGCGAAGCCGCCCACATCCCGGTGATCTGGGCGACGCAGGTATTGGAAAATTTGACCAAGAGCGGGCTGGCGGCGCGGGCCGAAATCACCGACGCCGCCACTGGGCAGCGGGCTGAATGTGTGATGCTCAACAAGGGCGCGCACATTATCGAGGCCGTGAAGACGCTCGGAGATCTGTTGAGTTCCCGGGAGCGACAGCGAGTCAAGAAGCGGCAGGTGTTTCGCGAGATCACGGCGCAGTACGACGTGCTGGCGATCCCCGGCCTCGAAGCGGCATCAACCGCGTCTCCCGCCGCAGCACCGGGTACCGGATGAACCGAATCGCGGCCGTTTTGGTGAGGGGAAGGAGATGCCATGACTGAATTTGTCATGCCCACGCTCGGCGCCGACATGACCGAAGGCACGTTGGTCATGTGGAAAAAGCAAGTGGGCGACCGCGTCGAGAAGGGTGACATCATCGCCGAGGTTGAAACCGACAAAGCGGCGATCGAGATCGAAGCCTTCTCATGCGGTACCATCGAGCGATTCCTGGTACAACCAGGGGACAAAGTTCCGGTGGGCACTCCGATGGCCATTATCCGTGATGCACAGGCACCGGCTACCACAACCGCAATGCCGGGGACGACGCCGAAGGAAACGGAGCCACACGTCGACTCTTTGGCCACGAGTTCGCCGCCGGCTGCAGAGGTTCAGCCCCAGTCCCCGTCACATGCGCAAGGAGATCGACTGCGTATCTCGCCGACCGCCTGGCGCCTCGCACAGGAACTTGGCGTGGACCCCACCTCGCTCATCGGAACCGGACCTGAGGGCGCCATATCCCGGGAAGATGTTCAGCGGGCTGCAGCGATCCGTGTTCAACCGGAGTTGAGACAGAAAGGATCTGCTGTACCCGCAGATAGCCGCCAAGCCAGGATCCGACACACCATCGCCGCGGCCATGGCTCGCTCAAAGCGGGAGATCCCTCATTATTACTTGAGTACGAGCATCGATATGGGACCAGCCATGGAATGGCTCCGACAGTGCAACAACGCACGCGGCGTCGCCGAGCGGTTGCTGCCGAGCGTCCTCCTGATCAAGGCGGTTGCGCTCGCTTTGAAGGAGATCCCCGAGTTGAATGGTTTCTGGAAGGACGGACACGCGATTCGAAGCGAAGCCATTCACGTCGGCGTCGCGATTTCGCTTCGCGGAGGCGGGCTGATCGCTCCCGCCGTCCATGACGCCGATCGGTTGAGTCTTATGGACACCATGGAACGCTTGCAGGATGTGGTCAGACGGGCTCGCGCCGGATCGCTGCGCAGTTCCGAAATGTCGGACTCGACGATCACGGTCAGCAGTTTGGGTGATCTCGGCGCCGACCAGGTGTTGGGGGTCATCTATCCGCCGCAGGTCGCCCTCGTGGGATTCGGCAAGATTGCCGAGCGGCCCTGGGTGGTGAACGGCCAAGTGGTGGCGCGGTCCGTCGTAACTGCCAGCTTGTCGGCCGATCATCGTGCGAGCGATGGCCATCGGGGCGGTCTGTTCCTGGAAGCCATCGATCGACTGCTGCATCACCCCGAGAGCCTGTGAGGACGGATCGATCGGTCGAAGGAGGCTCACATGAGACAACGTGGTGGACCATTAGCAATGATTCTCTGCTGCCTGGCTTGGATGATCGTCGCGCCCGCGCAGGACACGCTGGCGATGACACAGATCCTGCCGGAGGCGAAGATTGAGGTGGATCGGCAGACGGTCCTTGAGTTGACGAGCACGTTCGATCAAGCCGAAGAGGCGATTCGTTCGAGGGACGTGGACGGCTTGATGTCGCTCTATAGCGAGCGGTATGCCTATCACGGACTCAAGAAGGCCGACATCCGCTCGATCTGGCACGAATTGCTCCAGAATTACGACCTGATTTCCAACGTGCACACCTTCTCATCGATCAAAACCGCGCAGCGGGACGGAACCCCGGTCTTGGAGATTACGTGCACCGGGGCATTGTGGGCCACAAGCAAGGATTCCAAGGCACGGCTCCCGATCGACAGCTGGCATCGGGAAATCCATTATCTGATCAAAGAACGGGGTGCATGGCGTATCGTCGGCAGCGCGGGCGCGGAAGCAGGATCCCGCCCTCCGAAGATGTTCGGCACTGCGCCCCATCCGCTTTTCTAGGAGAGGCCCATGGCAGACTCCGTTTCATCCGAAGATCTCAGGGCCCGTATTGTGGCGCTGCTCACGACGATCGCGCCGGAGGCGGATGGACAGACCTTGATGCCGAACGTCAACCTGCGCGACCAGCTCGATCTCGATTCCATGGATTTTCTAAACTTCGTCGTCGCGATCCACAAGGAATTTCACATGGAGATTCCAGAAGTGGACTATCCCAAGTTGTCAACCCTGGATGGCTGCGTCGCGTACGTCGCAGAGCATGGAGACGGCGCTTCATCACAATGACCACGATTGATGACACACCGCTCGATACGTCCCGGATGCCCTCCGTCGGGATTATCTCCGAGGTGCATGGCCCCATCGTCGACATCGCCTGCGATCAACTGCCGCCCATTTACCGGGCCTTGTGTAGTTGCCTCAATGGCGAACGGTACACCTTCGAGGTGTACCAGCATCTGGACGAACGTCGGGTCCGTGCCATCACCCTGCATCGGACCAGCGGCCTTCGGCGCGGCATGCCGGTTCTGGACACAGGTGGTCCCCTGGTAGTCCCCGTTTCCTCGGATGCGCTCGGCCGCCTTCTGAACGTCTTCGGGGAACCCCTGGATGGGCTGCCACCGTTGTCGACACCCGACCATCGCCGCATCCACGGTGAGCCGGATCGTCTCTCCGATGCCGCGGGGATGGGACACGTCCTTGAAACCGGCATCAAGGTGATCGACTTGCTTTGTCCGTTTTCGCGGGGGGGTAAAACGGGGTTGTTCGGAGGAGCCGGAATCGGGAAGACGGTGCTCATTACCGAGTTCATGCATGCCATTGTCTCGCTGCATCGGGGTGTCTCGGTGTTCGCAGGCGTCGGGGAGCGCATTCGCGAAGGGCACGAGCTGTGGCACGACATGCAGCACGCGGGCGTCATGCCCCATACCACGATGGTGTTCGGTCAAATGGACGAATCGCCAGGCGTCCGATTCCGCGTTGGACTGGCGGCATTGACCTATGCCGAATACTTCCGGGACACCCTCGGCAAGGACGTGCTGTTCGTGATGGACAACATTTTTCGATTCGTGCAGGCGGGAAGCGAAATTTCGGGACTGCTCGGACGGATGCCTGCCACCGTCGGCTATCAGCCGACGCTGGTGACCGAGGTGGCGGAATTGCAGGACCGAATCATGTCGACGGCAAGCGGCGCCATCACCTCGATTCAGACTGTCTACGTGCCCGCCGACGACCTCACAGACCCCGCGGTCACTGCCATTCAACGCCACCTGGATACGACCGTCATTCTGACTCGTTCGCAGGCCGCGAAGGGCATCTATCCGGCCGTCGACCCCCTAGGCTCAACGAGCCGTCTGATGGACCGTCGCATCCTCGGCGACCGGCACTATACGATTGCCAGGGGCGTTCGTGAGCACCTCGCCCGATACCGAGAGTTGGAGGACATGATTGCCATGCTCGGAATCGAAGAGCTCTCCGACCAAGATCGCCGCATCGTCCTGCGGGCGCGCAAGCTCCAACGATACCTGACTCAACCGTTTCACGTCACAGCTCCCCTGACCGGTGTCGCGGGCGTGGCGGTGCCTCTTGCGGAGACGTTGCGGGACTGCGACGCCTTCTTGCGGGGCGACTACGACCAGATGTCCGAGGAGGCCTGTTACATGCGGGGCCCACTGACGGAGCCCGGCCCATGAACACGTTTACGCTGCAGCTCCACGGCGCGACGCAACACGAGCGGGTCGAGGACGTCACCGCGTTTGTCGCCCACGATGCGTCGGGAAGTTTCGGGCTGCTCGCCGGTCATGAGCGCATGATGACGTCCTTGCCGTTTGGACTCGCTCGATTCCGGCATGCGGACGGCGATTGGGAATACCTGGCCGTCCCAAAGGCCTTGGTGTATTTCCACGAATCGACGCTGAGTGTCACGTGCCGTCGGTATCTTCGGGATCCCGACTACGAACGGATCAGTCAGGCGCTGGAGGAGCAGTTGCGCGCCGAAGAAACCGCACTGCGGGGAATCAAGGATAGTCTTGAGCGTTTGGAAGAGGAGATGCTCCGTCGCCTGTGGCGTCTCGGACGCGGATAGGTGTCCAGTGGCTGAGAATAATGCAACCCTCAAGCAGGCCGTGGACAAGCAAGTCGCCCGTATGAAACGGGCACAGAAGGAGCGTCCGACCTTGCTGGCGCAGAGTGCCTATTTGGGTACGGCCGGCATTCTGTTCGTGCTCCCCATCGTCGCAGGCGCCTACCTCGGACGCTGGCTCGATGGGTTCTTCTCGGGGTACTCGGTGCGATGGACAGTCAGCCTGATCGTGCTGGGGATCGCGTTCGGTGGCATCAACGTGTACTTATTCCTACGAGACTAACGGTCGAGCCAGGTATGACCACGAACATCGTCCTTCAGGTCGGTCTCTTACGCATTACCGAGCCGGTCGTCACCACCTGGGCGTTGATGCTCGTCATGACGATCAGTGCATGGGTGGTGTCCCGCCGCCTCGCGCTCGAACCTCGGCCCTGGCAGGTCGCGGTCGAGGGGACCGTCGAGACCATTCAGGGGGCGATTGCCGCCGTCGCACCGGAACAGGCCTCGGTGCTGTTGCCCTTCATTGCCACGCTCTGGCTGTTCATCGGTTCCGCCAACCTCTTGGGTGTTATCCCAGGCTTAAGCGCCCCAACCGGTCACCTGTCAGTGACCGCGGCGCTGGCTCTGCTGGTGTTCGGATCGGTGCATTGGTTTGGCATTCGAGCCGAGGGCCTGCGTGGGCATCTAGGCCATTACGTGACTCCCACCCCCTTGATGCTACCGTTTTATATACTCAGCGAGCTCAGTCGGACCGTGGCTTTGGCCGTCCGCCTCTTCGGCAATATCATGAGCCTGGAAATGGCCGCGTTGCTGGTCCTGATCGTCGCCGGCTTTCTCGTCCCAGTGCCGCTCCTGGCTTTGCACATCATCGAAGCCGTGTTACAAGCCTATATTTTTGGCATGCTTGCGCTCATTTATATCGCCGGGGCACTGCAGTCTCATGAGCAACGGCGCCAGCTAGCAAAGGATTGACCCATGAACAACATGACCTGGTTTGCGATTCTCTCTACCGTCGCTGCGGTTCTGGCGATTGCCATCGGCACCATGCTTCCGGCCTTTGCCATGGGCCGGGCGATCAGCCAAGCACTCGAATCTCTGGCCAGGCAGCCCGAGGCGGAACGCTCGATCATGCGAACCCTGTTTATCGGGTTGGCCATGATTGAATCGTTGGCGATCTATTGTCTGGTCATCGTGCTCATCGTGTTGTTCCGGAATCCTTTGATCGAATATCTGGTGAAATAGCACTGCCCGCCTGGCGCGGGAGCGGAGCCGCATCGTGGAACTCGATTGGTCAACGATCGTCCTGGAAATGGTCAATTTCGGCGTCTTGGTGTGGCTGCTGCATCGACTGTTGTACCGGCCCGTCCTCAACGTGATCGCGCAACGACGGGCGGCCATCGAGTCGCAGACCACAGAGGCCCGACGCATTCGGAATGAAGCGGACGGCTTGCGGGCCCAATACGACGGGCGGCTGCAGACCTGGGAGGAGGAACGGGCTCAGGCCCGGCGCCACCTGGCGGAGGAGCTTCAGAAGGAACGCGTTCGGCGGCTCGCCGAATTGCAGACCTCTCTCGATCAGGAGCGAGAAAAGCGCCGCGTCGTGGATGAACGGCGGCAGCAGGAGGACGCACGGCAGGCCGAGGAACAGGCAATGACCCAGAGCGCACAGTTTGCCGCCAAGCTACTCGCCCGGGTAGCAGACCCAGCGCTGGAAGCCAGATTGACCGAAGCGGCACTCGCCGATCTTCAAACATTGCCCGATGGTCGCCTCACCCGCTTGCGGGAAGCGATTGGAACCGGTGCGGGCGAGGCGACCATCACCAGCGCCTACCCCATTCCGGAATCCCGGCGACGCGTCCTGGTCGATCGGCTCACCGCCGTTCTCGGTCGGACACCTCATTGCGTCTGGAGAGAGGATGTCGCACTGGTCGCCGGCCTTCGGATCACGATCGGCCCCATCGTGTTGGGTGCCAACCTCCACGACGAGCTTCGATTCTTTACGGAGGTCGCCTCGAATGATGCCATCTCGTCCGTACGCTGACTCCAGACTCGCTCGCCGAGCCGCGTGGGTCGAGCGCTATGACTTCCGCCTTCGCCTCTCCGAGCGTGGGACGGTCGTCTCGCTGGGCGACGGGATCGTCTGGATCGAAGGCCTCCCGTCCGCCGCCATCGACGATCTGGTGGTGTTCGAAGAAGGCAGTCACGCACTCGTGTTTCATCTGGGGCAACAGGTCATCGGCGGAATTCTGCTACACCAGACCGGCCAACTCACCGCCGGGACAGGAGCCCAACTGGCCGGTCTTCAGCTCAGTATCGTCGTGGGGGAGACGCTCCTTGGTCGCGTCGTCGACCCCCTCGGATTTCCGCTCGACGGATCGCCTCCCGTCGAATCCCCGACGCGGCGGCCGCTGTTCGCGCCCGCCCCTCCGATTACGGCTCGAGATTTCGTCAGTCGACCGCTGTACACCGGAAACAAAATCGTCGACATCATGATTCCCATCGGCAAAGGACAGCGCCAGCTGATCATCGGCGACAATGGCCTGGGGAAAAGTACCCTCGCGATCGACGCCATCTTGAATCAGCGCACCAAGGACGTCCGTTGCGTGTACGTCTTCATCGGACAAAAGCGGTCCGATGTGGTCCAGTGCCTTCAGACCCTACGGGCCCATGATGCGTTGGCCTATACGACGTTGGTGGTCGCCCAGGCGAGCGCACTTCCGGGGCTCAAATATCTCGCACCCTTCGCGGGATGTGCGTTGGCCGAAGCATGGATGTACGAGGGTAAAGACACGCTTATCATTTACGACGATCTGACCATGCACGCCCAAACCTATCGGGAGCTGTCCCTCCTGCTTCGGCGGCCTCCGGGCCGGGAGGCCTACCCGGGCGACATTTTCTTCCTGCATTCGCGTCTGCTCGAACGGTCGACGTGCTTGAGTCCCTCCAACGGAGGCGGCAGCATGACCGCCCTGCCGGTCGTCGAGACCACACAAGGGGATATCGCCGGCTACATTCCCACCAATTTGATCTCGATCACGGACGGCCAGATCTATCTGGACAGCCGGCTGTTCGCCGCCGGAACGCTTCCGGCCATCGACGTGACCAAATCCGTTTCGCGCATCGGCGGAAAGGGTCAGCACCCGAACATGAAGCGCCTGGCCGGTCGGCTGAAGCTCGAGTATCTCCAGTTTCTGGAACTCGAACTGTTTACTCGCTTCGGCGCCCGACTCGAAGCTTCCGTCGAGGCCAAGATCGAGCGTGGGCGCTTACTGCGAGAGCTGCTCAAACAGGATCGTCTGGCGCCTCTTTCGATCGAGACGCAACTGGCCTGGCTCGTGGCCTTTCAGAAGGGGCTGTTCGACGAACTGCCTATGCCGGCCGCTCATCGAGCGATCGACAGTCTGGCCGCGCGAGTACAGGAGGGGACCTTGACCTTGGACTCGCCGGAGGACCAGTGGGTCTCGGCGCTCGAGACATGGTTCACGGAGATCGGCACACATGAGTCGGCGACGCGACATTGACCAGCACCTGCATACCTTCGGAGAAATCGGTGGCATTCTCCGGGCGATGCGCAACATTGCGCTCATGGAAACTCAGAAGCTGGCCCGGTTTGCGACCGCCCAGCAGCAGTCCATCGACCTGATTGAAGCCGCTGCAGCCGACTTTCTGAACTGGCACCCCTTCGCGCTTGCGCGGCCGAGTCACCGGCGCCCGCTCTATCTGCTGCTCGGCTCAGAACGGGGTTTTTGCGGGGAGTTCAACGACGCCGTCCTCGCGTCCTTTCATGAGCATGTCGCGGCCGATCGCGGAGCCGATCCAATCTTGATTCTCGTCGGCTCTCGGCTGGCCCTTCATGCACAGGGACTACGGGGCACCATCGTTACGATACAAGGACCGTCGGTGGCGGAGGAGACCGCGGCCGTCATCGGCCGACTCGTCGAACAACTCAGGGCCCTGCACAAGACGGACGATCTCGTGTGCATCCTCGACGCCACGGTCGTCCATCACGTCTCCACGAATCACCACTCAACCGTCATGGTGCGCCGGCCATTCTTGGGACTGAAGGACCGGGGCCCACGTCACGCCTATCCTCCAGTCCTCACCCTCACTCCCATGATGTTCGCGGCAGAGCTGGTCGATCACTACCTTTTTGCCATCCTGCACGATCTGTTGCATCGTTCGCTGTTGTCCGAAAACCAGCGTCGTGTCCGCCACATGGAACAAGCGTTGCAGCGGCTGGACGGCACGATGGCAGAGTTGACGCGCAAGCGCCATGCAGTTCGTCAGGAAGAGATTACGGAGGAGATTGAAACGATCATGCTGAGCGCCGAACTGCTCGGACAGGGTCAGACGGGGCGCCGGGCCGGCAATTCGAGGTCGCCGGGCCGAGGGAGCGTTCCACCGACTAGGGATAGTATGATGGAGTGACGAGCTCGCACGGGACCTGTGTCACCGAAAGGAATGGACCAGTCCGATCACCGTGTGAACGATACACGGAAAGAGGCGGAGGAAGGTGTACATTTTTCCCGGTGCCGTCGTTGGGGTTCCTCGGATCTCTTGTCGCAGAGGAGCATGCATATGCGCGTACTGCGGACCATATCCCTCGTTGGCCTCACCATTGTTGCAAGCCTTGGACTCTCGCAGAGCGTATTCGCCGACAAATTCGAAGGCGCGGTGCAACATCCGGACGTGCAACGTGTCGAACTGCTGATCGACAATTATGCCTTCGTGCTCCCGAGGCCCATCGCACTCAGACTCGGCACGCCGACGGCACTGATCTTGCGCAACCAGGACATCGTGCGTCACGGCCTGACCGCCCCGATGTTCGCGCAATTGAGCCTCCGCGTCGAAGGCGAAGGCATCGCGACATTTGGAAAGGGAATCGAAGGGGTACACATCGACCCGGGCAAGACGGTTGTCCTTTATTTCACACCGGAACGAGGGGGGAAGTATACATTCCAGTGCGATCTGCATCCTCAGATGAAAGGCGAACTGCTTTCCTTGGATCTTCCAGCGGCGTGACCATCATGGCGATCGATCGAGGCCCCGTGCGGCTATAAGGTACTCTCGGGTGCGTAGCACCTCGAGGATCTGCGCGGCAGCCGCTTCTGCATCGACTCGTGTCGTATCGAGCCTGACCTCCGGGGCTTCGGGAGCTTCGTACTCGACCTGTAGGCCCGGCACGGTCGCGTTGGTACCCGCCTGTCCTCCACGATAGGTTCCTTTCCGGTCGCGAGCCATACAGACTTCCAACGGGCACGCCACCTCAACTTCGAGAAAGTGTGGAATGAGGGTACGTGCCAGTGCACGGTAGCTGCGACGATGGGCAGTGGCGTCGAGAATCACGGGAACCCCATGGGCGACCAACCGGCTCCCGAAGTAGGCGAGCGCGCGATAGAACAGGTCCCGCTCCTCGGCCTGATACGTCGGCTCCGGCGTCAAGATGCTTCGAAGCGAATCGGACTCAAGCCTCTCGACGGTCAGACCGGCATCGGTCAGTTCTCGCTGGAGGACGCTCGCGATCGTGCTTTTTCCGGATGCCGGTAGGCCCGTCAGCCAGACCGCAAATGCCCGGCTCATCTCTTCTCCTTTCAAAGGTTGTCAGACCCTGCCCAGTCTGTATTGTGGCGCTGCGCATGGTCGCAAGTCAGATGCCGGTAGAAATTGAGGCGCCACATCGTGGACTTACGTTCGCCTATGTCGATAATCGCCCCAGAACCACATCTCAACTTTGACGCAGAACGCTACAGGACTACAGCTTCTCCCGGCGGCGGGAGGTTTCCCACATGGCCCAATTGGATGTACGGGCACGACACCGCAGAGATTTTCGCCGCCTTCACCGCCGCACTGGTCGTGTGCCCCCTCCTGGCACTTGGGCTGCACGACACAACTGGCATGGCCTCCCCTGCTCCCCAAGAAATTGCGCGTATCCCGATCGACGACGTGTACAGGAAGCTGGAAACCTCACCCAACGGCCTGACCTCGTCGGAGGCTGAAAAGCGGCTCCGGCAGTACGGGCCGAATCGTCTCCATACAGCGGCGCGGACAGCATGGCCCCTCCGACTGTTGCGACAGGCTACGCATTTTCTCGCTCTTTTGCTATGGATTGCCGCCGGACTGGCGATTCTAGCTGAAGTCATGAATCCCGGCAGCGGCATGTTCACGCTAGCTCTGGCGATTGTGGCAGTAATCGCCGTGAACGCGCTGTTTGCCTTCGCACAAGAATTCAGGGCTGAGCGGGCCGTCGATGCACTACACGATCTGCTTCCGACGACCACGTGGGTCATTCGCGAGGGGCGTCCCCAGCAGGTTGCCCGGCACGACATCGTTCCAGGAGATCTCCTCCTGATCGAGGAAGGAGAGCGGCTTCCGGCGGATGGTCGCCTCGTCGAAGCGCTTGCCATGCGGGTGGATCTGGCGTCGCTGACGGGTGAAGCACGCCCGAAGGCGAGAACGACTCACATAGTGTCCGACGGCCATCTGCTCGACCTGCCCAACCTCGTCTTTGCGGGCACGACTATCCTGTCCGGGCATGGGCGTGCGGTCGTCTATGCGACGGGAATGGACACCGAATTCGGCAAACTTGCCGGTCTGGCGACGACGCTGGAGCCCGGACTGAGTCCACTGCAGCTCGAAATGGTCAAGGTCACTCGTATGATTGCAGTGTTCGCGTTGGTCATGGGCGGTCTCTTTTTCATCCTCGGCATCTCGATGAATCTTGGATTCTGGGTCAGCGCAGTCTTCGGTATCGGAATCATCGCCGCGAATGTTCCAGAAGGCTTGCTCCCAACCATGACGCTCGCGCTCGCACTCGGCAGCCAGCGCATGGCAAAGCGAAACGCCCTCATCAAGCATCTGTCTTCCGTCGAGACGCTGGGATGCACCACGGTCATCTGCACCGACAAGACCGGCACGTTGACTGAAAACCGCATGCGTGTGGAACGCGTGCATGTGGACGGTCTCGATTTAGAAGCGCGGAACGGTCTCCTGGTGATCAAGGATTCCATCCCCAACACGATAGAGCCCAGCCAACTGGGACCGATCGCGCAGGCCCTCTCACTGTGCCACACGGCAAAACGCGTTCGGCAGGCCGGAGGCCGCAGCGTATGGGTCGGGGATCCGACGGAGGTGGCTCTGCTCGAATTCGTTGACGCATACGGCCTCTCGCCTCCCGCTCCTCCGCAACGACTGGGTGAACTCCCGTTCGATGCGGATCGAAAGCGAATGACCACCCTTCATTGGATGGCGGGACAGCTCGTCGCTCACGTCAAGGGCGCACCGGAGACCGTCATTCCGCTATGTTCGCGGGCCTATGACCCGGTGGCCCCCGTCCCTATGAGCGATGCAGTGCGACAGGAACTGTTGACACACAGTCGACGGTTGGCTCAGCAGGCGTACCGTGTCCTGGCGGTCGCCGTGCGGGAAATCGAGCGAACTGATGTTGATCTCGATAGCAAAACGGTCGAACAGGACCTGGTGTTTCTTGGTCTCGTGGCCATGATAGACCCCCCGCACCGGGAAGTCCCCGGCGCGGTGGCCCGTTGCCGCACGGCCGGAGTCCGTGTCGTCATGTTAACCGGGGATCATCCTCTGACGGCAGTCGCGCTTGCCCGGAAGATCGGCCTACTCCCTGGGACCCTCGATCCGTCAAAACCGGAGCTTGTTCCGGTGATCGAAGGGACACGCGTGGAGGTGATGAACGACGCGGAACTGCAGGCCTTCCTGACTCCCGCCAGGCCGGGGGAAACTGAGCCACTCTTCGCACGCATGGCCCCGCGACACAAGATGCGTGTCGTATCGATGCTCAAGCGGATGGGCGAGATTGTGGCGGTCACGGGCGACGGCGTGAACGATGCACCGGCGCTCAAACAGGCGGATATCGGCATCGCGATGGGAATTGCCGGCACTGATGTGGCCAAAGAAACGGCTGATATGATTCTCCTCGACGACAACTTTGCCACGATCGTCAACGCCATCGAGGAAGGCCGTGCCGTCTATGCGAATATCAAGAAGTTTACGACCTACGTGCTGGCCAGCAACGTCCCGGAAATCGTGCCGTTTCTTGGATACGGCATGGTCGGATTACCGCTGGCGATTACGGTTCCGCAAATCCTGGCGGTCGACCTTGGCACGGATATGCTGCCGGCCTTGGCCCTTGGCGCCGAGCGGCCAGATCCGGGACTCATGAATGTGCCGCCACGCGCACGATCTGCGCGTCTTGTCGATCGGTCGCTCATGCTCCGCGCATACGGCTTTTTGGGCCTGATTGAAGCGGCCTTGGCGATGGGGGCATTCTTCGGGTTCCTCTATCTCCGGGGATGGGAGTGGGGCGTGTCGCTCAACTGGTCGGATCCTCTGTATCAGGAGGCCACGACCGTCACCTTGGCCACGATCGTGGTCGCCCAGGTAGCCAACGTGTTCGCCTGTCGATCCGCGCGACAGTCCGCCCTTCGCCTCGGATTCGCGACCAACGCGCTGCTGTTTTATGGCATCGCGGCCGAGCTCGCGCTCTTACTGGCTATCGTCTACCTGCCAGCTCTTCACGTTCTGTTCGGAACCAAATCCCTGCCCATGTGGATTTGGCCGGCCTTGGCCGGCGGTGCGGTTTTCCTGCTGATGGCTGAGGAACTACGCAAACTCCTGCTCCGCCGGCGCCACTGGTTGGACGGACGAGCGCCCTCACCGCCCCACACGCACATTCAAGAAATCGTTCGGAAGGAGTCCCTATGAGACGGTTGACTCGAGTATCGATGATCGGCTGCCTGCTCGCACTCTTTGCGTGGAGCGCCGCGGGACTCGGACAGGATGGTCGCATTCGGAGCGGCCGCATGATTTATGAAGAGCATTGTTACCGTTGCCATGGGCCGAACGGGGAAGGAGACGGTCCCGACGCTGAGCGGCTCATCGTGAAGCCGACCAACTTTCATTCCCCCGACATCCGCGCAAAGTCCGACTTTGAACTGTGGATGGCCGCCGCGTATGGGGTCGCCTATACCCCGATGCACGGCTGGCTGATGCGCCTCCCCGAGGAGGAAATTCTTGAGGCATTGTCCTACATCAGAGAACTGGCGCCACCGAAATGATCCCGCATGGTGTCACCCGAGCACACCTGTCAGGAAAAGGCACGAGCCGAACGAACGATCGGCCCACCGCCGCTGGCGTGCCGCCCATTCCCACGTCGATGAGTGTAGTTCGGCCCGCCGTGCTATAACATTGAGCGCAGGGCCACCACTCGGCATCAATGCCCGGCCAGGAGGATGTACCGGTGAAGCGCGACGCAAGCCAGACACTGATGATCGACAAGGGGAACTGTTATGTCTTGCTCGCCTACGATATCGGGACGTTTGTCAATCTCGACGAGGCCGATCGACGCATTACCGCCCTGAAAGAACGGGCTCGCATCCGGCACAAGCTGCGCGCCCCGGCTCACTTGGTGTACCGTCCGGCACCCTTGCGGATCACCCAGGAAACCGCCCCGATTAAAGTTTGGCACTACGCGACGCATCCCAGCGTCGAACTCATGCTCTATGATTTTGGTGCGCTCTCCGTCATGTATCGCATTCCCATCGAAGGCGATTTCGCCGGACTGCTCGGATTGAGCGAAGCCCTCTACGACAACCCGCCATTGCTGAAGGATTCCCGCCAATGGGTCGAGCAGTTGGTATCGGCGCTCGGCGAGGCGATCGAGAAGCCGGGCATCGCCCCCGAGGTCGAGGACTACGCGGTCATGCACATCGAAGCTTCCAGCGCTCCCAATGTGCCGTTGCTGTGGAGCGAGTTCGAGCAGGAACTGGCGCAGATCCTCCGATGCGAGCGATCGGTGCTCTCGGAGCAAGAGGTCCGCGACGCCTTGGCCTGCCGCATTTCGTTCAGCCCGGAGGACATGGCCGCCGTGGACTGGAATGCGGCCTTCTTGTTCGGAACGGAGATGGAAGACGTGCTTGCCGTTCTGGAATTCGCGAATGTCGAACTGCTCGAGATGCGCCTGCTCGATCACCAGCTGGACAACGCGCTGGATCAGGCCTACGAGGTCGTGTCGAAACAACAGAGCCGGTGGCCGCTCCTTCGCGCGCACGAGAGCAGTTCCACCCGCATCGCGGAGATGCAGGTCGACAGCGCGGTCCTGTTCGAACGAGTGACCAATACCCTGAAGTTGCTTGGCGACCAGTATCTCGCGCGCGTGTACCGACTCACGTCACAGCGATTTCACTTGGAGGAATGGGACGCCAGCATCATCAGGAAGTTACAGACATTGGATAGCATTTACGGGAAAATGACGGACCGCGCCTCGAATCTGCGGATGGAAATGCTTGAATGGATCATCGTGATCCTGATCGCCATCTCCATCCTGATCTCGTTCGTCCCAATCGGTGCCATTCATTCATGACGACGCACGCCGAACAGGTCATTCTCAAGGTGCTGATCGGCTCGCAGGCACACGGCTTGGCCGGAACCGGCAGCGACGCAGATTACCGAAGCGTCTTTGTCGTGCCGACCGAGGAACTCTTCAGAGTCGGCTTCAAGCCACACGGCCCGCGCATGACCAAAGGGAGCGGCGATGAGACGGCGTGGGAAGTCGGCGTGTTCCTCAGTCTCGCGATCGACTGTTATCCGCTGGCACTCGAAACCCTCGTCGCTCCAACGGTGTCGGCGGACGAATGGGGTCACGCTTTGCGTGAGCTGTTTCCGTCGCTCTGGTCTCCCCACCAGGCGTACGAAGCCTTTCTGTCCTACGCCCACAATCAGCGCAAGAAGTTCCTCGAAAAGAAGGATGGGCGACCGGCCAAATATGCCGCGGCCTATCTCCGAGTCCTGTACAACCTATGTGAACTGCTGGAACGCGGGAGCTTCACGGTTCGCATCCTCGACACGCCGGTTGGACCCGACGTGGCGCGGTTGAAAACCGGGGACTATCGAATCGGAGAGGTCATCGACCTCGGCGAACGGTGGACGGAAGAGGCGGGCGCCCGTCTCGCGCGCTGCCGCCATCAGGGCAATCCCAAGGCGGTCGATGAATTCGCGATTGCACTTCGCCGCGCCTTCCTGACGTAACGTAGCCATTCGTAGTTGACTGGGGTACCCTCAATGCACCGGGGGCTCACCTCACCTGCGTGATACGGAAAAAGCTGGCTCGCAGTTGCTTCCGATTCCGTGCGGCACTTCCCACACTGGAAACCTGATCTGACATGGCGGGGCACAGCGGTATTTCGGAGCGGCACCGTTACAGTCGTTGGACCTCTCGCTGTAATTCACGAAGCAAGCCCTGCGTGTTGGCGAATTGATTGTTGAAGATTTTCCTGGCGACCACGAGCAAATCACCCACTAATGGGTCGCGAAGCGAGTAGCGCACAGACGATCCTTCCTTCTGCCCCAACACAATGCCTTGGGTTCGAAGCACCGCGAGTTGTTGCGAGACGATCGGCTGTTCCAGCATCAGGGCCTCCTGCAGTTCCTGCACGGTACGCGCCCCTCGGACAAGAATCTCCAGTATGCCGATCCGAATCGGGTGTGCCAATGCTCGAAAGAACTGCGCTTTGAATGACTGGAGTTCGCCGGCTGGTGCGGGCTCGCCCGACTTCTGAACTCGTTTTTTACTTGCCACTGTATCAGTATATAATAATATTGCTATAATATAAACAATATTAAGCCTATGATCCACCGGGCTCACGCGTCGCCCCATTCTCTGGCCTCCCTAATCGACGACTTGGCGCGCCTGCTGCCGGCTCAAGGTCCCATCAGCATTTTTATTCATCACAATACGTTGCACGCGTTCGAACACCTGCCATTCGAGGAGGCAGTTCAGCTCGCCGCGGAGCGACTGGGGTGCGAGCCGTTCCTCGCCGAATCGCGCTATCGCGACAAATTGGCGTCGGGCCGTATTCTCGCCAAGGACGTCGAGACGCTCCTCCAAGACCAGCTGGGTGAGAGAGGCACAAGAGATGTGGCTGGCGTCGGCTCGCGATTCAATCTCTGGCGCGCAGTGGTGCTGCACGGTATTCCCCCGGCAACCGGTCGAGAGCTTTCGTGGATTCTGAATGAAACCCCTGCGTTGTCCCGGTTTAGAACGGACGTGCCAGCAACCGCTCGCGCTGTGTCGAGTGCACTCAGCGAGCTGGACGATCACGGTCGTGAGGAGCACCGAGCCGTGCGCCGTCTCTGGAACGGCTGTGTTGCAGCAGTGGAATCGGCCGGCAAACCGCCCCCAGTTCCAACGGGCTTGCTCGTTCGCCATCGCGACTGGTTGCAAGCTGTACACGGACTTGATACGGATGCTTGGATACACCCACCGCTCATTCGATTCCTTGCAGCCTATCTCGATCAGGGCCTTGCCCATTGGTCCATGCCTGAGAGATGGCGTGGCATTCATGGCTGCTTCTTGGAGATTTACACAACGGCTCTCACTGCACAGTGCGGGCCGTGGGCGCGAACACTCCCCTGGCTGATCGCCGAAGACCGAGCCGTCCAGCGCGACGCCCTGGGCTCCATTGGTCACTCCCTCGCCGAACTTGGAGTCGCTGATGACGAGTGGAAGGACTATGTAAGCGGCGAGCTACTGGCCCTGCGAGGTTGGGCTGGGATAGTCAGGCAGATTGAGGAGCGACCAGACCGCGTTCCCGCACGCGACCTGACTGTGACATTGCGAGGATACCTCGCAGTCCGCTTGCTGTTCGAACGTGCGGCTCTCCACCATGCAGCGCGCCAGTGGTCCTTTGCTGGCCCCTTACGGGATCTGTGCCCCTGGCTTCGGAATCGGCTTCCCCAGCGTCTTCCCCCGACCGTCGTCGAGCGTGCATGGCCGCTGTTTCACGTGGCTCAACTCTGCGGCCTCGACGGATCGATTGTCGAGCAGTGGGGCGAGCAGCACGTGAGGGAGCTCGAGTCCGAACTGCATGCAATCGACAGCATGCATCGACGCCAGATCCTGCACCAGGCGTTCGAGCGAGCCATCCGCTACCGCCTGTACGACGCACTCGTAGGACATCCATCACAGAAGTTGTCCGGCCCTCCGGCATTTCAGGCTGTGTTCTGCCTCGACGAGCGGGAGGAATCATTCCGCCGACATCTGGAGGAGATCGATCCGGACTGCGAGACGTTCGGCACGGCCGGATTCTTCAACGTCGCGATGTATCACCAGGGCTCCACCGACGCTCACCCTCGACCGCTGTGTCCTGTGGCGATCCACCCGAAACACTACGTCGCGGAGATCGAAGTGGACGGTGATCGGTTCGTGAGACGGTCGCGCCGGTTCCAACGGCTCGCTGCGGGGTTCCTCGGCTACAACGTTCACCAAGGAAGTCGGCTGCCGGTCCGCGGCGCAGTGCTGATGACCGTGTTTGGCTGGCTCGCGCTGATTCCGCTCGTTCTTCGGGTGGTGTTTCCTTGGTTCTCCTCTCGACTGGGCCGCACGCACGAAACGTCAAGCACGACGGTGCGAACCCGTCTGCAGCTCGACCGCGAGGCTGGAGCGCCGCCCATCGGGACCCATGCGGGATTCACAGTTCGGGAGATGGCGAATATTGTGCGCCGCGTGCTCAACGATATCGGAATAAGCGATCGGCTGTCTCCGCTCGTCCTCGTCGTCGGACATGGTTCTATCAGTCTCAATAATCCTCACGAGTCGGCCCACGATTGCGGGGCGTGCGGGGGCGGACGCGGTGGGCCAAATGCCCGCGCGTTCGCGCACATGGCCAACGATCCCCGCGTGCGCCAACTCCTGGCGACAGATGGCCTCTGCATCCACGCGACGACGTGGTTCGTGGGAGTCCAACGGAATACGTGCGACAACACGGTCACGTTCTTTGATGAGGATCTTGTTCCTGCGGCATCTCAACCGGTGTTGGCACGAGCGAAGGAAACAATCGGAACCGCGAGGCGGAAAGAGGCTCACGAACGGTGTCGCCGTTTTGAGGCCGTGCCGTTGTGGTACCCCCCCCTGGCGGCACTTGCTCACGTACAGGGACGCGCGGCCGACTTAGCACAACCTCGTCCGGAATACGGCCATGCCACAAACGCGTTCTGCATCATCGGCCGGCGCATGCGGACACGCGGGTTGTTCCTTGATCGACGAGCCTTCCTGGTGTCCTATGATCCGACCCAAGACCACAATGGTGCGATACTCGCCCGTATTCTGGCGGCTGTGGTGCCGGTCGTGACCGGAATCAATCTCGAGTACTACTTCAGCTACGTCGATCCCTCAGGATATGGCTGTGGCACCAAACTGCCGCACAACGTCACGTCGCTCCTCGGGGTGATGGACGGTGCACAGAGCGATCTCCGCACCGGCCTTCCCTGGCAGATGGTCGAGATTCACGAGCCCACGCGACTGGCGCTTGTCATCGAAGACACGCCAGATCGCCTCTTGCGGGTCATACAAAATATTCCGGACGTCGCTCGACTCGTTCGACACCGCTGGGTCTGGCTCGCCTGCCTGGACGTGGAATCCAGCACGGTGTGGGAGTTCCGAACGACAGGTTTCGTGCCTCACGCAGCCACAGGTGCGCTTGCCGCCGTATCGGGCGGCTCCAACGCCTGGTATCAGGGGAAACGTGGGTTTCTTCCACCTGCGACGATCGTGCAGGGGCATGCCGTCCTGCGAGCGGTGGAGAAAACGCACGGCGGTCACTCGACATGATCCTGAACCCTTCCGTCGCGTCGGCTGTGTTTATCGGGATCGGAGCACCCGCGACCCTCTTGGTCATTCTCGGAGCGGCATCGCTCGTCAACCGCCCACTCCCGGAAAGATGGACGGGCGCCCTCGCGGTGGGGGCCATGCTAGTGGCCTGCGCTGCCTTGTCGGCAGCGTTTGCTTTGTACGGTATCACCGAAAGTGAGACGTGGCTCCTTTCATATGGCACCTGGTTTGCCCCTCACGAAGGCGGCATTGCCGTTGAGTTCCTCGTTGATCGGCTCTCTCTTGGTTTCGCAGCACTTTCGGCCGGGATAGCCAGCGTCGTATCCGCATTTTCCAACCGCTATCTGCACCGGGAATCCGGCTACAATCGATACTTCGTCCTTCTGGCGATGTTCGTCACCGGACTCTTGCTCGTGGCGCTTGCCGGCAACGTCGTCGTCCTGTTCGTCGGGTGGGAGTTCGTCGGTCTCAGCTCGGCGTTGCTCGTCGCATTCTTTCACCAGCGACCAGCACCAGTGTCGAACGCGCTGCGTGTGTTCTCGGTCTACCGCATCAGCGATGCCGCCATGCTGTCGGCGGCTGTGCTCCTGCGCCACGTCGCAGGTACCGATAGTCTGTCACTGCTGTTTGGCGGCAGCGGAGCCACTTCAGCGGTCGAATTGACAGGCGGCAACGCGACACTCATTGCCGTCCTCCTCATCGTTGCGGTGGCAGGAAAGAGTGCGCTCCTCCCCTTCTCGAGTTGGCTCCCGCGCGCGATGGAGGGCCCCACTCCATCAAGCGCGGTCTATTATGGCTCGCTTTCGATTCATGCGGGCTGCTTTCTCTTGCTCCGGGCCGCTCCGTTACTCGAACAAGCACCAGCGGCTCGCATCCTTGCCGGAGCACTGGGCGCGGCGACAGCAATCTTTGCGGGGTTGACCACACGCGTGCAGAGCGATGTGAAATCCTCGCTGGCGTATGCATCGCTCACACAGGTCGGCATCATCATCGTCGAAATATCGCTCGGGTGGTATACGGTCGCATTCCTTCACCTGGCTGGACACGCCTGTTTTCGGCTGCTGCAGTTCCTGAGCGCACCGAACGTCCTCCACAATCTGCATGGCATGGAAGACGCGCTCGGTGAGCGACCGTCGTCATCCGGCGGCTACCTGCAGGACGTGGCATCCGATCGCCTTCTCCGCCGAGTTTATCTCGTCGCACTCGAACGCGGGTTCCTCGATACCATTCTGGAGCAGGCTGTAGTCGACCCCTTTACACGAATTGCGCGCCAGCTGACCCGTCTCGATGGTTGGCTGTGCGATGCCGTCGTTCTCACGCGACGGCCACTCCCGACCGAAGGGCACAAGAACCGAGATGAATGAGGCAGGACTGTGGCTCAGTGGTCTCGCGACTCTCCCTATTCTGGTGCTCACTGCGTCTTGTCTTCCCATCGACGTCGAACGGTTGCGTCGTCTGGCGGTGATCTCTGCAGTATCCATGCTCGTGATGGCGCTCGGGATCGCCTTCTCGCCACCCCTGCACGCTGTCTCGATCCGCACAGAGGCTTTGAGCTGGATTCCCGGCGGCGAGGCGCTCATCCGTATTGATACCCTGACAGCAGTCCTCCTGCCCTTTACGGCCGCGCTGTGGCTACTCAGTGTGGCCGTGATCCCCCGGGCGGCGCTCGACATATGTGGCTTGCGCCGGACGGCCCTCGCCACCCTAGTCACGCTCGGAACCTTTCTCACCGAAAGTGCAGTGGCGCTGTTCGTCTTATGGGGCGCCTCTGCGTGGACATTCTTGCGCGAACTCGAGGACCCCGCGCATAGGCATCAGCGCCGCATCGTCGCGACGTATTTGGGGGTCTCGACGCTCCTCTTTGGCCTCGGGGTCGCGCTTTTAATAGCGCCAGGTCTCCAGGATACGGGGGCCGAAGCGGTAGGCCTGTGGTTCATTGTCGCGTCGGCGTTGATCCGAAAGGGGATCGTGCCGTTCCACGCTTGGGTCCCCGAAGTGTTCGACCATGGACGACTAGGACCAACGATTTTGTTTAGCGCCCCGCAGCTAGGGGCCTACGTGACCGTCGCGTTGATTGTGCCGCGCGCGTCGGCCGACGTGTTGCGGCTAATCTCCATCTTGGCGCTCGGCACGGCGGTCTATGGGGCTGCGCTTGCTCTCGTACAAACCAGTCCGCGCCGGGCGTGCGGGTACTTGTTCATGAGTCAGTCTGCTCTCGTGATGGCGGGCCTGGACTGCACGAGCGTCAGTGCCCTGGCAGGTGGATTGCTGGTATGGCTCTCGGCGGGGTTGGCCTTCGGAGGACTTGCCTGCTGTGTCCTGGTGCTGGAGGCGCGTCGAGGCCGCTTGAATCTTGATCTCTACCACGGAGGGTACGAACGCATGCCGTTGCTCGCGGTCACCTTTCTGGCCATGGGTCTGGCTTGTACAGGCTTCCCCGGCACACTTGGTTTCGTGGGGCAAGAACTGCTCGTGGATGGTGCCGTCGAGGCTTTCCCGGTGCTGGGATTTGCGGTAGTTCTAGCATCAGCGCTGACCGGTTTGGCTGTGCTGCGGATGTACTTTTCGCTCTTTTGCGGCCGTCCGAACGCGCTCGCTCAATACGGACCCTGGCTCGGTTTGACGCGACGCGAGTCCTGGACCTTTGTGGCACTGGTGATCACCTTGGTTGGTTTTGGAGTCGCGCCTCGCGCGCTCGTCGACTCGCAGGTCGCCACCAGCCAAGACATCCTCCAACTCCGCGAGACGCGCGGTCTGAAAGGGGCCATTCCGACAAAGCAGAGCTCCTCGGCCAGCACGGTGCCACGGTGGTGCAAGACGTGTTGAGCGTTGCGATCTATCTGGGTATGGCTACACTGCTGCTCTAGTCGTCGCTGGCACGCATCTGGCTCCCTACACCCCCATGAAAAACCGATCCCTCACGCTCGCGGCCACGATCTTCATAGTGATCGGCGTGCTGTACGCCCTCCAGTCGGCGGCCGGATCCCCACCGCGATCCGGTACGGACGTGACGCTCGACGTGTTCGTGCGAGAGGGATGTCCCCATTGCTCTCGCGCCAAGGCCTTTCTCGAGTTGTTGGCGCTCGAACGGCCCCACTTGCGCATCGCCGTTCATGATGTCGCGGAAAGCCCCGCGGATTTCCAACGGCTCATGGACCTTGCGGCGGAACGCGATCTTCAGCCGGTCGGGGTTCCGGCATTCCTGATCGGCGACGAGCTGCTCATCGGATTCGCCGATGAGGCCACGACGGGCGAGGCGATTCGCCGTGCGCTCGACCGCGTGCCCGACCTTGACCGCCCACTCAAAGACATCGCGACTTCGCCCCTCGGCCCATTGGACGTCCGAGCAATGGGGCTTCCGTTCTTTACGATCGCTCTGGGACTCCTTGACGGATTCAATCCCTGTGCGATGTGGGTGTTGCTGTTCCTGTTGTCGTTGTTGGCCGCCGTCAAACGCCGCGCCACTATGGCTTTGGTAGCCGGCACCTTCGTCCTGGTCAGCGGGCTCGTGTATTTCGCCTTTATGGCTGCATGGCTGAACCTCTTCCTGTTTATCGGGTTTGCGCGTCCTATCGAACTGGTGCTTGGGACCCTTGCCATCCTCATGGGCGGCATCCACGCAAAAGATTTTCTTGCACCGGACATGGGATGGTCGCTCCGCATCCCGGAGCGCGCGAAACCAGGCTTGTACGAGCGCATCCGACGGGTCATGCAGGCGGAAGATGTCCGCGGGGCGTTGGCCGGAGTCGTGATCCTGGCAGTCCTGGTCAATATCGTCGAGCTGCTCTGCACGGCCGGATTTCCGGCGCTCTATACGCGTATCTTGAGCATGCACGACCTGCCCACCTGGCAGTACTACGGCTACTTGTCCCTCTACAATCTGGCCTATATCGCGGACGATTCGCTGATGGTCACCCTCGCCGTCGTCGCCCTGAGCCGTCGCCGCCTCCAAGAACGTGAAAGCCGGTGGCTCAATCTGATCAGTGGGCTCGTCATGATCGGACTTGGCATGACACTGCTGATCGCGCCAGACTGGCTGCATTGACGGCCACCAGGTCTCAGGCCTCCCCTGTCCCATTTGGCAACAGCGTCTTCCGAGTTCATTGGGCAGAAACGCCTCACCATCCAGTCCCTTCTCCCCAATTTCAAATCGGATCTCACCGAAGTTATTGCCATCCAAAGAATCTCAGGAACATCCGCTTTTCTGACAGGGCTGGCACCACCCGTGCAATTTGTGAGGGGCGACAGCCGACAGGAGGGAGGGGTCATGGTCGTGGGAGCCGAGCAGCATATTGGGGAACGGATCATCGAACTGATCGCTTCCATGCCGGGGTGCCAGATTGATGATCTGTTAGGTCGGGATCGAACTCTGTCGTGGAATCAAGTGTTTGCGGAGATCGATCATCTCAGCCGGACAGGACAAATCTTGGTGACGTTGAGAGGACGGGGGGAATACTTCCTCTCGCTCCCGACTCAGGACAATCCGATCGAGTATCCCCGATGCGATCTCGAGCAGAATGATACCCCCGAGCCGGCTCCGGGCGAGGAGGAGTCACGGGGAAAGGTCGCGTGAGGAGCGCGCGTCACATAACGACTCAATCACTGACACAGTGGTGCACAAGGAGGAGACCGCCATGGGAGCATTGACGCGTTGGGAGCCACTGACCCGTTGGAATCCGATGAAGGAACTCGAAGACATGGAAAAGCGATTGTCCACCCTCTTCGGTAGGACGTCGATGAAGGGCGGCGACCGGGAGGAGGCAATGACCGTCACCGAATGGTCTCCCCTCGTGGACATTACCGAGGATGAGAAAGAGTACCTCATCAAGGCCGAGCTGCCTGAAGTCAAGAAGGAAGACATCAAGGTGTCCGTCCATGACGACGTCATGACCATTTCGGGCGAGCGCAAGTACGAGAAAGAGGAGAAGGGGAAAAAATATCATCGCGTGGAACGGGCGTACGGAAGCTTCATGCGGAGTTTCACCCTGCCCGAGGACGCAGATGCGACCAAAGTCTCAGCGGACTGCAAGGACGGCATTCTTCGAGTGCGGCTGCCAAAGACGGAAAAGGCCAAAGCCAAATCGGTCGAAATCAAAGTCAGCTAACGCATCGAGGCAAGGCGGGCGCCCGTGCACTGGCCGGTTTCCGTTGAAGCGGCACGTCGGCGCCGAAAGAAACGCGTGAGACACCTTGCGGTTCCAGGAGCCTGGCGCGCCGCGCGTGGCATGAACCGGGAACTGATGGCTAGGATCTCCGAGCCGTCGGTGGTAACCTCGAAGCGGTCCGACAGCGGCGCACCCGTTCGGCATTCACGCCGTCCGCGCCGTTTGAATGCGGAAGAAAGGCAAGGTGCCATGCGCGCGGTCATTGCAGTAGATTGGTCGGATCAGGCATTCAACGCCGTACAAGTGACATGCAGGCTGTTCACACCGGATGAACTCACCCTCATTCACGGGGTGGACACCCGACCGTTCGAGTCTCCACTCACGGCACCACCAATGGCCAAACAGGCGGCTGCAGACCTGCGGCAGGCCTTGATCGATGCCGGCGAACGATTGCTTGGGCAGTCGGCAGAGCTGGTTCCCTCTGCGGTCAAATCGGTTCGGCGGCTCTACCAAATCGGCAATCCGGCGGATGTCGTGTTGGAAACCGTCAAGTCGGCGCACGCGGACCTGGTGACAGTCGGGACCCGTGGCCGAGGCCGGATCGCCGAGATGTTTCTCGGGAGCGTGTCGCACCGAGTCGTCAGCCATGCAGGCTGTGCCAGCCTCGTGGTCAGAGGCGACCCTGGCCCGATACGGCGCGTGTTGGTGGCCATCGAAGGGGAGGAAGACGCCGCACGACTCCGGAGCTGGCTGAGCGCCCACCGATTCAACGAGGCGGTCGAGATGTCCTTGTTGAGCGTGGTGCCCGTACCCCAACTCGGCGACCCCTCACTCGCCTACGGATATGCGGCCTGGACGGATGAGATGGAAAAATACGCCCAGGAGCAGGTTCGAGAAACGGCGGATGCGCTCAGTTCGCTCTATAAGGTGAGTGCCGCCCAGGTCGTGAAGGGTGATGCCGTGGATCAGATTGCCGACGCCTCCCACGATGCACAACTCGTGGTGATCGGCTCTCACGGGCGACGAGGCATGGAGCGGTTTTTGCTCGGCAGCGTCTCGCATGCAGTGTTGCACCACGTCAACTGTCCCGTGTTGGTCATTCGCTAACATGAATGGAAAGAGACGCGCGACGCCGAAGCAAGCTTTTGCGATCGTCACGTTGATCGCCGTTGTGACCCTGTGCGGTACGTGGGCGGCTGCCCAAAGCGAGCGTGGCAATCCCAAGAACGGAGAAACGGTCTACAGGCAACAGTGTCTCCGATGTCACGGTGAACATCTAGACGGACAAGGCCCGGAAGCGAGGTGGCTGATCGTCCCGCCCGCCGATTTGACGTCGCTCAAGTCCCGCTCCAAAGAAGATTGGGAGTTGTTGGTGTCAATCTATCACGGTGTCTTGTTTACGCCGATGCACGGATTTCGGGACACCCTGTCGTACGATCAGATTCGCGATGTGCTCAGCTACATTCGCCACGTCGCCCCGTACGGCGGCATCGGGTAGGAGGAGCCGTACCGGGAATCATGTCGGATCGGCTCGCGAATTCTCCCGTCATACTCCGAGACGGTTCAACCGCCAATCTCTATCTTGCCCGCCCTCAGCACCGTGGGACGCTCCTGTCATTCTTTGAGCGATTGTCGCCAACCGCACGCTATCGACGTTTCTTTTTCGAGACCTCTCCTCCGGAGTTCCTCGTCGCCGACATGTGCGACGCCTCGGACGCGCGCCGACAGGTGACACTCTTCATCGGGAGAGAGGACCAGCAACGCCTACATGTGCTGGCCGTCGGAAGCTACGAACAGAAGGACTCGCAGGCGGTGGAGGTCTCCTTTGCCGTGGACGACGAGTACCATGGTAGGGGATTGGGCACCATTCTGCTGGAGCGATTGGCGTTTCTTGCGCACGAACACGGATTCACCCGCTTGTGGGCGGTCACGCAACCGGATAACCTGGCCATGCGCCAGGTTTTTCAGGAATCGGGCCTTGCCGTTCATGAACGCTATGGCGGCGATGAGATGGAGGTGGAGATCGAATTGACCCCGCCGGGACCCGAAGCGACCAAGTCGGACTTGCGCGAGCGCGTGGCCACCGTGGCGTCTCTGAGGCCGCTCTTCCATCCACGATCGATCGCGGTCATCGGCGCATCCAGACACCCCGAGCGGATCGGCGCGCAGGTGTTGGCTGCGCTGCTGGCCGCTCCGTTCACGGGCTTGGTGTATCCGGTCAACCCGCAAGCTGCTGAACTCCAGGGTCGGCGCGCATACCGCTCCGTCGGCGACGTGCCGGGGCCGGTGGATCTCGCGGTGCTGGTCGTGCCGCCGTTGCAGATCCTTCCCGTGGTCGAAGCATGCGGCACCGCCAGCGTCCGTACTCTCATCGTGATCACGTCCGGCTTCGCCGAGGTCGGCGCGGACGGCGCCTCCCTGCAGGACCGTCTGCTTCACAAAGTCCGCGACTACGGCATGCGGATGATCGGACCGAATTGTTTCGGGGTTGTGAACACGGAGCCGAGCGTCCGCCTCAATGCGACGTTTACCTCGAACTTTCCCCCGGCGGGACGTGTCGCGATGTCCTCGCAAAGCGGGGCGATCGGTCTGGCCCTACTGGCTGCCGCGCATCGCCTGCAGGTGGGCATCTCCTCGTTCGTGAGCGTCGGGAACAAGGCCGATGTGTCGGTCAATGACCTCTTGCAGTACTGGGAAGAGGATTCGGCCACGGATGTCATCCTGCTCTACGTCGAGTCATTCGGCAATCCACGACGCTTTGCACGGATTGCTCGCCGGGTCGCGCGTTCGAAGCCGATCATCGCGGTGAAAGCCGGGCGCTCCCAGGCCGGTCGGCGCGCCGCAGGATCGCATACCGCCGCGCTGGCCGCACCGGAGACGGCCGTCGACGCGCTGTTCCACCAGAGCGGCGTGATGCGCGCCGAGACCCTGGAAGATTTGTTTGCGCTGGCGTCCCTTCTCTCGAACCAGCCGCTCCCGGCTGGACGACGGGTCGGGGTGCTCACCAATGCCGGAGGACCCGCCATTCTCTGTGCCGATGCGTGCGAATCGGCCGGATTGGTCGTTCCGGAATTGTCGAGGGACACCAAAGCCCAACTGGCGCGTTTCACTCCGGCCGCCGCCGCACTGAAAAATCCCGTCGATCTGATTGCCTCGGCCACCTCGGAACAATACCGCGACGCGATTGACGCGCTCCTCGGTGCCGACGAGATCGATGCCCTGATCGTGTTGTACGTGTCCGTCAGTCCGACCATGACGGAACCGATCGCCGGCGGCATTCAAACCGGGATTCAGCGGGCGCGAGCCGCAGGTGCGTCGCGGAAGCCGGTGCTGCTCGTCTGGATGGCCGAAGGAGATCTGGACCGCCGATTCACAGTGGACCATGAACTGATTCCGACGTTTAATCTGCCGGAGAGGCCGGCGATTGTATTGGGAAAGGCCGCCACCTATGAGGAGTGGCGGCGTCAGCCCCTCGGCCACGTTTCCGATTGTGGCCAACTCGATCTCGTGCCGGCACGCGAGGTGTGCACGACGGCGCTTGCCTCACGCGGTTCCGGCTGGCTGACGGCGGAAGAAACGCGGTCGGTCCTGACGTCGTTTCGATTTCCGCTGGTGGATGGAGGGGTAGCTCGGACCGAAGACGAAGCGAGCGTCATCGCCGAAGAGATCGGCTTTCCGGTGGTCATGAAAGTCGTGAGCCGTGAGATCGTCCACAAAACCGAGGTGGGCGGCGTGAGACTCAACCTCGTGGATAACGCCCAGGTTCGCACCGCATACCGGGACATACAGCGGGCGCTGAAGGACTTGAACAAGTCCGAGTCATTCGAAGGCGTCTTGGTCCAACCGATGCTCACCGGCGGCGTCGAAGTCATGGTCGGCGTCACGCACGACCCGTCGTTTGGCCCCCTCGTCGCGTTCGGATTGGGCGGGATTCACGTCGAAATATTAAAGGACATCAGCTTCCGGATTGCACCGCTGACGGACCGCGACGCGCAGGAGATGATCCGAGCCATCAAGGGCTATCGACTCCTCGAAGGCTACCGAGGCCATCCCCCGGCTGACATCGCCGCGCTTCAGGACACCCTGCTGCGCGTCTCACACCTCGTCGAAGAGATTGCCGCGATCCAGGAACTCGACCTGAATCCGATCTTCGCCCTCCCGCCCGGGCAGGGCTGCCGCATTGTGGACGCACGGATCCGGGTCGGCGAATGACTTTTTCCACCTGGAACCCGTTCCTCTATCAATAGACGCGGCTGCCGCTGCTGTAGGGCGCGGGAAACAGGATGGAATAGTAAGAAACGTCGTGATCCCAAAACCACCGGCTCACGAGAAACACGGCCACCAGGATCGGTCCGATCAGAAGGAGCACTCCGCCCACATCCTCCGCGTTCAATCGACGGGCGCTCACACGACAACTTCCATCTTCCCCCGGCTTCAGCGCGCGTATCATGACCGCCACGTTCAACGTGTGACTGCGGAACCAAATCGAGTAGGCGTCTCCGACAAATGGAATGGCTCCGATCAATCCATTCTTGAGTAGATTATAGGCCATGTGCGCCAGCGCCGGCCATGGAAGGTCAAGGCGTCGCGCATGAATCAAAATGACCACGCCCCATGCCGTGACGACGAGGTCGCCGAACACCGGGATCAGCCCAATGCATGGGTCGAGACCAATCTTGAGGCGTGTCCCACCGACCCACAAGAGTTCATCCAGCAACCTGGCTTGCGCCTCGGCCCGTGCCATGGTTTCGCGCACGTTGTCCATGATCACATTGTACGGACAAAGTCAGCCGGACGACAGACCCTCTCGGCCTGTCTTCACACGACGGGCCCTCCTCGCATCGGAACGCGATTCGCCCTTGAACAGGGCCCGTCCCTGTGTCTAAGCTGGCGAGGTGGAAACTTCTTAATTTTGGTAGTATGAGATCGCCTGACAACTCCGAGGTCGCGAGGACAAACGCGCCCCCGCTCCTCGGCACGTCCCTGTACCGACTTGGAGGGCTCACATGAGCTGGGAGACACCGTCGTACCACGAAGTGAATATGAGCTCGGAGATCGGCGCCTACCAGGATGAATTCGAGGAACGCGCACCGACGCCCTTGGAGGCTTCCAAATCCCAGACGCTTCCCATCGACGATGGCGTCGTGACCCAAGCCTGAAGACCATGCGCGTGCTCGTCTTGGGTTCGGCCGCGGGCGGAGGGTTTCCGCAGTGGAACTGCGCCTGTCTCAACTGCCGCGGGCTTCGTGACGGTAGCATCTCCGCAACTGCCCGCCTGCAGGCTGCGCTCGCCATCGAGGCCGCAGACGGAAGCCGCTTCCTCATCCACGCCTCCCCGGACCTCCGGCAGCAGTTGGACTCCTCGGGGTTCCATCCTCCTGCGGTGCGCGCCTGCCCCTTTGACGGAGTACTTCTTACCAACGGCGATCTGGATCAATGTCTCGGCCTCTGGTCACTGCGTGAGGGCCAGCCGGTGCATGTCTACGCGACCGAGGCGGTACGCCGAGGATTGATCGAGCACAACTCAATGTACCGCGCGCTCGCCCCGCATCTCTTGTGGCACGAGCTGAAATTGGATACGAGCCAGAACGTGCACGGCGACGGTCCATCGCCCTCTTTATCGGTCACCACGCTATCCGTGCCGGGAAAAGTCCCGCTCTACTTGGAGGGAGTCGCGGAGACCCAACCGGACACCAATGTCGCGCTGCTCTTCCGAGAATATTCGCAAGAACATGCGAACGGTCCGACGCTGGGCTACGCTCCCTGTGTGGGCGGTCCCGCACCCTCGGTGGATCGGTTGCTCGCGGAGGCGGATTGCCTGTTTTTCGACGGCACGTTCTGGTCGCAAGACGAATTGCCGGCGCTCGGCATCGGGCACAAGACGGCGCGGGACATGGCGCACTGGCCCATCGGGGGGCCACAGGGTAGCCTCCACCAATTAACCAGCAGCCGGGCATCGCGCCGCATCCTGATTCACATCAACAACACCAACCCCATCCTGCGCGACGGTTCCGCCCAGCGCCGAGAGGTGGAAGAGGCCGGGGTTGAAGTGGCCTACGATGGAATGGAGATCGTCATTACATGAGCGTGTCCGCACCACTGACGCCCGACGTTTTCGTCGATCGCTTACGCAAAGAAGGGTCGCGGCGGTATCACCATGTGCATCCGTTTCACGTGCTGATGCACGAAGGACGGTTGACCAAACCTCAGCTCCAGCAGTGGGTGGTGAACCGCTATTACTATCAGACACGAATTCCCATCAAGGACGCACTGATCCTGGCCAAGTCGGAGGATCCGGTCTTTCGCCAGGCGTGGATTCATCGAATCCGCGATCAGGACGGCGACGCCTCCAACGACGGAGGCCTGGCCCTGTGGCGACGACTGGCGGTCGCCATGGATATCGATGTGGAATTTCTCACAGGCTTTCGAGGCGTCCTTCCCGGCGTGCGTCAGGCCTGCGACAGTTACGTGGATCTGGTGCGCGATGCCTCCTTGGTCGAGGCCGTGGCCGCTTCGCTCACCGAGTTGTTTGCGCCCGATTTGATGGCGACACGCATCGCGGCCTGGGAACGGCACTATCCCTGGGTGGAGCCCCAGGCACTGGCCTATTTCCGGGGACGGGTCACGCGAGCTGCCGGCGATGCCGAACAGGCGTTGGCCTTCGTCGTCTCGCACGCCACCACGGCGGAGCGCCAATCGCACTGTCTGTCGGCGTTGATTCGCAAAACGGATATCCTGTGGACTTTGTTGGACTGCGTGTATCGGGCCTCTATCGAATCACCGGACGATTCAGACGATGACCGAGCAAAGCTGTCCGAGGCTGTCTCCTCACGTCCGATTGCGACCTGATCGCCGATGCGGCGGTCTGTGGTTGCTCTCCCCTGAACGCGGGCTGGCGCTCAACGGCTCGGCTGGAGAGATTCTTCACCTGTGCGATGGACGCACCACGATTCGGGCCATCACCGACACGTTGGCGCGTCGACATGGCACGCAACTGCGCGACACCATCCAAAAGGATGTCCTCGCCCTGCTCGCGAGATTGCATGCGCGGGGATTAATCCGGGATTGACCCGCATGGACACACCCCACACGCTCATTGCGGAGTTGACGTATCGCTGCCCGCTCGCCTGTGCGTATTGCTCGAATCCTCGTTCGTATTCGGGCGGGAAGCCTCTGCCCACCGAGGTCTGGCGTCGGGTGCTCCGCGAAGCCGAGGCGCTTGGCGTGGTCCAACTTCACCTGACCGGGGGCGAACCGCTCCTTCGAGATGACCTGGAGGCCCTGATCGAAGAGGCCTGCACCCTCGACCTCTACATCAATCTGATCACGAGCGGGATCCCACTCGATCGCGATCGTCTCGTCCACCTTCGCGACTGCGGCCTGGATGCCGTTCAACTATCGCTCCAGGACACCGACCCGGCTGCCGCCGACCGGATGGCGGGAATAGCAGTCCACGCGCGCAAGCTGGAGGCGGCCCGCTGGGTGCGTGAGTTGGAGATCCCTCTCACGATCAACGTCGTCCTGCACCGAGGCAACCTCTCTCGCGTCGCCGAGATCATCGAGTTGGCGGCTCGGCTCGGAGCCTCGCGTCTCGAGTTGGCCAACACGCAGTATTTGGGCTGGGCCTTGACGAATCGCGCGTCGCTCCTGCCATCGCGCGAGCAATTGGACGACGCTCGTTCCGCAGCCGCAGCGGCCCGAGCGCGGTTCGAGGGCGCCATGGAAATCATCTTCGTCACCCCCGATTATTATGCCGATGTCCCGCGCGCCTGTATGGATGGCTGGGGGAGACGGTATATGGTGGTCGCGCCGGACGGGATGGTACTCCCCTGTCACGCCGCTCATACGATTCCGGGCCTGCCGATGGAGCGGGTGACGGAGCGTAGTTTGGGGGACATCTGGGAAGGCTCCCCCCTCTTCAACATGTTCCGAGGAGAAGCCTGGATGCCCGACCCATGTCGAAGTTGTGATCGCCGCACCACCGATTACGGTGGCTGTCGCTGCCAGGCCTATCACCTCACAGGGCATGCGGCGTCCACCGATCCGGCCTGCCGATGGTCCCCGTTCCACACGATGGTGCAGTCGGCTCGTCAGGAGGCATGGCGCCCGCTCGAACCCATCGTGCTTCATCCGCGGCTCATGAAGAATACGCCGTAAATCGATCGAGCATGAGCAGGAGGGATTAATGTCGAACATCATACTTCGCCTCGGACTCGCTGTCAGCCTGTGGGCGTGCACGCCGACAGGGCCGCCCGTGGAGGCTCAGGCGCCACGCTCCCCAACTCCTGCCTCCACCGAGGGCATCGTCAAGATCGAGCCAATCCTCGGGGGACTCGAGCATCCATGGGGTCTCGCCTTTCTCCCTGATGGGCGCATGCTCGTCACCGAACGTCCGGGCCGACTGCGGCTCGCCGACAAAAATGGAGAGTTGTCCAAGCCGCTCGCCGGAGTGCCGACTGTGTTTGCGCAGGGACAAGGAGGATTGCTCGACATCGAACTGGACCCGAAGTTCTCCGAGAATCGTCTCGTGTACCTTTCTTTCGCCGAGCCGGGCCAGGATGGCACGGCCGGCACGGCAGTTGCGCGCGGACGGCTGGAAGGCGAGCGACTCGAGAACGTGCAGGTTGTCTATCGTCAGCAGCCGAAAGTGAGTGGCCCCAATCATTTTGGCTCTCGCCTCGTGTTCGCCCGAGATGGCACGTTGTTCGTCACCCAGGGTGAGCGCTATGCGTACCGGGACCAAGCGCAGGATTTGTCGTCCGGGATGGGAAAGGTCGTGCGCATCAATCCGGACGGATCGATTCCGAAGAACAATCCGTTCGTGGATCGACGCGGAGCGCGACCTGAGATCTGGTCCTACGGACACCGCAACGTGCAGGCGGCCGCGCTCCAACCAGAAACGGGACAGCTCTGGACCATCGAGCACGGAGCCCGCGGTGGCGATGAATTGAATCATCCTCAAGCAGGGAAGAACTATGGGTGGCCGGTCATTACCTACGGCGTCGATTACAGCGGCGTGCACATCGGAGAAGGCACCGCCAAGGCCGGGATGGAGCAGCCCGTGTACTATTGGGATCCGGTAATCGCGCCCTCCGGTATGACCTTTTACACCGGGCAGGCATTTCCGGATTGGAAAGGAAACATCCTGGTGGGCTCACTCACCCCGGGATTGCTCGTGCGATTGGTTCTGAAGGACGGAGCCGTCGAGCATGAGGAGCGTTACCTCGGGAAACTCCACGAGCGTATTCGTGAGGTCCAAGAAGGACCGGATGGCTTCTTGTATCTGCTGACGGACAGCCCGGATGGACGGATTCTCCGTGTGTCGCCGGCTGGTCAGTAAGGTCGTTGCGCCGAGAGTGAGGGTGGCGACCGGACGCTCACGGCTCGGAGCGGGGAGTCAGTTCGCATGTCATCACGAGCGATGTCCCTCCGACACGATTCTGCATCCGGGCAGTCTCTCGAAATCCCAGGCTCACATAAAATCGCACGGCCGGATTGTCTTCCCGTACGGAGAGGACCACCGCAGAAAAGACGGGGCGGGCCGCCTCCATCAAGCGGACCATCATCGCAGTCCCAATGCCTCGCCCGCGCATCTCTGGCAGAACCGCCGTCGCCAATTCGGGATCCCGGCCGTCACCAATCGTGAAATGGCCGCTGGTGCCTCGCAGGCGCAGCCACGCGGCTCCGACAGCCGCTCCGCCGTCCCGACGGGCGATGATGCCCAGATCTCCGGGCTTGGAACCCCATCCCTCCACATACCCGCGCAAGAACTCGTCGGCCTTGGCTATGGCCACCATGGCGTCGCCACCATCCTCCATCGAGGCGGCATAGGTCAGCATTCGCCATAAGGTCGCTTCGTCTCCAGGCAAGGCTTCCACGAAGCCAACGTCATTCAGACCCATCGGTTGGTCGCTTCCTTACTCCCGGATGATGCACTACCTGGTCTTCCTGACTGGTTCACGGCGGAGATGACTAAGGTAGGCGAGAATGTCCGAGATGTCCTGGTCGCTGAGCGTGGGATCGGGCAGCATGGCCGTGCCGGGATGCCCTTTGCGGATGGCCTTGCGCCGTTGCTGCTCGGACAAGAATCGCTCGGAGTCTGGAGCGCGAAGGTCGGGCGGAGGCGGGGAGAGTTTCGAGATCACCGCCGTCGTGTTCTCGTTCATCGGCGGACGACGGGCCGGATCGCCGTCGAGGCCATGACACATGGCGCAGGCGCCCTTGCCATGATAGAGCGCGCGCCCCCTCGCAGCCCCTTCGGAAAGAGCCGACGGATGCTGGGCAGCGGCCACAGTACAGATCATCCACAAGGCGGCCGACACCAAGCACATCGTGCCCGTCCTGTTAATGCAGGCAGACCGTTCTCGACGTCTCGAATCCGCTACGCTCATGCGAGCAGCCGCTCCGTCACTCATCCGGTGCCCTCACGACGAATGCTCGATGACAAGCGGTACAGGCTTTGAGCACGCCATCCAGGGCCGGAATGATTTTCCCGAAATCCTTCGATGGGATGCTCGCCGCCAACGAGTCGGTCGCCGTTTGATGGTTCAACGCCAGTTGCTGAAAATTCGGCGGATAGTCTTCGAATCGTTGCTTGACCGTGAGCATCCGGCGTTCGAAAAAGGAGGCGTGCGCATTCGCCTGCATTTCGGCCAACACGAAGTTTCCCTTCGCTAACGCCCCGACGATCTGATCCAAGGTCTCCAGATGCTGAAGCATGACGTCGCGATGCTCGCGCACGGCCGACTCGCTCAGCGGCAACACTTGCCGCGTATCCGGCGGGGACACCAGCGGAGGAACCGGCTCGCGCTGTTCGTACTGTCGCACATCCTTCAGCCCGTCGCCGCAGCCGGCGAGCAGCCCGCTCGTCAGCAGGAATACGAGTCCCACGTGCCGCATTCTCCCATACCCCTTCGTCATACGAGTCTCACTTGTGGTTCGACAGATGCGATTGAACCCAGCGCACAATCGACTCCATGGATTGCGCGCCGGCCTGTCGCGCAATCTCCCGTCCGCCGCGGAAGAGAATCAGCGATGGGATACTGAAGATGTCGAACCGAGCGGCCAGGGCCTGCTGTTCTTCCGTATTGACCCTGGCCAGTCGGACATGCGGTTCGAGCGCGTGGGCCGCTTGTTCGTAGGCTGGCGCCATCATGCGGCATGGACCGCACCAGGGGGCCAGAAATCCACCACCAAGGGTACGTCGCTCCGTTCGGAATGCAGGCCGAAATCGGACGCCGTGAGCGCGATGGGGTGCCCCGTGAACAGAGACTCGCGGCACTGTCCGCATTTCGGATGATGTGTCAGCCGCGCCGCCGGGACACGGTTCAAACTGCGGCAGTGCGGACACGCGAGGTGAATGGACTGGCTCATGGTATCGTTGCGCTCGCGGCACCTTCGTCCGCGCAGCGAACGAGAAGCCGGAGGCGCCTACGCATCGACTTATGCCACGTGCTGCCGTTCCGCATCAACTCGCTCCTGGAAGGGCCGGATCGCCTCACTCCCTGGGTTCGGCTCAAACACGTGGGGCTCGCGCTTCTCAGGCACCCGTGCGCTCCTGTTTCCGAGCACAATCGATGCAGTGTTCAGCCCAAGGTAAGACGTCGAGCCGCGACTGTCGGATCTCTCCGCCGCACCTCGCGCACACCCCATATCCTCCGGTTTCGAGACGGATCAGCGCTCGATCAATGGACTCGATCTCGGCCTTGAGACGCGTATCCATGCGGTCCAACAGACGGATGAGATTCTCCTCCTGTCCCTGTTCGGCCGATTCACTCTGTGGCTCCTGCTCCAGTTGCAACACATCGTCTTCGGTTCGAGCGGCATCGGCAAAGAGTTCCCGCCGACGATCCAAGAGCTTGGCTCTCAAATGTTCCATGGGTATCATGCGTCACTCCTACTCAAATTTCCTTTTCTTTACCCTACCCTTCCCATCGAGCAGAGAGTATGCCAACGCCGGGCATACCCAGTGGGAAAAATGTCGAGATTTGTTCAGGGCTTTCCGACGGATGGCTGACCTAGGACCCGTCGGAGGCAAATCCACTGGGGCATTCGGAGCCTTCGGTCCTTACTAAACTGCTGCAAAATGCACCAGTACCAGGCCTATCTCCTCTTTCTATCATAGCCGTTAGACTGAACACCGACGCCGCTCGGATTTGTAGGTGATGAAGGCTTCCCCCGTTGCATGCTGTGCCCGGGGCTCCCGCAAGGCGGTCGTCGGTCAAGGGAAAATCCAGCCTGTGAGAGCGAGGGGCAGACCTGGCTTCCATGTTGCCGAGACTCTAGGTCTTCGGGCATCAATGCATTCCGCATGTCAGGCAGGCACAACGATTGCTTTTTCGTCATCGACGTGAGGTATAGTAAGGACATCATGGCACCGGCCACATCCCGATCGAGGTGGAGTTCAAGATCCCTTTCGATTACCTTGTGCGCCCTCTATATGCTCTGTTTCATCGGGCGACTCATGTGCGGGGTCCCGGATGTGCCGATGGCCGACGGCTATTCCTTATCCGAAGGAACGATGTTCTGTGCCATGGACGGGACAGGCCTGTGCCCCCCGTCACTTCCCTCCTCCGCTGAGCGAGAAGTGAACGCCGAACCAGATCGACCACTATTGGATGGCACCATATCTCTCGCCCTTGCCATTCCAACGTCCTTGCTGATGGCTCCCTCGCCGTGGTCCCGGAGCAACGTCCTCTCGATTGTCCCCATCTCCATCGCCTCCTCGCCGGTCCTCCGGATCTGATTCTACTCGTCCCCATATTTCGCTCAAGGCTCGCTTCGAGCTCATGAGTCTTTCCGAGTTTTGTCGTCCACTCGCTTCCCGGAGGTGCGGCCGTGCTACAACATCTTGCTTGTCATCTACGCCGCCTCAGAACGATGCCGTTGTGCGTTCTCGCCGTTCTCCTTCCAACTGCCGTGCACGCGGTCACGGACGGTGTCTCTTCAACCCTTAAGGAAGGTATCCCCCACCACTCACTTGACACGCGAATTGACCTTCACAGTCTCGTGAACGACCTCGAGCAGGCCAATCCGGAGATCAAGGCAGCCCGCCAGCGCTGGGAAGCGTCGAGAGCGGTGGTCCCTCAAGTCCAGACTTTACCGGACCCGACGGTGCGATTCGGGTATCAGCGGATGCCCATGGTCGATCCGCTCCAGGGGCCGATGTATGGGATCGGACAGGAAATTCCGTTCCCTGGGAAGTTACGGCTCCGAGGCGAGGTGGCCCAACGAGAGGCAGACCGGATCGAGCAGGAATATCACGCAGTCCGCCTTCGCGTGATTGCGCGTTTGAAGGAGTTATACTTCGATCTGCATTTCATCCACAAGGCCATCGAGGTGGTGGAGACCAACAAAATATTGTTGATGCAGTTCGAAAAGACGGCCAAGTCCCGGTACGCGGTCGGCCAGGCCGCGCAGCAGGACGTCTTCCGCGCTCAAGTCGAGATTTCACGCGTACTCGACCGGCTGGCAGTGCTGGAGCAGCAAAAGGAAAGCCTCCATGCCGCGCTCAACCGCCTGCTGAACCGGCCTCCCGCCGGCCCATTCGGCACGCCGGAGGAGATTCACGTCACGATGCTGACGCTGCCGTTACCGGAGCTGAGCCGGCGTGCGGACGCGTTCTCGCCCATCCTCCAGGCCTCCGCGAAAGGCGTGGAGCGCGGCGAGCAAGGGGTGGCACTGGCTCGCAGGGAATACTATCCCGACTTTGACCTGGGCGTTTTGGGCCTTCGGAACGATCGCATCAACGATAACGGGTACCAGGTGATGTTGGGAATCCGCATTCCGCTGTACTACACGACGAAACAACGGCAGGGCGTACGACAGGCGTTGGCAGACCTGACAGGCGCACGCGAGCGTCTTATCAACACGCGACAGGACGTTCTCTTTCGAGTCAAGGACGATTTCGTCCAAGCACAGCGGGCGGAACGGCTCGTGACGATTTTGCGCGATGCGATCATCCCGCAAGCGACGAAGTCGTTGCAGGCGTCTCAAGCGGGGTATGGAGTCGGCAAGGTCGATTTTCTGACGCTCCTCAACAGCCTGCTCACTCTTCAGGAAAATGAGCTTGAATTGCACGGCGAAATGGCTGCGCACGAAAAAGCCCTCGCTCGCCTCGAAGAGGTCACCGGAGGCCCGCTCACGGGCGCCGCCACGGTGCCCGGGGCCGAACGATGGCGCTCCATGGAGGACACAGAACGTCCCGCCGAAGAGGTGGGGCGCCCATGAACCGTCGATTCCTGCTCCTCGCCCTCGCGGCGCTATTGATCGCCGTCTCGATCGCGAGCTTCTGGTTGCTCGCGCGACAACCGGCGCCGGCCGAGCCGATTCAGGAACCAGGGACGGCCGCCACGTCGGAGTCGCACATGAACGAAGCAATGCCGGCATCCGGTCTGGACTCACCGCCATCAATGGCCGAGACCGGCATGACGGCCAATACGATGATGATCGCCCCTGAGCGACTGCAGACGATCGGTGTCAAATTTCAGAAGGCCGCCCGGCGTCCGCTCGACAAGGTAATCCGTACGGTCGGCCGCGTGGACATCGACGAACGGATGGTGGGGCGAGTCAATCTCAAATTCGAGGGATGGATCGAGCAATTGCTCGTCAGCGCCGTCGGCGATCACGTCGAGAAGGGGCAGCGCCTGTTCACGATTTATAGTCCGGATCTTGTCGCGACCCAGGAAGAATATTTGCTCGCGCTGCAAAGCTATCGGGAACTGGGCAAGAGCGAATTCCCGGAGGTGGCGCGTGGCGCGAAGGAACTGCTGGAGGCCACCCGTCGTCGCCTCGAACTCTGGGATATTAGGGAGAATCACATCAAGGACTTGGAGCGAACCGGCAAGGTGCTACGGACACTCCCGATCCATTCGCCTTCCACCGGAACCGTCATCCGCATGCAAGCACGCGCCGGGACTTATGTCACGCCGGGGACCGAGCTGTATTACATCGCCGACCTGTCGAAGATTTGGATCTTCGCCGATATCTACGAATACGAGCTGCCGTTCATTGAAGTCGGACAAGGGGCGTCCGTGAGTCTCTCTTATGATCCGGGCGTCACCCTTCATGCTCATGTGGAATTCATCTACCCGACCTTGGATGCCAAGACACGGACAGCAAAGGTGCGGTTTGCGCTGGACAATCCAGGGGAGAAGCTCAAGCCCGACATGTACGCTAATGTGGAGTTAAAAGTCCCGCTCGGCACGCGCTTGGCCGTTCCTCGCGACGCCGTCATCGAATCGGGAGAGCGGCAACTGATTTTTATTCACCACGGAGGCGGTAAACTCGAATGGCGGACGGTCACACTGGGTGTCCGAGCAGGGAATTGGGTGGAGGTCGTCGAAGGCCTTCAGGCAGGCGACCACGTCGTCACGGCGGCGAATTTCCTGATCGATTCCGAGAGCCAGTTGAAGGCCGCGGTACGGGGCATGGCAGGGATGCCGGGCATGCAATAGGACTGAGCATACAGAATTGAGGGCCGAGGAACATGCCCCACTCTCAGCACTCAGGACTCAGCACTCATCACTGACCTATGGTTGAACGGATTATCGAATTCAGCGCCAGGAACCGAGTCATGGTGTTCCTGTTCGTCTTCGGCCTGGCCGCCGCGGGTCTCTGGGCAATGCAACACACGCCGGTCGACGCACTGCCCGACCTCTCCGACACGCAGGTCATCGTCTACACCAAGTGGCCCGGCCGGTCACCGGATCTCGTCGAGGACCAGATCACCTATCCCATCGTGACGGCGCTCCTTTCCGCTCCCAATGTGACTGTCGTTCGTGGAATTTCTGATTTTGGGTACTCGTATGTCTACGTCCTCTTCAAGGACGGAACGGACATCTACTGGGGCAGGTCGCGCGTACTCGAATATCTGAATCAGCTCGCAGGGCGTTTGCCGGAAGGGGTCTCGCCGCAACTGGGACCCGATGCCACCGCGGTGGGCTGGGTGTTTGAATATGCCCTCATCGACGAAACCGGCCAGCATACCCTGGCCGACTTGCGCTCGTTTCAGGACTGGTATCTCCGTTACTGGCTGCTGAGTGTCGAAGGGGTGGCCGAGGTCGCGAGCGTTGGCGGGTTCGTGCGGCAGTACCAGGTCAATCTGGACCCGACAAAGGTACTGGCCTATCGCCTCAACATCCAGGACATCGTGGAAAAGATTCGGTTAAGCAACAACGACGTGGGCGGACGCGTGGTCGAGTTCTCCGGTATCGAATACATGATACGCGGGCGCGGTTACATTCGACATGTCGAGGACATCGAGCACATCGCCGTGGGTGTCAACGACAACGGCACGCCCATTCTCCTGCGCGACGTGGCGACGGTGCGACTTGGACCCGATATGCGGCGGGGCCTGGTCGAACTGAACGGCGAGGGCGAAGTGGCAGGGGGAATCGTCGTCATGCGGTTCGGCGAAAATGCCATGACGGTCATAGACCGCATCAAGGCAAAACTGAAGGAGCTGGAGCCGTCCATGCCCCCGGGGGTGAAGGTCATCGCGACATATGATCGCAGCGATCTCATTGAAGAATCCATCGGCACGGCTCGAAATAATCTGATCGAAGAGCTCATGGTCGTGAGCGTCTTGCTCGTCGGATTCCTCCTCCATTTGCGCTCCGCCCTCATTCCGATCATCACGCTCCCGCTGGCCGTCCTGTTGTCGTTTATCCCCTTCTATTTTATGGGCATCGGGATGAACATCATGTCGATCGGCGGAATCATCGTCGCCATCGGCGACATGGTGGACGCTTCCATCGTCATGGTGGACAACGCGCATCGCCGGTTGGAGGACTGGGAACGGGGCGGTCGCGTCGGCGATCGCACCCAAGTCCTGATCGATTCGGCGAAGGAGGTCGGTCCGTCGATTTTCGCCTCGCTCCTCGTCATCGCGATCGCGTTCATGCCTGTATTCACGCTAGAGGCTCAGGAAGGACGATTGTTCAAGCCGCTCGCGTGGACGAAGAACCTCGCCATTGCGATGAGCGCCGTGGTCGCGATCACATTGATTCCGGCCTTGCTGACCCTGTTCATCCGGGGCCGCATCATTCCAGAGCGACGGCACCCGGTCAGCATGGCCCTGAAATGGGCGTACGCGCCGGTTCTGCGGCTGGCGATTCGAGCGCGGTGGCTCGTCGTGGCGGGGGCGATCGGACTGACGCTCGCCACGGTGCCTGCCTTTCTCGGTCTGGGTTCCGAATTCATGCCGCCTCTGTACGAAGGGACGATCCTCTATATGCCCACGACCCTGCCGGGTCTTTCGGTCACGGAGGCCGGCCACCTGCTGCAACTCATGGATAGGAAACTCAAGACGTTTCCGGAAGTGGAACAGATCTTCGGCAAAGCGGGACGGGCCGAGACCTCCACCGACCCGGCACCATTCAGCATGATGGAAGTCATCATCGTCTTGAAGGACAAGGAGCACTGGCGACCGGGAATGACCTACGAACGTTTGGTCGAGGAGATGGACGCGGGCCTGGAATTTCCCGGCGTCACCAACGCATGGACCATGCCGATCAAGGGTCGCCTGGACATGCTGACGACCGGAATCAGGACGCCGGTCGGGCTCAAGATTCTTGGGTCCGACCTGAGGGAGATCGAACGCATCGGCAAGCGCATGGAGGTGGCCTTCAAGGACGTGCCGGGGACCCGCAGTGTCTATGCGGAGCGTGTGTTCGGAGGTTACTTTCTCGACTTCGACATTAATCGAGTCGAAATCGCCCGCTATGGGCTCAACGTCATGGATGTCGGCCGGGTCATCGAATCGGCGGTGGGGGGTGAAAACATCTCGACCACGATCGAGGGGCGCGAACGATATCCGATCAACCTGCGCTACTTTCGCGAGTTGCGCGACGATCCCGACAAGCTCCGGCGCGTGCTGGTGGATACCCCGACCGGCGCTCAGGTGCCGCTGGCCCAACTCGCGACCCTCCGATTCGTCAGCGGCGCGCCGTCGATTCGGGACGAAAATGCAATGCTGGCCGGATATGTCTTCGTCGACATGAGCGGGAGAGACGTGGGAAGCTACGTCGAGGATCTGAAACACATCGTGAGCGAGAAGATCCCGCTTCCACCGGGTTATACCATCGCCTGGTCCGGGCAGTATGAGTATATGGAGCGCGTTCAGGAACGTCTCTCGATCTTCATTCCTCTTACGCTCGTCATCATTTTCGTCTTGTACTACTTCACGTTTCGCTCGGTGGCGGAAACCCTCATGGTCATGCTCGGTGTCCCACTCTCCATGGTTGGAGGCATTTGGTCGCTCAGCCTGCTCGAGTACAATATGAGCATTGCGGTCTGGGTGGGGTTGATCGCGCTGGCCGGCGTCGGGGCCGAGACCAGCGCCGTCATGTTGGCATACCTGGATGAAGCCTGCGCCCGACGCCAACGAGCCGGGGCGCTGACCACGCTCGCCGAATTGTGCGAGACGGTCCAGCAGGGAGCCTTGGAGCGCATACGGCCAGTTACCATGACGTCGCTGTCCAATATTCTTGGATTGATGCCCGTCATGCTTGCCACGGGGACAGGCGCCGACGTGATGAAGCGCATCGCCGCCCCAATGGTCGGTGGCGTGTTCACGGCCATGCTGCTCACCCTCGTAGTTATCCCCGCGGTGTATGTGATCTGGCGATGGCAGACGGATGTGAGTGGGCGCATGCGCTCACCAGGACACGGATGACGAGTCAAGCCGGTGACATGGCTTCAGGAGAAAGGAGCTACCCATGGCAACTGATCCGGTTTGTAAGATGGTCGTCGATGAGAGCACCGCAACACTCACCAGTGAGTATAAGGGGACGCAGTACTATTTTTGCTCGTCGGGATGTAAGGAGAGCTTCGACAAAGATCCGGAAGCGTATCTGACCGACACGGATGTCTTGGGTCGGAAGCGAAAGGTACCGCAATGATTCCTATCGCTCATGGGTCGAGGGCTTGCCATCGACACAGCGCCGGGGCTCACACAGCCCAGTGTGACTCCATGTTATGCCCCCCGGCGCACGCGTGGTTCAAATTCTAGAATTTCTTTCCCAACGCTAAAGCTTCAGGCCCCGTAACCGAAGCGCATTCCCGATAACCGAGACTGAACTGAAGGTCATGGCAGCGCTGGCAATCATGGGGCTCAGGAGCAGCCCGAAGAACGGATACAAAATACCAGCCGCAATCGGCACCCCCAGCATGTTATAGGCAAACGCAAAAAAGAGATTCTGTCTGATGTTGCGCATCGTGCCACGGCTCAATCGACGAGCTCGTGCGATGCTCCGCAAATCGCCTTTCACCAGAGTCACGCCTGCGCTTTCCATGGCTACATCTGTGCCCGTACCCATGGCAATGCCCACATGGGCCTGGGCGAGCGCCGGCGCGTCATTAATGCCGTCACCAGCCATGGCGACGACTCGACCTTCGGCCTGCAATGCCTTAATGATTGCAGACTTCGCTTCCGGGAGTACTTCGGCCTCGACTTCATCGATATGAAGCCGGGTCGCCACCGCTTGTGCAGTCGCTCGATTGTCCCCCGTTAACATCACGACGCGCAGCCCTTCGGCACGCAGCTCGCTGATCGCTTCCGGTGTGGAGGCCTTAACCGGATCAGCGACACCAAGCAGTCCGGCAGGACGGCCGTCGATCGCGACGAATACGACGGTGTGTCCCTGCTGCCGTAACGGTTCAGCGTGATGCAGCAAGGACTCAGCTTGAACCGACGCGTCTTTCAGGAAGGAGACTGTTCCCACCATCGCGGACCGACCCCCGATCATCCCGGTGACCCCCTTCCCGGTCACAGATCGAAAGTCCTCAGGCTTCAGCAGGGCGAGGCCCCTGTCCCTGGCCGCTGTGACAATGGCGGTTGCCAAGGGATGCTCGCTGTGCTGTTCCAACCCTGCCGCAACCCCCAACAGGTCGTCCTCCGAAAATCCCGAGGCAGGAAGCATCGTCATGAGGCGTGGCTTCCCTTCTGTGAGCGTGCCCGTCTTATCGACCACGAGCACGTCTACCTTGGCCAGCGTTTCGAGCGCTTCGGCATTGCGGATTAACACACCCGCCGCGGCACCCCGCCCGGTCCCGACCATAATGGACATTGGGGTCGCCAGCCCTAAGGCACAGGGGCACGCGATGATCAGCACAGCGACCGCGTTCAACAAGGCATGGGCCATGCGTGGTTCAGGACCGTACCACGCCCACACGAGAAACGTGACCACAGCAACGAGGATGACAATCGGCACAAAATACCCGGCGACGAGATTGGCTACGCGTTGAATTGGCGCACGGGTGCGCTGCGCCTCGCTCACCATTCGAACGATCTGGGACAAGAGCGTCTCACGGCCCACGCGCTCGGCCCGCATAAGGAAGCTCCCCGTGCTATTCACCGTCGCGCCCACGACCTTGTCGCCCGGTTCCTTTTCCACCGGAATCGCCTCACCGCTGATCATGGACTCGTCGATGGCACTCTTTCCATCCAGCACCACCCCATCGACGGGAACCTTCTCACCTGGCCTGACCCGTAAATTGTCGCCGACTTCAACTCGTTCCAATGCCACGTCTTCTTCACGGCCATCCCCTCGGACGACCCGAGCGGTTTTTGGCGACAAGCCGAGCAGGCCCTTTAAGGCGCTGCTCGTTTGGCTGCGAGCCCGCAACTCCAGTACCTGACCTAAGAGGACCAGGGCCACGATAACGACGGCGGGTTCGAAATACACCGCCACTGCTCCACCCGGCATGCGGAACGAATCCGGGAACACGTTTGGAGCAAGCGTCGCTGCGACGCTGTAGAGATACGCCGCGCCCGTACCCAGCCCAATGAGCGTAAACATGTTGAGGTGCCGATTCATCACGGACCCCCACGCCCGTTGGAATAAGGGGAGGCCCGCCCACAGCACGACCGGTGTCGCGAGCAATAACTGCACCCAGCTTAACGCCTGCCCCGACACGAGCTGTTGTAATGGTCGGCCAGGCAGCATCTCGGACAGCATCAGAGCAAGGATGGGACCGCCCAGCACGACGCTGTGCCAGAACCTGCGTGTCATATCAACTAATTCCGGGTTCGACTCAGCACCGCTCACCGTCCGCAGCTCCAGCGCCATGCCGCAAATGGGGCAGGTGCCGGGCTCGGACCGGACAATATCAGGGTGCATCGAGCAAGTGTATTCCGTGCGGCTCGCCGGAACGGTGATTTCGGCCGGCTCCAAAGCCATTCCGCATTTGGGGCATGTGCCTGGTCCCTGTTGGCGAATGTCCGGATCCATCGGGCACGTGTAGATCGCGTCAGCCCCCCGACCAGGGTGAGCATCAGCATGCGTGAGAGGTTCAGGAGGTTTCGAGGTGAGGTGCCCCTGCGGTTCCGCCGTGAACTTCTTTTGGCATGAAGCACTGCAGAACCAATACCTGTGCCCCTGATACTCGACCTTTCCGGCTGCATGAGCAGGATCCACAGCCATGCCGCACACGGGGTCGATGGTCGGGACACTGCCGTGGGCTGGCTTCACATGGTGGTGGGGGGCGGTCTGGAACTTCTTCAGACAGGACGGATTGCAAAAGTGGTACGTCACCCCTTCATGCTGATGAGAACCCGCGGAACGGTTGGGGTCCACGGTCATGCCGCACACGGGGTCAATGACAGATCTCTCATCCGTAAACTCCAACACTGGCAACATAGTCATACCCCTTTTAATCAAGTCGTTTTCCGTGTGGGATTGATGGTTCCTGCAACAGTTCGTCGTCTTGGCCGCATTCATGACATCCTCCTTGTGTTCACTCCTCCATGCGGGGCCAGCGGTACGACTGAGTACCGTACCATGATCTGTCGTCCTTTAAGACGGATGCATAGAGCGAACATTACAGTGGGACATAACAGCACGAAAGACCGTTAGAGAAGAGAAAGGGTTAACGACGCAACTTAGTATAAAGACAGGGGTTATAGACGCGGCCAAGTCACTCGGCTATCGGATGCACTTTTCCATCTGTTTCACATTTATAATAGAGGCGGGTTACACAAAACTAACTTCCGGCGCACCATGAATGAGTCACAAAACCACGACGAGCACCCGGAACCACTCCTCAGCAACATTCAACGCATTGTTCAAAACGAGCCGGCGTTCCGAGCCTTCCTGCACAAACGACTTGGAGACAGAACCCTTGCGGAAGATCTGTATCAGCAATGCCTCCTGCGTGCCCTTCAACATCAGCATTCGATCGAAAACCAGGAAAGTGTCGTCCCATGGTTCTATCGCGTGCTCCGAAACGCCTTGATCGACTACTACCGTTCGCGAGCGAGCCACCAAGAGCGGCACAGTGCATTTGAAAAGGACGCGCAGGTGCTTCAGGAGCAAGATGTGCCTTCGCTCGATGACGTGAAGGGCACCATTTGTCAGTGTATGGACCAGGTGCTGGATACGCTACGCCCGAACTATGCGGATTTGATTCGGCGCATCGATCTGAGTGGTGAACAGCCTTCGGCGGTTGCCAAGGACCTGGCGATCACCCCGAACAATGCGACAGTGCGGCTGCATCGCGCCCGCCAAGCATTGCGAGCAAGCCTTGAGGCTACCTGCGGAATTTGCACAAAGCACGGGTGTCTGAACTGTACCTGCACCTGACACCTATCACCGGACCAAGTCGACGCACGGAGAGGCTTGCGTTGGGCTTCTCTTCAATTGCACGCCACAGCCAGACTCATTGACCGAGTAGACGAATCCCCTACTCCTCGCCAGTCCTTTCTTAAGGAGTCGTAATACCTGATTGTGGACTTTCGGGCATGGGAGGAGACGGAACTTCAGCCTCCCAATTCCTGAAGTCCATGGAGTTTTTTGATCGAAGGCAGCGGGCCGGCGTCCCGTACTGCTGATTGGATGGCTCACACGATTTCAACTGGCATAGTGCTCGCGAATGCGCCAGAGCGGGACTAAGGTCGGTGCGCCGTTAGTCAGGCTCCGAATCAGGCCGCTTCGCTCTCAAAGCTGCCACCCATCCACAATATCCGCTTATCCATGCGCCAGGCGAAGCAAGACAATGGTGCCGATCCCCGCCAGAATCAAACCGACTTGTGCCACGCCAGTCTGGGGACCAATTCGTTGATGGAGCCCCGGCACGAGATCGGCCAGACCGATATAGAGAAAACTGGACGCCGACAACGCGAGCATCACGGCAGTCCATTGCGGAAGCTGCTGGAGCCCCATGTATGCCAGCAACGCTCCTGGGATCGTCGTGCTTCCTGACACCAGGTTCCACACGAGTGCCCGTCGCGGGGTAAATCCGTTGTCGAGTAGGATCGCGAAATCACCAACCTCCTGCGGCACCTCATGCGCGATCACGGCCACTCCCGTAGCAATGCCCAGAGGAATCGACGTCATAAAGGCGGCAGCAATCACCGCGCCGTCGACAAAATTGTGTAGGGCGTCTCCCATAAGCACCAGGTGCCCGGCAGCGCCATGAACGTCACACGGTCCCTCATGATGGCAATGCCGCCACAACAACAATCGCTCCAACACAAAGAAGAGCAGCAAGCCGGCAAGCACGACGCCCAAGCTCATGGAGACCCCGCCGGCCTCGATGGCGCGCGGGAGCAGGCCCAGCAAGGCTGCTCCGAGCAGAGCACCGGTTGCGTAGCTCACCAGAAACGGGACGAGGCGGTCGCGTATCTCTTTAGGAAAGAGCAGGAATGACGCCGCGCCCGCAATGGCGCCGACGCTGCCAAGCAGTGAAAACCCCACGATCCAGGGAATCGCCTCCTGGCTCACCGGTCGAGCCCGCTGACCGGCTGTTTGACGCTGACCGTCCCACGCAGCTCTCCGAAACCGCGATGGCCATGAGGTACTCCTTCACTCCGCGCCTCTACCATACCGTCTCCAGGGATTGGCTACTGCGGCAATTTCGGCATCTGGAACTTGATCGGCTCACCGGTGAGTGCGTTGAGGAACGCGATCAAGTCGGCCTTCTCGGCCGGCGCCAGCCCAAGCCGTTTGATCAATGGGCTGAGGTTGGGATTCTTCCCTCCTCCCTGGTCGAGAAAATCCAGTGCTTCTTCAAGCGTTTTGAAGACACCGTCGTGCATGTATGGAGCCGTTTCGGTGATGCTGCGCAACGTCGGAGTCTTGAACGCCCCTTTGTCTTGCTCCTGCCTCGTGACGTCAAAGCGGCCGAGATCTTCCTTCATCGGACCCGCTTGCGGCACGCCCAGGTTATGAAATTGATTGTCGGTAAAATTCGGCCCATTGTGACACAGGATGCAGCGCGCCTTTCCTTTGAAGAGCGCCATTCCTCGAATGGCCGATTCATCCATCGCTTTGGAATCGCCCAGCACGTACTGATCGAATGCGGAATTCGTCGACACAACCGTGCGCTCATAGGCCGCGATCGCTTCGGCAATACCCTGGAGATTCACCTCCGTGCCGAACACGGCCCTAAACTGCTGCTGGTAGCCTTTGATCTTGCCGAGCTTCTTGACCACGTTCTCATGCGTTTCGGCCATTTCCACGGGATTGGCGATCGGCCCGATGGCCTGTTCCTCGAGTGAACCGGCCCGCCCATCCCAGAATTGCAGAGGGATGTACCCGGTATTGTAAACAGTCGGAGCCTGACGGCCTCCCACGCCCCCATCCACGCCGATCGAGGTTTGACGGGGGTCGGCGAAGCCGGTGAACGGGTTGTGGCAAAACGCGCAGGAAATGGCGTTATTCTTGGAGAGCCTGCCATCGAAATAGAGCTGCTTTCCCAGTGCGATTTTGGTCTTGTAGTTGAGATTCGTCGCCGGAATCGGTACGGCCGTCGGCAGCGGACCGATGTCAGGCACAGTCATGTCGTCCAGCATGACCATCCCGGGCGGTGCCGACGGTTCCGCGTTGAGTTCCGTGAATGACATCCATGCGCTGGCTACCACCCCGGCTGCAAGACACCCAATGAGGATTCCTCTGTTCTTCTTCATCCTGACCTCTCCTCCAATGTCTACTGGCCACACTGAGCCCCGATTCGTCTCGACTCAGGCCTATTGCATCATTCCGTGCGGGACGTTTCGTTGCATGTCCCGCGAATGGCGCTCTGCTTCATCTGCCTGCTTGCGCAGCGTTTCTGCCATCTCGCGCCAATGGGCAAGCCGTTCTTGGTCCGGGTTTGGTTGGAGGGACAGCATTTCGGCCTCCAGTTCCCTCTGATGCGCCATGGCACGCAACGTAGCCGCCAAGTTTCGATAGTCGAGCACGGCTCGTGCCGCTTCTTCCTGCGACGACGGCATCGCTCCGTACTCACCGGGTTGAGTCGAGGCGCAACCCGTCATGACAATCATCCCCACGACCAACAGGGTTTTGGTGACGCATATCTGTCGCATCGAACCGCCTCCTTTGACGACATTCTCACTGCCTCTCCGATCGCGCTCCCGCGTTTCTCGAAGGACTGGTCCCATGGACGCCAGTCTCTCTGCTCAAGCGGCCTGTGCCCTCCGGCACCCCCGCCCTGCGCAACGCATCGCTAGAACGCAAGAAGGTGTGCAATACCTTCTCGCGCGCAGAGGGCTTCGAGTGCCTGGGCGTGTCGGCCTTCCGCCTCCACGATGTTGACGAACGGTCGCACCGGCCCGAATGCCTTGATTACCAACCGATAGAGCGCCCGCGCCTTGTATTCATCATGCAACGCCTCGAGCACCATGGCTGTATTCTTCTTGTCGAGCATGGTCGGCCGTCACAATTTAAAAGCCCGGTGACAGGACACACAGGCTCCGATGGTTTTGTCCAATTGCGATATGATTGCCTTGAAATCGTGCGACGGAATTACCGCGGCCAGATCTTCAGCCTCTCGATGGTGCGCCATCGCGAGATCGTGATATTCGGGCGGAAAGGTGGCCCCCGCTTCACGCTCCATCGCTCGATGATGCTTCGGAAATCCCAGTTCTTCATGCGCAATGGAAGCTGCCCGGTCGAACTCTGCGCGGCCTAAGGCGGCGACGACATCGTGAATTGCTTCCAGATGTTCCCGCATGGTGAGCTTCAGGCCGGCCTCGGCTGTCGGTCCAAGGTTCAATGTCACCCGCTCATCGCGAGCGACATCCCCGGCGATCTCGGCGCTGCCCTGCCCGTGCTGATGGTCATGCTGCGCGTTCACGACCGACGCCAGGCTCATGAGTGCCGCCATTACTAACCCGCACGTTGCGACAACCGCACGGCTCATCACACTTCCCCCGCACATGGACTGATCTGTACTGAGGCGGGCTTTCCACACCAGGAGTCAATTGTGCTCGGCATACGTCTAGGCATCCTGACAACGTGATGCTCATACACGAGTCGGCTGGAGAAGCCTCCGTGCGCTCTTAGGGACTGAGCGACCGAATGTACGCGATGACGTCGGCAACCCCAGTATCATCGAGGGCGCCCTCGAATCCGGCCATCGCCGTACCGGTTCGGCCCTCGAGGATGATCGTGCGCAGCTGTTCGTCGGTCTTTGACTGCGTGGCTGTGTTGAGCAAGTTCGCCGGGGGCGGCGTCAGATAGGCAGCCAGCTCACTCTGACCGTCGCCTTTGGCGCCATGACAATGTTGGCAACTTTCCATGAAGATCGACCGGCCCTTGTCGGCATGGCCCGCTTCCGCGAAAGCACCGGATACTCCCCACCAGAGTGCACTCGATGCGACGATGAGCCGACCTGCCTGTATGACAACCCTTGGTGGTGAATGCAACGACATCGCGCCATCCTTTCAATCGTCCAATTGCTACTTGTACGTCATCATGTAGACGGTCAAGACGCGGCGTGGGCTGTCCGTCGATGTGGTGGCATTGCACGAACGTCGTCTGTGCGCCTCTTTCCCCGAGACTGACCGCTCTCGCCACCTCAAACAGCACCCGCCACGGCAAGAAGCGCCCCCGGGGCTGCACACTTCATCGCGGCCCACACCAGGTTGTGGGCGCCCACCCTTGCTTCCCAGGTCGCCCTGCATGCACCCTATTCCTTCACGATCACGCCGCAGGCGATCCGCGGTCCTCCCGGCGCATCCTTGGTCGGTGGATCCGGCAAGTACTTGTCCTGATACTCATGAATGATGAAGGCGCTTCCGTCCTTGTCGAAGAGCGTGTTCAGCCCTTCGGACAATGTCACGCGGCTGGTGATGGTATAGAGAGAGCCCTTGCGGCTGTCGTCGACCGAGAGATTCTGTAAATCTCCCAGGTGATAGGGGTGATTCGCCAACCCCGGACTCACGTTCGCGTCCGGATTGACTTGAGGGTCGATATTGCCGTCGTAATGTCCCTTGGCCGAGGAAAACGGTTCGCAGTTACCGGTCTCATGGATGTGGATCGCATGCAGGCCCGGAGTCAGCTTGCTCTCCGGGGTTCCCTCCAATTTTAGCTTGATGCGAATCCGCCCCTCGTATTCCTCATACAAGTGCGCTTCACCTGTGATACCAGGCCCCGCAATGGAGGCTTTGGCGTGCAATTTCGATGGATGTTTTCCCGTGTGATAGGAAGAGCACCCAGCCACCATCACGGTCGCTAAGACGCTTGTGCCGATCAGACGCATCGTACTCATCGTTGCCTCCATGTCGCGTTCGCTCCTCCCCCGATAACACACCGCTCACCAACGCGCGGTCAGCAGAACGACATCTTTCTACACGGGCGTGTTTTCGATTGATACGCCGAGACCGATCCAGGCCCGTAGTAGATCGTGCCGGGTAATGCTGTAGGACACCTTCCCGTTCTTTTTGACCGGGAGATTCAAGAGCCGCTTGTCTTCCATGATTCTGACAGCCTCGTCGATCGTCGTATTGTCAGTCACGGCGATGCGGTCCTTCGCCATGACGTCCTCCGCCGTAAGCCGATTGAGATCCTTCTCGGCTTCGAGCGCTCTGAGAATATCGAACTCGCTGATGAATCCGATAAAGTCCCCCTGCTCGTCGACGACCGGCGCGCCCGGCGTGTGTGTCGTGAGGAGTTCCACCGCCACGCCCATCGCATTCTGTGTGCGCAGAAACACCAGATCGTTGGTCGCGTGGACCTGCCCAACCGTCTTGTAGCCTCCAACTGGAACTCCGGGTCTTGTTAACGTCGTCATGATGACCTCCTTCGGTGAACGATACTGACGCGGGTGGGCTCGGCGAGACTCGAACCACTCCGTTTCCTATTACTGTGAGTCACGGGATTGCATTCGGATTCGCACCGGTCCGTATTTATTTTCCTTTCCTCCACGATTCACACCTCAGGGACGCGTCAGACCGTCTTCGGATTCGTCGCGACATCCCCGCCCCATACATTCGGACCCGGACTCGGCCCCTCTCATTCCGCCATGACGCCCCATCCCCTCAGAGCCCATGCCTCCCCCTCGTCCTCGACCACCGGCAAACGTCCGTTCATAGCCTATGATGGACCAGATTTCTTCATCTGAAAGCGTCCCTGCGAACGGGATCATCGCAGTGCCGGGACTTCCGTTCTTTACGACCCAAAAGATTTCCCCGTCGCTGCGGTGTCGCCAAAATCCATGATGGTGGAAGTTTCGTGGAGGAGGATTCAGCCCGGCCGACGCTTCGCCGTCTCCCTTCCCGGTCATGCCGTGACACTTCACGCACCCGCCCTTTCCTTCGTAGAGGGTCTTGCCTTTTTCGATGACTTCGTCAGAATCGGGCAACGGATTCGTCAGCGCCCGAGCCTCAGCGAGCTTGTCGGCCGGCACGCGAGGGCGCATCATGTCTTGCCGCTGCGCCACAGTCGGCGCGGTCGTCACTAGACACACGAAGACACACCCGATTCCGCCCCGGATCCATACCTTGGTCTTCCCCATGTGCGGCCTCCTGCTCGACGACGTACGACTACGAGACCGGCAAAAACGGCACGATCTCCCTCAGATAGGCGATGACATCCTCGATTTCCTGGTCGGTCAGGCGCCCTCGCCAGCCGTGCATGGGGCTGAACAACACCCCGTCCGAGATGGCGATAAAGAGCTCTTGATCCGTTTTCATACGCTGTTGCCACAGGTGAAAATTTGCCGGCGGAACGATCAGCGTCCGAGCATCGGGGCCGTTCCCCTCGCCGGAAGGACCGTGGCAACGCACACAATGCCGTTCATAGATCATCTGCCCCCGGTCGGGCTTGGCGCTTCGTTCTTGAGCGGAAAGCCACCCACTGCTGATCACCACCAACGCGCACGCGGCGATTATCGAAGCAATACGTATCATGGCACATCCTCGTTCCTCGTTGGTTCCGGTCTCCCGCCGTCAGGACCCACGCGCCTAAGAAAACGGCCGTGGTGGAGCCAATGCCCTGATGTACCGGATCACGTCCATCATCTCCTGCTCGGTCAGACGCCCACGCCATGAATGCATGGGGCTGAACAGGACGCCGTTTGATATCGCGACGAGTAATTCGAAGTCGCTGCGGTCACGAGACGAAAGCGTCTGGAAATTCTCCGGCTGAACGATCAGATCCTTGGCATCCGGACCATTCCCCTCCCCGAATTTCCCGTGGCATCGAAGACAGTGCGCCTTGTAAATCGCTTCACCACGGTCCGCGCTGCCGGACGGCACTTGGGCCACCGTCCATCCACTGGCTCCCGCAATCCCTACCAGGAGTGCTGCAATAACTATAGTGGTTCGCATTGCGTCCCTCTCTGCATCAATATGCGTTGGATGTCCGAAAGATACCGGCTGTTGGTGAGAGCAAGACACATGCCGGTCGCGGTGTTACCGAGAATGACAGCAATCGACAGTGCGCGGCATGCCTTTAGGAGTGCGCGCTCATCGGGATTGATCCGATGGGAAAATGAAGAGGAATCTTGGGACAGACGACCGGTTGTCAGTGAGGCATCACGCTACAAACCAACAAGCCCACAGGGTGGTAGGAATGATGAATCCTTTTCGCGATGGACGCCTCTCAGCAGCACGCCGGTCTGATGCCGCGTTATCCGGGCCCTTCCCGACAGGAGGCACGCGCTGTCGCGCATCGGAGAAGTCAAGCACGGAGGCTCAAGGACCTCTAAAATACAATGCTCCGATCCCGTTCGACCACGGCCTTGATGTAGTCGGGCATGCCTTTGATCGACGCGCCGGCCACCAAATCCGACCCGCCGATCTGCCTTGCCACCGCGCAGGCACCGCAGACCCAAATCGGTATCCCGGCAGCTTGTACCGATGTCAGAAGATCCTTCAACGGGGTCAGGTTCACACCCGTCACGTGATCCGCGGTGCCCTTCCGTCCCAGCGTCACCGCCTCGTTCCATAACCAGATGACGACGTCGTGGCCCTGTTCCTTGGCGGTCTTGGCCGCCATGAAGGGAAGTGTCGCCATGGTGGGATCGTCCGTGCCTCGACTGCCTGAAACGATGATCGTTGCCATTCCCTGTCTCCCTCCCGATTCAGAGCTATTAACCTGCCGTCACCGGATGCCCCGGCGCTCGGAGGACACGTTCCACGCGCTTCAAACTAGTCGGAACTCCCAATACAATCAGCTTGTCCCCACGCGACAGTCGGACGTCGGGCCCCGGGTTGAATTCCATCGAGCCGGCTGCCCGCGAGACGGCTACCAGGATGAGTCCCCGATCCTCTGCCAATCCGCAGTCGCAGGGCGTGCGCCCGTCAAACCGAGCGTCATCGATGAGGAATTCCTCCATCTGAAGATCGAGATGCTCGCTCTGCACGGCCAAGTCGAGAAAGTCGACCACGGCCGGCCGAATCAGAGCTTGGGCCACTTGCATGCCGCCGATCAGATAGGGTGACGACACGCGGTTCGCCCCTGCTCGAAGCAGCTTCTGTTCGGAGCCCTCCTCTCCGGCTCGTGCCACGATGTGAAGATGCTTGTTGAGACCTCGCGCCGTGAGGACGATGTACAGATTTTCCATGTCGGTGCGTACGACGGAGACCAACCCTTTTGCGCGCGCAATGCCCGCCCGAGTGAGGACGTCGTCCTGCGTCGCATCGCCCTCAATGGTCAGGACATCCCGTCCTTCCACGCCGGCAAGCGCGGCAGGGTCTTTATCGATGACGACAAATGGGACCGGCTTGGCGCGAAGCTCTTTGCAAATCCTCCTGCCCATGCGGCCATATCCGCAGACAATGTAGTGTTGTTCCAAGCGTTTCACCCTTGCATCGACACGGTATTGGCCGAACACATCACGGAGTTCTCCCTCCAGAACCAGGCGGGCGACGTTACCAAGCACATAGAACAACATTCCCACGCCCGAAATAATGAGCACCAACGTAAAGGCACGTCCCGCGTCCGAGAGTGGATACACCTCTTGATAACCGACCGTGGTCACCGTCGTGACGGTCATGTACAGAGCATCGAACGTCGTCCATCCCTCGATCACCACATAACCGATCGTGCCGCCAATGAGCAGCACTCCCAGGGCGACAACAGAGAGCAGGAGTCGGTGAAGGGAGCCAGATGTGACGGGCGAGCTCGGCATAACCGAAGGTACGCGCTATTGATGCAACGATTGGAGCCATGCGTGAATATCCGCGATCTCCTGCGGCTTCAGGACAGCGCCCCACGGCGGCATCGCTCCTCGCCCGTGCAGCACCGTATCCCAAAAACGGTCGTCCTCATTGAGGATCGGATTTTGCGCAAGCTTCGGCCCCACCCCTCCGATAGCCTTCAGCCCGTGGCACGCCTGACAGTTCGCGAAAAAGATGCCGGCACCGCGTCGCGCATTGCCCTCCGGCCGTTCACCAGTCGTCTTCTGCTCGCCTTCGATACGGAACGGAACCGCAGCATTCGCCGATCCCATCACGGGCGGAAGTACCTCCGGTGCGTCCGACGAGTAGCGACCGGACAAGTAATCAACCAGAATGAGCGCCTCGTCGTCGCTGAGTTCTGCGCCCCAATGGCGCATCTTGGTCACCGTCGCGTCCCATGTGTCTCGACTGAGTCGTTGTTGTCTGATCAAATCGGGGCTATGACAGACCGCGCACCGCGCCAGCACAAGTCCCTCTCCGCGAGCGGCCAGACTGCCGCTTGGGGGTGAATCCGGTTGCGCTCGATCCGGGGCCACCAACACGGCCCAAATGAGGCAGGTGGCGAAGGCTCCTGCCAAACCGCTCCAATGCCGTATCATGCCGCGACCGTCACAGATACTCGATCCCACCCGTTCCAGAGGAACCCGCCTGGATTCCATGAAGATCGTTCGGGTTGCACGTCGCCTCGGCTGTCGGTCGCCCGGCACAGCAACGTGACAGGTCCCGACGCTGCGGCGTCCCAGCGATACTCCCACCGTCGCCAGGCATAGGGCACGTCGTTGCCAAGTAATGTGGCTGGTTTCCAATGTCGCCCGTCATCCATCGACACCTCGACGCGCGTCACCCGTGCCTCTCCCGTCCATGCGACGCCGGCGATCGTCACCGGGCCAGCAGAGACCTCCGCTCCTTCGCCCGGCGTGACGATCAACGACTTGACGATCATCTCTTCCACCGGGACCATGTCCCCGCCCGATACCGAGGCCCCCGATTCCACCGGAGCGGTTGGATGCCGATAGGCCGTTTGCATGTAATACCCCTCCGCCTCGTGCCCCTGGACGCGAATGGCCGCCAACCATTTCGTCCACGAGTCGGCCATCCATCCGGGTGTAACGAGCCGCAGCGGTCCTCCATGAAGCACGGGTAGAGGTTCATCATTCATACGGTACACGACCAATGTGGCCGGATGAAGCGCCTTCACCATTGGAATACTCCGAAAGAACAGCGGCGTCTTCGTGGACACCGGACGATCGGCTCCCTCGAGTTGCACGTGCTTCGCCTTGGACCGGTCGAGTCCCGCTTGCTCAAGGACGTCCCGCAGCCGCACACCGGTCCACCGCGCGTTCCCCACCGCCCCGCGTTCCCATTGCACACCGGGTACACGCGGACGCTGATTGGCTCGCCCGTTTCCGCTGCACTGGAGGACGGCGGTGATGGTGACCTGCTCGAGTCGATTCAAGTCGCTGAGAGTCAGATCCAGCGGCGTGTCCACCAAGCCCGACACCGACAGCCGCCATCGCGCCGGATCGATGGCGTCCGGTGCGGGCGGACCGAAGTGGCTCCGAACGAAAAACTTTTCGTTCGGCGTCAGCCACTCGCGAAAGACCGCAACATCGGTTTCCGCGTCGTACGGCCGTGTCACGTGTGTCCGGAGACCATTGGATGACGGCGCATCGACCTGCGCACCCCAGCTCAACTGTCCTAATCCGCGGGGATTGGCGCCAACCACAACCGCGGCGGCGGCCGCCAGTTGCAGCATACGACGTCTGGATATCGAGTCATCGGCCATGTCTGGCGTGTCCTTTCCCTTTCTCCCCTTCACCCGATTTCCTACTTCGCCAACGTGCGGATATAGTGGATCAACTGCCACACCTCGTCGTCGGACAGATTCCCAAACGGCATCATGCCGGTTCCGGGCGATCCGTTCTTGATGATCCAGAAGAGCTGCCCGTCCGGAAGGCCCTTCATCGTTTGACCGCAGGTGAAATTCCGCGGCGGCGGCTGAAACGCCAGCCCCATGGCTCCGCGACCGTCCCCTGCCGTACCGTGGCAGTTCATACAGGCAAGCGGCGTTGCGGTCTGCTGGAAGAGCGTCTTTCCGGCCTGCACCGCTTTCGATGAGGCAGGCAACGGGTTCACCTTCGCCAGGAACTCCGCTGGTGCCCGTTGGGTCTTCCGCTCCTGCGGGCAGACGCCCATGCCTCCCGCCGTCGCGGCACCACCCTCGCCACCTTTGAACGTAGCCTTCAGGTATGCAATGACGTCGGCCACCCTCTGCTGCCCAAGCGTGAGCCCCCAATACGGCATACTGGGCGATTTGCCGACCGACACTCCGCCATGATTGATGACCGTATACAGATACTCCATCGGGAGCTTGTCGAAGGCCATATTGGCGTGCACCGCTGGTTTGGGATTCAACCCGGAGGCGGCCGGTCCGTCACCTTTTCCCGTCATGCCGTGGCATTGCGCGCAATATTCCTTATAGACGATCTTGCCGCGATCGACGCTGGCATGGGCGAATTCTTCGCTCGTCCAGGGCTCGTAATAGCTAAAATGCTGAATCCCTTGTGTCGCGAGAAAGCCGATGACGGCGCGCAATTGCGGATCCGTCGCATCGGCCAAGAACTCCCCGGTATGCTCGATAAAGTCTTGTGGATTTTGCCCGAAGCGATACAGCCAGTCCATGTTATAGCGTCGACCGGCCTCCTGGAGCGCCGTGCTTTGGGGACCGCCGATGATCTGCCCGTTTTCTTCAATCGTATGGCAGCCCAGACAGGCGTGCGCCTTGTACGCCATCTGCCCGAACGTCGCCTCGTATTTCGACACCTTCGAGACGTCGAATGCCCCGGCCTTCACGCGTGGATCCTTGTTGTGCTCCTGAAAATAGTCGGCAATGGCGTTGGCATTCGCCTCTGATACCGTGATGTGCTGATGCGGCTCCTGCGAGAGATCCCAGCGATAGCCCTTGGCGTAGAGCGGCGGCTCTTTGCCCGTAAGCCAACGGATGAGCCAGGAGCGCTGGTACTTGCTGCCAGCCCAGATCAGATCGGGCGCCTTGAGATTGAAGCGGGAACCGGCGTGTCCCTCCAAGCGATGACACCCCGCACAGGTCGTCTTGATCATCGTGCTGATGTTCTTTTGTCCCTCATCGGACCATGTCGTGGACAGGAAGCCCACGGCCGCCGTCACCCCCACGATACCGATCCGGACTGCCCATCGCCCGACTCGCGTGCTCCCCCGCATAATCTCCTCCCCTCCCACGATGATGACTAATCAATGAGTTACGCCGATGATGCCCACGTAGCACCGGCTGTCGACAATCGAATATGCACAGCCGACGGCTTCAGCACGGTCTGGTGCACCGTGCACCCCTCTGCGACACGTAAGAGGCGCTCCTGCTCGGAAGGATTCACCGTTGCCGGCAGTTGAATACGGACCGTCATCGGTCCAACCCGATGGGGCCGCTCGACCATGTCATACTCGGCATCGACCACGAACCCCTCGCATGGGATGTGATGTCGCTCGCAATACCTCGCGACGAAGAACGCGATGCAACTGACCATCGACCCGACAAAGAGTTCGACCGGACTCATGCCGGCGTTGGTGCCGCCATCCTCCGCCGGCTGGTCGGATACTACGACGTGAGCGCCGCTCAGAATATGGAATTTTGTTCCTCCCCGGTAGGCTACAGACAGATTCATGATCGACTCCGATTCTCCGGCAATCGTTGGGCCAGCCAGATCGCGAGACTGCCCAGCGGGAGCGCCAACCAAATGCCTCGCACCCCCAGCCAACCCGACAGCGTCACCGGGCCATAATGTCCGACGGTCAATATTCCTTGCTCGAATTCAGGGATCAGGAAGGCAAAGGTGAGTGCCCCTACCAGCCCCCCCGACATGGTCACCAGCGCGTCGGCCTTCCCTTCGGCCGCGGCCGCCAAGGCGGTTCCGGGACAGTAGCCAGACACCGCAAATCCGATTCCAAAAATCAGACCGGCCTCGAGCACGCCTGGCATGTAGAGATCCTTGACCTTCATGTGTGCCAATCCCCATGCGTCCAGCAGATGGACCCCGATCATGCCGACGCCGATGCCCGTCAGGATCAGCTTGATAATCGTCCAATCGCGCAGGCGCAAGGCGTTGATGATCTTCGTGTGACTCGATGCCCCCGCCAACTGCAGCAACGCTCCGAACACGACGCCCAGCATCGATCCGTACACCAGCTTCATGGGTGTTCCATCTGGTTTGGATGGTCGGGATACAACCACCGCGCTGTCACGATTCCGCCGAGAAACACGGCCGCCGAAAACACGAACGAGCTCAACGCCAGTTGCGAGATACCGCTGATCATGTGGCCGGACGTGCAGCCCCCACCCAAGCGTGCTCCGAACAGGAGCAGGAAGCCTCCGGCAAAACTGGCAGCCAATCGCTTCACCGGCGAGGGACCAAAGCGTGCCTTCCACTCCTCCGGCACGAGGCGAGGAGAAAAGCGTCCGGTCAGCCACGCCGAAAGCCACGCGCCAAGGGGAATTCCGCCGACAAATGCGAATTCATACGTCGCCAGCGACCATCCCTCCGCCAGCTCGCTCAGGTATGTACTTCGCGCAGCCAGCTCGGGCGCAGTCGCATGCAGAAACACCCCGTCGAGCACGACGTACTGGGTCGACACTCCGATCGGCTGCAGCAGTCCAACCGCCGCAATCAGCACCAGCCCGATCCCCGCCCCTCCGGCCCACCACGGAATCACCGGCTGCGCCCTACTAGCGTCATTCGTGATTCGTGTCATTCGCGATTCGTCCTCCTTGTCCAGTGCGTCAATCGTCTGTCGCGAAGTGGTGAGCGTACGGTACTTGAGCTGAAGAACACGCTCCGTTCCGACCTGGGCCGTTCAATCTCTTTCTCCTTCTGGTCTGCAGTCTCGGATTCAACACTCAACCACGACCTCACAATTGACGATTGACTCATTACGAATGCGCCGCTCCTAGTACGGTGCATCCTGCGGCTTTCCGCCCAGTGGCCAATCGAACCGCTTGTCCGGAAAGTCCGGACGCGGCTGCCGATTCACATACGCAGCCACATCGTAGGCCTCTTCGCCTGTCAACCCATCTTCCTGTCCGAGCGGCATGTTGTGCCGGATGAACGACGCCGACACGCTGTTGCGTGCCATGCCCGCGCCCACGGTATACGATCGCGGGCCCCAGAGCGGCGGCGCCATGGAAGTTCCGTGGCCGTCGCTCCCGTGACACCCGCTGCAGCGTCGCCGGTACACACGCTCGCCTCGCGCCGGCTGGGGCGGCCTCGTCGTCGCAACTGTGCTGAATCCACGGGAGGCGAGCGCCTCTTCGCGAGACAGGCCCTCGGAAAGCCATGTAATGTACGCGACGAGGGCTCTTTGTTCCCGGCTTCCGGAGGAAAGCGGCGTCCCGTTCATGCTTCGTAAGAAGCAATCGTTCAACCGATCTTCGAGCGAGTTCACCCGTGCGTTGCGCGCTCGATACTCGGGATACACAAGCGTCAATCCGCTAAACGGCGCCGCGCCAACCCGACGCCCTGCATCCAAATGGCAGTTCGAACAGTTCAAGCCGTTGCCGACATGGGATCGCGCGCGCACCTGGGTCTGTGTCACCAGCTCATACCCCAGGCGGATCAGTGCACCTGATTCGTCGACCGGCAGCGTCTCGATGGACCGTCTCTGGAGTTCGTCTCCTCCATGACCATGACCGATCCGAGTTTCGCCGACCGACTCTGACCAAGCCTCGACTCCTGGGTCGAATCCAAGCCATCCCACACAGACAGCAACCGCGAGGAGTGCGTTCCACACGGTACCGGCCATGCTGCGAGCCGCATGCCAGGCCCCCGAACGCCAGCAATCGGGAACCAGTCGATTTCAGCTTGTTTTGCGGCGGCTTCTGGTCGGTCGTTTCGCCGCTTGCAGAGGAAGGCTACACGTTGTCAGTGCGGACTGGCGCACAATGCGACAGTCGATTAGAACCGGTACTGCGCGCCGAGAGAGAGAATCGTATCGTTGAAGTCGCGAAAGGCATTGGTCGACGTGCGTTGCGTGCGTTGGAGCCCCAGCGTAAACAAGGCACGGGCTGTGGCCTGGTACCCAAGTTCTGCGAGTCCCTGATGAAGGTGATCACGCCGGCCGAAATGCGTATCCTCGGGAAGATCACTGGTAAAGTCCTTCCGTTGGTAGGTATAGGCCAACGAAAGCAGCCAGCGGGGCGAGATCGTTATCTCGACTCCGCCCGAAAGATGATAGAGACGATAGGAGACATCGTCGTTGAACTGAGTTTCTTCCGCCCCATCCGCGTTGCCACGCTCATACAGCGCGGTCACGTAGGCTCCCACTCTCGGCAGCACTCGATAGAAAATTCGGGGCCCGAGGGTCCAGAAACGCGTGTCCCGTTCCGAGAATGGTTGATTGTAGGTCCGCAATCCGTACCGGCCGATGAGCGTGCCCATCAAGCGAGATGTGAACTTCCGCTCGATTTCCATTCTCCATTTGCTGGTCGTGACGCGCTCGCCTTCGATCAAGCGTTGCCCGGTTTGCCGCTCGAGATTAGGGCCAAGGAACAAATTTGGAATGTAGCGATACCGGAGTAACACGGACGTGGCAGAACCCAGATACTGACGGACCTGCGCCCGATAATCGCCGTGGGTAAAGACAGGATTATTGGTGAAAATGAAGCCGTGCCCCTTCACTGACAATTCAGTCTGCCCAAAGGAGGGATGCAGGGCTTTGATGACCTCCAGCGACGGCTCCCAAATGACGTCTTCCGGATTCCCAAGAGGAATGCCCGTCGGAAGACTGGGATCATCACTGAATTGCAACCGGCGGGCGGACGAAAACTGGTTGGCGTTGGTGGTATAGCTGACCTTCTGTTCCGCGATTGCCGTCCATTCCGCACGGACGGGAGATGAAACGCTACAGAGGCCAAAGGTTACTACCGCGCATCCGATGCTGATGAAGCAACCCCGGGCCTGCCTAGCTGTCCATATCCTGCTCCACATCCTGACTCATGGCGCGCCAAATGATCGCACATAGAGCAGGACCTGCCAGGCCTCATCCTCGGTCAACACGAGGGGGATGAATGGGGCCATGTCGGTGCCAGGGCTGCCGTTCTTAAGTATCCACAGCAATTCGCCGTCCGTCCGAGCCTTCTGCCACGCGCGATCGGTAAAATTGCGCGGGAGCTTTCCGCGCAATCCCGGTATGTCACCGAGCCCTTTGCCATCGCGGCCGTGGCAGGTGACGCAAAAGGCTTTGCCGTGAAAAATCGACTTGCCGCGCTCGATCTGCTCGGCGGTCGCGGGAAACGGATTGGTCCAGGTTCTGGCCTCCTCGATTTGGTCCGGCGGTACACGCGACCTCAATACTTCGGCATCGGCTGCGAAGAGAGCGGCCGCACAACTTACTTCGAGAACAAACTGCACCGCCAACGTCACCGATAGACGTCTCAAGCGACCTCCCCTGGTAAGCGAAGAAAGGTTTAGACAGGAATCGGGGCGATCCCGCCTGTGAGCCTAAGACTGCCCCGATTCGTGTACATCATCCGGCGCGTACCGACACGCGCAGCAACCCGGCTAGGTCCCTTACTTCTCGCTGTGCCCGGGAAACTGATGCCCCAGCGACTGTGGGAATGTCACCGACCCGTCAGGAAATTCCTTGCCCGGCTGCCAGAGCTGGTAAATCACCCCGTCGGTTTTCGACGCCGCTTCCGCAACTTTCTTTGCCTGATCTTCCGGCATGTCCAACACTTGCACACGCCCCGTCGCGATCTCGACCTTGTGATCGTGGAAAAAGCGATGCCATTGGATCGGGGAAAGCTTGCGGCTCAGGTCCTTCGCCACGAAATATTCGACCCCCAAAAGCTTCGCCTTGGGGTCCGTGGAGTCGAACAATAGGCATTGCAGAATCTGGTCGGAGATGCCTTTGCAGTAGTGATGGAAGGGCCCACCCGGCTCGCCGTTCGGCATGAGATGCGGAGCTTGCACATGAATGTCATAGCCCTCTGCCGGCGACTTAGGATCGTCGGCAAGCGCCAGACCCGACCATCCTGCCATCGCCATTGCACATACCACCGCGGTCAACGAACGTCCCAACACTGTCTGTCGCATATCGGCCTCCTGTGTGTGAAGAAATGAGCGGTACCCATCCACCGATGGGTCACCCTATGAATCCTGGACGTTAGAGACAGATCCAGGAGAAACGATTCATCTCCGGATGTTTTGGTTTTTGGCGAGCCGCACAACCGCCAGCAATGCCGGAGGAGTCCAGCCGATAGCCACAGAGTGACCCGCGCGTAGCCCATCCTAGAGAACCACTTCCGCCAAGTCCATGACTTGGTCCATGCCACCCGGCTTCCAGCCCCGTCGAGGGCCACACCGTCCTAAACCCGCCGAACCTCGGGACGGCTGACGCTACTGAGCCACAAAATCGAGGCTAAGGCGTTCCTTCTTGGTCGTCGTGGCGCATTGCAAGTCGATGCTCCAACGGCCTGGGGGTCCCGCTTTCGGAACCTGCCATGTCCAGGCCGCATGACCGTTCGAGTCCACGGACTGGGCTGACAACCCGACGCGCTGGACGGGCTTTTCCTCATTCCACGCCTTGCCCACACACAGGGCCCCGGCCTCGGTCTCTACCATGAGTTCGGCCTTCCCTCCAAGGGCGACCGATTCGGTGAGCGTCACGACCTTAACCGTCAGATCAGACACGCCGAAGGCGCGCATCGGCCCCACACCGAAGTAGAGCACCAGCGCCGAGAAAACATGCATCGTACGCGTGCGTCTCATTCGTTCCCCCTTCCACCCCAACTTGCGCTGTTCCCCAGGCCGCCTTCGAGGCGGTTATCTCCGGGTATGGTAAGGCCATTGCCATTCTCGGATCTCCGTGAGGTCTTGGCCGTAGCGGGTAATGTATTCGTGATGTTCAATGAGCTTGTCCCGCAGGTGCTGCTTGAGATGTGCCGCTCGGGAACCCAGCGTCGGAACCCGGTCGATCACATCGCATACGAGATGAAACCGGTCGAGATCGTTCCTCACGACCATGTCAAACGGCGTGGTCGTGGTCCCCTCTTCCTTATAGCCACGCACGTGGAGGTTCGGATGGTTGGTTCGGCGGTATGTCAACCGGTGGATGAGCCACGGGTATCCGTGATAGGCGAAAATCACGGGCTTGTCCCGCGTAAACAGGGTATCGAACTCCCGGTTGGACAGGCCGTGCGGATGTTCTTCCTCGGGCTGCAGCGTCATGAGATCCACGACGTTGAGGGTTCGGACTTTCAACTCCGGCAAGTGGCGGCGCAAAAGATCGACGGCCGCCAACGTTTCCGTGGTCGGCACGTCTCCCGCGCACGCCATCACGACGTCAGGATCCCCGTCGACGTCGTTGCTCGCCCATTCAAAGATGCCGATGCCCGCGGTGCAATGTTTGATCGCGGCATCCATGTCAAGCCACTGCGGCTGCGGTTGCTTGCCCGCGATGATGATATTGATGAAATTTTTCGAGCGCAGGCACCAGTCCGCCACGTAGAGCAATGAATTCGCGTCCGGCGCCAAGAACACACGAATGATATCCGCCTTCTTGTTCATGGCAAGGTCGATGAAACCGGGATCCTGGTGGGAAAAGCCGTTGTGATCTTGCCGCCAGACATGGGACGTCAGCAAGTAGTTCAGCGAGGCGATAGGCCGCCGCCACGGTATTTCCTTCGTGGTGACCTTGAGCCATTTGGCATGCTGGTTGAACATGGAATCGACGATATGCACAAACGCCTCGTAGCAGGAGAACAATCCGTGGCGGCCGGTCAGAAGATAGCCCTCCAACCAACCCTGACACGTATGCTCGGACAATATCTCCATGACGCGTCCGCTCGGAGACAAGTGATCATCCGACTCCACGGTGTTTGCCACCCACCTGCGATCGGTCGCCTCAAACAACGCACCCAACCGATTGGAAGCCGTTTCATCCGGGCCGAAGACGCGGAAGTTGCAGTGCTCGACATTGAGCTTCATGACGTCCCGAAGATAGCCGCCCAAGACGCGTGTGGCTTCGCCGGTCTTTTCTCCCGGTTCCGCCACGTTGAGGGCGTAGTCCCGGAAGTCCGGCAAACGCAGATCTTTCAGCAGGAGGCCTCCGTTCGCGCGGGGATTGGCACCCATGCGGCGGGCCCCCTCCGGAGCCAATGCCTTGAGCTCCGACCGAAGCGTGCCGCTCCGGTCGAATAGTTCTTCGGGATGGTAACTGCGCAGCCAGGCCTCCAGCATGGCGAGGTGTTCCGGCTTCGACGCCAATTCGGCCAACGGAACTTGGTGCGACCGCCAATGCCCTTCGGTCGGCTTGCCGTCCACCGACTTCGGGCCGGTCCATCCCTTTGGCGTGATCAGGACAATCATGGGCCATCGCGGACGTCTCGTGAGCTTCTTCCCTCGAGCCTCTTGCTGGATCGCGCGAATGCGCTGCACCACGCGGTCCAGCGTGGCGGCCATCAACTCGTGCATGTGCACCGGCTCATGTCCCTCGACCACGAGCGGCTCGTAACCGTAGCCGGTGAACAGTTGCTCCAGTTCGTCACGGCCGATGCGCGCGAGAATGGTAGGATTGGCGATTTTGTAGCCGTTGAGATGCAGGATCGGCAGCACGGCGCCATCCGTGCTTGGATTCAAGAACTTGTTAGAGTGCCATGCCGTTGCGAGCGGCCCCGTCTCCGCTTCCCCGTCACCGACCACGCAGGTCGCAATCAAGTCCGGATTGTCGAACACGGCACCGAACGCGTGCGCCAGCGAGTAGCCCAGTTCCCCGCCCTCATTGATCGATCCCGGCGTCTCCGGCGCGGCGTGGCTGGGAATTCCACCGGGGAAGGAGAACTGGCGGAACAACCGCCGCATCCCCTCCTCATCCTGCGACGCGCTCGGGTACAGCTCACTGTAGGTACCTTCAAGGTACGTACTTGCTACCATTGCGGGTCCGCCGTGGCCTGGACCGCAAACATAGATCATGTCGAGATCGAACTTCTTGATGACCCGGTTGAGATGGGTATAGACGAAGTTCAATCCGGGGGTGGTGCCCCAATGGCCTAGCAAGCGGGGTTTGACATGGTCCAACGTAAGCGGCTGCTTGAGCAACGGGTTGTCGATCAAATAGATCTGTCCAACCGAGAGGTAGTTGGCAGCCCTCCAGTACGCATTGATACCGGCGAGCTCCGCCTCACTCAATGTCGGCTCCATCGCGACACTCCTCCTATCGTATGCAGTGCGGTCCGTTGCTCGGGCCGGCATGCTGTACATTCGCAGTTGCAGGATCCTCGATCGGGGTCACGACCGACCCCGCTTCAGACACATGACGGTCGCACGCGCGATCTCGAACTCCTCGTCGACACCCGCCACATAACACGCGATGGGCGACGCCGGTGTACTGACGCAGACCGCTTCGCCAGCTCCAACCCCTACCGTCTCATCATTTCGAGTCTGGTCCAGTTCGATCCCCAGCCCCCCGAGCCCCTCGCACACCTTGGCTCGGATGGAGGGCGCATGGGCGCCGATGCCGCCCCCGAAGACAACGGCATCGGCGCCTCCCAGCACGGCCAAATAGGCGCCCACGTATTTCGTGATCCGATAGCAAAAGACCTCGATGGCGAGGGCCGCGCGGGAATCGGGGTCGCGCACGGCGTGGTCCCGCAGCTCCCGCATGTCATGAGACACGCCGGAGAGGCCCAGTAAACCCGACCGTTCGTTCAATCCGCGCTCGACCGCTTCAAGCGACAGTCCTTCGCGGCGGGCGAGGTATCCGACGAGGGCGGGATCGAGATCGCCCGATCGCGTCCCCATGACCAATCCTTCCAGCGGCGTAAAGCCCATGGACGTGTCGACCGACCGTCCACGGTCGATAGCCGCCGCGGAGCAGCCGTTGCCCAACTGCAACGTGATAAGCCGCAGCTCTCCGGGCGAACGCTTCGCCGCGGCCGCGCAAGCGGCCGTCAAGGAGGCATGCGCGATCCCATGGAATCCGTAACGATGGATGCCATGCTTCCGCGCAAGGTCCAAATCGAGCGCATACGTGGCGGCCCGTGGCGGCAGAGTTCGGTGAAAGCCGGTGTCGAAGACGGCCACCATCGGCATGTCCGCTCCAAATACGGAACGGGCCCCCTCAATGCCGGCCAGACAACCGGGATTGTGCAAGGGCGCCAATGCGACGAGATCATGGATGGCGTTCACGACCGTCTCGTCGATGACAACGGGCTCCTGAAAACGTTCACCCCCATGGACCACGCGATGACCGATGGCATCCAGACAGAGCGTACGACCATTCGAAGCGTAACAGGTCTCCAGACTCTTCAACATCCACCGGACAGCTTGGGTGTGGGATTGTATCGATCGAGGTTCGTGAGAGACCCGCTCCCCGTCGGAGAGAAATGCGAGACGAGCCTGGGGGCCGATTTCCTCGACGGCGCCTTCGTCCCGGACTCGCGCGAACCGAGCTTCGGTGCCGCCGGCAGTCTCGCCGACTGCGACGACTTTAAACTTAACCGACGAACTCCCGCTATTGAGCGCGAGTATGTTCATCGCACGGGAGGTCCCGCTCGGAGGTTCCTCCCCTTAAGGCGCAGCGGCGGATCGCACGCAGCGATGCGGATACGCGGCGCCCCGCTCTTTGAAGAGCTGTGCGGCTGCATCGACACGGATCACCTCATGCTCGCAGTTGGATGCCAACGGCGCCTTGCACAACGATCGGAGGATCAGCATACAACGCCGGTCAGTACACGACAGCCGGGCGTTTCTCAGCGATCACCAACATCAATCGGCGATGCCGAAGCGGTCGTTCCGGATCCCTCGTGTAATGGGATAAATCCTCTGACACCTCGGTCCGACTGAGCGGCATCGACACGTGCTGACGCATATGGGGGACGCGGGTCTCGATCGACAGATCGACCATGACGTCATTGCAGCCGGTCACCTCGGCACTGAGGTCACTCTCGTCGAGGAAATTCACCGTCACCCGTTCCTCCGGGTCGATCCAAGGGCGGATCTTTTCCACTTTCTCCTCATTGGTCATGCTCTCCTCCAGTTTCCACCATCGTACCACCCGCCGCGATCCGTCGGGCAGCGAACCGACACCTTCGACCTACTTGGCCAATCGGCCTGCCAGCACGTTATAGAGCCAGGCAAAAATCGCTCCGCCAATCAGCCCGTCGGCAAACCCCCACGCGAGCCCGATCACGCTCCCGCTCGGGCTCACATTATACCCGCGATAGACATGTCCGATGAAGGTCGCCTCTCCGGTCATTCCTTCAAAGGCCATGATCCACCAGGTGAGCAAGAGGAGACCGGGGCCCCAAATGAGACCACAAGTCAGTGCGAAGGCCTTCACGTTCAGATGCATGCGATTCACCCTGTGGAGAACCGGGCTCGGCCGGTTGCTATCTTCGTGCCGCACGTTTGGTCTTCTCGGCAGCGTCCGGACCTCTCCAGTCGACACGGATCAGCATGTCGCGATGAGCCCAATGATACGTGACATGACCTTTAAAAGCTTTGACTAATTCACGCCCGATGCGCTGAGCCAGCCGGTCGGTCGTGGTTTGCACTTCGAGATTGGTGCGGCGCCGTGTTGACTTCATGACCCGATCCAATGGATTCACCAACATGAGGCGCGACTCCACGTGGGTAATCAACCCCCGGATGTCCGCGTCATGTGCGGGAAGGTCCGCCCAGGTCAACGTGACGATGCCCTCCGGGTATTGGTCACGGATCTTTTGACACGCAGGGCATATGATGCCCTGGCTACCTGGTGTGGCCGCGAGTGTGCGGGCTTCGTCCGGATCGAAGTACCAGCGCTTCTTCGCGTAAATGACGCGGCATGTGCGACACCATGCAACGCCTTTGGGCGCCTTGCGCATCGCATACGGATCTTGATTGGGATACTCTTTTTTCTTGTAGGACGTTGAATAGCGCTGACCTCGTCTGGTGCTCATGAAGACCTCTTTTTCGCTGTACGGTCCCGACACAGGTCTCATCGTTGCCGCGCACTTCACCGGGTTCGCGTCTTCACGCGTTTCTATTGGGCGAGGGATCGGATGTAGCGAACAACGTCATAGCGGTCCAGTTCCGAGAGCGCCCAGTTCCATGCCCCCATGGCCGTTCCCGGCTTGCCTCCATGAATGAGGCTCACCAATTCGGCATCCGATCTCCCCTGCACCGCCCCACCGGTCAAATCCGCGGGCGGCGGAGTCACTTGGTCATACCCGCTTCCATTTCCCGACACGCCATGACAGAACTGGCAATGGCGCTCGTAGAGATGCTTTCCCTTGTACCAATCGTAGTAGGCGCCCAACGCATCGTCGGGACGCATCGGTTCGGCCGCGTGACTCACCATGGAAAGCCACATCCCCATGAGTACGATACCAATGGTGGCGGATTTCATAGCGTAGCTTCGCCTGTTCCAGTCCAGCCCTGTCGCTCCTCCTCTCCATACAGCGCAATCATCGTGCCATGAGGCTGCTCCCTCGACTCTTCCGAGCCACCTCAATTTATTGAAACACAACATTTCTCTGCGCCCTGCCGCTCGCCGAGTCACGGCAAAAGTCCCCAGCCTAGCCATCCTGCTGTTGCAAGACGCCCCACACAGCCACGCGGGGACTGTCCGGGATCCTTCGGAGCGGGAGTTCTTCGCGCTAAGAGATAAAAGGAGGGGACGCGAGCTCATCGGGGCGCTACGACTCGGGCGCGCCCATGAAAATCTTGTTATGGTATCGGGAGAGTTCGATGTGCACATGGTGGAAGTGCCATCCTGAGTTGAGCCTGGTGGGATTCCGGGCGCGCGACTTGTGTGGAAGAGTCGTCGCCCGGATCCTTCAGTCGAGGAGGCTATGATCGGAAAACAGGTGACGCTGTTCGAAGTCCTGGGCTTCAAGATTCAATTGGACTTCAGTTGGATCTTTCTCGCCCTCCTCGTGACGTGGTCCTTGGCGATCGGATATTTCCCGGCTTACTACCTCGGTTTGGAGACCTCGACCTATTGGTGGATGGGTGCAGTCGGGGCGGTCGGCCTGTTCGGATCGTTGATCTTCCATGAATTGGCCCACTCGCTCGTCGCGCGGCGGTACGGACTGCCCATTCGTTCGATCACCCTGTTCATCTTCGGCGGGGTCGCGCAAATGGACGAGGAACCACCGAATCCCAAGACGGAACTGTTGATGGCCGCCGCGGGCCCGATTTCAAGTTTCGTGCTCAGTGCCGCGTTCTACGCAACGTTCGATCTCGCGTATCGGGTTCAAGCACCGCTATCGTGGCTCGGCATCGTGGGGTACTTGGCATTCGTGAATCTGCTGCTGGGAGCCTTTAATCTGCTCCCGGCCTTTCCGCTGGACGGAGGTCGGGTCCTGCGCGCCGCACTCTGGTATTGGAAGAAGGATCTGAGAGAAGCGACCCGGTCGGCGTCTCGGATCGGCTCCATCTCCGGCATGCTCCTCATGTTTTCAGGAATCTTTCACATACTGATGGCGAACTTCGTCACGGGTGTCTGGTGGTTCGTGATGGGTCTCTTTCTGCGCGGCGCGGCCCGGGCGTCCTACTACCAGACGATCGCGCGCACGGCGCTCGGAGGAACGCCCATCCGGAACTTCATGACGCCAAACCCCGTCACGGTCGCCGAGGATCTGTCCATCGCCGCCCTTGTCGAAGAACACTTTTATCGATCTCATCACGACCTGTATCCCGTCATGCGAGACTCGCATCTCGTCGGATTGATCACGCCCAAACAGGTGGCGACGGTCCCCAAAGATCAGTGGATGCGGTTGACCGTCGCCGAACTGACCCTGCCGCTCACGGCGGACAATACGATCGACGTTGACACGGACGCGCTGGCCGCGTTGACGATCATGAACCGAACCGGGAGCAGCCGGCTTTTGATCACGGAGGGCGAGCGTCTTGTCGGCATCGTAGCCTTGAAAGACCTGCTCAAACTGCTCTCGCTGAAGCTCGAACTGGAGGACAGACGATAACCAGGCACTCGGTGCTGGAACTGTTCGATTGTCTCTGGAGCCGTATTCACAGACGCTTGGGCACATCCCGCAGCGTCTCGAGGTAGGATTCCGGGATCGCGGCTAGAATGGCCTGATGGCACGCGCGATTTGTTGCAGCGAACCCTCTTGGATTTTTTATCTCCGCGTCATTATACCGAATCGGCTCCCCGGACAGATCGGTCAGCACGCCGCCCGCCCCTCTCAGAATCGCATCCGCCCCACAGACATCCCATTTGCTCGTGTACGTCGAAGGCTCCACGTAGGCATCGGCCAGCCCGGCGACGAGCAGACCGATTTTGGCGCCCACGCTCCCGCATGGCAGCTCGTCGAAGTGTGTCAGGCCGGCCTTAATCTTGTCGATGACGAGGTTCCGATGCGACCGTGAGACGGCCAGCCGCACGCGATTGGGCGGCGCGACGCTCGTGACCGCGGCGCGCCTGCGCTCCCCCCCGGCGATTACCCAGGCGTTTTCATCACGTGTGCCCGCATACAGCACATCCCCCACCGGCCGATAGATCACGCCGCGCTTCGGCAGACCCTCAGCGAGAAGCCCGATGATCACGGCAAACTCCCCCGTGCGACCGACGAATTCCCCGGTACCGTCCATGGGGTCGACATACCAGACACGACACTTTTGGCGAGCCTCCTCAGAGACCGGACTCTCTTCGGAGACGATCCCGTCGTCGGGAAATGCGCGAGCCAATCCGGACACGATGATTTCCTCAGCCTTCAGATCCGCATCCGTCACCGGATCGTTTTCGCCCTTGTATCTCACTTCGAAATCGGTTTCGTACACCTCTAAGATCGCTCGGCCGGCCGCACGCGCGAGACGCGAGATCACTTCGAGCTCTTCATCCACAAAGGTCATGGCTCTCTCTTATTCCCAGTTATCGACCCGGATCGAGGACCAGGCCGCACCTTCCTGATGCCAGCCCGTCGCACCGGTGGTATCGTCTCACACGGCGAGCGTGAACGCTTCCAGATCGGTGAGGGTCTCGATCATCGCATTGACGAATCGCGCCGCGTCGGCTCCATCGTTCACACGATGATCGAACCCGAAGGAAATGGGAAGCAGCAATCGCGGAACGATCTTGGGCTGGTCTCCCATAGCCTGCACCACCGGCTGCCATCGTGCGCGGCCCAGCCCAAGGATGGCCACTTCCGGATAGTTGATGATCGGCGTGAAGCTCGTTCCACCCAAGGGGCCTGGATTCGTAATCGTGAACGTGCCTCCGGTCACGTCGTCCCGGTTGACGTCGCCTCCTCGTACCCGCTCCGCCAACTGGAACAGCTCCATGGCCAGCTCACTGATACTCTTTCGGTCCACATCCCGGATGACAGGAACCAACAGGCCACGGGGGCTATCGAGCGCGATGCCCAAATGGTAGTACCGCTTGAGGATCAACTCTTCCTGCTCCACGTCCAGCGTCGCATTGAACCGGGGATGTCGATGCAGCGCGGCCACCACCGCTTTCATGACCAGGACGGTGAGCGTGAGCTTCCCGCCTTTGGTTTCGATGTCCTTGACGTGGCGCTGTCTGAATGCCTCCAACTCCGTAATGTCCGCCACATCATTATGGGTGACGTGGGGGATCTGCGACCATGACAGCGCCATGCGCTTGGCGGTTTCCCGTCGAAGGGACCGCAAGGGCGTGCGTTCGACCTGGCCCCATTGTGAAAAATCCGGTAACGATGGCGCTTCGGTCGGGGTGGTTTGGACTTGGGGCCGATCGCGTTTGGCGCGCGTGGGCTCCCCTTTCCCTCCTTCTGGTGCGCCTCCCTCCGCAAACGCACGGACATCGGAGGTCAACACGCGCCCCTCCGCTCCGGATGGCGTGACGGCACGGAGATCGACGCCCAACTCCTGCGCCACACGCCGCGTGGCAGGGGACGCGGGGATTGGTGTCCGGCCCTGCGAAGGTTTCCGCTCGACTTCTTCTTTGGGACGATCCTGTTCGGCACGCTTAGCCGGACGTTCCTTCGGCGCTTCCGTAGCCGATTTTTTTTCGGCTGGTTCTGATGTGTCCGCGGGACGACGCGAGGGTGGAGACTCGCGATGGGTTTTCGGAGGGGGCGTGGCGGCTTCTCCGTTCCCGTCGGAGAAGGTGAAGAGCGTCTCTCCGACGTGGATCATCTCTCCTTCCTTAATATGGATCTGCTCGACGACGCCGCCGAACGGACTGGCCACCTCGAAGACCGCCTTGTCGGTCTCGACCTCGAGGACCTTTTGTCCTTCCGTCACCCGTGCACCCTTGTCCACCAATATCTTGACGACTTCGCCCTCGTAGATTCCCTCACCGGGATCTTGGAATGTGAACGGTCGTGTCATGGTTAGGTGTTCCTCAATACCGGACGGTTTCGCGGACGGCACGCACGATCCGTTCGGCGTCGGGCAAGTAGGCTTGTTCTCTTTGGAAGTACGGCGTGGGCACATCATACCCGCTCACCCGGCGAACCGGCGCTTCCAGATACAGAAAGGACCGCTCCACCAGACACGCAATGATCTCGGCCCCCGGTCCGAATGTCTGGGGGGCCTCATGGACGATCACCACGTGCCCCGTTTTGCGGGCTGACTCGCAGAACCTTCCATAATCCAGCGGCGACAGCGTGAGGAGATCGATCACCTCCGATTCGATTCCGTCCTCTTGGTGGAGACGCTCGGCTGCCTCGAGTGTCCGTCGCACCATGGCGCCATAGGTAATGAGCGTGACGTCACCGCCTTCCCGCACCAGCCGAGACTCACCGAGGGGGATCGTTTCGGCCTCGTCCGGCACTTCCTCACGAAACGACCGATAATTGAGCTTCGGTTCGAAGAAGACGACCGGGTCCGGATCGCGAATGGCGCTGGCGAGCAGCGCTCTGGCGTTACGCGGCGTCGAGGGAATGACCATTTTCAGCCCCGGCGTGTGGGCGTAGTAGACCTCTCGGCTTTCGGAATGGTGTTCGAGCGCGCGCACTCCCCCACCGTAAGGCATCCGGACGACTACGGGGACTTGAAACCGTCCCTGCGAGCGCCAGCGCAGGCGCGCAGCATGATTCTCCAACTGGTGGAAGGCAAAATAGCTGAATCCGGAGAATTGCAGCTCGGCCACCGGCCTGAGCCCGGCGAGCGCCATGCCGATGGAAAAGCCGACGATGCCGGACTCGGCCAATGGGCTATCCACGACCCGTTCTGGACCGAATCGGCTCAGCAGCCCGTCGGTCACCCGGAAGATCCCGCCATCCACGCCGATGTCTTCACCGATCAGCAGTACGGAAGGATCGCGGTCCATTTCCTGGCGCATCGCCAAATTCAGCGCCTGAACCATCGTCAGTTCAGCCATGACGGGCCCCTTCCCCGCGTGTCGACCACTCCTGCACGAACCTGTCCTGTTGCTCCTTTAGCGCAGGCGGCTTGGATGCGTACAGGTGCTCGAACATCACGGCGGGGTCCGTGAGCGACGCCATTCGGTCCTCCCATGCATGAAGTGCCGTCTTGATGCGAGCGGATACCGCTTCTTCCGCCGCTTCGACATCCTTCTCCGCCAGCATGCCCAGATTTCGCAGGTACGTTTGAAAACGAGAGAGCGGATCACGACGCTCCCACGTTTTGACCTCTTCCTCTGACCGATATTTGGACGGATCGTCCACCGTCGTATGAACCGACAGGCGGTAGGTAACACATTCGATCAAAGTCGGCCGGTTCTCCGCACGCGCCCGTTCGGCCGCCTCTTTTGCCGCAACATATACTGCCAACACATCGTTGCCGTCGACCTGGAGGCACGGCATCTCATACGCGATGGCCTTCTGGGCGAGCGTGCGGGAGGATGTTTGTTTCGCGCGCGGCATCGAGATGGCATAGTGATTGTTCTGGCAGAGAAAGATTACCGGGCAGGCCAGAACGCTGGCGAAGTTCAGCGCTTCATGAAAATCGCCTTCGGAGGTGGCGCCATCCCCGAAGAAGGTCAGCACGATGGCGCCACTTTTCTTGAGCTTTCCCCCGTAAGCGAGTCCCGCCGCATGGAGCATTTGAGACCCGACGGGCACGCTCGGAGGCAAAAAGTTCTGCCCATCCGGCACACGCCCGCCTTCGTTATAGCCTGCATTGTAGAGCAACACTCCTTCCAGCGGCAGGCCCCTCCAGACGAGCGCTGCGGTTTCCCGAAATGAGGGGACGACCCAATCCTGTTCGCTGAGTACCGCCGCCGCACCGACCTGCGCCGCTTCCTGACCTTTGACTGGGGCGAAGGTGCCAATGCGGCCTTGCCGCTGCAGGCTCAGCATGCGCTCGTCGAAGCGGCGAGCCAGCAGCATTGCATCGTGCAGACGACGCAGGAAATCTTGGGGCAATTTGGGCTCCAACTTGGCATCGACCTGACCGTCCTCGTCCAGGATGGACAGGAACTCGACGGCCGGCGGTGTATAGGTAGTCTTGCGTGGCACCGTGACCTCCTCCGATAGCAGGATGTTGAAAAAGTCCGCCAGCTTTGTTCTCGCATCGCTCACAGGCTCAACGTACGGAGAGGAGTACGATTCGCCTCTTCGCTCGCTGCGGCCGCGGACGGGAGCAGGCGCGCCTCCAACGCGCCGGGGCTGGGCGGGTGAGAACGGAGCCATTTTGAACATCCCGCGGGGCTTTCTTCGGCTGTTCCGTGAGTCGATTACAGACCACACAAATAACAGGCAGCTCAATATCCTTCATCAACAGCCTACTAGATATGAATGGCCCGCCCGTGCGCGGCCAAGGCCGCCTCCCGCACAGCCTCGTTGACCGTGGGGTGAGCATGGGACATCCGACTCAGTTCTTCGACCGACGCACCGAACTCCATGGCCGCGACAAGCTCATGGATCGTGGTCCCGGCGTCGGGCCCCAAAATATGCGCGCCCAGGATGAGATCCGTCTTCTCATCGGCCAGCACCTTCACGAAGCCATCGAGATCGCCAGTGCAGCGTCCCCGACTATTGGCGCGATAGGGAAAGCGCCCAGCCCGGTAGGTCACACCGTTCGCTTGCAGCTCGTCCTCTGTCCGGCCGACGCTGGCGACTTCCGGCCATGTATAGACCACTGCCGGAATGGCGTCATAATTGACGTACCCGGTCCGCCCGGCGATGCCGTCAATGCAGGCCACGGCTTCGTCCATGGCCTTGTGCGCCAGGAGAGGTGGTCCGGCCACGTCACCGATGGCGAAGACCCCTTCTGTCGTGGTGCGGAACTGACGGTCGATCTTGATAAATCCATGTTCGTCAACGTCGATGCCAGCCTGTTCGAGTCCCAGCCCGTCGGTCGACGGACGCCGACCGACGGCGATCAAGAGGTGCGAGCATTGCAGAGTCTCCAGCCGACCTTCCCCGGACGAAGCGAGGCTCACTTCAATGGTCTCTCCCAGCCGCCGTGCCGCCGCAACCTTCGTCTGCAAGCGCACGGTCAGCCCCTGCTTCTCCAAAATCCGTTGCAGTTGTGTTGCGAGTTCGTGGTCCATACCGGGAAGCAACCGATCCGTCATTTCAAGGCACGTCACCCTCGAGCCCAGCCGCGCCCAAACCGATCCGAGTTCCAACCCGATATAGCCCCCGCCGATGACAACCAGATGTTCTGGAACTTCGGGTAAAGCCAGCGCCCCTGTGGAGGTCACGATCCGCTGTTCGTCGATCGGGATATCCTTCAGCGCAATCGGGGCTGATCCCGTCGCGACCACGATGGAGGGGGCCTCGATGTCCCTGGTTCCGCCCTCCGACGCCGAAACGGCGACCCGGCCCACGGTCAACCGGCCACGCCCCTGGATCCGCTCGATTTTGTGCTTTCGGAACAGGTGATCGATCCCGCTGGTCAACGTTCGGACCGCTTCCGACTTCTGCCGCATCATGGCAGGGAGGTCCAACGAAAGGCCCTCGATCACAATTCCGTGTCGTCCCCATCGCTCTTTGGACTCCCAAAAGTATCGCGAAGAATTCAGCAGCGCCTTCGACGGGATACAGCCGACGTTCAAGCACGTTCCGCCCAGCGCCGGCCGGTCTTCAATACAGATCACGCGCATTCCGGCTTGGGCGGCTCGGATCGCGGCCACATAGCCACCCGGCCCGCCGCCGATTACCACCACATCAGCATCTGACGATTGATTCATACCAGGCACTTCCCGCCAGGACCCATGGATTGCCCTCGTGTCGAAGGTCTGTCACGATGAGGGCCACGTCGGCGTACCAAGCGATCAACGCCTCTTTTTGAGCGCTTCCGTGATCTCTGTTCTTTTTTGTTGCCGCTTGGCCGCTTCTACTTTTCGCACTAAGGGACTTGCAGCCGGTGAGCCTTCGTTTCCCTGCCGGCGCCTGACCGCCTCGGAGGATCGCTGGGACTCCTCCAATGCCGCCGTAATGTCCTCCGCTTTCTTACGCCGCTTTGCTGCCGCGACGGTACGTGCCAGTGGACTTGCGTAGGTCGACCTTGTGGTCGTGGTCTTCGGTTGCTTGGTCTTGCTTCGTCCAGCCATAGGGATCTCCCTTCCTTCTCACGCCGTCGCTCGGATGCAGACTTGCTCCCGTGGTCACGATCCGGTCGCGACATGTTCAGCCTAGGCCTCCTTCTTCAAACTCACCATATAACTCGCCAGATCGCGCAGCTGCTGCTCGGTCAGTGGAAACTTTGGCATGATCGACCCGGGAGAGACCGACGCGGGATCCTTGTGATGGCGCACATGCCAGTCTCGATCGGGGCGACTGTCCCCGACGAAAGACAGGTCGGGGCCCACGGCTCCCCCTTCCCCGTGGATGCGATGACACGCGGCGCATCCGAACTGGGCATACACGGCCTTGCCCCGCATCACGGACGGATCGGCGCGCGACACCGCGTAGAGGTCTCTGAGCGAGATGCCGAGAAGAGCAAAGACCACGAAGAGAAACACCATCCCGCCGCCGATGGCAACGGGACGACGGACCGGATTGCGTGCGGGATTGCGATCGATGAAAGGCCAGAACAACATGACGAGAATGACGATCGCCGGCAGCACCCAGGTAGCCAACGGTTCCAATGGTCCGTGCACGTACTTCAGCAGCTCGTAATAAAACAGGAAATACCATTCCGGAACCGGAACGAAGCTCGTGTCGGATGGATTGGCTTTGTCAGCCAGGGGAAACGGGAGCCAAATCGCCAGCGCCGCAATGACCAGAAAGACGCCGAGCATCACCACCGCGTCCATGTAGACCTGCCGTGGATAAAATGCTTCGTGACGCAGCTCGGCCCGTTGATCGGTCCAAGGACCGGCAGGACCGACTCGACGGAGTATGAACAAGTGCACCGCGATCAGACCCATCAGGAGCGCGGGCAGAAACAACACATGCACCGCGAAGAACCGGGAGAGCGTCAGCGCGCCCAGTGTGTCGCCCCCGCGCATGACTTTCATCAGAAATTCACCGATCAGCGGCACGGTGCCCACCATATTGATGCCGATGTGCGTGGCCCAGTAGGCGGTTTGATCCCACGGAAGCAGATAGCCTGTAAAGGCAAACGCCATCACGATGAGGAACAGCACCACGCCCGCCATCCACATGGCCTCCCGCGGTGGTTTGTAGGCGCCGTAGAGGAACGTTTGGAGCATGTGCAGCCCGATGGCGACGACCATCCCCGAGGCCCCCCAGTGGTGCAGTCCGCGTACAAACGCGCCGAACGTCACCTCCGATTCAATGAACTGAATGCTGTCATACGCATGGTCGGGTGTCGGGGCGTAGTACACGGCGAGGAACATTCCCGTGACCGCTTGGAGGGCGAACAAGAAGAGGGTCGCGGAGCCGAACACATAAATCCAACTGGCCCCGCCGGGGATCGGTTCGTCGAGGAGCGTCTTTTGGATGGGCTTCAGGTTCAGGCGGCTGTCGAGCCACGTGTAGAGTTTTGAAGCCATGCCGTCATTCGTCCTTCGCACAAGCCCACAAAGGCGCCCCGCCAGCAAAGGCTCCCCGATTGACGATTGACGTCATATTTCGACCTTTTTGGCGAGCCCCGCCTTGAACTCCTTATAGGTGACGAACAGCGTTCCGTCCTCTACCTTGGAGGGCAGCACATCCAGCGGACGCGGTGCCGGCCCTGCTAGCACGTGGCCTTCGATGTCATAGACGCTGCCGTGGCACGGACACTTGAACTCCCGCTCGGAGGCGTCCCAATGATAGCCACAGCCCAGGTGGGTGCACAGCGGGGAGAATACGGTAATGTCTCCGCCGGCCTGCTTGACAGCCCAGACGGCCTTATGTGACTTCGTTTCGACGTAACCGTCCTTGATCGTCGACATGTGATCCAATTGCGTGGGTTGCTCGACCGGCAAACCACCGACGGATCCCACCGCGACCCACGGCTTGTCGCGACGCTTAAGAGCGGGAGAAATCACATAGCCGAGCAGCGGCACCGCGAGTCCAAGGCCGATCAATGATGCGGCCACGCCGGTCACCCAACCAAAAAAAGTTCGGCGGCCTCCGAGAGCTTGCTGACCTTCAACTCCGGCCTCGACCCGATGCTCGGTCGACATTTCGTTCTTGTAAGGTTCCATTCGATGGAAGCAGTTCAGACACGCAGCCTAAGCATTGTCTTATCCGAAATTGGTTTCTCAGTCCAGGGCCATTGCAATGCGCTTGCCTTCGTCGACAAGACGCGACGCGCTTTTCTCCACGTCAGATGAGAGCCCTCACTTCGCCGTCGCTTCAGTCAGGAGCCTTTCGCGCTACGCAATTGTTTCTTTTTCTTCGCTCGCCCAGAATGTTTCCTCGGAAGTCGTGGATCATTATGCGGCAAGCGTGCAAGAGGCGGACCTTCGTGAAGGTGGTCTGTGACGCCCCGGTCTCCCGGTTGCTGCCCCATTGCGCACCAGCGGGAGTCCTAGACCTGTGGAAGTTGTCGCCAGGAAGAGGGCGAAGGCGGTAGAGAGAGGAATTGGCAGCCCGAAGCACGGGCTTCTTCTATTGAGAAGCATGCACGGTATGAGCCGGAGCGTGCTCCCCGCCCTTACCCTGACGTCAAGGACGGGGGGCTACGCCTCAGAACCTGCTTTGTGCTACTTCGGTGCTGCGTTGACCTTCGTGGCCTCCTTAACAGGCGGCTCAATGGTGATATTGGGCCCCTCCACCTTCGGAAGAAGTCCGGCTCCTGGTTTTTCGAGTATCCGCTTGTCCTGACGGTTGATGGACAACTCCTGTTTCACGTGAGCATCCTCCGCGCTTGACGCTTCCGCCAGCGCCTTGTCACCAACGGCATTCGATTGCCCCGCGTCGTTGGCGAGCGACTGACCGCGCACGGGATCGACCGATTTGCCCATTGGATAACCTGGATGCTTCGGAATCATGGACGGATTTGCACCAGCTACCGAGAGGCTGAGCAACACAACACCGAACACAGTGGAGAGAGGGAGTAGAAATCTCATGGCAGCACCTCCTCCTTAGAGAGATGAGTAATGAAAACAGATGGCAGAGGGACCTTGGGGACCTTCAGATTGACTGACGGACTGAAACGTCACACTAGGCTTAAAGGATAGCCTGCGCCCGTGTTGGGCTGAACTAGGAGGAGTCCCAGTTGTCGCGACGAACATCCCGGGCGTCCGTCCTCGCGATAACACGAGGACTAGACTCTCTGGCAGGAGACTATGATGGACCGGCGCGAGTGGAAATCCATAGCCCCGCTGGGCTACCGCCGCTCAATCGCCAAGCGACACGAGTGAGGCAGCCCTATCGCGTACACGACGCAAAGATCTCTTCGCAGTGATAGGCTTCGTAGTCTGCGCCAGCGGGAATCGGCACGAACTCCACCAGGCGGATTGTCTCGTCCTCCACTTCGACGGCGGCTCGGCATCCATGACGCGGAACCCTTGTCATCGTCGTGTGCGTGGTCGGGAATCCCTGTTCCAGCGCGCCGCAGCCCTTGTAGTAAACCAGAACAGCACGTCCGTTCTGTTGAGTCACGTCCTGCGGCTCGCCGGCGCAAGTCACAAGTTCAGTTCGTGTGAGCCCGACCAGAGCGTTGCCTACGACACGGGCCTGTTGCATTTCCGCGGACACGCATCCCGCGGAGCCGATCAGCGCCAACACCAGCCCATAGCTCGCGTATCCCGTCACGTGCTCCGTTCCAGCTTCGTGATACCCACCGCCTTGAGGATCGCCTTTTCGTAAAACGGCTCGCTGACGCCTCGCTTCATTTTGTGAAGGAAATATTTTTCGAGACCGACCTTGGCGAGATGCACCCATTTTCCCTTCTTCGCCCACGTCACGTTGCGCGGCGCCATCTGCGGGAGCGCCACGAAGGCCATCCCGGTGTCACCCATGTCGGCCAGACAAATCGCGTTCCAGGTCGCCGTCTCGCGCTTGGCCTCATTGTCGATATCGGCTTTGATATTGTGCACAGCGGCCGAGACCATCGACTCGATCATATAGCCGGTCTTCGGCGCACCGGTCGGTATCGGAGTCTGTTCGACGGGCGGGATCGCCACGCACACACCGACGGCATAGATGTTCTTGAATTTGGGATTCGCCTGCTTGTCGTCGATATTCACGAAGCCCTTTGGGTTGCACAAGCCGACGGTGGAGGCCACGGCGTCCACCCCGCTGAACGGCGGGATCAACATCGAATAACGGAACGGCACCTCTTGCCCATCCTCTAGAAGGACCTTGCCGGGCTGGATTTCCTTGATGGCGGTATTGTAGATCGGCTTGATCGCGTGCTCGGCGAATTCGTCTTCCATCAGACGTCGTGATTTCCCAACCCCGGCCAGCCCCATATGTCCGACATACGGCTCCGGCGTCACAAAATAGATCGGCACTTTTTTGCGGATCCGTTTCTTTCTCAAGTCGGCATCCAAGATAAACGCCATTTCATAGGCCGGGCCGAAGCACGATGCGCCCTGAGCCGCTCCCACCACGACCGGACCGGGGTCCTTGAGGAAGGATTGGTACAACCCCCAGGCTTGTTCGGCATGATCCACCGTGCAGACCGACTGCGTGTATCCGCTGGGTCCGAGGCCCGCCACCGCCGGAAAATTTAGTTTCGGGCCCGTGGCGATGATCAAATAGTCGTAGGGCACCTCTCCCTTGGCGGTCACGAGACGGTTCTGTTCGGGCTCGATCCGTTCAGCGGCCGCATGGATGAATTCGATGCCTTTTTTTGCCAGGACCGGCGCGAGCGGAAAACTAATGTCCTTCCTCGTCCTCCAACCGACTGCGACCCACGGATTGGACGGCACGAAGTGGAAGTAGTCGACATTCGACACCACCGTCACCTTGTGCTTCTTATCCAGCAGCAGCCGTGCCTCATAGGCGGCCGGCAATCCTCCGATCGACGCACCCAAGATCACGACCCGTGCCATAGCTCACCTCCCTCATTAGGGACTGACTTCATTGGACTGCGGTTGCACATGAGGAGCGGTTACCACCGTGTCCAGCCGCGTTCGACTTGTTCATGCTCTCGTTCTTGGAGCTTGCGTTGGGCACGTATTGATGCCTAGCAGGCTCCATGCCGGACAGTATCCGATCAGGCCTGTAATCAGTGCCACGGCACCGACGATGATTACCCCCCACATCCCGGCCGGAGGCAAATCCGCGAGCATGCCCAGTGCCAAAAACGCGAGACCCAGAACCATCCGAATGGGTCGCTCGATTCCACCAACATTGCAGGTCATACGGCACCCCCTTGTTCACATGCGTGAGAAGGCCATTCTGCGTCGTCTGTCACAATTCGTTTTCCACTCGGACTCGCTCGTACACCATATGAGATTCGACATGATGAAAGGATTCACGCTGCCCGCCCTCACTCCCTCTGACTGCGTATCCCGCTCCCCGTCGCAGTCTCATGCTCAGCTGCAAGGCGATAGAGATCGTGGCAGGTTGTACATCGTGCCGTCATGCTCGAGAGCCGTTGCAACAGCTGCTGTGGGGCCTCTTGGTGCGCAACCGCATCCGCAAGCGCATCCATGTCTTTGTGAATCGACAGGCCCATTTGCTTGAAGGCGAGGGGCAACTTCGCCATGATCGCCGGACTGGTATCGGCCGCCATCTTCATGCCGGCTTCCCTGGCCGCTCTTTCTATCTGGCTGGCGTCGGCCCCCGGTTCACTCAGTCCCCGCACAACCCCGTCCACGGCCTTCAACAGAATCCGCATTTCCCCGAGGATGTGATCCCGTTCCGCCGGCGCCAAGACGATCTCCTGCCTCCCATCACTCCCCGGCCGTGTCCAGCCAGTTACGAATACCCATCCGGCTGCCGCCACGAGAAGCGTCCATAAGACCAGTGCGAGGATGCACAGCGAACGCATGAAGATCCCTCCTGGGCGGGAATGCTCGAAGAGAAGAGCGACCATCATGCCAGAGCGCGACCCTCAGTCGGTGATCCGGGACGGCTGGAAGTGCTTGGTTCTTAAGGCTACCTGGCCGGGATGTGATCGGGCCCTGCCGCGTAAGGCCCCAAGACATTCCGCCTCGTTGGGGCGAGACGCAACAGGGCGAGAACCTCTCTCAAAATTGAGTTGAGAGCCTGACACCGTGACGGAAGACTCCGAGCGGGGACAAGCTTGCGAGCGGTTGGTCCCCCGCCCCACTCTTCCCTCTTCTACGGTGGGAGGGGATGAGTCCGCCAGCCTTCGCGATGGCAGAGACTGAAGCCTGCAGGCCAGCCCCGCTGCTCGTCGCCGATCCGACCTGCTCCTGGGAGGTGACCAGCCAATCCGAGCACGTCAGCCGGCGTGCCCAACATCAACGCATCAGGGCGAGGCTGGCGCGGCTCATCACTCACCAGCCGACCGAGTTTCACGAACACTACTGTTTAGTTAGCAATCTTGAGATAGGTTCTATTCTAAAATCAGAACGCGGCGGATGGTGAAGTCGATCATCCAGTGGATCACGCCGCACCTGCTCCTCTGTCAAGCCGGTCTCGCCTTGAGGGCCTAGGACCTTCACTCTGTCGCAGGAAGCGACAAATACTCCTCTTTCTTCTGTGCCAAATTTCCTCAAGGCCTTTGCTCTGCAGTTTGAGAAAAATTCTTGCCCCTAAGTCTTGAACTCGGCATTCTGATACATTTCAATCCATTGTCAATGCATTTTCCTCCGGCATTCAGGGGCATAATTTATGCCTGTGCTCATTGGGCCAGGAGGCCGATTGCACGGCATAAAGGCTCTAAACTCGCACACTTGTTACTGTCGGCTTTACTCGATTCTCTTCTGCAGCCGGTTCGAAACTCATTGAAGGAGACACTTTGAAGATTGAGGGAGAGCAGTACACGGTGCATGATTCGAGTGGGCACGACGTGCCGCTTCATGTCGACACGAAAACCCATCGCGAAGGCGCGCATTCAAGGTCGGTGACAAGATTGAGGCTCACGTCACGGACAAAGATCATGCTCGGTCTATCGTGCGTTTGACCGCGCCTGGCAAGTGAGAAGCACAGGGCTCGAAGATTATCGAAGGACATATTCTGACCATTGAGGGAGAGTTTTATACCGTCCATGATGAGTCTGGCCATGAGATCCGTTTGCATGTCAATAAAAAGAGCCATCTGGAAGACAAATTCAAAGTGGGGGACAAGATTGAGGCCTATGTCACCGATAAGCCACGAAAAGGATAGAGTGCGGGACCGCTCGATGTCCGAGCGCCGAGGTGGGTCGGCTCTACGCGGCGTTGCACGGACTGAACAAAGTAGTGCGTGGCACTATAGTGATACTGATGAGAGGATTTAGCCTGCTGGCCGTCGTCGTGGTCTTGGGGGTCTCACCGCCAGCGCTCGTGGCCTCGCCCAAAAAGGGCAATACCAAAACCGGTGAGAAACTGTATGTCGCAAGCTGCCAGATCTGCCACGGACCGGCAGGCAACGGCAACCCTGACATGACCGCCTACTATCTGACGCCCTTGCCAGATCTGTCTGCGAAGAAAACTCAGGACAAAACAGATGCGCAATTGCGAAGCATTATCCTGAAAGGACATGGCACAGACATGTGGGCTTATGCTGGCGCCTTCGAGGAAGATCAGTTAGGCGACGTGATTGCCTATATTCGCTCGCTCAAACCATAAGCCCAGTTCATCTTGAGCAGTTCTCATTGGTTGAACTGCCAGAAGGAAGTTGGACAGGCTGAGCTTGGCCGGGGGGAGTCATCGTCTCACCAAATGGTACAGGGAAGTCGAGGGCCTTCCCCGACTCTGCCCAAACCGGCTACCTAACTCGCACGTCTCAAACGGGAATTGGCTCAGGTCACCGAGGAGCGCGACATTGTCGGAACTGCACAAGCGGATACCGCGCAGGAAGATCACCTATCTCTGGTCTTGAGTTCGATTGTTCCAAAATGGGTCTCGCCAGATAGAGCCTGCCCCACGCGCGGCCGGTTATTTCAGTCAGGATTCCCTTGCGCTGAAGATAACTCACAGCCTGCCTCGCGGTGGGGTTAGTCACACCAAGTATCTTCTCAGCTCTCGCCACCGACATATATGGATTGAGGAAAAGCTCATCCAAGAGAGCCAGAGCTTTTGGCTTCTCACGGACTCGCGATCGAAACTTCTCTCTCAGGTCCATCAAGCGACCGGCTTGGCCAACCGCCTCAAGCGCGATTTCGTTGACCCCCTTGATGAAGAACCGCAGCCAGCCGATCCAGTCACCATGCGTCCGGACTCGTTGCAGAAGATCGTAATAGTCATGCCTGTGAGCTTCGAGATAGGCGGAGAGAGATAACAGCGGTTGCCGAAGACGCGCCCGTTCCACGAGAAAGAGCGTGATTAGCAATCTGCCTACTCGCCCGTTGCCGTCGAGAAACGGGTGGATCGCCTCAAAACTGTTCATGCATGATTGCGCATTGGACGAGGTCTGGGAACATGTCTTTTTCATGGAGGAATTGTTCCCAGTCCGTCAACAGATCATCCATACAGTCTGGCGGGGGTGGAACATCCGAAGCCGTCGCGATCGTGCTTCCCGCCGGGCCGATCCAGTTTTGGCTGCGCCTGAATTCCCCCGGAGTCGCTTGCTCCCCTCGTACGCCCTTCATGAGTAGAGCATGGAGCTCTCGGACCAGCCGAAGGGACAAGGGCAACGTCCTCAATCGATCAATCCCATGAGTCATAGCAGCCACGTAATTGCGGACTTCCCGCAAGTCGGTATCCTCGGGGCGGGGCGTCGACTGCTCCATTTCGTCAATGAGTAAATCCGACAGGCTGGCTTTTGTCCCTTCGATCCTCGACGAGAGTACGGCCTCTCTCCGGATGTAAGGACCGATGAGCAGGTGCGGATTTGGGAGATGCCGTCCGAGACCTGCAAGTTCGCTTAGTGCTGCATCGGCCCGTGATAATGACAGAATCAGTGGGGTGTCATACTCAATTCTGGGCGGCAGCTTGGCAGGTACAAAAGCCGCATATCCCGCGGACGTCTGGACCAGCTTCCCCGCAGACTCGGATTGAAAGGCCTTGTTGTTCATTGCTTTATCACTACCACTGTTGGCTGACTTTCGGAGCATTATCTGACTTCGAAAAAAATTATGGATATTCTTTCAAAGGCAAAGGGAGATTGCAGGACATCTTCCAAAGCCAAGACGGCTCGGACAGGAGGCGGACCTGATCAGCAGCATGCAAGCTTATTGAATCGTGGGTTCGAGTGTAATCGCGCAGGCCATGGAATTGGAGATCAGGCAGTTGGCTTCGGCCTTCTCGAGAATTTGCTTTGCCTTGGCGGGATCCTCGCCTGGTTTCAGAGTCAGCCGAGGCCGCAGCACAATCTTGGTAAAGCGAAACCTGCCGTCGACCAGCTCCAGCGTTCCCTCGGCGTCACCAGTATAGGCCGTGAACCCAAGTCCTCCGCGTTCGGCCATCGCGAGAAACGTCGTCATCAGGCACACATTGGCGGAGGCGACGAACAGGTCTTCGGGAGACCAGATGCCTTCATGACCCTTGAATTCGGGGGGCGTGGCAACCTCGAGATCAGGTTTGCCGGCCGCAGACCCAATACCTTTGCGATGCTCCGTCCACTTCACGCTCGTGTGATACGTATAGACCTTCGGCCGAACATCCATCTTCTCTCCTCCCTCAACCATCAGTCGGCATAGCACGACGACTGTGTCGGTTCACTCGTTTTCCGTCTTACTCCTTTCTCCTCACACTCCACACTTCATGGCTTGATATACGCCCACCCTTGCTCCTGTAACCCCATGAGTCGCACCATCGCCGGAACCGCCCGATCGACCTGCGCAACCAAATCGTCGCGAACCAGCCCCCGAGCTTTCATGGTGTTGGAGCAGGCTGTGTACTCAACCCCGAACCGTTGTTTCAGACGTGCCAGCTGTTCCCCCACGGTCGACTCCCCTTTCACTAGAAGCGACAGCCCCGCCCCGTGTGCCACGATTTCCACATTGAGCGGTTCATTGCCCACCGCCTCGTAGAGGTTACGAATGTTGTTCATCACGCTCTGATGGACGTGCGCATCTCCGGTGCTCACATGAAAGACGACACGGTGCCCCGGACCCTGAGAAGCACCGTCGGCTCGGACCGCCGGGCTGGACATGAGCCATATCCAAGCAGCCAGCGCGGCCATCACTGCGAGGAGCCAGATCGGCCGGTGAGGAGCTAATCCGGGCATACAATATTCCTCATCATCACGAACGGACCAGCGCTTCTTCCGATTCGACGGTCGATTCCGTCGGCCCGGCTACGGAGCGCGCATCCGTTTGCCTTCGGCCTCTGGAGAACAGGTAGTACAGAACCGGAATGACGATCAAGGTGAGCAGCGTAGAGGCGCCGACGCCGAATAACAGCGAGACCGCCAACCCCTGAAAAATCGGATCCAAGATAATCACGAAGGCGCCCACCATCAGCGCGGCCGCGGTCAGAAGAATGGGCCGCGTGCGGATCGCGCCGGCCGTCACGATCGCTTCGCCGAGCGGCACCCCGGCCCGCTCCTGAATCTGAATGAAATCCACCAAGAGGATGGAATTCCTGACGATAATGCCGGCCAGGGCAATGAAACCGATCATGGACGTGGCGGTGAAGTAAGAGCCGGTCAGCCAATGACCCGGCACAATGCCGATCAAGGTCAGCGGGATCGGTGCCATGATGATCAACGGAGTGAGAAACGATTGGAACTGCCCGACGATCAGCAAATAGATCAACAACATGGCCACGGCAAAGGCGATGCCCATATCCCGAAAGGTTTCATAGGTGATGTGCCATTCCCCATCCCACTTCATGGCCAGTTTCTCTTCAGACCAGGGCTGCCTCGCATAATACTGCTCAATCGGATACCCCTCGGCCGGACGATACTCATCCAGTTTCTTTCCCACACCCAACACGCCATAGACGGGACTCTCGGCCTGCTCCGCCCCAGGCCCCCCCACGTCCGCGACGACGTACACCACGGGCTTTTGATTCTTGTGGTAGATTGACTTGTCTTGCGTGGTTTGCTCGACCGTGAGCAGCTCGGAAAGTTGCACGATCCCGCCGGTGTGCGTCCGCAGGCCGATCTCGCCGATGTGTTCCAGCCCGGTCCGTTCCGACAGGGGAAGACGCAGTACGATTTGCACCGGGCTCTTTTCCTCTGGAATGTGCACGAGCCCGACCTTGGCGCCGTTGAGGGCCAGCCGCAGCGTCCGCACGATCTCGTCGGATGGGAGGCCCGCCAAGGCCGCTTTGGCGCGGTCGACCGAGAAGACATACTTGACTTGGTCGGCTTCGATATAGTCGTCCACATCGACGACGCCGGGCGTGGTCTCAAACAGTCCCCGCAACTCGCGCGCAAATGCCAACTGCCGGTCATAATCCGGTCCATAGACTTCCCCGACCAAGACGGACTGCACGGGAGGACCGGGCGGCACTTCGACCACTTTCACATTGGCTCCGTAGGCTTTGGCGATCCGCTGCACGCCTGGACGAAGGCGTTGAGCGATGGCATGACTCTGCGCCTCGCGGCGATCTTTGGCTACGAGATTGATCTGTACGTCCGCTTCGTGTGGCTGCTCCCGTAAATAGTAGTGCCGGACCAGGCCATTGAAGTTGAACGGCGAGGCCGTACCGACGTAGGCCTGGTAGTCACGCACTTCGGGGACCGTGCGGACGTACTCGGACAGCGCCCGCGTCACGCGCGCCGTATCCTCCAAGGTTGTTCCCTCCGGCATGTCGACCACCAATTGCAGCTCGCTCTTGTTGTCGAACGGCAACATTTTCACCACGACGTGCCGCGTATAAAACAGGGCGCATGAACCCGCGAGCAGGAGGGCCACGACACCCAACACGGCATAGGCCAATACGGGATGTGCCAGCAGCGGCGCGAGCGTTCGGCGATAGAGACGGGCCATGAGCCCGTGCTCATGCTCCTCGTGATCGACGCCCTTGACGCGGACACCGGGCCGATAGCACGTCTGACAGAACCAGGGGATCACGACGAATGCCACGAGCAGGGAATAGAACATGGCGATAGAGGCATTGACCGGGATCGGGCGCATATACGGGCCCATCAAGCCCGAGACGAACGCCATCGGCATCAGCGCCGCGATGACGGTGAAGGTCGCCAGGATCGTCGGATTCCCAACCTCATCGACGGCGCGGATCGATGCATCCCGATGCGGCAGCAGACGAAGGAGCAAATGCCGATAGGTGTTTTCGACGACGACAATGGCGTCGTCGACGAGAATCCCTATGGAAAAGATCAAGGCGAACAGCGTCACACGATTGATCGTGTACCCGATCAACATCGACGTGAACAGCGTCAGGGCGAGGGTCAGCGGAATGGCCAGCGAGACGACCAGCGCCGGTCGCACCCCGAGTGCAACACCAAGGAAAGCCACGACCGCTATGATGGCGATCCCCAAGTGCCACAGCAATTCGTCGGCTTTTTCGCGCGCCGTGTCGCCATAGTCGCGGGTCACGGTCACGCGTACGTCGGACGGAATCGCCGTACCCCGCATCTCTTCGACTTTGCGGATCACCTGCTCCGCCACCGTCACCGCATTGGTTCCCGCCTGTTTCGCAATCGCGACGGTGACGGCCGGAGACTCGTGAGCGGTGAAGGATACGGAGGGAGAGGAGCGATCCTGCGTCGGATCCTGTTCCCTACTGCCCCCTCCTAACCCTTCACCTCTCGCGCCAGGACCTAAGCCGAACCACACATAATGCGTCGATTCGGCCGGCCCATCGGTCACCTCGGCCACCTGCCGTAGATACACCGGACGGTGGTCATTCACGCCCACGACCAAACTCAAGAGATCGTCGCGCGATTGAATGAATCGCCCGGTCTCCACCAGAAAACTTTGATTCCGACTATCGTATCGTCCGGTCGGCAAGGCGCGATTCTCGCCGCGAATGACCCCGGCGACCTGGAGCGGGGTCAGGCCGTAGGCCTTCAGGCGTGTGGGATCGATCTGCACGCCAAGCTCACGGGCACGTCCTCCCACGATGAACCCGCCGGAGGTGCCGCTCACTTTTTTGGCTTCCTCCAGCACGAGTTCGGCGAGCTGACGCATTTCGAATTCGCCATACCGCTGGCTCGAGAGCGTCATGGTGACGATCGGCACATCATTGACGTCTTTTGGCTTGACCAAAAAGGGTTCGGCACCGGGAGGTAAGAGATCTTGGTTCGACATCAATTTGTCATATAAATCAACCAGACTCTGCTCCATTGGTTGACCGACGTAGAAGCGCACGATGATCAGCGCCCCGCCCGGGCGAGAAATCGAATACACGTACTCGACCCCCTTGATCTCGGAAATCTTGCGCTCGAAAGGTCTGGTGAGCTGCTCTTCGACGACTTTGGCGGAGGCCCCTGGAAAGGGCAGCCAGACGTCCGCCATCGGGACGACGATCTGCGGCTCTTCTTCCCGCGGCGTGACGACAATCGCAAAGAGACCCAGCAGCAAGGCCCCCAGCATGATCAGCGGCGTGAGCTTGCTGCCGATAAACAGCGCCGCGATCCGACCACTGAGCCCCGGACGATATGGAGTGGAACCGTTCGGCATCACCCGTCCTGTCATCGGTCATCCGAATGCCGGAGACACCAACGCTGTACGTTCTCCTGGCCCGATCCCGCTGTGATCCGGTCTACTGTATGACCTCAACCATCGCACCATCGACCCCTTGCGACGCGCGAAGGAGAATCTGCTCGCCCACATCGACACCGGACAGTATTTCCACCCAGTCGTCGAATCGCCGCCCGAGCTTGACCAGGCGAAGCCGGCTCACGTGATCCGTCCCCACGACGAAGAGACCGGTCAACTCCCCACGCTGCACCAGCGCGGAGGCCGGGACCACGAGGGTGTCGCTGGTCCCCTTGTCCAATTGAAATCGGCCGAACATCCCGGTCCTGAGACCGGACGTCGCCGGCAAGTCGACTTTCACCATAAAGGTGTGTGTTTGGGGGTCCCCAGCGGGCAGAATCTGACTCACGGTGCCTGTCAGCGGGTGCGCATTCAGCGCGTCAATGACGACCGGGATCGTGTCTCCCCTGGCGATGGCCTTGAGATCCCCCTCGGCAACCGTCGCTTCCAACCGGAGATGCCGAGGGTCTTCCATTTTGAGCAGCGGCTGGCCGGGGGATGCCAACTCCCCCGCCTCCACCTTCTTTTCGGTAATCACACCATCGAAGGGCGCCTTGACCACGGTGTAGCTCAGCTGGGCGACCACAGCCTTGCGATTCGCCTCGGCGACTTTGCTGGCGCGCGTCGCGTTTTCCATTTCCTGCTGCGAGACGGCATCGTCCCGAAACAACTTCTCCATGCGCTTGAGATGCGCTCGGGCATTCTCCACCTCCGCCGTCGCACGTGCCAACTCGGCATCGAGGTCCCGGCGGTCGAGTTCGACGAGCGTTTGTCCTTTCTTGACTGCCGTCCCCTCCCGAACCAACAGCTTGTCGATGCTGCCTTGAATGCGGCTTGAGAGTGTGGCCTGATAGACGGTCGCCACCTGCCCCGTGACCTCGACGCGTATTGGGAGCGCGCTGGTTCGGACTTCGACGACGGGGCTGTGGATCACCGGGCGAGCCGACGCCGCCACCCGAGGTGGCGCGGCCTCCTCCTTCGTATCGCAGCCGACCACGAGCACGATCCCGGCTAACACCATTCGAATCATTCTGATCTTCACGTGTGTCGTCTCCAGAAGAAAAGGCCAAGGCGCAGATCTGGTTGAGGTGGCATCCCGTCCCCCAACGCTCCTCACCTTGGCCCAATCCACACGTCTCGCAAGTGTTGCTTATTCCTGGACACCCAGCGTCCGCAGAAGTGCCATCATCGGGCACCAGCCCGTGAACGCCGATTGGATCAAGTTCGCCGCCACGAACGCCGCGAAATAGTTCCAATACGGATGTACGGTCGCCCCCAGAACCACAGCCGCCAGCACGAACGCCCCCGCAATGAGTCGCAACCATTCATTCAGTCGCATATCGGCTCACCTCCCCTCTCCTGGCGCCCACGAACCTACCCCTATGAGCGTGAGGCCGGGGAAAGGATTCAGCGCGACGCCTGGCGTTCCACGTTCAGAACATGCCGGGTCGTCCGCAACACGGCGTCGGGATTGAGCGAGAGGCTGTCGATACCCTGATGAACCAGGAACTCGGCAAACTCGGGATAGTCGCTCGGAGCTTGCCCGCAAATGCCAATCTTTCGCTTGGTCCGCTTGGCTGCGCCGATGACCGACGTGATCAACGATTTGACCGCCTCGTTTCGCTCGTCGAACAGGGGCGCCACGATTTCGGAATCCCGGTCGACTCCGAGCGTCAATTGCGTCAGGTCGTTCGACCCGATGGAAAAACCGTCGAAGATGTCGGCGAACTCCTCCGCCAGAAGTACGTTGCTGGGAATTTCGCACATGACGTACACAGCCAAGTCGCGCTCGCCTCGCCGTAAGCCATGCCGCTCCAATTCCGCGATCACCTTGCGGCCCTCCTCGACCGTGCGACAAAACGGGATCATCAACTTGAGATTGGCCAGCCCCATTTCGTCACGAACTTTTTTCATGGCTTGGCATTCCAAGGCAAAACCCGCGCGGTATCGGGCATCGTAATACCGGGACGCACCGCGAAATCCGAGCATCGGATTTTCTTCTTTCGGTTCATAGCGGGCCCCACCGATGAGATTCGCATACTCGTTGGTCTTGAAATCGCTGAGTCGGACGATCACGTCTTTGGGATAAAATGCCGCGGCGATCATCGCCACGCCCTGGGCCAGTTTGTCCACAAAGTAACTGGCTTTGTCCGGATACCCCACCGTCAGACGTTCAATCTCCTGTTTAATCGATTCGTCCTCCAGACGCGCGTACTCGAGCAGGGCCAGCGGATGTGCCTTGATATAGGTGGAAATGATGAACTCTTCTCGGGCCAAACCGACGCCATCGTTTGGGATTGACGACAAACTGAAGGCCTCCTCCGGGTTACCGACGTTCATCATGATCTTGGTCTTCGGACGGGCCAATCCCCGCAGGTCGACGCGATCGATCGTGAAAGGCAGCGTGCCTTCGTACACAAGTCCCGTATCTCCTTCGGCGCACGAGACGGTCACCGGTTGGCCGGTGGTCAATACCTCCGTTCCACGGTTGGTTCCGACGACGGCCGGGAGCCCCAGCTCGCGGCTCACGATCGCCGCATGACACGTCCGTCCGCCGCGATTCGTCACGATGGCGGCGGCCTTCTTCATGATCGGCTCCCAATCCGGATCGGTCTTGTCCGTCACCAACACCTCTCCCTGGCGGAACGCATGAATCTCTTGGACACTCTTGATCACGCGCACGGGCCCCTGCCCGATCCGCTCGCCCACGCTTCGACCGCTGACCAGCACCCGGCCCGTTCCGGTCAAGCGAAACGTCTCAAGCGTGTCGCGCGACCGCTGCGACTGGACCGTTTCCGGTCTGGCCTGTACGATGAACAACTCTCCGGTCAGGCCATCCTTGGCCCATTCCATATCCATCGGAGTCGAGCGCCCTCTCTTCGCGGTGTAATGGTCTTCGACCGCGCACGCCCAACGAGCCAGCGTGAGAATCTCGTCATCGGTGATGCAGAAGCGGGCCCTCTCGTCCGGTGCAACCGGCACGTTTTTGACCATCTTCCCGCCGCCCACGTCATACACCAACTTGAACTCTTTGCTTCCCAGCAGCTTCTGGAGAATCGGCCGATACCCTTCTTTCAGGGTTGGTTTGAACACATACACCTCGTCCGGATTCACGGAGCCTTGGACAATATTTTCCCCGAGTCCATAGGAGGCATTGATCAGGACGGCATGCTGAAACCCGGTCTCGGTATCGATGGAAAACATGACGCCGGAAGAGGCGAGGTCAGATCTCACCATGCGTTGCACTCCGATGGACAGCGCAACCTTGAAATGGTCGAAACCCTTATCCTCTCGATAGGAAATCGCTCGATCCGTAAAAAGTGACGCGAAGCACCGCTTGCATGTCTCCAAAAGGGCTAGATCGCCTTGCACATTCAGATAGGTCTCTTGTTGACCGGCAAAACTCGCATCCGGAAGATCCTCGGCTGTCGCGCTGCTCCGGACCGCGACGTCCAGAGAGTCGGGCTGTCCTTCGCCCAGCTTGTGATAAGCGGCGACAATTGCGTCCTCGAGGGTCGCGGGGAGACTCGCCGCCAGAATCGCGTTCCGTACCTGGCGGCCCCGCCGACGCAGATTGGCAAGATCGTGCGTGTCGAGATCGGCCAGGATCTCCTTGATCTTCGAATCGAGGCCCGCCTGATGCATGAAGTGCCGGTAAGCATCGGCGGTAATCGCAAAGCCATTCGGGACCCTGACACCCTTCGACCGCAACTCCCGATACATTTCTCCCAGGGATGCATTTTTCCCTCCGACGGTCGGAACGTCCTGGATCCCGATTTCCTCAAACCAGCGGATCGCCGCGATGTTTTCAGAGACAGATGCCATGTACATGCCTCCTCCACTACCTATGTGGTGCCCTGCAGCTATTCACGAGCCGTCGGGACTCGTATGAAAGCATGGGGAATGCCATCGACCAGGATGCAGGAGGGCGGCCCCGCTAACCGCGCAAATCTATGAGAGTCTCAGAGGACGAACTCGGCTATACCTTTCGCACGTCGGGATCTCCTGTGGTGTTTTGGGGCAGAATGCGACAGGCCCCTGTCGCAATGCGCGGCAGAGACAATGGGCAAGGACAAACCTAGTACTCGGCCCTCATTCTTGGATGGCTTGTCTTGGCCCTCGACGAGGCGTCGCTCGTGTGGGAGACGCGTTGACGTCGGGTCATGACGAGAGGGATGGATTACAAACTGGTGGGCTGGCGAAGCACCTCCCGTTCCGCCTCTTGCCAATTCTCGCGATCCCGTCCCCGAGGCCGACCCTGTTGTTCCCACAGCTCGTGTGCTCGCTTGCGGATCTGATCGGCGAAGCAGGCACGTATCGCAGAGTCCACCTGATCGAGATCAAGCGGGCCGTCGCATGCCGAGACGCCCCCGATGAGCTGATCGACGCCCATGCCCATGGCTTTTCCCATGGTCGATCGAATGGAACTCCCGCCGAGCGCCACGACCTTGCGGTGGCTGCCCTCTTGCCGCATCTCCTGCAAGATCGCGAGGGGGCTTGGATTCGACATGTACAGATCGAGCACCACGACCTGGGGCTGTTTGTCCCGCATCGTCGCAGACACATCCTGCCGATGCGGAGCAACGACCACATCATACCCTCGCTCCCGAAGCGACGCCGTCAGATGTCCCCGCCGCGTGTCATCGTGCGTGACCACGAGTATCACCATAGAACGCCTCCTGGGTCGGGCGCCTCGTGCGCGGCTGCCGTGCAAGCGGCAAACCCGACACGGTCAAGGTGAACGGCCAATCTGTTACATCGAGGACGGCTGCCCTGTGGCCTCCAGCACGCGCTGCCAGATGTCCCCCTTCGGATCCAACTGGCGACGGGTCGCCACAGCCAGCGGAATCGGTACGTGCGTGAACCGCTGATTCCAAAATCCCACGAGCATGTTGGTTCTGCCGGCCATCCCGGCGTGCACGGCGTGCTGCCCCAACGCCAGGCAAAACTCGGCATCGACGGAATTGGCGGGAAGGCTCCGAATGGTGTAACTCGGATCGATATACTTGATGGTGGCCTTGAGGCCTCGGTCTTTCAGATACCGTCCCATTTGCTCTCTCAGGAACAAACCGATGTCTTTGAGTCGAATGTTCCCCGATTCATCGCGCCCAATTTCACCGGCCGATTTAATGAGATCCTGACCCGCCCCTTCGGCCACGACAATCACAGCGTGATGCTTGGTAGCCAAACGCCGTTCGAGCGCGGACAAAAAACCTCGCGCGCCTTCGAGCGCGAACGGAACCTCCGGAACAAGACAAAAATTCACATCGCAGTTGGCGAGGGACGCATGGGCTGCGATGAATCCCGATGCGCGCCCCATCAATTTGACGAGGCCGATGCCGTTATAGGCACCCCGTGCCTCCTGGTGGGCTGCGACGATCGTGCGTTGAGCCTCATTGACGGCCGTGGCGAAACCGAAGCTGCGCTCGATCCACTCCAGGTCGTTATCGATAGTCTTCGGCACCCCGATGACGGCGATGGCGAGAGCCCGCCTCTGGATTTCCGCATGAATCGCCGCTGCGCCGCGGAACGTGCCGTCTCCACCAATGAGGAAGAGGATATTCACCCGTTGAGCCGTCAACGTATCCACCATGTCGCCAATGTCTTGCGGCCCCCTGGACGAGCCGAGTATGGTGCCGCCTTGCTGATGGATGTCGTCCACGAACTGTGGCGTCAATTCCCAGGGTTGGAAACCCCCTTTCGACGCGAGACCGGCGTAGCCGTACCGAAAGCCCATCACACGTCGAACCCCGTACCCATAGTACAGCGTAAGAACAATGGACCGGATGACGTTGTTGGCGCCTGGGCATATACCACCACACGTCACGATTCCGCACGTCACCTCCTTGGGAGGCAAGTGCAGCCGTTCCCGAGGGCCCGCTGGCTCGAAGGATGGGATCCACGCCTGGCCCGCTAAAAAAGGCTTGATATCCAGGACGGTGGACCCGAGTAGTACTCGATCGGCCTCGTCGACCCACGGCGCTCCACGATCCGGCATCGGCGACGGCACCCGACATGGCCCTAAACTGTCAACAGCCAGTTCCTCGGCTCCAGGCCAGATTTGGCCCATTCCACTTACTCTCTTCCTCGGCATGTGTTCGGACTCGAGCCGACTTGGGGCCTCATCCGATTGCCGAGACCGCGATCTGGAAGACCTACCTTCATGGACAATAATCCGTTCGATACCCTTGAGCAAGAGTGCGTTCTGTCCACGCCGGTTACGGGGAAGAAGTTTGAGGGTCCCCCCTATCGTTGAGGGCAAGACAAGGTACGTTCCACGGACGACCTTGCGCGAGGGCATCCGCAACAGTCATGCCAGCTGGAAATGGACCTCTCGTGGTTGCTGAACGTATTGGCAATCCTGAGTTTCGGGACACACCGAGTCAGGGAGGGTCGGCATCGAGGTAGTCGTCTGAAGCCTATGGCCACAGAGGACTTTGGAGGCTGTTGCGAGATGGGACAGGCGAGCCCATATGATTCGAGACCGCTGCCATGACAAGCGTTGCTGCAAGTCTCCTGCAGGCAGGCTCGCCCCTCATGGCCTCAATATACTGTTTCGAGCATGTCTCGGCGTCGGGGACCTTGAATATCTCCAAGGGTCACGCACCGTCATGACTCATGTGGGTTAGAGAGAATCAACAAACACTGATTCCGAAAGCGCTTCCTCGTCGGGTGCGGACGCCGTTGTAAGCAGACGGTGAATGGCCGTCTGTAATTCAGCCAGATGGAACGGCTTTTCGAGAAACAGGTCGCCCCCGCTCGCCAGTGCCTGGACCTTGGCGGCCTTGGAGTCAATTCCAGAGATCACGATAATCGGCAAGGCTGGGCATAGCGCGCGCAATCGACGAATGTGGTCAAAACCCCCGGCCGGCATCTCCAGGTCTGTGACAATCAAATCCAGATGAAGTTGCTCGGCTTTTTGTATGGCCTCCCCGCCGGAGCCCGCTTCAACCACCCTCAAGCCGTCACTCTTGAGCGCGATCCGCAGCAGCGTCCGCACACACTCATTGTCGTCGATGACAAGGGCCAGCTTTGTTGATTGATAGGGGTAGGCCATGTGTCCTCCTCGCTTGCTGAGGGTGGTATGCATGGCAGCCCTGTATCGCAAGGTCCGTTCCACGGACTAACTTCGCAAAACTGAAGACCTTTCACATCCATGTCGTGCACTCGTTGACAGAGCGGTTGTCCTCTAGGGAATACACCTCGGGTGGAAAAATTCGTCCATCGACGCTTCGCCCTCGTGATCCCGACAGGTCATATTGCTCCAGGCGCAACTAGAGCCTTCAGGATCCATTCGGGATCAGCTCGGTGAACATTACCGACGGAGATGGCGGACGTAGGCCAGGACATCTTCGATGTCTTGGTCCGACAGTAACTGCTCCCAGGACCCCATGGCGGTGTCCTCTCGTCCCTTGTGAACGGTCTTGACGAGTTGGGGCGCGAGCTGCGTCGCGACTCTGGGCGAAGTCAAATCAGCGGGCGGGGGCGTGAGGCCGCGTGCTCCGTCGCCTTTTCCGCGAGGCCCATGACAGACTGCACAATGTTTCACGTAGAGGGCTTGCCCCGAGGCAATGTGGTCCTCGCCGCCAACCGGCCCCGCTGCCTTCGGGGTGGGTTGGCAGCCCCATACCGCACCCATCCACATGATGACCACCAACCAACGCGCATGCCGCTGAAGGCAGCCCGTGCTCCATCTGTCCTTCACGCTTGCCCAGCTCATAGGGTGATCCTCCTGTAAAAAACAATCTTTGTCCATTCTGCTGCCGCGGCATACGCCACGACGATGCCGGCCAGCGCGGCAAGCACGGACACCGGGAGAGCGGCAAAACCAAGCGCCTCCCGTAAGGGTAGGTAAGGGATGCTCACGGTGAAGGCTACGACGACGAGGGTCGCCATGAGCAGCGCCCGGCTGGGACGACTGTTGCGAATGGACCGCCGGCTGCGAATCACCAACACGATCATTGCTGCGGAGACGACGGACTCCACAAACCACCCTGTGCGGAAGTGCGTGACGTCGGCCTGGAGCAGCCACAACAGGAATCCGAACGTGATCACATCGAAGAGTGAACTGACCAGACCGAAGGTCAACATGAACTGGCGAATGAATCGAATATTCCACCGGCGCGGCCGTTCGATCAATTCGTCGTCGACCCTATCCGTCGCAATGGCCATTTCGGGTATATCCGTGAGCAGATTCGTCAGAAGGATTTGCTTGGGCAGGAGGGGGAGGAAGGGCAAGAAGAGCGAGGCGGCGGCCATGCTGAACATGTTTCCAAAATTTGCGCTGGTGGCCATAAAGACGTACTTGAGGGTATTGGCGAACGTGACGCGCCCCTCCCGCACGCCGTCGATCAAGATGCCGAGATCCTTTTCCAACAACACGATGTCGGCCGCCTCTTTGGCAACGTCCACCGCGGAGTCCACCGAGATGCCGACATCCGCGGCGTGGATGGCCGACGCGTCGTTGATCCCATCCCCACCGTACCCTACCACATGCCCGGCCTTCTTGAGCGCCAGTATGATGCGCTCCTTCTGATTCGGTTCCACCTCCGCAAATACCTCAATGTCGTTCACACGGGACACGAGTGCGTCATCGCTCATGTGCCGTAACTCGTCCCCGGTCAGTATTCGGGCCTGCGCCAGTCCCACCTGTTTGGCGACGCAAGCGGCCACCGGTGCCCCGTCACCGGTGAGCATCTTCAACGCGACCCCCATCTCACGCAGTCGGCTGACCGTCTGCGCGACATCCGGCTTCGGCAAGTCCGTGAACACGAGCATGCCGGCAAAAATCATGTCGGCTTCATCGTCCGGGCCGAGCTTCGCCTGGGCGCCGAGTCGGCGGTACGCAACTCCCAGCACGCGAAGCCCTTGTTCGCTCAAATCGTGCATCCGTCGAAGAATTGACTCCCGAACGACCCCCATGTCCGTCAGCACCCCACCTTCGGTCTCAGCGCTGGTGCAGACTTGGAGGATCTGCCGCAGGGCTCCCTTCGTGACCATGAGATGGCCGCCCGGTCCGGCCACGAGAATGGAGAGTCGCTTGCGCACAAAGTCGTAGGGCTGTTCGTCCAATTTCAGAAAGGCCGACAGATCCACACGACCATTCGCGCGAATGGCTTCGTCGATCGGATTCATGAACCCGCTCTGCAATGTGGCGTTCACTGCGGCATACAAGAGCGCCCCCTCGCTCTCGCAACCATCGACATCGAGGGCGGCTTTCAAATGAACGCGCCCTTCCGTCAGGGTCCCGGTCTTATCCGAACAAAACACCGTCATGCTGCCGAAATTTTCGATCGCAGCCAGGCGCTTGACGATGACCTTCCGTTGAGCCATCCGCTTCGCCCCATGAGCCAGGTTGATGCTGATAATGGCTGGTAACAGTTGCGGCGTCAGCCCCACCGCCAAGGCCATCGAGAAAAGAAACGAGTCGAGCACCGGTCGCTTGAAAAACACGTTGATCACGAAGATCGCCCCGACCAATCCCATGGTGACTTCCATGAGGAGAAAGCCCAATCGCCGAACGCCACGTTCGAACTCCGTCTCCGGCGGCCGCAGGCGGAGTCGTTGCGAGATGCGTCCGAACTCGGTGGCGCGCCCGACCGCCACGACGACCGCCGTGCCAGTACCACTCACCACGTGAGTGCCGAGAAACAGGCTGTTGGACCGTCGTGCAAGCGGCGTCCTGGACGAGAGCACTCCGGGGAGTTTTTCCACGGGATAGGTTTCGCCGGTCAGCGTCGCCTCATCGACAAAGAGTTCCCTGGACTCGAGCAGCAAGCCGTCGCCCGGCACTGTGTCCCCGGCTCGAAGGAGGATCACATCTCCCGGCAATACCGATTCGACCGCAACTTGGGTGACGATGCCATCCCGAAGAACGTCGGACTTGATTTGGACCATCGCGAGAAGACGCTCGACGGCTCGCGTGGCACCCCGTTCCTGCCAAAATCCCAGCAGGCCGCTGATCGAGACAATGGACAGGATGATGATGGCATCGGTGCGTTGATGGAGAAAGAATGCGACCGATGCGGCGCCCAGTAGGATGAGGATGATGGGACTGGTGAACTGACTCGCCAGGAGACCGAGGTCCGAAACCCGTCTGGTCGATCTCAGGATCCCCGCCTCGGAAACCGGGCGTCGCTCCAAGGCTTCTGCCTGCGATAACCCCGTCGCGCGGGTCCGCAGGATCCCCAAGACCCGCTGCTCCGGTACGCTCCAAAATGCGTCCAGCCCATCGGGATCTTGTCCGTCCGAATGAGAGGACCTCTCCGCCATTTCCGTCTCGGCCTGGTGTGACTCCCCCTTCACCCGACAGCTTCCTTCACGCGGCGCTCGATGTGTCGACACTTCGCAGTGAGATGAGATCGATCTCCATCGAAGCCTGCGCGATGAGCGCATGGTGAGGGCGCCGATATCATCCGACGTCCTGGGAGAGCACCTGTTTGATCAACCGCAGTTCATCGCGCACGAGCCTCGGCAACAGTAGCTCCCAAGAAGGGAACCTCGCCCGGACAACGAAACCCTCTTTATTCAGCGAACAATTGATCACACGCCAGAAGGACCAGACCAGAGACTTTATGGCCGTGTGCCCCCTAGATCCGCACGCAGTGGTGGCGCCGCCACGCCCGCCGCAACCACGTCTCGACCTCCACAACCGCATAGACCGTCACTGCCCCGGCCAGGATCAGCGCCCAGGCCGGGCCGTCGATCGGAGCGGTGTGGAATAACCGGTTCATGGCCGGCGCGTAGGTGAGCAACAGTTGCAGCGCGCCCATCACGGCCACGCCGCGCCAAATCCACGGATTGCTAAACAAACCGATCTCGAACAGGGTGTAGTCCAGCGACCGACAGTTGAACAGGTAAAAGAGTTCGACCATGACGAAGACATTCACGGCCGCCGTGCGGGCCTCGACCACTGAGCCGGTCCGATCCAACTCCCACACAAAGACGCCGTACGCACCGGCCAACATCAAGATGGATACGAGCAGCATCCGCTCCACCAGGACACCCGTCAGGAGCGGTTGACCGGGCTGGCGTGGAGGCCGTGCCATCGTCCCCGGCTCCTTTGATTCGAATGCCAACATCAGACCCAACGCGACGGCGGTCGTCATGTTGATCCAAAGAATCTGCACCGGCAAGATCGGGAGTACCGTCCCCAACGCGATCGCCGTCAAGAGCAGGAGGCCCTCGCCCATGTTGGTCGGTAATGTCCAGACAATGAATTTGGTCAGATTGTCAAAGACGCAGCGCCCTTCTTCCACGGCCGCCTCGATCGAAGCAAAATTGTCGTCGGTCAGGACCATGTCGGCCGCCTCCTTGGCGACTTCGGTGCCGCCCTGCCCCATCGCCACGCCGATGTCGGCCTGCTTGAGCGCAGGGGCATCATTGACCCCATCGCCCGTCATCGCCACGACGTGGCCGCTGTCTTGTAGCGCCTCGACCAGCCGCAGCTTCTGCTCCGGTGACACTCGCGCAAACACCGCCGTTCGATCCGCCGCCTGCACGAGCGCCTCGCGAGGGATGGCCGCGAGTTCCTGTCCGGCCATCGCGGACAGGCCCCCATGGGCGGGATCCGTACGTCCGTGCAATCCGATCTGCGCCGCGACGGCCCGTGCGGTGGCTGCATGGTCGCCGGTGATCATTTTCACCGCGATGCCGGCGCTCAGACAGGCTCGTACCGCAGCCACGGCTTCGGGTCGTGGCGGATCCATCATGGCCTGGAGCCCCAAGAACGTGAAACCGCCTTCGACGTCGCCCTCCCCTACCGAAACCGTCGCCGCCGGCATCAACTTGCGCGCGAAGGCAAGGACGCGGAGCCCTCGCCCCGCCAGTGCGTTCACACGATCGAAGACGGCGTCGGGATCGAGGACCTGCTCTGATCCATCCGCCGCCATCATCCGGTCGCACCGGCGCACCGTTTTCTCCACCGCGCCTTTCAGATAGATCAGGGACATGTCGCCCGACTCGCTCCGATGGAGCGTGGCCATGAACTGTCGCTCCGATTCGAAGGGGATCGCATCCGCTCGCGGCCGCGACTCGTTGAGTCGGACAGGGTCGAATCCCGCCTTCTTCGCCGCGACCAACAGCGCGCCTTCGGTCGGGTCGCCTGCAATAGTCCACCGCCCTTCGCGCTCCACATGCTGGGCATCGTTGCAAAGCGCGCCGGCCATCAGGAGTTCCTGGATACCCAGCAGCCCTCCCGTCCCCGACTCACGTGTGCCGAGCGTGGCGCCGTCCGACTGCGGAAGCATCTCCTCTCCGGACGGGTCCGAGCTGAGCACGGTCAATCCCGTGCCACTGTCCCTGATCTCTCCCACCGGTTCATACCCGGCCCCCTCGACCTCGAACAAGGACGTTCCGACCAGCACCGCCTGCACCGTCATTTCGTTCTTCGTCAGGGTGCCGGTCTTATCCGAACAGATGACGGTAGTGCTGCCCAATGTTTCCACGGCCGGCAGTTTGCGGATGATGGCGTGCCGTTGGGCCATCCGGCTCACGCCGATCGCCAGCGTGATGGTGACTGCGGCCGGCAGTCCTTCGGGAATGGCCCCGACCGCCAGCGCCACCGCAGCCATGAAGATTTCGCGAGGATTCTGGCCCCGCCACAACCCCAGCGCGAACGTGAGAGCCGCAAGACCCAGGATCGCGACGGTCAGCTTTTTGCTGAACGAGGCCAACTGCTTGGTGAGCGGAGTGGCGACTTCCGTCGCTTGCCCCATCAATTGGTGGATGCGCCCCAACTCCGTCGTCACCCCGGTGCTGACCGCGATGCCGGCACCCTGTCCGTAGGTCACCAACGTGCCCGAAAACGCCATGTTCTTCCGATCGGCGACCACCGTCTCTGGTGGCAGGACGTGATCGGCCTTTTCCACCGGCACGGATTCTCCCGTGAGGGCGGACTCGTCCACCCGCAGCTCGCGCACGGTGACAAGTCGAAGGTCCGCCGGCGTCTTGTCGCCGGATTCCAGCAGGACGAGATCACCGGGAACGACGTCTGCGGAGGGAATTCGCATTTTGCGCCCATCGCGCCGGACGGTGGCCTCAGTCTTCATCATCAACAGCAGCGCATCCAAGGCCTTCTCGGCACGGGACTCCTGGATAAAGCCCACGATCGCATTGACCACCACGACGCCGAAGATGACCCCGGCATCGATCCACTCGCCCAGCATCGCGATCAACCCAGCGGCGACGAGCAGCACGTAGATCAGTGGGTGATGCAACTGGAGGAGAAACCGCAACAGCGGACCATGCCGGCGAAACTTCGGGAGCACATTCGGCCCAACGCGTTGGAGACGGGCCGCCGCCTCCTTGGACGGCAACCCATTGGCGAGATCGGTCTCGAGCATCAAGACCACTTCATGGGAGGGCATGTCGTGATGCCCGGCCCGATGGCGATTGGACTCGCCAGCTCCGTGCCCTCCGGTTGCGCCAGCCGCTCGCGTCATGAGCAGACGGCCCCTTCCCGGTGACCCCGCGACCTACGGTCCTCCAGCATAGCGCGAAGTTCGAAAGAAGACGCCTGATCCGTGAAGACCAGCAGCGAATCATCTTCACTCAGTACCGTGCCGCCGTCCGGCACAAAGCATTGTCCGTTCCGTCTCGCCAGAATGACGAACATTTGTTTTGGCAACCCCAGATCGAGAAGGCGTTTTCCCACCGCCGCAGACCCGGGCGGAATGGTCACCTCGATCAAACCGCTCTTCAGGCTGGTCGGAGCGTCCCAGACCGGCGAGGCATCAACACGGGGCTGTATCGGCACGTCCACGCGAAGCCATCGTGCCATCAGCGGGATCGACGTGCCTTGCACCAGGACCGACGCCAGGACGATAAAAAAGACCAGGTTGAACATCGTCCCGGCCTGCGGCACCCCGGCCAAGAGCGGGAACGTCGCGAGGATGATCGGCACGGCTCCTCGTAGGCCGACCCAGGCGATCATCGTCTTCTCCCGTCGGCTCAAAGACGTGACCGCGAGTGTCGCGAAGACCGCGACAGGGCGGGCGCACAGCATGAGAAACAGCGCCAACAGCAGCCCGGTCCCGGCGATGGGCACGAGCTGTGTCGGAAACACCTGCAGCCCGAGCGTGAGAAACATCGCAATTTGCATCAACCACGCGAGCCCGTCATGGAACCGGAGCAGGCTTCGCTTGTGGATGAAATCGCTGTTTCCCATCATGAGCCCCGCGAGGTACACGGCAAGAAAGCCGTTGCCCCCCAGCCACGCGCTGCCGCTGTACGTCAAGAGCACGAGAGAGACAGTCAGCACCGGATAGAGTCCGTCGTATTCCAAGCGCAACCGGTTGACCAGCAGCACCATGAGCTTGCCGGTGCCGTACCCGATGGCCGCGCCCATCACCATCTGGCGGATGAACAGCGGCACCAGGTCGAGCACCGAGTGCGCGGTCCCGGTGATCAGACCGATCATGCCGATCGTTAGGAACACGGCCATCGGATCGTTGCTGCCGGATTCGAGCTCTAGTAAGGGTTTCAAGGGAGGGCGGAGACTCACATACCGCGAGCGCATGACCGAGAAGACGGCGGCCGCATCGGTCGACGACACGATGGCCCCGATCAAGAGCCCTTCTAGCCACGACATGCCGATGACGGTTGTGGTAAATAGCCCGACCAATCCAGTCGTGAGGGCGACGCCCACCGTCGACAGAGCGATACCTTTCCCGAGCTGCGACCGAACACTCGCCCACCGGGTATCCAGACCGCCCGCGAAGAGAATAAATGCCAGCGCCACTACACCGATCGATTGAGCAAACCATGGATCGTCAAAGTGAATGCCGCCCGGTCCATCGGATCCTGCCAGCATGCCGATGACCAAGAACAACAGTAGAACGGGGATTCCCAAACGGCCCGAGGCCCTGCTGGCGATCACGCTCAGCAAGAGGAGGCATGACCCCGCAAGCAGGAAATACTCGATCGTCAGCGTCATCGGCTCTCCCGACGTCGTCCCCCGCGTCCGATGGCACGAAGGAGCGGGGCCGCCGTCTTCACGACCAGGACGGGGCACCCGGCACGCCTCAAGATCCCTTCGGCCACGCTGCCCAACATCAAACGGGACAATCCACGCCGGCCCTGCGTCCCGGTCGCCACGAGATCGGCCTCCCACCGACCCGCTTCCTCCAGAATCATCTCGACAGGATCGCCCGATTGCCAGGCCCCGTCGGCGTCCATACCTTGGCCCCGGAGGCGACGAATGACTTGGTCCAAGTTGCGCCGCCCCCGCCGCTTACCTTCTCGGGTCGTCGTGACATGGAGAACCCGCACCTTCGCATCCGTCAGCCTCACCAGTAGGGCCACCGCCCCCAAGGCTTCCTGCGCGCACCGAGAGAAATCGGTAGCCAGCAGTATCCGGTCAAACCTGACACGCGCCGCATGCCTCACCACATCCCCTGCCAGCCCTCCATGGACGGCCAAGACAGGACAGGTCGCCTGACGAATCACTTTGAGCGCCGTACTGCCCAGGCGCAGCCGATCCCAGCCGGTTCGCCCCTCGGTGCCCAGCACCAGACATTTCGCCTGAGGCTGTGCCATGTGGTGTAGGATGCGATCGTCGGGGACGCCGAAATCCAATCGAGGCTCGGCCTGTATGCCCGCTTCCTTCGCGATCCGCGTCAATCGTCCGAGCTCCAGCAGGGCCGATGTTCGAAGGGAGCGCAGATAGGGAGTGTCCGGCGGAGGCCCGGAGGCATCGGTCGCCGTCTTGATGACATGCAGGATCTCGACTCGGGTCCCCAGCGCCTGCGCCAGGGCGAGCCCGTAGTAGAACGCCCGCCGCGCCGGTCGTTCAAAGTCCGTCGGCAATACGATGCGGGATGGATGGCTTTGGGACAGTGACATTAGTGGATCGGCCCATTGCGAACTGCCCGCCCCAGGTGCCTGCCTGCCCTGTCGCGAGGCGAGGCGTCGAAGCGGACGTGGTCTGTTCACCCGACGCATCCTAGCGAGCATGCTCGATCGGCGCCAATACGGCCTTGATCAACCGCAGTTCGTCGCGCACGAGCCTCGGCAACAGAAAATGCTGCCGCACGTGCTCGCGGCCGGCGCGTCCGAATGCCCCACGTTCGCCCGGGCGCCGCAACAGATGGAGGATGCGCTCGGCACACTCCTCGACCGTATCGACCAAATTACCCTCGAAGCCCGAGGGGCATTGCAGCGGGATCCCCCCCGCTCTGCCGGCCACCACCGGGCGCTCCTTCCAAAACGCTTCCGACACGACCAACCCGAATCCCTCACGCAGAGATTTCTGAATCACGATATCGCATCCCCGTTGAAAGACGTTGACCTCCATGCTGCCGACCCCCGCCTGGTTGGTGAAGACGAACATGTCGGGGTCGTTGGCCGATTCCTCCTCCACCCGATCCAACAAAGCCCACCCTTCCGGATCGTCTCCGGCCATGGCACCGATGAGCGCAAGTTGGGCTCCTGGAACCTCTCCTTTGACGAGGCGGTACGCCTCGATGACACCCAATGGGTCCTTCCAGGGATCGAATCGTGATACCTGGACGATCAGCGGGCGTGACGGATCCACGCCGGAATCCGCAATGGCCCGACGGCACAGATCCATGGAGATGTCCATGTTCTTCGTTGCCAAGGGGTCGATCGCCGGAGCGATGAATGCCGCCTTCTTGACCCGTAGGTCCGGCAGGAGAAACTCGGACATGGTGAAGACCACGGCGTCGTATTCCTCGAGATACGGACGGAAGAAGCGGCTCACGTCCGGATCAGGCGACGAACTGTCGATGTGGCACCGCCAAATCCATTTGGCGGTTCGAGGACCGGCAAAATGCCGAAGAGCCGCCGGCTGGGGATCGTGTACGACGTACACGTCGTAGTCGTCGCTCAACGCCTGGGCACTCCGTTCGTTGACATCGAGGTAGAGTCGCTGCTCCGGTTCTTTCAGCGCGTAGTGTGCTCCCTGGAGCGCATTGTGAAAGGCCTTCGTCACGCTGAAAAATTCAGGCTGCCCGTGAATGAGACGCCATTCGGCCTGCAAACCCAGGGCCTGGAGCATGGGTACATAGCGAGCCAACAACTCGGCGACGCCTCCGCCCGAGGCCGTGGAATTGACATGACAGATGCGCACGCCCTGCAACTCTCGAGATAACTGCGTCAATTCATCCGCAAGCTCATCACTGATCAATGCACGGTAGCGATCGAGGTTCGCTTGAATCGATCCGCAGTGACGACCGATCCCGACTTTCTGTAGTGACGTCTGTTCGTTCATGAACCGCCTCTCTGTTTTCCTGACATCCCCTTGGCGCGTACGAAACCAGGACATCCGCTCCTCTACTCGAATGTCCGCCGCACCCAGACACCGAGATAATGAGTGATCGCGATCACGGCGACGCCGATGCCGACGTGCTCGCCGATCACCTTCCACGCCGGGGCCCGCTGGGTCCGCGCCAACACATAACTCAACGCCGCAAGCAAGCTGAGACCCCACAAGGCCGACACGACGATGGCCACATCCAGATCCAGCCACAGGACGGGAACGGCGAACGTCAGCGCGACGAGGCATTTGGCAAAGAACGTCGCCGCGGTGGATTCCCATACCTCGAGTGCCGTCCCGTCGTTCTTGGACTCTTCCGAAATGTGAATACCAAAGGCATCGGAGAAGGCATCGGCGACGGCAATGATCACAATGCCGCCCACCACGGCTAATTTGGACTGCGTTCCGGAATGCAGTCCGACCATGAGTCCCAAGGACGTGATGACTCCGGACGTCACACCGAACGTGACGCCGGTCTTCAGCGAATCCTTCATCCTCACTACCTCGAACGCTCTTGTGGAAAGCGAGACGGTGTCTCGGTGCACGATCCGGCTCTTCCCAAGCTTTCGCTCCTATGCCTCATCCATCTCCGACTCACGATCCGCATCCATCGTCCTCGTACTCCGCGATCACTGCGTCGCGACGGCCGGGCGACGCCGCTCGAGCCTACACGGTCTGTTGCCGGCGGAGCGCCGAGACCAATTCCGTCTTCGTCACCGCCAGTGCACCGAGACCAAGAAGAAGGGACAACAACGTCACCAACGGCCCCACCAGCGGAATTACCGACAATATGGTGTAGGTAAGCAATCCCGTGATGAACGCCCAGGTCACCGCGGGAACACCCGATACCCATTGAAGCAGCACAAGTCCGAGCCAGACCATCGCAAAAATGCGAGCCAGATAGAGCGTCGCGAGGTAGAGCGCGGCGAGCACGACTCCGAGCGGAATGCCCAGCACGGTCATCAGTGAGAGTCCGATCACGAACGGGCCGGCGACCAACGCGATCCCACCCACGCCAAGCGCGGCCCCCGGCCGTCGCCGAATCGTATCGCCGGCGTTGAACGTAAACACCGGATAGATCCATGTGAGGAGAAGACCCAATAACAAGGTCGAGACAAAGTTCGCTGCGGCGACCAACACGCGCATCATGGTCACACCTCGTTCAATTCGTTCGGTCTTGAACAATTCGGGCAGCGGACGACGGGCGACTCCACCTCGAACCGTGGCTCCTTCGTCAATAGACGGAGCGGTGTCGTCCCAGTATCGAAGCACTCCGCCGACGGTCGCCTTCGACGTCAACCGCACGTCCCCCGCCGCCACTGACAGATCGTGCCCGATGGCGTTCGAGACGATCACATGGCCGGCGCCAATCCGCGCGTCCTGGCCGACGCTCCCCGCCAGTCGGACTTCGCCCGCTCCAATCAACGCATTGTCATGGATGACTGCCCCCTCCGACAGCCGCACGGTCCCCGCGCCGACAGTCAGATTTCTTCCGACGGTTCCTCCAATCGTCACCTGCCCACCGGCGACTCGGGCGTCCTGTGACACGGTACCGGAGATGGTGACCTGCGCGCCGGCCACGATCACGTCGCCGTTGACGGTTCCGTCTACCAACACGTCTCCTCCGGCTGCGTAGACGTCCCCGTTCACCGTCCCTGAGATTTCGACATGTGGCCCGAAGGCAAAGTAATCGCCGTGGACCACCTGCCCCGCAGGAAGCACGGCCCGCTTCTGGAAACGCCCCTCAACCGACTCCTCGTCGGCCCAGACCGTCGTTGACGTCGCCACCACGCTCACGAGCAGCAGGATGAAAATGTTCATTGGAATTGCCTCCTGAATCTCCAGAGGCCGAGTCCGAAAAGGACCCCGCCCAAGCCGGCCATGGCCGCGACGGAAGGCCACAAGAGGTTGAGTCCCACCCCCTTCAACAGAATCCCATGCGTGACGTCAATGTAGTACCGGAGGGGCGACAAGGCCATGATGGCACGGACCCAACCCGGCATCGCTTCGAAGGGAGTCGTGATGCCGGACAACAGGAGCATGGGCGCCACGATGAGCAGCGAAAACATTCCAACCTGCGCTTGATTTCGGGTCACGGTGGCGACAAACAAACCGAGCCCCGCAGTCGTCAAGCAATACAACGCCGTAAGCACAAAAAATAATGGCGCGCTGCCCCGCATCGGGACGTCAAAGGCCGGCCTGAGTACGCTCACGAACGCGAATCCAGTCAACAGTACAATGACCAACGTCATCGCCAGCACCTTAGAGAGCATAATCTGCAGCGGCGTCACCGGAGCCACCAACAACTGCTCGACCGTCCCCCGCTCCTTCTCCCGGACCAGGGCCGCCGCCGGCAGCAAGACCGCGAACAGCGTGATCATGCGCAGAATATGCGAGATCGACTGAAACCACGTTTCGTTCTGATCCTGATTGAACCACACGCGATGGGCACTTGACACGACCGGAAACCAAGCCGTGCCGTCCGCGGCGTCGGTCCCTCTCATTGTGGTACGCTCCAAGGCAAATGCCGATACGATGCGCGCGGCGTACCCTGCGGCCGACAGACCTTGCGGGGCGTTGGTCGTATCGACTTGAAGTTGGACTGCGGCCGGCTCACCGCGCGAGATCCTCTCGTGGAATCGTGGCGGAATATCCAGCACCGCCATGGCCTCCCCGCGATCGAGGCTTCGCACTCCGTCATCGGGGTCCTGCACTTCCCCGTCGAATCGAAAATAAGGCGGCTGGAACCGATGGATCAGTTCGCGCGAGGACCGGCTGTGGTCGCCGTCATGGACCAGCAGCCTTGCATTATTCAGCTGCATCGTAATCCCCGCGCCGCTGATATAGACGGACAGAGAAAACGAATAGAAGAGGAATAGGAGGAGCGGGATATCCCGACCAAGCTGTAACAACTCCTTCCGCGTCATGACGAACAATCGCCGTCCCCACAATCGGCCCGCTCCGGTTCCGATCTCGCCAATCGCTCCGCCTCTTCCATCCACCCGCTTCCCCCCTTACCTTTTACCGTTCACCGACAGGGCGGGCGTCACACCTTCGGGCGCTTCGTGAACAACCCATATGCGATCACCCGAAGCACCGCTGCGATAAGCGCCAGCGCCGCCAGATCCGTCCACATCGCATGGATACCCAACTGCTTTAGAAAACTCCCTCGCACCACGTTGGTGTAATACATTCCCGGGAAGAGATGCGCTTGCCATCGTGCACCCGCGCTCAAGGACGACACCGGGACGAGGAGGCCGGAAAACAAAATGGTGGGAAGCATCGCGATGACGATCGTAATAATCAGCGCCGCCATCTGCGTTCGGACCATGAGGGAAACCAGAAGGCCGATTCCTGTCGCGCAGAGGACGAACAGCAGCGAGCCGAGGAAGAAAACCGCGAACGAACCTTTGAATGGCACCCTGAACAGACCGATCGCCATCGTCCAGAGGACCACGACGTTGATAGACGAAATGACGAAATATGGCAGCAATTTGCCGACCAGAAATTCGGCCCGGCTCACGGTTGCACTGTAGATGTTGTAAATGGATCCTGTCTCTTTTTCTCGGACGACGCCCAATGCGGTCAACAGCGGCGCGGAGACCATGAGCGTAAACATGATGAGCGCCGGAACCATCGACCAGGTGCTACGGACTTCTTCGTTGTACAGATACCGGGTTTCCAGATACACCGGCCGCACGAGGCGGCCTGCGGCGTCCGGTGACAGTCCGCGTGTCCGGCCAAGATATTCGGCCAGACGTTCCTGTGTGAACGCGGCATTGATGGCAATGACGTAGCCTTTGGTAATATCGACGTAGAGCGGAAACGTACCGTCGAGAACCGTTTGCACGGAGACGGGCTTGCCGGCGGCGAGCCGCTCTCCGAACCGATCCGGGATCACGATCGCCACCCGCACCGCGGTCTCGCCCAACAGGCGGTCGATCTCCTCCTCGTCACTTACCGATCCTCGGAAGTCGAAGTAACGGGATTCTATGAATCGGTACAGATAGTCCCGACTCAATGCAGACCGATCCCGATCCAGGACGGCGAACGGGACGCGTTCCACGTCCAGCACCAGCCCATATCCGAAGACCACCATCCACAGCGCAGGCAACAGGAAGGCCATGAGCAGGAAAATGCGGTCTCGGATCGTTTCCCGCCATTCCTTGGACGCCACCGCTTTCACACGAATGAGGTTCATCACGAACCATCCTGGACTGAGACCGCTGCATTCACGAGACTGAGTGGAAGGACTGACACCCTTCTTCGCGGTTGCGCGTGGTGTCTACCCCCGTCCTGAGCACCTCGGATTGGGTGTGCTTACCGCTTCTTCTTCCATCCCTTTAACAGGAGCACCACGCCGATCACCCCAATCACGATGGCCAAAACTCCTACCCACGCCAACGGATCCACCGCCTGCCTCCCTTCCGTATTGCCCGCTCTCCCAGCGATATCTTATCGGGTGGTGAGCGCCAACACCCCCGCACCGTAGCCGTACACGAGATCGCCGCCAAAGTAACTGGCCGCCAGCAGCACCATGACACCCGCTATACCCAGCGTGAGCGTGAGGATGTGCTTGTCACGGATCACTCCGACGTGGACCGCCAGCCGCAGTGCGAGGACAATCGCGAAGACCCAAAACGTGGCGAAGCCCAGCATTTCGTGAATCTCCAGCGCCCGCTCCGGAATCCCGCCGTGTTCGACCGCCTCCTCCTCGACATGTCCCGTGACGATGGCGAGACCCGCGGACAGGAGCCCGAGCACCAGCAGGGAGAAAGCGGTTTCTCGAAATCTTTCGGAACGCCACCACAGGGCGACGAAGTCGAATGCCACACTGGTAATGAGCAAGGCAATGGGAAAATGGACGATCATGGGGTGGATGGGGTGCATCGTGATCACCAACCCGACGTTCTGCCCGCGCTACGCCGGGCTCGATTCTCGCTCCAACGTCATGACCCGGTAGACGAAGACATCCTCCAGACTCAGCGGGCGGCCGACCATATTCGTGACCTGGACCCGACCTGCCGCGAGCGCACGCGTGGCACGATCGGAGTCGACTGCGGGATCGCGTGAAAAGAAATGGATCCGCGCGCCGAACAGTGAGGCGTCGGAGAATCCCTCCCGTTGCAATAGACGGAGCGCGTCACCGGGACGGTCGGTCACGACCTCCCATAACTGGCCCGCCTCGGCCTCGACCTGACGTTTCATCTCGCTCGGAGCGCCTTCTGCCACAATCCGGCCCGCGTACATGATGGCGAGATGATCACAGTGTTCCGCTTCGCTCATATGGTGGGTGGTGATCAAAATTCCGACCCCTTCCTCTCGCGCCAACCGCGACAGAATGTCCCAAAATTGACGCCGACCGACCGGGTCGACTCCCGAGGTCGGCTCGTCGAGAAAGAGTACGTGTGGACGATGTACGAGCGCACAACCGAGCGCCAGTCGCTGCCTGACCCCCATCGGCAAACGCCCGGTCAACTCGGCCTCAAATCCTCCCAAGCCGGCCATCCCCACGATCCAATGGAATCGCTCAGTGGACTGTTTGCGATCGAGGCCGTAAATGCCGGCAAACAGCCGAATGTTTTCCTCCACGGTCAGATCCAGATACAGCGAGAACGCCTGTGACATGTAACCGATCCGCTCCTTGATGGTGTCGCCCGCCGCGGTCATGTCTGCCCCCGCGACCCACCCCGCACCGCCGCTGGGCCGGAGAATGCCGTTGAGCATCTTGATGACCGTCGTCTTGCCGGCCCCGTTGGCCCCCAACAGACCGAAGATTTCTCCGGCTTCCACCTGGAAACTGACCGAGTCAACCGCTCGAAAAGCACCGAAGTCCCGAACGAGACTCCTAGCCTCGATCGCCAATCGGCGCTCGTCCGGAACCGAGGCCTTCGGTGCGGTCGCTGCCGGCGTCGGCGCGGCCTGCCGACGCAGCAATAGCGCAACAAACACATCCTCCAATTCCGGCTCTTCCAGGCGGAGGTCGTGTGGTTCGAGGTCGCCGAGCTTCGAGTGGAGTTCGACTTTGGCAGCCTCGTGATCTGTCTGCTCGGCGAACACGTGCAGCCGCGGACCCAGAGGCTCGACCTGGCGATACGCTCCCTTGAGCCTATTCAGGGCATCGAGCTGGGGTGTGGCCTGAAAGGTCATCATCGTTCCTGGGACCAAGGTGCGCACGTGCGAAGGCGTCCCCTGGGCCAACACGGTGCCGTTCGAGAGAAACGACAATCGATGGAATCGCTCGGCTTCATCCATGTAGGCCGTGGACACGAGGGCCGTCATGCCCTTCTCCTCCGACCATTCCGCAAGAATCGCCCAGAAGTCCCGGCGCGACACGGGATCGACTCCCGTCGTCGGTTCGTCCAGAATCGCCAGTTCCGGCTCATGAATCAGTGTGCAGATGAGCCCCAGCTTCTGTTTCATGCCGCCCGAAAGATGCTTCATGGCGCGATCTCGGAATCCGTTCAGCCTGGTCATGGACAGCAAGCGGCTCTTGCGTTCGGTCAGCGCGTGTTCGGGCACGAGCCGTAAGCGTGCGAAGAAATCGACGTTCTCTTCGACCGAAAGCTCGGGGTAGAGACTCAGGCCGAGTCCCTGCGGCAAGAACCCAATCCGATGTTTCACGTGCTCCGCAGCTCGCTCAGAATCGATCTCGGTCCCGAACACCTGCGCCGTTCCCGCGTCATAGGTGAGCACACCGGCGATCGCTTTCATCAGACTGCTCTTGCCCGCCCCATCGGGACCGATGAGCCCGTAGATTTCGCCTCGGCCAACTTCTAAATCGACCCCGCTGAGGGCCTCGTGCCGCTTGTACCGCTTCACCAATGCGGACACCCGCACCACGTTGTCGGAATGCTGAGCGTTGAGTGCTGAGTGCTGGGGCGATGCTGGCTCCATGATGTCTGCGCGCGTCACCTTCTACGGTTTACGCTTCACTTCTCACCCTTCACTCCTCAGTCCTTACTTCTCTCCGCTCAGGTCCTTGGTTTCGCCCAGGCGACGTCGTCTTTCCAACGGATGATCGCGTCCGCCGGCAACCCCGGCGTCAGTCGATGATCCGGGTTCTCGGCCAGGTACAGCTTGACCGCATAGATCAGCTTCACCCGCTCATCGGACGTCTGCACTTCCTTCGGCGTGAATTCGGCAGTCGAGGCAATGTAGCGCACGGTCGCGTCGACCGGCTGGTCGGGAAATGCATCGGTATGCACCCGAGCCGGCAGGCCCAGTCGCACCTTGCCGATTTGCCTTTCCGGCACGAACACTTTGAGGTACAGCCGATCGAGATCGACCAACTCGAACAACGGCGCCCCAGCCATCACCACCTCGCCGACATCGACCATCCGCGTTGTGATCGTTCCGGCGATGGGGGCGGTGATCGTCAAATCAGTCAACACGCTCTCGGCTTCGTTCAACGTGGCTTCGGCCTGATCCCGCTGTCGTTCCAGGGCCGCAATCTCTTCTTCCTTGGCGCGAATCCGTTTCCATCCCAGTTCCGCTTGGGCCAACTCCTTGCTCGCCTTCACCAGGGCCGACTCCGCTGCCGAGACGTCATTGGTCGCCACTGTCAGTCGCGCCCGCGCCTGATCGTATTGTTGTCGGGCAACGGCTTGTTCGGGAAGCAAATTACGGAGCCGCCGTTCATCCAATCGGGCTTCGTGCTCAACTGCCTTCGCTTTCTGCAGCTCGGCCCTCGCTTGATCCAGGTGGGACTGAGCCGATTCGATGGCCAACGGCACCTCCAGATTCAGCACCGACAACGTCGTATGCGCCGCCTGCACCTGTGCCTCCACCGACGCCCAGGCCTGCCGCGTCTGCTCGACCCTCGCCTGCGTTTGAACGTCATCCAGCTGCACCAGCACATCGTTGGTGTGCACGACGTCGCCTTCGCGCACCAGCATTCGAACGATGCGCCCCGGGAACTTGCTCGCGACCATGACATGGTCGCCTTCGATCCTCCCGTTGGCTTGGATCAGCCCCTCGGGCAAGGGCGCATGCAGCCAGATGCGAGTGATCGTGAGCACACCCGCGACGAGAAGCAACCCGATCGCGCCCATGAGGATCCCGGTCGATTTCTTGAACGCCATGCCTCACGCGCCTGACCTGACGAGAGCCCCGCCGGCTCCTTCAGTAGATCTGCTCCAGTTGACCCTGCGCTCGCGCCAGATTGATGCGCGACGCGTTGTACCGAAACAACGCTTCCACCAGATTGTCACGTCCTCTCGCCAGGGCGGCCTGGGCATTGGTGACGTCGATGTTCGTCGTCAGCCCTGCGGAGAAGCGGTCCCGGGCAAAGGTCAACTCTTTCTGCGCGAGCGCCAGACCCTTTTGCGCCACCGTCACCTGTTGCCGGGTAGACGTGAGCGTCAGCAAGGCATTGCGGACCTCCAGGGTCACCTGATCGGACACGTCCTTCATGCGGATCGCTTCTTGGCGCACTCGGCTTCTGGTTTCCGAGATGCGACTCTCACGTTGCCCCCCGTCGAAAATGGGGACGGACAGCGTCACGCCGACCGTATGAGTCCCAACAGCCTCGTCCGGCTTGAGCCCAATCCATCCATAATCCCCATTGAAGGACAGCGACGGTACTCGCTCACTGCTGACCGAACTCAGGGAGAGCGAGGCCAGCTTGTGTCGCGATTCCTGCGCCCTCAATTCCAATCGATGCTGATGGGCGACCGACAGCGCTTCATCGGGACCCTGTGTGGGAGTGTCCACCAACTTCAACTCGTCCGTCAGCACCACTCGGACACCGAAGTTGATGCCGAGGGTGCGGGTTAAATTGAGTTTTGCCGTTTCCACGTCGTTTTCCGCGATCAACAGTTGTTGTCGCTCGTTTTCGAGCTGGACTTCCTCGCGCGTGACGTCCAATCCCGTCGCGACGCCTGCCGCCTTTCGGTCGCTGGCCAACTTGAGGAGTTCCTGAGCCAGCGTCAGGTTTGCCTGCTTGGCCTTGACGGCCGCCTCGGCCCGGAGCGCTTCGACATACAGCAACCCGACCGTCGCCGTCGTATCCCGCTTGGTAATCTCGGCTTCCAACCCCGCCACTTCGACTCCGGCCTTGGCGGCGCGCCACCGCTGAATCAGAGAGAGACTGAAGATGTTCTGTACGAGATTACCCCGCGCGTCAAAGACGTTGAACGGGTCAGTCTTGACTCCCTGGATCCCGAGCAGGGGAATGCTGCTGGGGGGGATGCCGAACGTCGCCAAGTTCACCGTTTGATTGCGCCCATTCACAAACCCCGACAGGTTGGGCATTAGAGCCCCAAAACTATGGTCGGCAGCCGCCTGAGCTGCGGCGATGCGCTCCTTGAGCAAGCGTACGATGCTGTTATTGTCGAGCGCGGCCTGGATCGCGTCCCTGAGACTCAACCGAAGCTCGGGCTCCGACGGCATGGCCTCCCCGGCCGATGCCGCTCCCCGCCCCGCTGTTCCCCACAGGACGAACACGAGGGCACCTGCCAACATCCAGGCGAATGCGGTTGCTCGTCCTCGAAACTGGCACCGGTATGAATTCATGTGGGCAATGGACTTGGACCCTTCCGGAAAAAGCGACTGCAAGTGCGGCACCACCGGAGAAAGAAAGAGAAATTCATTGGGATTTCGTTATCTTGGCGGGGTTGGTTGCAGGCTGAAAATGAAGGAGAGGGTTGTGTCGCTACAACCGAGTCACGCGGCAATGTGGAAAAAAGCGACAGTCTTGTCGGTCGCGATACCATTCAGGCTTTGGGAAACCATACAGTTGAATGCGCGGCATCCCTTATGCTCCTTCCAATAAGGTGGTGAAATTGGCTTCGTATGAGCATGTGGTCACGATCCCGGTCGGATCAGTGCGTCTGGAAGGAATCCTTGCACTTCCTCAGGATCCAATCGGACTGGTACTGTTTGCGCATGGGAGCGGCAGCGGCCGCTTCAGCCCGCGGAATAATTTCGTGGCACGGCAACTCCATCAGGGACGAGTTGCGACGCTTCTGCTGGATTTGCTGGAGGAGCACGAGGCCGACGATCGATACCGGGTGTTCGACATCCCTCTACTGACCCAACGCGTGTATGGCGCCACACTATGGATTGCTGACCAACCTGCAACCCGTCATCTGCCAAGGGGATACTTCGGCGCAAGCACTGGAGCCGCTGCGGCCTTGCAGGCCGCTGCCCAACATCCGGATGTAGTGGCTGCGGTCGTATCCCGTGGCGGACGCCCGGACCTCGCCAATTCTTACCTTCCTCACGTAACCGCCCCTACCCTCCTGATCGTCGGGGGCAACGATGAACCGGTCATCGAATTGAATCAGTCGGCGCTGTTACGCCTCCGTTGCGAGAAGCGGCTCGAGATCGTACCCGGCGCTACACATCTGTTCGAAGAACCTGGAACACTCGAAACCGTGGCGTCGCTGGCCCGGGGCTGGTTCGAAACCCATCTCCCGCATTCCAGCTAACTGGGGGCTCCTCCCGTCTCACCTTTCACGTTGCACGGCTCCAAGACTGTCCCGTCACGCCGCTGGGTCTCGACGTCCTGGTGGGGAGAAATTCCTCATCCAGTAAGGCACCCTAGTCCGGTACACGGAATCTCCTACGGTCTCCGCCCACATGCCGGCACCATGGCCGCGGCACCTGTCTTGCGAGGAATTATGCCGTGATAGACAGCGTCAACGATTCCACCGAGTCATGGAATCTATGAATCCAGACCCAGATTCAACGTCCAGACCTCCCTCCCCCGCTGATCGGGAACCGCCGTCCCGCTCGGAGTGGCTTCCGTCGGCCGCGAGGGTTCCATCGCGAGATCGCCGTCCACGTGGACTGGCGGAGCGAGAAGCGCCGCGCCGAACGTGGCGATGGGGGCTTGTAGCGATCCTTGTGCTGAGCGCGGCGGCGCTCATTTGGTATTGGCTCGTCCCTTCCGCCGGACCGGTGCCGTACAAGACCAGCATCGTCGATCGCGGACCGATCACTGCCATCGTCACGGCGACGGGGACGCTCAACCCTGTCGTCACCGTCCAAGTCGGAAGCCAGGTCTCAGGCAAGATCAAGGCGCTCATGGCCGACTACAATTCGGACGTCACGGAGGGACAATTGGTCGCCCAAATCGATCCCGCTCCATTCAAGGCCAAGGTAGTACAGGCCCGGGCAGCGCTCAAGACTGCAAAAAGCAATCGTGTCAAAGCGGAAACCGCGCTGGCGCAACGACAACTCGAATTGAACCGAGCCACGAAACTCAGGGCCGACCAGTATATTCCGCAAGCGGATTTGGACTTGGCCCGTACGAGTTATCGGGATGCGGCTGCACAGGTCGATGTGGCAATCGCGCAAATCGAGCAGGCCGAGGCGGCATTAGCATCGGCCGAGCTGGAACTGTCCATGACGAGCATCTACTCGCCGGTTGACGGGGTGGTGATTTCCCGCGACGTGGAAGTGGGGCAAACCGTCGCCGCGGCGTTTCAGACTCCTCGATTCTTCGTGATCGCCCAGGACCTGACCAAGATGCAGGTGAATGCCAGTGTGAGCGAAGCCGACATCGGCGGCATCACCGAAGGCTCCGATGCGGAATTTCTCGTGGATACCTATCCTAACGAGCCCTTTCGCGGCATCGTGACGCAAGTGCGCAACGCCCCGATCACTGTCCAGAACGTGGTCACCTATGACGTGATCATTCGAGTAGACAACCCCGACCTCACATTAAAGCCCGGGATGACGGCCAACGTATCGATCGTGCGTGCCAAGCGAGACGATGTCTTACGAGTACCCAATACCGCCCTCCGCTTTCGGATGCCGAATCAGACCACTGACCTGAAGACGACCCAAGTCTGGGTCGTCTCGGATTCCGCCATGGCACAACCGGTCGAGATCGTCCCCGGCGTGGCCGATGCCGTGTACACTGAAGTCAGCCGGGGGGACCTGCAGGAAGGCGACGCCGTCATCATCGGGCTGACAGATGAGGCAGCCCTCGATTCGAAGAGTCTTCCACCGGGTTTCCTGCCTCGCATGCGATGACTCCCGCCCAACAACCAAGGAGGTCCGCGACATGATCTCCGGCCTCGGGGCCTGGCTGATGACCGCGCATTTAGCGCTGCGGGTGCTGGGACGCAATCCGCTGCGGACCGGCCTCACGATGCTCGGCATCGTCATCGGTATCGGGGCGGTAGTGACGATGGTCAGCGTCGGGCAGGGTGCCAGCGCATCCATTCAAACCGAACTATCCAGCCTCGGCCTCAATGCGTTGATCATCGTGCCGGGAGCGACCAGCGTCGGCGGAGTGCGCTCCGGTCTCGGCGGCGCCTCCACGCTCACGGTCCAAGACGCCCGCGAAATTGAACTCCGCGTCCCCGGCGTGTCCCTTTTGACCTACGCCACTCGGGGGGTGCTTCAGGTCGTCCATGAAAACAAGAACTGGAACACGGTCGTGACCGGGGTCACGTCGGCTCTGCCGAACATCCGCGATTGGCCGATTGCACAAGGCACGTTCTTCTCGGATTCGGATGACGCGGTGGCCGCGAAGGTCGCAGTCCTGGGGAAGACGGTCGTCGACAACCTGTATGAACGCGGCGAAACCGTCTTGGGATCGCACATTCGCATCAAGAACGTGCCGCTCCGGGTCCTCGGCGTGTTAAAAGCAAAGGGGCAATCCCTCACGGGACAGGACCAGGATGACATCATCTTCATTCCGTTTTCGACGGCGGAGCGCCGTGTCGTGGGTACCAACATCCTCGGGACCGTCGGCGTGATCTTCATTCGCGCGACACCCGATGCCTCGGCGGGCCGACTGGTCGCCGACATTCGTCAACTGCTCCGTACCCGCCACCGCCTGCATCAGTCGGAGGACGACGATTTCACTATTCGGACGATGGAGGATATCGCCAAGATGTCGGCCGGGGCAGGCCGCACCATGATGCTGTTGCTTCTCAGCGTCGCGTCGATCGCCTTGCTCGTGGGGGGCATCGGGATCATGAATATCCTGCTGGTCTCGGTAACTGAACGGACCCGCGAAATCGGCATCCGGATGGCCCTCGGCGCGAAACGAAAAGACATTCTGATGCAATTCTTGGTCGAGGCGATCATCCTAAGTTCGGTCGGTGGCATCATCGGCGTGCTGATCGGAATAAGCGGGGCCTGGGCGCTCACTGCACTGGCCGGGTGGCCCGTGACCATTTCGTTCGAGGCGGTCCTCGTCGCGGTGGGCTTTTCTCTCGCAGTCGGTGTCTTCTTCGGTCTCTATCCAGCCAACCGAGCCTCCCGTCTCAACCCGATCGATGCGCTACGCTACGAATAACGGCGTCATAATCGGTGAGCGCGAGCAGCCATGTCGATGCCGAATCACTCACACCGATTGGACATTGTGTCTTTTTGACTCGCCTCTCCAGTCCACTCTGTCGCAATTCAGTACGGCCGTCAGTCATCCTCCTCACGGATCCTGTGCCGCATTTCGCCACGGTCGGTGCAGGAACGCTTTACAATTGAGCAGTTCGGTCCGTTTGACAAGTGATCGACTCGATCCTTGCCTGGCACGCTTGATGCTGGATATTTTGGAAGCAAGGGCCAGGGAATAAGCTCTCAGTGCGGTCGTCTGGCTGGAGGCCTCTTTTCACCGTGCACTTGCACAGGCATCCTACCTCCTGCGCATGGAAAATAGGTGTCGTCCTGAATTCCTGAGACCCTGAGAAAGGTCGCCATGGCGCGAAAGATCCACCGCCTTTGTTGGTTGTTCGTGCTGTTGCTGCTCGCCTTTGCCACCTTCGTTCCCGTCGCGCTCGAAGCGGGCGCGCAAAAGGCTGCATCGGAAATCATGGCCGGAAAGGCGATCTATGAGCAGCATTGCGCCAAGTGCCATGGGATCGCGGGGTGGGGAGACGGCCCGATGGCCGAGTCGTTGCGCGTCGCGCCAAGGAATTTCCATGACGTCATCACAGATTTGAAGCCCGACGAACACCTACGCATGAGTGTCGCCTACGGGGTCATGACCACTCCCATGCACGCGTGGCGCGGCACCTTGAGCGATCAGGAGATCACTGACGTCGTCTCCTACATTCGTCTCCTGTCGAATCGGGTCCGATGACGGAGTCATTGGAAACATGCCGGGTCGGGAAGCACGAGAAAATCAGACGAACGGGTTGATTCCGTTCGCGTAGACCATCGGAGGTGGGGACGGCTCAGAGAGTTGGCGAGGGAGGGGAACCATGACTCTGCATAAACTTCTGGAAGGGGCAACAGAGCGGCTTACCGAGGCTGCCACTCGCATCGAGCGAATTCAAGACGGTCCGCTCGATGCCGAACGAACGAAACTGTGGCTTGAGGCGCTCACGCAGTATGTCACCGCTCTCGGTGAAATCCAGACTATCAACAATGAGTCGGTCCATGAGAAGCTGCACGAGTTGGCTGGGCGAGCGGGGCTGAAGCGCTTCCCGTGAGGACCATTGGTCTCCGCCAAGCCCACCGAGCGCTTATCGCGCGAGGGGACGTTTCACCACCAAAACGGGACAGCCGGACCGCTGCGCGACCGTCGAGGAAACGCTGCCCAATACATCCGCCAGCCGACCCGTCAAACCGCGCGACCCCATGACCAAGAGATCGCAACGCCTGCGCCTTGCTTCTCGAGACAGGACCTCGGCCGGCGTTCCGACCAGCACTCTGGCTGCGACCGCCGCACGAGATTTCTTCAGCACCGCCTGCGTATGTGTGAGTGCCAGGTGACCGGCATCCCGACGGAGGCGTCTCAACTGCTCCCGCACTGAGGCGGGACTTTGCCCGGTCTCGGTACGGTAGAGTTCCATTTCGCGCTTGTCGACAGCTCGGACCACCGAAACCAATTCGATGTGCTTGATACGGGGGAACGCCGCCACCACCTCGGCCGCACGCTTGGCACCACGCGAACCGTCGGTCGCGAGTAAGACATGCATCGGAGTGTGTGGCCTCGCGCTGGCGGGAATCAGCAACATCGAACAGGGCGCATAGCTGAGCAGCCGTTGGGAGACGCTGCCCAGCACCACCCCCCGCGCCGCCTGCAGCCCACGCGTTCCCGTCACCACAATGTCCGGTTGCTGCTCCCGGATAAGACACAACAGCTCATAAATCGGCGAACCTTGCCGCAACGAGCACTTGATCTCTCCATATCGCTTCCGTAACGCGACGGTCGCCCGCTCCAATACCGCCTGCGCCTCATTGGCCCGACGCCGTTCGACCCGTGACCGAGGTTCCCCCGGCAGCGTGTCCAACACGTCGAAGGGCTCGATGACATGGGCCAGGGTCAACCGCGTGTCAGGGGCATGAGGGAACTCCCGCATCCACTTGATGACCGCAGCGGCATAGGAAGATTCGTCGATCGCGACGAGAATATGCATGACGTTCCTTTCGTGATTGGCTCGGTCCATGGCTTGGCGCCCAGCTCCCTGGATCGCGACACGGACTATCCACGCGGGGGTCCGGCTGGCTTCTCCTTCAGCGCGTGCTTCACCTCGTCGAGGCAGCGCAGAACCTCTTCATCCGTCACTTGAGTGAAATTGTCATAAAATTGTCCAATGCCGTAGAACGTGTCTGGTGTCTGCAGGAGGACCATCTCGTCCACCTTCCCCTGCAGTTCGTCTCGTTCTCGTTGCGGAGCGACCGGAACCGCCGCCACGAGGTGCGCGACCCGTCGATCCCGCAAGGCAGCCAGTGAGGCATAAAACGTGGCGCCCGTGGCAATACCATCGTCCACGAGAACGACCGTCCAGCCTTCCAGCGAGGGCAACCCGCGTCCCTGGCGATACCGCTCCACCCGTCGCTGGATTTCCTGTTGTTGCCGTGTGATCTCGTCCTCAAGCTCGCCGGGAGAGATGCCGTACGCCTCGAGAATCTCCTGATTGAGATGACGATACCCGGTTTCCGCCAATGCCCCCATGGCCAACTCCGGGTTGCCCGGCGTGCCCAGTTTGCGCGTGACGAGCACGTCTAGCGGCGCGCGCAACACGAGAGCGATCTCGCAACCCACGACGACCCCGCCTCGCGGGAGCCCCAGCACGATGGTTCGAGGGACGTTCCGAAATCGTTCCAGCCCGCGGGCGAGTTGACGGCCGGCGTCCCGACGATCCTCGAACGTGAACTCACGGCTCCACTTCATGCAACTCCCCATGCCTCTGATGTATCGGCTCGGTATTGACCCGTTCACGCGCCGGATCGCTTCCCGCACGGCCTGACGCTCCCGAATCCAGGCCTCCCCAATCCTGTAAGCAAGAGCAGCACCATTCTGCTGGGTGAACCGGACTATCCCAAGGGGCACAACCTATTGATTCCAATTCCATATCTTGCCCAATGAATGGGTCGGACTAGAAAATTAACCACAATCAGAGTGACTGCCCTGTAGCAAATTGTCCCGGAGAGCGATACGTGACGGAACCGATCAGGAGCGCGCCAGTGAAACGGCCGCATAGGCAACGGCCACAGCCAACAGAAGCGTGCTCCGAGCAAGGAGTGGGGACCAGCGGACAAGACGGACTTCCGCCATGGTTCGCTCCGGCAGGGGCTTGCGAGCGATCTGGGAGACGCGCGGACCGACGATCAGATCATGCCCCACGGAAAGTACCATGAGGATCAGAACCAGACCGAGTTTGAGTTGAAGCACCACTGGCCAGGCCAGAGGATCGGAGAGGTTGATTCCTCGAAAGACCGCAAGGAGTGGCCCGGTCGAAAGTAGGATGGCCATGGAGATCCAGGCGATCATTCGAAATCGGCGCGCGAGCGGAGCAAAGAGCAGTCCCCGATGCGAGGCTACCGCAGGCTGCTTGAGCACCGGGACGACGACCAGGGACAAGAACATCATTCCGCCGATCCAACTCATCGAAGCCAGAAGATGCACCCAGGTGAGCAATGCAATCATGCCCGGACTCGGCAGAAGCGACCGAGCATCGGTGCCTTCCTGAACAGGCCATCCAAGGCGGGGCTCGCGTTGACTTCACCTCTTGGGACGGACAGCCGAAGGAGTGGTGGTGCCATCACGGTCCCTCTTGACGGGCACCGGGGCTCACCCAACTGTTCTTCATGAACACCGCGGGACCGAAATAGGCAAAGGCATCCTTCATATTCGAGAAGAGCCGATTGATCGGGCCGATCGCTTGATCCGTCACATATTGGAGCGCCAGCACGATCCGCTCTTCTCCATCCCACAACGGCGTGACTCCATGCCAGAGCCGATCTCCGTTGAACAGCACGACATTGCCCGGAGACAGTGGAATGCGGATCTCGCGAATCTCCTGACCGGTGTGATCCGTGCACACGCGCGCCACCAAGCGACAATGGACCGACTGCTCGACCAGCCCGACGAAGACCGAATAACGACGTCCTCGATAATAGGACCGGTCGTAGTGAAACCCGATGTGGTCGCCGGGGCGTGTGTAATAGTACAGCGCGCAGGCGTGTGGGTCATCTTCCGGACAGAGCAGCAGATCCGATTCGACAATGCGGCTCAGAAACCACCGGAGTGCGGGCGACCGATACAGCGACATGATCACCGGCGCCCGTCCCCGGAGCGTGTAGTATCCGACACTGCCCCCCTTCTTGTACCCGGGGATGCGGCTGCGGTGCAGAGCAGACTCGACCTGACGGGCCTCCGTCACAAGTTCCCCAACAAGCGAAGCCGGCAGCATCTGCTCCAATGTGACGAACTCGTTCTGCAGCCAATACTGGCTGTGCACGATTCTGAGATCCAACTCTTGCCGCAGACGCTCCAACTGCGGTTCGAGATCGACCTCCTTCACATGCCACTCCCCTGCGCGACGCTTCTGATTTCTGACCACACTCGCGCGCCGGGACCCAGAACGAGGCCCGACGTCAATCTGTGCCGTGGTCAGGCCACGGGCGTGATCATCTGGATCCTGGCACGCTCGCGCTCAGTGGTGTTGCTTCTTTAGCAACGGGTCGATTTCCTTTTGCTGGTCCGGCGTCACTTCGAATCGACTGTACGGATGATCCAGAACCTCATTGGCATACAGCCGTCCGGTGGGAGCCTCCACCACGATATTCTGCTCCGTCGTCTCCTTCGGACTGATGGTCACCGTGTGCTCGATCTTCGTCCGCACATAGGGATGCCAGACCACCAGCTTGTAGGTGCCCGGCGGCACGTTGGTCATGGTAAAGCGCCCCTGTTCGTCGGTTTTCGCGAAGTAGGGATTGCGAACGGCGACGCCCCAACTCTCCATATACGCATGAAAGCCACACTGCATCACGAACACGTGCCGTCCTCGGCTGAGATTCACCAACTGCTTCATCGGCGCCCCGGCCATATGCTTGTGGTACAGGGCCGCGTCGCTGCGATCCTTGAAATTGCGCGGGTGTTGGGGATTCATCGGCAGGGGGACGTTGAACAAGACGCGCGGACCCAGATGCGACGTTTCGTACGCCTGTATGTCGTGCATGACCGGATCCATGTTGACCACGGTCACGGTCTGATCGTCGCGCACGACCGTCGTGAAGGGGACGAACAGACAATCCTTCGCCTCGATTTGCGGCACGCCGCCTCCCTCGAACGGCTTCCCCTTCTCGACGTCCTCGAGATAGACGACGACATCCCGGAATTCGCCGCCCGGCCCAACCTGGAACGGTTGGAGAATCCGCCAGCCTTGCCCATCCGAGATGCGCCCGCAGTAATACGGGTCCGGCAACGTCGTCAGGTTGTATCCTTTTGGTTTGGGCACCGTTCCGTTCAGGGTGACCGCTCCGGTGAGCGTTCCTCCATCGGCCACCGTGATTTCCTCATAGGCCTGCGCGGGACCGCTCGCACGAGCGGCCAACACGGCGACCACCATCATGTACATCAGATGTTTCACTCCGGCCTCCCTCCTGAAGAACTGGTTGAGTGTATGAGTGACGTGTAAAAGTAAGGTTACCTCCCCGACCGTTCCTTCCTCAACCCCACCGCACCGGCGCTTCAGGCTGGAACACGAAGGGGAGCCACATGTGGACCACGCGGCTCCCCTTTGCAGTGCTGCTCGCGGAGGACCGAACGGGCGTTCGATCCTCACGCCAGATCGACCACTACCTCATGGACATGGGCAGCGCCTGGGCCTGCTCCAGTTGGTGCGGCGTGTCTTCAGCCGTCTTCATGGGCGCCTTCGCCCCTCCCAACGGCTTGATCCGCTGATCACCAACCGGAAGCACCCGGAGGTACCCCCACTGGCCCGCCTGCAGATAGTTCAGGCGTGCATTGGCCCAAATATAGTCTCCAGGAAGTGCATACGGTCCGCCTGCCCCTTGGCGCAGGAACACGTCCAGCACTTCGGAGCCGGCGAATTCCACCACGCTGATCATATCGGCACCCGGCATGTACGGCTCGATCGGCCACTCATGGCCTTCGACCTGGAACATCCCGTTCTGTTCGCTATTCGCGCCGATCACGTGGATCCGCACCGGATCGCCGGCATGGACCTCGATCAACGGCGTCACCGGATCTTCCGGCTTGTCCACGACACACGGCTGGAAGATTTTGTCCAGCGAACACCCCTGGTCCTCGCGGTACTTCTCCGGTTCGGCGCGGTAGTTCACCGCGGTCAAGCCGGCGACGTTCTGCACGTAGGGCATGAAGCTGGTCCCGATAATGTTGTCTTCGTCCTGGAAGAACAACGCCACGTCACGATAGTTCCGCTTGCCCATATTTTCAGGCAAGCTGCGGTCGACGAGGACGTCCGCACGCCAGGTGTTCTTTTGAGACACGTCTTCGCCGGTCACGGGGTCGCGGTACTGCGACCCGCGGGGTCCGACGACGACCGCCCCGAACAATCCGTTGCGCGGATTGGTGACGATGTTGCCGCCGTCCCACACCAACGACGTCGTCTCCTTGTTGTCCGGATGCGCGTAGTAGGTGTAGGTACGCGATCCGCCCGGAGCCACGGTCTGATCACCGGGGTTGTTGCCCACGTTCAGGCCCTGGGAATCCCGCGGATCGTAGGCCAGCCCAGGCGCAAAGAACGACGCCCGGCTGTCCTTCAGTTTGTTCTTCAGATTCACTTTGACACAGTCGCCCAGGTTGACGCGCAACGTCAGCGGGCTCGGCATGATGTTGCCCGACACCTTCGTGACCTCGTCCTCGAGCGCAAAGATTTTTCCATCTGGAACGGTCATTTCAATCTTACGCTCGAAGTCGACCTCGATCGGTTCAGACACCTTCGGGTGAAGCTGCAACGGGCGATCCATCGCCACCACGTTGAAGTTCTTCACCGGCGCGTCCGCCGGACAGACCGACTTCGGAACCTCCGGAATACCGATCGGATTGGTACCCTTGGGTAACGGCTGCAAATCCGCCACCGGCTTGTCCAATACGCGGATGATGCCCCATCCACCTTCGGCGAAGTGCGAGCTTCTCCCGTTGAAGTGGATGTAATCCCCCGGCATCCCCTGGAAGCCTCCGGCCTTGGTCACGAGGTCATACCGCTCGGCGATCCCGACGTGAATCGAGTTCTTCCGATTGGCGTCACCTGCATACCGTTCCGTGAGAAACGTATGACCGCCGATGGTCCAGACGTGCGATTCGTTCATCAACTGGTGCAACAGACGGAACACCATGGTGTCGCCGACGTACGCGCGCAACAGCGGCGTGTCGGGATCTCCGTGGATGGCGCTGCTGAACAACTTGGACGTGTCCGGGTTGTTCGCCAGACGCTGCGCAAACGGCTCGGCGCGGAAATTAAATCCGCTGCCCGTCGTATGCGTCCCGCCGTTGATGTACGGATTCGGTGCATTCAGGATTTTCTCCGGCATCTGGAAGGACACGGTCTTCCCGGCCTCCAGCGCCACTTCCACCGGCTGCCCCGGCGGATTACCCGCTTGGATGACGTTCACGGTATGGGGCACCGTGTCATGGATGGACACCATGAGTTCACGGAAGCTCCCGTTCACGCCGTAGCCGATCGGCTCGTTCCCGCGGATGTCCGCGATCGGGCCGCTGTACACGAGCTTGCCGTTCTTCGGATCGTGATACGTCGACCCATACGGCTCCACGATCGTGGCGCCGAAGCCGCCGTGTGGCCACGTCGTCGCCCCGAACGCGTGATCGTGCCAGAACACGGTCCCGTAGTCCGCATCCACCCAGTACCGGTACCGGACGAATTCCGGTGTGACGATATCGCTGGCCGGATGGTTGTGTTTCAACCCGGTGAAGAAGGTGATCGTATCGCCCTTGATCTCCTTGATCCGGGCGATTTCTGAGCAGCTCTTATCGCGTTTCAACGACGCGGTCGCGTCGTTGTCCTTCTCCAGACAATCCGCACCGACCATCAATTCGGTGTTGGGGTGATACTTCGTCGCCCCCTGCGCCATCTTGACCTTGATCGTTTTGGCGCCCTTCTTCACGGCCTCCGTCAGCTTGCTGTTCATCGGAACGGGCAAGCCATGCTTTTTCGGCTTGGAGAACATCGTGAACGGACGCACGGACATCTCCCACTCGAACGCCGAGATCACGCCGTCGCTGTTCCCGGTATCGAATTGGAAGAAGTGGGGATGGATGTTGATCTTCGACGCCTGGAAATTCGTGAAGTCATCATCGTCCCACTCACTGGTCAGAATCGTATCCACGCAGTCATACACGTTGGCGCGCAGCACCGCCGGATACTTCAAATCATCATTGCCTCTCGTGAGCCGCTCTTCCTCGTGCAGGACATAGATCAAACCATCCTTGTCCACGATCGGCGGCTGATTGCCCTGCTTCTTGGACAAGGCAATGGGAAGGCGGATGAAGTGGATGTTGTTGATCGGCGGTACGTTGGCGTTGTCCGGACAGAGCGACCACCGTCCCTGTTCGCCCGGCTTGGCCGGTTCGGAGGTCCGATTGCCGTTCTCGTCCTGATGGATCGGCTCCAACCAGGGAGCGCCGCTGTGGTTCGCGGAGAACGGCACGCGCTTGCCGAAGTGCGGTTTCAACACGGGCCAGCTGATCTTGCCCGTCGTCGGATCGAACAGGATCACCGGTCGCGTGCTGTCGTCCCACTTCTCGGCCGCGGGGTATTTCGGGTTTTTGGCGGTGCTTTCCCGTTCCCCTTTCGCCACGTTGCCGTCCCATTTCCAATCCCACACGGTGGCGTCGTAAGCCATGATCTGGCCCTTCTCGTCGTCCGTGTGACCGGGCTTGCCCATGGCGGGAATCCACATCTCGACCCAATCCTTGACACTCACAACCGCCGGATTGGATTTCCAGTTGGTCTTCTGGTTCTTGTCGACGATCTTGAAGGTCTTGCCGAACCAGTCGACCGTCGTGCCGATCAACTTGTCCGAACCGACTCCCTGCTTGACCCGCCCCTCGCGATCCGGCAGCTCTCGCAGGTCCGGCATCGTATCGGTGTGGGCCCTTCCGACCTGCAGCGTGTTGTAAACACGCCCGTACCCCCACATCCCCGCCACATAGTGGTGCGCCACGTGGCAATGGAACAGGAAGTCGCCCGCCAAGTGCTGGCAGCCTCCACCGCCGCACTCCGGCTCAAGATCCAGCGCCTCGGACGGACCGATCACCTCGACGTCGACCCGGTCCGACTTGGTGCGGACGATCGGGTACTTCACAGGTCCGTCCTTGCCGGCCGCCCACAGTTGATTGGGTTCGGTACCTGGGCTGCGCTGCCACCGGATCGTACCGCTGTGCGGATGGTGGGAGTGGAACACTTCGGAGCCGCCGTGCACCAAGCGATACTTGGTGGGATCCCCGAGGTAGGCGCGCGGCAGCGTCGTCGGAATCTCGCCGAACGTGTAGGCGCTGTACGCCAACGACTCGTCCTCGAAGCCGAAGTATTCGTGTTGCAAGTGCATCTCATCGATCCCAAACGGCTCGCTGCGATAGTTCAACGCGCGACCGCCGGGGCGATACGCGTCCGTGAGCGGATCGCGTTGTGGCAAGAAGTCGCCCTTCTTGTTGACCGGACGAAACGCTTCGTCGCCGATCTCGTGGTAGAAGATCACGAACTCGCGAAAGTCCGGACCGGACCCATTGTCGATCATCGCCTGCCACCCGCTCTTCATATCGGGGGCGGACCCGGTGCCGAGCGGATCAAGATACTTGGAGCCCGTCGGCTCGACGATCAGCGCGCCGAAGAGACCCATCACGGTCAACTCGCGCGCATGGCTGTAGGAATGGAATCGCCGCACGCCCTCCTGCGTGGACGGATGGATGTACCATTCCATGTCCACGGTCTTGCCCGGTTCGATGATCGCATCGGAATTGGTGGTGGTCGCCGCCTTGCCGGTCGACGAGATCACCATGCTCCCACCGTTGATGTGCAAACTGCCGCTCTCCGCGTCCATCTTGTTACGCAAGGTGATCTTCAAACAGTCACCTTGGTTGGCGCGAATCACGAGCGGTTGAATGTAGTCCCCCTGTAAACCCGTGCTGACCGCCCCGGGATCGAAGCCGTCTGACTCGCGTGCCTCCTCGTTCCTGGCCTCCTCGGCGCGGACTTTGTCCAAGTTTCCTGTCAAGGTGTACATGTAGCCAGGATAGAAATCGAGCCAACGATTGAGGGTGATCTCCACGTTGACCATGGAAATGTCGTACTGCTTCGTCGGCACGCCGGCCGGGCACTTGGCACCTCCTCCCCCGGCCAAGTCAGCCTGAGCGTCGACGGCCAGCAGGAAGCTCGAGCCATCCTGCCCCATGTACTGGTGCATCATCGACGTATTGTTGAAGGCACCCGAGGTGTTTTGCGCCTGGGCATCTTTCTGGGCCTGCTCTTCCAGCCGGCGCATCAGACGATGATGCTGCATCTCGATCTTCTCGGAGCGCTCTCCACGGCCTTCGATGCTGTCCTCGACAACCGTTTGCCCCTTCAGTGTCTGCTGCCAGCCCGGTAACGAACCGGACATGCTGACCGGTGAGGCATGGCCCTCATGTCCCTCGACCGGAGGGCCTCCGTCTTGTGCGGCAAACAGCCCTGGCACTGCCACCAGACTGCCCGCCAACACCATCGCCTGAATGGGCTTCCACCCGCGTCGACGGTGCCTCCGTTTATGATGAGAATACTCGCGCGTCATACGACGGCCTCCTCTAGTGAATCCCGCCTTGAGCGACGGGTGGTTGAACTATTTCCCCTGCTGTTCTGTCTGCACCGCTCCTGAGACGACATCGCCCGCTTCCGGTGGGACGCGATGCTCGAAATCCTTCCGGCCAGACCGTTAGAGCTGGTGGGGTCCCATCTCACGATGGAATGGGTCATTCGGAGGCCGGTCCTAATTACCCACACCCCCACCAGCAAGGATGCCCTAGCGCAACTCCCATGCCTTCACTCACGAAGCGGCGACAAAATGCCAAACAGCGCCACAGTAGCGGTGATTGAGCCATCGCCCTGCTGACGCGGGCAAATTTCGTGGAAGGTTATTTTCCAGCGCATTGGACAACTACGAAGGGTGATGGGCTGAGTGGACGGAAAATCAAGACGTTACGCTGTCTAACTGATTGGACAGATTTCGAGAAAAGTGTCGCGGAAACGGACTAGTGAGACTCAATCTGGTGGGTACGGAGCTTATTATAGAGACCAGCCCGGCTGATCCCTAACAACCTGGCGGCCTTTACACGGTTTCCGCCTGCCCGTTGCAGAGCCTCGAGAATCTTGAGACGCTCGGCTTGCGCGGTCGCATCGCGCACGGCCGCATGAAGGTCGAGGTCGACGGGCACCGGAGGAGAGTCCGGCTCGCCGAAGAAGTCGATGGCGCTCAGCACGGACCCTTGCGCGGTGACCACCACTCGCTCGATCAGATTGAGCAACTCCCGGACGTTTCCCGGCCAGTGATAGCTCAGTAAGGCCTGCATCGCGTCGGGGTCAACCGTGCGCATGGGACGGCGATGGCGACGGCTGGACCGTTCGATAAAATGCGAGACCAAGACGGGTACATCCTCAGTACGCTCCCGTAGCGGCGGCATGAAGAGCGGCAGCACCGCGAGTCGATAATAAAGATCCTCTCTGAACTGCTTGGCCTTGACGAGGTCGAACAGATCTTTGTTCGTTGCGGAAATCACCCTCACGTCCACGCGACTCGATCGGCTGCTTCCGACTGGTTTGATCTCCCCTTCCTGCAACACTCGTAACAGCTTGGCCTGGAACGACGGCGACGTATCCGCGATTTCGTCGAGAAGGATCGTGCCGCCGTCCGCCTCCTCGAAAAGGCCACGACGTGAAGTGACGGCGCCGGTGAATGCACCTTTGACATGGCCGAACAGCTCGCTTTCCAGCAACGTCTCGGGCAGTGAACTGCACTCCACGACGACTAACCGTCCCTTCCGGCGCGAGCTCAATCGATGGATCGTGCGAGCAACCAGTTCCTTCCCGGTCCCGCTTTCGCCCTGGATGAGCACGGTCGCCTGGCTGTCGGCGATCAACCGCACCATCTCGAACAGACGCTGCATCGAGGGACTGATGCCCAGCATCTCGTCGAGCCCTTCGCTGATCGTATCGACCGGCTGCGTCTCCGGATATGCCGTTTCCTTTGTTCGCTCGGACCCGTTCCGAAACAGTACAAGCACCGAGTCGGTCTGCCCCGCGCCGGATTTCAACGGATGAACCTGGGAAATCCCACAGGCGTGACCGTCCCCGCCGGAGGAACAGGCGAACGATTTCACTTCTCCGGAAGCAAAGACTTCCATTGCCGGGCAGGTTCCACAGGGGTCGTTCCGCTGAAGCACGGCCTGGTAGCACTTGGCCGGCCTGGCAGGCACCAGCGGTTGGGGATCGTCCGGCCATGCCGTCCGATTGGCGTAGATAACAGTCTGATCCGGCCCGATGACCATGACCCGTTCGGTTTGGTGTTCGGCCAATACGCGGATCGCCTCGAGGCGCGCCTCAAGCACAGGATCATGAGCGGTGTGTGGCAACTGTGGGGCTCGGCCGGCCATCGTGCCCCCATTAAACACTAGTTGATGTTCGAAAATCAGCTACTTGCCAACTTGCCCATCTATCGAGGGGGCCAACAGCTCCGTGAGCTTTGCCCGCAACTCGGCCAATCGTAACGGCTTGTCGAAATATGCCGACACCCCCGTGGCCAAGACGTCGGCCTTGGTCTTGGCATCGCCAAACGACGTCATCACAACGATGGGAACCGTCGGCGCGAAGGCGCGCAAGCGTGCCAGATAGTCCAAGCCGCCTGCCGGCATGCGTAAGTCCGTCACCACTGCATCCGGCGGCGCGTCGAGCACGGTCTGAAGCGCCATGTCTCCATCTTCTGCTTCGCGGATCAGAACGCCAAGAGAGCACAAATCGTCTCGGAGCAAGCTGCGCATTTCCCGATCATCTTCGACGATCAACAGGACTACCGGCTTGCCATCCCGTGTCATGCGGCCCCTCTCTTGGTCCTACCCACTTCGGTCATGTTCAATCTGACGCGCAACTGTCGCCTACACAGAGTGATGCAATCATAATTCCCGAGCGATCCCATGAGTGCCTAGGGAATTTCCCCTCTCGCTACGATCTAAGCCCTTGATACGGTGACGAACACTTGGGGACATTTTTCCCCGTTGCCGATCGCACGGGGGCAATTCGACTGCTCTGTCGCATAACGCGCCAATCCGCGTCATACGCCTGTCCCGGTCTGGTACCAAAGCTGGAACATCCCTAGGCGGGCTCGATCGGCGCTGGGTCGAGCGGAAGGAGGACGGTCACAGTGGTACCGTGATGCGCCGAGCTTGAGACGGTAATCTGTCCGGCATGCTCTTCGACGATACCTTTGACCACGGTCAGCCCCAATCCCGTGCCCTCTCCGGTCTCCTTGGTCGTGAAAAATGGGTCGAAGATTTTCGTTACCACGTCCGAAGCGATCCCGTGGCCGGAATCGCTCACCTGCATCTGCACGTGACGATCTATCCGTGCCGCACGCACGTGCAGCGTCCCCCCATCGACCATGGCATGCATGCTGTTCACGATGAGATTGATCAGGACCTGGGTCATTTGATCTGGATCTGCCTGGATCATCGGCAGCGAGGGATCCAGCGTCGTTTCAACCAGGATGTGCTTTTGGGTGAATCGTTCCCGGAACATTTCCAGACTATCCTCGATCGTGTGACGGAGGTCGACCGCCCTTCGCTCCGGCGGCCGGCGGCGCGCGAAAGCCAGCAGTTGATTCATGACTTTCGTAATCCGCTCGACCTGCGCGACGATCGTCCGCAGTCCCTTGGTCAAGACCTGATCATCTGTGCGCTGCAGGAGATATTCGGCGCGACCGAGAATGACGTTCATCGGTGTACCGATCTCGTGAGCCATGCCGGAGGCCAAGGTTCCCAATTCAGCGACGCGCTCGGTCCGGCGCAGTTGGTCTTCCAGACGCTTGCGCTCCGTGATGTCAACCACCGATGCCAACACGCCCTGTCCGTCGGGTGTCGTAATCGGGCTCAAGCCAATTTCAACCGGAAATTCCGTTCCGTCCTTGCGAAGGCCGTGCAGGTCTCGGCCACGTCCCATGGGCCGGGTCTCCGGGCGGTTGAGAAAACAAGCTCGATGCCCGGGATGTTGGATTCGCACCGAAGCCGGAACGAGTTGTTCCACGGGACGGCCGAGCAGTTCGTCGCGCGCATATCCGAACTGTTCTTCGACCTTTCGATTGACCAAACGAATAATGCCGACCTGGTCGACGAGCAACATCCCGCTGGGCGCCGATTCCACGACCTGACTGAACCGCAGTTCCGCCGCCCGTCGGTCGAGGACCTCCCGCTCGAGCCTCGCATTGACGTGTGACAACGTCGCGGTCCTCTCCCGGACCTTGATATCCAGTTCTTCCCTGGCCCGCTCGACGGCCTGCTCCGCCCTCGTCCGCTCGGTGATGTCGCGGCCCTCCGCCACCAACATCACGACCGCCCCCCTTTCATCTCGGACCGGTTTCAGGGAAAAATCGAATACGGCGAGCGCACCGTCCCGGGCGCGATGCGTGGTCTCGAATCGAACAAACTCTCCCTTGGCTGCGGCCTCCACCGATTGGCGCCCACGCGCCTGAATCTCGGCTGAATGGTTCCACCATGGCGTCTCCCAGAGTGGCCTGCCCATGACGTCGCCGGCGGGCATTCCGATGAAGTCGAGCGAGGATTGATTCGCCTCGAGGAGTATGCCTCCGGGGGACAGCAACCCAATGAATTGATAGGTGGCATCGAAAATCGCGCGAAAGCGCCGCGAACCTTCGCGCAGCTCCTGATTGGTGTTGGCCAATTCCTGGGTTCGTGCCCGGACTCGTTCCTCCAGTTCGACGTTGAGCTGAGCCAGGGCGATCTCAGCCTGCTTCCGATCGGTCACGTCATGGTACGTACCGACTGCCCGGAAAGGGTTGCCCTGGGCGTCGCGCTCCACGACCCGTCCGCTATCCATGATCCATTTCCAGGCACCGCTCTTCGTTCGAAGCCGATATTCCGCTCGATAGACCGCCGTCCGCCCCTCCAGATGGCTCTGCAGCGCCTCCATGACCTGTGGAAGATCGTCGGGATGAACCAACTGTTCCCAGGCACGCACGTGCGGTTCAATTTCTTCACACGTGAATCCGAGCATGCCGGCCCATCGCTCGTCGCAGTAAACCGACCCAGTCTGAATGTTCCAGTCCCACAACCCTTGGTCTGCACCAATGAGGGCCAACTCGAGTCGTTGTTGACTTTCCCGTAGAGCACGTTCGGCTCTCCGCCGCTCGCTCACCTCATTGGAGAGCACGAACATACCCTCTGGCACAGGCTGAATGCCGATCTCGAAGAGACCGGTCGATCCATCGGGGAAGGTGAAGTCCATTTCGAGATGCGCAGGCGTACGCTCCTTCAAACACCGTTGTAGCGCCTCGAAGACCGCGCTCTGCTCGAGGCCTGGGTACGCCTCCATCATCGTTCGGCCGAGCAGCTGTGACACGGTACTCCGACCGTGTCTCGCTCCGGCCTCGTTGATATACTTAATGCGCCAATCGAACCCGATGATCTGACATCCCTCCAACAGATTGTCGAACGTCCCTCGGAGACGCGCCTCGCTTTCCGACAACTGCATTTCCATCGATCGACGTGCCACGGCATCACGGCCGGCGGGCGCGCGGAGCTGTCTGCGACTCAATAAGAGCCAGGCGAATCCCCACAGGATGATTACCGTCACGACCCGATTGACAGCGGTGTCGGTTGGGTGGAGGATCGAAGAGGACAGCCACACACCGACCGCAGTCAGCGCGGTGAATGCAGCGGCCAATTCCAGAGAGAGCTGGCGCCTGGGCAGTTCATAGCTCAGAGATAACGGCAGGAGATACAGAATAGGAACGACCCACTCGGCCGGTGTGAAGACATCGAGCAGAAACACCGCAGCACCCGTACACGCAATCCCCCACGGGGTACCAATTCGGTGAAGAAGCGGGGCGCGGGTGACCTGAGCCACGAGTCGCGAATCCAAAAAGGACGAGCCGCCTAGCGCTGCGCCTTCTCTTCCTCGATCTCCCCTAATTTGCGATAGAGGGTTTTGCGGTCGATGCCGAGGATATGGGCCGCCTGATACTTGTTGCCGCCCGTCTTGTCCAGGATTCGAAGAATGTATTCCATTTCGACATGATGCAGCGGCAACGTACGCTCCGCTGCCTCGTCGATGACGCGCCGCTCCCCTCGTGCACCTTGGATGGCCGGGGGTAAATCAACAGCCACTATTTTTTCGCTGCGCGACAATGTAACGGCCCGCTCAATGACGTTCTCCAATTCCCGCACGTTGCCCGGCCACGGATAGTCGATCAAGAGGGCTAACGCGCTTTCCGCAATACCGCGCACCGGTTTGTGCGCCAGGCGCGCACACTTCTCCAAGAAGGATTCCACCAGGAGTGGAATATCTTCCCGTCGTTCTCGTAAGGGCGGCAGACGTATTTCGATGACATTCAGCCGATAAAAGAGATCTTCTCGAAATCGTTTGGCCTTCGCCTCTTCCGCCAAATTGACATTGGTCGCCGCAATGATCCGCACATCGACCGAAATGGGACGAGCCGACCCGACGCGACGGATTTCCTTCTCCTGGATCGCACGGAGCAACTTGGCCTGTAACATGACGGGCAGTTCGCTGATCTCATCGAGGAACAGCGTCCCCTTCTCGGCCTCCTCGAACAGTCCCCGCTTATCCATCTTGGCATCCGTGAACGCCCCTCGAACGTGTCCGAACAATTCGCTTTCCAACAACGTTTCCGGAATCGCCGCGCAATTGACCGGGATGAACGGAGCCTGCTTCCGTTCACTGTTGAAATGAATGGCCTTGGCGACCAATTCTTTGCCGGTCCCGCTTTCGCCGCTGAGCAAAATGTTCGTGGGGCTATCGGCCACGCGCTGAATCAAATCGAATACGTCGCGCATGGCCTTGCTCTTGCCGATAATCTGGTGAAAGCTGTACTCACGCCCAACGGCACGCCGGAGCTGGGAGACTTCGCGTCTCAGTTTCGCCTCGCGGATCGCGCGTTCGATAGTATGAATCAGTTCCTCACTCTTGACGGGCTTGGTCAGGTAGTCATACGCGCCGTGTTTCATCGCCTCTACGGCCGTTTCGACCGATCCGAACGCGGTCATCAAAATCACATTGACCGCCGGGTGGCCGCGCTTGATCTCTGTGAGCAATTCCAGCCCTTGTATCCCTTTCATGCGCAAATCTGTCAGGACGACGTCGATGTCCGTTTGGCTCAGCTCCTTCAGGGCTTCGGCCCCACTGGCTGCCGTCACGACGCGATGTCCGCGATCAGACAACAAATCGTGGACCACTTCGCGCATCGCGGTATCGTCATCCACGACAAGCACCGTCCCATGGTCTGCATGCACCGCTGTCGATTGCTCGCATGTCATGGACGAGGTCTGGGGGTTTTCCATGTCATCCTCACGATCATAAATGGTAGTAACCCAGTATGGTCTTATGGAACACGTCGAACTGCGTCAACTCTCCCCAATTGTTGCATTTTTCTACAGTGACCTTCCTCTCATCTGGGGCGGAATACCACTGCCAGATCGACACCGGCCCGGCATTAATATGGCCTGAATCCTTCTAGGACGAAGACTTCTGACGCCTGGGTCGCCCAGCTTTTCCTGCCGGCACTACCATACCGCAATCATCGTGCCCCGAGAAAGTGATCGGCTGCCACCTCCGAGCGCGCTTGCATACCCACTGAAGCCAGCGGATAATTTTGCATTTCGCCAACGGGCTCTCGGATTGAAGGTCAATTCCTCGATGATCGACCCTCGGCGCCTCGCCTTGATCATTGCCCTCACCTTGGTGCTGTTCGTGCTGGACTATTCCCTCCCCCTGGGTGTCGCGACGGGCATGCTGTACGCCTGTCTCCTGTTTCTGACGGCTCCCTCCACGTCTCAACGGTTCCTGCTGATAGCGGCGAGCACGGCGTCCGTGCTGATCGTGATCGGGGGGACGGGGCACATTGTGAGCAGCATTCCGCTCTGGATGGGGCTGACGAATCGGACGCTGAGTATCGCGGTGGTATGGGGAACGTTGTTCTTCATGCTCCAGCGACGTCGCGCGGAGGCCGCCCTGCAGGAAGCGCGCGACAGCCTCGACCTTCGGGTGCAGCAACGAACTGCGGAGTTGGCTCAGGTGAACAAAGCCCTCGTCGCGGAGATTACGGAGCGGATCGAGACGGAGGAGTCGCTCCGCAACAGTGAGAAAGCCCTCGAATCCAGCCGTTTGGCGTTAAAGCTTAGCCAGGATGAACTTCGGGCCTTGACCGCGCGATTGCTCACGGCCCAGGAGGAGGAGCGGCGGCGGGTTTCCCGCGACCTTCACGACGACATCAACCAACGCCTGGCGATGCTCGTCGTCGAACTCGAAGGAGTGAATCAAGCCCATCCCGACCTTCCGGCGGGTGCGGGTTCGCGGCTCCGCTCGCTGCAGGACAATGCCGCCGAACTTTCAGAAGATATTCGTCACCTCGCCTATCAGTACCACCCCTCCGTCTTGGACGATCTAGGTCTGATCGTGGCCCTTCAGCGACTGGTCGAGGATTTTTCTCTGCGTACGGGAGTTTCCTGCTCCTTTTGCCATGAGACGGTGCCAGAGTCCGTCCCCTCAAGCGTCGCCACCTGCCTGTATCGGCTTTCGCAGGAAAGTCTCAATAATGCCGCCAAGCACGCACAGGCGAGTCAGATTAGTGTAGTATTGCGAGGCGTTGATGAGATGCTCGCGCTGACGATCACGGACAACGGCGTAGGATTCGATCCAGGCCAATGCGGGGGCTCTATGACCGGACTTGGGCTGGTCAGCATGAAGGAGCGCACGTACCTGGCACGAGGCGAACTATCCATCGATGCCGCGCCGGGACGCGGCACATCGATCCGTATCCGCATTCCGCTCGCAGTGAGGTAGCCCATGAGTCGGCCGCGCACACTCCTGGCTGATGATCACTCCCTCGTTTTGGAGGGGTTCAAGAAACTGCTCGAAGACCGTTACGACGTCGTTGGGATGGTAGAAGACGGGCGGGCCCTCGTAGAAACTGCCAGCCGTCTGGCCCCAGACATCATCCTCATGGACATTTCGATGCCGTTGCTTAACGGCATCGATGCGACCAGACAGATCAAGCGGATGTTGCCGAACGTCAAAATTATCATCGTGACCATGCACGCCGATTCGGCCTACCTCAATGAGGCATTCAAGGCCGGCGCGTCCGGCTATCTCCTCAAGCGGTCGGCGGGCTCCGAATTGCATCAAGCGATGGAATCGGTTCTCGGAGGGAACTTTTACGTGACCCCTCTGCTTACAAAGGGGCTTATTGACACGGCGTTAGGCGGCACACCACCGCCCACGACCAAACAAAGCAGCCTCACGCCACGCCAGCGCGAAGTGCTCCAACTCGTGGCGGAAGGGAAGGCCGTGAAGGAGATCGCGCAACTCCTGAACATCTCGCCGCGGACGGTGGAATTCCACAAAGCCCAAATTATGGAACAGCTGTCGCTTCGGACCACGGCCGAACTGACCAAGTATGCCCTCGCCCATGGCCTGACCTCGTCCGTATAGTCCCAACTCAGCGTCCTTTGGAGTACTCCCGCCTTCTGGACCGGATGCATCAGACCCTGGGGACTTTTTCATACCCTCCTCGGTACACACCGAGTTGGCGAGCCCCCGCAATCGCAGTACTCGTGAACATCGCGATTAAGGTTCGTGCACCCGGTCACTCCAAGCTATAGCGCGACTCTTGACGCGACTCTTGAAATTGGAGCACATGACATGCAGTGTTTACGATGTCACAGCACCATGATTGCGGAGCTGTTCGAAGATCGTGCTCGCGACAGTGGACCCGGAACCTTCCTGGGGTGGCACTGTATCGCATGTGGCGCGATCGTCGACCCATTGATTCTCGCCCATCAACGCCGGAGGCCGGAACCCCGCAGGCAGGGCCCGCGGGTTTCAAGAACCCGTGCCTGGCGCGCTGCGAGGCCACGTTAGAACCCCCGCGTCGCGGTTGGACTTGCCATGAACTCTGCTCAAGGCCCTAGTGCGACGTGCTCACCCGGCCGCGTTCTCGTGGTGGACGATCACGCGGAAAGTCGAGGGATTGTCACGACGCAACTCTCCCACCTCGGTTTTCAGGTCATCGAAGCCGACAGCGCAGAGGGATGTCTCACGCTGATCGACGGGGCAGAGAATCCCCGTGTGGAGGGGGTGGTCTTGGATTTGCAGCTAGCCATGCCCGACGGCCACAACTTGCTCTCGGACTTACGACGTCGGCACGCGGGGATTCCGGTCATCGTCGTCTCCGAATTGACCGACGTGGGGCGGGCCCGTGAGGCTATCCGATTGGGCGCGCAGGAATATCTTGTCAAACCGTTCGACCTCGAATTGCTGCGCTCGAAATGCTTGCGGGTCTTCATGCGGCGCATCGAACAGAACTGTCCATGCTGAACCGGAGACGAGACGGAGCGGCAATCCGAGGCCCGAAGCCGTCGAGAATGTTGGTGTCCTGCTCCGGGGCCCTGCTGCTGGGTGCACTGTTCGCATGGAGCCTGAGTGGATGCCAATCCCCGACACCGTCGGACACGACTATCGCCGTCCATGACATCCAGATCCGAGACGGGGTGTCACCCCTCTCACTTTTCGCCGGAGTGGGAGACGAAATACGCTGGCGGAACGACCAGGAGGAACCCGTCTTGCTCGTCCTTCTAGAGACTCGCGGCGCGACCGATCTGTCGTGTAATAAAGGGTTCAGCTGGTTTGGCCAGTTCACCGAGCACGTCACGATCGAACCGCATAAATCCGTCAGCTTGTGCTTCTCCAAGCCGGGAACCATTCGATACAATGTGTGGCTCGACGTCGAAGATCAACATCACTCGATGTCGCCGACGGGGCATGTTCGGATCCAGTAGACTGGAACCGATCTCAAAATTGTGTCTGGCGCCTGACACCGTGACGGAAGACTCCGAGCGGGGACAAGCTTTCGAGCGGTGTGTCCCGCCCCCCTCTCCTCACTTCTACAGCTGGAGGGGATGAGTCCGCCAGCCTTCGCCATGGCGGAGGCTGAGGCCCGCAGGCCAGACCCGCTGCGGGTCGACGATCCGACCTGCTCCTGGAGGTGACCAACCAAGCCGAGCACGTCAGCCGGCGTGCCCAACATCAACGTATCAGGGCGAGGCTGGCGCGGCTCACCACTCGCCAGCCGGCCGAGTTCCACGAACACCCTCCCACCACTGTTGCTGTAACAATTTTGAGATAGGTTCTAGTAGTTATACTCCTGACGAACGTAGCCAGTGATAAGAAGTGTCCGCGGGTCAAATCCTGGCGTTGACCCGTGGATGTCTATCTCCAACTACCGACAGCGTGCCGTAACAATAGACCTTAGACCTTCGTCCCAGCGGACTCTTGCCGCAGGGACGAGGGAGCGGCGCGCCACGCTACTGAGTCGACCGAACTCTCCTCGTTCCCGCAGGTCCCCGGTGTTTTTTTGGTGGTTCCCCAGGGTCCTTGCCCCAATACCTCGTGACATCCCGAGTAGAAAAATTGTTGCGGAGGCAGATACTGGCACTCGAATGGTCCTGTTTTTGAGCGTATCGCGCCGATGCATGAGCGATTTCCAATGGGAAGTGCCCAATGGACACTTACGCGGTGTTCGTCCGTGAGAGTGAGAGAGATCCTGATGCCGAGAGCGCATGCTGTCCATCGGCGTTGAGGAGCACGCGAGTTCGGCGGACATCACTGACACGGACTACGGTCAAACTCCAGGGCCGTATCCGTGCGTTACCCCCGTCGCGAGGAGATTCCATCGATGACTCCGAATAAGCCTGTTGTGGTCGTCTGTGACGGATGCTGGAGCGCTTGGGACAAGGCTCAGCCTGGTCGGGTTATATCGGAGGGCTCAGGTTCACTCGATGCACTGCTCACCCAGGGCAGCCGTGGACCGGACGATTATGAACTCTCCTATAGTTACTGTCCCAAGTGTGCCGCCGCTCTGGTTCAAGTGATGCACATGCACCATGCGGCATTTGAAGCGCCTTCAGACGCTCCGTCGATACACGCTTAACCTCCAGCCTGTTCTCGATTCTGCTGACAACCCTACCCACGTAGAACAGGCAATCCCCGTCAGACCGACCAGAACGATCGATGCCAGACACTCTCACGCTTGCGTCATGTGATCGACATCGCGGCCTCCGCTCTTGCTTGATCGCGATCCAAAACAGAGGCCCGTTAGCGGTCCGTCGTGGGTACCAATGATCGTGCCACACAATGTCATCCCGGAATGTTGGAATAACGTGATCCACATCGTTGCGACCGTGTTTCTCGGTAGGTTCAATGGGATGTGACCGATCCGACACCGCAGTTCGGCTCCCTTGGGTCCTCTGACGCGGATCCTGGCACGGCGATCCGATCTAGAAGCCTCCTTCACATACCGCGTGACGGTTGCGTGTGGCCGGCGCGCTCCGCGCCGTGCGCACCGTGCGAATACACACGACTTCGGCTGCGGTAAGTCCTCTCCCATGTAATTTCGTGCCTGCACCCGGCATCCTTCACGTGGCACTTCGCTTGCTAGTTTCAATACTTAGTTACCCGATGCGACAGATGAGCCGCGATATTTCACGATTTCAGCGAACGTTACCGCCTCTTGGGACAGCCCGATGCCGCAACCGCGTCGCTCTCGTCGGAGTTCCAGGCGGCCTGACAACAAAGGTCTGGGCTCTGGCCGATGGAGCCTACCCGGAGACACATCGGAAGAACGCTCGCCCCGAAGGAGAAGAGCGATGGACTATGTCAAACCACAGGGTGTGACCGAACGAATGCTTCAGGGTGGAGTCTATGAATCCCAGCTGTCGTCCCGACAACAAGTCCTGCGTGGCATGCTCGCGGGGCCTACCTCGGCATCAGCACGAGCATGGCCGCCACCGTAGCCATTGAGACGGGCTACTGGACCGCAGGGGCGATATTGTTCCCCATTGGTCTCGCGATGGCCATTCTGCTCGGGACTGAAATCATTACGGGGAGTTTCGCCTTGCTTCCCTGTGCAGCGGCCGATGGTCGCCCGCCTGTTCGAGTCAGGCGAATTCTCACGTCCTGGGGATGGGTCTTCCTGGGCAATTTGCTGGGGTCCCTCCTCTATGCGGGCCTGTTTGCGATTGCACTGACGACCGCAGGGGATGCGCCCGTTCCGCCTGTGGGCGCGAAACTGGTCGCCATTGCGGAAGCCAAAACCAACTACTATGCCGCCCACGGTTGGTCGGGTCTCTTCGCCGTATTCACGAAAGCCGTGCTGTGCAACTGGATGGTCGGACTTGCCGTGGTCGCGGCCTTCATGTCGACCTCCTTGGCAGGCAAGTGTCTCGCCATCTGGGGTCCGACATTTCTGTTTTTCTCCCAAGGATTCGAGCACGCTGTGGTGAATATGTTTCTGATTCCCGTGGGAATCTTGCTTGGCGCCGACGTGACCGTGTCGTCCTGGCGGCTGTGGAATCAGATTCCGGTCACGTTGGGGAATTTGGTGGGGGGTATGGTCTTCACCGGACTGGCCGTCTATGCCGCGCATCGGACGGCACCGTCGTCCTCCCAGGACCGCTCTCCTGTTGCAACCATACGGGCCAGCGCCGGCCCCAGACCTGACGGCTTGTCGTCGTTCTGATTCGTGGAGCACGAGCGATATGACGGGACAGTTTCCACGGAGGTTGCATGGGTGGCGCTTCGTTCTGTTCAACGTGGTCCTCGGCCTGTCTCACATCGTCGTACTGTTCAATGCCGGCTCCTATATCGCGTTGCTTCCCCACGTCGCGGGCGATCTGGGCGGAGTATTGCCGAGCTTCCTGACGTGGGCCCAGACGGACTTCATGATCGGGTTGGCCCTGGGCTTTCCGTTGGCCCGATATTTTTCCGGCCGTATCGGCGACTACCGTCTGTTGATCGCGGCGTTCCTGGTCTATAGCGGAGCCTCGTACCTCTGCGGTGCCAGCGAGACCCTGGCGCAGTTTGTCCCGGCGCGCATTGTGCAGGGTATCTCCGGCGGTCTGACACTTCCCGTTGCCCAGTTGATGCTGCTCAAGGAGTATCCGAGGCGACTACAGACTCTGGCCCTCAGCGTGTGGGGCCTGTTCAGCATCACCCCGTTTACCGTCGGCATGCCCGTTGGGGGCTACATTGCGCAATTACTCGGCTGGCGGTTTCTTTTCTATCTCGACTTTGTTCTGACCCTGATCATTGTGGGGACGGTAGGTGCACTGCTCTACGGCCGGGGGTTTCAACGCCGGTACGGCCGATTCGACGCGGTGGGTTTCGCCCTTCTGGTGGGCTTACTGTTGGGCCTTCAAACGCTGCTCAATATGGGCAACGACTTCGATTGGTTCGACGAGCCGATTCTCCAAGCCATAGGCATCTTGCTGCTGATCGCGCTTCCCTGCTTTGTGATTTGGGAACTCGGTACACGTCAGCCCGTTGTGGACGTTCGACTGTTTCGGCATCGCAACTTTCTGATCGGAGCCGCAATTCTGGCAATCGGCTTCTTTTCGATCCAAGGTCTTCTGTCGCTGCTCATTGTGCAGATTCAGCTCCTGCTGGGGTATAGCTCCACGCTCGCCGGACTGGCCCTGCTGCCGATGATCGTGCTGGGAGCACCGGTGATCGCAGTCATGCACGTGCTCTGCAAGTACGTGGACGCGCGATGGCTGATCTGTCTGAACAGCCTCGGGTTCGCATGGACCTTCTACTGGATCGGTCTCTACGACGATCCGCATTCTTATCAGGAACTGTTTTGGCCGATGGTCGTGGAAGGACTCTTCCTCGGATCGTTCTTCACCCCCGTGGTCACACTGACCCTCCACGGACTCTCTGGCCCGCTCGTCCTCCGGGCCGCCGAAATCGCCAATTTGCTACGGGTCGCCGCGGGGGCCCTCGGGATCACGTTCCAAAGCATCGTGCTGTTCCGGCGCGCGCATTTCCACCAATTGCATCTCGCCGATCATTTCGGTGGACGGCAATCCTTTGCCTACGATCCGCTGCAACAGTTGATCGCCAAGTTGCAGGCGGCCGGGGTGAGTGTCGAGGCCATTCCAGGCAAGCTTCAGGCCCTCATGCGGCAACAGGCGGCGCTGCTCAGCGTGAGCGATGCGTTTTTACTCGCCAGCGCGCTTTCGCTGGGGCTGGGCATGTTGGTGTGGTGTGCCGCCTCCACAAAAACTCCCGCGACCGCATCCCGGGAGGACGAGGTCCGTCTCTTGCGGGCGGAAAACCTAGCAGAGGAACTGCCGTGACAATTGGACCTCGACGACGGATATGGCTATCAGCCGCCGCCCTTTGTTGCGCGATTCTGACCGTCAGCTGCGCCTGGATACCTGCAGGCGACCCCCCTGCCGAGTATCTCGAGCCGCCTGAGATGAAGGAAACTCTGGCCGAGGTGAGTCATCGCCTCGAGCAGTGGCCGGAGGACCGCTGGTGGGAGCAGTTCGGTATTCCCGAGCTGACGGCGTTGATCGACACGGCGCTGGCCGACCACCCCGGGCTCAAGCACACCTCGGCGCGTTTGCGCGAAGCACAGGCCTTGGTCAAGGTGGAAGGCGCACGCCTGCTGCCGTTTCTCGAGGCCGACGCATCCCTCACCTACGAGCGGATCTCGCAGCACGGGGTCTTCGCGGCACTCAACCCGAAAGTAGCGGGCGACAAGATCCTGCTGGGCATCGTGAACCCGCTGAGCTTCCGCTATGAGTTTGATTTTTGGGGAAAGAATCGGGCGATTCTCGAGTCCGCCCTTGGGCAGGCGGCCGCCGAAGAAGCGGAACGGGCGGAGGTACGATTGCGCATCACGACCGGCATCGCGCGGGCCTATTTCCGAGGTCATGCCTATCAACAACAGCTGGCCATCGTCACGTCGATCGTTGATATCCGCCGCGCCCTTCGCGATCTCGCCCGGACACGGCATCGCCTGGGGCTGGACAACGACCAGCCCGTCAAACTCGCCGTCGCCGAATACGAAGCGGCCTTTCAACGGCACGCACGCATCCGCGACCTCTTGGACGTGCAACGTCATCTACTCGCGCGACTGGCCGGCAAAGGCCCCGATCAGGCCGCGCACATCTTGGGGCCATCGCCTCCCGCCATTCCCCCGCAGATACCGGCACCGCAGCACCTCTCCATGGGTCTGCTGGTCCATCGGCCCGACCTCGCCGCGGCCCTCTACCGGGCGCACGCCGCCGCGCGGCTGGTGAAGGTCGCTAAGACGCAATTCTATCCGACCATCGATCTTACCGCCTTTGTCGGCTTCAACGCGTTGACCCTGGCCAAAGGGGGCGACAAGCTGGCCAACTTGTTGTTTCGAGGACAGAGTTTTTCCTACGGCGTGGCGCCGGGACTGCGCCTGCCCTGGTTCGAAGGAGGTCGATTACGGGGAGAACTCGCTGCGCAGCGCGCCGAATACGATGCGGCCGTCGAACTCTACAATGACACGCTGCTCGACGCGATGCGCGAGGTGGCGGATAGTTTGAGTGCCTGGCACACGACCCGACAGCTCGTGGAATCGCACCATCGCCTCCTGGCCTCCTTGGGACAAGATTGGCGGTTGGCCAAGGTCCGGCTGACCACCGGCCTGGACGATGCACGCGAAGAGTTGCAACATCGGCACCCCATGCTCGAGCAGGAGTACGTATTACGCGGGCTGGAAAGCGACCAACTCGTCGCCGCCGTCGACTTGATCGAGGCGTTGGGCGGCGGCTATCACAATCCCGATATCGAGAATCGTCCACCACATGGATCAAGCTGACAGCATGACTGATACCGTCATTTCACACACGTTGCCGCCGAAGCCCAACCACCGTCCGTTTCGGCTGCATCCCAAGGCCATCCGAGCCCGCCGAAACCGGCGTCTCTTGATCGTGGCCATTCTGGTCTTGCTGTCTTCGCTCGGCTATCTCGTCTTCTGGCTCAGCTATGACCGGTATTGGGTTCGTACGGATAATGCCTACGTGACCGGGAACCTGGTCCCTGTCGCGGCGCAGGCGTCCGGCATCATCACGCAGGTGCTGGCCGAGGAGACCCAGTTCGTCACGCGCGGCGATGTGATGATCAAACTCGACGAACATCTGGCCTATGCGGCACTGGGGCGTGCGCGGGGGAAGTTGGGCGAGGAAGTGCGCCGCATCGCGGCCTTGTTCATGACTCGGAAGCAACGGGCCGAGCGGGTGGCCTCGCGGGCAGCCCGGCTCAGCTTGGCACAACACGATATGGAGCGGTACCGAGCAGCCGAGCCGTCCGGCGCAGTCGCTCGGCAGATCGTCCAGAACACCGCCGACACACTACTCTCGCTGGAGGCTGACGTGCGAGAGTCTCAGGCCGAACTCGACACCCTCGACGCACAGATCGGCGGCACCAACGTCAAGACACATCCTGCCATCGAACTGGCCAGGCATCAGTTGATCGATGCCTACCTGGAATATACCCGCCAGCACATGCGCGCCCCCGTATCGGGGTACGTCGCGAAGCGTAAGGCACAAGTCGGCGACCGCGTTGAACCCGGTGCCCCGCTCATGACCATCGTCCCCCTGGATCACCTCTGGGTGGAGGCGAATCTGCGGGAGACTGAGCTCGAACACGTACGGCCGGGGCAGCCTGCGCTCATTCATGTGAGCCTGTACGGATCGAAAACGACATTTCACGGAACGGTGGAGGGACTCGTGCCCGGCAGCGGCAGCCCATTCGCCTTGCTGCCACCCGACAATTCTACTGGGAATTTCATCCACATCGTCGAACGGGTTCCGGTGCGGATTGCGCTTTCGGAGGAAGAACTCAGGGAACATCCCATTCGACCGGGTTTGTCGACCATAACCAAGATTAATATCAGCGAATCGGAGCACTCAGTCTGGTCCTCGCTCGCCACCCCCTCGACCGCGGAATACGAAACCGATGTCTATGCGGACGAGTTGCCCGCAGCGGAAGCACTGGCTGACTCCGTGATCGCGGCCAATTTCGTCGTCGACTCATTGTTTGCGGGTGAACCTGGTGGGATCGCTGAAGTCGGTACACTCGCTCCACGATCGACCCTCGAACGTGGCAAGGGGACGCGTCCCGAGCGCCCACGCACAGGATTTGCCAGATCACCCGACGCCCCCAACTCGTCCCCTCGCCCCGCGATGCCCCGTCGGAGCCCCGATTTGGGCCACTCATTCTTCCCGTTGAGCCCAGCCATCGGCCCTGGGTCGGGCCTCATGGGCCCGGAAGGAGGGCATAACCCATCGCGTCTTCGTTCAGAACCGAATGAACTCAACATCCGGCAAGCTCCTGCGACCGGGATGCGATGATTGCAGAAACATGACGATGGACCGCGCCATTTCGCGATCGAGTTCCTCAGGTGGCAATTCGCACGATCGTCACAGCACATGATCGCTTACCTCCTTCATCAAGGCGTAGAAGCTGCCAGCAGACATAGAGACTCCTCCGGCATCGTGCTTGCCGACTCTGCAACCATAGAATCGGGCGAGCCCATACAACTAGCGAGAGGGATCCGATGAATCGCATTGTCAAAGCTATTGGAGAGCGTGAGTTGGCCTGGATCGTGCTCGCACTTGCAGCCGTGACGGCTTGGAGCACCTGGGGCGTGGTTTCCTAACGGAGAGGGCCCCAAGGAACAGAGCGGGCTCGCATCAACCGCATTCCTACGGAGGCCTGCTCGCAGGGACCAGACACGCCAAGCAATTCTTCCGCAGGACACTTTTCGACTTGGGCCACTTCGGCAGCCGGCGGTCAGACAGTCATGGGAAAGCCGACCGTCATCGCCCTCCACTAGACCACTTTCCCACGTAAGCACCGAGTCTCTCACTCTCGCGCTGTTGATCCACGGCCGGCATCGCGAGAGTTCACCCGCTCCTCTTTCCACACGGACACGAGCCCTTCGATCGGGGGACTCCTTGACCGCTGGAGAGAAACACCTCACCATACGCCCCCGCACAAGGGGCCACGGTGACACCTGAAGAACTCCGCGTTGGTCAATTCGTGCAGGTATCAGCCGATCGATGGGGCGTCCCTGTGGGGACGCTCGCCCGAATACGCACGATTGGACGTGTCGCCAACCGATGGTGTTTCACGGTCGAGTGGCTCACACGCACTTCTCCGATACGTCGTCTCTTCAGTCTCAATCTCTTCGTGGAGGATCTGGCCGGCTTCGAAACGTATGCCGGGCCGGTGTCCTCGTCTCCGCTCCTCTCACGATCTCGCCGCGAGTCCGTCACCAAGCAGGCGAGGCCTCCGCAGCTCCTCCTACCCTTCGTTGACGATCACCCACCTGTGACGGCCTAACATGCCTCTCTCTCCGCTCATCCGCCTGGGCACCTCGACCTGGACCTATGCGGGCTGGCAAGGCCAGGTGTACACGCGCGCCTATCCGAAGTCGAAGTTTTCCCAACTGTGCCTGGAGGAGTACGCACAATATACCTACCAGGGTGACACGCTCTTTCACTGTGTGGGAAATGATTCGACGTTTTACCGGCCGCCGACGGTCAATCAGCTGCGGCGCTATGCCGCTCAGGTCCCCGAGGATTTTGAGATGTGCTGTAAGGTGTGGGAGGAGATCACCATTCCGGCCTTTGCCAGGCATGAGCGGTACGGCAGTAAGGCCGGCCATCCCAACCCTCGATTTCTCGACGCGGAGTTGTTCAAGAATTTTGTCTTGGCCCCCTATCGCGACGCCCAGTTTGAAAGGCACAGCGGCCCGTTTATCTTCGAGTTTCAACGGCACAGCATACCAGCCGAGCAATTTCTCTCTCGGTTGCACGACTTTTTTGCACAGTTGCCTTCAGATTTTCGGTACGCCGTGGAGATCCGTAATAGCGGACTCCTGGGGCCGCGGTACCACGACATCCTGGCCACGCACGGTGTCGCCCACGTCTACAATCACTGGAGCTACATGCCTCGCCTGGTTGAGCAGCACGTACGCATGGGAGGCTTTACGGCTCCCTTCACGGTTCTCCGGCTCCTCACGCCGCTGGACCTCAGCTATGAGGCGGCGAAGAAGCGAGCGGAGCCCTACACCGCGATTGTGGGGGAACTCCCTGAAATGAGAGCAGACACGGCGGCGCTTGTGCGCCAGGCCATTGGGGAGAACCGGAAAGCCTATGTACTGGTGAACAATCGTGCGGAAGGAAACGCACCCTTGACGGTGCAGGGGCTGGTCGCCCTACTGCGGACCTAGCGTCCCTGCGGGGCTGCCATGGTCAGGCTTCGTGCCCCCAGCGATGAGCCGGCCCAGATCGTACTTCAACAGATCGCCGATTCGGTCAATCGTAAGGTCCGGCGCAGGAAAGTCTGCCCGGGCCTCGGCCTCCCGAGCATAATGACCCTGGCGCGGGAAGACGGTCGTCACGCGAGCACCCCAGTTGCTCTTAATGCTGGTCAGAATCCGAACCTTGTCGTCCACCAACACATAGCGATCCGCCGGGTAACGCAGTTCGACGTCGTCCAGAGCCTGCTCCTTGTGGATATAGATCAAGGCACGCCCGTCCACGGCGTCCAAGAGACCGGACCTCTCAATCTTCCTTGGTTGGAAGACGACATCGCCGTCCGACAGGATGACGGGCTGCCCCCACTGTTTGACGTGGGCGACGACGTCGAGCGCTTGGGAAAATAACCGCTCCGCGAACGGATAATTGATCAGAAACCGCGAAACGGTGAGCACGCGCGGATCGTGCGGATATTCCAACCGGTAGCGCTGCAGTGCTCCCAAGTAGTCGGCGTAGCCCAATTCGCCGCGGATTCGCTCGAAGATGGTCCAATAGCCTTGTTCCCCTGCTGACCCGACTACGTGCTGCAAGTGCTGCCTCAAATCGGCAATGACTTGGTCGTTGTCCAGCAGCGTGTTGTCGACATCGAACAGAAAGACGACTGTAGGCGCCATTGACAGTCCTTTCTGGCTGGTGAACGCGGGCAATCCGTCAGACGAACCGAAGCAAATCGTATCGGGCAGGACACCAGAGTCTCATTCTCCGAGGCCGTGTCATACCTTCTTGCTGAGGTCCGGAGATCTAAGACCCGAGGGTGAGTGTAGCGAGAGGCCAGCGGTGGATCAACCAGGATCGGGACTCGACCTCGACCGGGGCGCTTACCCGACGGCAACCCCGGGGGGTCATGTCGACCCTGAAGCCCTGGACTGCCTTTCAGGCTCCTCTGCTTCTTGCGCTAGAAAACGATCCGACAGTGCTTTTACATAGTAGCTGAGGAGCCCAAATTCGCTGGCACTAAATTGAGCGGTCCGTTTCTCCTTGGCTAGGAGGTGCTCACATGCAGAGGCGAACCCGCTGATATCAGCATGAATCGTTTCCATAGTCGTGTGTGCCTTTCCCTCCTTTTACCAACGAGTCATCATCCGGAATCAATGACGCCCCTGAGAGCAAGGAGAACTCGGATGTATACCCTGTGAAGAGAAAGCGCAACGCCCTCAGAAGGTTTGGGCGGTTTGTGTGAGGCAATGTACCCCATGACCGCCGCCCCACGCGAATCGGAGGAAGCCAGCGGGATATCGGCCTTTTGTGCGTCGCTGCAACGGTCTGAACGCCTGCGTCGGCGTGGAGCGTTACGGTGCGTCGTCGTTGATGGGACGCTATGTTGTGGATCTAGTGGGCGGGGGGATGGGCGTGAAGACCAGAGGCGACAACCAGTGAGACGCGTGTCGGATGGTGCCTATTTTGTAGCTCGTCCCCTATAGAGCGAGCTGAGATAGGAAGCTCTCCAGCTTTTCCGAATGTCGTTCGACAGTGAATTGTGCACGTACACCCTCCGATGCTGTTTGGGTGGCGAGTCGATCAGCCTGAGATGAGTTGAGGAAGGAAGCCCAATCCGAAGCATGGTCTATGATCACCAATCCGTCGCCGGATGCGCAATCGAGGCCACGGAGGGCCTGGGAGGTTGCAAGAACCGGCATTCGATTATACAGGCTCTCTGCAAGCTTGATATTCACGCCGGCACCCGTGCGGATAGGACAAATCATGAAATCGACCTCATTCCAGACCGCTCGAAGTTCGCGGACGAACCCGTGGGCGACCACTCCCTCGCGCGCCGGCATCCGATCGCTCTGGCGCCCGAAAAGGTGAACCGTGAGAGGACGATCCACCTTCGTGAGTACTTCATTGACCAGCCACCTCCAACCGATGCGATTGGGCCACCAGGCGAAATCAGCGAGGAACCCGAGGCGAAGCGGCCCGCTGGGCTGGCGCGTACGTGGAAGTGCAGGATCCGGAAACAACGGCGGTACATGGAGGGCTCGTAAGCCCGGAACCTGGCTACAACCCCAAGCCATATCAGTCGTGGAAAGGAAAATGACTCCCCGTGCGTGACGAAAGCCCTCGATCTCGTACTGACGCTGCTTGTTGATTTCGCGTGTGAATATCTTGGACAACAACCGCGAGTTGCCCACCTGCTGAGCCAACACCTGGTGTTCCAGGTTATGGGCGATGAGCACCGTGGGGAGATTCGGCGGTAGGGCGTCGAGAGCCCACAGCATGTCGCCGCCGTTAATCAGCGCGGCATTGTAGTGCTGGGAGCGCGAGGCTTCGCGGATTCTCAGTTCAAATTCGTTCTGACGGGCAAAGAGGACTTTCGCTGGAAGCTTTGAACCGCACGATCGAACCAACGATATCAGCTGTCGCGACCGGTGCCAGGGACCGGGAGGAGCGTGAAGAGGGCCAACTAAATCTACCGCGTGCGCTTTCCTCAGGGCTGCAACCAGTCCTCGCGTATAGGTCCCCGCGCCGCCAGGGTGCGTCGTAGGGTCTACGAGAGATGCCATGAGCAACCGTGCCACGATGATCAGCGGTATTGTGTCTGCTCCACGGACTGATGCCGGAAGGCCAACAACATTCCTCTGATCTCGAGATAGTGAATCCAAAACGTCAGCACGATCGCGACGGGGTAGTCCGTTAGCCGTAGACCGTAATACCGGCCTACCCGTACACAGGTTCCTAGGCTCTCGATGACTCGACCGAAATAGAACAGAGGAACAGAGCCCTGTCCGAGCCGAAGGAGCCAACTGAATCGCAATTCAGGGTTGAGCTGCCGTATGCGGATCGTCGCCCAACCGATGTGGCACCGGATATCGCGTTCCATCGACCATCCTTCGAATTCGTGTACCACCGTCATGGCGGGCTGAAAGAGAAAGCGCCCGCCGCTCTGCCAGATAGCCGCGGATTGCAGTTGTGCGGCATACGGGCCTTCCTGCTCAGGGAGCGGAAAGCGCTCCCAAACCTTTCGTAGAATGCCCGCGTTGTTGTTCGAGATGTACCGGTTCGGTGCTTTTTTCCCTGGATCAAGGTAGCCTCGCGTCAAAACCGAGAGACTGCGCTCGCTGGCTGTCCTACCCTCGTAGATTGTCCGACCGCTGACGGCAACATATTGCGAATTGGATCGGAATGTGTCGATCAACGACTGCAGCCATCCGGAAACCGGGAGACAGTCGGCATCCAGAAGCGCGACGATCTCACCCCGAGCGGCCCTGGCCCCGGCGTTTTTGCGTTCATAGCTCCCATCATGGGGGACCCCGAGCACTCGTAGGCCCGGGAGGCTGGCGATCACATCGTCAGGCAGCTTCCCAGCACGCCCTTCCTCCTCGACGAGCAGAAACTCAACGGGCTCGTCTACCTTTTGAGCAGCGAGGGCTCGGAGACAACTACGGAGATCTTCGAGGTCGGCATGTCGCGCCGTGTCGTGGTCCGCCGCGATGATCACACTGACCGATGGCTGAACCTCCTGGGTTGTCTCGACGGGCTGCTCCGTATGCATGGTTACACCTCGAAATTCGTGGTTACGAGAGATCGGTGGCTGAATGCGGAAGAGTGTGTTTAACAAGACGCAGATAGAGGCTCGCGTGCCGACCGGCACTTTGTCGCGTCGTATATCGTGGTAACACGTCTGCTCGGGCATCCTTCACCTTGGCCAGTGCCGGAGCCGGATCGTTGATGATCTGGATAACAGCCTTGGCCCAGACGTCCGGATCGGATGGATCGACCAAAGTCCCGTATTTTCCATGTTCAAGAATTTCTGGAAATGCACCGCTGCAACTTCCCACCAACGGGAGGCCGGCCGCAATTGACTCCAACACCACCAAACCGAATGCCTCGTTGCGCGACGGAATCATCAACAGATCCAGATTCGACATGACGTCGAACATCTCGGTACGGTGCCCGGTGAACTCGACGTTGTCCGACAGCTTCAGCGCGATCACTTGATCCCTGAGTTCCGATTCCAAGCTGCCGGCACCGACGATCTTGAGTTGAGCTCCCGGCACGGCGTCGACAATTTTCCGCATGGCCGCGATCGCGACTCTATGACCTTTTTCATATTCCAGCCTTCCGACGATTCCGAGTCGCGGGCGGGCAGGGTTTCTTAACCCCCGGAGCGCCGGTAAATCCGTGCGACCTGCGAGGAAACGGTCCAGATCGAAAAACTGGTAAATGATCTCGGCGCGATCCCATTCGGAGGGCGACAACTGATCTTTCACCAAGTGTTTGGCCACACAGACATAGGCATCGGTACTGGTGGCCAACCACCGATGCACGGTTCGCATAATCGGCTTGAGAAACCATCGCGGTTTCGGCCCTCCGCCAAAATTGAGCGTCGCAACGATCACGGGGACACGCGCCAGTTTGGCGGCCAGACGAGCCCACACGTTGCAAAATGGTGATTGCGTGTGCACGATATCCGGACGCAGTCTGCGGAATGTCCTGTAAAACGCATGGATCACCTTGATCATTTTGATCGGTTCCGTCACACGAGGAATATCCAGACCGAGTTCGTGAATCGGGCACCCCGTTGCTCGTACTGCCAAACCGATTCTGGAGGTTGTCGGCATCACGGTGACGATCTCAAAGTTGAAGCGTTCTCGATCAAGTTCTTGAGCAAGTTCCAACGGAGTGTGTTCCCCTCCGGCATCGCGGTAAAACCCAAGATAGACATAGAGGATCTTTACGGCCTTCATTCTCGCCCCAACTATGGGGAAGATTTCGGGTCAACTGCACCACAGAATACCATTAAGCAAAGGAAATCGAGCGAGTCAAAACATTATTTTTGGTACCCGAATTGAGAGCAGCGCGGTGTCCTCAACAAGGGTACTCCACGTGTGCATCGCTGGCGATGCAACATGTATCTCCGGCCTCAACCGCTCTATGCTGCGGACGGATCGTGGGCTCTGTCAATGAATGCGTGCCGTGGCGATATCGGACAGAGCCGAATGACTTTGGGGAGCGATTATAGTAACGTTCCTCAACGTGTAAGGTAACTCCAATCTAGGCTGGATAGACGGATGTTTTCACACGTGAGAACACTACACGTCGTCAATGGCTGAACACGGGCGAATGGACGGTTGACTGATGTTGAGGTATCTGCTGCGAAGCCTCCGAGAACCCGACACCCTCCGGCACATTTTCGTGGAACGTTTAACGGAACCGATTCACCTGAATCTCCTTTCGGGTCTTGTCGCGCTCTTCGGAACTTTGAGAGCCAAAATCGAATTCGATTTGATCGAACGCCGATATCATGCGTTCGGCTTACTCAAGGCTGCCGACTATGCAAGAGAAATAAACGTTGATCGTCTTACGGTCATTGAATTTGGAGTCGCCAATGGTTCGGGCTTACTCAACCTGTGCCACCTCGGCAAGAAAATCACCGACCTCACGGGAGTGCATTTCGACTTCGTGGGATTCGATACCGGCGAGGGTTTGCCTTCCGCAAAAGACTTTCGTGATCATCCGGAGTACTACAGTCAGGGGGATTTTATTCTTCAGGATAAGGAACGGCTGCTACGAAAACTACCTCGGAATGCCCGCATCGAGTTTGGCAATCTCGAGCATACGATCGGAGGATTCTTGGGAACGGTCCAAGCTCCGATAGGCTTTATCTCCGTGGATGTCGACTACTACAGTAGTACCGTGAATGCCTTGACTATATTTGATGGACCGTCCGAATCGTACCTTCCATCGGTGGTCATGTATTTTGACGATGTCAAGCGTGAGCTACACAATCCGTTTTGCGGGGAATACCTGGCCATCGAGGAGTTCAACGAACGGCATGAGATGAGGAAAATTTGCAAATTCAATTTTCTCAATAAGAGACGAGTTTTTCGCAACGCCGTGTGGATCGAACAAATGTATCACTGCCACATCTTTGATCACGCCAGTCGTGATAACGCGCTAAGCGCTAAGCGTGGAATGATACTGACTCGGCCGTAACTCCACCGAACTGTCGAGACCTCGGCGCATATCAGAAGATACCACCAAACGGATATGTCACGGAGACGGTCGATGTCGCCAGGTACAGATGCAATCGTGTGCTCAACCATATGCGAGCAGTGACTGGCCGGGGAGATCGTCATGGGGGACCCCGACCGCCGCACAGACCGTCGCACTGAGATCGACCAGATGAGGATTCCGGCCCTTGATCCTGCGGTACGTTCCCGATCGTGGGACGATAATCGCGCGCGAGCCCGGGACGTGGTTTCCCGACCTTCCTGACCCCGCCCCCCCCCGGAACACGGTGCCATATATCGGTGAGGTCACGCCCCGCAGGTTGACAGCTTGTTCGCCGCTCCAGCGTATAACAAGGTCGGGCAGCCAATTCAGTTTGCCGCCGGGAGGTACCTGGTCCTGGGGACGTTCAATGCCCGTAATGCACGCCTTGCCATCGATGTCCTGAAACGTTTGGAGCCCCTCGGCGATTTCCTTGCACAACGCGTGGACGGTTGATTCGGCGACGACTCCGTTGCGTTCTCGGCCGCGGACGTTGAGCCGGACCAACCCAGGTCCGTCCGAAGGAAGCGAAAAGGCTCGCACCGTTTCCCAGTCTTTTCCAATCGTCGCCAGGTAGGCGGTGAGCTTGAGCGAAAGCGAATCCGGCAGTGCATCGGCGACCTTGGAGCGGAGTGACGCGGGGACGAGACTACGCAGCCTGGTCAAATTGTCATTGCCCGATGATTCGCGCGGGTGGGGGCCAGGATTGAGAATCCGCTCCAGCATCTCGGGGAGAAGATCAGACCTGCACGTTTCCACGCCCATCCCCTTAGGCCAGAACAGAATAAGGTCTGCGTCGTCGGGCAGGACCGCACGTATTCGTCCAAGTGCTGCGTCCGCTGCGCGGTATACATCGGCCAATGAGTCCTTCAGAAGACCCACCCCGGCCGGAGTCCGACCAATGAGATCGACGGATGTGGGGTCAAAAAACTGGTGGCCCGCTATATGGATCGCAGCCATGCCCAACCACAGCACATCGGTGTCTTTTCCTTTGAGCAGTCGTTCGACTGCGCCGGCAAGGCGACCGGGGGCCTGGGTGAGTACGTGCCTGAGTTGGAGCAGATGGCGCTGTGACGGCTGGCCGAAGGTCTCCTCGCTTCGTGGAACTTGACCAAGATGTTTCGAGAGTTCCCCGGTCAAGCGGTTGGGCCGCGACCAGCTGGCCAAGTGAACACGTGATCGAAACTGGCATCCACTGACCACGGCACCGTTGGCCAACTCTTGCACCGGATGCTCCGGCGGGTCGATGGCAAGGACTCGTTTGCCGGCTCGATCCAGCTTGCGAAATAACGTGTCATCCGGCGTCAGTTCATAGGATAACCGGAGTTTCTGCTCGGGAGCGGACCACGTAAACAAGGAGTAGATGCCATGTTCCGAAACATGTCGACCCGTATAGAGGGTTGCGTACACGGCACCATCAAGAAAAGGGGGATCGAGTTCGACGAGTTCCCCCTGTCGTCGAAGCGACGCGAGATTCGGAAGACGATCCTCGTTGATCAATTGATCGACGAGGGGAAGCGATGGAGCCTCCAATGAGATGATCGCTATCACGACGTGAACTCTATGGCCTTCGCGCTAGAGCCCGTAGGACCACAAGACATCGCCAATAGGGACATCTGTAACAAGCTTGACGATTCGCCGTCGCAGGTTGAAGGTATTTTTTGACCGCTCAAGGCATTAACACGCTTTTAAAACTATGGCAGCCAAGGCCCGCAAAAAGCAATTTGTTTGTATGGTGGTGTCTTCGGGGGCGAGATGGACAGTCAAAATCTACATGGAGCTAGCCTAGCTGTCCATTCGATCTTGTTGCAATTGGAAAGCGGCTCTCACGCACTGTGTCTACTCGCAGTCTGGCAATAGCCTCGCCTTGCATATGGCAATATGATTTTTTACGACCTCGGGAATGCCTCGGAACCTCATCGGTGCTCCCGCAATATGCATCTCGGGGCGTGACTTCTTATTCTGCCACGCCGCTACTCCCGGAAGTCCATGGATTCCTTCACAAGACGCGCATGTTCCATCCTTCCCGCCTCCGTTACGCTGTAATGTCCGCTCCCGGCGTCGCGCTGTATGTAGCCAAGGGCCAGCAGCTTGCCCAAATGCTGGTCCAGGCGAAGAATACCGGAATCCATGAGGACCGTCTCATCTTCGCTAAGGGTGCCTCCGCGACGAACCATAAACTGCAATAGTCGCAATCGGACCCACTCCTCTGGTGTCAGCGGCATTCTCCGGCCTTTGCTTGGTGAGATCCAGTGGGCTCAGATTGTCGGCTATACCGCAGGACGCTCGCTGGTAGTCACCATCCCTCAGAGCAATGGTTCCCGGCGAATCATAGGGAATAGCTAGGCTGAAACGGTGAGCCTAAAACTGAGGTTTACCATTTAGGGTTATAGTATTAGTATATCATGTCTTGCTATGCGGTCCATGCAGGCCAATTGCACGCAACACTTCGTGCCGACTAGGCCCATATGGCGTTAGTACGATATAAACTATGCGGAGCGATTCGCGGTTTTCTCCGTATCTAATCACCGGAAGTACACCCAGGCAGGAATAGCGAGTAGGACGGCAGGATTCATTCATAACCCTGGCTGCGCGTAAGAGACGCGCCCGAAGAGCGGCATGAGGCAATAGGTTCATTCACACATCCACCGCCGAGTCCCGGTTCACGGGACCGCACTGTAAATGGGCGATGATGTCGTAGGCCCAGGTCACAGCCCTCAATCTCTCGATGATCGGGGTGCATCTAACAGGTGCTTACCCCGTGTTCCCCAAAGCGCGACTGAGTTTTCACCTTCACCTCGGCGATGACGCTACCTACGTACGGGTTTCGAACACGGCCGTGCGCTACACGACCAGACATGAATGTGTGTTAGGCAGATCTCCTGTCCGAGAATGCACGGTGTCGGCTATTAGCAAGACTCGCTTTGGGAATGCTGCGGGGAGACGGATACGGGTGGAGTCAAATTATCGATATAGCGCCGACTGGACGGATTAATCACACGGCCGGAGAATACGGCCCACAATCTACACTCCCTTCCTCAAAAATTTTGTGGCGATCAATTCAAGGTAATACGCGAGCAATGCATGCTCGTCGTCCGTAAGCTTCGCTTGTTCGATATCGATGCTGAGCACGGATTCAGCGGCCGAGGAGAGGTCGGCAATCTCCTTGCGAACAAAGCGGTGGAGGGGTTTGGGGCGATCGGCCGGAGGGGGAGTATGCGGAGACATCACGCGATCGATTATGCCACCGTCGTTTCGATTGGCAAGTGGGCGTTTTGTGGGGGAAGCCTCTAGGTCCGTTCGCTGCTGGGTCGTCTCCTGGCCTCCAGTTATACTCACAAAATTGGACCATTACGGCCGCTTTGTCAGCGTCTCGCGCGTTCTATCCACTCTCAGTTGCTGGAATCTGATCCCGTGGTCTCTGCCTCCGAACGGAACTCTCAGGAGCAACGATTTCGCGCCTTCGCTCTACTATGTAATTTCATTAGATTGCTTCTAGCGGATAAACGGGAGTTGTGAAGGGAGTAAGTGGGGTGGATGACGGGTGTCGAACCCGCGACCTCCGGATCCACAATCCGGCGCTCTAACCAACTGAGCTACATCCACCACCCCGAGCCATTACGTGGGAGAGGCAAACACGCGAATGAGCATCGTACACAAACTCATGGGAGAGTGGCAAGATGGGATGATTTGCGGGGAAACGAAGCCCATTGTGATTTAAGAACGCTACATCACGGAGCACTCGGAGCTCCGCACCGACCGGCGGTCTACGACGCCCGCGAGAGGAACGCTTGTCGCATCTCGTCTAAAATCTGCTCCGCCGCAGCCCGCGGGTTGACTGCATCGCGAATCGGCCGGCCTACGACCAAGTAATCGGATCCGGCTCCAATCGCCCGAGCCGGCGTGGTTGCCCGCGCATGATCGCCGATCTCGGTGCCGGCCGGCCGAATTCCCGGCGTCACAACGACCAACTTGCTCCCAACACGCTGCCGAATCGCCTGCGGTTCCTCTCCGGAGGCCACGACCCCGTCGCAACCCACCTCCGCCGCCAGGGCCGCTCTGGCCGACACCAATTCGGCGACCGAGAGTTGAATTCCCATGTCGCGCAGGTCCTGCGAGTCATAGTTGGTCAAGACCGTCACCGCCAGGATCTTGAGGGAGGAGTTGGGCACCTGGCTGCGACCTTTGACGGCTGCGTTCAGCGCTTTCCGATTTGCATGGACCGTGAGAAAGTCGACACCCATCATCGCGACCTGGGACGTCGCGCGTCGGACCGTTTCTTCGATATCCAGAAACTTGAGATCGAGAAACACCCGCTTTTTGAGGTCCCGCAGGCGCTGGACGAATTCGGGACCCGCGGCCGTGAAGAGTTCCAGCCCCACCTTGACGAAGGTGACGGCGTCCCCAGCCTGCTCCAATAGCCGGAAGGCGGCCTCCGCGGAGGGTACGTCCAAGGCCAGAATCAATCGTTCCCGCATGTCGACCGGTACCGTTGTCATGCTAATCGATCCCCACCCTTTCTTGACCGTTACCAAAAACCTGTGTTACAAGAAGTGCTTCTTGTCAAAGGAGCATACGCACTATGCCGGTCATTCACAAGTCCACGATCAAGCGCGCACGCCAGGCCGAAGTACGGCGGGCTCGTAACCGCGCTACCCTCAACAACGTCCGCGCCCTCATCAAAAAGACGCTCGCCGCCGTTCAGCAGAAACAGGCGGAGGAAGCTTCGGCTGCGCTACGCAAGGCCGCTTCGGCCCTGTCCAAGGCGGCCACGAAGGGGGTGCTGAAGCGCAACACGGCATCACGCCGGATCTCGCGGCTGACTCTCCGCGTCAACGCGCTGTCCGCCTCAAGCTAGTCTCCCACGAGCTGACCGTTATACAATCGATCCCGAAGCGTACACCTTGCCGCAGGCTTGTCCGCTTCGTTCAACACTCGGACGAGTGCGTTGTTCATCTTCCGAGTTAGGCTTCGCACAGGGATAGCAGCACGGTCTCCAGCACCTTTCGTCCCGACCCGGCACCGGCACCTTTCAGCTTGGAATCCGAGTCGAGGAAGAGTTCGAACGCCAGGCCCATGTGTGGCTCGGTAAATCGCCCGAGGAATGACCGGACCTTGTAGGGATCGATTCGCAGCGTGCGCGCCACTTCGCCCTCCCGTCGGCCTTGCGCGAGCAGCTCCTTCATTTTCCACAAGCGGCGGTACTGCCACACCAACGCGCCCAATACGCGCAGAGGCGCCTCGCCCGATTCGAGATTTCGTGCCAAAATCGTGAGCGCCTGCCGTCGATCCTTGGCTCCGATGGCCGCTGTCAGATCGAAGACCGACGCGCCCGGTTCGACCCCCCGCAGCGCTTCCACCTGGGCCGCATTGGCAGAGTCACCAGCGGGGGTTACCAGGGCCAACTTTTCGAGTTCTCGTCGCACCATCGCGAGGGAATGACCGGCGGCCTCCCGCAGGGCGTGCACCGCATCGTTTGTAAGACGAACGCCCACCTGGCCAGCCTCCTCCCGAATCCACGTCGACAACGCCGCATCCGGCAACGCACTACAATCGACAATGAGCGGCTGCTTGAGCAGTGCTTGTGAGAGCTTGAGCCGCTTGTCGAACTTGGCGGCCACAAACACGACCGTGGCGGCGACGTTGGGATCGGCCAGATACGCGAGCCAGGCTTCGCTGTCGCGCGAGCCGATTTTTTCGGCCCGTCGAATCACCACCATACGACGCGATGCGAACACGGGAAGTTCAAGCGCGCTGTTCAGGATCGTGGCCGTTCCATGCTCATCGGCGTAGAACACGTCGCAATTGAACGCCGCATCGGCCTCGTCCCCCAAGACCCAGTTGGCGAGAGCAGCCTGCGCGCGAGCGCGTAACTCGTCCTCATCCCCTTCGACGACGCACACGGAGGGGACGGACAGCGAGCGAAGTGCGGCTGTCAGCGCCGTCGCTTTGACGATCATGTCGAGCCCCGTGGAGCGTAGAGTGTCACCGCGCGACGCGCCGTCGCCGTCATTATCGTCCCGCACCTGGAAGCGTCGGTACGACGTGTCCGCCCGGGAGATTCACGGCTGGCGTCTTGCCCTCGCGGACCTCGTCCAGAAACAGGGAGAACCGCGAAGACAGATCATTCGCCACGTACCGGCCAGCCTGTTCCAATGCGCGATTCTGCAGCACTCGATTGAACTGCAAATCGCTCGTGACGAAAAACTCGGACATGCCTTTCGACGTTTGCGCCCAGACGATCTTCTTCTTACGTACGTCCTCAGCCTGTACCAGCACGATGGCTTCCACACGGCTTTCCAGCGTCTGAAACTGCGTAAAGCTGAGGGTTGGAATCAGGATCGAGACAATCGACCCCTTCAGCACATAGTCGGCCGCGTCGTTGGCACCCACGAGCTCCGCTCCGCTGCTGGTGCTGAACTCATGCCGCAGATAATTTGAAAACTTGATCTCCAGATTAGGCTCGAACGTGTGGTTGACGAGATTGACGATGCTGATGCGCGGAGGATGCTCCCCGAATTTGGCTTTGGTGTCAGTCGGGGCGCCTCCCACAGTGGGACCTGGCCCCTCTACCCCAAACTGGTAGCCGCATCCAGTCGCAAGCATCGCCAACAGTACTACCAGGATGCGGACGACCGGAATCGACGTTGGCGTGTGGCGAACCGAGTGCCAAATCATACGACGAAGTTGATCATCTTCTTCTCGACGTAGATGATTTTTTTCGGCTCCTTGCCCTGCAGCAATTCCTGGATTTTGGTGTCTTTTCGCGCCAGCTCCAGTATATCTTCGCGGCCGGCCTCGCCCGATACCTCAATCTTCCCGCGTAACTTTCCGTTGATTTGAATCGGGATTTCCACTCGATCGCTGATCGTCAACGACAGATCGTAACGAGGCCAGTCTTGTTGGCCGACACTCGGTGGCTGGCCCAGTCGTTCCCACAATTCTTCGGCGACGTGCGGGGCAAACGGCGCCAGGAGCTTCAGGAATGGCTCGAGCACCGCGCGTGGCCGGTCCTCCAGCTTCGTCATCTCGTTGGTAAAGACCATCATTTGCGAGATCGCCGTATTGAACCGCAGCGCCTCGATATCGTCGCTGACCTTCTTGATGGTCTGGTGGAGCACCCGTTGGGCTTCCGGCGTGGGTGCCTCCTCGACCACCGCCGGGCTCAGGCTTCCGTCCTCGGCCACGATCAAGCGCCACACCCGATCCAAAAATCGCGTCACTCCTTCCACACCCCGAGTACTCCAAGGCTTCATCGCTTCCAGGGGCCCCATGAACATTTCATAGAGCCGCACGGCATCGGCTCCGAATCGTTCGATCATCTCGTCCGGATTCACGACGTTGCCGCGCGACTTGGACATTTTCTGATTGTCCTCACCGAGGACGATGCCCTGGTGCACGAGTTTTTTGAACGGCTCGGGCGTACTGACCACCCCGATATCGAACAGCACTTTATGCCAGAAGCGTGAGTACAGCAGGTGCAGGACCGCATGCTCGCTCCCCCCCACATACAGATCCACCGGCATCCAGTACCGCTCCATGGCCGGATCGATCAAACAAGTCGAGTTCTTCGGATCGATGAACCGCAGAAAATACCAACACGAACCCGCCCATTGCGGCATGGTGTTCGTCTCGCGGCGCGCAGGGGCTCCCGTCGCCGGATCGGTCGTCTCCAGCCAGGCCTTGAGATTGCCTAGGGGGCTTTCTCCGGTTCCGGAAGGCTTGAAATTGTCAGTTTCCGGCAGGACTAGCGGCAGTTGCTGCTCCGACAGCGGCCGATGTTCTCCATCGACCCATACGATCGGAAACGGCTCCCCCCAATAGCGCTGCCGGGCAAACAGCCAATCCCGCAACTTATAGTTGATCGTCTTCCTGCCTTTGCCGCGGTGCTCGAGCCAATCGGTGATTGTGGGGATGGCCGCCGAGGGCGTGAGCCCATCGATGCTGAAGGACCCATCGGGCGAGGACGAATTGACGATGGTACCGCGGTCGATCTCGACAAAGGCCTCTTTGTCCACGTTCCCACCTGACACCACCTCTCGGATCGGCAGCCCAAATTGACGCGCGAACGCCCAGTCCCGCGCGTCGTGACCGGGCACCGCCATGATCGCGCCGGTGCCGTAACTCATCAGCACATAGTCCGCAATCCAAATCGGCAGCCGCTCGCCATTGACCGGATTGACGGCGTGCCCGCCGGTAAAGACCCCGGTTTTGTCCTTGTCCAGTTCCTGCCGTTGAAGGTCGCTCTTACGCGCCGTCTCCTCTCGATACGCCGCCACGTCGGCTTTTCGGTCCGGGGTGGTCACGACGTCGACGAGTTCGTGTTCCGGAGCCAATACCATATACGTCGCGCCGAACAAGGTATCCGGTCGCGTGGTAAAAATCCGCAAGTTGCCGTTCATGCCCTCGAGCGCGAAATCGACCTCGGCGCCGATCGAGCGCCCGATCCAGTTTCTCTGCATCTCGAGCGTCGACGCCGGCCATTCCACCAATTTCAAATCTTCCAGCAGCCGATCCGCATACGCGGTAATCCTCAACATCCACTGTCGCATCGGCTTTCTAATGACGTCGAAGCCGCCGACTTCGCTTTTGCCGTCGATCACTTCCTCGTTCGCAAGCACGGTGCCCAGCGCCGGACACCAGTTGACGGGCACTTCAGCCACATAGGCCAGGCCGCGCTCGTACAATTTGAGAAAGATCCATTGCGTCCAGCGGTAGTAGTCGGGATCGGTCGTGCTGAGTTCGCGGGTCCAGTCGTATGACAGGCCGACGCGCTTCATCTGGCGTTTGAAGGTCGCGATGTTTTGGGCGGTCGTCATGGCAGGATGGATGCCGGTCTTGACCGCATACTGTTCGGCCGGCAGACCGAACGCGTCCCATCCCATCGGATGCAGTACGTTGAAGCCGCGCATGCGCTTGTAGCGCGTGACGATATCGGTCGCCGTGTATCCCTCCAGATGACCGACATGGAGCCCCGAGCCGGATGGATAGGGAAACATGTCGAGACAATAAAACTTGGGCTTGGCTGGATCGTCGGAGACCGCGAAGAGACGACGTTCCTCCCAATAGGCTTGCCACTTGGCTTCGATGGATTGAACGTCGTACGGTCGACTCATGGAATTATCGAGGACTGCCGTTCTAGTGGGCCACACTGTAAACAGGAAAATTTAGCATAGACACCGTACCCTCTCAAGGTAACACCGGCCCATCGGTCTGTTTGGTATACTCGCCGGCGTCATGGGAGTGTACGCCCAACACATCTTCCCGCGCGTCATGGATTGGGCGATGCAGCGCCCCGCCTTCCAGGCGGAACGGCGACAGGTTCTCGCGCCCTCATACGGACACGTGCTGGAACTCGGATTCGGGACAGGCTTGAACCTGCCCTACTACCCAGCCGCGGTCAGGAAGGTGACCACGGTCGATCCGGCGAACAACCTGCCCGGACGAGTCATCTCGCGCATTCGCGCTGTTCCGTTCCCGGTCGAGACCGTGTATCGGAGTGCGGAGACCCTGCCGTTCGACGCAGGCCGATTCGATTGCGTCGTGAGCACCTGGACGCTTTGTACGATTCCAGATCCCGTATCTGCCCTGCGCGAGGTCGGGCGCGTTCTCAAGCCGGGTGGACGGTTCGTGTTCAGCGAGCACGGGCGAAGCGACATTCCGCTCGTCGCCTGGTGGCAGGATCGATTCAACCCGATTCAGAATCTCGTTGCCTGCGGCTGTAATCTCAATCGTCGAATCGACCGCCTGGTGGCCGAGGCAGGATTGACCATTGTCACACTGGACCGATTCGTGCTCCCGGGCACGCCCCGCCTGTTCGGCGAGATGTATCGGGGGCAGGCGACGAATTGACCCGTGGCGCTCCCTTACATGAGCACATGGAACCGCTCGATGGATGGAAACATGGCGGATGGGGCGGGTGGCAGTTGCGAACTCGACTTGGATCGGTGGAAGAGGTGGGCCACCCCGAACCCGCGAGCCGCGGTCAAACACGCTTCATCATCATCAATATACAATGATCGATCCGGATCGAACCCCACCAAGCGCTGGCAGTTCGGCCAATACTCCGGCCGCATCTTGAGAAAGCCGACTTGAAACGCATCGACGATGCGATGCACATAGCGGTTGAGTCCCGTTTTCGCACACTTCACGTCCACCCCGCTGGCATGCGCGTTGGTCACGATCGTGACACGCTTGCCTCGGGTCCGGAGCGATTCCAAAAAAGGCACCGCGTCCGGGAGGAAGGCGACGAGATGGTCCAGCTCCTTGTGCATCTTCACCACGTCAATCCCCACTTGCTGACTCCAATAGTTCAGGTCGGTCCAGGCCAATTCGCCCTCCACCGAACGATACATGGCCATTAGTCGCTCGCGAGCTGTCTCAAGCGACAGGTCATGCCGTGACGCGTAGCGCCTGGGTAGTTCCTCTTCGAAAAAGTAATTGTCGAAATGCCGGTCGAGGAGCGTGCCATCCATGTCGAGCAGCACGTCTTCGATACGATCCCATTTCACGATCTGCGTTGTGCCGAGCCCAGCATGCTGAGTCATCACCAAGAAGTATAGCGGAGGCCGGCATCGGATGACGAGCCGCGTTGTGTTTCAGGAAATCTGTATGATACCGTCCGTCGCGTGACCCACTCCGAACGCCAGTCTATCCAAACCACGCTCCTGAGCCCGCTGGTCCACGAAGGGCCCCTCGTGGCGGTCATCGGGCGTCCCAACGTCGGGAAATCCACGCTGTTCAATCGCATTCTCGGTCACCGTTCGGCCATCGTCGACGACATTCCCGGAGTCACGCGCGACCGCAACTATGCGGAGGCCTCCTTCCGCGGGAGACCCTTCCGCCTGGTCGATACCGGCGGCCTCGATCCCTCTGCCAAAGAAGGTATGCTGGCGCTCATTCGGCACCAAACGCAGGTCGCCATTGCGGAGGCCGACATTCTGGTCGTCGTGATGGACGGGCGGACGGGCGTGACGCCGGTCGATGAGACGGTCGTCCACCTGCTTCGCGCAGTGGACAAGCCCATCGTCTATGCCGTGAACAAGATTGACACGGCGAAATCCGATCCGCTGGTCGCCGATTTTTATCGCCTTGGGCTGACGACGCTGTTCCCCATATCGGCCGAGCACGGCATCGGCGTCGACGACCTGTTGGAGGCCATTTATCCTCATCTCCCCGAAGCGCCGCTCGACGCCACCTCGCACGACATTCCACGGATCGCCGTTGTCGGGCGTCCGAACGTGGGCAAGTCCACGCTGGTCAACGCCCTGCTCGGTCAGGAGCGGATGGTGGTGAGCGATGTGCCGGGAACGACGCGCGACGCGATCGATTCTCTGGTCACTTATGACGGACGCCGCTATTTGTTCACGGATACCGCGGGAATCCGCCGGCGCGGCCGGATCGAGCGTGGAGTCGAAGGGTTCAGCATCGCGCGGTCGCTGCGGGCGATGGGCCGGTCCGATCTTGCGATTTTGCTCTTGGACGGGGTCGAGGGTATCACGGAGCAGGACACCAAAATAGCGGGGCTGGTTGTCCGCCAAGGGCGCGCGTGCATCCTGCTCATCAACAAGTGGGACGTGCGCGAGCACGAGGCCGGTGCGCGGCAACACTATGAGCGTGATCTGCATCGCCGATTCGCATTTCTGAGCTGGGCGCCAGTGGCCTATGCCGCGGCGATCCGTCCCGATTCGCTCCAAGCCCTCTTCCCACTCATTGATCGAACGATGGCCGCCTTTGCGGATCGCATTCCGACCGGGCGATTGAATCAGTTTTTACAGGTCTTGTTGGAGACACATCCGATCCCCGTCAGGAAAGGAAAAATTACCAAGACCTCGCGGTCGGCCTTCATGACGCAAGTAGCCACGCGATCGCCGGTGTTCGCACTGTTTGTGGGACACCCGGAGAGCATCACACCCGCCTATCTCCGTTTCATTGAAAACCGCCTGCGCGCGGAATTTCCACTGAGCGGCACGCCTATTCGTATTCTCATCAGAAAAAAATAGGACTCTGTTTAATTCCATAGGTTCGGATCTGCGGGACACGCGTTCCTCGTTCAAGAGGTACGACCGACGGCGCAAGGAGAGGTCCTCGCGTGGCCCAGCCGCCCACGCGGCAGACGCCGGATCAAGACAGCGACAACACCCCTTGGCGTAAATCTTGCTTCCTTCAATGACTGAGGACACAGGTGGTGAAACTTCTCCATCTCTCGTCATATTCCAAGCCCGGTCGCTGCACGTTTCTATTTCTGACTAGCACGATGGACCATGGGCGCGTTATGCGGGTCGTTGAGCGACCAGACACGATTCTTTGAGTGGAGGGCAGAGTGCTCATGAGTGAATCCGACGAACTGGCGCCCGATCACGATCGTCCACATGGACCTGTAGGTGAATCCCTACCCCCACAGAGTCCCCCAGAGCACTCGCGGAGCAGGCCCGGCGATCTGTCAGGGTCGCCCATTCGCACCCTGGAAATTCCCGATCCCCCGCCCGGCGTCGGTCTCCTCGTTCTTTCGACGCAACACACCGTCCTGCATACCAATGCGGAGGCACCGGCGCTTCTACAACGGCTACGCGTGCTCCAGACTTCACATGAAGCGATCACAGAGGGCGAGCCCGAGTTGCCAACGACGGTTCAGCTTGTGTGTGACGAAGTCGACCGGACACTCATTGACCGCAGCGAGCACAACGATTGGCTGCCCTTTGAAATATCCCGTACCGTCGGGGACGCCCGCGAGGCGATCATGGTGCGCGCGTTTGTGTTTCCGTCCCGAGCCTCTCTCTCACATACGCGAGTTCTCATTACTCTGCATACGCTCTAAGGCGCTCGCACGCATTGCCGTCATGCCGCCATGACACGCGCCGGCTTTCTGCTTGACACCCCACACATCGCGTGTTAATCGCAGAATATTCAGCCGCATCTTTATACATGACGAGGAGTGACTGTGTTCCGGACACGAGTGCACATCGACAAGGTATCCCTCATGGCGGCGGCCTCAATGGCCGTCTTGCTCTGGAGTTTGCAGACCCATCCCGCCGCAGCAGAAGAAGCGGCGCCCGCGGATGCCCCGGCTGCCGCCGCCTCGGCGGCGCCGGCTGAATCGGACGTTTCACCCGAGCCCGCCGGGCCGACCGAGACGACTCCCATCGCCGGCGAGTCCACGAATGAGCCCGCGGAGGACACCCAACAACCTGACAGGGAGGCATCTCCGTCGGTCGAAGCCAGCGCGCCGCCGGTCACACCCCTTATCCGCATCTCCGGCAATATCTGGAGGATGAATCCAGGCATCGTGTTTTTGCGTACTCCGATAGGGCTGGTGACACTCTCCTGCAAGACCTGCCTGCGGAACGTGCGGGGCGGGCCCACCGTAACCCTCTTTGTGCATGGGTCCCATGGCGCCGTGACCATTACCCCTCGCGGCTCCGGTAGCCCAACGCAGCGATATCTGTGGGGTCCCCTTTCCTATGCGACCCCCGACAAGAAGGCCTTGCGCCTGTGGACCCCCGACGGCGACGAAGAGTTTCTTATCGATTCCGTGGCGCGCAAGCTCGCTTCGTTCGAAGCCGGCCGGAACGTGACCGTCGAGGTTGATGCCGCCGGCAAGATACTGGGAATTCACGACTTGCATTACGATCTCCAAGTCAGTCAACTTCCGTCTCATTCGAGCCAGACGGAAATGCAAGTGACCGGTTCCGTTTCGAAAATCAAGAACGGGTACGTGCATGTTAAAACCAGAGTGGGTATGCTGCCCATCACGGGCAAAACCGGGCTGTGCCGTAAAAAGAACCAGTGCCAGGTCAAGGTCGGACAGGATCTGACCCTCTGGATCCACGACACCTCCGTCGCCATCGACCTGTACGACTCGGGGTCCACCGCGTTGGCCACACGCCTGTTGTCCGGCAAACTCACGTACGACGGGCCGGAGAAGAAAGCGCTGTCGCTGTGGACACCGGATGGAGAAGCATCCATTCCCACCGATCAGGCAAAGGACTCGCTCTCGTCTCTCAAAGAGGGTACGCCTATCATCGTGGAACTTGACGGGGACGGTGCGGTCCACACGATCCGCAAGGGCAGTTGATCGAGCAGTTCTGCTCGCCGCTCGGGGCCGGGCCCTTTCTTGACAGCACGCTCCATGCCTCCGTAGAATTTCGTCTTTCATGGCGCCCCGCTCTACCCGTCCGTCGCCCGCTATCAGACACCACAGCGATCACACCGTTCACTTCGATCAGCTGTATCAGCAGTACGTCGACCGGGTCTACCGCTACGCCCACCGTCTCTGCGGAGAAGCCGAAGCAGCCAAGGACCTCGTCCAAGACACCTTTCTCAATGCGTACCGTGGATTGAAGCAGTTTCGGGGCGATGCCCAGGTCTCTACTTGGCTGTATACCATTGCTTCGCGGGCATGCCTTCGGATGCGAAGGCGTCGAAAGGGGGAGCCCACGCAGAATCTCTCTTTGGAAAGCTTCATTCCGGCCACTGACGGCGAGTTGCGTTTGCAGATTCCCGTGGATGGGCTCAGTCCTGAAGAGGCACTCGCGAACAAGCAATTGCGGCAGGCGTTGGACCACGCCATCGCAAAACTGCCGAATGCCTATCGCATGGTCTTGATTTTGCGCGATATGGAGGGACTGAGCGCCAAGGAGGTGGGGAGCATCATGGGGATCGGTGAGCGGGCCGTCAAATCACGTCTCCATCGGGCACGGTTGTTTGTGCGGCGGGAATTGAGCGCGCGCGGTTTGGGCGGCCCTCTTCAACCCCATGTCCACGAGGAGTCCGCATAGGATATAGTGGAGTAACCCAATGAAACAGCGGCACCGACAGCTCCGACCTATTCCAGCTCAGCGGCCTCGTGCGAAGGGAAAAGGCCACTGTCTGAACATTCTCCGACAACTTTCGGATTACCTTGACCAAGAGCTACCGATGAACGTGTGTGCCGAGATTCGGCGCCACCTCGGTACGTGTCCCAACTGTGAAGTGTTCGTGGACTCTTTGCGTGCAACGGTTTCGCTTTGCCGCCACACGCCGACTCCCTCGCTCTCAACCAGTACCAAAACCGACCTTCGGCGGCGAATCCTGTCCGCCGCAGGCCGTGTCCGTTAAGCCGCGAAGGTCACTTGTACGTGGCGTGGCCTCGACGAAGACCGGTCTCCTGATGATAGACTGCAGTAGGTTGACAATGCGAGCGCACGGGGCATCCGACCGAGCACACGGGGTTTGGATAACGGTGTGCCTACTTGCACTGGTGCCCCAGGCCATATGGGCGGAACCTTCGATGATGGCGGTCGCCGCCCACTCCATCGCCATTGAGCGTCGGATCTTTGATCCGGCGGTCGTCACGGTTCGGGCTGGTGAGCCGGTTCGCTTGAAGTTTCATAATCTCGATTCGGAACTGCACGCGGTGGTACCCGAGCGCTGGCTGAAAGGAATCAACGTGGCCGTATCTGGGAACGGGGCCCCCGAATTCGACGGCACCGGCTTGCACCGTGTCGTGATTCCGTCTGGTGGGCACGCCGAATTGCAGTTCACCCTGTCCCGGGCCGGAATCTATCGATACCAATGTGACATGCCCGGTCATGAGATGCAGGCCATGATTGAGGTACGAGAATGACGCAGACCGATTCGGCCGATCAAGAACGGGTCATATGGGAAGGGCGTGCCGGTTGGATGGACCATGCCGTGCTATTTGTCTTCCTGTCGGTGGCGTTGGTGCGTGCGATTGTGGCGGGCCGGGCGGGAGATTGGACCACGGTCACCCTGTATGCATTCACCATTGCCGGATTTCTGGGAATCGCCGCATGGTTTCACTACGGCCGTTTCTATCGCCTGACATCCGTTCGCGTGCTGATCAAATCTGGATGGTCGGATCGCGTACTGCATGAGATGCCTTTGAGGGATATCACAGACATCAGCATCCGCTATGATCTCCTCAATCGCTGGTTCGACCTCGGCACGGTGGAACTGGCGAGTCGTAGCTCGGAGGAGTGTTGCACAATTCGAGGAATCCCATACCCCGAAGACGTCAAGGCCCGTCTCGAGCGCTGGATCAGTGCTCAACGAAATCCGTGGGAGAAGCGCTCCGCTCACGGCGCAGCCGACCATGTGGAAGGGTAAGCTTCGGCTTGAATGGGGCCGCACGTCGACCTGCGGTATCCTTCTCATCGGGATGCTCGGCGTGGGTATGGTCGCCTCGGCCTTGGCAATTCCCAGTGGACATCCGGAACGTGGTCGCGTGGTCTACGACCAGTACTGCATCAGCTGCCATGGTCAGACGGGCCGAGGCGATGGTACGGCCGCGTTGACGCTCAGTCCTCGCCCCGCCAGTCTCATTTCCGCATCCACATCGGCAAAGTCGGACAACGAACTGCTCCGGATCATTGCAGAAGGCAAACCGCACACGGCCATGCGCCCTTGGAAGGGTACTCTCACGGAAGAGGAGCAACGCGACGTCCTGGCTTACATCCGAAGCCTCGTTCGGTTCGTCCCTTCGCTCCCTGTCGAGCCCTCCTCCTCTACCCGTTAGTCGACAGGGCCCTCTTTTCGGACTTTTCCCGAGCCAAAGGCACATGCTAGATTGATCGTTCGCATCGTTGCGATTGACGAGAGACACGGTGAATGAGGACCATATGACACACCCCGTAGCGACCCAGCTCGCGGCCGCGGCAGGTCGAGTTACTCTCGGAGTTTGGATCATCGTCGGTCTGGTGGCCGGGGGAGACTCGCTGCCGGCGTGGGCCGAAAAGAAACACGAAACGGGCAAGGCACCCTCGGCTGCAGCACACGCCGCCATGGATTATGTCAACGCCGTTGGCCGGCATGACGCCGAGCAATTCGCCCAACTGGACTTTGCCTGCCTCTACGAAGGCCTGCACGCGTCTCAGCAAGCAGCTCGGGCGTCGACGACGACCAACACCTGCCTGGAACAGCTCGGACCGATCCACGCGCAAGCGATCCAACAGAAGGCCGCGGTGATGCATGCGCAATGGCCCGGACATGGTCGGACCGTGTTTTTCTCTCGCCCGCTGACTGAATACCCCGTGTCGACCTTTGTCATGGATCTTATCGGACAAGCACCGCCCGGCAGTGGTTTCGACGTTCAATACGTGGGCGAGCGGACGCTCCCAAAGGCATCGTTCCCGGCGAAGGACGGTAGTCAGACAATCCTGGTCCCCACGACGCTGGTACGCCTCACCATATCGTACAAAGATCCCTTGAGCGCACCGCTGGCATATGCGCCCGGCACGTTCCAATGGACGAGTACCGTGGAGCGGCCTCGCATCGCCATCCGGTCGCTGTCGCTCCAGCTCGTGGTCTTCACCGGGCTCAGCCGCCACGGGTATCCCTCAGATACGGCGGTCTTGAACCGGCCCGTCTCGACCATTGAGCGGACCGACGTCGGGGTGCAGCAAGCTATACCCTTTGCGACCGAGTCGAGCGGCGCCGTTGAACAATCGATGGTCGCGTGGCAACCGCAGGATATGCCCGGTCTGCTGATTGCGGCCGTTGCTCGTTCCCAGCACTTTCCGGAATTGGAAGACCGCATGGCCATGTTGAACCGCGTGTTATTGCTCGATCCGAAGCAACCGGAGGCACTGACGACACTGTCACGCGACCTCTACGTCCGTGTACTGGCCACGGGAGACGCTGCACTGCCGCGCGTCACCCCGGACGGCTCCATGGCACGCCGTTTGGCCGAGTTGTCGTGGAATCACTATGCACAGACGACCCGCATGGACCTCTCGTTGGGGATGGATATGGGAGGCTTTGCCGAACCCACCGCAGCTGACTACTTGTACAGAATGATCCCCGCGATGGAAATGCTGGCCGAGGTTCGCCCAATGAACTTGGACAATCGGCTCTACCTCGGAATCGCGTATCGCTGGAACAACGATCAATTGAAGGCCATTGACGTGCACGAAACTCTCCTTCGGGATCTGGCCCACGCGAGAAAGGACCAGCAAGCCCGGGCCCTGTACGAATTGGCTTGGTCACGGATTAATAAGGCCGCGTGGAATCGGGAGATCGACGATCCGGACATTCACAAGGCTTATGCGGAGGCGGAGAAGGCCCACGCATTAACCGCGGACCCCTTGGAAAGGTTTCTGGCCGCCTATACCATGGCCTACAGCCAAATTTTCATGCCCCAGCGCGACACCCACTTGATGCTCGCGAACCTGACGGAGGCGAAGCGCTGGTTCGAGCTTTCCGCCGGAGCCACACCAGAGGCCTGGCAGTTCGCCATGAGCCGAGAAAGCCTCAAAGCGGTACTGGATACCGATCCAAAGTTCGGACCGCTTCTGGCCGCGACGGACGAGAAGCAGGGTTAGATTCAACGCATCGCGGACCGTCGCCCAGGACGCCAATGTTCGAGCCCAGTCGTGGGGCATAGTCGTCTCCCATCCTGAGGCGCTGATCACCCGTTACATCACGATGTCCTCTACGGCAGCCAGACAGAGAACGCCATGATTCCCACACTGGGATATGCCGCCCACAATGCGACCGCGCCCCTGGTCCCCTTTTCGTTTTCCCGCCGGGATGTCGGCCCGCACGACGTGCTGATTCAAATCCGGTATTGCGGAATGTGCCACTCGGACCTGCATCAAGCTCGCAACGAGTGGGGCGGCTCCATGTACCCGATGGTTCCGGGTCATGAAATTGCCGGGACCGTCGCACAGGTCGGAACAGCAGTGACGGCGTTTGCCGTGGGCGACTCTGTCGGCGTCGGTTGCTTCGTCGATACCTGTCGAACGTGCCCAGCCTGTCGAAGGGGCGAGGAACAATACTGTGACGGCCATCTGGCCTGGACCTATAACGGTTATGAACGCGATCAGAGCACGCCAACCTACGGGGGCTATTCCAATCGGATCGTCGTCAACACGCGCTACGTTGTCCGCATTCCTGTTGGATTATCGCTCGATCGCGCGGCGCCGCTCCTGTGCGCCGGCATCACCACCTATTCTCCGTTGACTCATTGGAAGGTCGGACGGGGCCATCGGCTGGCCGTGGTGGGCCTCGGGGGATTGGGGCACATGGCGGTGAAACTCGGCGCGGCCCTGGGCGCCCAGGTCACAGTGCTCAGCCGATCGGACCGTAAACGGCCGGATGCCCTGCGTCTGGGCGCGTCGGATTTCGCGAGACTCGACACAGACCTGTCAAAACTCGAACGCACGTTTGACTTCCTGCTGGATACCGTGTCCGCGCCCCATGCAATTGACCCGCTTCTGGAATCGCTCAAAACGGACGGCACGTTCATCCTGGTTGGCGCGCCGGATCAGCCGATGGCAGTCGGTGCGATGCCGTTGATTCTTCGGCGACGTCGATTGGCCGGCTCCCTCATCGGAGGAATTCGCGCCACGCAGGAGATGCTCGATTTCTGCGCTACCCACAATATTGCGGCGGACGTCGAAGTGATCCCTATTCAGCAAGTCAATGATGCGTATGAGCGGATGTTGGTTGGCGACGTGCGCTATCGCTTCGTCATCGACCTGGCATCACTCTCTGGATAGCCGCATTCAGGTGCTGCGTAGGAGCCTCGCGGCGCGGTACTGAAGGGCATGCGCGAAGCGATACGGCTCTCCGGGGTTCCGACGGACAAGCCCTGCGCGAGGCGTCCGCAGGCCAAAGACCCTCCAGACCGACCACGAAGGTTTTGATTCGGTTACTCGTCTATCGAAAAGCCCATAGGCCTGGTCGCTCAGGCGGTCGAGCCGTCACCGCTAGGAATCCGGTTCCTCTGGAAATCTGAGGTAGACGACATGTTCACCGCCGGCGGAGATCGTGACTCGTCGAAGCGTGGCAGTACTTGGTCCTCGATTACCTGTAATGTCGTAGGTCCCAGGAGGCAGATCCACAAACAGCCAAGGCCCGTGAACGCGGTCGGATGGAATCGAGAGGGTCCTATCCCCGCCGACCTCGACAATATGGACATCGGCGTGCGCCGCATACGGCTTGGTGCCCGCCGTCAGGACGATCTTCAGCGGAAACGGAGGATACTTCGCCTGACGTTCGGCCATCCCGACGCCTGCGCTGAAATATCGGATGGCGCCTTGTGTCTCCCCGCCTTGACCGCCCTGATAGATCGGGATCACGTCCGTCCATGTCTCGCCCTCGGATCGATACTCCAGTTCGATGCCCTCCCCCGACGGCAGTAGACGCGCAGTGGTGGAGACCTCGACGGCGGCCGCCTGCTGCGGTAGAACCGTCCCTGCCAGTAAGGCCGACAGGAGCGCCAGACGCAGCAGCATGGCTCGCACGGCTGGTGTGTTCATCATCCATCCCTCCTCGCTGTTCATCAGACTCGGATACACGGGAGTCACGGGCTCGATTTCATGGTCGCAAGCTGTCGAAAATACGTGGCGAAGGCGCGCATGCCGCCCGAAGCTTGACGCCAGTCGAAGTGTTCGTTCGGGGCGTGATACCCGTGTTCAGGTAAACTGAGGCCAAGGAACAGAATCGGGACCTTCCAGGCCTTCTGCATACTGACGACCGCGCCGATGGAGCCTCCTTCCCGTGTGAATGCAGGGTCCTTCCCGAATCCGGCTCGGATCGCCGCTCGAATGGACTCGACGTAGGCCCCGTCCGCTACGCCACGGAACGGACTCAGCATCCCGTCGGCCTCAACGACGATCGACGGATTCAGTTTCCTCACGTAGCGTTTGAAGAGCTGGAAGATTTCTTCCGGCGACTGCGCCGGAACCAACCGCATGCTGCATTTCAACTCACCCTTCCACGGCACCACGGTCTTGACGCCAGGACCATGGTACCCGCCGGTAAGCCCATGGACTTCGAAGGTCGGTTGCGCCCAAATTCTTTTCATGACTTCCGCGGGGTTCTTCGTACGAAGGGATTGAAACCCATAGGCCTTCATGAACCGATCCACTCGAAAGCCAGAGCGAAGGAAACCGTTCACGTCCTTCGGAGTAGGTGCCACCGCCTTGCGATAGAAACCCGGAATCTTCACGCGCCCGGTTTTCGCATCGACGGAAGCGCTCACGACCTCGGCCAATTCGGCAAGTGGATTCCTCGCTGCCCCACCCGTCACTCCCGAATGCGCGTCCTTCGACCCTGTCTGCAAGGTACACCGCACCGCCAGCAGGCCGCGCAGGCCTACGGCGATCGCCGGTTGATCGTTGGAAATCCAGATCGTGTCTGAAATCACCACCGAATCGGGGCGTGGAATTCGACCGGATTTGGCCAGGGTGGCGGCAAAGTTCGGGCTGCCGATTTCCTCTTCGCATTCCCACAGAAAACGAATGTTGATCGGCAGTGCCTGATCAATGGCAAACTTGGCTGCGAGAAGCGCCGTCAGCGCAGGGCCCTTGTCGTCAGTCGCGCCTCGGCCATGGTACACACCATCAGCGATTCGAAAGGCAAACGGCTCCTGCCGCCATTCGGGCTCTTGCGCGGGCTGAACGTCCAGATGGTTATAGATGGTCACGGTCGGATGCGAGGTGCCCGTGGTCCATCCCCCTGACACCAGCGGGTGTCCCCCGGTCTCCACCACCTCCGCATCCGCCCCATGATGCCTGAGCAGGGCGGCGCCATATTCAGCCATTGAGCGCACGTCCTTCGCACGATCTGGATCCATGCTGACCGAAGGCATCTCTACCATGCGTCCCAATGTCGCTTCGAATGCCTTGCGTCCATCGGCAATGTACCGGCTCAACTGTCGTTCGAAATTGCTCATCGCTCGTGCTCCTTCGCATGCGCATTATAACGACTGCCCCGACGGCAATGAAGAGCGGCGCGGCGCTCTGCAATTTCTGCTGCACATCCGGCGGCCTTTGCTACAATGACCGCATGGCACAGACCAGCCGCCACACGATGGGATTCGCCTGCCTACTCATGCTGCTCGCCGCGCAGACCTGGGTCGGCGGTCCGTTGAGTGCGGCCGACGAATCCCGCGAGCCCATGCCGATCAAAGATCTCCACGAATACCCCGAGGCGTACCATTTGCATCAGATCTTTGTACACGGGACGGCCCACGACGTGCGTGCCTTTGATCCGTACAAGTTGCCGGCCGGGAGCGTCTGCTACGGCGCCTACTCGTTTCGCCTGGAAGACGAAACCGGCACGATCCCCATCATCGTCCTCGGCATCTGCGGGGTACCGGTCGTCAAAGACCCCGACGTGGAAAACGGAGATGTCCTGACCGCGCAGGTCACCGCCCATGCGCCGGGGAAAGGGACCTTCTTCCTCACCCTCGACGGCCGCCGGATGCCGTTCAGCGAATCCGACGAACCGCAAGGCGTCGCTCTGAATATTTGGACGGAATCCAGGCCACCGATTCGACACGGTGACGACGCTGAGTTCTCCGACTTCCCACCGACTCACTAACGTGGAACCTCGCCTGCGACATCGCGGCCGCTCTCCGTTGACCGAGCGCACGGAACGCTTTACAGGGGGTGGACGGGACGCTATGATGCGCCCCCGATGCAGTACGTAATTCACCCCGAGCCGTAAGGAGCCATCGATGGGTTGGATCGTCACCGTCGGACTGGTCGTCCTCGTCCTCATCGTCATCGGTCTCTACAACGGTCTCGTCCGCCTCCGCGCCGCGTGCGATGGTGCCTGGGCCGATATCGACGTCCAACTCAAACGCCGGTACGATTTGATTCCCAACCTCGTTGAAACGGTCAAAGGGTATGCCGTCCACGAGAAGGGCGCCCTCGAATCCGTCATCGCGGCAAGAGCCAAGGCCATGTCGGCACAAGGGCCGGAAGCCAAAGCCGAGGCGGAGGACCAGCTCAGCCGATCGCTGAAATCCATTTTCGCCCTGGCCGAAGCCTATCCGCAGTTGCGGGCGGTGGAGAGTTTCACTCAGCTGCAAGGGAGCCTGAACCAGATCGAAGAGGCGGTGCAGAATGCCCGTCGGTACTATAATGCGGTGGTGCGCGACTACAACGCGAAGACGCAGGAAATTCCAACGAACTTCCTCGCGAGCTTGTTCAATTTCACCGGCCGGCAATTCTTCGAGCTCAACGAGTCGAGCCAGCGGGAACCGCCGAAGGTGCAATTCTAGCCGGTTGGCAAACCGTGCTCCCTGCCCTCCATTCTCCCCGACGGTTCTCCCTCCTTCTGGCGGCCCTGCTCTGCCTGTTCGCATCCCTCGAGATCGCTTCGGTCGAGGCCCGTTCGTTCGTCCTGAACCGCTTTGACGTCGAGCTGCTCGTGCTGCCCAGCGGCGACCTTCTCGTGACCGAAACCGTTCGGTCACGATTCCAGGGATCTTGGAACGGCATCGAACGGCTGATCCCGGTGGAGTATCGGACTCCGCAAGGGTTCAATTACTCGCTCCGCATCGACCAGGTAACGGTCACCGATGAGCTGGGCGCCCCGCTCAAGCTCGAACAGAGCCGTGAACGCCACTATCGCAACTTCAAAATATGGATTCCAGGGGCCGTCGACGCCATACGCACCTTCATCTTGAAATACCGGGTGCGAAACGGGCTCAAGTTCTTCAAGGACCACGATGAACTGTATTGGAACGTGACGGGGGACGAATGGGACGTGCCCATCGAGCATGCGTCGGCACGTATTATCCTCCCCGCGAGTGCCACAGGCGTCCGTGCGGGCGCGTTCACCGGCGCCTATGGGGCGCGCGAGCACGCCGCGACAGTTGAGGTCGTGGGTCCGATCATCGAAATGAACATGATGCGCACCTTGGGTTTTCGCGAAGGACTCACCGCCGTCGTGGCGTGGGACAAGGGGGTGGTCTCGGAACCTACGGCATGGGACGACGCTCGCATGTTTCTGGCAAGCAACTGGCCGTTGGGGCTTCCGATACTCGTGTTCGTCGTCATGCTTCGGCTCTGGTACAGCCGTGGGCGCGACCCCAGGCTGCGACCGATCACCGTCGTCTACGAACCGCCGGACCGATTGACACCGGCGGAGGTCGGCACGCTGGCCGACGACTCGCCCGATCTCCGCGACGTGACCGCGACCGTTGTCGATCTTGCGGTGCGCGGCTATCTTCGCATCCAGGAGCAGCGGCAGGAACGAATCTTGGGATTCTGGTCGAGCACCGACTACGTGTTCCACCGATCCAAGCCGCCCGGAGAATGGGCCGCCTTACCAAAACACGAACGGCTGCTCTTAAGTGGCCTGTTTCGCAGCGGCGCGGACGAACGGGTTCCGCTCAGTTCGTTGGAAAACGCCTTCTATACGTCTCTCCCTGGCATCCGTAACGCCGTGTTCGATGCGCTCCAAGCACGGAAGTACTACCGGCACAGACCGGATCGCGTCAAACAGAACTACCTGATCACGGGGATCGTGCTGGGGGCAGGTCTGGTCTTCGGCCTATCGGCGCTGGCGGATCACTGGGGAATGGCACCCCTCGCGTCTATCGGGGGAGGCCTGCTCTCCGGCCTGATCGTCGCCGGGTTCGGCCGCATTATGCCCGCCCGCACCATTCGCGGCACCCGTGCCCTGGAAGGCGTGCTCGGATTCGAGGAGTTCCTGACTCGAGTGGAAGCCGATCGGTTCGACCGGGTTGTGAAGACGCCCGACCTTTTTGAGAAGTTCCTTCCGTTCGCTATGGCCCTCGGCGTGGAAAAGGACTGGGCACGGGCCTTCGAATCGATGCTTCGGAGTCCGCCGTCCTGGTATCATGGCACCGACATGAGCCGCTTTACCTCACAGAGCTTTATCGGCCACATGAGCGACATGGCCTCAAAAACCGGTACCGCCATGGCTTCGGCACCACGCGGTTCGGGAGGGTCGGGCTTCGGAGGGGGAAGCTCGTCCGGAGGCGGGTTCGGGGGGGGCGGCGGCAGGGGATTTTGAACCGGTCTCACTGGCGCCAATCAAGTCCTAGAGCCGATTCGCGACGAAAAACGAGCCCATCTGGTCGTGCACCCAATAAATTTCCATTTGCCAGGGGCGAACAGCGGGGGTAGGATACCCCGACGACGGTGACGAACGCTCCAGTGCGCCTGACAGTTTCGCGGTGCTTCTTATGCTCGTTGATCTCGAGATATACGGCATCACGCAACCGAAACGCCCACGTGGGAATTGGTGGGCCCGCTCCCTGGCTGTGCTCGTCCTCTGTGCGATTGCAACACTGACCGTCCCGAACGGTATCCACCCCTCGCACTTCGGCTCACTGGCTCAGCGGTCCCAACTCGAGGGTTTTACCCTCCCGGCGGCCTTTGAGGCAACGATCCACCAATATGCCTGGCGTTATGGACTGGATCCCGCATTGCTCACCGCCATTATTCAGGTCGAATCGAGCTTCAACCCTCTGGCGGTTTCCAACAAGGGCGCCCTTGGACTGATGCAGCTCATGCCTCGTACGGCATCCTCCCTCGACGTCACGGATCCGATGGACCCACAACAGAACATTCTCGGGGGCGCCAAGCAGATGCGCTATCTGCTGGACCGATTCGGGGACAATCTCGAGTTCGCCCTTGCCGCCTACCATGCGGGGGTCAGCCGAGTGCTCCGCCATGAGGGGATCCCGCCCTACTCCTCGACTCAGACTTATGTGAAGAACGTGCTGCGCACCTACCGCAATCTGCAGGCTCTCCCGGAACACGAACTCTAGAGCTGACCTTCCGGCCGATGGTTGGGATCGTGAACGGTCCAACCCTCGTTCAAGGTCGGACTTCCAAGACTAAGTTAAACGGCGTCTGTGTGGCTCGGCGAAACCGCGTGAACCCACCGTCCGTCATCACCTTGCGTAGGCGCTGTTCACCGGCCTGGGCCCCGAGGGCCAACCCGACCTCCTGCGACAGTGACGCCGGTGTACAGACCACGGTCGAAAACCCGTAGTAGACTCGTCCGACAGGATTGAGATTCTCCGCCAGCGTATCTCCCGCAAAGGGCTCAACCAGCATCACGGTTCCATCGGGGCGCAGTGCTCGCCGCACGTGCCGGGCTGCCCCCACGGGGTCCCCCATATCGTGGAGACAATCGAAAAAGGTGACGAGGTCGTAGTCAACGCCAGGAAAATCCTTGGCGCCTGCAGTTTCGAACAGAACCCGATCGGCCACGCCCGCCTGCTCGGCGGCCTTACGGGCCTGTTGAATAGACGGCCCATGATAATCGAAGCCAATGAATTTGGATTTGGGGAAGGCTTTGGCCATCACCACGGTCGAGCTACCATGACCACACCCCAAGTCGGCCACTTTGGCGCCCCGTTTGAGCGTGGCTTCGACGCCATCGAGGGCCGGTATCCACGAAGTGACCAAGTTTGCGTTGTAGCTAGGCCTGAAAAATCGGCAGGTGCCTGAGAAAAGCCTCGTATCGTGTTCATGCCACCCGACGCCCAACCCGCTGCGAAAGGCCGCCGTGATCTTGGGTTCGTCCACAAAGCATGCGGCGAGGCTTTCGAAGCCACCGGGCAAGAATGCCGGGCTCTCTTCATTGGCCAAGCAGAATGCTTGCTCTTCCGTCAACGAATAGGTGTTCGACGCGGCATCGTAAGAGACGTAGCCTCCCGCAGCCTGGTTCGCCAGCCATTCACGTATGTACCGTTCCGCGGTCCCGGTCTTGTCGGCCAATTGCTGAGATGTCAGCGGCCCGGTATCCGCCATTGTCTTGTACAGGCCGAGCTTGTCTCCGATATGCAGCAAAAGCCCCGACACCGCGGCCCCGAGGTCATTCACCGCGCGCCCTACGAAAGCATCAAGTTTGTCCGGATCGATCGCCATACTTTCCTTCCCTCCTTCCATGCGTTCACGGAGCGTTGTCACATTGAGCGGCTCTTGGCAAGAGGCGATCGGCCCTAACTTGACTACGCTGTCCGCGCGAGAGCGGACTTGTTCTACCATTCCGCTCCCAGACGATCGACTACGATTTGGTGGATGACCACGTATGGGCCGAGCGTCGCGAGGAACACGGCCGTGTCGGCAATATCATAGGGACTGATTTTTTCCGTCCGATGGATGCGTTCAGGAGAGTCATCGACCAACTCATCGGCAACCGCGCCCGGACAAATGGCGCTGGCTTTGATCCCATGCGGCCGCCCTTCTTCGGCCAATGATTTGGTCAGTGCCATGATGCCGTGCTTGGACGCACTATAGACACCGGTCCCGGCCCACGCCTGTATCCCGGCAACGCTCGACATGTTCAAGATGGTCCCTCCAGTCGCTTGCTGCCGCATGTGACGGAAGCCGGCACGACAACAGAGGAACGTCCCACGCAAATTGGTCTGCATGACCCGTTCGAAGTCCTCCAGGGGGGTTTCGACCAATCGGCCGCCGGCCATGACGCCCGCATTGTTCACTAACACATCGACTCGCCCATATTCGGAAACCGCCCGATCGAATAAGGCTTCGACCTGCCGTTCATCGGTGACGTCTGTCCGAATCGCCCGCGCTTCTCCACCACACTCGCGGATCTGCTCGACGGTGCGTTCGCACAGCGGAAGGCGTCGAGCCGCCACCACCACTTTGGCCCCCTGCTCGGCGAACCGACGTGCGATGGCCTTGCCGATTCCGCTGCTGCTGCCCGTTACGATCGCCACTTTGCCTTGTAATCGATTCATCACTCCCTCCTCTTGTTCAATCGTGAGCAAAGGCAGGATTGTAGCAAACGGCGTGGCCCCGGACGGGTGTGAACGACACGATGCCCAGTGAAGCGCTCCCTCCCCCTGTGTTAGGGTCTCCACATGGCCGGGGGGAAGACCGTCACCGCGAACGATCTCTACAACTTCACGAAGTGTGCCCACCGGGTCTACCTGGATGCCAACGGGGATCCGAAGGAGAAGGTCGACGTCAGCCCCTTTGTCAAACTTCTGTGGGAACTCGGCCTGCAGACCGAACGCAGATATCTCACAGTACAGGGCTCTGGAGAGATCGCCGACCTACAGCCGCTTCCCCCGGACGTCGCGGTCGGTGAAACTCTACGTTTGATGCACACGGGAGCTCCGTGCATCTACCAGGGGTGCTTGAGAGACGACGATCTGATCGGCCGTCCAGATCTGTTGGTCAAGCGCGACGGCACGTCTCGGCTCGGTCCGTTCCTCTATGAGCCGATCGACATCAAGGCAGGGAGGGGCTGGGAGGAGCGCGACGGCAAACGCACCAGGTTCAAAGCCCACTACGCGTTTCAGGTGCTCTTTTACCGCCGCCTTCTAGGGCGGGTGCAAGGGACTCTGCCGTCGACGGCTCATATTATCAACGTCGACATGGAGCTGGAGGAATTCGACCCGTCAGACTTCGAAACAGAGTTCACCTCCGCCCTAAACCAAGCCCGGCAGCTTGTGACCGGCGAAGAACGCTCGGAGCCGGTTCTGGGTAGTCACTGCTACCTCTGCTCCTGGTTCAAGCATTGCGAGCGCTGGGTCACGGATACGTCCGATCCCACCGGATTGTTCTTCGTCGGGAAGCAGAAGTTCGCATTGAAGGCCGCCGGACTCCATACGATCGCCGATATTGCCGAGATGACCGTGGAGGATTTCGTCAATGGGGAGAAGAAGATTCCCCGAATGGGCCTGGCCTCATTGCAGCGGATGAAGACCAGGGCACGGGTGCGCTTGGAGGGACGCCCGGTGATTCGCCCCGGGTACAGCTTTCCCGTTCGACAGCGAGAAGTCTTTTTCGATATCGAAGATGACCCCACTCAGGGAGTGACCTATCTCTTTGGACTCTTGATCGCTGAAGGGAAACGCCATCCGCGCTTTCAGTACTTTGTGGCGAGAAAGCCCGACGAGGAGGAGGCGACCACGCGCGCATTTTGGGATTTTTTGGCTGCCGCTCCAGATGACGTGTATTACGTGTACTCTTCGAAAGAACGGACGACCCTTCGACATTTGCGTGATAAATACGGCCTCGATGCGGAGGTCTTAGCCAAGTATGAGTCGCGGGAATTCGACCTGTACCACGACCTGGTGGTGGCATACTCGGACTGGCCGACGTATTCGTACGGCATCAAGCAAATCGCGAAGCAAATCGGGTTCAAATGGAGAGATGCCGATCCATCCGGGGCTAACTCCATCGCCTGGTACAACGAGTACCTGGCCAATCCGTCGAACGCGGCCGCGCTTACACGCATTCTGCAATACAACGAGGACGACTGTCGCGCCATGGTGGCGCTCAAGGATTACTTCGCCTCGATGCTGGTAGAATAACTGCTCGACAGGGTGAGCGTGGACGTTGGGAATTCTGGGATTGCCTGGGAGGCCCGCACGAGGTAAGTCTGCACCACACCGCGCTGGAGATAGGCTTGCCGGAGCGTCTCCGGCAGTGTGTGGAAGTCGAGCACACGACCTCGACACGTGGGCTCCCCGCAGAGACATACCATGGTCCAGTGCCCGTCGGCCATGCTCGTCGAATAGTCGTAACAGATCTCCTCGTGAGGCCGAATGGGCCCGAGCGCGATCAAATGAAAGTCGTTTACGATCCCGGCGTTCGGAGCACAGGAATGGTTGACGAGCGAGCCGGGCTGGGTCAGATGCACGTACAAATCCGGCCTGATCTGCAACGCATCGCCTTCGCGCTCGCCCAATTGAATCGTGCCCTGGAAGTCAATCAGTGGCCCGGAGAAGGTCAGAATTTCGTCGCCGCGTCGAATGGTCCGAGCTGCGTACACACCAAAACCCTTGACGCCCTTGGCGACATACAATCCATCGTCTGTGGTCATCGATATGCTTCCAGGGTGAGTGGCAGGAGTTGCAGTATATCACAAGCCTGAATACTTAGGAGTGTTTTCGCAGTCATGGGCCGCTCCCCGACCCCGAGACTGTATCCTCACCTCCAGCCCGATCGAACGGACCTATCAACCGATGACCAAGAGCACGGCAGAAATCGGCGCTCAGCTCGGCTGGATCGGCACGGGTGTCATGGGCACCTCGATGTGCAGTCACCTGATCGCACAGGGGCATCGGGTGATGATCCACAGTCGAACGAAAGAGAAAGCCCGCCCCTTACTGGACCGGGGAGCCGCCTGGGCGAACGACCCGGCCGAAGTCGTCGATCAATGCCACATCGTGTTCACCATGCTGGGGTTTCCCGAGGACGTACGGGCGGTGTACTTCGGCGAGCAGGGTGTCCTGCGAGCCGTCCGGAAAGGTGCGATACTCGTGGACATGACCACCACGAGCCCTCGCCTAGCCCAGGAAATCGCGCATGCAGCTCGAACCAAAGAGGCCGTGGCGCTGGATGCCCCGGTCTCCGGAGGCGACATCGGCGCCAAGCGAGCGACCTTGTCGATCATGGTTGGGGGCGAGGCTGACGCATTCGGTGCCGTCATGCCGTTGCTCAAGGCTATGGGCTCCCGCATTATTCACCAGGGGGGGCCTGGCGCCGGACAACACACGAAGCTCTGCAACCAGATCGTCATTGCATCCACAATGGTGGGGGTCTGTGAAGGCCTGCTGTATGGGGCTCGCGCCGGCCTCGACCTTGTCCAGATGCTGGAGTCGATTCGAGGTGGTGCCGCCGCCTGCTGGACGCTCGAGCACCTTGCTCCGCGAATTCTGGAAAGAAATTTCGATCCCGGCTTCTTCGTCGACCACTTCGTAAAAGACATGGGGCTCGTGCTCGAGGAAACCGCGCGATCTGACCTGCAACTACCAGGGCTGGCACTTGTGCACCACCTATATCAGTTCGTCCAACGCTTGGGTCACGGGCGAAAAGGCACTCATGCCCTGATGCTGGCCCTGGAGCAGCTGTCCGACCACCCACCCCACCGCCTCGATTCTTGATCGCTCGTCGAGACGCACTCCGGGCACCCGGCAGGGACGAGTCGCTCACGGTGCAAAGGTTGGCGCAGCCGTAGCTCGATGGTGATCTCGCGGTCAGTCGGTCCGAAGGCGATACCCGACCCCTACTTCTGTCACGAAATAGCGCGGATTTGCCGGGTTCTCCTCCAACTTGTTGCGCAATTGTCGCATGTATATCCGCAGGTAGTGGGTTTCGTCGACGTGGAGCGGACCCCACACTTCCTTCAGCAGTTGCCGATGGGTCATCACTCTTCCCGCATAGCGGATCAACGTGGTCAGCAGCTTGTACTCGATCGGAGTGAGATGCACTTCACGGCCCTTGACGAGCACCTGCCGGCGTCCGAGATCGACACGAATTTCGCCCATCGTCGCCACCGAATCGGCCGGCTCATCGGCTCGTCCCGCGTGATGGCGAAGGGCGGTCCTCATGCGAGCCAACAGTTCCTGGGTGCCGAACGGCTTGGTGACGTAATCGTCCGCGCCCAGATTCAGCGCCGACACTTTCATCTGTTCCTGGTCTCGCGCCGAAAGAACGATGATAGGAATGGCCGTCCACTCTCGTACCTCTCGAATCACCTCGATTCCATCCATATCCGGGAGACCCAAATCAAGCAGGATCAGATCGGGATTCCTGGCCCGAGCCTCGGTCAGGCCGTCCCGGCCGGTCGTCGCCTCGACCAGATGAAACCCCTGCGACTGTAAGCAATGCCGCGCGCATCTCTCACCGGTGCTGTTCGCCGTCTAGATAATGCCGGATCGCGAGGAGTTCGCTTGGTCGGCTGTTAGTGGATCGTGGGGTTGGTATATGGCTGCTCTCTGCCCATGAAGGTCCTCACGGCGAATCGAGCGTCCAGATCAGCCCGAAAATCAGCATCTGTTGGGCTGGGGTGAGCCCGACGACACCAGGCGCGATCTCATTGCCTTTGAAGAATCCCCCACCCGCCCCCGTGGACTCGTCGTAGCGATACTCGAGCCGAAGCATCGTATGGGTCCATCGATAGGGCAGCTTGTATTCCACGGTGGTGGTGATTGCGCGGATAAACTGCTCAAACCCCGTCATAGTGCCGTTTCGATCCCAGTACAGCTCAGGCCGAACCGCCACGGTCCACGGTCCCGTCACATGCCAGCGCATCGGAAGCGACGCCCCCATATAGAACGTCCGAGGTTGCCCGGGCGCGTCCGCCGTCCTCTGGGTCCCGATCTGATACTCTGCCGCAAGCGTCAAGTCCTGCCCCTTCCACTCAAGAATGGTGTCCGAGAAGACGCGCCAGAACTCCAAGGCGGTGTTCGATTGATCAGGTCCGTAGTAGAGCGTCTCCTTGACTGTCCAAGACGAACCCGGCTTGTACGTCACTTGCGCTCCGTAACTTGGCAGGTTGTTGGCGTTCTGTAGATGAAAGTATTCGTTGATGACAAAGACGGCCCCGGTCCATTGATCATTGAAAGGGTAGACCGCATTCGCCCCAAACATCAGGTAGGGTGAATAATCTGCGATCCAGGCTCGCGTGTAGTTGGCATTGTCTTTGGCATAGAGTGATTCGTAGCCGATGAGACTGTTGAAAAGTCCGGCCTGGAGGGTTAGCCCGTTCCCCATCGGCGCCAAGTAAGAGACGTTGGCGCGCCCAAAATGACGCAAGGCGTCGGAGTCCTGCACCTGGGGCAGATTGACTCCGAACCCGAAGCTCTTCGCATCCTGCCCCCCATGCACGAGCAGTTCGGTGCCCCAGCGCGATTGTTCGGATGCATCTTTACGGACATAGACGCCCGCCATATTGAGATCGAGTTCATTGACGCGAGGCGTGGTCGCGCGATTTCGGAACTGATGGTTCTCTGGAAAATTGAAGTCAAGGGAGTAACCCAGATCGACAAATCCGCCGTAATGCCAGAGCGGCGATGTCACAGCATCCGCGACGGTGGTGTTCCGTAACGACCAGTCTACGACGACAGCCGGCCGGCCTGGCTCGTGCAGGATCGGGCCGATGGGTTCCTCGCCCATGGCGGGAGTCGCGGCCGCCGACATCGCGAGCAACAGGATTTGCTTGAACCAAGAGCGGGTTTGTCGAGAATGACTCTTGGAGGCGTCCGCGCGCCCGGTTTGGCCACCCATGAGGTCGGCGGCTTCTCGCCCGCCACCGACACCCCCAGACTGAACGGACATGATCCTGTGTCGATCGCCGTTTCGAATGGTCGCAATGATCATGATTCACATGAGGGCGACCAGGCTCAGGAGCAAACCGATTGCGATCATCGTCATGCTATTCCCGCATCACGGACTGCGGCTTCTGCGAGCTGCCGCTTCCCGGCGACCTATCGCCTACGAATGTACCAAGGCGTCTATCAGAATGGTATTAAACCGGATACCTCTTGTATAAAAACGGTGTCAAATTGCCGGTGGCGTCTGGGCGCTCATCCTCGTCCGATGGTGGAAAATCGTCACGAATGTTCATACAAGATATTTACGGCGTGAGCGGCCCAGGCTGTGTTAGAAGGATGCCCGTGAAGCAAAAACTGTTACAGATTAACGACAGATGGGGCATTGGGTTTATCCAGGCGGGCATGGTGTTACCTGTTGTCTGCTGGTTCGTTTTTGGAGGGAGTGTAGCGGCACAGGACAGTCACTCGGAGAGGTCTTTCAGTTCAGTGCCAAACGAAGCCACTGTGCCAGATAGATGGTATTACGGGGCGTATTTCGATCTCAGTTATCCGCTGAATTTAAATTTTCCCGAAAATCACCTGTGGCGAAACCGCTCAACCGTGCCTCGGACCAACGAATTGGCCCCCGACATGGCACTCGCTTACGTACAAAAAAAGATTACGGCCCCATTAAACTCAACCACTTCCGCGACTGATAGGTCTCGATGGGGGGCGGAACTCGCTGTCCAGGCCGGATACGACACCAAGGATTTCGCCTTCCTCCCGGGAGAGCCGAAAATCTCCGGTGCGGACACGCTCCGTCACATAGGCCTGGCCAATGTTTCCTATTTGGCACCGGTTGGAAGCGGGTTGGCCCTGCAGGCAGGCCTGTTCAACAGCCTCCTCGGCTACGAATCACTCTATGCCAAAGACAATATCAACTACACGCGCGCCTGGCAGGCCGACTATAGTCCCTACCTCATGTTCGGCCTGAATGCCCGGTACCATTTGAACGAGCGCGTCGAAGTGGCCGCTTACATAATCAACGGATACGCGCACCTCGCGCGCCCAAACGACGCGCCGAGCTATGGCATGCAGGTCGTCTATAAGCCCGGCTGGGGCCTGAATGTCGCCCACACCGTCTATGCGGGGCCAGACCAGTCGGATACTGCTCTGCAATTTTGGCGCTACTATCTCAACAACATCGTGACCTGGGAGCGCGACGATATTCTGCTGGCATTGTCGTATGACGCGGGGACTGAAAATATTGCCGGCCGGCCCGGGAACCCACGCGCGTTTGTGATGGCAGGAAACATCACGGCCCGATGGCGGTTTGCTCCTCGGTGGTATGTGGCCGTGAGACCGGAATTGTACTGGGACCGAAACGGACGCTGGACGGGAAGCGAACAGTTTGTGAAAGCCATGACCGTGACACTCGACTTCGCCCCATTTGTGTACGATCGACAAAGACTGCTGCGTAATTGGCACGCGCGGTTGGAATATCGCTGGGACGACTCGACGGGAGTGGATGGAGGCTTTTACAAGGGAGGTGACATTTCGCCCGGCGTCCCGCAGTTGGCCCCTTCCCAGCAACTGTTGATCCTGGCTTTACTGTGGACGTTTGATTGGCCGTAGGGCCCGATCTTACCCGAGCCGCTTGGACTGTTGAATCAAGAGCCACGCCGCCCACACGAGAGCGCCGACCATCAACGCCGTCCCCATCCGGTGCGCGATAGTCGCCACCAGATGGTCATACTGGAGCCAGCCCACCGTTCGCAGTATGTATTCCCAGTCGTGATAATCCTCGACGTCCTTTCCGGTCACGCCACCGATCAGCACCAAATCGAGCGCCCTCGCATCATCGATGTACGGCGCCAGATCCAGCAGACTTTCTCCACACCACCACAGGGAGACAGAGGCCCCAAATGGATTCCGTTGTTGGATAAGAAACGCACCCACGCAGATTAGGGGCATCATAAGCTGGCCGAGGCTTCCCCCTATCACCTGCAGGAATCGCCCGAGCGGAGTAAAAAAGATGTGCCCGGCTTCGTGAAAGGGCAGATTGATCAGATGCATGAACGATTCGCCGACGTAGTTCGAGGCAATGGACGCCGACATTAACTTCCAGCCCCAAACAAGGAGAACAACAAAGGCGACTGCCCGGCCGCCAAGCACGACAGGACTCGTGGACTCGTCGACCGCGAATGCCAGGCGTTTCAAGTCCAACCACAGACCGCCGATCCAGCCGGTTCGGTCCGGCACCTGTAACGCAACTGCATGGACCGTAGGCGCACTCGGACGGGGCAGGGGCTTGTACTTGGCAAAGATGATCCCGCATTGTCTGCACTCGTCACTCAACTGATCGCGTTCAGCGCGACAAATAGGGCAAAACAATGTGGATGCCTGGAGGTCTGACATGGCGTCTCCCATGCATACCACCTCCGGGCCCGATCACAGTAGCGAAACCGCGTTTCGGAGCGTGAGCCAGCACGACACCGGCACGATCCCGCGTGCCTCATGCATCCGCGCTCACGCTCGTTGGGACCGGTGGGGCGGCTGTGTGAGATTCAACGGCTGTGTGGAGGTGGACACTGGTCGACGATTGCCGAGGAGCCAACGGGGGCAGAGATGCAACTCCGCGCTGGCCTGACCTATGGAGCCAGAACGCACCAGAGACGGCGCATGCCGGACTTCTGATCGGTCACCGATTGGCCAGTGAGAAAACTCTGCTGCCACGCGACGATGTCGTCGGTAGGATGCGGGGTCGAGGTCCAAAAAATTTCCGATCGGATGCCGACGAACGGATGTCCAGCCGGCAAAGATGGATCATTTTGTTCAAGGTCGACCAGCGTCCTGATTTCGTCAATCGTCGGCGGGCGCCAGCCCTTTTGACCACCGACTTCCTTCGTGGCGCAACGTTCCAAGGATCGGCTCCATACGTCGTGTTCCCGGTCCGGCTCGCGTTCCCATACGAGGCCCGTCCGAGCGTCACGGACGGCTTCTCCATTGTGCATAAGCGTAAAGCGGTCCGCAGCGAAGGTCGGCGGGAACACTCCCGTCACCAGCGCTCCCACCACCAGCGCGCGACCGAATCGGTTCATATCGAATCGTCCTCCAGGAGCTAGCCGATTGAGAAGGGAATGGGTGCAAAGGATAGGACGAAGATCGCAAGGGCGGCCCACCCGATCCAGACACGTGTGCGGCCGAGTTCCTGGTGCGGATCGATGATGGGCGGATGGGACACGCCAAGCAGGCTGGCCATCCCGACCCACAAGAACCACCCCGGCCAGCCGATAAAGCCCAAGACCAACAGAATCGGGACGGCGATCAGCGCGATGCCCCGCTGTCGCCGGCCCCACAGCGCATACGCGACGTGCCCGCCATCGAGCTGTCCGATGGGAAGCAGGTTCAGCGATGTGACGAAGAGTCCGAACCAGGCGGCAAACGCGATTGGGTGAAGCAGGACGTCGGCTCGTTCCGGTATTGGACCGATCACCAGCCATGACATGAATTGGAGCAGCAGCGGTTCGCCCAATTGCAGACCGTAGCTGCTCCCGCGTGAAGTCACCGTGGAGAGCGCAAGGCCGACTGCCATGGCTACGACCGCCACGACGAACCCGGCAATGGGGCCAGCCACTCCGATATCGAACAACGCCTTACGATTTAATATGGGGCGCATGCGGATGATTGCGCCAAACGTCCCAATGAAATGGGGTGGTCCAGGGATAAAGAGCGGGAAAGTGGCCGGCACCTTATGTATCCGTGAGAGTAGGAAATGACCAAACTCGTGGGTCACGAGGATCAGCAGCAGGGTCGCCGCGAACGGAATCCCCCGCAGTAGGGCCCACAGATCTTGGGCCAAGAAATCCAACGGCCCCAGTCTTGGATTCGTACTGGTTTGATAGGCTCCCGCCCATAAGGTTGTAAAGACAGTCAGGGCAAAGAGACAGAGCGGGAGGAGCACCCCTGGTCGCGGCGGATCGTCGTCAAGTATCTCCGATGTCGTATCCGTTTCAGGGAGCGACGGAAGGCGGGCTGCGGTATCAGACCAAGCCACCTCGTCCGGTGTTCCATGTCTGGGATCGATCGGGCTCCACGATGCCATCGGGAATACTCACGTTGCCCCGAAGGGATTATATATGCGCTCCTCCCGTACGCTTGTGCTGGGTCCATGCCCGGGGAAGAGCACCGTCTCCTCAGGTAACGTTAACACGCGCTTTCGAACCGATTCCAGATGAGTTCCATAGAGCGTCGTCGGATTGGATCCGCCGATCGAGCCGGCAAACACGGTGTCTCCGACGAAACAGACGGGACCTTCGTGCTGCATGATCCGATAGCAGATGCCCCCCGGCGTGTGGCCGGGAGTCGTGATACATTCGACGGACAAGCGCCCGACAGAAAGACGCTGGCCATCTCGAGGAACGGTCAGGACATCTTCCGGTGGATGCCACTTCATCAAAGGAACGTCGCCCGTCCCCAGGTAGACCGGCACGTGCGCCGCGGCCAATAAGCGATCCAGGCCGCCGGAATGATCGTCGTGACCATGGGTCAGGCAAATGCCGACCAATCTCACCTTGAGGCGATCGAGCAAGGCCAACATCGCCTCCGCATTGTACCCCGTGTCGACCAGTACGGCCTCACCCTGGTCGTGCACCACGTAGCCCTTGACCTCGTACCCACCGATATCGCCGCGCACGGTTTCGATGCCGGATATCACCGGGGTCGGCGCAGGCATCCAGTGTTCGAGGGCAATCGCGACAAGCGGCTCGCCCTTGAGGTGCAACGCCTGACTCACCGACGCGAGGGTCGTACGGTTCGGGTTCGTCCCGCGCTCGATGGCGCTCAGTTCGGACTCAGGAACTCCGCTCTTGGCCGCAAGCTGCTCGAGGCTCATGCCTTGCCCGCGACGGGATTTTTTCAGAATGTCCGACAGTTCATCTTCAAGTGGCATAGACCCTCATCGAAGCTCTTGTCGCTCATGGCTCGGCCGGTCGGCCCGATGCATTCCCGGTGTGCCATGCGGCAATCATGGCCGGATCGAGATCCACCAGGGCGACTCGCTGAAGTGCGCACCCCGCGAACGACTTGATCGCTTGAATCATCTGGTGAGCTGCATCGTGGACATCGACACCGCCGACACCTGTGCCCAGGCCTGGAAGTGCAATCGATACAAACCCCCGCTCATCGGCCAGCGCCAGGGCCGCTCGTGTTGCCTTTCCTACATTCTCGGCGGGTATGCGCATGCCCGGCTCCGGCATCGTCGGCGCATGGATGATACCCTTGAACTTCGTGTGGCCGCCGGACGTGAGCACGGCCTGTCCAACTGGAATCGGTGCCTGCCGCATCGCCTCTTCCTCAACAGCTGCACCGGCCGCACGTTTGATCACTCCGGCGACCCCGCCGCCCATGATCCCATGACTATTCGCCGCGTTCACAATCACGTCGGCTGACGCCTGGAGAATGCTACCCTCGATCACTTCGACCTGCATAGAATGACTCCGCAAGACACCTGGTCACCGAGCGAAACGAGTTATGCGTCTGGTTGCCTTGCTTCAACCTTCCGGCGGCAATTTGATCTCCTGTACGTCACCGAAGCTTGCCAGCGCCTTGGCCAGCCCGTTCGGGGATCCCACCGCCAACACGCACAATCGCTCTGGATGCAGATGCTCACGGGCAACCCTCAACAGGTCGTCCTTCGACAGGCGAACGACCTTGTCGCGCAGTTGTTGCAGCCAGTTCCTTGGGAGTCCGTCATACTCCAGATCGATCATCCGGCCGACAATACTCGATGAATGCGCAAACGAAAACACGAACGCGTTGACAAAAGAGTCCTTGGCCTCGGCGAGTTCAGCGTCGGTGACCGGCTCGGAACGCACCTGCTCGACATTGGCGAGGAATCGGCCGACCACCTCCTCTGCCGAGGCCAACTTGGTTTCGGCCCGCATCGACCAGAGTCCTCGCTCACGGACGTTGGCTTGCAACCGGCTTCCCACCGAGTACGCCAGCCCGCGATTGGTCCGGACGTCCTTAAACAGACGGCTCCGAAAGCCACCTCCCCCGAGAATGTCGTTCAGGATGGCCAGGGCCGGATAGTCGGGATCGGTCTCCTTGATCGTCAGTTCTCCCACCCGCAGGTGTGCCTGGGACGTTTCCTTGCCGACGAAGCGTACCGCCAGCTTGGCATTGCCCGCGTCGTCTGCCGGCACAGGCGGGGCCACGAATGTCGACACCTCCCCTCGTTGCCAGTCGCCGAAGGTGTCGCGGATTAACTGGATCAACGCCTTTTTGTCGAAATCCCCGCTCACGCCCATGATGATGCCGTTCGGGTGGATATGCGTACGATGGAACGCGACGACGTCGTCGCGCGTGATACGCTTGACCGTCTCCACGGTCGACTCGCGCGCATACGGATGATCGGGACCGTAAATCAGCTTCGTGAATTCACGCGAAGCGATCGCACCCGGATGGTCTTGCCGGCGCCGGATTGCTTCCAACGCCTGTAAACGCAGCAATTCGAGTCGGTCGGTTTCAAACGCCGGGCTGCGCAAGAGGTCGGCGAAAATTCGGATCCCTGTTGAAAGGTCCTTTTTCAGAACATCCAAACTGGCGGTTCCCGATTCATCGCCGATTCCAAACGAGACCGATGCCGCAATGTGTTCCAGCGCTTCATCGATGTCCTTCGCCGGCATCATGGCCGACCCACCGTCTCGCATGAGCTGGCCCGTCACTTCGGCTAACCCTGTCTTGTCGAGCGGGTCCAGCCATGCTCCCACCCGCATCATGGCCCCCAGGTGCACCAACGGTAGTTCGTGATCTTCGAGCAGATACACGACGAGACCGTTGTCCAATTCGAGGCGTTCGGCATCGGGCGGTGCAAAGGTCACGGGACTGAATGTCATGGACCGCGGGTCTGGCAAGCTCGCCGTGGCTGACCAGACAGGACCGGCCGCTATCCACCCAACGAGACACAAGACGCACGTCAGCCAGACGCACTGTGCGGCAGACGGTGCCAATCCAGCCCTCTCGTACTCCCACCGCCGTCGCTTCATGGTCTCCCCTCCTCCCGTCCCGCATCGGTCGTCAGCGCCATCTTGTTTTGGTCCGCTCGCTTTACCAGGGTGACCACCGTGCGATTCTGCTTTGTGAAGTAGCGTTTCGCCACACGCTGCACGTCTTCCGCCGTCACCGCGGCGATACGGTCGCGTCCCTTGATGAGGTACTGCCAATCGCCGACCACCGTTTGATAATACGCCAGCGAGCCCGCGAGACGGCTGCTCGACCTGAGCGAGCGGGTCAGCCCTGCATCCAGATTGTTGATCACCTTCTCCAACTCCCGTTGGGTAACCGGTTCCGTCTGAAGGCGTTCGAGTTCTCGATAGACCTCGGTCTCCACCTCGGCCGTCGTGTGCGGGGCGCGGGGAGCCGCACTCACAACGAAGAGCGTGGGAGTTCTTGCACCCGGGAAACCGGTATCAGAGTCGACCGACACGGCAACCTTGGTATCCCGGACAAGCCGCTCATGGAGTCGCGATGTGACCCCATCCGTCAGAATTGAGTCGATGACGTCGAACACATAGTCGTCGGGATGGCCGATTCCCGGCTTGTGGAATCCGATCAGTACGCCCGGCTCCGCATCGAACTCGATCTCGACTCGCCGCTCGCCCCGCTGTTCCGGCTCCGCCGTAAACACGGGCGGGGGAATGGGGGAGGGTGGAATCTTCCCAAAGGTGCTTTCCACGAGCTTGATGACTTCGCCTGGATTGATGTCCCCGACTATGGCGATGACCGCGTTGTTGGGACCGTAATAGGTCTTGAAGAACTGCTCCGTCACGGCGGGCGTAAGACTTTGAATGTCCGCTCCCCATCCAATCGTCGGGAAGTGGTAGGGATGCGCCTGAAAGGCCGCCGATGCCAACGCCTCGTACAGCAACCCGGCCGGGCTGTCGTCCGTCCGTAACCGGCGCTCTTCCATCACCACCGCACGCTCCTTATAAAACTCCCGCATGACAGGGTGAGCCATCCGGTCCGCCTCGATCGCCGCCCATAGGGGAAGCCGATTCGCCGGTAGACTGACCACGTAGCGTGTCACGTCCTTCCCTGTGGACGCGTTCATCCCCACCCCTCCATGTCGCTGGTACAGGAGAGGAATCTCATTTTCGACCACGTATTCCCCGGCTTTGGCTTGGAGCTTTGCAAATCGTCGTTCCAATTCTTCGGCTTTCGCACGGACGGCAGGATCCTCCGGCTCACCCGTCTCGACAGCAGCCTGCAATCGGCCTCGCGCCCGTTCCAATTCGGTGTTGACCTTGTCGAGTTGCTGCAGCAAGGGCCGTTCTTTGTCGAAATTCGTCGTCCCCAGCCGTCGCGTTCCTTTGAACGCCATGTGCTCATACAGGTGCGCGACACCGGTTTGCCCGGTGACCTCGTTGACGCCGCCGACTCCGAACGTCACGTTGATGGAGACCACCGGGGCATGATGCCGCTCAACCATCAGGAGCTTAAGCCCGTTCTTCAACTTGTGTTCGATCACGCGATCTTTCAGCGCCGACATGTCGGCAGGGGCGCGGTCGATGTTGAAGAACAAGGGGGACAGTAGACAAATGAGAAGTGTCATGAACCCGATCGCGGACGGTCCGGGCCTTGTGGTTGCCCTCACCCTATTCCTGAAGCTGTGTGTCATGTGAATATCTCCATCAGATCCTCCGGACGTTCGATAAACCACTCGGGCCGACAGGCACGCATACGATCGCGATTTCCCATCCCGTACCCGACGGCACAGACACGGATCCCCGCATTGTGTCCGCCATTGATATCGTTGGTGCTGTCACCGATCAGCACGGCCCGTTCCTTGTCCACCTCGAGCTGGTCAAGGATATGCAAGAGCATGCCCGGCTCGGGCTTTAACCCGAACCCATTATCCCCGCCGACCACGTGCGCGTAGTGGTGGTCCCCGAGCCCTTTGAGGATCACCTTGGTGTATTCCAGCGATTTGTTGGTCGCGACCGCCTTGAGCTTGCGATCGAAATGCGACAAGACTGCATCCACGCCAGGATAGTAGGTGGTACGGTCGAGGCAATGCTCGAGGTAGTGGCCGCGGAATATGCGCAATGCCTCCGCATAGCGCGCTTCGTCCATCTCACCAACGGCCAATCGCAGAAGCTTTTTCACCCCGTCGCCGACGAAGCCGAAAATCTCCTCTTGAGGACGCTCGGGCAAACCCATCTCCTTCAACGTCAGATTGACGGAGAAGGCGATGTCCCATTTCGATTCGATCAGGGTGCCGTCCAGATCGAAGATCAGGAGATCGATCGGTGTTGCCATCATTTCGCCTTTTCCAGCGCCTCTTGAAGGCTCGCCAGTTGCCTCCGCTTCGAGAGGTCGGTTTCGTCCAGCCAGGCCTGGCGAACTTGATTGATCATTCGTTTTTGTCCCACGTGAGGCGGCCAAATCGGCCCCACGATCCGCCAGCGATTCCGAACTGCCTTGACTCGAACCTGAATTCTCTCCTTCGCCGGGTCGGCCACGAATCCGCTCGTCTCATAATACACGGATCCGAGCACCGTAAAGGTGACGGGGATCACGACTTCCAAATTGTCGACGACCTCCCACTCCGAGATGTCTTCGGCGATCGTAAAATCGGTAATGACCATGATCTTACCCCACACATGATCGGGGCCCCAGTCGACAAAAGGGCTCAGGGCTTCGTAGGTCGTCGAGCTCAGCCGCGCGCCCTTCGAGTCCAAGGCAAGGTATCGCTTCACCACCTCGACGGGATTATTCTTCAGCGCCCCCGACTGCGCTCGCACCTCGCCTCCTGCCCCTATAATCACGACAGCGATCAACACCACGAGACGGATGGCCGCGTACACGGCCGGCGTCGCCCCGTACACCAATGCCCTTCGCTCCCCGGCGTGGTTGACTCTCATCCCACCTCGTAGAGCTTCATCACATTGGTCCCGCCTGGTTGCCCCGCCATGACACCCGACACCATGACGATTCGATCCCCTGCTTCGGCCAGACCGTGCATCTTTAAGTACGCATCGATACGCCGAACTCGGTCGTCGTTCTGCTCCATCACTGGGAAACATCCAGCTTGCACCCCCCAGAGCATTGCCAAGCGCCGCCGAACCGTTTCGGTCGGAGTCAGCGCGACGATCGGGACGCGGGGTCGTTCCTTTGACAAGAGCCGCGCCGTCCGCCCGGATTCCGTCAACGCGACGATGGCGCGTGCCTGGATGACAGCGGCGGACGAAGAGGCGGCACGGCAAATCGCTTCCGAGATGCGGTCGGCAAGGGAGACACGATCCGTCTCGCGTTGAAAGCGCAGTGGTGCGGCCTCCTCGGCGGCCTGCACGAGCCTATTCATGACAGCCACCGATTCGATAGGATACTCCCCTACAGCCGTCTCCCCCGACAACATGACGGCATCCGTGCCGTCGAATACCGCGTTGGCGACATCGGAGGCTTCCGCCCGTGTAGGACTGGGATGGTGTGTCATGGATTCCAACATCTGCGTCGCGGTGATCACGACTCGCCCAACCCGATTGGCTGCCTCGATAATCCGTTTCTGAAGGATCGGCACCGTCTCCGGTCCCATCTCGACCCCCAAATCACCGCGCGCGACCATCACTCCATCCGCCGCATCGATCACGCTGTCGAGTTTTTCGATCGCTTCGGCCCGTTCGATCTTGGCAATAATGGGCTGGCTGCCGCCGCGATCTCGAATCGCCGTGCGTGCCGTCTCGATGTCTTCCGGCCCTCTGACAAACGACAACGCCACATAGTCCACGCCCTGTTCAATTCCAAACGCAAGGTCCTCGCGATCCTTGTCGGTCACAGCCGGCGCGCTGACGACCGTTCCAGGTAAGTTCATACCTTTGTGTGATCGCAGCACCCCGCCGCTTACGACGGCACAGAGCAGGTCCGATGCATCGATCGAAAGCACCCGAAGCTCGACGAGGCCATCATCGATCAAGACCCGCGCGCCCGGCTTGGCATCCCGCGCCAATTGGGGATAGGTGACCGGAACGGCCATGTCCGGAATCGATCGCCCACTTTGAAAGCCATGCTGTCCACCAGAGCGGAGCATGCCACCGCGCAGCCTGATCCGCTGGCCTGCGTCGATCCGGATACCGTCGGAAGGAAGATGCCCGAGCCGAATGCGTGGTCCTTGGAGATCCTGGAGAATGGCCACGTTCCGACCCAGCCGCAGCCCTGTCTGGCGCACCGCGGTGATCGTCTGCGCGTGACTCTCGTGCGTGCCATGAGAAAAATTCAGCCGCGCCACGTCCATCCCGGCGTCCAACAGCCGAACGAGCACGTCCGGAGTGGAAGTGGCTGGCCCAAGCGTGCAGATGATCTTGGCTTTGCGCATGAGTCAAGGAGGGACACGACGCCAAAAGAATTCTAGCAGGAGGCCAGAGGGCGTCGCAATGAACACACGGGAATGTGCGCCCGCGGCAGGCTCCGCGCGGCCCGACGTGTCGCGTTGTGCTGTCACGGACTGCGTGCTAGAGTGCGTGTGGCAACGGACATCGACACGCATGGCTGCACGCAATACGCTGAGACGCTCACTCGGATGGGCGGCCACGCTCGCGACAGTGCTGCTGGTCATGTTTGCGGTGAGCCGAGAGCCGGAATTAACGACCCACCCTTCCTATCTTCCGGCATCGACGCAAGATGAGTCGGTCCCAAGCGCAACGCACGTGGTCCCGGCGAGCCGGGGAGAGCCGGAGCGCCGCACGGCTACACACTCCAGCAAGATCGCACCGCTCCCCGGAGTTCCCACCAAGGCGTACGAGGTCTTCGATGCCATTCAGGCTCGAGAGGGAGAGCCCCTCCCAGGGTATGTCGGCGGACGAACGTTCGAAAACCGGGAACGGCGTCTTCCCCGGGGACGCTATCGAGAGTACGACGTGAACCCTAGAACTCGTGGGGAGGATCGGGGAGCGGAGCGACTCGTGATCGAACAGCAAACCGGGAAAGCCTATTATACCGACGACCATTACCGGTCCTTCACTCCCATCAACTAAGGACTCGATGCCCGCCTCTCATCGGTTGGTAAGTCTCCATGCACCGTGGGTACACGTGCTGGCGCTGGAATCAGGACAATCGGCCCTGGCGGCGCTGACCCCTCCGCCCTCATTCGCCGTGAAGATTGTCGACGGTCTGACCTGTTCCACAAAAGATCGGTTGCTCAATGAACTCGCTCGTGCTCTCTCGTTCCCCGACTATTTCGACCCCAACTGGGACGCGCTCGAGGAATGTTTGTGCGATTTGGAATGGCTACCGGCAGACGGGTACGTACTCCTGTTCGACCGGGCCAACCAGCTACTGGCCGAGGAGCCGGGCGCGCGCAACACGTTGTTCAGTGTCCTGCGCTCGGCGGGAAAGCACTGGGCTTCCCAGTGCCCGCCCAAGTCGTTTCGAACTCTGCTCATCGTAACTGAACGCCCGCAGGCTATTGGGAAGGCGTGGCGCATAGCCCTTTGGAATCCAGCGCGACAGACTTGAGAGCACACCGTGAGAATAATGGCCGGCGTACCGAACACTATCGTTGGCCATCGCTTGAGCGATACCTTCGATGGCGCGACTATGTAGACAGGATAGCGCTAGGTTCGGCTCGCATCTGCCCTTCGAGCGACTGAACCTTGCGGAGGCCCGCGCGAAGGCGAGCTCGGTAGTGGTAGGCATGGTACGGACAGATCCCGTGCGTCGTCCGCTTATCGAGGAGCGGGGACCGCTCGCCGAGCATGGCTGGTTTTCCCTCTCGTTCACACCAGGCGCAGACAACCAGCATGAAGCACGCTCCACTGTTCACATGAGTTTGAGGCGACTCGACCGACAGTCTGACCAATCGATGAATCCAGCAAATTCCGGGCCAACGCTGATGATTGCGCAAGTACACAAAATTACGGACGGAACCTCTTTCGCCGCGCTATACAGCACTCTGCATGTATCGAATTGGATAACCGACGTGTATCTACGTGGCGGGAGCTGAACTGGACGCCCGGTGCGAGACCACACGCATTGGCATGGCGGAAGGGGCTGAGCCCTCCTCATTAAGGCGAGACGACCTGGGCAACCGCCCCGGCTCAATGAGTAGTTGGGCTCGCCCTTCCATTCCGGCTGGCCGACTGACCGGCCAACCCTCCGTCCATGACCCACTGACTACCACCAGGACGACGCCACTCGCTTCTCCGAACAGCTAGCCAAGTTACGCTGTCTGAGCCCAATTTTTTCGAGGCAATCTCCGAGATGCAACCGGCGAAACGTCAACAATACTGACTTGACCAATGCCCGACTTCCGGAAATGTGTTCTTGCTGAAGAGCATGAGAGTCGGCCCAGTCGGGACCGGGAACTTTGTGGGACACGGCCCCCCCCGGTGTCGTTCCCACTCCGCATGTCTTCAAGTAATCATCCAAATGCGTGCGACAGATTCCGTGAGTCGGACGTTCATCCAACAGCGGAGCACGTAGGCCGATAAACGACGGCCGCCCCTCCTGCTCGCACCATGCGCAGATAACCTTCACCCTGCCCTCCCCCGATGAACTGCCGTGACACGAGAAGTTCTCGCAAGAGTCGGGCCGCGGTCGCCCCGCTCTGACCGCGCTGGAAAATATGAGTATCCACAGCGAGATAGCAGCCGTGTAGACGCTTCTACGACATCAGGCGTGGTGAAGGGGTGTAGGCGGGGGGATATACCAGAGAGCGGTTTTGATCAATTGTTCGGCTACCTTGTCATATTCTCCTTGACAGGCCACCGAAGGGAAAGCCGCTTGACCCTGATAAAATTGACATGCTACCGTGCGCCCCTTTCATGAAGACCACACGATCCCAAAAGCTATTCGAAGCGTCACAACGAGTGATTCCCGGCGGGGTTAACAGCCCCGTGCGAGCCTTTCGTGGCGTCGGCGGGATTCCCCGCTTTATCGCACGAGCCAAAGGCCCTCGGTTACACGACGTCGACGGCAATGTCTACCTCGACTATGTTCTGTCGTGGGGACCGATGATCCTGGGCCACGCTCCGGCTCCTGTCATCCAAGCGATCCGACGCGCGGCTGTCAACGGCACCAGTTTCGGAGCACCCACCGAATTGGAATTGACCCTCGCGAGCATGCTTCGCGACGCGATTCCCTCGATGCAAAAGGTCCGATTGGTCAGCTCGGGTACCGAGGCCGTCATGAGCGCGATTCGGGTGGCTCGCGGCTTCACGGGGCGGAATACGATTCTCAAATTCGAAGGTTGCTATCACGGACACAGCGATTATCTGCTGGCGAAAGCCGGGTCTGGCTTGGCGACTCTTGGAATACCGGACTGCCCCGGGGTGCCAGCCGATTTCGCGAAGTACACGGTAACCGCTCCCTACAATGATCTCCGGGCCACGAAGCAACTGATCGAGCGGCACGCGCGTGATCTTGCGTGCGTGATCGTCGAGCCGGTGGCCGGGAACATGAATGTCGTGCCGCCATCGCCGGAATTCCTCCACGCCTTGCGCGAATGGACGCGTGCCCATGATGCGTTGCTGATCTTCGACGAGGTCATCACCGGGTTTCGTGTGCACTACGGGGGCGCGCAGACCCTTTATGACGTCGCACCGGACCTGACCATCCTTGGGAAAATCATCGGCGGGGGCCTTCCGGTCGGCGCGTACGGAGGCCGGGCGGAGATCATGGATTTGGTCGCGCCCGCAGGACCGGTTTACCAGGCCGGTACACTCTCGGGAAATCCATTGGCCGTCACGGCCGGGATCGAAACGTTGAAGCAACTCAAGAAGAAGGGCGTCTACCGTCAACTCGATCGGCAGGCGGACGCGTTGGCCCAAGGTCTGGGCGCAGCTGCCAGGAAGGCCGGGGTGGATCTGTATCAGACACGCGTCGGCTCGATGATGGGAGCCTTTTTTGCAAAAGGACCGGTCGTGGATTGGTCCACCGCGAAGTCAGCCGACACACAACGCTACGGGAAGTTCTTCCATGCCATGCTCGAACACGGCGTCTATCTCGCTCCGTCTCAGTTCGAGGCCGCGTTTGTGTCGACCGCTCATACGGCGGCCGACATTGCCGCAACACTCAAGGCAGCCGCCAAGGCATTCGCAACTCTCTAGAACCTATCTCAACATCGTGTTCGGGGAGCCTGACACGGTCGGGTTGGGCTCCGAGAGGGGACAAGCCTTCGAGCGGGTTGTTCCCGCCCACGTTACTCCCTCAAACGGCTGGAGGGGATGAGCCCGCTCGCCTTCGCCATGGCAGGCGCCGATCGTGACGGGCCAGATGGGCTGCTGGTCGCCGATCCGACGATCTGCTGGAGGCGATCAGCCAATCCAAGGACTCGCGCTGGCGGTCGGGACATCAACGCATCATGGCGAGGCTGGTGCGGCTCGCCCCTCGCCAGTCGTCCGTGTTTGAAGAGCGCACTCCGTTGACTCGAGCGATTTTGAGATAGGTTCTAGCCGACCTTAGCATTCGTTCGCGATCAGCTTCGACTCCGCGCGGTGAGCGGTCGCTCTCTCGAGCGGTGCCGCGGAAGCTGCGCCAGGGAGAGTCCCCCCAGCGGTTCCAGTGCTACGGCCGTCAGAGCCTGGTTGCGATCCCTTCACGCGGTCGCGCAGGAAGGACCAAATCCGATCCGGCAACCATCGGCGGGCGATGTTGGTGATCTGCTCGGTAAGACGCCATGCCCAACGACGACGGGCTTGAGCACACCACGATTGCCACTGGGCGATGCGTGGATAGTGGTAGGGCCGAAGCGCCCGGTTTATGGTCCCTCGTACAAGTGAATCGGTCACGTTATGCCGCCGACAATACGCCTTGACCCATCGCAGAAATCGCGCGCGCGCGGCGGATATTTTCCCTTCAGTGATCATCGTCGCACAGCACGACCGTGAGTGTTGCCGATAGTGATACCAGATGCGACTGGACACGTATGACGGCGCCACACGACAGAGCTTCACCCGAAAGACCTGGTCTTCGTACATCCCCGTGAACTCATCCTCGAACCCGCCTATTCTTCTGGCCATCTCCGTGCGAATCAGATTCCCCGATGGAACCGCGTCTTCGTGGAGCAGAAAGGTCGTGAGCACGCTCACTGGATCATGCACACGATCCGTTTCCAAATGCAGATCGGTCGTCCCGTCCACGTGACCGCCGCGTGACGAGCCGTTCCAGCTCCGCCACAACCGCATGGGTCCATACACCGTCCCGACGCCGGGATGCGCGTCCATGAAGGTTACTTGGTCATCCAGTGTCGTAGGAACGATTGTGTCGTCCGCATCCAAGAACAGGACGAATTCCCCGCGAGCGTGCGCCAGGCCCAGGTTCCGCGATGCACTCATCCCCCGATTGGCGTGACCGGGATGATCGAGATAACGGATGGTTGCCGAATACGTGACCGCATGGCGTTTGGCGACGTCCGTACTACCATCCGTGGATCCATCGTCGACCAGCAGCAATTCCCACGCGAGAAAGGTCTGCGACAACACGCTCTGAATGGCTTCGGCGAGAAATTGACGTTCATTGAGGAAAATAATGACGACCGTAACGCGGCAGGGGAACGCTGCAGCGGGTATCCGCCGGGTTCCGATCGTTTCGACTATTGCCTTCATACCGTCACCGTCGGGACTTCGAGGCCGTGGATGAGTCGAGGCTTTCGTTCGACCCGGTCGTGTCGTTCACATACATTGCGCAGCGGAGTCCCATGCCCATTGTTACCTCTCGTCATTGCTCCAAGAGCCCTTCCATCCATGCCGAAAACTGCAGACGATCCTTCGGATGGACGGTGAAGCGCGGCAACTCGAACGGATCGGCACCGGCCTCGACCCTATCCTCGATGGTCGTGCAGGCGCAGGTAAAACCCGCGGCCCGGACGAGTGCCAGCGTTTCCCGGCTATAGTCGCGCGCTCGGCCAAAGGGAAAGGCAAAGCTTGCGACGGGCTTGCGGATGGTATCCTCGAGCAGCGCTTTGCCCTCTTGAATTTCTCTCCATTGCTGTCCAGGGCTGAGCGCACCGAGAGCGGTATGGGTCAATGAATGCGCGCCCACCTCGACCGCGCCGCCATCGATCATTCGTGCCAACTCGTCGTGCGTGAGCAGCCGATGCGATTCACGCGCGCTACGCGTTATTCCTCCGGCCCATTCCGCGAGCTCGTCGAGAACGGCCTGACGAGCCGACTCCTCAAGACGAAATAACAGAGCGTACAGAGTTTGATAGAGCGCATGCCGCTTCGACGGACAGGTGGTATGCCACGCGCGCCAGCCGAAATGAGTGCGAAAGTCACATTCTTGATAGATCGCCGACTCCTCCAACGCCCAGTGATACCGCTGCCCGCCTATCGTGAGCGTCAGGTCGGAGGGCAGCGTTCCAGGATTCAGCAAGTGCCGTTCGAGCTCGTCCCACCAAAACTCTCCGGGTCGCCCGATCATGCCGGCCGTCACGAAGACCGTCGCCGGGATACCATACTTGTGGAGTATCGGCTTCGCCTGCAGCAGGTTATTGGCAAATCCGTCGTCGATGGTGACGACGATGGCCCGGCCCCGAGCGTTGGAGTCCCTTCGTTGCCTCAGAAATTCCTGCAGCCCCATCGGGGTCCCGAACCGGCTCAGGACACTGAGATGCTCCGCAAAATCGGCCGGCGAAACGGAAAGACCCCATGGGTCCGACCCGCCCTCGGCGATGCGATGGTAGAGCAAGATCACGCCCGTCAGCCTTCGCCGCCTTCGAATTCGGGCGATGACGCGGGACGCCACCGAGAGGCGCTTTACAACAGCGGTTGCGGAGGACATCGGCACTGACATCTCGTTGCGGTCGCCTCAGGGCGACGTACGCCCGTTGGATTCGCCATCGGCCTGGAGAGGTTTCGTTGCCTTGACGGTGATCGTGACTTCGTACCGATCGTCGCCGTACGCCAATTCATCCTGCGACAACTCTTCGGCGGCCAGACCCTGCAAGAATGCTTGCGCGCTCAACAGATTTCCGTGCGTGGCGACCGTTACGCACGAGTCAGGGAATTGATCCCGAAAGAGCCGAGCTGCCGACAGTTTGGTGAAATTCCAATACCACTGGCGGGACCACTCGGCATCGTTGAGCGGCGTGATCCCCGGCATCGTCGCCAACACGACACCGCCGGGCTTGAGGATGCGGTGGACGGTCCGAATGGCGGCGTGGACGTCGTAGATGAGTTGCAGAGTTTGGGTCAGAATGATGCAGTCGAATCGATCCGAAGCAATATGGTCGGCAGCAGTAAGATCTGCAATGATCGTTGCCTGCGGAGCGCCGGGAGTGACATGGAGGACGTCGCTCACCGTAACCCGTGCACCCCCGAATCGGCGGGTGTACTGATTGTCCCCGATTTCCAATACGCAACGCTGGATGTGCGGCGACTCGCGCGCGAGGAACAATTCGATGTAGTATCGATCGATCGGCAGGCCGCGATCAAAGCCCCAGACTTGGCTGATCGGCGTCAATCGCCGGAGGTCTCCGAACTGCACGGCGCCAACGGACGGCGAGGCTCCTCCGTCGAGCGTGCCCAACATGAACGCGCGCACCGGAGCCAGCATGGGCGAATGTACGGCGCGCTGCAGTAACTGTTTCATCGTCGCGAACTCCCTTCTTCCACAGACAACACTTCTCCTGCTGGGCCGACCAGCGGCTCGACCTGGCAATTCCACTGCAACAAGGGCCGAATCGACCCCGGAATTCGGCCGCGCATGTAGCCACGCGCTCCTCCGGGTTGCTGACGATCGACCACCTGAAACACGACCGCCTCGGGCACCTCGATGTTCACCTCTTTCGTCTCGTAGGCGTAACAAAACGCGCCGAGGAAGTACGTCCCTTCGGTGAGAAGATTTCCGGGAACCACCGCGCGGCTGGTGTACCGCCCCGCGGCTCGCGCCAAGCCGTCCCACGGTTGATTGACTTCATACGCGAGAAATAACTGCTCGCCTCTCTCCGTCGTCACGCCGACGTGCGGGGCGAGCTTGAACCCCGGTTGCAGCACCTCGTACTCAAGTTCGATCGTAAAGGCATCGCGAATTTCGACGATCCGCGCAATGGCCCCGAATCGGTCTCGTACACGGACGGCACGGACGCGCGCGTATTCATTGCCGGGGGCGATCTCACGTTCGCGCCATTCCATCGCGCCGGGAGGAAGCGTTCCCGCATGGAGATAGGTGCTGAGCACCTCCGTGGTCGGCCCGTCCACCAGCAGGCGCCCGCTATCCAGCAGAATCGATCGGGGGCACAGTCGCGAGACAGCCGACAGGTCGTGCGACACGAACAGCACGGTGCGGCCGTGTGCCCCAATGTCCTGCATTGCCTGCAGGCATTTGCTTTGAAATTCAAAATCGCCGACGGCGAGTACTTCGTCCACGATGAGAATCTCCGGTTCGAGGTGCGCCCCGACGGAGAATGCAAGTCGCACGAACATGCCGCTTGAATAGCGCTTCACCGGGGTATCGACGTAGGCCCCGATCCCTGAGAACGCGACGATGTGGTCGAACCGTGCATCGATCTCCTGCTTCGTCATGCCGAGGAGGATTCCACTCAGGTAAATATTGTCTTGGCCCGTCAACTCCGGATGAAAGCCCGTGCCGACCTCGAGGAGGGTACCGACACGCCCCTGCAGCACGGCTCGACCGGCCGTGGGATCGATGATGCGAGAGAGAAGTTTCAGCAGCGTGCTTTTCCCAGCCCCGTTCCTACCGACGATGCCGACGACCTCGCCCGGCTGAACCTGAAACGACACGTCCTTGAGCGACCACACGTCCATCGGAGAGTCAGACCCTCGGGCATGACTCTGTCCCGGTAGCAGACCACACACACCATGGTGTAAACGCTCAGCGAACGTTCGCCCCGGTCCGGTCCTGGATTGAATGACATACTTCTTTGACAATCGGTCCACATGGATCGCCGTTGTCGCCGAATGGGCGTGCATCGAGGGTAACGGTATCTCCAACCTTATGGCTCCGGTGGTCGAGGGCGTTGGTGCTTTCTTACCGCCTGTGACGCCCAATCCACCCTCGCGTCGGGCGGGCCTTACTCCATGCGCCGTTGCAGCGACCAGATCCGGCCAGGAGTACAGGGCACACTTCGCCGCTCAAATCTCACTCAAATCTCCAAGCTACTCCGGTTTGGCAATATCCAGACCCACCGGCAACACCCAGAAGATATGAGTAGGATCAATATTTACAATACGATAGGAAAATGATGGTAGGTTGATCTGACTAGGGAACCTGAAAAACTGTAGGTTTGAAGCGACTACACCTGCCACCGCTTACCTGCTCACCAGCGTGTCGAGGAGAGATCGGGAGGAGTGCTAATCCTCAGCGAGCTACGTTCACAGTGGCGATGGACCTAACGAGGACGCACTCGTCATACAACTAAGTCGGGCGGGCATGGCTGATTGAACCTTTGGTACAAGATGGGGGTTCGATCCCCTCATCTATATCCTCCCAGAGTGAGAGAGTACCTCTACACATCGGGGCATCTATGCTCCTAGCTGTATCGACTCGGATACCGAACCAACGATTCTGATACAGCCCTTTCGGCGGGTTACTCGTCTTCATCCTCCATTTCCAACGCTTCCTGTCGCCGTTGCTCCTCCATGGCGTTGTGCAGCAGCATGCGGATGAACATGGAATAGAGTGATCCCTTCTCCAACGTGCCTCCTGGCGGGACCGCGATACGCCCCTCCTTGATCATGCGATCCAGCCACGCTTTTTGATCCGGCGCGATCAGGATCGGCACTTCCACCAGCCCAACTTTACCAAACATATCCATGGCTTAAACCTCCGTATTCGTCATTCGTCAGTGGTCGATCGCATCGCCCCAGCGGGCGCTCGTTTGAGAGGGCCCGCATTTCGATCCGCACGGCGACGTGCACCGCACAGGACTGCTCGTACCACGCCATTTCAGCATGCCGTTTTCCGCCCTGTCAATTGCGCAATCACGTGGACGGCGCTCGGACGTGCATAGCTTTTGCAATCCCGGCAAAGCCATGTTCCATGCTGATTGGAGGGGAATCGATGAATGCTCGTACGATGTATTTCTGGATCGTCATTGTAATCGGCGCGTTGCTGACAGGGGGCATCGCCCATGGGGATATACGACATGCTCATCCCCTGCATCGCCACACACGTACGCCTGATCATGGGTCCCAGCCGAAGAAACGGCTTCATGGAGATTCGGTCCGTGGTTCCGTCCCGCACGCCGGCATCCCAAAGAAGTTTCGTTCGCGCGGAAAGCTCTCCGTTGGAAAGAGCGGGAACCGGTCCCGCAAGTCTTCAGCGCGACGCTCGCGTGCCAAGGCTGGCGGATTGCACAGCCTGCCGCGCGCCACGTACCCAACCGTTCTGCGCGGGTCGACGGAGGTGGACGGACGGTTTCTTCGTCCGATCGACGGCGATACCTTCGCCATGAACGGCATCAAGGTCCGCATGTCCGGACTCGATGCGCCGGAGTTAGGCACACCCGGGGGGATCGAAGCGGCGCAACACCTGGCCGCTCTGCTACAGGAAGGACGAGTGACGATCGTGCCGCGTTCTCGCGACGTCTACGGCCGTACCGTCGCCGACGTCTTCATGAACGGCCAGAACCTGGCCGAGCGGATGATTGCAGAGGGGTTCGCACGAAGGGGGTAGCTAGACGTGAGGCGTGAAAAGTGAAGGGTGAGGCGAGGAGAATATCAGAACGATTCAAGAGCTCCTCGGGCACAAGGACGTCAAGACAACCATGATCTATACGCATGTCCTCAATCGAGGGGGAGGCGGCGTGGCGAGCCCGGGTGATCGGTTATGACCGCCTCCGACCATCGACGCCCTTGGGGGGTGACGCTGGGATATACCGCTCGACGACGCCGTCTATCCCGGCCCGCGATATCTTGATAAAGTCACAAGGAAAGATTTTGCGGATGTTTCTTGTAGCCACAGCGGCGGTTCCGGACAAGATATGCCGCGTGCCTATCCTAGGATGGTGAGCGGTCCGCTTAATGATTCAACGCCAAAGCGTTACCGGAAGGTTGAATGAGCCTGTTCTACAGATTTCAGTATCTGGTTGGCATGACGCCGTGGGAGCGGATGCCGTCACTTCCTATAGGCGAACAGGCCGTCGCGCTCCTTGACCGGGAGGAGAGCGGACGAGAACCGCCCTTCGGGCGCACGCTCGATCTCGGATGCGGTACGGGCTTCTGGTCGGTTCGCCTGGCCCAACGCGGGTGGGAGGTAACCGGCATCGACATCGTGCCGAAGGCGGTGCGCCTCGCTCGCGAATGCGCGCGCAAAGCAGGCGTGGAGGGTCTATTCGTCGAAGGGAGCATCGCGGCTCTCTCGGCCGCAGGCATCGGCTCGAGGTTTCGCCTCATCCTGGACTTTGGCGTCGTACATGGCCTTCCGCCCGATCATGTGCGGGCGGTCAGCCGTGAAGTCACGACGGTGGCCACCGAGGACGCTACGCTGCTGATGTACGCGTTCTCGCCAGGTCGCAGAGGACCCCTGCCGCGAGGGATCAGTCGGGAAGAGATCGAACAAACTTATGGGGGATGGACGATCACCGACGAGGAAGCCTTCGAGTTGGCCGGAGCCCCCCGTTTTGTACAGAAAGCGCACCCGCGCTTTTACTGCCTTCGCCGCAGACGATCGTGATGGCGCTTTGGCAGCAGGATAATGTCGCTTGATCGGCGCACCGAGGATCGAGCGCAGGTGAGCCGTGATGAACATGGTGCCTAACAAGACGATGAAGTTGACGGCTGCCTGTTATGGGGAAGAACCTGGTGGCTCGCGGTACACCAGGACAGACGTCTGCTCAGGCCATCTTTGTCACTCGGTTGGGACACCAGACACTCACAGCTGGCCTGGATACCATTCGGGCGACCGAGCGTCTAGACGTCGCCTTACACGATCGCCTTGCTAGGGTGAAGTCGCAGTTTCTGCTAGGCGAATATGAGTTGGCGGCCTTCGCTGCCATGCGCGAGGTCGAGATCCGAGTACGGGAACTGGCTGGGGCCGAACCTTCTCTCATCGGCGTCAAGCTAATGCGAACCGCTTTTGGCGAAGGTGGCACGCTCGCGGATCCGAAGCTGGATCCGGGTGAACGGGTCGGTCGAATGGAGCTGTTTGCCAGCGCGATCGGCACATTCAAGAATCCACCAAGCCATCGTCAGGTCAACTACAACGATCCCACTAAGGCATCGGAAGTCGTACTGTTTGCCGACCTGCTCATGCGCCTGTTGGATCGATGATGGCCATCGCAACCAGTCGGCGCAACTTGGCGTTTGTCGCGAGCGACTCCGCGCAGCGAAATCTTGATACGCGTCGGATTTCCTCTTAGACTCGCCATCTAGTAGGCATCGCAGATTTGCATGCGATGTTGCACGGCGCCCCGCAGCAGAGTTCATCGCTCGATTTGCCATGACACCGCTCTCGCGGCTCGCAAATCGGCCTCGATTCACAGTGTTTGTCGTATTTGCCGTATCTGCCGAGCGGATCGTCTGCCAGCAACGAGTAATCAGGAGGCGAACCGAACCTAGCTTTCTCGTCGCCTTGATGATCGCAACTGGTTACCAGGTTGCTGATACACGAAAGGAGGGGCGTCACACCATGGAGAGTCGTGATCTTACGCAGAAACAGCAGGCAATGGTGGAGATATGGGAGCGGCACCTAGCCGCCGAGTTCAAGGAGAAGAGTATCGATGCCACGATGGCGACGATGGCGCCGGATCCCGTCGTCAATCATGTCCCTGTCATGACCGGCGGCGTCGGCTCCGGTCAGGTTCGCCACTTCTACAGCACGTATTTCCTCCCGAGTCATCCACCGGATACCGAATCCGCCCCGGTCGCTCGCACAGTCGGAGACGACCGGATCGTGGACGAACTGATTCACAGGTTTACCCACACGATCGAGATGCCGTGGATCCTCCCCGGCATACCGCCGACAGGTAAACGAGTCGAAATTCCTGTCATCGTGGTTGTGCAATTTGAAGACGGCAAGATCGCCGGGGAGCGTATCTACTGGGACCAAGCCTCCGTCCTCGCGCAGGTCGGGCTGATCGAGGCAGAGCAATTGCCCGTGACGGGGATCGAGGCATCCCGCAAAGTCGTCGATCCTGCGCAGGAGCCATCCAACAACTTGATTAAGAGGACAAGCCGATAACAACACCGGAGGTTCCGTAACTTGCAGCATGGACTGACCAAGTGCATCAGGATGCCGAACGCGCCCCGGATTGAAGTATGGAGTCGCGCTTTGCAATACGACACGGGGCAGCCAATACTGCCTATCCGAGCGGCCAGTTCACGCCCCCGACTGTGATAGCCATATAGGACTATTTCACTTGCAGTTGATTGTCAACCGACCGCTCGCTGAGGTCGCGATGCAAGGCGGCACCGATTGCCTGCAGCAGAATTAGTAGATACGCCGATTCTCACTCGCTACCCCGCTTCTCACTGGAGAAAACCATGCCGTATGTGAATGTCCAGATCACCAAGGGCGCCACGCGCGAGCAGAAAGCAGAGATCGTGAAGGACATCACCGACTCTCTCGCTCGCGTGCTTGGCAAGAGGCCGGAGCACACTCATATTGTGATTCAAGAGATTGACGAAGCCGATTGGGGGTTCGCTGGCATGCTCACAGACGACTGGAAGAGAACACACGAACGCAAGGAGACCACCTAACTGACGCTTCTTGATGCAAGGCGTAGCGCACTTCCGCGGACGCCCTACCCAGCGGCGTGCCCGCAGGCGAAGCGTACGACATTGGGGGCGTCTGCGATGAAACAAAGGGGTCTGACCCCGTTTTTTCTGACCCAGCTAGTCGAGCGGACCCGCCACGAGCTGTGCCTGGTCGGCACGATAAACCATTGCCCAGAGGAGGCGAAGTAGGCGCTAGGATGAATACGGAACAGAGGACCAAAGTTGAGAAACTATGCCGAAGCTAGACTGCCATGGAAGCCGGCGATCTAGAAGCATTGCTCGCAAACTTCACCGACGATGCGACGGCCACGTCGCCGATTTCTGGCAGGCAGCCGGCCCGAGACTTCTACTCCTATGTCATGCGAGTAACCAGCGCGCGATCGATGGCGCTCAGGACTATCTTTCTAGGGGCGTCGGATCCGTCTCGGGCGGCCATTCACGTCGCCTATACGCGCACGGTGGGAAGCGGCAAACCGGCGACGATCGAGGCTGTGGATATTTTTGATCTGACCGAGGATCACAGCAAGTTCGCTGCGGTGACGATCATCTATGACACCAGTTCGGTCCGGCCCGATTTCGACAGGCCGGAGGCCGACCGCGGCTAGGGCTTGACTGCTCGGGTGAGATAAATGTGGTCTGAGCTGACCTGATAATTCCAGGCAGACGCTCAGGACGAGCGAGCCTTGATACCGGGCGGGAAGGTAGGCATATTGGGCCTTATTTCTCCACATCAGCCATGCATTCAAACGCAATCTTCCACAATCCTGTTTGGGCGATCCAGCCGTTAACGGCGCGGAGCAAGCCTTGATGGCAGATCGATCTGAAGCTTCGGATGACACCTGCAAGCGGAATTCGATTGGAGCGCGATGGTCAGCGGCCTCTTGATTCGCTGAATACGATCAACGAGGAGCTCGCGCCGATCGGCGCCCGGATTTGGTCTCAGGACTGGTCCGGGCTGTCTGATGACCTCAGGGAGTTTCTCGCCGACCCCAACCCCTCGCCAGAGCGCATTGAAGAAGTTAAACCCCACTTCTTGCTTTCCCGCGAGCGTCTCCTGGAGGTCGTCGCCGAAGCCGGACGCGACCCCCATGTGCCTGGCGGCGGCGAGCTGGTGACCCTCGACGAGACCCATGGTGTCACCTATCCCAAGCTCTACGTCGCCCGGGCGGGTGAGGACTTCTCGCGCTTCGACCGGATGCACGTAAACATCGGTTTTGACGGAACACCGGTGGACGATGTGTCGCAATTGCTCTGGGGAGCTGGGTTGGTCGTGCAGTTCCGCGTTCCCTCGGGAGGGATACTGACGGTACATCTCGCCTGCCCGTCGCCGGATACCGGCTGGCTCCTGACCGTCGATTGCTCTCAGCCGTTCATCGGCAGCCTCAGCGCAGCGACCGTGGGAACGAAGGCGGTCTCTCAGGTCATCGGTCCGGCGCGCTGGAAGATGGTCTACGTGGAATAGTCGCCTCAGCCGACCGCGTTCATCGACTCTAAATCAGGGAATCTTTCTCCCTGCCCGATCGTTCTTGACAGACTCTCCCAGAGTGCAGATAGTAGGCCGATTACAGGATCGGGTGCGTTCAGGGCATTCCTCGCTACACAGTAACCGACGTCGCGCTCTGTCTGCGCAGAGCGAAGTCAAGAACACACCCACCACATTCTCTCCGTAATGCCGGGTGAGCGCAGGGGCTTCCATGCGCCGCGCACAGGGAATCACGGTCAAGAACGCCAGATGACTGAAACCATGAGACTCTCCGATGGACGCGCGTTGACGTACGACATCTTCGGCGATCCAGAGGGTACGCCTGTGATCTTCAGCCACGGATTCTCGGATTCGCACCTGATTCGTCACCCCGACGACTCGCTCACCGCTTCGCTAGGAGTTCGCTGGATCGCCGCCGACCAGCCCGGCGTCGGCGGGTCGACGCCGATGAAAGGTCGCAAGATGGTCGATTGGGGACCCGACATGGAACAACTTGCCGACCACCTTGGCCTCGAGGCGTTCAACGTTGCCGGACACTCAGGGGGCGGCCCTCATGCGCTGTCGATCGCCTACCATTTGCCTGATCGAGTCTCGAAAATCGTGCTCGCCTCCCCTGTCGCCCCGTTCGACATGAAGGACGTGACATCGATGCTGGTGATAAAAGACCTCAAGGCGATCGCGAAGCTCCGACACCTCCACTTCCTCGTCCGATGGGTGATGAAGGCGGTTGCCAAAAAGATCAACAAGAACATCGTCTCGTATGTGGAGTCCATCGTCGACGAGCTTCCCAACGAGGCGCAGACGATCCTTCGCAATCCCGCGCAGCAGGCGCTCTTCGAAGACAATTTCCGGCAGGGCTACGCACAGAATGAAGAAGGGGTCTATGAAATGACCCTTGCGCTGTGGGACTGGGGCTTCCAGCCTGGCGACATCCGACAGTCGGTCGAGATCTTCTACGGTAACGAGGACGGGATCATTTCACCGCAAATGTCGCTCTACTTCTCCGAGCAACTTCACTTGGCCAGGACACACGAATGGGAGGGCGCCAACCATTACAGTTTTGTCGACAAGGATCGCTGGATCGAGTTCGTCACAGCCGCGGGGGAGCCGCCACTACAGCATTAATCGATAGCGGCTTCCCATTGGGCCATTCTCAATAAAGGAACACACATGCCAAAGATCGTCGCCATGATCCAGGTTCACGATTTGCCGCAATGGGAACGGAATTTCAGAACGCACGGCGAGTTGTTTCGACGACAAACGATCAACGGCCAATACGACTATACGATGATCGGAGACGGGAATCGTGTCGTACTGAGTGCCGACGTTCGTGACGTCGACACCTTTTTCACAGTTTTGAAATCTCCCGACGCCGATGACGCCATCGACTTGGATGGCGTCAAGCGTGAGACCATCCAATTTTTCGTACTGGATAAACAATTCACGTTCTAACGGACTGTCTCCTGAGGTCCGAACAGCCGACGAGAACGCTCAACCCGACGAGGTAAACCTATGGTGACGCACTTTGATCACATGACCATTGTCGTTCGCGATGTTGAGGCTGCAAAGCGATTTTTTGGTCTGCTTGGATTCGAGCACGAGCGGTCCGTGGTCATCTCCGGAGACGTCTTCGCACGCTATATGGGAGTCCCCGGCATTGCCGCCGAACATGTCACCTTGGTGCTCGCCGGTGCCGTCCCTCGCTGTGAAGTGCAGTTGCTCGGCTATCAATCACCGGATGCTGTGGCCAATCCCTTGGTCGAAGATCTGAGAACGGTGGGCTTTAACCACATCTGTTTTATGGTTGAGAACCTTGACCGAGAACTGATCCGCTTGCGCGCCGCGGGTGTCGAGACGCGCAATGATCTGCTCGACTTCCATGGGCGAAAACTCGTGTTTCTTCGAGGGCCGGAAGGGATCACCGTTGAACTCTCGGAGCGCCATGAAGCGGCCGCGAATCCGACTGAGACGTGGCCGTCGTGACGCCTACGCGTGCTCCTGTCAGATGAATTTGCAGGTCTTCGGTCGGCACTCCTTTCGCAACATCGTTGTCTCGGAAGGGTTGCGTAGACTGCACATAAACCAAGTTCAACCATGAATCCTGTATGTCCAGGCCTGACACCATTCCAGTTCATGTGCATGGGATGCCTCGCCTTGTGGACTATGATCCTGCCCTCGGTAGCCGGCGCGGAAATAGAAGCCGGTGTAAGAGCAGAGATCGAGGCTTTGTTCGCTCGGCTCGAAACCTCGCACTGCGAGTTTCAGCGGAACGGGAAAGCCTACAGCGCCTCCGACGCCAGGGCGCATCTGTTGCGCAAGCTCGCTTATCTCGAAGCCAAAGGCACGGTCTCCAGCACGGAACAGTTCATCGAACTCGCAGCATCCAAAAGCAGCCTGTCTGGGAAATCCTACCTCGTCCTCTGTCCGTCGACAGCTCCTCTCCTGAGTGCAACATGGCTCACTTCTGAACTTCACGATCTGCGCGCCTTAAACAAATAGAGCGCGGATCTTCGTTGCGGAAGGGATCGAGCCATGACCAACCCCCGCCCCGCTACCCTCGTCCCCTCTTGCGCCTATTCGACATCCTGCCGATAATGCCACGCGTATCGTGCTGAACCCATGACGTAAAACCGGAAAGCGCCGTATGCCCGAGTCGGACCCCCGCGTCTTCTTTGCCGCCGAACGCACCCTGCTTGCCTGGTTACGCACCGGGATCACCATCATCGCATTGGGATTTGTCGTGTCCCGATTCGGACTATTTCTTCAACTGCTTTCCGCTCAATCCCAAACACCGTCGGCTCATTCGAACGCGCATACCTCCACATTGTTCGGCGTCATGCTGTCGCTCATCGGCGCAGCCTGCATTGCGGTTGCGGCCTACCAACATGGCCGGTTTATCGCCACCTTACCCGCTCGCGATCGTCCCGCTTCCTATTCGCGTCACTGGGCTGTCACCCTTTCTGTGGCGATTGCCCTGGCTGGGCTTGGTCTATCAGTCTATATGCTGGCCACACTACCCTGAGCAAGCTGGCGCCCGCATACTGATCTGAGATTTGTTCACGACCCAGCGAGTGGCGAACTCCTGAAGTACGCGGAGAGGATGGCCAGGAAGGGAAACGGTTAGGCGACCGGACGGCACAATCTATCGAGCGCACGCCACATGACGACCATGAAGTACGATGCGCTTCACGTCCTGATGAGTCGGACAGGAATCAGTTCTGGACAATTCGTGCGCCCGGGGATCCGTCAAGCCCGCCAAGGAGGGACAGGGTACGATCTCTCGCACCCCGATCATAGGTACAAGCTGGTGAAAGTCACGTCCGAAGGCGGAACGGCAGATTGCGGGTTCGACCCTTGGCTTGTGGATCGTCTTTCACGTCCCATGACGTCCTGCTCTCTCCTGTACCAAACCTTCAGCCGTGCTTTGATTTCTTGACGACTTCCGACTCAGTAATAAGCTTGTTGGTCGGCGCGAGAGAGGCAGCCTTCTTATACAGCTTCACGGCTTCTTCGTGTTTACCCTGCTTGTCGAGTGCGATACCGAGGTTGAAGTAGGCTTCGGCCAGATTATCGTCGGTCTCAATTGCCTTCCTGAATGACTGCTCCGCCGTATCCCAGTGGCCTTGCTGGCCGTGCTGGACGCCCTCGTCGTTGGTCCGTCGGCCCAGCGAAGTGGCGGGCGCCACCAACAATCCGGCCTCGGTCACGGGCGCGACCCCTTCCTTGGACATAATGCTGCTATTCCCCTGACTCGCTGACGTCTCGTCCGCGAGATCTTTCGGGGACGAGCCCGAGTCGCAGGCAATCAAGATTGTAAGACACAGACCGGTGATCACGACTTCGACCAGGCGATTTGGCTGACACATGGTTTCCTCCCACCGGTCCAATTGGTACGCCATCTCATGCAGGGCCGCTCGGGCACCCTCTTGGTGCCACGCAGGGCCAATGTCTCTACAAAGGGTACCACCGGATCGCCAAACGGCCACTGTGGATCTCACGAGGGAGGGTCGACGGGAGGGAAACCCTGCGATCTATTGGAAATATAAGCGTTATAGGTTCGTGAGGTGCGCCATCGTCGAAGCGTATTGCCCAACAGCCGAATTTGTTTGCGCCCTTCGCAGACCTGCGGTACAGCACATTGAGGAGATCGGCTCGCCAAGAACTCGGAGGCGTGCTGAACGATCGATGGAGTATTCCATGAAGCTGCTTGGGTATACGCTGCTGAGCCTGGTGGCGGTTATGTGGCTGATCGCAATGCTGGCCGGCCTGATCGCGGCCTTTCCCTATGGCTTAGTCGGTCTCCTCGCAATTGCCGGTCTTGGCGCTCTTTCTGCGCACGTCATCGCAGAACGCCTCCGTAATAAGGAAGATACTCACTACGATCGGACCGTGCATCAATGAAAATGTTGATCTCAACCCAGGATGTGATCGAAGACTATCACATCACGGAAACGCTCGGGCTGGTCTACGGCAATACGATTCGATCCCGTCACGTTGGAAACGACATTTTGGCTGGACTGAAGTCGATCGTGGGAGGAGAGATCTCGGAATATACAAAAATGATGGCAGAATCCCGCGAGCAGGCCATAGACCGGATGGTAAAGCAGGCGCGGGTGTTGGGGGCGGACGCCATCGTGGGTATGCGGTTTACCACTGCAGCCGTGATGCAAGGGTCTGCGGAAATTCTCGCCTTCGGCACTGCCGTGAAGCTGGCAAAGAAGTAATTCTCTTCTCCGCGTCCGGTGGATCATTCAATTATTAAGATGGGTAGTTACTCTGCATGACCATCCCTGGCGCATGCGATGGTGACGGGATGGTGAATGCACACTTGTTCGAACCCAATGCTCTCCATGAATATGCATTCACTATCTCTTTACTCGCCGCGACAGCATCAGGGTTCCTGGTAACGATTGGCCATTCGACCTGGTCGGTCGTGACCGAGGCTAACCCGCAGTGAATACGCGGACTCTTCTGCGAACCGCGCATGTCACCATTCGTACTTGGCGTGTTGTGGTCCGAGACACTCGCACTCTGGGTCGAGTTCTTCCACAAGATCGGGGCTACCTTCCGCCCAGCCGCCCTGCTCGTTGCCATCCCATTCTACTGTCTCGCCTTGATCCTGCTGCACATACTCTTTGACCGTCTCAGGAAACCGTACCGGGACACGTACCGATCTGTTTCGTGCTCGGTGGCGTCGGCGGACTCGCGATCGAATGGACTCTCGTGGGCAATTCACCGCATGGAAATCCTCGGGCCTTTCAGACCGCGCAGTTCCTGTTTCACGTCGTCTATCCGATACTCGGGTACTTGGTTGCTCGCGATTCTTCCGATAGAACATGGACGGGATCGTTACGAAACTATCTCGTACTGGCAACCTTGATCAGCGCGCTTGGCTTTGTGTTGCCGCGATCACCGGTGCGCACGATGTGGTTTCTTTTCCTTCCCATCGTGACATACGCAGGGTTGTGTTACTTTGTGTTTCGCCGGCCGACCCGAACGATGGGATGTCCGCGCGAGGGCCGAGGGACCTAGGTTATCTTGTTGTCGATGTCATCCTCCCGGAACCTCAGGCTGTGTCTGGGTATATTCATGGCCCTGAACCTGCTGACGAGTTTCTGGCAGGCGGGGGCGCCGGCGACCACACCCCAGCCACAGACCGATGCCTGGTGGATGACGCGCCACAAACAGAAGTTACTCCAGCTCCGTCAAGGCAAGACGGACCTCCTGTTCATCGGAGATTCGATCACACAAGGATGGGAGGACACGGGCCTTCGCGTCTGGGATCAGTACTATGCATCGCGTGGAGCCGTCAATTTGGGCTTCAATAGCGATCGCACCGAGCACGTGCTGTGGCGACTGGCGCACGGGGAGATCGATGACATTGCCCCCCGGCTCGTCATCCTGCTGATCGGGACGAACAATCGTACCGCACGCCCCGAATCTCCAACCGAGACATCGGCTGGCATCCAAGCGATTGTGGACGTGCTCCGTGCCCGACTACCCAATACGAAGATCCTCCTCTTGGCGCTCTTTCCGCGCGGGGCTTCGCCCCAGGACTCCCTCCGCCGCCATCACACACGCGTCAATGCCCATCTTCGTGGGCAGGCCGACGGCCGCTCGATTGTCTTTTTGGATCTCGGCGAACGCTTCGTGGATAACCAGGGACGACTTCGACAACACCTGATGCCGGACCAGGTACATCCTAGCGAGGCCGGATATCGCACATGGGCGGAGGGCATGGAACCGATCGTGCAGACCTTGCTAGGAGTGAGCGCGCCACCCGTTGACATGAGACCCAACCCCTAGAGCTTCTTGTTCTTCTTGTCCTTCGGCGTCTCCGCGAACAACAGCCACGCTAAAACTACGAAGCCGATCGCGACGCCGGTGATGGCCAACCAGGTGCCGAGTTTTTCCATCGTCTACCTGCTCCTATTGTTGCATCCGCAATCGCGCCACCACGTCCGGGGCCAATCGTTTCACCTTGCCGGAGAGGTCAGTCGCGGCCAACCTGGCTGCGCCTTCGACCACGATGCGGCCGCTCTGCTGCTCGCGAATCACATGCGCAAATGTCAGAGTCGCCCGCGTCACTTCCGGCAACGTCGTCTCGATCGTCAACACATCCCCATACCGTGCCGGCGAACGGCAATCGAGTTCGGCATGGACGACGACGAACTGGGTGCCTTCCTGCAATTGCGCGGACACGGCAACTCCGCGCGCTTCAAGGCAATGAGTCCGGGCTCGTTCAAAATATTTCAAGTAGTTGGCATAATAGACCACGCCGCCGCAATCCGTGTCCTCATAATAGATGCGGAGGTCAAATCGGTGCGGCCACGGCATGGGCTAGAGTGCGAGCACTGGAAACTTCGGCAAGGCCGCGTCGGTCAGACCCATCAGCTTCATCGTGATGTCAAACAGTTGCTGACACCGCTCTGGTTTGACCGCCTCCACGCCATGCCCGAGAATAGCCTGATCTGCCGCATCAAACAACGGCTTCATTTTGGGCCACTGCGCCAGATAGGCTCGCCCAAGTTCTTCTCCGAGCTCGGCCAACACCTGAAATTGCGCGTGAATCGGGAGCTTGTACTTGCCATCCACCTCGCTGAGATATCCGCTCCGACAAACCGCCTGCATGCCGTCGGGTAATTGTTCCGGCTGCACATCCCAGGATTTGATCTGGTGCTGTTTGAAGAGTTTCCACTGGGCCGCACTCTCGAGTGCACGGATCACTGATCGCATGACAATCTCGTTGTGATGACGCAGTGCCGTCAGCCGGGCCGCTTGACCAAGCAATTCGAGCGTCAGGCACTCTTTCACTTCCAAGGAGTCCATCGTGAGCCGCTCCAAGAAGCCAGCATTGGCCTTGATCAGCGGCAGCAACGCCTTGAGCCCGGGCGGTCCACCCCACACTGCCGCCATCTCAAGCGATTTGGCGGCGGTCTTGAGCTTCTCCCATGCGGCCCGATGCTGGAATCGGCTCCAAAGGCCATAGCCCTCAGCCATATCACCCAGCGCATGATAGAGCGGTTTCTGTCCTCCGCTGACGCGAATTTCCAGTTGACGAAACAGGTAGGCTGCTCCGACGTACTCGCCACGGTTGAAGAGGTCGTTGGCCTCGCGTCTCACCGAAGCCGCCTCCTCGTCCCAAGGGTTGCCTTGTACCCAGCGCCATTGATCCTCCGCCGGGGAGCCATGGGCCTCCGACCCTTCAGCTGATCGTGAAAAGAGTTGAATCATTCGAGAACTCGTACGGACCCCCACCAACGTCATCGCAGCCGACATGGCCGCTGTCGCATCGGCGATGCCCATGACCAATTCACCTGGATGCACGCCCCACGCGTCCAACAGCTCGGGGAGCCTTCGGGCCAACGCTTCGTGTGACGATGGAAATTCTTGCGGCTCCGGCGTGACGACCCAATCCCACCGGCGGGGCATCTGCGCAAGGTGCGTTTGAATGCGCTGTTCGATCAGCGCTCGACTGGTTTCGGGAGCAAAGAAACAGAGGGTGTCGGGTTGAAGCCGGTTGATGAGATAGACCGCCGGTGCGAAATCGGTCACCAGGGCGCAGAGCAAGGCTTTAATGGGTGCATCGGCGGGCATGGCGAGCGGACTATAGCATCGCACCAGGGGTCGATCAAATCGGGTGAAGCCACGATCGCCGGTCCGGCTCCTATTCACGCTCTACCGCCCTCACTCGATGGGAACAGAGAGAATTACTAAAGCATTCGATTTCTTGACCCCTCGCGCGTTTGCGTCTAGACTTTCGCCAGCAAACCAACCGGTCTATCCCCCCGTTCCTCAGTGCGCGATCGACAATCGAGGTGCTCATGCTGTGGTGGTACTGGATGGTGCTCGGATTGATCCTGATGGGATTGGAACTGGCAACTCCCGGCGGCTTTTATCTGTTCTTTTTCGGTTTGTCCGCCCTGGTCGTCGGCGCGCTCGGCGGGATCGATCTCAGCGGGCCAGATTGGATGCAGTGGCTCCTATTTTCAGTGTTGGCCGTGGTCTCGTTGCTCTTGTTCCGCGGTCCCCTTGTCCGCGCCATGAAGAGCGCCGATCAAGGGGAGGTCGATAGTCTCGTGGGCGAGTTGGCTACCGTACTCATGCCGATAGCGGCCGGCGCCATGGGAAAAGTTGAATTGCGGGGGAGTACGTGGAACGCCTGCAATACAGGGCCAGGGGCGCTGCTCAAGGATCAACGTTGCAGGGTCGACCGCGTCGATGGACTCACGCTCTGGGTCACGGCACCGTAACGCCTCGTAGGCAATATGGAGGAAGCGACTATGACCGGCGGCCTTGTTGTCATGCTGATCCTCGCGCTGTTGGTGCTCATCACCATCGGTAAGACGGCTCGCGTCGTGCCGCAACAGAGTGCCTTTGTCGTCGAGCGTCTGGGAAAGTACCACAAGACCTTGGGCGCCGGGTTCCACGTTCTTGTCCCATTCGTGGATTCCGTCCGCTACAAACACTCGCTTAAGGAGACCGCCGTCGATATTCCTGAGCAGATCTGCATCACGCGGGACAACGTACAGGTCGGCGTCGATGGCGTCTTGTATCTGAAAGTGCTCAACCCTGAACGCGCCTCTTACGGTATCGCAGACTACGAATTCGCCCTGAGCCAACTCGCCCAAACCGCGCTCCGGAGTGAAATCGGCAAAATAGACCTTGATCGGACGTTTGAAGAGCGGACCAACATCAACGTCCAGGTGGTCAACGAACTCGACAAGGCGTCCGAGCCGTGGGGCGTCAAAGTACTTCGCTACGAGATCAAGAACATTACGCCCCCTAAAGACGTCCTCAATGCCATGGAAAAGCAAATGCGGGCGGAGCGGGAAAAGCGGGCGGTCATTCTGACGTCCGAAGGTCAACGCGACGCTGCCATCAACGAAGCGGAAGGAGAAAAGCAGCAGGTGATCAAGGCGTCCGAGGCGAAGAAGCAACAGCAGATCAACGAGGCGGAAGGGGCGGCCTCGGCTATCTTGGCCATCGCGATCGCCACGGCCGAAGGTCTCCGTAAAGTGGCGGAGTCAACGCAGGTCCCTGGTGGGCAGGAGGCAGTGCAACTGCGTGTGGCCGAGCAATATATTGCAAAGTTTGGAGAACTCGCACGAGCCAGCAACACGCTCGTGCTCCCAGCCAATGTGTCGGATGTTGGGTCGATGATCGCATTGGCCATGAACGTCATCAAACGGTCCAGCGCGCCCGCATCCCCTCCCAAGAGCTGACCCGCTGTTTGACAGCCCTCGTCCCCTTTTCTAGAATGCCTTGCGATGAGAGCGCGCGCCATCCAAGCCTTTGACGAGAGCGCAGAGGTCAAGCGCCGTTTTGTCCGTGAGTACGCGGATCGCATCGCCGCTGTGGCGCAGCTCATCGGCAAATCCCTCCGAACAGGGAATAAAGTCCTTTTTTTTGGCAATGGCGGCAGTGCGACGGATGCCTCGCATTTGGCGGCCGAGTTCGTGGGGCGCTATCATCGTGATCGAATGCCTCTCCCGGCGATCGCGCTGGGGGCCGACGCCGCCGCGCTCACTTGTATCGCCAACGACTACGGCTACGAGGATGTCTTCGCCCGACAGGTTCGCGCGCACGGACGGAAAGGCGATATCGCCATCGCGATCAGCACCAGCGGCAATTCCCCAAACGTCTTGAATGGCGTCGCGGCAGCTCGATCGATAGGGCTCATCACCATCGGATGGACCGGTCATGAAGGCGGAAAGTTGGCCGAACAGGTGGATTATAGTTTTGTCGTGCCTTCTCGCGTCACCGCCCGTATTCAGGAGAGCCACATCACACTCGGCCACGTGCTCTGCGAGTTGATCGAGGACGACCTCTTTGCCAAAGACTCGAACTAAGTCACGCCCGCCGCGCGTCGCACCTACGCAACCCATCGATGTGACCCGACTCAAAACGTACCCACTGCGTCGCCGGCATAGCAAGGTCCGTGTATCTGACTTTGCCACTGCATGGAAGCCCGGATCCAGTTTGGGAAGATTCCTGAACAGTCTGCCAGACATTTTGGCCGTCAAGACGCTTCGGGCCGTCGCCGGGACCATTGTTCAAGCTCATCGACGCCGACGGCCTGTCGTACTCGGGATGGGTGCCCATCCGATCAAGGTCGGCTTGAGTCCCATCGTGATTGATTTGATGGAACGCGGCATCCTAACGGCAATCGCCATGAACGGGGCTGGCATCATTCATGACTTTGAGATCGCCTTACTGGGCCAGACTTCAGAAGACGTAGAGGCGGAGATCGATTCCGGTCGTTTTGGGATGGCAGAAGAGACCGGCCAAATCTTGAACGGCGCAATCGTTGACGGCGGACGTAGCGGCCTTGGGATCGGAGAGGCCGTCGGACAGTATCTTCACCGCCACCGTCGCTCCTTCCCTCACACCCATATGAGCGTTCTTGCGACCGGGGTCCGGTTGGGGATTCCCGTCACCGTACATGTCGCGATGGGAACAGACATCATTCACATGCATCCGTCCGCCGATGGAGGGGCCATCGGCGCCGGATCGCTGGTCGACTTCAGAAAACTGGCGGCGGTGGTGTCACGGATGGAAGGCGGAGTGTATCTGAATTTGGGATCGGCGGTCATTCTTCCCGAGGTGTTCCTTAAAACCGTCGCGCTGGGTCGCAATCTCGGTCACGCGCTTCGCTCCATCACGACCGTGAACATGGACTTTCTCGCGCACTATCGACCGCTCACCAACGTGGTCAAGCGACCGACGCAAAAGGGCGGAAAGGGTTACTCACTCATCGGTCATCATGAACTCATGTTTCCATTGCTGGCTGCGGCCGTTCGTGAACAACTCGCTGACAGCAGGACCGCATGAGACGGTCTCCCACGTTCAATTCCGCAGGAGACCGCCTGGCGGTGAGTCTTATGGCCGCTGCGTTACAAAGACGTCGGCCACTCCATTCGTATCGTCGTCCACCAAATTGGTTGCGTAGGATGTGAAGGAGATAAAGCGACCGTTGGCACTGATCGAGGGAGTGTTGCTGAGGCCTCCAGCCGCCTCCGCGCCTGTCCCGCTCACCGATGCCCGCTTGATCGCATTAATCCCCGTGCCTTGCAAGTCGACTACGAAAATGTCGGATTGACCATTGGTATCGCCGCCGCCATCCAGCAGCGTACTGGCTTCGGACTCGAACACCACATAGCGCCCATCGCTCGTCAGCACCGGAATGCGGCTGTCACCATTGCCCTCAATCCCGCTTTCGGAAATCGACACTCGACGCATGGTCGGAGCCGGCGATTGCCAATCTACGACGAAGATGTCCGCCACGCCGTTGGTGTCATTAGCTACAAGGTTGTCCGCCACCGACCAGAATGCGATCATTTTTCCGTCCCCACTGATCGATGGCGTGAAGCTGTGCCAGTTGCCGGGATTCCCGCCCTGATCTTTTGAAACTAATTGCGTGATACCGGTAAGCCGGTCGTACACAAAAATGTCAGACGCGCCGTTGATGTCGTTGCCGGGACCGAGTAGATTCGTCGCCACCGACTCATACACGACATAACGGCCATCCGCGCTCATGCCGGGATTTCCGCTGCCTCCATCGGCTTCACTTCCGCCCGGTCCGACCGACACACGTTCCGTAAACTTAGAGACTCGATTGTGCACGAAGATGTCCGCCATTCCGTTGGTGTCACCAGATACGAGGTTGGTAAAGGTCGAGCCAAAGGCAACGAGGTTCCCGTCGTACGTCAGCGCAGGATCAAAGCTGGAACACGTCAACCCACCTGCCGGCGGAACCGCGCAGGTGCCTTCTGTACCGGAGAGCGAAGTAACCGACACGCGGACGGTCTCACCCTTCAATCGATCATAGATAAAGATGTCACCTCCGCCGCCGCCCGGAGCGCTGGCATTGGTGTCTCCGAGCACCAAGTTCGTCGCAAACGAGTGGAAGGCGATTACATTGCCATCCTGGCTGATGGTTCCAGCGACGGTATCATTGTCACCTTCTATACCGCCGTTGCCGACGGACGTGCGGACGACATCTCCGGTGAGACGATCCTGAAGGAAGAAATCCCGCTTACCATTGGTATCGCCCGTGACCAGATTGCTAGCAGAGGATTGAAATACGATATACCGCCCATCTCCGCTCAGAGCGGACTCTCCTCCGTAGGTGGGATACACTCCACTATCCCCATTGCCCTTCGTACCTGAGGTTCCTGTTGAAACAACGCTTGTCTTGGGACGGACGGTGAGGTGGAAGGTGCGTGTGTCCTGCCCACCCGCGCTGCTGGCGATTACCGTCAACACCCACGTTCCGTGCTGTGAAGGGGTTCCCTCAATCGATCCTGATTCGAGGAGCGACAATCCGGGAGCGAGAGTTCCTCCAGCTATCGCCCACGTGACGTCGGTGGATCCTGTAGCACTCATTGAAGCGTTGTAGGGTAATGATTCATCGCCCATAGGAAGCGCGGCGGTGCTGATTGTCGGGGCCGTAGTCGTGGCGGTGCCACCACCTCCCCCGCTGCTATTGCAAGCCGACAGTAAGACCAGCCCAACCAGCGCAACCATTGCGTTGCGGCAGCCTCGCCCTACTCGTGTGGTGCTCATGTTCCTCGCCTTTCAATGAAGTGGAGAGTGGCGGCCCTTGCCTTGTTTCTACTGTCCTACGAGCACACCGATACGTCTATTCCCATAGAAGGGTGACAACCGTCCCCCATTGGTCAGGATCTTCTCTACGGGGGCGATGAGTGAAAGGCGGAACGCCTGGCATCGAGGTACACCCTGCCCAGTCTGGATCTGAGAGCGTGTCGGCTGGACAAGGAGAGAGAGACGGGGAAGGGGACGAAATCAGGATTTTGTCAACGAAGGCGAGGAGCGGGGGGGATGGCCCCACCGCCGTCGGCGGCGGGGCCGGCCCGATATGCAGGTTCTTATTGCCGACGCGTTACGAACGCGTCGCGAACTCCGTTCGAATCCCCGTCTACGAGTGTCGTGGCGTCGGAGTAGTAGGCTATGTAAGAACCGTCTTCAGAAATGGCCGGATGAATGCTGTCCCCATTACCTTGCTGTATGCCGCCCCCACCCAAGAAATTGAGTGAGAGACGTTGGATGCTCTCTCCAAGCTTCACCAGATAAATATCCTGCGCGGAATTCGTGTCGGGATTCGCCGGGTCCAGATTGGCGGCCTCGGATTCAAACGCCACGAATCGACCATCCCGGCTGATCGCGGGGAAGTCGCTATTACCATCACCGCCCTCAAATAGCGGAGGACCATTCACGGAGATCCGCGTTACGGTGGGAATTGCCGCACTCAGATTGGTCGCCACGAAAATGTGCTGAGACGCGCCTCCTGAGCCCCAGTCGGTTGCTTCTGACATGAAGGCTACGACTGTTCCATCGCCATTGATACTGGCATTGAAGCTCGGTCCGGTTGCCTCACCACCACCCGGAGCCACGGAGACCTTTTTGATGGTTGGCGGAGATGTTTTTAGGTCGGCGAGGAAGATGTCATTGACTCCCCCACCGTCGAAGCCGTTTGACCCAAAGGCAAGGACATCGCCATCGGCACTCAGTGCGGGGCTTCCATTTCCTCCGCCCACGCCTGCTGATGCCGTAACTCGAGTCAAAATGGGGGCACCGCCTCTGAGATTCAATACATAAATATCGGACTCGTTGTCGGTATCGGTGAGCTCCAGTTTGGCCAGCGATCCAAACGCAATGACTTTCCCATCTGCGCTGATAGAGGGATCGAAGCTGTTGCAGTTCTCTCCGTCGGGGGGAAGGACTGGACAAATGCCCTCTGCCTTCGAAACTCCCTGCGAAAGTCGAATCGTGGTCTTGTTGGTCCGGTCTCGCAAGAAGACGTCGCGCGAATTGTTCGTATCGGCCGAGCCATTGGTGGCCGCATCGACCAGGTTGGAGGCCCATGAATCGAATGCCACAAAATTGCCGTCGTCGCTCACGACTGCCACGACGCTGTCATCGTCGCCGGGTAGCCCACCGGTACCGACCGAAATCAGCTCGGTCTTGCCGGTTTGGCGATCGTGAAGATAGATCTGAGACTTTCCATTGCTGGATTGTCCAGGGACGAGATTGGACGCCGATGAGTCGAACACCACGAAGCGGCCCGTGCTGTTGATGCCGGGATCAAAGCTTCGCGTGTGACCGTTATGTTGCGCATCGCCACTGGCTCCCCCAACCGCCTGGTCCAAGGTATCGCTTTGCACCGAAACCCGATGCGTCCTCCCTCGCACTACAAATGTGAGGTTATTCTTGGTATCTGTTCCGCCAGGGCCGGTCACTGTAAGTGCCAACACCTTTACGGTCACTTCAGTGGGCGTACCGGATATCACGCCGTCTGACGCCAGGGTCAAGCCCTGTGGTAACGTGCCACCGGCTAACGTCCAGGTGAAGGGTCCAGTGCCGTTTGCAGTAAGCTGAGTGTTATAAGGAAGGTTAACGTCTGCGGGAGCAAGGCCTGCGATCGTAATGGTTGGGGCGACCGGGGGGGGAGGGGGGGCACCATTATCCCCGCCACCACCACATGCCGTCAGAAGGCCCAGCATGACGACCATAACGAGGCCGCGAGATACCCGCCCACTATGATTGTTTCTCATTCGCCCCTCCTGTACAGTTACCGGCGGCCCGTCAAGCCCATCCCACCTTACGGGCTCGGCGGGACACGAGACCTGAGACCGGAGCTGTCTGAGCGATTCCGGTCTATCTGTTTATTGCGTAGATTCCTATAAGTGCTCCTTTGGGTCAATCCCCTCATTATGCATGAGTGATCCCTTCAGAGGAGGGGACCAGGGGACGACGATCCGAAGGGGAAACTCAGACGCCCATAGATCCATGTTTTTCAAATACATATATGCACCCATCCATACATCTGGGGTCTTGCTCCCGGATGCGTCCGTTCTGTTTCAGGCATGGACCCTACTGAATAGGCAGTTCTTTGAAGGTAAGCTGGCGCCGCTTGCCATACACTGGAGCACGCGTCTTACGGCGTCCCTAGGGGTTTTTGTTTGTAGCCGAAATGCCATTATGATTGCAACCGGCAAGGGCTTGAGCAGTCCTTCTCGATGTATTCGCCTATCACAGCCACTCTTTCACTCGTTGTGCCACGACCCTACAAAGGCCGCGCGCGAACTGCGGGCGACCCTCGCACACGAAATGATTCATCAGTGGCAATTCGACCGTTTACATCGTAGGCCGGATCATGGCCGAACATTTCGCACTATGATGGAGGCTATGAATCGAGAAGGGCTCCACATATCGATCTACCACGCCTGTACGGAGGCGGTAGCGATGCACACACGATATTGTTGGGCCTGCATCCAGTGTGGTCAACGATACGAGCGGCAACGCCGGACGATCAATCCTCGACGACACCGCTGCGGCAGATGTCGTGGAAGCCTGAAACTTATGTGCGACGAAGACCGGACGAACCGGTCATCCATCAACTCTTCCGATGTCTTGCCAGCGCAACTCCCTCTACCTCTCCTATCTCGATAAGGTCGTAGTTGCGCGCCGCCATGCTGGAACTGTCATTGATTCGCGAGCATCCCCCGTCTATGATTCCCCATCTACTCCTGCACCGGGTTTAGGCACGGATCACCGATGTCAAAGGTATTACCGAGAACCACTCTGTTGAATGTTCTGAGAAGCGCAAGAGAGGAAAGAAAGCGCATCGTGTTCACGAATGGGTGCTTCGATTTACTTCATGTCGGTCATGTCCGTTATCTGCAAGCAGCACGCGCCTTGGGGGATCTTCTGGTCGTAGGCCTGAATACCGATGCATCTATTCGCCGCCTCTCCAAAGGCGCCGATCGACCAATCGTACCGGAACATCAGCGAAGCGAAGTGCTGGCCGCCCTCGGTTGTGTCGACTATGTCACTCTGTTCGATGAACCCGACCCTCTCGAGTTGATCACCGCGCTCAAGCCCGATGTTCTGGTCAAAGGAGGAGACTGGAAGCCTGATCAGATAGTCGGAAAGGATCTTATCCAGGCACGCGGAGGCCAGGTACTGGCTCTACCGCTGGTGCCCGATATCTCCACGAGTACGCTCATCGACCGTATTCGATCACGTTCCTCCTGACCCAGTGTCGCACATCCATCCCTCCACCTACTGGCGTACGCTTTTCCAACCGATACGGGACGCGCTCCTGAACGCGGGGGCCAGGGCCTGTGTGTCTGGGCTTATCGGATCCGCCGCATCCTTCGTGGTGACGATTCTCGCGCGAGATCTGTCGACGCTGTCGTCGCCGCGTTCCCTTCTGCTGGTGACAGGCACAGACGAGGCCGCCGAGGTACTTGAGGGTGACCTGCGTTTTTTTCATTCGTTACTCGGACATTCGGACGAGGTTGTGCAGTTCTTTCCCGCATGGGAAATGATCCCCTATGAGCCAACTGCTCCGCATGTCGACCTCGTAGCCCAGCGGATGAGGGCGCTGCATCACATGACCGAAAGGAAGCCGTGCATCCTCGTCACATCTGTGCGCGCCCTGGTACAGAAAATCATGCCACGGGCGCTCTTTCGCGAGGCATCCATACATCTTCGCGTGAACCACGACCTGAGCCGCGAACAACTTCTGTCCGGTCTTCTGCGTCTGGGCTATCGACAAGCCTCCGTGGTTGAAATCCCAGGTGAATTCAGCGTTCGAGGTGGCATTGTCGATATATACTCGACAGCCTATCTGTCCCCGTTGCGAATTGAATTCCTCGGTGACACGGTGGATGCCATCCGCACATTCGATCCAGCCACGCAAACATCGTCGCAGCGCCGGCAGGATGCGTGGGTGCTTCCCGCGCGGGAGGCCATTCGCCCAGTTGGGCTCCCGGACGAACTATCCGCGCTGCCGGTCGACGCCGAATGGCAAGCTCCGTCCTGGTACGCGTCAATGGACTCGCTTCTCGACTACTTCGCCTCTCCACCAGTCTTTGTCCTTGATCAGCCTGCCATGCTGGCGGCCGAGGCAACAGCGTTCTGGACACGGGTGGAGGACGAATACCTGCGTCACCTCGACCATTCAGGAGATCATGTCTATCCAACGCCTGACCAGCACTTCGCATTATGGGAAGCCGTGTTGGCTCATGCGCACGCAAATGCTTGGCTTGCCCTGGAATCGGTCACTTCGCCCGAGGCAACGTGGACCCCCGTCATAGCATTTTCGGCCCAGACGCCTGAAGCGCTGGGTCTGAACTTACGAGGGACACCATTTACCGAAACCCTGTCCCTATTGGATCGATTGCGGTACGCGGGACCCGTCCTGATCGTAGCGCGGGCTCGCGCTCAGGTGGATCGACTCTTAGCACTTTTTGCCGAGCACGACCTCCCTGCCGCTCCATGGACGCCGGCGGCATGGTCCTTAGAGACTTCGGATCGGCACCCCTTTTACGTGATTCATGGGGACATGTCCTCTGGGTTCATTTGCCGGGACATGCCCTTTTGCGTCGTGACCGAGGAGGAAGTGTTTGCCAAAGGTACGCGCCACAAGCCGACGACCAAAAGCAAGGCGGCCTCGTTTCTCGCATCATTGGATGAGCTCGATCTCAACGATTACGTCGTGCACGTGCAATACGGGATTGGGAGATATCGCGGACTCAAGCGGCTCTCCGTCCAGGACAATGAAAACGATTATCTGATCCTCGAATATGCTCGCGGGGACATGCTCTACGTCCCCTTGGATCGACTCAATCAAGTGCAGCGCTACGTCGGAGCCGAGGGCAGTCCCCCGCGTCTGGACAGACTGGGTGGAACCGGGTGGGAGAAAACGAAGGCCCGGGTCAAAAAGGATATCGAGGAGATGGCACACGAGTTGGTGGAGCTGTATGCCAGCCGGGAAGTCATTCAACGAGGAGCCTATAGCGGCGATCGCACGCTCCTCCATGAATTCGAGGCGGCGTTCGACTATGAGGAAACGCTGGACCAGCTGCGCGCGGTTGAAGATATTCAGGGGGATATGGCTTCCACGAAACCGATGGATCGACTCGTCTGCGGGGACGTAGGCTACGGGAAGACCGAGGTCGCTATGCGTGCGGCCTTTCTCGCCATCGAGCATAATCGGCAAGTGGCCGTGCTCGTTCCCACGACGCTATTGGCCCACCAGCATTACGACAATTTTTCTCAACGGTTCGCGCCATTCCCCACTCGGGTCGGACTCTTGTCACGCTTTCAAAGCCCGAAGGAAACCAAGGCCGTCATACAAGACCTGGCGGCTGGAACCCTGGACATTGTAATCGGCACCCACCGGCTCCTCCAAAAGGACGTCACATTTAAGAATCTCGGGCTCGTGATCGTTGACGAGGAACAATGGTTCGGCGTGCGCCACAAAGAACGCCTCAAGCAGCTTCGGACTCAAGTCGACGTGCTGACGCTCACCGCCACGCCAATCCCACGCACGCTGCAACTCGCCATGGCCGGAGTTCGCGATCTCTCAGTCATTGAAACACCGCCGCCGGGCCGGCTGGCCATTCGCACGCAGGTCCTGCGAAGCAATGACACGGTTGTCCGCGACGCCATCGTCCGGGAACTCGACCGAGGCGGCCAAGTCTATTTTGTCCACAACCGGGTGGAGACGCTCCAGCGGATGGGGTCTTGGCTCCAGCAACTGATCCCTCAGGCCCGTGTCGTCATGGCTCACGGGCAGATGGACGGACGCCTGCTGGAATCGGTGATGCTCAAGTTCTATGAGCGAAAAGCGGATGTCCTGGTTGCGACGGCCATCATTCAGTCGGGCCTGGATATTCCGAACGCGAATACGATCATCGTCAATCGTGCGGACATGTTCGGCCTCTCACAGCTCTATCAACTGCGCGGGCGCGTCGGGCGTTCAGGACAACAGGCCTACGCCTACTTCCTCGTTCCTGACGAAGGAACGCTGACCACCGAGGCGCAAAAACGCCTCATTGCGATCCAACAATTCACAGAACTTGGTGCCGGTTTTCGAATCGCGGCCGCCGACCTTGAAATTCGCGGCGCAGGGAATCTCCTTGGCCGTCAACAGTCCGGACATATCGCGGCCATCGGGCTGGACCTGTACATGCGAATGGTTGAACAGGCCGTCCAGCAGCTTAGGGGTCAGATCGTCGAAGATGAGCCTGACCCCACCTTGCACCTTAACGTCTCAGCCTATATTCCCGAAGAGTACGTACAGGACGCGCATCAACGCCTGAACCTGTATAAACGCTTGGCGGCCTGCACGCAACTGGGAGATCTCGCGCTCATACATAGCGAGGTCCAAGACCGCTTCGGCGGTCTGCCCGAACCGGTGGAACGGCTTTTTGAGGTCATGCAAATCCGCGCACTGGCCAAAGCCTCGCGGCTGCATTCCATTGAGACAAAATCCGACACCGTCGTCCTTGCGTTCCATCCCAAAGCGTCGCCGCCTGAGCGTGGAGTACAGCAGCTCATGGATCGCTATCAACACAGGCTTCGCTTTTCCACTCCCGCCTCGATAGAACTCCAGATTCCCACCGGCGAGTGGCCGACAGTGTTTCAAGAAGTGAGTGTTGCCTTGCAAACCATGCAACTGTGTGATACCAAACCAGTTAGGCCGCACGACTGACCTTCCCTCCCGTGTCGGCAATCTTGGACTCCGGACCCATATGACGACGCTCAGAGCCTGGTGGTGCTTGATGATGAAATTGCCGATGGTGCCCGCGGCGCTTTCCGTAGGATGGCTGCCCATCACCGCCCTACTCGTAAGTCTGAGCAGCGGGTGTCAGCAAGTCACGAACGATCCCGAGGTGGTCGCCATCATCAATGGCCGCGTCATTACGATGGATGAGTTTAACTATCGATGGAATGAACTCTCCGACCCGACCAGGGAACGATACGAACGGACCGGCGGCAAGCGGCAGTTCCTGGACGAGTTGATCACGCGGGAACTGTTCATGCAGGAGGCCAAGAAGCAGGGCTTGGATCAGAGCCAAAGTATCAGAGAGCGCACGCTTCGCTACAAGGAGCAACTGATCCTCGACGAACTGCTACGCCAGCGCATTAAAACCTCCGTCGAGGTGACCAAAGAGGAATTAGCCGCCTACCTGGCGAAGCATGCGCACGAACTGTTGCTTCCCGCGAAGATGCGCGCCTCCATTATCGTCTCCCCTAATATCTATGCGTCCAAGGACATCCGACGTATGATTGGAGAAGGGATCGACTTCGGAAAGCTAGCGGCTCGCTTCTCGGTCGACGCGGCAACAAAAGGTAAGGGGGGCGATGTCGGCCCACTACGCAAGGGCACGGTTCGCCCTGAATTGGAAGCCCTGATTCTGTCGATGCGCCCAGGGACAATCAGTGATCCGACCAAAATCGACGACCTGTACTACGTCGTGAAGACGGAAGCGCTCGACAAGGAGACCATTCAGGCCGATCTAGCGACGCGGGAGCGCCTTCGCCAGGAGCTGCTCAATGAGAAGCGCCGACAACGCCTTGAGGAGGTGGTTGCCGATCTTCGTAAGACATCGACCATTCGACTGAATACCACGGCACGTCATCTCGCACCGGCCCCACCGGCATCGCCGCTGGCGGCTCAACCCTGAGCCCCTCGCCAGGACCCTCGCCCATCCACGCCGGCGACGGGCGCCCTCCCGGAAGCTTCGTCTTTCCAGGTCGTCAACATCTTCGCCCGATACAGCCCCGGGCTGCGGAACCCCCGTCCAACTTGCTACAATAGGGGCCACTGTACCTATGAATACGCTCCGACCGCCATTTCGGCTCAGAGAAACCACTTGGTCAATGACACTCACTGCAATGGGCCTGTGGCTTGGTGTGGCCTCGACATCCACCGCTTGGGGCGCACACATCCACGATCGGATTGTTGCAATTGTGAACAATGAAGTCCTGACGGAGAGCGAAGTCTCCGCGGAAATTCGAGAGGACGTAGAACGAATCAAAAAGGACTATGCCGGCGAGGAGCAGGACCGGCGGATTGACTATGCGCACCATGCGGCGGTGACCAAGCTCGTGGAACGGAAACTGCAACTTCAGCAAGCGCGAGCCAAAGGCGTGACCGTCAGCGCAGATGACCTGTCACGAACGTTGGACGAGATGAAGAAGCAGGGCGACATGATCGACCCCGACGACAAGAAAGCTGTCCAAGGGATTCGCGAGCAGATTCTGCTGATGCGAGTCGTCGAGCGCGAGGTGCGCGGAGGTATCACGGTGGGAGATTCGGAGATGCGTCGATATTTCAAGGAACACGAGAACCGATTTGCACTCCCCGAGGAATATACACTCAGTCAGATTCTCGTCATCCCTCGAGCCAGCGAGACTCCAGCCGATACCCGCGCGCGCGCACAAAAGGTCGTCGACGGTCTCAAGGCCGGCGAAGCGTTCGAAGAATTGGCGCTCAAGTACTCGGATGGGGTGAATGCTGCGCGAGGCGGTCGCCTCGGCCTCGTCCGGCAGGGGGAACTGCACGCGCCCATCGAGCAGGCGTTGGCTAACTTACAGGCAGGAGAGACGACAGCGGCCATCGAGACCCCCGAAGGATTCCATATTATCCGGGTCGACGACCGTCGACCTCGACAATTCAGGCCGTTTGAAGAAGTGCGGGCGGAAATCCAATCTCTCGTGTTCGCCCAAAAGAGCGAGGATTTCTTTCAAAGCTGGTTGGCAGATTTGAAGGATCGCGCGTATATTGAAATCAAGTTTTAAGCCTCGATGCAATCGCCTTCCATAGTTCGTCACGCCCTTCCTTCGTGACCGAGGACGCGGTGAACGGCCGCACACCGGCCTCTATTCCCAAGGCGTCGCAGACGCCGGCTTCGGCTGAACGACGCTCCCCGCGCTTCAGTTTGTCCACTTTGGTCATGACGACCAAGGGATCCTGTCCACAGTGCCGCAACCACGCATAGGTGTTTTCATCCGACGCTTCCACACCACGGGCATCGACCAACAGGAGGACGCAGCGGAGCCAGGTGCGGCGGGTCAAGTAGGCTTCGATCAGTGGTCCCCACTCCCGCTGCAACGATTTGGATACGCGCGCATACCCATAGCCGGGCAGGTCGACCAACCGGACCACGGATAGCCGAGGATCGCCCGTGCGTACATCGAAGAAGTTTACCGCCTGGGTTTTCCCGGGTGTCCGGCTGACCCGGGCGAGGTGCTTTCGCTGCAAAAGCGCGTTGATCAGGGAGGACTTGCCGACGTTAGACCGACCGACCACCGCAAACTCAGGATAGGCGTCCGCAGGAAACTGTTCGGGTGAGACACAGCTTCTGGTAAACTCCGCGCTTACTATTCGCATATGGATGGTCCGCTTCCTGTTTCCCGTATCATCGTGACACTGGCGACGTCAATGCTCCAATCGACGCGTGATCAACATGGCCGCATCCGCCCGGTGCTGGCGATAAGCGTGACTCTGTTGATAGCCGTGAGCCTAGTGGGATTCTATTGGCTCGTTACCTTCCCGGACATTACCGCCTTGAAAGCCGCCAACCCGTCTACTACGGCACTCATGGAAACACGGCAGCGCCAGGCGAAGGAAGCCGACAAGCGATATCGTCGTCAGTGGGTATGGGTGCCTATGTCGAGAATAGCGCCCACCCTCCAGCGAGCCGTGGTGGCCGCAGAGGACGCGCAATTCTTCTTGCACGAGGGATTCGATTGGGAGGGCGTCAAGGAAGCGGCCGTGAAGAACCTTGAGGCCGGAAGAGTCACGCATGGCGGCAGCACGATAACCCAGCAACTGGCCAAGAACCTGTACCTGTCCTCCAAGCGATCATTACTGCGAAAGGCGCAAGAGGCCCTCATCACCCGCGCACTGGAACACCATCTGACCAAACGCCGTATCCTGGAGCTGTATCTCAACGTCGCCGAGTGGGGACACGGCGTATACGGGGTGGAGGCGGCAGCTCGGCATCATTTTCAGAAATCGGCCTCGGAGTTGACCCTCGAGGAAGCCGCAATCCTGGCAGCCATCCTGCCATCACCCCGTCGCTACGACCCCATTCGCCTCACGCCGCACGTGCTCGCCCGAAAGCGCACGATCCTCCGGAACATGAGCAAGGTCGTCACACGTACGACGCATTCTCATTAGGAAGCCCAGGGCGGTGGGAGGCGACAAAACAGAAGCGAACATCGGTGAGACTCAAGCACGAATCCCAGCTACTCGAGATCGCCGATCTGCGGCAAGTCGCGCTCGCCGAAGATCGCGCTCTCATGCGTGTAGTGCTTGAACTCAAGTAAATTGTGGAACGGGTCTTCCAAAAAGAAGGTGGCGTGCTCGATGCGGCTGCCTGCAAACCGTCGTCTGGGGCGTTGAAAGAATCGGAGCCCTCGCTCGAGGGCTCGATCAAGCACAGCTTGCCACGCGTCATGCTCCGTAAAAACCAGTCCGAAGTGCCGCGGGTACACTCCCTTTTGAGGGGCAGGCATGGCCTCGACCACATGTGCCACAAGTTGATGCCCCGCAAGGCCTAGCGTGACGGCCGTAGCCGTCTCGCGTCCTAACGCACACCCGAGCCCATCGACATAAAACCGCTTGGCCTCGGACACATCGCAGATCGGAAACGCGAGATGAAACAGCACGCCGTTCACGTGGGGCTCCGTTTGAGTGGAAGGTGAGTCCTGGGTTCACCATACCGAACCAACGCGTGACACACAACCCGGAATTGATTCTCGACCTAACGAAATCGATCGCGTACCACCGGGGCTCCACGTCCGCTCCAGTAGCCAGCGGACATATGAGGGGTGGTGTGCCGAATCGCCATATGCCCATTTGGCGTGACGATCAATGCGCCAGCTGCCCCGCACACGCGACGTTCAACCGCCCCAAGGATTACACGCGCGGCCATGTTCGGACTGCGCCCATCCGCCAGGGCAGCCACGATACCTTTGGCCGCGGCTATCCGAACGATGCTCTCCCCCCAGCCGGTCATCGAAACGGCACCGGCGCGATTGTCCGCATAGACCCCACAGCCAATGAGCGGCGTGTCCCCGACACGACCGGGCAACATGATATCAATGCCGCCGGTCGACGCGCCGGCTGCGACCGTCCCTGCTCGATCAAGGGCCACAGCGCCCACCGTCTCGCGACCGTGACGTTCCCGAAGCCGTACTCGCTCGCGCGTCATGGCGCGAAACAATGTGGCGTTCTTGAGCCCGAGGGCCGAAATCAACTCGGCCTTCCTTCGTGATAAACGACCTGTCTGAGGCAGCCGCTTGAGCTTGAAATGCCGGGCAAAGCGCGTGGCATACGGGCCAACCAAGAGCACATGGCCCGTCTCCAGGGCGACGAGTCGCGCGGCGGTGATCGGGTGCAGGATGCCTTCGAGAGAGGCAACAGCACCGGCCGTGAGGGCACCGCCTTCCATAATGGACGCGTCCAAGCGCGCGACACCGTCCAACTGCCGTCTGGCTCCCGCCCCGGCATTGAATAACCCAGATTGCTCCATCAGCCGGATGGCAGCTTCGACACCCTCCATGGCGTGGGCACCACGCGCGAGAAGGTCGTGGCCGGCAACCAGCGCCTCGTGCAGGCACTCGCGTTGAGGCCGGCGCATTGCGCGCAGACCGGCACCCCCATGAACGAGAATGAGCGGACGAGAGGGTCTCAAAATGAGCTAATTCAGCAAGATGTCCTTAGCCCGGCGATAGGATGGATCCTGCATGCGTTCGAGGTCGGTGCGAACAAAACCCAGGCCGGTGACACACAACTCGAAATTGTCCGACAGTGCGCGGAACACGGGTGTTTGCGCGGTGGGCTCCCCAGAGAGGGACTCGGCTACAATACGATAGGACCGCTTCCCCGTCTTCACATAATCGACGAGAAAGTCCTGGTGATAGATCAAGCCCGCGCTTTTTAGGCGCCGCAAATATTCAGGAAACAACCCTGCCATAAACAGCGTGAAATCGCCGATATGCCGATGCACTTCGCGTTCGCGATCGAACGACTGGGCTTCCAGCAGCACCTCGGATTCGTACAGCAAACCCGCGACGGTGTCCACACGTTTATGTGCGGCATCCTGGATCTTGTAGAGGTCGTCGACGTGGGCGAAGTCGACCAAGAGGTTGGTCACGTACTCGGCGACCGGGACGTTCGGCCAACCCAGCTTCTCGGTAAAGCTGCGTTCGGTCAGCGCGCCGAAAAGCTCGCGGAGGGGATGCTGCTGAGGAATTGTCGTTCCCATCACCACGTCTCCGGAACAGGAACTGCCCTCGTCCCAAGTATAGCAAATCAGCGGCAATGCGGAAGAGCGGTCACACTTTTTGTATCGGCATCTGCGGTCGCCACTTGAGCGTTTCCCAAAACATCCGCGTCACTGACCTCCCGAACGACTGTCCAGCAGGAAGGTCACCGGGCCCTCGTTCAGCAATTCGACCTCCATGTGCGCGCCGAACAGCCCCTGCTCGACGCAAAGTTCCCTGGCACGCAAGAGGGAGGCTAGTCGCTCGTAGAGAGCCCGCGCTTCGCCGGGAGGGGCCGCCTGGTCGAACCCTGGACGTCTCCCTTTCGTCGTATCTCCGAGCAGCGTAAACTGGGACACCAAGAGCACGGCCCCGCCCGCATCCGTGACCGACCGATTCATCTTGCCCTGGGCGTCGGAAAAGATGCGGAGCGTCAGGATCTTTTCGGCCAGGTACTGCGCATCCGGCTCCCCATCCCCACGAGCCACTCCCAACAACACGAGGAGGCCAGAACCGATCTGGCCGACCAGCCGTCCGTCGACGGTCACGGAGGCTCGGGACACGCGCTGTAGAACGGCCTTCATCGGAATCGGAGAAGGGCAAGCGACCCCTCCAGTTGCAGCAGGAGGCGTTTGTAGTTCAGGCCACACGAGAATCCTCCGAGTGAACCGTCCTGCGCGACAATACGGTGACAGGGAATGAGGAGCGGTACTGGATTCGCTCCGAGAGCCATCCCCACCGCTCGGGCGTAGTGCTTCCCGCCCACTCGAGCTGCCACCCATTGATAGGACCGGACGCGGCTATAGGGAATGCGCTCGATGCTTCGCCAGACGCGCCGTTGAAATCCGGTGCCCGACGACAGGTCCACAGGCACCGTGAAGTCCTTCCGTTTCCCTCGGAAATAATCCCGAATCTGCGCGGTGGCCTCACGGAGGATCGGTTTTCCACGTGCCGATGTCGAGGTGCACGTCCCATTCGAGTGAAGCTCTAAGGCCTGCGTAACCTGGTCTCGATCCTTCCCCCCAAGGAGGACCTGCACCACACCTTTCTCCGACGCGACGAGACCGATCCAGCCGATCGTGGTCTCGAAGTAGGTTCCATCTGTCATCGCTCGCCTCGCTTATGGTTTCCCTGTTGGCTGTCCCAGTTTTCTCCTCAGCATGCCCCAGACGACGTCCAACTCTTCCGACCCCAGGAGGGCATGCGTCCCGATATAACCCGTGACGCTCAGGCCGATCCCGACAAAGAGCATGACAGACTTGCCTGCCCAATCCATGGGGCGGGTCCACACCTGAGCACTCGCCACCCACCAGCAGGCAACCAGCATCGGGAGACAGGCCACCAGCACACGCATGGACGAGCGACCCACGGCTCTCCAATCCACGCCTCCAAGCCGATGATTCAAGACCGTCACGAGGATCGTCCCGTTGAGCATGGCGGCCAAAGCCGTGGCCAGAGCCAGTCCACCGGGACCCAGCGGATCCATCAACACGAGGGAAAACAGCACGTTGGCCGCGACGGCAATGGCCGCGGTGATCGCCGGCGTGGTCGTGTCCTGGAGGGAATAAAACGCGGACACGACGATGCGGACCCCCGCAAAGGCCCAGAGGCCTAGGGCATAGTAGAGGACCGCTGAGGCGGTGGCCACCGTATCGGCCGCAGTGAACGACCCATGCTCGAAAAAAAGATGCACGATCGGCTGACGCAGAAGAATGAGACCGAGCATCGCCGGCAGGATGATGAAAAAGATCATGCGCAGGCCGAACCCCAGCGTTCCGCGCAACTCATCCAATGCTCCCCGGGATGCTTGGGCCGACAGGGTCGGCAGGATCGCGGTGGCCAGCGCCACCCCAAAAATACCGAGCGGGAACTGAATCAGCCGCATGCCGTAAAAAAGATACGTGGGCCCCCCGGCGAAGAACGACGCCAGGATCGTACTGACCGTAATATTCACCTGCGTCACGGACAATCCCAATAGCGAAGGCAGCATCAATCGGCCGATGCGACGCACCCCGGCATGACCCGGCTCCGCGCGCACGCCGAACAGCATGCCTCGCGCGCGAAGCCCCGGCAGTTGCATCGCAAATTGCGCGGCTCCGCCTGCCACCACACCGATCGCCACGCCGATGATCGGTTCCGGCAGCATCGGTGCGACAAACAGCGCGCACCCAATGATGAAGACATTGAAAAAGACCGGCGAGAAGGCGGGAGCCGCAAAGGCGCGCATCGAATTCAAAATGCCCATCGCCAGCGCCGCCAGGCTGACGAACAGCAGGTAGGGAAACATGACCCGTGTGAGCACCGTCGTGAGTTCGAGCTTCTCGGGAGACTCGTGGAAGCCTGGTGCAATCAGCCACACGATGCCCGGAGCCGCGAGAATGCCAAGTAGGGTAATTCCTGTCACAATGGTCAGGAGCGTGGTAAAGACCGCGCTCGCGAGCTCCCACGCGTCCTGTTTCGTTTTGAGCGTATGATATTCCGTGAACACGGGGATAAAGGCCGACGACATCGAGCCTTCGGCGAACAATTCTCGCAGCAGATTCGGAATGCGGTAGGCGATGAAAAAAGCGTCGGCGGCCGGGGTGGCCCCGAACAGCCCCGCCAACACCATGTCGCGGATGAACCCGAGGATGCGGCTGCAAAACGTCGCGACGCCAATGAGTCCGGCGGCTTTCACGACCGAATGATTGTCTTGGTTTGCGAGAACGGCCCGTGGGGTTGGCGAAGGAGGCTCGGACATGGATCGCGATTCTAGCGAAATGGTCGGTGGGCGTCCACGGGCTTACGCCCGGCAACCGGATTCACTACAATAGGGCGTCATGCCTCAGGATCGCGCGAATCGTCCCCCGGGCGGCTTTCAACTTCGTCACCGCACCCTTGGCGTGTTCCAGGGGACAGCCCTGGAGATGGCCTTTTGGCATCCATCATCGCAGATGCCGGAGTACGGCTTGTGCCGATTTTCGAGCCCAGAGGACGCCCGACGGTATCTCACCTATTTGACTTCCCCTCACTGTGTCGATCCCATGACACCGGAAGACCTGTCCGTGGAGCCGTTCGACCACTCGCTTCACGAGACCTTGATCCATGAGAATCCGCTTGAATCCGAGTGGGAGTCGGGTCGCTGAGCGATCGCTACACGACGCTGGAGGCCGTCCTGACCGCGGGTGGGGGTTCTGCCTTCTCTACTGAGGCATCGTCCTTACGAGCGTGATCCTGAATAAACGCCTGCAGGCGCTTGTTGTCCTGTGATTTTCGCAGGAATTGAAAGGCGATCCCTCGGCTGCTGACCGATCGTACGATGGCGGCCACTTCAACCGGGGTACGCTGATCGGGCAGCGCGATCTCCAGGTAGAAGATATCGTCGACCTTGACGTGAGCCGGACTTTGAATCATGCAGCCTCCCATGGACAAATCCACCACATACCCCTCCCCGCGGATGCGCCCGCCCGAGAACGACAGATAGAGTCGTACGGGGATGCGGAAGTGCTTGCGCCGGTCCATCGCGGCGCCGGCCTGACTATTTCGGAGCGTAAGCTTTAAGAAGCGAAACTGACAGTCCTGACAGCGAAACGGCACGACGCGAAGGAGGGACAGAATCGTTTCAGACAATGTGCGAGGTGGCGTCCGAAGAACGGCGTTTTTTCGGCAGCTGGGACAGGATCCACCGGTATTCATACGTGAGAGCGACCCGCCAGTATGTACCGGAACATCGTCTTTCTATCAGACCAGCTCCGAACTATGCCCTGCGACGTCATCGGTTCCGGTCCTTTCGCAGCGACCATGCTTGGGTGTAGCCTTGCCAGTCTAAATGATAGCAGACGTGCGGCTTAGGTAAAGCTGCTGGGGCATGCACACGGCGCACGCAATTGTTCAAACAGCGGCGAAATTCTGTCACGTCTGCATGCATGTCTGATTGTCGCTCACTCACGTCCTGGTCCGTCCCGATGCGCTAAGAAGGAGCCTCGTTGGCAAGGTGAACGCTAGCGCTACGCGAGTCAGCGATAGCGGACGGTTCTGGATTCGTGTGCTGCTCTGCACAGTACTGGGAGTGGCCTGCGATGCATCGACCCAATCGGTGTTTCTTACGGCGGAAGATTACCGGTTCAGCCCGACGCTGGTTCGTCGATCCTCCGGTCGGCCGATCACCCTCACCGTGTCAAACGCAGGACGAGAAGTGCACGAGTTCGCAAGCCCACTCCTCGCCCATGCACGGGACCTCTCAGCCGACGGTCGTAGCCCAGGAAAGGCCGCACCGGCCGTCGTGACGCTCGAACCCGGCCGCTTCGTGCGCTTCATGGTCGAGGCTCCCGTCGGCACCTATCTCTATTGGTGTCGGCGCAAAGGCCACCACAACATGAGCGGCACGTTGATCATCGAGTAGTCGGGTTCGTGTGGGCGAGAGCTGCGCGCCCGGCCAGATAGCCCGTCGCCCACGCCCACTGGAAATTGAACCCGCCGATCCGCCCGTCGCAGTCCAGGATCTCTCCGATCAGGTAGAGGCCTGGTACTCGGCGAGACTCCATCGTGCGATAGTCGATCTCATTCAGCGGGACGCCTCCCGCCGTCACTTCGGCATAGTTCCACCCCCGGTCCCGCTCAATGGGAAACGGAAATCCTACCAGGGCGTTGCACAGGCGTTCACGATCGGTCCGCGTCACCTGCGCCGCGGCCTTGGTGACGTCGAGTGTCAGGTAGCCGCACAGCGCCGCGCCAAACGCCTCCGGAACACGCTGGGCCAAGGTCGTGCCGAGCGACCGACGGGGATGCGCAGCGGCCTCACCAAGAAACCACGTGCGAGCCTCGTCAGGCGACGTACCCGGGAGAAAGTTCCCGTATAATTCCGCCGACTCCCCCTTCAGCCGAGCCAATGTCCAAAAGCGGCTGGCATCCATCACCACCGGGCCGCTGATACCGAAATGTGTCCAGAGCAGGCTCCCGATTCGGCGATCAACCCGTTTCCCACCCACGACAGTCGTCAACTCTACGTTTTGCGACAACCCGGACAGCGTCGCGTGAAACATCGATGGAGCCAAGACTAGCGGCACGAGCGCAGGCGCGGTCGACGTGACCGTGTGGCCCAACGTTCGAGCCAACTCGTACCCGAACCCGTCGCTTCCGGTCTTCGGAAGAGAGCGGCCTCCAGTCGCGAGGATGATCCGGCGTGCTCGAATCTCACCGCGGGCATGATGAATCCAAAACAAACCACTTTCTCCGCGCTCGACCCCCATCACTCGATGATGAGACAGCACGTGCACGCCCAACGCACGGCATCGATCCAACAATGCAGCAAGCACCGTTCGGGCCTGATTGCTCACGGGAAAGAGTTTGCCGGTCTCCTCCCGTTTGAGTTCGACCCCGAGAGAATCGAACCAGGCGACAGTCCGATCAACAGAAAACGAGGCCAACACGTTTTTGATGATGTGGCGATTGCCGAAGAAATCCGTGGGATACACTGAGTCGTGGGTGACGTTGCAGCGTCCGCCGCCCGAGACGAGGATCTTCGCACCGATGCTTTTGGCACCATCCAAAATGACGATGGATCGTTGCCGGCCATGGGCCGACTCCCCGGCGAAGATGCCGGCGGCAAGGCCAGCCGCACCGGCGCCGACGATCGCGATGTCGATGTCGTTTGAGGATTCAGACACGCGCGGAGGATACGGAGACGGCCGATACTTGGCAATGGTCCTAAGCGGGAATTGGCGATCGACGATCACAGCAGTCGATCATTGTCCGGCTCCCACAGAAGCTATCACTTGTTATTGCCAGCTCGCCGCGAGTACTGCCTGCACGTCCTGCGGCCGCTGCGCAATGGCGTCTTCCCAGGAGAGCCCCGTCTGCTGGGTGAACGAGGCCATCGCCTGAATCAATTGATCGACTTGGCTATTGATCAATTGCTGGCCGCTACCGGTTGTGAGAGTCTCAATCTGATTGCCGGCTCCCCCATACCAGTTGCCGATCGTCACCTGGTCGGCAGTCCCGTACAGACTTAACCGCAAATCGTTGGCCTGTCTTGAAATCATGAGATCCAATGGATTGATACCTGATTCGAAGTTAAGCACGTCGGTGCCGCTGCTGTCCGTAATAAGGTCGCGACCATCTCCACGAGAAAAGAAATACCGATCAGTCCCAGACCCTCCATTGAGAAGGTCATTCCCGCCGCCGCCAATCAAGTCATCCGATCCACTGCCTCCGACGAGGATATCGTCCCCTGCGCCGCCAGCTAAGCGATCATCTCCGGAGCCACCATCGAGTTGATCATCCCCGTCACCGCCATCCAAATCGTCAACGCCACTGCCACCGGACAACACGTCGTCTCCGGCATCCCCCATGAGAACATCGTTCCCGCTTCCGCCAATCAACGAATCATTGCCGTCCATGCCACGAATCGTGTCATGACCCGACCCGCCGTCCAACGTGTTCGCGACACTATTGCCGACCAGCACATTATTAAGACCGTTGCCAAATCCATTGATGCTGTCCGACCCGGTCAAAGTCAGGTTTTCGACATAACTGCTTAAGATCCAGCTCACTTCGCTCTGAACCGTGTCCGTCCCTTGGTCAGCCGTTTCAATCACCGTATCGCCAGCGCCGACGACGTAGGTATCGTTCCCTGCTCTACCTCTCAGGACATTGATTCCACTGTTCCCGATCAACGTATTGTCGAGACCGTTCCCCGTGCCATTGAGAGCGGCTCCCCCGGTTAACGTCAGGTTTTCAACGTGGTTCCCAAGCGTGTAGCTAATAGTGGCCCGGACGGTATCCGTCCCCCCATTGACGCCTTCCGCCACTACATCCTCCACACTGTCGACAAGGTAAGTATCGTCACCAGCTCCCCCGACCATGCTATCCGCACCGGGTCCACCGTCGAGCCAATCTGCACTATCTCCACCGGATAAGAGGTCATCTCCACCGAATCCGAGAAGCGCGTCGTCACCACGGCCACCAATCAGCACATCGTCGCCTTCAGTTCCAGCAAGGGTCTGAGGCAACGGCCCCGACACGTTCAGAAGAAATGCAGTGCTCACGCTCACTCCCTGCGTGTCGCTGGCCGTGACAGCGAGCTGAAACGTTCCCGCATCCCCAGGGCCGGGTGTACCGGTAAGCGAGTGGGTGACTTGATCAAAATCCAGCCAATTCGGGAGCGGGTTCCCGTCAGCCAAGCTGGCGCCATACGTCAGGACATCCCCATGAATCAGGTCCTCGTCAGCAAAGCTGTCGCTGGGAATCACCAGCATGAACGGTGAATCCTCCTCCGCGGATTGGTCGACAATCGGATGGGTCAGTGTCGGAGCATCGTTCACATTCCGCACTGTGAAATTCAGGCCAGTCGCTGTGGTTAATCCAGCAGTGTCGGTTGCCGACAGCGTGAGGGCGAGCGTGCCGACATCGGCGTTGTCTGGTGTCCCGCTGAATGTTCGAGTCACTGGATCAAAGGTGAGCCACGATGGCACCGCCGTCCCATCCGCCAAGGCGGCGGAGTAGGCCAACGTATCACCGTGGACCAGATCCTCATCCGCAAATGTCGACATCGGAACTGAGAAGGTGAATGGCGCGTCTTCGGTCGCCATCTGATCGGCGAGCAGCGCGTCGACCGTTGGAGCCTCATTCACATTAGTTACGGTCAATAGGAAAGAGTCCGTCACGCTCAGGCATCCTGGGTCGGTCGCGGTCACCCGAAGGTCCCAGGTTCCCACTTGTGCATCGTTGGGCGTCCCGCTGAAGGTATGCGTGGCCGCATCGAAGCTGAGCCACGTCGGCAGCCCCTCACCGTTTGCCAGACCAGTGCTCAGGGTCAATTCTCCACCATCTGCATCAGCGAAGGTATCGGAGGGGATGCTGATGGAGATTGACGTGTCCTCCGGGATCGTGAGGTTATCCAGCAGACGAAAGACCGTTGGTTCATGGTTGACGGGACCGCCGATCAGTTCGGCAAGCTCCACCGTGCTCCCGTCAGCGAACGCCAGGGTCTTGATGACGGGCGTACCGTTCACTCCGGTGGGATCGAAGTTCGTGAGTTGAATTGTATCGCCATTCCAGCCGACCCTGATGGAGAGGGTATGGGCCTCGGAATCCTGTGTCACCGTGAGATCGCGACGCGAAATGCCTAGGCCAAAGCGAATGTCGTTGCTGCCGTCCCCTTCCACATCATCCTGGATGGTATCGACGCCGTCGCCCACGTTGAAATGATACGTGTCGTTTCCGGCCCCGCCAACCAGCAGGTCGTCTCCCGCTCCGCCCGTCAATTCGTCGTTGCCCTCGCCGCCGCGCAGTTCGTCGTTTCCTTCAAGCCCCGACATCCGATCGGTAGCACTGGTACCGACGAGTACCTCGCCGGCGACGGTGCCCGACAAATCAAATCCCAGATCGATCAACTCGCTATAACTGAGGATGCGGTCGGAGAACGCAAAGGTGTCGATTCCGGAATTCTGGTATGCATTCGAGGGGTCAAAACCTTCAATATGTAGCTCCCCTCCCTCCGTCCCATATCGGATCATGAGCGAACCGAGCCCAAGCGAGGGATTGAACTGGCCATAGCTGCCGCCGAACTCTATTCGGTTATCCCCAGGCACGGGCGGCGTGGGAAAGCGGATAGTATTCAATGCTCCAGACGGGTCAATGAGGAACGTGTTTGGTCCGGATCCGGCAAGCAAGAGGTTGCTCCCGCTCCCCCCGTGCATCACATTCGACCCCGTTCCCCCTTGGAGCACATCGTCCCCATTGCCGCCGTACATGTGATTGGGACCACTTCCACCGATCAAGCTGTCATTGCCGTCCCCCCCTAGGATCAGATTTCGACCGCTTCCACCCATTAATTCATCCGCACCCTGTCCACCAACAAGCAGATTGTCATCAGTCTCGCCTGTAGAAATTATGCCACCAGAGTTGACGACTGCATCGATAAGCGTTTCCGTGTGCAGCGCCGTGCCATCAGCGAATTCCAATGTGCTGATGCCGAACGGGACTGCATCGACGTATGGGCCGAGATTGACTCCTCCTCCGTCGCTGCCCACGGCAATGAACAGGCCCCCGTTTCGATCCGACCAATTAATATCCGCCGGCGTGATACCGGGTCCGAACACGACGCGATTGTGATCGACGGGAACATGAAATCGGTCCACGTCATCCTCGATCTCATCAACGCCGTCGCCCAGGTTGTAGACATAGGTATCCGACCCATTTCCACCCGTTAGATAGTCGTTGCCCAGCCCGCCAATCAGGACATCGTCGCCTTGATCTCCATAGAGACTGTCCGAGCCTCCGAATCCCCTGAGCAGGTCGTTCGCGAACGTGCCGAACAACTCTCCATCATCTGCATTCGTGCCGCGCATCTCTGCTCCACGAGCCACCAGCGCATCAAACGTTTTTGTCGTCCCGTCCGCGAATTCAAAGATATCGACGGCACGCGGAGACGCTGAATCATAGGGCTGAAAGCCCAGGAACTGAATCGCATCGCCGTGCGGTCCGACGTGGATCGTGAGCAGTGCATCGCTGCTCACGCCGCTCGTTTCGAGGCGCAGTGAGTCCGGTGTAATCCCAGCCCCGAACACCACACGATTCTGTTCACTGGTCGACGCCAGGTCATCGATTAGGTCGACACCGTCACCCAGGTTGAAGACGTAGGTGTCGCTACCTTCACCACCGCTCAGGATGTCGTTGCCCTCGCTCCCGATCAACTCATCATCCCCTGCGTTCCCTCGTAACACGTCGACTCCAGCCGTGCCTATCAATACATCGCCACCCGCTGTCCCGTAGGTCACATCCTGCAATTTGCTGAGCTCGATCTCGAAGCCCACATTCTCCGACCCGATCTGGCGACCGAACTCCACCCGCTCAACAACGCCATTGCCGTTCACATCCGATGAATCATATCCGGCCAGCACCACCGCGCCGCCGACTGACCCGACGTCAATTCTCAGGTTCCCCGCGACTTCTGTCAGCGTGAGATCCTGAGGCCGGATTTGTCCTCCGAAGGCCAGCCGATTTCCTTCCCCGGGAATGACCGTGTCATGAATGGTATCGACCCCCTCGTTGACGCTCGTATAGAAATACGTATCGTCACCCGCGCCGCCGAAGAGCTTGTCATCCCCGGGTCCGGTTCCTGCATCGCTGAACCCTCCCCAGAGGCGATCATTCCCGCCCCCACCCTGCAGAATATTGTTCCGATAGTTGCCGCGGAGGTCGTTGTCGCTATTGTTACCGCTGCCGTTTAGAGGGGTAGGCCCAAAGAAGTCGATCGCGTTCAGCTCAAGATTCTCGACGTTCTCGGGGAGAGTGAAATCGACGAAACTCTGGACCGTATCGCGCCCTTGTCCCGCCGCCTCGATGACTGACTCCCCCGGCTGATCCACGACGTAGGTATCATTCCCGTTCCCACCAATCATGGTGTCCGTGTCGCCGCGACCATCCAAGTAATCATTGCCTTCTGAGCCGATGAGCGTATCGCGATACGTCGTGCCGAACAGTGCCGACCCTGTCGGAGATGCCGTGAGGGTGAGACCTTCGGTCCTGGACTCGATCATGGCGGCATCCCATACGGTTCCATCCGCAAAAGTCATGCGCTCCGCGAAACGATTACGCAAGATTAGGCGATCGCCTGAAGAGATCAGTTCGACGGCGAGGTCGAGCATGCCCGTCTGTTGGTTGTCTTCGAGGCGCAGCCGCACATCGGTTGGAGAGACCCCCGCTTTGAATTGGACCGTGTCGATATCGGAGCCCGGTGCACTTTGGTCAATGGCCACGTCCTGGCCGTCGCCGACACCAAACCAATACGTGTCGCTGCCGACGCCGCCGTTGAGGACGTCATCACCCGTGCCCCCGTCTAGTACATCGTTCCCCTCAAATCCGAACAGTTGGTCGTTCCCGCCCAGACCTTCCAAGACGTTGTCGGTCGCCACACCGCTGAGTGCCTGTATGACATTTCCCAGCTGATTGCCCGTTAATCGCACCGGACCTCCGCTTTCCCCTTCGCTGATCGAGGCAGACAAATTTTCGACTTGGTCCGGCAGCGTGAAGTCCACTGATGTCCGTACCGTATCGGTACCCCCGCCTGGATATTCGATGATGCGATCTGTTTCATGGGTCACCACGTAGGTATCATCGCCGGCGCCGCCCGCCAGTATGTTCAGCCCGCTCGTGCCTCCCACGAGCACGTCATTGCCAGTCGTTCCCACATAGGTGAAACCCCGCGATATAAGTGCGGCGTGCGTCAGGACAGTGCCGTCGGCAAATTCATAACGGTCGATGGCGAATGGGGCAGACAGGTTCCCCGCAGCGAAGCCCTGGATCGTCAGCCGATCGCCGGCCGAGCCGACTCGAATTTGCAGGGCACCCGCGACAGGAGTGAGAACCAGATCGCTCGAAGTGATCCCCGGCCCGAAGCGCACGAGATTGCCTTCGCCGGCGGCATCGACGATTACGTCACTTCCATCGCCAAGGTTGAAATGATAGGTATCGTCCCCGCTGCCTCCATCAAGGTGATCGTCGCCGGTCCCGCCTTCCAGCAGATCGGCCCCGGCTCCACCCTCCAACGTGTCGGCCCCCTCCTCGCCGTAGAGTTGATCGTCACCGTCATCACCGAACAGACGATCGAGGCCTGCCCCACCGAACAGCACATCGTTGTCGCCCTCGCCCCGAAGCAAATCATTCCCTTCGTCACCAAAGAGTTGATCATTCCCGTCCTGTCCGAAGAGTCGATCGTTACCGAGCCCTCCTGAGAGCAGGTCGGCTCCTGCTCCACCCTGCAGTTCATCCGCGCCATTGCCGCCGAAGAGCGTATCGTCACCATCCCCGGCGATTAAAAAATCATCGCCAGTCCCGCCGTCAAGCAGGTCCTGCCCGGCTCCACCAAACAAAATGTCATTGCCCTCATCACCGAAGAGCAAATCGTCCCCGGCTTCACCATCGAGTTGGTCATTGCCATCTTCACCGGACAGAACATCATCGCCCGCCCCGCCCAGACCGATATCATCGCCCGCCCCACCGTACAGTGTGTCCTCTCCATCCTGTCCGAACAAGCGATCGTTTCCCGTCCCGCCCTTAAGGAGGTCCGCCCCGCCCCCACCCTGCAGTTCATCGTTGCCGGCGCCGCCATCCAAGGTGTCATCGAAGCCAAGCGTGGAATTATTCGCATAGTCACCGACGAGGACGTCGTCATCGTCCCCTCCGAACAACGCGTCTTCACCGCCCCCGCCGACCAGGAGATCGTTTCCGGCGCCGCCCTCCAGCCAGTCTTGCCCTTCCTGCACGGCGGCAATTTGGTCGTCGTCCCCTAAAAGTTGATCGGCTCCCGTCCCGCCCAACAAGACGTCGTCCCCACCGTCGCCCTGCAGATAGTCGTCACCATCGCCCCCATCGAGATAGTCAGAGCCACCTTCGCGCGAGAAGAACGCCTGTCGGTCCCCAGTCGCAATCCCCATCGTAAAGCCATCGAAAAGTGGAATGTCTGGGTTGCCCTGCCACACCTGTAGATCGCCAGCTGGACTATTATCTCCGTACAAAAAGTCATTGCCCGAACGGCCATAGAGGACATCGTCCCCGAGCCCGGCGGCCATAAAATCATGCCCCGCCCCACCGTCGAGGTAGTCGTCTCCCTGACGCCGTGGTGTCGGATTCTCAAAGGGCTGACCGGCGATACTGACAGGTGAATCATCACCGTACAGCTCATCGTCCCCATCACCCCCAAGGAGCGTATCCCCGGCATCTTGCCCCTGAAGGGTATCGTTCCCTGCACCACCATCGAGATAATCGGCATCGGGGGTACTCAACGTTCCGGAGATCCAATCTCCAATAAGCACGTCCTGACCTTCGCCGCCGTACAACACATCCTGCCCGGCACCGCCGATCAATCCGTCATTCCCTTCATCGCCATGCAGTTGGTCATTATCCATCCCGCCTGCCAGCACATCCGAGCCAGTGCCTCCGAACATTTGGTCAGTGCCGTACGGGCTGATGCTGATCAAATAGTCGTTTCCACCCAATCCATAGAGTTGGCCGACATAGCGTCCACCTCCGCCGGACAAATCGAGTTGATCATTGCCCTCCGTTCCCACCGAGGTCCTCGTGAGTGCCGGATCGGGGGAACCGTAGTCGATCGGTGGAAGACTTCCGTCGGGAAGGTTGCCGGTATCCGCAAGCTTGATGCCAAGCGATCCACTCGTAAAATCGAAATTCTCGATGGTAAGTTCGCCGTTTATGACGAGGTCCGCGCCCTTTTTGACATATGTGAACTGTCCATCCAAGCTACGGTACGTATCTATTTGATCGTCCTCCTTCCTGATCCCACCGACAAGGACGTAACGATCAAATATGATACTGCCGATCTCGTCGCTATCCTTGATGCGGTCTAGGCCTTGGCCTGTAAAGTAGACGTATCTGTCCGCACCAGTTCCACCCTCAAGCCGATCGTCCCCTAGTCCGCCGTCAAGCGTGTCGAGGCCCTCCCCGCCAACCAGGAAATCATTGCCTTCCTGCCCGAAAATAATGTCGTTCCCCGATCCGCCGCTGAGCAGCGGATCGTTCCCATTCCCACCCTCGATATAATCACTGCCCCCATTGCCCTCGATCGAATCGGCCCCCCCACGGCCGTAGAGATGATCACCACCAGAATGGCCGATGATGACATCGCCCACACGATCGTCCCCAAAAATCACCTCATTCGCTGAGTCGATGCCGCCGACTTCGAATCCGCTTTGTACATCTACATAGTGTGTGTCGGTCGGGACTGTATCTCCATCGTTAGTATTGAACTGCAACCGCTTGGCCAAGAGGTCTGCACGATCGCTGAGAGCAAGGGCAGTCCACGTCCCCTGCCCCGTCTTCGCATCGTACAGATCAAGTGACTGGTCTTGGTTATGAAGCACTCCATAGTCGACACCCAGCACGACGAAGGGATTGAGCTCCTTCAGAGCGTACCGGTAGGCCATTCCGTCTGTAGTAGCGGAACGAGCCAAGCTTCCCGCCAGATGTTCGTTTCCTACTAGGCTTTGGATTTGAAAGAGGCCGGGAGCGATTCGCCCACGGATCTCTTCCATGTGCGCATAGAATTGATTTCGAAAGAAGAGCGAGCCGAAGTCGCCTGTCTGCCGTCCGAACGACGTGGGCGATGCCGCAGGGTCTATAATTTTGTGGAGCGCATCGAGGGCATTCTCCAGAGAATTTCCCTCAGCAATTCCGGAGGTACCAATAAATCCTGAGGCTCGCTGACTGGAGGCCGCTGCAAAGATCCTTTCAATCGTCGCCTGGTCCAGAGTGTCATCCACCTCCTGAAACAGTTCCATCAAAGCCAGCGAATCCACAAGAAGCGTGATGCTATGGCTGGTTCCAAAACTTCCCGGGCCACCCCAGATCCCGCCGACCCCATCGAAATCCGGTTGGTCCTCGATGAAAAGCTCGGTCGGAGACCCGTGAACACCGGAGTTGGCCACAAACGGCTGGTCCCCGTGAAATGCGCTTCCGACAAGTTGCGTGATCTTTTCGAATCCAGGAGATGTTCCTACTTCACCAGGCGGCACAAATGAATTTGTGGGAGTGTATTCCACAACGGCTTGACCTCGGATCCCTTTATACCAAGACTGATCATAGATGTTCCCAGCGGTGCCGCTTGTGAACACCTCGCCGCTTGGATCCCACTTGAGAATCTCCACTTCGACATATTGCAGTAATTCACGAATTTGCTCCTCTTCCGGCAAGCCGGGTGAGCCACCCAAGAGGTGCCCGCGCCCCGCCCCATTAAACGTCACGGTTTGATTGACGTCCTGTAAGTGCAATTCGGTGAACACCGTTGCGAGGTGCCCACCAAGTGAATAGCCTGTGACATTCAGGACGGCATTGGGCGGAAGCTTGTCTGGGTTTGCTTTCAACTCCCTGTAGTAACGCTCCATGCTCACGAGCTGCGCGAGGGCAAAGCCTGTCCCTGCAATTTCTCCTGCCGCGCCAGAGGCCCCATCCCTTTCCCAGTCTCCACCATCCCCTTGGTTCTGAAATTCGACGCTGCGAAAGGAAAGGGTGTACATCGTGCCGGCCGGATCGCTCAAATCTTTAATCAGTGTCGCACTAAACCCGGTTGCATCGTTGGCGTGGTGATCGAGGATTTGATAGCTCGCCATGGAGCCCGGAGTAGGAACGAAATATGAGGTTAGCTGGTCCGTGAAACGGGTTTTTCCTAAGAACTCTTCAGGCCGGATCATGCGGATATCGTTATTGCCATCCGTCAAGATGTCCTTCAACTGGCGACCAGACACCAGCTGATCAAGGTATGACTCCGCAGCCATCTGCTGAAGTGCAAACTGTAGCCACGTTGAAATGTTACTTTGATTCATGGAGTTTGTCCTGCGAAGGTACCGGCTTCAGTACTTCATTAATGAACTGCGTGTCTGTTTTCAGTGATTCTTTGGAGCATTTCTCTGCTGTAAGCCACCAAACCCCGGTCAAGTTATTCCGAATAGAGCCGCTTCTAACAAAGCTGCGTCTCGCAGCGAGCACCTCATTATTTTGCAGGTCGAGCACGATAAGTTCTCCGCCCGCAATTCCAAGCTCTCGATCATGCGGACGTGTAATCCCCCTCCATGTATATCCGTACCGACTTCGGGTCTTAAAATCCTCCTCCACAGCTACGACATATGGCACCTGAACAAATTGGCCGTTGATAGCAGTTGGAAATTGACTTCCTGGGTGTGCCTTTTCATCACGATAATACCGCCGATATCTGGGACCCTCCCGTTTCTTGGTAGCCAGTGGCAATGGGATTTCGAGATACTGGTACTTGCCAATAGCGGGCTGAACAAAATAGTCTTGGGGAGAATCCCGCACCCCTACCGCCAATCCATACGGATCCTCCATTGCATAGAGATGTTGCAACAGGTCGTCATCCTTAGCAGACTCCCTAAGCCGCATCATGTAGAGCCCATCCACGTTCTGCACGGTGTTGTAGATGAACTCGCCCGCTTCCGTTTTGCAGAGATGATCGAAGTACTCTAGTGAAGTCATCCCAGGCTTGTAGCCGCTGTCGGCGGGGACGGGGTTGGGTATCTTGAGGGAATGGGCGAACCGTCCTTCTTCCGTTGCCAATGGATCTGCAGGTTTCAGTTTGGCGACTGCCCCGCACACCTCGTTCGGTTCCAACCTTCGCTTGCCACAGGCAGCTTCAATCTCCTTGAGTGCCTTTCGAAACCGCTCGCCCACCGTTTCCTGGTCAAAGAGTCCAGCACCAGCTAGACTTGTTCCGACCAGGCTCGTAGTCGTCAAAACCAGAAATGATTTCGTCATCCAGCTCATGAGATGCTCCTTTGACATCGCCGTCCGCACTGTGGACGCCAATGCAAACTTCGCCATCCTAGCGAATGTGTTTTACGGAATCGAGAGAACAGAGGTAGGTCTCCCACCCCTCTGTGGAGGAATGTCCTGTGGGTCCCAAACCTATCACGATGCCGGCCACGGCGTCACTTCGACAAGGTTTTTGAGCCATATGCATATGGTCTCTCCACCATAGCTATTGCCATATATGAGGAGATGCAACAATGGCAGAAGGCGAGAAGTCAGTTCCATTATCATGTAGGTCTTGGTCGGTAAACCCCTCGTCGCTTCTCCTCGCCGAACATCACACCGAAATGACCCGCTATGGTTTCTAGCTGAACGCTTGGGGGCAGTTCCCCAGCAGCCACTCAGATGTCGACGCCTCACGGGCTCGTCAGTTGCTAACTTAAGAGCAGAGGAGTAGCGTATTGCCATCCTCGCCCTTATACCCGATACCCAGGAGGCTCTCTCATGAAACCGGTTCGGCTCCTCGCGTTGGCCCTTGCTATGCTGCTGTCGTCCGCGTCGCTCGCCTCGTCGGAAATTCTCGCGCTCTTGAACTATGAAAGTAAGAAGGATCAACCGGTGCGGCGGGAAGGGATCGCGATCATGGACATCGATCCCAACTCGTCGAGCTACGGCAAGATCCTCATGGAGCTTCCGCTCCCGCCCGATCTCGTCGCCCATCACATTTTCTTCAATCGCGATAAGACCAAGGCCTACGTCACGGCCTTGGGGAAAAGCCTGCTGCACGTCGTGGACCTGACCCGGTTCCCCTACCGGATGCGTGCCATCGCGGTGCCCGACTGTCAGGTCGGCGAAGATCTGGTCGTCTCAGAGGACAATCGAACCTGGTACCTCACCTGCATGGGCTCGAGCACGGTCATCGTCGGGGACGCGATCAAGGATGAGCCCATTAAGACGGTGAGCGCGCCTGCGCCCGGAGAGACCTATATCCAATATCCGCACGGCATTGCGATCCATAACGGGATTGATCGCATTCTCGTCACCAGTACGGTCAAACCGGACATGTCGGACGTCGGCGAGTCGGTCACGGTGCTCGAAGCCAGTTCCGGGAAGGTGCTCTCGACACACAAACTCTCCATGAAGCCTTCGCCTGCCAAATCAGCTCCCGTCGAAATCATGTTCAGCCCCAAGTCCGATCCCCCTGTGGTCCATATCACCAACATGATGGAAGGGACATTGTGGGCCGGAACGTGGGATGCCGCGAGCCAGTCGTTCACCTTCGAGCAAGTCGACGATTTCAGCACACGCCAGCAGGGCATGCCTTTGGAGATGCTCTACAACGCAAAGGGCGACCGGTTATTCGTCACCACGGCCAAGCCGGGTTTCGTCAACCTCTATGACAATACCGACCCGCGCCACCCGAAGTTTCTGAAGACGATCCCCGCGGCGGCCGGCGCCCATCATAGCGTGCTCTCACCCGACGAACGGTATCTGTTTGTCCAAAACAGTCTCCTCAATATGGACGGCCTGAGCGATGGGTCCATCACGGTGATCGACCTGGAGAAGGACAAGGTCTTGGGGAGTATCGATACGCTGAAGGAGCAGGGATTCAATCCCAATTGCATCATGCTGCTGCCGAACCATTTCAAGCAAACCGCCTCGCGCACCCGATGATGCCGTCATGAATAAATCGTGCATGTTTTTCTCGCACGAGGTGCATGGGCGGCGGTGCACAGTGCCCAGCGGCTCAGTGCGACCCCGGATCTAGCGCTTCGTTCGAATCACGAGCAGCCGTCGTCGCTCGGAGGCCGGGCCATCGACTGCCTTTCGCGGACTGAATTCTTCCTCGGTGACCGCATATCCTGTATAAGTGTCCCCCAAGACTTTCCTCAGATTTTGGTCATGGGAATCATAGCGCGACGACCGTGTAGCGACACGGGCCATCTCGGAGGGCATGATCACCGGTGACGACTCGCCCAAGTGGATCCTCAAACATTCGTTACACGGTGGAGGAATCGCCACCTCATCTGCTCGCGGCAGGCCTTGGGGTGCAGATTGTAGTGCTCATCATTGCGGGGATTGTCCTGACGCCTATCGTGGTGTTGCGAGCAGCGGAAGCCGACCTGCAGCACGCATCCTGGGTCGTCTTTGCAGCGCTCTTGATCAGTGGCCTGACTACAATGGTCCAGGCCAACCCTCTGGGCCGCATTGGGGCTGGCTACGTGCTGTTCATGGGGACCTCCGGCGCCTTTATTGCCGTCGGCACGACGGCGGTGACAGACGGTGGGTTGCCGTTGCTGATGTCCCTGGTCGTCGTCTCGTCGCTGGTCCAGTTTTATTTTGCAGGACGATTGGGAACGATTCGCCGTATCGTCACGCCCACTGTCGGAGGAACTGTCATCATGCTCATCGCGGTGACGGTCTTTCCTATCGCGTTTGGCCTGTTAGGAAAGGTCCCGGATCTTGCCGAAGCCAATCCAAATTCGGCGCCAATCTGCGCTGCAGCCACGCTCGGCGTCATTGTCGGCATCTCGCTTTTCGGCGGGCGTGCCGTACGATTGTGGGCGCCTATTATTGGAGTCCTTGTCGGGTGCATCGTTGCCGGCATGTTCGGGCTGATGGATTTTTCCCGCGTGGCCTCACAGGCATGGATCGGCTTGCCGAATGCCTCGTGGCCAGGATTTGACCTCTCGTTCGACACCCGCTTCTGGGCCCTTCTCCCCGCCTTTGTCATTGTGACCCTCGTCGGAGCCATTGAAACGTACGGGGATGGCATCGCCATTCAGCGCGTGTCGCATCGCACTGAGCGGGCCGTTGATTTCCGTGCCGTCCAGGGCGCCGTTTATGCCGACGGGCTCGGCAACCTCTTGTCGGGGATGGCCGGGACATTACCCAATACGACCTACTCGACGAGTATCTCAGTCGTCGATATCACCGGCGTGGCGGCACGTCGAGTGGCCCTGTATGCCGGTGCCTTCATGGCACTCATGGCGTTCTCACCCAAACTCGCCAACCTCCTCCTTGCGGTCCCTGATCCAGTGGCTGGGGCCTATATTATCGTGTTGCTCATTCTGCTGTTCGGCCACGGCATCCGGCTCGTCGCCGAGAACGGTCTCTCCTATGAAAATGGCCTGGTAGTGGGTCTCGCTTTTTGGCTCGGTACCGGGTTTCACAATCAACAGATCTTTCAGGAACTCCTGCCTCACTGGGGCCGTACCTTGCTGAACAACGGCATGACTTCCGGCGGCCTCCTCGCCGTGGGATTGATGCTGCTGGTCGCCGCACGTGATCGTGCACACGACCGATTGTCGGTGCAACTCGACGTGAAGGCAATCCCGATCGTCCACCAATTCATCGGTCGGTTCGCTACGGGGCTCGGGTGGGATCGAGCGGCGGTGGGACGCCTCGAACTGGTGACAGAGGAAGCGTTGCTCCACCTCATTGAGCGGCAGGGCACGGAGACCACGACGCAAAGAAAGATCCACCTCTCCGTGCGCTACGAGGCAGAAGTGGTGGAGCTGGAAATCATCGCGGGTCCGCAGCAGGCAAATATGGAAGATCTGATGAGGCTCTTGAAGAGCGGAGGAGCGCTTGTCGAGGACGATTTATCGCTTCGGCTACTGCGTGAACTTGCGCTAGAGATCAAGCACCAGCAATTCCATGGTATCGAATTTCTTCTCATCAAAGTCGACAGTCGTCCATTACACCAGACCGAGGACCAGTCGGACACGGCGCCAGCAGCACCATGATGCCGTTGGAGACCCCGACTGAGGCCTTTGCCCTAGCCCGGCCTATGGCGTGTTGCTTCACCCACATTCCCGTAGATTGAGAAGAGAGATCTAAAGCCCGCGATTTCGAATACCTCCAGAATATGCGGCTGAAGGGTCGACAGCACAATGGTCCCCTGCGCACCCTTGAGCCGCTTGGCCGCCACAAGAAGCACACGAAGGCCTGTGCTGCTGATGTACTCCAATGCCTCTCCATCGACGACGAGGTGCCGTTCACCGGAATCAATTAATCGGCCCAAATGGGTGCCCAGGCTTTCTGCCGATTGTGAATCCAGCCGTCCCTGCACACGCACGACACTGACGTCCCCTATCTTGCGATCAATAATCTCCATAGCCTCGTGCCTCACTGTGCCCGCCTTTCACCGGACACGTTTCATGAGCGTGACATAGTTCTTGCCGGCCTGACGGCGATAGGCCACCTCATCCATCATGGACCGGACCAGGTGAATGCCGAGGCCCCCAACGGGACGTTCTTCAATCGGGCTCGTCAGATCTGGGCTCGCCACCTCCAATGGATTGAACGGTTTCCCATCGTCCTCAATTTCGGCGTGAACGTGGTCGTTGACCACACTGAGGCGCACCACGATGTGATGCTCCGCGTCATCGTCATAGCCATAGGCGATGGCGTTTGTAATCAGCTCTTCCAGCGCAAGATTGAGCGCGCGAAGGTGTGGAACGGCCATGTCGTGCTCGTCGGCGAATTGGTCCACTGCCTGTGCCAGACGACCCAGCTCCGGCAGCCGATTTTGCAAGGTGACGGTGAGAGAGGCAGAGGTCATCATCAGTGCCGGGCGTCGCCCATAGCGTAATACCAACATCGTGATGTCGTCAGCCTGCACGACATTTCCCGCGTATTGATTCACTTCGGTGATCACCGTCCGAACCAGGTCTCGGGCAGAAAGGCCGGCGTGTTGATGTAGAATGTCTTCCAAGCGCGGTGATGAAAACATGTGCCCACGTGCATCCATCGCTTCCGTGACACCGTCCGTATAGAGAAACAATGTGTCTCCAGGTAGCATGGCAATGCCACTGGTAATATATGGCGCATCCTCCACGATACCGAGGGCCACCCCTTTTGAAGAATCCAGAGACACGAGTTGGTGGTCGTGGAGTAGATACGGCACGTTATGGCCCGCACTGCTGTACTCAAACCAGCCCGTTCGAGTGTTCAGTATCCCATAGAATACCGTCACAAACATTGCCGACTCGTTATCCGGACACAGCAGATGATTGACGTGCTCCAGGCACGCAGAGACGCCTACATCCTTCAACGCCGTGGCCTTGATCAGCGAGCGGCTCACGGCCATAAAAATGGCGGCCGGCACTCCTTTGCCGGAAACGTCTGCAATAACGATCCCAAGTCTCTCCCGGTCGATCAGGAAGAAATCGTACAAATCGCCGCCCATTTCCAGGGCCGGAATCGTTTCCGCATAGATTTCGAAGTCGTTCCGATCAGGAAATGGTGGAAACGTCCTGGGTAGGATCGACTTTTGAATATCACTGGCGATACGCAATTCGCTGCCCAGCCGTTCCTTCTCGGCCATGGTGCGGCGGAGCTCCTCCGTACGTTGCTCCACGCGTTGCTCCAAGAGGGCATTCGCATCCTGAAGCGCGGTCTGCTGACTCACGATCACCGATGCCATTTCAGAAAACGACTGGCGTAAATTCGCGACCTCATCGCCTGAGGATTGCACGCGCCGGGGTTGAGCGGGGACGTTCCCGAGCTGCCGTTCCGTGCCAAACGTGATCATTCGCTGGGACAACTCGACAAGGGGCCGGGAGACGATCCAACGCGTGCTCACCGACACGATCCCGAACACGAGCAGGCAGAGCCCTAATCCGCCGCCTACCGTGAGCACCAAGTCACGTTGGCTTTCGGCGACATACCGATCCATGGGGATGACGACTTCCAGACCACCCATGAGACCGTTGAGGTGAAAGTCACGCTTCGGACTGGCAGGGTGTGCATTGTGGCACGCCACGCACGACTGAGCGGAAGCCAGGTCGGCTAACAGGACCCGCATGACTGCCTGCCCTTGTACGGTGTCGGTACGGACAAACGGCGTGCCTGGGTCGCGCATCAGAGAGGCAAATCCGTCCCGTTCGAACTCATCCCGTGGTCCCTGTTCCTTGTTGATCGGCCAGGGACTAATGAGACGGGTCGTGTAACTATTCCCGCTCTGAGCGATCTCGTCTGATACCTCACGAACAAAGGTGGCCGGCAGTGGGAATCGGCCATGGACATCCCGGTAATCGGGCCCCATCGAAGCTCCCATGTCGGTAATCCGAGGGACCACGACAGAGGCATAGTATTTACGGTCCGCCATGATCTGATGTGCAATGCTCGTGGCTCGATGACTAAGCTTTTCCTGAAGTTTCTCGGCATTTCGAACGTGAACTTCCCACGCCGCGACGAGAGTCGTCCCGGCAATCAAGGGCACGGTCAGCATCACGAGCTTGAACCCAATCCGCCAATCTGAGGCCTTAGCTGTTACCGGGGAATGCATGACCCCAATACCCATGGATGTTGCACGAGCGCTCCCTTAACGCTCGGTCGGGCTCCATTTGAATGTACCGCGCATAACTGCGGGGCGCAGGAAGCACAAGACACGCAGTTGTGTCATCGCCGACTCGCGCGCGTGAGGGTTAGAGGAAATGGTTGTCATGACGACGACAGAAGTCTTCCCACTCTGTATCGTCGAATCGACGGCCGGCAAATTTTTCAGCGAGTGCTTCGAAGTACGCCTCCCGCGGCGCGCCCGGTGCATAGAGAATTAGCATCGAGGCAGGCAAATCGGACTCGTTGCTAAATGCATGCACCCCTCCCTCGGGAACGAATAGAAAATCCCCATCCGTTGCGTCAATCCAACGCGCTCCGTTGAAGAGCCGCACAGCCCCGGCCAGAACGAAAAACGATTCCGACATGGTCCTATGAAAATGCGCCTTTGGCCCCGGAGTGTGCGGTTCCGCATCCCATCTATGTAAGCCGAACTGCCCGTGCGTAGATGCTCCCGTGGCCAGGTAGCGGACCACGGACCTGGGTCCGAGAGCCAGGTCCGGAGCCTGGTCGGCCGGACGGTATTTCGCGCTCACCTCACCACTGTCACCGAAGTAGTGTGGATCTGGATATGACATTTGTGACTCCTTTTCCAGTTCCGACCGTGACCGTGTTCCCTTCACGCAGCAGTCGTTCAGGAGGAGCACCTCACAAAAAAGGCGATTCTAGGAAGGGCCACTGCGTATATGCAAGCGAGCAACTCCCTCCTCATATGCATCACTCAATATCAAGGAGCCTAGAAAAGAGTACCCAGTCAACCGCTGTCCTAGACAAAGATAGAAATGAGTAGCGGCCACAAAGCTCTAGCTCCCCCCACACGATCCCCGTATGTCGAACCGAGCCATCCGCTCTGCAGGCTCCTGTCCGCACGGGAGCTGCCGTGCATCGGTCGAGCCAGGGTCCAGTCTGAGCTTCCGCTAGGGATTCCCCTTGTGACAGTTTGTACGACGTGTAGTATGAATTACGTCGTTCTGTCATGGGATCGAGAGGTCTTTCGATGGTCCGGCGCCAGTACACGCTCAACGTCTTCCTATTCCTTTTGTCAGCCGCTGCCTTGTCGGCTTGCATACCCAATTCCGATGATGGATCAGGACCGAATCATGCGGCCGATTTGGCCAGTTTGAAGGTGTCTGAGGGAGCCCTCTCTCCTTCTTTTAATCCCGACACGACCACTTATGTCGTCACAGTTGGCAGTAGTGTGACCACCATACTGGTCACTGCGGCCGTGGCAGACGCGAGGGCCTCGCTCAGAATCAATAACCAGCCCGCCGTCTCCGGGCAGCCCTTTGGCCCCATCATGGTGCAAGCGGGACTCAATCCTCCGATCACGATATTGGTCGATGCTCCTGGGATTTCCAAGACGTATTCGCTCGTTGTGACACAGGGGGTGAACGCAAACTTGCAAAGTCTGGTCGTGTCTGCCGGCGGCCTCGCGCCCGCCTTTGACCCGCAGATCACCAACTATACCGTTGCGACGGGGCCGACAACGGATTCCACGACCGTCACGGCCGCTACCGCCGATACTGCTTCCACGCTGACGATCAATGGGCAGGTGACAGGATCCGGGCAACCGTCGCAGTCCATTCCACTCGGACCGGGGTCCACCACGATACCGGTGGTCGTGACGTCCCTCCAGGGTCAACAGAAAGCCTACATCATTGTCATTACCCGGGCGGCAACGACGGCGCTCGCAGACCTGCAGGTTTCTGCAGGCGACCTTGCACCGGTGTTTGATCCCAGACAGACCAGCTATTCGGTATCAACCGTGGCATCAAATGGGACGACAACCATCACAGCGACCGCGGCGGATCGTACCGCGACGATACAGATCAACGGTCAGACCGCCGTGTCCGGACAACCGTTCGGCCCGGTTCCCCTCACCGAAGGCGCAAACACCTTTACGGTCAGCGTGAATGTCCCCTCAGTACCCGCCACAACCTATACGGTGACGGTGACCCGGCAGCCATTGCCTTCGAATGCCGACTTGACCAGCTTGAGTGTATCGAGCGGTTCCCTCACACCGGCCTTCAGCCCTGGCACTACCAGTTACGTGGTGACTGTGGCCACCGCAGTTGACAGCATCACGGTGACCGCGACCGCACAGCAGGGATCCGCCATGGTCTTCGTCAATAATCAGTCCCTCGGATCCGGCGGTACGTCATCCCCGATTCCGCTTGTTGTCGGCAGCAACATAGTCACTGTTGTGGTCACCGCCCCAAGCGGAGCGATGACGTCCTACACCATCACTGTCAACCGAGCGGCGCAAGCCTCCAGTAGCGTCGATCTGCAAAGCTTGACGATCTCTCCGGGGACCCTCTCCCCGCCGTTCCAACCGAACACGGAAAGCTACAGCGCCACGGTGGAGACCAACGTGGCCTCGGTGAACGTCACCCCCACTCACCAATCTCAGAACACCCAAATGACCTTGAACGGCCAGGTAATTGCTTCGGGACAGACCGTCACCGTGCCCGTCGCAGTCGGAGCCAATACGATTACGATTGTGCTGACCGCTCCTGCAGGGAACACCCGCCAATACACGGTCACGGTGACCCGTGCCTCGCCGGTCTCGAACAATGTCTCGCTCAGAAATTTGCAAATGGCGCCGGGAACGCTATCGCCGGCCTTCAGTCCATCCATCACATTTTATTCCATGACCCTTCAGCAGCAGGTTTCGAACCTTCTCGTGATGCCGACGGCGCAAACGGGGAGCGCCACAATCACGGTGAACGGGCAGCCTGTGCAGTCGGGAGGATCTGTCACCGTTGGTCTCCTGAACGGCACCAACAGCATTGTCATCCACGTGAGTGCGCCGTCGGGTAACTCTCAAGACTACAATATCATCGCGACTCGCGTCGGTCCTTCGACACTGCAAACGTAACCGCTCGGTGTATCTGACTCGCCTAGTATAGGAGGCGCGCACTCAGCCCTGTCTGATTAGCGGAACCGAGCCACACAATGTTTCGTTCGCTTATCTCGGGCCAGGCACGCCGGGAGAATCAATTGTGGACGATCTCCGTGTCATGGGCTGCGGGCGGCAGTCGACGTATTGTGTGTTGCTCACAGCCGAAGGTCAGGGGGAAGAACGCGTCGGCAGACAGCCTTCATTTAGTCCGCCGCGTCATCTCCTTTGTCAGGGAACGCGATGTTGAGTTGAAAGATGACGTCCCTGACCGCCTGCTCCTCTTCCTCGGACAGATTCTTCAGTTTAAGCAACTTTTCAGCCGCACGAATATATTCCTGAACACTCTTCCGAATGGTCGTCATCTGTCCCTCCTGAGAGAAAGCTTCAGGCACGAAGCGGCGGCACATTGGTGCGCATCCGTGTCGTACTCGTTGTTCATCTTCATCATGGCTGGCCGATATTAGATCCGTGTACCGCAGAACTTCGCACGACCGAGGGAACTCGCGAGTATGAACCGTACTATCGGATGCGTTGAACCGCGGATTTGACTTTGCTCCAGTTTGACGTGAATGGCCTTGTTGTCCGCTTCGATTGCCTCAGTCAACAATGCGAGACCGGTGCTGAGATTCCACAAGGCTGGATTCTCCTGAGGGTTCAAACTGTTGGCATTTTCAATGAAGCGGAGTTTGGCTTTGGCGTAGGACATGCGACCCTCCTTGGACGAGCCAGATCCTGCATCATATCAGGACACCGGCCACCTCGAGCGCATGCTCGAGTGTATGACAGGGGCGAGACCCAGACCGACTGATACGAAGGCCTCAGCGCTTGGGAGGAAGATATTCACGCCCTCCCGGACGTGTGTGCGCCTGGTTCTCTATATCGCGAAGGCGGCCTGGGATTAGTCCGCTATAGATGCCCGAGAGCGGGGTACGGTGGGAAAGAGTCGGCGAGTCAGGCTTTTGACATGACACTTCAAATCTCCCGGCGGAAGGCGCTCTTTCAAACCGAATATTCATAAGCTATCGAATTTACTATAGTTTATAAGGTGTAGTTTTCTGAATCGTCCACTTCCTCACACTGACGCTCAATTAAGAAGTTCTAACTTGGACTTAATGGGGGCCTAATCTCTCGACATTATGGTCTGAACTGTCATCGGGATTCATTGCTCCGATTATCTTCGTTGAAGGAGGACCTCATGACCTGTCGGAAGTGCAAGGGCTTAATGATCGAGGAATATCGGGCGGATTTTACGCCGGAAACGAACGTGTGGCGTTGTATTAATTGCGGAATGATCACCGATCCGCTGATCGCACAAAATCGTCGGTTGCAGGAACAACATCGCGATTTGGTCGGCAAGGCGGCTTGATCGGAAATCGATGGAGCCCCGTGCGCCGCTCCGTCCCAGTCGGCGCAGCGCACGAAGCCCATCGGTATGTGGATGTCGCGCGCGAGGTTAGATCGAGAACTCTGCCCAGAGAAACGTATGATCTGACGGGTCCTTCGCTCGCCTCGGCCCGACGTCCACTTCAACTTCCACGCACTTTTCCAGCAGCGGTTTCGTCGCCAAAATGTGATCGATCCGCCAACCCTTATTCGCCTCCAACGAACTCGGCGCTCGGTAATCCCAAAACGTGTACTGCTGCCTGTTAGGATAACGGGCGCAGAACACGTCCTCGAACCCCCATGCGAGCGTCTCCGCATAGGCCTTTCTCGCCGCCTCGTGGTAACAGACGTGCTGTACATGCTTCTCCGGGCTATGCACGTCGATTGGGCGAGGGGCTACGTTCATGTCCCCGCACCAAAGGGCCGGCCTCGTGGGCGACAAATGCTTGTCGAAGTACTCCCGCAGGCGTTTGAACCAATTCAACTTGTATTGATATTTGGGTGAATCGATCTCAAAGCCTTGCGGGATATAGGTGTTGACAATCGGGAGACCGTCGATCACGACCCGCAGCAATCGAAAATCGTCTGATTCCGGCCCCTCGTGGAATCCATAACATACCGACTCAGGCTTCTGTCGACTCAGGACTGCCACGCCGTTATAGCCTTTCATGCCGCGGAACGTCACGTGATACCCGGTCGATTCGAACGGCATCAGCGGAAAATCCACGTCTTGGACCTTCGTCTCCTGTAAGCACAGCACATCCGGACTGTTCGCCATCAACCAATCCAAGACGATCGGCAAGCGTTTTCGGAGCGAGTTGACGTTGAAGGTCGCGATCTTCACGCAAGTCCTTCTGCAGCGGCCGACTCCGCTTTCATGCCTGTTAAGAAACGCCGCAGAATGGCCTGTTCCGTGCGCGCGCGCCCCCGCACGGGTACCGGAAACCGAAGGACCAGGTTGATTCTCCCCGGCTGATCGATCTGGAGGGTCACTTTTGGCTCTGGATTCGGCGCTTCCATGAGATTCCTTTCCTCCAGATCGTGAAGATAGGCTGCCGCATTCTGGATATACTCGGCACACTCGGCTCGCGCCGCCTCGGTCAAGACCCGCTCCCCTCTCTGCCAGTCGTCTTCATTGCGCATCGGGACGATCGTGACATGAAAGACGTAGTCCTTCGAGAAGGTCTCGTTCACGATCGGTGCGGAGAAGAGCAGACTGTTGGGGAAGATGACCACTCGGCCCGTCGTCAGGTGCGATGCCTGTCCGGGGCCGATCTCCAGCAGAGTTGTGGCAAACAGGTCGTGATCCAGGACAATGCCGCGCTGTGTGCCAACCTGAATCCGGTCACCGATGGAGTAGAATTTCGATCCCGCCCGAAGCGCGGCACCACTGACGCATAGAATGAGTTCCTTTGTTGCCAACACCAGGGCTGCGGCGATCGCGACCAGCGACACCGCAAAGGCCTGCAGCTCGTTGGCCCAGATCGCGACCATCCCCACGGCAAACAGCAGTAGCATGCCGTTGCGGATGTACACGACCCAGCGGCGCCGATCCTCGACGGTCAGCCCTTTTTGACTCGCCGCCCAGCGGACAAAGAGCGTTCGGAGCGCAAGAACCGTGAGGATTAACGCCAGGGTTTTGAGCCCGTCGATCAGCCAGCTTTCGTCGATGGCGGTTAGGCTCTCCGTCATACGTGCGCACGACTCCCCGCACCCGACGAGTCGGCCGGTCGAGGCCCACGCATGGCGGCCTCACGTGGCCGGGCGCAAGACCGCTGCCATCGATCATTCCTACGGCTCAGAGCAGTCATGGATTACTTGCTTGCTCGGGCAAGCCACAGCGGTCACGTTTCCATTCCTTGAGTAACTTCTCTTCATCGAACTTGAGCGTGTATTTCATGCAGTACAGCGTCGGGTGGATCGTCACCTCCTTGCTCTTGCCGACCAGGGCCCTGGCGCTGTCTCTTGCACGCTCCGCCGCCTTGCCGAATCGACCCCACGGATCCGTTTCTTCTTCGCTCATCGCATAGCGATAGGTCCAGACCGTTTCCTCGCCCAGCAGTGTGCTTTTCCTCGTGTGAGGCGGCCCCAGTTCCTCCTGTACTTCAGCCTGGGTGAGCTTATGCATGCCTTTGTCGAAATACGTATCACGCCATGGCCGATTGCAACCGGCCAGGGCGACGAGGGCGACACTGAGGCACACACACGCGGCCGTCCATTGGGGCAGGCGTGGGTTAGGCCCAGAGGGTGTGATCATAGTTGTGGCCGATCGGATCGTCCTCGTTGCGAAAACCGACGGGCCGTGCAGACCAGGGCATACGCTTGCGCGAGTAGGCCCGTCACAATGAGTCCGAGCGAAGTCCGCAACCAACTCGACTCTGGATGTTCGAGTCCGTACATGCCCGCGATGAATCCCAGAGCGATGGCGACAATCCCAACCGCTCGTGCAATGATCGCGGCATGTTTCAGATAGTCCGTCGAGGGCATTCCCGTTTCCGTTCCCGAGTGGATACACCCGCTAGGCACGCTACACCGATCTCACGGGTCGTGTCTACCGCCCCCCAGACCTCGGAACGTGGGATTTCGCACAACGTGGCCGCTCACGTCGTTACCGCGTCACAGCGGATGAAACGTCCGGCGGCGCAATCCGGATGCCCTGGGCTCGCGATTCCAAGGGAAGCGCTTCACTCTCCCGTCCAAGCGTCCGCAAAAGCGCAGCATACTCTTCCAGGCTTTTCGCGACGTCCGGATGATCCGGCCCCAGGGACTTCTCTCGCACGGCCAACGCGAGCTTGAAGTACGGCTCGGCTTCGCTGTACTTGCCTTGCGCCGCATAGAGCTGGCCTAAATTCGCCATTGTCAGCGCGACTTCGTGGTGATCGTGACCAAAGATGACTTCTTTAATGGACAACGCTCGCTGCAGGAGCGGCTCAGCCTCGGCGTATTGCCCATGCATGCGATGGAGCACCCCGAGATTGTTCAACACGGCAGCCACGTCTCGATGATGCTCCCCATGTACCTTTTGATAAATACGGAGCGCCCGCTGATATAGCGGTTCTGCGTCCACATATTTGCGCTGAGCAGCATACACCTGAGCTAGGTGTGTCAGGGCTCGTGCGACGCGCAGGTCCTCCGGTCCAAAGGCCTCGGCCTTTTCCACGGCCGCGGCAAGCTGCCGTTCGGCCTCGGCATAGCGCCGCTGCCGTGCCGCCTGCTCCCCTTCCGCGAGCGCTTGCTCCCACGTCTGCTCGCTACAGGCCAGGAGAAGTAGCCCGCCCACGAGCGGGATCCAGCGACCTATCCACGGGCCGCGCAGGATCATGCATCACCTCAGGAGGCGTCCTGCACGCGCCCGACCAATTCCTCAGCCGGATAGGTGATAATCTCGGCCAAGGTCGGGTGGTAGTGTGGAATTCGTGTCAGATCGTATACCGTCCCATGATAGTACATGACCGCGGCCAATTCATGAATCAGCTCCCCCGCCTCCGCCCCGATCACCTGAGCGCCCAGAAGGACCCCTGACTTCGGTTGGCAGAGTAACTTCACAAACCCGTGCGTACGACCGAGACACATCGCTTTACCATGATCGGCGAAGCGATAGGAAGCGGCCAGGTACGGCACCTTCTCGGCGCGGCATGCGGTCTCGCTCATTCCGAGTACCGCGACTTGCGGGTCGGTAAAGATCACTTCGAGATCCAGTCGGTGATCGAGGCGTTTCGGGGTTCGATCCGGGTGCAGGGCATTATACGCGGCGATCTCCGCCTGCTGGATGGCCACGTGGACGCTCGCAGTGAGGCCATTCGCGTCGCCGACCGCGAAAATATGCGGCTGTGTGGTCCTCATGTCCGATCCTACCGTTGGACGTCTTCCGTTCACCGTCACTCCGGCCGCCGGCAAGTTGAGCCCTGCCAGGTTGGGCTGTCGGCCCATCGCATGCAGAATCAGGTCTGCGGTCACGGAACGGTTCCGTCCATGGTGCGTAATGTGGACTGTCTTCTGCGCGCCCTCTGCGCTTACCCGTAGGAAGTCCGCTCGCGTCACCACGTCGATGCCTTCCGTACGAAATACCTCTTCCAGCGCGTATCCGAGGTCGTGATCGAAATACGAGAGGAGGGCGTCCCCCCGCTGCAGAATGATCACGCGGGTACCGAGGCGTGCAAAAAACTGTCCCAGCTCGGTGGCCACCGACCCACCGCCAAGGACAATCAATGAGGCTGGCTGAGCCCGTAGATCCATGATCGTGTCGCTCGTCATGTAGCCGGATTCCGCAAGACCGGGAATAGGAATCTCCGCGGGAATGGACCCGGTGGCTAGAATGAAGGCGGCCCCTCTCAAGACCGTTCCGTCCACGCGGATCTCGTGGGGAGTCCGGAAGAGTGCCTCCCCTTCGATAAGTGTGAACCGCCCGTCTCGCAAGGATCGGATGCGATCATCGGCAAACTCGCGCACCAACCGGTCTTTGCGATCGACGATGCTGGCGAGGTCGGCATGGACCTCCACCGGAGACAGCCCAAACTCCTTCGCCCGTCGCATGTCGGCAGCCAATTCCGACGATCGGAGCAAGGTCTTGCTCGGCATGCAGCCCCGCAGAATGCACAATCCTCCCAAGGGACCGTGATCGACGAGCGCCACTCGCGCTCCGGCGTCCACCGCCGTACGCGCGGCAGCATAGCCGGCGGAGCCTCCGCCGATGATGATCAGGTCGAATTGCTGCAAGGTTGCTGACATGACCCCACCGATGCTCGTAGTCCGGACTCGCCGTGTATTCTACTCAAGTGACTGGATTTCGGCAGCGGTTTCTTTTAAGAGAATGCCGGTGATCTCACGTGTCGGTTGGTTCACCCTCCTGACCTGCTTCCTGCTCTCGGTGATCCCCAGCCGCCCGCAGGCCGACTCCACGTTTCCAGGGATCCGACTTGGCACACAGGAAGTCGGCCTTTCGCTTGGACCCATGCTGCCCTGGCGGGTCAAGCCGTCACAATCCACCAAGTTGTTCGGGGTCGAAGTGCTTCCCTCCTGGAGCATCACTCTCACCGACTCTGTGGGCACCGGCTGGTACGAGGGTCAATTCCGTCTCGGAGCGGAACTGGTCCTGCTCTACACATACGAACCGGTCACGAGTGGCAGTGTCGGTCTCACGCCGAAGTTGGCCTACACGTTCACCGCTCTGGGACGCTGGCGTCCCTTCCTCGAAGGTGGCGGCGGACCTGTGTGGACCGAGCTAGGGGGACAGGTGCCCGAACAGCCTGCTGCGTTCAACTTTATCGTCATGGGTGGCGGAGGCCTTTCATATCTTGTCTCCCCGCAGCTGGCTCTGACGATCGGCGGCCGGTTCTATCACATCTCGAACGGCGGCACTCGTTCGACCAATCGAGGTCTCAATTTTGGGTTTCCCTATCTTGGATTCTCCTGGTACCTCTTCTAGCCGTGCGTCATCGTGTCCCTCAAAGGCAGGATGGCCCCCTCTTCTGAAATCTCTGGGAACGCCTCTGGGCCGTGCTCATCTGCCTTTTCCCGCTTGAGGATCCCAAGGGGTCTTGCTACAGTGCGGCTACGTATGACGCACATCCGTCGCCGCACCATCGACGCTCGACGCCGTTCCCCAATCACCTCGACGCCGACGTGCTCTCTGTCGTTCAGGCGCGTGCTCCACATGCTGCCGTTCGCAACGGTCTCTGTGATGTTATTACCGTGGAACTTGCCATGACCCAACGAGATCGTCAGCCGTCGCGGAAGGACGAGGGCACTATGACTACAACCATTAAGCAAGGCCGTTACCGCCACTACAAGGGGAAAGAGTATCGCGTGGTGGGGTGCGCTCGGCACAGTGAAACAGAAGAAGAATTCGTGATCTATCGCGCCCTCTACGGGAATCGTGAGCTGTGGGCGCGTCCGAAGACGATGTTTACGGAGATGGTCCAGGTCAACGGCAAGTCAGTACCCCGTTTCGAGCTTCTCGAATCCGCGTAGCACTTCCCCATCCCATGCTCTGCGTCCCGCGACGTCTCTTCACTGGTGCGCCCTAGCGTGTCAGATCGGTCCAGGTGGCGAAGCTCGCGGCCTGCCCCCGTTTGACGCCTTCGCCATCCACGACATTCCACACGACCGCCCCTTCGACGAGGAAGCGCCGGCCCGTCCGCGAGATCCGAACGCCCCGGTAATGGTCGATATATCCATCGCGCGCGGCGCGGTCGAGCATCTGCTCTCGTTCCGCCTGCTCCATCGGTTCCGCCGTGAGGCGCGATGGCGTGCGTGTGAGCTCTTCCCAATCCATTTCCCACAACTCCAGTGCCCGTCGATTGCCGTAATTCAGGATGGGATCGCCCTGCACGCCGTGCGAGACGATGACCAGCTGGGCCTCGAAGACCGCCATCGCTTGGTCACGCGGTGTGCCGCCCCTTTCGATCAGATCCAGCCCCACCCAGTGTCTATAGCTGTCGAGTAACATTTGGCACCATGAGACAACGCCGGGCTCAAGCCAGGGGGCATCTGGGGGATTCAGGGGCATGATCGTACTGGGATTGAGATGACAACGGCCGCCGTGTATGCGTCCGTCCACTGTCCTAGCACGAGACCGGAGGAGGCTGCAACGGATCAGTATTTGCGGAGGTGACGGGTGAAGAGTGGGGCACCAGACTTTCCAACCAGTGTGAGCACCACATCCCCGCGTCGGAGCAACATTCGACGAGCAAGATCAATCTGGTCGACCGTGAGGGTGCGACAGTACCAGGTCTCTGCGGGCTCCTCCGCTCCACGAGGCGTGACGGTGAGCAGGCCTTGGCTGTTTGCGGCCATTTCGTACCGCAAGTCTGTCGGCACTCTGGCAAGAATTTGTGCGGGCGTCTCCAGAAAGGCGGTGCGGGAATGGGCAGATTGCATCGTGCCTTCGTGGCCGAAGCGAAAGACCTGATACGGATACGCGTAGGGAGCATCGGTACGGGTAAGATCGCGACGGGACCCATAGCCCACCAGCTGCCATGTGCCGACCATGTCGGACGGCCTGCACAAGCGCGAGCCCGAACTCTCGACGTGGGGCAGCGCCGCGCCCCTGTACAATGTGGACTGGCGGACCACCGGCTCGGCTAACGTGTAGCCTGACCAGACACTCACCAGCGCCAAGCCCACCGCGCTCCGCAGCAGAAACCGCCATCGATGCTGTGAAGAGACAGGTTGGATCAGCATGGAGAGCACCGGCACGCGCTCATTCAACCCTAGCAAAAGACAAACGTTTCGCAAACGATGGCGCAAATCGCGCGCTCGTGATCCGTCAGAGATTTGACAGGGTCCGATAAAGGCCAGGTCCTCTCACGCCGCCTTCCGACGGTTGGGACGTGCACGCCGGGCTTCGATCATTCGGCACTCACAGAACGCCATGCACCGGCGGTCGATCTGGACCCACACAATAAGCGATCCACAATCCGGGCAGCCCAGAGGCTCCGACTCGCGCCAGATGGTCCATCGGGGAATGCGGATGGCATCGCCGTTGACATCTCGTGCTTTCATATCTTCCTCATCGGCTGGGCGCGCGTTTGACTCAAGTCGACTGATTGGGCCGGCGGGAGCGGGCTCTTGCATCGACGACCGACCCACCATGTATAATGCGCCTGCACATAAGTGTAGCACTTCGCAGAGATTTTGCCCGAAGGTGGAGGAGAGGGTATGGCCGGACAGACCATGTTCGCGAAAATTTGGGACGCCCATGTCGTTCGGGAAGAACCGGATGGGACAACCCTTCTCTACATCGATCGGCATCTTGTGCACGAGGTGACCTCCCCTCAGGCCTTTGAAGGTCTGAGGCTCGCTGAGCGTCGCCCGCGACGGACCGCCGCCGCCCTTGCGGTTCCAGACCACAACGTGCCGACAACAGACCGGCGCCTCGGCATCGCCGATCCAGTCAGTGCAAAGCAAATTCAGACACTCGAAGAAAATTGCAGGGATTTCGGCATCACCATCTTCTCGATGCAGGACCCTCGGCAAGGAATCGTGCACGTGATCGGCCCTGAACAAGGCTTCACCTTGCCCGGCATGACCATCGTCTGCGGCGACTCCCACACATCCACCCACGGTGCGTTCGGGGCTCTGGCCTTTGGAATTGGGACCAGCGAGGTGGAGCATGTGCTGGCCACCCAGTGCCTGATCCAAAAAAGACCGAAGACCATGGAAGTGCGAGTGGACGGGGTACTCTCCCGACATTGCTCCGCCAAGGACATCATTCTCGCGATCATCGGTCAAATCGGCACGGCTGGGGGGACCGGTCACGTGATCGAATATACCGGTGCGGCGATCCGCGCACTAACCATGGAAGGCCGGATGACGCTCTGCAACATGTCGATCGAGGGCGGCGCTCGAGCGGGATTGGTGGCTCCCGATCACCAGACGTTTCTCTACCTCAAGGATCGGCCCATGGCGCCGAAGGGCGATCTCTTCGACCGCGCCGTACGCGCCTGGAAGGGGCTGACTTCGGATGAGGATGCCGCCTTCGACCGACGCGTCGATTTGCGTGCCGAACGGATTGCGCCACAGGTGACCTGGGGCACAAGCCCGGGGATGGTGGCGGGTGTGGATACCACGGTGCCCGACCCACAAGTGGTCGCGGACGAGGCAACCCGGCAGGCGACCGCCCGTGCGTTGGATTACATGGGACTCAAGGGAGGCACCCCGATCGAAGACATCCGCATCGATCGAGTGTTCATCGGATCGTGTACGAATTCTCGGATCGAGGATCTCCGTCTGGCCGCACAGTACGCCAAAGGCAAGAAGGTTTCATCCTCCGTCCGGGCCATGGTAGTGCCCGGCTCAGGGCTGGTCAAGCAACAGGCCGAGCACGAAGGGCTTGATCGCGTGTTTCGCGAGGCGGGTTTTGAGTGGCGCGAGCCGGGGTGCAGCATGTGTCTCGCCATGAACGCGGACGTGTTGCAGCCGGGCGAACGCTGCGCCTCCACCAGCAACCGAAACTTCGAGGGTCGGCAGGGTGCCGGGGGGCGAACTCATCTGGTCTCTCCGGCGATGGCAGTAGCTGCGGCAGTAGAAGGACATTTTGTCGACATTCGTCAGTGGCGCTGAATCCATCCGGTCGGCTCGCGCATCTCAGTATCTGACGAGAAAAACCAGGAAGGCATATGCAAGGCTTTACAACACTGACAGGATTGGTCGCCCCGCTCGATCGGGTCAACGTCGATACCGACCAAATCATTCCCAAACAGTTTCTGAAGACCATCAAGCGAACCGGACTTCGCGAGGGCTTGTTTTACGACTGGCGTCGCAAGGTCGACGGCACTCCGGACCCGATGTTTGTGCTCAACCAGCCTCGCTACGAGGGTGCAACGATCCTTCTTGCCCGTGACAATTTCGGTTGCGGTTCTTCGCGCGAGCACGCCCCCTGGGCGCTGCTGGATCAGGGCTTTCGAAGCATCGTCGCCCCGAGCTTTGCCGATATTTTCTACAATAATTGTTTCCAAAACGGGATCCTACCAGTGGTCCTGCGGGGAGAGGAGGTCGAGGTCCTCTTCACGGAGGTCAGCGCGCGCGAGGGATACCAGCTGACTGTCGACCTCGCCAACCAGTCCGTGACCACTCCGGACGGACAGACATTCCGGTTTCAGGTTGACGCATTCCGGAAACATTGCCTCTTGAACGGGTTGGACGCCATTGGACTCAGTCTGCAGCACACCCAAGCCATCACGGACTACGAAACCCGCCGACGAGCCGAAGCTCCGTGGTTGTTTGCCGACCTTGCTCCTTGATGGAGCAGGATTCGCTCGCGGGAACCCGAGCTGGCCGCATGCTCCTCAGCTTCGATTCTGTGATCACGTATAATATCCTCCGTACTGTTCTGACCGAGGACGCACCCCGTGACCAATGACCTCCTACCGGCTCCTTCGAGCGGTCCACAGGACATTCCTCATGACGCTCCTCCACCAAGTCCACCTCGGAAGTCGTCGTGGCGCGGGAAGTTTATTCTCGTTCTGTTCCTCCTCCTTCTCATCCCGCTCTTGTCCGTGGCGCTGTATTTGGCTGTCGTCTTGAACGTCAGCTACTCGCAAGGCGAACGTACCGGCTATCTTCAGAAATTCTCCCGTAAGGGGTGGATCTGTCGCACGTACGAGGGGGAACTGGCCATGACGACGGTACCGGGTGTGGCCCCCATATTGTGGGTGTTTAGCGTCTGGGACGAGAACGTTGCCAAGCGGATCAGCGAATTGAACGTCATGGGGAAGCGAGTCGTCCTCCACTATCAGGAATACATTGGGATCCCGACCACCTGCTTCGGTGAGACGCGATATTTCGTCGATGGCGTCAAGGTCATAGAAGAGCCCGGGGAAGAACCGGTACGGGGAACGAGACCCGAGCCCACGCCGGAGCCCTAGATCGCGCGATTGTTGTCTCCGTCGGTCCACCACTTTGTTAAGCTGGACCGGGAGATGCTCGGGCAGCCACAGTATCCTTTTTACGACGGTACGCGAACATCCTCATGGAACGGGAACGCACCATTCTCTGTCGTGCCGTTGTCGAAGCGGGACAACGCGCGCTTGCGATTGCCGAAACCGGTTTTGACACGCGGACGAAGGCTGACCGCTCGCCGGTTACCTCCGCCGACGTGGAAGTGAATCGGATCCTTGAGGAGGCTTTACTGCAGGCCTTCCCAGACGATGGATGGTTGTCAGAAGAGTCTCCGGATTCTCCGGCCAGACTGGCGAAGTCGCGCGTCTGGGTAATCGATCCCATCGATGGGACCAAAGCGTTCATCAAACGGCGCCCATACTTCGTCGTATCCGCAGCATTGGTGCACGATGGTGACCCCGTCCTCGGCGCCGTCTACAATCCCTCCACGGGTGAACTGTTTACCGCCGTCAAAGGTTTGGGGGCCACCCTCAATGGCAGCGCGATTGAAGCCAATGCGCCCGCCGGTCCACGGCTTGGTCTGCTGGTAAACCAGACGGAATTAGAAAGTGGACGCTTTCGTGAGTTGGGTGAGGCCGTCGATTGCCGGACGATTGGGTCCATCGCCTATAGCCTGGCGCTGGTGGCAGCAGGCCAAGTACCGGCCATGATGACGTTCGAGCGGGAGAACGAATGGGATGTTGCCGCAGGAACGCTGCTCATTCGGGAAGCCGGGGGGTCGATCACCGACGCCGCCGGCCGGCCGTTTCGTTTCAACCAACCCCAACCGATCTACGAAGGAGCCGTCGCGGCATCCGCTCAGGCTAGCCAGATCGTGAAGGGATTTTTGCAACGCCTCCGCTCTACCGCCTAGGACATCCGTCGTGAGTCGATGGTCCACGATTGGTACGGCCGGTGTGCTCCTCGTAGGTGGGGCCCTCGCACTCACGGTGGTGGTCCTACTCTCCCTCGAACGTCTCGTCCGTACGGGCATTGAGCGCATCGGCTCCGAGCAGGCCAAGGTTGCCGTGACCGTTCGGGACGTCAGGATTTCCCTTCTGCAGGGTCGCGCGCGGATCGAGGGCCTGACGGTGGCGAATCCATCCGGGTATCAGCGGCCGGTTGCCTTGAGCGTGCGATCGATTGCCGCGGGATGGGATTGGAGATCGCTGTCCTCCAACCGCATCGTGCTGACGGAAATGATCATTGACGGCCCGGAGCTGAACTTTGAGGGATCCTGGTCGGACAATAATCTTGAGACCATTCGAAAGAATCTGAACGGATCAGCCAGAGTTGAAACCCGGCATGACCCAGACTCCGGGGCGGGAACCAACCGATACGTGGTCCGGCGACTGAGTATCATCGATACGCGAGTGAATCTCCGACTTCGGACGGGATCGTTTCAATCGTCAGCGGAAGGGATCCGGCTTCGACCGATTACGCTGGAGCACCTGGGCGACCCTTCCCATCCGCTTTCCACCGCCGATCTCGCGGCCAAGGTGTTCGATGCTCTGACGCAGGAAGCGGTGGGTTCCATCGGAAAAACGGCAGGGGGAGTCGTGGAAAAGAGTGCAGAAGATGCCGGGAAAGCCGTCGGGCGTGCCGTCGATGGGTTCAAGCGGCTGTTCTCTAAGTAGGCGGTAGGGCCTCACAAATCGACGCGAGGATGTCGAAAGCATGACAACTTCAGGAGCCGGACGATGGCTTGACGATAAGGTCGAGGTCTTTCAAACCCAGGCGAGCCCGCTCCACGAACGGCGCATACTGGCTCCCTTTCCCCTGATAGGTCTCCACAACGCGCTGATACGCGCCGCGCGCTCGATCATACCGTTTGGTTTGTGCCAAATAGCGTCCTAGGTTGAGCCAGTTCTCGATGGCCGTCTGATTCGTGATCTTGATCAGAGACCACTCACGCGCTTTTTGATTCGCGTCCATCCCGCTGACCTGTTTGAGCAGTCCGCGCTCCATTTCCAACGCCATACCCTCGATCCGCTCGTTCTCCGCCACCGCTGCAGCAATTCGGTCGTCCCGAAGCTCGCGATAAAACGAAGCCGTATGGTCCTTCACCTTGTCAGCCCGCTGCTGATAGAGATCCGTAGCGCAGCCATTCAGGAGGGTCAGAGCAACGAGGCTTCCGAGCGGACATGCCGCTATGCGTCGGTACGCCGGCTTCAGCATGGGGGGAGTATATCACTTGCATCGGTTCCCAGGACAGGTTGGACGGCAGTCATTCGCTGTCATGCCTGAGCCTCTAGAGGCGCAGCCGGAGATCTACTCCCCTTCATCGGCCTTCTCGTGTACGATGCATCCGTGGACCCGCTCGAACAAACACCACGTCAACGTCTCATGGACCTGCTCACTGGTACGCGTCTTACGTCGCGACAACTGGCCGAGCGGCTGGGTATGCCGGAGAGGCAGATCGAGGACCATCTCACTCACGTCGTGAGAAGCCTGCATCGCGACCGCTCGCGTCGGTTTTTATTGGAGGCTTCTCTGTGTAGTGCATGCGGCTATGTGTTTCGCGACCGCAATAAATTGACGCGGCCGAGCCGATGTCCGCGATGTAGAAGCGAGTCCATCACGCAGCCCCGCTATGGAATTGAACCGATCACATGATCGGTCCGTGGTCAATGGCCCTTTCGCATGAGCCCCTAGACGACAATGCCTTCCGATTCGGAGCGACCGCCTGGCCCACTCCGCTCACGGCATGATAGCTGAGGTATGAACACGCGTCGCTTGGCGCCGATCACGGCAAATTGCCTCATGCCCCTAGTGGGAGGGGTCCGAACCGCCCCATTCGGGGAATGACACCGCAACCCCGCGCGATATGCTTAACCCATGAGGTCAGGAGCGAGACTGTGAGCAATCACGACGAGATGGGGCAGCGACGGGCTCGCCGCGTGATCCTGAACTGTCAGGTGTTCTTCTTCGGGGAAGACGACTTCGAAGGAGAAGCTCACATGATCGAGTGCTCCACGGCCGGATGCCGACTAATAGCTGACGCCACGATGGAGGTCGGACGCGAACTGCAGCTCAGCATGTTTCTTGAAGACCTCCCGTGGACGTTACGTATCGACCGAGCCGTCGTTCGCTGGGTCAGCGGTCCCGAGTTCGGGGTGGAATTCCTGAGTATCCGATCCAGCATCAGGGCACGGCTTCGGTTGGTCCTGATGAAGCTCAAAGAGCAGATCACAGCATTTTCGTGAAATTCCGTTCGCCTGCTATGTTGTCTCCTCGAGCATGGCACGAGTCCTGTTCACCTAGCAGTCTCGACGTCTCGCTTCGACACCTCTGGCTTGGGCACATCCGTCACTAAGCCTTCGAGAGTCAGCTCAGCCAGGGCCTGTTCTACGGCCTCGTCTCGTCGTTGGAGCACGGTCTCCACCATATCTGGTGCGAGAACAGGCCCCATCTCACCGGCTGGTTGGCCGGTACGAATGACGTTGAAGATTCCGTGAATCGTGATCCGGGCAGGAGGCAGCGCGAACCCGATCCCATTAGGCTTGGATAGACACGAAAGATAGCCCGCATCGACAAATATATCGGTGAGCTCTTCCACCATGGGCAACGGCACCCCGGATTCATGGGCGATATCCTCGAGTTGCATCGGGCGGCCCCCCTTCAAAAAGCGCCGTGCAAGAGAGGCCAAGATGAGCAGTGCCGCACGCTCTCGCCACGCAAAGCTGCCCTGGAGCCAACGGTAGCGTGGCTCGTAGGCGCTGGGATGCTGATAGAAGTATGCGACCTGCGCTCCCACCAGGATGATCAGCCAACCGACGTACAGCCAGAGCAAAAACAGAATCAGAATCGCAAACCCTGAATAAATCGCGCTATACTTCGTCGAACCCGCCACGAACACGGCAAAGCCTTTGCCGGCTGCGCCCCACAGCAGGGCAGCGGCCGTCCCCCCGACCAGCGCCGCTGATGTCCGTACGTCCGTGTGTGGAAGAAACTTGTAGAAGAATGTAAATACGCCGCAGAGAAGCATGAATGGCAGGTATTGCGCTGCCCAGACAACCAGGTATCCGAAGGGCTGAATCTCGAGCACACGCTGCACCAGTGTGTGACTTTGGATGGAGGCCAGCAATCCGAACGCGCTCCCGATCAAGACCGGCCCCACCAGGACGACGCTCAAATAATCTGTAAACTTTCTCGTCCACGGCCGCCCACGGCGGACCCGCCAGATTGCATTCAGGGCTTCTTCGACCTTCCCAATAAGCGAATAGGTTGTATAGAGGAGCCCGGCTATTCCGACCATGCCCAGTACGCCCACATCGAGATTATTCACGAACTGGATGATACGAACCGAAATCTGCTGTCCATTCGGACCCAACGGCTCAACGATCTGCTCCAAAATAGGTTCGACATAGTGGTGGACACCGAAGGCTTTGAGCACGGAGACTGCCACGGCGAGAAACGGCACCAGCGATAACAAGGTGGTGTAGACCAGGCCAGCGGCACGGGCGTCCAGCAGTCGATGCTGAAACTCCGAAATGACCGCCAGCAGCAATCGTAGCGTGCCAAAAGCCCAGCGTTTCCAGGTCGGCAACCCATTCAGGTCATACAACCAGAGATCCCTATTCAGGAATTGTTCAATCTGGTGCACCCATGCTCTCCAGTTCGACGTGTATGTGGTTGCAATAACTCGACGTCAGGCTCAAATCTGGACGCTTCACGGTCTGTCGAGGCAGGTCCCCTGCGAAGGTAGGATAGCCTCTCTCCATGCGCGGCGGATAAGGTGGGCCGAACAAACTTAGCCTGCTCATTTTCACGCGAACTTAGCATGGTCCTCACGTCATCACCAATGCTTCAATGCTGCTGACTGATACTTTGATTGATTGGAGGTGTGGTATGCGAGCCCTTTCTTACTCTCTCCTAGCGCTAGCATTGGTCGGTCCGCTGGTCTCACCCACACTCGCCGAGGAAGCGACCGCCCCTGATCCTCTAGGAATGTGGGAATGTCCGCAAGACGGTGCCGTTCCCCTCTACACGAACAGAGAACAAGCAGGGTGTCGTAAGATGGAACTTAAACCGCTGTCTGTCGTGCCACCGCTGCCTGATTTTCCGACGCGGCTGCAACGGACACACCCGTCCGCCATGGAGCAGACTCCGATTCCACAGATCGAGCCAGTGCCCCCCGCGCAAGGTCGCCACGTGCCTGATTGGGGAAAGCGATGGTACGCGGCAAATTCATCTGACGCCTCCGTGCAAAGCGAGGTCTGCTCGCTGTACTCCGAATGGTTGCAACTCAATCAACGGACCCGAGGTGGCTTCTTCTTTGGGAACGATCCAACTTACGGACCGGATCCTTCACGTAGGAACTTTTGGACCAGCACACCGTTCGAAGACAATGCCCGTTACCATACGCTGGCCAATATGTTCGGTAGCGGATTCGTCCCGATCGGGTGCCTGTAGATCCCCGAGACGTTGATCTCGGCCCCCGCGGCATTCGAATTGTCCGCGGGGGCGAGTCCGGTCTGTCATCCATCCCTTCAGTCCATTACCATCCAACGACAACCAGTTTACCTATCATCGTGCCGGATTCTATTTTCGCGTGCGCCTGGCGAAGCGTGGCCGCACTGATGGGCGATAGCTGTTCCCGCATGATTTGCTTCAACTTCCCCTCGTCTATCCACCCGGCGACACGCGTCAGTAGCCGGTGTTGCTCAACCATGTCCGTCGTTCGATACTTCGGCCTCGTAAACATGAACTCCCACGCATGGGTCACGCTCTTCATCTTCAGGGCTGCATGGTTCAGCGGTCTTTTGTGATCGACAATCGTGCACAGTGTGCCTTGGGGAGCCACTAAATCCACCATGGCGTCCCAGTACCCGTCGGTGTCCACGAAATCGGCGATAAAGTCCACATGCGTCAACCCCATCGCCTCGATTTGTGGTCGAAGCGGCCGGCGATGATCGACCACATGATGGGCACCGAGCTGTCTGATCCATGCTTCGGATTCCGGCCGTGAGGCCGTGACAATCACCGTGAGATCGACCAGCAGGGCCATTTGAATGGCCATCGACCCCACACCTCCAGCCCCTCCGATAATCAACAAGGTCTTGCCGGAATCCTTCCCCTCGAGGCTGATGCGCATGCGTTCGAATAGCGCCTCATACGCAGTGATGGAGACGAGTGGAAAAGCCGCAGCCTGCGCAAAGTCCGTGGTCCTCGGCTTCAACGCCACGATGCGTTCATCCACCAATTGATACTGGCTGTTGCTTCCCTGTCGGGTGATGTCCCCAGCATAATAGACTGAGTCCCCCGGAGAGAAGAACGTAACCCGTGGGCCGACTGCCTGCACGACACCGGCGGCGTCCCAGCCAAGCACCCGCGCTTCGGACTCGGCCAGGTCCTTTGGTGCACGCACCTTTGCATCCACAGGGTTGACGGAAACCGCCTCGACTCGGACCAGCAGGTCATGCGCATCCGGGGTAGGAACCCGCATATCCAGGTCCAACAGACTGTCCGGATGGCTGATGGGGAGATAGCGGTAGAGTCCTACTGCCTTCATGGGCTCGCCTCTGAGCGGATCATTGGCGCAAGGTCGCAGCATGAGGGTTGCCGCGGACGCTGTCAATGGAGGGGACACCAGCGAGCCTTGTCATACGATCCAGGGCAATGAGACTGCAGCCGAATGGGATTGGGCGTCTCCAATCGCTTCGGTGTGACGTACACGAAGCTCTCAATGAGGACGTGCCGTGTCTCCTCATTGGTGATGCGAGCGAAAGTCTACCCTTCTTCCGGCGATGCGTGCGCGCACAGGAGATCACTCGTTCCCGTGTCGTCGAGGAGTCGGCTCAAGGCGGCTGGTGCTCGCAGCATGGATGTGACGGTGCCCGGATGGGCCCCGCACATACGTTGGCTTTAGCTTGGAGTGTTTGTGCCGCAGATGACGATAATGCCGTAGCACCTTCCGAACGTAATTTCGAGTTTCCCGAATCTTCGGCACGCGGCGGCCTTTGATGCGATGCACGCCGGCATTATACGCTGCAAGGGTCAGCGCGACGTTTCCGCGGTAGAGCACGAGCAGGTGGCGCAATCGACGCGAACCGGCCTCTATGTTTTGAAGTGGGTCGAATGGGTCGCCCACGTGATACTGCTCAACCGTGCTCGGCATGAGTTGCATCAGACCCAGGGCACCCTTGTGGGAACGGGCGTCATGACGAAAGTCAGATTCGGCTTTGACCACCGCTCTGAGCAAGAGTGGATCCAGTTGATGCTGCTTGGCATACCAGTCGATGATGCGAATGATGTCCTGCCTCGTATACGCATCTCCGATGGCATCGGAATCTTGTCGTACTTCGGTGGCCAATATACAGATCGGCAACACCAGTATGAGACCGAACACGACACGGACCGCTCCACGCCGTGAATATGACGGACCCTCGTGGTTAAGAGAACGCGGCGTCGTACCCAGCGCCGCATGGCTTGCTTCTAGTGCTTCTCCAGCGCACATAGCCTTATGCATGTCAAGAAGCGTGCCACGGCCAAGAATTCTAAGTGATTGTTCGACTGAAGCATTTTCCTTGAGCCGGCGAACTGAACAACTTCATGGCACATCCGCGTCCACGGAAAGGCGGATTATTCGCAATGTTTTACCTTGATTGCAGACGGGTTGCGCGGAATAGCCTGACTCGAAGATAAGCGGGGAGCACGTTGGCAGGGACCCGAAACAAACATGGCGAGCTTCAGATGGCTTACAACAGATCCATGATCAGTTTGACCGCCTCCTCCGGGGAGGAAGCGGAATGCACAAGCCCGGGCGCAAGATTCTGAAACAAGCCGACCCCCGCTTTGCCGGCATCGAGCAGGATCACGCCCTTCTTCGCTTTCAGCGCCAGCGCCACCTCCGATACGGTGCCGGCGCCACCGAGTCCACACGCCACAATGACATCGCTCGACATCACATTGACATTATTGCGCGCATTGCCTAAATCTGTGACGATCGCGACATCGACAAATCGGGAAATCTTGGCCTTCTCATCCGGGAGAATCCCTATCGTGAGACTGTTCGGGACGCTCTTGGCGCCTTGACTCGCGGCATCCATAACCCCGCTGGCTTTGCCGCCGGTTAGTAGTACCCACCCTTGCCGCGCAATGAGTTCGCCGAGCGCCCGTGCGTCCGCAAGTTCGCGCAAGCCAGCCTTGGCCGGGCCCATCACACCGATGACCGGCTTTCGAGTCGTACGTCTTACCCTCGGACCGGTCTTGGCCATCCGTGAATACCTTCTGTGGATCGTACGTTCAAGGGTTTATTCTTTCCAATGTCGGACGCTCCGCGTCACAGCGGACTTTCCGGCGCATTGGGCGGCTACGTCGAGATTAGTACAGTCCCGGACTAGCTGCAATCGATTGGTCGATCAGGGGTCGCTCCGCACAGGCTGGGGAGACCTTGAAGGCGACATCACTATCGCTCTGGGGACGGCTCAGATGCCAAGGCCACTGCCAACAGGAAAGAATGGACCGCCTTGACCGGGCATACGAGCTTTCTAAAGACCAGGTGGCTCCCGAGTCCTCGAAATGGGAGCCGGCTCGTGCGGGCTCCCGCACTCATTCGCTAGCTTGCCAAGGCCTCCAATGGAAGCGAGAAATCCAGTCCACTGGTGGTCTTGCGCTTGGCTCTCCCCTGGTATTTGTTGACATACCTCGCCAAGCGCTTGCGCTCGTCGTGGCCGATCGCCACCGACTGCACACCGAAGCGATTACCACGAACCCAGGCCACGCGGACCTCCTCGACGACCAGCGGTTCATGCCCATCCGGAAGGCAAAAGCACAGAGTGAGCAAGGCACCTGGAATGACCGTCCTGCTACCTTCAACACCAAACCCTTCTGGAGACAAATCTACGGACGATCCTTCTCCCACGATGACCCGACCTTCCGAGATACCGGAGTAGGTGAGGTAGCAGGCCTCCGTCATGCGACTGGCCCGCCTATTTTCTTCGGCAAGCATTAGGCCCCCCGCGACCGGCTCTGTCTTGGCTTCGCGTTCATTCTGGCTCATAGCGTCCTCCCTCAGTGAGTCGTGCTCAAGTATCTTCAAGAAAGCTTATGGCACGAGGGAGGAATCGCTATGACTCTTTGGGGGGAACCAGCAGTACCCCATTGGCCGGGGCCATTAGAAACACCTGCCTGCCCGCACCAGGACCGGATTCGCATCGCCCGTACTGAGAGCGGGGCCCGGCTCGCGATGTGTTCGGACGGCTATTCGTGACAATGGCCGGTCGGCATTTACAGGAGTGCACTGCCTTCGATTCGAGTACCGATCAGGCCGTACGAGGATGGTCCAGGCGGGTTGGCTATGCTGTGAGGCCCGGTGGAAGAAGCTCGAGCTGAGACACAATTTTGGCACATTCTTCGGATGTCACACCGAATCGAGAACCACTGGCCCACATGACCCGCACACCCTCGAGGCGTAGAGCCATCTTGGTCTTTGGGACTTGGATTTCCACCACCAGTGCAGCTCCTTGCTTAACCGGGCAGCTTCCTTGGATTCCGCACCCCGAGATCGAAACGTCGACGAGCATCCCTTCGCCTCGAATTGTTTTTCCACTCACCTTGGTGCTATAGCGCAGACGGTATTGAACCGCAATGCGAGGATGTCGGCGCTGGTCGACGGGATCTTTAGCCTGTTGAGGTGGTTCGGCGCGTGCAGCTGCATGTTGGGTCATGAATGTTTCCCCCAGGACGGTGGTAGAAACAGAGAATGGCGATCGGAAACCGTCCGCGGCATTACAGAGCGCGTGAATCGATTATGCGGATAACGACAGCTCCTGGCATGAGCGGCACCCTGTACCAAGCATAGCAAAGAGCCCAAAAATCGCCACTACGCGTGAGATGAGTTTTAGGACCAAGTCGACCACGGCCAGAAGTTTCCAGCCCCCGCACTCCGACAGGGGTGCAAACTCGTCGTCTCATTGACCAAGGATTGTACGTTATATTTTATGGACTTACCTGAACATGGGATCAAGTCCGCAGCGATGTCCGACACGGTCGCGGCCAGGGTTCAAGATACCGGACGCGACATCGAGATTCTCGTATCGATAACAGTCGAGAGTTCAACCTCGTGACCGCCACAGCCTTAAGCACGTGTTCTCCGAGGGTGTGAGTCCAACCCCCCTGGACCGCTCAGGGTTTGAAGGGCTGAGCGTGAGGGGCTCGCCGGTTCCCGTCATGGGGTTTACGCGCTCAGAAGGTCGTCACACTGGAGAAGTTGAACTCTCGCAGTCGCAGACCGGGAACAAGCATTTTCCCGGTTTCCGAGGTGACTGCCTGCAGCGGCTTCGTGTAGGCATCGAGTCGGCTGAATGCGCGCAGCGGACTTTCGTGAAAGCGAAAATTCTTCACTGCGCCTTGTACCCGCCCATCCTCGATCAAAAAGGTCCCATCACGCGTCATGCCCGTGAGCGTGAGATCCGTGGGATTGACCAATCGCAGATACCAGAAGTTCGTGACCAAAATGGCGCGTTCCGCGGTGGCGATCAGATCGTCGACCGGGGCGTCGCCACAGAGGTAGGGCGCATCCAAAATCGGCATCGGTTCTACACCATGTTCTTGAGCGGTAAAGCGGTCGAACGCCAACTGCGTCAACACACCTTCGACGATCCAGGAGGTTTCGCGCTGCGGAAGACCATCCATGCCGTAGCGATGGCCAAGCAGGTCCGGATGCGAGGGAAGGTTGCGAAGGTGCAGGCGACGATCGATGATGGCGCTGCCTAGCTTGCCGGCGAAGGGGCTCGTCCCCTTGTAATACGACTTAGCATCCAATAACCACTGCATCCAGCTAACCAATCCCGCGACTGCTGCCGGTTCCAGCACGACGGTGTAACGACCGGGCGGCAGTTCCCGACCTTCACCTCCCTGTCGCGCTTTCTCGATCGCCGTCAGGGTGCGTTCGGCTACGGAGAGACGATCGATTGACCGATGTGCATTGGCTACCCACCCAGTGGCGTCACCATGCGCGGCGGTGACGCTGAAGCGCGCCTCCGTCCGCGTCTCATACCCACGAAGTCCGGTACTGGCCGCAATCCCAGCCGCCGACTCGGATGAACTGACGATCCCCGCCGCATTTGCCCCATTCTTTCGACACTCCTCAATCACGGTTCCGGCATCATGCAACCGGCGGGCCGGTCCTGCAGTGCTGGTCTCCGGACACCAAGTCGGCGGATTCGCATACACCTGTGGCCCAAGCGGCGGCAGGTATTCCGGATCTTCCGGAGACACACGCGCGATACCCGCCGCGCGGCGAATCGCATCTTGTATCGCGCCGGCGCTCAGGTCCGTCGTGCTCGCCGTGCCATGCCGTCGCCCATAGGCGACCGTGACCCGGAGCGTCACCCGTCGCGTATCGACGTTTTGGATGATTTGATTGTTAGCAAATCGCGTGGTGCCGCCATGGACGTCGCTTACGGACAAGGCAGTGTGGTCGCCGTCGGAGTGACGCATCACCAGATCGGCCAAGAACTCGAATTCTTCTCGACTCGTCACGCCGTGAGTCATCGCCTCAGATTATCCACGAATGACCTGGATGCGACGAAACCGAGCCGGGCTTGCCGGGTGGGACATCCACCCTGATTGACCGGGCTGTCCCTTGCCGCACGTAATGAATCCGTGTCTCACTCGAAAGCCGGGGCCTGCGACCCCGTCGCAACTGCCCCAGAATTGCGGCGTGATTCCATGATAGACCACATCACGGAGCATGTGCGCACGTCGCCCATTTTCGATCAGCCAAAAGGCGTCACCGCCAAACTGAAAATTGTAGCGGCGCTGGTCAATACTGTACGACCCGTGGCCTTCGATGTAGATGCCGCGATCGATTCCTGCAATGAGGTCCTCCGGCGAACCGGTGCCGGGAATCAGTCCGATATTGGCGATCCGGACCATGGGGACGGCGCCCCACCCGTCGGCCCGGTTGGACCCACGCGAGCGGCCCTCCCCTATAGCGCCCGCCACTTCGCGATTGGTGCAGTACCCAACGAACGTTCCGCCACGCACAATATCCCATCGCTGGCAAGCCACACCGTCATCGTCATATCCCGTCGCTGCAAGCGTTCCAATCTCGGTATTGTCGGCAACGAGATTGACCTGCTCAGATCCGTACTTGAAATTGCCTAGGCGGTCGGGGGTCAAAAAACTTGTCCCCGCATAATTGGCTTCATAGCCGAGTGCGCGGTCGAGTTCGCTGGGATGTCCGCACGATTCGTGGATGGTCAAGGCCAGGTGTTCTCCGTCTAAGACCAAATCGTACACCCCAGGATCGATGGCAGGTGCGCGCACCTTTTCAACGGCTTCCACGGCGATTCGCGGCGCATGATCGAGAAAGCGCGCATCCTCGATGAGTTCGTACCCGAGCCGCAGATGCGGCGTATTGAATGAGCGTGTCCCGAACCGCCCATCGTGAGCGGCCGTAGCCCCGAATTCACCCTGGACTGCCAGCAGGTCGAAGGTGAGGTGAGCCCCCTCGGTCGACGCGAACAATTTTTCGTCTCGGCGCGCCCACAGAGCGGCGTGGCTTCGCACGATACCAGGCTCCCTGTGGAGAGCCGCCATCGTGTCGAGGAGCAACTCTGCCTTACGGTCGAGTGAAATGGCGAACGGATCGACACGACGCGGTGTGACAATCCGGTCGCGGTGCACGGGTTCGGCTGCCAGCACGATGCGGTCACGCGCAAGACTCGCCGATCCCTTCGCGATCTCCACTGCGAGGTCGACCACCTGTGGCACTTCTTCGGCCGAGACAATGGCACTGGCGGCGAACCCCCACGCCCCACCATACAGCACACGCACGCCGAACCCCCTATCCCGGTTGTCCTGCACCCGTGCGATCCGGCCATCCTCTCCGCTCATCGATTCGATCCGACTGTCGAGAAATCGGATATCACCGTACTCGGCACCGGCCGCACGAACGCGATCCAGAGCCATCGCGCTCAGGTCCTCCCATTTGTTTGGTGTCGTCATCTGGCTGCGTATGTCACATTCCGGTATGATCCGCGTCGAGTGTCCCGTGCCGGAATATCTTATATGCTGCCTGATCCGCCCGTCATGAGCGTATCCGCGGGAACCAGGGAATGAACGCGCTCGTGATCTGTTGGTAGCGACGGTACTCCTCGCCACGACGCAATATCGCCTGTTCTTCCGCCAGGGGAATGCCCGTGAGCTTCACCAAGGCCCATCCCATGACCAGGGGGCTCAGCCATGTCAGCCACGCGTTCGGGAGTCCAACAGCCATGAGCACATAGGCCCACCAATGGACCCATTCGAAAAAATAGTTCGGATGCCGCGAGTAATACCACAAACCGTCCCGACACACACGTTCATGGTTCCAGGGCTTGCGCTTGAAATTGGCGAGCTGCAGATCGGCGGCGGTTTCACCGGCGACGGCCACCAACCACACGAGCATGCCTGCGTACTCCCACAGCGACCACGTTGGCCGAGGCGACTGCATGACGACCAGAAAGGGGATGGAAAAAAACACCACCGCCCCTGCCTGGAGTACGAAGTACCCAAACAGGTTGCGGCCTTCGTCGCGACCCCAACGTCGCCGCAGGCTTCGATAGCGTGGATCTTCCGTCCGCCCAACCACGCGCGTCACAAGGATATGGAGGCCAAGACGCAGCCCATAGACGGCGGCCATACCGGCAACCGTGGCGCGCCTCATTGGCTCGCCGGAACCGGCCACGGCATACCAGACCACGACGCCGACGAGCAGCCAACACCAGCCTACGTCGGCGATCGAGGCATTGTGCAGCCGGCGCTCGATCCACCAGAGCCCCAACATCCCCAGCACGGAGGCGACGATCCCCCACATCAACAACCCCAGCGGGTCAATCATGCCGGTTCTCCCAACAGAGGCCGTGTCACGCCAAGGGGTCCCAGATATTATCTACTTCCGGGGGTGGATGGCTGCCAAGCCACGAACGAAATCCTGGGAGAGGAAATGACAGGAGCGCTCCCACTTTGCTGCAATCGAGCGACAGATCCGGCGCGCGCGCGGGGCCGGCGTAATCGCGCAGCGAGCCGGCCGTGCATCGCGGCGTGAGTTCGGGATACAGAGCGGCCAAGAGCTGCCCAATTTCCCAGCGCGACAATCGTTCCGCCCCGGCCACATGATACAGTCCGGACGCGGACTTTCCGACAAGGTCCCATATCGCACGGGCTGTGACGGAGGCGGGAATCGGACATCGGAGCTCGTCGGTGAACAACCGCAGGGGTGTCCCACTTTTCCAGGCCGTGACCGTTTCTTCCAGAAAGCTCCGATCGCCGCTCGGAGAGAGGCCGGCATTCAGCGATGTTCGCAGCACGGTGTGGAGCGGATTTGCCAGTACAGCCTTCTCAGCCTCGACCTTGGTCCGCCCATACATCGTCAACGGGCTGACCGGGTCCGTTTCCCGGTACCAGCCCTTGCGTCCGTCAAACACGTTATCAGTGGAGAGAAAGATCAATGGAATGTTCGCGGCGAGGTGAGCCAAGTGAGCGGTGGCCTCCACGTTGACTGCACGAGCCCGGTTCGGATCAGCTTCGCACTGGGCCGCCTTGCTCACGGCTGCACAGTGGATGACCAGATCCGGGGGTCCAGCTTGCCACAGTCGTTCGACTTCGGAACGGTCGGTTAAGTCCAGTTCGGCGCGGGTCAATCCCACGATCCGCCACCCCGGGGCGTGACGCGGCGCGGCCGCCACCACGTAATGACCGAGAAGTCCGCCCGCACCTGTTACCCAGGCGACCGGCTCTCGATCAGGCACTCGCGCCCTCCAGATCCATCCATCCACGACGAATGACCGGCACATCCATGACTCGCCATTCGCGGGTCGGGTGACCGACCGCCCACGTGAGCGCCGCAACCATCTGTTCGATCGTCACAAGCCCGAGGCGCTCGGCGAAGCTCCGTGTTACGGGAACTCGCTCCAGTGCCCGATAGGCAGGGATCAATACCACCGGCCATCGGCGGCCGGGGCCGAGGACGTACCATGGGCGCAGAACGGTCGTGGGGATTTTCCCGATCTTCAAACGCGTCTCCGCTTCCTGACGGACGGCAATGTACGCCCTCATGATCGGAGCCGGATGGGCGACGCTCACATACACGAAGTGCTGGATGCCCGCCCGTTGGGCAGCATACAGACACGCTTTGATGGATCCCAGATCGACGTCCCGAAAGGCCTTTGCTTTCCAAGGAGCGGGGCGTCCCACGCCGACCAGATGAATGAACGTGTCATGACCGCGTACACTATCGGAAAACGTCTCGATCTGCAGTGGATCTCCGATCACCGCACGACATCCTGGCGCGAGTTTTTCAACAGATTTGGCGCGCACTAACCCAGACACTTCGTGCCCATGCGCCAGCAGCCGGGGAATCAACTGTCTCCCCATGTAGCCACTCGCTCCTGCCATGAATACGCGCGCCATATCGCGACCTGTTTCCCTTTCCCCTCCGTCTCTCTCCCGCTGAACGGAACCGAACTGGTAGAGGACACGTCGATCTTACCGAAAGGCCGGCAATCGTGAAAGTGCCTCGTTTGACGAACGGTCACTCGTGGAGAGCGACGGACTGTCGCCATCGGTCTCCGCCCGTCGAGGTGGGGTGTTGATCTACGGAGATTGTTCGCGACGGCAGCGCAGAGAGAAATGAAAGGTGACGCGTAAACGCCAGGGGGAGTTCAGCTCATGGAAGCGACGCGGAGGTGGTCGAGGCCGACTCCGGTTCGGCGACGACGCGGATCAAATGAAACAAGCCCCCTTTGTCCGGAGGATTGACGACAGGACCGATACGGGTATACCACCAGCGACCTTCGCCTTCAGCCAGATCAGGCGTCAGATGAACGACAAACTCGCCTTCGCGGTCATTCGCACTTTGTATCCATCGCCCATGCCATTCATTTCCATCGAGGCTCGTTGTTTCGAAGCGACCACCTTTGTAGGCATACGTTCCCCGACCTCGCTCATCGAGCAGCAATTCGACCACCGCGGAGCCTTCTTCATATTCCCACTCGCCCGCCAGTACGGCGAATTCGGTCTCACCCTTGACAACGGGCGGCTGGCTCATCGACTCCACGGCGATGAGCCGTGAGGACACACATCCCACGAGGAAGAGCGAGGCAAACACCACTACGAGCCGTATCGTGTAGGTCATCGTCTGCATAGGATCGTCAAATGAGCGCGCCCGGCCCTCTGGCCGAGACTCGAAACAAGGAGCCGGTGGGGCGAGGCAGGACGAGCAGTTTGATACCTCCACAATTACCCTGATTTTGGACGAGATTCAAGAAATCCGCCGAAATTTTTCGCGATGCTGGAAAGACCGGCACTTACGTCGTCAGCGAGTCGACAGACGAGCATTCGATGATAGACAGAATCCTCCGGCCCTGTGCGCTCGCAGCGCGGGCTCCGCGGTGATACACTCAGGGCATGTTGCTGCGCCGATTGTTTGTTGTCGTGGTATGCCTGACGGTCCACACCCCTCTCGTCGGGGGGCAGGGATTGCCGCCTGCGGACCTGCCGCCGGACATACGCATTCCCATTCAAGAGATGGCGTTCGAAGAACCGACGACTATCGAGGGGCGAGTGTTGTATCTCGATACGTACGACGAGGCGCTGTGGGTCGAGTGGACTCGTGTCCAGGATTCCAGTGGCTGGCGGGCTGTCCCCGGCCAACGGCAATTCGTGCTGTATCCGAAAGACCCAGCTATCATGGACATACTCAAGCGGTTACCCAAGGAGTCAGTCATACGCCTACGGATCCAGCGAGAGCAAGGGGGCAAGCGGATGATACTGGCGCTGGACGAACTCTGACCGACCACACAGCGGCACGAATGACTAGGCATGACTTCGCATCGGAAGCTGTCGGACCGTCCGTTCGAGCACGCACTCGCTGATCGCCTCCAGATCGTGCGCAAGATACATGCAGTCCAGATAAGGGTGCTCGGGAAATGGGCGGCCCATTTTGATACCCCGCCACCGGTCGATTTTGATCCCCGTGTCTTTCTGGTTGAACTCCTCAATCGCCAACAGCTCGCCGGCAAACCGATGGCTCACCAGCGGTTCCATGACATCGTCGAAATACAGGGGCACTTTGGTGAGCGTCCATTTCCTGGGACGGGTGAAAATCTCGAGCGCGTGAGTGGTCGATGAATACAGATCGAGGTCGAACGAGACAAAACCGATCGGAGCTTCTTGGAGGCGCTCCACATACTCGGGAACCGTATCTCGCACGTCTCCCAAGATCAAACGGGTCGACGGCAAAAGGTTCTCTCGCAAGGCGGGTTCGTCCAGCGGAAAATCTCCCTCTTTCCAGTAGTCGGGGTGATCGCGATGATCACCCGTCTGCCCGATCAAGCCTTGCCCGCTATCGAACCCGACGACGTGTATCTGCACCCCCAGTTCCCGCTCAACCGCGAGGGCCTCATCCTGCAAGGCCAGCAAGCCGTTGCCGCCGGCCACGCCGAATTCGACGGCGGTAAATGTCGAATACCCCTCATGACGGGCCACACCGGCCGCATGCACCAATCCCGTCAGGTATGCGGGTCGACGCGAGATCGCCCACTGTTCCCGCGTGCGAACGGAAACGGCGCACCGTTTCAACCACATTCTGGTTGCAAGGCGAAACGGAGATTCCCGCGCGAGCAGGACAAGCCATTCGGGAATGCCTGTCGCTCCAGTCGATCCATTCAAAGGCCACATCGGTGGAATCTCGTCGTCACGTCTGTTGTTTGCGGAATAATGCAGGCGCTAGCTGTGGGCCGATCCTAACGCTCTGGCTGGAGAAGAGAAATCCCGCTGAGGAATGAAGGTGAAATCCGCGCATGTTTGCCCATGCACGAGTTTCAACAATAAAACGACGATTCTAATCGAACGGTGGAGGCTAGTTCCGACTCAGCTTCCGGTACCGAATCCTGTGGGGTTGCTCGGCTTCCTTGCCGAGCCGCTTCTTGCGATCCGCTTCGTACTCGGTGTAATTGCCTTCGAACCACACGACCTTACTGTCCCCCTCGAACGCCAGAATGTGGGTCGCGATCCGATCCAAGAACCAACGATCGTGGCTGCTGATCACGGCGCAACCCGCGAAGCTTTCGAGCCCTTCTTCCAATGCGCGCAACGTGTTCACATCGAGATCGTTGGTCGGCTCGTCGAGAATGATGAGATTGGCCCCTTCCTTGAGCATGCGGGCCAGATGCACGCGATTGCGCTCGCCACCGGAAAGGTCTTTTACTTTCTTCTGTTGATCCGTGCCGGCAAAATTGAACCGCGCGCAGTACCCGCGAGCGTTCACTTCCCCCTTCCCCAGCTTGATGCTATCCTGTCCGTCCGAGATGACTTCGTACACCGTCTTGCTACCGTCCAACGTTCGGTCCTGATCGACGAATCCCAACTTTACCGTCTCTCCGATTTTGATCGTGCCTGAATCCGGCTTTTCCTTACCGACAATCATGTTGAACAGCGTCGTTTTGCCGGCCCCGTTCGGCCCGATCACCCCCACGATACCGCCCTTGGGCAAGCTGAACGACAGGTTGTCGTATAAGACCTTTTCACCGAAGGCCTTGCCGATGTCGGTGGCTTCCACCACCACGTCGCCCAACCGCGGACCCGGTGGGATGTAGATCTCGAGATCTTCGGCGATCTGCTCCTGTTTTTGGTTGACCAGTTCTTCATAGCGGTTCAGCCGCGCCTTACCCTTGGACTGACGCGCCTTCGGCGACATACGAATCCACTCCAACTCGTGCTCGAGCGTCTTCTTGCGCTTCGTTTCGGCCTTTTCTTCCTTGGCCAAGCGCTCTTGCTTTTGCTCGAGCCACGACGTGTAGTTTCCTTGGAAGGGAATGCCGTGGCCGCGGTCGAGCTCCAAAATCCAGCCCGCTACGTTGTCGAGGAAATACCGATCGTGGGTGACCGCGATGACCGTTCCCTTGTATTGCTGGAGATGTTGCTCGAGCCAGCCGACAGATTCGGCGTCCAGATGGTTGGTCGGCTCGTCGAGCAACAGGATGTCCGGCTCTTGGATCAACAGCCGGCAGAGGGCCACCCGGCGTTTTTCACCGCCGGAGAGCGTTGCAATCTTCTGGTCCGACGGCGGGCAGCGCAACGCGTCCATCGCAATCTCGAGTTCGGTCTCGAGTTCCCACCCATTGGCCGCCTCGATCTTCTCTTGAAGCTGCGCTTGCTTGTCGATCAGCTTCTCCATTTCATCCGGATCGGCTTCTCCCATCTTGTTGCTCACGGCTTCGTATTCGTGAAGCAGGGCCACCAGCTCCGCTTTCCCTTCCTCCACGACTTCCTTGACGGTCTTGTCCGGATCCAGTTGCGGTTCCTGTTCCAGCAGACCGGTGCTATAGCCTTTGGATCGGGTAATCTCCCCCGTGTAGTTGGCATCGACCCCCGCGATGATCTTGAGCAGCGAGCTCTTGCCAGAGCCGTTCAGGCCAAGCACCCCGATTTTCGCGCCGTAATAGAAGCCCAGGTAGATCTCACGGAGTACCTGCTTCTTCGGCGGATATACCTTGCCGACGTTGATGAGTGAGAAAATGACTTGCTTGTCGTTCGTCGCCATTGACGCCTCTGATTCAGAGTGAATGAAAACTGAAGGAGTCGATCACGATAACAAATGCCACCGCGATTGCACAACACGAGGGACAGGGGATGGATCAGATGCCGAAGTCCTCACCGAGCCGAAGCTCGGATTCGTCGATGATCTCCTCAAGGCAGGTGAAACAGGGAAAGGGAAAGCGGTCGACTGGGATCGCGCAGACTTCGCCGACCGGAGAATCTTCCATCGCCGGCCCGCCGCATTCCTTGTGGATGAGTGTCAGCATTGGAGGATCATTCAGCGCCGTTCTACCACGAGACGGCGGAGAGTTTCGACGTGTTCCGGGCCGCTCAACCGATGGTCGCCGGGGATCAGGCGAAGATGCAGAGCGTAATCAGGAACGCGGCGCAGGAGTTCATCGGCAAAACGGCGACTACCCTCCGGGGAGATCACGCGATCCTGAAGTCCGTGCATGATCGTCGTCCGGACCGGACGCAGAGCGTCGAACGTCTTGGCCCAATAGGCTTCGCTCTCTTCCACCCATTTCCACGAGAGCGGCCAGTCCTTGTGCAACGGGTCGTCATCCCAGGGCATCCAACCGGCCGTGTGCCAGGCATGGAGGCGTTCTGGGGGAATGGTCTTGGCTCGCTCGCCCATCATGTTGAAGGCCGGCGCAATGAGGATGAGTTCTTCGACGATCGGGAACTCTCGGGCTACGAGCCAGGCGACCCAACTCCCGAGCGAGTTGCCGACGATGGTCACCCGGGCAGGAGGTGCGTTTTGTCGCGCCTGGGGCGGGCGGGTCAGAGGGTGGCCGTCGCCAAGAGAGGTCAAGACTGTCCGTGCGTCTGCGATCCAATCCGAGAGGGTGTAATCGGTAAACGAGCCTTCCGAATCTCCGAATCCCCGCACGTCGTAACAGCAGAAGCCCCAACCTTTTTCGGCACACCATTGCGCAAGCGCCTTGCTCTTGTTGCCCCACCGTTTGGAAAGAAAGCCCGTGATGAAAAGAATCTTGCGGTCCTTCCCGGACAATCGATCTCCGCGGATCGCTTTGCCATCGGCGCCTTGTATCTCGAAGCGCTGAAGCTCGTTCATCTGGGCGAAAGTACGTTCGTCAAAAATTGGTTCAATCTCGTCATGACCGATGCTGGAATTTCATGCCCTCCTTGGAAACCGTGCCACTCCACAGACAGACCGGCTTCACACAGTTCGTCGCGCAGCCGTTCGGCCATCTGGTAGTGCAGGATCTCGTCATCTGTCCCGTGACTTTGAAACACAGGTAAGCCTCTGCGAGGACTGAGGTCCGGGTTCCATTCCTGTCGCGCGAACAAGGTGCTGGAGAGTTGGATGAGTCCCGCGCAAGGACATGCGGTGCGCATCACGAGATCGCACGTGAGCATCGCGCCTTGGGAGAACCCGCCGATGATGGTGTTGTCGTGATCGACCGAAATGCGTTTCGGAAGATCAACGAGCAGGGATTCGAGCGCTTCTCGGGCGGCGGGGAGCCCTCGGGGAACCTCAGCAGAAAGGTCACGCAGACGACCGACAGCGCGTTCCTGGGCAAGCCGGTTCATATCGATGATCCACCAGGCCCGCGCCTCGCCGTAGCCCATGTTGAGCGAGAGCGGCCCATGCGGGAAGACAAATCGCGTCCCGGACGGCACCCTCAGCTCGCCTGCAAGCGGGACGAGGTCGTCCCCCGGCGCTCCAAAACCATGCAGGAGTACGACGAGCGGCCCTTCGCCGCCGCCCTGCCCATCGTCCCCACCGGCTACACGCACTGTCAGCCCGCCGATTTGTATCGTGCGCATCGCCCTGCACCGTACCATTGCTTGTGGATCAGGTCCATGCGCCAGGGTTGGGGCGGGAATGTATCTGGAACGGTCGCGAGTTCAGCCTCACTGACTGAACTCGCGACCGATCCAACCTCTAGTGGTGGGTGTTTGGATTCAGCACGACGCGCGAGATCCCGTCCGCTCCACTCACGTACATATAGCCGTCCGGTGCCTGTGTGAGGGCGATGAGACCGCCGTTCCCACCGTCAAAGACGGCGGAATCCGACACCACAGTCTTGAATGTGGGATCCAGAACCAACCGCCGTATCTTGCCTTCGACGTAATCCGAGAAGAACAGGTTGTTATGGTACTCCGTTGGATACACCGAGGTTGCAGTCAACGCCACGATGTTCGTGATGCCGACCGGTTGCGACAGCACATAGGCAGCCGGCAGCAGGGTCCCGCTTGGACCGGTTCCGGTTCCCGTGGCGATCGGCCAGCCGTAGTTGCCGCCCTTGACGATGAGATCGACCTCGTCGTCGACTGTCGGGCCGTTGTCGGTGATCCATAGGTCGTTCGTGATCGGGTGAAACGCCATGCCGAAGCTGTTCCGAATGCCATAGGCCCACACAGCAGGTCCCTGAGTCGGGAACGGATTATCCGGTGGGAACGTTCCGTCACCATTGATCCGAAGAATCTTTCCATGCCGGGACGTGAGATCCTGTGCGAGGAAATCCTGTGTGGCCTCGCCGACGGAGACGTAGAATTTTCCGTCGGGACCGAACTTGAGCACGCCGCCGTTGTGCTGATCGGCGGCGAGCAGATTGTCCATGATGATGGTTTCCTGGGTCGCTTGTCCGTTGACGTCCGTCACACGAACCAGCCGATTAAACTGTTGATCCGGCGTGGTGTAGTAGATGTAGACAAACCCGTTGGCGGCGTAGTTGGGGTCCACCACAACGCCGGTCAGCCCCTGTTCTCCCAACTGACCCACGGTCGTCTGGTAGAAGGGGGTGGGGTTTTGTTGCCATGTTCCCCCAGCCGTTTGTGCAATCCAGACCTGTCCGTGACCCTCCGCGTAGAAGGCCCGTCCGTCTGGCGCGAAGGCAATGGCCCGGACATTGACGTTCGGAACCACCGTGTCCAGCTCAAATTCACTAGTCCCCGCGTTGCTGGTGATATTGAAGGTCAGCGTTTGGGTGGCTTCGGGATTAGCCAGTTCGTTATGTGCGGCATCGGCCAGGACCAATCTCACCGAGTGAGGACCGGGCGACCATCCGTACATCATGAAGCTGGTCGGACTTTTCCAATGGACGGCATGCGTATGCGCGCCATTGAGTTGCACGCCGTTGTCTTCGGTGATACCTGCGCCGTTGAAGTACTCATGCCGCTCGGTTGACCCGTCGATGTAGAAATGCATATGGGGCTGGCCATTGAGACCGCTCACATGGTTGGCAATCACGAAGGACACCAACACGGGTCCGGGCACATCGGCGTTCGGCGCCGGTCCGGCCATGATGATGCTGGGCGCGCTCGGAAAAGGAACACCCACCGTAAAGGCCCTCGCGGTACCCGCCTCACCATTGGTGTACGGAGTTCCCACTGCATTGACGAGTGCGAGGCGAAATGTATGCAGTCCGTTGGAAAGGTTGTTGAATCGAAACGAGGTCGGACTCACCCACTGGACGTCAGGCGAGGGGGCTCCATTGTAGAACACGGTATTCGTGCTGCCATTGACGAACGTGTATTGAGTGGGATCGTCGTCGAGATAGATCCACAGGCGTGGCTGATTGACGTCTTCGATCGTGAAATTTTGCGTCGTAAAGCCCACGGTCACCGGTGTCGACGATGGCAGTGCTGCGTTCGCTGCGGGACTGGCCACCGTGACGGTGGCAGGCCCTGACGTCGTTCCTCCTCCTCCGCTTCCGCCTCCGACGCCCGGAGGGGCTGTCGCGCTACCACCCCCGCCATCTCCTCCGCTACTGCAGGCGGCGAGGCCGACACAAGCAACGACAAAAACGACCGTTCGACATACGTCAACGCAACGATGACTCATGACTTCACGTTTCTTTCTGCGTGGAAATTCCTCGATCCAACGCGTTGGGGACAGTGAGGGCGCCTTCCAAAGGGGATGTTTCCTATCTGCGCTGAAATTCAGACACTCTGTACCTCACTCCAAACAGGGACGTTCGCTCTGCTGACTCCATGCGCGTTGCCCACTCCGCAAACAAGGATGGCAATTTACTGTCCGGTTTGTGGGGCCGTCAATGGACGAAGGAGGTCAAGTCAAGCATTCGCCTTGATCATTTGCATCTGGGGAAAAGCCTAGGCAAGATCGGCACCGCACCGAGTTGTCCTGTGTACAAAATTGTTAACTTGAGCAGGCGCAGGCTAACTAATCGAAAATGCGCTCCAAACAACATTGATCGGGACTGCATACCTGATAGCAGGGCTCAGTCGACGAGTGGCGCGCGCTGGGCCATATGTAGTAATCGACTCCGAACTCCTACAGGATACAAACCGCCTTGCAGCCATGATCTGTGGTCGGGACAGGACTTAACGGTTTATGAGGAGCAGCTGACGCTAATGTGTTTGCCCCAGTTGGGCGGAGGAGCGGCATAGTGGTCCATGCCGGGGTGATCGGTGTAGGGATCGTGAAGGAGGGCCAGGAGCCGGTCGAGTTCCGCATAGTCTTTCTGTTGCGCCCGTTCGATGGCAGTCTGCGCCAAGTAGTTGCGGAGAACGTACTTCGGATTCACCCGGTTCATGCGCGCGCGGCGGTCCGCGTCTCCACTTCCCTCATGCGCAAGGCGCGCGCGGTAGCGGCGAGACCACGCCTCGAACCGGTCACGGTCCAGCACGTGCTCACGCACAGACTCGTTCGTCGCGGAAAGATTCGTGTCGAAGGTGCCGAGTGCCCGGAAGGCATTCGTGTAATCCGCGTGGCTCTCCTCGAGCATGGAGAGCCAGTTCTCGATGAGCGAGCCATCGTCATCCTCCGCCTTTTCAAGCCCCAGCTTCCGGTTCATCTCCGCACGGTACCGCTCCTCGAACGTGCCGGTGTACGTGTTCAAAGCGGCTTTCAGGTCCTGCTTGTCCGCCAGGGGCAACAGCGCTTGAGCGAGACAACTCAGGTTCCAGAGTCCGATATACGGCTGTTGATTGAACGCATAGCGGCCGTTGTGATCCGAGTGATTGCAGATGAACCCTGGATCGTAGTCGTCCATGAATCCATAGGGCCCATAGTCGAGCGTCAACCCGAGAATCGACATGTTGTCGGTGTTCATGACGCCGTGCGCCCATCCGACGGCCTGCCATTGAGCGATGAGCGAAGCCGTGCGCCGGACCACCTCCGCGAAGAACCGCGCGTACCGGTCCGAATCCGACGCAAGATGAGCATAGTGTTGGGCGATGACGTGATCGGCCAACGTTTTGAGATGCTCGTGCTGTTCACGATAGTAGAACACTTCGAACGATCCGAAGCGCACGTGCGAAGGCGCCATGCGCAGGAGGACCGCGCCGGTTTCCACCCGTTCCCGATAGACCTTGTCCTCGGTCCCCACGATGCTGAGCGCTCGCGTAGTCGGAATGCCAAGTCCGTGCATCGCCTCGCTGCAGAGGTATTCCCGTATCGTCGACCGGAGCACCGCACGACCGTCGCCGTCTCGGGAAAACGGGGTCCGCCCGGCTCCCTTCAGCTGAAGATCCCATTTCGCTCCGGCTTCGTTCCGGACTTCGCCCAGAAGAATCGCCCGCCCGTCTCCCAACTGCGGCACGTAGATGCCGAACTGATGGCCCGAATAGAGCATCGCGAGCGGTTCCATGCCGGGCACCAGCAAGTTGCCGCCGAACACCCCGGCAAACTCGGCCCGGGTCGCTTGGGATGTGTCGAGGTCGATGAGGGCTGCCGCCGCGGGATTGAAATGCACTAGAACGGGCGCATTCGTAAACGGGGTCGGATCGAGTTTCGCGTAGAACTCCTCCGGCAACCGAGCGTACGTGTTATCGAAAGACAACGTTTCCAGGGTACGAGTACCGGCCATGCTTTGTTTGTATCATGTGGCCGACCGATCCAGCCAGAGCAGTGAAGTGTGGGATGGGATGCCGGCGACGTTTCGAACACGTCGTTGCCTAAGCTCTTTGTCGCACCCACCCCCACCGACATAGGCCTTTCGGGCCCTCTCAGGTTGTTCATGAGACCCGCGCACGGTCACAGTTCTTGACGGTCCACTTGCAAGCATATTATTGATGGTGGCCGCAGACGGCCGGCGGCGCTGCAGACACCTCAATCAGCGACGGTCAGGCAGAGCGGCGAGTGGAGTACGGTCTGGCCGTAGGACGACGAACCGTCTCGCGACACTGTCGCAGCACAAACGCGTCCGAGCCGCGTCGATCCTGCATCGACTCGATAATGCAGTTCGTTTGTTTTGGGATAGCGAGGTGATGATGTCTGCCGTTCTGCTGATCCCGTTGCTACCGTTGCTGACCACGCTCATCGTTGTGACCGGGAGCGACCGACCCAGTCGTACTCGCGCAAAGATCGCTGCGTGGCCGATCGTCGCGGCCTTCTTCGGCACCGTTATCACGCTATATGTGGTCGCCACGGAGGGACCGATCATCATTCGGCTTTACGATCCCGCCACCGCCCTGTCTGTGCCGGTGCCGTTGGGGTTCTACATAGACCGGCTCAGCGCCGTCATGATGGTCCTGATCTCCGCGATCGGCACCATCATCTACACTTACTCCATTGACTACATGTACCAGGAGCCCTACGAGCGCCGGTATCTTGCCATGCTTGGTGTCACCATTTTCACGCTTCTGTGCATGGTGTCGAGCGCCAATCTCATCATGTTATTTCTGTTCTGGCAGATCCTCACCTACTCGCTCTATATCCTGATCCACAACCATGCCCACGGTGGGACCCTGGAGGGTGCCTTGCGCACCTTTACCATCTTGCGGGTCGGGGACGTCGCGTTTCTCGCGGGGATCGTCCTGGCCTATTGGACGTATGGGACAGTGGAATTCCCGGATCTCTTCACTGAGGCAGCGCGGTCGACTGCGACGGTATCACTCTTTCCAGGTCTGGAACTGAGCGGTGCAACGGCTGTCACGCTGTTGCTGTTGGTCGGGGGCATGAGCAAGTCCGCCCAGTTTCCTCTCCACATCTGGCTTCCTCGCTATCTCTACGCTCCGACACCTGTCACGGCACTGTTGCATGCAGGGATCATCAATGCCGGGGGGTTCTTGATCAACCGTCTGGCGCCGCTCTTCGGACTGAGCTCCACGACGCTGCACGTTGCGTTCGCAATCGGGACAGTGACCGCGGTGCTGGGTGCATCGATGATGCTGGCGCAGAATGACATCAAGAATATGCTCGGCTTTTCCACGATCGGCCAGATGGGGTACATGATCATGGAATGTGGGTTGGGCGCGTTTTCCCTAGCCGTGTTCCACTTGATCGCGCATGGGCTCTTCAAGGCGACGGTGTTCTTGAACTGTGGGAACGTCATCGGCCGGGCCCGTCTGGAACCGCATTATCCTCATTCCCATCCTGAGGCCGAGGAACAAGGCTATTCGAATCTGACTTGGCTGACCGGGTTCGTCACGACGTTGCTCATTCCCCTGCTTATTCTGTTGCTCACGCATGGCGCCTTGCAGATCCCGCTCTTGGAATCCCAAGGGACCGTGATCTTTCTGTTCTTCATCTGGATCACCTCATCGCAGGCCATTTTGACCTTGACGCGCTTGCGCCAGATCGCGTCGTGGAAGATCTCGGCCACCATGTTGCTGACGCTGTTGTTCGTCGTGTTTGTCTATCTGTTCGCGGTGGAGTCGTTTACGGCGTTCCTGTATCCCAATCCGGAAGACGTCGCGGCCTACTTCAAGGCGGCCGAGCTGCCGGGGCGGATGTTCGACATGATGATCGGGGCAGCCACGCTCACGACCATCCTCGGCTGGTGTTATGTGTACATGAAGGCTCATGGCCGCTCGCTGCCGGCCCCGGCCTGGATCAAATCCTTCCGGACTCGAGTCTACGTTCTCTTCCTCAACCGTCTCTATATTGACGAATGGGTCCATCGGCTTGGTCTCATTCAGCAGGTCGCGCTTCAACGCTTTGAAAGCACTGCACGGGAACGCAGTCCCGAGCGAGGCGCTTGACGAACGTTCAACACTCGTAATAATGGTTAGTCCGTTATCGAAGGGCACGACGGGGCCCTGCAGCACGTTCGGAGAAGACCAGAGTGAGCGAGTCGTGAGGGTGATGAGGTGGTCGTGACGCTCGTGCTGCTCGTTCCACTGTTTCTGCTGGTCGCGGCCGCTATCGTGCAGATCGGCTCGGACCACTCGCGGCACATGCGGGCCAAGATCGCCGCCTATCCCGTCGGGATTGCCTGCCTGGGAGCCGTCGGCACGCTCTATCAGGTCGCAAGTAGCGGTCCGATCTCCATTCGGTTCTACGATCTGTCCTCCGTCGCCTCCTTCGCCATTCCGATCGGTTTCTACGTCGATCGACTCAGCGCCATCATGATGACGTTGATCACGGGGGTCAGCGTCATCATCTACACCTATTCGGTCGGATACATGTTCCAGGATCGTCACGCCCGCCGCTATTTGGCGATGATCTGCCTGACGGATTTCGTGTTGATCTGTATGGTGTCCAGTTCCAACCTCATGATGCTCTTCCTGTTCTGGCAAGTCCTCAGCTATCTGCTGTATGTCCTCGCGCATAACCACGGCCATGCCGGGACCTTGGCCGGGGCGTTCAAGACCTTTACTCTGCTTCGGATCGCCGACACTGCGTTCCTCGCCGGGATCGCACTCGCCTATCAACTTTACGGCACGCTCGAGTTCCAAGAGCTCTTCGCACGGGCCGCAGAGACCCCCATGACGTTGTCGCTCTGGCCCGGTATTGAGGTCAGTGGGGTCACGGCCATCACGTTGCTGTTCTTTGTCGGCGCGATGGGGAAGTCGGCACAGTTCCCCATTCACCTGTGGCTACCGGGATCGCTATTCGCGCCGACGCCGGTGCACGCGCTGTTACACGCCGGGATCATCAATGCCGGAGGATTCTTGATCAACCGTCTGGCCCCGCTCTTCGGGCTGAGTTCCGCGACGCTGCATACCGCGTTTGTCATCGGCACGCTGACCGCGATCCTCGGCGCCACGATGATGCTTGCTCAGAACGACATCAAGAAAACCCTCGGGTTTTCCACCATCGGCCAGATGGGTTATATGATCATGGAGTGCGGCCTCGGGGCCTTCGCTCTTGCCGTCTTCCACCTGATTGCGCACGGGCTGTTCAAAGCGACTGTCTTCCTAAATTGCGGCAATGTCATTCACAAAGCCAGGCAGGAACCGCACATGCCCCACACGGATCACCAGGAGGAGGAGCAGGTCTTTTCACCTCTGGCCTGGTCGACCGGCTTTCTGACCACGCTGGTTATTCCCCTCCTCATTCTCTTGCTCACGCACGGTGTCTTGCGCATCCCGCTGCTGGAATCACAGGGGACGGTCATTTTCCTCTTTTTCATTTGGATTACTTCCTCACAGGCCATCCTGACCCTGATACGGCTCCGCCAGGTCGCATCCTGGAAGGTCTCGGCCGCGATGCTCACGACCTTGTTGTTCATCATGTTCGTCTATCTAGGTGCTGCGGAAGCGTTCACGGCATTCCTCTATCCGAATCCGGAGGAAGTCGCGTCCTACTTCAAGGCGGCCGATCTGCCCGATTGGATCTTCGATCTCATCATTGTCCTGGCCACATTCCTCACGATCGCCGGATGGGCCTATCTGTATTTAGTGGCCCACGGCCGAACCGTGCGAATCCCGGCGTGGATTGAAGCATTACGGATCCGTCTGTACCTTCCATTCATGAATCGACTCTACGCCGACGAACTCTATTCTGTGCTGGGAAGCAGCATCATGAGGCTGGCCCACCAACTCGATAAACGTGAGCGGAGCTGGTCGCGATGAATGACGGCACGCTCATCATCTGCCTGCTGGTCAGCCTTCCCTGGCTGGGGGCGCTGGCCAGCCGCGTGTTTTGGTCGAATCCGATTCAGTTGAAACGCGCCTGCGTCGCCTGGTCCGTCGTCAGCCTCGCAGCGGTGGTGGCATTGTCTACACAGCTCGCGATCCCACCGGAAGGCCTCTTGCCGCTGTATCTGCTGCCCCTGACCGCGACGATCTCGCTGTTAGGACAACCGCCCCATGCGGATCACCGGCAGTCGTGGGTCATCACATTACTTCTCCTCGGACTGGGCCTCTGCGTCCTGATCGCCCCTCTCATGGTCGGCTCCGTGGCCTTGCTGGTCCTGTTCGCGCTGATCGCCTTCCTGCTTCACCGTCACCATAGCGTCCTCTGGCCCATGTCCTGGTGGGGGATCGGAATCTACGGGCTTGGTGCCCTCTGCACACTGTGTGCACTCGTGCCTGATCCAACGGTGGCTTCCGTCTCCGCGTTGGTGGCCTCTGCGGTGCTCTTGCCACTCATGCCCTTCCACGCCGGCCATTTGACGGCTATGACGCGGCTACCCGGCAACTTGCCATCGTTCATCGTGCTCTTGCTCCCGCTGGTCGGTCTCCACGAGCTCGTGACGGCCCTGGCGACCATCCCCGACGTGGTTGCCGAGACCGTTGGTCTCCTCGCTTTGGTGGGCGCCTTTTACGGCGCGGTCAAAGCGCTTGCCCAAACTCGTGTGCGCCTCTTGTTGGCGTATGCTAGTTTGTCGTTTTTCTCGATATTGTGGTGGTTTGCCGCGGCGACTCGATCAGCCACACCCCGCGCTGCCCTCTTGGTGGGAACGGTCGGCCTGGCCACCAGCGGACTCTTGGTCGCGTGGCAGGTTGTTCGTACCCGGTATGGAGACGACGTTGATCCGCAAGCCGTCAGCGGGTTGGCATCGGGGATGCCTCAATTTTCTGTCATTCTCTCGCTCATCGGATTGGCAGCCATGGGCCTGCCGCCCTTTGGCGTCTTTGCCGGGTTCATGGGATTGCTGTTAAGTGCCCCCTTCCCCTCCTCGGGAGGCTTGGTCATCACCCTTCTCGCCTGGCTGGCCGCTTCGTGGTACATCATGCGGATGGTGCAAGGACTGCTGTTCGGACTTCGGCGGCCCGAGTTGCGCTACATCGATGTGCTCCGCACCGAATTCGCTGCGCTCGTGATCGTGGTGCTGGTTCTGCTGGCGCTGGGTCTGGCACCTGCAACTCTTTTCACCCCTGATCAGACAGTGACCACCACGTATTCAGCCATGGGATCGGTTGTATGGACCCGGTAAGCACGTCGCACGACCTTGAAACCAGACGGATGGAGCTTCGCGGTATCGTGAAGCTCGCCGGCGAAGTCATCGCGCAGTATTGGCCGATGCGAACGTTCGTCCATCACAATCCGCTCCATAGCCTGGAATACCTCCCTTTCGAGGAAACGGTGCGCCGCGGCAAACAATTCATGGGCGGAAACGGCTATCTCCCGAGCTGGATGTATCGCGAGTACCTCAGAACCGGCCGGATTCAGTCGCGCCATCTCGACGAGGTTCTGCGGCCTCTCGCGCAGGACAAGCACGTGACCATCGGCTCCCGGCCCGTCACGCATGCCGAGGTCTTGCGTGCGAGCCTGGCCGAAGGGCTCTGTACGCCGGTGATCGAGCCGCTCGACGATCAGCTGCCGGATCCCTCCCGCGGCCTTATTGACCGCGTGGCGGCTCGGCTGGAATTCGGCATGATTGTTCCGGACCTTCAAGAACGCATACGCGCCATTGTAGAAGATGACCAAGCCGCGCTCGGACGCTGGTTGACGCTCTCGCATTGGTGCGACGATACGCTCGGGGCGCAGATCGTCCGACAAATCAACGACCAGTTGATCAAGTGGTGCGAGGCGTTTCTCGACGAGGGGCATGCGACCTGGGCCATGCCCGAACGAGAGCAGGGCCTTTACCAGGCATGGAAAACGATTGCCGTGCACGAGTGGTCGCCATGCGGGATCGAGGACAGCAAGCGAAAGATTGCTCAACTTCCCGAATATCCGGAAGATGCACTCCTGCAGAGTTTGGACGCGCTCGGCATCCCGGCCGAGCTTCGCCAGGACTACTTGTCACTCCAGCTCACTGCCCTGCCAGGCTGGGCCGGTTTCATCAAGTGGCGGGGTGAAGAACGGGACTACCCCTGGCAACAGGCCTACCCCGTCGGACTCGTCAAGTTCCTGGCCATCCGACTCTGGTACGCACAGGAGCTGGTGCAGAAGGCCTGCCGTGAGGAACTCGGCATCGAGGGACGGTACGACGCCATCACGGCGTACATGCGCAGCCGTCCCGAAGAGTATTACTTGCGCCGGCAACGCGTGGCAGGTCGTCTCCCCGCACTGTACGCCGAAGAAGTCGACAGGCTGGCGCACCGAAAAGGCACCGGCTGGCAGATCGTCCTTGACCGCTACAAGACGGAGGTCGTGCCGCGTCAGCAAACCGCCGCGCGTCGCGGGTCGGCGCGAACGCTGCTGAAGTTGGCTCGGTCTTTGGAGATTGATCCCGAACAACTAGCGGAGGCGACTCCCCAGAATCTCGCGCAACTTGTCGATTGGATTAACTCCTTTCCTGAATCCGACCACGGACCGGTCTGGCTGAAGGCATTCGAAGCCGGCTACCAAGAACGCCTGCTGGAACAACTACGAACACGAACCACCGACGCTGATCGCCCGCCGACCACCCGTCCCTATTCGCAATCGGTCTACTGCATCGACGTGCGGTCGGAGCCGTTTCGTCGTCATCTCGAATCGGTCGGCCCACATGACACCTATGGCTTCGCCGGCTTCTTCGCCGCCTTTATACGCTATCGCGCTTGGGGCAAGGAGCACGACACGGAGCAGTTTCCCGTGATCATGCGCGCCAAGAACGAAGTGCGGGAGATTCCGCGCAGCTACCTCGACCATAAGGTTTCCACCCATCTCGCGCGCGCGAGATGGGTGCATGCCGGGCATACGTTGCTGCACGATCTGAAGGAAAACGTCGTCACCCCATACGTGATGGTCGAATCCCTCGGCTGGTTTTATGGACTCCCCATCTTTGGCAAGACGTTGATTCCCACTCTCTATCAACGCGTGACCGCCTGGCTGAGACGGATGTTCGTTCCCTCCATTGCGACGACGCTCACGGTCGATAAGATAGCCCCGAGCGATATGGCGGAAATGTTGGCGGCTGAACAGCAGGCCGTGGTCCGAAGCGCGCTGCACGAACGATTCGGATTGCGCAGCTCCCGCATCACGCCGGCCCTGGTCGAGGGAGTTCGCCAACAGGCCCTCTCTGGATCGGACACTCCGGACCGATCACTGATCGAGGCAGCCGCGCAGGCAGGCCTTTCGACGGAGGTCTTGACCGAACTGGTGGAGATCTTGCGCAAAGAGTACGAACTGAACGCCCGGGCCCTGTCGCACGAGAAGGAACGGATCACCAGAACCGGCTTCACGGTCGAGGAACAAACACTCACGGCTGACACCGCCTTGCGCATGATGGGACTAACGAAGAATTTCGCGCGCCTCGTCCTCTTCTGCGCCCACGGTAGCACGACCGAGAACAACCCGTACGAATCGGCCCTCGATTGCGGCGCCTGCGGCGGCAATGAAGGCAAGCCCAACGCGCGCACGCTGGCGATGATGGCGAACAATCCCAAAGTCCGTGAACGTCTTGCCAAACTCGGCATCGACATACCTGCCGACACACATTTCCTGGCCGGCCAGATGAACACGACGACCGATGCGGTGGATCTGTTCGATCTGGAGGACGTACCGCCGACCCATCGAGCAGACCTGGCGCGCTTACAAGAGGATTTGAAGGAAGCATCGCAGCTGACTAGCCAGGAACGCTGTGCGCGGCTTCCCGACGTCCACCAGAGGCTCCAAGAAGCCAAAGCCGAGGCCCACGTCAGGCAACGGAGCGTCGATTGGAGTCAGGTCCGGCCTGAATGGGGCCTGTCCAGCAATACGGCCTTCGTGATCGGGCGGCGGGATCTCACAAAAGGCTTGGACCTCGGCGGGCGCGTCTTCCTCCATTCCTACGATTATCGCGAGGACCCGAACAACCGGCTGCTCGAGGTCCTGCTGACGGCGCCGCAAGTGGTTGCGCAATGGATCAACATGGAACACTACTTTTCAACGGTCGACAACGAAGTCTATGGGAGCGGGAGCAAGATTTACCACAATGTGGTCGGACGGCTTGGCGTCATGTCCGGTCCCTGGAGCGACCTCCGGCTCGGACTCGCCAGGCAAACCGTCATGAACGGGGACATGCCCTATCACGAACCGATGCGATTGCTCACCATTATCGAAGCCCCGCGCGAACGTATCGAAAAGCTGATTGCACGGCACGAAGTGCTCCAGCACTACTATCATAACGAATGGGTTCACCTCATCGCCCTCGACCCGAACGATCAGGTATGGTATCGCTATCGCCCCGATGCGACATGGAGCTTGATTGAGCAAGCTGTGCGGGCCTAGGCTAAGGCTCTGGTGAATCGCGCGTCCTTGTCCGATTCAGCCTAGTCCCAGGCTTAACGCTCGAAACAGGGCGGAAAGGAGAGAACCAGATGAGTTTGGTGCTGCATCCGATGAAGGAAATTCGCGTGATCACCGCGGGAGAACACCAGGCGTTTGTGACCGACTTGTTGGATCGTGTGAAGGCGACCGGGTATACCATCATCGGCAATGTGTCCGGCAAGGGTCATCACGGCGTGCGTGAAGCCCATTTCATGTTCAGCGAGCAGGAAAGTCTGGAAATGATCATCACGGTGGTGCCGGAAGAGAAGGTGGAGCCGATCCTCGCTGGTCTCAGACCTCTGTTCGAACGGCACTCCGGCGTGATGTTCGTGAGCGACGTGGCCGTAAGCCGGCAAGAGTATTTTGGCAAGAAGCCCGTCGCAAAATAGCTGCCGGACCGGTCGACGAGCCTCTTTTGCTCCGGCCGAGTCCCCACCTTGTCTTCCAGGGCCCGATTGACTAGAATTGCCCTTCCTTGAGGTCAGGAGGGACGAGGTGAAAGGGCTGCGGTTCGAGCGCATTCGGCGGGATCAGCATTATAACGTGGTCTTTCACGTCGGCAGCACGTATGTGCCGGTCAGCGACGACACAGTCGAGGAACTGAGGGCTCAGAGCCTTCTGCCGCCGGAGCGCTTTCTCAACGTGCTGCTCGACAAGGTCGGGTACTCCAGCTATCTCCGGGACCAGATCCAAAACGAGCTGAAAACTGCCGGAGATCCCATTACCCAGATCACCGTCATCCAAGGCGCCCTCCGCGAACTGTAATTTCTCTATTTTCTTCAGGGTATCTCCGCACAGAGTCTGCTCTGCTCCTCATTTCTTCTCAGAGTTGATCATCCTACCAGATCGTCCCCATGAGCATCGCCAGTAGGGGGCCCTCCGGCTTCAGCGACGACTAAACCTCCAATACCCTCCTTGAGTGAAAACAATACCCGGCCATTCAAAAACGCTCACCTATCCGCGACGTAAGGGCATTGGGGCAGAATGTCCGAGCGATGGTCGTGAGCACTAGGATGCTTCCATCGCTCTAATCTTCTCAATATCTGGTAGCGCGCGCCTTGCAGTGGGGTCGGCGCCCTTCGCCCTTAGAGAGGTGGTTCCCGATTCGACTGAGTTGGAAAGCGGAGACTGAATGAGTCTGCGATTAGGATGCTCCCTCCGCTTTTACCCCTCCATATTTGCTAGCGAGGACAGGTGTGGAGCCAGCGACCTCGCCAAAGGAGCGAGGAAAGTGCCAGGACTTCGGGGGCAGGAGGGAGGGAACTGACTGAGTCTTCGATGGAATTCCTGGAGGCTCCGTCCCCGAAGTCCGGCACGATCGCTTCCAGAGGCGCGGAGCCGAGCCTCTACTCCGGTCCTCCGCTATACATCCCACGATCCCCCTTCCATGAACAGCTCGTTCATGATGGTGTTGCGGACCTGGGGATCCCGTTCGAGCTTGAGGGCTTTCTGATAATTCTGCCAGGCTGACTCGCGCTTCCCGCGTGCGGAATACAGCTTCGCGATGCCGAGATAGGCACGGGCATTGTTCTCATCGGAGCGAAGCGCGCGATTGAAGGCCTCCATCGACCCGATGAAGTCACCCTTGTCCAGATGCATCCAGCCGATTTCGGCATGAGCCGGCGAGCAATTCGGGTCGGAAGCGACGGCCTCGCGATATTCGTTCAACGCCAGTTGCGTGCGTCCTCGATCCTGGTAGAACCGACCCAGCGCGTAGTGCAGCTCGGCATTGCCGGGGTCCAGACGCACCGCTTCCTTGTATTCTTTGAGCGCGGGCTCGAATTTGCCCTGTGTTGCCAGCGCTGAGGCCAGCATGCCGTGGGCGACGGAATCGTCGGGTCGCAGTTTGACGACTTCTCGAAATTGCGGCATCGCCAGCTCCAATTGCCCCTGGGCTTGATAGAGCAGGCCCAGCGCGGCACGTGCCGGGGTCAGGGTCGGATCGAGACGCACGGCCTCCTTGTATTCTTTGATGGCCGCGTCCGCCCGCGTCGCCCGTTCGAAGATCTGTCCCAAAAAAAAGTGCGGATGCGGGAGCTTTGGTAGCGCCACGATCGCTCGCTTGAAATGGTCAACGGATTGTTCCGATTTCCCGCATTGTGAAAGACACAAGGCCATGATTAGATGGAGGTATCCGTTACCGGCATGGCGCTCCTGCATCCCGGCAAGCCACGTGGTTACGGCCTCGATGTCAGTTTCATCTTGCAGCGCCTGGTTGTGATAGCTCCACGCCCGGGCCATTTCACCGCGTAGGAGATACCCGGCGTTGAGGACGAACGCCGGACGAGGGTCGTGGGCGGCTTGAGCACCAGGCCCTTGCCACCAGTCCTCGGCTTCCTTCAAAGCAGTGTCCCAGTCTCCTTTACTCCAGGCGGTTTCGATCCGCGCGACATTGTCCGTCATGGATATTACCGCGAGAGGCCGTCGTGCACGTTGGGCGGTGTGGCCTGAATTTGGTCGGCGAGGAAAGGGTGCCGCTGAGCGATGGCTTGTTTCATCTGCCAGGCAACACTTCGGTACGCCCAGTGACCCTTCACACCGGAGCGTAACTTCGCGATGTATTCGGCTTCGGCGTAATCCATTTTAAAGAGACAGCGTACCTTGAAGCCGAAGGGGATCCCATAAAGGGCCGCCTCCTGACTACTCTTTTTCACCGATTCGATATCCAGTCTCACAGCTTTCATGGCGCTCTGATAGTCCTCCGCAAGGCCCGCGTTGACAAGCGTTGTTGGCGTCACGAATCCGTGCGCGGTGGTAAAGTTCTGCTGGATTTGCTGACAACGCCGATGCCGGTGCATATCCCGCCAGGCTCCGATGTCCATCAACACATCGAATATGAAGGCGTAGCCACTTCGGAACTCGCGCGGCAACTCGTCGTGCGGTCCCCGTCCTTGTAGAGCCACTTCGAGGACTTCCTGTTTCTGCTTTTCCGACCAACCCTGCACAAGTTCGAGCATCTTTCGATACGGAGCCTGGCCTACCCGGTACAACCACGTCGCAGCCAGCTCATCCAGCGGTGCATGCGGCTTGATCAACTCGACTGTCGATTCCTCGTCGGGACGGTCTCCCCACGTCATGGACTGGTCCAGACCTGATTCGCGAAATACACTACGTGCATAGCGGGCTACCATGAGATAGACCTGCCGCTGATAGTCACTCGCCTTGGCGTGCCGAGCCAGCGTCGGAGCGAGCGGCTCCGCTAACCCTGCCCCCTGCCCCGAGAGGTCTCCCCACACATTGACAGGTGCGCGCTCGCATGCCCCTTTCAGGTCATCGCCGATCATTTGCAGCTCGGGAAGAGCGGAGGACAAGAGCCGTGTGATCTGTTTTTCCAACGTCCGGATGCTGGTCACCTGCCCGACATTCGTGCGCGCCGCGAGCGGTAGGAGATAGCGGGTTACGTCAAACGTGCGCGCCGATATCGTCCGCTCATAATCGGCCGGCTTCATATCCGCCGGCTGAGGCGTCTGCGCCGCCAAGTAGGCCTTGACGGGTTCGTGCAGAAGGCGATAGGCGGTCGACAGACTACCCAGGATCCCTTGGTAGACGGCCTCGGTTTCCGTGCCGCGAATGTCGTTGGGCGTATAACAGCCACCGGGGCCAAAATTTTGGTACCGGCTGGATTTCGCCTGGCCGTCCCATACGGGTTCATCTTCGAGGCGAATGGCGGCCAATTCAGAGATGTGCTCGAAGCAAACGATCACGTGACCGAGATCGGCAATGGAGGCATGTCCGTAGGCGAAATAAAATTGCTCCCAAAACTTTTCCGATGAGTGCCCGTGGACCCATCGGATGCTCTCCTCGATGGAGTCGGGTGACCGGCTGTACCGGGCCAGGGCATAGGCGGCCTTCTCCGGTGGCATGGGAGCCACCGCGAGCACGCGGCGGGTGGGTCCATCGATCGTCATAGTCGTGCTGGCAAGGGGGTGCCGCGCACTATACCGCCCGTACGGCAGCCTACGCAAGAACGTTTGGGGCCTGCTCTGGTTCCTATGGTATATCGCAGATTCGGGTACCGTTCCGAGAGGCTTATGGACGCCTATACCGAGACGCACGTGGTCTTGACCGCGTTGACTTGCCGTCGAAGGCGCCGCTATAGTCCACGGAATTTCTGAGTAGTGACGCGTGAGAAGTGAGCGACCTGTCCTCTCCAGCCCTCATTGTACGTGTGACTGACCTGCGAACCCTGAACTCCAGCCGTTTGAACCCATGATTCGAGGTATCAAAGGCGTCAAAGATCTCCTGCCGGCGGAAGCGCTGCGGTGGAGACATATCGAAGACGCCGCCCGCCGCTGGGCCGGCTTGTATGGGTACCAGGAAATCCGCCTTCCGATCTTCGAATCGACGGAGCTCTTTGCGCGCTCGATTGGGGCCACGACCGACATCGTGGAGAAAGAGATGTATACCTTCGCCGACCGTGATGGCAGTTCACTCACTCTCCGCCCGGAAGGCACCGCCGGCGCCGTACGCGCCTATATCGAGCACAACCTTGCCGCCTCGCCGCTCCCGCAAAAGCTGTTCTACCTGGGTCCAATGTTCCGTCATGAGCGGCCTCAAGCAGGGCGCCTCCGCCAGTTTCATCAATTTGGCGTCGAGTTTTTTGGCGTCTCGTCGGCGGAAGCGGACGTAGAGGTCATGGCATTACTGTGGCGGTTTTTCACGTCCCTTTACCTTCCTCATCTGACACTCGAGTTGAACACACTGGGGGAACTTGCCGATCGCCCCCGCTATAAGAGCATCTTGCGTGATTTCCTCCTGACCCGCTCGGCGCGCCTCTGCGGCAACTGTCTCCGCAGGATCGAAACAAACCCGCTACGCGTATTGGATTGCAAGGTCCCGGAATGTCGGGAGGCTTCCACCGACGCTCCACAGATCGTCGACTATATCTCAACCCCTGCTCAAGAGCATTTTGCGTCCGTTCAGCGTGGGCTGGCGGCACTCGATATTCCGTATCAGTTGAATCCCAGGTTGGTTCGCGGCCTCGACTACTACACCCTCACCACCTTTGAGGTGACGAGCACGCATCTGGGCGCGCAGAATGCGGTCGGTGCCGGCGGCCGTTATGACGGATTGATCGAGGTCCTTGGCGGAGACGCCACGCCAGCCATTGGATTTGCCGTCGGTCTCGAACGGGTTGCTCTGCTCACCGCAGAGACCGCCACGACCGCGGAGGTACCACGGCTGTATCTTGCCGCCTTCGGACCTCTCGCGATGTCCTTAGGCCTACCTTTGATTGACGAACTACGATCAGCGGGCATCCCCACCGACATGGACTACCGCGCCACAACGCTGAAAGGGCACCTCCGGCAGGCCGATCGTCTCCGGTGTCGTTTTGCCCTCATCCTTGGGGAGGATGAGGTGGGGAGAGGTACGGCAATTCTCCGCGATATGCAGACCAAAGAGCAAACCGATGTCCCGCTCGCATCGGCTATCGAACACGTGAAAGCGCGCTTCCTACCCATCGAAAAATAACCCCGAGGACTGTATTGACTTTCGTCTCAAAAAGAGACTACTCTGCACTACTCGTAATTCATATAACATGTTGATAATTAAAAGTTTCCAGGCTGTATAACCTCATGGATAAGCGAAAGCTTGGCATCCTGTTATCCACACCCCCTGAGCACCCAAGCGTCACAACGGTTTCCCGGCTCGCAAGGGAAGCAATTTCGGCCGGGACAGATGTGTATCTTTACTTAATTGATGAGGGTGTGAAAAACCTCGACAATCCTCATCTTCTGTCGGCGGCCGGGGATGGAGCCAAATATTTCGTCTGTGCTTATGGATGCCAGCAGCACGGCGTGAAGACCGATCATCTCGATCCTCGCGTGACGCTCTGTGGATTGGTTGTCCTGTCAAACATCGTTGCCGGTTGCGACCGGTTTATTGCATTTAATTAGGCGAGCTTCGCTGATCTTTGTGCCTCGCACTGTGACAGTCGTCATTCGTGAAGATCCTCAGCGCTCGCATAGGGCTGTCGAGGCACTGCGCATTGCGCTCGGCCTTGGCGCCGGAGAGGATCATCTCACCGTCATGCTCTTGGACCGCGCTCCTTCGCTTCTGTCCGAAGACCGTGAGGACATCGTTGACGTCGACATTCTCGAAAAATATCTTCCCTCCTTCCAGCAGCTTGGTACCGAGTTCATAGTCCTAGCCGGAACGGGCTCACAATTGACTTTTGAGGAGGGGTTGACGATCCGAGAGTTGCCATTTCCAGAGATCCAGCAGCGAATCGCTTCCTCGGATCGTATTTTGGTGTTTTGACAGATGCGGAGACTCCTCTACTTGATAACCTCCGAGCGCACGCTTGAGCAGGATCCGCTCTTTGTCGTACGACCTGAACTAGCTGGGCCACCGGAGGTTGTGCTTTTGCAAGAAGGTGTCCGACTTGCGAATATACCCGTTGAACTTGTCTCTGTACTCGGCGAAGACCTTCAAGAACGAGGTCTTCAATCGTCATATCCCGTGATTGGATACCGGGAGCTGCTGGACAAGATCTTTACGGCCGACCAAGTAGTTCGGCTGTGAGTGCAGGGTCGCTCTCCTACTTTATATGAGAAGCGGAAAAGAAAAAGAGTCGCCGCCGTCGGAGTCAGAGTAGGTCCTGTGCATAGTGTGATGAGAAAAAGATAAGAATGAAAATAATGACTTAGTCGAGGCGATGTCTGTGTAAAGGCATCTGTATGAGAGAGTGACATATACGGGATGAGGCATGGACAAGTTGGGGACGACCGTGAGACCGGGAGTATGCACGAGGGTGCGGGACGAGAGGAAGA